>CAVWUX010000007.1:0-434523 GCA_963758255.1 uncultured Acidobacteriaceae bacterium
GTAACAGGTTCAAGTCCGACTCCCAACGATCGTCCCGCAACTCGAAAGGCTGGATAGAAGCGAGCTGTTGGATGTCGCAAGGAAGCGCTTCTGCCCTCGGCATTCCATCCTTGGCAAGCACGATGGGCAGGATGCGTTTGCTCTTCTGAAGTGCATGAGCGATTTCGGTGTGGACCCAGTCATCGTCGCGATCGATGCGGCGTCGGCCATAGTCGTCGGTAACGCGAAGCCAATAAGTGCCCACGACGGCGATCAGGTGCGTGGCTTGCTGCAGCCCCTGGAGAATGGCCTTGGGCCACTCTGCCGATACGCGAATTGCCTCCGTGTCCATGAAAACGCGATCGGGTCCGAAAGTGCGCTGGATGGCGCTGTAAAGCCAGCGGGCGGCGGCGGCGCTGTCGGCGCGACGGTAGCTGATAAACACGAAGGGTTCTTTGCAGCTCCGGGCGTCTTGCGCCTGGCAGCTTGTTTCTTCTTCGCCATATCTCTCCGGAGACGGCTTAGTCCATGCCAGCGCAGGCTGGGCTGTGTTGGCACCCTACTTACACCGTCATGGCCTTCAACTCCGGACTGACGATCAGCGGCGCATCCGTGGCGCTCTGAACGTCTTCTACCGTCAGGCCGGGAGCGATCTCTTCCAGCACCAGCCTGCTTGGGTCACGCGGATGTAGGCCATCTCGGTCACGATGGTATGCACCACTCGCAAGCCCGTGATGGGCAGTGTACAGCGCTTCAGAATCTTGGGAGCGCCGTCGCGCGTGGTGTGTTCCATGGCGACGATCACGCGCCGGGCGCTGGCGACCAGGTCCATCGCGCCGCCCATGCCTTTGACCATCTTGCCGGGGATCATCCAGTTGGCTAGGTTCCCTTCCTCGTCCACTTCCATCGCGCCCAGCACGCTCAGGTCAATGTGGCCGCCGCGAATCATGGCGAACGATTCGGCACTGGAGAAGAACGCGGTGCCGGGCAGCTCGCTGACAGTTTCTTTGCCGGCATTGATCAGGTCGGGGTCTTCCTCGCCCGGTCATCGGATACGGCCCGACGCCCAACATGCCGTTCTCGCTCTGCAGCATGACTTCCATGCCGGGGGGCACGCAGTTGGCCACCAGCGTCGGCATGCCGATGCCAAGGTTCACATAGAATCCATCGCGCAACTCCTGCGCCACGCGGCGCACAATGCGGTCGCGCTTTTCCGTGTCTTTCTGTTTGTCGCTTTGATGTCAGCCATGGCCTTTGTTCCTGAGAATTCGTCGCTAGCCACCGAGCACGGGACGCTTTTCGCTTTTCGCCCTTAGCTTCTGGGCTTCAGTCTTTAGCGAAGAGCGAATGGCGAAGAGCGAACAGCCCCTTCTCTCTCAGTGATCTCCGTGCCTCCGCAGTGAATTTCATTCCTCGGGATTGCCGGGTGCCCCGTTCTACGACGCGCGTAGGGCGGGGTCTGGTCCGCCAGATCACGTCTTCCTCAGCGTTCTGCGCTCAATGCGCTTCTCGTAATCCACACCCTGAAAAATCCGCTTCACATACACGCTGGGCGTGTGCACCTGGTCGGGCTCGATCTCGCCCGGCTCCACCAGATGCTCGACCTCGGCAATTGTCACCTTCGCCGCCGTCGCCATCATGGGATTGAAGTTCCGCGCCGTCTTGCGATAAACCAGATTGCCCCACGTGTCGCCCTTCCACGCTTTGATGAGTGCGAAGTCGGCCGTCAGCGCTTGCTCCAGCACGTACGGACGCCCATCGAACTCGCGCGTCTCCTTGCCCTCGGCCACGACCGTCCCGTAACCAGCAGGCGTGTAGAACGCGGGAATGCCCGCTCCGCCCGCCCGAATGCGCTCGGCAAACGTACCCTGCGGAATCAGCTCCAGGTCGATCTTGCCAGTCAACACCATCTCTTCCAGCAACCGGTTCTCGCCGACGTAGCTGCCCTTGTGCGAACGAATCTGCCCGGCATAGAGCATCAGGCCGAGCCCGAACTCGTCCACGCCGACGTTATTGCTGATGGTGTTCAGGTTCTTCACGCCCTTCGTCACCAGCGCGCGAATCAGGTTCTCCGGAATCCCGCACAGCCCAAATCCGCCGACCATGATGGTCGCGCCATCGTTTATATCGGCGATGGCCTCGTCTGCACTCGCGAACACTTTGTTCATTGACATGGGAAGTTACCGAACGGGCGATTGTACTCAGCCGAGGGGGAGTGTGGCAAAGTCGAAAGAGTTGGCCACCCAGAAATCCGGGATGACGACTGCACTAGTGCAGTCGGGTAACTTCGCCGCAGTCGCTCGGCTTGTAAATTGGCGCCGAGGAACCCTGCAGCGCCCACCAGCGCGACCATGCCGGATATTCAGACTGCGGACTGTCCGCGTTGTCCTCGCTCACCGAATGGTGGGTTAATAGCCGCAACGCATATCGTGCTCGGTCAGCCATGTCCGTGTCAGGGTTCTTCAGCAGTTCGATCAGAATCGGCACCGCGGCACGCGATCCCGTGAAGCCCATCGCACCAACCGCGCTGACTGCGACAAATTCCCGATTGGAACTGTTCTGCAAAGAAATGAGCGTCGGCAACATCTTTTCGCCTCCAAGTGTTGCCGCATAATCAGGATAAATCGAGTTCTGTGCGTTCTCAATCGCAACCTCCTGCAAGAGTGGGAACCATTGCTGATCGCCACTCGCAGCGAGGTATTGGGCGCTCTCTGAGTGCTCATTCGATCCTGGTTGCGCTTTCTTTACCAGACTAGCGAGCGCCGCCATACTACGAGCCGTATTCGACCGGTGGAAGGCAAGCGGTGCGAATGGTCGGAACTCGGCAACATCGGCGAAGGTTAGTAAGGTGTCTTCCAACTGCAGCGGAGCAATGCTGGCCAACGTGCGCGCCGCCTCTCGCCGCTTGCTTGCATCGCGAGACCGAAGCTGCTCGACCCAGGGTTGCAACGTTTTCGATTCCAGGGTCGCATTCGCATCGACCGTAAAATGAAGCGCGTCGCGTACTTCGAGCGTGTCTTTCGGAGCTTCGTAGTACTCCAGTTTTGCACTGGCACTGGGAAGGGCGCGAGACACCTCGACCGAATATTCACCCGGTGAGCTCAGGTCGTGTTCGAAGTTTAGGAGCAGTCGTTCGACGTGTTTCTTCCCAGCCGGCAGAGGTGCATCGGAGGAGAAGCAACTTCCAGCGAATCCATAGGGACTGCACGAAATGTTGGATTCGGATCCACTGTGCAACTTGACTTGGTAGCCGGAGCAGAAGGAATAGGGGTCGGCTTGAAATATGTTTACCGGTTCAGTTCCATCGTTCGTGACTTCGAAATACAAAAGGACCGGCTCGCCCACTGCGAAGGTTGATTTGTCTAAATAGAACCTCCCCGATAATTGGGCCGAGGCATTCGCGGCCGAACAGATCAACAACGTTGCGAGCACCAATCGGACCATATCTGGTGAATTAGACACCGAACTTGCCGGGTTTGGAGCACAAAAAGCCGTGCCCACCCTTATCGCCGGGTGTTGGCGATAGGGTGGGCGCTCTAGATTGCGCTCAAGTCCAGATAAATGGGCGAATCCGCCAGCCGAAAAACCGTGGTCTCAATCCAATTTCCGCTGGAACAGTCCCACCCTTTGCGAGTCTTCGGGTCGACCACCCAGATGCCCGGAATACCCTTCTGCCTGTAATCGGCAATGCGCGCGCGGTAGTCGCTGATGCTGTCCTCGGGTGATAAAACTTCAATCACCACGGCAGGTACCGAGGTGACAAAACGAATATCGCGATTGGCAAGCCGGCGCAAGCAAACATCTGGCACACGGTAGTTCTCCGCACTGACCTGCACCCTCACATCAGGCAGCGCTTCAAGCTCCCAGGCGCTCTCGTACTGCACGAACCATCGCAGGATGGCTTTCACCATCCGGGCATGCTCCAGCTCTCCCACGTTCCTCTCCTTCAGCTCGCCGTCGATGTACTCAACATCCGGACGATAACTCGTGTTGAGATATTCCTCGAGGCTCACTTTCGTGGTCGCCATCTGCCCCTCCGCCCATTATGTTACCCCGGTTCCAACACCAGCGCACTACTACGTTGACTGGATGCCCCACCCTTATCGCCCGCTGTCGGCGATAGTTGGCAGGCAATTAATTCTCATCACGCTTTCCTCCCAAACCGATTCGCACTCTCAAATAGCTCGCGCAGCTCAGGCCCTTTCAGGTTCTCGCGCAGGTGCGTCATCTGCTGCTCAAACCGCAGGATGACGTCTTCCAGATTTTCGCTATTGGTGAGCGCGATGTCGCGCCACATGGAATACGGACTGTGCCCGATACGCGTCATCTCCCGCAGCGCCCGCCCGCCAATTTGCATCACCACTTCGTCGTCGCCCAGTTCTTCATGCAACACCGAGGTCAACGCCGTCGAAATCATTTGCGGCAGGTGGCTGATCCACGCGCACAAAACATCGTGACGTTCTGGGTCAAGCGTAACAACGCGTGCGCCAACCGATGCCAGCAGCCCTATATATTCCTCTTGAATAGGTGTGTAAGGCTCGTCTGCAGCGATCGGCGTGATCAGCCACACAGCACCCTGAAACAGGTTCGCGTCGGCGTGCTCGACGCCGCTGAACTCCTTGCCTGCCATGGGATGCCCGGGCAGAACCCGCTTCCCCGCCTCGGCTCCAAAGACCATGCGAGCCCGCTCGACGAACTTCTGCTTGGTGCTGCCAGTGTCGGTGATGAGCGTGGTGGGCGGTAGTGTGGGAGCGATGGCCTCGAACTGCGACAGGATAGTACCGACGGGCGTGGCGAAAACTACTACATCGCTACCGGTAACGGCGCGTTCGAGGTCGGCTGCAGCGCGGTCGATGACTTTGCGTTCCAGCGCCGTGTGCAGAACGGCCTGACGGTCGCAGCCCACGATGGCCCCGTCGAAACCTTGCTGGCGCAACGCGAGGCCCAGAGACCCGCCGATCAAGCCCGTCCCGACGATCGTGATTTGCCGAATCGGCATAAGACACCCACGCTAGCTGATCGTCCGATCCACCGCCGGCGCGATCATCCGCAAGCGCTGCATCAGCTCCGCAAACTGTTCGGGAAACAGCGACTGCGCACCATCCGACAAGGCGTGGTCAGGATCGGGATGCACCTCGATCAGCAACGCATCGGCTCCCGCCGCCAGCGACGCACACGCCATGGGCGCGACCTTGTCGCGCAATCCCGTGCCGTGCGAAGGGTCCGATGTAATGGGCAGGTGCGACAACTTGTGCACAATCGGAATCGCCGAGATATCGAGCGTGTTGCGCGTGTAGGTCTCAAACGTCCGAATGCCGCGCTCGCATAAAATGACGTCGTAGTTGCCGCCCGACATGATGTACTCCGCCGACAGCAGCATCTCCTCGATGGTGGCTGCGATACCGCGCTTCATCAGCACCGGCTTGCGCACCTTGCCCAGCTCGCGCAGCAGGTTGAAGTTCTGCATGTTGCGTGCGCCCACCTGCAGGATGTCGACGTAGGGCGTCATCAACTCGATCTGCGAGATCTCCATCACCTCGCTGATCACCATGAGCCCGTAAGCGTCGGCGGCTTCCCGGAGGAGCTTGAGAGCTTCGAGGCCGAGCCCCTGGAATGTGTACGGCGAACTCCTCGGCTTGAATGCGCCGCCACGCAAAACTTTCGCTCCCGCCTTGGAAACCATCTCCGCCGCCTTGAAGAGCTGCTCCCGCGACTCCACCGAGCATGGCCCAGCCATGACAACGACTTCCTTGCCACCGATCTCCACGCCATTGGGCAGCTTGATGATGGTGTCGTGCGGGCGAAACTGCCGGCCCACCAGCTTGTACGGTGCGCTGATGCGGTGAACTTTTTCGACACCGGAGAGGACTTCTAAGTCGCGGGTGTCGAAGTCAATGCGCTTGCCGACGGCGGCGAGCACCGACTGGCGCGCACCGGTGGTGCGATGCACCGCGAAGCCCATTCGTATCAGGTGATCGGTGACGTCCTGGATCTGGTCTTCGGTGGCGGTCTCCAACATCGCAACAATCATTCCGCAGCATTCTCCCTAGCTAACTTACCTAGTTACAATGGGTTGACAGTTCTCAATCTCGCGGCTCGATCTCGGTCGGTTCGCCGCCGCTTTCCGAAGCCGGTTCCGGAACAATCTCGTCGCGCTGGATCTGGCGCATCACATCCACCAGACGCTCATATATCTGACGCAATTGCACTTGCGTCAGCGGGCCGTGATTCAGGCGAGCGATGTTCCCGAAGATAATGCGTTCGCGGTCGGGCTCGTAAATGGGAATGCTCGAGTTGCGCTTGAGCTTGCCGATTTCTTCAGCACAGCGCGCGCGCTCGTTGATCAACGCTACCAGTTGCTGGTCGAGCTCGTCGATTTTGCGCCGCCATTCCACGATGTCCATAGTCTTCAATGACTTGCGAGCTCCGGCCGCAAGCCCTGCAGGAATTCTGACACAGCCTCGGCTTCGTGTCCCGTGTTTTGTTCGATGCGCTGCACGATGGCGCTGCCGATTACCACGGCGTCGGCGAATTGGCCGACTTCGGCAAACTGCTCGGCGTTCGAGACGCCAAAGCCCACTGCCACAGGCAGTTGCGTGAACTGGCGGAGGCGCTGGACCAGCGATTGCGCGTCGCCGGCGACTTCCTGGCGAGTTCCCGTGATTCCGGTGCGCGAGATAGCGTAAACGAAGCCTTTTGAATACTTTGCGATGGATTTCAGGCGCTCGTCCGTGCTGGTCGGAGCGGCGAGAAACACGGGCGCTAACTTGTGTGCTTTCATCGCGCGCAGGTAGTCGTGCGCTTCTTCGACCGGAAGGTCGGTGACTAGAGCACCATCAACTCCTGCATTTGCAGCAGCTTGGCAGAAGCTGTCCAATCCGAACTGCAGGATGGGATTGAGATAACTAAAGATGATGAGCCCAGCCTTCGATTGCTGGCGGATCTGGCGAGCGATGTCGAGAACTCCTGCCAAATCAGTACCTTGCGCGAGAGCGCGCTCGCTGGCGCGCTGAATCACGGGGCCGTCGGCGACGGGATCGCTGAAAGGAACGCCCAATTCGATGACGTCGGCGCCCGCCTCGATGGCTGCAAGTGCAACATCGCGTGAGACTTCGAGGCTGGGGTCGCCGCAGGTAATGTAGGCGACAAGTCCGGGTTTGTGGGTGAACTTGATGGCCATGAAGCAATAGGGTAACAGGAGTCAAGCGCGGGCGGATGCGCGATTTTGGGGTCCGAAAATGGGGTACTTATAACACTTGTTATAATGGCATTATGAAGACAAAACTGCGCATGATCGGCAGCGGCTACGGAGTGCTGCTGCCGAAGAAGGTCATCGACGACCTCCGGCTGTCGGTCGGAGACGAGCTGGAGCTGACGGTCAACGAGGGTGGCATCGAGCTGTCGCCGTTCGATCCCGAGTTTGCCGAACAGGTGGAGGCCTTCCGCCGGACGGAGGGGCGGCACCGTAACAGCTATCGGGGGCTGCGGAAATGACGTCGGCAAAGTCGGCACAACGGCTGTCGATGGCTGGGGTCGATCGCGATTCACCAGCAACTGGAGGCGCGCTACGGCGGCCACTCGCGCAAGGTCGACATGGCGATGCTGGAGATCGCACTGTTGCGGGCGGTGAAGTTTGCGGGCGACGGCAAGCGCGACATGCACGCCCGGCTGGCCGCGGGATACGCCTGGGCGCTGCTGAAGAACCGTCCGTTTGCCGAGGGCAACACGCGGCTGGCGCTGGCGGCGATGGTGACCTACCTGGAGATGAACCGCCTCGCGTGGAAGTGCGGCGAGGTGGAAGAGACCGCCATGCTGCTGGGAGCCGCCGCAGGAAAAATGAAGGAAGCCGAGTGGGAAGCGTGGGTGATGGGGAACGTCGGGAAGAAGTAGCGAGAACGCAGCCCGTCATGTGCTGTACGGGAGCGGCGTGGGTGAGGAAATAGTCAGCGCCTCGGGCGCGCAACAAGAAAGCCCAGCGCTTTAGCACTGGGAAAGGGAATAGAGCAAACCGAGTGCCTCGGGCACGACACATCTAGCCGAACACGTACCGCTCGTCGTAATCGATTTCCGCCTTCTTCAACATCGATATCAATTCGCTCTCGAAACTTCGCTTCGCGTGATGCCGCTCCTGCCCGCTGATATACGCCATCACGGCCCTTTTGTTCGGCGGACTCACGCTAAACGCCGCATATCCCTCTTGCCAGGAAAAGCCGCCGCTGTGTTGGCCCAACCATCGTGAACTGTTGCCCTTCAGATCCTGCATGGCCTTGGCCAAGGCCATGGACGCGGGCAGGGCGATCAACAAATGGATGTGGTTACAAGTTCCTCCCGCAAGGATGAGCGGAATTTTTTTCTCCCGCGCGACGCCGCCGAGATATCGGCCGAGTGCCGCCGGATCGGGAATTGTCTCCACGCGGTTCTTTGTGCTGAAGATGCAATGCAACAGGTTGGAGGTCATGGCATGTGGCATGCCGACAATCTATCGGTTTCGAATTTGGGATTCGGTGACGTCGGGCACAAGAGCGTGTGCCGTCCCCGGGGGACTCTGGTATCTAATTCAGCTTTCCCAGCGTTGAAACGCTGGGCTCTCTTCTCCTGTCCCGCCAAGCGGGACGGTCTCGTGGTCTGTGGGGCATCTCTTGACTCAGTGAATCACACCCTACTTGAAGCGCAAGGAACGGACGGAATTCAGCGCCTCGGGCGCGGTAGAAGAAAGCCCAGCGCGTCACCGCTGGGAGCGGGAACTAAGACACCGAGTGCCTCGGGCACGGCATGAAGGCCGTCAAGATTTGTGGATCCCGACCGGCGGCAAACCTTGCTACGGCGGGACTGGGGGTCCGCTGCCTGGCGCTGGCGGCGATGGTGACCTACCTGGAGATGAACCGCCTCACGTGGAAGTGCCGCGAAGTGGAAGAGACGGCCATGCTGCTGCAAGCCGCAGCGGGATACATGAAAGAAGCCGAGTGGGAAGCGTGGGTGGTGGAGAACGTTGGGAAGAAGGGGTAGGAGGCGCGCCCGTCGATGTCCGTAAAGCGCGAAACATCGGTGTGCGCTGGGTACCAGTATGCCCCGCCCTACCCGGAGGCGGGCTGGAACGGGGCACCTTAGGTTAGATGGTTCGTCTGCCGGGGCCACCCGGGCGATCTCTCGTCGGCTGTGCAAGGGCATGACCTACGCCAATTGTGGGCACTGTTTAAGGGATAAGAGATTGTTGTTCCAGTCACCGTCCGCGTACGTCTGCAGAAACGGGGCCCGTCCATCACCGGGGCGAACAACACCAACATCCGCTCGCTTGCCGGTGCGCGGGTCCAGCACGTAAAATGTGTTCGTCTTTGTATCGATGCTGGCAATGACCTGTTCCCTTGTCCACTTCCAATTCGCCGCGGGGTTGCCCAGATGGGTGATGTGCTCATGCGAGCTTTGAGGATGCGGCTTAGTGATGCAAGTTACTTGTACGTCGGCCATTTTTTCTATTCTCCTATTTGGGTTACGCTGCAAGGATCACGCCGCTTGTCTTGCGGATTGTAGACGTGGGCTAAGAACGCGATGCATCGGACTCGCACTTTTGCGACCGGAGCCGAGACAGGTTGCGGAATGCCCCGTCGCCGCTAGCTCGAAGCGCAGCCGCGAAAGGCGCACGCGGATCGCGCCAGGTGTCGAGGCGTGCCGACTGGCAATCTCTCGATCGGTGTATCCGAGCCCGGCGTCAAGGAGGATTTTTCCGTCGGCTTCCTTTACCACGCTGCCGATCCTATCCAGTTCCACATTGGCTTCGGCAGCGGCACCCGAGAGCACCGACTCTGATGGTGACCATTTCGTGCGCGCCAACGAATGACTGCGACGAAGGCGTGCCCGGGTCGCGATGGTGCGGTTCAGCGCCGCGTCGAGGTCCGAAGGGCTAGATGGGACGGTACCGGTGTTGATAGCGTTGAGCAGGTAGTTGAGGGCGGGCTTCGATCCCCCAAGCGTAATCGTTAAGATGTAGGGATTTTTCACTGCGCTGTTGCAGATCCAATATAGCGCAGCCAGGCGTACTCGTTGTTTGACATGTGTTTCTTCTCCATTTTTTATCCAAGCGCTATGCCTGGGGAGTGCGATACTTTAGACCTTCACCTCGGTGTTCCGGGTTTCTGTGCCTAACGCGTTATGGTCAGAGAAGCTTGCCGGACCCTAAACGAGGCCACGTAACAATCCTACAACCATATAGTAACCGCTCTTCGGGTTGGCTTCTACATAAATTATTAACTACCTCCTACAATGTCTAAGGAGCCGGGAGTCAGCCACCGTTACAAGTGGACCGATGTCCATGGAGCGAATCAGTTGGTGAGCTTGGATCGCGATAAGTTTCGGACCAAGTCCGACGGAATGCATCGAATATCTTCGAAGCTTCTGCGTTTTCACGCGACAAGACGCTCTGAGCGCGAGCCATTGAAAGCAACAAAAGCTCTAGGGCAGCAACGGGGCCCTTGCTGCTCGGCACGAGGTGATCGGGTGGATTTACGCTCTCTACCGCTTCCTTGATCTCGAGCTCCTGCAATGGTTTGTACAGGTGCGCAAAAAACGGATGCGCGGTGTTGATCGTGAGGATCACTCGTCCGAACTTATGCTCCACGTGGTAAAACGGCCAGTACGGGTCATCGCGGTATGCGATTAAGAATCGCGATGAGAGCACTCGCTGATAAGCGTCCTCGTCAGTCTCGCCGTCTCGCTTAAGTGCTACAGCGAGTCCGCGGAGGTTGGCCTCCATTTGCTGCTTGTCTTCGGCCGAGAGCGGAGTATTCAGCTGTTCGGGTTGAAATGTGTCCGCTTCGGTGGCGCGCGCTTCGCTTGGTGTTAGTTTCGAGCCGGTGCGTTCAGTGGCGCGCTTTGCCTGGATGCGCCTGATCTCCTCCCGGATCGCCGAAATGTCGTTCCCTATAGCGGATTCGATAGTATCGGTCACGTAGGCCTTCAGCCGAACGCCTTGTTTGTTCGCTGCGACCCCGAAAGCCTCGTCGAGCTCACCCGAGAAGTCGATTTCCATGCGAAGCCAATTTGTTTCGCTGTGCCGCTCGACCACTCCAGGGAGGTACCCGGCATATACCTCACGATCATTTCTTACGATGGACACGACCTGACCATCGAAGACGTGCAGGTTGCTGCTCAATTCCTTTCGCGTCAAGTTCGACCAGTCTTCAATCGGCAACGCATACACTTTCACATGAACGGGCGCGGAGTCTTTAGTCGCGTCGTTCAGTGGAATCTGGATGGTTTTTGCCACGACTAGCCGGCTAGTCTTTACTTTGAGACCTTCAATACTGGTGTGACGAGCGCTTGCCATCGCATAGGTGGGATCGACGGCTTGGGTAACGCGGTTGTTTACGTAGATTCGCAGCCCCTTAGCGATCTGCCGGCGGTAAACGCGAGCCATTTCCTTAACGCAATGGTCGACGAGCTTTCGATCAGTCGCGAAAGTCAGTCTGTCGCAGGTCGGCATGAATACGAGGGTGCCATGCGGTCCCAGTTGCTCATACACATCGGTGTTGGCGGGTGCGAGGAGTTGTTGCTCCGTTGCATCCTTGGGAAACCCCATAGGCCGAGTGAGCACTTCGAGTATCGGCTCCGGCAGGACGGAGTTGAAGACTGGTTCTGGAAGTTGGACCAAGTTGCTTCGATCCCGCCCAACTGCGTCGGTGTCTAAGGTCATATTGTAAAAGGCGGCGGGTTCCTGCCATGAGTAGAGTTCCATCACCGGACTAATGCTCAGAGCCGCTGTCTTCATGCCCATTCCGAATCGACCGATACCCTTCCGGTCTCCGTAGTTCATCGACCCACCGAAGGATGTCGCCACTTTTAGAACATTTGGGGGCATGCCCTTGCCGTTGTCATAAACAAGGATGTCGGTCTCGTAAGCACCGCGTCGCCCGACCTGCCGAAAATAAACGCGGACTGTGGTCGCCCCGGCTTCGATTGCGTTGTCAACGTGCTCGCATAGCGCAGATGTAGTGGTGTTGTAACCGATGTCCCGCAGGGATTGAACCAAGGTCTGCGCGAAGAAGAGTGGGACAGTGGCCGACTCCTTCAAGATGCGGTTAAGTACCCGCGCGTCCGCCACGAGGGGCATCCGATGACCAATTCGGGTTAAAGCTCTCGCCGGTTTCGGTTTCCTCCGCGCCATCGACCGGAGCGTCTAGTATAGGCAAGCTTTTAACATCGTCAGTTTCCATCTTTTTTGTCTCCAAGTTTTATGACGCTCCTATTGGCGTCGGATTGTGCTTTCAAATAATAGGAGTCCAAACAGTCCGATCGTTACAGCCACAGAAACTGCGGTTCCCCCCGGGTGCCGCAGGAGCGCCTTGTCTTGGCTCGTGGCAGGCAATTGTCGGAGGCGAGTGGTTCGCTGATTAGGCTCGCGCGAGATGTGCGCGTTTGAGGGTGGGCAAGGTCTTGATCGATTTGCCCGACTTCCGCTCCGCCAGACGAATTTCATACAGGCTTTGCAGATTCAGCCAGAACTCCGGCGAGGTGCCGAAGAAATGGGCCAGGCGCAGGGCGGTGTCGCCGGTGATGGCGCGGCGTCCGTTGAGGATTTCGGTGACGCGGTTGGTAGGAACGTCGAGGCGGCGCGCCAGCTCGGCGGCGCTCATCTCCAACTCGCGTAATTCCTCGGCCAGGTGTTCGCCGGGATGGATGGCTATGACGGGCATGACGTCTCTCCTAGTGATAGTCGACAATCTCGACTTGATCGGGGCCGGGCGCGCCTTCGGGCCATTCGAAGCAAATCCGCCATTGGTCGTTAATGCGAATGCTGTACTGTCCTTTGCGGTCACCTTTCAGCGCTTCCAAACGGTTCCCGGGCAGCGCGAACAGATCTTTGAGGCTTGTCGCCGCCTCGATCCGGTCGAGCTTCATGCGGGCAGGAGCGCTCGATTCCGTCAAAAGCCTTGACACGTTTTCCGGCGGCGAAGTCCCTCGTTTGCTTGTCGCGATAGCCGAGTATCATGGGTAGTATCCCGTAAATTATGCGTTACGTCAAGCGTAACGGCTGGCGCAACTCAAGATGATACATCAAAAGCGGATCCCCCGCCCGCCAGAGCGGGCGAGGGATGACAAATCAAGAGGGGGCGCGTTGCGGCGCGGCTGAAGCCGCGCCCCTTCGAAGCACCAGAGCGCCTCACGTGGCGCTCGCTCTTATCACGCGCGTCCGTGATGTGCGTCCTTGCTGCTGGGCGCCGCTGTACCTACACTCCTCCACGGAAGGATGAGGGAGAGCTGTCGTCCACCTAGACGGCGGCCAGACAATTGCCCCTATTCCCAAGGTGGTTCGACCTGTGCTGGGTCACGCTCGTCCTCGATGTCTCGCTGATCTGCCAGCCCACACCCCCGCGCCGTCCCAAGAAGTCCAACCTAACTCTTTTGTTAACAGGACTTTGCCTATAACCCCAATGGCTGCAAGAACTTGCGCACGATCGTGCTGCAAACCCTTTGTTTTCAGGAACAGGGGAGGGGGAGGGGTACCTAACACCCTCCAATTCCCAAAACGGGAATCGTGCGAAGCAAAAGCAGCTCCCTCGCTTCGTTCCTGATGACAAGAGAACGAAACAAGTAGGCGCAGCTAAAGCTGCGCCCTTTCCAAAACACCGGCAGCGATCACGTTCTGGCTAGTGATTCTTGAAGTGGTACTTCGTGCCATCCATCTTGGTAATGGCGATGTCGAAGTCCTCCTTGTAGGTCCACATCTGGTCTTCGAGGAAAGCTATCGCTACTGCCTCGCCGAGCAGCATCGAGTAGTCGGTATCGCTGCGCCAGTGGATTCCGGCGTGTAGCCCGTGACCGAACGAGATGTTGTGCGCCAGCTTGTGCAGTTCGCCGTTTACGTTGAGCTTGCCGGGGCCGACGTACGGCTCGAGATGCAGACCGTCACATGAAGGAACAACGGGATGCTCGATGGGTTCGTCACCGTTCAGGAAGAACTTGAGGACCGTAATGCAAGCGCCGGCCACGGTTCCATGCCCGGTCGGATACGCTGGGTGGGTCGGCGACCCTTCCGGAAACGTCTGCGAGAGCAGGTAGCTGCCGTTGCGGATGAAGCTGAGATTGAGCGCAGCCGAGTTGAGGACGATGTCGAAATTGCCCAGCTTTGCTTTGTCGGTTGGATTCAGCATGTTGTTTTTCAGCAGGTGGACGATGGCGCCGCCGGACTCAGGCCGATGGCGAAGGTGAACCAGCCATTTCTGATACCAAACTGCGTTGATCGCCGCCCTGGCTACAGCCCCCAAAGTCGCAGCAATGTCCGGGCCGCCGAATGTGCCGAACGCTTTCTGATTTTTGTAGGTAGTAACATACGGACTCTGTGGGTTAGGCTTGATCCCCAGGGTCGAACAAACCAGGTAAGCGATCAGATACCCCTGATATAACTCGTCGGCTTGCGTGTACGAGGCTGAATCCCGTCCGGTGTGCATGTACCGGTGCTGGTCGTCAAATTCTTCCACCTCGCTTGGTTTGATGCCGTTCTGGACGCGCTGCCACTCGTCCAGATCCGTCAAGAAGTCTTTGCCCGCCTTTAGAGTCTTGATTTTCTGATCGAGCGGCAAGCGCCCGAGGAACGTGGGCACGAGGCAGAACTGGGACAGGTACGGACCTTCAGTCTCACCTTTGAAGTAGTCCTTATTCTTCAGTTTCAACCCGCCGCGGAGCAAGCGATCGTGCGTGACCTTTCCACTTCCGTCGACTGGTCCGGCATATTTTCCCGGATGGGCAGCGGCCAGCTTGCTCAACTCCAGCGCCGCAGCCTGAGCGGTTGCGTTGGTCTGAAATTCGGTGAAAGGAACGTCGCGCAACAGCGAAGCCCAGTAAAGCTCGACGAGTTCGATCGCATACTCTTCAGAATCGAGGGCAGGCGGCGTGAGTACGACAGTATCGCCAAATCCTTGCGAGTCCTGTCCAACCAACTGCAGTGCAAATGCGCCCAGCGGGCCGTTCAGCCGATCCGTCCCAATGAGTTTGATATTTGGGTCTTCAAAATTACCCAGATCACTGGGCAAGCCTGGCTTAAGCCCGCACGCCTTTAAGAACTGATCAAAGGTACCGGGATCGACGATAGCGGGTGAGGAGGTTTGCTTCAGAACCTTGGTATAGGTGCCGAGTCCGTCGGGGAACTTGGTGAGGTCAGTGTTCAAGGTGTGAGGAACGCTTCCGGTGGGAACAGCATCTTTGGTTGCAGTTCCAAATCGGACGACAAACGCATCTTTGCTGCGCTGATCGGTTACGCCACCAGGCGAGCACGGTGCGCTAGGTTGGGGCAATTTGCTCGGGTCTGCCATTTGATTCTCTCCTTGTTTGTTTGGGAAATCCCTCAGCAGCCACCGCGGTTCACTCGACGCTGCAGAGACTAGATCCGCGGCAAACGCTCGAGGTCCGGCGGGAGGCCGCTCGCTGTGCGTCTTCAGGCAACAAGTTTGGTCAGTCGAGGGAACTACCTACTCTATTTTTTACATCGCTATCCGTATCGCGCCTGTTTGATGTACTCTTCATAGTTCGTCATCATGGCCAGTGTCGCCGCTAGTAGTGAGGAGACATCATCGTCTATAATGTTGCGTACACACTAAAAGCTCCAGTAGTATTTATTATGTGCATGCAAGCTTCTCCTCAGTAACTCTTATCGGCTAATATCTTGGTTTTAGGGTCCCCTACCGATAGCGAAGAGTACCGCGATACTGGGCCGAGTCGCGATATAAGTCAATGGCTCTTAGGTGGCTAAAGAGAATTAATTATCGGATGTCGACCCGGTGGCCCAAGAATTTAATTAAGGTGACATTAACCGGCAGTTCTGGGTATACGGAGGCGTCGCACTGTATAGGAGAATCGGTTTGATGGGTGCGCCGTCGGGATGAGCAGGGAAGGAACGAGTAGCTCCACCACTTGATGAGGCGGGGTCGTGATGACAAAACTGAACAGGAGCCGCCACCATGAAGCAGGGTTCGTTGCAGGAAAAGGCCCCACATGAGCGCCGGGGAGCGGTCACATAGACCCGGAAGGAACCGTAGGTCGACTCGCCTCAGGAGTCAGAGCCCAATACTCTCGGCCCGCCTTGCGTAACAACTGAAAAGCAGCGCCCTTTCGGAGCCAATTCACTCCCGCCCTTACTCGTATCGCAGCGCCACGATGGGATCGACTTGGATCGCGCGTATTGCCGGCATCAAGCTGGCCAGAGCCGCTACCACGAAGAGAAATCCTGTGATGCAGGCAAACGTCAGTGGATCCTCGGCGCTTACCTCGTAGAGCAGAGATTGCATCATGCGGGTGGCGGCGAAGGCCCCTAGAACGCCGATCCCCAAGCCGATACCTGCTATCCGCAAGCTCTGAATCAGGACCATGCTCAGCACCCGACTGCGTCGCGCGCCCACGGCGAAGCGAATTCCAAACTCGCGAGTACGCTGGGAGACCGAATACGAGATCACGCCATAGACGCCCGCGGTCGCCAGCAGCAGAGCGAGCCCGGCAAAGCTGGTCAGCAGGGTGAGCGTGAAGCGGCGTCGCAGCAGGCTCCCGGAAAGGGCGGCTTCCATGGTCGAGGCCGGCACTGGAATCTGCTTGTCCACGGACCAGATTCGCTGCCGCATTGCCGTCATGAGCGACTGCGGCTCAGCTTCAGTCTTGGCGAGGATGTAGGTAACCAGCGTGCCCTCGCGAAACTGGGCGAAGCTGAAGTAGACCGCCGGCGTCGGCACCGACTCCAGCGATTCCTGCCGGACGGCTCCGACGACGCCGACGATTTGCGCCGGTAACGGATCGCCCCACTCCTTCATAGTGATCATTCGACCGATGGGATTCTCGCCGGGGTAATAGCGGTCCGCCATGGTCTGATCGATCAGCACGACGGTGGGCGCCGCAGCCGTGTCCTGCGCGGTGAAGACCCTACCGGCCAGCAAGGGGATCGACATGGTTTTGAAGTAATCCGCCGTCGCGGTATAGACAAAAGCTGTCGGCTCATTGTCGGGATCGACCGGCTTGCCGGCCAGCTCGAAATTTGTGTCGGGCGCAGGATGGAGAGGAAGCACTCCGGCGGCCGCCACCGAACGCACTCCGGGAATTGTGGCGAGATTCTCTAGTGCCGAATCGACAAACTGAACCCGTTGCTTCATGCCCGGATACTTCGCATCGGGCAGCGTGACCGGCATGAGCGCAACGTTCGCGGCGTCGTACCCTGGGTTGACCTGCTGCACACGCAAGAAACTGCGAATCAGCAATCCCGCCCCCGCCAGCAGAACGGTTGCCAGCGCCAGTTCACACACCAGCAGCGTCTCACGCAACCGGCTGCGCGATGTTGTTTCGGTGCTGCGCCCCGCGCCACCCATCGCAGTCACAGGGTCGATGCGGGAAAGCTGCAGCGCCGGAAGCACTCCGGCGATCACCGCGCTCGCTACCGAGACCACTACGGCAAACAGCATCACCCGCCAATCCAATGACGCAGCGTGCAAGCGCGGGATGGCTCCGGGATAGGAAGTTGAGATCAATCGCACCGCCGACCATCCCAAGAGGCAACCGAGCAGGCCACCGGTTAGAGCCAGCAACAGGCTTTGGCTGAGGGACTGGCGGACGATATATATCCGGGTCGCACCCAGCGCAATGCGCGTTGCGATCTCCTTCTGCTGCACAACCGCGCGGGAGAGCAGCAGGTTCACCACGTTGGCGCAAGCGATCAACAGCACCAATCCTACGGCGAAGAGCAAGAGCAGCAGTGCAGGACGCACATTGGCGACCATCGATTCCTGAAGCCCGGTCGCGACCAACGAAATACCGTGATCCGCGCCGTGGCTGTCCTTCTCGATAGAAGCCGCGATGGATTGCAGCTCCGCTTGAGCCGTTTGCCTGCTCACACCGGGCTTCAGTCGCCCGATCGTCGAAAATAGATGGGCGCGCCGGTTTTGCTGGAAAGCCTGGTCCTCGGTGAGCGGGACCCAGGCCTGTGCGTCCTGCGGGAAGTTGAAGCCTGGCGGCATCACCCCTACCACCGTCGCCGGCGCACCGTGCAAGAGCACAGTTTGACCGACGATGTTGCGGTCCGCGGCAAACATCCGCCGCCACAGGCTATCACTCAGGATTATCGCCGAGGGCGCGTTGTCCTTGTATTGGTCCGGCGTGAACTCATAGCCGAGTTGTGGGCGCTGCGCCGCCACCGCGAAGAAGTCTGGCGTGACAAAGGCTGTATCCACCTGCTCGGGAAGGGCGCTGTGGCGCGCATCCGCCAGGTTGCGGGTGAACATGCGGTATGCCATCAAGGGTGCGATGGTCCGGGCACGCTCATGCAGGTCGAGGAAGGTTGCGCCCGTCAAGTTCGTGGCCAGGCGATGCTGCTCCTGAATGCGCACCAGCGCCCCAGGAGCTTGCAACGGTAGCGGACGCAACAGCACTTGATCGACGACGCTGAAAATAGCGGTGCTAGCGCCAATGCCCATGGCGAGTATCAGCACGACCAGCAAGGTGAAAGCAGGGCGCTTCGCAAGCAGGCGAAATCCGTAACGCAGATCGTTGAGCATCGGCGGCAACCCCCGAATGCTGTTTTGGACGGATCGAGTCGAAAATAGTCGCTTGAGATGGGGTGGCGGAGGGCTTCGATCAGGATGGCAGAAGCGATAGCGGGGTGGGAGGTTCCCGAAACGGGCGATCTGAAAAGGGAAATTGTGCCATTGTGGGATTCGCCTTTCCTTCGCCTATTTCGCCTTTTGTTCGTATCGCATTGGATTGGTTCAACATGGGGAGCGTGCGGCAGGATGGAGACACACGTGCACTCAAGATGGATGTGATGCAAGTGAAGTTCACAGATGCGAAGGTGCGAGATGAGTTCGACGATGGCGAGTACAACTGATCCGAATGGTTGGCCGCAACAGCTGCCGGCGACCATCCTGCTGGTGGAAGACGAACCCGCTGTGCGCGAGGTTACGCGCGAGGCCCTGGAACTGGGAGGATACCGCGTGCTGGAGGCAAGCGGTCCGGAGGAGGCTGTACACATCGCCGACGACCGGGCGGCAAAGATTGACCTGTTGCTCGCTGACGTGGTGATGCCCGGGATGAGCGGTCCGGAGCTGGCGCGCTGTATTTGCAGGTCGCGCCCTGGATTGCTTACGGTCCTCATGACTGGGTATGCGGACAGAGAACTTCTGCGGGAGGTCATGGCCGGAGTTCCGCACCAGCACCTGGAGAAGCCGTTTACCGTCGAGGGTCTGCTGTCGCGCGTGGCCGATGCCCTGGCAGCAGGATGGAACGATAACCCTGGACAACGATCTCCGCAGTTCCCCTCCCCTTAGTACTTCCTCCCCGAGGCCTCGGCTCCCAACGGACCAGCCTGGTTCGCTGGGAGCCGGGGCCGCCCGTCTCAGCACCTAGTGCGACGAGGTTCAGGGCTCCCGGCAGATACCACTTTCGTGCGACAAAACCGATTTTATTGAAGGTTTTACGTGATGGAAGGGCGAGCCCAACATATAATTCAAGCATGGCACGAGGTTGGGAAAGTAAGTCTGTTGAAGCTCAGATAGAAGAGTCGCATTTAGCCAAGCCTGCAAAAGACAAACCAAGGCTCAATTCAGAGCAAACGCGAAACCGAATCAAGAAAGCGGACCTGCTCCTGTCGCGCAGTCGCGTGGTGCAGCAACTGGAGCATAGCACCAACGAACGCTTTAGCGAACTGATGAAGCGGACGCTCGCGGACTTGGATTCTCAGATCTCTGGACTGTAGGGTCTGAGTGCGAGCCACGGCACGGCGCTGCGATTTTGCATGCCTCACATCCAGCGGTGATTGCAGTCACAGCATGCGGTTCACTTCGGTCCCAAAATGGGCGTAGAGGTGGAGTATGCCAGTCCTCGTTATTGCAGTGGTTTTCTTCCTCATCTTCCTTGCCATGGGCGTGATGGGATTCACCGCCATGGCTGCCGAGCACAAGGGGCATCTGTTCAGCGGACACTGGGCCGACGAACCGAAGCCGGTCAAGGTCTCGGCCAAGCCGAATGCTTGAGGTGATGGCGCAGCGCGCGGTACGGCGTGCCCAGGCGGTGGTGTGGCCGCCGAAGCGGCCTGTCGATTGGCCTGAAACGTAATCGCAAAAAAGAACACAGAACTTCTCTCCGGCATGCCGCGGGATAGGAAGTCAATTTCCCTCCTTGGCCGAAAACAGCTCGTTTCTGAACGGTTTGCGGATTGATAGCAAGAAGGAAGAAAGAGGGCCGTGGTCGACCCTCCTCCACATTCTTCGGCGTTCCTGGGCTTGCCGGGGACTACGCAGCACTTCCGCGGGTGGTGAGCACTGGACAGCGGGCGTGACGGACCACCGAGTGCAGTACCGTCCACGGCAGATGGCTGACCACGGCCCCGCCGCCATGCACTCCCATCACGATCAGGTCGGCCTGGCGGTCGTGGGCTGTGCGCACGATCGACGTCCCGGCATCGCCGACTTCAACCACGACCTGTGGCTTGCACCACAAGCAGGCGTCTTTCGGAACCAGGTCCCACAACCGTTGACGATAGTCGGCGAGCAACTCCTGCGAGTACTCGATGGGCATGGGTCGCAACTCCTCGAGCACATGCATCAACGTGAGCTCGGCGTTGTCCTCCTCTGCCACGGAAAGCGCGTAGGGCAGAGCGCTCATCGAATCTTCCGAGAAGTCGGTGGCAAACAGGACGTGCGACAACTGCTCGTGGTCGACCAGGGCTGGAGCCACGTCCGGCCCGACGGTCAATACCGGGCAAGTTGCGTTGCGCAGCACCTGCTCGGCGACCGAACCCAGGAACAGGGTTCCAAGCAGGCCACGGCCGTGGGTGCCGAGTACGATCAGGTCGATACCTCTATCCGCGATCACCTCTGACATCTCAAGCCACGGATTGCCCTGCCTGACGATGGCCTCGTGGGGATACATGTGGAGCGGCTCGAAATCCTGCAGCCGGGCCATGCTATCGGCCGCCTTCTTCTTCTGCCAATCCATCTCGATTGGCACCGGTTCCATTGGGATGGGTTGCTGCATTTCCGGGGGCGCTACATGGATCACAGTGAGCTTAGCTTCGTAGCGTTTTGCCATCGCCAGGGCGTGCAACAGCGCTTGCTGGGACACATCGGAAAAGTCGGTTGCAAAGAGGATGTTCTTGAATGCCACGCGCGTGGCAACAGTGTGTGCCATGGGACACCTCCGCGGGCGAGCGTTTGGGAAGAACCTGCCTAAATAGTACTCCCGCGCGAACTCCGTCGAAGTGACAGCAATCACCGGAGAGTGTGAGTGCGTGCAGTGGCTCCTACGTTAGAATTCGTCGGGATGTTTTCGTCCTCACGCAGGGCTGAAATGCCGCCAACATCCAACGGGAAACTTGAAACGCGAAACTGCGCTTGTGTTCTACTACCAACGAACTAGCACTCACTTGACTTCCGAATTTCCATCCCTGTGGAACAGCCGTCGCTGGCGCATTGCCGTGTTGTTGGGCGTGGGCGTCGTGATCAATTTCTTCGATCGCGTGAACCTTTCGGTGGCCATCACGCCGCTGAAAGGCGAGTTCGGTCTCAGCACGGTTGCCATTGGATACCTGCTCAGCACCTATAGCTGGACCTACGTAATGCTGCAGCTCCCCTCCGGCCCAGTGCTCGACCGCTATGGCGTCAAGCCGGTCATCCGCATCAGCGCGTTTCTGTGGAGCGTGGCCTCGTTTGCTACCGGAATGGCGCGCGGATTCGTTGGCATTATCTCTGCGCGCCTGCTGCTCGGTGTCGCCGAAGCCCCGACCTTTCCCGGCAACGCCAAGGCCATCGGCATATGGTTCCCGCGCAGCGAACGCGGACTGGCCACCGCAATCTTCGACGCTTCGGCCAAGTTCGCCTCGGCCATTGGCATCCCGCTGGTCGCTATCGTCGTCCACTACTGGGGATGGCGGATGAGCTTTGTCTTCACCGGGGTGCTTAGCCTCGGCTACTTCGCACTCTTCTGGTTGGTCTATCGCGATCCCGCCGACGATCCGATGCTGTCGCAGGCCGAGCGCGAACACATCGCCATCGGTGGAGGAGAGCGTGAAGCGGAGGCCGATCCCCATCGCACCGCGTCTTTGTTATTTCTGTTGCGTCGCAAGAAAGTCTGGGGACTGGCCCTCGGCATGGCGGCCTACAACTACAACTTCTATCTTTTCCTAACCTGGCTTCCCGGATACCTCAGCACCTCGTTGCATCTCGATGTCCTGCAATCGGGCTTTTATACGGCGATCCCGTGGCTCGCCGCTACCGTGAGCGATCTGATCGTTGGAGGATGGCTGGTTGACTATCTCATCCGCCGCGGACACGACCCCACGCGCGTGCGCCAGACGATTCTCGTCGCCGGACTGGTGCTCGGTCTGGCAGTTGCCGGCGCTACACGCACTACCAATCCGAAGGTCGCCATCTTCTGGATCTCAGTTGCCCTTTGCGGCCTGGCGGCTTCGGCACCGGTCGGGTGGTCGATTCCAGGACTGATCGCTCCGCCGGGAAGCACGGGGCGCGTAGCCGGCATCATGAATTTCGTCGACAACCTGCCCGCGATTCTCGCGCCGGTTATCACCGGATATCTCGTCGGCAATTCGCAATCTTTCGCGCGCCCGTTTCTGGTAGCAGCGGCAGTGTTGCTCGGCGGCATTCTTTCCTATTTGTTCTTGCTGGGAAAGATAGAAACCATTCCAGGACCGGCTGCGACTTCTTCGCGCTGAGCTGTGCCGCGCGGCGTCCGGCTTTGAGACAATAACCTCGGACCACAATCATCGATGCATCCTGAACACCACCAGCACGAGAGCGACTCGGCTGCCGGACAGAAGTCTGGTCTGGCCTACTGGGCCGCGCGCGTCCTCTACGAGTGCGACAAGGCCAGCCACGATTTCGCCGCAGATCCGGTACACGATCTGCGCGTGGCCATTCGCCGCTGCCGCTCCATGGCCGACGGCTTTCTGTCGGTCGATCCCGATCCGGCGTGGCGTCAGATGAAGAAGCTGGGAAAGGGGCTGTTCGCCAGTCTCGGCGAGCTACGCGATGCTCAAGTAATGATGGAGTGGGTCGAAAAACTCTCTGCCGAAGACGATCCCCTGCGGGAAATCCTGCTGGCCTCACTGCGCCAAAAGGAAGAATCGCTGAAGCTGGTGGCGAAAGAGGCAGTAAACGGTTTCGACCGCAAGCGCTGGACCGCGCTCAACACCAAGCTTGCCGAACGCGCCACCCGTGTGCCGCTGGAGGGCCTGGTCTTCCAATATCTCGCGCTGGAACGGTGGCACGACGCCTACCAGTTGCACCGCACCGCTTTGCGCAATCGCAGCGCCGTGGCTTATCACCAATTGCGCATCGGTATCAAGCGCTTCCGCTACACGGCAGAGAATTTTCTGCCGGAGCGGCATCAGCGCTGGTCGCGTGACCTGCGCGACTTGCAGGATGCGCTCGGCGAGGTCCACGACTTCGATGTGCTGTGGGCGATGGTCAAGTCCCACGCCGAGGTAGGACTGGAAGAACGCGCGCTGTGGCAGCAGATCATCTCGGGGGAACGGCAGAAACGCATTGCCTTCTACCGCAAGAAAATGCTGGGGAGGAATTCGCTGTGGCTGCAGTGGCGTGCGGAATTGCCTGCCGGGGAAGCGCTGGCGCGAGCGGCCCTGGAAAAGATGCGCACCTGGGCTGCCTACCTCGATCCCGACGACAAGCACTCACAGCTCGTCAGCGCGCTGGCGCTGGAGATCTACGACGGATTGGTACGCGAACGGGTACTTGTGGAATCGGACAGTTCACGCCGGATTCTCGAGGCCGCCGCGGTCATGCACGATGTCGGTCGCGGCAAAGGGGGCGGCCACCGCAAGCGCGGTTATCGCATGATCCGGGAACTGAAGCGGCCTGTGGGTTGGAGCGAGGAATACCTGCAGTGCGTTGCCATCGTGGCGCATTATCATCGCGGCAGCCTGCCGCCGTCTAATCATCCGATCTTCGCGGGATTGCCGGCGCAGCGCCGCAGCGAGCTGATGCCGCTCGCCGGTGTGTTACGTCTGGCCAACGCGCTCGACGAACTCCACGACCAGAGGGTCTCGTCGGTGGCGGTTGAGCGCCGCAACGGCGCGCTCATGCTCTATGCGCGAGGACTCAGCAGCTCGATCAGTCCGTTCGGAGAACAACTGGCGCAGGCGCGCTATCTGCTCGAAAGCTGCATCCGAATGCCGATCATGGTCCGGCCACTCCCCGCGCGCCGCAAGGTCTCGCCTGCCAGCGCTACTTCAGGGAACTAAATCCAACCCACGCAGAGCAGGTAACTACCCGCATGCGTTCGATTCGGCAGCCTAGGCTGCGTTGTCGTGGTCTTTGTAGGGGTCGCCGACGAATACGAAGGGATATTTGCTCAGGGCTTCCACGTTCTTTGCTTCGGCGTACTTCTCCACTTCTTCCATCAGCCTAGAAACTTCTTCTTTCGGCATGCCCTTGGTGGCCTGCCAGAACTTGTCGGGAAAAAACCAGATACGCTCGCGGTGATTAACTTCAGCAGTAAGATCAGATTCGGTTTGCATTGCGCTCCTCCCACATTGTCAGACATATGATAATCAGATCTGACGCGTGAGCGTTAGTGATGCAGGTGAGAAAGCGTTTACGTCATTTCTATTATCTCTTGCGCGACCGGGAAAAGTAAACTCCCGAATCCAGGGCCAGCAAGTCCTGCAACCACAAATCGGGAATCGCTACCAACCACATTCCAATCTATCGCTTGCGAGCAACAGCATAAGGTATGTCCCACAGTCGGGACCAGCGACCTGTGGAAAACTCAACTTCCGAACTGACTGACATTTTGCAATCCGCAACACATAACTGGGGATCGAGGTGCGGCCGAATTCGAAAGCGTGCGTCGTGTACGATCACGAAGGCGCGAGAGAGCATAACAAGCGCGTTGTTTCTGATATGCCACAGTGTGGGACTTACTGGACTGATAAGCCTTGGAGGCTAATATCCAGCGAGACTTAGGGTTGCCCCTGAGCCAGCATTGCCGGGCGGTGACTGCAAGGCATCCGCACTCGAGCTTGGAAGACAAAGTAGTACGGGAACATGCCTCGCAAGCCTAGGCGTATCTCACATTGTGGTACACACTAAATCATCTTACTTGGGCTGCCGGAAACAGCTAGAACATCACACTCACTGGGGGCGGAAGTGGATGTGAACGCTCTGCCGCCCCTCTGCCAGCACTCGGCCCTCGACTCAGCCCAGGGCAAGGTTCTGAAGGTACGCCCCTTCAGAAAGCCTTCCGACTGAATAGATGGTATCGGCGGGCCTATGCCGAGATTTGCGAGTGAGGAGATGAGTTGGGAGCGCAATCGCAAAGAAGATCAGGCTTGGTGGGCGCTGCCCAATCGCACGGCCGACAGCCGCAGCGGATCTCGGGAAGGTCGCTGGATGCGCGATGCCCGCGACGCCAGGATCATTCCGGTGCCCATCAAAAGGAGCGTAGCTGGTTCCGGGACTTTGGTTCCGGTGGGCGGGTCATCCGGCTGCGGCGCTGCGAGAGCGGCAACAAAGGACGCGGCCTCCGCACTGCTGACTGGTTCGAGAGTCCCGTTGAGTCCGAGTTCCTGTAGGCCTACACTCCGGCTAAATTGCGCCATGGTCCACTCGCCGTTGGCGAACTCTGCGGTTTCCACGAGCATGCCGTCGTTAGAGGAACAACTTTGCGCCACGGGGTACAGATTCGGTTGCGTGCCTGTCCAGTATGCGGTTTCGTCTTGACCCGCTACGCAGCCGGCTTCCGAAATCATCGCAGCTCGGACTCCCGCTTCGGCAGCGCCATCTCCAACGGCATTCACCGAAAGGCCGTGCAGCGGTACAGCCATACCCAAGGACAGAAGTCCAATCGACAACCAGTAATGCGTACGCCCCAGAAACAAGTGGTACACCCCAAGTTAATAGTAACTTCAGTATCAGTTACTATACATTATACAATGCAGAAATCAAGCGGTTCCGGGAAATTGGCTCTTGGATGCTTCGCTCCCCCGCATCGCTCGCCATCGACATCAACAGGGAACCCGATGCGCACGGAAGATCTACTTAAGTAACTGAAAAAAGAGAGCATACTGCAGCTCCCACAACGTGCCCGGCTTCTTTAGAGATATTACCAAAATCGACGATGAAGTCTGCCATCCCACGATGGGCATTCGGTCAATTTTGTGCAACTTAGGTAATGATTACCCAATAATGTAGGCCCAGGTGCGTTGAGTCGCTTCAGAAGTGGGCCGAATGCCATTTGGTCAGTTCGGGGCAATCAGCGAGTCTCAAACCTATGGCTCGAGCTCCGCCGGGCGCCCCGTCAGCCGCTCGATGCGCTTGGCAATCGGAGGATGGGTGGAGAACAAGCTGGCGAAATCCATGCCCAGCAGCGGTGCCACGATGAACAGGTGGGCGGTGGACGGCGTCGCCTGCATGGGAACGCGCTTCGAGTATGCGTCCAGTTTCTTCAGCGCGCTGGCCAGCGCGTAGGGGTTGCCAGTGTAGGCCGCGCCGCTGGCGTCGGCCTCGTACTCGCGCGACCGCGACACCGCAAGCTGAATCAGGGTGGCCGCGATCGGCGCAAGGATCAGCATCAGCAGAGCCACGAATCCGCCGCCGCGATCGCGGTCGTCGCGGCCTCCCCCTCCGCCGAACAGGGAGGCCCAGTAACCCATGCGCGCGATGAGCGTGATTGCTCCTGCCAAGGTTGCCGCTACCGAACTGATCAAGATGTCGCGATTGCGCACGTGCCCGATCTCGTGCGCCAGCACTCCCTCCAGCTCTTCATCGGTCAGCAGGTTCAGGATGCCCTCGGTCATCGCCACCGAGGCGTGTTGCGGACTGCGTCCGGTGGCGAACGCGTTGGGCGAATCGGTGGGGATCACGTACATCTTCGGCATAGGGATGCCTATTTTCTGCGTGAGGCGCTCGACGATTT
Source organism: uncultured Acidobacteriaceae bacterium (assembly GCA_963758255.1). GTDB lineage: Bacteria > Acidobacteriota > Terriglobia > Terriglobales > Acidobacteriaceae > DASRAA01. The sequence continues at coordinate 26,890 of CAVWUX010000007.1, forward strand.
CGTAGGCGCGCGGCAACTGCTCGCGCGTGACCGGCTGCGCGCGATATGCGGCCAGCGCGATCTTGTCGCTGAAGAAGTAGGAGATGAAATTGAGGATGGCGGCGAATACCAGCGCAATCATCATGCCGCGCTCGCCGCCGAATGCTTGTCCCAGGAAAAGCAGAAGCAACGTCATCGCCGTCAGCAACAACGCCGTCTTAAAGGTGTTTCCCATAGCCCTGCTGACTTTCGACCCGTCTATATGGATGAGCTTTGGGGCCAGTGGTTGCAGCTGCAAGCCGTGCTGACGCGCGGATCCGTCGTTCGGCCAGATCGGAAACTGCTCTAGGCCCCAAACTCCTCTTCGTTGTCCTCTTCGCACCGCGAACTCAGCCGCTGGTCGTATTCAAAATCGGTCATGGCCGTAATGGCGGTCTTGGCTACTGCCTGGCGGGCAAAGAACCTGGCTTCCCGATCATTCTCGATGTTCACCAGCCGTGGCATGGCGGCGGTCATAGCGATCAGTCCGGTATCGATCTGGCCGTGCATGGAATAGGTAATGGGCTTGCGCGAACTGGTGCCGGAATAGTCGGTCAGCAAGCTGACGCCGGCCGTTGCGCCTCCGCAGAGCAGCGACCCCAGCGCGGCGCGCCGGTTGCGCTTCCAGAAAATCGCGCCTGCCAGCAGAAACGAACCTGCAATGGCGTAGTCGAGCGCGGCGTGAACGCGCGGAGAGATCTTCTTCGGCATGCGCGACGCCGCCAGCGCAACACCTTTTTGCAGCAGAGCCATGGGGCCGAACCTCGCTTCGAAAAGTGCAGACTAACACAGTGTACTCACGACATTGCTCGTGAGGTCGCAAGCGCTGATTTTACGCCGCTGCGAAAATCTCGCCCAGTGCGGCGCGGGGTCTGACCTAAATTCCAGCCGGATCTCTCGCGCTCCCTGTTGCGAGAGCCACGGTCGCCAGCGCATATACTGCCGTTTGCCATGGGCAGGTATATTGACAGAGTCCCGCAAATACTGACATCGATGCAAGCGCAAAGGAGAGCTACCGTTGAAATACTGGGTTATGTCGCTCGTCAGATGGCCGTGGGTCCCGCGTTGATGTTTTCTCAATCTACCGCTGGTTCTCAGTCCGAGTCCGAGCGTTACATCAGGGAGAGTGAGAAGCAGTGGGCAGAGTCGGTCTCAACCGGAGATACCAGCGTTATCGAACGGATTCTCGCTGACGATTTTCTAGGAGTGAGTCCTGAGGGAAAGCTCTATGACAAGAAGGAGATGATGGCGGATACGCGAAACGCGCCGAAGTACTTCGTCTCGAACCACCTCAACCAGTTGAAGGTCAGGTTCTACGGCGATGCCGCGGTAGCGCAGGGCGACGAATCGTGGGAACGCCGCTCCGGCGAGCCTCGCCGCGGACGCTTTGTGTGGACCGATACCTGGATCCGGCGCAACGGCCGCTGGCAGATTGTCGCGGCCGAAGATCTCATCGTTCCCGAACCCGCGGCCAAGAAATGATCGCTTCGTACGAAGGCCATCAGTCAGCTACGTCTTCGCCCTCGCCAGCGCGCGCTTGATAGTTTCATCCAGCGCGGCTTTCGCAGTTGCATACTCGTCGGCGCTGACCTTGCCCTGTTGGCGGTCAATCTCCAACTGGAAGAGCTCTTCCTTCATCGCCTCCAGCAGGATGGCATTGCGGTCGCGAGTTCCCCCAGGCTCTGTCGGTGCCAATGGCGCCGGTGCGGAAACATCTGCGGTTGCGGCTGCCTTGGCCGCAAGCACCTGGCTATTCGATTTCGAAATCACGAAAGCTCCTCCCATCACCAGCACGACGGCGAACACGCCGAGAATCACCGCGCGGTAGTCATGCAGGGGATCGTCGGAGTCAATCGGTGCACCCAGTCCGCCGCCAGGACGGCTGTCACGTGCCGCGGCCTGTCCGCCACCCATGGCACCGCCGCTACTTTCATCACTGGCTGCGGCCTGCTGACCCTCAGCTTGAAACTGTCCCATGCCCGACACCTTGAAGCTCAGGTCTTCGCTGGGCTTCACGTTGGTGGCCACCATCACACCGGGACTGTCGGGCATCGACTGAAAGCGCTGTGCGTCTTTGGGGGTGAAAGTCATGCCCTTCGGCGTCATGACCACGTAGTGCTGCACATCGGCCAGCGGCTTGGGCGAGAAACTGGCTTCACCGCTGTACGGCAAGTGGTAGCTCACCTGAAACTGAGTTTCGCCCGGGCGAAGCGGAAAGCTGAACGCGTAGTGTCCCTTCTGCCCGGTTTCCGTGGGAGACATGTTCAGCGGCTGCCCGCCGGGTGACTTGGCCATGCCTTCATCGATCTCGGCTCCGGCCGGCACGACGAACTCAAACGTCTTGTCGCTGTCCAGCGCGCGCGGCGGATTCGACGCGTTCTGGATCGCGAACAATGCGATTACCTGCAGTTGGCCGCTGTCAGCCTGGAAGCGATCCACCTCGACGGTCTGCGAGAGCCCCTCAAGCTTTTTAGCGGTGTCATACACCGTGATCTCGGCAGTGGTCGCGCCCGGCATCAGGGGGCCGCCCTTCGGAAAGTAATTCACTCCGCCATGCGTGACGCGAACCATGTGGGGTACGCCCTGGTCCGCCGGCGCCGCCAGAGTGAACCTTCCCTGCACGTCGGTTTTGGTCGAACCAACCTCTTGCATGCCTTGGGAGAGCGACAACAGCGTAACTTCATCGCCCGCCGCGGGCTTGCCGGTGGTGCCGTTCGTGACCGTGCCGGTGATGTTCTGTGCGGGGGCAACAACGCTCAACGCAAAGATCATGACCGCCACCGCCAGCAGTGTAGTCATCCTGAGCGAAGCGACCGCAGGGAGCGCAGCCGACAAGCCCGCCCTGAGCCTGTCGGAGGGACGCCGATTACCGCGCAATTCTGCATTCTGTTTTGCGCTCATGCCCGGCCTCCCTTAGCGATTGGCTTACGCAATCGCGTCTTCTCAATACTCTCCATCTCCGCCAGAATTGCCGCCGCTTCATCCTCCAACGCGGCCTGCTGCATGGCGTAATCTTCCTCGCTCAACTTGCCCGCTTTGTATTCAAAGTTGAGGTCGCGCAGGTTCTCGTAGGTCGCGTCCTTGCGCTCCTGCAGATAGCCGTAGCGCGTCTTGGCTTCGCCGGTCTCGACCTCGCCGGGCTGATAGAACACGTACACAAACAGCCCCGCTGCGAACAGAGCGCATCCAAAGAGGATGAACGGAGTCTCCTGCGCCGCGATCACGATTGCCATGAACGGATAAATCAAAACTCGGTCTCCTGACGCGCCTTCTTGCGCAGCGCATCCAATTCCTCGGCGCCGACTCTAGGCCTCGCTATCGGTTGCGCCACCGGACGCGACTTCCACAGCCGCACCAGCCACACCGTCAGCGCGCTCGCGGCAGCAAAGACCGCGAAGGGCATGATCCACGCGATCACATTGAAGCCACTCGAGGTCGGGGCCGACAGCACCGTGTTGCCATACTTCTGCACGAAGCTTTGCAACACCAGCGAGTCGCTGTCTCCACGCTCCAACCCGGCCGTCAGCTCATTGCGCATTCGTTCGGAATAGGCGCAGCCTACATGGTTGCACTCCAGCAGCACTTGATTGCATCCGCACATGCACATGAGCTGATGTCCCAGCTTGTTGAAGCGAGCATCCACGTCGGCGCCCATGAAGGTCATGGCGAGCACGGCGATACCGAGTAATTGAATGGAGCGAATCAGGATTGGTTTGCGCAACATCAGTCTCCGCCCACTTCCACCGCACCCCTGTTCAATGCGGCTTCTGCTTCTTCGCGCGCTCTCTCAGCTGCCCTCACCTTGGGAGGCTTCCAGTTCGGAATCAGCGCCAGGATGGTTCCGATCAGCACGATGTGCACACCGATCCAGATCCACATCACCAGCGGATTCACATGCGCCTTGATGATCGGCTTGCCGGTGTCAGGATTTTTGCCGGTGTACACCAGGTACAGGTCTTCGTTCAGGCGCGAGCGGTTGGCCACAATGGTCGAAGTCTGCTCGCTCGCCTTGTAGAAGCGCCGTTCAGGAAACATGGTGTCGATCTTCTTGCCGTTCTTGTAGACATCGAGCACGGCCCACTCGCTGCCGTAGTTGGGCTTGTCGTCCTGCGTGTACGACTGGCACACCAGCGTGTAGTTGCCGATCTGCATCTTGTCGCCGAAACCCATCTCCTGCTCTTTGTCCTGGTTGAAAGGCAGGCCGGCGAAGCCAATGACGATCAGGACCACGCCGAAGTGCACCAGGTACCCACCGTAGCGACGGGTGTTGCGGCGGGTGATCTGCACCATGCCGGAAAAAATGTTGACGTGCTGCTGGCGGGCAATCACCCGTCCGCCGCGCCAGAACTCGCCGACAATGGTCGCAAACACAAACATCGAGAGCGAAAACGCCATCAGCGAGTAGAAATACGCGCTGTCATTCCACGGGCGCATGCCGCCCGCCATCAGCGCAACTGCCGTCGCCGCACCGAGGACCGCCGGCCACAGGAAGTTGCGCCGCAGGCTGTCGAGCGAGGTCTGTCGCCAAGCCAGCAGCGGCCCCACGCCAGTCAGGAATACGAGAAACAATCCGATGGGCACGTTCACGCGGTTGAAGAATGGTGGTCCCACCGTTACCTTGCTGCCCGTCACCCACTCCGAGAGCACGGGAAACAGCGTGCCCCACAGCACCGCGAAGCACGACACCAGCAGCACCAGGTTGTTGAACAGGAAGCTCGATTCGCGCGACACCAGCGAATCCAGCCGATGCTCGCTCTTCAGCGTCTCGCGATTGCGCACAAAGAAATACACGCAGGTCGCGAACGCGATCGCCAGGAACCATACGAACCAGATGCCGATGCCCGACTGCGCAAACGCGTGCACGGAGCTGACCACGCCGCTGCGTGTGAGGAACGTTCCGAAGATGGCCAGCAGGAACGTGGTGAAAATGAGCCACATGTTCCACATCTTCATCATGCCGCGTTTTTCCTGCATGATCACCGAATGTAGAAACGCAGTCATCGTGAGCCAAGGCAGGATCGACGCGTTCTCCACCGGGTCCCATCCCCAGTAGCCGCCCCAGCCCAGGACCGCGTAGGCCCAGTGCGCGCCCAGGAAGATGCCGCAAGTCAGAAAGAGCCACGCCACCATGGTCCAGCGGCGGGTGATGTGGATCCACTTTTCGCCGGGATACTTCATGATCAAGCGCACCCAGCGCAAACGCGAACGGCGCCGTCACTCCCACATAGCCGAGGTACAACATCGGGGGATGGATCACCATCTCGGGATACTGCAGAAGCGGGTTCAGCCCGTTGCCGTCCGGCGGAATCGTGCCGGACACCAGCCCAAACGGATGCGCCGCAAAATTCACCAGCAGCAGGAAGAAGACCTGCACCGCCGCCACGATCGACGAGGCGTAGGCCGTGAGTTGCGGATCGACCTTGTAACGCAGCCGCATCACCAGGCCATAGGTCGAGAGCAGCCACGCCCACAGCAGAAGTGAGCCTTCCTGGCCCGACCACAGCGCCGCAAACTTGTACGCGATGGGCAGATCGCGATTGCTGTGATGCAGGATGTAGGCCACGGAGAAGTCGTTGCCGAACGCAGCCATCACCAGCGCGAATGCTGCTACCGTAACCGCGGCCCAGCACGCGATTCCCGCGCGTCGAGCAGTTTCGCCCAGGCGGTCGTCCTTGCGATACAAGGCCAGCGCGCCGGCAGCAAACGAATAAACCGCCAGAGCAAGGGCGAGCAGAAGCGTGAAACTACCTATTTGTGGCATGAGACGTTCAGTACCTATATTGTTTCACAGCCGGACTGGCCTGGTCCGGCGCCATCCTTAATGAATGATCTCATTTTACTCGCATGCGAGGGCCGGGTGCGGTGGGGATCTATTCCTTGGTAATTTTCTCGAGTCGGCGAGAATTCCTTCTTCCGGGCGTGCATTACGGCATGCGCCGCCGGACTTCGACGATATGCGCATCCGCTCCCGCGGGTCGCGTGCGGAGGCTATTCCTCGCCTGCTACGATGTTCTCGCACCGATCCGGCAGCAGGAGGACGCATGACGCAGGAGCAACTTCTTCGTGAACAACTTGCTAAAGTTCTTGACTGGGGTGAGGCGCATGTCGACTTCCGCACAGCACTGCTGGATTTCCCCTTCGACCTGCGTGGCGAGGTTCCGCCCGGCTTCTCGCACTCCGCTTGGGAACTGCTGGAGCACCTGCGCATCGCACTCGCCGATATCGTTGGGTTCACGCGCGACGCGCGCCACAAGTCGCCACCCTGGCCGAAAGGTTACTGGCCTCCGTTGCCGACTCCGCCGCAGGACGAAGCCTGGGACCAGTGCGTGGAATCGGTCCTCGACCTGATCGAGGAGATGCGCGAGCTGGTGCTGGATCGCTCGCGTCCTTTGCTGGAGCCTCTGCCGCGCGGCCAGGGACAGACGCTGCTGCGCGAGGCGTTACTGGCGGCCGACCATAACGCCTACCACCTCGGGCAACTGGTGCAACTCCGCAAGGCGCTCAAAGCATGGCCAAAGGACCCAGCTTAAGTCAGCGACAGAGCGTCCACATCCACCACCAGATTCGTCCGCGGAATCCTTTGCTCCACCGCGTGCTCGATCATGGCACGCAACGCTGCGTTCATGCGCTCGCGGCTCGCCGACTTCAGCAGAAAGTGGTAGCGATACTCGGTCTTCAGGCGCACGATCGCCGCCGCCGCCGGACCCATCACCCGCACGCCCTCCAGTCGCGTGGCCTCGAACCACTTGCCGAGAATTCCTGACCACGTTAGCGCTTCGTCCAGCTTGGCGCTGCGCACCAGCACATTGCTGACGGAGTTGAACGGCGGATAGTGCATCCAACTGCGAAAGCGTGCCTCCTTTTCGTAGAAGCCGCGATAGTCGTGCGCCGCTGCGTACTGGATGGCGTAGTGATCCGGGTAAAATGTCTGCAGCACTACCTTGCCCGGCGTGTCTCCTCGTCCCGCGCGCCCTGCCACCTGCGTCAGCAATTGAAATGTCCTTTCAGCGGCACGGAAATCAGGGAAGCTCAGAGCCGCGTCCGATCCCACCACGCCCACCAGGGTCACGTTGGGGATGTCGTGTCCCTTGGCGATCATCTGCGTGCCCACCAGCAGGTCGATCTCGCCGGCATGCAGCGCACCCAGAATGCGCTCCAGATCGTCACGTCCGCGCACGGTGTCGCGGTCGAGCCGCCCGATCCGCGCCTGCGGAAACAGCGTGTGCAGGATCTGTTCCAGCTTCTCCGACCCCGTGCCCAGATATTGCACGTAGTCGCTGCCGCACTTGGGACAAGTCTTGGGCGCGGGTCGCATGAATCCGCAGTAATGGCAGATCAGGCGATGCTCACGCTTGTGGTAGGTCATGGCGATCGCGCAATTCTTGCACTGCACCGTATCGCCGCACGAGCGGCACAAGACGAACGCCGAGAAGCCGCGCCGGTTGAGCAGGATCATCGCCTGTTCGTTGCGCTCCAGGCACTCAGCCGATTTCCTCCACCAGTTTGCGCGACAGCACCGCTTCTTTCTTGGTGCGCTGGAACTCCTCTCGCATGTCGAGGATTTCGACCTCGGGCAGCGGACGCTTCTCGATGCGCTCCGCCAGTTCCATCAGCCTGTACTTGCCCTGCTGCGCGTTGTAATACGTCTCCAGCGAAGGAGTGGCCGAACCCAGCACCGCCACCGCATTGCACATCTTGGCGCGCATCACCGCCACATCACGCGCATGGTAGCGCGGGGTTTCGTCCTGCTTGTAGGAGTGGTCGTGCTCTTCATCGACCACGATCAGCGCCAGGTCCGGCACCGGTGCGAAAACGGCGGACCGCGTGCCTACCACAATGTGGGACTCGCCGTTGCGGATGCGCTTCCATTGCTCGGCGCGTTCGTCGTCGGTGAGTGCCGAGTGCAGGATCGCCACCTCGTCGCCGAAAATCTGGTGCAGGTCGGCGGCCATCGCCGGCGTCAGGCCGATCTCGGGCACCAGCAGGATCGCCGAACGGCCCTTGGCCAGCATGGCCTGCATGGCCGACAGGTACACCGCCGTCTTGCCCGAACCGGTGACGCCATGCAACAGCATCGGCAGGAATTGCCGCTCATCGACCGCTGCGTTGATCTGGTCGAGCGCGGTCTTTTGTGCCGGATTGAACAGAAACTCCAGTTTTCGCGGCTTCAGGCCCGACATGCGGAAGCTTGCGGGCTCTTCGCCGCAGCTCGACGATGCCGCGCCGCACCAGCGTCTGCAGCGTGGTGCGCGGCACTGCCAATTCGCGCAGTGCGGCTACACGTGGCGCTGCTGTTCCGGCCGCTGGCCAAGGTACTCCACGATGCGCCTGCTGATTGGCGTTGAGCTTGCCTTCGGTGTCCTTCAACGTCGCGATCTGAATGTGGCGGCTGGCGTCGCGCACGCCGCTCAGATCTTCGCGCGCAATCCATTTCTTGCGCAGTAGCGTCTGCAGCACCGCTCGCGATGCCCCCGACGCCGCCCGCAACGATGCCTCGCGCATCATCTCTCCATCGGCAAGCCGGTTGAGCACGGCATACTCTTGCATCTGGTGCTCCGGTTCTTTGCGTGATCGCAGCGACGATCCGACGGTTGACGCGGCGTGCAGCGCCTCCAGTCCTTTGTCGGTAATGCGGTATGCCGATGACGCGGCGGAACTCGGCAGCCAGCGGCAGCATCGTACGCAGTACTTCGCCGATTGGCGCAATATAGTAGTGGGCAATCCAGCGGCCCAGTTGCATCAACTCAGGCGTGAGCGCTGCAACCGTATCGAGCACCTGCAGCACCGGTTTAGCCTCGAACCTGGGCTCGCGATCGTGCAGCTCTGTGACGATGCCGCATAGTCGCTTCTCGCGAAACGGCACGATGACACGCCCGCCGACGCAGGGCCCGGGCAACTCTTCGGGAATGGAGTAGGTAAAGGCGGCGTCGAGCGGAACCGGCACGGCCACATCGCAGAACCGTGGCATGGCGGGCTAGCTGCTTTCTGTGTCCGGCGTGGTCGCGCGCGGCGACTGCAGTCCCAGGAATTTCATCACCATCTGCAGGTCCTTCCACGTTTCTTTTTTCTGCCGCGGATCGCGCAACAGGAACGCTGGATGGTACGTCACCGCCAGCTTGCAGTCGAACGGCTCATCCGTGTCAGTGAGCGTGCGCTTGGGCGAGAAATCGTAGAAGCGGCCGCGCATCGACGCCATGGAGTCGTTCACGCCCAGCAGGTTTTTCGCGGCCGTTGCGCCCAGCGCTACGATCACCTTCGGACGCACCACGCGAATCTGCCGCATCAGGAACGGTGAGCAGGTGTCGCACTCGTCGCGCTCCGGAGTGCGGTTTCCCGGCGGACGGCACTTCACTATGTTGGCGATATACACCTGTTCGCGCTTCAGCCCCATGGCCACGATCATGTTGTTCAGCAGCTGCCCCGCGCGTCCGACAAACGGCAGACCCTGTGCATCTTCGTCCGCGCCCGGACCTTCGCCGATGAACATCAGCTCCGCATTGGGATCGCCGGTGCCAAACACGATTTTCTTGCGGCCAAGCCTCCCCAGCTCACAGCGCCGGCAATCTGGGCCAATGTCGTCCTGGATCACGCGCAACATCGCCGCGCGGTCTTCGCTGGTGGCCAAATGTACCGTCTGTGGGACGTGCTCCTGCTCGACGCCACTCTCGTCGGCCACCGTCGCAGCAATCTCCAGTAGCTGTTCGCCGAGGTCCTGCGATCGCGCGCTGGCATCGGCCTCGCGCCGGTACAGCGGCCCAATGCCGAGCTCGCGGTAGAAGCTCAGGCGTTCGCGAATTGCAGATTTGCTTGCGGGATTGAGGACCATCAGCTACGAACCGGTGCCGGCACCAGTGTAGCTGGTTGCCGCAGCATGCGGACCGCGGCGTCGAGGATTTTCTGTGCAATATCGAGTTTGCTTGCTTCCGGCACCGCAATCGCGTCCTGCGCGGTCACCAGCGTTACCTCGTTGCGGTCGGAGTTGAACCCGATGTCCTTCCGCCCGACATCGTTGAGCACAATCGCATCCACGCGTTTCTTCAACAGCTTGGCGCGCGCGTTCTCCAGCATGTGGTCGGTCTCGGCAGCAAAGCCGATCAGTAGCGGTTTGCTCTTGCCGCTGGCGTGACGCAGGCTCCCCAGGTCGGCAAGGATGTCGGGGTTCGGTTCCAACTGCAGCTCCATCGGCCCGCCGCGCTTGATCTTTTCCGTCGCGGCATTCTTCACGTGGTAGTCCGCCACCGCCGCCGCCATGATGATGATGCCGGCCTTCTCCCAGCGGTCGAGCACGGCAGTACGCATCTGCACGCGCCGTCTCGACAAAAATAGTCTCCGCTGCGGAAGGTGGAGTCAGCGCCGTCGGCCCGCTGACGAGGATGACCTTTGCTCCGCGTCGCAAAGCAGCTTCTGCCAGCGCATAGCCCATCTTGCCGCTGGAGCGGTTGCCGAGGTAGCGCACCGGATCGACCGGCTCATGCGTTGGACCAGCCGTGACCAGCACGGTTTCGCCCTCAAGGTCTTGCGCAATGCCGAGACGCTCGAGTGTAGCGGCGACAATGTGTTCGGGGTCAGCCAGCCGTCCCGCGCCGACCATTCCGCATGCCAGGTAGCCGCTGCCGGGCGCGACGATGTGCACGCCGCGTTGCCGCAGAATCTCCAGATTGGCACGCGTGGCGGGATGCTCCCACATGTTGACGTTCATCGCCGGAGCCACGATCACCGGCGCCTTGGTCGCGAGATAGAGCGTGGACAAGAAGTCGTTGGCGATGCCTTGGGCGAACTTGGCGAGAACGTCGGCCGTGGCCGGCGCCACCAGCAGCGCGTCGATCGACTGTGCCACTGCAATGTGTTCGACAGCCGAGTCGAGATTGGGCTGCTCATCGCCCGCAGAAAACATTCCGGTGATGACCTTTTCGCCGGAGAGCGCCGCAAACGTGAGTGGGCGCACAAATTCCTGAGCGGCCTGGGTCATGACGACCTGCACGCGCACGCCGCGGTCCTGCAACAGGCGCACGATCTCGGCGGCCTTGTAGGCGGCGATGCCTCCGCTCACGCCCAACCCGATTTTCATGATGCCCTCAGCTCTCCCCCGCACGGCGGTGGGATGCATTCGTTAGATGCAGAAAAGCTAGTCGTCGCTCTCGCCGCCGACGGTGCCCGAAAGTATCTCGCCGGCGATTTCGGTAGGAGTCTTGCCGGGCGCGGGCACCTCCCACTTCACTTTGCCCGCATTGATCTCTTCTTCGGCGATGCGACAGGCCTTACGGGAATGCGGTTCCACCACCGGGGGCGCGCCATTCTGCAGTTGACGGGCACGGCGGGCTGCGACCAGAACATAGCGGTAGTTGCTATCAAATCCTTCAACCAGCTTCATCTGTCACTCCGTTGCGCTGCGTGTACCGGAAAAATCAAACGTCGCCAGGATCGTCTGCACCTTTTCCATCATGTGCTGACGCTCAGCCAGTTCGGCTGTAGCCAGTACTCGATCATCTTCGGCGCCGTGCATTTCGGAGGTGCGCTTCACGCGCTCCGCCTTCACGATGGCCTGCAGGATGTCGATGGCCGACTCCACTTTTTCATTTACCAGAATATAGTCATACTGCGAATAATTCTCAATCTCACGCGAGGCTCCCTGCAAGCGCCGCTGAATGATGGCCTCGATCTTCGTGTCAGGAACGTCCTCGCCCGTCAGCTTCCGGCGCTCTTCGTTTTCCGCCAACGTGCGTCGCCGCAAGCGGCTCTCCAGCTCCTGCCGCGACGGAGGCAGAACAAAGATGCTGGCCGCCTCCGGTACCTTTTTCTTGACCTGCGCCGCTCCCTGCACGTCGATGTCGAGAATCACGTCGTTGCCCCGCGCGAAGGCCCCGCGCAGGAAGCTTCGCGCCGTGCCGTAGTAATTGCCGAAGACTTCGGCGTATTCCACGAACTGCTCCTCGCGAATCATCTCCTCGAATTCGTCGCGGCTGATGAAGAAATACTCACGCCCGTTCTGCTCGCTGCCGCGCGGCGGCCGGGTGGTGTAGCTGATGGAAAATTCCAGGTTGGGAACGACTCGACGCAGCTCGGCCGTCAGAGTTGTCTTGCCCGAGCCTGAAGGTGCCGAGATGATGAACACGATTCCGCTCATTCGAGGTTCTGTACCTGTTCCCGGGCTTTCTCGATTTCCGACTTCATCGCCAGCCCAAGCTCGGTAATGCGTAGCGCCTCGCCGGCCACGCCGGTGGTCTTGGAAAGCAGCGTATTGGCCTCACGATTCATTTCCTGCAACAGGAAGTCCAGCTTCTTGCCCACTTCGCCGCCGCTATCGAGCTGCGACAGGAAGTGCTCGATGTGGTTCTTCATCCGTACAAGCTCTTCCTGGATGTCGCTGCGCTCCGCCAGCATCGCGGCTTCCTGCAAGATACGATCGGCATCCGCATGCGATCCGATCAACTCCAGCATGCGGCCCTGCACCTTCTCGTGATAGGCCTTGCTCACCTTGCCGCGCAGGCCCTCGACTTCCCTGGTCGCCTTCGACAGGTGCTGCATGCGTTCGCGCAACTCCGCAACGGCGCCGCGGCCTTCCTCTTCGCGCATGTGATTCAGCCGCTCGATGGCCTGCTCCAGCGCGGCGGTGACACTACACTCCAACTCGTCGGTGGCTTCACCAACTGCGGCGGCGTTAAGCGCACCCGGCAATTTGAGCACCGCGTTGAGGTCAGGTTCTGCGCTGACGCCAAATTCCTCGGCGGCCTGGCGAAATGCGTTCAGGTAGCCGCCCACTAGTTCGCGATTCACCGCGAAGGTTGCCCCGCCGACCCGATCCAGGCTCAGCGTGACTTCAATATGTCCGCGATGCAGGCGCTCCTTCAGCACTCGCCGCACCTTCATTTCGACCTGGTCAAGTTCACCGGGAATCCGCAGGTGCAAATCAAGGAAGCGATGATTCACCGACTTCAGGCTGACGGTGAGCGTCAGCTCGTCATTCACTTGCGCCTTGACCTGGGCATATCCCGTCATCGACCGGATCTTCATGGCTGGCTTACTCACTCCCGTTGGAAATCTCGACATCGACGAATTGCAGATCGTACAGCCGGCGGTAGGTGCCGGTGCGGGCCATGAGGCGCTCGTGTGTGCCCTCGTCGGTGATCATGCCATTTTCCAGCACCAGGATGCGGTCGGCCCGGCGCACGGTCGAGAGGCGGTGCGCGATGACAAACACCGTGCGCCCTGTCATCAGGTTCTGCAGCGCCGATTGCACCAGTGATTCGCTCTCGGTGTCGAGCGCCGAAGTCGCCTCGTCGAGAATCAGGATGGGCGCGTTCTTCAGGATGGCGCGGGCAATGGAAATCCGCTGCCGCTCGCCTCCGCTCAGACGCAGGCCCCGTTCACCGATCATGCTTTCATACCCGTTGGGCAGCCCCAGGATAAAGTCGTGTGCCAGGGCCGCGCGCGCCGCTGCTTCGACTTTCTCCCTGGGAACCGTCGGCTGGCCATAGGCAATGTTGTTGCGCACTGTGTCGTTGAACAGGATGGTGTCCTGGGTCACAATGGCGATCTCCGAGCGCAAAGACGCTACCGTAAGATCGCGCACGTCGTGACCGTCAATCAATAGCCGGCCGTGACTCACATCAAAGAATCGCGGCAGCAAATGCACCAGCGTGGTCTTCCCCGATCCGCTCGATCCGACGATTGCGACCACCTCTCCTGGCGCTACGTCGAGGTTGATATCGTGCAAGACCTCGCGATGGTCGTCGCCCTGCTTGTAGCTGAAATACACGTGCTCGAAGCGGATGCCCTTGTGAAAGGGCGGCATCTTGATCGCGCCCGGCTTCTCCCGCACGTCATCCTGGGCATCGAGAAAATTGAAGATCGCCGACGACGCTCCCAGCGCCTGCTGAAAGTTGTTGTTGAACTGCGCGAACTTTCGCACTGGCTCGTAGAGCTTGAACACCGCCACGATGAAGGCCAGAAAGACGCCTTCCGTAAAAATGTGGTGCTTGATGTATTCGCGCCCCATCAGGATCAGCAGCGCAATCGCAATGGCGCCGAAAATGTCCATCATGGGCGAGCTGATAGCGGCGGCGCTCACTGAGCGCAGGTTGGCCTTGAACAGCCGCTTGGCGGCGTCGCGGAAACGCCCGGTCTCCCACGCTTCCATCGAAAACGCCTTCACGATGCGCACGCCGGTAATGGTCTCGTGCAGGATGTTCTGGATTTCCGCCAGCTTGTCTTGCCCCTTGCGCGTCGTGCTGCGCACGCGCTGACCGACGCGGCGGGCAGACATAAGAATGATAGGGACGAACAGCACCAGTACCCAGGCCAGCTTGCCGCCCAGCAGCACCACCACCACTGCGGTAAAGATGAGGGTGAACAACTGCTGCAGAAACTCCGCCAGCACCGTGGACATGGCGTACTGCACCCGCTCGATGTCGTTGACCAGCGCGGAGAGTAGGGTGCCCGTCGAGTGCTTCTGGAAAAACCCCACCGAGCGCCGCAGGGTGGCAGTGTAGAGTTCGTTGCGCAGATCGGTGATCATGCCGAACCCGGCATAGTTCACCAGGTAGGTGCCGAGATAATCGAACAGTCCCTTCACCACCGTGGCCGCCACCAGCGCGAAGGCCACCATCGTCCATACATTGTGGAAGTGGCCGGGCACAAACCAGTTCAACTGCAACCCCCAGTTCGTGGTGGGCAGCAGCGGCAGCTCGCGCGACTCCGTTCCAGGATTCAGCACGTGGTCGAAGATGGGACCGATCAACAGCAGACGGAACGCGTCGAACAGCCCTACCAGCGCCATCGACACCACGGAAGCCGCCAGGAAAAACCAGTACGGTTTGACGTAGTGCAGCAGTCGCTTCAGTTGACGCATAGGCCCCGCGCTCCCCGGCGCGGCGTGACGGGCGCAGTCGTTCTGGAGAGATGAGCGTGCAAACAGTGATTCTAGCGGAACTTGGTGCCGTGACGATACCGGGCGGTGAAAGCATGGGTTATGAACCGCCGCATTTCAGGACTCACCCCGACGGCGCACTGTATTCACTCGCGACGCGCCACAAACCGCGTTTTGCAAGGACCGTAGAGTAATCACTTAAGCATTAATTTGCGAAGTCTAATCCGGGCCTTCTCTGCGAGACTCGATATCGTCCGCTAATTTACTGCGAAGGGCACTGCAACGCTCACGGATTCTCTCGTAGTGTTCCCCCGAGACTGGGCCGGAGTTATTGGCCTTGAGAACATCTGCAAGCGCATCCTGCAGTGGGCTGTACCCCTGGTTGTGCGTGGTTTGAGAAAGGTACATGCCACCCTTTTCAAAGTACCAATCCCGCAATAGTTGACTGAAGGCGAGAAGATCTTCATAAGTGACCCCGCTGGCCTTAGGCCACTTTGGTAGGATACTTGTCGCGTTCCACAGCTCTGGGTAGACCTCAAGTCTTCTGATGCGTAGATCAACATCGATGTCGCCCAGGAGTTTTTGATTCTGCGCAATACGATCTGCCCAGACCTTGCCAAGCCATGCCGCCAGACCGGCAACGACTACCGCGCTGCCACCCGCTGCACTGAGAGCCGTCAACACAATCTCAATCGGGCTCATCTGACCGAAGGTTCCTTTCTGCCTCGGCAGTGGAACGGAGACACATGGGAATTCGGCCCCCCACCGGAGGCAATGTATTATCCTTTCATTTCCCACGGGAAACCAGCCATTTCTTCGCTCAAGTGAGACTCGTAGTGTTGCTGGTGCCCCGAGACCCCCATCGGCCTCCATTCCGGATGTGGCCGGTGCCAGCGACGCACCGATGTTCCACAAAGACTGTCCGGGTTCCATTAGTCGAGGACATCTCGGGCGGGATGGTTCCTTTTTCTGGACGACCGAGTAAGACCTCGCTCTACTCCCCCGCCGGCGAATCCCGATGCACGACCTTCACGTTGTAGTCCGATTTGGCCAGGCGCTTCTTTACCTCTTCGGCGATCAGCACCGAGCGGTGTTTCCCTCCCGTGCAGCCGAACGCGATCGTAAGATAACTCTTGCCTTCCCCGATGTAGTGCGGGATCAAGTACACGAGCAGCTCCGAAATGCGGGTGATGAACTCCTTCGTCTGCGGGAACGAGAGAATGTAGCGCGCGACTTGCGGGTTGCGCCCGGTAAATGGCCGGAACTTGGGGATGAAGTGGGGATTGGGCAGAAAGCGCACGTCGAACATCAGGTCGGCGTCTTCCGGCACGCCCTGGCGGAAGCCGAAGCTCACGCACGAGATCAGAATGTTCTGCTCCCGCTTGGCGCTCTGGAAACGCTTCGTCAGAAGATCACGTAACTCGTGAACATTGAATTTGCTGGTGTCCACGACCAGGTCGGCGATTTCGCGTACCGGCTGCAGGCGCCGCCGCTCCGACAGCAGCGATGACTTGACCGAGGTCTTGCGTCCAAAAGGATGCGGACGCCGGGTCTCGCTGTAGCGGCGCAGCAGCGCGTCCTCGTTAGCTTCGAGAAACAGTACCGTGGTCTTCAGGGAGCTGCGCAGCGACTGCAACAGGTGCGGCAGCTTATCGAGCCGTGCGCCCTCACGGATATCGACCACCAGTGCCGCGCGCTCGATTTCCGTGGAGTCGCGCACCAGGTCGGCGAAATTCAACAGCAGGCCAACGGGCAGGTTGTCCACGGCATAGTAGCCCAGGTCTTCAAACGCCTTCAGGGCAGACAACTTCCCCGCGCCGCTGATACCGGTGATGATCACCAGTTCGCGCTGACCATGCGGCACAACCGGACGCAAGGCCCGCCTCTTCGGTGGGGATGCTTGGTTTGCAGCTCGCGAAGTGGCGCGTTTCTTCGGGGGCATGGGTCGGTCTGGGAGATTCCCGTGGCCAGAGATTATCAGAGTTCACACTTCAAGTCAGCCGTCGGAAGGGAGTCGGGCCAGATTTGCGTCTTCCCCAAAGTGGCGCGGAACGACCTTAATCTGCTCTACACCGCCTGCATGGCCTTGGCGAGGCAGTCTTCGCAAAAGCCGCTGTCCTTGATGTCGATATATTCGACGGCGTGGGAAGGGGCCATGGCGCAGCGGAAGTCGTCGCAGTGAGTGAGGTGCAGCGTGTGTCCCAACTCGTGCACGGATTCGATCAGTAGGCGGTTGGCGAGCAGGTCGAGGTCGGGCGGCAAGCCATAAAATTCCTGGGTCAGGCGATGATAGGAAACGATGGCACCTGGGCCTCCCATCTGCGCCTCGCCAAAAACGAAGGTGAGAATCGGGATGTAGAGGTCGCGCTCCGTGACCGCGAGCAGCCGCCATGTGTCGGCCTTGATGTAGGACTGCATGGCCGCCAGAATTTCGGAGGAGTGAAATTGCTGGCGCTCGAGGTGCAGCGCGAAGGCGGGATCGAGAGTGGATCGCAGCACCTCCGCGGGCACACGGAACTTCTCGTAGAGCGCCTGCCGCAACCAATCGAGCAGGCGGGGATCAACCTCTCCCACCGGCAACAGTTGCAGCTTCTTCATTGGCTCTCGACACCGGCCAGCTCTTTTTCCCTCTCCTTGCGGCTCCAGCCGAACTTCTTCAGCTTGTGATGCAGGGTGACGCGATCGATGCCCAGCACCTCGGCAGTGCGGGTCTGGTTGCCCCCGCAGTCTTCGAGCACGCGCAGGATGTGGTCCTTCTCGACATCTTCCAGGCTGCGGGAACCGCCGACACTGATACCGCTTCGCGTCTTGAGGGTGAAATCCTGTTCGCGCAACTCGGGCTCCCGCGCCACCACCATGGCGCGCTCGACGGCGTTCTCCAGTTCGCGCACGTTTCCCGGCCAGTCGTACTGCTGTAGCAAATTCATGGCGGCGGGTGAGACGCGATGTGATCTTCTTGTTCATCTCGCGGCAAAACTTGCCCACGAAGTGATTGACCAACGGCGGAATGTCTTCGCGGCGCTCTCGCAGCGGCGGCAACTCTATGTGAAAGACACTGAGGCGATAGTAAAGATCGGGGCGGAACTTGCCCTCTTCGATCAGTTGCTCCAGGTTCTTGTTGGTGGCGGCCACAATGCGGAAATCGACCTTGATGGTCTGATTGCCGCCCACGCGCACAATTTCGCGCTCCTGCAGAACCCGCAGCAAGTCGGTCTGTGTCTTGAGACTGATGTCGCCAACCTCGTCGAGAAAGACCGTGCCGCCTTCGGCGATCTCGAACTTTCCCTTCCTGCGATACTGCGCGCCGGTGAACGCGCCCTTCTCATGTCCGAACAACTCGCTTTCCAGCAGCGTCTCCGTAAGCGCTCCGCAGTGAATCACCACCATGGGATGATAGCGGCGGTTGCTGGCGGCGTGGACGGCGCGGGCCACGAGTTCCTTGCCGGTGCCGCTCTCACCAGTAATAAGGACGGTGGCATCGGTGGGGCCAACGGTTTCGATCGCCTCGAAGACGCGCTGCATGGCTGAGCTTTGCCCGATGATGTCGGTGGGATGGGTCATGTCGGCCACGGTTTCCTTCAAGCGCACATTCTCCTGCTGGGTCTGGCGATGCGACATGGCCTTAGCCACCAGGTGCGCGATCTCGTCGGGATCGAGTGGCTTGTTAACGTAGTCATAGGCGCCGTTCTTGAGCGCGGCGATCGCGGTCTCGACCGAAGCATAGCCGGTCATGATGATGACCAGCATGTCCGGATAGATCTCATGCAGGCGTCGCTGCAACTCGATGCCATCGGTCCCACGCATCTTGATATCAACCAGAGCAACGTCGAAGGTCTGCTCGGCCACGCGGGTGAGCGCTTCATTCGCGCTCTCAGCACTGGCCACTTCGTAGCCTTCCTCGGCAAACCATTTGGCAAGCGAGTCACGAACGCTCAGTTCATCGTCAACAATCAGCAATTTACCCTTAGTCATTTCTCTACCTCACTTCGGCAACCGCGCGATCGTGGTCGTTGGCCGCAACCGGCCGTTGGCTATCAACCGGCAATAGAATCTTGAACGTGGTTCCCTGCCCTACTTTCGACGCGACGGCAATGCTGCCGCCGTGGCGCTCGATAATGTTCTGGCTAATGGCCAGTCCAAGCCCGGAGCCGCCGTTTTCTTTGGTGGTATAGAACGGCTCGAAGATGTGCGCCAGATGTTCTTCGCTAATGCCCATGCCATCGTCGCGAATCACAAGCTCGACGGTGGAGTTATTCCCGAGGAGAGCGCTGATCCAAAGGTTACCGCCCTGTGGCATGGCATCGATGGCGTTAATCACCATGGCGAGCACAACCTGTTCGATCTGGCTGGGGTCGCAGCGAACATGCGGCAGGTCGGCGCTCAGCTGCCAGATTGAGCTGGATACCGCCCATATCCATCTTGTGCTGCACTAGCCTCACGCAGCGGTCAATCACCTGGTTGAGGTCGCACCACTCCAGGTTCATGGGCGTGATCCGCGAGAACGACAGCAGGTTCTTGACCAGCTCGCCGCAGCGCTTGCTCTCGCTCGCTATCAGGTCGAGCGATCCGGTCATCTCTTCCGTGCGAGGGGCGGAAGAGAAATTGTTCTGAATCCAGCGCTTCACTACGCGCGAATAGGTCAGAATGCCGGAAAGCGGGTTGTTGATCTCGTGCGCGACAACGGCCGCCATCTTGCCGATGGTGGCCATCTTCTCCACCTGCAGCATGTGCTGGTGCGCCTGCTTGAGTTCTCGAGTCTTCTCTTCGACACGGTCTTCGAGAGTGCGGGCCCAGGCGGTGATCTCGGCCTGCGCCAGTTGCAGCCGGCTGCTCATGTCGTTGAATGACTGCGCCAGGTCGCCGATTTCATCATTCGACTTCACCGGAATGTGAAAGCCGAGCTCGCCCCCGGCAACGCGCTCGGTGCCGGCCTCCAATGCACGTAGAGGATTGCGGACAACTACCCAGATGAACAATCCACTGAGGAAGACGACCACCAGCAGGGCGACGCCGGTGTAGGCCAGCATGGTGCGACGCTCCTGCGCCAGGCTGACGTCCACCTTGGCGAGCGACAGGTTAGTGTCGAGCACACCCAGAATCTTCACGCTCGCGGGATGAGCATGGCAGGCGGCGTTGGAACAAGCGGGCTGGTTCTCGATGGGAGTGATCACGCCCAGCACGCGCTTGCCGTCGTTGCGATAGACGCGGAAGCGGTCGGAGCGCTTGAGCAGCGCGAGCGGCTTGGACTCCTCGTGACAGCCGTAGCAAGCCTCGGCGCCTTTGTTCACGCTTCCGCCGACCTCCGAAGGCAGCGTGGAGTAGCTGATCACGCCCTCGGAGTTCATGATCCGCACCCGCACAATGCCAGGCTGGTCGGCCATGTTGATCATCATCTCGTAGAGACCGACACGGTCATTCTTGAGCATGTAGTGAGAGGCGCTGCGGCGAAGGACCTCGCTCTGCTGCTCGGCGCTGACCAGCGAGGCGGCCTCCAGGTGCTTCTGATGCAGACGGATGCTGAAGTAACCCAGCAGCCCAAACATCACCAGCATGGCGACAAAGATCGACGCCATCAGCTTGGCGCTGATGCTGCGCCCCAGTCCGGCCAGCCAGGCCGGCTTTGCGGCGGACGCCATCGGGTTGGTCAGTCTCCGGCATGAACAGGCACCGCAACTTCCGCGCGTACGCCCCGGGACCTGGGTAGCGCCGGTACGTGCGCCGTCTCCTCGGGGAAAATCGGCAGATAGCGTGCTGCAAGTCCGAACAGGGCGAAGCCGAGCGCGACGAACATCGCCGTAATCACGACTTCCGTCCATTTCGGCGTGTAGCGCGCACCTACAGCATTTTCGATTCCGGTGATCGTAATGTTGAGACGATTGGTGATGAATCCCAGCAAGGTCAGTACCGCAGCAAAGTAGAGCCCCTGGGCGTTGTTGCGTACCTTGGGTATCAGCAGCAGCGCCAGCGGGATGAGCACAGAGAGGAAGATCTCCAGCAGGAAGAAGCGCTGCTCGTATCCCGGCGCGAAGACCAGATGCAGGACGCCGCGGTGGTAAAGGTCCTCGAAGCGCAGGATGCCGTAGATGGCCAGCACCACGACCAGCACGCGTCCCATGTCGCGCAGAATGGGGAGCTCGAGCTGGCGGCCGAAGTACTTCGAGCTCATCGAAGACTCGAAGATGATCATGGCCAGACCCACGGCGATCGACGAGATGAAGAAGAACACCGGCAACAGCGGGCTGTACCACAAGGGATGCAGCTTGTTGGGCATGATCATGTAGAGGGTGCCCAACGAAGACTGGTGCAGCGTGGAGAGAATCACGCCGAGGATGACCAATACAATCATCACGCTCCGCACCGCCTTGAGCGCCCGCGTCCAGCCCAGTCGCTCAAAGACAATGGGCGAAAACTCCAGAGCCAGCACCGTGGTGTAGAGCATCACGCAGTAGGCGACCTCAAACATCACCGAGTGCGGATTGCGCATGATGAGCGGGTGCCAGATGTTCCAGGGCAGGCCCAAGTCGTACATGAGCGCGGCACATACCAGCAGGTAACCCATGAAAGCGGTGAGGATAGTGGGCCGCATGATCGAGTGCCAGCGTTTGATATTGAAGATTTCGACGGCCGCGGTCAGGGTGAATCCGCCCGCCGCCAGCATCACGCCACACATCACGTCGAAGCCGATCCACAAACCCCAGGGGAATTGGTCGCTGAGGTTGGTCGAGGCGCCCAAGCCGCGGGCAAAGCGAATGTAGGTAGCGTACACTCCGGCAGCCATGATGAAGAGGAAGATGGCCTTCCAGAAAGTAAACCGTAGCTTGGGTACCGTCATCGCACACCGCCTTTCCCCGCATGTTCGTCTTCGCCATGGCTTTCGGCTTCGGCCACCTCCTCGCGGCGGTGCGTTATCCAGTACACGCCGCCCAGCAGGACGCCGAAGAGCGGCACAAAATCGGGAATGCGGGAGAGTACCTGGTAGGTGTACATGGGCAGCGCCCGCTGGGTGAGGTCGTCGCGGTAGCCGAACTGAGAAAAGTCGATGGAGGACAGCAGCAAGACCGACGTACCGCCAACTTCCGTCTCCCCGTAAATGTGCGTGCAGGTAGTTGCCGGGGTTGTCCTGGATGCGCTTGCCGGGCCTCTTTCAGCAACTCGTCGCGATCGCCGAACTTGGTTGCGCCGGTCGGACAGATTTCCGCACACGCCGTAGGTTTCCCATCCGCTACGCGGCTCGCGCACATGATGCACTTGCGCACCCCCGGGACTGCCTTGTTCCACTCATATTTGGGAACACTGAACGGGCAGGCCGCCATGCAGTATCGGCATCCCATGCATTTGTGTTTGTCGTATGTGACCGGGCCGAGGGCGGTCTTCTGAAGCGCGCCCACGGGACAGACCGAAGCGCAGGCGGGATCGTCGCAGTTCATGCACAGCTTGCGCATGAATTTGTCGTCCTTCGTGAGGACGGTGGTGTATTTATGCGCCGATGTCACATCCTGGGCTGCAATCGTGTCGTCGTAGGGCAGGCCATTTTCAGTGGCGCAGGCCTGCTCGCACTGTTTGCAGCCGATGCACAGGGTCGCATCGTAGAGAATTCCCTTGCTCATGGCGTACTCCGGACGTGCCCCAGAGGTCCACCGCAAGAAAGTGCGGCACAAAACAGGACGCTGTGGGACATTCGCTGAAAGGGCAGTAAGAATACCGTCCGGGCGAGGTGGCGCGCGCCAGAGGACGGGATTCTACGGCCAGAAATCGGTTGGTTGGTGAGGAAACCGCACGCCGCTGACGGGTGGTAACAACGTGGTGCGGCAATTTCGCGGTCCAGAAAGAAGTAC
This sequence comes from uncultured Acidobacteriaceae bacterium, assembly GCA_963758255.1. Classification (GTDB taxonomy): domain Bacteria; phylum Acidobacteriota; class Terriglobia; order Terriglobales; family Acidobacteriaceae; genus DASRAA01. The sequence goes on from CAVWUX010000007.1 coordinate 49,609, forward strand.
GGCTTTCCCCGGAGCCTGGCGCAAACCGCGTTTGCGCTACCAACTGCGGGGTCCGAAACTTGCTATCGCAACGCACGGCCGACCCTGATTCCATCAAGAGGCAGCCCCAAAGGGGCACCCCGGGTGATGGTGCCGGTTAGAAACTACTTCTTGCCCAGGGCCTTTACATAAGCCGCCAACTTCGAGGCATCGGCCTGACTGACACCCTTGCTGGCAAAAGCGTGCGAAGCCTTCTTCTGCGGTCCGCCGTTTTCGATAAAGTCGGCCAGTTGTGCATCGGTGGCTTTCTGCACCTTGTCGGACGAGAATTCAGGCGCGCCCATCTTCTTACCCGCAGCGCTGCCGTTACCGTCGGCGCCGTGACAGCCGGCGCACTTTGCCTTATAGATGTCTTCCTGTGCCCAGGACAGGTTCGGGAGAATCAGGAACAGCGCCAGGGCGGTGATCATTACAGCTAAAATGACTTTCTTCATTCCATTCCCTTCAAGAGGTTCGGCTTATGAATGCGGACCGATGATGACCGTAATTCGTGGTACCGGTCTGAATGATGAAAGATCCGCGCACACGGATTTCAACCTGTGCATCCTCAGTGTGTTCCTAAGGGGTGTGGCACTTCTGTGACGTATGTCACCGCCGCACGTGATGAGTTTCGCAACATCGTGTAAGAAGCGCTGTTGACGTTCTTATCAGTTTGGCGGCGTCTCGGATAAATGTGTGCGGAAAAATGCCGCATCGCACATTGTGGACGATCTACACGATGCGAAATGCATCGGAGAGAGTCGGCCATCACAACCCGCTTCAGGCCTGCGGACAGCCTACAGCTCCGCGTCTGTTATTCTCGTGCCGATCTATGAAAGTCGCGATCCAGGGAGAGTTGGGCTCGTTCAGCCACGAAGCCGTAGGACGGATGTTCCCGCGGGCCACGGTGGTGCCGTGCGCCCGCTCTGCCGAGGTGTTCGACCGCGTGGAGAGCGGCGCAGTACAGGCGGCAGTGATTCCCATCGAGAACTCCCTGGCGGGATCCGTAGCCGAGCACTTCGACCTGCTGCTGGCGCGAGAGGTATTCATTCACGGCGAAATGCACCTGCGCATTCGCCACAACCTGATTGCGCCTCCGGCGGTGCGCCTGAGCGAGGTGCGCCGGGTCTTTTCGCATCCCGTGGCCCTCGACCAGTGCCGCAATTTCTTCAGCTCGAATCGGGGCATCCAGGCGGTGCCGTTCTACGACACGGCGGGGAGCGTTCGGCACGTTGTTGGCGAAGACCTCCACGACGCAGCCGGCATCGCCGCCAAACGCGCCGCCGCCGAATACGGAGGCCGCGTGCTGCTGTCCGGCATCGAAGACGACCGACAGAACTTCACTCGGTTCCTGCTGATTACGAAATCCCAGAAGATCGGCAAGGGGGCGAACAAGACCTCTCTCGCGTTCGCGTTGAAGAACGTCCCCGGCGTATTGTTCAAGGCTCTCAGCGTGTTTGCGCTGCGCGACCTCAGCCTCAGCAAGATCGAGTCGCGCCCAATGCGAGGACGCCCGTGGGAGTACGTGTTCTTCGCCGACATTCTAAGGGGCGACGACGAGGCCGCCCGCAACGCCCTGCGCCACTTGGGCGAGATCGCCGAATTCGTCAAAGTGCTGGGAGTGTATCCCGCAGCGAAGGCTCGGGCGCGGTAGTCCGCCAAGGCAGGCCGTCCGCATTTGGGAAGCAATTCGTAAACTATGCCCCGTAGCGGTTGTCGCCGCCTCCCCGCGTTGGATACAATCCTCCCGCCTGAAAGATGCGGCTCCGACGTGACGGCAAATTTCCTGGGGGTATCGGCTGTGTTGGGTCGTTCATTTGTGGTCGTACTCTGGGGCATTTTCTGCTGGTCCCGACACTAGGACGCACGATGACCGTTAGATCGGGTGGGCGTTGCAACTTTTATAGCGAATCGCTCATCCAATCTTGAGTGTAAGTGACTCAAGGAGTCATATGCCTAAGGAAACTAAGAAGATAAGCGCTAAAGTCCCCGATCTGAGCCAGGATCCGGCGTTCCGCAACGACTCCGAGGAAGCCCGCACGCTTCCCTTGCTGCCGGTTCGCGACACGGTGTTATTCCCTCATGCGGTACTGCCTCTGACGGTGGGGCGCGAGAGCTCGGTCCAGTTGATTAACTCGCTCGGCGACGACAAGACGATCATTGTGGTTGCGCAGCGCGAGGCGCGTGTGGACTCGCCGCAACCCACCGACCTCTACGCGGTGGGAAGCCTGGCGGTGGTGCATAAAGTCGTGCGCATGCCGAACCAGAGCCTGTTTGTGTTTGCCGAGGGCCTGGAGCGCGTGAAGGTGACGGAGTACACCCAACTGACTCCGTTCATGCGCGCCACCGTGGAGTCGATCCCGGAGATCAACGCTCCACAGAACTCCCAGATCGAAGCCTTGCAGCGCAATGTGCTGACGTTGTTCCAGCAGATCGTCGCCGGGTCTCCCACATTGTCAGACGAGCTCTCGACCGTTGCCGCCAACATTGAAGACGCCGGCCGCATGGTGGACTTTATTGCCTCCTCGCTGCCTTCGCTTTCCACGCGCGACAAGCAGGACGTGCTGGAGACGCCCGATGTGCAAGCCCGTCTGGACAAGATTAACCAGCACCTGGCAAAGGAACTCGAGGTTCAGCAACTTCGCAACAAGATCCAGAGCGAAGTGCAGGACCGGGTGCAGCAGACGCAGCGCGAGTACTACCTGCGCGAGCAGATGAAGGCCATCCAGAAAGAACTGGGCGAACAGGACGAGACCACGCGCGATGCCGAGGAACTGCGCCAGAAGATCGAAGCCGCCGGCATGCCCGACGACGTCAAGAAAGAGGCGCTGAAGGAACTCGGTCGCCTGGCCCGCATGTCGCCGATGGCGGCTGACTACGGCCTCACCCGCAACTACATCGAGTGGCTGGCCATCCTGCCGTGGCAAAAATCCTCCGGCGTCGAGATCGACATCCCGAAGGCGAAGGAGATCCTCGATTCCGACCACTACGACCTGGAGAAGGTGAAGAACCGCATTCTGGATTACCTCTCGGTCCGGCGCCTGAAGCCGAACATGAAGGGACCGATCCTGTGCTTCGTCGGGCCTCCGGGCGTGGGCAAGACCTCGCTGGGCAAGTCGATTGCGCGGTCGCTGGGACGCAAGTTCGTGCGCCTCTCCCTGGGCGGCGTGCACGACGAGGCCGAAATCCGCGGACATCGCCGCACTTACATCGGCGCTCTGCCCGGCCAGATCATGCAGGGCATTCGCCGCGCTGAGACCAACGATCCAGTGTTCATGCTCGACGAAATCGACAAAGTGGGACGTGATTTCCGGGGCGATCCCGCGTCGGCGCTGCTGGAAGCGCTCGATCCGGAGCAGAACTTCAGCTTCCGCGACAACTACCTCGACGTGCCCTTCGATTTGTCGAAGGTACTGTTCATCACCACCGCCAACCAGCTCGACCCGGTTGCCGACCCGCTGCGCGACCGAATGGAGATCATCGAGCTGCAGGGTTACACCGAGGAAGAGAAGGTACACATTGCCTTCCAGTACCTGATCCCGCGCCAGATCGAGGAGAACGGCATCACCAAAGAGCAGATCGAGTTTCCCGAGGAAACCGTCAGCTTCCTCATCCGCCATTACACGCGGGAGGCGGGCGTACGCAACCTCGAACGCACCATCGGCACCATCTGCCGCAAGCAGGCGCGCCGCATTGCCGAAGGCAAAAGCGACAAGCTGGTGGTTACGCCCGAATTGGTGCAGCACACCGACATGCTGGGCGGAATGAAGATCCGCACCGAAGGTGAAATTGCCGAACGCACCCAGCGCACTGGCGTTGCCGTAGGACTGGCATGGACCCCGACCGGCGGTGACATCCTCTTCATCGAGGCCAACACCATGAAAGGCAAGGGCGGGTTCACCATGACCGGACAACTCGGCCAGGTGATGCAGGAGTCCATGCAGGCCGCGCTGACCTGGGTGCGCTCCAACGCCAAGGAACTGGGGATTGACGAGGAATTCTTCGCCAATCATGACATTCACATCCACGTGCCCGCAGGTGCGATTCCCAAGGACGGACCGTCTGCCGGAGTCACCATGGTTACGGCGCTGGTGTCGTTACTCACCGACCGGCCAGTGCGCCCGCTGACGGCGATGACCGGTGAAATCACGTTGAGCGGCAATGTGCTGCCTATCGGCGGCATCAAGGAGAAGACCCTGGCCGCCAAACGTGCGGGCGTGACGGACATCATCCTGCCGGAACAGAACCGGCAGAATGTGCAGGAAGACCTGACGCCGGAACAGCTGCAGGGCCTCACCATGCACTACGTGAAGTCGATTCCGGAGTTGCTCGAAATTGCCTTGCCGACCAGCCGTGCCGATGAAAAACACGACGCGGAAGTGCGCGAGCAGGTTTTGACAGGCGTTCACGTGGCCTGACAACAGGATGTGTCATCGAGGGCCACTCCATTGTGGGTGGCTCTTCTTTTTCAGGCTATATCAAGAGCGACGATGGTGATGTCGTCGCCTGCAACATCCTGCGACCACGCCCTCACTTCCCCGCTGAGTGATGCGCAGAGTCTGGTCGGCCGTGAGAGGCTGCGACAGAATGCGTTTGACGCGGTCCGGTCCGAACTCTTCGCCGCGCTGATCGGCCTCCAGCACTCCGTCGGTGTAGAGCAGAAAGCGATCGCCCTGTCCAATCTTGAGGCTCCTCGACTCGTAGCTCGCATAGGGCATGATGCCAAGGATCAGGCCGTTCTCGACGACGTCATGAATTGACTTGTCAGCCGCGCAGTAATGCAGCAAGGGCGGATGCCCGGCGGCGCTGTAGCGGCCGGTTCCGGATTGCAGATCGAGAAACAGATAGGCTGCGGTGACGAACTGTCCCTGCAGTTTGCCGGCCAGAACCGAATTAAGCCCGGTCATAACTTTGGCCGGATCATCGGCGTGCTCGGACTGCGCCGCGATCGCCACTTTCACCATGGACGCCACCAATGCAGCGGGCACACCGTGCCCCGAGACATCGGCGATCAGCACCCCCAGTCGTCTCTCATCAACCGCGAGGAAATCGTAGAAATCTCCCGCTACCTCCGACATCGGAACGTACTGCGCAGCTACACGCAAACCCTGAAGCTGGGGCATTCCCTCCGGCAGGATCGAGGTCTGAATTCGCCGGGCAATTTCCAGCTCTTTGCGAATGGACAGCAGCGCTTCTTCAGTGCGCAGGCTGCGTCGCGCCACTACGTATCCCAGCGAGCAAAGAAACAGGGCAAAGCCGACAAACTCGAAGTCCGCTCCGCCCGTCGGAAGCCAGCCCTTCACGTTGTTGTAGATGACGAACGATCCCCAGATCAGAAGCACGATCCGCAGGGTCTTCACCTCAGGCACCTTGACGGCGGGGACCACATACAGGTAAACGATCATCGCCACGGTGAAGCTGATCACCAGAATGTTGTTCAGCACGAACAGCGCGCGGATCATGACGCCATTGGCGAAGAACACCAGAAAAGTGGCCGCCATCAGCGCGTTGACCGTGAGCAGTGACTTGGTTACCCAATTGTGTTTCTGCGATACCAGCCCCCAGCCAAACAGGATGGCGGGAATGCCGATGGTGAAGGTGACAAGCGCAATCTGAAAATCGATGGCCCGCTCGGTGAGAAAGTATCGCGCTGACTCCGTCATCAGCAGCGCTCGGTAGCCGTAGAGGAGGGCGAGGAGGCCGAACCAGAGCCGCACCCGGTCCTGGGTCTTGCGGCGCATCCACTGCACCAGGATGGAGGCCAGTCCGATGGCCATGGAAACAATGGCCACCACCAGCCGGGCGGCGTCGTCGATCAGGATGCCGCGCAACTCGGCGGCGATTTCGGGAGCAACCTGCATGGTCTATTGGGCAGGATACAAGATACCCTGCCAACCTTGGGCTAGCAACGCGGCAAAATATCAACCTCGCGGACCGAACATCCGGAAGTACAACTTCAGCAGCGATGACCGCTCTTTCTCTGGCCGCGACTGGTGCCAGTCGTAAACCTGCCGCTCCGACATCTGCATCAATGCGAGCAGTTGCCGATCGTCGATCTTGCGTCTGGCCATCAGCTCGAGGTGCTTCTGCCGCATCCGCTTCCTGCCGCGGAAAGCGCCGCGCACTCCGCGCAGATATGCTCCCAGCCGCGCCCGCCTTACCGCATACATGAAGCACAGCACCTGGTAGGTAATGATCCGCGGCAGCAAACACGCAAAGAGGGCCCTGGGATAGTCCTTGATCAGAAGGTAGAACTGGTTGCGGGTGATGAATTCGAACACGCGCGGATTGAGCTTTTCTCCTAGCGTGGCGCTGCCGATGTGCCAGGCAATCGCTTCGGGGACATACACTCCGCGGTAGCCGATGAGGTGGGTTCGCAGCGCCAGGTCAACGTCGTCAAGGTAGGCGAAGAAATCGGCATCCAAGGCCCCACACAGCAGGAACGCCTTGGAGCGATACAGCACTGCCGCGCCGCAAGCCGACAACAACGGGGTGCGCTTATCGAACTGTCCCTGGTCTCGATCGAGGTGGCCAAGCCGGAACGCTCCTCCCGCCAGCAGCATCGCGTCGCCGGCCCCGTCGAGCCGCGTGGGCTCGCTGGCCCGCAACAGTTTGCCTGCGGCAAAGCCGAGCGACTCGTCTGCCTCCAGCGTCGCCAGCAGCTTCTCCAGGTAGTCGGGGGCAAGTTCGACATCGTTGTTCAACAGCAGGACGTAGGGTGAGGGCACTGCCGCCATCCCGCGATTGATCGAGTTGGTGGTACCTTCGTTGGTCGGAAGCTCGATGCGCATGGTGTTACGCGGCAGCGGATCAGGGAGAATGCTGTCGGCGCGCGCCTCATTCTCGATGACGACGATCTTCCATTGTTCGGCGGGCAGGGTCTGGCGTTGGATGGACTCGATGCAGCGCGCAGTGAGATCGGGCCGGTGCAGCGAGGGAATGGCGATGGCGACAGTCTTCACGCGAGTCTATCGGGATTGTACACAGCGAAGACGAGGTCCTGAGGAGATGCGACACTGATAGGATGAGGTTGAATCGAGCATCTTAGATTTGCTTTGAGGGAAAGTATGGCAATCGATTCGGGAAAAATCGCCGTCATCACCGGCGTTACCGGACAGGACGGAGCCTACCTTGCAGAGTTTCTGCTGGCGCGCGGCTACACCGTTTTCGGGACCTTTCGGCGCACCAGCTCCGTAAACTTCTGGCGCATCGCCTCGCTTGGGATTCGTGACCACCCCAACCTGCACTTGGTGGAACACGACCTGACCGATGGCGGCGCGGGCATTCGTTTACTGCAGCGCACGCAGGCCACCGAGATCTACAACCTCGCCGCCCAGAGCTTTGTCGGGCTTTCGTTTGAGCAACCCGTCACCACCGGCGAAATCACCGGGCTGGGAGCCTTGCACCTGCTGGAAGCTGTCCGAATCGTGAATCCGAAGATCCGCTTCTATCAGGCGTCAACCTCGGAGATGTTTGGGAAAGTACAAACCGTCCCGCAGAACGAGGAGACTCCCTTTTATCCCCGCAGTCCTTATGGGGTCGCCAAGCTCTTCGCCCACTGGACGACGATCAACTATCGCGAGTCGTACGGCATCTTTGGAGTAAGCGGAATTCTCTTCAATCACGAGTCTCCCCTCCGCGGACTGGAGTTTGTGACCCGCAAGATCACCGATGGAATTGCCCGCATCAAGCTGGGCAAGCGCGAGCTGCTGGAGCTCGGAAACCTCGATGCCAAGCGTGACTGGGGGTTTGCCCGCGAATATGTCGATGGCATGTGGCGGATGCTACAGACTCCCGAGCCGGGCGTTTACGTGCTGGCGTCGGGACAGAACGCCGCCGTCAGGGATTTCGTGACCCTGGCGGGCAAGGCAGCCGGTATCGACATTGCCTGGAAGGGTAGCGGCGAGACGGAATTTGGTATCGACACCAAGACCGGCAAAACCATCGTCCGCGTCAATCCCAAGTTCTACCGCCCCGCTGAGGTGGACCACCTGATCGGCTCGGCGTCTAAGGCGAAGCGGGAACTCGGCTGGGAGCCGAAGACCACGCTCGAGGAACTGTGCCGACACATGGTCGAAGCGGACATGAAGCGCGTCGCCGACGGGAATACTTCATTCTGATGGGCACCAGAACAGCATTACTGACCGGGGCCTCAGGGTTCACCGGGAGATACATGGACGCGGCCTTGCGTCAGCGAGGCTACCAGGTAGTCGAACTCGAAAATAGCGGCTCGTTACCTTGCGATCTCACCAACGCTGAAGAAACCCTGCGCGCAGTGCTGGCGGCCAAGCCTGACGTGGTTGTGCATCTCGCAGCGGTGTCGTTTGTGGCGCACGGAAACGCCGAGGAATTCTACCGCGTCAACGTGTTCGGAACGTTGAATCTGCTGGAGGCGCTTGTCCGGCTACCCTCGCCCCCTAGCCGAGTACTGATTGCCAGCAGCGCCAATGTCTACGGCACGCCGCCCATTGAAGTGCTGGATGAAACTGTTTGTCCTCAGCCGGTCAATCACTACGGCAACAGCAAACTCGCCATGGAGCACATGGTGCGGACCTGGTTCGATCGCCTGCCCATCGTCGTCACCCGCCCGTTCAACTACACCGGCCCTGGACAGGCCGATCACTTCCTGATACCCAAGATCGTTCGCCATTTTCGCCTGCGCGCGCCCGTAATCGAACTCGGAAACCTGCACGTCAGCCGGGATTTTTCAGACGTCGACGATATCGTCGCAGCCTACATGGCCCTGCTCGACAGTGAAGTGCGATCGGAGATTGTCAACCTGTGCAGTGGACGCGGTATTGCTCTCCTGGATGTGATTCACATCATGAATCAGTTGGCCGGATACGAGATTGAAGTGCGCGTGAACCCCGACTTCGTTCGCTCCAATGAAGTGCCACGCCTGGTCGGCAGCAACGCAAAGTTGCGCAGCCTGGTGCAATTACCCGAGCCCCGGCCATTCCCCGAAACGCTGCGACGGATGTACGAGGAACCGACCCCCGAGGCCTAAAGATGAAATGGAGGAAGGCTAACGGAATCGCGTCGCTCGATTACTCCCGGACGACTCTCACCCTGGCCCAATGGCCGTTGCGCGGGTCAATGTCGTCAAACCAAGCAACCAGTTCCTGAACAAGAGTTATACAAATTTCATAATCCCCCTCGGCGTCTGGGGCTTGAACTTCCACGAGACACCTGAATCGAAGATACCTGGTGGCAACATGCTGGGAAGGCGGGTCCGGGCACCATTGTCACTCGCGCTCGCGTGTTGCGCTTCTCCATCGGTAAGATAGGAGTACTGGGTACGGAAGGTCGGAACAAAGGAAGGCGTCTGAGAGGTTTTGAACGGTGGTATCCACTAGCGTCAGTCGGCTGGCAATGATAGTAGTCGGAATCCCGGCATCGATCCGGACTTTGCACTGTTCGGGGGCTAACCGTTCGCTGACCGCCCAAAGACGCTTCGGGCTCCACCCCTACATCTCGAAACATCTGCAGTTGATCACTCTCGCTGACACGCAACGGATTCGTTCGGAACCCCGTCTTAGCGGCCTGCACCAGAGCGCGCGGCGCTACCACGATCTCGCTGACTTCGCGGAACGGAACATCAAAACGAGTGACAAAGCTGAAGTCGCTGCGTCGCAGGATCGCGACCGATCCGGTCGTCGACATGCCCTCCGCTCGACGTGGCACGCTCTCGCCGACGATTACGTAGTCGTTGGTGACCGCCAGACCGCGTGTGAAGGAGCGCAGTTCTGCCGCCCGCTTCCTCTGTCCGTCTGCATCCACCTGCACCACCGAGTTGCGCAGTGAATCACAGACCGTCCAGGCGCCATCGAAATAGCGCGGATTGTGAGGCGCGCAAAGACCTGCAACCACGTTGCGACCGGACTCAATGTCGAACACGATCCCATCCCCGCTTGAAAGATAGTCTTTGTAGCCCCGGTAGTGCGCGTACCTGCCGAAGGCACAGGCATACAGCCTCTGGCCGACGATGCAAACGTCGTTCAGGTGCCAGGAATCGTCCTCGCCGGGAGCCCGCCATCGACGAACGACTTCGCCACCCAGCGTGATCCACAACAGGCTATTATTTCCAGTGGACGACACGACCAGATGATGTCCATCCCAGGCCATGTAATGGGGGTCGGACAGTTCGTCGACTCGCAGGTAATGTGAGATCCCGCGGCTGTCATAGATGAGGATTTCTCCGCCGCCCGCGTTCAGCGGACTACGCAACAATCGGGCCAGCCGGTCTTCGAAGAGCGTAATGCCGGCGGTACTGACGCGGTCTATCGTGTGGCAACCCTCGCCGTCGCGGGCGCACAATCCGCCGCCCGTGTCGCCGTCGCCTGCGCCACTCACCAACAAGACGCCGTTAGTTATCGCGGCGGTGTTGAATTCAAATGAATCCATGCCATCCAGGTCAGAGAACCGGCGGCCAACTTGTCCTGTGTTTCGACAAAAGCTGCCGCTGTAAATTTGCGGGGCAGGTCCGCCTATCGCGAACAATCATCAAATTGTGGCTATGCTCCGCTCGAAGTGCCCGGACATTATAAACAGTCACAAAGGGTCTCGAGTTGGTCCGATCCTTGGCACGTTAAGGAATCATCTCGCTCTGTGGTTTTCGGTTCGTAATGGCAGGTAGTCGCCTCCAAGAAAGCCATCGACGAAAATACGTTCGTCCGCTCCTGGTTCGCGGGTCGAGCTGCCCTCGAATTTCGCATAGGTGACGACAATGCCCGTTGAGCTGATCATATATTCGTCGGCGATGATCGCTCCGGGGGGTCCATTGTGACTGAACATCCCAAATCCATTACTCTTGTCAGGAACATTCAGATCGCTCGGGCTCGAATTCTTGGTGATTTCCCCCGCCGCCGATATTGTGAATTGGGACGAGGCGATGGGAGTCTTGGTCCAGTCGTAAATTGTCACAATCCGGTCACCGGCATATCCGAAACATTCAGGAATCCCCACTGATCGCTGTAACCCCCCCGGGTACTCCAGCGCATATTGACCAGCGTGGTATCGACTGCACGAAATGAGTAGGTTCCCTGGCCGGCTACGTTCGTAACAGCGATCAGGTGGAGCCCCGCGGTTTTCGCGGTGAACGATATTCGCCGTCCCGCGCCGTTGCCGTTTTTCAAGATCACCGGCGCATATCCGCTATTTTGTGTCACAGAAACGCTGGATTGGCCCCGGCAAGCCTGTAGCAGTCACCCGGGCCGAATATGCTGAGGGTAGTGAACTGCACTCGCACGCATTCGCGTAGTTGTCGGCCGGAGGTTCGAACTCCACCGAGTAAGAATGTCCGCCTGAGCATAGATGCCATAACAGTAGGTCGTGGCCTGAGGAAAAGTGGACGTCGTGATCCGGCCGTCCGGAATCACGAGTACTGGCGTTGTGCAATCGGTGCTTTCGGCCAGCAGGCATGAGGAACAGATCGCGGCAAGCGCCAGGATTAGTGAGGTTCGAGTTGGCATCGGGGGAATGGCCTCCAGCCAGATAAGCGTAACTAGATTTTAAGTCCATAGTAATCTCTGTGTGGTTACCTTGCATGTTTTTCGAGGTTTAAATTAGGAAATTCCCATAGTGGGAAGGCAGGCGGGCTCGCTCAGGCGTGTTCGACTGGCCCGAATCCTCAATTTCGAACCGCCGGCACCCGCCGTGAGGCTGATGTATTCTGAAACTCGCCGAAGGAATCGAATCTTTGTACTGCCGGTCAGTCAAGCGATAACCTGCCATGAAAGAACTGGTGTTAGAGTCATACCGTAATCGCGAACTTGATCTGGGCGCTGGCGCTGAAGGAACTGACCATACGCTACAAACGGTCGGTCTTGGGGTTCATGTGGGCGCTTCTGAACCCGGCCCTGCTGATGCTGGTTCTTACGGCCGTGTTCTCCACCATCATGCGTTTTCCGATTCGCGACTATCCGATCTTCCTGCTTAGCGCCCTGCTGCCCTGGACGTTTTTCTCGCAATCGCTCGCTTACGGAGTGGAATCGATCGTCGGGAACGCTGAACTGATCAAGAAGATATGGGTGCCAAGCTGGTGTTTCCCATGGCGGCGGTGGTGGCCAACCTGATCAATCTGGTGTTGTCGCTGATTCCTCTGGCTTTGCTGGTGCTGGCGATGAGGTACCCTTTCCACTGGACCTGGTTGTATCTACCGGTTCCATCCTGGCGTTGTCAATTTTCACCCTGGGTACGTGTTTCCTGTTCGCCGCTGCCAACGTGTACTACCGGGACGTAACGCACATCATTCAGATCCTGTTGTCGGCCTGGTTCTACCTGACACCCATCATCTATTCGCTGGACTTCATCCCGAAAAACAGCGGTGGATTTTCAAGCTGAATCCGCTTGATCTATGTAATCAACGGATTTCAGGCTGTCGGTCTACTATGGGGAGTTGCCTACGGCACGATCGTTACCGCTTCATTCGCCTGCGCGTTCGCTGCATTGTTCTTCGGTTTCGCCGTTTTCCGCAATACCAGCATGACTTTGTTTTTTACGTTTGACTCCGGTGGTGATGGCCCTCCGTCGTTGGCAGCGGAAGTGTACTAGAATTGAGAAATGAGCCTTAAGGCATCTGAGCTGCGGGAGCGGATACTCAACTGCGGAAGAATATTTTCGGAGCAGTTTCCCCACTGGACCTTCGTCGAAGGAGAGTCGGCGGTACCGGTTTCCGGCAAAGTATTGAACGGCAGTGACTTGCGTAATCTGGTCGATGCCGCATTGGACGGCTGGCTCACCACGGGCAGGTTCGCCAAAGAGTTCGAACGCCGCTTCGCCAGGCTTTTCGGATTGAGGGGCTGTTCGCTGGTGAATTCCGGGTCTTCGGCGAATCTCGTGGCTTTCTCCGCTCTTACTTCTCCCAAACTCGGTGATCGTCGGCTGAAACCCGGCGACGAAGTCATCACGTTGGCTGCCGGATTCCCGACGACTGTTAATCCCATCATTCAGAACCGGTGTGTTCCGGTCTTTATTGATATTTCGCTTCCGACGTATCAATTGGATCCATCGCTGCTGGAAGGCGCTCAGCGAGCGTACCCGCGCCATTGTGTTCGCTCATACCCTTGGCAATGTTTGCGATTTGGACGCCGTCGTTAGCTTCGCCAGAAAGCATAACCTGTGGATCATCGAAGACAGTTGCGACGCGCTGGGCTCGACCTACAAGGGGCGAATGGTAGGTACTTTTGGCGACCTCGGAACGATCAGTTTCTATCCGGCACACCATATCACGATGGGGGAAGGCGGAGCCGTAGTAACGGACTCACCGCTCTCAAGACGCTGGTGGAATCGTTCCGTGACTGGGGACGCGATTGCTGGTGCGAACCCGGCAAAGACAACACTTGCGGCAAACGTTTTCAGTGGCAGTTGGGGAACTTCCCGAGGGCTACGACCACAAGTACACGTACTCCCACATCGGCTACAACCTGAAGACAACAGACATGCAGGCTGCGATCGGGTTATCGCAATTGGAAAAGCTTCCTTCGTTTATCGCGGCGCGCAAGAAAAATTTCCGTCACCTGTATGAGCGACTTTTGCCGCTGCAAGAGTTCCTGATATTGCCCGAAAGCCATCCGGACGCGGACCGAGCTGGTTCGGCTTCCCAATCGGTGTGCGTGACGACGCGCCGTTTACTCGCAACGGCTCATTGCGTCTCTGGAAAGCGCGAATCGCTACCCGTCTGCTGTTCGGCGGAAACCTGGTACGCCAGCCGGCCTACCTAGGAGCCAAGTACCGGATCGCAGGAGACTTGACGGTGACTGACTTCGTGATGCGTAACGTCTTCTGGCTCGGCGTCTATCCTGGACTGACGGAATCGATGCTGGATTTTGTAGCGGCGCTCTCCGCGTTCGTGCAGGAGATCAAGACCGCATCAGCGTTGCTCTGAGCAGTTCGTATCAGCATTCGCCATGATCTTTCGGACCGGTCACTGGTCCGAGTGCAGAGTACAATGGTTTGGGCGACAATCGACAATGACTAAGCGACTGATCAGCATCGTAACGCCTTGCTACAACGAAGAGCTCAACGTAAGAGAACTCCCCGGCGCATGCGGGCCGTGATGGTGGAGTTGCCTAGTTACGACTATGAACACATATTCATCGACAATGCCTCACACGATGGGACGCTGGCGATTTTGCGGGACATTGCTGCCTCAGACCACAACGTGAAGGTGATCGTCAACGCTAGAAATTTCGGCCATTTACGCTCGCCCATGCACGCATTTCTGCAAGCCCGCGGCGATGCGGTTGGCATCCTTTATGCCGATCTGCAGGACCCGCCCGAGTTGTCCAGGAGATGATCCGAGAGTGGGAGAAGGGCACGCCGATCGTCGCTGCCATCAAGAATGCGAGCGACGAAAGCGGTTTGATGTATCGCATCCGAACAGCATATTATCGCTTGGTCGCAAGCTTGACCGATGTAAACGTTCTCACTCACTTCACAGGCTTCGGGCTATACGACCGGACCGTCGTCGACCTGATACGGGAGAAGTTTGCCGACCCTTATCCATACTTCCGCGGCATGATCGCCGAGCTCGGCCTGCCCCATGCAGAAGTTGAATATAAACAGGGCAGGCGAATGCGCGGCATCACCAAGAATAATTTCTACACACTCTACGACCTCGCCATGCTGGGAATTACCAACCTCTCCAAGGTGCCTCTGCGGTTGGTCATATTCTGTGGGTTTATCTCGGCCATGATCAGTATGATCATGGGCATGTTCTATTTCGTCTATAAACTAGTTTATTGGAATAGCTTCTCGCTCGGCGTAGCTCCGCTCGTGCTGGGACTATTTTTCCTTGGCTCAATTCAATTGGTTGCCTTGGGAATAATCGGTGAATACGTCGGCTCCATCCATACTTTTGTTCAAAGGCGTCCGCTTGTAATTGAAAAAGAGCGAATCAATTTTTAAGATTGTCGCCTGGCGAATCAAGAGGGTCACGGCATGTGGTAATTCCATGAATGATGCAACGCGCCTCCCCGGCGCTCTCCACAGATGGGAAGATATCTGGCGGTTGGAGGATTCAATACGGTATTTGGATATACGCTCTTTGCGGTCTTGAATTTCAGTCTGCAGGGCTTAGGGCGCTACAGCTACTTGCTGGCGAGTTTCCTTTCGAACATGATCGCCATAACTGCGGCATTCCTGGGTTACAAGTGGTTTGTATTCCGAACGAAAGGTAATTACCTGAGGGAGTGGACCCGGTGCGTTCTTGTGTATGGAAGCGGAATGCTCGTGACGTTGGCCGGGCTGACAGTGTTGGTGCCGATACTACGCACAGTGATGGTGCAGCATTCACAATTAGCTCCGTACGTCGCCGCCGGAATCATGGCCGTTGTGGTAGTGATCCTCAGTTTTTTTGGACACAAGCATATTTCGTTCGCGGCTACAGCCAGATCGGAAGGGATCACGTACTGACTCTCACCCATTCATGGAATTTGTGCTGATGACTGGCGAACCGGAGGCGTCATGAAAGCTGTCATTCTTGCTGGTGGACTTGGGAGCCGCCTGAGCGAGGAAACCGGTCTTCGGCCTAAGCCCATGGTTGAAGTGGGAGGATATCCCATGCTCTGGCATATTCTCAAGATCTATTCTCACTATGGAATCAATGATTTTATAATTTGTCTGGGTTACAAGGGCTACGTAATCAAAGAATATTTTGCAAACTATCTTCTCCACTCTGCTGATGTAACCATCGACCTGCAGGCCAATCGTATCGAGATGCACAAGAACGCGTGTGAGCCATGGCGTGTGACTTTGGTTGACACCGGGGCCGGGACGATGACCGGAGGGCGCCTCAAGCGCATATTGCCCTACGTAAAAGACGATGAGGCGTTCTGCTTGACCTACGGCGACGGCGTTTCGAATGTCAATATTCAAAAACTAATCAACCATCATCGCAGCACGGAAAGGCGGTTACCCTCACGGCAACGCAACCCACAGGGAAATTCGGCGCGCTGGAAATTGGAGCGGCGGTCAAATCACCGAATTCACCGAAAAACCGCAGGGTGACGGGCGTTGGGTCAACGGTGGTTTCTTTGTCTTTCGCCGCGGGTAGGGGAGTACATCGCAGGCGACGAGACGAGTTGGGAGAGGCAACCGATGGAACAATTGTCGCGGGAAGGACAGGTTGTCGCGTTCCGCCATGATGGATTTTGGCAACCAATGGACACTCTCCACGACAAGAACCTGCTTGAGGACTTATGGTCCAATGGCCGTGCTCCATGGAAGGTCTGGTAATCATGTTCTGGCGGGGTAAGAGAGTTCTGATCACCGGGCATACGGGATTCAAGGGCAGTTGGCTGTCGCTCTGGCTGCAGAGCCTGGGCGCGGAGGTGACGGGTTTTGCGCTCGATCCGCCAACCTCCCCCAGTCTGTTCGAGTCGGCCGGATAACCAATGGAATGCAGTCTGGTCGGTGACGTCTGCGAACTGTACGCCTGAAGTCGTAAGCGAAGAGTGCCCGCCCGAGATCGTCTTCCACATGGCGGCACAGTCCCTGGTACGCGTTTCGTACGAATCCCCCATATTGACCTATCTAACGAACGTAATGGGTACCGCCATCTCCTCGAAGCGGTGCGTTCTACCCATCTGTGAGGGCAGTCGTCGTAGTTACTACAGACAAGTGCTACGAAAACAACAACTGGGTTTGGGGTTACCGCGAGGTCGATCGACTCGGAGGACATGATCCGTATAGCAACAGCAAGGCGTGCGCAGAATTGGTGGTGAGCGCGTATCGCGACTCGTTTTTTGCGGCGTCAGGGTGCGAACACATTCTATTTATTTGGCGTCAGCCCGTGCAGGCAACGTAATCGGAGGTGGCGACTGGGCGCGAGATCGCTTGATCCCTGACGCTGTTCGGGCTTTTGATAATCAAATAGTCTTTGCGGATTCGCAATCCGCTCGCGACGAGGCCTTGGCAACACGTACTGGAACCTCTGCGCGGATACTTGATGTTGGCCCAAAATCTTTATGAGCAAGGCAGTGACTTCGCCAGCGCATGGAATTTTGGTACCAATCCCGAGTGACGCCCAGCCTGTCCGATGGATTGCCGACAAGTTGGTGCCTCGGGCCCCTCCGCTGCCTGGGAAATTGAACCGGGAGATCATCCCCACGAGGCGCAGATGCTGCACCTTGACTGGTCAAAGGCCGCACAGAAATTAGAGTGGCGCCCTGTCTTGAGCCTTCGCGGAGGCAATATCCATGACAACGAACTGGTATCGAGCCTTTCTGGCGGCGAGGCGCCCGCGAACTCTGCCTTAAGCAAATAGCCGACTATTCCGACTTGGCGAACCGTGCGTTGCCTCAAACGCCGGCAGCGCATAAGACCGATCCTTAGCGAGGGAACGAATGCGCTGTTTGGTGACCGGGGCATCGGGGTTCGTGGGATCGGCTGTGGTTCGCTTCTAGATCGGGGGCATCAAGTTTCGGTCTTATTGCGGCGCAGTTTTTCTCCCGTTCGGCTGCAAGGATTTATAAAGATGTGTTGAAGTTTTTCTGGCGACTTGTCGGACACTGACTCCCTGCGACGGTCATTCCCCGCCATCCGGTTGATGCCGTCGTGCACCTGGCCTGGTCCGGAGTTACGGCTGACGATCGCAACAGTCCGTTGCAGATCTCACAAAACTTGCTCGCTACACTGGCTATCTGGGAAGCGTCCCGGGCCGCCGGATGCAAAGTATGGATCGGGTTGGGTTCCCAGGCTGAATATGGTCCGCAAGAGGGGGTCCTGCGTGAAGACATCTGCCCGAAGCCGATAACGGCCTATGGAGTCGCCAAACTGGCTGCCGGACTCCGCTACGGCAAAGATGTCGGAAATAGCGTGGTGTCCGACACGCCTGGTTGCGTCTTCTATCGGCATACGGCCCGGGCGACGACGAACGGCACATGCTTCCTTCTGTCATTCTCAGTCTGCTGGCACGCAAGAAGCCGGCGCTGACGCGCGGTGAGCAGGTATGGGACTACCTGTACGTCGATGACGCTGCGACTGCGATTGTCTCGGCTCTGGAGCAGCCAATCAGCGGGGTTTTCAATCTGGGCTCCGGACACCTGCCACAATTCGCGCCATCGTCGACAGATCCGCGACATGATTGACCCTGGTTTGCCGATCGGATTTGGGGAAGTCCCCTACCGCGATGACCAAGTCATGCACCTGGAAGCCGATATCACTCGCCTCTCCCAGGCGACCGGCTGGCGACCAGCGACCAGCCTCCAACAGGGACTTCGGCAAACGATAGAATGGTACCGGGAGAGAGTTACGCGTGAATGAATCGCTGGATGGTCGCGTTGCTCCGAGGTCAAGCATTGCGCGCGCATGCAGTCAAGATGGTGCACCGGGCACGGGCGTCGCACCTCGGGAGTTGTCTCTCGATGGCTGACATCCTGGCATGCCTGTATTGGCACGTTCTGAGAGTCGACCCCGCAAATCCTGACTGGCCCGGGCGAGACCGCCTCATCCTCAGCAAGGGTCATGCAGCCGCCATCCTGTACGCCACCCTCGCGGAACGTGGATACTTCCCCGTTGCGGAGCTGGATACCTACTGCGAAATGGGTTCAAGACTAACTGGACACGTAACCAGTGGCGTACCCGGAGTCGAACTGTCGTCCGGTTCGCTGGGTCACGGTCTCCCTGTAGGCTGCGGGATGGCGCTGGCTGCCAAGCGAGAAGGGCTGCCCTTCCCGGACTTTTGTGCTGCTCAGCGACGGCGAACTCGACGAAGGGTCTAACTGGGAGTCGTTCCTTTCGCCCCACAACACGGACTCGACAATCTCGTCTGCCATCGTGGATTACAACAAGATCCAGAGCTTCGGCCGCACTCGGGATATTTTGGAGCTGGAACCTCTTGTGGACAAGCTGCGCGCCTTTCGCTGGTCAGTACGCGAGATCGACGGTCATGACTATGCCCAGTTGGTTACTGCCTTTGACTCTTTGCCATTCGAGGCAGGCAAGCCGAGCGTAATAGTGGCGCATACCATCAAAGGTAAGGGCGTCAAGCTCATGGAAGACCTGCTCTCATGGCACTATTCCAGCCCGAACGACCAGCAGCTACAACAGGCGCTGGCCGAGATCGGGGCTGCCGGGTGAGAACCGCTTTTATCAAAGAATTGTGCTCACTCGCCGAAGCCGACGAACGGATCTGGTTGATTTGCGGCGACTTGGGGTATTCAGTTTTGGAGGAATTCTCTGATCGCTTCCCCAAGCGTTACCTGAACGCCGGCGTCGCCGAGCAAAACATGACAGGTATCGCCGCCGGCCTGGCATTAACCGGAAAGTGCCCGATTACTTATTCGATTGCCAACTTCCCGGTCATGCGCTGCCTGGAGCAGGTTCGCAATGACATTTGCTATCACAATCTTAACGTCAAGATTGTTTCAGTCGGAGGTGGCCTGGCCTACGGGAGCCATGGATACACGCATCACGGCGTGGAAGACCTCGCCGTGATGTCCGTAATGCCGAACATGACGGTTCTTGCGCCTGGCGATCCGGTGGAGGCCCGTGCCGTCACTCGCGCCATGATGGCCCATCCCCGGTCCCGCCTACCTCCGGCTTGGCAAGGCAGGTGAACCGGTCTTGCACAAAACCGCAATCGATTTTCAGATCGGACGCGCCCTTCCGGTGCGGGACGGCCACGACCTCACACTCATTAGCACCGGCGGTATGTTGGCGGATGTCCTAACGCTGCTGCGGACAAGTTGCACGCGGCGGTGGAAACTCCGTTCGCGTGCTGAGTATGCCCAGCCTGGTGCCGTTTGATGTTGACTCCGTGCTGCGGGCGGCAGCCGAGACGAACGGAATTATCACTGTGGAAGAGCACGGACTAGGCGGACTAGGCACTCGCACCGCGGAGGTCATTGCAGAACGCGGCATCGGCCGTCCCCTTCTTCCCCATACGTTTAGCGGGAATGGGGCGATCAAGACTGCCGGCTCACAGGCCCAACTGCGTGGCAGCCAAGGAGTTTGTGCGGATGGAATCGTCTCGCGCGCAACCGAAATGCTCGCTCACCAGCCGAATGGGACCCGGACCGTTCGCCGATAGTTTGAACTTTGTACGGTAGCAAGAATCTTCGGGACTTGCTCCCCAACACTCATTAGCATGGGGTTGCGCGCGGCGATTGACCCTTGCGGATATCTGGACTTCACTTTCGACCATGCAAGCAAAGCTAAATCGGCATCATCTGGGTCTGGTTTTATCTCTCCTCCTGCTGAATGCCATCGCGTTGTTCCCTCTGTTGACGACAGGATACTGTGGCGACGACATACTGAATTCGCAGATCCGCGGTGAGATGATTCAGACTCATCGCAGTCTATGGGGCGTTACCGCGCACTATATAGGCGTGTGGGTCAGCAACGAGGGCAGACTATTTCCTCTTTCCTTCTATATGTATTCTGTTTTTTACGCGATTCGAAACGTCATACTGTATAAGCTTTTCGTGCTAACCGTCGTACTGGCGAGTTTGGCTGGATTTTTCCTATTTCTGAGAAAGCTTACCGGTTCGACCGCCATTCCGAGCGCCTGCCTACTCTTACTACCCCTAGTGATCCAGTTCCGGCCGACATGGGATCCAATATTGGGCTTCTGCGCACAGTATCCACTATTAACACTCCTGATGTTTAGTTCGCTCACATTGTTTCTGGAGTTCCTCGACAGCCGCGATCGCCGCGCATTGGCAATCGCGATCATTCTGTTCCTGTGCTGTGGGCTCATCTTTGAAACGTCGTATGTGATGTGCGTGCTCTTTCCCATCGTGGCCTTCTCGCGCACTCGAACGATTCGTGCTTCCCTTGCTGGCTCCTGGCCCTTTCTGGCGGTGACCGCCGGGCTGGCTTCGATCAGTATTATTCTAAGGAAGGTAGCTGGGCCTCATGCCACAGCCTACACACCGAACTACGATCTCGCACTGGTCATTAAGGCGTATCTTCTTCAAACCTTCGGGGCTGTTCCTTTTTCCTACTATTGGCTCGACCCGCATCGGATTTTTTTCTCGCAGATCAGCCCCTGGCCTGCTCCCATTGCACAAGGGCTGCCCTTGTTGGTGATCCTGGCCATGATTACAGTACTCTCGGCGGAGCGCAGGTTTCCGTGGACTGCGGCAACCGCTCCGAGGGCGCGTCTTGTCGATCTGCTAGTTGTCGGAACCGCGCTTCTAGCCCTGCCCCAAATACTGATTTCCCTGTCGCCTAAATATCAAGCAATGCCTTGGGGCGCTGCTTATCTTCCTGTGTATATTAGTTGCCTGGGACTGACGCTTCTATTGGCGACGCTTCTAACTTGGCTTTTTGACAATAGACAGGTGCCCGCCGGCAGAAGGCGCGTGGTGCTGGGGGTTGTGCTGGTTGCGTGGACAGGCTTATTCGCTCTAAACCTCCGGCACAATTGGGTCGTGGCCATTTGGGAAAACGAAGCCTACTGGACTCCCCGCGTGCTGACAGAGAAAGCATTGCGGCGTGGCCTGTTACACAACATGCCCGCCGGTGCCATACTCCTGGTTAATGGAACACACATTTGGGACAACGCAAATGAGTACAGCGGCAAGACCCAGCGATGGTTGTCGGTATACCGACTGACGGAATCCACCGACCTTGTTCCGGCGTTTCAACAAGTTGGAGCCGATTGCAAACTTCAGACCGGACAGCAGGAGTGCGAGTTTCCGCCCGCCGCGCCGGTATACACTGTGCAAATCCGCCATTACGCGGACGGTAAGGGAGCCGTGTTTCTGGCGCACATCAGCGGCGCTTATCAATCAGACCATAGGATGGTCGGCCTGCTCGCGGATAAAGTTACCGCTTACTTTAGGATGCCGGGATCGATTCCCGAGCCCCAACCTTCGATCTCGGGACGACTTCTTCAGCCACGACAGGGCTCTGCGTCGCTGTTTCGAGCCGGGGCGGAGGACTGCAGCGTACTACGAAGGGGGCGCGGCTGGGAGGTGCTTTCCTTGCGACGCGATGGGACGTTCGACGCATTCTCCTTGCAAGGAGATGTGTCGCCGCCGCTCTCTACTTCGACAGTATCAATGGCCAAGAGCAAGTCTGATTTCGAATTGCAGCTTCCCGGCTTGGAAATATTGCACCAAGGTTTCATAGGGCACATGCCAGACCATGGCATAGAGCAACCCCCTATAACTTTTAGCAACGAGATGTCGATCGACGTATTGGTCACTCCCGGTACGGAACAGGTGGCAAATGCCAACATCTTCAGTAATCATGCAGCGGACTTCCGTGGCATCGCCATCGAACAACGCGGGGACGAAACCAATCAGTACTCAATAGCCCTTGGGAACGGCAAGGGATGGATGTATGCGGGCAACTTTTCGTTGCAGCCTGCCCGCCAAAACTACATCTCGCTCCAGGTGAACGGCAGGCAGACTGCCCTCTATGTGAACGGCGCGCTTATCGCGCGCACAATTCTAGTCGCCCCCATCGCATCCACTGACCGTCCCGTATATATCGGCAATTGGATCGGCGGCGACCGCCAATTCAACGGCATGATCGGCGAAGTACTGATTGCAGAGGGAACACGGAGCGCGAAGGAAGTGCGCCTCGATTCGATACGGATCCTCGCCAACCACAGCGCGCATTCCGGTGGCAGTTGATTCCGCCACTCCAGAGTGCATTCGACTGCGGACGCAGGGTGCGAGGCTGTTAGTTGACTCTGGTGCACAACTGTTTCCAACTATGTTCTTATTGACGGCGCTACAGCGGACACAAGATACTAAGCGAAGATTCGGATTGCCGTATGACACTGAATGATGCTCACCTGGACTCTCCTCGGGACGCGATAGCAACGGCAGCGCACCATGAATCTCCCCGGATTCAGGGCATGCTGTACTCAGCGATACCGTACGTGATTGCCGTTGTACTCTGCGTCCTTATTCTCATTCCGGCGTGGCACTTGCGTCATGCGGACCTCACAATTCCAATCGACATAGTCTCGGACTATAACCTGTCCCAAGAAATGGTCACGATCTTTGTGAGGGACGGGCATTACTATGTAAATCCTTTACTCGGCGCACCAGGCCAGCAGGAACTTTATGACTTCCCTATCCTACCGTGGACGCATCTCATCGTACTTGCGGCAATCAAATTAGCCACTCGCAACCCTGGCCTTGCAATTAATCTTTTCTATTTTCTCAGTTATCCTCTAGTTGCTGTAACCTCGCTATATGCACTGCGCCGCCTCGGTGTTTCCACGGGACTCGCGATTGCAGGTTCGGTTTTGTATGCTTTTATACCATTCCATCAGTTACGGAATGAAGGTCATCTAATATACAGTCTCTACTATGTTGTGCCTTTGATGGCGATGGTTGCGGTGTGGGTTAGCACGGGTTGCGAGTCGTTTTATTGGCCGCGCAAAGCTGCGACCGTCTCACCCCGCTGGATGACAAGCGATGGTCTGATTGCCCTTCTGGTTTGCATTTTCATCGGATGGGATAACCCATACTACGCTTTCTTTGGGGTTGCCTTGCTGGCGGTCGGCGGATTGCTCGGGTGGTTGCGGGCCCGGAGCCGTCGCGGTCTCCTGACACCGGCGATCTTGCTAGCTGTCCTTGTTCTGTCATTTGGGGTGGGTATTCTTCCGAATCTCATGTATATGCATCAGCACGGGCGTGCCCCTGCAGCTCAGCGACTCCCACAGGAGTCTGAAATCTATGGCCTGACCTTGGTTCAAATGTTTGCGCCTGTTACCAATCATAGGCTCCCCGTCTTGGCGCGTTGGAAGAGCCAATTCAACAGCGTAGCAATACTCGTCAATGAGAATGATACCGCCGCCTTGGGAATTGTAGGCACTGCGGGATTTTTGTCTCTTCTGGTGTGTTTGTTTCTGAGGCAATGCCCCGACGTTCTCTACTCGCTCAGTATTCTTAATTTATTTGCTGTATTGTTGGGAACTATTGGCGGACTTGGAGCCAGGTATTTAGTTTTGTAGTGTCTCCACAGCTACGCGGCTATAACAGGGTGTCGGTTTACATATCTTTCTTTAGTCTCGCCGCTGTGCTGCTCATATTGGAGCAGCTGTGTGCCAAGTACATCAGCAGATCTTCTCGCGCAGTCGGTATGGTCGTTATTCCTTCACTTCTTTTGTTGATTGGGATTCCAGACGAAGTTCCCCGCGGTTTGCTGCGGGGCAGGGATTTGGTCGAGAGGCATTTTAGGGAAGATGCGCGCTTCGTGCAACAAATCGAACGGTTGGTGCCGCCGAATACCATGATCTTCCAGTTGCCATACGTTCCATTTCCCGAGTCTCCGCCCAACCATATAATGACAGACTACGATGAGATGCGAGGATATCTCCACTCAGAGTCTCTGCGTTGGAGTTACGGCGCTATGAGAGGACGTGCTGACGACAAATGGCTGGCGGCGGTTTCCCGCGAACCAGTGGACCAAATGTTACTTACGATTGTTGCCGCGGGGTTTGGTGGCGTTTACATCGACCGTTACGGCTATTCCGATCATGCCGCTGCTCTGGAATCCCAACTGCGCTCGCTTCTCGGAAGCGGGCCCATCGAAAGCGAAAACGGGAGGCTCTCTTTCTTTCTTCTGGATAGTAATGCAATAGCTTCACTCAACCGGCAGGTTCCACCGGAAAAGAAAGACAATCTGGAGCACGTCTTTATCCGATAGTGGTCGAGCCGGGGGGCGGCTGTTGGCCGAGAGAGGGAAGCGATTCGGACAATTGGCACTGGTGCCAGCGGCACGCAGCAATCGATATCCTTAACTCGGCTAAACTAGAACGTAAAGTACTGTTGCAGGCTACTTTCGCCACCGGATCTGCTGTAGAGTCCAATCTAACCATCGAAGGCGCTGGAATCCGCCAAAAGTTGCAAATCAATAGCTCTGGTACGAACTGGCAAGCCCTGGTCAACTTACCTCCCGGAGCCCTGAAGATAACTCTCTCCTCAGATGCTGATCGGGTCGTCGCTCCCGGCGATCCCAGGGACATGGTGTTTCGAATCAACAATTTGCGATATACTGAGCTTAAACCGTAACAAGGCGACGCAATCGGCCTGCCAGCCGGGCATGATCGAAATGCATCGAAGTCGAAGCATGACAGCATGACTCCACCAGTAATTGAATTCGCCGCCTGCTCTATCATAGCCAAGAACTACTTGCCCATGGCTCGAGTCCTCGCGGCGTCCTGGCACACGTTTCACCCCAATCTGCCGCTCTACGTGCTGTTGTTAGACTCGCCTGAGGGTTACTTTTCGCCGGCAGACGAGGAGTTCACGACAGTGCTGGTCTCAGACCTGGAGATCCCCAATCTCGACGGCTTCCTATTTAAGTATTCGATCCTCGAGGTCAGTACTGCAGTAAAGCCATATTTCCTGCGTTATCTTTTTCGTAGCTGCGCGGTCAACAAGCTGCTCTATCTCGATCCAGATATTCAAATATTGGACTCCCTGAAGGCCCTCGGTACTGCACTTGACGATTCCAATGTCCTCTTGACTCCGCATTTGACAACTCCCATGCCTAATGACAACGCGCATCCGACGGATCACGACATTCTGCAGGCCGGTACCTACAACCTCGGATTCCTGGGATTGCGGGATAGTGACACCTCTCGACAGCTGCTCGATTGGTGGTGCGACAAGCTTTACCATGAGTGCGTTGTCGCTTTCGACAAGAACCTGTTTGTTGACCAAAGGTGGATCGACCTGGTGCCGGGATTGTTCGATGGGGTCACGATCTGGCGGCATCCCGGCTATAACATTGCATACTGGAACCTACATGAACGTCATGTGACTGTCAAAAATGAAACAGTCTCTGTTAACGGGGCCCCGGTTCACTTTTTTCATTTCAGCGGATATAACCCTGATGAACCTAGGAAAGTCTCTAAGCATCAAAATCGATTTCGAGGTATGTCCGACATTGGAGATGCCAGATATTTGTTCCGTCAATATCGTCAACTGCTAATCCGAAAAGGTTGGAAGCAGACTAAGCATTGGAAGTACGATCATGATTTCTTCAGCAACGGAGTGCGCATTCCAGCCCAGGCGAGACGCTATTACTGGAGCCTTGGTCCGGACTTAGCGCATCTCGGTAACCCGTTCACTCTGCTCGACGAGGATCAGGAGGAATACAGAGTATCGCGATGTACCGTTATCGAGTTGCGCCCCCTTTCGGAGTGAATGTTCTGGGATATCTGAACTCGGAGAAAGGCACGGGGAAATGGAAGAAGCAATTTAAGAGTTGTCGGAAGCTACTGTGATCCCTCATGTCGCGAATATTACCGTGGACGGCGGTTCTCGAAATATCGAAACATTGCCCCATTCTTACTCTGATGATAATCCATATGCGATAAATCTGATTGCAGTGAATGCCGATCAACTACCGGGATTTGCCAGCAGGCAGCAACATTTCTTCGAAAACAGATTTAATGTTGGATATTGGGCATGGGAACTCTCCCAGTTTCCCGAAGAGTGGAAGCCAGCTTTTGATTTTGTCGACGAAGTATGGACCCTGAGTGAATTTGCCCGGGAGTCGATCGCCGCCAGCTCGCCCGTACCCGTCCATGCTGTTCACTGCTCCCTGGATGTTGACTACCAGCCAGAGACCATCTATCGGCGGAAGGATTTGAAATTCCTGAGGATACATATGTTTTCCTTTATTTCTTCGATTTCCACAGTTTCATTGAGCGCAAGAATCCCCTGGGGTTAGTAGAAGCGTTTAGAAAAGCTTTTGGATCAAGAAGAGACGTACAGCTTCTGATTAAGTCGTCGCACAGTCGCGAGCATCTGGATCAGTTGTATCTACTCAGCAGGCAGCGGGCAGCGCCAATGTGAGGATACTTGACGAAGTGCTGTCACGGGATGCGAAACATGGCTTGATGATGGCGGCCGATTGTTACGTCTCCCTGCATCGCTCCGAGGGATTCGGGCTCACGATAGCGGAGGCGATGTTATGCGGCAAGCCAACCATTGCGACCGACTATTCCGGAAATCGCGACTTTATGACGCCGGAGTCGAATTACCCGGTTCCTTACAAGTTGGTGACGATTGATCGCGACCATGGCCCCTACAAGATCGGCCAGCAATGGGCACATCCGGACCTGGACTATGCCGCCGACGTGATGCGCTCTATAGAGCGAGATCGCGATGCGGCGATTGAGGTGGGGCGACGGGCGAAGGAACATGTCTCCCATGTCCTGCACCCTGCGACCATTGGCAACCGCGTGCGAAAACGTCTTGCGGAGCTCGGCTTCTTGCCGGCGGCAGAGGTAACCGCTGCAATCGTCGGAGGCACGCCGTGAGGCGTGTATTTAGTTCTCCGCGAAACGAGCTCGTGCATCTCGTCGACGGGCTCTTGATTTTGAAAGGCGAGCGGGTCGCCTCCGGGCCGGAATGCCGGGCCGTCGCGAATTCGGGCTTCTGGAGTTACAAGATGGCGTGACCCGCCGGCATGTTTCGGTGTGCTTCACCGGGAAGTGAGTGCGAATTTGTCGTCGAAGTCAAATCCTTTGCCCAGTTCTGCAAATGAACCGGTTGTGCGGCTTGAGAATGTTACGCAGCGTTTCCGTGTCATTCACGAGCGCCCGGATACGCTGCGCGAACTCTTCTCGCGTTTCTTGCGCCACAACGCCACCTATCATGATTTTGATGCCATCAAGAACTTGTCGTTACAGGTTCCCCACGGCCAGATGATGGGATTGATCGGACGCAATGGTTCTGGAAAGAGTACCTTGTTAAAGATCATCGCTGGGGTCTACCGGCCCAACTCCGGTTACGTCTACGTCGATGGCAGTCTTGCTCCCTTGATTGAGTTGGGCGCCGGGTTTCACAACGAATTGACCGGGCGGGAGAACATTCTTCTGAACGGCCTGCTGATGGGCTATTCGCGCGAAGCCATGAAGGAACGCGAGCAGCGCATCATCGAGTTCGCTGGAATCGGAGAGTTCATCGATGCGCCCGTGAAACAGTATTCGTCCGGCATGCACATGCGCCTTGCCTTTGCCGTAGCCACCGAGGTGGACCCCAATATACTGATCGTCGACGAAATACTGGGTGTGGGCGACGCGCCATTTCAGAAGAAGTGCTTCGCTCGCATCCGCGGCTTTCGCGAAGCCGGAAAAACCATCTTGTTTGTCTCCCACAACATGACCCAGATCGTCGATCACTGCGACCGGGTCATCCTATTGGAACAGGGATCGATCGCGGCGGATGGCGCACCAGCCGAGGTCTGCGAGCTCTACAAGAAGATGTGCTCGCCCGACGGCAACGGGGCGAACTGAACGACGCTGCAGCGTCCTATCGCCATCCGATCGCAGCGTAATCCATATACCCGAACAACAGTTCGTTGACTCCTTCAATGGCGCGGTTGAATTCCGCCAGTTGCGGACTATCGCCATTGAGCTTGAGTGGAGGAATCCGCCCCTCGCTCATCGGGCTGGAAAAACGCAGCTCAACGCCATGAAAGCGCACCGACTCCATGGCGAACTTCAGGGTCTCGGGATGTACCGGCCGAATATGTGTCGGATCGATGAAGAAATTTCGCATTACGGCAAAGACGCACTGCGCGTTAATGGTTTCGAAAATCACGGGGGAGCCGGCGCTGGTCTTCTGGTGCGCCAGTCTCACGAAACGCAACTGATCGCCCGCAGAAAGGTGTTCAATCACCTGCGCGCTGAAGAGCCCACCGAGCGTCCCGTCCGGCACCGATTCCAGAAACTCGAACAGGTCCCCTTGTACGACGTCCAGGTTTTTCTCCCGGCAAAGCAGGTACTGATCGGTTCCGAGTTCCACTCCCTTTGCAGTGATGCCGTTGCTTCTCATGAGTTCGAGGAATTCGCCGCGTCCGCATCCGATGTCGACCACGTTTTGACGGCCCCGGAAATATTCCAGGTATTCGTTCTGGCGCCTCGTGATCAATGATTCGTCCCCGCGATAGCGTTCTTCGAAGAGGAAGTAGTCGAAGTCAGACTCACGCTCCAGATCGGAGGGGAACATGGGCAGAGTCGGCACGGAATCGGAGCGGGGCCTAGAAGGTCCCCGTTCGGAGGAGGCGGGCTGGTTAACTTGAATGTCGTGAAGGTAACGACGCAGATCACGATCGCGGGCACGGCCGTCTATCCTGGCTTCTTCCAGCTCTAACTTGACTTCTCCCACCTCCGATCTGTTCACTCCTAGCTCGTTGCCTAACCGACCGAGCTCAGCGCGCAAATGCTCAATCTGAGCCGCGATGACCGCAACTTGCTCAGAGTGTGAGGCACCCAGCGCAGTAATTCGTTGGTCCGAAACCGCTACGGCAGAAATAGCGACCTCCACTTGTCGGACGGCTGACTCACGGAACTGCTCGATCCTTGAGGTCTGGCTCTCGACTTCCTGGCCCAGTTTCTGCAGGGAGTTATTGTGCTGATTCAAGACAACCACGATTTGCTGCAGTCCCCGGATGACGGCGCTTTGAAAGTGATGCAGGGGCCGAGTGTACCAGGTCAAGGACCGAGCCATCGCCCGTTTCACAAGTTGTATGGCTCGGTTGTGGATCCCGGGGGGGCGCGGATTGACTTGGCCAACCAGCTTTTGCCCTTCTAAGGCTCCCTCGACTTCCGTCCTGAGGAGCGACAGATCGTAAGTCAGCAACTCGTGCTTGAGCCGGCACTCCGGCCCTGCCGGACTTGGCGACGCGTCTTTGTGCGCGCTCCGCGGAGGCGTATTGGACGGCTGCGCCGTCGCGGACCGACGCCGTTCAAGCTTGGCGCGGACCTGCTGCATGATTTGTTCAACATCTTGTGGTTGGTTCATGGTTCCTTCGCTGCAAGTAGATGGGTGTTACTGCGCACCGCAATACGTAGCCGACTTCGCGTTGAACGCGCTCGGCGAAGCCTGACTATGACTCTACCAATTATGCAATTCATATGGGGATGTTGTAGTGCCGATCTTGGGCAGTTGGCCGAATTTCGATAACTGCGCCGCTATGGGCGCCGTTGCGCAGCCATCTGCTCGAATATCTCGGCATTGCGTGGCCATCGTATCCGCCCGTCGTAGGCCGCTGCAGCGTTCTTTCCTTTCGAGCCCATTCCCTGGCACAACCCCGAATCACCAAGCATTCGTTCCAGCGCGCCAGCCAGCGCCGCACTGTCGCCGAACGGCACGACTACACCTGCTCCGCTGGCTTCCACCAACTGCCGCGACACCTCGATATCGGCCGCGATCACGGGCTTGCCGTTGGCCCAGGCCTCCAGCAGCGTCAGCCCCAGCGACTCCACCCGCGAAGGCTGCGCCACCACGGTCGCTGCCGCCAGCAGCTCCCGCTTGTCCCCGTCCGCGAATGCCGGCAGATTCACCAGTCTGGGAAGCGGCTGCGATTGCGCCGACAGGTATTCATCGAACGCCGACAGGCTGGAGCCCGCCATCACCAGCCAGGCATTCGATCCGCGCCCCCACAGTGTCTTCATGGCCTCGACCAGCGTCATCGATCCCTTCTCAAATGCCTTGGCGCCGAGATTAAGCACCACCGGGCCGTCGATGCCATGTTGCCCCCTGATGCGTTCCGCGTCGCCACCCGTGACCAGTTGCACATCGATGCCATGGCCAATGGTCTCCAGTTTGTCTGCCGAAACCCCTCGCTGTTTGAGTTGCTCGCGTTCCACGTCCGTCATGCACAGCACGCGGTCGCAGTGCCGCAGCAGTGCGATCTGATGACGCTGAAGATAATGCCTGATCACCTCATCACTCTTCGCTTCACCCAAATGTGTGCACGGAGTCGCAATCACCGGCACTCGCCTCGACTCAGCCGCCTGCAGACCGGCATACATAAAGTTGTTGTAAGGCAATGGGCCAACATGAAACACATCGGCATCGGCACTTCGCAGCGCGGCATTCAGCCCCAGGACCCGGAATCCCGGCGTCCAGAACTGCGCCTTCCATCGCCAGTTTGGCATCATTCCCAGGAAGCGTGTGGCCCGTCGTCGCACCCGGTTGTAGCAAATAGGAAAGCGCCGCACCTCCACTCCGTCAATACAAAACGCTTCCGCCGGGAAAGTCCTATAACCCGGCAGCCAGAACGATTCCAGATCCTCAGCGACGGTGGTAAAGACAGTGACACGATGCCCGCGGCGCACCAGGCATCGCGCAATCTCCAGCATCGAGTTTTCATACCCGCCGCGATAGGGGTAGAAGCGCGGAAGTACGAAGGCAGCATGCACTGGCAAGGGCCTTGCGGGAAGTCCAGGTCTCGCCGAGTCGGGTGGCGCCAACGCGCAACCCTTAATCAGCGGCAACTTTGGATGTTAACCGATTTCAGCCGAAGACTGCGAAACCGCTGTCCGAAGTCCGATTCTACTGGTCCGCGCCTGCGGACAAGTCGGTCATGCCCCGCAGCAGGTCGCGCTGCTGATCGTTGAAGCCGTTGCGGAACTCGTCCGAGTCCATGTACTGCGACCGCTGGTCCGGCGACATGTCCCGCATCTTGTGAAAGGCCAGTGATACCTGGCTTCTCTGCTCTGCAGGCAGCTTCTGGTACTGCTCGAACAGGCTGTGGGCCTCCGCCTGTTTTTCGGGAGGCAGGTGCTCGTAGAACTCCATGCGGTTGAGGATCTTCTGCTTTTTCTCGGGCGCCAGGCTGTTGAACATGCGCAACCGGTCGAGCAGGTGCTGCTGCTTCTCGGGAGGCAGCGCCTGGAACGAGGGATCCTGCTCCAGCGTCTGCTCCTGCTGGCTCGGTGGAAGTCCAAAATACTTGCGCAGCCAGTCGCCTTTATGAGGACCGGGGCCTTTAAGGTGAAGCTGCGGATTGCCGGACGACTGCGGCCCAGCACCGGCCGGGCGTGCCTGCGCGATGAGGTTCTCCGGCGCCGGCGCACTCGCTTGCGGCATTGGACTTCCTAGCGTTCGCGGCACGCTGTGCTTGTGCCAGAACGGCGCGGCCGACGCCGGCAGGGCGCTGCCGGCCACCACCAGTGCAATCAAAATGGAGCACGGGGCGCGCATCGTCTTCAATTGGTTTCGGTCTGGCTGTCGTCCAGAGCGTCAAAGTCGGAGAACAAGTCGGCGTTGTTGTCGAGATACTGCAGGTCAGTGACCGCGCTAGCCGTCGCCACCACCGGTACGTTTCTGCCCGCCAGTGTCTGCTGATGGTTCTCTTTCCAGTGTGCCCCTTCGAGCAGTCCAACTCCGACGGCCAGCAACGCGGCCGCTGCAGTCATCACCGCCGGACGCCGCACCCACGCCAGCCATCCCACGCTCTGGTGGGCGCGCTCGTCGCGCACCCGCGCCCGCACCCGGGCGGAAAAATATGGCGAGGGCTCTGGCGCTTGCCACTCCTCCAGCAGCGACATCGTCTGCCGCAACGACCTGACTTCCTGAGCGCACACTGAGCAACTGGCCAGATGCTCCTGCACGGCTGGCGTGAGCAGCTCCGGCCCGCTCAGCACCGCCTCCATCATTTGCTCGCGAATGTTCCTGCACTTCATGACCGCACCCTGCTTCCTGCAACTGCTTATATAAACTTCTTCAATGTCTCCCGCAACGTCTCGTACGCGCGGAACAACAATGACTTCGTGGCCGACTCACTCAAGTTCAGCACCGCCGCAATCTGCTTGTAGTCCATGTTCTGATACTTGTGCATCAGCACGGCGGCGCGCTGTCGCTCGGGCAGCGCCTCGACTTCCCGCCGGATCGCGGCTAGCCTCTCCCGCCGCAGAATGAGTTGTTCAGCGTTCAAGCCGCGGTCCGCCACATCCACCGTCATTCCGGTTTCCGTGTCGGGCTCGTCGATGTTGACCATGTTCTCCGGACGTTCGTGCCGGTTGTCGCGTGCGTGGTTGACCGCCAGGTTGGTCGCAATGCGATACAGCCAGGTGGTGAACTTGGCGCTCGCGGCGTACGTCTGACGCGAACGATAAACCCGCAAGAACACTTCCTGCGCCAGCTCTTCTGCCACCGCCTGATTCCGCGTCATGCGGTACATGAAGCTGTTCATCGGACGCCGAAACTTCTCGACCAGGTAGTCGAAAGCTGCGTCGTCTCCCGCGGCCACGCGCAGCATGACCTCGGCATCGCTGAGCAGCTCCAGAACTGGACTCTCAGCCATGGGCTCCCGCGCAATATCCGGCGTTTCCGCAGTCCCCGCTGCCGGCCCGCCTAGCAGTATGCTTCGATCTAACGCGATGCTGCCCACATCCCCTGTAACCCTCACGGATCCCGAAAGTTGTGCCGCAACCGGCCACGTTTGGCCCGGTTTCCGAGCCTTCCCTGCGCTTGCTGCCGGGGCTGGAGTATGCCTTTCCCAATCGCGTTTTTGGCCGCCTGATGACATTCTGGGTAATTTGACGTGCCTCACCAGTGTAAAACAGTATCATGCACAAGTCGCCTCTTCCGGGACAGCCGGAAACCGTATGCAGTTCGACTCCAATCCGGCCTGAGTTCACCCGACTCCGTAACCCGAAAGTGCTCACCGCGGCTGCATGGCTTTGCCTGACCGGTTTCGGGTTCTCGCCGACTGCACAGGCTGCCGAAAACAGCCCGCTTCAAGGGTACGCAGCTCCAGAGGCTTTAAACGGCCACTTGTCTCCAATCGATTTGAAGGGGCACGGCTTCAGCCATGCCGTACAAGCCCCTCATTTTTCTTGTTCGTCCTGAGGGGGCTGTAGCCCTCGAGGGATTTGCTTTTCCCACCGCCCTCCTCGCCCAGGAAAAACCACCGGTCACTGCCGACCAACCCGACCCACAGCCCTTCGACCTCTCCGAAGAGGTCGTCCGAGACGTGCTCACCAACCTCCAGCTTGGCATGGAGACCCACGAACTCGACCGCGTCCTGGAGATCTTCGACCCTCAGAACATGAAGGACTACTCCCAGTTTCGCGAGCAGATGGTGGCTTTCTTCCATCGTTACGACAGCGTCAAATTTCGCTATCAGCTTCTACAGGTGGTTTCCGACAAAGACAGTGGCTTCGCCATCGCCGATATCGACATGGACGCCGACCCGCGCGACCTCCTGCCCACCCCGCAGCGTCGCAGCACCCAGATGCGCTTCGAGATGAAGCGCCTCCCCAAGGGCTGGAAGGTCGTCGCCCTGCGCCCAGCCGACTTCTTTAACCAGTAAGGATGACCCGTCCTTTTACAAATTGTCATCCTGAGCGAAGCGCTCGCCTGGTACTTCCGACCCGCTTCTTTTGCGGGTCGGGCGAGTGCGGAGTCGAAGGACCTGCTTTTCTTCTCCCATCGGATCGCTCGGTGACCCACCCATGAAACGCGACTATCCCGAGCGGCCCATCATTGGAGTAGGAGCCGTCATCGTCAGCGGCGGCCGCGCCCTGCTGGTACGCCGCGCCACCGAGCCGCTCAAGGGAGAATGGTCCGTCCCCGGCGGCGCCTTGGAGTTGGGAGAGAAGCTGCGCGACGGCGCTGCCCGCGAGGCTCTGGAAGAAACGGGACTGCAGGTCGAAGCCGGCAAAGTCCTCGATGTTTTTGACAGTATCTTCAGCGACCCCGATGGCCGCACCCAATATCACTACGTCCTGATCGACTTCCTCTGCCGTCCCTTGGCCGGAGAGGCCACCGCCGGCAGCGACGTCAGCGAAGTACGCTGGGTGACCGAGTCCGATCTCGCCGGACTGAATCTGCGCGACTCCATCGCCAAAGTGGTGCGCCAGGGCCTTGGCAGCGGCGAGGAAAGCAGGGCCCGCCTGAACTCGTCATCTTGGGCGCACTGACTGGCGCTTTCATGTAACCGCCTTGGTGTTTCTGCGGGGGTAACGGAGGGGTCCCCCCTCCCCACTCAAATCGTTAGAATCAAGACGTTAGCGCGATTTTCCGCGCAAAACATTGAGCTCGTGAGACTTATAGGTAAAATCTTCCATTCAAAGAACTTAGGGCGCTCGATTGAAATCGACCCCCTAAGTCCTTATGGCTGAACTGGATAGCTATAACTATAAGTAAAATCAACGAGATGCGAGCAATCTCTGGCTAACCCGATGAAAACAAAGGAGGGGTGCACAGAGAAACTTCACGATTTTCGACCACTTAAGATTTTTTCGACACGGCCGTAACCTTTCCCGTTCTCTACAGTCCTATCCGGCATTGGGTGGATTCAGATGTCAGACGCTGCCTCAGACGGATTTCTCCAGAGACGCAGGGTTCCGGAGCATGAACCACCACTTCCATGTGGGGTGCCTCTACTCGAAAGAGAGTTGGCTCCTGAAGAAAACATTTCCCTTAGCGCGGGAAATCCGACACAATACTTCGCACGTAATGTGCTTAGTGCCACCAGTCGAGATCTGAGATTCAGGTCTTCCAACCAAACCAGTAGAGGAGAAATGCTGCAATGACGAAATCGATGAAGTCACTCATGATGGGAGCTGCACTCGCAGGTTTCATGGCAGGCAATACCGCTATGGCACAGACCCCGTCGTCCACCTCCAACAACGCTTTTTCCAGCGGCTCGCACCTGGGCCAGCTCTCCACCTCCTTCGACAAGGACAAGCACGCCTGCAAGGGCCAGAACTCTTGTAAAGGCAAGGGCGGCTGTAAGAGCGGCGACAACGGTTGCAAGGGCAAGAACAGTTGCAAGGGCCACGGTGGCTGCGCAACCGACGGCTCCAAGCCTCCGTCAGAGTAACCTCGAACCAACTTTGATCGCGAGGGCCGAAGCCTACCAGCCCGTCCCTCGCGATTCACTCTTCATTGCTTTACCCTGGAATCTGTCGCCATGCCCGCCAATCGCTTTAACGGCTTCACCGATTATGGTGTAGGAATCGGCCTGCGCATCCCCCACTACAACCACATCCTCGAGCGCAAGCCGGTGGTGGACTGGTTCGAAATCATCTCGGAAAACTTCATGGTCGATGGCGGTCGCCCCCTTCACGTGCTCGATCAGATTCTGGAGCAGTACCGGGTGGTGCAGCACGGTGTCTCCATGTATTTCGGATCGGTGGAACCGCTGAATCGCGAACACCTGCGGCGATTGAAAGCGCTGGTGCGACGCACTAAGACGCCGTGGCTCAGCGACCATCTCTGCTGGGGCAGCGTCGATGGCACCTACTCGCACGATCTGCTTCCCATGCCCTACACCTTCGAGGCGGCGAAGAAGACGGCGCAAAAGATTCGCGAGGCGCGCGACTTTCTGGAAGTCCCGGTGGTCGTCGAAAACGTCAGCAGCTATGCTGAGTTCCATGCCTCGGAGATGACGGAGTGGCAATTCCTCACCGAGGTCGTGGAAGACGCTGACTGCGGAATTCTGCTGGACGTGAACAACATCTACGTTTCGTCGCGCAATCATAACTTCGATCCCTACGACTACCTGCACAGCGTCCCCCATGATCGGGTCGCGCAGATTCACATCGCGGGGCACTCGAAGTTCGAGAAGTACATCCTCGACACCCACGACCATGCGGTGATCGATCCGGTATGGCAACTGTATGCGCGAGCGATTGAGCTGGTCGGACCGACGGCGACGCTGCTGGAATGGGACGATCGCATTCCGTCGTTCGATGAAGTGCACGGCGAAGCGCTGAAGGCGAACCGTCATGTGCGCGAGAAGGTGGTTGCGTAATGGACCTCGACCACATCCAGCGCAACATGTTTGACGCGGTGCGACAACCGCTGACCGCCTCCGAGGGAATGCGGCAGCGCACCCGCGACGGACGCTCGCTGCGCCGCATCGCCGAGGAAATTATTAAGCCGAATGATCGCCTGACTTCGTTCGAGCGGCTGGAGATTTATAACCGGCAATATTGGTTCCGCGTGCTGGCGGCGTTGGCGGAAGATTTCGAGGGGCTGCGCCTGATCATCGGCGACCGCAAGTTCGAAAAGCTGTCGATTGCCTATCTGCAGGATTGCCCATCGCAGTCGTTCACGCTGCGCAACCTGGGATCGCGCCTGGACACGTGGCTGCGCTCGCATCCGGAGTTCATCGCCGGAGTCGAAGACATCGCCCTCGACATGGTGCGCCTGGAGTGGGCCGAGATCGAGGCCTTCGACGAAGCCTCGAAGCCAAAGCTGACGGAAGCCGACTTGGCGGCGATGGGCCCTGATCCTCAATTTGAGTTGCAGCCCTACATTCGACTGCTGGATTTGCGTTATCCGGTGGACGAGATGCTGCTGGGGATTCGCGATCAGGAGCGCGAGTTCGACATCGTCAGCAATGCAGTTGGAGACCACCCGCAACGCCGGCGCGTTCGCAGGCGCGTGCTACCGAAACCCGAGAGGATTTTTCTGGCGGTTCATCGCGCCGACAATTCGGTTTACTTCAAGCGGATCGACGCGGAGGCGTTCGGCATCCTCTGTGCCTTACGCGATGGGAAACGTCTCTCGGAAGCGGTCGAAAGGGTCGATTGGGGCAGCCGTTCCGGTGAGGTAGCTGCAGAAAACCTGCAGGCGTGGTTCGCGTTGTGGTCTTCTCTCGGCTGGTTCTGCAGAGCAAATTAGGACGGCATCATGGCCATGCAACCCCGCAAACTGCAAAGAGCCTACGAGGTTTTTGCCGGCGGGGCGAATTCCCTGCAATCTGTGTTTCTGCTGTTTGTGCGGGTGTACTGGGGCTGGCAGTTTTGCCAGACCGGATGGGGTAAGCTCCACAACTTGCCCCATGTAGTTGAGTTCTTCACCAGCCTGGGGATTCCAGCGCCAGCGCTAAACGCGTACTTTGTGAGCGGCCTGGAGTTCGCCGGCGGAATTCTCCTGCTGCTTGGGCTGGGCGGCCGCTTGATCGCGCTGCCGCTCACCATCGACATGATCGTGGCCTATGTTACGGCCGATCGCGAAGCGCTGATGTCGATCTTTTCCAATCCTGGAGACTTCTATGCCGCTACGCCCTTTACCTTTCTGATGGCTTCGCTCGTCGTACTGATCTTTGGCTCGGGTCGGTTTTCGCTGGACTACCTCATCGAACGCTACTGGCTGCGCCGCACTTCGTGAAGCGACTGCTGCGCGACACGGGGTGCCGTCGTACGCTAGGATTCAAGACACATGCAGTTTCGTCAGAAGTTTTCGACCCGGCATTTCCAGCGCAAATCCTTGATCTTGGTTCTGGTAGTTTGTTTCATTGGTGCGCTGGCATGGCTTGCTTCTGCGCGTGAGCAGACGGTCAGTCCGAATGCTTCCATGAGCGTTTGCGGTTCCGCGATCGACGTTCACTTCTTCGGCGATACCAGCAACGTCACCCGCGACAACCTGCTGAATTGGGCCCAGCGCGCCGGAGACGCGGTGTGCACCTACTACGGCACGTTCCCAGTGCGTCACCTAAGCCTGGACATTCGCGTCCGGGGAGGACCGGGCGTGCACAGCGGAGTCACCTATCCCACTAAGGGAGGCTACATCACCATTTCAGTGGGAGCTGATACTACGGCCGCGCAACTGAACGACGATTGGATGCTCACCCACGAGATGATTCACCTGGCCTTTCCG
Organism: uncultured Acidobacteriaceae bacterium; assembly: GCA_963758255.1. Lineage (GTDB taxonomy): Bacteria > Acidobacteriota > Terriglobia > Terriglobales > Acidobacteriaceae > DASRAA01. Next base: position 87,960 of record CAVWUX010000007.1, read on the forward strand.
TCCATGGACAGAAGCCATCACTGGATCGAGGAAGGGATATCAGTCTATGTGGAACCAATCGCTCGGGTGCAGGCTGGGCAGCTTTCCGCCGAGCGCATGTGGCACGACGTCGCCCGCGATATGCCGCAGGGCGAGCCCGACGCGGGCGACGAGGGACTGGACCACACCCCGACATGGGGACGGACCTATTGGGGAGGCGCCATGTTCTGCCTGATGGCTGATGTCCGCATCCGCGCAGCAAACGCACAACCAGAAAGGACTTCAGGATGCCTTGCGCGGGATTCTTACGGCCGGAGGAATCATCACGCAGGATTGGGACATCGAACGCGCATTTGCGGTGGGTGACAAGGCGACGGGAACGACCGTGTTGACGGATCTGTATCGCGAGATGGCGGACAAGCCGAGTCCCGTGGATCTGGCGGCCTTATGGAGGCAGCTTGGAATTTCGCGCGACGCAAGTGGGACGATTACCTTCGACTCCCACGCACCCCTGGCTCAGGTCAGGACGGCAATTACGCAGAAGGAAGCGGCCGGCGGCAGCGGCCTCCACTGAACATCTGGCGAGAAGACTCCCGTTTTGCGAGAGAAACACGACTCCCGCAGCTTTGGCTGCGCCGTGACCCCCTATCCTGAACACTGGCAAGGCCTGATTACCAATGAAATGGCGATTTACCAACAGTTATTCGCCTCCTGTTGTGCTCACGGCGAACAATTCTGGCTTTAGCGTTCGTAGCTTTATCCACTTTGAGGCGTGTTGAGCCAATTCCCACTGTCCCTTCGCCGTGAGCATGCGATCTGTGTTGACTAGCTCCGCGGGGGAAGCCTGTCCGAAATTTATCCAGCCGTGAGGATGCCAACAAGGTCTCTCACCCGGCAAGCACCATGGTGTATCGCCACCGCCCCAATGACTCGGACCAGCCACCACTAGCCTTGCACTGTCCAGACTCACGTGCTGGAGAAGCCATTGTCCCGCGCAAGCTAACACGTGCGGGGAGCGGTTGTTATTATCATTCGGTTGCTCCCACTGGAGATCGCCATCGATAACGACGGAGGCTGCTCCAGCCCGGGCCATTCCCTGCGCGAATCGTAGAAGGCTTGTTTGAACATTACTTCCGCGAATGGCGGAATGGGTGAAAAGGATTCCGGGTAGCGGCGCTTCGCCATCGGGAACGAAAACACTCGCCCCGATTTCACCCGAAGCTTCAACGATGGAGATTCGCATGACTGAAATGCCTTCTGCTCTCCCCACCAGGACGGCCTTGCCAAACTTGCACGGAGCGAACTGCACGACTTGGCCGGCAGACACACCGGTTAGGAGTAACAAGAATGCTGAAAGGAACGAACACCCAGGCCGCTTACACATCACTCCCTCCAAATGTCCCTCTTCTGCTTCTGCAAATGCTACCGCTGTTGTCCGCTAGAAATGAGCGAATTCTGGATGAATCGGATTGCTGTCTATAACAGCCCTTATCATAAGTTAGAGCCGCGAAAATCCCCGGCCGCTTTTTCCTTTGTCTTTCTCAGTGTCCTCTGTGTTCTCTGTGGTGAAAAAACTCGAATTCCCATTTCGGGACGATTCGGTTACCGAAGTTTTTTCGCCCGCCCCATTCTTGTGGCGCATCCCTTTAGCTCGCGCTACAACCGGTCTGTGAGGCAAGGGATTTGTGTCCCTGCTAAACCGTGCCCACTGCGCGGAAGAAATTGCTCTTTGACAATTCACAAATGCACAGCGCGACTTACGGCTGTTTTCCGCACTTCCAGGCCAGCCCAAAATTGGTATGTAGAGTATGTAAAGTATGACAACCAGGATACATACAAGTATGTAAAGTATGACAAAAATCTGGCCCCAAACCCCTCAATTTCGCCACTAAGTCACACGCGCTCAAATGGATACGCGTAAATTACTTAAGAATCAATCGCTTGCGAACAATTTTCCCCTAACCTATTGATTCTAAATAGTGGCCTATAAGAATTGTTAGAGGTACACGCGCTCTTGCGCGCGAATGGCGCGATAGCGCTCGAAGACCCTACGATCGTTTTCGAGACCGAGCGCCGAGCGCAGGCTGCTGCCGCGGAAAGTGTGCATCAGCATCCGCGGCCAGTTCTTGAGAACAAACCACGGTTCCTTGGCGATGACGGCGGGTATGTGCGCGGTCTTCATCCAGCGTTCGCGTCGCCAACGTTCGTACTCGATTTCTTCCGGAGCGAGGTGTTCGGTCGCGACCACAGCAGTGGTGCCATCGTATTCTTCCAGCCGCTCGATCTTGATGAGGTTGCGATCGCGAAAGTCCTTGGTCATGGGAGTGCCGGGATAGGGTGTGGGATGCTGGATGTAAGGCCAATCGACGTACTTGCGCGCGAAGTCGAGGTTGGTGCGGATGGAGTCGAGGGTGTCATCGGGATTGCCGACGATCAGTCCACCCACGACATACATCTTGTGCTTGTGCAGAATGTCGATGGCGCGGATGCTGGCGTTACCGGTACGCCTGCCGTCTTCGCGAAATGAATTCTTGGCGGAGGCCTTCAGGTAGACGAGGTCGTCTTCGAGGATGTTCTCGATCCCCAGAAAGACGTAACGGAAGCCCGCCTTTTGCATCAGTGGTGCGAGGGTCTCGCCGTGCATGGCGATGGGTGAGGTCATCGCTTGGACGGTGTAGGCAATGTCGTTGAGTCCCGCGTCGATGATGGCCTGGCAAAGCGCTTCGAAGCGTTTGATGTTAAGAGAGATGTTGTCGTCAACCAGGAAGATCGCGCGAGCCCCGTTGTCCCGGGCGTCGCGAATGTCGGCGAGCACGCGGTCGAAGGAGTAGGTATGAAAATTGCGGCCGCGCATCTCGATGATCGAGCAGAAGCCGCAATCGAAGGTGCAGCCGCGCGAGGTCTCGACGACGTCGACCGGGCGTCCGAGCATGGTGTAGCCGCCGAGCACGCGCGCTCTACGATTGGGCAGCTTGATTTCGTCGCCCTCCAGGCTGTGTACGGGCCGCGCAACGTTCTCGCGCCAGGTTGCGCCGTCACGCCAGGTGAGGCCGGCAATGTTCTGCAGGCCCTGTCCATTCTCAAGGGCACGCAGCAATTCGCGAAAGGTCAGTTCGCCTTCGCCACGCACGATGAAGTCGATGCCAGTTCCGTCCTGGCGGTAGGCGTCGGAGGCGAGACTGGGATCGTAGCCGCCCACCACGACGCGAACTCCGGGCTTGAGCGAACGCACCAGTTCGATCACGCGAAAGGCCGTCTTGCGCTGGAAGGTCATGACCGAGAGGCCGACGACATCGGGATCGAGTTCGCGCATCAGCCGCTCGATGGTCGAGCGGACACTGTCTTGCACAAGAATGAGGTCGGCGACGGCGACTTTGTGGTGGGAATCGACGTTGCCCGCCAGCGAGGTGAGGCCTCCGTTGGGCATGCGCACGGCCACGGTGGGCATGTGCTCGAACGAATCGGGCATGGCGAGCAGGAGTACCTTCAATGCGCGTCTCCTTGGATTGCTACGGCGTACCCCACAACGGCCTGAGTGCATAAATGGTACACCGAAATCCGCCACCGCGGCGGACGCCATAGCCTGTGTCCGGTACGTCTTCACGGCAGATACGCCGGAACTAGCATTTCGGCAGTGTGTCCCGGGTGTAAACTTTCTCCCGTTACCATATAGCTGGATTTTCACTGACAGGCTGGGGCGCCGGGATTCGAGCGTCACACTCTGAAATCTCAAAGGAGGGGTATGTTTCGCAAGATCTTGATTGCAGCATTCGTTCTGATTCTTACTTTGTCGGCTGTAGGCCAGGGCACGCCTGCGGCGCCGGCGATCGTGTCGGGAGCAGACTTGAAGAAGGTCGTGCCCGACAGCTACTTTTTCCGAGGCCTGAGCGCGACGACTCAGTTACGCAACTCTTCTGCCATTCACTATCCCGACGACTTCTACGTCGTCGTTGGATTGGTCGATACGTCAGGGTATTCGTCCGATGTCAAAGCGAAATACAACGGTATGTTCATTACGGAAAAAAAGCTCGCATTCGGCAGCAGCACTCTGGAACCCGGTCAGTACGGCATGGGTTATGCCGCTGATGGGAAGTTTCACATCCTGAATGTTGCCGGGGATGAGCTGTTGGTCGCCGACATTGTGACCGATGAAAAACTGGCGCGTCCCCAGCCTCTGAAGATCGTTCTGGACGGCGCGACGGTGAAGCTCTATCTCGGAAAGAAGTACGTCGCCTTTACCGCGCAGTAGACTTTTCGATTACAGGATCGAGCGCCCCCAGGTTCGCGATGCCGTGGTTGGACAACGCGAACCTGGGAGTTCCATTCTGCAATGACCGGGCCGGAAGTTTATCGACACAATCCATTCGAGGACCAAGGGAATGGTTCGCAGGCTCTCTTCGATCATCGCCGTATTCGCCGCCATCGCGCTGTCGCAGGCCTCTGCTCAGGCCAACCCCGAAGCTCCGCCGAAGTTCGATGTGCGCGAACACTACACCAAGTACGAGTACGCCATTCCCATGCGCGATGGAAAGAAGCTGTTCACCGCGATCTACGTGCCCAAGGACGCGTCGCACAGCTATCCATTTCTGATGGACCGCACTCCCTACAGCGTTGCTCCGTATGGCGTTGACAATTACAAGACATCCATCGGGCCGTCGGAAGAGTTCGAGAAGTCGGGATACATCTTTGTCTATCAGGATGTGCGCGGGCGGAACATGTCAGAGGGCACATTTCTCGAGATGCGGCCGCACATCGACCACAAGACGTCGAACAACGATGTGGACGACAGCACTGACACCTATGACACCATCGAGTGGCTGCTGAAAAACGTCCCCAACAACAATGGGCGGGTTGGCATCTGGGGGATCTCCTATCCGGGCTTCTTTACGTCGGCCAGCATCATCGACTCACACCCCGCGCTGAAAGCGGCATCGCCGCAGGCTCCCATGACCGACCTGTTCATGGGTGACGATGCCTACCACGGCGGGGCCTTCATGCTGGCGGCCAACTTCCGCTTCTACAGTATGTTCAAACCGCAGAACAATCCTGCGCTGCCACCGAAAGATCAGCAACCTTTCGACTATGGGACGTCCAGTGGATATGACTTCTTCCGCGCGATGGGGCCGCTGTCGAATGCGAATGCGCTGTACTTTCATGGGCAGAGTTTCCTGTGGAACGACCAGTCGCAGCACAACACCTACGACGATTACTGGAAGGCGCGGAACCTGTCGCAGCACATGAAGAACATCCACTGCGCAGTGTTGACGGTGGGTGGATGGTTTGACGCTGAAGATCTCGCCGGGCCGGTACGCACCTTTCATGCCATCGACCAGAACAATCCGGGCATCTTCAATGCGCTGGTCGAAGGACCGTGGGTGCATGGCGGATGGTCACGCTACGAAGGGCGTCGCCTGGGATTTGTGGACTTCGCCTCCGACACCGGCGACTACTTTCGCGAGAAGATTCAGTTTCCGTTCTTCGAAGCCTATCTGAAGGGCGACGGTGCGGCGAAGCTGCCCAAGGCCTACGTCTTCGAGACCGGAACCAATGTGTGGCGGCAGTACGACGCATGGCCTCCGAGAAATACAGGGTCGAAGACGCTGTACCTGAACGATAAGGGACGCCTGACGTTCGAGCCGCCAACGTCGGCGGGCGAGACATTCGACGAGTACGTGAGCGACCCGGCGAAGCCGGTGCCGTTTATCGGCTACACCGCGGTTGGCGTTCCCCAGGAATACATGGACTCCGACCAGCGCTTCGCCGCTACACGCACCGACGTGCTGGTCTATCAGACTGAGGACTTACAGGAAGACATCACGATCGCCGGACCGGTGTCGCCAAAGCTCTTCGTGTCCACCAGCGGCACGGATTCCGACTGGGTGGTGAAGCTCATCGATGTCTATCCTTCATATTATCCGGAGCCGGATGCTGGTAAGCCCGAGCCGCGGCGCACGGACGTGAGCCCGCCGGTCGTGAAGATGGCCGGCTTCCAGCAACTGGTACGGGGCGAGCCCATGCGGGGGAAGTTCCGCAAGAGCTTCGAAAAGCCGGAGCCGTTTGTGCCCGGCAAGATGGAAGAGATCAGCTTCGAGATGCCCGACATCAACCACACCTTCCGCCGCGGACATCGCATCATGGTGCAGCTGCAGAGCTCGTGGTTCCCGCTGGCGGACCTGAATCCGCAGACGTTCGTCAACATTCCTGACGCCAAGCCTTCGGATTTCAAGCCCGCGACCGAACGAGTGTACCGCTCGCAAAGCGCGCCATCGGGAATCGGGGTGCTGGTTGTGCGGCCGGGAGAGCATTGACACACTCGCTAGCGAAAGGCCGATTGACGGGGTTCCAGGCAGGATGACGCTGGACGCATTGGCGCAATTCCAAAAGAGCAAGGGGCTGCCGGTGACAACCTCGATAGACTCAGGCTCGGTGACTCGGCTCCTCAATGCTCTGTCGTAGGGCGGAGGCCGACAGTACCGTGGAGCAGGCGCCGGTCGCGGCCACTATCCAAGCAAAAGGCCCACTCAAGCCAGGCAGCTTGAGCGGGCACCTGCGAATCTGATCGATCTCAGGCTTGGGCGGCCCATCCGTTGTTCGACATCCAGCGCGCGGGAAGTTGCGGCTTGGCCTTCGGCAGGATGTCGAGGTAGATGACCGCATAGCGGAAGGCCATCACAGCCGCGGCGATGACGAGCACGCTGGAGGCTAGCTCCGTCCACTTGGGAACGTAGTGTGTCCCCATCGCGGTCTGCAAGGCGTTGATGGACACGTTGAGCCGGTTGACGATGAATCCAGCCACTACGATGGCGCAGGTCCAGTACAAGCCCTCGGGACGATTGAGCACCCGGTCGAAGCTGAGCAGCGCAATCGGAATGACCATGAACATTGCGGTTTCCAGCCAGAAATAGCCAGCTTCGCTGGTGGGTTGGACGGCGTAATGCAGGGCGTGGTTCGCCACCAGATCAAGCAGACGGAAAAAGACGAAGACGATCAGCAGCATCTGGATCATGCGGCCACAATCGCTCAGGATGCTGAAGTCCACGCGCACGTTCAGCGAGCGCATCGACAGGTAAACCGCCATGACGGTGAGAGCCAGCCCGGCGGGAATGGCCGACATGTAGAAGATAGCGTGCATATAGGGCGAATACCACAGAGGATGAACCTTGCCTTCGGCGATCAGGTAGAGGCCGCCCAGGAACGACTGATGCATAGACGAGAGTAGTACTCCAGCCAGCACCACTCCGATCAAGATCTTGTGATGGTAACGCAGGATTGAGGCGCGCAGCCCTTTCCAGGGCAGCTTCTCGATGACTGCGGGCGCAAACTCAAAGGTCAATACAGTGAAGTAGGTCATGATGCAGACGCACACGTCGAAGAGGACGGAGCGGCTGTTCCACATCACGATGGGATGCCAGAAGCGCCAGGGCAGGCCGATTTCGTAGAGATAGCCGACCATCACAGTACAGTAGCCGAGAAAGGAGATTAGGACCGAGGCGCGCAGGATGGGGCGGTAGCGTTCCATGCCCAGCAGGTACACCGCTGCGCTGATACCGAAACCGGCGGCGGAGAGACCAATGCCACAGAGCGTACCCAATCCGACCCACAGTCCCCAGGGCATCTGGTCGGTGAGATTGGTGCTGGCGCGGAAGCCCTCGAAGAAGCGGAGATACGTGGCATAGATGCCGGTAACAAAAATGATGACTACGATGACGCGCCAGAGAGTAATTTCGGAACGAATTCGCGCGATCATGGCTAGCTCCTTTCCTGCTTGATCCGGCTGAGGGTGGCTTTTTCTTCGGCTTCGGCGAGAGCGACTTCGCGGCGGCGCTGAGTGATCCAGTACAAGGCCGACAGAATGGTTCCGCCCATGATCACGACCTTGGGCGAGTCGCCCATGGCAGCGGTGGTCAGAGTTGGCACCGGCTGATTGCCAGTCGGCAGCGGCTTGAATCCTAGCTCTTCGAACTCCACATCGGAGACGAACAGAACCGAGCCTCCCCCAGCTTCAGTGGTGCCGTAAATTCGCGGGACGTAACTCGAGTCAGTGCGTATGCGATTCCAGGCGTCAGCGATCAACTCATCGCGGTCGCCGAAGACGCTGGCTTGTACCGGGCAACCTTCCGTGCAGGCAGGCTGTGCGCCGGCTTGCACTCGATCGAAGCAGAGGTCGCACTTCTTGACGAAGGGAGCCAGCTTGCTCCACTGGTAGCGCGGCACCTGGTAGGGACAGGCGATCATGCAATAGCGGCAACCGATACACTTGCCGGCGTCGTAAACTACTGGCCCCAGAGCGGTCTTTTTGATCGCCCCCACCGGGCAGGCCGAAGCGCAGGCCGGATCATTGCAGTGCATGCAGACTTTGCGGATGAACTTGTCGCTGCGGGACTCAATCACAGTGAAGGCGGTGTCCGACAGGGTTGGCTCCAGATCCGTGTTGAAACCGTGCAACTGTTTGCAGGCGGTTTCACAGCTTCCGCAGCCGATGCAGCGTTTGATGTCGATCAACATGGCTTTCTGTTTTGGCATGGCGTTCTCCTTGTTCTCTTTCGCTTGCGGCCCTCTGAGCTAGGTCAGGAAGAATTCCTTGACCAGCTTCTGCTGCACGCTGGCATCGACCTGAAAAAGCAAACCCTTGATGGGGAGGCCGCCGTCTTGCGCCAAAGCCGGACTGAGTTGCTGCATCATGCCGCCGAGACGGGCAATGCTGTTCTGCATCCAGGCGGGGACGATCGGTCCCTGCAACAAGTTCTTGGTGTTGGTCGCCAGCTCAGGCGCCTTCACCACGCAGAGCCAGCCATCCTTATAGGGGTCTTCCGTGATCAGGTTGGGATTCTTCAGCACTTCGTGGTTGACCGAGACGAGCACTCCTTCGACCGGCGAGAGCAGGTCAACGCTCCTGTCGCCATGCTTCACCCTGCACAGTTTTTGACCCTGGCGGACCCAGCGGTTCAGATCGGCGAGTTCGACGGAATCGACGTGGCCGAAGAGGTTCCCAGCGAAATCGTCGATGCCGACACGCGCGTTCTGGCGTCCCTCGTCGTGTACCCAGGTGTGTCCGGGATGGAAGCTGTAGTTCTCAGGAACTTCGAGCCCCGCAGCTTTCATCATTTTCGGCACACCCACCTTCTGAAATGGCGCCGCTTGCACCGCAGTCACGGGTGCTTCGGGCCGGCGAAAATACATGATGGAAAGAATCAAGAGGAAGGTAAGCAGGACAAACAAGATCGACATGGCGCCTCCTTGCTAGCGGACAACCGCAAACCCACCAGGCCAGGAATGAGGAATAGAGCACAGATGCGATCCGATTTGTCTGGTTGGGCTGGTACCGTTTGACGTGAATTCAGCGAGATTCATGGTCTCGTGCTCCGTCCTTGCACATGCACGTTGAGTGCAAATGTTCATGGCCGCGGGTCCGTTGATAAGAAAGAGGTTAGTTTTTGTGGGTTGGAGTCAAAACGGGAAACCACTGCATTTCGCAGCGGCGGTCATGCGTTTTGCAGTAGCGCCGACGCTGCTAGCTGACTTCCTGAAGCTTCCTCAGCCGGCGCATCAGCGAGGTGGGGTGGATACCGAGAATGCGCGCGGCGTGGGTTTTGTTCTGTCCGGTGGCGTTCAGGACGTCCTGGATGTAGCGGTCTTCCAATTCGTCTAAAGTGACAAACTGGTCGCCGGTCGGGGAGAGATCGTAGGCCGAGAGCGGCTCGAGCTGGGGTGCCGCGGCGTGATGATCGCGCACCTCTTCGGGCAGGTCAGCAGCATCGATCTCCGTCTCCTTGCAGAGGATCATGGTCCGCTCGATCACGTTGCGCAACTCACGGATATTGCCCGGCCACGGGTAATCTTTTAGTAGCTCCGCCGCCGTCGGCGTGAACCCCACGAAGTTCTTTTTCAATTCCTTGTTGAACTGCCCCATGAAGTCGAGTGCGAGCGGCACAACGTCTTCTTTGCGCTCCCGAAGCGGTGGGATGAACAACGGCAAAACGTTGAGCCGGTAGTAGAGGTCCTCGCGAAACTCGCCTTTTGCGACGGCGTCTTTCAACAACGTGTTGGTGGCGGCAATGATCCGGACGTTGGCCTGAATGAGCTTGGTCCCACCCAATCGCATGAATGTACCCTCTTCCAGGACGCGCAGCAGTTTGGCTTGCAAGCTGGGCGAAGTATTGCCAATCTCATCGAGGAAGAGGGTTCCGCCGGTGGCTTTCTCGATGAGGCCTTCTTTGCGGCGGCGCGCGTCGGTAAATGCTCCCGGTTCGTAGCCGAATAACTCGCTCTCCAGAAGCGTATCGGGAAGAGCGGCGCAATTGAGGCTGATCAGTGGCATCTGAGCGCGAGGACTGTTGTAGTGGATCGCCTTCGCCAGCACTTCTTTGCCGGTGCCGCTCTCGCCCTGAATCAAAATGGTGGTGCGCTCGCTGTCAGCGGCACGGCGGGCCATCTGGAGCACTTCGCTCATGGCCGGGCTCATGGTCACGACGCGTCCGAAGTCGTAGAGTCCCTTGGCACTTTGCACGGTATCGTGCACGCGCACCCGCAGAGCCAGCATCTCAGCGGCGCGTTGCAGCGTGTTCACCATGTCGGCGACGTGAAAGGGTTTGATGAGGTAGTCATAGGCGCCGAGTTTCATCGCCTCCACGGCACGATCGACCATGTGGTAGGCGCTCATCATGAGGATAACGGTGGAGGGCGAGGCGACCTTCGCCTGGCGCAGAACTTCGATGCCGTTCATGCCGGGCAGCACTACATCGAGCAACGCAAAATCGGGCCTCTCGTCAGCAAAGATCTTGAGCGCCTCTTCACCGCCCATGGCTAGAAAGACTTCGAAACCTTCGTCGCCGAGCGCACGCCCGAGGGTGCGCAAAGTCAACGCCTCGTCATCCACGATCAGGACGGAATGTGGCATGGCCTAGGCGATGACCTCCTGGTACTCCGTCGCAGCTTTGCCGAACTGGTGAACCGGCAGAGTCACTCGAACCGCGGTGCCTCCTCCGGGAGTACTTTCAACCTGGATGTCGCCTCCGTGGCTGCGAATGTAGCTCTGGCTGATGCTGAGGCCCAGGCCCGTGCCCCTGCCGCGCTTAGTAGTGAAGAAAGGCTCGAAGACGTGAGGAAGAATGTCAGAGGGAATTCCGCATCCCGAGTCGCAGACTCGTAGTTCGATGATGTCGGTGGACTGTTCCTTGGCCGCCGAGATGGTGATGCTGCCGCCCGCAGGCGTAGCTTGCGCCGCGTTCAAGAGCAGGTTCATCAGGATCTGGGACAACTGGTTGACGTCGGCGGCGATCGCAGGCAGGTCGAGAGGGACGCGGTTGTCGAGTTCAATGTGCCGGAACATGGGCTGGTGCTCGACAAACTTTAGCGTCTCGGCGACCAGCTTGAACAGGCTGACCTTGCCCAGCACCAGCGGCCCCGGTCGCGCATAGTCCAGCAGGCCTCGCACCGCTGAAGAAATTCGCTTCGCGCCCTCGATGCACTGCTCAATCTCGGTGCGTTGCTCGCCGGACGCGTCCTTCCATTCCAGTTCCAAGTGCGACAGGATTCCCAGCAGCGGGTTATTGATCTCGTGCGCTGCTCCCAATGCGAGTTGGGCGAGCGAGGCATATTTCTCGTACTCCGCCAGTTGGGAGTCGAACTGCATCTTCTCCTTCGCCAACTCACGCTCTTCTTCCAGCCGTCGCACCAATTCCTGCTGTGCCAGATTCCGTTCGTATTCGCGATGGTCTGCCAGTTCCCGAGTTTTCTGTAGTTCCCGCCTTGCTGCCTTCATACGAACGCGTGCCGGGACGGCCACGATAACCAGCAACGAAGCTCCAAGGGCGAAGCCGACGAGAAAGCCGGCACCGGGCTGGAAGGAAGTTTCGGCGGGAGCGGCGGTGAGCAGATCGGGGACACTCAACAAGGCCAACAACGTCATCACGGCTGGCCACCAAGGATCGCTCTTCGCACGGGTATGCGAAGTTCGTAGCCCTTCCTGCCGCGAAAACCAACAGAGCATGTAGCTCTCCCTTAAGACCTTCGCGCTTCTCGTCGCGAAGAGCAGTGACTGCAGTCACTTGCGCAGGTGATGTGGGACGGCGTGGGAGTGATCTAAATGGAGAAGCGCGCGTCAGTTCACGATGCCGCCAATGATGGTTCGCACAACTTCGCCTGCGGGGGTGAATACTGCGATGTCGGCATCGGCTCCGACGGACAAATTGCCTTTGCGCTTGGCGATGCCAAGCACCTTCGCCGGACTGGCCGTCGCCATGCGAATGGCGTCCTGAAGACTCGTGCCGGTGAATTGCATCATATTACGCACGGCGCGATCGAGCGTCAGAACGCTTCCGGCCAGCCTGCCATCGAACTCGCAGCGTCCATTGTGCACCTGGACTGCAAAGCCCCCGAGCATATAGGTTCCGTCGGGCATGCCGGTCGCGCTGATGGCGTCAGTGATAAGCACTGCGCCTTCGACTCCCTTGGCTCGCAGGAACAGATCGACCATCACAGGATCGACATGGATGCCATCCACAATGATGTCAGCAGTCATGGCACGGTCGGTCAGCACCGCGCCGAGCAGCCCGGGATCACGGTGGTCCAGCGCGCGCATCGCATTGAATGTGTGAGTCGCATGGCGCGCACCCGCCTGGATCGCCATTCTCGCCTGAGGCAACTCGGCATCGGAGTGCCCGAGACTGACACACACGCCCCGTCGGCTAGCTTCGCCGATCAAGTCGATCGCGCCTTCGATTTCGGGAGCGATGGTCAACACGCTGACGCGCCCGCCAGCCGCCTGCCACATGCGGTCGAACAACTCGCGCGATGCCGGCTGAAGCAAGTTCGGGGGGTGAACTCCGCGCTTGGCATGACTAAGAAACGGCCCTTCGAAGTGCACTCCCAGGGGCCGCGCTCGCGTGCCATCGCCATTGTTGTTCGCCGCCCGCTCCACCGCGTTTGCCAGAGCGTCCAGTGAGCGCAGGGTCACATCGACGGGCGCGGTCACCGTCGTCGGACAGTAGCTGGTGACGCCATGTGTCGTCATCAGCCGTTCGATCGCGGCTAGGCTCTCGTCGGAGCCTTCCATGACGTCGTGCCCCGCGCCGCCATGGATGTGAATGTCGATCAATCCGGGGGCCAGAATCGCGTCGCCGAAGTCCAGAACACGCGCGTTGGCAGGGACGCGGACTCCGGCCCTGGCGCCGACGGCCGAGATGATGCCGTCTTCCATCACCAGCGCTGCGTCTTCGATCGCATCCAGCGGGGTGAACAACTGCCGTGCGAGCAAAACTGTCGCCAAGTCGGGACCTCGATAGCAGAATGAGTTTACGGTTTTGGCAGTGAAATGCCCAACTGAATGTCGCCAACGACTCCGATGAACGGGCTATGACTCTGTTATACTGCGGGTTGGCGCGCTCCTGTGAAGCTCACGCCAGTGAGCCGCGCGTCGTGTTGCCCCGAGGCAACGACGGACAGTAAAAAAAGTGTCGGGGAGTGGCTCAGCCTGGTAGAGCACCTGGTTCGGGACCAGGGGGTCGGAGGTTCAAATCCTCTCTCCCCGACCAACTAATCCCACGGAATCAATGAATTAGAGTACTCGTCACTTTGGTCGCTTCTGCAACTTGGGTCCATTTGGGTCCAATCAGAAGTTCCTCGACCTTTTCTACCGCGCTGCGCGCATCAGCTGGCACCGAGTGCAAATAGATCTCCCGTGTGACCTCTGCGGAAGAGTGCCCCAGGAGGGCCTGCACCGTTCCCAACGGCGTCCCGACCGCATCGAGCAGCGTCGCGTTCGCATGGCGCAGCCAATGCCAAGTCACACCCTCGATGCCGAGCTTCTCGCACGTTGGCGCAAGCTGACGATTGAGAAGATTTCTTCGGCTGAAAGGCGTGCCACGCCTGGTCGCAAACACCAGCGCTTCAGGATCGCTACACCGCGGCTTGAATGCCGACAGTATCTCGACTCCCTTCGCGCCCAGTGGCACCGTTCTCTTGCTCCTCCTAGTCTTAGGATCATCGAACCTGCCCTCATAAACGGTCTGCCTCACTCGAAGGCAGCCGAGGGCAAGATCAATGTCCCGCCAACGAAGAGCAAGCAATTCGCCGACGCGTAGCCCGGTCAAGGCGAGTAGCCAGGCCAGCGACCGCGAAGGCTCCGGAAGAGCTTCTAGTAACTGCCTGATCTTTTCGGGAGCAATGGGCGTCTTTTCTGCGACCGGCCCACGACGCGGGAGCTTGGTTTGGCGTGCCGGATTGCTCGGAATCAGTCCTTGCATCCCAGCTGCAGCCAACACTGTGCCGAACGTAGTGCGAATATGCTTTACGGTCTTCCACGACAATCCGCTCCGCAGCTTCCCGCTGAGAAAGCCCTGAATGAATTCACGTGAAATGAGCCGCAGTTGCATATCGCCGAAAGCCGGGATCAGATGGACGTTGACGATGTACTCGTAATGCTTCTTGCTCGAATACTTGAGTGTGGGCAGCACCTCTGGCATCCAGTTTCGTTGCACAAACTCTGAAAGGGTGCAGTTCGACTGGGGCCGGAAGTCACCGCTGTTGATGGCGTGCAGCCGATTCGAAAGAATCTGGTCCGCCTCGCGCCGAGTCGGAATCTCAGCTACCGTGCCGAGGATTTCCGAACGCCGAACGCGTTCCAGCTTTCCCTCTCGTCCGCTGACATCTTCCCACCAACGTGCGACCCACACTTTTGTTCGCGTACCTCGCTTAAGAAGTGAGCCGTGCTGGAATCGTCTGTTTCGGGCCATTCGTCCTCCATACGTGGCCCGCTCAGGCGGTTCTGCGTCGATGAAAAGTGTAGCGATTGGCCGCTTGCTAAGCAATGGCATTTACTCCTTAAGTTCGCCGAGCCATTTGGAAACTTCCTGAATCTCAAAGCGCAGATACTTCCCGACTTTGACGTGAGGAATGCGTTCGAGACCTCGCTTTCGGGTCCGGTCATACACCCAAGACACTGGAACCTTTAGGGCCTTGGCGATTTCATGAACCGTCAAGAGTTCCGGAAAATTCACGACATTCATTTACACTCCTTCCCGCTAAAATCGCGTCGGCATCGAAATCGCCAATGGCTAATCTGGTCGGCTCAAACACGCGAGAGAGCAGTCAGCGGGCGGCGAAACTATATTCTTCGTGACAGAAACGCCAGAGGCAACTGTGCTTTCCACGGCTGTTGTTAACCTCCTATCGAGTTTCCGTCAAATGGCCTCGTCGCTCCGATGAACTCAAGACCCCAGACGCGGCGGATTGACTTGCGAATTGACGCCATGAGGTTGAAGGGAGGCGCTGCTCAAATCGTTCTGCAACAACATCCTTGCATGCATCTGTGGAACGACTGGACTGCGTGCTCGGAGCACGGCTATTCCGAACAATATTTCACCGATTACACTTTGACTGGGCAAAACCGCAGGTACGCAGAAATACTCCGCTACATCCAAATGCCACAAAAGTGGGCACGAATTGGTCCGTGATTCACTCCGCCATGGACGTTGCGAAATCAATTCCCTCCCCCAAACGCTGCCTGACTTCCTTGAGCCACGCTCGTGGATTGGTGCCGTGGATCACCCGCCCCAGAAAGCCCACCCGCTCGGCTGCATTGTTGCGGTTTCGCCGAATGTCGTCCTTCGTGATCTTGGTGTACAGAGCTAGAAAATTGTCCAGGTCTCCTGGGCTTGGCGAAGACGTAAGTCGCGTGGCCAAGCTGAGGGGTTTCGACGACAACGGCTTTCTCAACGTCGAAGATGTATTCCTCCCGAAACAAGATAGATCCGGCGTGCCCGGCGTGAGAGCTGGCGATAGAAGAACGGGTCATAATCAGGGCGCCAGCTGATCTGGGCGACATCAAAGTCACCGGGCATATGCATCTCGGAGCACATTCGCTGCAGATCCGCTCGCTCGACCGCCCGATGTTCCAAGCAGAGCCGGATCTGATCCAGAGCCCGCGAATACTGGCCAAAGCGATGATAGGCAGTTTTGGCAGATTCCAGTTGCAGATGGAAATCGGGCGGCAGTTTGACCTCCAACCGGCTCGGCAACGCAGTTTCCCAGGTAACGAGCTCCCACTGCTCACGACGCTTGCGGTATTTGCCGCTCTGTACGAACGTGCCTTCGACCTCGATCTTGGTTCCCAACAGATGCTTCCACTGGTTCCAAGTGCGGTCCCAGAGTGTATGCAAGGCGGCGGGGTCGAGCCACAACTCCAGCTTGCGGCGCATGTCGCGGCACAGCGCCTGGTCGTCGTAGAAATCGCATCTTCGTAGTGGGACATGGAACCGTCGGCGCCGGAGGTCGGGCAAAAACGCGAGGATGCGGCGTGCAAAGAACGTCTGTCCGTCACGCGAAGGCTCACCAGCCACGAGAAGAGAGCCAAATCCACCATACGGAAATATGGCTGGCGCTTCGGGATCGGCCAGCAGGGCGTCATAGCAAGCGCGCAGTTCGGGCTGACCGACGATGTTAAATGCCCGCTCCACTCGCTCTCTGTTCCGCACGCCCGCCGTTCTTAGCTCCAGATCGCGCAGCTTGAAAGCCACGCGCAGCTCAGAGGGCGAAGCGCTGGCCGGGATACACAGGATCTCGTACAGCGTGGGATGATCGACTCTTTCGATTGTGTTCGGCAAGCGATAGAAGTACTCGCGCAGGACCTCGCAAGGCAGGAAGATCGAGCCGATGCCAAGGCTTCCACGTTGAACCTCAGCAGAAACGAAGTGCTGATTTCGTTTGTCCTGCCTGGGCCGGCCGACATATCCAATCGGCACGTGGTAGAGATAACGGCTCGGACCGGAACCTGAGTTCTTGGTGATCAAGATTTCTGCGCGAATCGTATCCCCGGTGGGGACGGGGAAGGTGATCTCGTCGCCGATCCCGATGTAACCGGCAAGAAGACGCGCAAGAGAATCTTCGCCCGATTGGCCAACACGAAACCAGCAAGATTCTCCTGCGGCTGAATACTTACTACACGCTCCCGACAGATCGGAATGGCCGAATTGGAAGACGCAGGAGCCATGCTGCGCGGTAAGTGTAGGGCAGCTTTGCGGCACTGCAAAACGCGGCTTCGAACCCGGTCTGGCGGCGGTTCGCTGCCGACTCCTGCGGCCTTCCCGATACGGGTAGGATGCAAGGGTGCTGAACAGCTGGGAGCTCTTATGGACGCAGACGATTTCCGAAGGATCGCCCTTGGCCTTAAGAGTGTCGAAGAGAGTTCCAACATGGGGAGTCCGGACTTCAGGATCGGCGGCAGAATTTTTGCAACGCTTGCATCGGCGAAGCAAGGCTACGGCAACCCGCGGCTACTGCGACGCAGGTCTTTCTGATCTCCCGAGCTCGGCGGCGCGCGCTGCTGTCGCAGCCCTGCCCAACAGGCGCAATGCACTACTGGTAGGCAGCAAGGCGACGGAGGCCGCTTTCAAGGAGTCGACCAATCATTCCATGTTTCATTTGGCAGTTCACGCTATTGTGAACGAAGCCCGACCCGACCGCGCAGCTCTCGTGCTGTTGAGCGATCCGGTAAGCGGGGAGGACGGGTTTCTCCAGACTTCTGAAGTTGTGCAGTTAGCGCTGAATGCAGACCTGGTCGTGCTGTCGGCCTGCGATACGGCCGTCGGGCCATTACAAGGAGAAGAAGGAATCGAAACGCTAGCGCGGGCTTTTCTGCTGGCAGGGGCTCGCACGGTCATCGACTCTGTGGTCCATTGATGACAACTCAACGCTCTTCCTGATGAAGAGCTTCTATGCACAACTGGCTCAAAAGAAAACCCCGCCCTACGCACTAAGGGTCGCGAAGAAGGATATGTTGACCACCTTCGGCCCGACCAAGGCACTGCCTTACTACTGGGCAGGGTTCACCGTGGAGGGACTCGACCCATCACCGGTGCAAAAGTGAATCAAATGCTTGACTTGGCAGCTCGAAGAAAGATCGTCTCGCGCGTTCGAAACCTGGTGCTACAGCGCCACGTCAATATTGGAAACGTCGATCTGGAACAGTGGAGTAAGGAACTCGAGGAGCGTACCCCTTCGTTACTCGTTGCACAGAACGACGGCACTTTCGAGCTGGGCATTCACGATCTCTTGGCCGAACTGAAATCCAGCCATACAGATTTCTACCGCTCCAACAGGAATCCGATTAAACCGGAGCATGCCATTGGCGCGACCTTACGATCGGTAACCATTTCGGAGACGCAGAGATGGATGTTCCTGGATGTGTTCGAGGATAGTGCGGCTGCGCGTAACGGAGTTAGACCTGGTTATCTGCTGGTAAGCGTGAACGGCGTCCCGGCCGCTCCGCCTGAATATCCGACCTTTCGGTTTGGGGCAGAACACCGCCTGACGATTCAGGCGCCAAACAATGCTGCAACCCAAGACCTTGCCGTAATGGTGCCTGAAAGGAAGGCGACGCGACCGAGGCTTCCGTTCGTCGAACCCAAGAGCGTCAGCTACGCGATGATGACGAACCGGATTGGCTTGCTCAAGGTCGCTTACTTCTCCGGGATGTTTGGCATTCGCTTCTCGAAAGTGCTCGATGCGGCGATGGCAT
The DNA here is from genome assembly GCA_963758255.1 of uncultured Acidobacteriaceae bacterium. Classification (GTDB taxonomy): domain Bacteria; phylum Acidobacteriota; class Terriglobia; order Terriglobales; family Acidobacteriaceae; genus DASRAA01. The sequence continues at coordinate 106,453 of CAVWUX010000007.1, forward strand.
CGCTGAAATCACAGGGCTGTGATCGTCTGATCATCGACCTACGTGGCTGCATCGGCGGAAGTCTCGGCTTCGCGCGGCTCGTCAGCTATATGTGCCCTGGCCGGATTCCCATCGGCTACGACATAACCAGAAAACGGCAGCGGCGAGGATACGACGTTGCCCAGCTTCCCCGAGCACGGATGCCGGACACCAGGGCCGGAATTGTATTCAGACTGGTGCAGTTTTCAGCTCGAGACAAGTCACTCGTGCTGCTTACGCAGGGATTAGGGCCTCAGCCGTTCCACTGGCACATTGTTGTCTTGTTCAATGCAAAAACTAGTACTTAGTTGCGTAGATTAGCGTAAGATAAATGGGGATGCACATTGCGAATCTCACGTTTCGTCCACTCGAAGGGCGTGGCGGTTTTGTTGTATGCAGCTATGAATCGGTCGATTGCCTCTCGGACCTGCTGGGGTGAGGTGAAACTTGCCCCTCGCAAAGCGCGACGACTCAGGATGCTGAACCAGCATTCAATCTGATTGAGCCAACTGGCGTGGGTAGGCGTGAAGTGGAAATGGACCGTGCGATGACGCGCCAGCCAACGGTCATGCTTCGGTTTGTGGGTATTGAGATTGTCCACCACCACGTGCAGTTCCCGGCCCGGATAGAGTGCGACCACCTCGTTCATGAAGGCAAGAAAATCGCAGCGTCGACGCCGGTGAGCGTGTCCGCCCTTGACTTGGCCGGTGAGCACATTGAGGGCGGCGAACAGAGTTGTGGTGCCGTGGCGTTTGTACTCATAACTGAAACCGGTCACCGCTTGGCCGTTGGGCAGTTTTAAGTAGCCTTGCGCTCGCTCCAAGGCTTGAATATGCGGCTTTTCATCCACCGCAAGGATGACCGCGTGTTCCGGCGGGTCCAGGTACAGGGCAACGATATCGGCCGCCTTGGCGGCAAATTGCGGAGCGGTACTGATGCACCAGCTACGGCGGCGCTGTAAATGGATTCCTTGGGTGCGCAACACGCGCCAGACTTGATGTTTGGATACATCCCCCAAAGCGTTCGCCACCAACCCTCCGGTCCAGCTCCCATGGCCGGCTGGCGGCGGCTGGTCCAGTTGGTCCAGAACGCGGCGCCGGGTGTCTTCGTCGTAGCGGGGCGCAGCTCCTGGCCGCGGGGCATCCTGTAGCCCGGTCAAACCAGCTTGGGAAAAACGTACTCGCCACTTGCTGACGGTTGCGGGCCGTCTGCGCTGCGCACGGGCGATGGCAATCGTGCCTTGACCGTTGGCGGCGGCCAGAACCATGCGGGCTCGCTCGGCCAGACGCCTCTCGGTCTTGCCCGCGCGAACCCAACTCTCCAGCGTGGAGCGGTCTTCTGGTGTCAATGTAAGGGCGGTGGGGTATTTGCTCATGCCCAATCATGACATAGCACGCCTTTCATTGCAACTAAGTACTAGCTCTGCCGGCGAAATGGCTGCCCAGTTCGCAAAGGACACGAAACTCGCTACGCTTATCGGCGAAAGAACTGCTGGCTTAGTGGCGGGTGCGGACGTTTTCGATGTGAGCTCTGGTTATTCCCTCTTCCTGCCAGTGTTCGGCTGGTTCAGTCCCGGCGGCAATTACAACGAAGGATCGGGTGTGGTGCCGGACATCTGCGTCGAGATTGATCCCGCGCGCTTGGCTGAAGGGACCGACGACCAACTTAACAAAGCGCTCGCGATGGTCCAATAGTTGGTACTTTGGTTTTATTCGGCAACATTCAATGAATACTAGATGGTCCTCTTCGGCGGACTGGCGTCGATACAGACCGACTCGTAGCCTGATTGTCCGTTGCCGGCATGGCACTATTTTGCTAGACCGCCACAGTCTTTCGTGCTCTAGCGTCCCCAACGTTAGTACCAATTCAGCATTGAGCTTCTCGCATCTTCAGACCTCTTCAAGGTATAGGGGAAGACTCACCCGCATCGAGTCAAGTTCGCTTAGCTGCAAAACCAACTGAACTCTCTGCGCAGTGGGATGCGTTACATGCGGAAGTCTGTCTGTGTAATGGACGACAAAAGCAACAAGAAGTTACCGTGGCTACCTGAGTTTGATCGGCTGCTGATCGCGGGGATCAAACACGGCCCTGCAATGAAAAGGGAAGCGATCAACAAGATCCTTCAGTTGGCACCTCACTGGACTCGCGGGCACTGCTGGCAGCGCATCAAAGAGTTGCGGAGGGCCGCCAAACACTCATCGCTTTTTGACTCTCTCGATCGAGCGTTAAGTTCGGCTTCCAAGTATCCTGGGCAACGACGTTCCAGCTCACATGCAACCTCTGCGGGAGGTTCTGATCCCCGCTCCAGCGCATGTCGCGCCCAGTAAGCAAGAGCCTCACAGTCCATGTAACGAGTAGCAGACTCGGTAAGGCGGTCAGGAGCGACCAGCTTCGCTGATGCCCTGGCCTTGCGCTCCCGGGCTGTCAGGTGGGCAGTCTCGTCACATTGCGCCGCCATTCCTTTCCACTCCCCGAAAGGAGGATACTGGAGCGGTTTGGCTTTCCTCCATTTCTCGACGCATTCCGACCAGCAGACTTCGGCCCGCTGATACCATGGTTCCCGTATCGCGTAATACGTGATTGCGCTGAACCAGCCTTCCTGCTTGGCGAAGCCAAAGACATGATCATCGATCCAATCTTCCAGGCGGAGGGCTTGAGGCCTGGCTTTGCGTGCTTTGGGGCTGAGTGCTCTTTCGGCCTCCAGAAATCCGGGGCAGCGCTCCTGGAGAATGTCAGCTAGCCAATCCGGAATTCCTTTTTCGGTTTCGAAGATCGAGCGAGCCCAGAGATTGAACTCCTGCCAATCAATGTATTGATTGCGTACTTCGTGGAGTCGCTGCCACGGTATGCGGCGAGCCTGTTCGTCGGCGCGCTCGGCGTGCGGCCCGCTGAAGGCGGGCGGTCGACTCGCGCACGGATTCGCGTTTGGATTTCTTCACGCCGGAGTACCTGGGATGGGGACGCAGGGCTGAGTGTCGTCGATCGTCGTTTCGGAGCCCGCTGCTTGCTGCCCCATTTTAGTCGATTTCGCCAATAAGGGAAGTAACTTGTCAGTGGTAACTTCCGCCACTCTTACGCTTCAGCTTTCGGACGAAGCGGCGGGAGCCGGCGACTCATCTCCCGAGCGAAAACTCTCGTCCCCAATCAACCACGAACTATAGTTCCTCAATCATTTCGCGTCAAACGACAACTATGGGAGCGTGCCCAAACAGATTGGTGCTGATAAACAGCGTGGGTCCCGCACTTTAGGTGAGGCTGTCGGCGCTGAGATTACCCGGTTGCGTGTCGATCGCGGATGGAGCCAGTCAAAATTGGCGCACGATCTGGGATATACCGAGCGCTACATCGGCCAACTGGAACGCGGCACCAAAAGCCCAACCCTACGAACGCTCGCCGATCTCGCCAAAGCGTTTTCGACGGAGCTTTCCGCCATAGTCAGAGCTGCCGAACGGCGTCACCGGAATAGTGGAAAGCGCTGACCTTCACACCATAAACTCGAACGCGTCTTTCAGGCATCTTCATCATCTGATTGGTTATCGCTTGCGCTAGGTTCCGGACCTCCAGAGAGCCTGATACCAGCCAGGCAAATAACGATATCCATGAAGGAGCAGATATGAAGATCGGCATCATCGGAGCGGGCCAAATCGGTGGGACACTCGCCCGACGCTTCACCGCGCTGGGCCACCAAGTGTTTATTGCCAACTCCCGAGGCCCCGAGACGCTGACAGGTTTAGCCTGGGAGACCGGCGCGACCCCCGTCTCAGTTACAGAAGCTGCCCGCAACGGTGATGTGGTAATAGTGACCATTCCCCAGAAGAACGTGCCCAAACTGCCGACCGATTTGTTTGCCGGGGTTCCCGACAGCGTCGTCGTCGTAGACACCGGCAACTACTATCCGCAGCAGCGGGACGGCCGTATCGAGGGGATCGAAGCCGGTGCGACTGAAAGCCGGTGGGTTGCTCAGCAGTTGGGCCGCCCTGTGGTCAAGGCGTTCAACAACATCTATGCACAACATCTCTTGGATCTGGGCTGCCCTGCAGGTGCTCCTGGGCGAATCGCACTGCCTATTGCTGGTGACGTCGAAGCAGCTAAAGCAGTAGTGCTTCGGTTGCTGGACGAGCTCGGATTCGATGGCGTTGACGACGGTGGACTGGATGAGTCCTGGCGTCAACAACCTGGCAGCCCGGTTTATGCCATGGACTTCGACGTGGCAGGTGTAAAGCGCGCGCTATCTGAGGCGACCGAGGAACGCAAACCAGAATGGCGTGCGACCGCAAACAGTCCCGGGGACTTTGCGAAGCCGGCTTAATGCGCGTTGCAGCATCTGCGAATTTGATGGCGGCTGCCGGATATTTCTCGATTCCCTAGGTTCTACTGCCCAGCGAAGCTTCCATCTCAGCCTCTCGATGCAGACTCTGCAGATCGCGCGAAATCGTTGCCACCGCAAGAGTGCGGCCATCCCTCTTGTAGGTTACGGCGCAGTCTCGCGCATCGAGTTCTCCGTCAATCTCGATGGCATCCCAATTCTCCGCGTGGCCGACGTAGTTAATTACGACATCGTAGTGCTGACTCCAAAAGAACGGCACGGCGTCAAATGGCTCGCTATAGCCCAGGATGTTTCGAGCTGCGACTTGACCCTGACGCTCCGCCACGACCCAGTGCTCGACACGGATTCGTTCGCCAGAATGCGGATCGGGCCACCGCGCGACATCGCCGGCAGCGAAGACGCCAGGTGCGCTGGTCTCCAGATACTCGTTGACCGCTATGCCGCGGTCGATCGTCAGACCGGCCCGCTCGGCGACGGTTAGCGAGGGACGAACACCCACGCCAAGCACCACGAAGTCTGCTTCAAACCCCGTTCCATCGCTTAACGTTAATCTACGTCCGGCAACGTGCTTAACGGTCTGGCCCAAGTGAAAGATGACACCGTGGGCTTCATGCACTCCCCGAATGAAGCGACCGACCTCTGGTCCCATCACACGTTCCAGGGGCTGGCGATCTGGGGCTACCACATCCACTTCAATACCGCGTGTGCGCAAGGATGCTGCAACCTCAAGGCCTATGAAACTCGCGCCGACAACGGCCACGCGCTTGGCAGATGCCGCCTTGGCTATGATCGCTCGACTATCTGCAAACGTTCGCAGATAGTTAACCTGGGAATCCGAGGCACCCTCGATCTTCAATCTGACGGGTTCGGCGCCCGTTGCGATCAGCAGGGCCTCAAACCCGTATGTCTTGCCATTCTCAAGTTGGACGCGTTTCTGTTGGAGGTCCAGCGCCGACACTCGCGAATCGAGAACGAGTTCAATTCGACGGTCCTTGTAGAAGTCAGGTGATCGCAACGGGATCCAGTCATCCGATGCGGTTCCGGCGAGGAAATCCTTTGAGAGATTCGGCCGATCATAAGGAGCAGAGTCGTCTGCGCTGATCATGGTTAGCGGGCCGTCATAACCTTCGCGACGCAGCATGTCCGCAGCGGCCAGCCCTGCTGCACCACCTCCGACGATCACGATCGAGGATGGTAAATTGCCCGAAGTCTGCGCACCGGGCGTTACTTTCGGGTGCGCTTCGTCGAGCTTCTCTCGTACATACGCCTTGTCGCCGATCCTCTCGACGCGCCAACACGCGATAGGGTCTAGCGCAGGCGCGCGCAGTGCCTCTCCGGTTCGAAGACTGAAACAGGCGTGGTGCCACGGACAGCGCACCGTGTCACCGACCATCAGACCCTCAGCGAGCGGGCCATGATAGTGGGTGCAGGCCGCGCCTACCGCGAAGATCTCATCGCCACGACGCGCCAGGATGAGGTCTTCGCCATCCACCTGGCCCAAAATCATTCCGCCATTCTTCAGCTTCTCAAAAGGAAATCCAGCTTTCAAATCGGGCTTGGCAGAATCTTCCATGTGTTGCGAAGCCTCCTTTCGCCTTGATTGGTTGCCACCCAAGCCTCGCTTTATCCTTGGCGGGCCTGCTTTACCATCTCGACGAACACTTCTCTGGTTTCCGACGTGTCGCCCACTTCCTGCAGGAACGCGATCCGAGTTCCCTTCATGCCATCCTGGTTTTCAAGCGCAGGTGGAAGCCGAGGCGATCAACCGCAGTCATCTCCGCCTGTTGTGCATCGATGCCGGCAAACCGTTTTGCGAGGAGGATGAACGCATCTTTGTGGTCGTCGTTCATGTGCTGCATGATGTCTTTCTTGTGCTCAGCCAGTGGGTCGGATTGTGCCCGGGAGTAATCCGAAGCGGTCACCCATCCCATCACTCCGAAGCCGCCCACGTAATAGACGTCCAGTACATCCAATCGGTAAAAGAAGAAATCGTCGAAGTCGACCCAATACTTGCTATCTGGGTAGCCCGTCAGATAGACCGCATGGGCATCCGTCACTTCTGGCTCGGGTATCCTGAAGGCACTTCCGATCAATGTGACTCTGGATGAACCGAGTGCGTCGCCACTTGCGTCAGGTTCGGTCACAAACAGGCTGGCGCGGGGATCGGCCTGCAGATTCTGCGTATGCATCGCCATCGTGCTTATGAGGAAGATGGGGCGGCCCCGCCTGTCCAGCCCGTAAGGCATTAACGACCCGAAAGGAAAACCAGGCTGTTTCCGCGACAGGGTGGAGAGACTCCCGATTCGGCCCGAGTGCATCAACGTGCGTGCTCGCTCGGCGAACGAAGGCTCGGGAACGGCAGACTGGCCACTTGTGGTGCCGCTCGCGTGTTTTCTGAAGGATGAGGAAGACACTTATGCTTTCGCCTTCTTCTTCTCGGCCTAACGCGCTTTCATGAGTGCTGACAATTTCTTTTTCGCGGCTGCGCTCATCGGACGGCGAACGGCGGTTTTCTTAGGAGTAGCCTTGGCTTCCTTCGGCGAGGACTTTCCCTTCCATTTTGCCCATCGCTGCTTCATGGCCTCAGAGATGCGCTTGCGGGCCGCTGGGCTCATGCGGCGACGGCTTCCGCCAGGCGATGTCGCCTTTGGCGGACGTCCACGCCGAGGTGCAGTTGAAGTAAGTCCTTCAAGTGCGGAAATGGCCTGGTCAATCCGATTACGTTCGGCCTTGAGATCTGAAACTATGGTTTGGATATCCACGGAGTCCTCTCGAATGGTGTGGCGAGAATTGTAGCAGGCGGGTCTTTGATCCAGACGGGACTTGACTCATCTAGGACCTCGGGGACCTTGGGGCTTGTCAGCCCGGATCGCTCGTGCATCTTGAGGACGGGTAAATGTACGAGCATGTCCCGTCTTCCTGGCGGCTGCCGGTACGACCAGCCGCCTCCGCCAATCCAACGTGTGCCGCTCAGGCTAGACACGTATATCTAACGCCTCCGCCTTACATGCGTCGTACGCGTGATTTCGAGCATCAGCGTCAACCGGAACGGCCGCAACGCTGCGTAGCTGCTATTGGAAGGAACAATACGAGGGTGTAAATCCCCAGAGTTGTACCCAGCGGAATATTGGAGAGCGACAAAAACCCAGCAACGAGGGCGACCGTGCGGCCTGATCGCCGTTCTGCAACTAAAGCCAGTCCAGACATAAGCCCCAAGATTCCACAGACAGCCGACAAAGCTATCATTACTGCGTACATAAAGTGGAAAACACTCATCAGTGTTAACGGGTCAGGTACGCGATTGAGCAGAGTTCCGAACATTACGGTGGCTGTACTGCCGTAAATGAACAGACACACCGCCATGATCAATCGAATGATTCCGTAAACTATCCAACATATTCCCAAAGTTCGGAGTTGACCGCTCAGGCTCGGCATAACGGGATCGTGTGAGGACATGACGGCCTCCTGAGGGCTGGCGTGCCTGGCAAAGTCTATCACCGGATGAAGTGACTGCGGGCACAATGAGAAATGCCCTGCTGAATTACAAGCGCAAATCGAAAGGATCCTGCGGGAGCATCCTATGAGACGTGCGCGGCGAATTGCCTGAGCCAGGCGCCTTGGCGACCCGCTGGGTGAGGGAAACGATGGGCAGCTCTTAGCTGAGGAAATCAGTCTTGTGAATCCGGCGCCAGCAAGAGGATCTTCCCAATGCCGCCTTTCTCCCCTAGCACATGTGCTTCGGCCGCATCATGCAACGGCATCCGGCGACCAATGGGCAGAACGAACTTGCCATCGCGCACGTCATCGGCAAACTCGCGCACCTTAGATGGATCAGGCTGCGCGAGCACGCGCGTAATCTTCACTGTCGGATTTTGGGCCGCCGCGCTTTCCGGCAACACAGAGGTGTAGCCAAAGGAGCCGCTCTGCTCTACCTTCGCAATCAGCTTCGCAGCTAACTCACCGCCAACGGTGTCCGCAATTGCATCCACTAGGCGAAATTTCTCAATCGCTTTATCGTCATCAATCGCGAGCACGTCAGAGACACCGAGGGAGCGGGCGTCATTCAGTTCTTTCGCGCGGACACCTGCAATCACTTGCGCGCCTATCTTCTTCGCTGTATGCACTGCCGCGCGCCCAACACTGCCCAGCGCCCCCGTTATCAGAACAACCTGTCCCTTTTTCACGTTTGTCGCAACGCGCACAAGCTGGCCTCCCGTCACGGAAACCAGTTGGATCGCGGCCGCGTCTGCCAGGTCAACGCCACCCGGCAGATGAGTCACGTCCAAGTCGTTCACTGCCACCAACTCGGCATCGGTCGCGTACGATAGTGCAAGAACCCGGTCGCCGGATTTGAAGTGCTCCACATTTGCGCCCACCGCCTGTACGATGCCACTCACGTCGCAGCCCAGAATTGCGGGAAACGACAACGGAAAATCTTTCTGCCGGATCCCTGAGCGCACTTTCCAGTCGATCGGATTGACGCTCGCAGCGGCTGCCGCGATCAGTACCGTACGTCCGCTAATTTGCGGCTCGGGAACGTTGTCTTCAAATTTAAGCTTCTCGGGACCGCCGTACTCATGCAGTACCACAGCCCTCATCGCGTATCTTCGACCCGCAGAGCTTCAGACATATATCTGACGAGATCATACCCCGCATTGGGCCTCATTTGAACGACGTCTAGCCCAACTCCCGTGTAGTCGGCAACTCTGACCCGATTTGGTTAGGTTGAGCACGTCCCAGAACTGCGCGAATCGGCAACGGCGCCACTTGCCCGGTCGCCAAGTTGGAAAACCCACCCTGATACGAAACAGAGCCATGGCGCAGCGATCGATCCCAAGGAATGGTGGGACGCACACTGGATTAAGGATCACATCGCGAGAAGTATGGATCTTCCGGGGTTCAACCCGTAATGTAAGCCGTCACCTGTGACCAGTTGGGAAAGGGATTGCGGGAAGAGTTCTTGAACGACAGGATCAGGTCCCGCACTCCGGTGCGGCGCTCCAGCAGCCTCGACAGCAATTGTCCGAGTTCGTCCGCCGCAGAGTCATACCATTCGGCAGGAATCTGATCGACGAGCGGCCAGAGCGAGCTTTCAGGAAAGCCCTCGATCCGGCTCAGCCAGGGTTCAAAGCTCTCCCAGCCGGTGATACCTGCGTACACGTCATTTCTGCCAAAGACGCCGCGTAGTGGCGCGTCCGGGAAGCTCCATTCCCCAGCATTAAAGCAGTATCCCTGGTCAATGAAGCTGGCGGTGAATTTGCGTTCGCCGCGGCGCTTCCAGAATGCTGCCTGGCGTCCGTCTGCATTGCAGGTCCACTTGTCGAAGGCCAGTATGCCTGCAAAGTTGGACAGATTCCGTACTCGCCTTGTCATGGCCTCCGGCAGGTAGTCGTACACCTCGCCTTCCGTGGGCGGCACCACATAACGTGATCCAAACGACGGGCCTGAGGTGATCATCGTTTGTCTGCCGCAAAGCTCAATGCGCAACTCCGGCGAGTGCTCGATTAACCAAGGATGTACGTCCACGACGTCGGCGACGGGTACTGGCAGACCGATCATCTCTGCGAGGCGCGTGCCCAGCCAGTCGTTGACCAATACCCGGGTGTGCTGAGGGTTGTTCTGGAACTTGACGACGTAGTAGTTGCTGTCGGCGCAGCGCATGAGATGGCTCTGCGCGCCGCCGCGCATCCGGCGGATGTGTTGAACGGCTTGGGTTGGCATGGGGGTATCCCTATCAACAGGTTGGTGCGTTAACAGCTGTGGTCAGCGTTTTTGAAGAGAGGCGGAACTGGGACTGGCTCTGATGGACCAGAACCGGCTGGCTGTATGCTTTATCCGAGGTCCGCTATGAAGTTCCAGCAGTTCTCATTTGGGCAGATTCGGATCGATGGCATTGAGTACGGCTATGACGTGGTGATCGACCGAGGAAAGGTGGGCAAACGGAAGAAGAAAGCTTCCAAGAAGTTCCGTGAAGCCTTCGGACACACGCCGCTCTCTCTGGAAGAGGAGATCCCGTGGAAATGCCGCCGCTTGGTGGTCGGCACGGGCGAAGGAGCGCTGCCGGTCATGGATGAGGTCAGACGTGAGGCTCGGCGGCGCAAAGTTGAATTGCTCATCCTCCCAACGGAAGAGGCCATGAAGCTCTTGAATCAGCGCGTCGAGAAGACCAACGCCATTCTCCATGTGACCTGCTAAGCGTTAGAATCCGCCGAACCGATGCTGACATTCGGTCAGACGTCGAAGACCTCATCCAAGGAACCCGAGACAGCTAGCAACGATAGCGGCCTTTCGTCGTCAGTTGCGTGGCTGGGCAACATGGAACAACACCGCGAAGTAGTGACAGGTGCTTCCGGCCAACACAAATAGATGCCAAAACGCATGGAAGTATGACAGGCGGTCGAAAGCATAGAAGACGACGCCCGCGGTGTAGAACACTCCACCCAACGCAATCCAGAAGATGCCGTGCCATGTGAGAGCGTGCAGTAAAAGGCGCATCGCAAACACGACCAGCCAGCCCATTCCCAGATACACCACGACCGACGCGATGGCGAATCGGTCGACCGCGAAACTCTTGAAGACAACGCCCACGATGGCGAGGCTCCACACAATGGCGAACAGAAGCCATCCCAACTGCCCTTGCAGCGGCACGAGGACGAATGGGGTATAGGTGCCGGCGATCAGAAGATAGATTGCCGAATGATCAATGATTCGCATCACGTGACGCGCGCGGCTTAGGATTGCATACGGGAAAGCCTTTTAATTCGAATCCAAGAGAGTCCTGTGCGCCATCGGCAGCGATTTGTTGGGACTGAATGTGATTGGAGACGCATGTCTCTCTAGACTCCCAATCAAGTTAGGCCATTAAGGTGGTTCACCGCCGGTCGCACATTCAGGCAGCGACGATGTAACGGTGGTGTAGGCCACCGAGTCGCGGCAACGAAATAACCCGTCCCCGCTCGGAGCAACCGAGGCCGCAGCTCGACCTCCGGGCATGTCCTTCCCCAGTCCAAGATGAGTCCGATCTTCGTTGTAATAGCGGACGTAGTCTCTCAGCAGTCTTCTCAGGTGTCGCTCGTTCAAAATGATCACCTGATCAAGCAAGACCCGACGCACACTTCCAACCCAGCGCTCGGCGATGCCATTCTGCCATGGACTACGAAAAGCAGTTCGGACAGGCTCAGTTCCGTTCTGTTGGACAGCCAAACAACGTCCGCCGAGAACTTATCGTCGCGATCGAAGATTAGGAACCGGTGCGTCTGTTCATACCCCCCAAGCTTCGTGCAGCTGCGGCACGATCCATAAGGCATTTGGCTGACGGGTCACACTGCAGTGCAGAATCTTCCTCCGGTCGTGACCAATGACAAAGAAGCAGTAGAGAACCCCGAAGGTCAGCGTCGGCGCGGTAAACAAGTCCATAACAGCGATGGCTTCGCGATGGTTGCGAAGAAATACCAACCAGCGCCTGGCTGAATCAGGGTTCTTGCTTGCACGTTTGACCCAACGAGAAACAGTTCGCTCCGAAATGTCAAAACCCGGTTTGAGCAGCTCTCCGTGGATGCGAGGCGCTCCCCACGTTGAGTTCTCAGTGACCATCCGAAAGATCAGCTCTCGCACTTCCCTGCTGATTGGTCTTCTTCCGACCGCCTTTCGAGCTCGCGAGATCCAGCTCCAGTACAGCAGAAAACCTGCTCGATGCCACCGGGCCACGGTCTCTGGGGTAACTAGGACCAACGATCCTCTCCAGCCAGGCCATACGCTTCGCAAAACGACCCGGAACAGCTTGTCGACAGAACTCAGGCTAGGGCGCGGTCGCTTTGCGTGCAGAGCCAGCAGTTGTTGCCGGAGGGCGAGGTTCTCAAGGAGGAGTCCTTCTCGGGAGCGAAAGAAGGAGATGACCCAGCCGAGTAGATGTCGAAGGCGCACAAACATCAGAGAATCATAGCGAAAAGCGCGCATGGCAGCGCCCATCCAAGTCATTGATTCTGCGGACGCGTGGAGTTTTGGCGAGGCACAACCTACGGAATCTGTGCCTGTGTTCTTGACATTCCCACAAAGGAGCCAACTTGAGTGGGCCACCTGGGGACTATCAAGACGTTGTACCGGGAGGATCGGCGCGGCTGATAGGCGGAGCGTAGTCGAGACTACCATGCGGGCGGGTGAAGTTGTAGTAGTGCAGCCAGGGTTGAAGGTATTGGTCGCGTTGCTCGGAGTCGGTCCAATGACGAACGTACGCCCATTCGCGCAGAGCGGTCTGGATAAAGCGTTCGGCCTTGCCGTTGGTGCGCGGGGTGTAGGGGCGGGTGAAGTGGTGGCGAAGGCCGAGTTGGAGACAGGCCTGGCGGAACTGGCGGGAGCGGTAGGCCGAGCCGTTGTCGGTGAGCAGGGCGCGGATGTGGATACCATGCTGGGCGTAGAAAGCCATGGCCTGGCGGAGGAAGTCGATGGTGGTGGAGGCTTGCTGATTGGGGAGCATGGCGGTGAAGGCGAGACGCGAGTGGTCGTCGATGGCGACATGCAGGGCCTCCCAGCCGAAGTGGGCGCGGCGGGGGCCGCGGCGGCGGCCATCGCCACGAATGGAAACCCGCTGAAAACGGGTCATTCCCTTGATGTCAAGGTGCAGCAGGTCGCCGGGACAAGGGTGCTCATAGCGCTGCACGGGGGGAGCGGGATGGAGATCGCGCCAGCGGCTGAGATGGGCGCGGCGAAGGATGCGGCTGACGGTGGCCGGACTCAGTCCGGTGGCGCGGGCGATGTGATAAGCGGGACGCTACTGGCGCCGCAGCTCGACGACGCGCTCGGTCAGCTCGGGGGAAGTGGCGCGGGGACTGCGCCAGGGACGCGAAGAGCGGTCCTGTAAGCCGGTCGGCCCCTCGGTCCGATAACGCCGCACCCACTTGGCAACGGTGCGGGCACTGACTTTGAACTCGGCTGCAGCCGAGTTCAAAGTCACTCCTTGCAACAGGACGGTTTTGGCCAGGGCCTCTCGACCGCGAGGCGTAAGTCGGGCATTCTGGTGAATGTCCATTCGGTCGCTCCTCGGAAACTGGATTGCTCAGCACAATCAGCTTCTCTGGTTCTGATCGAATGGACAACGTCTTGAAAGATCACAGCTACCCGCCGTCGCCCAGTCCTGCGGTGACATGACTCCCACCCTTTCGTCGGAATCAGGCGATGAGGGTGGGAGCACCCCTATCCGAAGAACTGGCTTGGGATGACCTCTCCAACCTGAATTCTGATTTACTCGTTCGCCTTGCAGTGTTATGTCGCAGGTCACAGTATGCGTGCGCACGGGCAAATTGTACCCGGGGGCGGGATCAGGCACGCACGTATTTGTTGAACCAGTCGATCGTGCGTTGCCAGGCCAGATCCGCCGCGGCTTTGTTATACCGTTCCGGCGTCGCGTCGCAATTGAAGCCATGTACGGCGCCCGGGTAAATATAGCCGTCGTGCGGAACGTGCGCAGCGTTCAGGGCCTGGTCGTAGGCCGGCCACGTCGCGGCCAGTCGCGTGTCGAGCTCCCCCTGATGCACCAGGATCCCCGCCTTAATTTTCGGGATGTCCTCTGGGGCGGGAGGACCGCCATAGAACGGCACCGCTGCCGCCAGCTCGGCCCCCAGCCGCACCGCCAGCATATTTGCGGTGGAGCCCCCATAGCAGAATCCGGTAGCGCCGATCTTTCCCGTGCAGTCAGGGCGCGACTTCAACCACATGGCGGCGGCCACCATATCCTCAAACATCTTGCTCTTGTCGATCTTGTTGAACATCTGGCCGCCCTTATAGTCGTCGCCAGGATAGCCGCCCATAGATGTGAGTCCGTCCGGCGCAAATGCCATGAAGTTGGCCAGGGCAAACCGCCGCGCGATGTCCTCGATATGCGGGTTCAGACCCCGATTCTCATGAACAACGATTACGCCGGGCAACTTCGTTACCGTCTCGGAACGGGTGTCGGCGCTGACAGGCCGCACGAGATATCCCCTGATGCTTCCGTTGCCCTTCGGGCAGGGCACGGTCTCGTAAGTGGCCTTGATCCGGTCATCGGTGCGGGAAACCTGCTGGCCCAGAGCATAATTCGGCATCAATGCATCGATAACCGCGGCTGCCGCCAGACCGCCCGCTAGTCGCTGCATGCCTTCCATAAAGGCTCGGCGACTAATCTCACCGTGAATGAAATCGTTGTAGAGCTCTACGGCTTCGCTCGGCAGTTTGGGTTCTGTCGGTTCCACTGGTTGGCTCCCGCCGCGATAATACCACCTGTTTCTGGCGGCGAGGGCGCGCGGCATCCGGGCTACTGCCATGGCGTTCGCCGGTTTCTCGGTCTGGGTGGCAATTCAAGACAACAACAGTGTGACAAAGCTTCGCGCCAGCGACGGGCATCTTCTAGGAACATTTGCGGCGGGGGTGCAGCCGCAGTTAGTAGCTTTTGACCGGTTGAGCATCTGAGCAGCAAATCAGGCAGTGGCGGCGTCACGAAGCTAAGCGCATGCGCCAGCAGCGCGTCATAGCAAGCCCGCAGGTCCGGCTGGCCGAAGAATATCCTGCATTGGAATGGCATTCAGGAGAGCATCCTGGATATCTGCGCTACAGTTCCGATCCACTTTGTGATCGCAGAGGGATCGTGGCGATGGAAGGAAACGGCCCCTTTAACGGTACCCTCGCCCTTTGGGAAAGATCGTGCTCGCGAACGATCCGGTGGCTGCCGACGCGACCTGTTCCAGGCTAATGGGGTTCGAACCCGACCGAATCGTGCGTATTCGAGAGGGCTCGAGATTCCTTGGCAACGCTTCACAGGGACTGCTTGACCAAGCAGGTGAAATTCTGACCTCGACAACAAGTCCATTCCGGGTGGTTCCTGAGCTTCAGTACCTTCGGGCATTTTGACTTTCAGCCATAGATTTCCCAAAAACCCGGCCCCTCCAATTCAGATTTTTGGCGAGCAAGCGAGCGTACACACCTATCTTGGCGGCAATCGTATTCAATGGCTGCCACAACGGCCTTGGTACGGCCGAAGATACCGGCGCTTGCAGAAGCGCGACCAAGCGGGTATCCCCGTAAGGGCCAAGGTATCTTCGGCATTCTCGGAGCGTGTTTTGCTTAATCATCGGCTGGCCTCTCCCCTTGTACCAAGACCAGGGACCGAAGTACATCGCGGTAATCGGCCAGACAAGGTACATGATCCACATTTTCTGGCGGTGACCGCGGGCAAAATCGAGCAATATCCAAAGCGCGGCTCCGGCGCAGACCATGAGATATGTCCATGCAAGAATGTGCAGCCACTCAGGATAAAGTTTCGGCTCTGCACAAGAATCTGGCGAAGGGCGCATTTTAGGCGCTTCTTGCAAGGTCCCTTGTGGGGATCCCAGAGCCTGAATAGCCGCGCTCTTGAAGTGGCGCGCCAATGGGGGAACGTATCCGCAAACTGATGGAACAGCTTGGGAGTGGCCGGACTCAGCCTGGGGGCATCGACAGGTAAGCTACTCATTCAATGACTGGCTAACGGTCTTTTATGGTGGGAACAGGTCTGATAACTGGGCCGTCGAAACCGGAGCTCAAAACCTGCTGCCACATTTGACGAAGTGCTGGAGCCTTACCGCTCAGGCTGGTCCCGACCGGGCTATCGAGGCTGGATCTGCAAACGAATTACTCCGTTCCCTGATTGGGAAAGATCTTATCGAAGAGGCGATAAACAAAGGGGTCAAGTTGCTTCCCCGATTTCACATGAGCGTTCCGGTTTCAGAGCCCAGGATGGCGACAGCCAGTAAAAATGCGGGTCCGTTCAGATTCCTGCACAGAGCCAAAGTTTCATACGTAAATGGGATGACCGTTATGTGCGGGTGGTTACAAGACTCGGCACAATTAATCTCTTATTTCCGTCATGCATACGGTGCACCCAACCGCAGTTGCGAAAATACGTCCGACCGCATGAATGCAGCTTTTGTGAAAACCCTCGACATCGGTGGCATAGTCTTTGCTGCACGCAAAAATTCGGGGACTCTTGGAATCGTTCGGCTCACGACGCTAACTGTAAGTCAGTCTCGGTGAGCGATTCGTTTCCTCGCGTCCCCAAATGCGCCACTTCGTCTGATTCACAAACTACTATCGGAGGCAACCATTCACCATACGGTGATTTCCGTAATTTTGCCGTTGAACTGCCAACCTCGCAGCCTAACGCAAGATGGCGCCGCTCCCCATCGCACCAACTCGATCATTCTTTGCGCCTCTGTGCGCAGCCCGCTCCGCTAAGGAACCTCTGAACTACCCCCTATTTTTCGAGCGGGAATGCCTGGAAAGAGGAGATTCAGGTCGATGCCTTGATTCCCATGGTTCTTTGAGCCCTTCGGCTACCCTGTTCCGGTAGTCGGGGGTCGTTGAAAGACACTACGCCGCTGAGTACAACAGCTTCTTGCGCACCAAGAACAGGTTGACCAGGGCGCAGGTGGCAAACAGCCGGTTGGCATTCTTTTGCAAGCCTCGATAGCGCACCTTCACAAACCCGAACTTCAGCTTCATCACCCCAAACACGTGCTCCACTTTTGATCGCACCCGAGACTTCGTGCGGTTTTTGGCCCGTTGTATTTCGTCGACGCGGTCCTTATAGCGATACTGTTTGTGGGTCATGTCTTGCGCCCCGGGGGCAACTTCCTGCATGGCTTCCGTCTGCCCTCGATAAGCCTGATCGCCCCAAACCTTCGTCTCTTCCCCATGTAGTAACTCCGGCAATACCGTGCTGTCCGCCACGTTGGCCGCCGTCGCCACCACGCTGTGAATCATCTTCGTCTTGCTATCCACGCCCACGTGCGCTTTCATCCCGAAGTACCACTGTTTGCCCTTCCTGGTTTGGTGCATCGCAGGGTCGCGCTTCTGCTCGCGATTCTTGGTCGAACTGGGAGCATGAATGATGGTCGCATCGACGATGGTGCCAGTCGTGATCCGCACTCCCCGGCTCTGCAAATACAGATTCACCGTCTGCAGAATCTCTCCGCCCAGGCCGTGCTCTTCCAGCAGATGACGGAACTTGCACACCGTGGTCTCGTCCGGCACTGGCTCCCGCCCCAGATCGATGCCCACAAATTGCCGCATCACCACCGAGTCGTACATCGCCTCTTCCAGCCCCGGGTCTGAAAGGTTGAACCATTGCTGCAGAAAGTACACGCGCAACATCCGCTCCAACCCTACCGGGGGCCGCCCGTTGCCGGCCTTTGGATAGTGAGGCTCGATCAGCGCACACAGCTCACCCCACGGCACCACCTGTTCCATTTCCTCCAGAAACAAAGCGCGCTTGGTCTTCTTGGTGTACCGCTCAAAGCCAGTCATCATCGCCAGTGTCCTCTGTTTCATGCTGGCGCGAATTTAACCTATACTCCCTGTGGAAAGGGAGAGCTTAATCAGAGTCTCCCTAAGGTTTTTTCCCCAAGGAATTGCAGAATCAAGCCGAGATACTTCGCTGCCAGTCGGCCCTAAACTCGACATTGCAGCCAAGCGGTGCGAATGATTTGGCGATGAAGCCTCCAACTTATCGCCGCTGCGGAAAAGAACTCTTGATCGGAGGTAATCGTGACCAACAACAGAACTTCAATGATTTGGGGCAGTATTGTCGGACTGATGATCGCTCTTGCTATTCCGGGACATGCGCAACAGGTGAGAACGATCGACGCGCACCTGTCCGGTGGTGGTGGCAGTGGAAAATGCACATTCGAGGTCACCGTGCAAGGTTCAGCGGAAGTGCAGATTCGTGGATCGCAAGGCCGCCTGGTAACACTGTCTGGGAGTCCAGCGCAGTGGCGAAGACTCGATTGCAACCAGCCGCTTCCCTCCTATCCCGCAGACTTTCACTTCAAAGGGATAGATGGTCATGGCAAGCAGACGCTTTCGGTGGCCCCGAATTCGAATAATGGCGTGGCTGTGATCCGAATCGACAATAACAGCAACGGAAACGAAGGCTATACCGGCGACATACTCTGGAGCGGCAGCTCCAACAGTGGGGCGAACTGGGGAAATCCCACAGATCAGTGGAACAATGGTTGGAACAGTAATGACGGCTACTGGGATAACGGCTCCTCCAACTGGGACGGCCAATTTAGAAGCATCCGCGCTAAGGTATCCAGAAGCGGAGGCAACGGCAAGTGCACATTTGAAGTAGTTGTGAACGGAGTAGCCGATGTGGAGATTCGCGGCGATCAGGGAAGACTCCACACCATCAGCGGGAATCCAGCGACCTGGCGGCGGCTGGATTGTAATCAGCCCCTTCCTGCCAATCCCAATTCCTTCAAATTTTCAGGCGTCGACGGACACGGTAAGCAATCGGTGGTTCAGTACCCCGGCTCTAATAATGGCGTAGCGGTAATCCGCATCGACAACGGAAACCGCGGCAACAATGAAGGCTACACCGGCGATATCACCTGGAAGGGAGCCAGCGGCTATTCCAATGCCTGGGGACATAGTTCGAGCTACCAGCAGTCGTCGATGCAATGGAGCGACGGCACAGGCTGGAACAACAGCGCATCGAACTCGACTGCCGTGCAAGTGTGCCAGAATTTCATCGCCCACCGCGTCGGACGCGAACACTCTGGAATAGTAAACGTGCAGATGCTGCCCGATACAACGCAGGTGTTGCAAGAGAATAGCGGCATAGTACGCGTCCAGGGCGAAGGTCAGTATCAAGGCAGCGGCGGAGGCAGCGGCGGCTTTCAATATCGTTGCGCCTATGACACACGGACTCAGCGAGTGGTCCAGTCCGGTTACCGGCAGTGACGGCCCCGGACAGAGCGGCGCGGCTGGCAGGTGAACCGGCGGGTCGAGGACCACCAGCATAAGCGACAGGTTGACAGAATGTCCGCAGAATTCCCATCACTCGCCACCGGATTTGAGGACCACGAGGATTATTGTCGTCACACAAATTAACTGAATGGAGATGAGAATGCCTAAATCTGAACTCGTCAGCGCCGCCACCAACGACACGCAGATTTCCCGTGAAGAGCTCGCAGGTCTTCTGAACGAAGATCTCGCCCGCGAATATCAAGCAATTATTTCGTATGTTGTATATTCGCAGGTATTGAAGGGTGCGGCCTACATGGACATCGCTTCACAGCTTGAGCTGCATGCCAAACAGGAACTCGATCATGCCCTCACCATCTCGCGACAGATTGACTATCTCGGCAAGATGCCCGCGGTGACGCCGAAGCCTGTGCGCACATCCGAAAATCCGAAACAGATGTTGCGGTTCGACCTGGAAAATGAAAACGAGACCATCCGCAACTACCGCGAGCGCGTTCGGCAGTGCGAGGCTTTGGGAGAATATGCGCTGGCGGAACTGATTCGCCAGATACTGGTCCAGGAGCAGGACCACCAGATCGACCTGGCCACGGCATTGGGCGAAGATGTTCCTGATGTCAGCGGTGGTCCCAGGCGACGCCCATCGCACTAACTGCGGCGAAGCTAACCCCCGCCTCCATTTCGCCCGGCTTGCCCTTCGCGCCGGTTGCTTCCGGAAGAACAGCCGGGCTCTCGGCTTCATCTCGAGGAGGAAGTCATGACGCGGGAATCGCGAATGTTGGCCGGAATCCTGCTGGTCGTGATTCCCACCGTAATGTATGGCGGTCTGACGTTACTCCTGATGCTGGTTGGAAATGCGCCCGGATACAATGACAATCTACTGCGCCATGACATGTGGCGGGCCGGGCACGCTCGCGCAGGCGTGTATTTGGTTCTATCTCTGGTAATGCTGCGCTACGTGGATGAAGCGATCCTATCGCCTTTCTGGAGATGGCTGGCGCGAGCCGGCACGCCGATCGCAGCGATTCTGATTCCCGCGGCATTCTGTCTGTCAGTACTTCCGCCGCATGCAAAGCAGCCAAATGGGTTGATCTATCTCGCATATGTCGGCGCGTTATTTCTCGGCGGAGCTGCGTTGCGCTCGGCGTCGGTTTGATACGCGCGGCACGACGAATGGCGCATGATCCGGCAATCCGGGGTTGACCTCAGTATGACGAACCGGTTCCATTGTCCTCCATCACCTTCTTCTGCGACTCACGCGGACGCCTAAACCTGTACGCACATCCGAAAATCTGAAACAGATGCTGCGATTCGATCTGGAAAATGAAAACGAGACCAGGAGCAAGACCACCAGATCGACTTGGCCACGGCATTGGGCGAAGATGTCCCCGATGTCAGCGGCGGTCCCACGAGACGCTCATCGCTCTAACTTGGGTATGGAGCATAGCCAGCAAACCCTCTTACTTCGCGAAGCTATCGATGCGTCCCAATGGACCACTCTGTCGAGCGACTTGACCTGTGCCGGTCCATGGCACCAAGCGACGGCTGCCAATGTCCGGCATCAGACCGATAACTTTACCGAATTAAGCGTACAGTTGACTTACATCTTCATACGCATGTATCCCAGCCGAGGGGTTGGTTCATTTGCGCATCCAGACGCGGCGAGTTTCGCCCACGAGGAAGCTATATGGCCCAGCCCAGACAGACCTATCGGAATCGTGTGTTGGCAGGTCTCCCCAGAGAAGAAATCAAGCGTCTTCAGCCTCATCTTTCGCCTGTCACTCTCAAGCAAGGGCTTGTGCTCCTGGACGGGATTGCCCCTTACGGCTATTTCCTGGAAACGGGAATTGCGTCGGTGGTGGTAACGACGGCCGATGGGCACACTGTCGAAGTCGGCATTATCGGCATGGATGGCATTGTGGGAATTCCGATTTTGCTGGGTGCCGGGAGCGCTCCTGGCACAACATTTATGCAGATCGCGGGCTCCGGATATCGTATCCGGGCGGCGACGCTCAGAGCCGAATTTGAACGCTCGGGCGAATTGCGGCGCCATCTTCATCGCTACATGCAGGGCTTTATGGTGCAATCGGCGCAAACCGCCGCCTGCAATCGCCTTCATAACATCGAAGAGCGGCTGGCGCGGTGGCTATTGTCGTGCCACAACCGAATGGAAGACGACCATCTCCGGTTGACGCAGGATTTTCTCGGGCAGATGCTGGGTGCTCCCCGCACCACCGTCACTCTGGCGGCGGGCATGCTGCAGCGGGCCGGGTTGATCAATCACGCGCGAGGCACGGTCACAATACTCGATAGCAAAAAGCTTGAGGCGACCGCCTGCGAGTGCTACTCCATTGTGCGCGATGAGTTCCGGCGACTGGAATTGCTTTAAACCTTCAGTCGAAAAACTCACCTTTTTGTCTGGTAACGGACAGACAGCGATTCTCCACGAGTTTAACGTGAGCCTGATTCGTCATGGTGGGTAAGAGAGGTCAGCGGCCAAACACGCCTGTCATTCTCGACGGAGTCAAGATGAAGGAACGCAAACTCATTTTGTCGGTCGATGACGAGCCTGGAGTGCTACGTTCGCGGCAGATGATCCTGCAGGCTGCGGGTTACGACGTGGTGAATGCCTCAAGCGGAGCGCAGGCCTTAGGCATCTTCTCAACCTTGCTCGTCGACCTGGTTGTACTTGACTATGCAATGCCCGGCGTCAATGGGGGCGAGGTGGCCAAGGTCTTCAAAACACGGCGGCCCGAGCTTCCCATTCTCATGATTTCCGGCCGTCCCATTGAGACTGAAATATTTCTGTGCGTTGACGGTTTTCTCGTCAAGGGCGAAAGTGCCGGTTTGCTGGTACAGAAAATTGAGCAACTACTGAGCACGACTTCGACGACCCGGTTGCCAGAGGAGCATCAAGATGAGCCAAATCTGGCGATCCGGCCGCTGGCGCTGTGGGAAGAACTGGCCAAGCTCGCTTGGACTGGACAGGACCCTCAAATCCGGAACGTGCTGATCAACGAGATTAATCGGCTGGTGGAACTGCACGAAAGGAAGCTAAAGGACGCCGCAACTATATTAGCCAGGTCGGAAATCAACCGGTTGAAAGACGTGACGAATACCCACCTGAACGACGGTTCGAACGAAACAAACTCCAGATAGCCTGCCAACACCCTGCCACCATGTCCCCTCGAAGAGGAATGCGAAGGATAGGGACGCCTATCCTTCGCTCTCCGTCCAAATTTGCCGGGTATCGGATCTCCGTCATCAGGCTTTGTGTGCATGCAACAATTGTTGCAACTGCCTTTCGGGGTCTCGATAATTACGCGAATGGTCCTTTGATCGTCAGTGGTCCAGCGGTCGATGTCGCGAAGGATCCGCGAGCGCATTTTTCGCAGTTACATTCTTCCCCATGTTCCTCCTTTATGGATCCGAGGTCGGATGCGAACTTTCCAAACTACTTTTAGAAGAACTTGATCCGTAAATACCTCCAGATCGTTCTGCGAGTGAGCCAGATCATCATTGAGACCAGGAGCCATGCTAAGGTGGCTGCCGCCAAGACAAGAACCAGCGACACTCGCGGCAACCCTTTCCATAGAATCACTGCAAATGCAATCAGGCCAAGACTTCCCATTGCAGCCCCTGCCGCATCGACGCCTGCGATTTCACGCGCGCGCGCCGGTCGTGCGCTATCATCTCGCTCCCTCTTCTGTTCTTCATGCTTTTCAAGAAGGGTCGCGGTCGCAGGCAAGACGGCGGGAAAGGCGAGAAACAACCCTCCTACCGTCGGACCATAAGCCTTGGCTATGATTCCAGCAAGTGCGGCAACCGAACCTCCATAAGCGAAACGTAAGAGGTATTCATGCCACTGCGAACGTCCAATAGCCCTTATGTTCAACTCGATCTTCAACAGTCAACTCCTTAGGCCATACCACAATCCAAATGCAATCCCGAGCCAAATGAGCAGAGCCAGTGCGGTCGTAGGTAATGCCGCCCATTTCTTTTGAATCATTAGCCGGCTGACTAGCGAGGCATAGATGAAGAATGCAACCGCTCCTAAAATCATGGAACGACCTTCCATGCTCGCATACTCCGTTCCATGCTGCTTGACAGTCATCGTCACCGTGGCAAGCGCTACCGATGGAGCAGCACCAAACAACCCTGCGAAGCTCTTGGGTTTCAGGAGTTCGCCGACGATGGCAAAGAGGGAGACCACTGTCCCGCCGATAATTACTCGCAACAGGATTTCCGGCAACGTTCCTCCAGGTCGATTGTCGGCTCACCTCCGAATTTGGAATACACAGACCGGTATGTCGTGACAATCACGACAGCTACTGTTCTGCCACGACTCCACACATCCGAGTGCACGCTCGACTTCGTCTTAGATTCTTCTGGCAGATGCGCAGCTTTTCCGCCGACTCAATTCTTTTGGTGCGCAAACCTCCACCAACACAGCGCGCAACTGGCGAGCAGTGTCCCCAAAGCCAATCCTGCTCGCTTCATTGAACGGCGTTTCGCTTTGTCGCGTTTGGTCGTAAGTACGCGCTCCGGACTCATCTGTGGTATCTGGTCCTCGTGGAGCGCCAATTGCATCACCTCCGCTAAATGTAAAGCCTGGCGAGGCGTGTCCTGCAGAATCTGTTCTCTGCAACTGAAGCCATCGGCGATGACCAAGGTTGTGAGACCCGCCGCGCGAACCGCCGGAAATAATACCCGTTCACCGCACTTCAGGGAAACCTCGTATTTCTCGGCCTCATAGCCAAACGATCCTGCCATCCCGCAGCAGCCTGAGTTCAGTATCTGGACGTCAAGTCCCATTCTCTTCATGACTGCTTCGTCGTGGTCTAGCCGCATGATAGCTTTGTGATGGCAATGACCCTGTATGATCGCTCCGCGCCGCAGTTTGGGAGGATCGTAGTCCTTCACTTTCTGTTCCAGGAATTCTGCAAGAGTAAAAGTGTTGTCTGCCAGGCGGCATGCGCGCTGAGACTCCGGCATAAGACCCTTCAGCTCATCGCGGAATACCGAGCAGCAACTCGGCTCCAATACCACCATTGGCGTATTGGCGTCGATCTCAGCGGAAAGCGCGCCAAGGATTCTCGCCAGGTATTTCTTCGCTTGATCAAGAAAGCCATAGTCATACAGGGGGCGGCCGCAGCAGAGATGTTGCATTGGTACGCACACCTGATAGCCAAAATGCTCTAGCACCTCCACCGCGGCCTGCGCGGTCTCCGGGAAAAAGTAGTTGTTGAAAGTATCTGGCCATAAGATCACTTTCGGTTGTTCATGGTTGCTGGGACCATGTGTTCGAAACCACGATTTAAATGTCTGGGGCGCAAAGGCGGGAATTGTGCGGCCCTGCGGCACTCCTGTCGCGGCTTTTACGAAAGTGCTTAGAACTGGCAGTTGGGTAAAGAGGTTTACGAATCCGGGCGCAAGCGACGCGAGGCGTGCCCAACGATCGATCATTCCGAACATGTAGGCGTATCGGTTGCGGAAACGTCCCTGCCAGTAATGCGACAGGAACTCGGCCTTGTATGTGGCCATGTCCACGTTAACCGGGCAGTCGCCTTTGCAGCCCTTACATGCCAGACAAAGGTCAAGCGCGTCCTTGACGTTGTCATCGCGCCAACCATTCGCAATCACGTCGCCATGAAGCATCTCCCAGAGATGGTGAGTTCGGCCGCGAGTGGTGTGCCGCTCTTCATGCGTCACCATGAAGCTCGGGCACATGGTGTCGTCGCCGGGGCCGGCGCCGGACTTGCGGCGACATTTCCCGATTCCTACACATCGTAGTGTTGCATGGGAGAAGCTGCCGTGATCTTCAGGCCATTGGAAGTGAGTCGCAGGCTCGTAGGGATGATAGTTGCCGCGCAAACGCAGATTTTCGTCGCTGCGGTATGGTTCGACAACTTTTCCCGGGTTCATTTTCCAGTCGGGGTCCCAGATGTACTTGAATTCGCGAAATGCCTCGATGAGTTCCTGTCCAAACATCTTGTAGAGAAATTCGCCGCGCGCCTGCCCATCGCCGTGTTCGCCGCTCAGGCTGCCGTCGTTCCTCATACAGAGATCGGTAGCTTCGTTCATGAAGGATCGCCATTTACTGATTCCCGCCTGGCTAGTGAGGTCAAAGTCCACGCGGCAATGCACGCAGCCCTGTCCGAAGTGTCCGTAGAGCGCGGGATTGTACTCGTACTTCTGATACAGAGCCCGAAGGTCTCGAAGATAGCCGCTCAGTTTTTCAGGTGCGACGGCAGAGTCCTCCCATCCAGGCCACGTGTCGGGCTCACCGGGGACGAAAGCTGTCGCGCCGAGCGCCGACTCGCGCACCTCCCAGATGTGTGCCATGTCTTTTGCGTCGGTGAACAGCTTCATGCTCGGCGAATTTGACTTGCGGCCCAGCATATCCATGACACGGTGAGCATTTTCAAGTGCATCTTCTCTCCGGTCAGCGCCGAATTCCGCCATCAGCCAGCCTTTGCCCTCCGGCAGCATTTCCAAATACTGCCGATGCGGACCACCTCTCTTGACGATGTTCTCGTAAAGCCTATGGTCGAAGCCTTCGAGGGCCGTAGGCCGGAATGGATCGATTTCGGTCACATGGTCGGCAGCGTCGTACACGTCCGGGTAGCCGAGCATGAGGACCACACGCTCGGCCCTTGCGTCGATCAGTTTGCATTTGGCTTCCAGGATCGTAACGAGCGTTCCTTCGCTACCAACCAGCGAACGCGCGATATTGAATCGACCGTCCTCTCCGGGAAGCAACTTATCAAGGTTGTAACCGGAGACCCGTCGCGGAATCCTCGGATATTTTTCACGGATCAGCGGGGCGTAGTGCTCTCGCAGCGACTTCAGATTGCGATAGATATCGGCCAGTCGACCACCTTTTTTGATCTCATTGCCCAAGTCCTCTTCGGTCATCCAGCCGACCGTTGCGCGAGTGCCGTCGTAAAGGAGTACTTCCAGCTCTTGAATGTTTTCGTCGGTCTTCCCCGACATCTGGGCATGCGCTCCGCAGGAGTTGTTCCCGATCATTCCGCCGAAACAACAATGATTGTGTGTGGCCGGATCAGGGCCCCAGTTCAACAGGTTGTTGGTGTCTTTGAGGACCCGGTCGCGCAGTTCATCGCACGTCGTTCCCGGCAGTACTCGGGCCCAGCGGCGATCTGGATTTACTTCGAGGACACCATGCATATACTTTGACCAGTCCAGTACGACGGCGACATTGCAACACTGGCCGGCCAAACTGGTGCCTCCTCCCCGCGACAATACTGGCGCCCCGAAGCGCCGACATGCGCGTACAGTCTGCACCACGTCTTCCTTGGACTTCGGCACAACCACGCCAATGGGCACCTGGCGATAGTTGGAGGCGTCCACGGCATACATCGCTTTGCTGCCGCGATCGAAGCGCACTTCTCCTTCTACAGCGCGGCATAACTCGGCTTCGAGTCCTTCAACATCGAGATCGTCGATCCGGCGCCCATCGTGTTCAATCGGATTGGTGAAGTTTGTAAGTTCTTCGGGGCTGATCAAGGGCTGTTTGAAAGCAGGCATTTCCTCTCCTCAGGCTGCGTACTTCTCCGCATCTGCGCGTTTCAGTTCAAGACCGATTCCCGGCCGTGACAAGTCGGGACGCAGCTCACCTTCTACGAGTTTCGGGAAGCCGTCGAAGAACATGCGCTCGATGCGAACGTGGTCGTGAAAGTATTCGAGGTTTAGAAATGCAGGCACGGCACAGGCAGCGTGGGTATGCAGAGCAGGTGCCGTGTGACAGGAGAAGGGAATGCTGTGCGCCTGACATAGTGCTGCAACTTGCAATAACGCTGTGATGCCTCCGCAACGCGTTGCGTCGGCCTGCTGTACGTCCACGGCGCCGGCGGCAAGCATGCGGCGGAAATAGAAAATGTCGTAGCCATACTCTCCGGCGGCTATATTCATTCCCTCGGGACTTCTGTCCCTGATAAGACGCAGTCCGTCAAGATCATCCGACGACACCGGCTCTTCGAACCACGTCACGCCGAAATCGTGAAATCGGCCAGCCTGCGTCAGGGATTGCTTGCGGGTGTAGGCGCCGTTGGCGTCGACAAAAAGCTCAGCCGTTTGACCAATCGCGTCTCGAGCCACTCTCACGCGATTCACGTCCTCGTTCGCATCGCGTCCGACCTTCATTTTCACGCGCGGAATACCTTCCTTCACCCACCCCGAGAGTTGCGCCGCGAGCTGTTGATCGGTGTACGACGTAAATCCGCCACTTCCGTAAATCGGAGCACCGGAGCGAACCTGGCCAAGTAAAGCAACGAGCGGTAGGTCCAGCAGCCTGGCTTTCAGGTCCCATAATGCGCAATCCACCGCCGCTATCGCCATGGAACAGATTCCCGGGCGGCCGAGATTCCTCACGCGTCGCCACATTGCCATATACGCAGCGGGCGGCGCCAAAGCATTGGAGTGGACAGCGACCGGTTTCAGTGTGTCGTCGATCAGAGTTGCGGTGGCAAGATCGGCATAAGTGTAGCCGAGGCCTACCTTACCCCCTGCCGAGGCCTCCACCAACACAAGGCTGGTCTTTTGCCACTGGAGAGTACCGTCAGATTCCGGAAGATCGGTCGGCACCGTGTAGAGAGATACATCCAGCTCTTCGAGTGGGACTTGGGAAGAGTTCCGCTTCACGAAGCGCTCCATTCGCCACAGAACTGAGAGGTAGAGAAACTCAAAAGCACAACTGTTCGGATGAAGATACACACAGCATGGTTGCAACAATGTTTCTCGGTTTCTCGCCCGCAAGATTTTCGTGGTCACCAAAAGTAATTCGGAATTATTTCCGACACGTGGCGAATCATTGGTGCCAAGCCCGCATCAAACTTACGTAGGGGCCATCGCTCGCAGAATTGCGGCAGAGCAGAAAGGATACGGCAAACGTGAATGCGTCAGATGTACTCGTGGAATCGCTATTGGAATGGGGTGTTCAAGTAATTTTCGGGCTTCCCGGCGATGGGATCAACGGAATCATGGAATCTTTACGTACCCACCAGGACAAGATTCGATTCATCCACGTGCGGCACGAGGAAGCAGCAGCGTTCATGGCGTGCGCCTATGCAAAATACACCGGCAAGCTGGGAGTTTGCGTTGCCACCTCGGGGCCGGGCGGAATTCATCTGCTGAACGGCCTGTATGACGCAAAACTGGATGGCGCGCCGGTTCTGGCCATCACGGGGCTGCAGTTTCACGACCTCATCGGAACACATACACAACAGGACGTGGCCCTGGACAAGTTGTTCATGGACGTCTGCGTTTATAACGAGCGCATCATGGGCTCCAACCACGTGGCCAACGTGGTGGATCTCGCCTGTCGGACAGCCCTCTCCTACCGCGGAGTAGCGCACATTACGATTCCTGTTGATTTTCAGGAGCAGGAAATTCATGACGGGCATCGGTCGAAGCGAAATATTCGGGACCACACCAGCGCGGTGGGAACTATCAGCTACAAGATGCCCAACCAGGACGAATTGCAACAAGCTGCGAAGATCCTTAACCACGGCAAGAAAGTAACGATCCTGGCCGGCCGAGGCGCCTTGGGTGCCGGCGATCAACTGGAAAAAGTGGCCGACCTTCTTGGCGCTCCGATTGTGAAAGCCCTGCTAGGCAAAGCGGCGGTGCCCGATGACTCTCCTTTCACGACCGGTGGTATCGGCTTGTTAGGTACAAAGCCGTCGCAGGAAGCGATGGAGGATTGCGACACATTGCTGATGGTCGGCAGTTCGTTTCCCTATATCGAATACCTGCCAAAGCCGGGTCAAGCTAAGGGCGTGCAAATCGACGTGAATCCGGTTCGCATCGGGTTGCGCTTTCCTGTGGACGTCGGCCTGGTGGGCGACAGCGGTGACGTACTGGAAAACCTGATTCCGCTTCTCAAAAAGAAAGAAGACCGCACGTTCCTCGAGACCGCGCAAAAAGGAATGAAAGAGTGGTGGGAAGTCATCGAGACCCGTGCCTCACGGGCCGACAAGCCCATGAAACCGCAGGTAGTCGCGTGGGAACTCGGCAAACGCCTGCGCGATGACGCCATTGTCAGCTGCGACAGTGGCACGATCGCTACGTGGTTTGCGCGTGAAATCCCTGTCAAGCGCGGGCAGATGCACAGCCTCTCGGGCACTCTCGCCACCATGGCTCCCGGGCTGCCGTATGCGATCGCAGCCCAAGTCGCCTATCCCAACCGGCAATGCATTGCGTTCGTCGGAGACGGCGGTTTTTCCATGCTGATGGCCGATTTTGCAACGGCTGTGAAATATGAGCTGCCGATCAAGGTCGTGATCATCAAGAACAACACCCTAGGTCAGATCAAGTGGGAGCAGATGGTGTTTCTTGGTAACCCGGAGTACGGAGTCGAACTCAGTCCCATCGACTTCGTTGCCTTCGCGCACGCGTGCGGAGGAGTGGGATTTGCGCTGGATGATCCCAAGCACTGCGCTCACACGATGGAACGGTTTCTTGCCGCGCCCGGCCCGGCCATCCTGGAAGCCGTAGTCGATCCGTTCGAGCCACCGTTGCCTGCGAAGGTGAATGCCAACCAGGCGCTCAAATTCGCGGAATCGCTGGCGCGCGGCGAACCGAACCGCGGCAAAATCGCACTGACGGTAGCCTCCGACAAAGTACGTGAACTGGTGTAGGAGAGGAGTGGATGAAGGTGGTCAAAGGTAAGGCTGACGTGGTAGTCATCACCGGCGCATCGGCGGGTGTCGGTCGCGCGACGGTGCGGGAGTTTGCGAAGCATGGAGCCTCAGTCGGGCTGATCGCGCGGGGAATCGACGGACTCGATGGCGCGCGCCGGGAGGTAGAGGCACTGGGAGGCAAAGCCCTGGTGTTGCCGACAGATGTCGCGGATGCCTCGCAAGTCGATGCCGCTGCGCAGCGCGTCGAAAACGAGCTCGGCCCGATCGACGTTTGGGTCAACAATGCGATGGTCTCGGTTTTTTCTCCCATCAAGGAAATGACCGCCGATGATTTCAAGCGAGTGACGGAAGTTACTTACCTGGGATACGTCTACGGGACCCTGGCAGCGCTGCGATACATGTTGCCGCGCGACCGGGGCACCATCGTTCATGTCGGATCAGCGCTGGCGTATCGCAGCATCCCGCTGCAAGCGGCGTACTGTGCCTCAAAGCACGCGATCATGGGTTTCTATGCCTCGCTGCGGACAGAGCTGTTGCACGATCACAGCAACGTGAAGACAACCATCGTGCACATGCCGGCCTTGAACACCCCGCAGTTTGAATGGGAAAAGAGCCGGCTGAAAAGGAAGGCCCAGCCTGTGCCGCCGATCTATCAGCCAGAAGTGGCTGCACGGGCCATCTACCATGCTGCGCATCATCCCGGAAAGCGCGAGTACTATGCAGCGTGGTCGGTGGTCGAGGCCATCGTGGGGAACAAAGTCGCGCCTTCCTACGCTGATCACTATCTTGCGCGCACCGGCTACCAATCACAGCAATATGACGGAACGAATGATCCGGACCGGCCGAACAATCTTTGGGAGCCGGTGCCAGGAGATCACGGAGCCCATGGCGTCTTCGATGATCGCGCGCGGGAACACAGTCTCGAATTGCTGGCTGAAACCCACGGCAAATGGCTGGCGATTGCAGCCCTGGGCGCTCTAACCGCCTACATGGAGAGGGTACTGAGCAGATCGAATAGTAAACCGATGCGGCACAATAAAGCGGCGTAAGCTCGCCCGAGCCAACGGGGTGAACTAACTCCGGATTGAGTATGTCGAAGACCGGCCGTATTCCAAACAGCGAGATACAAACGGACCCGCGCAGATTGGCGCGTCTTCGTCCGCGACAAAAGAGCTTCCAGGTCAGCCACGGTCGAACTGTACTTTCGACGGACCTTGACGGATTCATATGCGCCGGCACATCACACGGGTTGTTCGTGCACCAAACACGAATGCTTTCGCATTACCGGTGGCTGATCGACGGCGCCGAACCCCTTCCCGTTGCTTTGTCAAATGTCGAGCAACACTTGTGGGTCGGCTACTACATCCGACTACCTCACGACTTCAACAGAGATCAGCAGAGTCACGGCAGCGGTGAAATGGAGAGCGTATCGGAGAAATCGCTGGAGCTGCAGCTGACCCGTTCGATTGCGTTTGGCCTTCACGAAGATATCGACATCACGAACTTTACCCAGGAGACTACGAGCTCTTGTCTGGAACTGGAATTGGATGCCGACTTTGTTGACCAGCAGGAAGCGGTCCATCAACGTAAACAGTTTGGTCAGCTGAACAAGTCCTGGCATCGCAATCAACGGGGTAATTGGGAATTGGTTTACGACTACAAGGCCCACCACCACTTCGAGCATCAGGACGATAAGGGCGATCGCAACATTCACCGTTCGATTGCCATTGAGATCGCGAATTGCAATTCCAGACCCAGCTATTCCGATAACTCAATTACTTTTCAGCTCCACCTTAAGCCCCTTGAAAGCTGGCATGCATGTGTCCGCATGTATCCGCATGTTGAGAACGAGCCCTCGCTTCCTCTTTACGACTGCTATGCGGTCCGGGACGAGACGACCCCCTGTCGTGCCAGCGGGCAATTGTTTCTCGAAGAGACGACGACGTTCACCGCGCCAACTACCGGCACTCTGACAAATGTGGTGGTGGAAACCCTGGAGCAAGCCAAGCATGATCTGGCAGCTCTCAGGCTGCACGATCTTGATCAGGGCAGGGATGCTTGGGTGCCCGCTGCAGGAATCCCTGTATTCGTTGCCTTGTTCGGGCGCGATACGCTGACCGCGTCCTGGGAGGCAGCAGTCCTGGGAACTCAAATGATGCGCGGCGTGCTGCCGCTCATCGCCAGATTACAGGGCAAGGTGGTGGACGACTGGCGAGACGAGCAGCCTGGCCGCATGCTGCACGAAGCGCACACAGGGCCGCTCGCCACTTTGGGCTTTAATCCCCGTGCCCGTTACTACGGGTCCTCTACCACTTCGGGATTTTTCCCAGTGGTCCTGGCGGAGCTGTGGCACTGGACGGGCGACAAGGAACTGATTCGTCCGCTCATTGAGCCGGCTCTGGCGGCGCTTCGCTGGAAAGACGAGTGGGCCGACCTTGACGGAGATGGCTTTTACGAATACCTTTCGCGGTCAACACAAGGGGTAAAGAATCAAGGGTGGAAGGATTCGGGAGATGCCATCGTGTACGCCGATGGCAGCCAGGTCGAGCCTCCAATTGCGACATGCGAAGAACAGGCCTTCGTTTATGTTTCCAAATTGCATATGGCCGAGATGTTGTGGTGGCTCGATCGTAAGGAGGAGGCTAAGCGTTTCTACCGTGACGCTGCGGAGTTGAAAAAGCGGTTCAACGAGCGATTTTGGATGGAAGAAGATGGTTACTTCGCTCTCGGCCTCGACTCGCAAAAGCGGCAAATACGGTCCATTTCTTCTAACCCGGGCCACTGTGTCGCATGTGGAATTGTGGACGACTCGCTGGTCCAGCGCACCGTCAATCGCCTCCTTGCCGAAGACATGTTCACCGGTTGGGGAGTTCGCACCCTGGCAGCGACCCACCCAGCCTTCAACCCGTTCAGCTACCATCGCGGAACGGTCTGGCCGGTCGAGCATGGATCTTTCGCCATGGGGTTCTTTCGATATGGCCTGCATGCCGAATTACAGAAAATAGCACGCGGCATGTTCGATGCTGCTGCACTGTTCGATTTTTACCGGCTGCCGGAGGTGTTTTCGGGGCATCAGCGGGATGGCCGCCATCCCTTTCCGGCCCTCTATCCCAAAACTAACTGGCCGCAGGCGTGGTCGTCGGCCGCGGTATTTACGCTCATCCAATGCATGCTCGGTTTGTATCCGTATGCTCCCCTGCATGCTCTTTTTCTGGATCCGCATCTGCCCGATTGGCTGCCCGAAATTACTGTAAACAATCTGCACGTCGGCCAGGCTATCGTTGCCATCCGCTTCTATCGTGATGCTGACGGCGCCAGCAATTACGAGGTGCTCGATAAGCGCGGGACACTTCATATCGTGCGGCAACCGAGCCCGTGGTCTATGACCGCCGGTCCCGTGGAACGTGTGGTGGATGCGCTAGTCAGCGTAAAGCCTGGCAAGTGATTTACATCCGAGGTGTTTAGTAACCAAGGAGGAGCTATGACGAAAGCAACCGGAGTGAAAGAGTGGGTTATCGCGGAGGGCTACATTCCGGCCGAGAGTCATGGGCCGGAGCCAGAGATGACCAGCCATGAAGCCGTGTGTCTGCTGAACAGTTCAGACCAGGATGCACACGTAGAAATTACTGTCTTTTACTCCGACCGAGAACCGGTAGGGCCGTATCGGGTGAGAGTCCCAGCTCGTCGAACCCGGCATGTTCGCTTTAATGATCTTCGCGATCCAGAACCGATTCCGCGCGGAACGGAATATTCAAGCATTATCCGCTCTAATATTCCTATCGTGGTGCAGCATACGCGGCTCGATTCCCGCCAGGCGGCAAATGCCCTGCTGAGCACGGTCGCTTATCCGGTAGCGCCGTGAAAAAACCCGGGACTCCTAACAAGGAAAGTTGTTCAACCTACGGGAAGTTCCTAATTCGACGGTCCCTCACGCCGCTGGCGGCTCTGCCTTCACCAGTCGTGGCGCCTTGGCCAGCGCCGGTTTCGCGATTTCCTGATCCAGGTCCGGACGAACCGCAATCTCTGTCTTCTTCACAGCGACTGGCCGAGACGTATCCGCCGACTGCAAAATGGCCTGAATAATGCGCACGTCCGCCAAGCCTTCCCGGCCAGATGGCTCGGGTTCCCGGTCTTTCAGTATGCAATCGGAGAAGTAGATAATCTCCGGCGCAAACTGGTCCCGTTTTCTAAATGTTCCCCGGATGGTTCGATTGCCGGAAATCAATTCGGCCTTTAGCGCTCCTACCATCTCGTAAGCCGGGTCCATTTTCACTACACCCTTGCTTCCCACAACTTCATAAGCGGAACGGTCGGCCGCACCGAAACTGCAGGTGAAGGTCGCGATACGCTCTTCCGGAAACCGCAACATCGCAGTCGTACTGGCGGGAACTTCGCGAAAACGCCCGTCATTCCACTCCACGTTCCATCCAATGACTTCTTCGGGTTCCGCTTTGAAAAGGTACCGGGCGGCATTGATGCAGTAAACGCCCATGTCGTAGATTGGGCCGGCGCCCACGTCAGCTTTGAGCCGGGAATTGCCCGCTTTCACCTGCTGTGAAAAAACAGAACTGAATATCTTGGGTTCACCGATCTTGCCTGTTTTCACCCACTCCACGGTCTGCAGATTGCCGCGCTCAAAGTGCAATCGATATCCAATCATCAGCTTGATCTGTGAGCTTTCGGCTTCGGCGATCATGGCTTCGCAGTCAGTTTCAATCAGCGCCATTGGTTTCTCGCATAAGACGTGAACTCCTTCGCGGGCGGCTGCTTCTGCGTAAGCACGATGCATGTGGTTCG
This sequence comes from uncultured Acidobacteriaceae bacterium, assembly GCA_963758255.1. GTDB lineage: Bacteria > Acidobacteriota > Terriglobia > Terriglobales > Acidobacteriaceae > DASRAA01. The sequence continues at coordinate 141,028 of CAVWUX010000007.1, forward strand.
GCAATCCGATATACACGGCATCAATTTCCCCACTCGCGAGGCAGTCCGCATATCGTTCGTAGGAATATGTATTCTTCACTCCGTACTTCCTCGACAGCGCTTTAAGCTTCGATCGATCGCCCGAAACCAAAGCGGTGAGAGTCGAATTGGACCGAGCGTGTCGGAACGCCGGGAGCACAGCTATTTGAGAAATGTACCCTAGAGCATTTTCAGAGATAGTGTAGACTGTTGGTGGCGATTCTCTGCTCCACACGATGGCACGACCCTACGCGAATGATTTGCGGCGAAAGTTTTTGCAGGCCTATGAACAAGGTAAAGGGACCCTGGGGGAGTTGGCGGAACAATTTGGGGTGAGCGAAGGGTGGGCCAAGAAGATCTCGGCCCACCGCACGCGCACCAAGCAGATCGAGCGACCTCCGTGGCGACGTGGTCCAGTGAGCCGGGTGACGGCGGCAGTGCAGACGTGGCTGAAGCAGCAAATCCGTCGGCAGCCGGATGTGACCCTGATGGAATTGCAGGAGCAACTGCAAGCGGCCCAGGGCGTGCGCTTGAGCATTGGGCGGCTGTGGCTGGCCTTGCGACAGATGGGACTGCGGCTTAAAAAAAGTCACTCCACGCCCAAGAACAAGACACGCCGGAAGCGCAGCAGCGCCGGCAAGCGTGGCGGGAAAGCATAAGGCAGATCGACCCGCAGCAACTGGTGTTTCTGGACGAGAGCGGGGCCAGCACCCAGATGACCCGCAACTATGGCCGGGCTCCCAGCGGAGAACGGGTGGCGGAAGCCACACCCCAGAGCCACTGGCATACCGTGACCATGCTGGCGGCGCTGACCACGCAAGGCCTGCAAGCACCCATGATCATCGAGTCGCCCACCGACGGCGATGTCTTCCTGTCCTATCTGGAGCAGGTGTTGTGCCCGCAGCTCCGTCCGGGACAAGTGGTCATCATGGACAATCTCTCGGCGCACAAAGTAGTCGGGGTACAGCAACTCATCGCCGCCACCGGAGCGCGACTGCTTTACTTGCCACCCTACTCCCCTGACTTCAACCCCATCGAGCAAGCCTGGTCGAAGATCAAGCAGTTGCTGCGCTCCGCCAAGGCCCGCAGCGTGGAGGCTCTGGAGGGTGCCATTGCGGAAGCTCTGCGAGCCATTACTGCCGACAACGCCTCAGCTTGGTTCTCGCACTGCGGATATGGTCTACAATAATGTTGAAAATGCTCTAGCCCCACTACGGCGTATCGTATCTTCCTTCTCGTCTTGGCTGTCGTCTTGCCCGGAACCATCATGTTTGCAACTCCTCGCTAGCGGATGGCTGAAATTCCGCCGCCTACAATTCCACTCTTCACGGTGCCCTCGAACGTTGAATTGGAACCTACTGCTTCTCTCGTTCCAGACCAATCGGGTGGTTCCCGTAGGTTGTATGGCAGCGATCCTTAGAACAAAAGCTCGGTTGTTCCAGCTCTCTCATCCCAATCCTCCCGCTCAAAGCTAATGCGGATCATGCCGGTGGAAAACGAGCGCGGTCTGTTTTGGAAATCGGTTGAAATGCGATAAAGGCAAACAGGAGTGGATGCAGCATTCTTCGAGTATGATTGCCGCGATCTCGCCAAAAGCGACGGTCAACTTCCATTCAATGCGGGTTGCGGAGCGCCCGTAGCAGATCACGGTAGCGATCCTCGGCTCTCGCGAATCCATGCAAAACGGTTCGTTTTTTGTCTGGTATCGGACAGACAACGCTGCCTGTAGGTCATTTAGTATGGGGCTCACTGGCAGGTGGCAAAGGCGATGTCGGCGTGGCCAAATTCGACCCGCAGCTTCGGTGGGCGCGGAAGGACTGTGCCCAAACTCATTTTGTCAGTCGATGACGAAGCGGAAACCTTGCGTTCCCGGCAAATAGTCCTGGAAAATGCTGGGTATGGAGTGTTGAACGCCTCGAGCGGAGAACAGGCTTTAGGCATTTTCTCAACGGTGCAGCTTGACTTGGCCGTGCTAGATTATTCCCTCCCAGGTGTCGGTGGGAGAGAGGTTGCGAAGGTCATGAAGGCACGACGACCGGAGCTTCCGATCATCCTGGTTTCGGGACATCGGGTTGGGATAGAGACATTCTCGTGCGTCGACGGTTTTCTCGTCAAAGGCGAAAGTCCGGCATTGCTCCTGGAGACAATTGAAGAACTGTTGAATGCGAATTCAACAGTTCTATCGCTGGACGGGATGGAGCCGGTTGAGGGTGGGGACGGATGCCCAGAGTGCTGGGAAAAGCTGGCCACGCTTGCTTCAACAGAACAGGACCCCGAAAAATTGTTAGCACTGGCCAGTGAAATCGATCGGCTGCTTCAAGAGCAAGGGAAGGACCGGAATTCAAGCGACGACGCAGCCCAACGAGCTACGACAGCAAGCAATCGACGGATGCAATCGAAGACACCCCTCCAAGATGACGGTCCGAACACCACAAATTCCAAGTAACGCACGGCCGCTTCAGGAAATCGTTGCCCAGCTAACGAACCAGCGGGGTCTGGTTCCGTCGTGCCGCCATACAATTCGCTTCCGCCATTGTGACGGTTGCTCCCGGCCCATTGCTATGTTTCTCTCTGTCGATTCTTCATCGTGAATTATTGGAGGTGTCGTCATGGCTGATCAGACTCTCACTTGTCATGTATGCAATCAGGCGGTGGAGATTACGTCTGCCAAGACCGATGAGTGCGGCAAAGCGGTCCATGAGGAATGTCATGCGAGGGCACTTCTGGACTCTGAATCTGCTGTGGCAAACAAACCGATCGAGCCTGCCATTGTTGAGTAGATTCGAACTAATCCGCTACTAAGAGGATGGATAGGTGGGTCTCGTAACAACGAAGAGTTTAGGGATTGGAATGGACGCGTAGGGCAACCTCGTGAACTATACGCCGAGAGCCTCGCTATTCGTTAAGGATCGGGGCTGTGCGAAGCCGGCATGGGCTTCGCGTGGCGTGCGCTTTTCAAGGGTATAATTCGCGATCGCAATATATCGGGTACAGCGTCGACTTCGAGCGGTATTCGCCAATCTTTAGCGGACACGTGACCGGCTTGTACCCAGGCGATCCGCGTCAGCAAGGAACCTGCGATGCTCGATACTGCGGCCGCCCGGCGCAGCTTGACCGCCGTCCTTTTGCGAGCAAAGGCAGCAGTCAAGCGGAGAGCCAAAGGCACTGGTCCGCTAAGGATACCGCCCACACGGGTGATCAGGCCGCTGACACCGCGCTTCAGCGGTTCTTTCTCACGCTTGCCACTACTTTCGAGATAAATGCCTTCGGCGGTTTCAATAAAGGATGCACCCACGCCTAACAGATTTAGCGCACGATGTTCGTGTCGCCGCAACTCGAGAATGGCCACTGCCGAATTCAGACCGGACATGCCGAAGTGAAGCGGCAGGGTCGCGGCATTCTCGTTCCACACCGGAATGACTGTTGCTCCAATCAAGACTCCCGTGTAATTCGAAAATGGAAGCCCCGCGAGTGCCGAGATGCCTTCAGCGACATCGGCCAAGATTGCAAATGGAGAGAAATGCGATTGACGCGACAAAAGCTCCGCAAAAGCCGATGCCGCCGAGAACGTACCAAAAAATGCCAGTGTCCAGGCGCCCACCGACATCGGACTTTGTAGCTTGCACACCCGCATCATGTTCAGGAAGCGCTGAGGACGCCCCAGATCGGAGATAAGAAGCGCAGTGGATGCCGCTGAACCCAATGCCGCAATGTAACGACAGTCGCGCGCGAGTTCGCGATCGGCGACAATCCATCGGGCCGTGGCGCCAATTACGGCGGCTGAGCCGGCCGCGCCTCCGACGAAGAAATATAGGGGAATCTGCCAGGTCCACGGAGGCTGTTTGAGCAGAGGCAGCCCGTAGTAACCGGTTGTAGGCGAAGCGACGGGAAACGGGGAGCCGGGGGGACGAACACCGATTGCGTCCACACGGCCTTTCTTGTCGGCCTCGGCGCGAATCGTGCGTAAGCGTTCCTCGCGCCGAGACAAAGGATCCTCGGGAGTCGCAGTGGTCACTCGATCGGCGCTCATCGCCTATCTCCGCCGAGAAACGCCAGAATACTGCCAGCCAGAAGTAGACCTGCCGCAATCGCCGAACTTTTCCAAGCTTTCTTCAGGTAGATCGTCGGGACTTCCGGCTTCGCTGGCAGATTGTATTGTCCTGCTTCGCCTCGCACGATGAACAATGCGTGAATACCACCCACAGACGTATCCAATGGGTCATACAGTTGGGCATCCTGCATGCCGCGGCTGTGAAGTTCCTGCAGTCTCTCTTGCGCGTCTGTGCGGAGATGTTCAAGTTCGCCGAACTTGATGGACTCTGTCGGGCACGTCTGCGCGCATGCTGGTTGCAGCCCCATCTTCTGCCGGTCATAACAAAACGTGCACTTGAAAGCGCGACCGTCGTGAGGATTGCGCTCGACGACTCCGAACGGGCATGCGACAACGCAGTAGCCGCAGCCGTTGCAGACGTCGGACTGCAAGAATACTCCACCGAACTCTGTCCGGACGAGGGCCCCAGTCGGGCAAGCTTCCAGGCATCCAGCTACTTCGCAGTGTTTGCAGACATCAGCGGAAAAGGCCCATGAAGCGAGGTCGCTTGAATTGCCCCCCAAGCCAGGTTCAGGCTTGCCTTCGACGAATTTCACATGGCGCCAGGTCGAATGCCCAAGGGCGCCGGTATTGTCGTAGGAGTTTCCCGACCAAACGAGACCGTCCGCTACGACGCCGTTCCATTCTTTGCAGGCGACTTCGCACGCCTTGCACCCGATGCATAAGGTTGCGTCAGTAAGAAATCCAGTGATTTGGCTGTTCACATTCGATGACCCTCCGGCCCGGCCTCCCGTTTCAGCACTTCGGCGCCCTGTGAACGGTACGCCGGCTCGATATCGCAAACAAGGGCTTTGGTTTCCATGATGCGCACGTTCGGTTCCTCGGAAATGGCAAGCAAGTCATTGGTCACATCGCCCTTCACCAATCCGTTGAAGCCCCAGTGATAAGGAAGGCCGACCTGGTGAATCGTGCGGCCTTCAACCCACAAGGGCACCATGCGTTGAGTGACCAGGACACGGGCCTCTATGACGGCACGCGGCGTGGCGATTCGCGCCCAGCCGCCGTGACAGAGGCCAGCTTCGTCTGCGAGTTCTGGGGATACTTCGCAGAAAAGCTCGGGCTGGAGTTCCGACAGGTGGGACAACTGCCGGGTCATGCCGCCGGCTGTGTGGTGCTCGGTGAGCCGGTATGTCGTCAGGACGTGGGGAAACCGTTCATCGCCCCAGAAGACGCTCGGATTGTCAGGCCGCAGCTTCCGATCTGCTGCGGGATTGAATACGCACTCGGGATAAAGTGCATTACCGACCGGTGTCTCCAGAGGCTCGTAGTGAGTAGGAAGCGGGCCATCTTTCAGGCCACTGGTAACGAAGAGCCAGCCGACGCCATCCGGATGCATGATGAACGGCTTATCACCGGCGATCGCATCCATTCCTTTGGCGCCGGAGGGAGGCTGGTAATCCGGTGCTTTCGTCTTGTCGAAGTCGGGCACGTCATTGCCGGTCCACTCACGTTTCTCCTTGTCCCACCAGACAAGCTTCTTGCGCTCGCTCCAAGGCCTTCCGTCAGGACGCGCCGAGGCCCGGTTGTAGAGAATGCGAATGTCGTTCGGCCAAGAGAATCCCCAGCCGTGGCCGAGCGAATCATGGGGCGCACGCTGGTTGGCTTTGTTTTGATGCTCACTGGGATAAATGCCGCAATAAATCCAACAACCCGAAGATGTAGTGCCGTCGGCTTTCAGCTTCTTGTACTCACTGAGTAATTCCCCGCTGGAAAGATCATGGCCATTGATTTCCTTCAAGACCTCAGCAATGTTTGGTTCGTCGTGAATGCCGTGAGTTCCATACGGCCAGGAAAGAGCATTGATCCCAGCATTACGCGGGCTGAGATCGGCCGCCGCCTTGTGCTTTAATCGCCTAGCCAAATGATGCAGGAACCAGGACTCGCTGCGCGCATCGCCCGGCGGTTCTACGGACTTGGTCCGGAATTGAATCAGCCGCTGAGTATTGGTTAGGCATCCTTCCTTTTCTGCCGAGCCGGCGGCGGGAAACAGAAACACCTCAGTGGGAATCTCTCTGGTTCTGAGTTCGCCGCGCACAATCTCGGGGGAGTTGTACCACCAGGACGCGCTTTCGGTTTCGACCATGTCGCGCACCACTAGCCAACTGAGCTTGGAGAGAGCAGTGCGCTGGAGTCTGGCATTCGATGCTCCTACAGCCGGATTTTGCCCCATGATCATCAGGCCTTCCATTTTTCCGTCCTGCATGTCGAGCCAGTATCCGAAATGCGAATGGTCGCCGGTGACGCGAGGCAGCAGGTCAAAGCACCAATCGTTCGCCGCAGTGGCATGGTCGCCGTACCAGGATTTCATCAGACTGACGAAATAGCTGTCGAAGTTAGACCAGACTCCCGCGTCGCCTTTGTGCTTTTTGATGTAGGTCTGGTAGCTGTCGGCGTCCTCGTCGAAAAACGGCATCGGCAGGTAACCGGGGAGAATGTCATAAAGTGTTGGAATATCGGTGGAACCCTGAATTGAAGCGTGGCCACGCAGGGCAAGTATGCCGCCGCCGGGCCGACCAATGTTTCCCAGTAGCAACTGCAGTATCGCAGCAGACCGAATAATCTGCACGCCCTTGGAGTGTTGGGTCCATCCGACCGCGTAACAAATGGCTGCGGTTTTGTCGGTTCCCGAGGCATTACAAAATGCCTCCGCCACTTTCAGGAACAGTCTCTGTGGCACTCCGGCGTGGCGTTCGATCAGTTCCGGAGTGTAGCGCGCGAAGTGCCTTCGCAAAATTTGGAAGACACAACGGGGATGCTGGAGGGTGGGATCAAGCATATAGCCTTCCATTTTGGCGGCTTCGCCTCCACGGTCTTTGCCGTGCCCGCCGTCCGCTTCGGAATGACCAGCGCGATCGCCGCCTTTGATCCTGTCCTGTGCGCCTTCGTATAGCCATGACTCCGGGCTATATTTCTTCTTATCATCGTCCCATCCCGAGAACACACCCCCCAGATCCTCGGTGTCGCGATATTCGTCGCGAATGATCATGGCGGCATTTGTGTAGTGCTCGACATAGTCGTGAAAGTACTTATCATTCTCTATCGCGTGCCGGATTAGTCCGCCGAGAAAGAGAATGTCGGTCCCGGCGCGCAGGGGAACCCAAACGTCAGCCATGGCTGAAGTACGTGTGAAGCGGGGATCGACATGAATGATTGTCGCTCCGCGTTCACGCGCTTCCATGACCCACTGGAATCCGACAGGATGGTTTTCGGCCATTGACGAGCCCATAATGAGGATGGCGTCGGCATTGGCGAGGTCTTGCTGAGCGGTGGTCGCTCCCCCGCGTCCAAACGAAGTGCCCAGACCGGGCACGGTGGAGCTGTGTCAAATGCGGGCCTGGTTGCTGATGCAAACCATGCCCAAACCTCCACAAAATAATTTCTTAATCAGATAATTCTCTTCGTTATCGAGAGTGGCGCCGCCAAGATGCGCGACGGCCTTGGTGTGCATGACTTTCTTGCCATCCTGCTCTTCGATAAACGTCCTTTGACGGCTGTCCCACAACCTGTCAGCCACCATGTCCATTGCCCTATTGAGTTCGATCTCCTCCCAATCGGTCGCGAAAGGAGGCCGGTATTTAACCTTGGTCAAACGCCCGGCGTGAGTGTGCAATTCGTGAGTGTCGGCGCCTTTCGGACACAACCGTCCACGCGAGATGGGCGAGTTCGGGTCCCCTTCGATCGAGAGCAGCTCACCAGCTTTGTGGAAGACCAACTGACCGCAACCGACACCACAGTAAGGACAGATGGAACGTGTAACTTCCGCCTGCTGATTCTTGGGCTGAAGATCTCTGGTGCGCTGGCTCATCGATTCTGGGCCGGTTCCGTCGGCCCCAGTTCGTATCTGCCGAATTAATGGCCAACGCCCGAGTAATTCTTTGATCATTTGCTGCTGCACTTTTAGTTAGGCTACTTGTTGTTCGAACCTGAGCAGCACCTTGCTGTATCTGTCAATGCGCTGATCGAATTTGTCATACGCATCCGGGGCCCTGTCAATCCAAATCCGGTGGCTGCCACTCTGCCTCGGCTTTGCGCGCCCGTTGATACTCAGGTCGCGAAGGTATTCACTCGCAGAAATCCGCCCAACGTCGCTCTTTCTAAGCGGCTCGACCGGACTTACGAGAGCGAGTGTTCGGCGCCTCTGAACTCTGAGCATTTGCCGCAACATTGACCTCCCGAGAGAGTTCGGTGAGCTTTTCGTCGGTTTGCTTCTCTTCGTCCAGTGTCTGCTGAAGCAACTCGAGGTGTTCGGTTTCCCCTAACAATTCAGCAATGGCGCAAACCGTTCCGTATGCCGCGATCTCGTAGTGTTCGACGCGTTGGGCTGCCCCAATCAGCGCCGCATCCATGACGTCGCCCTCGAAATCGCCGCCGATAACGTCGGAGCCTTCTTCGATAAGGCCTTCCATTCCCGCGCATTTCTTGCTGCCGGAGCGTTCACCCAAGGCCTCGAAGATCTGTTCCAGTCGCTCCACGTGACCGTGAGTCTGCTCCAAGTGCTCGCTAAAACCGTTGCTCAACTCTTCCGATGTGGCGGCCTTCGCCATTTTTGGCAGCGCTTTGGTCAGTTGCTTCTCGGCGCTGTAAAGGTCTCGTAATTCATCCACATACAGACCCCGCAGTGAGTTTTTGGTTACTGCCATGAAAACACCTCCATGAAGCCGAGATTACGGTCTTGCGGAGGGGACTGGCTATCGGGCGAATGCCGTAGGTGGGCCGTCCAATATCCTGATTTACCGCACCTCGTCGGTCAGAAACTGTCATTCACCCGTTACTGGCAAGGGCGTATCCATTGGGCACTCGGCAGCCATCAAGAACGTAATCTCCGACATCCCACAACGAGGCGCGGAAATTTGCAAGCAACGAGGGAATTCGTGCCGGAACGCCGCCTAGGCGGCGGTCCGATCTGCGACATGGCACCTACTGCTTCAATACCGCGCGCACCTTATTCCAGCAGAACTGGAGAAGCAATGGTCCGGGCCAGGGCGACTAAGCGATTTTTCGAGGTGCCGGCTTCGGCCAGTGGCGGTGAAACCGACAGAGAGCCCGACGCGCTCAACGATAAAACTGGAGATCGCAAGCCTGGGGTTCCCAGACCGACGTGTAAAGGCAGAGACCCCTGCTGGGTAAATCTTAAAATGCGTCAGCAGATAGCGCACCGCCGTAGAGTACGGCGAATCTCTGATGCGGCTACGGGCACTGCCCGATGCTTGTTTTTCACAATCAAGGCTATCTTTCTTAGGCTGTTGTTTTTCAACTAACTACAGCCCGGGCCTCAGCACCAACGATCGCCTCGGCCGTCGGATATTTGAGGGACGATGCATTGAGCCAGCGCGGACCACGTTCGGATATTGGGCAATTGTTCACACTGATAGCGGTTATTGCGGCAGTTGTTGCGCTTTACTTCGCTCGCGCAGTATTGGTTCCGTTTGCCTTAGCCATGCTCCTGAGTTTCCTGCTTACACCACCGGTAAAGCAGCTGCAACGGCTTCGATTGGCACGAGTGCCTGCTGTAATCCTCGTCGTGGTTGTCGCGGTGGCCAGTGCTGTATTTGTCGGAGTCGTAGTGACCAATCAACTGGTGGATGTCACCACACAACTTCCGACCTACCGGGCCAACATAGAAAGGAAACTGGCGTTCCTGCATAACCGAGCCGGCATCAGCGTTGCGAAAGCGTCAGACGTGGTCACCGAACTGGGCACGGAAGTTGCGAAGTCCATTCCCGGAGCAAGGCGCCAAAGTGCCCCCTCAAGGGGCCGAATTTCCACGCCGACCAAGGCGGGTGAACCAGTTGAAGTCAGGGTGATTCAGACCCCAAGCAGTTCTTTGGAAGTGTTGCTTTCGCTTGTCACGCCGCTGGCCGTCGCAGGAGTGGTGCTCGTTTTCACCATATTCATTCTTCTGCGGCTAGAAGATCTGCGAGACCGATTTCTCCGGCTGGTCGGGCATGATCACATCACTCTGATGACAGAAGCCCTTTATGATGCCAGCCGACGTATCTCGACATACCTATCTCTTCAGTTCATCGTGAACGCCGTCTACGGCACGGTGATTGGACTCGGTTTGTATCTCATCGGCCTGCCGAACGCACTGTTGTGGGGCGTAATCGCAGCTATCTTTCGTTTCATACCCTACGTTGGGTCCCCCATTGCGGCGTTTTTGCCAATCGCTTTGTCAATGGCGGTGTTTGATGGCTGGATGAAGCCGCTCATGACTCTGGGTTTCTTCCTCGTCATCGAGATCGGGGTTGCAAACTTCGTTGAGCCAATGTTGTATGCCTCCAAAACCGGAATCTCATCACTCGCAATTCTAGTGGCTGCCATTTTCTGGACGCTGCTTTGGGGACCGATTGGGTTAGTTCTCTCCACCCCATTAACTGTATGTCTGGTCGTGATCGGCCGGCATGTTCCGCAGCTGGAGTTCCTACATGTTCTATTAGGTGATGAGCCCGTGCTGACACCACAGCTGCGCTTTTATCAACGTATGCTGGCATCCGACCTGGAAGAAGCCAGGCAAATACTAGAACAATATCTGCAATCGTCGAGCCTGCTGGAACTGTATGACTCGGTGGTAATCCCGGCGCTAAGCATGGCACAACGCGATCGACAACAGAACGATCTAAACGAAGCAGCCGCCGAAGCCATCTACCAGAACACGCGCGAGCTGTTGGATGAACTCAAGGAAGAACACCCTGACCCGCAGAACCTGGATTTGGATTCGGTTGCGGAGGAACATGAAGCAGCCACGTCGTACGGCGGCAACATCACCTGCATAATGTCCAGGACGAGGGCAGACGAAACCGTCGCAATCATGCTGGTCCAGATGCTTGAGCGCAAAGGTGGACAGGCGACGTGCATCCCACTGGGGTCGCAGACAGAAATGATGACCCAGTTGGTAGAAACCCGTCCCGACGTGGTGGTCGTCTCGGCGTTACAGCCTCGCGGATTGACCCATGCGAAAAGGTCGCTTGCCCAAGTAGAACGACGGCTTTCGAACGTGCGCACGGCGATCGGTTTGTGGAACTTTACTGGTGAGATTGATGGGGTGCTCACTCGTCTCGGTTCTCAGGGAGAGGTCGCCATTTTCCCCAGTCTGGCGGCAGCACTGAGAAACCTCATGCAGACGAAGCTCGACTCGCAAACCAGCGAAGGCTTTTCACCACACGAACACGAACCGATTGCCTTGCGCTGAAGCCAGGCTGTTCGCTTTAAGGCAGTCATGAAAGCGATCATTCCATGAGCGATCAACGGATGCAACTGAGACACTTCCGTGGAAGCATGAGAACAAATACGCAAGTTGAGGAACCGTGTGGTGGTGACCAAATCCGTCTCATTTCGAACGTACATCGCGGATTTCTTTATTCCCACTTTGGTCGGCACAACGTCACTCGATAAGTGTTGCCGGCTGCGCAGAAACACGCGCACATTGCCGGCGGAAGGATTAAGGCATCCGTGGCAAAGACTCAACCGGTCATTATCGCGGCGCTGATTTCAAACGTCGTAATCGCCGTGAGCAAATTCTCGGCGGCAGCAGTTACCGGAAGCTCGGCTATGCTGGCGGAGACACTGCACTCCGTGGTCGACAGCGGCAACAGCCTAATGCTGTGGTGGGGAGTGCGTCGTAGCAGGCGGCCACCCCACGCTAGCCATCCTTTCGGGCACGGTAAGGAGCTGTATTTCTGGTCATTCGTCGTTGCCGTGTCAATGTTCTCCGTGGGCGGAGTGGTTTCCGTCTACCACGGAGTCGAGAGAATCCTCCGTCCGGAAGAACCAAAGGACCTGATCTGGAACTATCTGGTGATGGCGATCTCTCTTGTCTCGACCCTTTATTCTCTGCGCGTCGCAATGCGTGAGAAACAGAATCGCGCGGGTAGAGCGTCGTTCATGGATTTCATCCGGCGGAGCAAGGATCCGACAGTTTTCACCGTGATTGTGGAGGGAGTCAGCGACGTGGCGGGTGTCCTAATAGCATTGGCCGCCATCTTCTTCAGCCAGGTGCTACACCAACCCGCGATCGACGGTGTGGGAGGAGTTGCCATTGGCTTGGTCATGATTGCCGTTTCGGCTGTTTTGGCGAACGAATCGCGAGAATTATTGATAGGCGAGGGCGCCAACCCCGTGCAAATCGCTCACATCCGGCAAATCCTGGAGCAGGATCCATCGGTAAAAGAGGTGGGGCAACTTCTGACGATGCATCTTGGTCCGAGAGAGATACTGGTGAATATTGAGATTCAGTTCAAGCCACAAGGTTCGCTGCACCGGCTGGAGCAGACGATTGAGCGCATCGAGTCCCATATCCGAGAAGACAATAAGGCCGAGCGCCACATTTTTTTAGAAGCCAAGTCTTTGCGATCCGCTGAACGCCAATAGTTGGTAATGAAAGCGGCAGCCTTATTTACCGCCGCAAAGCGAGATCGGCACTGACAAACGTCGGTCGACAACCCCAACTTTCCTGTTGATCGCCCAACAGCTCTGGTACGCTGCGCGGCAACCGTCGGCTCGCGTCTTCGTCACTTTCTTCGCTGCTTGGCCGAGATCGCTATTTCCTCCGGTCTGGGCTGGCTTCATCGCCGACTGATAGCGAGATGCTGAACTTCGAGATGCCGTAATATCGACCATCCTGTACGACGCCCCGACTGTAACCAAAACTGAATGGCAGCTAAGCTGCAGATCCGCTTGGCTGAGGAATCCGCGATCGAGGCAAAACCTCCTTACAATAGGACTCAATTACCCGCTTTTGATTCTGCTGAGAGGAATAAATGTGCACTTCGGTTGCGCCACTCTCGAAAAGCTGGGGATAGTGCGTCTACGTGGATCTTCGGAACCGTGCCTGTAAGTTCGACGTTGTCGATGAGAGTGACACTAAGTGGAAGGTAAAACTGGGGATAGAGGCCCGTGCTGAACAGTGGCGTCGCGCATGGTCTGGGCGGCCGGATATTACGCCGATGAAGACTACTTTCTTTCTGACCTGCGAGTGGAGCAGCTGTCCCACCTCAAGCGTGGGCAGAATCTGGTTAGCACTGATGGTGTAATACATAACGTTCGGCTCGAGCGGCATCTAAAGAACCAAAAGAAGATTGGAGATTGGAAGTGGCCAAGCAATCCCTTCTTGCGGCAACGAGAGTTCAACGGATTGCGCGTGCTCATGGGGGTTCTCAATGACTGGGACCTCAAGGATGCAAACAATTCACTCTTCGAGGCAAAGGAAGGCGATAGCCGATCGGTAGCGAAGTACAACAGTTTGATTGACAGCCAAACGCCGTTCCGAACAGGGCCAGCCAATGAACGCGTTGATGGCATGAACTGGCTGCGGCGAGCGAATGAACAACTGCATTCTTCCACTGCTCCAAGTCGGGCAGGCGAAGTATTATTTTAGCCGTGGAGCGTTTCGATGACTTCTGACGTGCCACACTGGCGGCCTCCCACGCCTCAGTCAGTAACTGTGGAAGTGATGGTCTCGAAGCCGGTTTCAGGCCTACTGCCGGTGGCCAAAAGAGAGTTGGAGACCTCAGCTCACGCGAAGGCCTGTTCTCGCCAAGCGACATTCAGGTAGATCGTATCTCTATCAGAACTCTGTCATGCTGCCGCAGCGCTACGCGGTAAATCTCTCCGACGAATGAGAGCGACCGGCTTCTCTTGGAGTAACAATTCTGTTGCCTGAACGCGTCGCTCGCTATGAAACCATTGCTGCACGACGTTTTCTTTCAGGAAATTGGCCAGAGCGAGCAGGCTCATTCCTTGATGGTGGGCCATCCAGCATCGCACCAACTGGTGAGGATGACGTAACCTGCGACGGGCGGACCCGTAGTCTCCGGATTCGTAGAATCCGTAGCTTCCAAGCCATCCCATCTCGGCCATTTTCCGCAGATTACGGAGTGCGCTTGAGGGATCAACGTCAAGCGCCAGAAAGGTAGAGTAAGGTGAAATCACGACATCATTGACTTCGGTTTTGTTAAGAGCAAGTTGGGGGAGGCCGAAGGCGTGGTATTGGTAGTTGCCTACTTCGTCGAGTCGAGAGCACGCCGACTCAGAAATGCCCCAGGGAATGCCCCTGCTGGCGGCATAAGCTTGCTGCGACCTGACCGCAGCAACCCGCGTGCGCTCCAGCAATGTGTTCGAATAGGACTTCATCCAAAGCGTCGGCATCAGGTACTCGAATAGCGTGCCCGTCCATGACAGCAGCACCGGACGCCCGCGGTCAAGGGTGTGAGCCCGGCCCAGCAAGAACCAACTTTGTTGGGGAAAATCTTCTTTGGCGATCGCAACGAACACGGCCGTGCGCGACTCAGTCGCGAGCAGGTCGTAGCAGGCGGGATGAAGGTGTCGGGTTTCGACATCAAATCCGACCGACATCAACTTGCGCCGACGATTCAGAAGAAGGGTGAAATCCATCTCGTCGGCGAGCCTGGCGGTCTGATCGGCGATGATTCGAATGTCGTTCACGAGGCGGGCTGCGTTGTAGCGAGCTTCGGGAAGCAGTTCATTTAGCCGTTCGCATTGCAGGCGGTGTTCAGATGAGACCAGCGAAGTCGCCGCCTGTTTGATTCGCAGTTGAATCTGGTCGATATACGCAGGCAGTAACTCCACCGAGATTTTGTCGCTGTGCGGTAGATTCAGTGCTGGATCATTCCGCAATGAAGCGAATTCGGCTAAAAACCATGGGGCATAGGAACGAACTGTTTGCTTCATGGCGTGAAGCCGACGCGCAGCCTCGTCCACGAACCATTGCGTATCCGAAGCATCTTCCCAGTTGCTGACGGAATTTCTAGCGTCGTCGAACACTGCCTCAGACAGACTCATCACATGCTGTAACCACTGGTCCGTTACGGTTCCTCCAACCTCCATGCCAAGTTGAGTTCGCGAGCACGCCCCTGACCCCTCGAGCACGAAAACGTGGTCCATGAGACCGTCGTACAAGGATGACTGCAAGAGTGGTTTCTTCAGGAACGCCTCGCATCCCTGCTGGAGTGTCCAGAGCGAAGCCAGCAAATTGCCATTGTCAACAGAGGAGATAAAAACCGGCGGCAGCGGCTGAAGTGTCCGCGTGTCGTACCAGTTGAAGAGATGCCCGCGAAACGTTTCGAGTCGTGCTACGGTGTTCAGCGTGCGTAGTGTCTGCTGTGCAAATTCCGGCATCGTAAGGTATCCGAACTCGCAGGCAACTTGCCGCGCGTTCAGGAGAAGCCCGAGATTCGTAGGAGAGATGCGGGCCGCAAAGGCCGGAGGCTCCTCCTGCACATTGTCGGGAATCAGCCAGTTATGCTCTTCGGTGCTGAACTCGGCAAAGTATCGCCAAGTGCGCAGAGCCGAACCGTGAAGAAACGCTATGTCTTTGCGCGAAGCTTTCTCAGGTAGTCCGACCGAGGGCTGATTCAACCACGTCGACACCAGCTTACCGGAGCCCCAGAGCAATAACACCGGCAGCGCGGCTCGAAGCGCGTGGGGACGGACGAGCCAGACCAAAACGCCCAGTCCGGTCGCCAGCAACGGCAGCCAGTCCAGATAGCGGTCTACTGGAGCGCGTCCCCGCTTACCCATTTCTGCTTCCTCTGCGGTTTCCCACTCCAACAGCCGGCGATGCGTCACCAGGCGCCGAACCAGCGCGCGGGTTATAGCGTCCAGGGAAAGGAGCATTTGGTGAGCAAGGAAGATCAGGGTAAAAAACAGGTTCACGTTCGTGTCAGAGAATGCATGCACAGCCTCACGCGCGGCAATCCCGCTGCGCGCAAGTAGAGCTCGCAACAGCTTGAGGGCAAACTGCCACCACGCTGGTATGAACAGAATGCAGATGGTGGCAATCGTCCACCGGACTGGACTGCCGCTGAGTAAAACCCACCCAAACACGAGCAGCAGAAACGTCGCGGGCTCAACCATGCTGCGGCGCAGATTGTCCAAAATCTTCCATGACGAAATGAGCGAGATCGGATTGGGAACGTGGGTTCCGGATTCGTTTGGCACGCGGGAATATAGCCAACCTGCGATCTGCCAGTCGCCGCGCAGCCAGCGATGTTTCCGGCGATTGTAAGCGCTATAGTGAGACGGATAATCTTCAATTACTTCAACGTCGCTTACCAGGCCCGCACGCGCATACGCGCCTTCGATCAAATCGTGACTGAGCAGGGCATTACGAGGGAACCGCCGTTCCAGGATCCGATACACGGTTCCCACTTCATAAATGCCCTTGCCGGTAAAGATACCCTCACTGTAAAGATCCTGATACGCGTCGGAAACGGCCCGGGTATAGATATCGAAGCCGGTTTCGCCTGCGTAGATCGCCGCCAGTCGTGACCGGGATGTGCTCTGCACACTTACTCCCACGCGCGGCTGCAAGATGCCGTATCCCGCAATGACGATGTTCTTCTTCGGGTCGATTACCGCCGCATTTAAGGGGTGTGCCAGGGTTCCGACCATGCGGTGTGCCGATCCGCGGGGAAGCTCGGTATCGGAATCGAGGGTAATAACGAAGCGAACACGGGAAAGTATGCCGAGGTCACCGACCTTTACAGGGAAGTTATCGACTTGATCGCGCAGTAGCTTGTTAAAGTCCAACAACTTGCCGCGCTTGCGCTCCCACCCCATCCACGCTTTCTCACGGGCGTTGTAAATTCGGTGGCGATGAAAGAGAAAGAACGAGCCCATGTGCTGGCCAGCATACTTCTCATTCAACTGGCTGATCAGACTGGAGCACAGATCGACTAGAGGGCTGTCTTCAGCGACAGGCGTCTGAGAGTCTGCAAGGTCCGTCAAGAGAGCGAAATGCATATTCGGATCGTGGTTCCCGAGAAAGCGTACTTCAAGGTCCTCCACTAAGCCGCGCACCTGTCCTCGATTCAAGAGCAGGCTGGGTACCGCCACCATGGTCGTGCAATCAGCCTGAATGCCTTTGGAGAAGTCAAGCTTCGGCAGAATTTCGGGTGGCAGCAGACTGGTGGTCAGATAATTCATCAACTGCACCGCACTCTGGGAGGCAGGCAACGCCAAAACGAACATCGAGAGCAGAACAAGGCCGAAAGAGTTCCGGACGTCACCAACCAGCAGCACTGTCGCCAACATGATGGCGTAGGTCAGAACTCCGATGCCCAGTAGAAACCACTGATCGGGGTATTGGCGGAGCTTGGCCTGGATTCTTTGGCTGAGCGGAGGTTCGAAGCCTACCTTCGCATGCAGTAGGAGCTCGCCACGGTCTACAAGATAGTAGCCAACATGACTCTCCCGCGAGGCCATCCGTGCATCGGAATAGGTCCTACGAGCGGCCGTCTGCGCCAGATCGAGCGCCGCGCGGGCGACCTCCATTTCCGTTAGGCGGGAGTGTTCCGCGATGTTCGACAGTCTGTTGCGGTACAGGTCGCGGCTCTCAAAATCCATTTGCGCGTAACAATTGGCAGGATCCGCACGTAGAAGGTGATCGAAGAGTATGAGCGGTTCAATAACTTCTTTCCACGGCGTGTGACCAATGTCGCGCAGGCTGCGCACACAATCGCCTGTGCTGCCTGAGTCGTCCCGGACGCCTTTAATCAACCGCTGTCCGCGAGCAGCAATCTGTTCCAGCAACACTAGTTTTAACGCCGCAGCCAGCACCCAGAGTTCTCGCAGTTCAAGGATCACAACTGTAGTTCGCTGCAGCATATCCACAAAGAAAGTGAATTCCTGCTCGCTGTAGTGGCAGGAGGTGACCTCAAGAAATCCCTCTGCGAGGGCTAGCGCCCGCGGAACGATCTCGCCTTTGCGCGTGCGGATATGCGGCATTTTTCGTTGTGGTTTAAGTGTTTCAATCGTGGACTGAAGTTCCGTGTACAGCAGTCGAGCGTTTTCGTACAACCAGCGGCCGTCATCGGAATTCGGTGAACCTATCGACGGCGACTCCAGCGCACGCAGTAGAGGTTTGAACTCAACCGTCAGGGCCTTGCAGCGCTCGGAAAATGTGCTGGACGAAGTCACTTCGGGCATGTAGGTGAAGCTACGCACGAGTTGTTGTCCCTTCGTACTCAGAAGCTCGGGGTTGAACGCCTCGCATGTCTGCTCCGGCACTCGGCCGGCTTCGTTGCCAGCGATCTCGAGATGGGTATTCTTCGGCATCCACGTGTCCATAGTCAGCGGTAATGCGCAGCTTGCATTTCGAACATTTCCGCATAGCGTCCGCCCTGGCTGGTCAGCTCCTCGTGGCTTCCGTCTTCGGAAATCCTGCCATCCTGAAGAACCACAATTCGATCTGCCATGCGAACTGTTGAGAATCGGTGTGAGACGAAGAGGGCGGTCTTTCCAAAAGTAAGTTCTGCGAACCGCCGGAAAACTTCGGCTTCACTACGAGCATCGAGAGCAGCAGTTGGTTCGTCGAGGATGAGCACTTGCGCATCTCGGAGGTAGGCTCGCGCCAATGCGATCTTTTGCCACTCACCACCAGAGAGATCCACCCCTCCTTGAAAGCGCCGTCCCAACAGCTGCTCGTAGTCACTCGGCAGCCTTTCAATGACCTCAGCGGCCATGCTTTTACGGGCGGCCATCTGCAGAAGTTCCATCCGGTCCAGGTTTTCGATTTGGCCGACAGCAATGTTCTCCCGCGCCGTCATCTCATATCGCATGAAGTCCTGGAAGATGACGCCGATTTCGCGGTAAAGGTCTTCCAAGCTGTACTCACGGAGATCCACGCCATCGAGCAGGATCTGGCCGTCAGAGGGGTCGTAGAGGCGGGTCATCAACTTCACGATTGTGGTTTTGCCCTGGCCGTTTTCGCCCACCAACGCAATTCGTTCGCCAAACTTGATATGGAAGTCCAAGCCGCTTAGGACCTGCCGGGAGTTGCCCGGATAACGGAAGGCAACGTTCCGGAACTCGAACCCGCACTTGATCGGCCTCGGGGCCGGCAATGAGTCGGGCTTGGAGTAGATGGTTGGGCGCATTTCCATAAAAGCGATCAGGTCGGTGAGGAAGAGCGCCTGGTCTGCAATGCTCGCCAGCGTAGAAAAGATCTGCTGTATATTGCTGCTCGCTTGCACGATGGCCCCGGAGAGAAACGTCAACTGACCGATCGTCAGCGCCCCAGTGACTGTCCTCCAGACAACGAACACATACGCGGAGTAGTAACCAGCAGCGCCGACAACCGACAGGAACCCTCCTGCAATCAATCGACGACGCGCAAGTCCCACGTTCTCCCGGTAGAGTTGATCAGACAACTTCGTGAATCGCTCGACGAGAAAATCCCTTAACCCAAAAAGCTTGAGCTCCTTTGCGGCTTCTCTGCTCCCACCCAAAACTCGCAAATAGTCAAGCTGGCGACGAATCGGGGTCTGCCGAAAGTTGGTTGCATATCCAAGGAATGCGAAGTGGCTCTCTCCTAGAAATGCCGGGGTCACCCCCAAGACAAGCAGCAGCAGCAACCACGGCGAGAAGAGGACGATCGAGATGGACAGAGAGACGGCAGTAATCACTTGCTGCACCAGCCGGCCAATTGACTGGATCATTCCCAGACGGTCAGTTGCCTGGACTCGGGCGCGTTCGAGGCGATCGTAGAAGACTGGATCCTCGTAGGTGGCCAAGTCCAGTTCCGCGGCATGCTTCATGACCTCGATGCTGACGTAGCGGGTGTACTTGTCAGCCAGCAGTGCGTCGAGATAGTCGATGGTGCGACCCAGAACACTTCCGCCAACAGCAAGAGCGAACTCGGCTGCTACCAGCCACCAGAAACCTGGTCGAATTGCCTGGTGAGTGGCGACGACATGCACAATGCTGTCGATGATTAGCTTCGCAATCCAGAGCAATGCAATCGGCAGCAACGATGCGACCAGGCGAAAGAACAGACCTAATCCCACTACTAAAGGCCCTGATCTCCACACCATTCCGAGAACTGGAGGAACATGCCGGAGTGCGGAGAAACGCTCTTTCCATCCAGTCCAGAAACTCTCGCGCTCAGCAGTAGCTTCCATAGGCTTGTGGACCCGGTCAGTGCCTTCGAGCTATCGCGAAACACTGCTGGAAATCTAGCGCCAATATTGTTGCGCGGAGACGGGCAGGCACCCCTCTGTTTTTTTCTAATCACGTCGAGTGCCATTTCGAAGGCTGAAGGAATCTATTTTTGTCTTTGGTTGTGACAACTGTGAGTCTTGCAGCTTCGGCCCGTTATGCCATTGAGAAAACTGCACTTATTGGTGGCACCAGCCGGGTGAATCGCTGCCTGAAATATCTGGAAAAGGACAAGGAATGCGGGAGAGTGTGTGCGCGTTATGAATCCGACAGCGTAAATTTTCCACCATCAAAGGAGAAACGTCGCGGCATAAGCGTCTTCCGAATGAGTTGTAAGTAGTAGAGTGTCCGCACGTTCAGTATGCCTTAAAACCAGCTCGCGACATGCCGCGGCGGGCCTCCGGACTTTTCATGAACGTATCCCACACAAACCCAGTTCTGGCGTTTTCCGCCATCAGCATGGTGATCCCGGTGTTAATTCCTACCACGCTGTCGTCGTACCACCTCTTGAGCGGATTGAATGCATCCACGAACCCATACTTGCACCACGCGGCCGGGTAGGATTTCCTGATGGTTCGCAAGACCCGCATTGTTGGCTGAGGCAAGAACGGCAGCGATCCCGCTGGAGCGCTGGGAACAACAGTGCCATCAATGGGGCCCATGGCCGGTGGTCCGCCCCAAATGACGTAGCCATTCTCCGAGTCAGAAGCCGTAATGCCCCACAAATCGTCGCTGTAGTCGGGAAACTGGCGCGCCAGCTCCAAACAGAAACGGCGGTGGACGTCGGTGGCGATCGCCGAGTTCTGAAAGTAATCTGCATACCTGTCTTTCTTGCCGCGAAAATCGAACCAAGCTTGGGAATACTGGTGAACGAACAGCGGGGCGAAAGAGCCAATATAGCGGAGGCCATCGTATTCGAACGTCATGCGCTTCCAGGCCGACCATGCCTCGTCCCGGAGAGGGTAGGAGGATGATCCCAGGCCCAAGAGATACATCATCATCAGTTCGCTATAAAGGTCCCACCGGTAAGGGAGAAAGCCGATTTCCGGCGTCCAACCGTGCGGCAGCAGGGGTGTATCTTCCGACAGCCACGTCCAGTCCACCCGGTTGAAGATGCCGTTTGCTATTTTCGTGAGCTCGAGAGAGCGGAAATGCTCGCGGCAGGTGAGAACACCACACAGTAGGATGGATGTATCGACGGAAGAAACTTCTGCATCCCAAATCCTTTCACCGGTATTGATATTTGCCCAGTGGTAGAAGAATCCACGGTGGTTCGGCAACACGCTCCAGAGGGAGTTCAGGGTGTTGAGGGCACGCTCTCGGGCGTCCGAAAAAGAAACAAAGCCACGTTGTTGTCCAATGCACAGGGCGGTCAGGCCAAATCCAGTTGCGGCGATGCTGCCAACGATTCCGTTATCGGCGGCTTTAATATTGCATCTGTCTCTTGTGATGCCCGTTGCTGGGTTCGTCTGGTCCCAAAAATAGCGGAAATTTACCTGCTCCAGAGCGTCAAGAAATTGATCGTCCTCCGGCGAAAGAGATGTGCGGATTGGAGGGCGCGCCGGAAACGCGTGGCGTTCGTCGGATTTGGGCACAGCATCCAGAAAGGTCGCGAATGGCAGACACAGACCTGTTCCCAGGAGATGCCACAGTGCTTTTCGCCGAGTGAGTCTTTTGGAGTCAGAGTCTGTCATCCGAGTCATTTTCATGATCTTAACCGATCTCAGACAGGGTAAGAACCTTGACAGAAATCAGCTGAATCTGCGAGGGTCCGGCGTGTTCACGTTCACGACAGGGCGTCGTAAGATATTACAACTGGCATTGAGATGGCTAAAGGAGCAAAGATCGCGGCTTGGATCGCGTCGGTTGCGGCCGTGGCGGCCATACTGGCATTGCTGCCTTTCTATCATTCACCCCATCGTAAACCGGTATGGCTCAAGGGCGCGGTGATCGTACAGGACCCGGACGCCAGGGGGAGATTTCCCATTGCCGACGTTGAGGTTACCGTCGGCAGCGACGTGATCATCGCTAGGGTCAAGTCTGATTCCTCGGGACTCTTTGCATTGCAGCTCCCCCCATCCATGAGGAGAGGGCAGCAGGTAACTCTTCATTTTCGCCACCACCATTATGAGCCCCTCGACCTACGGGAATTCGTCACCGACAAACTCTATGTTGCTCAAATGGCTCCCCTAACTCGGGCGGCCACGACAGTCAATCGGCCACTCACGACAGTCGCGAGCGTGCGAGTGCGATATTCGATCAAGGCTATGACCGTCGTGAACATAGGTAGCGCGGCAAAACCATTCCAAGTCGTCAACACGGGAAATGTGCCTTGCCAGGCTCAAGACCCATGCTCGCCTGATGGCCACTGGAAAGCCGCAATCGGGTCTGCATTCCTCGATGCAGGAGCAGGGAACGAGTTCCGGAATGCCCGGGTCTCGTGTATCGCAGGGCCATGCCCATTCACGAAAATAGAGACAGATGAGGTCTCCAAAAGGGGACAGACAATCAGGGCGTCGGCTCGTAACTGGTCTGACACGGCAACATTCTTGTTGGAAGCCGAAGTATTCCATCCCATGATAAGCGAGATCGTGCACGAATCTCACCCAGTGATCTTTGGACGAGCCCTCGATTTCACATTGCCTGCATCTGCGGAAGGCGTATGTATCGAAGCTGACATGGATGGACAGACTATTATTTACCCACTTGGCCCGTCGCTCTTTCTTAGCTGGGCAAATTGCGACGCTACAGTCAATCGCGACCAGACCAAGGTCTATCGCTGCAAGCTCAAAGCTGGATACCAGTTTTCTGGCACGTCGGGTGTCAATGGCGGAGAAAAACTGGAACAATCGGGCAATTAGAATTCCACGTCGCTTTCATTGTGGGCACAGGTGCTGAGGAGGACGCAGCTCCAGATTCTCGCGCTCGGCAGTCACACACGCCAACCGTTTTCAGCCAGTTGCCTGTAACCCACTCAAGCTCAACAGTTTATGAGGGAATAGAGACAAATTCAGATGCACAAGACTGGTGTAGTTTCCCTAATGATTTCGGTGTGATTCAGGCGGTTAATATGAGGTGATTTCGCGAGGGAACGAACATGACAAATTGCTACCAGGATGTAGATGTTCGCTGCTTGAGCCGCAGGGATCCGGGCCTCGGCGTCCCGGCCAAGATTGGCTCTCAGTACCATGTCTTGGCACGAGTACTTTCACGATCACGTGCGCATCGAGCGCGTATTCTTTGATGGCTTCCCGCAGTTAATCGACGGCGAACTCTGCCCAGACTTGTCGCGGCCGGGAATTGGCCTTGAACTGAAACGCGCAGACGCGGAGAAATACGCGGCCTGAGGAGAGGTGATGCCTGCTTTCAAACAGTCTTTGATCACGCCCGACGAACTTACAAAAGCTAAACTACGGGTGGAGCACGAGCGGCGCCGGGTTGATGATCTCGATGTCGAGGGGCTACAGGCCGAATTACACCGTTCTGTGGAAGGAGAAGTACGCTTCGATCCCGGCAGCAAGGCAATGTATGCCGTGGATGCTTCCAACTATCGTCAGGTGCCGATTGGCGTAGTTGTGCCAAGGTCAAAGGAAGATGTGGTGCAGACCGTTCGTGCCTGTCGGAGCTTCGGGGCACCGGTACTTTCCCGAGGCGGAGGCACCAGCCTGGCAGGCCAGTGCTTGCAATATCGCTATCGTACTGGACTGGTCAAAGTACATGCATGGTGTCCTCGAAGTAAATCCAGATGCCCGCTGGGCAAGGGTACTGCCCGGAACCACGTGCGATGAGCTACGCAATCGTGTCCTCAAAGACACGAATAACCCGTTGAACTGGGGCCCTGATCCCGCCACTCACAACCATTGTTGTTTCGGCGGAATGATCGGCAATAATTCCTGCGGAGCGCACACCCAGATGTCCGGCAAGACTGGCGAAAACATCGAAGAATTGGAAGTGCTCCTCTACGACGGAACTCGCACTACAGTCGGCTGGATTACCGAAGAAGAGCTGGGCCACCAAGTCAAAGATGGTGGCCGGCTCGGCGATATCTATCGCAATCTGAAATCGCTGCGAGATCGCTACGCCACACTGATCCGCGAGAAATACCCGCCGATTCCGCGGCGCGTCTCCGGCTACAACCTCGACAAGTTACTGCCGGAAGAGGACGGTCGTTTCAATGTCGCGCGTTCACTCGTGGGCAGCGAAGGGACGCTCGTCACCGTCCTGGAAGCGAAGTGCAAGCTGATCGACGCAAGGGCCCAGAGGGTAGTCCTTATGCTCGGCTATCCGGACGTATACGAGGCTGCCGACCATGTGACCGACATCGATCCGTTCCGCCCTAAAGCTCAAAAAGCGTATCTTCGCCTGACAGGAACAGTTTGAGTCCTCCCGCCCGAGATCTCTTGGTGCTATGACACAGCGAGCGAGCCCGAACGTCCCGTCATCGAGACGGCGGCGCGATATTGCGCAACGCGATAGGTCCCAGTCTCGGTCTCAGCGGCAGCGGCATAATAGCCGTATGAGGCATTACCGCTACCATTAATGCTTTCCGCCTACCACCTGAGCATGCCCCAGTGCCGCAACCAAAGACACTCCTCCTATGATGTTGCCGAGGAGAGTGGGAACGAAGAATTGTGCTACATAGGTCGCCCACGAAACAGAGTTCGTGACCACTACAAACACGGCGGTGGTAGAGCCGGCAATGATGTGATTGAACCCCGCCAGTCCTACGACGTACGTGAGCAGGATGATGATGCTCACTTTCGCGGATTCGGCTCCGGGGAGCAACCAGACCATCAGCGCAATCAACCATCCGGCGAAGATGGCCCTTACGATCACGATGCCGAAGCTAGCACCAAAGTGAGATGTTCCAATCTCGACCATTGCCGCGTGAGTGCTCGCGTCGAACAAAGTAATACGCGCAAGGCAGAGTGCGATCAGAAATGTTCCCACCAGATTTATGCTGAGCACTATGCCCCACAGGCGAAGAACCCGCCACAACGTCGCCATGTTCTTGCGGAGAAGGAGTGGCAGAATCACGGTGAGGGTATTTTCCGTGAAGAGCTGCTGACGCCCCAAGATCACGATCAGGAATCCGATGCTATAGCCGAATCGCGAAATCAGCGGTCGCCACGGACGATCCGGCAAATGCGCCATCAGCAATGCTTCTGCGATGAAGGAGAATCCCATGGACAGTCCCGCCGCCAGTGCTGACCATGCCAAGGCCGAGGCGGGCCGCTGCAGTTCCTCGTCACCCTGGCGACGAATGGTCTCATAGACGACATTGGGGCCAATAGCGAGCCGCTCTTCGACCTGCTTTGCCTCGGTGCGGGTCGAGATGGTTGACTCCGACGGGATTGGCTCCGCTCTCGCTTTCTGCGTATTCGCTTTCATGCTCGCCCTCCGCCGCTGCCCGCCTCAGAGTCAAGCACTCACTTCAGCGTGCGGTAATTTCCGGTGCTCGACTTTGAAAACGCTGAGTTTGTCCGATACCGCTGGAATGCCCCCCCCCAACTAGCTGGCTTTCTTCTTAGGAACTTTTGCTCCCTTTTTGCGGGCCTCAGAAAGGCCGATCGCGATGGCCTGTTTTCTGCTGGTCACTTTTCCGCCTTTCCCGCCCTTACCGGACCGAAGGGTTCCCTTCTTTTCACGGTGCACTGCACTTTCTACGCTCTTTCCCGCTGCTTTCCCATATTTTGCCATTGCGTTCTCCTCCCGAATTTTCGAAGTGATTGCTCTCCAGCAACGCCGGTTGTCGCCCCAATTATCGTGGTCCCCTTACGCCATAGGCGGCTCTACAATTCCGAGACCTCGCGAACAGTCTTGTTGCACTTAGAATTTCCAAGCTACTATTTGTTTCGTTCAAGGCCAATCGGGTGGTACCCGTAGCCAGTGAATAAGAAACACTTAGTCACCACCCGAAACTGCTTCGGGGCTTGTCCGCAGCCCTAGGGGGACGAGACAACATCTTGAAGCGGCAGTTGGTTCATGTCGGCGCGTTCAACCTGAGCCTGATCCTGCGCCAGTTGCTGGGTGCGGGCACGCCGCGAGAGCTGAGAAATCGCCTTGGCCGGCTTGTTTTGTTCGCTTATTTACTCTTCCGGGGTCGGATAAACCAGAATCGGCTTTGCGGAAGCCAAACCTCCGCGTCCGTTGCCAAGGGCTTCGTGGGATCGCGTATCCGGCTACGTCGTCAGCCTTGCAGAAAACCCACCACTTGCGCCACGGGCTGTTAGCGCCTGCTTCGCCAGGATTTCAGATTCATGAAACCATCCAGAAAGGACGGAAACAATGCAATCGGAAACCATAAGAATCGACAAAACCTTTCTTCCCGCGGCAGGCCACGATTGGGCTTTGCCGCTATACGATCCGCTCGTGAAGCTTCTCGGCGCCGAAGCGGCCAAGATGGCACTGCTTGACCAAGCAGCTGTGCTGCGTAACCATCGCGTCCTCGACATCGCCTGTGGCACGGGTAGTCTGGCTACTCTGATCAAGGTGCTTCATCCTCAGGCTAAGGTCGTCGGGCTCGACCCCGATCCGAAAGCGCTGGCGAAAGGCAGACAAAAGGCCGAACGGGCAGCAGTTTCTATACGGTTTGATCAAGGCTTGGCAGATGAACTGCCATATGCGGCTGCGTCCTTCGATCGGGTTTTCTCCTCGTTCATGTTCCACCATCTCCCAGCGGACCGGAGACAGGAGACACTGCGAGAGGTTCGGCGTGTTCTCGCACCTGGGGGCTGCTTTCACTTGCTTGATTCGGAGCGGCCTGAAAAAGTGCATGGGTCCTTGGCCCACTGGCTTCACTCAAGCCACCACCTAAGCTTCAACTCCGAAGCTCGGATTCTCACGCTCATGCAGCAAGCTGAGTTCGTGGGTTCGAAACGAGTTCTGAGTGGGACTTTGCTCTTCGGCCTTCTGCGCATCAGCTACTACCAGGCATCCGTCCCTGCGCTCTGATTTTCGCTGGAGCAAGCCTGGGCTTGGCGCATACCGGAAGGCGTCAAGTCCAACAAACCACTCGAGGATCAGTCAGCCCAAACGGGACAGGTAAATTTAACAAACCTCCCACTCAGTAGCTTAAGTTTGAGAGGTTGGGTCCAATTTGGGTCCAATCGCTGCCGAAAACCGGCGAACAGGAGGCAAAACGACGCAGAGCCACCCTAAGCGGGGCAACAAGTTAGCCAACCGGTTTCTGGTTCGGGACCAGGGGGTCGGAGGTTCAAATCCTCTCTCCCCGACCATTATTTTCAAGTCATTGACTCTGCGAAAATGCGAAGTTTTGGCGAGGCATAGCCTTCCCACGGCGCGAACCATCGACCCAAACCGATGGACGGGGCGGTGACTCCGCACCGCTCCGTCGTCAACCTTTTCCGAGAACTGCCGCTGAATGTGAGGAATCACTTTCCGTGAAGCATCGCGCGAGTTGCAGAAGCCACGCAGGTTGCGAAAATCGTCGACCACGGATCCAAGATCAAGCACTGATTGCCTGCAAGAGCTTCCGCAAGAGCTTCCGGAAGAAGCACTCAACCCGTCGGTGCGGATTCGACAGTTGCTCAACTGATCGACGAAGCTGGCAAGAAGCAATAAGCGCCAATATATTGCGGGCAAGATTGAAGGCCGCCGATGGCGTAGGAAAACACTTGGGTCGATATCCCCGAGGCCACTGATAGCACGGGTATCGTGAACCCCAAAACTGCGTGGGGCGCCCCGTTCGAACCCGGTAGTCGTCGCCCCTCCTTTGGGATTCACGGTGCCGACCAACGTAACGCTGTCACCCTCAATATTCGTTGCCTGCGAGTTGAAAACTGTCAGAGGTTTCGGAGCGGTCCCAGGGAAAGCGCTACCGTGTCAGAGTTGCTGAACGCATTCGGTCTCGCCACCGGCCTATCGCTCGCTGCGAGCTGATAGCGTTCGCTCGAGCCACTCTTGGGCACCGTTGAGCAATATAGCGATGAGGAGCCGGAGATCGAGAAGGATATCGCCCGGCAGTGGTGTTGCGTTTTCCAGGGCACGATTCACTTCTTCTCCCAAGTGGACGATGATGGTCTTGTGGGGCAAGAGCTTCCGGAGGACTCGCCAGTGTTGCTTCCGTTGAACGTGAAAGCCCGGGCCTGCGCATCTTTGCGATCAGTGTTGTGCGCTTAAGTCCTGGCTTTCCGGCTGCGCCCCTCGGGCCTCACTCGGTATGGTGCTCAACAACTGTTATTCCTAAATCGTCTAGAATTGTTTTATGGATCGCGTACGGATGAGTCCAACACTTGCCCTCATTGAAGCAACAATTGTGCGACAATCGGTTCGTTAAATGTGCGTGACAAACCCCGGATCCCGTTGACTACCTGTCCGCACCGGGTGAATCGTTAGACATTGGCAATCCAGGCGCCGTCCAGCGACGCAGACCCGAACCTTGAAAGGAGTTTTTCATCATGAGTACCGTTGCCACCGACACTGAACTCGAAACCCTGAGCGCATATGGACAAGCTCGATCGACCATAGCCGGTGCACCGCTTCGTCAGGACGAATTGCGCAAGACGAACGCCTACTGGCAGGCTTGCAACTACCTCAGCCTCGGAATGATCTATCTCCTCGACAATCCTTTACTGACCGAACCGCTTCGGCCTGAGCACATCAAAAACCGCCTGCTTGGGCATTGGGGGTCGAGCCCGGGGCTGTCTTTCATTTATGTGCACCTCAACCGATTGATCAAGAAATACGACCTCGACATGATCTTCCTTGCCGGCCCGGGACATGGCGCGCCGGGTGTGCTCGGACCTGGTTATCTGGAGGGGACATACTCCGAGGTATATCCCGACAAGAGTGAAGACTTCGAAGGCTTGCGCGAGTTCTTCAGGCAATTTTCGTTTCCGGGAGGCATAGGCAGCCACTGCACACCGGAGACGCCGGGCTCCATTCACGAGGGCGGAGAACTTGGCTACGTCCTCTCCCACGCCTGCGGCGCAGCCTTCGACAATCCCGAACTAATAGTCGCTGCGGTGGTGGGCGATGGCGAGTCCGAGACCGGGCCGCTGGCGACCTCGTGGCATGTCAATAAGTTTCTAAGTCCGCAGCGCGATGGCGCGGTGCTCCCGATCTTTCATCTCAACGGCTACAAGATCAACAATCCGACGCTGCTGGCGCGCATTCCGCATCAGGAACTGGAAAACCTGCTGCGAGGCTACGGCTGGACGCCCTACTTCGTCGAGGGGTCCGATCACGACAGCATGCACCAGGCGATGGCCGCTACCGTGGAGCATTGTGTCCTCGAGATCAAACAGCACCAGCAGGAAGCGCGAGAGAAAGGCGAGATCAGTCGTCCGCACTGGCCGATGATCGTGCTGCGCTCCCCGAAAGGGTGGACGGCTCCTAAGGAAGTCGAGGGCCATAGGCTCGAGGGCTTTTGGCGCGCTCACCAGGTACCACTGCCTAACGTGAAGAAGGACCCAGAACAGCTACGCCTTCTGGAAAGCTGGATGCGCTCACAACGTCCCGAAGAGCTCTTTGATGGCAACGGCAAGTTCGCCGCTGAGTTCCGCGAACTGGCGCCAACCGGCACAAGGCGCATGAGCGCGAACCCTCACTCCAACGGTGGCCGCCTGAAGAAGGCCCTGCGTTTGCCCGATTTCCATGAGTACGGGATCAAACTCGAGAACCCGGGCCGGCTGCAGGCCGAAAATACCCGGCCGCTCGGTGTTTTTCTGCGCGACGTGATGAAACTGAACATGACCAATTTCCGCGTCTTCGGTCCCGACGAGAATACGTCGAACAAGCTCGATGCAATTTACGAGGTGAGCAAGAAGTTCTGGATCGAAGGGTACTTCCCGGAAGATGCCGATGGCGGCGAGCTGTCGAAGGACGGCCGGGTCATCGAGATGCTGAGCGAGCACACCATGGAGGGCATGCTGGAAGGCTATCTCCTCACCGGGCGCCACGGCTTCTTTTCGACCTACGAGTCATTCGTTCACGTGATCGACTCGATGTTCAACCAGCACGCCAAGTGGCTGGAAATTTGCAATCATCTCTCGTGGCGCGAATCGATTGCGTCACTGAACTTGTTGATCACCTCGACCGTGTGGCGTCAGGACCACAACGGCTTCACTCACCAGGATCCTGGCTTCCTCGACGTGGTAGTAAACAAGAGCGCCAACGTAACCCGCATTTACCTCCCGCCCGACGTCAATTCGCTGTTGTCCGTGACGGACCACTGCCTGCGGAGCCAGAACTACGTCAACGTCATCGTCTGCGATAAGCAGAATCATCTGCAGTACATGGACATGGATGCCGCCATCACACATTGCACCAAGGGAATCGGTATTTGGGACTGGGCGAGCAACGATGAGGGTGGAGAACCCGACGTGGTGATGGCGTCGGCCGGCGATATTCCGACGCAGGAAGCCCTGGCTGCAACCGCCCTCTTGCGCGAGGAATTCCCGGACATCAAGATCAGGTTCATCAACGTCATCGATCTCTTCAAGATGCAACCCAGCACCGAGCATCCGCACGGCTTGCCGGATAGGGACTTCGACTCGCTATTTACCGTGGATAAGCCGATCATCTTCAACTTCCACGGATATCCGTGGCTTGATTCACCGCCTGGCCTATCGCCGTCACAACCACGACAACATGCACGTGCGCGGCTACAAGGAGAAGGGCAACATCAATACGCCGTTGGAGCTGGCGATCAACAACAACATCGATCGCTTCAGCCTGGCGATGGATGTGATCGATCGCGTGCCGCGGCTGCAAAAGGTCGGCGGGCATGCCAAGGAGCGGTTCCTTAATCAGCAGATCGAGTGCCGCAATTATGCGCACGAGCACGGCATCGACCAGCCGGAAGCAGCGGGCTGGGTGTGGCCATTCTGAGGTAGCGGGGCATCAGGAGGGATGTGGCTGGCCGAGAATGACGCGTACCGTGTCGCGGGCGATGAGCAACTCCTCATCGGTTGGAATGGCGTAAGCCAGTAGCTTGGAATCGTCAGTGCTGATGAGGCCCTCGCGGCCCACCATCTGCTGGTTTCTGGCTGAATCGATCTTGAGTCCCGCCCACTCCAGCGACTCGCAGATGCGGGCGCGGATTTCGGGAGAGTTCTCGCCAATTCCGCCGGTAAAGACGACGGCGTCGGCGCCGCCCATGCCGCCGAGATAGGCTCCGATATACTTGCGCGCGCGATAGCAGAAAACATCGACGGCGAGACCTGCGCGCCGGTCGTCGTGCTCTTTCAACTCAGCCAATAGTACTCGCATGTCATTCGTCAAACCGGAGATTCCCAGCAACCCCGACTGCGTATTCAAGAGTGTGTCGACCTCAGACGGCGACAACCCTTCTTTCGTCGCGATGAGGTTCACGATCGCAGGGTCGAGGTCTCCCGAGCGGGTGCCCATCACCAGGCCTTCCAGGGGGGTCATGCCCATGGACGTGTCCACCGAATTTCCGCCCTTGATTGCGGCCGCTGAACATCCGTTCCCGAGGTGTAGCGTGATGATGTTGGTCTGCTCCCGCGTCAGTTCGCGTAACGCGCGGTAGCGGAACGCGACGTAGCGGTGCGATGTTCCATGGAAACCGTAGCGGCGGATGCGGTGTCGGCGATATAGATGATATGGGACGGCGTATAAGTAGGCCTGCTCTGGAATCGAATGATGAAACGAGGTGTCGAACACGGCCACTTGGGGATACGTCTTTGCCGAAAAGCTCCCGCGCAGCCACAATGCCCTTGATGTTGTTGGGATTGTGCAGCGGCGCAAGATCGATACACGCTTCGATCCCCTGCAGGACTTTGCTGTCGATCAGCGCCGACTCCGAAAACATTTCGCCGCCGTGCACCACGCGGTGCCCCACGGCGTGAATGTCAGCCGGACTCTTGATTTCAGTGATCCCCGATTTGTCGGAGTCAATGAAGCGAACCAGGTAGTCCAGAGCCATCGAAATGTCGCTTAGAGGGGCGGTGAACTTTTGCCGTGGCTCCCCACCCCTTTGAAAGGTGATAATTGCCTCCCCGCCAATGCGCTCGACCTCACCGCGGCAGATGCGTTCATCCTGGTTCAGCTTGATGCGATCCGCGTCAGTTGCAATGACTTGAAACTTCAGGCTGGAACTTCCGGAGTTGAGTACGAAGATGTTCATGACAGTCGATCTCTCTTCGCCAGTATGGTACCAAGATCAAGCAGCGTGGTTGGATTTGCCAGGGGATTTCCAGTCTATGGTCCGGCCAACACTAATACAACCCGGTCGTGGACCTCCCGCGCGGGGGAATCAGCGCGCAGTTCACAACTTGTTGCAATTTGTTGCTTCGCCTTGACATATGTCTGAATCTACTCACTTATGCTTAGGCTCGATGGGCCCCAAGTTCCTTTCTGAGAAGTTCCGTATGGTGAAGATGCAGATGCGGCGTTGGTCTGAACGGCCACGAATGCTGGTGCTCATGCTCGCAGTCATTCTGCCGGCGGCGGCACTGATTGTGGCAAGCGTGTATCACCTCAGATCCATCCAGCGCGAAAAAGCGGTGCAGGCGGTTATTGAGAGGGACTATCAGCAGGTCCTGGCGATCGCCGAGAAGCGTATCGCCGAACGTGCCTACGAAATGACGGAAGCGGCCAAGGCGAAGTTCCCGGACGCCGATCATCCGGATGAACTCGATGGCTTCCTGCAGACGCATCCTGAAGTTGCCCACGCCTTTCTATGGAGAGGCAAAGGCAACTTGGCATTTCTGTCGCAACCGCGGCAGATGAGCGATCCTGATTTTCAAGAGGAAGGCGCCAAGCTCGCGTCGAGCCTGGGGAACTGGTTTGATGTGGGATCGAAGGAATACGCGCTCAAGCTGAAGAAATTCGAAGCCAGCGACGGCCGCAAGGTCTATATCACCGCGAACTGGATACCCAAGGGAGACAAGTGGCAATACCAGTCGCTGGTATTTTTCGAGCCTCGCGGTTCGACCTCCGAGCATCTTGCGTTGGCCGGGTTCGCATACGATTCGGACTTCCTGGCGAACAACTTCTTTCCGCGAGCGCTGAACACCGTGTTGCCGTATCAGGATCCGAATGACACCTCGAATCCGCAGCCGGCCATCATGGTGCGCACTGCCAAAGATCAGAGTCCGCTGGCAGCCTCCATCTGCTGGGATGGCGGTGTGCCGGAGGTCGAACGAAACTTCGAGAGCGTCTTCCCTGGACTGATCCTTGGAATCAAGTTGCGCGGAACGACCATCGAGAGCATGAGCAACAAGTTTCTCAGGACCAACTTCATGATTCTGGGGGCTCTTTCGCTGCTGATGGCAGGAGGCATGTGGCTCACCTATCGCAACGTGTCCCGCGAACTTGCGCTGGCCAAGCTGAAATCGGACTTCGTTTCCAACGTCTCGCATGAGCTGAGGACGCCGCTCGCTTTGATCCGTCTGTATGCCGAAACCCTTGAACTGGGGCGCCTTTCCAACCCGGCCAAACAGCATGAGTACCACGAAATCATTCGCAAGGAGAGCGAGCGGCTGACAGCGTTAATCAACAACATCCTCGATTTCTCTCGGATCGAGGCAGGGAAAAAAGAATACAACTTCCGCGAAACCGATGTCGCCGACCTCGTACGGAGCACGCTGGAGTCCTATCGCTACGAAATTGAGCAGAATGGATTTCACTTCGAAGAGAAGATCGAGAGCGACCTGCCGCCTTTGCAGGTGGACCGTGAAGCCATTGCCCGCTCACTTCTGAACCTGGTCAACAATGCGGTGAAGTACTCCTCGAACGACAAATACCTGAGCGTGCATTTGTATCGTCAGAATGGCAGCGTGAATCTTGAAGTCGTCGATCACGGAATAGGCATTCCTGCTAACGAGCAGCCCAAGATCTTCGAGAAGTTCTATCGAGTGGGTGATCCGCTGGTGCACAACACCAAAGGAAGCGGATTGGGACTGTCGCTGGTGCGTCACATCGTGCAGGCGCACGGCGGCGAGGTTGCCGTTGAGAGCGCACCCGGCAAAGGCAGCAGGTTCATCATTACCCTTCCAGTACAGGGTTCAGCAGTTCAGCAGGCGAAAGGGGCGTCAGCATGAAATCGGGGGAGCGAGTCAACGCAAGTGATACGCAGGCTGCTGCGAAAATCCTGGTGGTAGAAGATGAACCCAACATGGTGGCGGGGTTGCGAGACAACTTCGAGTTCGAGGGCTACCAGGTAATCACCGCCCGCGATGGCGTTGAGGGGCTGCAGAAAGCGCTCGACGAGTCTCCGGACCTGGTGGTTCTCGACGTGATGATGCCGCGGATGAGTGGCCTCGAAGTATGCAAGCAGTTGCGCGCCAAGCGCGGATCCATCCCGATCATCATGCTCACGGCGCGCGGCCAGGAGGTCGACAAGGTAGTCGGACTGGAGCTTGGCGCCGATGACTACGTGACCAAGCCCTTCTCGATTCGCGAGCTGCTGGCGCGCGTGAAGGCGGTCCTTCGTCGAACGGCGGTGGTTCCCAAAGATCAGGATCGCCACAGCTTCGGCGAGGTTGAAGTAGATCTGCGGCGCTGTCGCGTCCAAAAGTCGGGAAAGATCATCGACGTTTCCTCGAAAGAATTCGAGCTGCTCAAGTATTTCATCTGCCATTCCGGCGAGACGTTGAGCCGCGATCGTCTGCTGGAAGATGTTTGGGGATATGACAACTACCCGACTACTCGTACCGTGGACACGCATCTGGTTCGTCTGCGCCAAAAGCTGGAGCCTGAGCCGGACCAGCCGCGGTACTTTCTCACGGTGCATGGAACGGGTTATCGGTTTGTGGGCTAGAACGGTCGGGACACTCGAAACAATTGAAGACGGGCGGGCTTTGAACATGGAGAGTTGCATGCCAAGGAGTCGAGTCAAATTGCGAGCTGGTAACAGCCTCCGAAATTGGGGGGTATCGAGCACACCATCCATTGCGCCTCTGGCCGTCAACGTAACGGCGCAGGAAGAAATGGATTCGCTGCTTCGGGAAAGGCTCGATCTGCATGCCCAGCTCTTCGAAGCGGCGCAGATTCAGCGCAAGTTGAGCGGTCCCCGAGCTTTGCATTGCGGAGAAATGGAGTTCGCGAGCGAAGTCTTTGCGGCCCGGTATCTTTCCGGAGACTTCACGATGCTTTCGCAAGACGGTCACGAGGTGCTTGCGACACTTGGGGACATCGCCGGCAAGGGATTCGCAGCCGGGATGTGGTTCACCAATCTGGCCGGGCTCTTGCAGTGCTACGGCCATCCCGATTCTGACCCTGCCAACATTGCCACGGAAATAAACCGTCATCTGTGCTATCTGCGGCCGACCGCGCCTTTCGTGACTGCGTTCCTGGCGCAGATCGACTGCCTCGGCGGGAAGGTGACCTACTCCAACGCAGGGCATTTCCCCCCGATGCTGCTCCGTGCCGATGGACAAACCGAACTGTTAGAGACTGGCGGACCGCTTCTCGGGGCAGTTGAAGACGCGAGGTTTGAGTCAGGTCACATAACCCTTGAACCTGGTGACACACTGGTCGCCTACTCCGACGGAGTACTGGAGTGCCGTAACACTGCCGGTGAGGAGTTTGGTTCAGACCGTTTGTTGGCCACCTTGCGCCAGACGAAACCATCGTCTGCCAAGACCACATTGCTGACGCTTCTTGCTACGGTGCAAGACTACGCCAACGGCAACCCGCCGTCCGACGACATGAGCTTGACGGTGATTCAGCGGAATGCGTAGAGACACTGGCGCCTGAGTCTTTTCTGACTCAGGCGGGAGATTTCGGAGTGGAACAAGTAACCAGTCGCGCGGGATTCGGCATCGATCTCCATAGCGGCAATCTGAGCTCCTACCACCTGATACTTGCCGCGCAACGAGGTGACGCCACTGCATTCGAGGAACTGGTCCACACCTACGATGCGATGGTGATGCGGGTCGCCCTCACCCTTACTGCCTCCGAAGCCGAAGCTCAAGAGATCTATTGCCAGGTATTCAGAGATGCATTTGCTTCCGTGGGCAAGTTGGATTCCGGAAGCTCGGTATTCATCTGGCTATATCGGATACTGGTGAGGCACTGTCTGGAATATTGTCGACGCAATCGGGGCTCGGAGCCCAATCAGGCGACCCATGATTCGCCTGCCAAGCTGGCTCGAGCCTTGGTCGCGCTTCCGCCAACTGAGCGGATCGTCTTGCAGCTGAAACAATTCCAGGGTCTGAAGATTCGCACCCTGGCAGAAATCTTCGACGCGCCTCCTGAATTCATCATCAAAACTCTACAAGCTGCGATCAACCGTCTTCGAGCGCAACTGAACACCGATCTCTCATAGTCCCACTCGAAGGTAGGCACCGCAGGATGAACCTCTCGCTGACGCTGAAACGGCCCCCTCATCTTCCCTTCTGCACACGCTGGTCAGAGGCAAGTGAAGCCTCGAATATTCATTTTGGGCGGGTCTTTTGTCCGGCATTAGAGCGCTTCCACCTCTGGTGTATGCCGGGCAGCGCCGCCGCAGGGCCTGTTAGCAAACTCCGATCGCGCCTTTTGCGGTCGTTCAAACTATGTTTGGCAGCGCTCGCTGCAGCCGCGCAGCGGCGATGTGGGGTTCGCCCCAGCCTCCAATCGGTATGCTTGCCGTCGTCCTGCCATCCGTGCCACTTTGGGAAAAATAGGTACTTTCGTCACATTGGCCTGCCGATTTCTGTTGGCTCCGCCACAGTTGGTGCAGTATTTCTGATTCTGGCTGGCCCGGCATAGGCCCAAGCAAGGCTCCTGCAAAGCGCAGAGACCTGCCAGCTAAGTTCTTTGATAACAAGACTTTACGTATAACACGTTTGTTTACAAGACTTTGCAGAGAATCGCGCAAAACAGCCAGGTTTTGGCGCAATAGCCCCTAAAATTGCGACCTAACCTCTGTGTTTGTAATACTTTACATATAACTCATTTGTTTCTATGACTTTACAGCGAAGTGGCTCAATCCAAGCGAGTTTTGGCGCCAAAATCCCCCCCAAAAGCTAAGTAACTTACTTGTTTATAAGACTTTACGTATAACTCATTTGTTTGTAGGACTTTGCGGGGAATTTATTCATAAGTCATTGATTCTGCACGGTGAGGGGTAGGGGGGTGGGTAGGGGGGTACCCCGATTTTTCAGCGAACCCCTGTCTCAGTTGCCATCTCACCGGGAGCGCATGGCTCTCGCTTTTGCTGTCTTGATGGAAACCGCCCCCTGAGGGGAATCGGTTACACCTTCTGTGAAAGGCGGTGGCACAATAGGCACAGCACGGTGACCTGCGAGCAGGCTCGCGAGTCCAAATATACGTCACCCAAAAATGCCCTGA
The DNA here is from genome assembly GCA_963758255.1 of uncultured Acidobacteriaceae bacterium. Lineage (GTDB taxonomy): Bacteria > Acidobacteriota > Terriglobia > Terriglobales > Acidobacteriaceae > DASRAA01. The sequence goes on from CAVWUX010000007.1 coordinate 178,376, forward strand.
GGGCTGTGGAATGTGCCCAAGAGATCGCCGCAACCACCCGAAACTTGTAGCTGTACTGCGGTTCTTGGCAGCAGTGCTGGCTGTCTCCCTGTTTGCTCCGGACCTGGACGGAAAGACATCGTCAGTCAGCGGGGTGATCTTTACCCTGGGTTCGGACAAGGTACAGTCTGTCTGGCCCAATGCACGGGTTACCCTGAAGAACCTGGACACGAAAACGGAGGTTTCGACGGTATCCAACGATCTCGGCGCCTACGCATTCACGGGCGTACTGGATGGCAACTACGAGATCACGGTGGTACTGGCGGGATTCGAGCCAATGACGAAGCCGCTCATCATCAAAGCGGAGGAACCTGCGAAACTCGATTTCCAACTCGCCCTGAAGAAGCAGATAGAAACGATCAATGTCACCGCTGAACCGGCGGGTGTCGATCTGAGCTCCAGCTTCGGCGGCGCCCCGACTTTGACCGCGGGGATGCTGAAGTCCACAATCCGCCTGAACCAGGACTTCCAGGACGCCCTGCCTTTGCTTCCGGGCGTTGTGCGCGGGCTCGACGGATTGATTCGCATCAAAGGTGGCCGCACCAATCAGTCAAACACTCTGGTGAACTCAGCCAGCGTGACCGATCCATTCACGGGACAACCCGCGCTCAACCTCCCTGCTGTTGCGGTGCAGACCGTACAGGTGCTCTCCAACCCGTTCTCGGCGGAATATGGACGCTTTGCCAGCGGCGTGGTGGACGTGAACACGCGAGGCGGCACCGACGAGTGGAAGTGGCTCTTCGAAGATCCCGTGCCTCGCTTTCGCTGGATCGACGGACAGATTTACGGAGTCGAGAGCGCTTCGCCGCACTTGACCTTTGCCGGTCCCTTACAGCGCGGAAGGCTCTATATTTTTCAGGCTCTGGGCTACGGCTACGACACGGTGAAGGTGCCTTCCCTGCCCGACCCGAACAATGTTCGCGTGGTGGAAAAGGTCAACACTTACACGCAGCTGGATTGGAATCCTTCGGCGAATCACCGCTTCACCGCGGTGCTGGCCGTGGATCCGCAGAACACGAACTACGCCGACATCAACACCTTCAACCCGCAGCCGGTGACCGCCGACTATCGCCAGCGTGGATTCTTCACTTCCGCTACACATCGCTGGATTCTGGCGAATGGCGGATTTGTGCAGTCTCTGTTCTCCGCCAAGAAACTCGACTCGCGGGTGTTCCCGGCAAGCGCGTCGGCGGGCGAGATGGTTTTGTTTCCCGAACAGAACTCCGGAAGCTACTTCGAGCAGCAGGACCGGAATACGCAACTGTACCAATGGTCGCAAACGCTGCACGTGCGGCCGCTCGAAGCCGCGGGAAGGCACCTGCTGACGGCTGGATATTCCTATTCGCACTCTTCTTATGACGGACAAGTATCGAACCTTCCGGTGCAGGTACTGCGGCAAGACAACACTCTGAGCAGCACCATTACTTATGGAGGGGGACTCACGTCGCAGGCCTCGAGAAGCGATTTCGCCCTGTTTTTGCAGGACAATTGGCAGATCAATTCGCGGCTGACGCTGGATCTTGGCCTGCGGCTGGACAGCGACAGCCTTTCTGCCGAGCGCGTCAACCTTGCTCCCCGCATTGGCTTCGTCTTTGCGCCCACACGTGACAACCGCACGGCGATTCGCGGCGGCTTCGGAGTGTTCTTTGACAAGATCCCAATCAATGTAGCCATCTTCAATAAATATCCCGCGCAAACGATCACCGACTATGCCAGCGATGGCACCACGGTGGTCAATGGTCCGGCGACGTTTACACATGTCATTGCCACACCGGATCACGGACTGCGCGTTCCGTACAGCCTAGGCTGGACGCTTCAGTTTGATCGCGAGCTGCGCCGCGGGCTGCTCTTTCGCTTCGGCTACGAAGACCGTCATGTATTTCGCGAGTTCTACGTGAACCCCATCCAAACCGCCGGTGGCGGTGCCCAGTTGCGTCTCCTCAACTCCGGCACACAGAGGTACCGGGAATTTCTATGGATGGTGCGCTGGCAGGCTAGCGAGCGGTCGTCAATCTACGCGAGTTATGTGTACTCGCGTGCGTACGGCGAACTTAACGACTACAACAAGTTCTTCGGCAATTTCCCTTACCCACTCATTCGCGCCAATCAGTACGGCCCGCTGGCGTCCGATGCACCGAACCGGGGCCTGGCTTGGGGTGTAATCGCTTTGCCGCACAAGTTCGACTTCATACCGATACTGGACGTGCACACAGGCTTTCCCTTCTCGCGCCTCGACCAGAACTGGAGCTTTCTCGGGAAGGAGAACCAGGCGGGACGCTTCCCTGCATTCGTCGGCCTGGATGCGAAAATCCAATATCCAGTGGACTTCAAGTTCCATGGTCATCACATCCAGTTCCGGGCTGGACTTAGCGTGTACAACGTGCTCAACCACTTCAATCCGCGCGACGTGCAGCAGTACTACGCTTCTCCGAACTACGGTAATTTCTACAACTCGGTTGGCCGGCTTTTTCGGATAGACGGCGACTTTGACTTTTGAACTCTTTGTGTCGCGGATCGTGGAGGAGAAACCTCCGGCACGCAGCCCGATTTTCTATTTATTCTGGAGTTCTGACAACTGAGGCCAAACTAATGTGCAGGAATATCAAGACGCTCTTCAACTTCGATCCACCAGTTACAGACGATGAGATTCGGGCCGCCTCGCTCCAGTTCGTCCGAAAAATCACCGGCTTCAACAAGCCCTCGAAGGCGAACGAAACATTGTTCCTGGCGGCTGTCGAGGAAATTGCGGGCATCTCTACGCGTCTTCTCGGCGCGCTGGAAACCAACGCACCGCCCAAAAATCGAGAAGAAGAGGCCACCAAAGCGAGGGCACGGGCGGCAGAGAGATTCGGGCCCGCGATGAGTTAACCCGTTGTCTGCTCGAGGTCACAGACATGATCCAACCCGCACGCTGCGGCGCTGCATTTGCAGTTATCTTCGAGTTCCAGCAGGCCGGGCGGGAACTGGCGGAATGTCTTGATCTTCAAACGCCGCCTGTCGTTCATTCGTTTCGCTGCGTGGCAACTTCTCAAGCAAGCGCACGCAGCGGTTCCAGCGCAGAACGGACTCGTCGTTGTCCCCCGGTCTGATCTTTTCGGCCTCTTCGAAATGAAGCATGGCTTCTTCGATCAATGCCTCGACCACGTATGCAGGCCGGGCGTTCCGCATCTGCGCCTTAGCCCGCCGCTCCAGCAGTATGCCGAGATAATAGTGCTGGGCGTAAGGATGAGTCAGCCGCCGGAACGCCGATTCCGCCTCGGCACAGCGATCCGATGACTCACCCGTGAACTGGTCGGTGATGCTGAGACCTAGCAGCCGCAGAGCTGCCTGGTTCTCCGGATCAGCGGCGAGGATGTCCTGGCAGATCGACTCGGACTCTCCCGGCTCCATCAAGTAGCGGTAAACCTGTGCCTTGGAGAGGGCTTGGGCAATGCCGCTGGGCGAGATGGTCTTAAGCTTGCGCTCCATGGGATCCTCCTGGGGTGAACTTGGTTACTTGCCTGCCGTAACTGCTGATAGGCGGCGCGATCCCGTTGCAGTTACGGCGCACTCCACAATAGATAAGCTGCTACTACCGATCCGGCAATAGCTCCGCCATAACACAGGGTAAATATCACTTCGTTTAGATGCTTCACTTGCAGACCGTCGTACAGCGTATAACGGAACCGATGCGCCCAGTGAAATAGTGGCAGTGAGCAAAGTATGAACAGATAGATACGTACCAGCGGCATCCGCAGAAGCGCCACAAGGTGCTCATGGCTCGGCGCTGGCACCCATCCCAACGGCATGGCCACGCCGAAGAGAAAGAGTTGGGCCGGAATCAGCAGGGCGGCAACGACTCCGCCGGCGCTGAACAGCGTCCAGAAGAAAGCTTCGTTGGATTGTTTCGCCATCTCACTCCTCGGCAGCCTGATCACCGCAACAGCATCCAGACCACCACGGCCGATACGATTACCCACGCCACGTAGCTCGGCGCTGCAACCAGGAAATCGGGGACGCGCTTTCCACCCAGCCGGACAGGCATGGCACTGGGCGCAAGATTGAACCACGTGATGGTATGAAAAACCACAAAGAACAAGCTGATCACGTTCAGCAGCAAGATCGCAGGATTACCCATGCACTGCAGATAATGCTCATACGCCACCGACCCCTGGCGCACGGCGTGAATGAGCAGCAGCGTCTCGATTACGAATACCGCCACGAAGACGCTGCTGATCTCGCGAAGAATAAACTTCAGGTAATGCCACTCGCCCAGCCACCAGTACACCGACACGCGCCGCCGGTACCATCGCGGATGGAAAGGCTTATAGCCAGTCGATTTCTTCGGCGGTTCCAGAGCAGACGCAGACATCATGAGCCGTCCTGTCCTCGCGGCATCACAAACGATTTCAGCCAGCTCATGACAGCAGCCAGCTTATATTGTTGAATCGCGCCTGCCGGGTCCACGTGCTTGGGGCAAACGCGCGTGCATTCGCCGACAAATGTACATCCCCACACGCCGTCGGGATGCGCCAACAATGCGGTGCGTTCCGCCGACCCTTGATCCCGCGAGTCGAGATTGTAGCGCTGTGCCAAGGCCAGCGCCGCAGGGCCAACGAAGATCGGATCCAGTCCAACTACAGGGCACGCCGCATAGCAGAGCGTGCAGTTGATGCACATGCTGTATTGCTTGTAGCGGTCCACTTGTCCTGGAGTCTGAAGAAATTCGCCCTGGGAGAGTGGCGGCTCGTCTCTGTGGATCAGCCAGGGCTTTACCTTCTTAAGCTTTGCGAGGAAATCACTCAGTTCCGTCACCAGGTCGCGCACCACCGGAAAGTAGCGTAGTGGTTCCACGCGAACCTTCTTGACCCCCCGGTCGGCATAGTGCGACAGAAAGGTGGCGCAAGTCAGCTTGGGCTCGCCGTTCACCATCATGCCGCAGCTTCCGCAGATACCCATCCGGCACGACCACCGGTAGGTAAGCGACCCGTCCACGTTGTCTTTCACGTGGTTGAGGGCGTCGAGGACAACCCACTCTTTGTGCACTGGCACTTCAAAACACTCGTAATGGGGTTGCTCATCCTGCTCAGGAGAGTATCGAGCAATTTCGAGAGTGATCTTTTCAGCCATCTCAGCTTTCTTGTGATGCCGGTTTGGACTGCGACTGCTGCCCCTGTTGCCCGTAGACCCGCTCTCCCGGCGGCCAACGTGTGATCTTCACCGGAGAATACTCCACTCGCGACGAGCCGTCCGAATTTCGATAGATCAGCGAGTGAGCCAGGTAGTGCTCGTCGTCGCGCGCCGGATAGTCGGTGCGCTGGTGGGCCCCGCGCGACTCCCGGCGATGCAGCGCACATTGCACCATCGACTGCGCGACGTCCAGCATGTAGCCCAGTTCCAGCGCCGACTCCAATTCGGTGTTAAACGTGCGGCTGCGATCGTCGAGATTGATGTCATCGTAACGCCGCTGTAATTCAGCGAGCTTGCCGGCTGCTTCCGACAGCGACGACTCTTCGCGGTAGATTCCGGCGCTGTTCTCGAGGGTTGCCTGCATCTCGTTACGAACCGTAGCGATGCGCTCCCTGCCTCCGGTTTTGTTCAGGTATCGAGACTCCAACCGCCGTTCTTCATCGAGTGCCAGCGACAACACCGCCCCGTTGGCAGCTTTCTGCGCGGATGCGAACTCAGCAGCGGCCTTTCCCGCACGCGCGCCAAACACCAGACATTCGGGTAGCGAGTTTGACCCAAGGCGATTCGCCCCATTGATGCTCACACAGGCTACCTCGCCCGCGGCGAATAAGCCCGGAAGCGGCGTGGCTCCTTCAATATCCGTACTGACGCCGCCCATCATGTAGTGCACCACGGGACGCACCGGAATCAACTCCTTCACGGGATCCACGTTCTGATACTTCAGGCACAACTCCCTGACAAACGGCAGCCGCGCGTTGATGAGTTTTTCTCCCAGATGCCGCAGATCGAGGTGGACCACGTGCCCATGTTGTGTTTCGACCGTGCGTCCCTTCTGAAACTCCTTGACGAAGGCCTGCGATAACCGATCACGCGGCCCCAGTTCCATCGACCGTAGCACAGGTTTTGCCTCAGGCTGTCCCAGGTTGTAGTCCTGGAGATAGCGGTAGCCATCCTTATTGAGCATGTAACCGCCTTCGGCGCGAGCGGCTTCTGTAATAAGGATGCCGGTGAATGGCAGTCCGGTGGGATGGTACTGGATGAACTCCATGTCTTTAAGCGGAGCGCCGGCGCGATAGGTCAGTGCCATGCCGTCGCCGTTCTTGATGTTGGCGTTGGTCGTAAACGGAAATACGCGACCGCATCCCCCGGTACACAAGATGACGGCCTTTGCCGTAATCGCTTGAATCTTGCCGGACATCAGCTCGATCGCGACCACACCCTGCACCCGTCCGTCGTTCACCAGCAACTTGGTGACGAACCACTCGTCGTAACGAATGATGGGATCGAACTTCAAGCTGGTCTGAAACAGGGTGTGCAGCATGTGGAAGCCGGTCTTGTCGGCGGCAAACCACGTGCGCCTTTTCTTCATTCCACCGAACGCTCGGACCGCGATGTGGCCGTCAGGCTCGCGGTTCCAAGGACAACCCCATCGCTCCAACTGCAGCAGTTCCAAAGGAGCTTCCTTGACGAATGCTTCAACCGCATCCTGATCGCTGAGCCAGTCGCCACCGGAGATGGTGTCGTAAGCGTGTTCGTCGAGACTGTCGTCTGGTTTCGCCACACCGGCAGCGCCTCCTTCGGCGGAAACCGTGTGGCTGCGCATGGGATATACCTTGGAGACGACGGCGATACTTAGCTTGGGGTTGACTTCGGCGGCGGCTATGGCGGCCCGTAGCCCCGCTCCTCCCCCACCGATCATAAGAATGTCATGCGACGAAACGTCCATGGCTACTCAAGAGCCGGCGGCAAGTTGAGCAGCCGCTTTCACGAGGCCCGATTGCCGGACATTCTCTCGCTAATCAGCTAATGATGCAAATGGAATCTTCCGGTTAAGGTGAACCCGCGGATTCGCATGGGGCCGAGCCCATCATCGGGCTCATTCAAGTTGCGATATCTTTTGGCCAGCGGGCCAGCCATAGACTCGTGCCGTATCCCATGACAAACGTCGCCATGCTGCCAACCGCGACGTACCAGGTGAAAGGCACGTGCGTGAACAACCACAAGTAAAGGTTCAGAAGGAAGCCTACGAGCATGCCAACCATCGCACCGCCTTCCGATGCCCGCCTCGTTAGCACCCCCAGCAGAAACACACCCAGCAGCGATCCGTAGGCAACGGAGGCAATCGACAACCCAACTTCGAGCACCTTGCCGCCATGACGAGCCAGAATCGCCAGCGCGAATAACACTAGCGCCCAGCCGAGGGTCGCCATGCGCGAGAAGCGTACCCGGCGCTCCTCGCTGGCCTTCGGCCGCCACCGCCCCCAGAAATCGACTACCGTGGTTGACGACAGCGAATTCAACGCGGCACTCAGGTTGGACATGGCTGCCGCCAGAATCGCCGAAATCAGCAACCCGCTGACTCCGTGTGGCATCTGGGTCACGATGAACGTGGGAAAGATCGAGTCCGTCCGCGTAAACCCCACGGCCGGAGGGAACAGCTTGTAGAAGACATACAGCATCGCTCCAATCAGAAGAAACAGCGAGAACTGGAACAACACGGCAACTCCGCTGGATAACAAGGCGATCTTGGATTGCCGTTCGTTACGGGCGGCGAGCAGCCGTTGCACGATGAGCTGGTCGGTCCCGTGGCTCGCCGTCGTAAGAAATGCCCCGCCAATCACGCCTGCCCAAAATGTGTAGGTGGAATAGAAATCCCACGAGAAGTCGAAGATGCGGAACTTGCCGGCCTCACCCGCGACGCGGTGAATGGTTCCCCATCCACCCGGAACCAGGTGCACGATGGTGAATAATCCCACCAGTGTGCCGGTTACGTAAATCGCCAACTGCATCACGTCAGTCCAGATCACCGCCGCCATGCCGCCTTCAAAGGTGTAGATCAGCGTGAGCAGACTGACGATAAGGATCGCCGACACATCACGGCCGAAGTCACCGAGTCCCGAAAGCAGGCTCGACAATGCGATGCCTACCACGATGGCCACGGCAAACACGCGCACGCCCTCGGCGGCAGCACGGGTGACCAGGAACAGCCCAGCGGTCAGTGATCGTAGCTTCTGCCCGAAGCGCCGCTCAATCAGTTGGTACGCCGTGACCAGCTCGCCGCGAAAGTACTGTGGAATCAGCAGGACGCTGATGATCACTCGCCCCACCAAGTAGCCGATCACCAGTTGCAGAAAACGGAAATCCTGCTCGTAGGCCAGTCCCGGCACACTGATGATAGTGAGCGTGCTGGTTTCGGCCGCCACAATAGAAAGTGAGATCGCCCACCACGGTATCGTGTTGTCGGCCAGGAAATAGGTCTTGAGCGTCCGCTTTTGTTTGCGGAAGCGAAGGCCGAACACGGTCACTCCCGCCAGATATGTGACGATCACAGCGAGATCCAGCGCATTCAGTCCCAAGGCGCTTCTCGCTTCCTCGTCGAATCTGGCTGCCACTCTCGATTAGTCAACGGCGCGTCCACTATGGCCAGGGAACTTCAGGTCGAGGCCCGAGACGCGGGCTGAGATGATCTGCCTTCTATCCACCGTGACACCTGTCCAGGAATCCTTGCTGATCACGACAACCGGAGCGTCCAGTGTAGCGCTTCGTTGCTCGGATACGGAGGATCTGCGATAGACCGCTCTACTTCGCTAGAGCGTCCAGGGTCTTCTCCGCCTTTTGGTGAAGATCGGGCGGTGCGCCATAGATTACCTCGGCGGTCTTTCCTGTGCGGTCGAACACGAACATCGTAGGCACCGAGGTGATGTCACCGAAGGCCTGGGCCGTTGCGGTGTCGGTGATGGCCCAATGCACGGATGTGCTGAGCGAATCGGCGGTAGCGCGCACTTTGTCTGCGGGAGACTCCACCGCTAACGCGACGATCGCAATATTGTCTCCGTACTTCTTTTGCAGGCCACCCAGCCACTGCAGTGTGGAACGGCAAGGCGGGCACCACGTCGCCCAGAACTCCACCAGAACGACACGCCCTGCCAGTTGATCAGTGGTTAGCGGATGCCCCGAGAGATCGGTCAGATTCAGCTTGGGGAGGGTTGATATCTCTTTGAGTGATGTGCTGGTGCCGGCGTGCTCGCGGCTAACCACATCCTTCCTGCCCGCCATGATCAGATCCATCATGCGGGTCAGATCGGCCGTGAACTTGGCCTGGTTGTCGGCGTTGCGCCAGGGAGCGTAGCGGCCTGTGCCTTCCACCTCTCCGAAGTATCCAAAGTCTCTGGGACTGGCGACCAACACGTCATCGACGAAGACGGCCGGATAGCCCTTGACCCCGAACTTTTCCGCGAGCTTTGAAGCACCAAAGTTTTCGCTCACAAAAGTCACTCGCCCTGGATACTTCGCTGCAACCTCCTGTACCAGCAAACTTGCTGGGTCGGAGATGTTTCAAGTGTACGGCCAGCGCACCAGCGTGATGTCGATGGTCTTGCCCGAGGCTTGCTGCACGGACAACGCTGGTTTCTGAGCGGCGGCATATGCAGGCAGCACTTGATTGACGATTACCCAGGCGCTTCGCCACTCATCCGAACTGGGCGGGGAACCATCCGAGTGTGCTACCTGGGACGCAGCGCGCTCCAGAAAGAGCTGCTCGATGGAGTCGTCCTGATTCGAGGCTTCTATCTTCCCAAGCAAATCTGCGGTCGCGTTCTTTAGCTCAACTTGTTTCGTAGAGTCGAGGGCGGGGGCTTCGAGCATGCCGTAGTGGCGAACGGCCTCCAGATACTGATACAGCGAGGCTGCAAAGGAACGCGATGCGTCCAGCTCGCCCGCCAGCTTGATGGTGGAATTCAAAGCAATGAAACGGCTGTGCGAGTCGATCGAGCGCGGCGGCTGGAAAGCAGCGTTGGTCTTTACCTGCAGCGCCTGCAGTTCGGGCAACATCGACCGCAGAGGAAAAGGCGAGCCCCGGCGCGCTAGCTTCAGGTTGGCGCAGAATTTCGCAAACTCAGCCTCGCCTTGCGCTTCGCCCACATAGAGCAATCCGTCCTTGGGAGCGGTCGCTGTGGCGAAACCACGGCCGCCTTCCAGTAGCGGTTGAGTCCGGGCTACGGCCGACTGCGCCAACGCCTGGACGGCTACTGGCAGACGGTTCCAGTTTGTGTTCTTCACCGACTTGCCGAGTGAGGTCACTCGCACGGAAGCTTGGTCCCACGCTGTTTCAAAGCTAGGCAGCCCGCCCTTGACGACCTCTGCTTTGCCGTCCACGGCTGCGAGAGCGCCGCTGTACAAATCCCATTCGCGACCCAGCATTTCCAGACTGAGATAGGAGTGCCCGTTAGTCAACGCCTCAGACGCTCCTCTGAGTCCCTCCGTGAGCATCTTCGTGATATCGGGCAGATCGGGATCGGTGAAGGACCTATCCTTGACCGACTGTTGCAGGCGTTCAATCTCTCCTTTGATCTGAGGCGTGGCGTCAGGGCTGGAGCCTGCCAAGCACGATATCCCGAATACGACGAGCAGGGAGATACCGATCAGCGCTTTGGGAATTGTCTTCAAGGGTGAGGAACTCGTGGCATTGGACGGCAGCCGAAGGCGGAAGTTAGCCACAGTCTGAATCAGGAAACCTGCGTACCAGCCCGGATTTCCAGCTCTTCATTCCACATGTATCGCGCAATGACAATCAAGGCGACAACGTTGATGACAGGCATTACATCCCACGAAATGAAGATCGACGCTGACTCAAAGATTGCTTGGATTCAGGCTAAACTCCCAGCCGCAATATTTTCCCTCCGGCGCTTCAGGCGGACAGTGGAGACACCTGGTATGGATACGAGAGTCCACGGCTCGGGCAAAGTTCTCGAATTCGACAGCACCGACGGATTTGCACGGAAAATCCGCGAGCCCCTTGCGCCTGCGAGTTTCCTGCACGCGGCAGACATCCATGAATAGGCGCAACCGCTTGCCGTCGTCCGACCATTCCATCCGCTGCAAATTGATCAGGCTGTACTGCCGCAAGCTTAAGGCTTTTTCCAGCGCGAGCAAACCGCCGCCCGCCGGGATGCGGAAGGTCCTCATGATGCGACTGGCCTCGGTCACCGCGAACCGCTGCCACGCGATTGTGTCCAGTTCGATGGCCGTTTCGATGCCCAGACTCTCTTCCGCCGCCAGAAACCAGCAACCGTCGTGCGCCAGCCAGTTCTTGGCAAACATTTCGAGTGCGCGCAGCAACTCGTCGCGAGTCATGGAATGAAACGCTGTCCTGCCTGCTTGTGTCGGGCTTTCGGTAGAACTCGGCACGATGCCGCTCCTAATTGTTTAGCGAGGTGCCGCTTCCACGACCTCGGAAGCACGTACCATCACTTCCAGCCGCAGTTCGATCTGGCTTTTCAGCGATCGAGAAATCAGGCACGCGCGCTCGGCTTTTTCGAGCAGCCGGATAGCTCGTTCCTGGTCCGTCGTTTCCGCAATTTCAAGCACTGGCTGAACCACGATCCTGGTGATACTGTATCCGCCCTGTTCCTTCGCCAGGATCGCTTCAATCTCCACTTTCAGCGACAGGAACTCGAACTTCGAGTGCTCGGCGATGGCATTGAACGTGGTCACAAAACAGGACGCCACCGAGGCAGCCAGCAGATGCTCCGGAGTCCAGGTGCCGGCTTCACCCATGAATTCCGGCGGCGCAGTGAATCGCATGGTTTGGGCAACTCCTTCGGCGGAAACCGTGCCGTTGCGGCCCCCCGTCCAGGTTCCGTTGGTGTAATAGCGATAGTCAGGCATGCATACCCCCAAAACTTCGTTGTAAATCCGATAAATGCACCTTCAGGCAGATTCGTTACAGCCAATCCTGCATTGCCGCGGTCGTCGCGCAAAGGGCTCCGTCATGAAACCACGGTTGCGTCCGTTTCGTCGAAACAACCAGCATTGTTGTTCCCCATTTCGTCTGGCGCTTCCGCCGCTGCATCGAGAGCCTGCCGAAGGTCGGCGATCAAGTCCTCCACGTCCTCGATACCGACCGAGTAGCGGACCAGCCCGTCGCTGTAACCGGCCAAGTGCCTGTCCTCCGTTGAAATGCTGGCGTGCGTCATCGACGCCGGATGTTCGATCAGCGTTTCGACACCGCCCAGCGAAACCGCCAGGGTGGCCACTCGTACGTGGTCCATCAGCAGGCGGCCGGCCTTCATTCCGCCCTTCAGCTCGAAGCTGATCATCGACCCGAAGCCGCTCATCTGCCGCTTGGCCAGTTCATGCTGGGGGTGGGACTCCAAACCGATGTAGCGGACCGCACTCACCTCAGGCTGCCTTTCCAGCCAGCGGGCAATTTCCATCGCACTCTGCTGGGCCCGTTCGACGCGGATTCCAAGCGTTTTGACTCCGCGCAGCACAAGGAACGCCTGGTGCGGATCCATGTTGCAGCCCGAGCTCACCATCGTCTTGCGCAACTGTTGGTAGACGCTCTTTTCCCTGGCGACAATGATTCCGCCCACCACATCCGCATGACCGTTAATGAACTTGGTCACCGAATGAAGCACCACATCGGCGCCAAGATCCAGCGGCCGCTGCAAGTAGGGGCTGGCGAAGGTGTTGTCTACCGCCACCAGGCAGCCGTGAGCGTGAGCCAACTCCGAGATCTTTTCGATGTCGCTGACCTGCATGGTGGGATTGGCAGGCGTCTCCAGATAAACCAGCCTTGTATTCGACATCAGCGCCTGCTGAACCTGCGTCAGGTCGGAAGTGTCAACATAGGTGGACTCGACTCCAAAACGCGAGAAATCCTTCTCCATCAATCCCCGGCTGGGTCCGTAAACGGAGGCTGTGCTGACGACGTGTGCGCCTGCCTGCAGCAGGCCCAAGTACACCGTGCACACTGCGCCCATGCCGGAACTGGTTGCAATTCCGCCACAACCATTCTCCAGTTCGGCGACATTGTCCTCCAGCGCGCGAACGGTGGGATTCCCAATGCGGGTGTAGATGAATCCATCTTCTTCCCCGGCAAAAAGTGCCGCGCCATGCGCCGCATCCCTGAACGCGAAAGTGGAGGTCTGGTAAATAGGAACGTTGACGGAACCGTTAGTATCCGCCTTGTGCCCCGCATGAACCAGCTTGCTGTTGATGCCCAAGTGTTTGGTGTCCATGAAGTTCCTTCCCGCTCTAAGGCCGTGATCGTGAGGATCGTACAAACCGCTGCCCTCTGCCTTGCGGCAAACGGATCAGTATCAGGCATATCTCACCCACATACAGTGATATCCGGCACAACCTTCCGTGACCGCTGGACGAGCAGCGCTGACGAGTTTCTGTCCGCCACGAGGCCCGAGAGCGCCCCAGAATCGTAACCTCGACGGCGCGGCGTTCAAGCTTTGTGCAACTGCGCCGATGTTCTGGGCAGACCTTCGTCCATGAGACGAATGTCCACGATATCGAGTTTGGTTGAGCCATGAACCCGGACCTCGTGCTTCTCTCTGTCGCGCTCGTCCTCGCCGCCGTTGCGGCGGTCCTCGATGTTCAGCAGCGTCGCATTCCGAATTGGCTCACCTTTCCCGGAATCGTCCTCGGCTTAGCGCTACGCGGCACTCTGCTGGGGTGGAAAGGCGTGGGTGGCGCGCTGGCCGGTTGCCTGCTCGCGGGCGGCATCTTTCTGCTGTTTTACACCGTGCGGGCCATGGGAGCCGGTGACGTGAAGCTGGCTGGGGCAATTGGATCGTTGCTGGGACCGGCTGATGCCGCGGTCATGCTGCTGGCAACCGCAATATGCGGCGGAGTGCTGGCCATCGCCTATGCAGTTCTTCGTCATCGCATCCGCGCCACGGTCATGAATCTTGGCACGGTGTTGCGATTCCACGTCTGGGCTGGCTTGCACATTCACCCCGAACTGAACCTGGATAACCCGGTTGCCCTGCGCATGCCTTACGGATTGGCACTAGCGGCAGGAACGCTCTACGTGTTCCTGGCGATGTGGTGGAGGTGAGTTACGAAAAACCGTCGCTTAGGTCTCGCTCTCGGAATCGCGCTGGTGGTCTCCCTGTTGCTGTCGTTCTTTCTCTACGCCCGCATCAAGCGACAGTTCGCCGTAATTTCACAGCCCGTCAAGATTGTGGCCGCAGCCCGGGCGCTGGAGCCCGGCATGCTGATTACGGCCGACGACCTGACGCAAGTTGACTGGCCGGTGAACTCTCCGCTGGAGGGATCGATCACCCGGCCTGAAAACGTAATCGGCCGGATCCTGTTGTATCCCGTCGCCGTCCACGAACCGCTCCGCGAACCGCTGCTGGCGGCTGCGGGAGCGACCGCCGGATTGACTGCCAAGATTCCCGATGGCATGCGAGCCGTGGCGGTGGAAACCAACGACGTTTCCAATGTCTCGGGCTTCCTGTTCCCGGGCTGTCGCGTGGATGTGCTGGTGACCTTTCGTCCCGAGGCCGGCCGGGACTCGATGACCGCGACGGTCCTGCAAAACGCCCCGGTACTGAGTACCGGAGAAAAACTTCAGCCCGACCCGTCTGGCAAGCCCCAGAGTGTGCGGCAGGTGACTTTGCTGCTCACCCCCGTGCAGGCGGAAAAACTGGTGTTGGCGGCCAACCAGGGAACGGTACAACTGGCGCTGCGCAACGGTTCCGATCAGGCCGAGGAGGAGCGCCGACCGCTGCAGTTGAGAGACCTGCAGATCATGGCCGCGCCGCCGCCAGCGGCGGCCGGCAGGGCATCTGCCCGCACCCCAGTCGCCGGCGCGTATGAGGTCGAAAGTTTCGATGGCACTAAGAAGAGCGTCGTCAAGTTCTAGCCAGACAAAGGAATGGAGTTGGCCGTGAGACCGAAAAAAAAGTACGAGCCAGGCTGGTCCGCGAAAGTTGCTGCCTTGGTGTCGCTGGTGATGATGTGGTTGTTGTGGGCCACGCTCACAGGCACAGCCCAGCAGCCATCTGCCCAAGCGGTATCCCCGCAGTCCGAGTCGACCCCGAGCGCGGCCATGGAGCCGGGCCCGGAGAGCGCGCACATCGTGGTGGGCCATTCGCTGTTGATTCGAACGGAAGCGCGGGTGAAGCGCATCGTTAACGGCAACCCTACGGTGCTGGAGTGGGTGCTGACCTCGCCCCGGGAGCTGGTAATCAATGCCAAGCAGACTGGCGGCAGCAGCCTGATGCTGTGGGACGAGTTCGGGCAGAGCCGCATGCTGGATGTCTTCGCCGACCTGGATGTGGCTCCGCTGCGCAGCACCCTGGAACAGTCCTTTCCCAATAGCGGCGTGGAGGCGCAATCGCAAGCCGACAAGGTGATACTGGTCGGTACCGTGCCTTCGGCGGCGATAGCCGAGCAGATGCTGAAAATGGCCGCCAACTTCTCCAAGGAAGTGGTCAACGGCCTGCAGATTGCGCAACCGCCCAGGCAGAGACAAGTCATGCTGAAAGTGCGTTTTGCCGAGGCCGACCGCACCAAGCTCACGGCCTTCGGAATTAACCTGTTCAGCACTGGTGCCGCCAACACCATTGGCACCACTTCGACGCAGCAGTTTGGGCCACAATCCCTGAACCAGCAGCAGCAGAATTCAGGCGGGATCATCGACCGGCTTACCACCTTTAACCTGTCTGACCTGTTGAACATCTTCCTGTTCCGTCCTGACATCAACCTGGGAGCCACCATCAAGGCCATGCAGCAGAAGCAGGTGTTGCAGATCCTCGCCGAACCCAACCTTATGGCGATCAGCGGCCAGCCCGCGCGTTTCCTGGCGGGGGGTGAATTTCCGTACCCGGTCATTCAGGGCAACGGAGGCACTAGCGGCCTGGGGACCGTCACCATACAGTTCAAGCCTTACGGAGTGCGACTGGAGTTCGTCGGGACCATCGAGGAGGACGACACCATACGGCTCAAGGTCACGCCCGAGGTCAGTTCCCTGGACTACACCAACTCCGTCACCATTTCCGGGTTCACCATGCCGGCCATCCAAACCCGCCGGGCAGAGACCGAGATCGAACTCAAGAATGGACAAAGTTTTGGCATCGCCGGACTGCTGGACGAACGCACCACCGTGCAACTCAGCAAGGTTCCGGGGATCGGGGATGTTCCGATCCTGGGACAGCTCTTCAAATCACGCAACCTCAATCGCACCAACAGCGAACTGATCGTGCTGGTGACGCCCACTATTGTGGACCCGGTTTCCGGCGCCGTTACCAGTCCGGAGCCGGCAGTCAACATGCCGGTTGAGAATCTGGACACAGGGACATTCGACAAAGGCCTGCCCAGTCCGGCCAAGAATCCAGGCACAAAATGACGATGACCCATGGCAGCATGACCTTTCCAGGCTCGCGCAGCTCAGAACTCGCGGTTGGCGTTCTGTGCATCAATATGGACCCGCCCTCGCGGGACCGGTTGGACTTGCTTGTGGCCCAGATACCAGGGGCCCATGTAGTGGACAACGTCGACCGGCATGTTACCGCGCGCGAAGTCCTGAGCCTGCTGGAGCCGTATCAACACCGCGTCTGCATCATCGATTTCGATGACGCCGACGAGAGCAGCCGGACCTGCCGGCGTCTTCACGACGGCGGCGACGGCAGCATCAACATCTTTGCCGCATGCAGCGATTCAAGTCCTGACCAGATCATCCGGGCCATGCGCTGCGGATGCACCGAATACCTGCTTAAGCCTTTTCAGCCGGACCAAGTAACCGACTCGCTCGAACAAGTGCGGGCGCGGCGGCGGAGCAACGTCCAGACCCAGAAGGGTCGGGTTGTCACCTTGGTCGGAGCCAAGGGAGGAACCGGCGTCACCTCCCTGGCCATGCATCTGGCGCTGACCCTGGTGCAGAAGAAACAGCAGAAATGCCTTCTGGTGGACGAGCATCCCGCGCTGGGTGATGTTTCGCTGTACCTCGGCCTCTCCCGCCACCAGTACAGCTTTTACGAGCTGGTTCACAACGTGGACCGGTTGGATACCGACCTGCTGCAGGGCTTCATGCTGCAACACTCGAGCGGGCTTAGCGTCCTGGATTCTCCGGAAGTCATTCATGCTTTTCCGGGTGCGTCATCGGAGGCCATCGAGCATACCCTGGCGTTTCTAGCGGAGAACTATCAATTCGTCATCCTCGATTGTCCTCCGGGCCTGACCGAGGACACCTGCGCCGCCATCCGTCAGTCGGACCGGGTGGCCATTGTTATCACCCCGGAGCTGCCGGCGATCCACAATGCCATCCGTTGCATGAAATACCTGATCGGCTTGCACTATCCGGAAGAAAGCATCGACATCGTGCTCAACCGCCATTCCCGGCGGAGCGCGTTGAGCGACAGCGAGATCGAAGCCTCGCTGCACCGGCCCATCGCCGTGCGGGTCCCGAACAGCTACGACCAGATCATCAATGCTATCAATGCCGGCACGCCCATCGATCTGGAACACAAGTCGGATTTGCCGTCGGCATTCGAATCTTGGGCTGACCGGTTGATGGGTACGGAGGCCGCTGCCACGACGGCGAGCACGGGATCGCGGGGCTTGTTCAGTTTCCTGCGATCGTAGGTTTAGGAGAACGCGATGGCCAACGCAAAAACACTTGTCCCTGATCTGCACACCGGCGCCGGCTCCTGGACGCCCCCGCGCAGCATCGGCGTCTCCGCTCGCGCCTACCAGGAGCTGAAAACCACGCTGCATCGCGAGTTGCTCAGCCAGATCGATCTGGAGAAACTTACCTCGCTGGACGATGCCAGAGCGCGGGCGCAGGTGAGGGACGTGATCCAAGGCTTGATCGTCAAGCTGGATACGCCGCTCAGCGCCAGCGAACGGGACCGCCTCTCCCGCGAGGTAGTAAACGAAGTGTTCGGCCTGGGTCCGCTCGAACCCCTGCTGCAGGACTCCACCACCAATGACATTCTGGTCAACACCCACCGCAAGGTTTATGTCGAGAGGGGCGGGATACTGGAAAAAACCGCCGTCGTCTTCAAGGACCAGGCTCACCTGAGCCACATCATCGACAAGATCGTGTCCCAAGTCGGACGCCGGGTCGACGAATCTTCGCCCATGTGCGATGCGCGCTTGGCCGACGGTTCCCGGGTCAACGTCGTCATTCCCCCGCTGGCGGTCGATGGACCGATCCTCTCCATCCGGCGTTTCGGAAGAATTCCGATCGGGGCCGAGCAACTGCTGGCCAACCGCACCGTGACTGGGCCGATCTTCGAGGTCCTCAAGGCGGCGGTACGGGCGAAGCTCAACATTATTATTTCCGGAGGCACCGGGGCGGGCAAAACTACGCTGCTGAATGTTTTGAGCGGATACATCGGCGACAGCGAACGCATCATCACCATCGAGGACTCTGCCGAACTTCAACTCCAGCAAGAACACGTAGTCCGCCTCGAGTGCCGGCCCCCCAACGTCGAGGGCAAGGGATCGGTACGGCAGCGCGAACTGGTCATCAATGCCCTGCGCATGCGGCCCGACCGCATCATCGTTGGCGAAGTACGCGGAGAGGAAGCGCTCGACATGCTGCAGGCCATGAACACCGGGCACGATGGCTCACTGACGACCATTCACGCCAATACCCCGCGCGATGCCGTCTCCCGCCTCGAAACCATGGCTTTGATGTCCAACCTCAATCTCCCCGAGAAAGCGCTGCGGCAGCAGATCGCATCGGCGATTGCCCTGGTGCTGCAGATTTCCCGCCTGAGCGATGGCACCCGGCGGCTTACCTATGTCACCGAAATCACCGGCATGAACGGCGACGTGGTAGCCATGCAGGACATCTTCGTCTTTGAAAAGCTGGGCATCGATGCGACGGGGCGGGTGTTGGGACGGTTCAAGGCGACGGGGGTATCGCCCAAGTTTGCCGACAAGCTCAAGATCAGCGGCATCCATCTCTCACCGGGCATTTTTGAGCATTCGATGGAAGTCTAGGCCGGAGTCACCTTATGCCGATGATCACGCTATTTCTGATAATCCTGGTCGCGGTCTTCGCCACGGTTGCGTACTTCACCGAGCCCTCGGCGAGGGACAGGAGAATTCGCCAACGGCTGGGGGCTCTGGACCAGCAATCGAGGGAGGGCGACCGCCAGGACGAAATCGTAAGGCGGGTCACCTTCAGCCGCATCGCCACCCTCGACCGGCTGCTGCGCAATCACGCCGTCGCTCGGAATCTGCAGCTCATGCTTGACCAGGCAAAGCTGAGCTGGACAGTTGGCCGCTTCTTCTTTTTCTCGGCGGTCATGGTAGTGGCTGGCGCGATCTTCGGTAATGGGTGGATATCCCCCGGCCTTGCCGGATGGATTCCCGGATTAGCACTGGGCGCGGTCCCGTTTCTCATTGTGTTGAACAAGCGCGCGGTCCGCTTTCGCCGCTTCAATTCGCTGCTTCCCGATGCCACCGAGCTGATCGCACGGGCGCTGCGCGCCGGACACTCGCTGCCCAGTGCCCTGATCATGGTGGCGGACGAGATGACCGATCCCCTGGGACCGGAGTTCCGCCGTACCGCCGATGAACTGAATTATGGAATGCCGTTTCGCGAGGCCTTGTTGAATCTGGGCCAACGCTTCCCTTTGCAGGACTTGCGGTTCCTGGTTTCCGCCATCCTCATGCAGAAGGAAACCGGCGGGAACCTGGCGGAGTTGCTGGACAAGACTGCCGCGTTGCTGCGGTCGCGGATTCAATTGCAGCAGAAGGTGAGAGTCCATACCGCCCAGGGAAAACTGACAGGGGCCATCCTGGTGGCACTGCCATTCATTTGCTTCCTGGGCTTGAGTCTCATCAGGCCGGGCTATGGGAATCTCCTGCTCGATAACGAACTCGGGCGCAAGCTGGTTTACGGGACCTTGGTGAGCATAGCGATTGGAATCGTCATGATTCGCCGGATTATTCAGGTCAAGTACTGACATGGCCGCACTGTTCATTGCGATTTGCGCCGCTATCGCGCTGTTTGCCGCAAGCGCCATAGTGATCTTCCTGGTCGTGGGCGAGCGCTCGACCGCCGGGGCCCGGTTGTACCAATTGGATGCCCTGGCTGCGGACGACTCCAGCGGGCGGGCGCAGCCGCGAGTCGGAGGCCTCTTCTCCCTGCTTACCCGCCCACTGGCGCCTTTCCGCAACTGGCTGCGGTCGAACGACCAGGCATTGGAACAGCGCCTGGCGCTTGCCGGCTACCGCCGACCGCAAGCTGTCGAGACCTTCCTGACCGCCAAGCTGCTGGCCCCTGTCATCGCGGTCGCGCTGGCAACCTTTGCCGGCCCGCAAAATCTGCTTTTCTTTGGCCTGATTCTTGGGGCTGTGTCTTTTTTCGCTCCCGACATGTTTCTCTTTCATGCCGTTAGCCGGCGAAGGGGAAGGATTGGGCAGGCTCTGCCGGATGCCATGGATCTGTTGGTGATTTGCATGGAAGCCGGCCTCGGCATCGATCAGGCCGCCCTGAGAATCGCGACGGAGCTGCAGGTTGCCTATCCGGAACTGGCGGACGAGATCCTCATCATCAGCCGCGAACAGCGTGCGGGGAAGCCGCGGCTGGAAGCTTGGCGGAGCATGGCGGAACGCGTCGACCTGGACACAATCCGCCAGTTCGTCGCCATGCTGGTACAGACCGAGCGGCTGGGAACTCCCATCGCCCGGGCGCTGGGCCAGTTCGCTGACGGATTGCGGACCAAGCGGCTGCTGGCGGCGGAGGAGAGCGCGGCCAAGACTACGGTCAAACTGATCTTTCCCCTGGTGCTGTTTATCTTTCCTGCCATCTTCGTGGTGCTGCTGGGACCGGCGGCCATCGCGATCATGCAGGGCTTCGAACAAGTTGGAAAGTAAACCTGATGAACTCAAGGAGGGTGTTTGTGGATAGCGTAACCATGATTCGGGTAGTAGCTGCGGTCGTCGCGGTAATCGTGCTGGCGGTGATCATCGGCCGTCGCAAACGGGACGCGTCCGCCACGCATTTCAGTTCGAACCGCTAGAGTCAGCCGAATGGAGACTGTGACGGTTCTCAACCAGACCAAGGATACGGTGCTGGGCGAACGTGTCGGCGTGGCGGCAACCATGGTAAGCCGGATGGTCGGCTTGCTTGGCAGCTCGAGCCTTGAACCGGGCACCGGCCTGCTAATCGTACCTACGCAAGCCATCCATACTGTGGCCATGCGCTTTCCGATTGACGTAGTTTTTCTGGATCGCAACTGGCGGGTCGTTCATCTCCGCCGTGCGATGCCGCCCTTCCGAATGACCGGGCTGCAGTGGAGGGCCCGGTGCGTGCTGGAATTGCCCGCGGGAACGATTGCTGAGTCCGCAACCGAGCTTGGCGACCAGTTAGCGATCCGGCAGATAAGGGCGGAAACGGTCGCAA
The DNA here is from genome assembly GCA_963758255.1 of uncultured Acidobacteriaceae bacterium. Classification (GTDB taxonomy): domain Bacteria; phylum Acidobacteriota; class Terriglobia; order Terriglobales; family Acidobacteriaceae; genus DASRAA01. Next base: position 199,749 of record CAVWUX010000007.1, read on the forward strand.
GATGACGGCCGTCCGGCTGGCGATCCGGCAAGGCGCAGGAAACATGCGGCAGTCCAGGCGACCTTTCGCATGATCGGGAGGAGACAAGGAGAGCGTAAATTGAGATCCAACCTGCTTCACGATCGCGGCGGCCAGAGCCTGATCGAGACTGCGCTGTTGCTGCCTCTTCTCCTCACCATCACTTTCAACGCGGTCAACCTGGGCTATTACTTCCTTGTCGGTCTGAATCTGGCCACAGCTCCGCGGCAGGGCGCGCAGTATTCCGTTCAGGGACCAGCCAGCCAAGTCCAGACAGTTTTGCCCAGCGCCGCCTCGATCGGATCACTCGTCTCCAGCAGCCTCACTGGCAACATCGGGTCGGCGTCGGCGAAAAATACCTCGATCCGAGTGTGCACCGCAGCGCTGGGTCTGACCGGGGTCGGGACCGCCAGCCAGGTCCCGAATTGCGTGACAACCTACGGGTCCGGGACGTTCCCTTCGCTTACGGCGGCGGATGCTGACCCGGAAGCCCCCTACATGGTGCTCAATCGCATCGACATTCAGTTCACCGTCACTCCGCTGATCCAGGGCAAGGCTTTCAATCTGGTGTTGCCGAAGTCGCTCATGTTTCAGCGGAAGATCTACATGCGCGCCGAGGAGTAGTCCCGATGTTCAGAAAATGGCGACAGATCCGTTCGGGAGCAGAGTTTCGCAAGGAACAAGAAGGCACAGTGCTGATTGAACTCGCCCTCTCCATCCTCCTGGTCCTGACGGTGATCTTCATGACCATCGAGCTGACCAGCGCGGTTTACACATACGTCGTGCTCACTGACGCGGCCAGCGAGGGACTGCGATACGCCATTGTTCACAGTGGAGACACCAGCGGAACAACCAGCATGGTGAAGAAGTTCGCCGCCTACTCCATCCATGATGTGTCCAAGATGAGCGTCGCGGTGGTCTATCCCGACGGCAGTGCGGTTCCTCCCAATCGCGTTGCTGTGACCGTGACCTACAAGTACGTACCTTATCTGGGCTTCATGAAGAAGCCTCCCACCATCAACGCCTACGCGGTGGGTCGTCTGGTGAATTGACCATGCGCATCCACAAACACAGTGGCCGTAAGCGGGATCGGGGACAAGTCACGATCCTGGTGGTCTTAGCCATGGGAATCTTCCTGCTGGCATTCGTTGGCTTTGCCACCGACTACACCAACTTCTGGTTCCATCGCCAGGCCGTGCAGGGGGCCGCGGACGCCACCTGTCAGGCCGCAGCCATAGACCTTCTGCTGTTCGCCCAGGGGCAGGCCACACCCACGATGAACTTTACTCCGGTGAAGGGCGCTTCGATCGACTGCGCCTCCACCGCGACCGCAGCACCCTGCATCATCGCCAAGAAGAATGGCTACGACGGCACTCTGTCTGCCAACAAGGTGGTCATGAGCTTTCCGGCGACGGTCGCTGGCGCAACTGCTCCTTCCGGAATAGCGGTGCCTTATGTTCAGGTGGACGTCACTGAGAATGTGCCGGCGTATTTCTCGCGGTTGCTGAGTAACAAATCGGCCAGGGCCATCCACACCAGCGCCACCTGCGGCCTGGCCGCGCTGCCGGGCCCGGTCCCGCTGGCGGTGCTGCATCCGAAGGCTTCCGGTGCGCTATCGGTCTCTGGGTCTGCCTCCATCAGCATCATTGGAGGTTCGCAACGAAGCATACAGGTGAACTCGAGCAGCACGTCGGCCGTGAGCGTGGGAACTGTCAATCTCAGCCAGGCTGGGCCTAACTACACGGGCGGAGATTTTGCGGTCTTCGGCGGTCCCACGACGAAGCCTGGTTCTGTCAGCATGGGGTCAACCGGCAATTGGGTCTATCCGTCCACGCCCGTCTCTGATCCCTATGCGCAGATTGCCGCGCCGGCTCAACCCGGGGCCCCGGCGAACGGAACCAGCGGCAAATCGGTTGCCTACAAGCTAAACGGATGCCCCGACTCCGGCGGATGCACCGAATTCACTGCCGGCTACTATCCCTCGGGGATTTCCGTGAAGAACAGCCATGCCATCTTTGATCCGGGCTTGTATTACGTTGTCGGCGGAATGACGCTGGGCTCCAACTCGACAGTTCGAGTGAGTACAGCGAATGGCGACGGGAGCGGAGGCGTCGTCTTTTACTTCAAGGGAACCAGTTCGATCTCCGTCAATGCCAACTCCGGGAAAAAGGCGACCACTTCGGCGTATTACGTCGACGGCAGTGTTTCTCCGCAGGGAGTTGCCTCGCGCGCCTTGCAGTGTCCGGGTGGCGCGGCGATTCCCCCGCAAGTGCCGGCGACGGTCAACGGCAACATTTTGCTGGGCCCCTGCACCGGGCCCTACGCCGACCCCTCCGGCCAGAATCGCGGGCTTGTGTTTTTCCAGGACCGCTCGGTCGCCGCCTCGCCTTCATGGGGAGGTGGAGGACAGTTCCTGCTGGCGGGGTTGATGTACTTCCACCAGTGCCGGGCTGACGGCACGGGGTCGAGTTGCTCGGCCCCAGGCGCAGGCGGATACGGAACGACCTTCGGAATGCAGGGCAATGCCTGTTCCGGTTCGTATGCGGTAGGCAGCCTCGTTACCGACACAATCAGCCTCGGTGGCACACCCTGCATCAACATGATCCTGAGCCCGAGCAAGAGCTTCGCCCAGCTCAAGGTGGTCTTCCTCCAGTAAGTCGCCTTCAGGCGCGGTTTTAATCAAGACAGCAAAAGCGAGAGCCCTGCGCTCCGGGTCGACGGCAATTGAGAGCGGTAGGCTGAAAATCGGGGTACCCCCTACCCCCCTACCCACCGCAGTGCAGAATCAATGACTTATGAATAAATTCCCTGCAAAGTCTAACAAACAAATGAGTTATACGTAAAGTCTTATAAACACGGAAGTTAGTTCGCTTTTTTGAGGGATTTTGGCGCAAAAACTCGCCTGGTTTGAGCCATTTAGCTGTAAAGTCTTAGAAACAAATGAGTTATATGTAAAGTCTCACAAACAAAGAAGTTAGTTCGCCATCTGAGGGGCTATTGCGCCGAAACCAGGCTGCTTTGCGCGATTCTCTGCAAAGTCTTAGAAACAAAAGAGTTATACGTAAAGTCTTGTTATCAAAGAACTTAGCCAGCAGGTCTCTGCGCTCTGCAGGAGCCTCGTCCCGGCCTGTGCCGGGCCAGCCAGATTTCAGAAATACTCCATCGGCTATGGCAGGGCCAACAGAAATCGGCAGGCAAATGTGACAAAAGTAACCAATTTTCTCCAAAGTGGGACGGATGGCAGGACCACCGCAAAAATACCGGTCGAACGCTCCGAGGTCGGGGCTAGAGCGGATGTCGAAATAGTCTATCCGCGCCGGCGAGGTGTCGCCGGATTCCCCCGCGGGCTGAAGAGACTGTGTCGCGACCGTGTCGCCGCTCCGCGGCTCGGGAATTCTTCCCACTCTACCCGGGGCTTGCGCCCCGGGCTAACTGCAATGCCGCCGCTACGCGGCTGGTTGGATCGGTCTTCCTGTACTTTGTTGCACCACGAAATCTCTTTTCGAGTCGCGACACAGCCTCTGAAGCCCGCGAGGAATAACAAAAATAAAGGACTTGTACGGCACGGCTGAAGCCGTGCCCTTTCAAAACATGGCCGAAAGCTACTTTTCAGACTATAACCGGGCGCCGCCCGGCGTCTCGACCAAATTCTTACTGCTGGATTGTCTGAATGGCTTTGGGATGGACCTGCTCGTTCTGGATTTGCGAGGCCTCCCAGCCTCCACCAAGAGCTTTGACAAGATAGACCGATGTAACCATTTGCTGGCCCAGGAGTTGCGTCGCCAGACGCTCATTGTTGAGCAGCGCCGATTGCGCGGTGATAACGTCGAGATAACTCGTGACTCCGCCGACGTAGCGATTGTTGGAAAGCTGCAACGCGCGGCGGGCATCGGCAACCGCCGCATTCTGGGTATTGACCGCCTGAGATAGCGTGTTCAGGCCCGAGAGTCCGTCTTCCACCTGCTGGAACGCGGTCAGCACCGCCTCCCGATAGTTCGACTCGGCTTCGTCATAGGCAGATTTCGTCGCTGCCAAGTTGGCTCGATTGCGCCCTCCCTGGAAAATCGGTTGCAACAAAGCGCCACCCACCGACCAGATGCCACTGGGCGCGGTGAACAGGGTCGTGATGTCAGTGCTCTGAACGCCGCCTCCGCCAAAAAGCGTGAGCTGCGGATAGAAAGCGGCCGTGGCAATTCCAACCTGCGCATTCTGGTAAGCCATCAAGCGCTCGGCGGCGGCGACATCCGGACGCCGTTCCAGCAGGTCCGAGGGCACTCCCAGCGGTACCGGCGGTGGAGTTGCATTCAACGGAGCTACCGGAACACTGAACGTCGACGCCGCATTACCCGTGAGCACGGCGATGGCGTGTTCAAATTGCGCGCGCTGCTGCTGCACCAGGTAAAGCTGCGTCTGGGTTGAATCGAGCAGGGTCTGCTGTTGTGCCAGATCGAGTCCGGAAGCCACTCCGCCCGCGTGCCGGTCTTGGACCAGTTGCAGCCCCTTTCGCTGAATCGCAACCGATTCCTGAACCACCTGGATCTCGGCATCGAGCTCGCGCAGGCTAAAGTAGTCGGCCGCAAGTTCCGCCGTAAGCACCAAGATCGCGTTGTAGTAATCTCCCGCTGTCGATTGCAACGATGCGTTCGAGGCTTCGAGATTGCGCTTCACTTTTCCGAACAGATCAGGCTCGTAACTCAGCAGGAACGGAATCTCGAAGTTGTTCTGGGTGAGCGGCCGGCCCAGGGTTGCGACTTCCGCTCGATGTCCCGAATAGCGGATCCGTGCCGCGTTTGGGTCGGTGCTCAGCGTGGGAAAGTACCCTGCTGAAGCGACTCGCGCCAATGAGCGCGCCTGGTTGAGCCGGTCTTTGGCCGCATTCAGCGATTGATTGGCTTGGAGCAGTTGCTGCTCGTAGTTGTTCAGTTCGGCGTCGTTGTAGATCTCCCACCACGCGCCCTTGGGAATCGAGTCCCTGGGTGCGGCGACACGCCACGGGCCTTCCGTCTTGTACGCAGGCGGAGCCGGCATCGCGGGACGATGGTAGTTCGGACCCACTGCACATCCCGCCAACATGCCGCTGGCCAGGATGCCCGCCGCCAAAGTCATCCGCCTCACGACGGCTCGCCTCCCGGGCTTTCGGCAGCGACGTGTACCTGCTGACCTTCTTCGAGCGAGTCGGCCGGATTGATGATTACCCGGTCCTCGAGTTCCACGCCTCCCAGGATTTCCAGTGTCGTGCCGTAGTCCTTGCCAATGGTGATGGCCCGCAAACGGACTTTGCCGTCTCCGTCAACGACCGCTACGCGCGGGCCTTCCTGCCGAAACAACATCGCATTGACCGGGATGGTGACCTTCTGCGCATTGATGCCCACGCGGAAGTGCACCTCTCCGAACGAGCCTGGCAGCAGGCGCCCATCGCTGTTCGGTACGTCCACCTCGGTCAGCAAGGTTCTTGTAGTGGGGTCGATCGACTCGGCTGTCCGCGCCACCTTGCCCTTGAACTTCTCGCCGGGAATCTCCTGCAACGTAACCCACGCCTCCATGCCGTTCTTGATGGCCGGCGAATAGTTTTGCGGGACGTTCACATACACCCGAAGAGGATCGACTCTGGCAACAATAAACAACTCCTTGCCCGTACCTCCGGCATTGATCAGCGCGCCGGGATCGACGTTGCGCTTGGTCAGCACGCCGGAGAAAGGCGCGTAAACATGCTTGAACGATTCCAACTGCTCCAGGCGCCGGACAGTTGCGTCAGCCGCTGCGAGATTGGCCTTGGCCTGCTGATACGCGCTGGCTTGCTGGTCGGCCTCCTGCTGAGAAACCGAGTCAGTCGCACGCAAGCTCGTGTATCGATCGGCATTGATCTTGGCCAGGTCCATCTGCGCGACGATCTGCTGCCGGTTGGCGCGGACCTGCATCAACTCCTGGTCGACCTCCGGAGTATCGATGTCGGCCAGCAGTTCGCCCTTGGTCACGCGGCTGCCAATGTCCTTGTACCAGCGCAGCAGGTAGCCATTCGTGCGGGCGTAGATCGGAGACTCTTCGTAGGCCAGCAATGAGCCCGGCAACACCAGTTCCACGTCGGGCTTCTCCGCGATGGGGTGGACGACCGCGACCGTGGGAATCGATTCGCGCTCGGTCGCCTCCGCCAGCACCCGGCTGTCGCGAACTCGCCCGAGCAGGGTGATCAGGCCACCAATCACCAGTAGCAACAGCGCGAGACCGATCAACAGCAGTGCCTTGCGCGGAGGCGCGGGCGGCAGCTTAGGCGGCGGGGTTATCTCCGGCGCCTGGCTTTCGTCGTCCAATGCTTCAGTCCGGTTGGAATGCGAGTCCATACGAATAGCTTCTGTTTCCGTTTCTGACATTCTATGACTGTTTCAGTGCGGCTTGCTTTGCTTCTCGATGACCGTGAATCATGGCAAAAATCGATGGGACAAAGAATAAGGTAGCCACGGTTGCGAAGATCAGGCCGCCGATCACTGCCCGTGCCGAGTGGTGCATTCTGCTCGCCGCCTTCGCCCATGCCCAGCGCCATCGGGAACATGCCGATGATCATGGCCAGCGCCGTCATCAGCACCGGACGAATGCGCGTGTAGCCGGCTTCCAGCGCGGCCTCAGCGGCGGGGACCCCCGCGCGCATGCGGTCGCGCGCAAAAGAAACCAGCAGGATGGAGTTGGCCGTGGCGACTCCCATGCACATAACCGCACCCGTGAGCGACGGAACGCTCAGGCGCGTTTGCGTCAGCAGCAGCATCCAGCAGATTCCCGCCAGCGCCCCGGGCAGACGCGGTGATGATGATGAACGGATCAAGCCAGGACTGGAAATTCACTACGATCAGGAAATAGATGAGGACGATGGCCATCACCAGTCCGATTCCCAGGCCGAAGAATGACGACTTCATGGTCTCTATCTGGCCGCGAACCACGATGCGCGTTCCTCGCGGCAGGTTCTGCTCAAAGGGTTTCAGGGCATTCATCGTGTCCTTGGCCACCGCCCCCAGGTCGCGGTCCTGCGTGCTGACGTAAACGTCGATGACCGGTTGCACGTTGTAATGGGAAACCACCGCCGGCCGCGCTGTCGGCGTCAAATGCGCCAAGTTGCTAAGTACCTGTGAGCTCGCCACACCGGGATCATTGATCGGCATTCCCATCAGGTCCTGTAACGATGTTATGCGGTATTGAGGAGACTGCACCGCAACCTGATAGGAGACGCCGTTCGCGGGATTTAGCCAGAAGTTCGGCTCGGTCTGGAAGCTTCCACTGAGTGACACGAGCACGTTTGCGGCCACGTCGCGGGTATTCATGCCAACCTGCGTGACCTTGTTGCGATCAATCTGGAGATCGAGCGTCGGCAGCGTCAGCATCTGCTGCACGTGGACGTCCGCCGTGCCGGGAATCTGTTTTAGGCGATTCGCGATGCTTTGCGCGATGAAGTAGTTGCCCTGCATGTCAGCGCCGGTGACTTGAATATCGATGGGAGCCGGCAGCCCGAAGTTCAGGATTTGCGTAACGATATCGGCCGGCTGGAAGAAGAACTCCACTCCGGGAAAGCGGCGAGGTAGTTCTTCCCGGAGAGTGCGAACATAGTCGGCGGTGGCGTGGTGATGCTCCTGATTCAAGCCAACCAGGATTTCCGCGTCGCTTGATCCAATCACCCCAGAATTGCTATAGGAAAGATTTATACCCGAATTAGGCAGCCCAATATTGTCGAGGATGGTCACCAATTCATTCTTAGGGATCTGCTGGCGCAGATACTTCTCGATCTCATCGCAGAGGCGGGCGGTCTCCTCCACCCGCAGTCCGGCGCGGGCCCGCACATGAAGGCGCATCAGGCCGGCGTCCACCGAAGGGAAGAAATCTTCGCCAAGGAAAAACACCAGGCCGATCGACACGACACAAAACGCAAGAAAAAACGCGGCGAACACCTTGCGATGCCCGAGTGTCGTTTCCAGAAGTTGATAGTACCCGCAACGAAACTTTTCAAAACGCGCCTCGAAGCCGCGTTGGTAGCGTCCGAAGATCGTCTTGGGGCCATCGGCACGGTGCTCGTGGCCCCGCATGATGTACATCACCAGCGTCGGGATCAGCGTGCGCGACAGGAAATACGACGCCAGCATCGCGAATACGACGGCTTCCGCCAGCGGCACGAAGAGGTAACGCGCGACCCCGGTGAGGAAGAACATGGGCACGAACACGATGCAGATACAGAGCGTGGACACGAACGCCGGCACCGCGATCTGCGCCGCGCCATCGAGAATCGCCTGTTTCATCTCCTTGCCCTGGGCAAGGTTGCGCTCGATGTTTTCGATCTCCACCGTGGCGTCGTCCACCAATATGCCGACGGCAAGGGCCAGACCTCCGAGAGTCATGATGTTGATGGTCTCGCCCAGCGCGCTTAGCAGGATCACCGACACGAAGATTGAGAGCGGGATCGAGATCGAGATCACGACTGTAGGACGCCAGTCGCCGAGGAAGAGCAGGATCATGGTCGCTGTCAGGGCTGCGGCGATCAGTGCTTCCCGGATGACGCCATTGATGGAAGCGCGCACAAACAACGACTGGTCGAACAGCGGCTTGATGGTGATGTCCTTGGGAAGCGACTCTGCCGCAATCGGCAATATGCCTTTCACCGCGTCCACGATTGTGAGCGTGGATGCGCTGCCGATTTTGTAAACGGACATCAACGTGCCGCGCACTCCGTCCTGCCGCACGATGTTCGTTTGCGGTGCGAAGCCGTCGCGCACGTGCGCAACATCACGCATGTAGATGGTCGATCCGTTGAGGGTTCTCACCGGCAGGTTATTCAGCTCCGCAATGGTCTGCGGCGAACTGTTCATTTCCACCTGGTACTCAAGCGGGCCGATCTTCGTGGATCCCGATGGCGTAATCAGGTTTTGAGAGTTGATGGCGCTGACGATGTCGGTCGCCGACAGTCCGTTGGCCTGAAGCCGAGGGATGTCAAGATCGACCTGTATCTGCCGTATCTTGCCGCCGTAGGGATAGGGCATAGCTGCGCCGTGCACGGTCGCCAGTTGGGTGCGCAGAAAGTTCTGGCCCAGGTCGAACAGTTGCTGCTCCGGCAAGGTCTTGCTGCTGAGACCGAGCTGCACGATCGGAGTGGACGACGCCGAGTAGGTGATGATCAGGGGCGGGTTGGTTCCCGGTGGCAGTCCGCGGACTGTCGTCTGCACGATCGCTGTGACCTGCGAAAGCGCCATCTGGATGTTGGCTTGTGGACGGAAGAAGATCTTGATCACACCCACGCCGTTCACCGACTGCGACTCGATGTGCTCGATGTCGTTGACGGTGATGGTAATCCCGCGCTCGGAGTTGCTGACAATGCGGTTGGCCATCTCGCTGGGCGCGAAGCCTCCGAAATGCCACACCACGCTGATGACTGGAATGTTGATGTCGGGAAAGATGTCGACCGGCGTGCGCAGAATGACAATGGGCGTCAGGATGATGAGCACCAGGGCCATCACGACGAAGGTATAAGGCCGCCGAAGAGCAAGCGCAACAATCCACATTGGCCGGGCAGAACTCCCATCAAGGCCGGGGCAGCGCTTGGGTCACAAACGCGCCGGCGAGTACCACGGAACCCAAGATTCGGACATGGTACGTATTGGATTCAATATATGCTATCGTGACTTTTGTCCGTTATGCTGCCTCAATGCTTGAACCAAGGCAATCCTGCTCATCCAGACGTTCGATCCTGTAATAGAATGGCTCACAACTTTGCATCGGGAGCGCCGGATGTCCCACGCCAATACTGAAGAGGTAGTCGCTGTTCGACTGCCCAGAAATTATGACGTTGAGCGTTTGCAGGAGGACCTGCAGACACTGCGCGATGTGCAGGGTGCACCGCAACCTGGGCCCTATCATCAGGGAGAGTGGACAGGTATTGCACTGCACTCGATGGGCGGCAAGGATTCCGTTTTCCCCAGTGCCGCTGGCATGGACCGTTACCAGGAAACCGAGAACCTCAGGCGCGCCCCTTACTTCAAGTACGTGCTCGACGACTTGAAGTGCCCGAAGGAAGTCGTCCGTATTCTCTTCCTTCCTCCCGGCGGCCACATCAAGGACCACTTCGACTTCCATACCAGCTTCCAGTTCGGGTTGCTGCGCTTGCATATCCCGATCATCACCCATCCCGACGTAGTATTCATGATCGGCGGCCAGCGCGTGATATGGAACGCCGGCGAGCTCTGGTATGGCGACTTCTCCAAAGTGCATTCCGTGAAGAACGACAGTCCGGTGGTTCGGGTTCACATGGTGATTGACGTCCAGATCAACGATTTTGTGCTGAGTCTGTTTCCCGAGGACTTCATCGCCCGACGGAGGGCAGAAGGAATTTCCGTCACCCGCGAGCCTATGCCGGCTTCTGAAGCGGAACTACGCCGATTCGCCTGCGACTTCCGTATTCCCGGCGAGGTCATGCCCATGTTTGTCATAGGCAAGCCCTTGGCCACCCTGGCGCGAGGCGCGGTCGCGTCCGTTCGCTTGATCGACGGCAAGCTGGCTGTACTTTTCGACAATCAGCCTGCATTTCGACTTGAACGCATTTCTGCCGATACCTTCGGCATTTCCGGCCTTCCTGCCGGAATGACTCTTACAGTTTCAGGAAGAGGGCAACACCGTTCGTGAAGTCGTCCTCAACATGAAAGGCCTGCCCAAGGACCTCTATGCCGCCAGGCTTGGCAAGTTCCAGGGACCATCACTGGACGAGCGCCGCGTGTCGTTGCCAGTGGTCAACACGATTCCAGCCGCGACTAGTTCCGTGTAGGAACTTGTGCACCTCTTATTGATTTCACCGATAGTTACGCTATCTATTTGTGCAGTATGTACTTAGACCGTCTTCTGGGCCTACTTTAGGACGGATTGTGCGGCAGCGGCACCAGCGTGAGTGAGAGATGGGCTGGGGCGGGCGCGCGAAGCGGACCCACCCCATGGTAGCCGGAACGAATCGTTACCTCGGCCGTCTCGGTTACTGCGTAGCTTCCGACATCTGCTGCATCACCTGATCGAGGTTGAAGCTGGCCGGCTTCTGCCGCGGAGGAAATTGCTTGAAGCTGGTCAGCCACTGCCCGACATACGCCTGAGCAGGCGTAAGCAAAAAGATGCGGTCGAGCCGCCAGTGTGTGTAATCGATGCCTTCCATTTCAGCCCGTTCGAAAGGATCGGCGTGCAAGTCGAACAGCTTGGGAACACGCAACGGAACAAACGGCGTTTCCCAAACGGAGAAACCGTGAGCGGGCTGCTCCAGGAACATGGCCTTCCACTTGTCGTAACGCAGGGCGGCCAGTTCACCGTCATCCGTCCAATAAAGGAACTCGCGACGAGGATCGACGTCGGTGTCGCCCTTGAGATACGGCATCAGGTTGTAACCGTCCAGGTGGACTTTGAAGGACTTGTCGCCCGCCTGGTAGCCAGTTAGCAGCTTCTCCTTGACGTCGGGCACGCCGGCTGCTGCCAACAGGGTAGTGGCCCAGTCTTCATGCGCAGCGGTGCCATTGAACACCGATCCCGGCTTGACCGTACCTGGCCAGCGGATGACGAAGGGTACGCGGTACCCGCCTTCCCAGCTGGTGTTCTTCTCGCCGTGGAAGGGGGTGGTTCCGCCGTCGGGCCAGCTCATGACTTCCGCGCCGTTGTCGCTGGTGAAGATGACGATGGTGTTGTCGGCAATGCCCAGGTCATCGAGCTTCTTGAGCAGCACACCGATGTTGTCATCCAGTTGCGTCATGCCCGCGCCGTAAAGTCCCTTCTCGTTCTCCATGGCCGCGTACTTCGGAGGCAGGTGCGTCCAGATATGCATGCGCGTGGTGTTATGCCAGATGAAGAATGGCTTGCCCGCCTTGACGGAGCGATCCATGTCCTCCAGCGTCATGGCCAGGAACTCGTCGTCGGCGGTCTCCATGCGCTTCTTGGTCAGCGGGCCGGTGTCTTCGCACACCTGCTTGCCCCAGGGACCAAAGCGGGGATCCGAAGGCGCGGGGTTGTCCGTCGCCGTGGCTTTGCACTTGAAGACGCCACGCGGACCGAACTCCGCCTTGAAGGTTGGGTTTCTCGGATAGTCAACGTTTTCTGGCTCCTCTTCGGCGTTCAGGTGATAAAAGTTGCCGAAGAACTCATCGAAGCCGTGAACGGTGGGCAGGAACTCATTGCGATCGCCGAGGTGGTTCTTGCCGTTCTGAAAGGTCATGTAACCGAGCGGCTTGAGCAGTTCAGCGATGGTCGGGTCTTCTTTCTGGAGTCCGAGCTTGGAGCCGGGAAGGCCGACCTTGAGCAGGCCGGTGCGGATGGGGCTTTGTCCGGTGATGAACGCGGCGCGACCTGCCGTGCAGCTTTGCTGGGCGTAGTAGTCGGTGAACAGCGCGCCTTCGTGGGCGATGCGGTCAATGTTGGGCGTCTTGTAACCCATCATGCCCAGGTTGTAGGCGCTGATGTTGAAGTAGCCGACGTCGTCACCGAAGATGACCAGGATGTTGGGTTTCTTGGCCTGCTGCGCGGAAAGCTGGAACGCGGTAATTAGTAGCCACGCGCAAACCAGCCAGGGTAGTTTCCTTATCTGCATTTGTGCTCCTGGGACTTCCTTGTGGGAGGATACGCCATTTTTTCCGTGGACTTCCCACACGAAGATGCGCTGAAGAAGAGAGCGTTTCCCCCCGAAAACGCCCTCCTCTATGCCGGACCGAGATCGATCCGAACCTATGATTTCGTCGTTAATGTGGCCTTCTCTTTCTCAATCGCGCTGTAGTGTTCGCCCACGGGTCTGCCAGGACAGACCTGAAATCGCGTCTGAGCGATGGATCTTCCACGCGCTATTCGCGCCTAGACAGGGGCAACGAGAACCTTTCGCAACCGGTTTTTCCGCGGGATTGGAACTTGCAGCCAGAAGCCACTAGTCTCTGAGTTCTAGGGAGCATAATCGGGACGACTTGGACTGTCCAATGCTTTCTTGCTATCACGCGATGCGTGGCACGCATGGAAGAGCCGGGCACTAAGCGTGGAAGCCGTCTGGATGCATCCCGCAGCGATCAATGGACCCTCACCGCGTGCGGACAGAAGTGCTTTGGTATCAGTCATTTTCATTTCCGCTCCGAGTTGTTTGCCGATACAATCTCGCCATGGAACTCGATTTCCGATTGCTGCGGTGTGCGGTGGCGGTCGCGCAGCATGGAAATTTTGGGCGGGCGGCCAAGGCGATGCACGTGTCCCAGCCTTCCTTGTCTCGTTCTATTCAGGAACTCGAATCGCAATTGGGGGTACAGCTTTTTCATCGGACTTCGACCGGAGTGGTCATCACCCAGGAGGGAGAGGTCCTCGTAACCCGAGCGCAGGAGGTATTGCAGGGGGCGGAGCGACTGCAACAGGAATTTCGGCTGATCCACAGAACGGGGGGCACAGCATTGCGGGTCGGCGCCGGAATGTACCCCAGTTCCATGATGATCGACAGGGTGCTGGTCCGCATCATGCGGGAGTATCCCGCGCTGAACATCGAGATTACGACGGACCTGTTTACAGCCATCCTGCCAGTGCTGAAGAACCGGGAGGTGGAGGTGGCGGTCATCGACGTGATGGGCATTGACGACAAGTCCAACCTGCAGATTCGGCCGCTAGGGCAGCGTCAGGTCTACTGCGCGGTGAGGGCGGACCATCCCCTTCTGAAGCTGGGCCGTGAACCGCAGTTACCTGATTTTTTCGGCTATCCCGCAGTATGGCCCCGTCACTTTGCCGCCCGTAGGCTGATGAATATACAGGAAGACTGGAAGGCGCGTCATCCCAACATGGAGGAGGCCCCTCCCCTCGGGCGGGTGAGTTGCAATTCGACGTCGATCATGAAGAGCATGATCGAGAATACCGACGCGTGGGGCGGAATGGTGATCGGCCAGATCATTCCCGAGCTTCGCGCCGGCAGGCTGAAACTGCTGCCGCAGGTCTTCGGATCGATTCGCACCACGTTCGCCGTGGTTCATCTGAAGGACAGGGAATTGCGGGCAGCCGCGGAGTCGTTCGTCCAGTACGTGCTGGAAGAGGACGAGGCTCTTGCCGAAACCGAACGGGAGATTGAGCAGGAGTTGTTTCCGCCAAGGCAGTAGCGGCGGGTGCGCGGGACAGGATGGGCGATGTCGCTGAGCTACCTCCGTTACACGTGGAACATGGGAAGGTTTGAGCTGACTCCGGAGCTGCTGACGCGCTGCACGATGTCTTTCATGTCGGGATCGATGTGCTGCCAGAACTTCAGCAGGCCGCTGCACAGGTAGTTCAGTCCCGGGTCGCCGTCGCGGGTGCGGATCAGCCGGTTCTTGGGACACTCGCCATTGCAGGCCGACAAGTATCTACATTCGCGGCATTGCCGGGGCAGCTCGGTACTCTTGGCGAATCCGAATTTCTTCTGCTCTTCGGAAAAGATCATGCGCGAAATGTGTTTTTCCGAGATGTTGCCCAGCTTGTATTCGGGATAGACGTAGTGGTCGCAGGCGTACACGCTGCCATCGTGCTCCAGCGCCACGCCTTTGCCGCACATCTCGCCAAAGACGCAAAGCTGCGAATCCAGTCCCATCCACTGCGCCACTGCGGTTTCAAACAGGTTGACGTGGACCTTGCCGTAGTCGCGACGATACCAGTCGTCCCATACCTTGCAGAGGAAGTAGCCCCAATCTTCAGGATCGACGGACCAGTCGGTGACTACGGAATCGGGATTGCCTGGACGCGCGGCCGGCGATCCCTGCACGGGCAACGTGGCCGGGTCCCATTTCTGCGGAGCGACGCTGTGAAAGACCTTGGGCTCGACACAGGGGATGAATTGCAACTGCCGGGGACGAAGTTCGCGACTGAGAAATCGATAGACGTCGAGCGGTTTTTTCGCGTTGACACGGTTGACTACGGTGAGGGTATTGAAGGGAATCTTGTATTTCTGCAGCAACTCGCCGGCCGCGAATACTTTATCGAACGTGGGCTGCCCGCCCTTGTTGACGCGGAATTTGTCATGCAGTTCCTGGGGGCCATCGATGCTGAGCCCCACCAGGAAGCGATTCGCGCGCAGAAACTCGCACCACTCGTCGTTGAGCAACGTTCCGTTGGTCTGGAGATCGTTCTCGATGCGCTGGTTGGGACGCTGGTATTTCTTTTCCAGGGCTACGACCTTTTCGAAGAAAGGCACCCCGAGCAGCGTCGGCTCGCCGCCTTGCCAGGAGAACACGACTTCGTCGCCGCGCTGGCCTTCGATGTACTGGCGGATGTGGGTTTCGAGAATTTGGTCGCTGATACGGAACTGGCTGTCGCTGCCCAACAGCTCTTCCTTGTGGAGGTAATAGCAATAGGCGCAATCGAGATTGCAGATCGCTCCCGTGGGCTTCACCATGGCGTGGAAGCGCGGCGTGGTGCCGGGATAAACCGGCAGCGGCGACAAGGGATCAGCAGAGTTTCTCATGCGGCCTCTGACGATTCTAGGAAGCCATGTACCAAGTGCCAGTGCCGCGCGTCACAGAGGGGTGTGAGCAGCCCCTCAGTGGCCTCGACCCTGCAACTCGGCCAGGATTGCTTTGGCGTTGGGATCGTCGGGAGCCAGTTGCACCAGTTGCTGAGCGTACGAGATGGCTGCTGGAAGGTTTCCCTTGTCGCGCTCGAAGGCGATCAATCCCGTGAGAACTTCGCGGTCCGCGGGACGTCTCTGGTGCGCCTGTTCGAGCACGGCGATGGCTCCGTCGACGTGTCCGGCGGAATTGAGCGCCACCGCATACACGTAGCTATATTGGGTGTTGTTGGGCTGCAGGCTGGTAGCTTTGGCCAGCAGTCCCAGCGCTTCGGGATACTGCTTCTGCCTGATCTTCAGGAGGGCGAGAGCATACACCGGTTCAGCTGCGTTGGGGGCGATCGCAATGGCTTTCTCCAGCCAGCGCTGGCCTTCCTCGTCGCGTCCCTGCGCACGATAGAGGTCCGCCAGGTTGACCATGCCGGGAACGAACTTGGGGTCGAGCCGCAACGCAGTCTGCAGCTCGGTTTCGGCGTCGCTGGGGCGACCCAATTGCGCATACAGCAGCGCCAGATTCATGTGGTTCTCGGGACGCTCGGCCGACACCAATTCGGTGGCGATCAGTTCCGCGATGGCGCGATCGAGCGCGGATTTCTGCGGCTCCTGCAACAAGTTCGCCGGAGTCCCCGCCAACAGGCGAGCGGCTTCGATGCGCACGGAGAGTATTGGGTCGGTCAGCAGTGGAGCGGCCAGCGGAACCCCCTGTTGTGGTGCAAGCGGTTCGAGGGCTCTGACGGCTTCGCGCCGGATCAAGGCGTCGCTGTCTTTGAGCGCGGATTGCACGGCAGGCAGCGAAGATGGCGTCAGGTATTGAGGAAGCAGGCTCAGCCCGGTTGCCCGTGCGATTGCGGGCTGCGAAGCATCGCCGATCAGCGCAGCCAGGGCACGTTCTGCCTGCGGCTGCCCGTGGCGCCCAGCATCAATCGCGGCGACAAAATGCGCTTCCTGGCGGCGATTGGGGCCGTACCATTTCGCGATTGTGTCAACCGCCCACTGGTTGCTCTTCTCCTTGTGGCACTGGTTGCAGGCATTGGGCGTTCCGTAGGCGACGGAGAAATCCGGACGCGGCACGCGGAAGCTGTGATCGCGCCTGGCATCGACCACCATGTAGGTTTTGGTTGGCATGTGGCAGTTGACGCATAGCGCGCCCGCGCTGTCCGCCTTGTGGTGGTGATGCTGCTCGGAGCCAAACTTCTGCAGTGAATGGCATCTGGCGCAGACGGCGTTCAAGTCGTCGGACCGCAGCTTGGCGGCGTGAGGATCGTGGCAGTCGGAGCAGGTCACACCCTGGTGGTACATCTTGCTCTGAATGAACGAGCCCCACTCATAGTCTTCCTCAAGGATCTGACCGTCAGGATAGTAGACGCCTTCTTCCAGCAGGCTGGGCACGAATGTATCCAGAAATGCAGGACCCGGCTTGGGATTGTTGACGATGGGATGGCGGCGGGAGTGACATGCGGCGCAGGTTTCGATTTCGTTGTGCGACCTGGGTTCGCCCTTCCAGTGCATGGTACCGGTGTCGGGTTGCAAGCCTGCCCATGATCCTTTGGCCGGCTTCAAATCCACCACCAGACCATTCGGTCCGTCGCTCGATTTGTACGATCCTGCCTTGCGCGTCTGGGCCCAGGCCACATGATTCGAGCCTGGTCCATGGCAGGATTCGCAGGAGACGTCGATCTCCGACCACCTGGTGTCGTAGCTGTCCTTGGCGAGGTCGTAGTTCTTGCGGAGGTTCGTGGAGTGGCAATCCGCGCACATGTAGTTCCAGGTCTGGTTTCGTCCCGTCCAGTGAAGCGGGTTACCGGGTCCGATCTTCTGACCGGGATAGAGATCAAACCAGCGCTGACCGGCGTGCTCCTTACTCCGCGAGTCCCATGCCACCACGAAACTCTGCAGGCGGCCATTCGGAAACGGAACCAGGTATTGCTGCAGCGGGGAGACACCGAAAGTATATGGAAGCTCGTAATCCTGCGGTTTGCCGTCAGGCCCATCGGTGCGAACGTAGAACTTGCCGTCCTTCCTGGAGAAGATGGAGGTCACACCATCTTTTGTAAAGCGGGCATCGTTGAAATCACCCAGGACGGTCGAGTCGCTGGACACCTGCATCGCCAGCGCATGGTGCGAAGTGCTCCAGGCTTTCGCCTCCTCCGCATGGCATCCGGCGCATTGCTGCTGGCCAACATAGGCGGCGGCCGAAGCCGTCGAGGCCTCCTGTCCAGGCACTCCAGCGGACCAGCGCCACACAACCACGGCGATCACCGCGATAGCAATTGCGCCCATGACAATGATGCTGATCGGGAGTGGCTTTCCGGCTTCCTTTTTGGGGCGCATGGGTCGTCCAGCAATTATCTACGGCGGCAGCGAGGGTGTATACAACACCACCGTTGCAAAATGGCGATCGACGGATCGCGATACTTTGCCTGCTGGGCGCGGTCAGATTCTGGCGTATAATCGAACCAGTCCCGATCAGCCGAAGACTGACTTGCCTTGTGCTCGCCTGAGCTAGAGGCGAAACCTTCAGCTTTCCTAACCAGTGCTGTTCTGACAGCCTGCCTGGCCGCTATCCGAACGCCAGATTCGTGTCAGTCACTTACTTCTCGCGCGAGGTCACCTGGCATGAATCAGGTTCGGCAGCAGCTTGCATCGAACGCACTCGGGAACAAACTCAGCATCCTCTTGATTGATACCAACTCGGAGCGGCGGGCCCTGCGCAAGAAGATCATGGGATTTCACGGGGTCGAGGTCATCGGGGCAAGCGATCTGACGGAGGCCAGCTCGATCTGGCACCGCGACCGCTACGACATGGTGCTGATCGATATTCGCGCCGATCATCGTGGATGCATGGCCTTCCGGGATGAGATCAAGAAAGACAACGCGCACCAGGTGGTGGCGTTTTTGGTCGGCAGGCCAACTTATGTCGCTTTGGAACCTCTGCTGGGCTCCTATGTCGCGGAAGAGCATGGCACACAGTGGGGAGATGCAATGCGCAAGGCCATCCGCGAAAGCTGCGACTCCTTGGTACAGCGGAATGGCTTTGTGGAGGCCACCTGGAGGATTGCGGCGGGACGCAAGATGAACGGCAACCCACAGAGCACGGCGGAAGTTGTCGCTCCGCCGATCAGCCCACTTGACTACATTCCTGATACGCCCGACGCGTGAGCGGAGCAGATTTGCGGTATGTACGGACGGCCTGAAGGGTTGTCCTTTCAAGGAATGGACCTAATCAGAGTTTGCAAAAGGAAGAACGATGAAAACTGCGGCACCTGAGATAACAGCACAGCCCCTCGTACCGATCCAGCTTAATCACATTTTGACGAGCGTCGTTGTCCTTCATTGGGGAGCACTGACCGCCTCATCCATACCGGGCCGGGTCAGAATCGAATATCACATCGGCTCCGATGGTTCCGTCGAATACCTGAAGCTGTGGGGTTCCGCTCGCGAGTACTGGAGCTTGATCTGCAATTATTCGGTCAATCCGGGCTGGTCGGACGGACCGACCTTCTCGAACGGATATCACTCACGCACCCTGGGGCGTCTGTTGCAATCCATCATGATGAACCAGAACCTGTTTTGCCATGGTTGTGAGCCCAATACTAATGGGCTACTGGAAATCGATGCACCCACATTACAGGACGCCGAGAATGCCATGCAGCTTGTGAACGGTACTTTCCAGCGTCCCTCCTAGCCGAGGGTCACCCCATTACCCTGCCTCACCATTTCGAGTGAGACTGCACGAACTGCAACTCTTGCCGGAAAGGTTCCGGCGAAACGCGGGAGAGTCCTCCAAAAGGCTGGTTTAGTGAGTAGATGAGATACAAGCTGAAGGCGAGAAAAGCGGCCATGGCAGCGGTCATCAGCGCTTGTGAGCGAAAATTCTCCAGCCCGAAGAAATAAGTAAAGCCCACGAGAAGAACTGCTCCCGAAACCAGCAGCCACCAGAGAACAGCAGGGACTGTACCGTGGCTCTTGAGGATCCTCAAGCGGCGGTAATTTCCCAATTCGTTGAGCCGCACGATGGAGCGATCATAGAAGATCTGGTTCTTGCTGCCGGCGGGTTCGACCGACCGATATACGCTCCAGACGTTCTGCAGAGCCTGGAAGGTGCGTGGACTCTCGTGTCCTGCGGCCATGTCGGGAAACTCATCGGCCACCACAGACGTGAGATAGCCCAGCAAGGCATCCTGTACCTGAGTGGCGAACGGGATCGGGGAATTCCTGAGCCATGCGAAAGAGGTCTGCCAGTTGATTGGCCTCGAGCTCGACGTTAGACTCAGCTTCCTTGAAGTCGGTCCAAACCACGAAGACGGCAAAGGCCAGAAGAACGGCGTAGAGGGTTCCATAGGTCAGGATGAAATGGCCCCCGACCTCATGATGTTTCTCCAGAAAGTCGACACTCACCCGGCGTCGAATGAGCAGCAGGCAAAGAACCGACAACAGACTGGAACCGAAGATGAAAAGCAATGCTTCCAGGACCGGGTGCATGGATTTGTCCTCGTCGGGGGTATCAGTTGTGGAAACAGATCGAGCAGGATTGTAACTCACGCCTGAAGACTCAGAAGGAGAAGGCTCGCCGCGAGCGGGGCGGACTCGCTTTCGCCAGTGCGCTGCGAGCACCGGCGGGCCGGTCGGAACTCACGTATAATCAGCGCTCGTTGGCCTGCTTATGGAGCCTAGTCCACACCCAACGGAGCACTTATGTTACGAACGCTTCTGGCTGTTTTGGTCCTGATAACTATGAACGCAAACTCGCAAGATACGACGCCATTGACAGTCGACAGCTCGTCTCCCCAGTCCCAAAGCACGGCCGGTGCGGAAGTTTCTCCGCCGGTCGCCAAGAAGATCCATACGCAGAAGATCGTCAATAACAAGACGCTGGTCGATGACTACGCGTGGCTGCGCGAACGCTCCAATCCTGATGTGAAGGCGCTACTGGAAGCCGAGAATGCCTACGCAGAATACGTGATGAAGCCGACCGAGGCACGGCAAAAGAAGCTGTACGAAGAAATCGTGAGCCATATTAAGGAGAGCGACGATACGGTCCCATTCCTCATGGGCGCCTACTACTACTACGTGCGGACCGAGAAAGGTAAACAGTATTACGCGCTTTGCCGAAAAAAAGGATCGCTTGAGGCTCCGGAGCAGGTCATCCTCGACCTGAACAAAATGGGCGAAGGTCAGAAGTTCATGGCACTGGGCCAGTGGGCGGTCAGCGACGACGGCAACCTGCTGGCGTATACCACTGACAATGTGGGATTCCGGCAATACCAACTGCATGTGCGCGATTTGCGTACTATGCAGGACTTGCCCGACACTGCCGAGCGCGTGGTTTCGATCGCCTGGGCGGCCGACAACCATACGCTGTTCTATACCGTCGAGGATCCAGTCCAGAAGCGCAGCTATCGTCTCTATCGGCACGACATGGGAAGAGACACCAAGCAGGACCCCATCGTGTACGAGGAAAAAGACGAGCGCTTCGACATAGCGGTCACTCGCACCCGGAGCAAGCGATATCTGCTGCTGACCGTGAGCAGCCACATTTCCAGCGATGTGCGCTTTCTGGCGGCCGACAAGCCTGACGGAGAGTGGATGCTGATCGCACCACGCGCCGACAACGTCGAATACTATGTCGATCATCGCGGCGACACTTTCTACATTCGTACCAATGACACGTCACAGACCTTCCGCCTGGTGACGGCGCCGGTTGCCAGTCCGGGCAAAGAAAACTGGAAAGAGCTGGTGGCCAGCCGGCCGGACATTCCGCTGGACGACGTCGATGTGTTTCAGAATTTCTACGCGCTGACGGAGCGGGTAGCCGGGCTGCCGGTGTTCCGCCTGGTGCAGTTCAAAGATGGGTCGTCGGTATCCATCCAATTCCCCGAACCTGCCTACTTCGCCACATCGGTGAACAACGCTGAGTTCGACACCGCGAACTTTCGCTACAACTACCAGTCGCTGGTGACGCCACCGTCGGTGTTCGATTACAACGTCGCAACAAGGCACTCCACGCTGCTGAAGCAGAACGAGGTGCCGGGCGGTTTCGATCGCGCGAACTATGTCTCCGAGCGCGTCTTCGCAACGGCGAGCGACGGCACCAGGATTCCGATTTCGCTGTTCTACCGCAAGGACCTGAAGAACAAGGCGCAAGCTCCACTCTATTTGTACGGCTATGGTTCGTATGGCTATTCGCTGCCGGTGACCTTCAGCGCGGCGCGGCTGCCGCTGGTGGACCGCGGGCTGATCGTAGCGCTGGCACACATTCGCGGCGGGGGCGAGCTGGGCAAGCCCTGGCACGACGCCGGTAAGATGATGAGCAAGAAGAACACCTTCACCGACTTCATCGCCATGCGCGGAATACCTGACGAGCCACGGCTACGGCTCGAGGGCGAGGATCGGCATCGAAGGCGGAAGCGCGGGCGGATTGCTGATGGGAGCGGTTACCAACATGCGTCCCGACTTGTTTCGCGCGGTGCTATGCGAAGTTCCGTTTGTGGACGTAATGAATACGATGCTGGATGCTTCCCTGCCGCTGACGGTGCCTGAATACGAGGAATGGGGCAATCCCAACACCGAGCCTGCGTTTGATTACATGCTGTCGTATTCGCCCTATGACAACCTGGCGCACAAGGACTATCCGGCGATGATGGTGCGCACCTCGTTTGACGACAGCCAGGTGATGTACTGGGAACCGGCAAAATACGTTGCGAAGCTGCGCACATTGAAGACCGATCAGAATCCACTCGTCTTCTATACCAACATGCACGGAGGACACGGGGGATCGAGCGGGCGCTATGACCGCATTCACGAAGTGGCCTTCAACTGGGCGTTTCTGCTGACCCAATTGGGGGTACCGGAACCGGGAGATGGTCCGAAGCCGTAAAGGCGGCCCGACTGCAGGTTGAGTTGCCGCCAAATGCGCCCTCAACGGCTACAATCATTTATTCGTGGAGGACCATGATGACCGCAGGTGTGGTTCGCACTTTTCTTATGATCGCCCTGATTTGCACAACGCTGGGCGCGGTGGCGCAGGACAGTCCATTCGGCCAGAACGGCCCTGCTCCCACCGGCAAGCAGCAGGCAGCGCCACCGGCCCAGCCGACTCACATTCCCGACATGGTGTGTTTTGGCAATAATCCGCGGTGGAGCTTTCAGTTCGGTGATACTGCCGCCCGCACCCTGGGCATCAGCGAGGGTGATACCTACTGGATCGGCAAGTTCATGTATGTCGATGGGCAGTGGTCGTGGCACGGCAGTCCGGCGACCGGCAGCGGCGGCGGACTGACCGCGACTATCACCAAGGGGAAGTGCATCGATGCCGTGGAGCAGAAGGAGTTCAAGTACAACGGCCAGGTCTACCTGCCGGAGGGCGACACCGTGAACGGCTGCTGCCGCAGGCTCAAGCCCGGTGAGGCGCCAGTCGGTTCGCATGGGTATATCCCGTCGACTCCGCCACCGCAGTAGCAACTGGGACTCCCACATTGTGGGATATGCGGATAGGTAATGCACGCCTGAAGGCGTGCTCCACCCGGCCGAAGCGTCTCCGAGTGTTGCCGGGAGATTTCCTCGGGCTAGGGCCGGATTTCGCGATGGCTGGCGGTGGAATTCTGAGGTCTTATCGTCAATTTCTTAGCTCCACCGGTTACCTGCTGGTATGGTGGTATGTGAAAAATTCATGAACCGGGGTAGCTAAACCTCCAATGAACAATCGGTTTTGTACGCGCACCACCGTTTTCGCAGTCCTCTCCTTGCTCCTGGCGGTCGCCACCGCGTGGGCACAGCCTCCTTCCGGCCAGGCCAGTAAGCCGAAATTCCCCTGGATGGATAAGACCCTCACTCCCGACGAGCGCGCGGACATGGTGCTGAGCCGCATGACGCTCGACGAGAAGATGGACCTGGTGCACGGCAACGGAATGCCGGGTTGGGGCCCGCCCCGTCCGAATTACTATCTGGGCAACGGCGGCGCGGGGTTTGTTCTGGGAGTGCCACGGCTGGGCATCCCGATGATCCAGATGAGCGACGCCGCATACGGAGTGCGGAGCAGCGCCGAGAACGGGCGCTACTCGACAGCACTGCCCTCGGCCCTAGGTTCGGCATCCAGTTGGGACCCGGAGGCGGCGTGCGAATACGGCGCCCTGATCGGGCGCGAGCTGCGCGCGCAAGGCTACAACATGACGCTCGGAGGGGGCGTCAACATCACCCGCGAGCCGCGCAACGGGAGGACATTCGAGTACCTGGGCGAAGATCCCATTCTGGCGGGGACGCTGGTCGGAAACCGCATCCGCTGCGAGCAGGGACAGCACGTGATCGGCGACATCAAGCATTACGCCGTCAATGACCAGGAGAGCGGGCGCAACGAAGTCAACGTGATCATCGACAAGCGGGCGCTGCACGAGACCGATTTGCTGGCTTTCCGGATTGGCATCGCCATCGGTCAGCCCGCGGCGGTGATGTGCTCCTACAACGCGGTGAACGGGGATTTCGCTTGCGAGAACAAGTA
Source organism: uncultured Acidobacteriaceae bacterium (assembly GCA_963758255.1). Classification (GTDB taxonomy): domain Bacteria; phylum Acidobacteriota; class Terriglobia; order Terriglobales; family Acidobacteriaceae; genus DASRAA01. The sequence goes on from CAVWUX010000007.1 coordinate 223,799, forward strand.
TCTACTGACTGAGGTCCTCAAAGGGGAATGGAAGTATCCCGGCTTCGTACTCTCCGATTGGGGCGGAACCCACAGCACGGTCAAGGCCTCGCACGCCGGGCTCGACAATGAGGAGCCGCTCGACGACTTCTTTGGCGAGAAGCTCAAGAAGGCGGTGGAATCAGGCGAGGTCCCGATGGCTGAGCTCAACGAGCATGTGCGCCGCATCCTGCGTTCGGAGTTCGCCAGCGGAATCGTGGACTATCCCACGCAAAAGAGCGTGGTCAACGTGGAAGCCGGATTCGAGACAGCACGCACGCTGGCAGAGCAGAGTTCGGTCCTGCTGAAAAACGATAAGGGGGTGCTGCCGCTCGATCGCTCCAAGGTGCAGAGTATCGCGATCATCGGATTCAATGCGGACACGGGAATGATTTCCGGCGGCGGATCGGCGCAGGTGGACCCGGAGGGGGCCGCTCCTCCCCAGTGGCTGGCGCACGTGTGGTTCCCCACTTCTCCGCTGAAGGCGGTGAAAGCAAAGGCCCCATCGGCTGACGTGAAGTTCGATTCGGGAGAGAACCCGGCCTCGGCGGCTGCGCTGGCAAAATCTTCGGATGTTGCGATTGTGTTTGCCCACCAGTGGATGAGCGAGGGCATGGACTTGCCCGACCTGTCGCTGCCCGATCACCAGGATGCGCTGATCGAACAGGTGGCGGCGGCGAATCCGCGGACCATCGTGGTGCTCGAAACCGGCACCGCCGTTACCATGCCGTGGATCGACAAGGTGAGCGGCGTTTTGGAGGTGTGGTACGCCGGAAGCAAGGGCGCGGACGCGGTGGCGAACATCCTGTTCGGCGACGTGAACCCGAGCGCAAAGCTGCCCATGACTTTCCCGCTGAGCGTAGCCGACCTGCCGCACACCAAGATCGTGCAGCCTCCGCCCACTGCCAAGCCGATCGAAGCCGGCTTCCACACGGTGCTGACCAAGCCGACCTTTGACATTCACTACGAGGAGGGATTGAAGGTCGGCTACAAGTGGTACGATGCCGAAAAGAAACCGGTACTGTTTCCCTTCGGCTTTGGGCTTTCGTACACCAGCTACAGCTACTCGGACTTAAAAGTCACTCCCGGCAAGGACACGACCGTCACGTTCAACGTGAAGAACACGGGCGGCCGCGCGGGAGCAGAAATTGCGCAGGTCTACGCTGCGCTGCCTGCCGACGCGGGCGAGCCGCCGAAGCGGCTGGTGGGTTGGAGCAAGGTGCAGTTGAATCCCGGCGAGAGCAAGGAGGTTACGGTGACCGTACCTCCGCTTTACCTGTCGATCTACGATGTGGCTTCCAGTAGCTGGAAATTGCTGCCGGGCGGCTACACATTCATGGCAGGGGGCTCGTCGCAGGACCTTCCCCTCAACGGGAAGGTAAGCCTGCCGTAGTTATGCTACGTTCAATGGGGAGTACAAAGCCCGGCGCGGCGGCCGGGCTTTGGTATTTCGGGAAAGTTGCGGATCTGAAAAAGCTGAATTAATTAACTCTGTGTTTCCCGCGAGAACATCATTGTTCGTAATAGTTTTACGATGTGCGGGCCCTGCCATGCCGCTGAGTCCCCGACCGGCCTCCAAATTTTGTGCTTCCGCTACGTAACCTATTGATTTGCAGGAGCTACCGAATCCAGCACTTGCCCCGCACCCGGCTGGTGAGTATCATCAGGAAACACTCGCATTGAAGGTGCGCAATGTCAGTAGTGCGACCCCCCTCGCAGCTGAACCAGATCTTTCGGTTCGGTGAGTTTGAATTCTCCGTCCGCTCCGGTGAGTTAAGGAAGAACGGCGACGTCCTGCGGTTGCAGTACCAGCCACTTCGTGTGCTGCTGGTGCTGCTTGAGTACTCCCCTGCAGTGGTGACGCGGGAGGAAATCCGCGAGCGGGCGTGGCCAGAAGATTCGATCCGGGACTTCGACAACAGTCTGCGAGTAGCGGTGGCCAAGCTCCGCCAGGCACTTGGCGACGATCCTGAAAGTCCCCGTTACATCGAAACCGTGCCCCGCCGGGGCTACCGGTGGCTGCATCCAGTAACTGTTCACGAATCGCAGCCGGGCATTCTCGAGCCTGCGACCGTCGGTGCGGATGCGGCGGGCGTCGCGGTGTCGCCAAGCTCGACCGCGACAGAACCGCCCAAGTCGGTCTTGCTGAGGCCTTCGCTGCGCACCAAACAATTGCAACAAATCGCGGCCTCGCTGCTTCTGTGGGTCGCGGTGTTGGCGGCGATGTGGCTTTTGCGTCCGCAGCCGGAGAATCCGGAACCCAAGGTCAAACCGCTTACGACGTACCCGGGGCTGGAGTACATGCCCGCGCTGTCCCCAGATGGGAAGCGGGTAGCGTTTGCGTGGACGGGACCGAACTCCGACGGCCCCTACGGGGTATACGTCAGACAGATTGGTGACGAGAGAGCGCATCGCTTGACGGCGACACCGGCAGGAGCGGCCGACGGAGATCCGGTTTGGTCCGCCGACGGTAGGTCGATTTACTTCATTCGGCGCGGCGAACATACGGGAATTTACGTCGCGCCGGCGGACGGCGGGGAGGCCCGCCAATTGATCGCGACGTCTCTGGGGGGCCGACGACTTCGGCGAGACCGATTCGATGTGTCGCCGACGGAGAATACGCTGGTTTATCCCGACGAAATTCGCGGGCAGGAGACGGTTGCGCTATTTCTGCTGGACCTGGGCACATTACGTTCACGCCAGATCACCAATCCGCCGCCGAACTCAGAAGGGGACGGAGATCCGGCATTCTCGCACGACGGCAAGACGCTTGCGTTCCAGCGCAACATCCTCGACCTGGGACAGATCTATCTTCTGCCCTCGGGCTCTGGTAACGCACGTTTGCTTACATCCAGTTTCATTGCCGATTTCATCGACGGCCTGGCTTGGACATCGGACGACCGCGAAATCATTTTCGGTGGAAATCAACTACGGCGGATTTCCGTTAAGGGGGGCGAATCGTCGATCGCAAACGTCGCCTACGTGCCTGGACCGGCGACGTTTCCGGCGGTGCGCGGCAACCTGCTGGCGTACGTGCGTGCCGAAGTCAATGCAAACGTGTGGAAGCTGGATCTGCGTGATTCGACCCACGCTGCCGGAGAGCCGTCTGAGCTGATATCGAGCACACGCCAACAGGCGGCACCGTCATACTCGCCGGACGGCACCCGCATTGCGTTCCAGTCGGACCGTAGCGGTAACTGGGAGATCTGGATATGCAACCGCGACGGCTCGAACGCTGTCCAATTGACCCACTTCGGGAAAGCACTCAGCGGTACGCCGCGGTGGTCACCGGACGGACAACAGATTGTGTTCGACTCACGCGCCAACGGAGTGTCGCAGGTGTATGAGGTATCCGTGAAAGGCGGCGAGCCGCGACCGCTCACGCACGGAGCCGTGGGCGGTGAAGTGCCGTTCTGGTCACGCGACGGAAAGTGGATCTATTACTCCTCCAACCGCAACGGAGCAATCAACGTGTGGAAGCTGCCCGTGGCAGGTGGCGAGCCGCAAGCCGTCACCAGCAGAGGCGGTATCTATGCCGCGGAATCTTATGACGGCAAATACCTCTACTATTCCCGAAGCGCACTGGACCCGACGATTTGGCGGATTCCGGTTGAGGGCGGCGCTGAAGAGCAGGTGCTGGGAGCGCCCAAGCCCTTCGATCCTTCGCATTGGGCGATGGTTGCATCCGGAATCTACGTCGTCAACGGAAACGGAGAATTGCTGTTCTTTCAATTCGACAAAGCAAGCGTGACAAGGGTCTTCCGCGACCAACGGTTCCTCACCGATTGGTCGATGGCAGCCTCGCCCGATGGTAGGGAGATTGTCTGGGCGCAAATCGACACCAGGGCGGCCGACTTGATGCTGGTGGAGAACTTCCGCTAGGCAGCTAAACGGCGCTAATCGCTGGCTTCCCTCTCGAGCTCTTCGTGGACATCGGGCATACCTGCTCCGCGGTAGGCTCTCATCACATCGTCCAGGGATATGACTCCCAATAGCTGCTGGAGATTGGCGCGATGCACCACCGGGAGAAACGGCTTTTCTCCCATCAGACGAAGCGCGGTATCGAGCGGGTGGTCAGGATACACATAGGGAAGGTTCTCGCTCAGCACGCGAGCCAGCGGTACGTCGATTTTTGGCGGCAGGGCAAGCAGGTTCTCGCGACTGATGCCCGACCAGCGATCGCCGCCCATCCCCACCACAAAGAAATCTTGCGCCGAGGCGCGCGCGTCGTCCTGGGCCCGTTTTACGGACATCCTGCGGCTGAGCGTCTGCGTGAAGGCGGGCTGCATCGCATCTTCGATGCGCAAAAGCTGCACCTCACGTTCTTCCTCTAGCGATGGCAGGTCGAGACCGTCCTGGCGGGACAGCAGATCGAATATCGGGGTGGGCTGGAAGTGCCGGGAGATGAAGTAGGCGATCCCGTTCGACAGGATCACGGGGACAATAATGGTGTAGTTGCCACTCACTTCGAGGATCATGAACACTGACGTCATGGGGGCGCGCAGTATGCCCGCGAACAGCGTACCCATGCCCACCAGAGCATAGGCGCCAACAGGAATCGCGAGATTGGGCACCAGGCTCCTCTCCGCCATACCGACGGCGCCGCCTATCATCGCGCCCATGAACAGCACGGGGGCAAACAGGCCGCCGGGAGTACCGCTGCTGAACGAGAGACCAGTGGACACAATTTTCAGCGCGCCCAGGACGGCGAGGATCTGCCAAGTGTACTGTTCGTGCATGGCCTGATCGATGAAGTTGTAGCCCGCGCCCATGACTTCGGGGAACTTGATGCCGATCACCCCGATCAGGAATCCGGCGGCCGCCGGTTGCCAGTATTGCGTCCATGGTGGCAGACGGCGAAGCTTCGGCCGCAGGTAGGCAATGTACTTCACGAATGCCAGCGATGCAAATCCACCGATCACGCCCAGGCTGGCATAGGCTCCCAGCTCGCCGATGTGTTCCAGATGATAGGCGGGCACGCGAAACAGCGGCTCGTCGCCGAGGAACCAGCGCTCGACAACCGCGCTCGAGATCGCCGACAACACAACCGCTCCCAGAATGCCTGCGGTCCAACGGCCGATCACTTCCTCGATAACGAAGAGCACAGCGGTAATGGGGGCGTTGAAGGCGGCCGCCAGTCCTGCGGCAGCGCCAACCGGTGCGATCAGTCGCAGCTTTTCGCGCGATAGCTTCAGGCGGCGTCCCAGCGCCGACGCCATTCCCGCGCCGATCTGCAGGGACGGGTCCTCGGGACCAAGCGACTGTCCGCTGCCGATTGCCAGAGCGCTGGTGATGAATTTGCCAACGACGGTGGAGATCGGAACGTAGCCGTCGTAAATGTAGAGCGCCGACTTGGTCTGGTTGATGCCGCTTCCCCGCGCCTGTGGAAAGAAGTGGATCACCAGAAATGCGATCACGAAGCCCACCAGCATGGGAGCAAGAATCACGCGCGGAAGGGGCGGCTGCAGCGCGCTGCCTAGCAGCTTGAGATGCAGGAACTCGATACACATCCGGAAGCACACGACCAGCAGGCCGGCACCGATTCCGATCATCACCGCGAGCAGTAGAAAGAACTGCTCCTCGCGCATGCTGAACCTGGAAGGCGACAGCAGATTGCGCATCGCCTGCCAATACCTCCAGTGGGCGGAAGCGACTGCGGCCGACGCGCCGTGCGCCCTGCCTTCAGTCGTGGCGGCTGCGTTGCTCGGATTGTTGGTGCCGCGAAATTGTGCGCTCATCGCATGGTTTCATTCTGGTGTTCAGCCAACACCAGCAGGGCACGGTCGGCCAGGCTAAGGTCAGAGCAGAGCGGTTGCGTGGCTCGTTCCACGTCGAACGCGAAATCCATGGTGGACTCCAATGAGTCAGGATGATTCCGCAACGCCTGCTCGGTGGCTGCACTCTTGATCGACTGGGCCGTGAGATAGAGCTGCTCCAGATTGTCGGGAGCTGGAGTCACAGACGCCGAAGCGTCAGTGCCCACCGTCTTACCGGCACTCGTAGTTTTTTCGGACGAAGGCGGCGTCGCACTGAAGCTATAGGCCTTCTCGGCCGCGCAGCCCGTCAGACGAGTGGAAGCCACACTGAACGCCTTGGCAACGCGGCGAGCGCGTTCGGCAAGCGACAACCCTCGCAACCCGGGCGCGATGCTCAGCACTTCGCGAGTGAGATCCAATTGTTCTTTCGCTTCGTAGAGATTCGGGTTGTGTTGCACTGCCGTGGCGAATTCGATTTCAGCAGCGCGATAGTCCTTCATGGCCATAGACGCTTGTCCGTCGCCGAGCCAGGCACGCGCATTGGTGGGGTTGCCTTTCAAAAGCGACTCATAGACGCCTTGAGCGCGTGCGTATTCGTGAGTCTGCAGAAGCAGTCCTGCCAAATCGAGCCTACGATCTACTTCGTGTTCTTCGGGCGGATCGGCCTGGAGCGCGATCAACTCCGCTGTAGCTTGCTGGGTATCGTGCTGCTGCAGCAGGTACCGCACAAGTTCGAAGCGGGTGGCGATACGCTGTTCCCGTGGACTGCTGTCCCAAACGCCGTTGATGGCATTGCGAAAGTAACGCACTGCCTCTTTCTTGTTGCCCTGCTTCACGTTCAGCCGGGCGAGTGCAAGGTTGACTTCGCCGTTGGCCGGATCCTCCTCCCAGAGGCTCAAGAGGTGGGACCTGGCTTCCTGGTAATGGTTTCCGGCGAGCAGGGCCTCGGCCAGGCGCAAGCGGGATTGGGCGTTTTCCCTGTCATACGACAGCGCTGTGCGGTAGTCGTCGGCGGCAATGGCCGGGTATCCCAGCTTCATAGCGCGTTCGCCACGATCAAACCAGGACCGTGCCAGTGCCAGTTCGGTACGCCGGTGAAAACTGACCAGGTATTGCGTCGCCGCGAAAACGACGATCAGCATGACTATGACTACAACCAGTATCAGCCGCCCAGAGGACGACAGTTCCTGTCCGCAATGGGGACAGTGGTCCGCTTCCGCGGGGATGGACTGGCCGCATCCTTCGCATATTGTTGCAGGCGGATTACCAAGCAAAGGCATGAAAACTGAACAAGACTCCCGAACGCCGCCGGCACGACGCCACCTCTACTTACTTTAGCAGCAGATAGCCGCGACCCTGTATCCGGCAAACACGCTACGGCGAGGTTGGCGTCGCAGCCTTACTTGCTGCCGGGCTTGGGCGGGAAGTTCTTGAAGAGTTTGCTGACCGCGTTGTTCAGCTTCTTGATGTTCTTGTCAGAATTGTCGGAGATGCTGTCCGTCGCCGAGCCTCGCCACAGCAACTGGTGCCCGTTGGCGTCGGCAATGTCGACGACCAACGTGCCTTCCTTGGTGACATAGGTCTGATAGGTCGTCGTGGTCGGCCCGCCCCATCCATAGCCCCATCCCCACCTCGGACCCATGTTGTATCCCGTACCCACAACTTGCTGGTCTTTCTTGATGCTGTTGCTGTACACCACCCACAATTGAGGATTCGACTCGACGAGTTGAAATCCTTTGGCCTGGAGTTGCTGGTTGACGGCGTCAATGACGCGCTGGTCCCACAGACCCTTGGCTGGATGTGTGCTGGGCTGCCAGGCGTAGGTGTGGAACTTGGAGAAGTCGGTGCCGCGATCCCAATCGACATTGACCTTCTGTGCAAACGAAGTAGTAGCTACCGAAACGGCGAACACTAGAATTGCAAAGTTACGGATTTTCACTGAAGACAACTCCCTTTGCGGACAGTTGAATCCCGCTGCATTTTCGTGGCGACCCCATGTCGCCAGTCATTGCCATCGTACCATCCAGTGATACGAGCCTCGGGAGCAGTGGAACCCTTGATACCACCGTCGGGCCAGTTCGGTATGCCACGTTTTGGCAGGCGGGATTGGCACTCGTCGCGATGGATTTCGTGCTGTAAGATTACGGCCAGTTGAGCGCGCCACAGAAAGCAGGTGCTCGGCATGTCTCTGGCTCTGGAATCGCGTCATTGTGGAGCGGTCTACGTCATTCGCTGCGCGGGCCGTATTGTCACAGGGCAGGAGTCTGCGCTGCTGGAAGAGGCCCTGAAGCGAGGTCTGCGCGAGTTCACCTGCGTCGTGCTGAACGTGGGCGAGGTGAACTACCTGGACAGCTCAGGCATGGGGTTGATCGTGCGCTTCTTGTGGCACACGCGCACGCGCGGCGGCGACCTTCGTCTCGCCAGCCCCACGCCATTCGTTTCCAAACTGCTGGAGATCACCAAGCTCTCGGCGGTGTTTCGCATTTATCCAGACGAGGAATCCGCCATCGTCTCGTTCCTGAAAGAAGGCTCATCGATCGTCGCTGATGCCGCCAACTCGGGACCGCGCGTGCTGTTTCTGGATCCCACACCCGATACCTGCGCCTTTGTGCGCGCGCTGCTGACGCGACACGGTTACCGGGTGCTGTCCACCGGATTGATGGGCGACGCCAAGATTCTGCTTACGGCGTCGACGGTGGACATCATTGTTCTCGGACCCGACTGCGGTCCGCTGGCGTCGCCAGCCACGGTGAACATACTGCACCAACTCGCTCCTACGGCAAAGACCGTCGTGCTGGAGAAGGAGTTCAAAAGCCGCGCCGCCGACGAAGCCGGAGTCGCTCTGTTGGAGCGAGTTCAGGCGACGACCACAGCGTAGGACTAAGCTCATCTCACCGCATTCGACCACGCGGCGGTGGTAGCATGTCCGCGCATGCTCTCGATCGGCCACCCCGCATTTCGATTGGCCAGCGCCATTGTCAACGGCCTGTTGATTGACGCCGAACGCTGACTGGAGCCGGAGTCCGTCAGTGAGCGCCGTCACAATCTGCAGAACTCTCTTCACCCGCATTTTTAGCGGCTTCGCGCTACTCCTCTGGTGCTAGAATTTTCTGTCATGGCATTCCCGACTGATCGTCTCCGCCGCCTGCGTCGCAACGAAGCGATGCGTTCGTTCGTGCGCGAAACCAGACTTACCCCCGAAGGTTTCGTGTATCCGCTGTTTGTCTGCCCGGGCGAAGGCGTGCGCAAGGAAGTGCGCTCGATGCCGGGCGTGTTCAACCTGTCCGTCGACGAAGCGGTGAAGGAGTGCGCCGAGGTAAAGGCACTGGGCGTCCCCGGCGTGATTCTGTTCGGCCTGCCGGAAACCAAGGACGAGATCGCCACCGGCGCCTGGGCCGACGATGGCATCGTGCAACAGGCGACGCGCGCTATCAAGCGGGAGGTGCCGGGCTTGTTGCTGATGGGCGATGTTTGCCTGTGCGAGTACATGTCGCACGGACACTGCGGCATCGTGGAAACGGATAACGTGCGGCGGGAGGTCTCGGCTACGTTGCGCGATTTGGAGTCGCAGGGCAAGAAATTCGTTGCCGTCAAAGTCGACGCGCCACCGGCTGCCGCTGTAGTGTCGTCGCCGGCTGCCGAAGACTACGAGATTCTGAACGACGCATCGCTGGAGTTGCTGGCCAAGACTGCCGTCTCGCAGGCCAGGGCCGGAATGGATATCATCGCTCCCTCGGACATGATGGACGGCCGCGTAGACGCCATCCGTACCGCGCTGGACGGAGCGGGTTACGAGAACACCCCGGTGCTGTCGTATGCGGCGAAGTTTGCCAGTGGCTATTATGGACCCTTCCGCGAGGCGGCCGACTCGGCGCCGCACTTCGGCGACCGGCGCTCGTACCAAATGGACCCGGCGAATCTGCGGGAAGCCATGCGCGAAATCGAGGAGGACCTGGTCGAAGGCGCGGACATGATCATGATCAAGCCGGCGCTTCCCTATCTGGACGTGATTCGCGAAGCCCGCGAGCGCTTTGACGTGCCACTAGCCGCTTACCAGGTCAGCGGGGAGTACGCCATGATCAAGGCTGCCGCGATGAACGGCTGGATCGACCATGATCGGGTGATGCTGGAGTCGCTGACGTGCATCCAGCGCGCCGGAGCCTCCATCGTGCTCACGTATTTTGCGAAAGAAGCGGCACGGCTGCTGTAGCCCGCGCATCGTAACCGGAGTTGGGTTGCAGATCTCGTTTGCGGCGGTGGCATCATCGGCTGAGCAATTCGCCAGCAGCGTCGATCACCCAAGAGCGCGGTATGAGAATTGCGGATCCCACGCCGAGATTCCGGGGCTTGGCGATTCGCCGTGCCTGGGGTCAGAAGCCAGTCTCGCGAGTCAGTTCATCATTCGCTGCAACTGCTGGCAGCGGAAGCCTTTGTTCCATAGCGTCGAAGCCGGCGGCTTCTTCAGTTGTCAGGTAGCGGTGGGCGGTGTTTTGCACCGCAACAGCGAAACCGGTTTGGCCTTCAGGAGCCCGCTCGCATCTGAGTACCGTTCCAAAGAAACGAACGCGTAGAGCCTGGGGAGCCCTGGTGAGGTCCGGCGGGAATGTCAACACGTACTCGACTGGGATGTTGAGCAGGAAGGGACGGTCGGTAACAAAGGAGGCGCCAGTGGCACTGACCTCAGCCGTGAGGGTCACGATCCAGGGATCACCGAAGGCACGCATGAATATGGGGAAGCGCATGTCAAAACGCGCATTCTTGCGACGTTCACTGGCGGCACGAAGAGGCAAACCCATCAACAATCCTTGGGGGGAGAATTAGAACACTTGCATTTTACCGCACGTCGCTTGCCATCGGCGTGATCGGAACGCAAATAGATAATCACCATCAAATTATTCATAATAAATGACTTATACGTAATTTCCGACAAGCCGAAGAAGGTCGAGCCGAAAATGCCAGCACGAAAGTGCAAGCTATTGCGCAACATTAGCACAAAATTCGCTAACTGAGATGTCGAGGCCGGATATCATACTGTCGAATCTTATACAGCAAGGCCTTATAGCTAATATTGAGCATGGTGGCGGCGCGCTTGCGGTTCCAGCCATTGTCTTCGAGAGCGCCGGCGATGGCCTCCATTTCCGCCTCGTTCTTCAGGGACTTCACCATCTGCTTGAGATCAGGGTTCTGGGGCTCGGAGCGCGCCGCGTTGGGCGAATCGCTCTCCTGAACGGTTCCGCGTTCAAGCTCGAGAATGGCTGCGTTTTCGTCGCCTAGAACCAGATACCGCTTAACGAAATTCTCCAGTTCCCGAATATTGCCCGGCCACGAATAATTCTCGCACGCCTCCACCATACGCGGAGAAACTGACAGGAGCGGACAGGCATAGCGTTCAGCCACCTGAATCATGAAATGGCGCAGCATCATGGATATTTCTTCCCTGCGCTGACGCAAGGACGGCATACTGAGCACAAAACTACTCAGCCGATAGTAGAGATCTTCCCGGAATGTCTTCTTAGCGATGGATTGCACCATGTTGATGTTGGTGGCGGCGAGCACGCGAACGTCAACTTTTACCGGATGTCGACCCCCCAGCCGTGAAAATTGGCCATCCTGGAGCACCTGCAGGAGTTTGGCCTGCAGAGCGGGAGACATCTCGCCAATCTCGTCGAGCAGGATAGTCCCCTTGTTGCACAGTTCGAACTTGCCCGGCTTGGCTTTCACGGCTCCGGTGAATGCGCCGGGTTCGTAGCCGAAGAGTTCGCTTTCCAGCAGTTCGCTGGGCATGGCCGCACAATTCACTTTCAAGAAGGTGCGATGAGCTCGGTCGGAGTTCTTGTGGATCAGCTGCGCCAGGACTTCCTTGCCAGTTCCACTCTCCCCCAGCAGCAGCACCGGGAAGTCGAAGCGAGCGACCTGCATGGCCTGGGCGCGAATCAGTCGCATTTGCTCGGTGGCCGCGAAAAAGTAAACTCCATGCACTACTTCAATGGCATCGCCAGCGCCGGGCAACGCGGGTCCCGGATGCTGCAAGCAGAAGCGCAGCACATCGTCCATTTCTTCTTTTTGAACCGGCTTGGACAGGTAGTCGTGCGCACCCAGTCGCATCGCCATAGCGACTTTGCGGGTGTCGCGCACACAGGAAAGCATCACGACCTTGGTGGTCGGACGGGATTCCCGAATGCGTTTGAGCGTCTCCAGTCCGTCGGGTCCAGGCATCACCATGTCGAGGAGCACGACGTCCGGCTGATCGCGCTGGATCTTGTCGAGGGCTTCCTCGCCATCGGCGGCAGTGGAGACCTTGTAGGAATCAAGTTCCAGCACGGTTTGCAGATAGCGCCGCATGCCGGGCTCGTCGTCCACAACGAGGATGTGGCCAGTACTCATGGTTCTTCCGAAAAACGCCGGTTCTTTTCAGGCGGATCTAACAGGCACAGAAACGAGAACTTGCTTCCGCTACCAGGCTCGCTTTCCACCCAGATCTTTCCGCCGGCTGCCTGCACCAACCGGCGTGCAATGGCTAAACCGAGACCGTGACCTTCGGCGCGGGTCCCCGCACCCGTCAAGCGGAAGTACTCCTCAAAAATCTCCTGCTGGAATTCCGGAGCGATACCAGGGCCGGTATCGGCGACCGAAATGCGACAGCAATTCGGGTTGGCAACAAGCCTTCGGCGCCTCTCCACCAGCGGCTTGCGCTTGATGGTGCGCCGCTCCCAGAAATACGGCTCGACATGCAACCATACCGTGCCCGAGCTGGGTGTGTATTTCATGGCATTGTCAAGCAGGTTCGAAACAATGTGCTGCACCTTGTACCAATCGAAAGAAAACTCGGGCAACTTTTCATCGGGGAAAAAATAGAACGCAATCGCTTTGTCCTGGAAACGCTGCGCCCAGAATTCGGCGATTTCGCGCAGGCAGGCGCTGATGTCGGCGACTTCGTATTGCATTTCATAGCGGTCGACTTTCAGCGTCGCGTAGGTAAGAACATTCTGGACGAAATTGGTTAGCCGAACGCCGTTGTCCTGCATTTCGGTGAGAATCTCCAACTGCTGCGGCGTCAAAGGGCCGAGCTTTTGGGTCAGCAGGAGTTGCAAATAACCACCCATGATCGCCAGCGGAGTTTTCAATTCATGAGCGGCCGCCGCCAAGGCGTCGCGACACGCCGCGCAGTGGCCTTGCTCGGTCAGCAGGTCGATCGCCGGCCTGGATGACGCTGGTTTCGCTGAGTGCACCAGAATGGGCTCCATATCCGGATGTTCAAACGGAGACTAGCGTCGTTTCGGTTACGTCGGAAATCAATTCGAGTTTAGCGTCCACAGGCATACCTTCGACAAAACCAGCCGACGGCTTAGAGCGACTTACGCATACGGGATCGGGAGCACAGGTGTAATCGGTCGCACACCCTTGGGGGAGCCTTGATGATAACGCAATCGACACTGTTGTCAATTCAAAACTGCCGGGCGCTCCTGTCGTTAATGCAAGTTTGTTATCATAAATATGCAATTATATGCACCCTCGGAAAGGAAAATTTGTTCTTATCTATCGCAAATCCTTGCAGCTTTTCGCGTGTACGTGCAAACAGCAATTTCCCGAAACCGCAGGCAACCTGCTGTGTTTGTGCTAATTCCACAAGTTGCACGTTTGGCTGCTGATGTGCTGACAATTGGTTAGGAGAACTAAAGTGCGCCGTCCAATTTCTGCCGCGGAACGCCGCGATTGGGATCGTCTGCCTATCTCAATCCCGTTCTTCGTTCGGGGCAGAAAATTCACCGGTGACGAGTTCCTGGAGTTTGCGACGGCGCTGAATTTGTCCGCGGGTGGCGTCTTGCTTGCGACCCGGCGGTACTTAGATCCAGGAACTCAGGTCTCGCTTGAAGTGCCTGTGGCATTGGTCAATAAGGCTCAATTGCCACGTTCGGTGTCACTTCTTCGCGCCACCGTGCTGCGGTGCACTCCAGATCGCCAGTATTTTCTCCTTGGTCTCCAGTTTGAGGAACCGCTTATTACGGACTCGCCCGAGGCGCCCAGCCACGAGCTTTCCCAGCAAGAATAGGAAAATCTCCTCCCTTTAGTGAAAACTTTTGCACATAACCGCGAGGTGTGATCCCGCGCGAGACTCCGTTCTGGCCGCCACGGAATTAGAATTTTGTAGATTAAGTAACTGAACGGTAGTATCTTAAGAGAATCCTGCGCAAGATCTTGCGGTTCGTCAACGGGTGGCCAGCGACATGCAAATCTTTTCCACACTGTACGTGATTTCGCGGTAGGGGAAAAAGAGGATCACTCTATGACGACACTGGCCAGCGGAGGCTCTGAAGGGACGATCACGCTCCCGCAAATGCCCCCGGAATCGGTCATTTTTGGGAAGACATCTGCCCTTCGAGAGGTACGCCAGAAGTTGGAGCGCGTCGCCGGAGCCAATCTCTCCATTCTGATCACGGGGGAGAGCGGCACGGGGAAAGATATCATTGCTCGCTTGTTGCACCTGTATTCGCCCTGGGCCAACGGCCCGTTCGTGAAGGTCAACTGTCCGGCGATTCCGGGAACGCTGCTGGAAAGCGAGTTGTTCGGCTACGAGAGGGGAGCGTTCACGGGCGCTCTGGGAACCAAGCCTGGACGGGTGGAGATGGCGCACCGGGGCACACTGTTCCTGGACGAGATCTCGGAACTCGCTCCGGAGTTGCAGGCCAAACTCCTGCAATTGTTACAGGACGGCCAGTTTAGCCGTATCGGATCCCAGGAAGACAAGAAGGTGGAAGTCAGGGTGGTAAGCGCAACCAATCGTGAGTTGCGTCAGGAGATCGATGTGGGCAACTTCCGCCACGATCTATACTACCGGGTCGCGGCGATGACCATCCACATGCCCGCGTTGCGGGAGCGGGCAGTTGATATTCCGTTAATATCAGAATACCTTTTGCAGTATTACAATGATAAACTCAATGGCCGCGCCCCAATGCTTCGTCCCGCGCTGTTGGCGAAGATGCAGAGGTACGCTTGGCCAGGGAATGTGCGTCAACTCGAGAACCTGATCAAGCGGTACGTGGTGATGGGAACCGAAGACGTGATCGTGAGCGAATTGGTTCAAGGGAACGACCGCGATACTCTGCCCGAGCTTACGTTTGACGGGCCGGTGTCGCTGAAGAAGCTGACGCGGCAGACTGTGCGCAAGATCGAGGCGCGCATCATCATGGGCGCGTTACATGCGAATAACTGGAACCGGAAGAAATCTGCCCGAGCGCTCGGCATCAGCTATCGGGCGCTATTGTATAAGTTAAAGGAAGTCGGAATCCCACAGCGACGCGCATCAACTCCCGCGCTGCAGGTGGACGATGACAAGACTGAGTAACCTTGAACGCAGATCGAGGGTGACCTGAATGGACTTGCAGAGAAACAGAGTTGAAGGCCTTGTGAAAAGATCGCTGCACTACCTGGTGATGCTTGGAGTTTTGACCAGTCTGGCTCTGGCGCAAGACGCGTCGAGCCCTGACGCGTCCGCCCCTAAGCCGGCCCAGTCAACTGTAACCAACAATCCTCCCAAGCAGGCCGCTGGTAGTCTTCCGGACTCATATGTTGTTGGCGCTGAGGATGTATTGTCGATTTACGTCTGGAAAGAGCCGGACATGTCGAAGACTGTGCCCGTCCGTCCCGATGGCATGATTTCCCTGCCGCTGGTGGGGGAAGTCAAGGCGGCGGGTTATACCCCGGTGCAACTGGAGGACGTGCTCGCCGAGGCGATGAAGAAGTATGTCTCGGAACCGCAGGTGACGGTAGTTGTCGAAAAGATTAACAGCCTGAGCTTCAACATCGTAGGCGAAATCGGACATCCCGGATCTTTCCCACTAACGCGCCGCATGACCGTGCTGGATGCCATCGCCATGGCGGGAGGATTCAAGGACTTCGCCAAGACCAAGAAGATTTACGTGCTCCGGACTATGGCCAATGGCACGCAGGAAAAGTTGCCGTTCAACTACAAAGAAGTGATCAAGGGCCAGAATGAGCAGCAGAATATTGTATTGCAGCCGCGGGACACGATCGTCGTTCCCTAACAGGAGGCTTTGATGAAACGTCGCGTCGGGTCCGTCCTGCTGGCTGTGGGAATCTTGTACGGTACGTGCGCCTGGGCACAGACTGACACCGGGACATCGGACACAGGGGCACCCACCCAGCCGGGGCCAAAGCCTGCCTACACCTATCCGGATACGACCCCGTCGCTGGACTTCCTGTCCGAGTCGATCGAGAACAGCAGTATCACATTAGGAATTGGTGCTGGGTTTTCCTACGACAGCAACGCATACACAACCAACAATACATCCAACACATCTCAGAACTGGTGGCTGTTTCACGTTACTCCCAGCATCAAGATCCAGCAGTTTCTCCCCAAGGTAGCGTGGCACGTATCGTATGCCGGGGGTTACCAAGTGCATACTGCGCAAGGTGGACAGATCAACACGAACAACAATCTGTTTTCGCAAAGAGCGGGCGCGGGGTTCCTGTGGCAGATGAGCAAGCATTGGCAGCTGATGGCAAATGACACCTTCTCTTACTCCGCCAATCCGTTTGACAGTTACTTGACCAATCCCGGAACCCCAACGCTGAATAATCCGAATCCAGTGACGTATTACCCGCTGACGCAATACACGCTGAACAACGGGGTCATGACGCTGACGGACCGGTTGACCAAGAGGGATACGCTATCATTCGCCGGTACGACGACGCTCCGCCGCACGTCCACTTACAACTTGCTAACCACTGTCCCTTTCTACAACCTGGTTACGTACGGCGGCCGTGCAACCTATTCCCATCAGTTCACGGCGCGGCTTTCGTTGGGAGCAGGCTACGATTACAACAGTCTGGATTTTGGGAGTGGTCAACAACGCTCTGGGATTCAGTCGATTCAAATGACCGTCGACTACCTGATCCGCCCAAACATGACGATCTCAGGGTGGGTGGGGCCGGAGCACACATCCACGAAGGCGGTCGTCTTTATTCCCATCTTTGGTATCTACGTTACGACGCACGATAGCTTGTGGAGCACAGCCTTGGGCGCGAACTTCGGATGGCATGGCCGACGCGACTCGGTTCGGGCTGGTTTCAGCCGCAGCGTGTCGGATGGCGGAGGGATCACGGCAACGTCCCAGGTGAATTCGGTGAACGGCAGCTATCGCCGCATGTTGACGCCGAAAATGGACCTCACGGTGGGCGGGCGTTATTCCCATAACGTTTCGACTACAGCGTCGGCCCGATCCTTCGACAACTTCAATATCGATGCGGGGCTAAGCTACAGGCTTGCGAAATCCCTAAGCGCACACGCCGTATACTCGCGGGTGCACCAGAGCCAATCGAACGCTTTTCTATTCAGAAATAACACCTACGACGCCAATGTTGTCGGAGTTTCAGTTAACTACACCTGGGTTCATCCCCTTGGACGGTAAATCATGACGGAAGAATTTGACGATCAGAAATCGATGCGAGGATTGGACGAATATTGGGCCATGGTGGTCCGCCGCCGGTGGTGGATCATAGGTCCGCTCTTCTTGGGATGGCTGATCGTGTTCGCCTCGGCCTGGATTATTCCTCCGAAGTACACATCGGAAACAGTGATCCTGGTCGAACAACAAAAGGTGCCTGAAAAGTTCGTGATGCCGAACGTGCAGGTGGACTTGCAGGAGCGACTGCAATCGATCACCAACCAGGTGTTGAGCCGGTCGCGGTTGCTGGCCATCATCAACAACCTGCATCTCTACCAAGGACTGTTCTTCAGCACTCCTGACGATCAGGTTATGCAAATGCGCAAGGACATCAAGCTCGATCTTGTCCAGACGCCACCTGTCAACGGAAAACCGGGAGCGTTGACCGCGTTTAAGGTGTCGTTCGTGGCGGACAAGCCACAGATTGCGCAGCAGGTAAACACCCAGTTGGCCTCGCTGTTTATCGACGAGAACGTGCGCGCGAGCCAACAGCAGTCGGAGAGCACTACCAACTTCCTGGACTCGCAGTTAACCGGGGCGGGCGCTGCTCTGGCGGCCCAGGAAAAGAAGATGCGGGAATACGAGGCCGCCCATATGGGTGAGCTGCCGGACCAGCTGCAGAGCAACCTGCAAATCCTCGCCGGTGCACAGTCGCAGCTGCAGGCCAACATCGATGCCAGAGACAAGGCCCTGCAGCAGCAGGCATATCTGACATCGCTGGCGACGCAGTACGACGCGATGGGGGTGACGGAATCGACTCCGGCGATGCCTGCGACAAACGCGCAGCAACTCGAGTTGATGCGGGCCCAGTTGGCCACCATGGAGGCCAGGTACACGCCCGATCATCCCGACGTCAAGAAGCTTAAGGAAAGCATCGCCAATATGGAGCAGATGCAAAAGGACACGCAAGACGCCAAGGCCGATGCTTCGAAGGACCTGGAGACAGCAACGCCGTCTCAGCTCCAGGCCATGACGCCGGTGATGCAGATCCAGAGCCAGTTGAAAGCTAACAAGCTTGAAATCCAAACGCGCGAGGCCCAGATTGCGCGTCTGGAAGCGAAAGTCAACCAGTACCAAGCGCGATTGAACGCCACGCCGGAGCGACAGCAGGAACTGGCTGACATCATGCGGAACTACGATGAGTCTAAGAAGAGCTATGACGACCTGCTGGGCAAGACGATGGCCTCTTCGCTGGCAACCAGCCTGAACCGGCAGCAACAGGGCGATCAGTTCCGAATCATCGATCCTCCCAGCCTACCGGAGAAAGCCTCCTTCCCGGATCGCTTCAAGTTCTCGCTGGCCGGGTTGGGCGCAGGTCTGGCGTTGGCGTTCGTGTTCGGCGTCGGCATGGAATTCGTGGACGATCGTATCCGGAGCGAGACTGACTTGATCGAGGCTGCTCCTCTTCCGGTGCTGGCGGAAATTCCTCCGCTGCCCACGGAGCGGGAAATCGCAGCACAGCGGTGGAAGCCTTGGATCGCGGTGGCCGCAGCCATCCTGGTTGCGATCATAATTCCGACGGGGATCTGGTACGCCTACTTCTGGGGATAGCGCATGTATAAACAATTCTTCGGGCTGAGCAAGAACCCGTTCGAGATCAGCCCGGACCCATATTTCTATCATGCAACTCCCCGGCATAACGAAGCGTTAGCCAACTTGCACTACGGGGTAGGACGCAGAAAAGGCTTCATCGTGATCACCGGAGAGGTGGGCACGGGGAAGACGCTCCTGGTACGCTGCCTGCTGGCCGAGTTGCGGAAGAACAACATCGCGTTCGGCTACGTCTTCAACCCGCTGCTATCAACAACGGAATTCTTTCAGTACATCATGGCTGATCTGGGGTTGCAGTACAGCGGACGCAGCAAGACGGAGATGCTACTGGACCTGAACCGCTTCCTGATTCAACGCCATGCGCGCGGATTGATCACCGCCCTGGTGGTGGACGAGGCCCAAGCGTTGCGGCCTGAGTTGCTCGAGGAGGTCCGCCTGCTGACCAACCTGGAAACTTCCCAACAGAAGCTGCTTCAGATTGTGCTAATGGGACAGCCCGAACTGGAAGCCGTTCTGGACTCACCCAGCCTGCGGCAATTGAAACAGCGCGTATCTTTGCGCTGCCAACTGTTGCCGCTCGATGAGGAACAGACGCGCGGGTACGTCCTCTCGCGCCTGGAGCGGGCGGGAGCAAAGCCGGAGCCGCCGATCTTTGAGCCGGAGGCGTTGGGCAAGGTGTTCGAATACTCTCGTGGCATACCGCGTATTATCAACAACCTTTGCGAGAATGCGATGGTAAACGCCTTTGCTCGCGAGCAGCACAATGTCACCGCCGACATGATCACGGAAGTGGCCGGCGATTTCCGTTTGACGGAATCAATTTCAACCCCCGAAGAGCCTGTCGGGACCGGCGCAATTCAACAGGAGAGCAACGAGAGCCTGCTACGCTCGCTGTTTCGCCTGCTGCGCACCATGGACAATACCCAGTCGCTAGAAGAGAAACCCGTTCCGTCCGCTGACGGCAGGAGTGTCTAAAGATGAGTCGATTGTACGAAGCATTGCAGAAGTCTCAGGGTGAAGCTCCGAGTGCCTCGCCATTGGCTACCCCTGCCCAGCCGGATTCTCAGGTCGCGGGCTTGCCGTTAGACGATACGGCGGCGCTCGATGCCCTGGCCGCCTCCCCATCGTCGCCGGCAGCGGCGTGGCTGAGCGTGCCAGCGGATCGGATATTGCGACCTGTACCGACGCCGGAACAGCGGCTGATTACGCTCACCAATCCGAACAGTCCGGGAGCGGAGACGTTTCGCGTCCTGAGTACGCGCCTCGCCCACCTTCGGCGTAAACGTCCGTTGAAGAAACTGCTCGTTACCAGCGCCATAGGCGACGAAGGCAAATCGGTAGTGTCGGTCAACCTTGCGCTGACGCTGGCGCGGCGGACAGGCGAACGGGTCCTATTGATCGAGGCCGACTTGCGCCGACCGACCGCTAGCGCTTTGCTGGCAACGTCACCCTTGCGTGGGATCGCCGAATGGCACGAGCACAAGCTCGCCCTGCAAGACGCGTTTTACCAGGTCGAAGGCTTGCCGTTGTGGCTGCTGTCGGCGGGTAAAGGCATCGAAGAGCCCTTGCCACTGCTAGAGTCGAACACCTTCGCGGAAATGCTGAATGCTGTCTCTGAAGGATTCGATTGGGTGTTGTTGGATTGCACCCCAATGCTGCCAATGGCAGATGCCACTTCCCTTTCGCGTTTGTGCGATGGTGTCCTGGTCGTCGTGCGCGAGGGTCACACTCGCAAGAAAACCCTGAATCGCGCGCTTGCCTCGATCGAAAAGAGCAAGCAGCTTGGTTTCGTCTTCAATGAAGCTTCAACGGTCGAGGCCGGTTACGAGCGATACTACGGGGAGTACGGCTACTACGGACAAAGGAAATCCAAAGGCGACGGGGAAGCTGAGTACGATCACACGGCGCCTGCATGATTCGATTGTTCAACACCTATTTTCCGACACGCACGTTGCTGCTGACGCTGTCGGAAGCGATCTTGGTGACCCTGGGGTTTCTGGTGGCCGTGCTTTTATCAACTGACACGGCAGAAGACGCGGAAATTTACCTGCGATGGGAAAACGGCGCTGGGAGAATTGGGCTTGTTGTCCTGGTTTTCCTGGTGCTGATGTATTACTTCGACCTGTACAACTCTGCCATTCTGACCAATCGGCGCGAGGTCATCACCAGACTGGTGGGTGTGCTGGGTTGCACCTTCGTGGCCCTGGCGGTTTTGTACTACACGTTTCCCGACGCCAGCTTAAGCGGAACCATCTTGTGGAGCGGCATCGTCGTAATCGTCATTGCCGTTCCAACATGGCGAAGCTGCTTCTTCATGCTGAATCGCTCTGCGCGCTTTGCCGAGAGTACGGCGATATACGGAGACGGTCCGCTCGCAGCTCCACTCATGGATGCCATCTTGCAGCGGCCGGAACTGGGCCTGCGCGTTGCGGGTTATGTTGGCAGCGAACCGCGGATCGCCGGGGTTCCAGTCGTGGATCCCAGCGAGATGGTCGAATTCGTAAAGCGCGAAGGTGTCCGCCGGATCATCGTAACCATGGGCGACCGGCGCGGGAAACTACCGGTCGGCGAATTGCTCAAGCTGAAGGCCGGCGGAATTCAGATCCAGGACGGCCCTGAGTACTACGAGACAATTACCGGCAAGATTCCGCTGGAATCACTCCGACTGAGTTGGTTGCTGTTTTCCCCCGGCTTTCACGTGCGGACACCGCTACGTCTCTACAAGCGAATGTTCTCGGTCGTGTTCGGCTCGATCGGGTTGATCGTCACTTCGCCGCTCATGGCTCTGGCAGCCCTGGCAATTCAGTTGGATTCGAAAGGTCCTGTCATCTTCCGCCAGGAGCGCGTCGGTGAGTTTGGAGTACCGTTCACGGTCTACAAGTTTCGCACCATGTACGAGAACGCCGGGTCGCAACCGGCACCTGAGAAAGACCCCGGCGAGTCTGCCAACCACATCGGCACCCCCGCGCAACACGATGACCCGCGCGTAACGCGGGTCGGAAAGTGGCTGCGCCGCACCCGGCTCGACGAGTTGCCACAGCTCTTCAACATTGTGAAAGGCAACATCTCGTTCGTGGGGCCCCGTCCTGTACCTCCGGACGAAGAGGAAGAATGCGCAGCCAAGATTCCGTTCTACAAGGAACGGTGGCTGATCAAACCCGGCGCCACGGGATGGGCCCAGATCAACCGGGGTTACAACGCCACCATCGAGGACCACAAAGATAAGCTGGCCTACGACCTGTTCTATATCAAGAACGTCTCCATTGGTCTCGACATCTACATTCTCTTTGCTACCATCAAGATCCTGCTGCTCGGACGCGGCGGGAGATAAGCGATTCCTGTAGCAACAACCATGTTCGTAGCATCGAGTTTAACGTTAGAATCGATCCGGTGTGAGCGAAGGAGCCCTTGGTCCGCGATGCGTTCGCGCCTCCACCTCTCGCGGGCATTTTCTGCCCGGACTTCTGAAACATTTGCTCTGCGATGCGGTAAACTGCCTTTCATCCATACATGAACGATCCCTTGGCTCTTTTCAAGCCCGCCGAGTTGAGAAAATTGCGCAGCCTCAAGGACCCTTACGGCATTCAGCGCTTCCTCGATGACACCCCGTATCATCTGGCCGACACCGCATGGTCGCCGCGACGGGTGCTGCGCGAGCAAACGTCGCATTGCCTGGAGGGCGCGATCTTTGCTGCCGCCGCGTTGCGTGCCCTCGGATTCCCTCCTCTCGTTATCGACTTTGAGGCCCAGCACGACACCGATCATGTGCTGGCGGTGTACCGCATCCGGGGACACTGGGGTGCTGTTGCCAAATCGAATTACGCCGGTTGCCGCTACCGCGAGCCCGTGTATCGCTCGTTGCGCGAACTGGCGATGAGCTATTTCAACATCTATTTCAACATGCGCGGTGAGCGCTCGTTGCGCAACTTCTCTCTCCCCGTGAATCTGGCACGGTTTGACGACCTGCAGTGGATGACAACCGAAGATCCAGTCTGGTTCATACCGATCTATCTGTGTGAAGTCCACCATTACAAGCTGCTGCGTCGTGGAATGGTCAACCGCTTACATCGCGTCGACCAGAGGTTGTTTCGGGCTGAAACCATGGGCAAGGCTTACAAGGAAAAGAAGTAGCGCCTGAAGAACAGCCCGCTAGCGATTACCATGTGTGAATTATTTACCGCAGCCGTGGCCTTTTTACGCGGGGCACGCGTTGCGCGGCGCGGTAAGTCTTTTGTTCTGACGACATCCGGTTTGGTTCTCCGCATGCAATAGCTAAGGACAGACGAAGTGGCGCAATCGGGCCACGTGGAAAGAGGATATCGGCCAGAGTCCTTCACCACGTGGCCCGGATTTTTGCCAGCGGATTATTCATCTTCTTCGGGAGAACGGAACACACTGATCTCGATCCACATGAGAGACGTGTGAGGATCCTCTCCGATCGAAGGCTAGATCATTTTGGTCGCCTTCGCGGTTTTCGTCGCAATCTTCGGAGCATTCGGCAGGGGTCGGGGAACATGTTCGCTTGGGGGCGGTGACCCTTCGTAGGTTCATCGCGAGAGCTTCAGCTTCCCGCCTAGCGACATGTCGCTGGCAACGGTTTGGTCGGGGCGAGAGGATTTGAACCTCCGACCCCCTGCGCCCAAGGCAGGTGCGCTACCAGGCTGCGCTACGCCCCGACTGGCCAAGGTTTCATTTTACGCAAGTTACGATTTTGCCGCCAGCGCTGAACGATTCGGCTATCTTGAAAATGCGGAACGCGGAACATTGATCGTAAGCGCGACGTGTCGCACACTGGAGAGTCGACGGTGAAATCGCCGAAGTAGAATCATGTACAAAGCCCAAGCTACCCAAAAAAGGAAGTAGGGGAGTTCTCCGCCTTTTTTTCGTGTGCTTTCCGGATCATTTCGTCGCAATGCGTTTCGTCTTTCCATCAATGCGGTAATGCTGGCCTCAGACGAGCAAAGGCCATGTTTCACCCCGATGTTTTCGCAGGCCGACCAGTGGGGCTCAGCCAGTGTGTCGTTTGCGAAAGAAATTTCCGGCACCGCCTCCCCGACTGTAGAGGCCTGCTTGCTCCTGCCGCGACATGCTCCACTGTGGCGTCCGGGGCGATTTCGCAGAACCGAGGCGGACGCGATAGGAAGATATTCTCATCGATAATTGGTGCTGGCATCTCATCAGCTATCCCACAAACGTGTCCAATCATCATACGATAAAAGTCTCAGCAATCGGAGAGTCACCATAAGGCTTTATTACCATTAGCAGTTACCAAATAATTAGTGCAGATTGTTCTTACCAACCTATATAATGCGGACTATCATTACCGTGCACCCCAAGCGACCTAATGGCATCAGAGAAAAACGACTCATGAGCAAGGCGAATACGTCGAATACCGTTTCTGCGACCGCTGCTGCACTCACCGAACAGATTCGGGTGTTTTTGTTCGAAGCGACACAAATGTCGTGTGAGCTTCTGTCCCACGCGCTCGAACAGTCGCGATACGGCCTCACAGTGGTTAGCTCGAGCGTCAGCCTGAATGGGACGGAAGGGCTCCAACTGGCAGAATCCGATGTCGCTGTTATCAGCTCAAACCTCGGCGACGGACCTCTGGCCGGTTTTGCTTTGTTGAGGTCTCTACTTAAGGCAAACCGATCCGCACGGTGTGTGATGCTACTCGATCAGGGAGACCGCGACCTCGTGGTGGAGGCTTTCCGGTGCGGCGCGGTCGGGGTGTGCGAACGTAATCAGTCGTATGAAATGCTCTGTAAGTGCGTGTACAGCGTGAGTCGTGGACAGGTTTGGGCAAATAGCCAGCAATTGCGATATGTCATGGAGGCGCTGGCGACCGGGATGGCCGGGCGTGTGACCGACGCAAGAGGACAACTTTTGTTGACCCGGCGCGAAGACGAAATCTGTTCACTAGTAGCGGAAGGGTTGAAGAACCGCGAAATTGCCAAGCTGCTGGATTTGAGTGAACACACGGTTAAGAACCACTTGTTTCGGATCTTTGAGAGACTCGGGATCTCAAGTCGAACTGAGCTCATTCTTTATGTTCTGGGACAGAGAAGCACAGCAGCAAATGAGACTGGGGTCGTGTAGCTGCTTAGGGATAGCTGGCGCCGTTGACGGCTCTGCTCACAACATGAAGGGGCAGTACCCGACGCGGAATTCGGCGGCTGTTCGCGTTCGGCACAGTGCGTGGAACACTTGTTATTGCGTACCCTTTTCCCTTTCCTGATCCTCCCTCTTCCTACGGCCAGGCGAATGGCTAGATCGATATCCAAGACGCGCGTTGGGAGAAGAACTTCTCATCCCTACTAGAGACGGTTGACTAGTCGCGCGACTCTATTTCTGGTGGTAAGTTGTTAGTCGCTCGCTCTCAGATACTCCATAACTTTTTGCCTATTGCCAAGGATGGCTGGTTGGATTAGATTCTGTTTGGAAGATCGCAACCAAAGCCTGGCCGACTAGGTTGACAGCCCACCCTCCCCGTGCTGTAAAAACCTTTCACATCGCCAGACTTTATCGGTCTTCTTGACTGGGTCGAGATTTCGCATCCAATCAACTATTTTCCACAGTGACTTCCTGTAAGTCACCATCGCGAAGCGTTGCCCAAAAACACATTCAGAGCAATACGGGAGAACTAATGAGCTTTGCAGGCAACAACTCGCTAGGCCTGTCCTCACTCCAAGCGGTTCGGCGCGATTCCCCCTGGCACGCACTATATACATACCCGCGTCATGAACGAGCTGTTGCCGACCAGTTAGAAAGCAAGTCCGTAGAAGTCTTCCTGCCCACCTTCAAAAGCCAGAGTCAGTGGAAAGATCGTCGCGTAGAGATTGCGCGCCCACTCTTTCCTGGGTATGTATTCACGCGGATCGGAGCAGGGGAGGGGCGCAAGATTCTGAGTATCCCAAGCGTCATCCGAATTTTGTCCTTCAACGGCAAACCCGCCACTATCCCCGATCAAGAGATAGAGACGATCCAGCTCTGCATGGCAGGCGGAGCCGCTCTCGAGTCCTACCCTTTTCTTGAGGCGGGAGAGCGCGTGCGAGTACGCTCGGGTGCCTTTGAGGGAGCGGAAGGAATTGTGATCCATCAGAAGAACAAGTGCAAGATCCTTATATCCATCGGCTTGATTCAACAGTCAGTGGCCCTCGAAATTGCCTGTGACCAGTTGGAACGCGTACATTCTCCTCAACATACTGATCTCCGGCACGTAAGAACACAGCGACAGTAGAGCCAGATCTGGTTCAGGTAGCAGGAGTCGAGTAGTTTGAAGAGATCGAATATAGCCGGCGACCCATTCATAGCCGCGATGCTTCCCCCCGCAGACGAGGTTCCGCTACGACTGACGATCCCAAATGCCGCAAACAAGAACTTAGATGTGCCAGGCGCTATCCTATTTTAGCGAAAGCTTATTTTGAGTGGCGGGAAGTCGGTGGCAAGTGCCTCAGGGGTACAGGCCCAACCCGCGATATCAGCGCTCGCGGAGTGTTCATCCTGGCGCATCAAACACCGCCTTTAGGGACGAGTGTGATGGTGGTAGTGACTCTTCCTAGTTTAATGGGACACTCCCCAAAGAAGGCTCAGTTGCGTGGCCGGGGTACAGTTATCCGGGTCGTTCCAGGCCAAGGATTTGTTGTAGAAGTGAGTCTCCGAATCAACCGCCTCGATACGCCCAGCATACGCGCTGAATTGGGACTTGTCGGATAACTGATAACACCCGTAGTACGCAGGACTTCAACTCCAGATGCGATGGCTGGTTTCATGAATGGTGGTAGTGACGTTTTTGTGAGATTTACTGCATGATTCCGAGGTACATATGAGACAGCAACAGGACATCCGGCATTTATGGAAACAGCTGTAGGCTCTCTTCTCCCATCGGATAGAACCTAGCCGGCTGTGTCGTATCAACTACGCACCGCCAGGACCGTGAGGTTCACAATGAAGACAACACTCTACATCTCGATGTTGGTCACGGTGGCATGCCTAGGTTCAGGCGCTGTCGCGCAATCTGCCGCCGCCGCGCCACCGTCGGCGACCAATGTTGCTGTGCGCACCATAGACGGGGGACACGGCGGCGCTGTCACCGTCCCCGACTATCAAATAGGGGCGGATGACATTCTGGCGATCAACGTCTGGAAGGAACCTGATCTATGCCGGACAGTTCCCGTCAGGCCGGACGGCAAGATCACGATGCCGCTGTTAGGCGACCTGCAGGCCGCTGGGATGACCCCCCAAAAGCTACAGCAGGAAATAAAAGAGGGCCTTACGGCCTACATTTCGGTGCCAGAGGTGACCGTCACCGTGCAAGAGGTGAAGAGCCTCAAGTACAACATCGTGGGGCAGGTCATGAAACCTGGATCTTACCTGCTCAGCGAGTCGATGACAGTGCTGGATGCGATAGCCCAGGCCGGCGGAGTTGGAATCTATGCCAAAAGTAATTCAATCTATGTCCTTCGCCTTCGGCCAGATGGATCATCCGTGCAACTCCCCTTCCATTACAAGCACGTGCTGAAGGGAACAAGCCTGTCCGAAAACGTTAAGCTCCAGTCCCACGACACGATTGTTGTTCCATAGTGCAACGATGAGCGGTGTGATCAAGACTTTCGCGCTCCTTGCGCTTCTAGCGGCAGCGGGGTCTGAAGCTCAGGTTGCGGTGGCACCTGGACCCGTCTTGGGCTTCGGGAACTCAGCAGTGAATCAGTTGGCGCCAAACACGCTGGTTCTCGGCAGCGGAACTGCGGTGAGCTATGACTCCAACGCACTGAACAGTCAGCCGCCAACTCCAAATGTGCAATACACGGTCTTTCCGCAGATCGGACTCAATCTGGCCCGTCCTAGATGGGACGCGTTGATCAGCTTTGTGCCGGGGTTTTCATACAGCAGCGCAAACCTGCCGCAATATCAGGCAGTATCGCTGACGTCTGGAATCACGCTGCAGTGCCGTCCTTCGCAAAAGTTGTCACTGAGTTTCATGAACAGTCTGGTGTCGAGTACGAACCCGTTTGACAGCCTCACTCCCGGTTACCAGCCAAGCCAGGGTGGACCACCAACCGGCACCGGAACCGCCCTGAATTACCTGCCAAGGACCAACGAAGCCGCGTCGGTAAATGGGGCTTATAGCTTGAGCGCGCGGACATCGCTGACAGCGCTGGCATCATACAACTACATAAGTTATCAGCACGATCCAGACATTCCTAACGCAGTCCAACCCTTTCAGCAATCAGAGTCAGCACAGGTGACACTCGGTTGGCATCGCAACTCCAGCCCTCGATATCAGGGAAGCGTTCTGTACGTGGCGCAATTTTTCGACTCAGGACAGGGCCTGATAAAAACGGCTGCACAATCAATGCAATATGCCTTGCAGTATTCGCCAAAGGCGACCCTCCGAATATCGGCCATGATAGGTCCTGAGTACGTGCGAAGCACCTATGCTGGAGGTCTAGGAGTTGGCGGCAGTTCCGATCTCGTCAATCGGCGCGTTTCTGGCTGGTCGTGGACAGGTAATGCCACTATGACCTGGACTCGCGACCAGAACCAACTGTCGGCGAGCGTATCCAGACAGCTGAGTCTGGGCACTCAGTATCAGGGAAACGTACAAGAGATTCTTTTGCAAGCCGATTTTCATCGCAAACTTCCAGGCCGGATCGACCTGGACCTGTTTGGCGGATACAACATAAACAAGCCGGTGTCTCTCGCTCAGTCGGTTCCAAGATTCTCGAACAACTATCTGTCCACTGGTGCTGCATTCAGCAAGACAATCCGCAGATACTGGGTCGTCGGTGTCGCCTACTGGTATCTCTTTCAGAACAGTCCTCAAAGCACTGGCAGCGGACTCTACTCAGGTGATCACAACAGGCTGACGATGTCCCTGTCCTATTCAATCGCGAAGCCTCTCAGAAAATGACGGAAGCTAAATCGAACACGCAGCCGAGTGAGTCTCCGCTGGGCGCAACCATCATCAGGCTGTTTGCGAGACGCTGGCTAATCGTGGCTTGTCTAGTCGCGGGCTGGGCCATCGGCACGACCGTCGGTTGGGTTCTGCCACCGAAATACCGATCGGAAACGGTGATCCTGATCGAACAGCAGAAGATACCGGAACACTACGTGGAGCCGAATATCAGCACCGATTTGCAACAAAGATTGCAGAATATGACCGAGCAGATCCTGAGCCGAACCAGGCTCCTAGAGGTGATCAAAAAGTTTGGCCTCTACGGCGAAGCCACGGGCCGTGCAGACCCCGATGCACTGGTGGGGCGCATGCGCAAGGACATCAAGATAGAGCTGATCACCGCCGAGGGCAGACCAGGTGAGCTCTCAGCCTTCAAGGTATCTTATTCGGCGACGAACCCACAGCTTGCGAGAGAGGTGACGCAGGAGCTCACCTCACTATTCATCAACGAGAACCTGGAAGACCGCCAGCAGTTGGCAGAGGACACGACCTCGTTTCTGCAGAGTGAGCTCGACGAAGCGCGACGGAATCTGAGTGAGCAGGAGGAGAAGCTCAGGGAGTTCCGAACCCAGCACGTGGGGGAACTTCCCGAGCAGCTGCAAAGCAACCTGCAAATTCTAGGGGGATTACAGATCCAGTTGCAGGCTGCCAACGATGCCTTGAACCAGACGGAGCAACGCAACCTGTACTTGCGGTCGTTGCTTCGTCAGTATCAGACATTCGAGGCGCCGACCGCCGCAGATGGAGGCCCTAGTCCGAGTACGGCTCCGACCACGCAAGCGCAACTCGCTGCACTGCGGGCGCAGCTAGCGGAACTGCAAGGACGGTATACAGGCCGATATCCCGACATTCTTCGGGTGAAGCAACAAATCGCTGAACTTGAAGCACAGCAAGTGAGGGATGCGTCTTCTTTGACAGCAAGCAGCGACACTACCGTTAAGAGTGCCTCTGTTCCCGTGGATGAGAGTTCTCCGGTGATACAGCTACGCAGCGAACTAAAGGCCAACGAGTTCCAGATTCAGAGCGAAAAGGCAAGGATCGCTAGGCTCGAAGGTCAGGTCGAGACCTACCAGGGAAGGCTCAATGCGATGCCGGAGCGAGACCAGCAGGCAGCGGCTGTGACTCGTGATTACGACCAGTCTCGGACGTACTACGAGACTTTGTTGGGCAAGAAGCTACAGTCGGAAATGGCAACCAACCTGGAAAAGCGGAGGCAGGGCGAGCAGTTTCGAATGATCGATCCTCCCAACCTGCCTACAAGACCATACTGGCCGAACCGTCTGGCATTTTCGCTCGGGGGCTTGGCCATTGGATTGGCGATCGGACTGGCGATCGCGATGCTCATGGAACTACTCAGCCCCCGGCTGATTTTGGAGACCGAACTGACTGAATTTATCGGCGCTGGCTACACCCTGACACTCCCTGCGTTAGCTACCGAGCAGGAACTGGCGCGCGCTCACAAGTTGCAAGTACTGGAGACGGTCGTAGCGGGTCTTCTGGCTGCGATCATTCCGGCGGTAACTGTACTGGGCCACTTTCGACACTAATCGCAAAGCGCGGCAGGCACGATGCCTGATGAAGTTTTCGCGCAGAGTCTGTACCTATGATACAAAGTTCAATATTCGGCCCACTGCATGCGATCCACATCAAGGACGACGACTATAGTCCTGCCAATGACACCAACGTTCCGCGATTTGTCTTTACTCTCGATGGCGAGCTGACGGAGCCGAAGGAATTCGCGCTCCCGACCGGGCCCGAAGAGCGGCTTGTATCCATCAGCGACCCGGGATCCTTCGGGGCCGAGCTCCTGAGAACCCTGGCTGCCCGTCTCAGACAGGCGCAGAAGCGTCATCCCATCAAGAAGTTGCTGGTTACGAGCGCAGTGCCGGGAGAGGGAAAGACACTCATCTCGGCGAACCTCGCTATCACCCTGGCACTGCATCAGAAGAGAGTCCTGCTGATCGATGGAGACCTTCGCAGTTCCAGCCTCAGTCGGTGGTTCGATATCGTCGATGACTCGTTTATATCGACTTGGCAAGATGATGGTGCGCATAGGTTGCCGCTGCTGCGCAAGGCGGAAGGGCTTCCCCTTTGGGTCGTGCCGGCGGGAGAGCCAGTTGAGATGCCCGGAAACATCCTGCAATCGTCCAAATTCGCGGACGCGCTTGCGGCCATCGAAGTGGATTTCGACTGGATCATTGTCGATTCTCCCCCGCTGGTGCCATTCGGCGACGCGGGGATACTGGCGAACCTTTCTGATGCGGTGGTGCTCGTGACCCGGAGAGGTGTGACGCCCAAGAATGCACTTCGAGCCGGGCTGAAATCGTTCGAGAAGAGAAAGATCATTGCCACGATACTCAATGGCGCCAATGTGCCCAGCCACAAGTATTACCGCGAGTACTATACCCACGTGGGAGGGGCACTCCCCGCTCCAGTCGCAACCTCGGAGTCAAAGTCCCGGCCGCAGGACCCAAAGTAAAACCAGCAAGTAACTGAACCAGCTCCCTCGTCAGTCTTTCCAATTGCTTTTAACCGGATAGATCTCTGCAATTGCGGAGTCGGACAAACCCATAAGGTGACAGAGTCTTACATGGCCGTCAGCAAATCTGCGCTACTCCAAGGCTTGAACTTCAGACCGACGGGCTTCGCCCCAACACTCTCGAGCAAGCACACTATCGAGATCGCTCAAGAGGACGCCTTCATCCAGACCGTGCGGCGGGAGGTACGGAGAACGGAACGCTCGGGAAGACCCTTCATGCTGGCACTCGTCAGCGGCGAAGGGCTCCGCGGCGATAACGGGCCGAGGTTCGTCGACAGCGTTGCAGGCGCCATTTCCTCGGCCACCAGGGAGACAGACTGCCTTGGCTGGTACGAGCAGAACGCGACGCTGGGCATATTGTTTACAGAGATTGGGGAAGCCGACGATGCAAAGGTCGAACTGGTCGCACAGAAGATTTGTAGTGCTTTGCGAAACGCGGTGAGTGCGGAAGAATATCGCCGTTTGCGACTCGTAATCCGACTGTTTCCTCAGCAGTCGACTAACGGTACCGAGCGCGGATGGGAAGATGATATCTATCGCGAACTGTATGGCCAGCGCGGGTCCGAGTACCCGGAAGGCATCGTCAAGCGCACTATCGACGTCGTCGGAAGCCTGCTGGCCATCCTGTTGTTCCTACCCGTCTTTGGAATCGTCGCACTTCTGGTTAAGCTGACCTCGCGAGGTCCCGTCTTGTTTTGCCAGAAGCGCGTTGGACGTTATGGAAGGTTATTCAATTTCTATAAGTTCCGCTCGATGTATGTGGACAACGACCAGGGCATTCACCGCGAGTATGTCACCCAGTTGATTGAAGGCGCGAAACACGTCCAGCAGGCGAACGGGATGTACAAGATGGTCCGCGATCCAAGGGTGACTCCCTTGGGCAAGTTCCTTCGCAAGTCCAGCTTGGACGAATTGCCGCAATTCATGAATGTGCTGCTCGGTGACATGTCCCTCGTGGGCCCCCGCCCGCCGCTACCTTATGAATTCGAACGGTATCGCGCCTGGCACAGGCGCCGAGTGCTGGATATCACGCCCGGTTTGACCGGGTTATGGCAGATCAAAGGCCGGTCCCGAACGACGTTTGACGAGATGGTGCGCATGGACCTCCTTTATGCGAGGACACGTTCACTGTGGCTGGATCTCAAAATCATCCTGCAGACGCCGGCCGCGATGTTTTCCGGTAATGGTGCAACCTGAAGCTCCGGACTGATTCTGTCGCACCCCGGTCAGTCTCCGAATCCAGCCGTCTCGGGTTGCCATTGCAAAGAGAATGCCTCAAATGCTGACAATCAGAAACTAATCTTCAATCCACCTTTTCGTCAGACCGAGTAAAGGAAGAGCAAGATGCTTAAAATCGGCGTTATCGGATATGGATATTGGGGACCTAATATTGTTCGCAACTTTCATCGCGGCTCAGAGTCCCGGGTTGAGATAGTGTGCGACCAGAGCCCGCAGATGTTGGAACGCGTGAGCCGGGCGTACCCAGACATCAAGACCACGAAGTATTTCGCCGAGGTGGTCCAATCGCCGGACATCGATGCGGTTGCGGTGGTGACTCCGGTATGGACGCATTACGAGCTTGCCAAAAAGGTGCTGGACAACGGAAAGCACCTGTTTATCGAGAAGCCATTCACCTGCAATGTGGAACAGGCGGACGAGCTAATCGAACTGGCAGAAAAGAAAAACCGAGTGATCATGGTGGACCATACGTTCCTGTACACCGGAGCGGTTCGGAAGATCCGGCAATTCATCGACGACGGGACGTTGGGAAAACTCTACTACTACGACTCCACCCGAGTGAACCTGGGACTGTTCCAGCATGACATCAATGTGCTGTGGGATCTGGCACCGCACGACTTGTCAATCATGGACTACCTGATCGACTCGAAGGCGGAGGCAATCTCAGCCACCGGACAGAAGCACCTTAACGGGCATGAAGACGTCGCCTATATGACCGTCTACTTCCCCAACAAGGTTATTGCCCATATCAACGTGAATTGGCTCTCCCCCGTCAAAGTCCGCACTACGTTGATTGGCGGAGAGAACAAGATGCTGGTGTGGAACGACTTGGAAGCGGACGAGAAGATCAAGCTGTACGACAAGGGAGTCAAGATCCAGAACAGCAGCAGCGTATACGACCTTCTCGTCAGCTATCGCTCCGGCGATATGTGGGCGCCACAGGTCGAGCGCATCGAGGCGCTCGAGGCGGAAGCCACGAGCTTCGTTGATTGTGTTTGCAACGACAAGAAGCCGGTAAACGATGGCCACGCCGGCAGACGAGTTGTGCAGATGTTGCAGGCGGCAAGCCAGTCGGTGCAAAACCGAGGCGAGGCGGTGGCCCTATGAACGACATGCTGCGCATCGCTCCCGACGTGAAGCTGGGCAAGGGCGTAAAACTCGCCGGCTTTATCAACCTCTATGGATGCGAAATCGGCGACGGCACGAAGATCGGCACATTTGTCGAAGTGCAAAAGAATGCCGTCATTGGGCGCCACTGCAAGATTTCCAGCCACACCTTCATCTGCGAAGGAGTGACCATTGAGGACGACGTTTTCATTGGTCACGGAGTGGTGTTCATCAACGACTCCTACCCCCGCGCCACCAACACCACAGGGACACTGCAAACTGAGGCGGATTGGAAGGTGGAAAGAACGATTGTCAAGAGGAGGGCTTCGATCGGCTCTGGCGCAACCATCCTGTCCCAGCTCGTGATCGGAGAAAACTCGATCGTTGGCGCGGGCAGCGTCGTCACCAAAGACGTCCCCGCCAATGCAATCGTTGCCGGCAATCCGGCAAGACTCTTGCGAATCATTGACAACGAACTTACAGGAGCTCATCGTGACTGACCCCGCAAAAATTCCATTTCTCGACATTGTTACTCCTCACGTGGAGTTGGAAGAAGAACTTTGTACTGTGTTCAAGACTGCACTGCGGACGGCCGGATTCGTGGGCGGTCCCGTGGTGGAAAGCTTCGAAGAAGAGTTCGCCGCATTTTGTGACGT
Organism: uncultured Acidobacteriaceae bacterium; assembly: GCA_963758255.1. Taxonomy (GTDB): domain Bacteria; phylum Acidobacteriota; class Terriglobia; order Terriglobales; family Acidobacteriaceae; genus DASRAA01. The sequence goes on from CAVWUX010000007.1 coordinate 258,088, forward strand.
CGGCTATTGCGCCGGAGCCGGCAGTGGGACGGATGCGCTCCGCTTCGCCTTGATCGCGGCCGGCGTACCACCAGGCTCGATTGTCATCACGGTCCCGAATACCTTTATTGCCACCACGGAAGCGATTACGCAGGCCGGAGCTGTGCCCTGCTTCGTCGACATCGACGAGCGTACCTACAACATGGATCCAGCCAAGCTCCGGGAGTTCCTGGAAGTAGAGTGCGTGACAGTTGAGCGCGGCCGCCGAACAATCCACAAGACAACCGGGGCCCATGTCTCCGCGGTGGTTCCGGTCCACCTCTATGGCCAGATGGCCGACTTGGATGCGATTCTGGAACTGGCTGAGCGCTTTAATCTCGAGGTCATCGAGGACGCCTGCCAGGCGCATGGTGCTCAGTACTTTTCCCGGAAAGAACAGCGGTGGCGAATCGCCGGCTCAATGGGAAGAGCAGCCGCCTTCAGTTTTTATCCGGGGAAGAACCTGGGCGCTTGCGGTGAAGCAGGCGCGGTGACAACCAACGATCCAGAGCTAGCCACGAGAGTCCGCATGCTTCGCGATCATGGTCAGTCACGGAAATATTTCCATGACGTTGAAGGTTACAACGGAAGGCTCGACTCCATCCAGGCTGGAATTCTCAAAACGAAGCTGCGGTACCTGGCCGATTGGAATGCGAAGCGACACGCGAGTGCAGCCCGATACAATGACTTGCTCAGTGCGTATTCAGATTCACTGAAACTTCCTTATGAGCCTTTGTGGTCGCGGGCGGTCTATCACTTATACGTAGTCCAGGTTGCCGATCGCGACGAACTCCAGCGGCAACTGACAGCGGCAGGCGTTGGCACCGGCATTCACTATCCAATTCCACTCCACCTGCAGAAGGCCTACCGGAACCTGGGCTACAATCCGGGCGCATTTCCCGTAACCGAAGCCGCGGCTGCGAGGATAGTGTCATTGCCCATGTATCCGAACCTCACCTTCGAACAACAGCGACGTGTCGTCGAACAATTGCTGCAGGCAGTCGCACGGACCTCTGAAGGTCAGCTTTCGCTGGCTGGCGACATAGTTTAGGCGTGGAGCTTCCTCCGATGAAAGATGAAGACTTGGGTTCCATCACCGAGCTCGGCGACTGGCAAGTGGCGGCGACCTTTGGCCGGCGCGAGCTGAAGCATGACCCAGCATGGGAAGTTGGTTTTGCGGAATACCTCGGCAGTTCCAACTCCCGTGACGATCTGCTTGCTCTCTTCTCTCGCTTCCGAACAGGCGAGAGCGCCTTCGACGCTATGATGCGGCGCGTGGTTATGCGGGCGGCGTGCAAGGCGGTTGGGAATGATCTGCAAGTTGGGCCCAGCGTCGTCCTGAAACACCCTGAGACCATGGAATTCGGCGACTGCGTCTTCATTGGCGCGCAGGTGATGATTCAGGGAAGATTCGAAGGCAAGTGCAGGATCGGCAATCATGTTTGGATCGGCCCACAAGCTTATTTCGACGCCCGCGATCTCGTGCTTGAAGACTATGTTGGATGGGGTCCGGGAGCGAAGGTTCTAGGCTCGGTTCACACGGGCCTACCGCTCAACGAGCCGATCATTGGCACGGATCTTGTCGTCAAGCCGGTGACCATAGGATTCGGCGCTGACATAGGCATGAATGCGTGCGTATTGCCGGGGTTGCATATTGGCGCGCACTCCATTGTCGGGGCTGGCGCTGTCGTCACCCACGACGTTCCCGAGTACGCCGTGGTGGCGGGCGTACCGGCCCGAATGATTCGCGACCGAAGAGAAAGATAGGTCCTTTCCTGGTGAACAAATGAACAAACTAGCAGGTGCAAGTTGCTGCGTGACCGGCGGAGCCGGATTCGTTGGAAGTACCATCGTTGATCAGCTCATCGTCGCAGGCGCGGCTGAGGTGCGAATCGTCGACAATTTCGTTCGCGGAAGTTGGAACAATCTCGCTTGGGCGCTCGAACAGCCCGGTGTCAAAGTGATCGAAGGCGATATTCGCGACAAAGACTTGGTGGACCAGGCAATTGCCAGCGTGGACTACGTATTTCATCAGGCCGCCCTGCGTATCACCCGGTGCGCCGAGGCGCCACGTGAGGCTATAGAGGTCCTGATCGACGGTACGTTCAACGTCCTCGAAGCGGCGGTCGCGCACAACGTCAAAAAGGTGATTGCGGCTTCGTCGGCTTCCGTCTATGGCGAACCCTCTTATCTACCCATCGACGAATCCCATCCCTTCAACAATCGAACCATGTACGGTGCCGCAAAAATCGCGAATGAGCAGATGCTGCGCGCTCTTCACGATACTTCTGGCCTGGATTATGTCGCGTTACGACCTTTCAACATATACGGTCCGCGAATGGACGTGGCCGGCGTGTACACGGAGGTGCTGATCCGTTGGCTTGACGCTATCGAGGCGAACGAACCGCCGTTGATTTTTGGTGATGGCACTCAGGCGATGGATTTCGTCTACGTGGACGATGTGGCCCGGGCAAACCTGTTGGCAGTGGAGAGTGATGCCACCGACGAAGTGTTCAACGTCGGCACGGGAATCCAGACCAGCCTGTACGAGTTGTGCTGCCTACTGCTCAGTCTGACCGGATCGAGGCTTCAACCCGAATATCGAGCCCAGCGCGCTGTCGCTCACGTGCAAGTTCGGCGCGCGGCCGTGGAAAAGGCCGCCTGTGTGCTGGGCTTCGAGTCCACCATCCATCTGGAGCAAGGGCTACAAGAGTTGCTGCGATGGAGGCATTCTCTTCGGGCCAATTCTGTGGCGGTAGCACATTGATGAACACAACATTGCAAACTCGCCAGATTCCGGTGGCGCGGCCTTCGATTGGGGCAGACGAAGAGACTGCGCTTCTTGCGGCCCTGCGAAGTGGTTGGGTTAGTCAGGGGCCCAGGGTCGCGGAGTTCGAGGCCAGGTTTGCGGAGTATGTTGGCGCCTCATGTGCCGTAGCGGTGTCTTCGTGCACAACAGCGTTACACCTTGCGCTACTTGCGGCAGGCGTCAAGCCGGGAGACGAAGTACTGTGTCCGAGCCTGTCGTTCATTGCGACGGCCAACGCGATTGTTTATGCCGGAGCGACTCCCGTATTTGTTGATGTCGATGGCGCGACTTACAACATCGACCCGGAGGGCATCGAGAAGGCGATCACACCGCGCACCCGAGCGATCTTGCTCGTCCATCAGGTGGGACTGCCCGCGGCGCTGGCGGAGATACGCGAAATCGCCGGCAGGCACGGGCTGGTGGTCGTCGAAGATGCAGCTTGTGCGATCGGCGCCGAGTATCATGGTGAGCGCATTGGCCTGCCCCATGCTGCTATCGCGTGCTTCAGTTTTCATCCTCGCAAAGTGTTGACGACCGGGGAAGGCGGCATGATCACGACGGCCGACGAAGAACTGGCGGCACGAATGCGGCGCCTGCGTCAGCACGGAATGACCGTATCCGATATAGCTCGACATAGCGCAAGCAAGGTGACGATCGAGAGCTATGACGAGGTCGGGTTTAACTACCGGATGACCGACCTGCAAGCGGCAGTGGGACTGGTCCAACTGCGCCGTCTCGACGAGATGCTGGCGAAACGACGGGCATTCGCACGGCGCTACTCCGAGCGGCTTGAATCGTTGTCGTGGTTGATCCCACCACGAGAACCAGACGGACATCGCCACAGCTTCCAGTCGTACATGGTGCGGCTGACACACGATGCTCCGATCAGACGGGACGAGCTAATGCAAGAGCTGCTGGACCGCGGAATATCGACCCGACGCGGTATCATGGCGATTCATCGCGAGACACCCTATCGCGGCGACTGGGACAAACTGTTGCCGAATACCAATGCAGCGACCGACTCGACTATGATCCTGCCGCTTTACCACGAGATGACGGAAGACGACCAGGACTACGTGATTGAGTGCCTGGAACAAGTCAGCCAACTTGCGACAAGGTAGGACGTAAGCGATAGGCCCAAGTCACGGCGCACAGTACAGCGCGCCGTAGTTTTCTCATATGCCATCCGCTCCCCTTAGCGATCAGCTCGACAATCCTTCCGAAGAGCTGTTGCCCAAGTTGGTAGTAACTGCTCCAGCCAGGAAGCAGACCTACGGGCACATCCTGAAGTCCTCCGCAGTGATTGGGGGCTCTTCGGTACTCAACATCGGCATCGGTATTGTCCGGACCAAGGCGATGGCGATACTGCTTGGGCCTGGCGGCTTTGGATTGGCGGGCCTGTACACCTCAATCATCACACTCACCCAGAGCCTTGCGGGGATGGGCGTCAACAGCAGCGGGGTAAGACAGATTGCGGAGGCCGCGGGAAGCGACGACGAAGAGCGAATCGCCAGAACGACGATTGTCTTACGTCGCACGTCGATCATTCTCGGGCTGTTCGGGGCGGCTGCCCTGGTCCTTTTCTCCGAAACAGGTTTCGACGATGACGTTTGGCACCGCCCAACGTGCTGGTGCAGTGTGTCTGCTCTCCCTGGCAGTGCTATTTCAGCTAGTTTCGGCTGGACAAGGTGCGCTCATTCAAGGCATGCGCCGCATAGCCGATCTCGCCAAGATGAACGTTATCGGTGCGTTGAGTGGGGCGGTCATTGGCATCCCGGTTGTCTACTTCCTCGCGGGAAAAGGGCATAGCCCTGTCGCTTGTGTATGGTTGCGGCAATGACTATCATCACATCGTGGTGGTATAGCCGCAAAATTCAGATCAATCGGCCGACGCTCACGACTTTGCAGATCGGCCACGAGACATCGGGCTTATTGAAGTTAGGCTTTGCCTTCATGGTTAGCGGCCTTATGGTGCCCGGCGTCGCTTATTTTGTGAGAGTCATTCTTCTCCAAAAGGTCGGACTGGCTGCGACCGGCCTGTATCAATCAGCCTGGACGCTCGGTGGTTTGTACGTGGGCTTCATCTTGCAGGCGATGGGGGCCGATTTTTATCCTCGGCTGAGTGCCGTTGCCAACGACAACGCGGATTGCAACCGGCTGGTGAACGAGCAGGCGCTGATCGGACTGCTGCTTGCCGGTCCGGGAGTTATCGCCACTCTAACCTTCGCTCCACTCGTCATCGCCGTTTTTTACAGCGCTAGGTTCGGTGCGGCTGTTGGTGTTCTGCGCTGGATCTGCTTGGGCGCGACCCTGCAAGTGGCTACCTGGCCGATGGGGTTTATTATCGTCGCGAAGGCTCGACAGGGCTTTTTCCTTTTCAGTGAAATTTCGTGGGCCATTGTCGCGGTCGGACTGGCGTGGGCGTGCGTCGCCTGGCGCGGTTTGGACGGCGCGGGTATAGCCTTTTTCCTAGCGTACGTCTTTCATGGAATTCTTGTATATCCTATCGCTCGGCACCTCAGCGGCTTTCGCTGGTCGCCTGAGAATCGTCATGCTGGTCTGCTGTTCCTTAGCTTGATTGCGGCTGTGTTTTGCGGATTCCTTGTGATGCCGCTGCTGTGGGCGTCGGCGGTTGGCAGTTTGGCTGCGATCCTCAGTGGTGCCTACTCGCTCCGGACTCTACTTCACTTGGTTCCGTTCAGCCGTATTCCTGATCCCATCCGGCGGTCGCTTGTGCTGTTCCGCTTGGCACCATCGGTTTCGTGACCGGCCTGCGCAGTCTAGTATTGTGACATCCATATCGACAACTCTGAACGCCACTTCGACTGATTCTAGTAGAACCCACGATGAGTTCTGTTGACGTAGTAGTACCCTGCTATCGGTACGGGAACTTCCTGCGCGAGTGCGTGGAAAGTGTCCTCATTCAGTCCGGACCCGATGTTCATGTTCTCATCATCGACGACGCGTCACCCGACGAAACGCCTGAAGTTGCCGCCCAGCTTGCGAGAGAGGACCGCAGAGTTGCCTTCATCAAGCATGCCAATAACCGAGGGCACATCGAGACATACAACGAAGGAATCGAATGGGCTTCCGCGGACTATATGTTGATTCTTTCGGCAGATGACTATTTGTTGCCGGGTGCGCTCAATCGTGCGGCATGCCTCATGGATGCACATCACGAAGTCGGTTTTACTTTCGGGAACGTAATCACACTTGATTATCCCAGCAACATAAGAAAAGCAAATGATGTCACAGACAATGAGGGCTGGCGCATCCTGGGAGGCTTGGAATTTATAGAACTCAGCGGAGCGCGCGACATTGTGCCCACCCCCACCGCCGTCGTGCGTACGGCTCTGCAGAAACGTGTGGGCGGTTATCGCCCTGAACTGCCGCACAGTGGTGACATGGAGATGTGGTTGCGTTTTGCGGCGCAAGGCTCGGTCGGAATTTTCGAAGCACACCAGGCAGTCTACCGTCGGCACACTGGCAACATGTCACTCGCCTACACTGAGAAGACTTGGTTGCCAGACCTCCAGCAACGGAAGGCGACATTCGATTACTTCTTCCAATCCTGTGGCAACACCATGCCAAATGCCCGGTTGCTCCATCGCAAGTTATTGTGGTTGCTTGGTTGTGATGCGATCGGTTTCGCCAGCGCCGCATTCAACCAAGGGGACAAGGAGATGTCCGAGCAGCTCTCCATTTTCGCTCTCCGCCTTTGCCCGAAGATCAAGAGATCGTTGCCGTGGACGAAGCTTGCCTGTAAACGTTGCATGGGTTATCGGACATGGCATTCTCTTCGCTCGGTTGTTGATATGTTTCGTCAAGATGACGCCGCTTGTACCGATATCCAGTCGTGACTAGTAGTAGTCATGTCATCCACCACAACGCTGACAGAGGCTTCCGGAAAACAATGCAACTCAGCAATACTCACGTGATTCCCGGGCGCGAGATCCAATTGGAGTCAAGACGCAAGCACGATACGCCCCTCCGGGTGTCGAAGGCAATAGATGCGGATCGTCTCGAAGATCCGAAGTTGCTCATCGTTTCACGAATATTCGGTGCCAGTGGGCAGCCTTGGCTTTGGAGGCAGGTATTGGGCCTCAGGGGCTGGCGTAAGGAGTTGGTTTGTTGGGAGCGGCGCAACGCGGAGATTTACCTCGAGGCCGACACGGCAATCAGTGAACTTCACGAGCCTCCGGCACCATACGACGGTGCAAGCCGCTGGTGGTATCGTTTGCGGAATTTGCCCAACCGAAATTTCTACGCAGCAGTAGGGCAGGAGAAGCGACAGCTTGCCGACCTGCTCCGACGCGATCGACCAGCCTTGATCCTGTGCTATTTCGGCGACATCGCCATGCGTTTGCTGCCGCTCGCACAGCGGTTCGACGTACCTCTTATCGCCTATTTTCATGGAGATTTCCAGTTTCTCTTTAACCGCTGGTATCGTGAAAGTCTCAAACAATGTCTGCAGCGTTTTTCCGGAATTGTCGTGGTAACGGAGGTGGAGCGCAAGTGGTTCCTGCAGCGGGGCGTTCCAGCTAGCCGAGTGCATGTCATCCCGTGCGGAGCGCCAACTGAGACGTTCCGTCCTAGCGCTCGCGAACCCGAGGGACCGGTAGAGTTCGTCATGGTATCGCGATTGTCAGATGATAAAGGATGTGAGCTGTCGATTCTCGCCTTTGCCCGAGCTACCCGCGAACTGCCTGGTGCCAAGTTGCAGATCTATGGAGACGGTCCCGCACGCGCAAGACTTGAACAGTTGGTGTCCGATCTCAGACTGATGAAACGGGTATTCTTTCATGGCTATGTTGATGAGCGAGAGGTGGCGAGGGCACTGCCTTTGCACCACATCTTCATTCAGCACTCACTTGTCAAAGAGGGGTCCCCTGTGTCTATAGCCGAAGCCATGGCTTGCGGGTTGCCAATAGTAGCGACTGCAGTGGGTGGAATCACGGAGTTAGTGGAACAGGGTGAGACGGGCCTGCTCGTTCCCGAACGTGACGTGAGCGGGATGGCGGCTGCTATGCTTCGGCTATGCCTTGACTGGCAGCTGAGGCAACGCTTTGGCCAGGCTGGCCGCGCAAGAGCCGTAAAGCTTTTTGATACCTCGATCCTGACGCAGCGTCTGAATGATCTCCTTGTAAGCATTGCTGCTGGCGCGTAGACGACGCAATCGCATGGACCCGCGGCTAGGTCGGAGCACAACCCATTGCGGCGCAAGAGGAGCAGTACAACGAGTTCCGATGGCCTTGACCACGATTTCCATGCCGGCAGCACCGGGTACCGCCGTAGCTCTGTGACCTCAGGTAGTGGTGACAACAATGATACGCGACATTCGTCTGGATCGATTGCTGACGCTCTGCCTGAAGCAGGGGACACTCATGCGAACCGGCTCTCAATCACGGGCGCCGATACTGATGTATCACAGTGTGCAATCTTCGGATTCGAGCAATGCACGTCCATATTATCGGACTGTCACCTCGCCCCAGGCGTTCGCCCGGCAGATGGCATTCTTGCACTCCTCGGGATACTCCACCTTAGGGCTGGGGGAGCTGCGCCAGCGCATTCAGGATGGTCGGGAGTTGGACAGGCGGGTCGTCATTACGTTTGACGATGGCTATGGCGATTTCTATATCCATGCCTTTCCGGTGTTGGCGTCCTATAACTTCTCCGCCACAGTATTCTTGCCCACAGCGTATATCGGCAACCGTCGCCGCTGTTTCAATGGAAATCCTTGCCTGACTTGGGACGAAACTCGCGAGCTGAGTAGGGCAGGAATCACGTTTGGTTCTCATACGGTCAGCCATCCACAACTCCGGAACTTGTCCCAGCAGGCGATCGACCGAGAGTTGCTCGAGTCGAGAGAGACCATGGAGCAGGAACTGGGAACGGCGATTGATTCTTTCGCTTACCCGTTTGCGTTTCCGGAAACCGACGCTCCCTTCCGCGCCCGGCTGTCGGAGTCGCTGGAGCGTGCAGGCTACAAAAATGGAGTGTGTACGACTATTGGACGGGCGGACGCCAGAAGGAGCCGCTGGTTCATGAAACGGCTGCCGGTTAATTCCGGCGATGACCCCCGCCTGTTCGAAGCCAAGCTGGCTGGCGCGTATGACTGGGTCGGGCTGCCTCAGCTCTGGTTCAAGATGGCAAAAGACTGGCTGCCGCAAGTTCCATGTCAGGCCACTGCGGACGCGCGGTAGCACCGACACGCAGGTCGTTCGCAGTCGCCAATTGCCGCCCGCACGCACCGTTGCGCCAATCGTTTCAGCATCGTCCTAACCAAAGACAAGAGGCCGCATGGCGACCTCGTAATCCTGACTTGCGAATTGAGGCACTAGCAGTATGAGCTCTTCGACAAATAAACCTCAAAAGATGCTGGTTGTTATCGCGAGCTATGGAACTGCAAACGAGCGCTTCTTGTCTCGAGTCTTGGACGAGTATCGCTCCATGCCTTACACCACGGACATCATCGTCCTGTCAAACGTGGCAAAAGACGTGGGGCCAGATGTAACCGTTATGGTCGGTCTTCCAAACAAGAACCCATGGTCGCTTCCTTTCGGGCACAAGCAGATCTTCGCCGATCGCGTGGAGGACTACGATCTTTTTGTTTACAGCGAAGATGACATGCTTATTACCGCACGGAACATCGAGGCCTTTCTGCGTCTTTCGGATGTATTGCCCGAAGATGAGATACCCGGTTATCTGCGCTTCGAGGAAGCTCCGGATGGCGCATTGTCCTATCCCGATGTCCATTTCGGTTATCACTGGGACGTGCAACGAGTGCAATCGAGAGGGATTTACACCTGCGCGTTCTTCACCAATGAACATGCTGCTTCCTATGTCCTCACCCGGCGACAATTGCGGCGGGCGATAGACTCGGGAGGTTTCCTGGTCGGGCCGCACGAAGGTAAATACGACCTGCTCTGCTCCGCCGCTACCGATCCCTATACACAATGTGGCTGTGTGAAAATGATATGCATATCGCATATCGCTGACTTTCTGATTCATCATCTGCCCAACAAGTATGTTGGCAGGCTCGGCCTCGGCGCTATGGAATTCGACGCTCAGGTCCACGAGTTGCTCAGGATTGCGCGCGAGGGCACGAAACCAGCGCCCATGTTCGCTGGGCATCCTGCCTTCCAGGCCACGTCTTTCGGCAAGGATTACTATGAGCCCATTCGGGCGGACCTGATTGATCTGGTCCCAGTAGCCGCTCACAGTGTGCTTTCGGTTGGATGTGGCTGGGGAGCTACCGAAGAACAACTGGCCCAGCGCGGTAAGCGGGTGGTGGCGGTTGCGCTGGATCCGGTGATATCGGCCTGCGCCCGGACCAGGGGTGTGGAGATCATGGAAGGTGACCTTCCCGCCGCACTCCGCAATTTGTCAGGCCAGAAGTTTGACTGCATCCTACTGTCCAACGTCTTGCATCTGGCCCATGATCCGCGACACCTGCTGCAGTCTCTCGAGCCCCTGATGCGGCAATCGACAATGGTGATCACCGCCGTCCCGAATCTCGCTAGAATTCCCGTCCGTTGGCGCACCTATTTCGGCAATAACTCGCACCGTTTCCTGGGCGACTATGAGAGGTCGGGCGTTCACTTCACCTCCCATCGGCGGATTCGCAACTGGCTGCGCAGTGCGGGGCTCAAGGTTGATCGTTTTGCCGATGTTGTGCCAGTCCGTATGAAGACCTTGTGCGACGCCAGCGGCGGCGTTCTGGAGCCTTTGCTGTCATCCGAAATCGTCGCCGTCGCCTCGGTTGCGCGCTAACTCGTAGCCCGCTTGCTCATGGCCTAACGATTCAGCGGCGCTGCGCCTGGAACCGCAACCCGCAGCGTCGAGCGGCTCTACCGTGAACCTCTTCGTCTATGCCCACTACCTACTACGGGATTGGCAGCAATCATGAGCACCTCCCGGTGCCTGGTGCCCACGACTCCAGTCCAAGGGCTAGGGTACCCCATCTGGCTGCGGTGCAGCCCTGTATTTCGTGCGGAAGCAAATCGACTCAGGATTTCATGACGGCTCCCGACCGGTTCTTTCTACGACCGGCTCTGTACCGTCTTGTTCAGTGTTCATCGTGTTCCTTGGTTTGGCTCACCGACCCGCCTGCGCCGGTTGAAATGGAACGTCACTATGGCCCGGAATATGACCGCTTCATCAGGAAGGCGAAGGAGACTGACTCCCGGGAGCATTGGCAAGGCGCCGTCGATACTGTGCACCGGTATCGCCAAGGCGGCAGGCTGCTCGACTTGGGATGTGGTTCGGGCTCGTTCCTGCAATGCCTGCGCGGTTCAGCGTGGAACCTTTGGGGGATCGAGATGTCAAGTGAAGCGGCCCACGTGGCGCGTAGCCGGACCGACGCCACCGTTCTGGCAGACGACATACTACGTGCCCCGTTTCCTCCCGACACCTTTGACGTGATTACCTGCTTCCACGTTTTTGAACATATGTATTCACCGCGCGAAGTGATGGCCAAGGTCTGCGATTGGCTCAATCCCGGCGGCATCTTCTGTCTGCACGTTCCCAACATCGAAGCCGCCGAGACGAGGATTTTCAAATCATATTGGTACCCATTGGAGCTGCCGCGCCATCTCTACCATTTCTCACCGAATTCGCTCAGCCAGCTCGCGAAGTCGAGCGGCCTTGAGGAAGAAAGTCTGACCACGAGGAAAGTCTCATTTGTAGAACACAGCATGGGCTATCTCACGGACGATATTCTGCGGAAGGCCGGAGTCAAGCGGCCCAGTCTTGCGGCCACCGGCGACCCCCGTCTGGCTTGGCGCGTGATGCGTAAAGGGCTAAGACTGACGGTATTACCAATCGTGAACATGCTAATCGGCCTGACCGGTGAAGGCTCGATCATCGAAGCCGTATTCCGGAAGCCGAAATCCGCTGGGTAGCGACCTGGCATCACCGCAGTCACACTCATGGGGAACGACACGCAACATTTTTTTGGCGGTGGAGGCCAGACAGCCGTCAGCCCGCTCAGCCTGCTGCTGCTGTTCGTCGCCTCCTTGCTGATCCTTTGTCTGCCACGACGGTTCGTTTTCATTCCGATGCTTGTGGCCAGCGCCCTCATACCCATCGACCAGCAGTTTGTATTGGCTGGTATCCACTTGACGATGTCAAGGATTCTCATTCTCGTTGGATGGATTCGAGTAGGACAAACCCGGCTGAATTCGTCGGCAAGCAGAATGACGTGGACGCCGATCGACACAGTCTTCCTACTTTACTGCATCTCTAACTCTGTGATGTATGTTCTGCTTTGGTCATTGGACACGGGATCAATCATCAACCGCGCCGGATTTTTGTTTAACGCTTGTGGCACTTACTTCTTCATGCGCCATTTCCTCACAACAGCGGATGATCTCGAGCGCGCCACTAAGATACTGGTGTTGATCTTCGCGCTCGTAGCTTTGGGCATGTCGGCGGAACAGGCAACCGGACACAATGTGTTCTCTGTATTTGGGGGCATACCAGCCAGTTCAGTGATCCGTGACGGATCCATTCGAGCGCAAGGGACTTTCGTCCATCCTCTTACCGCCGGCGCTATTGGCGCAACCCTCATGCCATTGGCCTTTGGTCTCTGGTGGATTACAGGACGGAATGGATGGACCGCAGCTACGGGTGTGCTGGCGTCGGTTGCAATTGGCCTGTGCTCCAGGTCGAGCACCGGAATTCTGATCCTGGCAGCAGGAGTGTTCGGTCTCTCCATGTGGCCGCTGCGGCGACATTTGCGGCTGATTCGGTGGAGCGTTCTGCTCATCTTGGTGTCCGTTCACATGGTCATGAAGGCCCCGGTCTGGGCTCTGCTTGCCAGGATCGACTTGACCGGTTCTTCCTCCGGATACCACCGCTACATCCTGGTCGACCAGTTCATTCGCCACTTTTCCGAATGGTGGTTGGTGGGGATCCGTGGCACCTCGAATTGGGGTTGGGACATGTGGGACACCATCAACTCATACGTTGCGGCGGGGACGGAAGGTGGTCTGGTCAACTTCATCTTGTTCGTGGCGATTTTTGTGGTCGCCTTCCGGCAATTGGGCCGTGCCCGGGCCTCGGTGAGCGAAGACCCTGTCCTGGAGCGGCTCATGTGGGTACTTGGCACTCTGCTCTTTGTACATGCGGTGGCATTCTTTGGCATCGCATATTTCGATCAGAGCCAATTCATATGGTTTGCAGAACTGGCGATGACTGCTGCAGCCGTCACCTTACGGCCGGGGAAATTGATAGAACCCGTCGCTGACGCTAGCGAGGCAAAGCCGGCGTGGGGTATCTGGGACGATGCCAACGATGGGCAATCCCGCTGGCTTGAGCACGATTTTACGTAACATTCGATATTCACTTCGCAACTCCGCCTCAGCGGACCGGAAGTGGCGCTGGCTCCAATGAATTCGTTAACACCCACACGAAAAGTCGACGCGCCGGTTTCTTCGGTGATCATCGTAACCTGGAACGGCAAGCGATACGTGGAAGAATGCTTGCACTCGCTGACTCTGAGTGCTGACATTCCAACTGAGGTTTTGGTTGTTGACAACGCGTCAACGGACGGAACTCCGGACCTGGTGGCCCGGGCATTTCCGGAATTTTCGGTAACAAGAAATACGAAAAATCTCGGTTTCGCAAAAGCGAACAACATCGGCATCCGGCTCAGCCGAGGAAAGTATCTTTGCCTGGTGAATTCGGACGTTGTACTTCCTCCCGGTTGCCTGTCGGCGCTGCTCGATTACATGGAAGCGAACCCCGACGTGGCAGTTGCCGGTCCGCAGATGCTTGGGGTCGACCACGCTGTGCACCGATCCACCATGCGGCTCCCTTCGCTCACCAACGCCTTTTGTCGAGCATTCGCGCTGGATCGTTTGCCGTTGCTCTCCCAACTTTGTGGCGGACAGCTAATGGCTGAGTTCTCTCATGATTACACTTCCGATGTGGAAGTGCTCAATGGCTGGTTCTGGATCATCAGGCGCGAGGCGGTTGAGCAAGTCGGCTTGCTCGATGAACGCTTCTTCATGTACGGCGAAGACCTGGATTGGTGCCGTCGCTTTCGCAAAGCAGGTTGGAGGCTGGTATTTTACGCCGGGGCCCGGGCGCTGCACTACGGTGCGGCAAGTTCCAGCGCCGCACCCGTCCGATTCTACGTAGAGATGCAGCGAGCCAATCTTCAGTATTGGAGGAAGCACCACGGGACACGGCAAACCGCTACGTATTGCGGAATCTTGGTCATTCATCACCTAATTCGTGTGATTGCTCATTCGGCCGCCTGCCTTGTGTCTGTAGAGCGTAGGGCCGAGTCGGTCAGCAAGATAAAGCGCAGTTGGAGGCTTATGGCCTGGTTGACTGGAGCCTGGCGGCCAATTCTCGACGGCAGATAAGGACTAACGTTGGAACCAGCCATCGACGGCACTATTTATGGCCGTCACTCCAGTCCCGCAGGAACTGGCCACGCCCGACACTCGGCGTCGGCCCGTATTTTTCATATGTGCTTCGGGCCGCCAGCGCTGACAGAAAGGCCGCAAATCTGGTTATGAGCTCTAACGATCGATCCTTGCCTGCCGGCGCGTACGTGCTGGTCACCGCGGCTTACAACGAGGAGAAGTACATCGAACGGACTCTGCAGTCTGTAGTTGTCCAAACCGTGCAACCCCTGGAATGGATAATTATGAGCGACGGTTCGACTGATCGCACCGACGAGATTGTCGCATCGTACGCTCGCAGACACCCGTTCATCGTGCTGGAACGGATCACTGAAGAGCATCCCCGGAATTTCGCTGCGCAGGTGATGGCCATAAACGCCGCCTGCCGGATGCTCAATACGTCCACGTTTGATTTCATCGGGAACCTCGATGCCGATGTTTGTTTTGGGCCAGGATACTATGCAAGTCTGTTAGGGCGGTTCGCATCGGATGATGCACTCGGCTGTGCAGGAGGGTTCATTTTCGAGGAATCGCATGGGGTCTTTCGGAGCCGCTCTGGAAATCGAACGTCCTCGGTGCCTCATGCCGTTCAATTCTTCCGTCGGGCCTGTTTCGAAGCCGTTGGTCCTTACATGGCCTTGAGGTACGGGGGACCAGACTGGGCAGCTGAGGCCCGCGCCCGCCAGTTAGGGTGGAAAGTGGCAGCCTTTCCTGACCTCCAGGTGAACCATCTTCGACCCACTTCCGGAGCGGAGGGTATTCTACGCGGAAGAGTGCGCCAGGGGAGGATGGATTACTCGCTTGGAAGCTTGATCCCATTTGAGTTGTTAAAGTGTCTGCGAAGAATTAATGAAACCCCACGTGGCATCGGCGCACTACTGCGTCTCTATGGGTTTTTCAGCTCATATTTGTCGAGAGAGCCTATACTTGTCCCGCAGGACTTAGTCCAGTACCTCCAGAATGAGCAGAGACAACGGCTACGTGGTCTACTGGGAAGGGCGTATCTCGAGTGATCTCGGGCCGCACTTTGCAAAGGTGTGCGCGCCACAGGTCCAACCCTATCGGATAAGCATGACTGTCCGCAGCAGGCTAGCAGTAGAGAAGATTTCTTGTCCGCTTCGCGCGGCGATCTGTTCCAACAATGCTCCGCAGGCCTTAATGAGGCACGGCGCTGAGATTTGTCGGAGGCTGAGGTTGGGTGGATTGAATCGAGCTCAGTGCGCCGATGTCCCAATTGCCTGCGCCGCGACTGTTTTGATTTTGGTCGGCGATCAGAGCTTGCTGTTGGGCCGCTGGCCAACTCGACACCGCAGCTGTCAGATTTGTCCCGGTTCCGATCATGGGAGATCCAGTCTGCAGTGCGCCCGTCGTTGCGGATACGCCACCCATGTTCGAAATTGAGTTGACGGAGTGCCCGTCGCATCCGCAACTGGATCGCCAGGTTGCGAAGTTCGACGTACCATTCCAGCAGTTATAGCTGATACAGTTGATATAGCCGTTGTAGTCCGTAGCAGTACTCTTGACTCCGCCTAAGAGGTAGTTGGCTCCACCGACGATATTGTTCTTGAACTGGACTCCAGAGCCGCCATTGATCACGTTATTAAGATTTAATCCCACGGTTCCCTGGCCGGTGCTGGTATCGTTACCAATGATCGTGTTGTTGTAGAACACGACTCCCTGCAGTGGTTTGGTACTGGAATGTGCTCCCAAATTAATGATCCCATTCTGATCGGAACGCCCCGAGGGGATGATGAATACATTGCCGAAAAAGTATTCGAGGGAGGTAGGGTCCGCGCACGGGGTCGCGCTCCCATCCGTTTGAACTCCCGGCTCCATGAAGATGTGACCGGTCAGGTTCTGCCCAGGGTCACCATCGAAGAGGTTATTGTAGATCCAGGTTCCAACATGATGCGCGCCTGAAGTATTGCCGGAAGGAGTCGCATAACAGTGGATCCCATCGTGATGGTAAGAATTGGCGCTGGTATCCCAGTTCGCATAGTCGTGGATATGGTTATTGTGGAAGTAAAAGGGGCCTGCATCTGGTCCTTGTAGATTACTGTTTCCGTAGAGGGTTAGTGCCCAGCCGTGATCGATGTGGTGAATATTGTTGTTATAGATGTCGATATTGCTGTCATTCGGGTTCTGGCTTGATTCCAGAAGGCACCACCCCGCGTCATGCATCGTGGAATCGTGAATGCTGATGTTGTTCCCGTTGAAATTGATGCAGTTGACCTGCGTCTGGTCGACTTCTGAGCCGCTTCCCGTATGCACGTAGATATTGTAGATGCCAATGTTGCGAATCTCGCAGTTATTGCAGGATTTCGCGCTGATGCCATTGCTGGGGCTGTGGCTCCCGCTGGTGGAATTATTCGTATTGGAAATATACCCATTGCATGCCCCCCCTGACGGCCCACAGGGAACACCACCGTCGATGACGACGTAACTCTTGTTGTTCATGGTGATGGCGGTGCTCCAAACCGAGGTCGTCATCGTCGCCCCCGGTTCAAAGAACAGTGTGATCGGGCTCCCTGCGGTTCCCGACGATTGAAACATAAGCGCGGTCGCGATGTTCCCGCAAACGCGGACGGTCGTGCCAGCTGCTATTTGATTGCTTCCTGTCCCCCAGTTACCCGCGGTGTTGAACCAGGCGGCGGAATGCGCGTTCGCGCAACTCGCGCCCGTGTTGGTGCCTAAGGCGTTTTGAGCAATGTAGATGTCTGCCGAGCAAAAGCTCACCACAGACAGGACGAACACGATTACACGGGCCGGTGCAGACAATGGATTCATGGACCACCAAATGAGGGATTCTTTGCAAGTCCTGTATTCGGCAATGAGCCGCGCTCAAGGATACAAAGCGAGAGTCTATTCGAGGCTTCCCCAGCGGTCAAGTTACAAAGGTAACCGATGTTCGGACGGGCTAAGTGTATGGTTCATAAGTTGCTTACGTTAGGCAACCAACCCGAAGTAGTTACCCGACAAACGCGGATCACAGTGCTAGAAAACCGCACCGGCAGTCAGGCGATATCAGGCTCTACGGCCACCGTTATGTTTGGCCTTGGCTCCACAGTTTCAAGCCGCGGGGCCGAACCGAGACGTCCACAGGATCACTGGCATCAGGGGGACATTCGAACATGAGAGCTTGCATGGTCGCGTACTCGTTCTACGAGAGCGATAACCGGGTGCGACGCTACGCCGAAACGCTCGCCCGGCGTGGCGACCAGGTCGACGTGATTGCGTTGCGGCGGGATGGGCAGCCGTCGTTCGAGCTTCTCGCTGGCGTGCACGTCTATCGCATTCAGAAACGCGAGCGGAATGAAAAGGGCCCGGTCACTCACCTGTCCCGGCTGATGAAGTTCTTCCTGCGCTCCGCTTGGACGCTGGCCATCCGTCACCACAAAGCTGGTTATGACCTGGTGCATGTGCATTCCGTCCCGGACTTCCAAGTCTTTGCCACTCTGGTCCCAAAGCTGCTGGGGGCGCGGGTGATTCTCGATATTCACGACATCGTACCCGAATTCTACGCCAGCAAATTTGGCGTCGGCGAGCGATCGGTCGTCTATCAGTTGTTGCGCCTCGTCGAAAAGGCATCAGCCGCTTATGCGGACCACGTTATTATCTCGAACGATCTATGGCACGCGAAGTTGACCCGGCGGTCCGTCCCGCCCCGAAAGTGCACAACCATCATCAACTACCCGGATCCCGCCATCTTCTATCGGCGTCCGCGTGCGGCCGCTGAAAACAACGACTTCATCATGTGCTATCCCGGGACTCTTAATTGGCACCAGGGGGTCGACGTGGCGATCCGCGCGATGGTCCTGCTGCGAAAGAAGGCGCCCAGCCTGAAGCTTCTCATTATCGGAGATGGTCCGGATCGCGAAAAACTCAAGGACCTGGTTCGGGAGTTTCATCTGGAAGATCGCGTTACCATCACCGGCCTGGTCCCGATCGAGGAGATCGCCCGCAACATGGCCAACATCGATCTAGGGGTAGTGCCCAAGCGTACGGACTCATTTGGTAACGAAGCCTTCAGCACAAAAATTCTGGAGTTCATGGCGATGGGGGTGCCCGTCATCGCTTCGAATACGCGCATTGATCAGCATTACTTCCGCGAAGGACTGGTTCGGTTTTTCGAGTCTGAAAACACGGAAGATCTCGCCGCCAATGTCCTTGATCTGGTGCAAAATTCCGCGAAGTGCGCCACCCTACGCGAGCGTGGCGACGAGTTCGTCCGACAGAACAATTGGGATGTCAGGAAACACGAATACCTGGAGCTGGTGGACAAACTGGTACGTCCGAGGCAACCGGTGCTTCCGGTTGATCGAGCGACCGCCCGCGTCCGACTTTGAGAGCGCCGGCTTGGGCGACACAAATTCGCCAGACCAATCGCACCAACGAAAGTCTGCTCGTTTGCGCGGTGGCATGACTTGCCTGACGTCCATGCTATGAATGTTCACTGCGACCGCGTTTGTCAGTTGCGATTGGAAGGCGTGACGGCTCTCCCTTGATACCTGCTGGAAACCGGCCCGTCTGCTGTAACTGATAGGTGCCTGGGAAGACATCTTGCAATAGTGCCTGCAGTCGAGCGGGGTTTGCGGGGTTCTCGCCAACTTACGTCGTTCGGCGAACCCGACCCAAAATCGTTCCACCTGTATCGGCCCTGGGATCCGAACTCCGGAATGGGCCCTAATCGTCAGGCGTCTTCAAGTGCCGGATTGCCACATCAGACCCTGTCGCCCGCACATGAATTCTGAATCAGAAAGAGAGTGATTATGACCTCCAAATCTAGCCCCTACTACCGATTTGCCTGGCTCGTCCTTCCCGGAATGCTGCTCGCGGCATCGCTCGCGCTCCCGCAAACAGCGCACGCCAGCTGCAGCAGCCCCAGGAATCCGATCGAGGCCGAAAACTGTTTGCCGGGCAATCCGGAGAGCGATTGGCAGATCACGGGAAGCGGCGATCCTACCATTCAGGGCTTCGCCACCGACATGAGTGTCAGTGTCGGCCAGACCATCAGCTTCAAGGTGAAGACGGACTCGAGCAACTATGTCGTCGAAATCTACCGTCTCGGCTATTACGGTGGAATGGGTTCACGCAAAATCGCCGTGGTCAATCCCAGCGCGCAGCTCCCCCAAACGCAACCAGCATGCATCGTTGACAATGCAACGTCCTTGGTGGACTGCGGCAACTGGTCAGTTTCCGCTTCCTGGCAGGTTCCAGCGAACGCTACTCCTGGCGTCTATCTTGCGCACTTGCTGAGACGAGACACCGGTGGGGATAGCTTGGTCCCGTTTGTGGTGCGTGATGATGCCAGCCACTCTGACATCGTCTACCAGACCTCCGACTTGACCTGGCAGGCCTATAACAACTACGGCGGACACAGTCTCTACGGAGATACTATCTTCAATCTCTCGACTCGGGCGCACAAAGTTAGCTTCAACCGTCCGTTTAATACCCGGGAGTTTGCTGCCAACAACTTCATTTTCTGGTCTGAATATCCGATGATCCGGTGGCTGGAGGCGAATGGTTATGACGTCAGTTACATCAGCGGCATCGACGTTGCCCGGAACGGCAGCCTGCTGCTGAACCACAGGATGTTCATGTCCAGTGGCCACGACGAGTACTGGGACACGGTTCAGCGCGCCAACGTTCAGGCCGCCCGCGACGCCGGCGTGAACCTGGCTTTCTTCAGCGGTAACGAGATGTTCTGGAAGACTCGATGGGAGAGCAGCATCGATGGCAGCAACACGCCGTTCCGTACCATCGTCTGCTACAAAGAAACCTTGGGCGACGCCGTAGATCCACTGGATCCACCTACCTGGACGGGCACTTGGCGTGATCCTTCGAAGTCTCCTCCGGCCGATGGCGGCCGCCCGGAAAACGGCCTCACCGGAACTCTGTTCATGGTCAATGGCCCCGGGGATGACAATACCGATCTGTCGATACAAGTCCCCGCGGCCGACGGCGCGATGCGGCTGTGGCGAAACACTAGTATCGGCTCGCTCACTGGAAATCAGGTCGCCACGCTTCCGCCGGGAACACTTGGGTATGAGTGGGATGTTGACCCGGAAAATCAGTACCGTCCGGCGGGTCTGTTCCACATGTCCACGGCTACCTACGACCTCACGACCGATTACCTATTGGATTATGGAGGCATCTACGGTGCTGGCACGGCCACTCACCATCTGACCATGTATCGGGCAGCGAGTGGAGCGCTCGTGTTTGGGGCTGGCACGGTGCAGTGGTCGTGGGGACTCGATAGCGACCACGACGGCGACATCGACCCCAACCCGGACGTCAGAATGCAGCAGGCTACAGTAAATCTCTTCGCCGACATGGGGATTCAACCCGCCACAATTCAACCAGGCCTGCAACTCGCCAGTCAGTCTACGGACAGCGCCGCGCCGGTTTCCACGATTACCTCTCCCGCCCCCAACGCCAACGTCAATACCGGTGCCCCGGTCATCATATCCGGCACGGCGGCAGACTCAGGCGGTGGCGTAGTGGCTGGGGTTGAGGTTTCCGCTGACGGTGGACAGACTTGGCATTCAGCGGTTGGCCGCGGCAATTGGTCATATTCTTGGATACCGAATGCGGTCGGAACGGCCTACCTTATGAGTCGCGCCGTCGATGACAGTGCCAACCTCGAAGATCCTCAGACTAGCGGAGGCAATCCTTCCGGAGGTGTGCCGGTCACCGTCAACCCGCAAGTTTGTCCGTGCTCGATCTGGAGTTCGTCCCCGGTTCCGCACCTGGTCGATAGCGGAGACGCCGGTTCCGTTGAAGTAGGAGTAAAGTTCCGCACCGACAATGACGGAGTGATTTCGGGAGTCCGGTTCTACAAGTCAGCAAATAATACCGGGACCCACGTGGGTCACCTGTGGTCGAGCAACGGGACCCTGCTGGGCACGGCCACGTTCTCCTTCGAGAGCGGCTCTGGCTGGCAAGACGTGCTCTTTGCCAGTCCAGTGCCGGTGACCGCCAACACCACTTATGTTGTTTCGTATTTCGCCCCCTCCGGACATTACTCGGCTGACAAAGGCTATTTCAAAGGCACAGGCTACGACAATCCGCCACTGCACGCCCTGGCAGACGGAGTGGACGGCCCCAATGGGGTTTATGTTTATACCTCGACCCCCGGAGCCTTCCCAATCAACACGTACTCCGCGACGAATTATTGGGTCGATATTATCTTTGTGAGTGGGTCCACGTTCAACATCTCTGGAAACATTTCCGGAATCGGGGGCGGCGGAGCGACTGTGGCCCTCACCGGCATAGAAAATGCCACCACTACTGCCGATGCGGGGGGCAACTATAGCTTCAGCGGTCTGATCAATGGAACCTACACCGTCACTCCCAGCAATCTAGGCGTGACTTTTACTCCCGCCAGCCAGTTGGTCACGATCAACAGCTTGTCGGTAAGCAACATCAACTTCAGCGCGGCGGCAACCAATCCGCTCACCATCTCCGGAACAATCAACGGCACCTCAGCACCCGGTACGATTATCAGTCTCACCGGACCCGCATCTCTAATCACAGTCGCAGACTCTTCGGGGAGCTACAGTTTTACTGGGCTCATCCCGGGTTCCTACTTTGTTTCCCCCACCCAGGCGGGCTACATCTTTGTGCCCAGCACCCAGGCTGTGACCCTTACCAGCTCCGACGTGATTGGTTTGGATTTCACCGCTCAGGTGTGTCCCTGCACCAGCATCTGGCAGCCAACGGCAACACCCGCGCTGATCGATAGTGGAGACCCAGGCTCGGTCGAACTGGGCGTAAAGTTCCGGTCGGAGGTCTCGGGACACATCCAGGCAATTCGATTCTATAAGGCCACCTCGAACGTCGGCACCCACATAGGCCACATTTGGTCCAACACAGGTACTCTTTTAGGAAGCGCCACTTTCACCAACGAAAGCCAGTCCGGGTGGCAAGAGGTCGCCTTCACCAGTCCCGTGCCGGTGGTTGCCAATACGACGTACGTAGCCTCTTACTTCGCGCCCCAAGGACACTACTCGGCCGACAACCAATACTTCCAGGGTGCGGGAATGGATAACCCACCGTTGCACGCCTTGGCGAACAGCGTTGACGGACCGGACGGGGTGTATTTTTATGGTCCCACTCCAGCTTTCCCAACCAGCAGTTATGGAGCAACCAATTACTGGGTAGATGTCCTCTTCATGCCGGCGCCTCCCCATAACATTTCGGGCGTCGTGACCGGGCCAGGTGGCCCTGGCGCAACTGTCACGCTTACGGGCGGCTCGTCAGCATCTACCATCGCGGACGCCTCCGGCAACTGGTCCTTCACCAACATCACCGACGGAACTTATGTCGTTACACCCAGCCAACCCGGGTTCGCGTTCACTACCTCGAGCCAAACCGTGACCCTGGACGGTTCCGACGTCAGCGGGATCACGTTCGATACCATGCCCAACTGCGCGCCCTGCGACACCATCTGGCAGGGATCGTCGGCGCCCTCCCAGAGCGACGCTGGGGACCCTCAATCGGTCAATGTTGGAGTCAAGTTCCGACCCGATTCCGACGGGTACATTGTTGGCATACGCTTCTACAAGTCTGCCCTCAACACTGGAACTCATCTGGGAACTCTGTGGACTGACACCGGCACGCCACTTGGAAGTGTTACGTTCAGTAGTGAATCGGCATTTGGATGGCAGCAGGCCCTCTTTGCTTCGCCTATCGCCGTAGATGCTAACACTACATACGTCGTCTCTTATCTGGCTCCGGCCGGGCACTACTCCGGCACGAATAGTTACTTTGCCTCGACCGGGACCGACAGTCCTCCGTTGCACGCCTTGGCCAACGGCGTAAATGGCCCGAATGGCGTCTACGCCTATGGTTCTACCACCGCGTTCCCCACCGACTCCTACCTCTCAAGCAACTACTGGGTTGACGTGCTGTTTACTCCAGGCGTCACTCATGCCATCAGTGGGACGCTCTCCGGGGCCGGCGCGCCCAATGCCACCGTGACTCTCACAGGATCTGCGAACGTAGTGACTACTGCCGATTCCGCGGGCAATTACAGTTTCACTGGGTTGGCGAACGGGGTCTACTGGGTTACACCCAGTCAAAACGGTTTTGCCTTCACCGTTGCTACTCAGGCAGTCACCTTGGAGGGAACGGACGTTACAGGCGTCAACTTCGATACCTTACAGAACTGTCCCTGCAACACCGTCTGGCCAGACTCAACCGTTCCCACGCTGGTCGATAGTGGCGACCCTGCTCCAATAAACGTTGGGGTGAAGTTCCGCGCGGACGCGGACGGATACATCGTAGGTTTCCGCTTCTACAAGGCTGCTCTCAATACCGGCACTCATGTCGGCTCGTTGTGGTCCGATACCGGCTCACCGCTAGCCAACGCCACTGTCTCCGCCGAGTCTCCATCCGGCTGGCAACAGGTATTGTTTAGTTCTCCCGTCCCAGTGAGCGCCGATACCACTTATATCGCTTCGTATCTTGCTCCCGCGGGGCATTACTCCGCAGACCTCAACTACTTCGGATCGCAAGGTACCGATAGCCCGCCGTTACACGCTCTGGCAAATGGAGTAGACGGATCCAATGGAGTATTCGCATATTCCTCCACCACCACTTTTCCGGCCCAGAGTTTTTCGGCAGCCAATTACTGGGTTGACGTAATCTATGCCGGGACGCAAACGTTCAGCGTGGGCGGGACGATAAGTGGGCCCGGAGGACCGGGTGCGACGGTGAATCTAACCGGAGCAGCCACGGCCACCACTGCGGCCGATGCCAATGGCAATTACACATTTAGCAATCTCGCCAACGGCAGCTACACGGTCACACCGGCACAAGCCGGCGTCACCTTCGCTCCTGCCTCACAGACAGTCGTGGTCAACAGCGCCCACGTACTGAACGTGAACTTCACCTCGTCCAAACAAGGCTATTCGATCACCGGAACCATCGGTGGGCCGGGCGGGGCCGGAGCTACGGTCAGCCTTACCGGTGCCTCTACAGCCACGACTACGGCCGATGCCTCCGGAAACTACAGCTTCTCGGGACTGGCCAACGGTGGCTACTCCATCACGCCCAGTAATGCGGGTTACCAGTTCACGCCGGCCACGCAAGCTGTCACTGTAAGCGGAACGGATGCAACCGTGAACTTCACTTCGGCGCCACAGACTCACAGCCTGTCAGGCACGATCACCGGAACCGGAGGTGCCGGAGCTACGGTCAGCCTTACCGGCACTTCCAACGCCACCACAACCGCCGACGCATCCGGGAACTACAGTTTCACCGGTCTGCAGGACGGGTCCTATACGGTGACGCCCACCAACACGGGGTTCAACTTCAGTCCGCCTAGCCTGACTATTACACTAAGTGGCGCCGACGTCCCGGCGGTCGACTTCAGTGCCTTACCGACCGTCAGTTCCATCGCCGTCAGCCCGGCATCGGTGCAAGGTGGAGGTTCGGCGACCGGTACGGTCACGCTGACCGCGCCGGCTCCTGCCGGCGGGGCGGTGGTCACCCTGTCAAGCAGCAACGCTGCCGCCGCGCAGGTTCCAGCGACCGTGACGGTGGCGGCCAACACCACCTCAACCACCTTCGCCGTGTCCACCAGCCCAGTCGGCGCCACCACCTCGCTTACGATCTCAGCAACCTACGGCAACAACCCAGAACGCCGGCTTCACGGTCACGCCTCCTGTCGTCACTTCTGTAAGCCTCAATCCTGCGTCGGTGCAAGGCGGGACTCCGTCAACTGGCACGGTGACACTGAGCGGACCGGCTCCGGTGGGCGGTGCGCTGGTCGCGCTATCCAGCACCAATCCCGCATCCGCGCAGGTTCCGGCAACCGTAACCGTGGCGGCAAATGCAACTTCAGCTACCTTCGCGGTAACCACCAGCCCGGTCGCCACCAGCACGTCACTGTCCATCTCGGCAACCTACGGCACAACCCAGAACGCCACCCTTACGGTTACTCCTCCAGCCCTCGCTTCCATCAGTCTGAATCCGCCATCAGTCCCGGCTGGAGCTACTTCGACCGGCACCGTGACGTTTAGTGGGCCGGCGCCGTCAGGAGGAGCGGTCGTCACCCTCTCGAGCAGTAACCCCGCAGCGGCCCAGGTACCAGCGAGCGTGACGGTGGCAGCGAATGCGACCACCGCCACCTTCACGGTAACTACCAGTTTGGTCGCTTCGAACACTTCTCTGACGATCTCCGGGACTTACGGCTCGACCAAGACCGTCTCATTCACGGTGACATCGTCGAGGCTCAACACCATTGCCGTGAATCCCACCTCGGTGATTGGCGGAACATCGGTGAGCGGTTCGCTCACCCTGACCAGCCCCGCTCCGACGGGAGGCGCCGTGGTCGCGCTGTCGAGCAGCAACCCCGCAGCGGCCCAGTTACCGGCGACTGTAACTGTGGCGGCGGGGGCATCTTCCGCCACGTTCACCGTGACCACCACCCCGGTGGCCACTAACGCGCCGCTGACCATCACTGGAACCTATGGCGTTGTAAAGACGGCTAGCTTGACCGTGCTGGCGCCAGCCTTGAACGCGTTCAGCCTCAATCCCACCTCTGTAATGGGAGGAACTTCCTCCACCGGAACGGTGACATTGTCCGGACGCGCACCTGCTGGCGGAGCCGCGGTGACTCTGTCCAGCAACAACACGGCAGCAGCCCAGGTACCGGCAACTGTCACCGTGCCGGCAAATGCCACAACCGCAACCTTCACCGTGACCACCAGCGCTGTGGCCAACAACGCCTCGCCGACGATCTCGGCAACCTACGGTGTCACTCGGACAGCTGGCTTGACCGTCGTGGCCGCGTCTTTGACCTCGGTCAGTCTGAACCCCACCTCGGTGATCGGAGGGACCTCCTCGACTGCAACGGTAGTCTTGACAGGTCCAGCTCCGTCCGGCGGGGCGGTTGTCACCCTGTCGAGCAGCAACACAGCGGCAGCCCAGGTACCGACGAGCGTGACGGTACCGGCCAATGCGACCTCCACCACTTTCACCGTAACGACCAAGGCAGTGGCGACGAACACCTCGTCCACCATTACGGCAACCTACAAAGTCGCTCGCACAGCAGTTTTGACAGTCACGGCTCCAACGCTGAGCGCACTGACTTTGAATCCCACTACGGTTAAGGGACCCGCGCCGTCCACGGGCACGGTGACACTCTCGGGGCCGGCTGCAACCGGTGGCGCCGTGGTCACTTTGTCTAGCAATCTGACCTCGGTCGCCACTGTGCCAGCCAGCGTCACCGTCGCGGCTGGCAACACCACGGCAAGTTTCACCGTCACTACGAGGACGGTGATAACTACCAGGTCAGCTACAATCTCCGCAACCAAGAGTACGACCCGGACTGCCAACCTCACCGTGACGCCGTAAAGCTCCAGCAGCGCTTTCGATTGGCACCCGAATCCACGCAAGGTCGCCTACCAGGGCGTGAGAAATCCCGCTGTACTGGAGATCAGAGCAGCCGCGGGAAATCAGGCTGCCATGTTTCAAATCGTGCGGCACACGCCGTTCGGAAGGCAATGCCGAGGATCACGGTACGGTTGCAAACGACTCGTTTGAATAAACGCTTTCATTGAGCTGTGCGTCGACAGCCGTGGTCACGTAATAATAGGTATATCCGCTTAGCACGCTCGAATCACTGTAGCTGGTGGACGAGTTCAGGGTACTGTTTAGCTTGCTATAAGGACCGCCAGAGGTGTTTGACCTGTATATGTTGTAACCGATCACTGGGGATATGCTGGCAGTCCACGACAAGTCCACCCAGTGCGACTGTACTACCGAGCTGAAGTTCACCGACCCCACACTCGCCCCGTTCACCGTCACCGCCCGGCTCGCCGGGGTGTAGCTGTAGCCCGACTTGCTCGGCGTCACCGTGTAGCTGCCATTGGCCAGTCCCGTGAAGCTGTAGTTGCCGCTACCGTCCGCCGTCGCCGCCGCGCTTTTCGCTCCCGTCAGGTTCACCGTCGCCCCCGCACCTCCCGCCCCGCTGATCGTGCCGCTGATGCCGTAGGTCTGCCCCGTCGAGGTAAAGTTCACCCCGGTCACACTCGCCCCGTTCACCGTCACCGCCTGGCTCGCCGGAGTGTAGCTGTAGCCCGACTTGCTCGGCGTCACCGTGTAGCTGCCGTTGGCCAGTCCCGTGAAGCTGTAGTTGCCGCTACCGTCCGCCGTCGCCGCCGCGCTTTTCGCTCCCGTCAGGTTCACCGTCGCCCCCGCACCTCCCGCCCCGCTGATCGTGCCGCTGATGCCGTAGGTCTGCCCCGTCGAGGTAAAGTTCACCCCGGTCACACTCGCCCCGTTCACCGTCACTGCCTGGCTCGCCGGAGTGTAGCTGTAGCCCGACTTGCTCGGCGTCACCGTGTAGCTGCCATTGGCCAGTCCCGTGAAGCTGTAGTTGCCGCTACCGTCCGCCGTCGCCGCCGCGCTTTTCGCTCCCGTCAGGTTCACCGTCGCCCCCGCACCTCCCGCTCCGCTGATGGTGCCGGAAATGCTGAATGGATTGGTCAGCGTTGCCGTGAAGTTGACGCCAGTGACGCTCGCGCCGTTGATCGTAACCGTCTGACTGGGCGGGGAGAAAGTCACTCCTGTATTGCTGGGTGTAATGATGTAGGATCCGTTCCCCAACCCAGCGAAGGTATAGTTGCCGCTGGCGTCCGCCGTCGTGGTCGCCGTCTGGGCTCCCGTCATGCTTACCGTCGCCCCCGCACCTCCCGCCCCGCTGATCGTGCCGGAAATGCTATAGGTGGATGATGTCGTGTAGACCACGTCAACCCAATAGTTCGTCGACAGATAGCCAGTGGTAGGAAAGGCCGAGGTGGAGTGGTAGACGTAAACCCCGTTGGCTCCGCTAACCCCGTTCGCCAGCGCATGCAACGGGGGATTGTCGACCCCTTTGGACGCAAAGTAACCGTCGTCATCCGAGTAGTGCCCGGCGGGGGCAAAATAGGAAGCAACGTAGACTGTGTTGGCGGCGACCGGTATGGGATTGTTGAACCAGACCTGTTGCCATCCTGAGGCGGTCTCGTTGGTAAACGTGGCCGTCCCGAGTAGATTCCCTGAAGTTGTCCAGATATTGCCGATGTGCGTGCCAACGTTCTTATTGGCCTTGTAGAACCGAAGACCGGTTATGTAACCAGCGTAATCAGCCCGGAACTTGACTCCGAGCTCAACCGAACCGCCATCGCCGCTGTCGGCCACAACGGGGGTCGTGGTTGGCTGCCAGATCGTATATGACGTTTGTACGACGCCGGTCACCGTCAGGCTGGTGGAACCGCTGACGGAGCCCGAGGTCGCCTTGATCGTGGTGCTCCCGGCAGCCGCCGCCGTGGCCAGGCCGCTGCTGCTGATGGTGGCCACCGAGGTGGCGGAGGAAGTCCAAGTGGCAGTGCTGGTCAGGTCCTTCTTGCTGCCGTCACTATAGGTGCCGGTAGCGGTGAACTGTTGCTGCTGGCCCACGCTCAGCGAGGGATTGACCGGCGTGACCGCAATCGACACCAGAGTGGGAGCAGTCACGGTCAGGCTGGTGGAACCGTTGACGGAGCCCGAGGTCGCCTTGATCGTGGTGCTCCCGGCGGCCACCGCCGTGGTCAGGCCGCTGCTGCTGATGGTGGCCACCGAGGTGGCGCTGGAGCTCCACGCCGCCGAACTCGTCAGATCCTTCTTGCTGCCGTCACTATAGGTGCCGGTAGCGGTGAACTGTTGCTGCTGGCCCACGCTCAGCGAGGGATTGACCGGCGTGACTGCAATCGACACCAGAGTGGGAGCGCTCACGGTCAGGCTGGCGGAACCATTGATGGAGCCCGATGTCGCCTTGATGGAGGTGCTGCCGGCGGCCACTGCCGTGGCCAGGCCGCTGCTGCTGATGGTGGCCACCGGGGTGGCACTGGAGCTCCACGCCGCCGAACTGGTCAGGTCTTTCTTGCTGCCGTCGCTATAGGTGCCGGTAGCGGTGAACTGTTGCTGCTGACCCACGCTCAGCGAGGGATTGACCGGCGTCACCGCAATCGACACCAGAGTGGGAGCAGTCACGGTCAGGGTGGTGGAGCCGTTGACGGAGCCCGAGGTCGCCTTGATCGTGGTGCTCCCGGCGGCCACCGCCGTGGCCAGGCCGCTGCTGCTGATGGTGGCCACCGAGGTGGCGCTGGAGCTCCACGCCGCCGAACTCGTCAGATCCTTCTTGCTGCCGTCACTATAGGTGCCGGTAGCGGTGAACTGTTGCTGCTGGCCCACGCTCAGCGAGGGATTGACCGGCGTGACTGCAATCGACACCAGAGTGGGAGCAGTCACGGTCAGGGTGGTGGAACCGTTGACGGAGCCCGATGTCGCCTTGATCGTGGTGCTCCCGGCAGCCACGGCAGTGGCCAGGCCGCTGCTGCTGATGGTGGCCACCGAGGTGGCACTGGAGCTCCACGCCGCCGAACTGGTGAGGTCCTTCTTGCTGCCGTTACTGTAAGTGCCAGTGGCGGTGAACTGCTGCTGCTGGCCTGTGGTGATCGAGGGATTGACCGGCGTTACCGCAATCGACACCAGAGTTGACCCAATAATAATCAAGCCCGCGGAACCCTTGACAGAACCCACTGTGGCCCTGATTGTGGTGTTGCCGGCAGCAACGGCGACTGCTAAACCAGGGCCACTGATGGTACCTGCCGAGGCGGTGCTGGAAGCCCAGTTAGCCGAACTGGTCAGGTCTTTCTTGCTGCCGTCAGCGTAGGTGCCGGTGGCGATGAACTGCTGCTGCTCGCCGGAGGCGATCGAAGCGTTGGCGGGGGTAACTTTAAGCGACACCAGAGTCTTGCCGCTATTGATTTTGCCGCTATAGATCTGCTGGATTTGTGCGGCCGTCAGAGCGCTGCTGTAGACACGGAAGTCATCGACCATGCCTGAATCAAAATACGTAGTGCCCGCGCGCGAGAAAAGATAGATCGGATTATTGCCAAAGTCGTCTGTATTCGTTGAAGCCTGAAGATTCCGGATGGGAGTTTGTAATATGCCATCTACATAGAAAGCCACCTCGTTTCCGCCTGTCTGGCTCTTGTCGAACACGACTGCAAGGTGGTGCCAGACTCCGGAAGAGGGTTGGCTGTAGCAGTTAGTGGTGTATCCCACGTTGCCGTGCAGGGCGACCGAAATACCGTGGCAGGTATCGTCGTCGGGGAGGAAGACAAAGCCGCTGGTCGAATTGTTGAAATTCGTGGTGCTCTCAAACAGCACATGTCCGCCATCCGTCGAGTAGGAACGATTCGACCAGAGCGCAATGGTGACGGCATTGGTTGCGCTGAGATCAATCGCGGGAATCGTTGCGAATTGCTTGTTTTCCGCCTTCGCGGAAACCGCACCGTCGACTTTTCCCGTGATCCATGAGACGTCGTTGATAAGAGATGCCGTGTGACCTGAGTCAGAGGAATCGGTTGCCTTGGTCCCGGAGCCGTCATCAAATTTCCACAAACCAACTGGTGTTTGGGTCCACGCAGATGTCGCAAGCACAGTGACAGCGAGTGCGACCTGAACCAGCAAGACGAATATCGATGAGAGAGAAGCAATTGTTTTCTTGACCGGCACGGTCAGGCCCTCCGCAGTGTTCTTTCTGGTCAGATTAAGTCGGACTTGCCAAACCAACATCGGGAGCGCGTAACCGCAATGGCAGCTATTGTGTTACCGGACCATAGCCGGCGCTCTAGTTCCCAAGCAACGCAGTGTCTTTTCCACGCCGGGCCAGACCGCGGGAAATCTCGAAGTTTCAATAAGAGCTTTACTTAACCAAACAAGAGCATGTCCATCCTGCATTTTCTCGACGCACTCCACACGAGCCGCAGGCAACCCCTAGTCAAGGCGCAGGGTAGCCACTTGGCTAGAATGCCATGCCCGAGGTGAACACCGGCCTATTAACATTGCTCGATCTACACTTTGGTAATCATCAGAAGATTACTTGCGAAGTTACTATCCTGAGAACCGGCTTCTCCATTCACATACAAAGGCCGCCATGGCCGCTTTCTCGGTCCCCATTGCCAATCTGCGGCCTGCGTTTCCTTGCTGTGTAGTTGAGTTTTTCCGGCTCCCGGTGCTTCGCTCTGGTGATCCCCCTAGCAGCTATTGATCGGAATTGGCATTCATTGGTGCGCGGGCTGTAGGATTCTTAGAACTGCACTATGTACTTGGGACGAAAATCGCTTGAACCGCCGGGTTCGGCGGAATTATACACTCCGAGGAGTTGCACTTGGACAATCAATGCTTCGCAATATTGTTATCGTAACCTGCCGTAAATATTAGTCAGCTGGTTGCGGAGCTGGAGGGGGCGTGCCCCAACGCGGGAGTGCCACAAGGAGTTCCTCCGCCTGCCCCAACGCCCTCCTGAACTCTGGCACAGCAGGCCCCGACGAGCTCAGTCTCAAATCGGTATAATCGAACTTCATGACGGGCCTCATGTACGCGGCCGTGACTTATGTGCGCAGTCCGGCCGGTATGTTCGTAGAAGAAATGCGGCGTGAATTGCATCCCGCGCACACCCATGCCGACGCCCACATCACCATCCTTCCTCCCCGCCAACTTCACGGAACCGAAGCCCAGGCCATCCAGCAGCTTGAAGAGATATGCCGTTCCGCTGCTCCCTTCGAAGTCACCATGGGCGATGTTGAGACCTTCGTTCCGTCGACCCCGACGGTCTTCATTCGCGTGGCCCACGGCGCCTACCGCATCCGCGAATTGCACGGGCAACTCAACCGCGGCGCGCTAGAGTGCCGCGAGCCTTGGCCCTACATGCCGCACCTGACCATCGTCAAGCTGGATACGGTCGACGAAGTCCGGAAAGTGGTTGAATTGGCGCGCCCGCGCTGGGACAGTTGCGAAGATAGCCGCAAGATCCTCATCGATAGGATCACCTTCGTGAAGGGCACAGGCGAGCGTTGGATCGATCTGGCGACGATTCCTCTAGGTCCGGCCAAGAAATAGCCCTGCCCCACGCTCTCCTGGGGAGGCGACTAGCGACGCATTTGTGGGATCGTTAGGAAGGTGGTTTGGGGTGGGTGAAGGGATTCGAACCCTTGACAGCCGGAGCCACAGTCCGGAGTTCTACCACTGAACTACACCCACCGCAGATCTTCGATTATAGCATTCGTGGGCGAGCCCATCGCCGCCGGAGGCCGCGCGAAAGTTCTCGAAAAACAAGCCTCGCGACGCCTCTAATTCATCGAACAGCCGCCACCGGTGTTCATGCAGCAACTGGACTGACCGCAACCGGCCGCCGGTACTGAACTGGCATGGCTGTGCGCCGAAAAGGTCGACAGTTGCTGTTCCAGTTTTGCGGTGTGGCACTGGGGGCACTCCGCCTGCTGCCCACCCAACACGATGGCTTCGAACTTGTGACCGCACTCCGCGCAAAGATATTCAAATATCGGCATGATCGCTCCTGAACAACATTCCACGACACCGAATCCGCTCTCCGCCTACAATAAGTGCAGATGTTGGTGCTAGCCACATTATAGATGCAGCAACACGAATCCACTCGATCCAGCCAACGTTCCGTGCGCCAGGAGATGACCGCCGTGTCGCAGCCCTTGCGCGCGGCTGAAACCACTGGTGCGCACGACTACTTCGGAGAACCGTTCGCGCCGCGACGTCCCTTCGTCGGCGGACACGCCCAGACCATTGCCGGCAACTTTCTGCCTCGCCGCAACGAACTGCCCGTGCCGGAAGAACGGCTGATTCGCGTCGAGCCCGACGTGCAGGTTCTATGCCACTGCCACTGGCAGGACGAACGCCCCGACGCGACGACGCTGATCATCGTGCACGGGCTGGAAGGGTCCAGCGAATCGCAGTACGTGATTGGAACCGGCAGTAAGGCATGGCGTGCCGGCATGAGCGTGGTGCGCATGAATATGCGCAACTGCGGAGGCACCGAACAGCTCGGACCCACGCTCTACAACTCCGGGATGTCTGACGATGTGGGAGTTGTGGCGGAGACGTTGATTCGCGAAGAAAGCTTGCAGAGGGTGGCATTCGTGGGATTCTCCATGGGCGGCAACCTGGTTCTGAAGCTGCTGGGAGAATGGGGTGTACAAGCCCCGCCGCAGGTCAAGGCCGGGGTCGGCATCTCACCTGCTATGGATCTTGCCGCGTCCGCCGACGCGCTCCACGACCGCGCCAACCGGATCTATGAGTGGAGGTTCCTGCGCGGCCTGAAGAAACGCATCCAGCGCAAAGCGGCGCTTTATCCCGGGCGCTACGACACCCGTTATCTGCAGGGGCTGGGCAGCCTGCGTGAGTTCGACGACCAGATCACGGCGCGCTACTGCGGCTTTTACGATGCCCAGGACTATTACACGCGCGCCGCCTCGGCGCAGGTGCTCGATCGCATCGCGGTGCCTACGCTCATCGTGCATGCCGTTGACGATCCGTTCATTCGCGTGCTGCCGGACACCAGCGAGAAGCTGCAACAAAATCCCCACATCACCTACGTCGAAACGGCGCACGGCGGTCATTGCGCCTTTCTCGCCGAACCGAACGGATACGATGGCCGCTGGGCCGAACGTCAGGCCATTGCCTTCGTGCAGAAGATTGAGCGCGGAGAGCCCGTAAAAGCGCCCAAGTGGGCACGGAGTTGATGGACGCCGACTGGTCGGTCGAGCTCGCCGACGACGATCCGGCATTGGAGTTTCCCTGGTCGTCGCCCGATGGATCGCAGCGCTACATCGATCTCCACAGGCATCCTGGGCGCTTGCTGGAAATACCGGAGGCGACGCACTTCCCCGAACTCGGCGAGTTTTTGCGCGCTATCAACCAACCGCGGTCGCCATGGCTGACGGCCAAGTGCGATATCTGGCTCGATGAGGAATTAGGCGAAGCCGAGACCATCTACGAGGCCAGCATTAAGCAGTGCTCGTATGTCGACCTGGTCGCCTGCGACAATGCCGCACGTTCTTCCTTCGAGCGGCATGAACAGTGGGTCCGGTCGATGGCGCGAGCGCTGTCGAGCGACGACGCGGTGCCGGTGGCGTGCGAGTTCGTGGTGCGGAGGTGCTGGTTTCACCGCGAAGCCACCCCACTTCATGCGGCGACTCCCGAGGATGAATCCCCTGTTCCCGGCTTCTACGTGACCTTCTATCTGTCGGGATATGGCACTGACGAGGGCGAGGCGCGAGCGCAATGGGCGGAAGGACTCCGCCGTGTCACTGGTGTCCTTGCCGCATCGGCGCCATGATTTGCGATAATGGTTTCTGACGGGGCGATCTTGCGCGTCCTGCCACGATGGGGCCGTAGCTCAATTGGATAGAGCATCAGCCTTCTAAGCTGAGGGTTGCTGGTTCGATCCCAGCCGGCCCTACCATCGACTTGACTCATCGGTCGCTAACCGTCCACATCAGCGCTCTCACCGGCTCTACGGCACCGGCCGCACCTTGATCTGCTTGGCGCGGCATTCTTTCAAGTCGGCCGGGCAAGCCCGATACTGCAAACTTTTCGACAGGCAGATCTCCACTGCCGAGAACTCATTCTGCGGACACGACACCCGAAACGCCGCCACCGGAGCGTTGTTTGCTGAGGCAAACTCTTTCTCAATGCTGGAGGGAGCGGCCTGCGAGCTGCCGCCAGGTTTCTTGAAGGCGTTCGGTATCTTCAATCCCCGGTAAAGCTTTTCAATCGCGGCAAAATAATCCTGCGTCGCCAGCCCGCTGCAGGTGCCATGCTTGGCCCACTCATGCTGGATCAGCGAACTTCCCGGCATGATCGGCATCATGTGATCGACTGTTTCGGCAGCCACGGGCGCCGTACTGCTGCAATCCTGCGGCCACGAACCGTTTTTGAATTGCGGCCATAGCCCATGCACCACCAGCCCCATGTGCTTGTTGGGATCGCATTCGGCCGACGTCCGCCCGGCAGGATTCGTTGCGCAAAATTGCGGCGCCCACGAAAGCGCAAGCAGGTAGTAGTCGAACTGACCCGGCGTGTTGCCGCTGGAAGAAGGGCTGCTGGCAGTCTTATGCTTTGCAAGCCCGCTGACTGACAGCAGGCTGCAGAGTACATAAATGGCTAGGACATTGCGGGATCGATTTGCCATGATGCTGGCAATCGTACCGCAGAAACCAGCCAATTCAAGGTCGATTTTCAGTGGACGTGCGCGAAGTGGTCGAGGACGAACAACAATGCCACTCCGACAAAGACGACCAATGCCATTTTAACGCCAGGCTCGCGATTGACCTCGGGGATCAGGTCGGAGGCCGCGACGTAGATAGTGACCCCCGCTGCCACCGGCAATCCGTAGCTAACGGCATGGCGTCCGACGACCATAGTCAGAACGCCAGCCAGCGTCGCTATCCCGAGCATCACCGAGGCGAACCACGATTTGCCCTTGCTGAGCCCGCTGGCCAGCATCACCGAGGTGACCGTGAAGCCTTCGGGGATCTTGTGCAGGAAGACCGCCAGGAAGATGACCCATCCCAGCCAATTCGAGATCAGGAAACCCGAGGTAATGGCGATGCCGTCGAAGAAAGTATGGATCATCAATCCCACCAGCACCGACATGCGCTTGTGGGAGTGAACGAATTCATCGGCGTGGGTCTCTTCGCCGTAGTGAAAATGTGGAGTGATGGTGTGCTCGAAAAGATGCACGATGAGATAGCCCACAAGGATCAGCAACGCGCCCTGGCGACCGGCGAGGGCAAGGCTCTCGGGCACCATTTCGACCATGGCGGTAGCCAGCATGAACCCCGCGCCCAGAGCGACAAAATAGCGCAGATAGCGACGCTCCCAGGTCCTTTGCACGATGACCGTACCGCCAAAGACATTGGCGGCAGCGGCTGTCAGGCCAAGCACGATGCTGGTGACAATGGGATTCATGAGCGCGAGAAGGATACCAGACCAGAGGCCGGCTAACAGTCGTTACGGTCCGGGCCCAGCGCTGCCGAACGCAGGAATGATTCCGCACTCCGAGGAGCCGTGCGAAAATCGAACCACGGCCCAGATGACGGAGGCTTGTGGAGGGAGATTGCCAACCCAAACATTGGATCCAGCTTTCCAGGAACTCTTGCTACAACGCCACATTGCGACCCTCGGAACCCGGAATGCCGACGGAATGATCCACCTTACGGCCGTCTGGTTCCTCTATGAGGAAGGGTCCCTGTATGTGGCAACCTCCTCCAGGACGCGAAAAGCCCGCAATGTCGCGGCGCGCCCGAACGCCTCCTTGATGGTGGACGTCCGCGTGCCCGGCAAGGAGCGCGGCGTCACTGCAATGGGCGCGGTGGAGTTGATTTCAGGCACGGAGTCGCAGGCCATCAATCGCCGGGTGCATCGCCGGTACCTAAGCGAGGAAGCGGTGTCGGACCCTCAGGTTGGTCCCGTGTTCGCGTCGTTTGATGATGTCACGATCAAGATTACTCCGGCTTCGTGGATCTCGTGGGACATGGCTGCGCTGGACGTGCAAGCCTTTGGAGGACGATTGAGCGGGACTCCCGGATACATGCTGCCCTTGGACTGACGCTGACGCCGGCTTTGCGCCCTGCTCGCCCAACATCGACCGGCCCGGCCATCAGCCACTGTGCCGGATGTGCATCACGTCGCCATCCTTCACGAGGTATTCCTTGCCTTCCAGCCGCAAGGTGCCGCGCGCGCGGGCCTCGGCCTCCGAACCGGCTTCCAGCAACTGGTCCCAGTGAATGGTTTCGGCACGGATGAAATGCTTTGACAGGTCGGTATGGATGGCGCCAGCGGCTTCGACCGCTTTGGAGCCGCGCTCCACCGTCCAGGCGCGACATTCATCCTCACCCACCGTGAAGAACGAAATCAGCCCCAGCAGTTCGTAGGTCTTGCGGATGAGTCGCACCAGCCCGCTCTCCTGCAAGCCATAGCTGGCAAGAAATTCCGCTGCGTCCTCGTCGCTCATCTCCGCGAGCTCGGCTTCGACCTTGGCGCAAACCGCGAGAGCCCCAGTGTTGGGGCGCGAAGCAACTTCGGTGACTCCGTACTTCGCCACCGCCTCTTCCAGGTCTTTGCTGAGCGTTGCGCTTTCGCCAATGTTGAGCACGTAGAGGATTGGCTTTTCGCTCAAAAACATGAAGCCGCGAATGCGCTTCTTGTCCTCGGGCGTCATCTCCATCTCTCGCAGGGGCCGCTCGCTCTCAACGTGCTCCTTGGCGCGCTTGAGCAGCTCGTGTTCGCGCTCGAGTTCTGCAGTCTTCATCTTCTTGAGGTCTTTTTCAACACGTTCCAGGCGCTTCTCGATCTGGCCAAGGTCGTTGATGATGAGATCCAGGTCGATATTCTTGATATCGCGCAACGGATCGACGGCCCCGACATGAGGTATCGATGGATCTTCGAATGCCCGCACCACGTGGGCCAGCGCGTCAACGTTACGCAGGTTGGCCGCAAAGGTGGTTTCTTTCAGCGCTTCCTGGCTGAGGGCGGCCACGTCGGTATATTCCACGCTGGCATGAATCAGTTTCTTCGGTTCGTAAAGTGCGGCGAGGCGATCGAGGCGATCGTCGGGCACTTTGGTGACGCCGAGATGGGCTTCGCGCGGACTTCCAGAACGATGCGCCACCGACTGCTTGGTCAGCATCACGAACAGCGAGGTCTTGCCCACCTGTGGCAGGCCGATGATTCCAGTTTTCATACGATGATGACCTCTATTTTGCTCATGTAAGCTGTGACTGAACTGGACGGGAGCCAGGTGAATGCAATTTGGGTGTGGCTTCGGCCTCGTCGTGAAGCCAAGCAGCCAGCAGATTTCGCCTCCGCCGCTGATCCGGATGCCCGGAACGAACTTCTCCGCTGGCGCCAACTGTCTATGATAAACGCCGCGAGGTCAGAAAGATAACCGCCAGCCCAAGCAGGAGAACGGTACTCTCCAAACGAGTGGACCAGATGTGCAGGCGGTTGAATTCGACGCGCCGGGCATCGTCTAGGGGCACGTTGTCGATGAAGACCATCTGGTTGCGCAGATCCAGCATGCGGGTGGAGACGGCGAACATGCTGATCAGGGTCAGCAGAATCATGGCGCAGACCAACAGGTTTCGCGCGCTGAAGAACGCGGGCACGCCGTTGACGACCTGCGAGTCGATCATCGAAGTGACCAGGAACACCATGCCGCAAGCAAGTCCCATCCAATGTAGAATTCCCAGACTCCGGCTGACGACCGCGCCCGCTAGCTGGCGGCTGGGAAGGATTCCCGGATGGAAGACGGTCGGCGCGAGCACAAAGGCAAAAAAGACAATGCCTCCAACCCACACCACCAGCGAAAGCAGCATGAAAAACCGTACGATAGACATGAGCGACCTCTTGAAAGCGCTATCTTAAATGCTGACGGTTCTACCAAGGCAGCCTCAACCCTGGCGCCCGCGAAATTGTCGGCCCACGATGAATCGGACACCGGCTTGGGCTATCACACCACGATGGTGGGGTGGGCGAGATTAGGAGAATCTGACACACTGAATGGTCCTTTGGTTATCAGCTTGATAACAGGTTGGCCCCGAGAATGCCGTGAAAGGAGTTAACGTTCGCCGCTTGGTATGTCCCACGTAGCACATGTCCGAGCCAGCGCCGTCCTGCTACTCGGGCTGTGGGTCGTTGTCGTTACACAATCTGCCCTAACTCTCGAACCTTCTCATAGCCCCACACTCACGCTCACTCCCTCACACAGTGAAGCCTCACTCTCTTCGGGCACCGAGGTCATGTGCGATCCCCGGGGCGACACCTCGTTGGAGGCTGCCCAGCTTGGCACGTATGTTCCGTTGCTTGGCGTGCTACCCACCTCGAACCAGTGCCGCGGCTACTGGCTCCGCATGAACGTGCAGGCTACGAGTCTCCCGCCCGGCGGCTGGGTGCTGGAGCTATCCCGAGGCTGGGCGCTGGCTGATCTCTACTACGATCAGAATGGCCAAATCTCCGTATTGAAAACCGGCACTTCTCTGCCCCCGCCGGAGCGAGCACTGGCCTCCAGTTACTTGCTTCTGCCTTTGCCATTGATGCCCGACCAGGTGACCACCTTTTATTTGCACCTCGCCGGCGACACCGGACAATACGGCGAAGCACGTGAGGTCGAAGGAACAATCCAGCGACTTGACGCCAACCAGTTAACCCGGCGAGACGCTTTGTTCGGTCAAGGAATATACGGTGGGATCATCCTTGGACTGGCGCTGTACAACCTCATTCTCTTCGCCGCCATCGGCGAGCGCGCCTACCTGTACTACACCTTATACGTTGTGGCCTTTGGCTCGGTCTGGATTACTCGGACAGGTTTCTTCTTCCAGTATTTGTGGCCGCGACATCCCCTTATCGAGTCCGAATCGCCCTTCTACTTGGTTGCATTGTCCATCATCTTTGCCAGCCTCTTTGTCCGCCAGTTCATGGCTACTAGAAGCCAGTCGAAGTGGGTGGACCGCGCCCTCAAGGGGATCGTCCTGTTCACCCTGGCGTTGTTCGCAGTCAGAATTTTCGGGGGCCAGGACATATCGACGCTGCTGCTGGCCATTGATGGCCTGCTGACCACTACCTTTTTCGCCGCCGTTGGAGTGGTCTTTCTACTTCGCGGATACCGTCCGGCGCGCTTCTTCCTTGTAGCGTGGACGCTGCAATTGATCGGGAACTTGTTGTACATTTTCGCCTTCCTGCGCTTCGTCCCTTTCAATTTAATGACCTACAATTCGGCCCAGATTGGCTCAGGGTTGGAAACCATTCTGCTCGCATTTGCCCTGGCCGACCGGGTAAATCTGCTTAAGCGCGAGAAGGAGAAAAAGCAGTTGCAGTACACGCGCGAACTACAGGAACAGGTGACACAGCGCACCGCGGAGTTAAGCAACGCAGTCGAGAAACTGAAGACGGCATCGATCACCGATCCCTTAACTGGGCTGAGTAACCGCCGTCACGTGGACTCGGCGATCCAACCTTGGATCGCTGAACTGCAGCGCGCGCGCATACGAAACTCGCCGGGAGTTCCCAGGCGGTATCTTGCACTCTGCCTTGCCGACCTCGATCACTTCAAGCTGATTAACGATGAATTAGGCCATGCCGTGGGCGACAAGGTGCTGCAGGCAGCGGCCGATACTCTCCGGCAGAACGCGCGCGCCACGGCGCTTCTCGCCCGCTGGGGAGGAGAGGAGTTCCTGATTCTGGATCATGTCACCGAGGCCCAGGAAGAACTGCTCATGGCGGAGCGACTCCGCTGTGCCATTCTGGACGAAGACCAGCCAATCTTTCGAGAGATCGACAGGACGCTGTCGTTATCGCTGGGGGTGGCGCGGTATCCGTTTTCTTCGGAGTATCCCGAATTGCTCACTTGGGACCATTGCCTGGCGCTGGCCGATCACGCCCTGTATGGAGCCAAGAAAGCTGGTCGCAATCGCTGGCAATGCTACCGTTCGAACGACCGCGCCATACGTAATGCCATTCGGGAGCAAGGCATCGAGGAAGCTCGCCGCCTGCTGCGGATTCATACTGATCGGGCCGTCGACATGGGCCTGATCGAGGTCGTCGAGCAGCTCACCTCTGACGTTCGGATCGTCTAGGTTCGCGGCTCTCAGCCGCCCGTCTTGCGGACGGCGTTCTTCTGGACCACAGCCAAGCGCCGCGCATGAAAACGCCCATGGACCACGGCCGCGATCGCGTCCATCTCGGCCAGGAACCCGTCGTGGCCGTGAGCGCGTTTCGAACTCCGTGTAGTCGCATTGCGCGCCCGCCGCCTCGATCCTTTTCGCCAGCTCGCGCACATCTTTTGCCGGAAACAGCCAGTCTGACGAAATGCCGATCAGCGATACGTGCGCCTTGATGCGCTGCAGCGCTTCCGCCTCCGACGAATACCCACGACCCAGCTCAAACGTATCCATCGACTTCGAAATCACCCGGTAGGCATTGGCATCGAAGCGCATGACGAACTTCTCTCCCTGGTGATCAAGATACCCGGCAACGTCGTAGCGCTCTCCGACTGTCCGTAGCGGGTCTTCACCGTTGCGGTTGGGCTTGCGCGCGTAGCGCTCCTCGAACAGCTCTGCAGATTTATACGAGCACATCCCGATGGCCCGGGCCAGGCCCAGTCCGTCGGCGGGTTGCTCGCCATTTGCGTACCATCCGCCCTTGAAGTTCGGGTCGAGTTCGATGGCCTTGCGCTGCAAGTGGTTCAGTGCCAGTCCCATCGCCGACAGCGGCGCCGCGCCGATGGCGATGCAGTGCTCGACTCGCTCGGGGTAATCGACCGCCCACTGCAGAGCCTGCATGCCGCCAATCGATGCGCCAATCACGATGCGCATTCCCTTCACCCCAGCTCATCGAGTACATGCGCCTGAGCGCGGACGATATCGCGAATGGTCACAACGGGAAAATCCGGGCCGAAAGGCTTGCCCGTGGCGGGATTGATCGAGGTGGGCCCGCTGGAGCCGTAACACGAACCCAGGATGTTGGTACAAACGACGCAATCGCGTGAGAGGTCGAAGACGCTGCCACCGGAGTCCCCTTCGCGCGCGTCGGTTGGCTCCGATGGGGTGTTGGAGAACATCTCGGGCCACCAGTCGGCAGCGCGAGCCGAGCCCGACAGGGCATGACACACCAGCACCGTGTTGTCACGCCGTTCGTTCAGCTCCCCATACACGGCGTAGCGGATGGACACCGGCTGCAACGAGCCTCCGGCCTCCAGGCGGAAGGGCGCTCGGTGAGCAAACGTCACGTCGCCCTCCCGGGTTGGTTGTAATTCCTCGCCC
This sequence comes from uncultured Acidobacteriaceae bacterium, assembly GCA_963758255.1. GTDB lineage: Bacteria > Acidobacteriota > Terriglobia > Terriglobales > Acidobacteriaceae > DASRAA01. Next base: position 300,000 of record CAVWUX010000007.1, read on the forward strand.
ATCGCTAGTCCCCTGCTACCTGGGTCACGGCCTTCTTGCCTGTTGCCACCTGCAGCGCGTTGTCGAGGTCGGCAATGATGTCGCGAATGTCTTCAATGCCCACTGACAACCGCACCAACTCAGGTGTTACCCCGGTTTCGTGCTGTTCCGATTCGCTGAGCTGCTGGTGGGTAGTCGAAGCAGGATGGATGACCAGCGACTTGGCATCGCCGATATTTGCCAGCAGGCTGAAGAGCTGCGTCGCATTGATGAATCGCTTGCCCGCCTCGTAGCCTCCCTTGATGCCAAACGTGACCAATGAACTGGCGCCCTTGGGCAGGTACTTTTTCGCCCGCTGGTAGTACTTGCTGGTGGGCAGTGCCGGATAGTTCACCCACTCCACATCCGGATGCCCGGACAGGTACTCCGCGACCTTGAGGGCATTTTCGGAATGTCGCTCCATGCGGAGATGCAGAGTTTCCGTACCCAATAACAATAGGAACGCGTTGAATGGCGACAGGCTCCCTCCGGTATCGCGCAATCCCTGCACCCGCGCTTTGATAATGAACGCCAGAGGTCCGAACGCCCCAGTGTAAGACACGCCGTGGTACGACGGATCAGGCTCGACGAAGTCCTTGAAGCGTCCCGACGCCGCCCAGTCAAACTTGCCGGCGTCAACAATGATCCCGCCAATGGATGTGCCGTGCCCGCCGATGTACTTAGTGGCGGAATTGATCACGATGTCGGCACCCCACTCGATCGGCCGGCACAGCGCCGGACTGGGGGTGGTGTTGTCGATGACCAGCGGAATTCCGTTGTCGTGCGCGATTTTCGCCAGCTCTTCGACGTCGGCGATGTCGAGCTTGGGATTGCCCAGCGTCTCCGTGTATAACGCTTTGGTTTTGGGACCGATGGCCTTGCGCAGCCCGTCGAAGTCGTCGGCATCGACGAACTTCACCGTGATGCCTAGCTTCGGCAGCGTGTAATGAAACAGATTGTAGGTACCACCGTACAGCGAGGTGGTGGAGACGATGTCATCTCCGGCCGAAGCCAGCGTGGTGATAATCAGGGTTTCCGCCGCCTGTCCCGACGCCAGCGCCAGTCCCGCGACGCCGCCTTCCAGAGCAGCGATCCGCTTCTCGAACACATCGGTCGTCGGGTTCATGATGCGCGTGTAGATGTTGCCGAATTCCTGTAAGGCAAATAGTCGTGCAGCGTGGTCGGCGTCGTCGAACACGTACGACGTGGTCTGGTAAATCGGCACGGCGCGCGACTTGGTTGTGGGATCGGGGTCCTGCCCGCCGTGGATGGCGAGTGTGTCGAAGTGAAATTCCGGCTTGTCGCTCATGTGTGCTGCTCCTCTTCCGTCTGAATTTGGACTCACAACGAAACGACCCACTGTCTGTCGGGGACCGTGGGTCGTTTAGGAATCTCTGCGGCTAGTTGCTGTTTTCTACTGGCCGCTCCTACGCTCAACCCACAGACCGACGCGGGTACACATGCACATGGCCATGGTGCTGATGCGCGTCCGGTCGTGAGTAGCGTGAAACATGGTAGTGTCTGAGTATAAAGACCCAGCAGAAGTTGTCAAGACTGGTTGGATCAAGCAACGACTCCCACAAAAACAGGCAGGGGTGAAATCATCGTCCCCTGCCTGAACACTTTTTCCCTAGTCCGGCGCAGCTACACGACCGTCTGGGCCCGACTATTTTCTAGGTCCGACCAGTTCGTCTTCAACCTCGACGTGTTCGATGGTCACACCCTGATGGTCGTGATTGAACACTTCCTCCACTTCGAGGATTTCATAGGCATGTTCGCCATGCAGCGATTCGTCGAGACCGATCCCCTCGCTCACCTCGTCCACTTTGACTGGGGTGAACAGGTTAATGATGTGAAGCATGGCATAGGTGAATCCGAAAGCCCACACCGACGAGAACAACACCGCGACAAGCTGTTTCACGAAAAAGCTGGGATTACCGTATAACAGCCCGTTGGCTCCGGCGGGATTGAACTCACTACTGGCGAATAGCCCCAGCATGACTATGCCGAGGAAGCCACCGACTCCATGAACTCCCCACACATCCAGTGCGTCGTCCCAATGCAGTTTGTTCTTCATCTCGACCGCAAAGTAGCAAACCACGCCCGAGACCATGCCGATGATGACGGCGGTAGCGGGCGATACATATCCTGCGGCCGGCGTGATGGTCGCGAGACCTGCAACTGCGCCGGTCAAAAGTCCGAGGAACTTGGGCTTGCGCTCGCGAATCCACGCCACCAACAGCCACGCAACCGCCGCAAACGACGCGGCAATATCGGTGTTCAGGAATGCGGTCGCCGTCACCGAATCCACGCGCATCTCGCTGCCGGCGTTAAATCCGTACCAGCCGAACCACAGGAGCCCGGCTCCCAGGGCCACCAGCGGAATGCTGTGCGGACCGCGATCCAGGATGCGTCGGCGCCCGACATAAAGAATCGACGCCAGCGCCGCCATTCCCGCGATATTGTGCACCACGATGCCGCCTGCGAAGTCTTCCACTCCCCAGCGCTGCAATATGCCTCCACCCCAAACCATGTGCACGAAGGGGAAATAGACAAAGGTGAGCCACGCCGTCAGAAAGAGACAGTAGGCCTTAAAGGTCACGCGATTCGTAAACGCTCCCGAGATGAGAGCCGGGGTGATGATAGCGAACATCATCTGATAGGCGATGAAGACGATCGCCGGAATGGTGTCATTCGGTGCGGACGGAGTGGAGAGATTGATTCCGCGCAAGCAGACGTTGTTCAGGTTGCCAACGATCCCGTGCCAGTCGCCGCTGAAACACAGCGAATAACCGTACAGGTACCAGATGACTGTGGTCCAGCCCATCGAAACGAAACTCTGAATCATGATGGCGAGGACGTTCTTACGGCCCACCAGCCCGCCGTAGAAGAACGCCAGGCCGGGCGTCATGAGCATGACCAGGCTGGTACATAGAAGCATGAAGCCGGTATTGCCGGTGTCAAGGTGAAGCATAAAAGCCTCCAGAAATATGGTTGCAGCAATGAGTCGCCTCGCCGCTCCGCGAGCAGCCCGGCCCAACTGACGCTCTGACAGAATTAGCGGGTGTGGCCAGGAAGGGAGGACGCCAAGATACAACGCTTCTGATAAACAAGTCCTGCTTCACGGACAAGGCGAGAATGGATCGAGACGAGATAGGTAAGAATGCCAGTTGGAACGTACTTGCCTCGCAGCAGCGTCCACCAGGGAACGTCAAAATACCACTTTATTAGGCTGCGCTTCGCCGACGTCGATTTCTGTGCCCCTTGTCACCTGCAATGGTGACAACGACTCCGCGGCGAAGTCCGCCACCTGTCAACTAAATGAAGGAACCGTCGTCGCGCTCAGCCAATTGATCCCATTTCGGGACGAATCGATTACTTTCGTCATGTCCGGCTGCTGATTTCCCATGACGCCACCTGGCTCACTCCTTTATCTCTGACATTGGCTGCGGTTGCGCCAAGTGAGCTTCTCCCTAGTGGAGGAGTACGCCATCTAAGTTATTTGATAACAAGACTTTACCAGTAACTCGTTTGTTTCTGCGACTTTGCAGGGAATCATCCAAAACCGCCGAACTCAAGCCCAAAAAACCCCGTAAAATTGGCGCCAACCCCTTTGTTTGTAGGACTTTGCATATAACTCTTTTGTTTGTAAGACTTTGCGGCGAATTTCTTTCTAAGTTATTGATTCTGCATTTGGGGGGAGGGGGGTACCCCAAACGCAGCAAAAATCGCCTTCACAGAGAGAAGGCCAATCCCGCCCGCACGGAATTGGCCCTGCAAAATGATTCGTGACGATTATCGCGCGGGTGCTGGAGCCGGCTGCGGTGCGGGCTGGCTGAAGTCCACCTTGGGGGCCTGCCGCGAGCCTTCTTCCGCTTTGAAATACGCGTCGTTGCGGGTAAAGCCCGACAAGCTGGCTACGATGTTGTTGGGGAACAGACCGATGTAAGTGTTGTAGTCCTGCAGAGTGTCGTTGTAGCGCTTGCGCTCGATGGCGATACGGTTTTCAGTCCCCGCCAGCTCGTCCTGCAAACGCAAGAAGTTCTCATTCGAGCGCAATTGCGGATAGTTCTCCACCACCACCAGCAAGCGTCCCAGGGCACCGTCCAATTGCCCGTTGGCGGCAATCTTGTCGGCGGGAGTCTTCGCCCCGATCAGCGCTGCGCGTGCGGCCGCGATGTCGCCGAAGACCTTCTGCTCCTGTCCGGCAATGCCTTTGACCGTCTCCACCAGGTTGGGGATGAGATCGGCACGGCGTTGCAGAACCACGTCCACTTGCGACCACGCCGAGTTGACGGCCTCGCGTTTGACCACCATCTCGTTGCGACGACTAACAAATGCACTGCCGACAAAAAACAGAAGCAGCACGATGACTATGAGAACGATCACTCCAGTTTTCATGTTCCCCTCGCTTTCCTTAGGAATCCAACGCTTCCGGCAGCCGCCTACTCCTTATGCCATTGTCGCTTGGGGACCTTCACATCCAACCCGTGTGCCACCAGCAGAATGGCGTCCATATACGCGTGATACAGCTCACGAACATTGTCAATGTGCTGACCGTCGGTTCGCAACTCAAGCACCGTGCGCAGAGGCTGACCGTTGAAACCAAACACCTCGGCAGCGTGTTCGAGCACCTTGGCCTTGGAGTGCGGCGGGGTCTCGCCAAGCGCAATCAAGGCATGGCGGAACAGCGTCACCACGCTGGTCACAGACTTTGCCAGCACCAGCTTCAATTCGTCATCGCCATCGGCGGTCAGGAGCAAATGGTGCCGCAGCCGCAGCAGCGTAGTGCGAAGGTCATGTTCGACTTCGACCCGGTGCAGGTTCATGGGCACTTCGATGGCGCTTACCACGTCGTCGCCGTACAGGGTCTTGTGTTCTCCCTTGATGTCGAGCATCTCGATGGCGAACACGTCAGATGACTCTCGCAGCTCCTCCAGGGTCATGACCATCGGGGGCCGCAGCTTTTCGTCGTGGCTCCACCAGTTCAGGACGCCGGCCAACGCTGGGAAAACGCTGGGCTTCAGATGGCGCAAGACCACCATCACGTTTACGTCGGAGTACTGCTCGTGAAAGTCGTCGCCCGCCGCCGAGCCGTACAGTACAACGGAAACCAGGTTATCGTCGCACGCATACTGAATCCGGCTCACAAGTTCTTGCAGTTTATCGTCCGGCTTCTTCGCCATTTCTCACTCCACGCGGCCAATCTACCAACTGCCGCCGGCGCCGCCGCCGCCGCTCATGCCGCCGCCAAAACCGCCAAAGCCTCCGCCACCACCACCGCCCCACCCGCCAGAGCTGCCGCCAAAGCCTCCGCCCCACCCGCCGCGGCGGCCCATGCCGCTACCCAGCAGGATCCACGGCAGTGCGCTGCCCATTCCGCCGCCACCGCGGGGTCCGCGCCCGCCGCGGCCAGCGCGTACGATCGCGCGAATGATCAGAAAGATTCCACCGATAATCACCCACGCCAGCCACCACGGAGCTTCCCTGGTCGGTGGCCTGGCTGCGCGCTTGGGAACGCCGGTGAGTTGCACCCCTGCATCGGCGGCGATGAACTGCGCCACGCCGGTTGCGCCAATCAGTGCCGCGGCGCTGTAGTCCTCCTTGCGCAAGTCTGGGACCATGTCGCGCCCTACGTCGCCCGCGCGCGCATCGTTGATGACCGGCTCCAGCCCGTAGCCGACTTCGATTTTGTACTGCCGGTCTTTGGGCGCGATCAGGATGAGCACGCCGTTATCTTTCCCTTTCGCACCGATGCCGAGGTGCTTGTAGAGATCGGCGGCATAGTCTTCGCGGGTCTGGCCTTCCAGCGAGTTGACCGTGACCACCGCAATCTGCGCCCCCGTCTTCTGCTGCACTTCGGTGGCCAGTGACTCGATCTTCTGCCGCGTCTCCGGATTGATGACCTGCGCAAGATCGATGACGTAACCCTGGGGCTGAATATCGGCAATCTTCTCGGCCCACCCCGGCTGTATCAGCAGCACAAGCAGCATCCCAGAGAGGATGAGCTTGTTTCGCACGAGTCAGTTGGGCGTAACGGCTGAGCAGAAGGGTTCCTCGTCTCCGTACCGTAGTGAACTCGTGGACCAGTGTCAAGGAAGCGAACCGCCTTCTCCGCCTGCCGCCTCCTTGGAGACCCGGAACCCCGGCGGCCGATAGCCCTTCGGCAAGAATTCATCGGGGATGGCCACGCGATTGCCATCGCGCAGGGCATGGAAGATCGGCGACATGATCTCCACCCCCGCCTCGTAGAAGCTGTCCTGGATGTTGGCGTGCAATTCCGAGTAGATGCTGACCATCTCGTGCGGACTGCGGGTGTAAGCGTTGATCTGGTATTCCACGTAGGAATCATCGAGCGCATTCTGCAGAACGAAGGGCGCGGGTTTGTCGAGGACGAACTGTGTCTTGAGCGCGGCGTCGATCAGCAACTTGTGGATGGTCCGCCAGGGAGCGTCATAGCCAATGGTCACCTGGGTGTGGAGGATGAGGCCGTCCCCTTTTGCCAACATACTGAAATTCTGCACATGGCTGCCAAGCACCACCGAATTGGGGATGGTGACCTCCACGTTCTTTGGGCGTCTTGATGTGGGTCGCCAGCAGCGCCTGTTGGGTTACTTCGCCCATGTTGTCGCCGATCGTCACCCAGTCTCCTACCCGGAATCCGCGCGTGTAGGTCAGGATGATGCCGGCCACCACGTTTGACACCGCCGATGTGGAGCCCAGCGATACCAGCACGCCGAGAAACACGCCGATTCCCTTGAAGGCGGGCGATTCCTCTCCGGGCAGGTAGGGGACAATAATCACCGCGGTGAAAGCGAAGATGAGGAAGCGGGTTATCTTGTAGGTCGGTTGCGTCCATTCGGGATAGAAGCCGGGAATCCGGATGCGGCCGCGTTCCACCTCTCCCGCCACCAGCCGCACAAAATGCAGCACGTAGCGCGTCACGATGAGAATCACGATGATGTAAAACAGGTTGGGTATATACCCCAACATGGAGTTGGCAATAGTGGTCAGAGGAGAAACGACGTACCTGAGCAGACTCTGGCTCTGTCCTCTCGTCCAGGGAAAGTAGCTGAAGACAGTGGCGAGGAAAAAGTAGGTGAGCACCGCCAGCAACACCCAGCGCGCGGTGCGAACCAACCAGAGCAGCGCTTCCGAAAGGCGCTCGGCGCCAATGATTTCCGATTCCTGGATCTTGAGGCTTTTAATGTGTAGACGAGTGGATTTCTCCAGCCAGTGTAGGAAGTTGCGGAACACCCACAGGACCGCCCAAAAGAGCAAAACATACAGGGCCAGCGTGACCACAGCGTACGCCGTGGCCCACAGCAGGTACTTCCTCGAATGTTCCTGACGGTACCGGAGCATCGCATCCTTGATGAGGCTGGCGTACTGTATGGCCAGTGCCTGGCGCGGCAAGCCGGCATCGCGGGCTTCGTCGTCGGTGATCAGTACAATGATCTGGTCGCCGAATTTGACTTCACTGCCGAACGACTCATCCGACGTCGTAAGCTGGTTAGGATCCAGCTTCGGATCCCGAGCCATGGCGCGTATTCTTTCGGCAATATTCTGCGCCCGCTCTTGGGCGGAGGTTGCCCCGGTGTTCTCATAAATGGTAAACACGGTGTAGCCGTCGACAACCACGGGATAGCCGGTGGATGGCTTAGCGGAGGAGAGTTCGACGTCAGAGGGAGAAGCGGCGCACAGGCCGGCTAGCGCCACGAAATATAACGCAAGAATCACCGCCCAGCACGAGACTCGCAAAGGCTTGCACATTCTCACCTAAGTATTTCCTCCTGCGCTTCTAAGCATTCCCGGCGAACTAGCTGCTTAATCTTGCTACCGGCATATCCACTTTCTTCTGCTGACGCTTTCGCAGCCATTCCATCCATGTATCGAGTCCTTCGCCCGTGGTGCTTGACACGTCGATGATCTCCATCTGGGGATGCACCCTGCGCGCATTCTCTTTCGCCAACTCCGCGGAAAACGGCACATAGGGCAGCAGGTCGATTTTAGTCAGGAGCATCAGTTCCGACTTAAAGAAGATCGATGGGTACTTCAGCGGCTTGTCCTCGCCCTCGGTCGTGCTCAGCAGAACGATCTTCGCATCCTCGCCCAGATCATAGCTCGACGGGCATACCAGGTTGCCGACGTTCTCCACGATCAGCAGGTCGAGGTCCTCCAGCTTCCAATCCGCCAGATGCCGCTCCACCATTTTCGCGTCCAGATGGCAGGTGCCGCCGGTGACGATCTGCTTCACGCGAAACCCGAACTTCGCCAGCCGCTGCGCGTCATTCTCTGTTTGGAGATCGCCGGTGAGGACCGCTACACGAGCGCTCTTATCCATACGTTCCAAGGTCTTCTCCAGCAGCAGCGTCTTCCCCGAACCCGGCGCGCTGATGAAGTTTAAGCACAGCATCCCGGTCTGGCGATAGCGTTCGCGCAATTGTTCGGCGAGAATCTGGTTCTCGTTAAGGACTTTCTTCTCGACTTCGACTCGGCTCATTCGTCCACTTCCATGTAAGCGATGTCCAACTCTTCCCCGCTGATGCATTTCGTCGCGAACTCGCCGCACTGTGGACACTGCGGATCATAGTCGGCCATGCGGAACTCATGCTGGCACTTCGGACAACGCTGCACCCGCGGAATCGCCTCGACCGCCAGCACCAGCCCGTCCCATTCCGTGTCCTTCACGATGCACTCGAACCCGAACTGCAAGGCGTCGATGTCTACACCGGCGAGTTCTCCAATCTTGACCCCCACTTTCGTGATACGCACGCCGGGATGCCGGCCCGCCTCCGCTTGCACACAGTCCAGAATAGAAGTTGCAATGCCCAACTCGTGCATGAAATCGATCGCTATGCGACGCGACGACATTGTCGCACGTCAGGCACGATATGCGTCAGATCTGCGCAACTACGAACTCAGTCAGGCGTTGCTGTCCGGTTCCGGACACGTTACACGATAACGTCATTATCTTTGCTTTTCAGGAAACATTTTCCGCGGGATTGCGTCTATCACCGCAGGTGAGGCGTTCGTCTGTCTGGGGGAACGAATCTGTGCGCTCGGGTCGCATGACATGTTGAAACGCTGGGGTCGAATCTGGTTCATCGGATTTGTGCTGTGGACGTTGCTGGCCTTTCTCACCGCAGCGGGCGCGCACGTTTACACCGCCTCCATGGGCGAGCCCATCAGTTGGGCCCAACTTCTGGCCTGGAATATCAGCATCTCCTTCGTCTGGTCGCTGCTGACGCCCATCGTCTACGAACTCTCGCGGCGCTACACCTTCGACCGTGCCAGCTGGCGGCTCTCCCTCGTCATCCATATCGTTGCCAGTGTGATCCTCACGTTTATCGGCGCCGCTGCGCTGGCGCGGTTGAGCCCATTGATCACCTGGATCAAGGAACCCAGCGTGCCGTTCTTCGCGCATGTACTGTCGCGCACCTTCATGGACATCCCGCGCTACTGGTACATCCTGCTGATCACCCAGGCCATCGCGTTCTACGGCAAGTACCAGGAGCGGCAGCTGGTTTCGTCGCAGCTCGAAGCCCAGTTGGCCCGCGCGCAACTCGAGGTGCTCAAGATCCAGCTGGAGCCGCATTTCCTCTTCAATACGCTTAACTCGATCGCCGCGCTCGCCCGCTATGATGGCGAGGCCGCCGAGCACATGACTCTTCAACTCGCCGACCTGTTGCGCATGTCGCTCGACGGCGTGGGTGTGCATGAAGTCCCGCTTCACCAGGAGCTGACGTTTCTTCAGAAATACATCGACATCCAGCAGACGCGCTTCCACGACCGGCTGCGGGTCGAAACCGAGATCGATCCCCGCACCCTGGACACGCTTGTGCCCAACTTGATCCTGCAGCCGCTGGTGGAAAACGCCATCCGCCATGGCATCGGGCCGCGGCGCGCGCCCGGCCTGATTCGCATTTCCACCTGGCGTGATCACGACGATGTGTGGATGGAGATCCGCGACAACGGAACCGGCCTGACGCGCGGCCGGGGCGTCATGCCACCCGAAGGCGTGGGCTTGCGGAACACCCGCGGCCGACTGCAGCAGCTTTACAACCACGACCATGCCATGGTGCTGGAAGATGCCCCTGGCGGCGGATGCACGGTGAAGATCCGCGTTCCCTATCGAACCACCAACGAGGAGGTCACAGACACCCATGTCAATTCGAGTGTTGCTTAGCGACGATGAGGCGCTCGCCCGCGAGCGTCTACGCAGTCTACTGCGTGAAGAGCCGGACCTGGAGATTGTGGCGGAGTGCGGCGACGGCAATTCTGCAATTGCCCTGATCCAGCGCGAACAGCCTGACCTCGTCTTCCTCGACATTCAGATGCCCGAGGTTGACGGCTTTGGCGTGGTGGAGGCGCTGCAGAAGCAGGGTAATCTTCCGCTGACCATCTTTGTGACCGCGTACGACCGCTACGCCATGCGGGCCTTCGAGGTGCACGCCCTCGACTACCTGTTGAAGCCGGTCAACAAACAGCGGCTGGGCGAGGCCCTCGATCATGCGCGCAAGCAGTTGCTGCATCCTTCCGAGGCGATGTTCCAGAAGCGCGTGCTCGAAATGCTGGGCGACCTCGACTCCCGCCAGCATGCGCCCGATCGCATTGTGGTGAAGGCTGACGGAGAAATCGTCTGCCTGCGGCCGAACGAAATCGACTGGGTCGAGTCCGCAGGAAACTACGCCTGCCTGCACGTGGGAAACGTCACCCACATTCTGCGCGAAACCATCACCGCCCTGGAAAATCGGCTGGGAGCTCGCCAGTTCCTGCGCGTGCACCGTTCCACCCTGGTGAACGTGGACCGCATCAAGACGCTGAAGCCGTCGCTGTACGGGGATTACGCGATCCTGCTACGGGATGGCACCAAGCTGACGCTCAGTCGTGGCTTCCGCGAATCGGTATTGCGACGGTTGGGCACGGCGTAGCCTCGTCTCCCACACTGTGGGTGCCCCATCCTTTCCCGTCCTTTGGGAAAGGATGGGACAATAACAGCACTAATCCATCGTTGCCCCTATTCCATCGCCTCCAGCGCCGCCATGGTCTCAATTCCATCCCACAAGTTCTGCACTCGAATGTTTTCGTTCGCCGAGTGCTGATTGTTGTCGTAATTGGCGATCGGCACCGTAATCGTGTGCGTACCCAGGATCTGCTCGATCACCTCCAGCGGAACGCTTCCCCCCATCGTTGGCAGCATAACTACCGGGCCACGAGCGTTCTCCACGGCCGTAATCACCTCCTGCGCCATGGGCAGGTTCATTGGCGTGCGCACCGCGTTGTAACCCGTAGCGTCAAGCTTCACGAATGCGACTTTCGGATGCGCCAGCAGCGTCGCCTTATCAGGGGGAGCCGCCGTAACGAAGTACCCTTGCGCGGCCACGTAGTCCACCACCCGCTGCTGCTGCGTCTTCCAGTCGAGTCCTTTCACCAGACGCATGTCGATATCGACGGTTGCCGTCGAGGGTATGACGTTGTTCGCCTTCGCTCCGGTGCGGGCTGAAGCCATCCCATCAATGTTCAAGGACGGCTCGTTCAGCAGCCCCAGCAGGCTCTCGCCGTTGCCGTCGGTGTGGCCCAGCCCGAATTCCTGGCGTAGCGTCTCTTCGTTCCGCGGCGCTTGGGCAATCGCCTGCTTCTCCAATCCGCTCAGCGGCATAACGCCGTCGTAGAAATGCGGAATCAGCACATGCCCCGTCTCGTCTTTCATGCCGGCCAGCAGCTGCGCCAGCATCATCGCGGGATTGGGCGCCCAGTTACCGTAGTGTCCGCTGTGCAACTCGCGGTTCGGACCGTAGAGCGTGATGGCGAGATGCGTCACGCCCCGCGCACCGAAGGCCACGCTCTGCCGTCCGCTCTGGTCCACCGGACCATCGCAGATAAGCCATATATCCCCACCAAGTTCGTCATGATACTTTTCGAGCACTGCGCCGAGGTGCGTCGAACCCGCTTCCTCTTCGCCCTCCCACACGAATCGCAGGTTGGCCTTGATCGGAATATGCGCCGCTTGCAGAGCGTCGAGCGCTGCCAGTTGCGCGACAATCGCCGCCTTGTCATCCGATGCCGAGCGCGCGTAAATGCGGGGCTCGCCGTTGACCATACGGGTCACAGGCGTGAACGGCGCTTTACCTTCCCACTCGTCTGGAGTAACTGGCTGACCGTCGTAGTGCGCATAAAAGACAATGGTGTGTTTCGCTCCTGGGGTCTTGATTTCGCCATAGACAACCGGATTCGCACCCGGCGCGAGCAGCAGTTTCGCTGCAACATGACGTTTCCCGAGCAACTCGACCAGCGCCTCGGCGTTGCGCTGAATGTTGCTGGTGTCGCTGGCAACATTGGGGATGGAGAGCAGATCGCCGAACTCCTTCAGGATTTGCTGCTCATGCGCGGTGCGCCACTGCTGCGCAGCCTGCTTGGGAGTTTGAGCGTCGACGATGACAGTGGAGGAGAGAAATGCGGCGAGAACAACGAATCTCAACGATCGCCAGTTCATTCGAAAACTATAACCCACGTAAGAGCCAATTTGGCTGCACACTCCCCTCCGTGCGACCATACCCAAAAAGGAAAACCATATGGATCTCGACTACTATCTGCTTAAGACTGAACCGTCAGAATACTCCTTCGCCGACTTGCAACGCGACAAGGTGACAACCTGGGACGGGGTGACGAATCCTGTTGCGGTCAGGAACCTGCGCGAAATGGATCCCGGAACGCTGTTGATTATCTACGAGACCGGGGACCACAAGAGTGCGGTTGGAACCGCCTCGGTCGTCTCCGTCGATGCCACCGACCCCAAAAAACCAGTCGTAAAGATCAAGGCTGGGAAAGCGCTCCCGCAGCCCGTCTCCCTGGCACAGATCAAGGCCAACAAGCTGTTCGCAGATTCGCCGCTGGTGCGAATCGGAAGACTCTCCGTCGTCCCGCTGACCAAAGCACAATACGAAGCGCTGACGGGCGAATAGGGCCAGCGCGAACCGCCCTACTTTGGAGCGGGCATGCTTGAGCCCGCAGGACAATAGGTAACCAAATAGCCGCGGCTCGCATTCACCGAACACGCCACCTGTTTGTCGTCCGTCGGATGCTGGTAGGCGTCCGGACAACTCGCCGCGGTGCACTTACCTCCTTTGACCTTCGTGCCTTTCGACGTAAAGGAACAATCGAGGTTGGTGGTCCAGGCGATCGGCACGTCGTAGAAAATCACGGCGGCCTTGTCGACACAGTCGTCGGGGTTCACCCCATTGCCGCATAGTTTCGGCGGTGAATGTGGGCCGGAGCCGTAGTTGGTGCTCAGGTTGACGAAGTCATTGGTCGGCGTTCCCTTGGGCGTGAACTCGAAATGCGTGCCAAAGGTTCCGTCCTGAACCATCCCAGTGCCGCAGCAATTGTGCTGTAGCGCACAGATGCCGCGTCCGCTGAGGCTGGGATTACAGTAGGCGGCGTATTTTGCGTCATTCCCCTCCCACATCCAACCTTCGCGCTGCTTGGTTCCGGGAGGTCCGCCCAGGTCGGTCCATCCGTCGCAATTGGGGCACTGGTTGTCGGCCAGGTTCGGATACGCGATGATGCGATTCTGACCGCCTTGATTAAAAGAGGCAATGGCGATCGACCTTTGCGCACCCGGGGCCAGCGTACCTATCTGCGGGCCGGTTGAGTTAAAAGTCAGGCTGTATTTGCAGGAGTTCACAATCTTCACCTGCCCGGCATCCTGGCCTGCGGAATTCTGTGAAGCGGAAATCACAAGCAGGCCCACGGCCAAAAACGCAATCGCGAGGTTGACAATCGCCGTCCGGAGTTCCGGCAGAGTGACTGCCTTGTTCATGATGCCCTCCAAGGCCAGAGCTTTCCCCAGTTCAGACAGCGACACACTATATACCGATTGAAGGATTCTGGGGAATATTTGGAGTCCGGGTGTAAACTGACGCGGCACTATCGGGCTTCTCAAGGCCAATGGGAGACTCCATGAAGATCAGGTCCATCGCAGTTACGTTCGTGCTATACATTCTCACTCTCACCGTCAGCTTCGCCCAGAGTGCCAACATGGGCACCTGGAAGCTCGACGAAGCCAAATCAAAGATCCCGGCCGGGGTCGGCAAGAACACAACCGTGGTGTACTCCGCCGAAGGCAGCGACATCAAGGTCACTACCGATGGCGTAAACGCGGCGGGCCAGCCGGCACATACCGAGTGGACCGGCAAGTTCGACGCCAAACCTTATCCGGTGACCGGCGATCCCAATGTGGACTACCGCGCCTACAAGATCAAAGGCGAGCGCATGCTGCTGCTCGCCAACATGAAGGGCAACAAGACGGTGAGCAACGGCAAAGTCGAGCTCGCCAAGGATGGCAAAAGCCGCACCCTGGAAATCACCTACTTCGCCGCGGACGGTAAGAAGACCCGCGCCAAGTACGTGTACGACAAGCAATAACGGATCGAATATCCCACAATGTGGGATACGTACTGCGGGGGACCCATTGTATCCGCATTCTGCAGGGTTGGGCCCCAGCAGGTTTCACGGAGCCGCCCATGAGCACCACACGCATTCTTATAGTTGTTGACTTCGACATCTACGACGGCAAGTTAGCCGAGTTTGAGGCCATCGCGAAACAAACGGTCGAGGAATATGAGCAGGAACGCGGCACCCTGGCCTACCACTTTGTGCTGAGCGCCGATAGCAAGCGCTGCCGCCTGGTCCAAGGCTACGCCGACCAGGCTGCCGTCACGGCGCACTGGATTGATGGTCCCGCCGTACACCGGCATATATTCCAATTCATCCAAGTGGCCCTCACGACCCGCGTGGAAATCTACGGTGACCCCGGCCCGAAGGTCGCAGCCATGGCCGCCGAATTCGGCGTCGAGATCTTTGCCTCATGGGTAGGCTTCGACCGCTAGAGCCTTCCGACGCTCGGGTGTGTCGTTCATGCAATGGGGTGGCGAGACTGCCACATTTTCTGAAATTTCTGTTTCATGCCTCGTGTGTTTTCAATGGTTTGGACAGAAATTGCTCGCAAGAGATTGATTACAAATATAGTTATGGCTATCCATGTCAGCAGTAAGGAGTTATATCTGCAATCCTCTGCACATATCCCGACGCTTGCACGTCGATTCGGAATTTCAAAGAACCTGACAAAGCGCTGATCGGGACGAAGCCGAACCGTTGGCTGCCGCCGGAACGATAAGCTCCGTTGCGGCGAGTTTCGCCCTTAGGCAAAACACCCCAGCTTCCTGGATAGAGCAACAAGGGAGTGGAAGTCACGGAAAATCCGCAGCAGGACATGACGAAAGTAATCGCGAGTTCCTGGAATGGGAAATAGGGAGTATCCTTCATCCCGCGCTACCGCCAAAAGAGGGCGGTATGCCCGGCAGCCGACGTTTCTGTTGGCACTCGACCGAATTCCACTTAGATGCCTCTTGACACTCCGTAGAGGCCGACATATTCTCCGGCCTGCCGTCGGCCAAGCCCTGTTTTCGTAGCGCCGACCAAGAGCTGCGGGATAGCGCCGATAACCACTCCAGAATCGGCACTAGTTAGCTGGCGGCGACACACGGAAATCCGAGACAAGCTGCCAAACTCCTGCGGAGGTGGTGGGCCATGCTAAGTGCTTCCTTCCTCGACGTTGCTATCGGCATCGTGTTCGTCCTCCTGATGCTGAGCCTGATTGCTTCCACCGTCAATGAACTCATCCTTTCGTTTCTTAACATGAGAGGCCGGACGCTTTTTGAGGGCATAAAAACTCTCTTGAGCGACCCTAAGGCTGAGGGGCTGGTGAAGGAGATCTACAACCATGGGCAGGTGTTTGGACTGTACAAAGGTAACTTTAATCCGGGCAAGACTTGGACGTGGAAGGACGCGATACCGTTCTCCAAGAGAACAACGGCAGACTCCGAGGAAGGCACCAGAGGCAATCTTCCGTCATACATTCCCACTACAAATTTCGTGATGGCGTTCCTGGGGGTTCTGCCGGACGCGGCCAAGACCGCAAGCGAGGTTGCCGCCAAACAGGCAGCGGCCAAGCAAGAGGAGGCCGACAAGGCCCAGGCTGAGGCGGATCAGGCACCCGGAGACAAAGCCAAGCAGGATGCAGCGCAGGTGGCCAAAGACGCGGCCGCAAAGGCCAAAGACCTGGCAGACAAGGCGAAGCAGGGAGCGGACGGGGTCGAATCAGCCTTGGCGGCAGCAGAGGCGGCCCAAGCAGCCTTAAAGGCGGCCGCTCCCCCCAGCGCGGCGTCCGCAGGCAAGACGACCGCCGAGGATGCAGCGGCGCAGCTCGCCATGGTCTTTCAATCGTTGAAGGGAGTTGCGGTGGCCATGAGCAACAACCCCGACACGGTAAAGGTCGGGAAACCGCTGCTGGCGATGGTGATAACGGCGGGCAATGACTTCGACAAACTGAAGGCCAGCATCGAGGCCTGGTACAACAGCGCCATGGACCGGGCGTCGGGGTGGTACCGATACAACGCGCAGATGATACTCTTCTTCATCGGGCTCGGGCTTGCCATCGCGCTCAATGCCAACACAATAAACATCGTTCAGCAACTGTCGAAGAATCCTACGCTGCGCGAGTCCATCGTTGCGGCGGCGACTGAAGCGTCAAAAGCGAAGGACGATTCGACAACGCCACCTGCCAACTCGACTGATAAACCCGCCAGGAGTTCCTTGCAGAAAGTCCAAGATCAAGTCAAGGAACTCGACGATCTCGGAATCCCATTCGGATGGCCTCCAAGGGACGAGAAAAAGAGCTGGTGGGAGCAGAACAGCGCCGTGCTAGGGCGGCCCGGCACCTGGATAGGGTGGCTCTTCACCGCGATTGCCATTTCTCTAGGAGCGCCTTTCTGGTTCGACATGCTGAACAAGATCATGATCGTGCGCTCAACCGTCAAGCCAGGTGAAAAGAGTCAGCCGGCCAAGGATAAGGAGAAGAAATAGGGGGCTCGGTAATCACGCCGATGGGCCGCGGACGATAAGGGTGGAGCACCGGCGCAGTTGGCCTGTTGTGCTTTAGCAGCCAAAGACCCACACAAGCAAAACCGGCTTGTGTGGGCCACCCGGTGTTGGTACCGTAGAGTTCGATGAGGGTTGAATATGGATCACGCATACAGAATCCGTGTACAGGGAATCCACCAAGGGTCTGCCGTCGAATTTGAAGTTAGAGTCAGTCGGGTGCCGATTGCGAACAACGTGCGTTTTGACAATGTATCTGGAATTCCGTCATTGAAAACTCCCTTCATACGTAACGACCTTCGATTGCTGTTAGTCGATGTCCTTGGCGGTGAACGCGCGGCAGATGCAGTGCTTGTGGAAGCGGAGTCAGGCAGGTTTTCGGAACGGGAATTGCCCGTACGGCCGGACCCTGACTACATGAAGCTGCTTGATAAGCTCGGCGGGGGCAAGCTTTTGGCCAAATCGTAAAGGACCGAGATTTCCGGCGATGAGACACAGGCTCTTGGTACTTATCTGTTTCACTGCTAATGTGGTGCTGTGCACGCTTGCATCCAGAATTGGCCACGCGCAGGCTAGCCAGCAGTTGAGCAAAACCGCGATTAAGATAGAGGGGGCCACGCTGCGCTTGGGGATGACCAAGGCGCAAGTGGCAGAAAAGCTGGTAGGGCGCGAAATAACGAAAATCAATGATGACGACTGGAAGATAGGCACTATAGAGGAGCTGAGAACTAGCGGGGATTTGCCCGAAGTCCAATTCACGCGGGGATTGCTCAGTTATGCTGATCGCGAATGGACAACTGCTCAAAATGACACTGCCGAGGCGCTCTTTGGGGTGGTCAGTTCATTAAATGACGAAGGATATTCCAAGTGTACGGTAACTGCGGACACCCACGCTGACACTGATATGGGTGTTAGCTGGCAGCGGGTCTGGATATTCTGCGGCGAGAAGACTGTTGTAGTCGCGAGGCAGTCCAGTGGCGGAAAGTCCTTCAGCTCTGTGTCCGAACAGCTGGGTCACATGAGATATTCCAATCCTTAAGCAACTAACCGAGCCGGACCAGGCGGCGAAAAGCTCGCGGACAACCGGGCGCGGGCGCTAACGAAGCTTTGCCGACCGCCGACCAGAGGATTTACCAAACCGCGTGCCCGGCCTTCGCTTGGTCTGCAGTCCCGCAAATCGGCCCTTTGGGTGCAGCCGATGGCAACTGTCGAGTTTATCGCTTACATCTTTCGTAGCGTCAAGCGAGCTACAGTCTGCGCCCGTACGCTCTCGCGTCGCTTTAAGCTGCTCAACTATGCCAGGAATCGCTCTCCGGCAAAACGTACACTTCACGGTTTGTGCCAGTCTGCTGCCGGCAACATCCAACTGCTTGAAGTAATCCATACAGCCTCCCGTCTAGCTTAGATTGCGGGAACGCGCAGAAAAAGTCGAGTTAAGCGGTTACATTATTTGAGCGGTAAGCGTTGGACCAACGCACCGGTTGTCGGCAGAGTTTGTTTGATGAAGTCTTGGGATGAGCGAAGAAACAGTTGTTCGGGTACGGCGGCCTTGGCGTGTCGGTTGACGATCCAGTCGGCAGCTTACTTATTCGTAAACTTCGCGGCGGTGGGCGATTCGTGTGATGCTGACGATCCTCACCGCATCATCGATGATGTACACCACCCGCCAGTCACCTACTCGAATGCGCCAAAGGTCCTTGTACCCCTTCAGCTTTTTGCAGCCTGCAGGCCTTGGATTGTCGCCCAGGTACTGTATCTTCCGGACTACGCGCGAGAGGACGTGGTCCGGTAGCGCTTCGAGTTCCTTCCGGGCGGAAGGCTTGATCTCGACGGCGTAACTACCCACGAAGTCGTCCCCGCTTGATAAGGTCGGCCTTGACCTTCGTCAGCGGTATGCCTTTCTCTCTGCGCCGCGACTCCGAGACCAGGCCGTCCCACAAATCTTGCAGCCGCGCCCCGTGCTTCTTCAGGTCAATCAAGACTGCGACCTTGCGGCCCTTTTCATCGGTGACGAACTGTATTCCGGTCATGGCACCATTATCCCCCAACGAGGGTTCCGCCCGCGCTATCTCCCGCTAACCTGCCCCTCTTCAGCCCTGCCGTGCTTCTTGGCGGTCTTGGTTGCGGGTGGGGCTTGGCCTACGACTTTCTCCAACTCCTGCGCGATGGAGTCCACCAGGCTGGCTTCCTTCATCAGCACCGCGCCGGCGATGACGGCGCCCGCGTCGGCGTCGCGCCATTTGTCTTCGTCCATCATTTCGCGGACGGCGGGAATGGTTTTCGCGCCGTAGCCGGTGTAGGCCCCGGGGGCGTAGATCTGGTGCTTGAACCAGGGGCGCTCTTTCAGGCCCTCGTTGGTGGTGAACGTGCGCTCGGTCAGGATGAGCTGCTGGTTGATGGACTTCAATTCCGATGACTCCCACACTGTGGGACTCGCTTCCGACAACTTCACAAACGCCGCCTTGTAGCGCTTGGCCGCCTGCTGATAGGCCTCGACGCCGTTCTCCAGCGGAGCGAAATTCAGATACGGCGCGACCTGCTCTGTGGGCGGGGGAACGTAGGTCTTCTGGGGATCGGCCATCGCCGTGAACACGCCTTCTTCCAGGTCGCGGTTGCGCTCGCGGGCCTTGTCCTGCTTTTCCTTCAGCTCGGTTTTCAGCTCCTTGACGTAGCGGCTGATGGTGTCGGCCGATCCCGAGGGATCGAAGGGCAGCAGGTCGGCGTCGGCCATGCGCATCACCGCCGTGCCGCCAACCTCGGCCAGCGCCTTCTCGTAAACGAACTCGGGATCGCCGAAGTGTGTGTACCAGTAGAAGTCATCGTAGATGGAGTGATAGATGCCGCCCTGCGACTCGCCGCCAAAGCCGATGTTGAGCGCGGCCACTCCGGCGTGGTCGAGGAAGGGCGCGTAGTCGGAGCCGTCGCCCAGCGCGCCGATGCGCAGGTCGGCACCGCGCGCGGTCTCGCGATCTTCAGGTTTTTGAGCCGTGCCGATGCGCCGCAACTGGGCGCGCCGCTGCACGGACATCTTCTTTTCTGGGTCCTGCACCTCGCGCGCCACCGCATTCACCATGTGCTCGAGGGTGTGCGAACCGGAAGCGAACAGAAATCCGCGCGAGTTCGAATCGGAATTGATGTACACCACCGCGTGCTGCTTGAGCTCGGCATCGTGCTCCTCGACCCACTCGGTGGAGCCCAGCAGGCCGGGTTCCTCGCCGTCCCACAGGCAGTAGATGATGGTGCGCTTCGGCTTCCATCCCTGCTTCATCAGCTCGCCCAGGGCGCGCGCCTCTTCGAGCACGGCGGATGCTCCCGACACCGGATCTTCGGCGCCGTTGACCCAGGCATCATGATGGTTGCCGCGAAGCACCCACTCGTCCGGAGTATCGCTGCCGGGAATCTTCGCGATCACGTCGTAGATGGGCTTGATGTCCCAGTTCGACTTGACCGCCAAGTGCACCTTCGCCGGGCCCGGCCCCACGTGATAGGTGATGGGCAGCGCTCCGCGCCAGCTCTCGGGAGCAACCTGTCCGGCGATCGCCGCCAGCAGCGGCTGCGCGTCGGCGTAGGAAATGGGCAGCACCGGAATGGTGGTGATGGTCTTGGCTTCGGTGACGTCGAGGCGCTTGGCGTCCTTGGTCGCGCCCACGCCCGGCGTCAGCGGATCGCCGGGATACTCGGTGTCCATCACGCTGCCGCGCTGCACACCGTCCTGAGGACGGAACGGGCCCTCGGGAAAGTACTGGCCTTCGAAGTAGCCGTCATCGCGCGGATCGGAGTAGATGATGCAGCCAATGGCACCGTGCTCGGCGGCAACTTTGGGCTTGATGCCGCGCCATGCGCCACCATAACGCGCGATCACGATGGCGCCTTTCACCGACACGCCCAGGCGATCGAGCTGCTCGTAGTCGTCGCGCACTCCGTAGTTCACATAGACCAACGGAGCGGTGACGTCGCCGTCCTTCGAATAGGCGTTGTAGGTGGGCAGCTGTTCGGCGGTCTGCGAAGACGTGGGATCGACGGCCAGCGGCGGCTCCTGCAGCTTGGCGGTGAACTTTGTGGGCTCCAGCAGCTCGACCAGGCGCTCTTTGGGCGTCGGGAAGAGCACGTAGAACGTCTCGATGTGGGCGTCGAAGCCAAACTCCTTGAACTTGCCGAGGAGCCAGTCGGCGTTGTCCTTGTCATAGGGGGAGCCGACGTTGTGCGGCCGCGCGCTCAGCCGCTGCATGGTGTCGCGCAGGCTCTTGGGATCGGGAAGGTTGCGGAACTTGGTCTCCCAATCGCGCTCAGTGGCGGCGTGTGCCGGAGAGTAGCCATCCATGTTTGCGAGGGGAGCGGCAGCGTTGCCGGGTTGCAGCAGCGCAAGGACGAGAGCAGCGACAGCCAATTGGCGGGTCACCGAATGGGCCTCCTGGAGAGTGCGCACCGGACGATGCAGGAAGAATTCTGCAAGGTTGCTGATTATATCGCACGCAGCGCCCGATGACATGCACCAATCGTTGCTCTGTCTCGCAGTTCGCCAGCCGCGCTAGCCGCGGATCGTGCCGCTGGCGGCGTCCCAGGTCACGGTCGACTTGCGGAAGTAGGCCTGGTTGGCCATGTGGCAGGCGGCGGCGGCGTGATGTCCAAAGACGGCGTCCTGCACCACGGGCTTACGTGTGCGCACGGCCTCCATGAAGTTCCACAGGTGAGGCGCGAGGTCGTCATAGGACGGGCCGGTGTAGGTAACCGCCTCGGCGACGAACTCGTGTCCGGGCTCGGGATCGTGCTGCTTGTGCCAGTCGTCTTCGTAGGTAGTGCGCATGGCCTTGGGGAATCCCTGATCGTAGTAGCTGGGAGCGGTGTCGATGCCGCGTTGCGGGGTAAAAGTGAAC
The DNA here is from genome assembly GCA_963758255.1 of uncultured Acidobacteriaceae bacterium. Lineage (GTDB taxonomy): Bacteria > Acidobacteriota > Terriglobia > Terriglobales > Acidobacteriaceae > DASRAA01. The sequence continues at coordinate 321,833 of CAVWUX010000007.1, forward strand.
TCGCGCTCGCGGATTTCGAGCAGCCCCTTGGGACCCATGAGGCGCGTCATTTCGGCGGTCTCGGTGCCGAGGGTGAGACGGACGTAGGCGGGCACGCTGCCGTATTCGAAGATGGCGGCCTGCAGGTCAGGCATGTTGCGGCCATCCTTCCAGCGCACGATGCCTCCGGTGGAGAAGGCGCGGGTCGGCGCCTGGTTCATGCCGGTGACGAACATCATGCCGCTGACCAGATGCACCATGAGATCGCCGGCCACGCCGGTGCCGTATTCCTTCCAGCAGCGCCAGCGCGCATAGGTGATGGGGTCGAAGGGCTTCTTGGGCGCAGTGCCGAGCCAGGTGTCCCAGTCGAAGTTTTCGGGGGAGAGGCCCGGGGGCGGAGGGTACTCCCATGCACCAGTGGGATCGTTGCGGCCGAGGGAGAGCTCGACGGAGAGCAACTCGCCAATGGCTCCCTGGTCGTAGAGCTGCCTGGCCTTGGCGAGTAATGCAGAGCTGGTGCGCTGGGAGCCGATCTGCACGATGCGTCCGGATTTCTTCGCGGCGGCGACCATGGCGGCGCCATCTGCCACAGTGTGGGACATCGGCTTTTCGCAGTAGACATCCTTGCCGGCCGTGACGGCGTCAACCACGATCTGCTTGTGCCAGTGATCGGGCACGGCAACGATGAGCGCCTGGATGTCGGGGTTGGCGAGAAGCTCTTTGTATTGACGAGTGACGGCAATGTTGGGGCCGGCGATTTCCTTGGCGAGGGTCTGACGGCCGTCCCATAGATCGCAGGCGGCAAGGCATTTGGTGCCGGGGAGTTCGACTGCGGTCTTGAGGAGGCCGGAGCCCTGCATGCCGATGCCGATGATGCCGAACTGAACAGTCGTGCCGTTGGGGCCGGAGGCCCATTCCTGCGCGTATGCGGGCTCGGGAAGCGCGATGGCTCTGGTGGCGAGGGCAAGGCCGGCGGCTCCGGCGGCGGTCTGAAGGAAGTTGCGGCGGGTGAAATGGTGTTTCATGGCAGTCGTCGCCTCCGGGCGATGTATTCGTTGTATCTAAGGCTGCTTACGGCACGGCTGAATCCGTACCCCTTCAAAACAACATCCCAAGGCTAAAGCCTCAAGCACTCATTGCACGAAATTCACCAGCCTGAGGGCTGGTGCTTCCACCTTCTACTTCACCAGCGGTTTGATGGCGACTTCCTTGAAGAAGACGACATCCTTGTCCTCGTTCGTATACTTTCCCTTTTGTTCGTCGTAGTCGCCGTGGTTCTGGAGGCCGATCCAACCAACGTTTGGCCGCGGGCCTCGTTCCGGCTCAAACCAGAATTTCTTGGGCGGGACCGGATCGCCTTCGGTGTAGTCGGTGACCTTCTGGCCGTTGAGCATGACGACGGTGTGCGGGCCGTCGAGGGTGATCTCCATGGTGTTCCACTGCGGGCCGGGCTTGCCGGGCTTGGAGAGCGGCTTGGTCAGCGAATAGAGCGTGCCGGTGACATGGTACTCGTCTTCGTCGGAGGTTTCGGGGTGGTTGTCGATTTGCACCTCATAGCCGTAGTGCACCGGCATCCAGGGCTCGCGCGGCTCGATGGGAATGCGGATGAAGACGCCGGAGTTGTCGTTCTCTTCGCGCATTCTGTAGACGACGCGGATGGTGCAGTTGCCCACCGGTCCCAGGGTCCAGTAGAGCAGACCCATGCCGCCGCGGGTGCGCATGAGGCCGTCTTCGACTGTCATGGAACCCGGACCGACGTGCTTCCAGCCGTCGAGATTCTTGCCATTGAAGAGCTGGATCCAGCCATCGGATTGAGCGAGCAGAGGGAGCGCGAACAAGGTCAGGATTGCGAGCAGCAAGAGTCGTCTCACGTGATGCCTCCGGAGAAATGCGTTCGGTAAAGGCGAAATGTCCGCAGCCGAGAATCATGCTCCGACGGAGGCGGTGTTTGCAAGTCAATGAGCCGGCTCGGGCATCTGGGGACGGGCGCATTTAAGGATTTTCGCGATCCAATCAGCATGAGGGAGACCGCAATTCGAAAGAGCCTTGATCTCGCTATCCACGTCATAATCGACGCGGCGGATGGACGGAGTGGATCCGTCGAGCAAAAGATAAGACGCTCGGCGATCGCCGTCATAGGACAGGCTGACGCTGCCGGCATTGGCGACGACTATCCCCGGCATGCTGCGGATGTACGGGCGATGGATGTGTCCATAGACGGCGATGGGTTGGCCGAGTGGCCTGTACACCGATTCCAACTCGGCATCGCTGGCTTCGGGATTGGGCGCTCGCCAGGCACTGTCGGGACTCGCGTGGACCAAGGCCATGGGTGGATGCGTTTGCATGCGCGGCAGAGAGCTGAGCCATGTGAGCCGTTCTTCGCCCAGTGCCGCGCGAGTCGCCGCTGCCATCCCGCGGATAGTGACGAGAAGGGGCTGGATTCCAGGCGACTGGCTGGCGAAGTCCTCAAGCGTCTCGGGCATTGCGAGCATTTCATCGGTATTGCCGATCACGCCTTGCCAGCCGAGATCGCGAATGCGGTCCACAATCTCGACCGGGCTGGAGCCGGCATCAGCTAAATCGCCGCCATGAAAGATCAGGTCGGGGGCAGTGTCGCGCAGATCGGCCACCACCGCCTCAAAGGCAGTGCGGTTGCCGTGGATGTCGGAGACGATGGCGATACGCATTTATGCCCAACGTTGGGAGCCGTGCAGCAGTCTCACGATTTCCACGGCATCCGGGTTGATGCGGTAGATCACGATAAACGGAAGCGAGGGTACCACTAGTTCACGAGTGCCTCGCACCCTTCCTTGCCTACCTTTATTGGGAAATGGTTCGAGCAATGTGACGCTGTCGTAGATGGAATGCGCGACGCGGTCAGCGGCAGAAGGGTTCTGATGGCGAATGTATTTGATGATTCCCACAAAGTCGGCGGCGGCTTCAGGCGACCAGCGAATCAGCATCAAGAGCCGAGGGTCCGCTCCATTTGGCGGCGTACTTCCTCGTGCGAGACGGATTTGCCGCGATCCAGCGAGGCTAGGCCCTTCTCGACCTCTTGCTTGAACCATTCATCGTGGTCGAAGTAGCTTGCGACGAGCTCCTGAACGACCTGGTCCGCACCTTTTCCCGTTTGGGAAGCAAACTTCTTGAGCTTGGCTTCAAGCTCAGGGGCAAAGGGTATTTCCATGCGTTTATTGTAGGCGGGACGGGTTAGAACTTCCAATGAAGATTTGGTCTGCAACCACGGTGCAGTCGCAATTGCTACTCCGCGAGTTCCAACACGATCACCTGATCGATTTCGCCGGGCGCGCGTTTCGGAAGTTGCAGCACGACGCTCCCCTCGGAGATGCCAGAGTTTACTTTGGCTCCGCCGTTTAGCACGTGTGCGTTGCGGACGGGCCTGGCGATGCCGGGCAACGCCAGGACGCTCAGGGACGGATCGAGGGCGTGCACGTAGATCGTGTTGCCGCGCTGAGTGGTCACTCCCCATCCACCGGGTTTCACCGGGCCTCCGCGAGTGCCATAGATCGATTCGCCGTAGGTGTGCAGCCACGCACCCATTTCACGCAAGCGATCGGCGAAGGCAGTTTGAATCTCGCCGTTGGGCTGCGGACCGACGTTGAGCAGGAAGTTGGCGTTGTTTCCGGCGGCGCGTACAAGGTACTGGACGAGGTCGGCCAGGGACTTGGGCTCGGTGTCGCGCATGTTGAAGCCCCAGGAGCCGCCGCGATACATGGTGTCGTTGGTTTCGAGGGGAAGTCTGGCTCACGGTGGCGGCGCCCCATCCGGCGGTGTTGTCGCCGGGAAGGTCTTTCTCGAAGGTCTGGTAGTCCTCGCCGGGAACGGCAGACTTGTGGTGATTGGAGACGATCAGGGCGCCGGGCTGCAACTGGTGGATCAGCGAGTAGGTCGCGGTCAAGCTGCCAGTCAGCGTCGGGCTTGTCCCACATGCCGTCGAACCACACGCCACCGATCTCGCCATAGTTAGTGAACAGCTCGGTGAGTTGCGCGTTCATGAAGTCGAGATAGCGCGACCATTGGCCGTTGGTGGGGCGGCCCTCCCAGTGGCCGGTGCCTCCCAGCGGATAGTAGTCAGGATGGTGCCAGTCGAGCTGCGAGTAATACACGAAGAGCTTGATGCCCTGGCGATAGCACTCGTCGGCGAGCTGTTTGAGCGTGTCTTTGCCGTACGGCGTGGCGTCAACGATGTTGTACTTGTTTTGTTTGGTGGCGAACATGGAGAAGCCATCGTGATGGCGCGAGGTCACGACGATGTAGCGCATGCCCGCCTGCCTGGCGAGCGAAACCCACTGCGCGGGATCGTATTTCACTGGATAGAACTGCGCTGCGAGCTGCTCGTATTGCGGACCGGGGATGTGGCCGGTCTGCATCACCCACTCGCCGTCGCCCAACTCGCTGTAGATGCCCCAGTGGATGAACATGCCGAAGCGGGCCTGCTCGAACCACTCGCGGGACTTCAGGTTCTCGGGTGATGGTTGATAGCCGGGCTGGGCGAGTAAACCGAGAGAAAACACGAGCATCGCGCAAACGATGGCGGCGAAGCGAACGAGCCACGCGGGTAGTTGGCATGAATTGTTCCGCATGGGAAACAGATTATACGAAGAGCAGACAAAGTCAGGCTCGATTCCGCAAGTTCGTTGTCCGGTTGAGTCTTGAAACGCGGGCAAGAAATTGCCCCAGCGATATGCCTCCGCGTTGGTATCATGTTCGGGCATTGAAAGGTTGTCATGACCAGCCCATCGATTCATCGCTTGAGAGTTCTCGTTTTGCTCGTCGTCACTGTGTCCACTGCCGCGATGGCCCAGACTGCGTTGCCAGCGTCGCAGCCACGGGTTGTGTTGGAGTCGGTGACCGGCTCCGAACCGCTGCGCGACGGGATTGCGATACAGGCCGGCTCCGCCACCGTGCGGATCACCGCGCTGCGAGACGACATTCTCCGCGTGCGCATGGCGCCCGGCAGCACGCTTTCTGAGGACGCATCGTGGTCGGTGCTTCCGGCCTCGCGCGAGAAGTCCGTCGATGTGCAGCCGACGCAGGATGCTAACTCGGTGGGCTTTCGTACGAAAGCGCTTGATGTCAGAGTTGAGCGTAACCCGTTGCGCCTGGTTGTTCGCGATCTAGCCGGAAACATCATCTGCGCCGATGTGCCCGGGCGGCCAACGGAATTTAGTCTTGGCGGTTTCTCCGTCTCCAAGGAAATGCCCTCGGAGGAGCGCTTTTTCGGACTCGGAGACAAGACCGGCTCGTTTGACCGCCGCAACCAGGCCTACACGCTGTGGAACACCGATCACGGCATCGAGGAGTCGCTCGATCCCATCTACAAGAGCATTCCCTTCTTCCTGGCCATCAGCGGCGGACGCAGCTACGGCCTGTTTCTCGACAACACCTGGCGCACCTGGTTCGACTTCGGCAAGCGGGCGCGCGACGCGTACTCCTTCGGCGCTGAAGGTGGTCCGCTTAACTACTACCTGATCTATGGGCCCACCCCAAAACAGGTCGTCGAGGGATACATCTTCCTCACCGGTACGCCGCCGCTACCGCCCTTATGGTCACTCGGATTTCAGCAGTCCCGCTATAGCTACGCGCCAGAATCGGAACTGAGAAAGGTCGCCGATCGCCTGCGGGCTGACAAGATTCCTTCCGACGCGCTCTATCTTGACATCGACTACCAGTTCAGGAACCGCCCTTTCACCGTCGATCCCGCGACCTTTCCCGGATTCCCTGGCATGGTTTCCGATCTCAACAAGCAGCACTTCAAACTTGTCGTGATTACCGACCTGCACATCGCGCGTGTCGCCAACCAGGGTTACATGCCTTACGACACCGGTCATGCCGGTGACCATTTCGTAAAGAAGGCCGACGGCAGTGAGTTTGTCGGCGTGGTGTGGCCCGGACCGGCGGTCTTTCCCGACTTCACACGCGTGCAGACGCGCCAATGGTGGGGAAATCTCTACAAGCAATTCGTGCAAGACGGTGTCGCCGGCTTCTGGAACGACATGAACGAGCCGGCTGTCTTTAACGGTCCCGGCTTCACAATGCCTCTCGACAATGTCCACCGCATCGAGGAGCCCGGCTTCACTACTCGCACCGCCACGCACGCCGAGATTCACAACATCCTGGGAATGCAGAATGAGCGCGCCACTTACGAAGGACTACTCAAGCTCCGCCCTGACGAGCGTCCCTTCGTGGTGACCCGCGCCACCTTTGCTGGTGGGCAGCGCTATAGCTTTACCTGGACCGGCGACAACTCGTCCACGTGGAACCAGCTTCGGCTGGGAACCCAGATGACACTCAACCTCGGACTCAGCGGTATCTCATTCGTGGGCGATGACGTCGGCGGATTCGGCGGCTCACCTCCGCCGGATCTGCTCACCCGCTGGATTGAGGTTGGTGCGTTCAAGCCGCTCTATCGCGATCACGCCACGAAGGGCTCGCTGCCGCAGGAAGTCTGGGTCCACGGACCAGAGCACGAAGCGATTCGCCGGAGCTACATCGAGACCCGCTATCGTCTGCTGCCTTACATCTACACCCTTGCGGATGAAGCCTCGCGGACGGGCGTGCCGCTGGTTCGGCCGCTGTTCCTGGAGTTCCCCGATTACTTCAATGCCATCGACACCGAGTTTCTCCTCGGCCCCGCGCTGCTGGTTGCGCCCGAACCCAATGGCGAAATGCCCGAAGACTACACGATCTCTTATCCACCGGGCGATTGGTACGACTTCTGGACAGGCCAGAAGATGCCGCACTCCACGCCGGGGCCAACCATCGTGGAAGTCGGCAACGCAATCGCCAAGGGAGAATCCCTGCCGTCGGGTAAATCCACCACGATTCACCCCACGCTCGAAACGCTGCCTGTGTATGCGAGAGGGGGCAGCATCATCCCTCTGCAACCGCTGGTTCAAAGCACTGACCAGACGCCCAACGGCCCGCTCGAGCTGCGTGTCTATCCTGGCGAAAACTGTAACGGCTCAATTTATCTGGACGACGGCCATACCTTCGCCTACCGGCACGGCGAGTTTCTCCGCCAGGACTTCACTTGCCAGGCCGAGAAGAACGGCGTCACGGTTCAGTTCGGAGAACGCCAAGGTACGTTCGCTCCGTGGTGGAAGTCGATCGAGGTGGTGCTCTATGGCTGGCCCTCGGCCACAGCCGATGCCCGGCTTTCGAACGCGACAACGCCTTTGCAGACGACTTATGATGCCGCGGCGCACTCGCTCCACATCGTTATCCCGGATGTGGCCGGGAAGCAGGAGCTTCGCATTCTGAAAGAGCCGGCGCGCTAGATCGAACACTCTGACGAGGCTCGGCTCTATGCAGTTAGCGCCGTGACCGGCGACAAACAGTTTGCTGTGCTCTCCAGTTCCAGGCCCTTGGGTAGAGGCTCCCCGAACGTACGCACTACATCGGCGCGGGTTGGCGCGATGTATTCCGCCAGTGGCCGCAAGAGGGCATCGTCGGCAACTCCCGCTGACCTAAGCTTCGCAATAGCCGACCGCACCACGTCGAGGCTGATGTCGCGGGTGCGATCCTCGACCCGGCGGCCGAGCTGAAGAACGGCGGATGCGGTTTCATGCGTGAGTTCACGCAAGTCGAGTAGCGCGGTGATCCAGTCGGAGACGGTTTCCGCCGGAACAACGCAGGTGAGCGAACCGTAGAACGGGATGCGCGCTCCGAAGCGCCCCAGCGACCACAGCCAGCCGCTGTCGGCAGGGTCTTTCTTGAGCTTGCGAAGCAGCTCACTACCGAGCGCGGCGCGGGTTGCGCCGGACAGATGCTCGAGGCTGGCCAGCAAGCGCCAGCCATCATGCTCGAGCTGGGAGTTGAGCCGGGTGCCATGCTTCTTGCGACCAATGCCGAGGTCTGCGAGATAGTTTCGGACCTCATGCTGGTGGGCCGCGCTCAGGCCGCCGGCGATGCGTCGCCACAGTACCAGCCAATCAACCTGCGACTGAAGTTCGCGCGGGAAGGCCACTCCTGCAGAATAAATTCGCCGTGCCTGGGTAATGCGAGCGCTGTCCTGCGGATCGCCGAAACCCGGGCGCAGGCAAAAGCCGAGTAGGTTCAGCCAGCGCACTTCGTGGCGGGGACTGAGTCTGCGGCCGTCGGCGACATCCAGCAGCGTATCGCAAAAGATGCGGAGGGCAGGCAGGGGCCATGATTCGCGCTTCATCCCGGTGACCGACTCCAGTTCGCCCACCAGCGACGCAGGGTCCACGAGTTCGCCCTCTGCGGCTTTGCTGAACGTACTCTTGATCAACTGCACGGCAGCTTCCTGCGATTCCGGCGAAACAGGCGAAGCGAAACGTCGGATCGCCGCCGAGTTGGTGGGCGGTGCAGAGACGAGTGCGTCAGTCGCGCTGGCCTCGCGGCGCAATTCGAATTGCAGACGCCAACGGTGCGATGAACCCGCGGACTCGCACCAGAGCTCGAGCGTTCCCACCTCGGTGAAGCTGACCGACAAGCGCACCGCCAGTTCCATCTGCTGAAGCTTCTTGCCATAACGCAGCAGCGTTACCAGAGGCGCGTGACGATGTACCTCGTCCGGTTCGAGGTCAGCAATTGCGCCGTGCGGGTCATGGCGGACGGTCGAGCTGTAGAGATGGAACGACACTGGGCGGTTGGCCAGAACAGAGAATTCGCGGTCGGGCAGCGGCAGCGTGGTGCCCTCGTTGGTACCGGACGGCAGCACGCAGACCGCCTTGATGCCTCGCTCCGATTGCATACCAATGTAGTAAGTGCGGGCGCTGCCGGCCTTGACGCGCAGTCCGGCTCCGCGCCGCACACGGCCGTAGTAGGCTGCGCCAATAGCGACGGCGCTGCTCATGACTTCGTTACGAAGAATTTTGGGACGCCATCCGGCGCCTGCGTCAAACCAGTGGGCGACGGCATCGGCGATGCGCTCGCGAGTGATGGCGGGTATGCAAAATCCGCCGTTGAAGAGGATCGCGTCGGGGCGTGCCATCGGCGCGTGATCGCCCAGCGGAGGCTGAGAGCTCGATCCTGCGCGCATAGCAATCGCAGCGTGCCGGAGGAATGCCGCCAGGTGCTTGGTGATGGCTGGATCGGTGGCGTAAGGCAGCCCGATTTCGCGAAGGCCGGCAGCGCGAGTGCGCGCAGGCATGTCTTCGCGAGCCGTTATGGGGAGGAAGCCGTCAAGCAGCAAGTCGATCACTTCGTCGCGGATCAATTCGCTCGTCAACATCTGGCCGACGACGGCGCGTCCACCGCCGAGAATGTTGATGGGAAGACGCTCGATATCTTCGTCGGCTAACAGGCGCTCTTTGGCCACCGAACTTGCGATTCGCAAGGCGTGGCGCTGGCGCAAGGTGAGCTTCGCGTTGAGTTTCTGCTCGACGCGTCGGGCCAGCGCGAGGTCGAGATTCTCGCCTCCCAGCAGTAGGTGCTCGCCGATGGCGGTACGGTCAAATTCGACGCTGTCGCCATGGACATGCGCGCGCACCAGGCTGAAGTCAGAGGTGCCACCTCCGATGTCGCAAATCAAGACCAGATCGCCGTCGCGCAAGTGGTCTCCCAGCGCGCTCTGATGCTCCGATACCCAGGCGTAGAAGGCAGCCAACGGCTCTTCCAGCAGCGTGAGATTTTGCAGCCCGGCCTGACGCGCCGCTTCCACCGTCAGCTCACGGGCTTCCTCGTCGAATGAGGCGGGCACGGTGAGCACAATGTCCTGGTTCTCGAAGAGCTGCTGTGGATCGGTGGCGCCTTCGGCCGCCTGCACGTGGTTCCAGGCGTCACGCAGATGGGTGAGGTAGCGGGCGGAGGCTTCGACAGGAGACACCATCGGCTCCGGCGGCTCGGCCTCGCGGGGCAGAATGTCGGCGGTGCGATCGATCGCACTTTGACACAGCCATGACTTCGCCGACGACACCTGGCGTCCGGGTACGAGTGCTCCCTGCTCGCGAGCCATGACACCAACAACCGAAGCAGGACGGTCTTCCCACGGCAGGTTCACCGCGCCCGATGCGATTTCGTCTGCGGTGGGGAAATAGAGGAACGACGGCAGCAGCGGTTCGGCGCGCACTTCACCGGAGCCGGTAAGTTGTGCGACCTCGAAGACTTGAATCGCGGACGAGTCGGTAGAGCCTGTCTTGTCGCCGGTATTGACGTAGGCCACCGCTGAATTCGTGGTGCCCAGGTCGATGCCAATCAGGAAGCGGGACGGGCCTGCCATCACAGCCTCGACATCAGCCGCCGACACGTCATTGGTCACTCTTTTCGCGGATGTTCAGCTCGAGCTTCCAGCGATTGGCGCTGTCGCGCGAGACACACCAGAGTTCTAGCGTTCCGATCTCGGTGACACGCGACTCCAGGCGAACGGGCAAGACGGCTACCCTGCTGGCCCTCGAGGGTGAGGGTGACTTCGAGCGGGCTGAGTTCCTCGATGTCGGTGCCCCAGTTTTCCAGAAGATCGCCGACGTGGTCCTGCTTGCGAATCGTGGAGCTAAGGAAGCGGAACTCCGCAGGCTCGCCGACGACCAGGCCGAATTCGCGGCCGGGCACGAGCGCTTCGGACCCTTCTTCCATGCCGAAGGGCACAACGCAAAGCGCCTTGAGCGGGGCTTCCATGCCGGGCACGGCGGGCATCGCGCTTTCGATCCCAACGTAGTAGGTGCGGGATGCGCCACTGCGGATGCGCACGCCTTGTCCGCGACGAGCGCGACCATAGTAGGCTGCCCCACGCGCCACGGCGTGCTCGAGGTCAGGGGCATCCAGTATCTGCGCGTGGTCCAAGGCTTCGAATCCTTCGGCAACCAGCCAACTGTTGAGCACCTCGACCAGCCGTCCGCGCAGGACGTCTGCCTTCATGACACCGCCATTGAACAGAACCTGCGTCGGGCAGGCGAGGCCGCTGGGTCCACGCCGGATGCTGGCAGCTTCCGGACTGTTCTGCACCTGCTGCGACAAAAACCGTGCCAGGTGCTTGGTGACGGCCGCATCTGCGGCATAGGGCAGGCCGAGTTCCTGAAATCCGATGCGGCGTTGTCGGGCGGGCATGTCGTCACTGGCGACCTGCGGGAAGAAGCCTTCGACGAGGACGCGATTGAGGTCTTCGCGCAGCAGTTCGGTTTTGATGGTGCCGCCCACCAACTTGCGGCCTTTCCCCAGCAAAGTGACATCCTGTTTCTGACTCTTCGGGTGTTCGAATAAATGCTCTTTCGCAGCGCGACACTGGTGCCAGAGAGCCTGCAACTGAAAGGTGTCGATGCGTTGACCATCGGCTTCGAGCTTCTGCTGCAGCAAGCGCGCGAGCGCGAGATCCATGTTGTCGCCGCCCAGCAGGATGTGGTCGCCGACGGCAACGCGCTTCAGCGCCAGGTCGCCATCCTCTTCGGAAACTGCAATGAGGCTGAAGTCGGTGGTTCCGCCTCCGACGTCGCATACGAGGACGAGGTCCCCAACCTTGATGCGCTGGCGCCAGTTGTCGCCCTGGCTCTCGAGCCACGCGTAAAACGCAGCCTGCGGTTCTTCGAGGAGAGTTACGCGCTGGAGTCCGGCCTGCTCGGCCGCACGACGCGTCAGCTCTCGCGCTTCCTCGTCGAACGAAGCGGGGACGGTGAGCAGGACGTCTTGTTCCCCGAGGGAGTAACCTTTCCCGTCCGCTTCGTGCTGTGCATCCCAGACCGTGCGAAGGTACTGAAGATACTGTGATGAGACTTCGACAGGAGAAAGCTTGCTGACCTCGTCCGGGGCTTGCCAAGGCAGAATCGGGGAGGTGCGGTTGGCGGCGGCATAGGAAAGCCAAGACTTCGCAGACGCGACCAGTCTTCCGGGGTTCTCGGCGCCGCGCTTGCGAGCCAATTCACCGATCACGAACTCGGGATCGGAATCCCAGGGCAAGCTCAGGCTGCCCTTGGGGAAATCGAGTTGGCCTGGGATGAAGAGAAAAGAAGGAAGCAGCGTCCGGTCGGCCACTTCGTTGGGGTTGACCACCTGCGGAATCGCGCCAACTTCGATGGCCGCGCCCTCAGGGGCGGCAGCAGTGTCGGAGTGCGCCAGCGCGGAATTGGTGGTGCCTAAATCGATGCCAACGATGAATCTTGAGTCCAAATAGATCTCCTGCGGCGAGGACTGCGCCACGCGAGTATTGCTCTTTCGAGCTGGGGTGGGTCTGCTACGGAATCTCAACCTCGGCGGCTGCCACAATTGCCCTGCCCGTTCCCTGGGGCAGCGACGGCAAGTTCACCTCGCTGACACGCCAGCCGCGATGGCGCAAGAGTCCGCGAAGAGGCGGCTCGCCGGCGACGTTTCCCACCAGTTTGATGGCCGCCGGGTCGAAGTCAACCGGCACAGTGACGGGCTGATCTTCCTCTGAAGCGAGAACGGGCTCCAGCTTCATATACCGATCCAGGACCTGGCGGCAGGAAGTGTGAATGCTGCGCACAGCCGCCCCTAGTTGGCCGTCAGGGTAGGGCGAAACGTCCTCGGTTAGGAAGTCCACCAAGCGGCCATCACGCTGAAACAAGGCCAGCATCTGAACCGCCCGGTCAAACGATTCCGGGGCAGACTTGTCGCCTAAGGTCTTTGCCGGCGAGGACTTAGAGAGTCCCAGGGCCTGCATGACGTCCGGCGGGGTCTCTCCCTGAAACAGTAGCGAGAAGAAACAGCGGAAAGCAAAAGATAGCCGGGTTGAAAATCCGATCATAAGTTATGGGTGCTCCGAAACTGAACTGGCACTACCCTAGAAATGGTGTTGTATTAAGGGAAACACACTGAGGCTGCGTTGTACAGGGACCAAGCGGGGCGGATTCGCAACTTGCTGATACTAAACGCATTACCAGTGGCGTGTGCGGGTAGTACGCCGGTGGCTCCCCGATTTTGAAGTGGTTAAGAGTAGTAACGAACGTACATCATCGATTGCAGGAACCCCAGTTTACGATGCGAGAGCACTTCGACTGGCAGGGCATCCCCGAAACACTTGTCGCATCAGGGCCTGGCTGTCTCGACCAGACTCTCGCGATACCAATTCAAAGTGCGACGGAGACCCTCTTCGATAGTGAAACGGGGAGCATGGCCCAGTTCCATTGCTGCGGCAGTGGTGTCGGCCTGCGAGTCTCGCACATCGCCGGCGCGGGGAGGGCCGTACCGTGCGGGAATCTGGACTCCCTCGATTTTTTGCAGCATGTCCCAGATCTGATTCAAGGAGTACCGGTTGCCGTTCCCAGCATTGAAGACCTTGCCAGCGACTCCAGGCGCTTTCGACGCCTTGATGACTAGCTCGACAACATCATCGATAAAGGTGAAGTCGCGGGTTTGCTCGCCGTCTCCGTGAATCGTGGGTGGCGTGTGTTGCAGGACGCAATTCATGAAAACAGATATGACACCCGAGTACGGGCTGCTGGGATCCTGCCGCGGACCATAGACGTTGAAGAACCGAAGAGAAGTCGCGTCCAGCCCATAGCATGAAGAAAAGGCGCTGCAATAGTATTCCCCCATCAGTTTTTGCGCAGCATAGGGGGATTTGGGGTTGGGTGGCATGGTTTCCACCTTGGGCAGAACTTCGGTGTCACCGTAGGCAGAGGACGAGGCGGCATAAACCAGCTTGCGGACTCGCCTCTCTACACACGCACGCAGGACGTTAAACGTTCCATCGATGTTGGATTCGTGCGATGGTACGGGGTCATCGATCGATTTGGGAACCGAGGGAATCGCGGCGATGTGGAACACGGTATCGGCGGCGGAAATTACCGGAGATATGGCATCAAAGTTACGAATATCGGCCTGGTGGAAGATTATCCGGGAAGACACCTCGGCCAGATTCTGCGCGTGGCCGGTGGACAGGTTGTCAATGACCTCGACCGAGCCGTCGCCCAAACCGAGCAACCCGCGAACCAACGCCGATCCGATGAATCCAGCTCCTCCGGTTATGACGTATTTCTTCATGATCCCTGTGATTTCCCTCGAACTATCTGGAATTCGTAACCTTGACGTTATTGTACTGTGCGAAGATCAACGCCGAGGTCCAACTGAGGCACCTCGCAGGCGTCCGGACGCTGGGACGTCAGCGCGCCGAACCACCACCATGGTGGCCGGACGTCGTACTGAGGTTACCTAGTGATATTCTATACACTGCGTTTCTTACGGCGAACGGGTGACTCTGCAGGGATCTGCGGATGCGGTGGAGACCGCCTCGCAGCCGTCCCGCTCCTCGACTTCCGAGTGGGTTCGCCTACGTCTTGTTCGACATGGATTTTCGCGGAATGATTTCGGCGGTAAGCACGAGCAGCCTTCCTCTGTGGTCAAGCGGAATGGTAACTGGCCGTCGGGGATCCGAAAAAAGCAACAACGTCTTGGCCTTCGTTAAACATTTAAACGAACGGAGTAGGTGAACATAGTGGCGCTCGAAACCACAAACTCGACGGAATCCACGGTGGCCGTGGCATCCGAAAGTGCGACCGCCGAAGGCGGGGCTGTGAAGCTGAAATCTCGCGCATTTTGGGAGCAGGTCAAGGGGATTGGGTGGCACGGTTATTTGCTGATCGCCGCGTTTGTCGCACTCTACGCTCCGGTCCTGGTGCGACTGGTGCGCCAATGGAACTCCGACGCCGACTATTCGCACGGATTTATCGTTCCCTTTATCTCGGCGTACTTGATCTGGCAACGGCGCGATAAGCTGGCGCAGGTGGTTCGGCGCCCTTCCGGTTGGGGCCTGCTCGTCGTTCTGGGTTCCCTGGGGTTGCTGTTCCTGGGTAGCCTGGGCGCGGAACTGTTCCTTACCCGTATTTCGATGATCGGAACGATTTGCGGGATGATCGTCTACTTCTCGGGGTGGCGTTATCTGCGGGCGCTGGCGTTTCCACTGGCATTCTTGCTGTTCGCGGTACCCATACCGGTGTTGATCTACAACCAGATTGTATTTCCGCTGCAGTTCATCGCTTCGCGATTTGCCACAAGCTGTCTGGAAACGCTCAATCTCTTCCCGATCATGCGGGAGGGCAATATCCTGATCATGCCAGGGATGCGCCTGGAAGTGGTGGAGGCGTGTAGCGGGATCCGGTCGCTCATGTCGCTGTTGGCGTTGGCCGCGGGCTATGGATACCTGGCGGAGAAGAGCGTGCCGGTGCGGTGGTTCTTGTTCCTGGCCATGGTTCCTTTGGCAATCGTCAGCAATGGAACGCGGGTCATGATTACGGCGCTGATGACGAATTACATCGGCCCGCAGGCGGCGGAAGGATTCATGCACGAGTTTTCGGGCTGGGTGATTTTCGTGGTGGCGACAGCGATGTTCCTGGCCCTGCACAGCCTGACTATTGTGGTTCGCAAGAAATTCGGATGGATGCCGGAAGACACGAACGCCGCGGCGAAAGCATAGGAGATGGGATGAGTAATGCAGCGCGATATTGGACGATGATTGCCGTGCTCCTGGCAGCTACGGCGGGTATGGGCTTCCTCTCGCACGGAGAGGCCACGCCGCCCGCCCGTCCCATGACGGATTTTCCGAAAGATGTCGATGGCTACAAGACGGTGGCCGAGATTCCGTTTGACGAGGCCACGCTCAAGATTCTGGGGGTGACGGACTACCTGAACCGGGTGTACTTCTCCCCCTCGAAAGGCGAGTTAGGGCTGTACGTAGGTTACTTCCGCACGCAACGGACGGGGGCGGCAATTCACTCTCCCAAGAACTGCCTTCCGGGAGCGGGATGGCAGCCGGTGGTTTCCGAAACCTACCAGCTTCCGCTGGACGACGGCCGAAAAGTCCCGATCAACCTGTATGTCATCCGTAAGGACCTCGATCAGGAAATCGTTCTTTACTGGTACCAATCGCACGGCAGGGTTGTAGCCAGTGAATATTGGGGCAAGTTCTATATGGTATACGACGCCTTGCGCTTGAATCGTACCGATGCGGCGTTGGTGCGCATCACGGCGCCGGTGCGAAATGGCGATACGGAAGCAGCGCGGGAAAAGGCGCTGGCATTTGCGAAGCAGGTTTCAGGTGATGTCGATCAGATTATCCCCCGGTGACCCAGGAGAATTCATGCGGAATCGTTATGTCATTTCTGTTGCAACGGCATTGGTGGCCGTTCTGCTCATAGCTGCGACCGGGTGCAAGGGTAATCCGGAAAAGGCCAAGAAGAAGTACCTTGAAAGCGGCCTCAGCTACGTCGACAAGAAGCAGTACGACGCGGCTGTCATCCAGTTCAAGAAGGCGCTCCAGGTCGATCCCCAGTATGCGGATGCGCACTATCAGCTGGCACTGACCTATCTGCGTCAGAGCCGCATGAAAGATGCATATGTCGAGTTGGGCCAAACGGTCGACTTGGATAAGAAAAACCTGAAAGCCCGCCTGGAACTGGGCAACATTCTTTGGTCGATCAAGGAATTCAAGAGGGCAGAAGTACAGGCGCGCCGGGTCATCGAACAAGACCCCAACAACGCTGATGGATACACTCTGCTGGGTACTGCGCTGTTCGCTCAAAAGGAGCCGGACGAGGCCTTGGAAGCTTACAACAAGGTAATCGAACTCAAGCCGAATGATTCCGGCGGATATTTGAACCGTGGAGTGCTGTACACCAGCTTGAAGAGAGACGCGGATGCCGAGGCGGATTTCCAGAAGGCCATCAGCCTGAACCCCAAGAATCTGGAGGCCTACGCCAATCTTTCGCGCTTCTATCAATACAAGCAGGAGCCGGCAAAAGCGGAGGCGGTCCTACAAGAGGGGATCAAGAACGATCCCGATGCGCCTGCGAACTACCTGCGACTGGCGGGCATGTTATTGCAGCAGAAGCGCGTGGCGGATGCCGAAATCGTGGTGCAGAACCTGCGCAATCGGCTTCCGAAAAATGCGGATGTTGCGGGTGCGATCGCAGAGTTCTATATGGCGGCGCGAAACCCGGATGCGGCGATCAAAGAATATCAGCGGGGCCTGTCGATCGATCCCAAGAGCGAGAAGCTAACGGTCGCCCTGGCAGACGCCTACCTGATATCGGGCCACGTTGAGGAAGCCACCAAACTTGATGAACAGATGCTCAAGGAGAAGCCCAACGATGTCGCCGGTCGCATGATCAGGGGACGGCTGGAGGCCATCAAGGGAGACTTTCCAGCGGCCGTGACTACTTTCCGCGGCGTGGTCAAGGACGCTCCCGAGAACCCGCAGACCCATTTCTTTTTGGGGCAGGCGCTGCTCAAGACGGGCGATATATCAGGAGCGAAGAATGAATTTCAGGAAGCGATCAAGCGGAATCCTGACAATCCGCTTTACTTGCAGGCCCAAGCCGAGGCCTATCGCGACGCGCGCGACTACGCCACGGCGAAGGAATTCGCCAGTCGCCTGTTGAAGATGAATGACAAGAATCCGCAGGCCCACTTTCTGATGGCCTCCATCGACCTGGGCGCGAGAGAATACCAGGCCGCGCTGGAGGAATTGTCGATCGTGGCCCAGGCGGCGCCGAACGACCCCAGCGTTCACTTGAACATGGCATATGCCTATGGCGGACTAAAGAAGTTCCCCGAAGCCGAGCGCGAGTTTCAAACGGCAATGAAATTGAACCCGCAGTACGACGGCGCGCTGGGGGAGTACGTCGGGATGCTGTTTGGGCTGAACCAAGGTCCCAAGGCGCTGCAAGTCGCCAGTCAGTATGTCGCGGCCAACCCCAATCGCCCGGCGGCGCATTTCATCTACGCCTCTGCTTTGGCTAGCACCAAGAAGTTCGATGAAGCGATTCCTGAATACCAGAAGGCGATTGAACTCGATCCGAAATCGCTGTCGTCGTACATGCAATTGGGTCGCTTGTATGAACTACAGGGCAAGAACGACGATGCGCTTGCGTTGTTTCAGAAGGCGCTTACTGTGGCTCCCGATAATCCCACCATTGTGTCCGCCATTGGGAACGCATATCTTGCAAAGAACGACCTCAAGTCGGCGCAGCAGTACTTCGAAAAGGCCAACGCTCTGTCTTCTCATGATCCGCTAATCCAGAACAACCTGGCGTGGGTATATGCGCTCGAGGGCCAAAACCTTGACGTGGCTTTGAATCTCGCAACGCAAGCCAAGCAGGCGGCTCCCAACATTCCTTCCATCAACGACACGCTCGGTTGGATTCATTACAAGAAGGGCAATTACGTGATCGCAGTCGGGTTGCTGACGGAAGTAGTGAACAAACTCCCGCAGAGCGCCGAATACCGCTACCATCTTGGGATGGCGCTCAGTGGTGCGGGACAGAAGGATCGCGCGAAAGAAGAGCTAAAGAAGGCGCTGCAACTGGCCCCTCCGTTGAACACGGACGACGCCAAGCAGGCGCAAGCTACACTGGCCAAGTTGTAGACAGACGTCTTTGCCGAACAATCGTACCGTATGGTGGCCTGTTGGATTGCTCCTCAGGCCACCTGACTTTTGCACCCCATTGCCGTGAATGTCTGGCGTCAGTTTGTCCCTCGGGTGACTGGCTGAGTTCTAGCTGGTGCGGATCCTGAAGGCGCAACCACGGTCGCCGCGGTTCTCAATTGGGAAGAAAGCCCACCATGTCACAGACTCCGGACGGCGAGAGAAGTATTCTCAAGTCGTGAGTAGAGATCGCATTCATCCCAGGAGGACTGAACAATGAAAGCCTATGTGGTGGTAACCGCGAGAGCAGGAACCGCGCGCGATATCGCTGACGCCATGGCCGCCTTGCCGGGGGTCCAGATGGCCGACGCCTGCTGGGGCGGGGGTGATGTCTACGCGGTGGTTGAGTTTCCAGCGTGGAAGGAGCTTAACACGCTGGTACTGGACAAAGTGCACTCGATGCCGGGTGTCATTCGCACGGAGACGCACGTCGCCGTAGAACGCTAAGTCAACCAAACCGGAAACAAGCGCGGCATGCACACCCGCCAGCGTGATCGCCGATTTTCCTCTGGCGCGATTTTCTGACCGCGTCATCTGTCACTTTTTTTCGTTTCGCAACTCTCATCCTGCATGACGCGACCGGGCCGAACCAGACCCGCGCGATAGCTTTCGCAGGAGTGAACACAATGAGAGTGCAATCGTCCACCAATCTCTTTGACCACAGTTACCAGTTGCTGACCCGCGCCGCCAACTCGCTGCAGTCTCCGTTCCTGCTGGCCGTTCGCCTGTATTGGGGCTGGCAGCTGATGCAGAGCGGCTGGGGCAAACTGCACAATCTGTCGGGCGTTACCGAGTTCTTTACGTCGCTCGGTCTTCCGGCGCCGCACTTCACCGCCATAGCGATCTCGAACCTCGAGCTGTTCGGCGGCGCTCTGTTGGCCCTGGGACTGGGCTCGCGCCTGATCGGGCTGGTGCTCAGCGGGAACATGTTCATGGCCTATGTCACCGCCGATCGTGAAGCTCTGCTGTCGGTCTTTTCCGACCCGGGCAAGTTCTATAACGCCGACCCGTTCACGTTTCTGCTGGCATCGATGCTGGTGCTGATCTTCGGCGCTGGTTACTTCTCCGTCGATCGCGTCATCCAAGGCATGCGCGAAGCGCGACGGTCGCAAGCGGACTCCGGAGCTACGGCGCACCCCGCGGTTGCTTAACGAAAAACGCTGCGTCCGCAAGAAACACAGGCCATCAGCATCTTTGCCGATGGCCTGTGGACTTTTCGACATCAAGGCACCGGTTGGCGTTACAGTAGCAGCTTACGCCGCACTACCCCGGCGATGCCCACGAGTCCTGTGCCTAACATCAGGATTGTCGATGGCTCGGGGGTAACTGCCTTCTGGAACTGCCCCGCCAGGATGGCACCGGCGGCGGTAGTCGGGTGCAGGTCGTCCCAGAACAGATATTGGTCAGGATTGCTGCAAGGTGTGATTCCGACGAGGCACGGATCGGTCACGTTGGTGAATCCGTAGGCGCCGGGATTGGCGACAACCTGGTGCATGAAACCGTAGGTATCGAAGTAGGTTACGCCTGTCGGTAATGATGCCTGTAAGGCCAAATCGAAGCTCAGGCTGAACGCCGATGCCGCGGGGTCACCGTAATACGCAGGAGTAAGGCCCAGATCCGGCATTCCCGGCACGAGTATGTGTGTGGCTCCCACGCTCTGCAGGGCGCCCACGATCGTAAGCATGTCGGTAACTCCTACGGAGACGGATCCGCCCGTAATGAAATCATCGGGTCCGCCCCACACGACAAAGAGCGAGGTCGGCGCGAGGGGTGCGATGGTGCCCAGCGAACCAGCAACTTGTACGAGCATTCCTGGCAGACCAGCGAACCCTGGAGTGGTCTGGGTACCGCCATCGCCGGAATCACCGATACCAGTGGTGGCGCCTCCCCATGCGAAATCAAGCAGCGGCGAGTGCAGCGTGTTCGCCAGATATTCCACGGCCAGCGGGCCGTTGGAAAAACGGCCGTTGTAGTACGGGGGCGAGGGCGGAATGGTATGCCCCGTGATGGCGTAGATGTTGCCGATGTCCGACAGGCTGTCGCCGTAGACGATAACGGCCGAGTACGCGCTGGCTCCGGCGAGCGACGTCATCGCCAGAATTACGACCGACAGTAACGCGAAGAATGGAGCTTTGCGAGCGTGCATTGCGATCTCCTGAGGTGGGTTGCGGTACGTGCACCAGTCCGCCGGAATGCGCTCTCCGAATATTCGTAGTACGGCTAGTCACGCACGTGAGTTGTTGACCGAGGCTGTCCTATGTTCCCATGGCTGATGGAGCGGGCGATTCGCGGCCCGGTCCTGCACTCGGCTGACCGGCGCGATTTCCAAAAGTATAGCAGCCCATTTTCATGGCCACTTCCCTTCCACCGTAGTACCACTGTGAAGTGACCTGGTGGGAATCCCGTTGCCTGCCGTGTTCACATTCCGGTGCAGAAAGAGTGCGCTCTTCCCAGGAATTGGACCGTGTGCGATATCCTTGTTTCATGCAGGTCAAGGTGCGGTATCTGGGGATGCTCAGGGAGATCGCGGGCCACGATGAGGAGACATTGGAGGTCGCGGAAGGCACCCCGGTGGGCACGCTGTATGCGGAGTTGAAGAGAAGGATTCCGGAGTTGCAGCACTTTCGCCACGCCGTTGCGCTGGCCGTGAACTATGAATATTCGGGCGGCGAGACGGAGCTGCGCGAGGGCGATGAAGTAGCTCTGATACCTCCCGTCAGTGGCGGAGCTCCGGAGGAGAAAGCCGGACGCGAAGATAGGGGCATGCAGGCGACCGATCATGCTGCACTGGTGCGACACGCGATCAACGGCCCGGCAATCGCCAACGAGATCAAGCAGCCCGAGGACGGAGCGGTATTGGTGTTCGACGGCGTCGTCCGCAACCATACCCGGGAACGGCGTACGCTCTACCTGGACTACTCCGCGTATGAGCCCATGGCGCTTCGGAAAATGGAGCAACTGGCGCAGCAGGCGATGGCGAACTATGCCATTCGCGATGTGTGGCTGGTGCATCGACTGGGACGGCTGCAGATCGGCGAGAGCAGCGTCTACATCGCGGTGGCGTCGGCGCACCGGGCTGCCGCTTTTGAGGCCTGCCGATGGATTATTGATACGTTGAAGAGGACGGTGCCCATCTGGAAGCGAGAATACTTTGAAGATGGTGCGGTGTGGGCCGACGGCGAGCCGTTTCCATCGGAAGTACCAATCGCGGGCAGCAGCGCGTCGAAGTAGGCGTATTGGGGTTCTATCTAATCGAATGTTTGTGACCTCCCGGATTTTTTCTGGTCTCAGCGCAAAACGAAACCGGACGGCGTGGCTCGGCGGGTTGTTGTGCCTGCTGGCCACGTTGTCGCAGACCGCCCAGACGCAGGCAGCGCAGAGCACGGTTCCGCGTCCACCGGATGCTGCGAAGCCGACGACGACCGGAGTTCCGCATCCTCCAGATAGTCAGCCCCAGGAACCATCGGAGCAGGATTCGGGCACCACGATCCGGGTCAACGTCAAGCTGGTCAACGTCTTCGCGACGGTGACCAACCCGGGAGGCGCTCCGGTGTCGACGCTGAAGCAGGAGGACTTCCAGATATTCGAAGATGGCAAGCCGCAAAAGATCGCAGTGTTTCAGCGCGAGTCGGAACTGCCGCTGTCGATCGTGCTCGCCATCGACACCAGCCTCAGCACCCGCACCGACCAGAAGCTGGAGCTGGAGTCGGCGCGCCGCTTCGCGCACGCCATTCTGCGGCCCATTGACGGCATTTCGCTGTTTCAGTTCAGCGAGGTGGTCGATCAACTGACGCCGTTCACGGCCGACCTGCGAACGATCGACAAGGGCATCAGCCGGGTGCGCACGGGCGCGGCGACGGCCCTCTACGACACGCTGTATCTCGGTTCCGACGCGCTGCTGGACCGGCGCGGGCGCAAAGTCATGGTTGTCATCACCGACGGAGGCGACACGGTCAGCAAGACGAGCTACCAGGAAGCGGTTCGTGAAGCGCAACAGGCGGAGGTGATTCTGTACAGCATCATCATCGTCCCCATTGAGAACAGCGCCGGGCGTGACACCGGAGGCGAGCACGCTCTGATCCAACTTTCGCGCGACACCGGCGGGAAGTATTTCTATGCGAGTTCGCTGGACCAACTAGATGCCGCCTTTCGTCAGATCAGCGATGAGCTGCGAACGCAATACCTGATTTCGTACTATCCGAGCGCGCGCCTGTCGGACTCGGAATTCCGGCGCATCGAGATCAAGATCAATCCCACCACCCAGGACTATCCCAACCCGTCGGAGTTGCAGGTGCGGCACCGTACCGGGTACTACACGATGCCGGCGAAATAGCGGGATCCGAAGATCGGCGTTTCCCGGTGTTGATGCGATCTTTGCTAAACTGCGGTTGCCGGTGCGATGCGCCGCGAGGTCATGATGTCAAATCCCACGCAACCGTCGATACAGCTCACGAACACTTCCGACTATCGCGAGAACTACGCCAACAGCGTGCAGGTGCGGGTCAATGTCTGGGACTTCTTTCTCGTCTTCGGTACTCTGCAGCAGCAGGACGAAACCAAGGTCGAAGTCAATAATTTTCAGGGCATCTATTTGAGCCCGCAGCAGGCCAAGGCCCTTTTCACCATCCTGCAGCAGAACCTGGTGAACTACGAGTCTACCTTCGGCGAGATCAAACTGGATCCGCGCATGAGTCCCACCGGCGGCCCGATCCACTAGAGCATGGGCGGCCGGCATCCGCAATCGCCAGCATCACGGCCGCCGGGTAGCTCCTTGCCTGCACCCGTTTCTACGTGGGAAACGGTCCGCGACCACCTGTTTGCGTTTTCGTTGATCTTCACCAGCCTGTTCCTTACGCACGCGCCGTTGTTGCGCTTGCCGTACTTCTGGGACGAAGCGGGATACTTCGTTCCGGCGGCGCGCGATCTGCTGCTGACCGGATCACTGATTCCGCACTCTACGCTGTCGAATGCGCATCCTCCGCTGGTGATGCTGTGGCTGGCCTTCTGGTGGAAGTACAGCGGCTTCACGCCGGCAGTGACGCGCATCGCCATGCTGCTGGTTGCGGCGTTCGCGTTGCTGGGGGTGTGGCGACTGGCACGCCAGGTAGCGAACGACCAGGTGGCTGTCGCGACGGTGGTGGGCACAGCGCTGTATCCAGTGTTCTTCACGCAAAGCACGATGGCCCATCTCGACATGATGGCGTGCGCACTGACCATCTGGGGACTGGCCATGTATGTCGAGCGGCGTCCGGTAGCCACGGTAGTTTTTCTGGCGCTGGCGCCGATCGCGAAAGAGACAGCGGTCATTACTCCGATGGCGTTGCTGGGCTGGGAGTTGTTGTGCCCGATTCTGGCGAGAGAGCCGTCACCGGGCGAGACTCTATGCTTCCAAAAGCGCAGTTGGCTGCGGAGCTCCTCACTTCTACTGTGCTTGGCGCCGTTGCTGTTGTGGCTTACTTACCATTACCATCGCACCGGCTTTTTCCTGGGCAATCCGGAGTATCTGCGCTACAACCTCGGCGCGACTCTGACACCCTTACGAGTGGCGCTGGCCATGCTCATCCGGCTTTGGCACCTGCTGGGATATCTGAATCTCTTTGTGCTGACAATCTTTACGGCGTACGCCATGTCGCAGCCGGCATTGCACGAGCGCGATGGCAGTTATCGCCAGCGTATCGCGATCCCGGTGCAAATGGTGTTCGCCGTGGTGATCGCTGCACACGTGTTGGCGCTCTCGATACTCGGTGGCGCGGAACTGGCGCGCTACATGCTCCCGGTACTGCCACTGGTGATACTGATCTGTGTTTCGACCTTGCGACGGCGGTTGCGGCAATGGGTGTGGTGGGTGGTGGCGGTGTGCGCGGCATTCGTGTTCGCACTGCTCACGCCTCCGCCATATCGAATCGCGCCCGAAGACACGCTGCTCTACCGCGATTACGTCATCCTGCACGCACAGGCGGAGAGGGAGATTGCACAGCGCTATCCGCACGCGCGGGTGCTGACCGCGTGGCCGGCCTCGGACGAGATGACCCGGCCGTTCCTCGGATATGTGAAGCAGCCCATGGATGTGATCCGGGTGGAGAACTTCTCGGAAGCTGAGATGGAAAAGGTGGCGAAAGCAACCGGCGAATTTGACATCGTGTTTCTGTTCACCACCAAGTGGGAGCCACCGCGACCGCTGCTGCAAAACCTGGCCTTCGGTGAAGCACTGCAGAAGCGCTTTTTCGACTACCACGAAGACGTCACGCCGGAGCGCGCAGCGGCCATGTTGGGCGGGCGCATTGTCCGCTATGACAACTGGAACAACGAATGGGTGGCGATCATCGCCATTGAGCGGGTGGAGAACGCGAGCAGAAGTCTCCGGTTTCGAGTTTCCAGTTTCAAGTAAGCCAAGATCGACTGCGTTTGAGGCTGGTGAGGTGATTCGGTCATGCGCTTGCGTGTTGAACGTGCCGGCTTGCACACTGAAGGCGTGGACTTCGTGATCCGCGACTACCGGGCCGCCGATTTTGACCGCCTGTGGCAGATCGACCAGATTTGTTTTCCGCCGGGCATCGCCTACACACAGATGGACCTGACGGGGTTCATCACGCGCCGCAAGGCCGTCACTCTGGTTGCCGAATTTGCCGAAGGCATTGCGGGGTTTGCGGTAGCCCAACCGATCCGCAAGATTGGACGCATCCTGACACTTGACATCATCCCCGAAGCCCGGCGTTGTGGCTTGGGCACTCGCTTGATGCAGGAATGCGAAAAGCGCTTGCGGAGCAATGGCTGTGAGCAGGTGTATCTGGAGACCGCGGTCAACAATGAGTCGGCGCTGCTCTTGTATCACAAGTTGGGTTACGAGATTCTGCGCAGGATGCCGCTGTACTATCCCACCCACGCGCTGGATGCATACCTGATGGGGAAGGGCCTGTAACCGCACTGACTGCGGCTTATCGCTTTTCCCATCAATAAGTTAGGGGTAGAGGACAGACATCAGTCGCCGCTGGGCGAGTGGGCGAAGGTCTGGGTTTGGGACGGTTTCGTCTGCCTGCGAGACGGATCGAAGAAGTGCAGAATCCCGCAAACCACCCAATAGCCCGAGGCGATCCCGAACACGAAGGCAACTACGATGGTAAAGAGCAAAAAGAACGATAGCAGGAACGGCGTCATATCCCTCTCATTCTACAGATCGACGAAGGGGTTTGCTGCTTGCCCACGGCGAGCCGGTCGCGGCAATCCGCCCGCATGCCCTTAACACCCAGCCGCACATTACTTTAGCGCGCGTTGACGCTCTCCGGTATTGGCAAATAAGATACGGGAGTAGAGCTGTGTCTTCCCTCTTGTGGACTCTCTAGAGCAATCAGGAATGGAATGTGGGCTTTCGGGAAAGGATCCTCGAACGTCAGCAAGCGGTCAGAGCTCGAAGAATCTTCATAATCCAGTCATGGGAATTACGAACATCACAGTCAGGGGAGCGCGGCAGCACAACCTGAAGAACATCAGCGTCGAAATCCCCCGCAACACCCTGACCGTGATTACCGGGCTGAGCGGATCGGGCAAATCGTCGCTTGCGTTCGACACCATCTACGCCGAAGGCCAACGCCGATATGTGGAGACTCTGTCGGCGTATGCGCGCCAGTTCCTCGACCAGATGGAGCGGCCGGACGTGGACAGCATCGACGGGTTGAGCCCGGCGATCTCGATCGAACAAAAAACGACCAGCCGCAGCCCGCGCTCGACGGTTGGGACCATCACGGAAATTTACGACTATTTGCGCCTGCTCTACAGCTCGGTTGGGCAACCGCATTGCCCGAATTGCGGACGCGAGATTTCGCGCCAGTCTGCCGAGCAGATCGTGCAGCGGGTGATGGAGCTGGAGCCGGAAGAGCGAGTGATGATTCTGGCGCCCATCGTGCGCGGTCGAAAGGGCGAATTCAAGAAGGAATTGGACAAGCTGGCGCAGCAGGGATATGTCCGGGCCCGCATCGATGGCGAGTTGCGCCACATTGCCGACGAGGAAATTACCCTCGACAAGCGGAAGAACCACACCATCGAAGTGGTAGTGGACCGGCTGCTGGTGAAGAACGGCATCGAGAACCGGTTGGCCTCGGCGGTGGAGGCGGCGATGAAGCTGGCGGCCGGCCTGGTGCAGGTGGCGGTGGTGGATGGCGAGGAGAAGCTGTACTCGTCGAAGCTGGCCTGTCCGGAGTGCGGCATTAGCGTACCCGTGCTGGAGCCGCGGTCGTTTTCGTTCAATAGCATGTATGGCGCGTGCCCGGAGTGCAATGGACTGGGCAGCAAGTACGACTTCGATCCGGCGAAGGTGGTCACCGACTGGTCGAAGCCGCTGCTGGACGGCGGGTTGGGGCCGGGTTCGGCGTCGCAAAACCTGATCCACTCGCTGCAGTTGGCGGCTGCTGCGTATGGATTCGATCTGGCGAAGCCGTTCGAGCAGCTTCCGCGCAAGACGCAGAACCTCATTCTTTATGGACCGGAGCAGGGCGAAAGAAGGAAGCGAGGTGGGTTCCTCGGTGTCTTCGCATATCTGCGCCGGAACATGGAAGACAGTTCGTCACAGGGGTATCGTGACTGGCTGCTCGATCACATGTCAGCCACGCGCTGCCCGGCCTGCAACGGCCAGAGGCTGCGTCCCGAAAGCCTGGCGGTGAAATTGAACGGCATGTCGATCGCCGACTTCACGGCGCTGCCGGTATCACGTGCGGTGGAAGCCGCGGCCCGCATCAAACTGAATGATCGCGAGGAAAAGATCGCCGGGCGCATACGCCGCGAGGTTGCTGAACGGCTGCAGTTCCTGAACGCTGTCGGGCTGGGTTACATCTCGCTCAACCGCTCGGCTATGACGCTCAGTGGCGGCGAGGGCCAGCGCATCCGGCTGGCGACACAGATTGGCTCGAAGCTGCGGGGCGTGCTGTATGTGCTCGACGAGCCATCCATCGGGCTGCATCATCGCGACAATGATCGCTTGCTGCAGGCATTGGAGTCGCTGCGCGATCTCGGCAACACGGTGCTGGTAGTGGAGCACGATGAAGACACCATACGCCGGTCGGACTATGTCATTGACCTTGGTCCGGGCGCGGGACGACACGGTGGTGAGGTGGTCGCCAATGGCACGCCGCTCGAGATCGAGAGCTTTCCGCGCTCGCTGACAGGACAATACATCTCCGGGCAGAAGCAGGTGATGTACCGCTTTGCGCGGCGGCAAACCAACGGCAAGGTGGTCACGATTCTGGGCGCGCGCGAAAACAACTTGAAACAGATCGACGTCAGCTTCCCGCTGGGCGTAATGACCGTCGTGACGGGCGTATCGGGTTCGGGTAAGTCGACGCTGGTCAACGACATTTTGTACCGCGCACTGGCGAAGGCGATATACAAGTCGCGCGAAGAAGCGGGCGCACACAAGAGCATCTCGGGCACCGAGTTCATCGACAAGGTCATTCGCATCGACCAGTCGCCGATTGGGCGTACGCCGCGGTCCAACCCGGCGACCTACACCGGCATGTTTACGCAGGTCCGCGATCTCTTCGCCATGCTTCCCGAGTCGCGGGAGCGGGGCTACAAGGCAGGACGCTTTTCGTTCAATGTTGCGGGCGGACGTTGCGAAGCGTGCCAGGGAGACGGGCAGCGGCGCATCGAGATGAACTTTCTGCCCGATGTGTACGTGCAGTGCGAAGTGTGCGGCGGAAAGCGCTACAACCACGAGACGCTGGCGGTGAAGTACAAAGGCTACTCGATTGCCGATCTGCTGGAGACGCCGGTGGCCGACGCATTGCCGGTGCTGGAAAACATTCCACAGATCAGGCAGAAGCTGCAAACCCTGGTGGACGTCGGGCTGGGATACATTCATCTAGGGCAGTCGGCGGTAACGCTGTCGGGTGGCGAGGCGCAGCGCATCAAGCTGGCGCGAGAACTCAGCAAGCGGCAGACCGGCAAGACGCTTTACCTGCTCGACGAGCCCACTACCGGCCTGCACTTCGACGACGTGAGCAAACTGCTGGAGGTGCTGCACCGTCTAACCGACCTGGGAAACAGCATTATCATCATCGAGCACAACATGGACGTGATCCGCAACGCGGACTGGATCATCGACCTCGGGCCCGAGGGTGGCGAAGATGGCGGCCGCATTGTCGCGCAAGGCACGCCCGAACAGGTGGCGCGGACGAAGAAGTCATATACAGGGCAGGCGCTGGCCCGACTGCTATTGGGTGCGTCCAAGGGAAAGAGCGCCTAGGCGGGCTCGCGATTTCGATCTACAACAACATGGCCGATCCCGAACAAGAGCCGCTCGAGTCAGCGACAACTACTCCAGAAGAGAGCACGCCAACCTGGAGCGTAATTCCGGCAAGTGAGCAGCCCGTGCCGTCGCCGGAGCTCATGCCTCCGCGGCCGCGACGCGACTGGTTTCCTCCGTGGTCGGCCTGGGATGTGGCGGCGGTGTTGTGTTTCACGCTGGTCGCTCTATATGCGTTCAGCAGTGCCGCCCTGGTGATCGCGCACATCGTCACCCGCCAACGTCACGTGTCCGTGGCCGAGCTGGCGACGAACCCCATCGTCATCATCGGTGCGCAGCTCGCGGCGTATCCCGTGGTGATCATCTTCATGATCGCGCTGGTGCGCAACAAGACGAAAGAGCGATTTGGGCAGGCGATCCGTTGGAAATGGCCGGGAGTGGCGGCCTCGGGCTTCCTGCTCACCGGAATCATGGTCGCTTTCGTAGTGGAGTTTGCCTCGCGCTGGCTTCCGATTCCCAAGTCGCTCCCGATGGATAAGTTCTTCAACGATGCTACCGGAGCCTATTTGATGGCCGTGTTTGGGACCACGCTGGCTCCGCTGCTGGAGGAGCTGTTCTTTCGCGGAATGCTGTACCCACTCGTTCGTCGGTCTTTTGGAATCGGCGTGGGCGTCGTAATCACGGCGGGTGCGTTCGCCGGTATCCACGTCGCCCAATTAGGGTACGCGTGGGGACCGCTTTTGAGTATCTTCGTGGTGGGAGTGGTATTCACAGTGGTGCGGGAGCGCACGGACTCGGTGGCGGCGTCATTTCTGGTTCACTGCGGCTACAACGCCACGCTGTTCGCTATGCTGTGGTTTGCCAGCGATCACTTCCGCCACCTGGAGAAAGCCGTCAACTGAAGAATGGTATGGTGAAGACCATGGGGAATGCGCGTGAAAAGCTGCTGAGCATGTTGGCGGAGAAGTCGTTTCGCCTGGGTAATTTCAAGCTTTCCAGCGGCGGGAATAGCGACTATTACATCGATTGCCGGCTGACAACGCTGGACGCGGTGGGAGCGCTGGCGACGGGTGAGGCTGTGCTTCAGGAGATCCGAGAGCGCGGCTGGCAGGCGGACGCCATTGGCGGGCTAACTATGGGCGCCGATCCGATTGTGGTAGCGACGGCGGTAATCAGCGCGCAGCAGGGGGCGCCGATCGACGGCTTTCTGGTGCGCAAAGCGGAGAAGACACACGGCACGGGACAGCGCATTGAGGGCTTCCACGAAAAAGGCGCGCGTGTGGTCATCGTGGATGATGTGTGCACGACGGGCGCATCGACCGTACAGGCAATTGAAGCGGCGCGGGAGTATGGATTCACAGTTACGGGTGTATTGTGCCTGGTGGAACGGCAGGATGCGGGCGGACGACCCAACGTGGAGAACGCCGCTATTCCGGCCGACTTTGTGGCGCTGTTCACCGCAAACGATGTGCGTGCGGAACACGTCAAAATCCTCGAAACGAAATAGCGAATGATCAAGACACTGGAATGGACTGACGCAGGCGTACGCTTCATCGACCAGACGAAGCTTCCCACGGAAGAGATTTACGTCACCTGCACGAGCTACGAAGAAGTTGCCGATGCGATCCGCACCATGATCGTGCGCGGGGCTCCGGCAATCGGCGTGGCCGCCGCGATGGGAGTCGCATTGGGCACGCTGCGATCACCAGCAACGACGTTACCGGATCTGGAGCGAGAGTTCGACACAATTTGTAACGTGCTGGCTGGAACGCGTCCCACGGCCGTGAACCTGTTCTGGGCCATTCGCCGCATGCGCGACCACTTCGAGCAATTGCGCACGCAACCATTGCAGAATATCCGCCACGAGCTAGTGTCTGAGGCCCAGCGAATGCTGGTGGAGGACATCGCCGCCAACGAAGCCATGGGCAAACACGGCGCGGTGCTGCTTCCGGCTAGTGGTGGGGTCCTTACGCACTGCAACGCGGGCGCGCTGGCCACCGCCGGTTACGGCACGGCGCTGGGCGTGATTCGTGCCGCCGTGGAATCGGGCAAGCAAATCGAAGTGTTTGCCGACGAGACACGGCCGTTTCTGCAGGGGTCACGTCTGACAGCGTGGGAGTTGATGAAAGACAACATTCCCACTACCTTGATCGCCGATAACATGGCAGGAGCTATGATGCGCTTGGGCAAGATCGGCGCCGTCATCGTGGGCGCTGACCGCATTGCCGCCAACGGCGATGTTGCCAATAAGATCGGCACCTACTCGGTCGCGGTGCTGGCGAAGGAGCATGGTATTCCGTTCTATGTAGCGGCGCCGATTTCCACGGTGGACCTGAACACGCCCGACGGCAGCAAGATTCCCATTGAGCAGCGCGCGCCGTCTGAGGTGACGCACCTGGCGGGAAAACAGATTGCGCCCGACGCGGTGCGGGTGGAAAATCCCGCGTTCGACGTGACTCCCAGCAAGTATGTGACAGCGATCATCACGGAACGTGGTGTAGCACGGGCCCCGTACACAGAATCGCTAGCGGAATTGGTAGCGCGGAGACTCAAGGCCTGAACTTTGCGGTTACAACTGATGAGAAAGGCGTCCTCGCGGGGACGCCTTTTGTGCTCCGGCCGTGACGCCCGAAACTATTGCGACTGGGGCGATATCGGCGACGGCCGGCTGGGAAGTGGTGTAAGCTGCCGGTTCGCGGGATTGAGCTGTTGCTGAAGTTGCTGCTGTTGCTGTTGCATTCTCTGCAGTTCCTGCAGCATCTGCTCGGGAGTGCGGGAGCCGGGTGCAATCACGCCTGGCGAGGCGTTGATTCCGTCGGGGGTTCCGTCGGGCGTCGTGCCGTCAGGCGACATTCCGTCGGCGCCGGGCTGCCCCGGAACAAACTGGTTTTGGTTGTCCACTTCCGGTTCGTTTGCGGGATATTCGTCCTCGGGAGGCTCCACGGCCTGCGATTGCACCGGCGGGCGATAGTTGTTTTGCGCGGTTGTCATCGCAGTGGTTTCAGCGCTGGATGTGCTCTTCGCCAGAAGAATGACTTTCTGCACTCCGCCGAGATTGTCGGGCTCGCCTAAAATCACGTAGTTGAATTTCGAACCGTTCAACAGGCTGGCCAGCACGTCTTTGGGCTTTCCCGGCCCCAGCTTCACGACAACGCGTTCGGCTCCCGCGCCGGGTGGCATGTCCAGCGAAGCCCCTGTCTGCGTCTGCACCGAGTGCAGCACCTGGGAGAGTGTCGCATTCTGCGAAACTATCGAGAGCTGACCGTTCTGGTAGGACACCTGCGGTGGAGTGGGCGCCTGTTGCTCGAGCGTAGGCGGAGACGGAGGAATCTGCGGCGCCTCGGTCTCCGGCGCCGACTTCTTCGCATGGGACTTTGACTTGTGCGCAGGAGGAGCGGCACCGGATGATGTCGCGGCCGACGAAGCCTGCGGAGGCAAAACCGCTGGCGTTTGCGCAAGCCCTTCCCGCGCCGGTCCCGTAAGTCCGGCCAGCAGCAACAATGCCAACCCGAGTCTTCCGCTAGGGCGTAACATGATTTTGTGGGACGAGCCTGGCGCTCGCATCTCTCCTAGACTGCCTATTCTAACCCTTTCGGGTCGGAAGGGTTGCTGCTCCGGGAAAATATCCGCCGGCGAGTCTCGCTCCAAATACGAATTGGTTACCCATGGTTTCATATCCTCGAAGTTGCCACCGTCTTGTACTGAGTGTTGGATTTCTCTTGGTGGTCCTGGTGTGCAGCACGTACGCGCAGACCTGTTACACCGGCCCGGAAATCGATGCTCCTACCGCCAAGGCGGTCGCCGCTGCGGCGCAACAGTACTACGATTTGTCAGCTCAGGGGGACGTGGACGGCCTCCGGGCCAACGCGATTCCCGAAGTTGCAGGGAATTTTGCCGGTATTGAGCAGGCCGTCGTTGACAACAAGCAGTACTTCGCCCAGGGACAGCCTACGGAAACACGCACGTTTGTTCTCGACGCCGACGAATCCAAGACTGCATTGAAGCGCGCTGACTTCTATTGCG
Organism: uncultured Acidobacteriaceae bacterium; assembly: GCA_963758255.1. Classification (GTDB taxonomy): domain Bacteria; phylum Acidobacteriota; class Terriglobia; order Terriglobales; family Acidobacteriaceae; genus DASRAA01. The sequence goes on from CAVWUX010000007.1 coordinate 354,424, forward strand.
GAATCTACAATTCACCGGGTCGCGTAGTGTTCTCGATTCCCAACCTGCCGCCGGGCCGTTACGCAGTGACAATTGCGAAAATCACGGGTAAGAACCCAATCACGCTGACTATGGTCCTGCAGGAGGCGGCGAAAGATTCGTGGAAACTGGCTGGCTATTACGCACGTCTAAACTCGATCGGCGAGCATGATGGGCAGTGGTTTCTGAGCAAGGCGCGCGAATACAGAGACAAGGGTCAGGCACACAATGCCTGGTTGTACTATCTGACAGCGTGGGACTTGACCGCTCCGGTGAATTTCATGGGCACTCCCCAGTTGGATAGGCTCTCTGATGAAATACAGGGAGCGCGCCCGCCCGATGTTCCCAGCGCCAGCGCTCCGCTGGAGCTGACAGCCGGCGGAAAGACGTTCAAAATCACCGACATGGCCGGCGTCCCGGTGGTCAGCGAATACGACGTGCGGGTGCAATACGACACGCCAGATGCGGCCAGCCCAGCGCTTGCGGCGCAGGACAACCTGGCCGTGAGCAAGGCCCTGCTGGCGAAATTTCCTGAGTTGCGCGACGCCTTCAATGCGGTGGTTGCGCGCGCCTCCGACGATCTCGGCCACCACTACACCACCCTGACGGCAATGAAGGATCTCAAGTGAAATGCCGCAGGAATTCGGTAGAACGAGTGGCTCACGCGGTGACGAGCCACGACGTAGAATTTGTTACAATCGGGTCTACCGCATTTGTGGGCGCTTAACTCAGCGGTAGAGTGCCATCTTCACACGGTGGAAGTCACAGGTTCGAATCCTGTAGCGCCCACCATTCGAATCAATCACTTGCTAGACATATTGGTATTCTGCGTTGCTCCAGAACGCTCCAATTGCTCCGCGATGTGCCTCAAATCATTGTGTGATCGGAGAAGCCCATCCACCCGGATCGCCCCATGGGCAGCCGCGATCATGCCACCAAGACATCGGAACCGCCTTGGATCGCGGGTGCCAATGCATCGTGCTCTTCGGAGAGAATTACCTGCACCAACCGCTGTTGCGCGTGCCGCTTGGCTTCGATACGTGCCTGCGTATAGACCTCGAGTGTAAACCGGCTGCTGGCATGGCGCATGAGTTCCTGGACGACCTTTGCGTTCTCTCCATTTGCGATCAGTAGGGTTGAGTAGGTGTGCCGAAACGTATGCCACCCGATCCTTTTGCGGATTCCAGCGCGAATTGCTGCTGGGCGGATCATCTTTTGCAACACGATGTCTGGCCAGAACGGTTGTTTCCCGTCGACGTGGGGGCTGGCAAATATCCAGTCGTTGGGGTTCCGATATTTTGCAGCTCTCTTTCCACGGCCAGAGGTCAGCCGCCACGCGCTCATCCAAGGGAACCTGTTTGCGAGATGCCTCGGTCTTGCAGTTTCCAATTTGCCCTAAGTAAATAGACCGCTGGACATCGATGGTCAGGTTCGAAAAATCCACATCGAGCCAGTTGAGAGCGAACAATTCGCTGCGTCGCAGCCCCGTCGTCACATCGAGCATCACCGAAATGCGTCTGCTGGAGTGTGGCGGTCATCTCTGAAGCACTCCTCGAAGCGATCCCGACGCTTGAGGTTGTACCTCCATCTCCAGATGATTGCCGGCGTGATCACGCCGACTGCTACACCTGTGACGATCTGGGTAAGATTGAGGTCGGGCTTCGCTTCACTCCGCAAAGTTGGCAAGGCGAGACGCGGCAACCGCGCCGCGTGGCTGCGGAGTCTGAATTCTTCTCTGATTCGTGTCGAGACCTACTTTTTTGGTACGGCCTCGGCCCTCATGGTAATTCAGGCGTCGATTACGATGCCACACGAGCTTATGTTGCTGGCAATCTTGGGGAGGAGCTAAAATGTGGCTGCATTTAGCGTGCGGAGGACTTATGAAACGCTCGGGGCTGGCAGTCGCCACACTATTTACGATCCTCGTCACGGCGATTGGTTACGGGCAGACGACGTTACAAACCTATCGTTATCAGATAGAAACTCGATCCCAGGATTTCATCTATGCTCAGCAGCTTCCCAAATGGCATAGCGGTGGTACCTATTACGTAGTCGAGACAGATGACCGTGGTAGATTTGCTAGTGTGACGGAAATGCGTAATGAGCGGACTGTTTTGAGGACTGTCTATCAGTTTCAAGGAACTAAGGAACTGCCGGTAAGCTTCGAGGAGTTTAGATACGGCCAATCTGATGGTATTGTTGAGATTGATCGTAACCCGGATGGAACTTGTTCGCGAAAACGCCACTTGAACTCTCATCGAGAGCCTACGTACTACGTCGTTTACTCCTACTATTCCCCTAACTCAGTCGAGGCAAAAACTTATGACAGGAGCGACAAGCTCATTCAATTACGTATCTCGCGGTATTATTTTTTTGGAAAACTTGCTGACTCGAAACTCTATCATTCCCCTGAGCATAGAAACGAGTATGACGAAATGGAGTACGACGAAAATACCGGAGCACTAGTAAAGAAAAGCTCAATGCATGATGGTAGTCCAGGTTTGATTGTGCGTTATAAATGGGATGAATCTGGAGAATTGATCAAAGAAGAATGGTATGAACCCCCAAGGCCCCATGTTCGCAGTAGTTGCCCGGACGGGAATCTTACGAGTGCGCAGTTTTACAACAACGGGGAAGAAGCCCAAGAGGTAAGATATTTTTACGATGACGACCATCGTTTGCAACGAGCGCAGTTACTCTACAAGTGGCAATTGATTTGCGAATTCATTTTTAAGACCCTTCCCGATGGGACGGTGACGGGCACAGTTGCTAAGGGATCTAATGGTGATTTGTGGGCTGAATACCCTGGAAGGGAAGTGTCGGATATTGCCAGAAATGGACAACCGGCAGATGGACAAAAAGCCATCATTCACAGGACAGGAGATTGGTGGTAGGACGAGTGGTAGGTCAGCGAGGGACTAATCTCCCATAAGCCAAGCTCGTTGCACTGAACCCATCGCCTTTAAAGTAGCCTAGTAAGTAGGGATCGATCGTACGCCGAAATCGGTTTCGTTCCGACGCTGGTTCTCCAGTCAGCAGTCCATCTGATGACTCTCGGATTCGTTGTCAGCTTCAGCAGCCTTACCGTCAACAAAGCTCTCACGGCCTCTGAAGCAGCAGATCGAGAATGGCAGGCGCTGCAGTTGTCGACGGCTTCGGCAAAGCTGCTGATCTACCAGGCGTTCATCGAGGACGAATTGGGGTTTCCGAAGCACTTGGCGCGGCGTGTGCACGAGCTGTACTTTCAGCCGGTGCATGAGGAGTTCCAGGCGCGAACCATGTGTAGCCTCTCGAACGCATTCACCGGCGCGCTCAAGGAACTGGAGCCAATTCCACAGTACAAGGCCACGGAGAAGCTGGCGGGGTTTCTGCAATCCGTCCGGCCGCAGTAGTGGCCACCGAACCATCGGCGTCGCTTACTGAAATCTGAAAGACCCTGTTTGGCCTTCATGGCCACAGAAAGCTAACGGAAACCGTTCTGATTTCGGTAAGCCGCCGGATATGCGGCGCTCGAAGCGATATCATGACAACGGCAAGATCGGCTCAAGTGGGAGCTTCATTGCTCAGTAAGACGTTTATTTATCAACTGGATAGACAAGTTCCACCTCCCACGGAAGACGGTTTGGATGGATGCAAGTGAAATACTGCGTGACCTGTGAGCGATAGAGTGCCTTGCTATCGCTCATGCAGTACAGTAATGTGAGCGATAGATAAGACCTCTATCGCTCATGACATGGAATTGGCAACTGCCGGACTGGCCGGATTTCACCTGGGATAAGGTTCGGCTCGCATTGGCGGAACAGCAATTCCTTGTCGGGGGCGGCGTCCTCCTGGGCACGGTCAAGCACTTGGGCGAAGAGGAGCGCAATCAGCTCACCGTTGAGGCGATGAGCACCGAGGCGGTCACGACATCCGAGATCGAGGGCGAGATTCTGGATCGCGCCAGTGTGCAGTCTTCCATTCAAAGGCAGCTTGGACTTGCCGCAGACGATCGGCGTGTCGCGCCAAAAGAGCAGGGGACGGCCGAAATGATGGTCGATCTCTACCGCAAATTCTCCGCCCCTCTTTCCGAGGAGATGCTATTCGGCTGGCACCGCATGTTGATGAGCGGCAAGCGGGACGTTAAAGATGTCGGATGTTATCGAACCAGCGATGAGCCCATGCAGGTGGTCTCAGGGGCAATCGGCGCGCCGAAGATCCACTTCGAGGCACCGCCATCCGCACAAGTTCCGCGCGAGATGGCAGGGTTTATCGACTGGTTCAAGCGCACGGCTCCTGGAGGAACGCAGCCACTACCAGCACTCACGAGGGCAGGGGCCGCACATTTGTATTTTGAGTCGATCCATCCGTTTGAGGATGGCAACGGCCGCATCGGACGGTCGATTGCCGAAAAGTCCTTGGCTCAGAGTCTCGGTCAGCCGACGCTCATCGTGCTGGCTGCCACCATCCTTGTCCGGCGGGCAAGTTACTACAACGCGCTGGAGGCAGCAAACCGACAAAATGAAATCACGAACTGGCTTGCGTGGTTTGGTGGAGTGACGATTGAGGCGCAGCGGCGCACGCTTGCGCTCATAGAATTTCTGATCGAGAAGGCAAAGTTGTTTGACCGACTGAAAGGGCAGTTCAACGAAAGGCAGCAAAAAGCTCTGCTGCGCATGTTCAAGGAAGGCCCGGAGGGCTTCAAGGGCGGCCTTAGCGCAGGCAAGTACAGCACCATCACCGGGGCGTCGCCGGCAACGGCGACCCGTGACCTGGTCGACCTAACAGAGAAGGGTGCGCTCGTGCGGACAGGGGAACTCCGACATGCGCGTTACTATCTGTCAGTGCCATTGAAGCCAATACCGCGGGTGACCGTTAGTGAAGATGGGCGACTTCTAGAGGGATATGATGTAACCTAGCGTTGTTTTTTCCAACCCACAACCCAACCCACAAAATGCGATGTCATGTACGACTTGCGTGTACTTAGGCAGCCTCCACGCACTTGTAAGTCATTGTAAAACCTAACCGGGGCGGATTCACACGGTGGAAGTCACAGGTTCGAATCCTGTAGCGCCCACCATTCTTTTCAATACGTTGCCGGGAATGCCGCCTGTCCTCCAACAGGATCATCGTAGTAAATACCAAACAACGACAGAAAAACGGCCTGATTCTTCAACCGCCGCACCTCATAGCCCATGGTGAGCAAGACCGGAGCCACTCATGTCAATAGCTCACAAGTGGTGAGGCGGATTGTTTCGGCGATTGAATCCAGGATGGAATTGCGGAATGCGGCGAAAGTTGCCAGCCGGTCTCAGCTAAACTATCGGCGAGGGAAAATATTCGAAATGGGCACCAAGCCCTCTCCAACCGGCATTCGGTCTCCTCAGAATGTCACTGATGAACGCGCCTCCCTCGAACTGAGTCGGTCGATGACTCGAATTCATCACACGAGCAAGAGCCAACCACTATTTAAGCCTCAAGAATGCCGCAAGGACCAAAAGCACTAACGCAAACACGAAGGCGGCTCCTGCGAGATCCAGGCACCAATACGAAAATACAGCCATGAATCGGTAGGGATAGAATCTTTGATACAGGATCGTCCTTTTCGCCGCTGCGCCGGCGTTGTAAATGAGAAATATCGCGCACCCGCCGAGCAGGAATGCTCCCAAACACAACACCCAGCACGACATCATGAGGAGGCGTGTCTTGAATCCAGATTGCGTGAAATTGACGATCTTCTCTGAAAAGGTGACTGTCAGCGCCAGCACACCCGCGACCACGGTGAGGAACTGTTTGCTCAGGTCCTTGATCTCTGCATATTCGAATTCCAGAAATGCTTTAGCTTTGGCACTTTCGCTCACGGGTGGCAAGGGCTCCTTCGCCGCCTCTAGGCCTCGCCTCCCTTCCTCACGTAACCAATTCCACTCCTCACGGAGCAAACTTGTTACGTTACGCTGCATCAACTTTTCTTTCCCCTGCGAATCACGGCGGTTGGGCGTCTCCGGTCGCTGGCGCGATCGGAATGCAGTTTAGCACGGCGTCACTTGTTGCGCGGCCAGCCGTCCGCGGCTGGTAACGGTGCGTCGACGTGCCCACCCCATCGGCCTGCAAGGTGCCGCTCGCTCATGCCGTACTCGACGCTCACGTAGCGGGCAGCTGCCCGAAGTCCCGCAGGCAAGAATGACTTATGAGGAGTTACGCTTCCGCGCTGGCCTCTTCGGCGACCGGAGCTTGCTCTTCCTCGACGGCTTCCTTCTTCACCACAGCCGTCACCGTCACGGTCACCTCGCGGTGCAGTTTCACCGGCACCTTGAACTCGCCCACCGTCTTCAGCGGCACGTCCAGAATGATCTTGCGGCGATCGATGGTGAAGCCCTTGACCTCCAGCTCGTGTGCGATGTCGGCCGACGTCACCGAGCCGAACAACTGGTCGTGCTCGCCCGACTTGCGGGTGAACTCCAGCACCTGTCCGTCGAGCTGCTGGCCGAGTTCTTCGGCGCTGCCCTTCTCCTTCGCCGACTTGCGGACGGCAGCGGCTTTCATCTGCTCGATGACGGCCTTGTTGCCCGCTGTGGCTTCAATCGCCAGCTTGTGTGGGATGAGATAGTTGCGGCCGTAGCCTTCCGCCACCTTCACTACGTCGCCCCGGTGGCCAAGCTTATTGATGTCTTCCTTCAGAATGACTTCCATGTGGTCAAACTCCATGTCAACTCGTAAGTGACGAGGCACTGGCAATTAGCAATCAGTGCATCGAAATGCGCACGCCAATCTAGCTTACCACTTGCCAGTAAGCCAGGTTCTATCGGCTCGAGAACGGCAGCAGAGCGATGTTGCGCGCCTGCTTGATGGCGTCGGCGAGGCGGCGCTGGTGCGGCGTGCACACGCCGGTCAAACGCCGGGGAACGATCTTGCCCGACTCGGCCACAAATTGTCCGAGCAGGCGCACGTCCTTGTAGTTGACGCCGTCGATCTTCTCGACGCAGAACTTGCAAACCTTCTTGCGGCGGAAGAACTTCCGTCCGCCTTCGCGCGGGCCGCCAGGTCCGCCGCCAGGACGGCCTGCCGGACGTGGTCCGCGCGGACCGCGGTCGCCGCCGCCATCGGGACGTGAGCTGGGTGCGGAACTGCTGCTTCCGCTTTCGGTTGCGGCCACCGGAGCCGCCGTGTTCGTCGTTTCGTCTGCCATGTTTCTCCTTCGTGCCGTTGCCGGCCGCTGAATCTCAATCAAACCTATCGCGACGCAGGATGCCTACGCGCTGGCCGGTGCCGACTCCGCGGTTTCCGCCGCCGACTCGGCAGCAGTAGCCGCTGCGGCTGCCGCCGCCGCTTCCGCAGCCTGGGCGCGCGTACCCTTGCCGCGCACTTTGGCGTCGCGCAGGGCCTTGACCTTGGCCAGGCGCTTCTGCTCTTCGTCCACGCGCACGGTGATGAACTTGATCACCGGCTCGGTGACACGCAGGCGGCGCTCCAGTTCCTTCACCATGGCGCCGTCGCCTTCCAGAACCATGAGGACGTAGATGCCGTCCTGGAATTTGCGCACCAGGTATGCCAGGCGGCGCTTGCCCATGCGTTCCACATTCTTCACCGTGCCCCCGGCGTTGCCCACCTGGCTTTCCAGGTTGGCGATTAGCTTGTCCTGATCTTCTTCCGTCATGTCAGGACGCACGATAAACATCAATTCATAAGTACGTTGCATTGGTTTTCTCCTGGCAATCGGTGACTCGTTACTGGTAATTGGTAACTGGTCTTTGACTGCCGAAACTTTTTGATTCTCGAACTGCCACTTTCACCAGTAACTAGCTACCAGCCGTTTCTTCTTCCTCGGGCTTCCGATTAAACCGGTTCATCGCCGCCTGCACACCTTCCGCGAGGATGACCGTTACCGCTTCGGCCGCCGTGTCCAGCACCTGGTCGACGACCGGGTACTGCGCCTTCTTGAACTGCGACAGCACATACTTGGCGCCGTCGCCTACCGGATAGTCCGGTCCAACTCCCATGCGGATGCGCGTGAACTCCTGCGTACCCAACGCACCGATCACCGACTCCACTCCGTTATGCCCCGCCGAACGGCCGCGCGGTCGAATCCGCAAGGTGCCGAACGGAAGGTCGAGCTCGTCGTAGAGCAGCACCAGGTCCTGCTCGGGTTGCGCCTCGTACTCCAGTACCAGTTCACTCACTGACTGGCCGCTCAAGTTCATGAAGGTTTCCGGCTTGGCCAGCACCACTTCGGTTTCGCCGATGCGGGCCCGCGCGGTCTGCGCGCGACAGTTGCGGTTGTTCACCCGTACGCCGCACTGTTCGGCAATACGGTCCACCGCCAGAAACCCCAGGTTGTGCGGTGTGAACTGGTATTCGATGCCCGGATTGCCGAGCCCGACGATCAGTTTCACGCCGCCTACTTCTTCTTCTCGGACTTCTCGGCTTTTTCCGCCTTCTCGGCCTTTTCGCCGCCAGCAGCAGCTTCGCCTTCGGCTTCGCCCTTGCCTTTCTTGATGAGCTCAGGCTCAGCCGCAGTCGGCTCGGCCTCGACTCCCTCGACGGGAGCGGCCACCACGACTTCCTTCACCGCGGTCACGTGGGCAATGGCCTGGTTCTCGTCGGTGATGAATTTGATCTTGTCGCTGTGCGGCAGGTCGGAGACGCGAATGGTCTGACCGAATTCCAGCTTGCTGACATCGGCCTCGAGGCGTCCCGGAATGTCGGCCGGGAGGCACTCGATCTCGACCTCGCGCATCATCTGCTCGAGGATGCCACCCTGAATCTTCACGCCCGGGGCCTCGCCCTTGAGCGCCACCGGCACGCTGACACGCAACAACTGGTCCATGGCAATGCGCTTCAGGTCGACGTGCAGCAGCGCGCCCTTGATGGGCTCGTACTGCCAGTCGACGATCATCGCCTTGCCGGAGTCGCCTCCCGCGCTGAGATCGAAAATCGTGTTGTGGCCCGATTCCGAACTCAGGATGCGCTTCATCTGCTTAGGATCGACGGTGATGTTGAGCGGTTCCAGTCCGGCGCCGTACAACACGGCCGGGACGAGCCCGCTCTTGCGGAGGCGGCGTGCGTCGTTCTTGGTGCCGCTCTGTCGCGGCTTGGTTTCTACGTTCTGCGTTGATGTAGCCATAATTTCGTTGTCCTTTACAAAAACAGTCTGCTGACGGATGTCTCTTCGTGAATCGACTGAATGGCGCTGGCGATCAAGCCGGCAATCGACAGTTGCCGGATCTTGGGTTCGTTGCGCCCCGCCTCCGTCAGCGGGATGGTGTTGGTCACAACCACTTTGACCAGCCCCGATTGCGAAATCCGTTCGATCGCCGGTCCCGACAGCACTGGGTGCGTGGCGCAGGCATATACCTGCTTGGCACCCGCGTCGAGCAACGCCTGGCAAGTCTTCACCAGGGTCCCGGCGGTATCGATAATGTCGTCGAGGATGACGCAGGTCCGCCCGTCCACATCACCGATGACGTGCATGACCTCCGTGATATCCATTTCCACGCGACGCTTGTCAACGATGGCCAGCGCCGAATCCATTTTCTTGGCGAAGAAGCGCGCGCGCTCCACGCCGCCCGCGTCCGGAGAAACCACTGTGAGGTCAGGCAGATTCAACTCCTTGAAGTGCCCCACCAGCACCGGCGATGCGAACAAATGGTCCACCGGGATGTTAAAGAACCCCTGGATCTGCGGTGCATGCAAATCGACTACCAGCGCCCGGTCGGCTCCGGCGGTGGTCAGCAGGTCAGCCACCAGCTTGGAGCTGATCGGCACCCGCGGCTTGTCCTTGCGGTCCTGCCGGGCGTAACCAAAATACGGAACCACCACCGTGATGCGGCGCGCCGAGGCGCGCTTCAACGCATCGATCAGCAGCAGCAGTTGCAACAAGTGTTCGTTCACCGGGTCGCACGTCGGCTGCAGCATGAAGACATCGGCGCCACGCACATTCTCCATGATCTGCACGTAGGTTTCGCCATCGGAGAACTTGGTGATGTGCGTCTGGCCCAGCGGCAGACCCAGCTTGTCGCAGACTTCTTTGGCCAGCGCATCGTTCGCCGTGCCCGAGAAAATCTTCCACTTGTCTTCGCTGCGCGTGCGCACCGGCTTGGCCTTTGCGTCCGCGGCCGTGTGCTGCTTCTTCTCCGACGGTTGCCCGACGACTGTAACCGTTTCGGTCGCCGCCGACTCCGCCACATCCGGCTTTACGCCTGCTGCTTCCATAAGTTTTGTACCCCGCCAAACCTGGTTTGATTACAAGCTGGGTCGAAACTACGAACAAAACGGTAACTGGTCACTCGTAATTAGCAATTGGCAATTGGCAAAGAACGCTGATCGGAACGCTCCGTACCAAAACACCCCTTATTCACTGCCGCAAAACTGATCGCTTCTCACTGACAACTGGCCACTAAATTGGCTGGGCGGCTAGGATTCGAACCTAGACAAGTGCCTCCAAAGGGCACTGTCCTACCATTAGACGACCGCCCAATAATAGCGTAGCTGGTCAGCTGGTAACTGGTCAGAGATTTCCAGCAAGCTGCAAGGAAACTCGAATCTCTCGCTCGTACCAGTTACCAGTTACCAGTTACTAGTTGCCGCTCCCAATACTCTTTCCGTCCCACCGTTCTCGTCGCCGCTGCCGCATGTCCCGCGGCGCTCATGCGCTGTGCGGCCGACTCTGCTTCGGCGGCCGACGCGAACAAGCCATACAGCGTCGAGCCGGAGCCAGACAGCGACGCGTAGCGCGCGCCTTCGCGCTCAAGCACACGTTTGACCTCACGAAGTTCGGGATACTCTGGGAAGACGACTCGTTCAAAGTCGTTTTCGATCCCGGTTCGGACGAGGTCGAGAAGCGGCGTCTCGGCCCGGTCCCCGCCACTTGCGGGAACACCGGATGCAGGCTCAACCTGCAAGGGGAAAACCTTCTCCAGCCAGGCAAACACACTTTGACTGAATGATGTAATTGTACCTGCCGCGCCGGAAGCGGTCAATTCGGGCTTTGCTGCGGCCGGTTGCGCGACCAGCGCATCCCACTGCGCGAAGGCCTTGGGCGTCGAGACCCCCACTGGCGGCGTCACCACCACCAGGTGCATCGGCGGAAGATCCTGCAGCGGATACACTTCCTGCCCGCGATCGACCCCGAGCACGGTCCCGCCGATGAGGAACAGCGGCAGGTCGCTGCCCACCTCGGCGGCGATGCGCAGTTTCTCCTGCGCCGGAATGCGGCGTCTTGAGTTCGCGCTCCAGCCCGATCATCGTGGCGACGGCGTTCGACGATGCCGCGCCCATGCCGCCCTGCACCGGCAACTGCTTCTCGATGGTGATTGTGACTTTGCGACGTTCCACCTGCGAGGCCCGGTTTTGAAAGGGCACGGCTTCAGCCGTGCCGATAAGCTTTTCCCGTTTGTTATCGCAAGCGGACTTTAGTCCGCGAAGGGAATCGCCTGAAACCAACGAAAGCACCCGCTCCGCAACCTTGTAGCAGGTGTTGGTGGCATCGCAGGGCACGCGGGGATCGTCGCAGCGAATCTCGATGCCCTCGCCATCCCCGACTTCAACCCGGACCACGTCATGCAGCGCAATGGTCTGATAGACAGTACGCAGCTCGTGAAAGCCGTCAGCGCGCGCTGCGCCAATCTTCAACCCGAGATTGATCTTCGCAAACGAGCGGATGGGATGGACATGAGGGAAGTGGTCAGTGGCTGGTGGCCAGTGGCTAGTGTAAAGCAACGTCAGCTTCGAGTTTCAAGTTTCGAGCAGAACCCCGGGACCCCGCCCACGCAAGCGTCTACTTGGTGTGCTCAACGATCGCATGCATCTCATCGCCATCCACAACGAACTTGAACGTCCGCTTCGATGTAGTGATTTGGAAGTGATTGTCGTCGGTCCACTCGATCTTGGCGTTGTACTCGACATCCACCGGCAGACTCTCCCGCAACACTTCGCCCTGCGGACTGACCAGCACCACATAACCGTCTCCGCTGGGACATTCCGTTTCCGGGAAGGAAATCCATTCGTCATTCGGGGACCATGCTAGGTAGCCAAGAACTCGATCGTACCGCCTTTGGGTCTTCGGGTTTAATGGTGGATAGACGTCTTTGCCGTCGTCGTTCAACATCAAGTACGAGAGTTCGTCAGTTTCGATCATTCCGTCCTTGCCGGCAATTGTCACGGAACCCAACCCGCGGCGAGCGACGTACTCTCTGTCGTGGGACCACAGAAAATCGAAGCCGCCGAAGAACTTCCGCACGGTCGCTCCTGTATCGACGTCCACAACCCAATAGACGCAGTTGGCATGCCCGCACAGCATGACCCCGAGGCGCCGATTGTCGATCCAATCGAGCCCGGAAAAACTTTGGAGCACCTCGTCGAGAGTGATCTTCCGCATGAACTGGCCGGATGAGCTGACCAGATTGACGAATCGAAAGTGCGGATCGGCACTGTTGTCGAAGGCGGGATTCGCAACGACGTACGCAACCTTATCGCCTACCGGCGACACGGCCGCCGGCTCCACAGCCAGCGCGTCATAGGTGACCCTCCGTGGGCCACCGTCGGTTTCCATCCAGACCTCATGGTCCTGGATCCAAGCCTTGTACTTAGGTGGAGGATCGATGTCAGGCGACATCAAGAGCGCAAGCATCAGCAGGTGAATCACCGCTGTGGCCACCTCGCGTTAGCCAGCAGGCATTGTGCACTCAAGACCGGCAGCTGACAACTCCGAAATGAAAACTTCGAAGTGACAAAAGCCCCGCACGCGGCGGGGCTGTATCCAGAAAATAGCTCGTCTAGCTCCGGCTGCGGAACTTCGACAGCAACCGCAGCATCTCAAAGTACAACCAGACCAGCGTGATCATGAGCGCGAAGCCGCTGTACCACTCCATATACTTGGGAGCGTTGTAGCGCGCGCCCTGCTCGATCAGGTCGAAATCGAGAACCAGGTTCATCGCAGCCACGCCTACCACGACCAGGCTGAAGATGATCCCGATCGGGCCGGAGCCATTGACGGCGTTGAAACGAAAGCCGAAAAAGCTAAGCACAAACTGGATGAGGTAGAACACGGCAATACCGCCGGTCGCCGCCACGATGCCGAGCCGCATCTTGTCGTTGACTTTGATGAGGCCGGAGCGATACGCGAGCAGCATCACCACCAGCGTGCCGAAGGTCAGCGAAACCGCCTGAATAGCGATGCCGTGGAAACGCATCTCGAACATCGCCGAGACTCCGCCGAGCAGGAGTCCTTCGAGCAGCGCGTAAATCGGCGCGGTGATGGGCGACCATTTCTGCTTGAACACCGTGACCATGGCAACGATGAATCCGCCGATGCCGCCGATCGCGACCAGCGGGGCCATCCCTGCCATCGCCTCTTCGGGTGTGGCGGCTCCAAAAAAGCGGTTCCACGTCCACGCGGCACTCGCCACGCACAGCAACACCAGGATGCCGGTCTTATTTACGGCACCGGAAATCGTCATCCCTTCGCCAAGACTGCTTTCGAGGGTGCGGAAGGTGTCCTGGTTCAGCGTGGGATTCGAAGTTCTCATCAACTGCGGCATTCCAAATCTCTCCTTAGGGTCTTTTGTATTTGATGATGGCGACGGGTTGTCGGATGTACCTGCTTATTGTAATCGCTGCGAGAGGCGGTGCTGGCAACTAGAACAGCGTCTCCTGCCCGCTGCGGTCAACTCGCGGACGCTTCACGCCGAAGTGCTCATACGCGAGATGCGTGGCCACGCGACCGCGTGGGGTTCGATCCAGAAAACCAATCTGGATGAGGAATGGCTCGTAGATTTCCTCGATGGCGTCAGCCTCTTCCGCCAGCGACGCTGCCAGCGTGTTCACTCCCACCGGGCCTGCCCTGGTACTTCTCGATGATGGTGAGCAGCAGCTTGCGGTCGATCTCGTCGAAGCCGTGGCGATCGACCTCGAGCATTTCCAGCGCGGCCTGCGCCGTGGGCTTGTCGATCTTTCCCGTGCCGCGCACTTGGGCATAGTCGCGCACCCGCCGCAGCAGGCGGTTGGCGATGCGCGGTGTGCCGCGGCAACGCGAGGCGATCTCCATCGCGGCGGGCTCGTCGATCTCTACGCCGAGAATTTCCGCGGAGCGCTCCAAGATAATCTTCAGATCGTCGTGGGTGTAGAACTCCAGCCGCAGCACGATGCCGAAACGCGAGCGTAGCGGCGCCGACAGCAGCCCGGCGCGCGTGGTAGCGCCGATGAACGTAAACGGCCTCACCTCGATGGTATGGGTTCGCGCCGACGGCCCCTGCCCGATGATGATGTCGAGCTTGTAGTCTTCCAGCGCCGAGTAGAGCAGCTCTTCCAGCACAGGCTGCAAGCGGTGGACCTCGTCGATGAAGAGCACCTGCTTCTCACGCAGGTTGGTAAGCACCGCCGTCAGGTCGCCCTTGATTTGCAGCGTGGGGCCGGAGGTCTGCTGGAATGCCACCGCGAGTTCGTTGGCGATAATGTTGGCCAGCGTCGTTTTGCCGAGCCCCGGAGGCCCGTACAGCAAGACATGATCGAGCGCCTCACCCCGCGACTTGGCGGCCTGAATTGCGATCTCGAGATTGTTCTTGACCTTGTCCTGCCCGATGAACTCGCGCAGCCGCTGCGGCCGCAGCTTGAGCTCGAAGGACGCGTCGTCATCGACCGGCGCGGCCGAGACAATACGCTCGCGATCCAGACTGTCCTTGGGAAAAACCACGATGGGGCGATGGTAAAGCGAAAGGGGAGCGGTGCGCAATGCACACGCGGGCACACCCCACTCCAGGTGAACCCCACTGCAACAACCATCCGCAAATTCTGAATCCTCTTACGCTCCAGTGCCTCTAAGCAAACCGTACTGCTGCCCCTGGGCCTTTCCACAACCACATTTTGAAGGGACGCCCACTTTCGTTGCAGCCTGAACCCGCACAGGCGCCTGTTAACTGCGGCGTCAGGAAGTGTTGCACCATGACTCTGAGCAAGTCGATCTGGCTAACCAACACCAAGGAGAATGACGAATGCCTACGATCAAAACCAAAGACGGGACGGAGATTTACTACAAAGACTGGGGCAGCGGACCGCCTATCGTCTTCAGCCACGGCTGGCCGCTCACGGCCGACGAGTGGGACGCACAGATGTTCTTCTTCGGCCAGCATGGCTTTCGAGTCATCGCGCATGATCGGCGAGGCCACGGCCGTTCCACCCAAACGTGGCATGGCAACGAGATGGATACCTACGCCGACGATCTCGAAGCCCTTACCGAGCACCTTGGCCTGATCGATGCCATCCACGTGGGCCACTCCACCGGCGGCGGAGAAGTTGCCCGCTACATTGGCCGTCACGGCAGCAAGCGCGTCGCCAAGGCTGTGCTCATCAGCGCGGTGCCGCCGCTGATGCTGAAGACGGAAAAGAATCCGGGTGGCTTGCCCATGTCGGTCTTTGACGATCTCCGTGCCCAACTCGCGGCCAATCGCGCAGAGTTTTACCGGGACCTCACGTTGCCGTTTTACGGCTACAACCGGCCCGGCGCCAAGATTTCGGAGGGCATCCGGCAGCGCTGGTGGTTACAGGGCATGATGGGCGGCGTTAAGCCCCATTACGACTGCATCAAGGCGTTTTCTGAAACAGATTTCACCGAGGACCTCAAGACGTTCGATGTGCCAACCCTCATCCTTCACGGCGATGACGATCAGATTGTGCCCATCGGCGCGGCCGCTCTCATGTCGTCCAAGCTCGTGAAGAATGCCAAGCTGAAGGTATATCCCGGCTTTCCGCACGGAATGCCCACAACCCACGCCGACCAGATCAATGCCGATCTGTTGGCGTTCTGCAAGGAGTAGCCACGCCGTGATTGCGACTAAGTCCAGGGATCGACGATGCTAATCTCGCATGACGCGAAGTCGCCACCATTACGAGTTGCCAGTGTGGCGCCGTGGATTTGAACGATCGCGGCAATCTGCGCGTCCGCCTGGCTGATGGGCTTGCCCACTGCCCGGCGCCGCGCGGCAATTTTTGAGAAAGCCCGCGCGGCATCGCTGTCAAAGGACAAAACACGCTCCGCAAAATCTTCACGGAACATCGCTGCAGTCGCGACCTGCAACCCGTCGCGCCGCTTGCCTTTGGGCAACAACTCGATGCCGTAGAGTATTTCGGCCTCAGTAATGGCGGTAGTGAACAACTCAGCCGCGGGCTGCTGCTCGATCCATCGGACAACCTGGAAGGCAGGCCGTAGCCGCATCAACTCCGACAGCACATTCGTGTCCAGCACGATCATGCGGCAAAATCCGGCGGCTGGCGGATCGCATCACGTTTCGGCAGCTTCACTTCAACTCCACCGAACGCCGCGAATCGCTTTCGGACGGACTCGGCCAAGTTCGGCATTCGCGGCGCCACGCCGCTCACGGCCGAGCGCAGGATCTCACGGGCCTCTTCTTCCATCGAGCGCCCATGATGTGCCGCGCGAACCCTCAGCCGCGCCTTGGTCTTCTCGTCGAGTTTGCGGATGGTGATGCTCGCCATGATTGCAATGATATCATTGCTGGCGATGATGCATACGAACATGACGAACCTTGGCATCCTGCTCTCCGGGCGCGGGTCGAACTTCGAAGCCATCGCCGACAACGTCGCCTCGGACAAACTCGACGCGAACATTGCTGCCGTCATCTCGAACAAAGCTGGCGCGCCGGGGATTGAGTCAGCGCGGCGACGGGGACTGAACGCGCTGGTCATCCCCTCAAAGGGGAAAGCGCGTGAGGAGCACGATCGCTCAGTAGCCGCCGCCCTGCGCGACAACCACGTTGACCTGGTCTGCCTTGCCGGATACATGCGCCTGCTATCGCCCTGGTTCGTACAACAATTCCCCAATCGAATTCTCAACATTCATCCGTCGCTGCTGCCAGCGTTTCCCGGACTCGAGGCGCAGAAGCAGGCCTTCGACTATGGCGTGAAAGTCTCCGGCTGCACCGTGCATTTCGTGGACGCCGACCTCGACCACGGGGCCATCATCCTGCAGAAGACGGTGCCGGTGCTCGAATCGGACGACGAGCACACGCTGGCGGCGCGCATCCTGGAGCAGGAGCACATCGCGTACTCCGAGGCCATCGGGATCGTGCTGGGGGGCAAGTACTCCATCAACGGACGGCGAGTGGTCATGTTAAAATGACCATGGTCATGAGGATGTGGTCATGAGGAAGACGGCAACAGCAGGCAGGAAAAAACCGAAACCTGCAAAGAGTCTCGGCGGCCTTAAGCAGATGGCGGCCGGCGAATTCAAAGCTAAGGTTCTCGGCTTGATTGAGGAGGTCAATGAAACCGGGGGGATGGTAGTGATCACCAAGAGGGGGAATCCGAAAGCGGCACTGGTCGCTTACCCTGCTCCCAAGAGGGTTACCTTACTCGGCAGGCTGCAGGGGAAGTACGCCATTCATGGCGACCTACTTGAGCCGGTCTTCCCCTTGGAAGATTACGACATGCTGAAATGATCCTTCTCGATACACACGTATTGGTCTGGTCGCAACTTGAGCCACGCAGACTTAGCCGCGCCGCAACTTCTGCAGTGCAGCGCGCGGTGCGCGGAGGTGGCACGGCAATCTCTGTAATCAGCCTGGTAGAGCTGGCAAGCCTGTTCGCTCGTGGCCGTGTAGATTATAGCGGCAACATCGAAGCGTCGATTCGGGAATACACCGAAAATGTGAGCGTCCTGCCGATCACCCTTGATATCGCCGTACTGACTGCACACTTCCCGCCAACCTTCCCTTCGGACCCCATGGACCGCATCATCGCCGCCACCGCCCGCGCCGAAGGCATTCCGCTGGTCACTGCCGACCGGCGGATGCAGAACTCTCCGCTCGTAAAGACGATCTGGTAGCTAACGTCACATCGCGTAGTGCAGCAGCGAATACACGTCGTAGTCCTTCAGCTTGTCGCGGCCCTTCAGTCCGTCGAGTTCCACCACGAAGCCGAGGCCACAGATCTTGCCGCCCAAGGACTTCACCATCTCGGCGGTAGCGCGGGCAGTGCCGCCAGTGGCCAGCAAGTCATCGCAGATAAGCACGCGCTGTCCGGGTGTAATGGCGTCTTTGTGGATTTCGAGCGTGTCGCTGCCGTACTCCAGGTCATAGGTCCACCGGAGCACCTCCGCCGGCAGCTTCTTCGGCTTGCGCACGGGAGCAAATCCGGCATTGAGGCGGTAGGCCAGCGCCGGCCCGAAGATGAAGCCGCGCGCCTCGATGCCCAAAACCAGGTCGATGTCCTGATTGATGTAGTACTCGGTGAGCGAGTCGATCAGGCGGGCAAAGCCCAGGCGGTCCTTGAGCAGCGTCGTTATGTCGTAGAAGAGAATGCCGGGCTTGGGAAAATCGGGGACTTCGCGGATGAGCGACTTAAGGTCATCGCAGTTGTGCGCCTTGTCAGCCATGGGCTACCACGCTCCTTCGATACCAAATGATTTCGCGTCGAGAAAGGGCGCGGGAGAAACCGCAACCTCGTCGACGCGCGCAGCCCGCGGGCCCTCGCTCAGCCGGGCATGCAAAGCGTTGAGCTGTTCGCGAGTGCCGGTGGCCATCACTTCGACGTTGCCGTTCTCGCGGTTGCGCACCCAACCGGTGATGCCCAACTGCGCCGCTTCCCGCTCCACAAACCAGCGGAAACCGACGCCCTGTACGCGTCCGGAGACTACATAACGGCGGGTTTCGCGTTCGTCCCTCATGGGCAAGCTTCAAGATAAACGGCGGCGTGAGCGACCGCAACTGACCTGAAGCTTCGCATTACGCTGAATCATCGAAAATTTGTTTACGCCACTTCCAATACAATTGCAAAAGTAGGATGATTTACTACAAGAACGGAGGAGACATCCCTGTGATTTCAACCAAGAAAGCTTTTGTGTGTTTGTTCGCCTCGCTAACCCTGCTCTTCATCACCCTGCCTGTGTGGGGCGCCGACAAGGCGTCCGATGAAGAAACTCTCCGCAATGCTGCCTCAGTGTTGCAGGCCATGCTTTCCACCAGCGACGTTCCGCGCAGCGTGCTGGAAAAGGCTGATTGCATCATGATCCTTCCCAGCGTTAAGAAATTCGCTGTCGGCATTGGCGGAACCGGCGGACGCGGCCCCATGTCGTGTCGCGAGGGCACAGGATTCACGGGCAAGTGGTCGCCGCCCGCCATGTACAGCATCGGTGGCGCCAGCGCCGGCTTTCAAGTCGGTGGCAAGGCCAGCGACGTCGTGATCGCCATCATGACGTCCACTGCCGTGGACAAGGTGCTGAACAGCAAAGTGAAGGTGGGCTCCGATGTCAGTGCGGCAGCCGGCCCGGGCGCATCCGCCGGCACTTTGAGCAATACCGCCGACATGCTGACCTACTCCCGTTCCTCGGGCCTCTTTGCCGGCGTCTCCCTCGATGGCGCTTCGCTGAATCCGGACAGCGACGCCAACCAGCGGCTTTACGGAAAGACCGTCAGCGCCAAGGAAATCGTTTCCGGCAGCGCCGTAAAGGCTACCCCCGCGGGGGCGTCGCTGGTTTCGCTTCTCGACACCAAGGCCGGGAAGCACGTCCAGTAAGAAGCTGCGCAGAGCCAGCATCCCCAGTGGTGAAGCGCGACTGTAGAAATTCGCGTCGGAGGGTCACGCCCGCGATAGGTGCGAGCCCTCCGACGGATCCACTCGGATCTTTTCGCCTTCGTTGATGATGGGCGGAAAGAAGAAGCTCTCAACTCGCTCGAAGGACGCACACCTGAACTGCGATGCGGCGAGAGCTATGCCGATTGAAAGTCTGGCCCCGAAGCCCCTGTTGGACGCAGGGACCAGAATTTCGCACGCCGAGAAGTTCAGGATCACAGCCACCGAAGCGACTACATGCGCTTTGGCGACACCTTATTCAGCATGTCGACTAACATTTTAGCGTTAGCCGGTACCGGGACATCTCCCCGTATGATCTCCACGGCGTCAATCGTCTTGCCGTACAGTTGTTGGTCGGCCTTGTTGTCAGCACCCATGGTCGCGCTAGCCAACGACGCGCCTGCGAACAGCCCTTTTGTCTGCGAATAGGTCAGGATATCAATCTTAGGATCATTGAAATTGGCGGCTTGAGCCCCGGACGGTCCTGCGGCTGCGGTCGCATCCGTGCCCAGCTTGATTTCCCCCGAGAGGACCTTGTCCATGCCCTTCTCGCTCATGACCAGCAACACGTAATCGGTCGAGGTACTACCCAATTGCGCCCCAAGACTATTCGTGTCCAGGGTATAGAGGACCGGTGCGCCCCAGTTGCCATCTGCCGTCTTCCCACTGCGGCAGATAAGCACACCCCGGCCGTAACTTACACCCAATCCAACTCCTACTTTCTTTACACCGGGATAGACAAGGACGCATTCCGCCTTGTCAAGAAGGCTCCTGGGTATTCCGTTGGGCTTGTCGATAATGTTCGCAAGAACTGTGGTTGACTCGGCTATACGCTTGTCTAGTTTGTCTTGGGCAACGGCGGGAAGCGCCAGGGCAAGGCACATTGCAACTAGTACCAACTTCTTCATGTCAGAGACCTTTCTTGGAGCGGATGTCTTCAAAAGCCAATCGGGGCCGACGACCTGAGTCGATAGAGACTTGGTTTTGTTCGGACAGGGACTTAACGCGCGGATTGTAACGCGATAGCTACCAAATTGATAGCAGAATAGAGAGCCACCTACGTGGTATCGAAGAAGTTTCCCCTAGGCCCGCGAAAGGTATGCACCTTCCGATGTGTCCACGCGGATCTTTTCGCCTTCATTGATGAACGGCGGCACCTGCACCACCAATCCGGTTTCGGTTTTGGCCGGCTTGGTCACGCTGCTGGCGGTCGCCGATTTCAGTCCGGGCTCTGTCTCGACTACCTTGAGTTCGACGGTCTGCGGCAACTCGACGCCTACCGGCTTGTCATCAAAGAACTCGACCGAAATCTGCAGGTTGGGAGTGAGGTAATCGACGGCATCGCCGAGCACGTCCTTGCCCAGGTGAAGCTGTTCGTAGTTCTCGGTATTCATGAAGACGTGGTTTTCGCCGTCCTGGTAGAGGTACTCCATCTGGACCTGGTCAACCGTGATCTTGTCGATGGCGTCGCTGGAACGGAAACGATGCTCGAACATGGCCCCGGTGCGCAGGTTGCGCAGCTTGGCCTGGATAAAGGCTCGAAGGTTGCCCGGGGTACGGTGCTCGACGCTGAAAACCGTATGTAAGTCGTTGTTGTGCTTGATGACCATGCCGGGACGCATTTGTGTGGCTGGAATCGCCATTGCCTGAAACTCCTTCTTTGCTTGGGAGAGCCGCCCCAGGATAACGCGCGGCTCAAGGGCTAAACACTTGATTTTACACGGCCGATGGAGGGTTTGGGAAATTGGTCCCGGGAGTTGGCCGACAAGCCTGTCCGATAAGAGTTACCATCATAGAGACAGGAGGATTTTCATGAGTGATGAATTGGATGAGTTGGTAAGCGAAGGCGAGTACCGCCCGTCGGGACGCAACACCGTGGGCATCGGATTGGCGCTGCTGGTCATTGGATTTGCAGCCGGAGCGATCGCCGCCGCGTTGATGACCCCCAAGACCGGCAAACAGATGCGGCGCCAGCTGAAGCGTAGGGCTGACGATCTGCGCGATCGAGTCGAGGACTGGAGCGAGCAGGCCGGCGATTGGGCCGAGAAGCGTTCGGAGTTGGCCGGAAAGGCATCAGACTGGGCCGATGCAGCGAGGGAGAAAGTCGCACCGCTGGCCAGAAAGTTCCGCAGCTAACACTCGGCCCGCATTCCCAGCTGCGGCTGGAAACTCGACACAGATGAAACGCGACGGGCTGGCGCCTGTCGCGTCGCTCTTTGGGCTGACCACCGAAGAGGCGTCAAGGGGTGAAAGAATCGACTGGCACCTAATTGGTCCGGCGTTGGGCTTGATCGCAATTTCGGGGCGCGGGAAACCTACTTGGCTGGTCCACTCAAGCACGTGGACATGAAGGTTTTGCGATCGTCGCCCTTCAGGTTCTTCGCGGTCGCCTCTGCGTTGCAGTCCTTCATCTTCTGCTGCTGAGTGTTGCTGGCGGTAGTAGCCGCCGGCTTTCCGCTCAAGCACGCGGACATGAAGGCTTTGCGACCGTCGCCCTTCAAATTCTTTGCGGTCGCCTCGGCATTGCAGTCCTTCATCTTCTGCTGCTGCGCTGCCTGTGCGGGGCTGGGTTGCTTCGCTTCCTGAGCCATGACCGGCAACACGCAAAGTACCAGCGCGAGTACCAAAGAGCTCTTGCGATGATTCATGAGGACGTTCCTCTTTCCGAATGGATTGCCACTGGATATGGAGATGCTGATCGCCCGCGGAGCGATTGTACAACGGCAATCATCGGCCTTCGAGAGAGAAAGAGAAACGCTTCGTGGAGAACTTGCCGCTAGTAGAGGCGGAAGTTGACTTCCACGTTGATCATGACCGGGACGGGCTGGCCATCCTTGCGGGCGGGTTCGAACTTCCACTGCTTGACGGCCTCGATAGCCTTCTCGTCGAGACCCATGCCCAGTGCGCGCTGAATGCGGATTTGCTGCGGACGCCCGTTGGCATCCACCACCAGCCACAGCACCACCGTTCCCTGGTACTTGGCCTTGCGAGCTTCCTCCGAGTACTCCGGATCGGGCGCATACAGTGCTTTGGGGGCACTCACTCCGCCGCCCACGCGATAGGCTCCTCCACCGTATCCGCCGCCGTGACCAGGACCAACACCGGGGCCCGTTCCGGAACCAACGCCGCCGCCACTGCCGCTGCCGATTCCGCCGCCGTAGCCGGTGCCGTTCGATGCTACACCGATCACCTTGGAAAGCGGGTCGCCCAGAGATCCCACAGTCGGAAGCTTGATCTGAGGCGGAACCACCACCGTAGGCTCCACCACCAGCTTGGGATTCTCATTGCGCACGACGATGGCCGGAGGCACGATCTGATCTTTGGCAAGCTTGGGCAACGCACCCTTGGGGGCCTGCAGCTTGTCGCGATCACCGCCGCCTCCGCCTCCGCCCGCGCGCGTCTTCGATACCGGCAGGGGCAGATACGGGCTGACATCGGTGACCAGTCCGGCGACCTGCTGCTTGATCTCTTCCTGGTGGGTGAACACCCAGTGACCGGACCAGATGATCAGGCCCATAGCGATGAAGTGCAGGATAAACGAATAGACGAAAGTGTCCTTGCGCTGGGGATACAGACCCTGGCCTTCGCCGAAGAGAGTAGGGAGGATATCGTGCTTCTGCTCAACGTTCGGGGGCTTTGCGGTCTCCGTCTTGGTCAAAACCGGGGTGGACATTTTCTCCCTATAAGTATAGACCCAGCCTGAAACCCGAAGGTGCACAAAAAGTAGTACGGGCAGCGAGACTTTCCAGATTTAGGTTAGACGTTCCCGGAGACGGAAACGTCAACGATCTGTCACGGTGAGATGAATTCGATCAGGGAAACGGGCCGACGAAAAAGCCGGAGCGGGGGGCTCCGGCTTCATCGTCTGGGGTTCGGGCGGGTGCCCGTTGGCTGCTCTTAGTTGAGGGCGACGATGACTTCGTCGTAGCCGCCGGAGGGGCCCTTAGCAAGTTGCAATTCCTTCGCCAGATCCTTCTCACGCTTGGAAGTGGGAACGATCATGCCTTCGGCGTCCGAACTCTTCCAGACTTCGGCCAGGAAGTAACTGTTGCCGACACGGTGGAACACCAGCTTGGCGCTCGTTTGCTTAGGGTGCTCGCGCCGGGCGGTTGACATCGCGGCGTCGCTGGTCTGGCCGTTGCGGATCGTGATCGCGCCGGAACTTGCGTTGTCCACCTTGATCTCGTAGGTGCCGGCCGGCAGTTGCGCCGATCCCACGGCGAAAGCGAACGGCACGTCGGCCTTCGCATAAGACTGTGCATAGGCGCCCGTGGAGCTGATTAACAGTGTCATCACCACCAGCGACAGGATCCCGATAAGGTTGCGTTTCATGACATCCTCCTTGGGGCTCCTTGCAGTGGAACCCAAACTGAATTTGGTCTTGCAAACCCTTCAGCGTTTCTTCTGAATGCTTGCTGTGACGCTTTGTACTAGTGCAAGCGTCGTGCCAAAGGTGGTTTGGGCTGCCGCTCCATGCCATTCTGTTGTGTTTGCAACCAGATGAGGATCGGGTGCCCTCCCGGGCCCACACAGAAGACGGCACCGCGGTAGCTGATCGGCTACCCGCAAGTATCCGATCAGTTCCGCAGAGGCCGGAAAAGAGTTGCCGCGAGAGTTATAATCCGCTGCTTGTTCTCAATACCGGAGGTTTCTTGATTCGACTTCGCGCTCTCTTGATCGTTTGCCTGGCCTTGTTGGCTTCCATCGCTGGATTTGCGCAAACCCACGAAGATGACAAGCCCCTGCCCACAATCGCCGACAAGACGAAGTCGTTCAAAAAGCTCGACGGCTATTTCCCGCTCTACTGGGAAGAGCGCAAGGGGAAACTGTGGCTGGAGATTTCGCGGTGGAACTCCGAGTTTCTCTTTCTCGACTCCCTGCCCGCCGGGATCGGCTCCAACGACATCGGACTCGATCGCGGCCAACTCGGCGAAGGCCGCGTGGTCGAATTCCAGCGCGTAGGTCCGCGGGTGCTCCTCAAGGAAATCAATCTCAACTTCCGCTCGAGCAGCGACAATCCTGCTGAGAAGCGCTCGGTCGAAGACGCGTTTGCCCAGTCGGTGCTCTGGGGATTCGAAGTGGGGGCCGAGGAGAACGGCCGGGTGCTGGTGGATGCAACCTCGTTCTTCATGAGCGACGCGCATCATGTCGTCGAGGCCCTGAAGAAAGCCAAGCAAGGCTCGTACAAGATCGATGCCTCCCGCTCGGCTATCTATCTCGACAACACGAAAAATTTTCCGCAGAACACCGAAGTTGAATCGACCCTCACCTTCACTGGCGACGAACCTGGCAAGCAGGTGCAGGCGGTGACGCCCGATCCCAATGCGATCACCGTGCGCGAGCACTATTCCTTCGTCCAGCTTCCCGACGACAAGTATCAGCCGCGCGCTTACGATCCGCGTTCCGGGTTCATTCCGCTTTCATATGCTGATTACAGCGCACCCGTCGGCCAGCCGTTGGAACAGCGCTTCATCCTCCGTCATCGCCTGGAGAAGAAAGATCCCACCGCGGCGGTCAGCGAGCCGGTGAAGCCCATCATCTACTACCTCGATCCCGGCACCCCGGAGCCGATCCGGTCAGCGCTGCTAGAGGGTGCAAGCTGGTGGAACCAGGCCTTCGAGGCAGCAGGCTTCCACAATGCTTTTCGCGTCGAGATGCTGCCCCCAGGCGCCGATCCCATGGACGTCCGCTACAACGACATTCAGTGGGTGCATCGCTCGACCCGCGGTTGGTCGTACGGTGCGGCGATTGTCGATCCGCGAACCGGAGAAATTATCAAGGGACACGTCACCCTGGGTTCGCTGCGCGCCCGGCAGGACTATCTCATCTTCGAAGGACTGCTGGCTCCTTACAAACAGGAGCAACCGACCGATCCCCGATTGATGCAGATGGTGCTGGCGCGCCTGCGCCAGTTGGCCGCCCACGAAGTCGGACACACCCTGGGCCTGATGCACAACTACCTCGCCAGCACCGAGAACCGGGCGTCGGTGATGGACTATCCCGCGCCCCTGATCTCGCTGAATCCCGATGGTTCGTTCGATACAGCCGAGGCCTATGCGACCGGTATCGGAGCGTGGGACAAGGTGACCATTCAATGGGGCTACTCACAATTTCCTCCCAAGACCGACCAGAAAGCCGCACTGAATCAGATCATCGACAGCGCTCGAGAGCGCGGCCTGACGTTCCTTACCGATCAGGACGCCCGGCCGCCGGGCAGCGCTTCTCCAGTCGCGCACTTGTGGGACAACGGCAAGAATGCGGTTGACGAACTCAACGTGGTGATGAAAGTACGCGCCCAGGCCCTGCAACGCTTTGGGGAGGACAACATTCCCCCGGGTACGCCGATGGCAATGTTGGAAGACACACTGGTTCCGGTCTACCTCTACCATCGCTACCAGGTGGAGGCAGCGACCAAGGTCATCGGTGGGCTGCAATACAGCTACGCTCTGCGTGGCGACGGGCAGGTCCCGACCGCGCCCATCGCGCCGGAAGAGCAGCGACGCGCATTGAACGCGGTGCTGGCCACGATTTCGCCGGAAGCTCTCGCTATTCCCGATCGCATACAGAAGCTGATCCCGCCGCATCCCGCCGGATACAAGCGCACCCGGGAATCGTTCGCGACCCACACCGGCATGACCTTCGATCCTGTCGGCGCGGCGCAGACAGCTGCGCAAGCGACCCTCACAATTCTGCTCGATCCGGAACGGGCTGCCCGCTTGTCCGCGGCCGCGAGCCAGGGCCATCAGCAATTGGGCTTGTCTGAGATGCTCGACCGGCTCTGGACCGTAACGTGGAAAGCACCGCCCCAGAATGCAAATCTCGCGGCAGTCCAAAGGGCGGTTGACGATGTCGCCCTCGCGGACATGATGGATCTGGCTTCGAACCCAAGCGCGTCACCCGAAGTGCGGGCCACGGCGCTGGCAAAGCTCCAGGAACTTACCGTCTGGGCTGCGAGCCAGGCGTCGCAATCCAAGAACGAGGAGTCAAAGGCCCACCTGCAGTTCGCGGTCGCTCAAATTCATAAGTTCCAAGTCGATCCTTCACAGGTGCTGAAACCCGGCGAACCGCTGAAGATCCCACCGGGCTCACCCATCGGAACAACCGACAGCCATGCCTTCTACGAGTTTGACTTGGAGTAATGTTTGTCACGAAGGTATTGCAGCTCTTCACGCCGGCACGATCACGCGCAGGGCATCGCGTTCGACTCCCAACTCGACCGGCGTCGAGCAGATGTATTCGCCGTCGGCGAACAACTCCGTCACTGGATTGGTTTGGATGCGGACACGCGTGGCCTTCCAATACTCCACTTCCTTCATGCCGAGATGAGCCCCGCGAAAGACCACGTGGAACAGCCGCGCCAGGCGCAGCTTGCCCAGCTTGCGCACGAAGCAGACGTCGAGCAGGCCATCGTCGAGTTCGGCGAGATGGGCGAGGCGCATGCCGCCGCCGTAACGCGGGCCGTTGCCGACGGCAATCAGCATGCCCGCCTCGCGCACCGGCGTCTGCCAGTAGCCGTCGATTTCCAGCGACACGGTGACGTGCGGCGGACGAAACCCGGCCAGCACTTGCAAGAGCGCGACGACGTATCCGCCATGCGAGCGCAGCCATCGTGGATACTGCATGGACAGGCGGTTGACGGCGGCGTCGAGCCCGGTTCCGGCAATGCCGGCGAAGTAGGTGGTGCGCGAGGCTTCGCGCTCGGCCTCGATCCAGCGGCGCGCCTGCGACTCTTCGATGCGCGGGCCGAGCGGCGGCAGATCGCGGCGGGGGCCGTCGGGCACGAAGTGCAAGGTCTCCAGCGACTCACCCTGCCAGGGATCCGGATCATCGTCGCGCAACGCAGGCAGCATCTCGGAGGCCTCGACCGGATGCAGCGGCTGGATGGTTCCCAGGTCGATGAGGCGCGAGTTCTCGCGGGTTTCGCAAAATTGCTTCCACACCGCCATTGCCTGCTCGACGGTGTCGATTCCCAAAGTGGCGGCGAAATCGTTGCCGCTGCCCATGGGCACGGCCAGCGTGGGCGTCTTCCTGAGCGCCAGAGTGCCGAGATGGCGATGCATGGTCCCGTCGCCACCGAAGATCAGCGCCGCATCGGGCTCGTCGGTGGGATCAAGTTCGTTGCCCGTGAAAATTCTGACGCCCGCCATTTCGAATGGCCGGACGTGGCGCTCCTGGACAAAGGGAGCCAGCATGGCAACCGCACGCATCGGGCTAGGGTCGCACAACCGCGCGAAAAAATGAAGCCGCGCCCGCGAGGACATTGGTTAGCCAACACGGTGCATGTCAATTTGCGTCCACAATCCAGCGGCATGCCTTACCATGTTGTGCGGGCGCGGCTTCTCGCTGCGATCTTTGAACCAGTCCGGCTTCGGCCGAGGAAGAAACCATGATGGGAATTGCCGGGGGTGTTTTCAGCCTTCTCGAGATCGATCCAGCGTCCTGGTCCGCCGACTGGGCATGGGGCTTGCCGCTGATCGTAGTGACGGTGATCATCCACGTGTTAGGGCTGGGGCTGATCGGAGACAAAGCCCTTCACTATTCCAGCGGTATATTCGAGCGTCGTCATCCCACCGGCGTCTTCGTCATGGTGGTGGGCGCCACAACCTTGCTGGCCACTTGCCTGCACGCGGTCGAGGTGGGCATCTGGGCTGGTGCTTACCGGTATCTCGGCGCGTTGGCTGACAACAGGTCGTCGATGCTCTATTCGCTGAACGCGATGACAAGTTATGGACACACCAATCTTGACCTGGAGCCACATTGGCATCTCATGGGAGCGTTGGAGGCGCTGAATGGATGGCTGCTGTTCGGGCTTACCACTGCTTTCCTGTTCGCCGTGATCCAGCAGGTCTGGCTCTCCGGGGGCAAGGCCAAGCGCAAGTAGCGTAATCGTAGTAGAAGCACCCCCTAAAAGTGGTGTATGGCCACGCTTCGAGCGATTACACTAGTATTCATGAACATTCTTATTGCTGCTGCTGCAATCATGATCATCGGACTAAACACCCTCCCTGTATTCGCCAGTTCAACTTTCGGCCCGGAAAATCCATTCTTCGCGCCCAGCACTCTGCCTTTTCAGGCGCCGCCGTTCGACAAGATCAAGGACGACGACTACCAGCCGGCGATCGAAGCCGGAATGGCCGAGGAGCTTAAGGAAATCCAGGCCATTGCCGATAACCCGGCGCCGCCGACCTTCGAAAACACCATTGTTGCCATGGAAAAGAGCGGCCAGTTGCGACGGCGGGCCTTGGCGGCCTTCCTCGCCGTCGCAGGAGCGAACACCAATCCCACGCTGCAGGAAGTCCGGGCGATCGAAGCGCCCAAGCTTGCCGCTCACCAGGACGCGATCCACCTCAACGCCAAGCTGTTTCAGCGCGTCGAGGCCATCTACAAGGAACGCAAGTCGCTCAAGCTCGATCCGGAAGGGCTGCGCCTGGTTGAGTACGACTATGACGAGTTCGTCCATGCCGGCGCCAACCTCAACGACGCCGACAAGGCCAAACTCATGAAGTTGAACGAGGAGCTGGCGACACTGTCCAACGCCTTCAGCACCAAGCTGCTGGCGGCCACCAAAGAGGGTGCGTACGTGACCGCCGAGAAGTCGGCGCTGGCGGGATTCAGCGACGCGCGCATCACCGCTGCCGCCGAGGCAGCCAAGAGTCGCAAGGTGGATGGATTCGTAATTCCCCTGCAGAACACCACACAGCAGCCCGATCTCGTCGATCTGAGCAATCGCATGACGCGGCAGACTCTGTTCGAAAATTCCTGGAACCGCGCTGAACGCGGCGACGCCAACGACACCCGTGACACCATCGCACGCATGGCGCAGCTGCGCGCCCAGAAAGGCAAGCTGCTGGGCTTCCCAACTTCGCTGCCTGGAAGCTGGAAAACCAGATGGCCAAGACACCGGACGCCGCACTGAAATTCATGGACGCGCTGGTGCCCGCCGCCACGGCAAGGGCCGCCACCGAAGCGCAGGACATTCAGAGCGTGATCGACGCAGCAAAAAGGCGGGTTCAAGGTCCAGCCCTGGGACTGGGACTTCTATGCCGAGCAGGTACGCAAGGCGAAATACGATCTCGACGAAGAGCAGGTCAAGCCCTATTTCGAGCTCAACAATGTTCTGCAGAACGGCGTGTTCTACGCCGCCAACCAGCTCTATGGATGACCTTCAAGGAGCGCAAGGACCTTCCCGTATACGCGCCCACCATGCGCGTGTTCGAGGTCTTCAACGCTGACGGCAGCTCGCTGGCGTTGTTTTACTGCGACTACTTCAAGCGCGACAACAAGCAGGGCGGCGCCTGGATGAGCAACTATGTCGACCAGTCCAAACTGCTGGGCACGAAGCCGGTCGTCGTCAACGTCGCCAATTTTGCCGAGCCCGCCCCCGGCGAGCCCGCTCTGCTCACCTCCGATGACGTGAAGACCATGTTCCACGAATTTGGTCACGCGCTGCACGGCATGTTTGCCGACACCGAATACCCTAGTCTCTCCGGCACCTCAACCGCGCGCGACTTCGTCGAGTTCCCCTCGCAGTTCAATGAGCATTGGGCCACGTACCCGTCGGTCTTCGCGCACTACGCGAAGCACTACAAGACCGGTGCGCCCATGCCGGCGGAATTGGCGGCCAAGATCAAGAAGGCGGCCAAATTCAACAAGGGATACGACATCACCGAGGTGCTGGCCGCGGCTGAGCTCGACATGAAGTGGCATACCCTGCCGCCGACTGCGCCCATCCAGAAGCCGGACGCCTTCGAGACCGAGGCCCTGCAACAGACGCACCTCTTGATCAGCTACGTGCCGCCTCGTTACCGCTCCAGCTACTTCAGCCACATCTGGGGCAGCGGATACGCCGCCGGCTACTACGCCTACTTGTGGACGCAGATGCTCGATGATGACGCGTATCAATGGTTCGAAGAGCACGGCGGCCTGACCCGCGCCAACGGCGACCGCTTCCGCAATATGGTGCTGTCGCGCGGCAATACCGAGGACTTGGAAGAGCTGTACGTCACTTGGCGTGGCGCGAAACCCAGCGTCGAACCCATGCTGAAGGACCTTGGCCTGGTACCGGAGGCCGCAGCCAAATAGAACGCTGAGCCCAGGCGCCGGGAACGCGAAACTAGCTGGTCGCATCAAGACGAGCAATCCCCAGCATCCGATTTTGGGGATGGCACGTCTAACCCGGAAAACGGGAGTGGAGTCTCGGTCTGAGACGCTCATCGTTCCACGCGGGAGGGCAGCATGAAGCGCAGAGAGTTCATCGTCACCGCCGCCGGAGGACTGGGGGCGGCGTGGCTCGCACAACACTGGCTGACACGGCAATCCATTCTCAGCGCCTTGGCCGACACCCAGCTTCCGCGCAAGTACGCCGCCAGTGACACGGTCACGCTGGGCAATACTGGCATCAAGACCAGCCGCCTCGCGATGGGTACCGGCACCGTCGGCTTCGCGAAGCATTCCAACCAGACGGCGCTTGGCATCGGCGGATTGTCCGCTCTGCTGCTGAATGGCTACGATCACGGCCTGCGGTTCTTCGACACGGCCGATGCCTATGGCAGCCACCCGCACGTAGCAGCCGCGCTCAAGCAACTGCCGCGCGACAAGGTCACGCTGTTGACCAAGAGCTGGTCACGCACTCCGCAGGAGATGCGCGCCGACCTCGACCGTTATCGCCGCGAGCTCGGCACCGACTATCTCGACATCGTGCTCATGCACTGCGTCACGGATGGCAATTGGACGGAGAGCTACAAAGGCGCGATGGATGTGCTCTCCGAAGCCAAGCAGAAAGGCATCATTCGCGCCCACGGCTGCTCCTGCCACAGCATCGAGGCCTTGCGCGCCGCCGCCAAATCGCCATGGGTCGAGGTGGACCTGGTGCGCATCAATCCCATCGGCTCGCACATGGACGACGACCCCGACACCGTGGTCAGCGTGATTCGCCAGATGAAAGCGTCAGGCAAAGCCATCGTTGGGATGAAAATCCTCGGCCAGGGGGATTTGCGCTCGCGCCAGAGCCAGGCCATCAAGTACGCGCTGTCGCTGAATCTGCTCGACGCCTTCACCATCGGCGCCGAAAGCAAGAGCGAGCAGGACAACCTGATCCAACGCGTCGCGGCGGCATAAGCAACGACGGAACTAAGACCCTTCAGCGTTGTCATGCCAGTTGAAATGACATCAATCCCCTCGCTTAAAAACAAGCGGCGGCGGGGCCTCGAGTAAGTGCCCCGCCAAACCTGTCTTCCCCTGAGTCGTTCTTGTCGCTACGGAACTGGCACTCCCGTCACAGGGACCATCGCCCGCGAAAACCGCCATTTGCCTCCGTTCTGTTGGGCCAGGCCAACGAAAGCCAGATGAGCTGCCGCGCCCCAGAGCGGCACACCGGTGACTGGATCGGCGGCGACATTGAAAAAGTGGCACTCAAAGTAGACCGTCGCCGAATCGCCATAGAGCCGAAAACGAGTGCTGTAGCTGGGCGCAAGCGATATCAGCTTGTTGGCGGGCTGGAACGCCCCGGAAACATATTTGAAGAAAGTGCAAAGCGTTCCCCGGTTGTTCGGATCAGCCGACGGAGCTGGGCAGGTGAGCGGGTCTTAGGGTCGCCCTGTCCCACGTAGTTCCCATCCCTAGGCCCACCAACCTGTAAGGTCAGCGTTCCATTCTTTGTCCAGAGAGCCATCATCTGGCGGATACGCTCATCGATCACGGCTGCTGAGTCGCCGTTCACCGGGTCATGAACCGACCCGATTCCATGGAATGCCGCCTGCAGTTCATGCAACTTTGCCATTTGTGCCGGGGATTGGTTGGCTTCGCCCGGAACAGCCGTGCCGGGTGTCTTGAATTGCGCCGATGACGAACCGAGCATGCAAGGCAGCTACCAGGAATTTGCGAACTTTCAAGTGA
This sequence comes from uncultured Acidobacteriaceae bacterium, assembly GCA_963758255.1. Classification (GTDB taxonomy): domain Bacteria; phylum Acidobacteriota; class Terriglobia; order Terriglobales; family Acidobacteriaceae; genus DASRAA01. Next base: position 386,893 of record CAVWUX010000007.1, read on the forward strand.
GAGATGTCAATTGGAGCCTTTCTCCGGATGGGTCGCAGCTCGCGCTAGTGTTCCTCAACTCGGCGCCCAAGGTCACCTTCATGACAATCCCCGAAAAGAGCAACCACGATGTGGATCTGAATGGTTGGGCGCACGTGACTAACATTGACTGGACTGCTGATGGCAAGAGCGTCTATGTAGTTGCCCAGAGGCCGGACGGAAGGGACACGGTCCTGGAAGTAGACCCTTCCGGAAAGCAGGATGTGCTGCTGGACGGCGATAAGAATGCTCGTTTCTATTGGGCCATTGGGTCTCCGGACGGAAGGTACGCCTTGCTGGAACAACTTATCGGCGAGAATAACGTCTGGATGGTGGAGAACTTCTGAGCTACATTCTGCAGGGCACAACAAAAACTGGCGCAGCCGACTGACGATTGTAACTCCTACCGGAAATTGTCCGAATCGCGGTATCATGCGCCAACACACGAGGATTGTCGCCAGTGGCCACTGGGTCTCTCCAACAACCTGAACGGATCTTTCGCTTCGGACCATTTGAGCTTTCCGAGCACGAGGGAGAGCTGCGCAAGAACGGAGTACGGGTCAAGTTGCAGGAACAGCCCTTCCGCGTACTTGCCGAGTTGGTGGCAAATGCTGGGCGGGTCGTGACGCGTGAAGAACTACAGCAGAAACTTTGGCCGGCCGACACCTTTGTTGATTTCGACGTCGGACTGAACAGCGTGGTTCGCAAGTTGCGCCAGGCGCTGGGCGACGACGCCGACCATCCGCACTACATTGAGACCCTGGCGAAGCGGGGATATCGGTTTCTTGCACCGGTGGCCGACAGTGCGGTTGCACTTCAGGCGACGGGCAAGGACCCATCACCCGGTACTGCGGTTTCGGTGCCTAGCGGCGGTGCGAGTTCTGCGACAGGCAAGAAATTCATCGCAAGCCGCGACGATGGTATTGGGTTCTGGCGGCGGCGTGCGTGCTGGCACTGGTGGCCTACGGGGCGCTGGTAGCATGGCGTCGAGCGAACACGGTCCCGCCTCTGGCGACCGAGCAGCAGATCACGGCGAATCCGCCCGAGGCGCCGATCCATGCAGCCGTGGTATCTCCCGATGGCAAGTATGTCGCCTATGCCGACACCACGGGCGTGTACATCCGGCACATTGACACCGGCGAAGTCCGGCCGCTGCAGTTACCCAAGGGGTTCGATGCTGTCCCCACAAGCTGGTTCCCCGACGGCACGCATTTGTTGCTGAAGTCGGGGGGAACCGCGCAAGGAAGACCGAATCTTTGGAAGGTCTCTATCATGGGCGGCAGCCCGCAAAAGGTTATGGAAGATGCCACTGATGGTGCTGTCTCCCCTGACGGTTCCAAAATTGCGTTCTTGCGTGGTGATGCTGGGGCCTCTCGGGAAATGTGGGTCATGGGGACCGATGGAAGCAATCCACACCGGATCGTCGATGCTGCCTTACCGGAGGCCGCGGTCACGGAAGGTAGAGAATCAAGCAAGCAGGTGGGCAAGGAGGTTCTTCTTTCCGGTGTCGCCTGGTCGCCTGACGGAACGCGGTTGGCTTACTTTCGGCGCTTTGACGTGAACAGCTCAGGACCAGTATTGGCGGCCAAATACTCCCTCGAAACGGTTGACATAAATGGCGGCTCACCAAAGGTGTTGGAGGTCTCGACACAGCTCCTGCCGATTGTGTGCTGGGCCGCCAGCGGCCGTCTGCTTTATGCCAGCCGAAACGATCTAACCAGCCAACGCTTCGATTACGGAATCTGGTCGGTTCAGGTCAATCAGAAATCCGGGGAGCCCGAGGGCAGGCCACTGCACCTCTCCAAGGGTGTGGGACTAATCGGCGGGCTAAGTGTTTCTGCGGATGGGAGGCGGCTGATCTTGTGGAGACTGAGTGCTAGTCCCCAGGTGTTCCTTTCGGAGATTGATACAAAGACACGCCGGTTTAAGACGCCACGCCGCCTGACTCTCGATGAGAGCGCGAATGGTGTCACAGCATGGACGCCTGACAGCCGCGCGGTCTTGATCTGCTCACCTCGCAACGGCACGGGAAGTCTCTTTCGGCAGGCCATCGATCAGGCCGTGGCAGAGCTGCTGGTGGAGGGTCACGGTATTTGCCCAGCACGCGTGAATCCGGAAGGCACACATATCCTGTATTTGGACGGGAATGAGTCACCCGATCCTGCTCATCTGATGCGCGTGATGCGCGTTCCACTACAGGGCGGCTCCTCGCAGCTAGTCTTGCAATGGCCGTACATCCATGACATCCAATGCGCACGGAGTCCGTCGAGGCTTTGCCTCATCGCTACTGTGGAAGAATCCACAGCAAAGTTCTTCATCCTCGATCCGGAGGACGGAAAAACTCAAGAGTTCGCTACCTTAAAGGTGAAAGGGGGTCTTAACTGGAGCCTTTCGCAGGACGGATCGCAGCTCGCGCTGATTCTTCAGCCTCTGGGGCACAGTGTCACCTTCATGGCCGTGAGCGACAAGACCAATCACGAGGTAGAACTGAACCAATGGCCTCTCATGAACATCGATTGGGCAGCCGATGGCAAAAGCGTATTCGTATCAAGCCGGACAGCAGACGGAGCGCCCGTGATGTTGGGCGTGGAGCCCAACGGCAACCATCGAGTGCTGCTGGAGGGCGACAGCGCTACCCAGTATTGGTGGGCTATCCCGTCGCCTGACGGGCGCTATGCCGCCTTGGAAGAAGTCACCGGAGCGAACAACGTCTGGATGGTGGAGAACTTCTAAAGCAGTTTCACAGTTACTGTAACCCTACGGCCGCCTTGAGAGGGCACGGCTTCAGCCGTGCCGTAAGCGGCATTGACGAATTCGGGCTTTAGCCCCCGGGGGAAATCGGTCTACACCATCGCGGAATTCGCTCTAAGCATGTCCTCACAAACAAAAACGGGCGCGACGGTGGCCGCGCCCCAGAGCTCAATTACATCAGAAAACTTAGTGGGCTGTGGCGAGGGCGATGATCGTCCTCGTTTCTGGCAAGCTGCCGCTGCTGGCGATCTCCATCGCACGCTTGCTGGACAAGGGATTACGGCTCACGTTCTGACCGCCCGTCCAGACTTGCGTCAGGAAGTACTCGTCGCCGTACTTGTGAAACACCAGGCGGCTGCTCTCCGAAGGCGACTTGGCGTAGTTGGGCAAAGTGTTGACTATGGCGGAGTGCTTGCCGTCGGTGCTGACGATGCGGATGGAGCGCTCCGGGGTGACGGTGAGGACGAGGTATTCGCCGGCCGGTAGAGAGTTGTTCTCGACGGCGAAAGCGAAGGGGACGGTAATCTTCATCAGGCGTTGGCTTTCGCTCTGGGCGAAGAGGGTGGCGGCGGTGAACAACAGGCAAATGGTGATCAGGGTGCGTGCGCTTTTCATTGGAGTTTCTCCTTTTTGAGTGGCCGGAGATTCCGGCTGACAGGTCGCACTTTCGCCCGATTCGCGTTGCCGCACAATGGTCTGGCTCTGACTTGGGTCTGATTCTGGTGTGACTCGGTATCTCACTGAAACGAAGGCGAAAATAAGGCTGCAGTGGCTTGGCGTGACTGGCCAGGGAACCGGCAAAACGCGTGACGATAACGTGCCGGTGAACGAATCAGGACTCTGCCCGGTGAACTCGGAAGGCACGAAGTCCGAATAGTTAGCCTGAAATCGCCGTCGCCAAGGTAATTCCGGGCGGGTGCCCGCTCCCCTCGCTTATCACGTATCTCTGTGTCCCGCGTCCTATCCGGTCGAAGCCCAGTGAGCTAAAACATCCTCAGTGAGGCAAAGGGAGTTGTGTCCCTTGCCCCATCCACCCCGCCACGGCGGGCGATGGATCGCTCTTTGACAACCCAAAAAGCTCGCGGTTGCCGCTCCCGGACCGTCGTTTGTATTACTTGTATGACTTGTATGATTTGTAAGTGTATGATTTGTATGTATTGTATGAATAATATGATACAGTTGGGCGTGCAAAATGGCCATTTTTCGCCAGTAAGTCCCACGCCCACATATGGATACGTATAAGTATTATTGGAATCAATGACATGCGAACGAATTCCTCCTAAGTAATTGATTCTAAAGACACGCGATTCTCGGTTTTTGCTGGGCGTATTGCGCTTGGTGGCGTGTTAGCTAAGTCGTTGATTCAATTGGCTCGGCCTGGAGAGCCCCTACCCGTTAAACCGCGAATCAGCTCCGCCTCGTGCTCACGGTAGGGCGTTCCATCCTCCCTGAACACGTCGTGAAACCACACCTGCGGCTGATCCAACACATAAGGATGGCTCCAAGACTCCCACGGGTAAATCGTCTGCGTCTTGCCCGACACCAGCCCCCAGTTGATGGCGCCGACATGGTGCTTCTTGGCAATTGGCAACACGCCATCGAAGGTGCTCCCCGCCGAGCGCGCCATGTACTCAGTGCAGACGATGGGCCGGTGCTGCTTCTCCAGCCACACCACCCGGCTCTCGAAGTTCTCCGGCCAGCTGTAGTTGTGGAAGGTAATGATGTCGGATTCCTGCAACTGGATTTGCTCCATCGGGGTCGGGCCCGACTTCGGCCAGTCGCCCTCCCACAGCCCGCTGGTCAGCGGTTGCGTCGGATTCGCTGAGCGCGCCCAGGCAAATGCCTGCGGCAACAGCGCCTTCACCAGTTCGATCTTGTTCTTCGGCTCCTGCTGTTCGTAGTAGCCGTACTGGAAGCCTCCGGGCTCATTCCATACGTCCCAGGCGAGGATGCGCGGATCGTTGGCGAATGCGCCGACAACTCCCACAACGTAGGACTTCAGCCGGGGATACTGCGATGGGTCCTCCAGGGCCTTCGCCCCCGGACTCTGCACCCATCCGGAGTTGTGTACGCCCTGCATGGGCGCGCGCTGCTTGCCGAGTTTGGGCAGCGGGTCCCAGCACGAATCGAACAGCACCAGCATCGGCCGGATATGGTGTTTCGCGGCGATGGCGAGAAACTGATCGAGGCGCTGCTTGAACCCTGCGGCATCCTGCTCCCACAGCAGATCGTGGAGGAAGACGCGCATGGTATTCATGCCGAGCGACTCGGCCCAGCCAAGCTCCTTGTCGATCTGCTGCGGATCGAACGTCGCGGCTTGCCACATCTCCAGCTCGTTGATGGCGTCGGCGGGAACGTAGTTCGCGCCCACCAGCCAGGGCTGCTGCTGATACCAGGCGTTGGCTTTTTCTTCAGACCAGCGCGGCGATTGCGCCGGCAGTTGTACCGGCAGGCATAGCAGAAGCGCGAACAGCAGTGCTGGCGAAATGAAGCGATTCATATGAGTCCCCGATTGTTCTGCGACAGACTACTCCCGTGGCTTCGGATTGGAAATGAGTTGTTTGATCCTGCGGCCGTTGGCCGAGTCCTCGATGAGCGTGGCCAGCCTTCGAAGCTGAGTCTCCTCGCGCTTGGCACTCATCACCCAATAGCACGAGACTCGCCGGTACCACGGAGCCTGCGCCTGATAGAACTCCCACGCGTCGGCGTTAGCGCGAAACTTGCGCTCGAACTCTGGGGCGAGCCGGCAGTTTCCCACTTCGTAGGAGTACAGCTTCGACTTTTTCCGATCCCGCTGCTTGAAGACCTTCAGGCCCGCAGCGTGAACACGTCCCAGCTTGATCAGCTCTTCGAAGCGGGTGGTATTGATGACGCTCCAAATGCTGCCTGGCTTGCGAGGCGTAAAGCGGATGGTGTAGCTGCCGGCGTCATAACGCTTGCGCAAGCCGTCGATCCAGCCAAAACACAGGGCTTCATCCAGCGCCTCGCGGTAGGTAATACCGACCCTGCCGGAGTCCACCCGGTGGAAGCCCAGCAGCAACTCCGATTCCCGATTGTGGTTCTTTTCCAACCACTTACGGAAGTCGGACCGGGCGCCGAAGAAACGTGGCTCACTCATTGGCTCCACAATCTAGCACATCGACCACAGGCGCGGGCTAGGCAGGTAAATGGCCAATTTGTTATCTTTAAGGTCAACCTTCACGATAAGAGAACTTCGTCCTCATGCGCCGCCACTAGCGTGCGGCGGACGTGATCTTACGACGGAGGAATTTCTGACATGCAACGGCTCGTATGAGCCGGGGAGATTGGTAATGAAGAAGTTTTGGATTGCAATAGTAGGAGCGGCCTTGTTGTGCGGGCCCGCCCTGTACGCGCAGGATGATGTTGTTACCGGTGTGAAGGACGCGAGCAAGGCCGTAGCTCATGGAACCAAGAAGGCTGCCGACAAGACCGCCGACGCGACCAAGGACACTTCGAAGGGCGTAGCGCACGGCACCGCGAAGGCTGCCGACAAGACCGCCGATGCCACCGTGGACGCGTCGAAGGATGTGGCTCACGGTACGGCCAAGGCTGCCGATAAGACCGCCGACGCCACTGTGGATGCGAGCAAGGCCACCGCCAAGGGCACTAAGAAAGCTGCCAAGGCAACCGGAGATGCAACCGCAGACGCCGCCAAGGCTACTGCCAAAGGAACCAAGAAGGCCGCCGACAAGACGGCTGACGCAGTAAAGGAATAGCGTCCGATCATGGGGTGCCGCGCCGCGTATTGCATCGCAGCGGCACCTTTTCGTTTGCCCGCAGCCCGGATACTTATCCCGCTCACCCGCCCGGGAAAGATATTCAACTAATCTTCACGTCGATGCGAATCGTGGTCGCTCCAACAGCTTCCACAGCAATGTGTTAGTCGTTCCGATTACGCAATCTTATGCACGCAATAAAAACTATCGATTTCCCGAACCCTTCTCGGACTCCTACACTTTTCAAATAAGCGCAAGCACTCGGTGCCCTTGAAACAAGCCAGCAGCAAGACTGGCGTGAGTTCCATCCAGACAGTCAGCAACAGTCGGGCCAACGCACTTCGGTTCAGCGCGTGTGAGCGTGTTTCAGGTGGAGTGGCATAGTGGACTTCGACCAACTTACGACATTTCTGGAAGTCGTGAAGCTCGGCAACTTCTCCCGCGCAGGCGAGAAGGTGTTCCGCTCGCAGTCTGCGGTGAGCGCGCAAATCCGCCAGCTCGAGCAGGACTACGGAGCGAAGTTACTGGACCGCTCCGGCAAACGGGTCGCCCTTACTCCGGCCGGCGAGGTGCTGTTCGAATACGCCAATCGGCTGCTGGCACTGCGGGGCGAGTCGCTGCGCGCGGTGGCCGATCAGGACCGAACTCCCCGCGGAGTGCTGGCGATCGGCGCCAACGAGGCTACTTGTCTCTACGTGCTGCCGGAGACCTTCAGCGAATACCGCCGGCGATACTCCGGCGTGCAGATCAGCATCTACCGCAACTTCAGCCACAAGATCCTGGAAAGACTGCAGGACGGGTTGATCGATGTCGGCATCGTGACCATGCCGGTGAAGGCCGCGCGGCTGGTCGTCAAGCGGATTTTTCACGACCGCCTCGTGCTCATGACCAGCCCGCATCACCCGCTCGCGCAGCTGGATTCGGTTTCGGTTGAGGCCATGGTGGACTACCCGATCATCCTTCCCAAGGCCGGACACACGCGCAAGACCATGGACAAACTCTTCCGTCCCTACCAGTCTCAGTTGCAGATTGCCATGGAGTTGCCCAGCATCGCGATGATCAAGGCGTTCGTGGCGTCGGGAATGGGAATCTCGCTGATCAGCGAGAGCTTTGCGCGCAAAGAAAGCCGTGCCGGTGATTTGCGCCTGATTCCGCTGTCGGACACCGACCTGGCCCGCGAACTGGCGCTAGTCTACCACCAGGACCGGACACTGCCGCGTTCGGCGATGGCCTTCATCGAGATGGTCCGGAATGGGGTCCCGCGATTCAAGTCGGCGGGTGCGTTTGAAGTAGAAGGCGCGAGATTGATGGAGTCGGGTAGTCTGGATGCCGCCTTTCTCGAAACCTGATCGCTATTTACGGAATAACTAAGCCTGGCTGCAGTCGAAAACTACGACAGGGCGAACAATACTGTAATGGTTCTCACACTCTGCGGCCTTTGCAGAGGACTATCTACGGGCCGACACTCTATAAGCTGCTGAGAATACTAGAATGCGGCCGAGATATATCGATCGTCCAAGAAGCATTGAATAAGAGTTGCTTATTGCCATCATAAGAAACTACTTTCGCAGAAATTCCGATTGTCCGTAGCGGAACTATGCGTTGGACTGACGGTGCGAGCTTCTTTAGCTTCGTAGCATCTAGCCAACGAACCGCGCTGTGAATCTTACCGGCGCGGAGGTTTGGAGAAAGCGAGCCATCGACATGAAACTTGCTTCCCGGATTTGTACAGCCGTTCTCGGAGCGAGCCTTGCCGCTTTGACTTGTTCCCCCTGTGTGGGCCAGGACGCGACGACCGCTCAATCGAAAGACCAGGAACCGGCATCGAGTCAAACTGCGGCTGCCGCACCTGCCGCCGCGCCCTCTGCTCCAACGCCGCTCCCAACGCCTGCGACTTACGGTCCGCTGCAATTGTCGCCGCCGATTGATTTCGAGGCGGGGCCGCTCGGCAAGTACACCATCAACGGCGCGGTAACCGGAATTGGGTTGTTTCAGAACAACGCCGTGCCAGGTAACAACTCGGCTGAAGGCGCGTTCACGAACGCGTTCATCTTCTTCCAGAAGCCGACCGGTTGGTTCCAGATCTACGTGCAGGCGGGCGCGTACGATCTACCCTCGTTGGGTGCAGGTTTCATCTCCAACGGAACCACCAACAGCGATCTCTACGGGCCAGTGCCCGTGGCCTACGCCAAGCTGGTGTGGAAGAACACCAGCCTTCAGTTTGGATTGCTGCCCACGCTGATCGGCGCGGAGTACACCTTCAGCTTCCAGAACATGAACGTCGAGCGCGGCCTGCTCTGGAACCAGGAGAACGCCATCAACCGCGGCGTGCAACTCAACCAGAGCCTCGGCAAGTTCGCGGTATCGCTGGGCTACACCGATGGGTTCTACTCCAATCGCTATGACTGGCTGACTGGCGCGCTTTCCTACACCAATGGCCCCCATGCAATTGCATTTACCGCTGGAGGAAATCTCGGTCAGACGAATTGGCAGAGTTTGTCTACTCCGGTGCAGAACAACGGCATGATCTACGACATCATCTACACCTTCACGAAAGGTCCGTGGGTCATTCAGCCGTACGTGCAGTACACCGATGTACCCACACAACCGGGGATCGGGATAACTCAAGGCGCTTCGACGTGGGGCGGTGCGATTCTCGCCAGTCGCATTTTGAAGAAGGGGTTCTCGCTGACTGGCCGCTGGGAATATATCTCCAGCAGCGGAAATCTCACTTCCAATTCGGTCAACTTGTTGTACGGGCCGGGCAGCACGGCGTGGTCGCTCACCGCAACGCCCACTTACCAGTACAAGAAGTTCTTCACTCGCGGAGATATTTCGTATGTAAGCACCGGCAACTTCACGCCGGGTTATGGCTTCGGGTCCTTTGGTGGGAAACCAAGTCAGACCCGGGGCGTAGTCGAATTGGGTTTTCTGTTTTGAGTTGAACGTATGCGGGAGGGCGGACGGTTGCACATCTACAGCCCGCTCTGAGGTAAGCAAACCCTCCGCCCCCGCTCCATGGTGACGGAGAAACGTCAATAGGCCCACGGAATCGGTTCATCGATTTCCTTTTCGGAAGAAAGCAGTGGTCACCTCGCGAGAATTCTCGACATAGGAGAAACCATAGATGGCATCGAATCGTCAGCAAGGAACTTATCTGGGAACTACATTGGCAGGCTTTACTGCCTTCCCCGCCGGTCTCGCCATGGGCGGAGCCAAGGGTGTGCTGATCGCGATCGTTGGGCTGGTGCTCCTGGCGATTTCAGCATTCGGACTACATCGCGAGAAGAGCGCGACTTCCAGCAACTAGGCACAAGAAGCTATTTCAGGAGCGATCTTATGAAACTCGTGGGTATTCTCTTGGCATTGGCAGGATGGTTGATTCCGGTCATCGCGCTAACGTACACGCAATCACTGGGCGCAAGGTTCGTCCTGGCTATCGTTGGCATTGCCATTTCCCTCATCGGAATCTTGTTTGTCCTGAACCAGGCGCATCTGAAGCACGTGATCTGGAAGCAGTAGCTGCGAACGACAGGCATAGCTAGGCGACGGGTGCCGTCCCGGCCCCGCCCACAGCGATCAAGACGAATCGTACGGAGGAGAAATCATGATGGGATCATTGACGCGAAAGACTAGCTGTTCGCTCTTGGCAGGAATTCTGCTGCTCTTCTGTGGACTTGCGGCCTGGGGCCAGGAGCAGACCGCCCCACCGGACAGTCCGCCTGCCGCCGCCGCGGCATCGCCGGCGGCCACGTCTGTCGCGCCGTCCATGGATGCGCCTTTGGATGTCAAGGCAGCGGCTCCACCGACGACGGAAGAGCTGGCGCAGGGAGATCCGGGTGGCACCAAGACCGGTACGGTCAGCGACATCGTGGTTTCGGATTCCAAGAAGGGCTTGACCCTGGCTGACACCGTGAATCAGGTCGGCCAGAACCGTATCGCCATCAACTTCGTGTGGACGCTGGTTACCGGCTTCCTGGTCATGTTCATGCAAGCCGGCTTCGCGATCGTGGAAACCGGACTGTGCCGCGCCAAGAACGCCAACCACACTATGATGATGAATTTCATGGTGTACAGCCTTGGCTTGTTCGCATTCTGGGTGTGCGGATTCGCCATCCAGATGGGAGGCGGGGCACCCTACTCAACTCTGGGCGGCGCCAATCCGTTGAACTCCGAGCATGTTCTGAACCTGTTCGGCAAGTCCTGGGGCGTTTGGGGTACGCATGGCTTTTTCTTGACGCAGGGTGGCAGCTATGACGTTGGCGTGATGGTGCTGTTCCTGTTCCAGATGGTCTTCATGGACACGGCGCTGACCATCGTTACAGGCTCAGCCGCCGAGCGCTGGAAGTACATAGCCTTTGCCGTTTCCTCGTTGTTTATGGGTGCGCTGACCTATCCACTCTTTGCGAACTGGGCTTGGGGTGGCGGCTGGCTGTCGCAACTCGGGGGCAACTTTGGACTGGGTCACGGCTATTGCGACTTTGCCGGTTCGGGCGTGGTGCATGCCGTTGGCGGACTAACGGCACTCGCTCTCTCGATGATTCTGGGGCCTCGCATTGGCAAATACAATCGCGACGGCAGGCCCAACGCCATTCCGGGTCACGACATCGTGCTGGTACTGACCGGCTGTTTCATCCTGGCTTTCGGATGGTTTGGATTTAATCCCGGCAGTACCTTGGCCGCCTCGGGCAATGGCGCGCTGCGCATCAGTTCGGTTGCCGTTAACACCATGCTGGCGGGGGCCACGGGTTCCTTCGGAGCCATCTTGTACATGTGGATCCGCTACGGGAAACCGGACGCCTCCATGTCCGGCAACGGTTTGCTGGCAGGGTTGGTCGCAATCACCGCGCCCAGCGGTTTCGTAAGCACCATTGGATCGGCAATCATCGGACTTGTCGCCGGCGTGCTGGTTTGCGTGAGCGTTGAGTTCGTGGACCGCGTCCTCAAAGTCGATGATCCAGTCGGCGCGATCTCCGTGCATGGCGCCAACGGAATCTGGGGAGTCATCTCCGTCGGCTTGTTCGCCGACGGTACCTCGAACTACGGCGGCAGTTGGAACGGCGTCAACGGCTCGGTGCGAGGGCTGTTTTACGGAGATCCCAGCCAACTGGTGGCGCAGTTGATCGGAGTCGGCACGCTGATCGGATTCGTGTTCAGCTTCTCCTACGTGTTGAATGTGGTGATTGATTTCTTCGTCGGACAACGTTCGTCTGCCGCCGAAGAGCTCGAAGGCCTGGACATTCCAGAAATGGGCGCCCTTGGATATCCGGAGTTTGTGCTGAAGCCGGAGTCGGTTGGCAGCGCGATGGCAGCGGATTAGTCGGCTCGATGGCTAATTCTCAGCAAAGGAGAACGATATGGAAAGCAGCACAACCTTGCAGCACCGAGAGCCGATAACGTATCCCGCCGCAGTGCACCCTGCTCCGGCAGCCATAGTTCCGGCACTGGCGCGGCAGTACCTCGCGGAGGGAGTTTCGCACATACAGCAGGGAGAAGCGGCAGCGGCGGTCGCCGCTCTATCCCTGTGCGTTGAGCAGGCGCCGGAATACTCCGATGCGCATGTGTTTCTCGGAATCGCCCATGCGTTGACGAACAATATCTATCCGGCGCTGGACCACCTCGAGGAAGCGACGCGGCTGGACGAGAGCAGTTTTGCGGCCCACTACACGCTTGCACAACTGAATTTCAAGTTGAGGATTCCGCAGAAGGGTTATGCGGCCGCGGAACTCGCGCGGCAGTGCGACATGACCCTGGAACAGCGCAAATTGCTGACCACCTTGTTACGGGAAGAGAAGGCGCGGGAGAGAAATGGAATTGCGCGCCCGCTGTTCAACAAGCCATTCAGCGTGCCGGCTCTTTTCCTGGCTGGAAGCGGGCTGGCAGCGGCCATCGTGACTATCATCAGACATATGCACTAGCGGCAAGCCGGGCGTGAGCCTGGGAGACGGGAGCGGAATGATGGGAGCAGCATTGAGGGTTTTGAAGCAGCAACGGATCGCACTGTCGTGCGCACTGGTCGTCGGACTGGTGCTGGTTCTGCTGATCCATGCGCCCGTTCTGCCCGTTGTCATTGGTTGCGTGCTCGCCAGCGCCTTGGCCGTCTACCGTTCGCATTCGAAATTGACGAGCACCGCGTCCACAAGTGAAGGCCGATGAATACGTCCCTACAGATTCTGCTCAGCATCGCCGTGATCATCCTGGTAGCCAAGCTGGCGGGTGCGCTCAGCTCTCGTATCGGGTTGCCGTTGATCCTCGGTGAGCTGCTCGCCGGCGTTCTGTTGGGGCCAACCGTCCTGGATATCTGGTCCATACCCTGGCTGACGCATCCCGCGGCCGGAGAAGGGGTGTCCGTAGCAGCGGTATTCCAGGTATTGGCGGAACTTGGCGTGGTCCTGCTGATGTTCGTTGCCGGACTCGAAACCGACGCCGAGATGATGCACCGGCTGGTAGCTCCGGCATTTTGGGCCGCCACCGGAGGCGTCGTCCTTCCCATGGTGGGAGGCGTATTTCTGGCGTTGCGCTTCCACTACAGTTGGCAGGAAGCGGCCTTTATCGGGACCATCCTCACCGCCACCAGTGTCACCATCACCGCGCAAACGCTGATGAATTTGAAGCAACTGCGTTCCAAGGCAGGTTCGACCATCCTGGCGGCCGCCGTGATCGATGACGTTCTAGGCCTGATCGTCCTTTCGCTGGTCATCGCCATTGCGCCCCAGCTCGCAAGCGGCGGAGCCGTTTCGTGGACATCGATGGCGTGGACCGTGCTCAAGATGGCGCTATGCCTGGCCAGCATGTTCTGGCTGGGGCCTCCGATCACGAAATGGATGTTCCATCAGGCGGCGCGACTGCATGGGCACCACACCGAGGTCGCAGCCGCTCTGATCGTAGCCTTTCTGCTGGCGTTCCAGGCACAATGGCTGGGAGGCATGGCCGCCATCACCGGGGCCTACATCGCAGGACTCTTTGTTGCGCAAACGCCGGCCCACCAGAAGGTCCTTCAGGAATTGCATCCCATCATTCACTCCTTCTTCGGCCCTCTCTTCTTTGTCTCCATTGGGCTGGCGGTTAATGCTCGTCACGTGTCGGGAGGGATCCTGTTCTTTGTGCTTCTGCTTGCCATGGCCATCGTCGGAAAGTTGGCCGGGTGCGGCCTCGGAGCCCGCTTGAACGGCTTTACGACTCGCGAGTCGCTGATCGTGGGCATCGGAATGATTCCCCGCGGCGAGGTCGGCCTGATCACCGCCAGCCTTGGCTTGGCGGCAGGCCTGGTGACCCGCGATGTCTATGTACAGGTCGTCGTGTTGGTGCTCATCACGACATTAATCACGCCCGCGATGTTGCGCTTCGCGTTTCCGGCGACACGTGCAGCGCTGGTTCCGCCAGTTGGCGATTCCGTGCGCGTCGACAGTTTGGCCTTGAACGGCGAAAACCCTGGAAATGTGGAGAGCGCTGCCGCCAGTGGTTTTTGAAAGCTGCAGCAGATTTTGTACAGCAGGGCCCGTGTTTGATCTGAACCGGTATCAAGAATCGAGGACAAAGGAACCATGATGACCAAACTTGAAGCGATCATTCAGCCCACCAGATTTGAAGCCGTCAAGGATGCCCTGCACGAGTTGGGAGTGGAAGGGATGACCATCTCCGAGGTGCGTGGCCACGGACGCCAGAAGGGACATACGGAACACTATCGCGGCCGTGAGTACAGCGTGGATCTGCTGCCCAAAACCAAGATTGAGCTGGTATTGGACGACAAGCTCGTGGAGCCGGCCGTCGAAGCTATCTTGAAAGCTGCCTCCACCGGCAAGATTGGCGACGGCAAGATCTTTCTGTCCAAGGTTGACGAGGCCATTCGCATCCGTAATCAGGAGCGTGGCGTTGCCGCGTTGTAAGGTCGAGCCTGGTTTCCGAGTTCCGTTGCGGCGGGCCTGAAGCTGCATCCGTAACACTGAACTTGACCACTAGCCGGAGCCAGACGCTCCGGCTATTTTCCGCTCCGGAAGCCCCCGCCGAGCGGGCCAAGTGACACGCCGGACGAGCCTCAAACTCACGTCTTGTCGGTAAACTGGTCTTTCATTACCCACGGAGCCGTGTTTCGCCATGTCTTCTTTCACTCAACGACTGATGCTGCGCCTGGTCAACCTCTGGCCTCCAATAGCGGGCGCCGGCATTCGTGTGAACTGGGGAGCCGATCTCAAATCCGTCGACGTTGAGATGAAGCTGCGCCTCTGGAATCGCAACTACGTCGGAACACACTACGGCGGATCGCTCTATTCCATGACCGATCCCTTCTACATGCTGATGCTGATGAACAATCTCGGCCCCGGCTACATCGTGTGGGACAAGGCCGCCAACATCCGGTTTCGCAAGCCCGGCAAAGGCAGAGTCCGCGCTGAGTTCCGCCTCAGCGATGCCCAGCTCAACGATATCCGCGAACAGTTGAAGACCCTGCCCAAGTACGAACCCACCTTCACGGTCGAGGTGAAAGACGAAGCGGGCGATGTGGTCGCCGAGGTCCAGAAGGTACTGCACATCCGGAAGAAGTGACGAACGGAGCAGGGGAACCAGAACCAAAAAAAGTGCCATGCTGGCGGGAGCATGGCACGATCAGTTTCAGTATTCCTTCTTCAGAGAGAGAGTTAGTTCACCGACACCACAACGGCATTCGAGGCGATCCCGTTGGCGATCGAAACCATCGAATACTTCCCTGCCGGTACCGTCGCCGGAATGTCGAACTTCGTGAACATGATGGTGCCGGGAGCGATGGAGTGGGTGCTCTCATCGTGCGTCACCGCCCAGTACACGTTGCCGGTCGTCGCGTTGGTCAGGCGAACCAGCGGGTAGTTCGTCGAACCCTGATAGTCGTCGCCGTAAGCAGTCGATTCTGACAAGCCGTTAAGCTGCCTGCCGTAGAGAACATTGTTGACAGAGCCGCTCTTCAGGTTGGTGGAGGCTGCCAGGATCGTGGGCTTTGCCGCGGCAGCAACTCCAGGCGCCGGGTTGTACACCTGCACGAACGAACCAAAGTCCGTATTCATGATCTGACCGGTAGGAAGGGTCATGAGGTGTCCGATGAAGGACGAGCCGCCCGGACAGGTTGCAGCATTCGCTGTGTTCGCCAGGCTGTTGCTGACGGGGTCGTACTCGACGTATTGGCAGGCGCCGAACTGGAACAGTCCCGGGCTAAGCAGGGCAAGCACCTTCCCGTTGGGTTCCATGGCTGCCGGACCGTCTGCCTGGTCCAAACCGCCGGAGGGCGTCGGTCCTGCCGCCCAGCTGTTGGCGGCTACGTCGTAGATAGCGGTTGCGACAACACCGCCGCCAAACTGAAGCAGCTTGCCGTTGTACATCATAACGGCAGCTCCCAGCTCCTGGTCAGACTGGACCCAGAGTTGCACCGGAGTTTGCGGCCCGCAAGACCAGGTCCCGGTATTGGGATCGTACAATTCCGTGCTCCTGGTACTCCCTCCACAATTCGCAACCGGCTGTACGTCAACGGCAAGAACCTTGCCGTTGGGCAGCAGGTTCCACCCGGACTCGTCGTTTCGGATCGCCAGCACGTTGCCGGATGCCGACCATGTATTCGGGCCGGTGTAGATGGCCGTCTGCTTGGTAAGCGAGTTGGCCTGCATGTACCGGCCGTCCGCCAGGAGGACGCTCTGGGCGTCACCGATGTTGCTCCAACCTGGGGGCGGGCCGTTGGAAACCCAATTGAACGAATTGCCGGAGTAGGTCAAGCGGGACCCCAGGTTCGTCCAGGTGGCGCCCCCAAGGTTGTACTCGCCGCCTTCTACAACCACAGTCTTTCCATCGACAAATACCTGGGACCCGAAATACCAGGGAGAGTACCCCGCCTGCATCTGGCCGCCGGAACTCCAGGTTCCGTTGACATAGCTGCCCGTGGCATCGGGGGTCAGTACCCACCAGTTTCTCGAGTTACCCGACTGCTCCTCGTGAACCAGAATCCGCCCGTCCCTGAGCTGGAGCATCACGCCGACATTCACGCCCGGCTGATGATTCAGAGCTGTCCATGTCTGGGCACTGGCTAGCGAAGCCAGGGCCACCAGCGCCGTAAGTGCGATTGCTAACCTTGCGAATAGCTTCATCTCTTCTCCTCTGAGCACCGCTTGACCCGCGCGGTCGCGAGACCGGCTGGCCCCCAACGAGCCAGACCGGCAGCGGCGTTGTTTAGATATCTTGTTAACGTCGTGGCGGTGGAGAAAGCCCAAATCCCCGCATCGAATTGCAGAAGTTACGCCCCAAGCTTGCGACGAATCGCGCCAGCGAGCCCGATAACTCCGGTTCCCAACAGCATCAGGCTACCCGGCTCAGGTACGCCGGTCTGTTGCGTCTTGTACAGCGAGAACGCCAAATCGCCGGAAATCGGCAATCCGGATCCGAAGAAATCCTGCCAGGCCGCGCCGTCGCCCTGCGACGAACTCGTCCAACCCCACTGCGGCGGGAAGGCAACGTCGGGTACCACAGACAGCCAGTACGTCGTGCCGGCTCCGGCTGCGAAACTCAGAGAAGCGGAATAGGAGTAGACGGGGTTTCCCAAAACGTCTAGACCGATAAAGGATTCGCCCCCGTTACCAGCGAAGATGAAGCTAGCAAGTGACCCACCCGGCTGACCGCCGTTGTCCGAATAAAAAGCCACGGTCCAGCCTGTGATCGTGCCGGCACTCTGCGGATTGAAGTACCCCCCTGTCCAGTCCACCTGAGTGATGGTGGCGCCGGCGCCAAGGGTAAAGTTGTCATACGAAGTAGCGAACGGGCCAAACGTGCCCGAAGTATCATTCTGCGAGGCATAGAGAACTTGGTAATCCGCAGCCTGCGAGTAGACGAGAACCTGTGACGCCCATCCAGGTACGGCCAGAACAAAAAGCAGCGCCGTCAGTGCAACGAGCGCAAACCTGCCAGTGGAACGGTCGGACATTCAATCCTCCTGAGAAGCATTATGTTGATTTTGTAGTTAACGAAGAGCAAAGGGATCGCTTCGAGATTTCCACCCATTGAATCGCCGATCAATCTTACTAGCAAGATTACCGCCACATTATCTATTCATAACTTATTGATAAAAAACAGTAAACATACATGGCATTAAAGTGGTATGCGCAGAGTTTTACCACTATTTGGCCAGTGGCTTCCCTACTACTGCCGCAGTTGAAGTCGTCGAACCTAGTCTCGCCGCGCACGATGCAGTTCCATGGCGTCATTGATGCAAAAGCAGACAAATTCGGACTCCGCCGCATCCAACGGGTACCAGAGAACGGTCAATCAAGGCTCCATCTTGGAGGAGCCGTATCC
This sequence comes from uncultured Acidobacteriaceae bacterium, assembly GCA_963758255.1. Lineage (GTDB taxonomy): Bacteria > Acidobacteriota > Terriglobia > Terriglobales > Acidobacteriaceae > DASRAA01. The sequence continues at coordinate 404,700 of CAVWUX010000007.1, forward strand.
CAATGAGCCAGAGCCACAGAAATCCGTGACCAGCCGCGGGTTATACTGCGTTGGACCCTTGCCGCAATCATGCGACTTCTACTGCCTGCCAACTCGATGCCGCGAGCGACGCCGTGCTGCGTGTAGGTCTCACCGGAGGAGTCGCCTGCGGTAAGTCCACGGTGGGAGCGATGCTGGCCAAACGCGGCGCCCACTACCTGCAGGCTGACACGCTGGCGCACCAGCTCTATGCCCCCGGCGAGGCGACCTACAACGCGGTCGTGGCGCACTTCGGTCCTGACATTCTGGATCCCGACGGAGCCATCAATCGTCGCAAGCTGGCAAATACTGTGTTTCCCCACCGCATCGGCGAATTGAACACGATTGTCCATCCGGCAGTCATCGAAGCTCAGAATCGCTGGATGGCCGAAGTCGAACAGAGAGATCCCAAGGGGGTCGCCGTCGTGGAAGCCGCGTTGCTCTTCGAAGCCGGCGCCGACAAGGATTTTGACAAGTTGATTGTCGTGACCTGTGGCCTCGATCAGAAGGTCGCACGCTACTCGCAGCGCGCCAGGATTTCGCTGGAGGAGGCCCGCGCCGAGGTGTTGCGCCGAGGCTCCGCGCAAATGCCGGATGAAGAAAAGGCCCGCCAGGCCGACTACGTCATCGACAACTCCGGCACCATTGAGGCGACCGCCCGCCAGGTCGACGCGGTGTGGGCTGAGCTAACGCCAGATTCCCCGCGCTAGGCACTCTGACGCCTATCCCGGTACACTTTTCTATAGGACGCGTCTAACGCAGTCTGGAACTCTAAGGGAACTGGTGTTTGTCTAACGCCATGAAACTGGTACGTCCTCTTATTCTCGGTGCGCTGCTCGCCGGCGCCTTTTACTGGTACACGACCCATCACAGCGACGTGAATCCGGCGGACTACATCGCCCGCCCCACGCACGTCGAACTCACCGAAGCAGCGGGGCCGCAGACCTTCGACTCCGAAGAGCAAACCAACATCGAGGTATATAAGAGGGGGATTCCGTCGGTCGTCAACATCACCTCGACCGCAGTGGCGTTCGACTTCTTTTACGGCCCGATGCCGCAGGAAGGACAGGGCTCGGGCTTCATCATCGACAAGGAAGGCCACATCCTTACCAACTATCACGTGATCGCCAACGCACGCGAGGTCGAGGTCACGCTGCACAACAAGAAGAAATACAAAGCGGCCGTGATCGGGCGCGACCGTACGCATGATCTGGCGGTAATCCAGATCAAAGCCCCGGACCTGAGTCCGGCCACGCTTGGCGATTCCAAATCGCTCGTCGTCGGACAGAAAGTTTACGCCATCGGCAATCCCTTTGGGCTGAGCGGAACCATGACCCGCGGCATTATCAGCTCGGTACGGCCGATTCGCACCCCCGAAGGCGGGGAGATCGACGAGGCCATCCAGACCGATGCCGCCATCAACCCCGGAAACTCCGGCGGCCCCCTGCTGAATTCGCGAGGCGAGGTCATCGGTATCAACAGCATGATTGCCACCGGAGGCTCCAACCAAAGCGCCGGTATCGGCTTTGCCATCCCGATCAATACCGCCAAGGCGGTGATTAACGACCTCATTACGATTGGCCGGGTCCGCCGTCCGTCGCTGGGTATCCGGATCCTGCCCGTCGGCCCGGAACTGGCGCAGGAAATGGGACTGGCTTCCGACTACGGGATTCTTATAGTCCAGACCACTCCCGGCGGCTCAGCCGAGCGCGCCGGGTTGCACGGCGGCAATCAGCGGGCTTACATCGGCAACTATCCGGTCATGTTGGGCGGCGATCTGATCGTGGCGATTGACGGCGAGCCTATTGGCGATCAGCAGGACCTCGCTAACTCCATGGACAAGCACAAGGCCGGCGAAACCATCACCGTAACGATTTATCGCGGCAGGAAGAAGATGGATGTAAAGGTGGTGCTGGGCGAGGCGCGCGAGCAGGCGTAGGCCCGTATTCGCGAAGGCGATTCTTGCCTCCCGTCCCCTGTGAGGTTCCTCATTGCCCCGTCCCCAGCCCTCAGCTATAGTTCTAGGGTTATGTATGACGACTTTCAGGCAACCGACCGTTGGACCGGCCAGCCGCTGTACTGCCAATATCAGGCACTGATCGTTGCCATCGCCACGCGCCACGCCGACGCCGTTGATATCAAGTTCCTTGTCGGAGACCGGCCGGTTTGGATCGCTCTTCCGCACGTCGCGTGGGTCGAGTTCAACCGGCAGACGGGAAAGATCCTCACGGATCCGATGGCGGTCCAGGTTGCGGGACATTATTTGAAATGGGCAATCGAATCCGGCGAAGATAGCGGGCGTGAAATGTACTCTCTGACCGTCCAGGAGACTCTCGACCACCTGAACGAGATCATCGAGGAAAACCAAGCTTCCGCAGTTGCTGGATAGCGCCCGGTCAACGGGCTGATTCATTCTGCGCGCGGGGAGGCCTTTACCCACTCTCCAAAGAATTCTCGTTTAATTCCAGCCGCCGAGTGTCCCGGCGGTAGAAAGTCTTGATAAGGAGTCTTTCTATGTCCTCCATTGCGCATCCGGAATTGCCCGACTTGCTGGCGCAGAAATCCGTTCACCGCGATCTCTCCACCTCTCAACTCGTCGAAACCGCAATCAAAAACGGCGAAGGCGTTCTTAGCTCTCGTGGCGCATTGGTTTCTGAAACCGGCAAGCGCACTGGCCGCTCCCCGAAAGACAAGTTCACAGTCAAGGACGCTATCACCAAGGACAAGGTTGCCTGGGGACCCGTCAATCAACCCTTCGCAGCCGACAAGTTCGACGCACTCTACCAGCGGGTGCTGGAATACCTGGCCGCGAAGGAAGTCTATGTTCAGGACCTCTTCTGCGGCGCCGATCCCAAGTACCAGTTGCCCATCCAGGTAGTCAACGAGTACGCCTGGCACAATCTTTTTGTTCGCCAGCTCTTTATTCGCCCCAACTCCGAGGAACTGAACACCCACAAGCCCGAGTTCACCATCGTCGCCGCTCCCGGCTTCCTCGCCGATCCCCAGCGCGACGGCACCAACTCGGAAGTCTTCGTGATCGTGAACTTCACCCGGCGGCTGGTCATCATTGGCGGCACCCAATACGCGGGCGAGATGAAGAAGTCGATCTTTGGCGTGATGAATTTTCTGCTGCCGCAGCGCGACGTCTTCCCCATGCACTGCTCGGCCAACATCGGTGAAGACGGTGTGACCGCTCTGTTCTTTGGACTGTCAGGCACCGGCAAGACCACGCTCTCGGCCGATCCCACGCGTCGCCTGATCGGCGACGACGAGCACGGCTGGAGCCCCACTGGCATCTTCAACTTCGAGGGCGGCTGCTACGCCAAATGCATCAAGCTCTCGGAAAAGAACGAGCCCCAGATTTGGAACGCGCTTACCTTCGGATCGGTCCTGGAGAACGTGGTGCTCGATCCCGTCACCCGCGTGCCCGATTACGATGACGACAGCAAGACCGAGAACACCCGCGCTGCGTATCCCGTGGAGCACATCGACAACGCCGTGATTCCGGGATTCGGCGGCCATCCCAGGAACGTCGTCTTCCTCACCGCCGACGCGTTCGGTGTGCTGCCTCCGGTGTCGAGGTTGACGCCCGAGCAGGCGATGTTCCACTTCATGTCGGGCTACACCGCCAAAGTCGCGGGCACGGAAGCCGGCGTCACCGAGCCCCAGGCAACGTTCTCCACCTGCTTCGGCGCGCCCTTCATGCCGCTGCCTCCCAAGGTCTATGCCGAGATGCTGGGGCGCCGTCTGCGTGAGCACAACGCGCAGTGCTGGCTGGTCAACACCGGATGGCAGGGCGGACCCTACGGCATCGGCAAGCGCATGAGCCTGCCCTACACCCGCGCCATGGTCAACGCACTGGTCGAAGGCCGACTGAATGACGTCGAGTTTGAGATCGAGCCCAGCTTCGGGCTGAGCATCCCCAAGTCAGTGCCGGCCGTTCCGTCGGAGCTGCTGAATCCGCGGAATTCATGGAAAGACAAAGCCGCCTACGACAAGATGGCAGCAGACTTGTCGTCGCGCTTCGAGAAGAACTTCGAGCAATTCGACGCCCCACCCGAAATCAAAGACGCGGCCCCGCGGGCTGTGATGGCTAAATAAGGAGCGCAGCGCGTTACGGCTTCAACCAGACCACAGGAAAGCTGTGGCCGAGCCGGCGAAAATGCGCGAATCGCTCGTTACCAACGTTCCTTTGTGTTCCATGGCCAGCGCTGCAGCGAAGCTGTCGAGATAGTAGAGCTCTGTATTTCGCTGTTGACCTCGACAGCGTGAAACGCCCTCAATGGCGTGGCATCCACAAAGCTGATGGGCAAAGGCTGCACAGCGCTCATCGTCGCTCGTGCGCGCTCTGGTCCATGCCCGCGAATCACGGCGCCGTACACCTCTCCATAGTTCACCGCCGACATGAAGATGGCAGCGCGTCCCCGCATTGCGTCCTTCAACAACTCACTCACCTTGGAAGCCCCGGGCTTCTGCTGCAGGAATGCAAACAGCGCACTCGCATCGAACACGTAGGTCTTCATCGTTCGCGCTTGCCTTCCGTCCGATGCTCCTTCTCCCAACCGGCCAGCAGGTCCGCTCCTTCTGCCAGACAACCCATGACGCGGTCGATGTAATCCTCGGTGATCGGCTGAAGCACAATGCGGCCAAACTGGTCTTCTAGAAACCGGACCCTGGTTCCAGCTTCGATGCCGTGCTTGCGCCGGAGTTCGGCCGGGACAACAAGTTGGCCTTTTGAGGTGAATGTACCACCGACGTCCTTCATGTCCTACATGGTATCAGATGTAAGACATCGTTTGGACAGCGCCAGACATGACTTAACGTTGCCCCTCGAACTGGCAACTGGCCACTGCTTCAGAACGGCCGCTGTACGTGCTGCTCGCCCAGTGCCTTGCCGGCGCTGTCAAACCAAACCACTTCGTACTGCGGCTGAAAGACCGAATAGTAGTACTTGTATACGTACTCATCGGTGCACGCCCCGGGAGCGACCGTGAGCGACCCGCAGGGGCCTTCGCTGGAAGGCTCGCCGAGAAGTTCGCGCACCACTTCGTTGGGGTCCCCGAGGTTCACCAGCATCGCGTTCTTCCGTAACTCTGCGTCATGGTGATAGGCCCAGACCGCCGCGCCGGCAATGGCGATCGCGATAGCAAGAAATACGATGCGGGTCGTCATAAAAGAAGTTGCGAGTAGCCAGTGGTCACTTGCCGGCTTAAGCAAAGCGGCGTCTATATTGATTCGTCATCCTGAGCGAAGGCGGCCTTGCCGCCGGAGTCGAAGGACCTGCTTATCGTTATCCCCGCCAAGATCCGTCCTGGCACGAAACTCGAAACTATTCACTCACCACCAACTTCGCGTCCTTCGCCAAATAGCCCTTCCGCCGGAACCAGTCTTCCATCGCCTCGCGCAAACGCTCCAGCGGCACGCGCGTGCCAATTTCGATCAGCCCGTCGCCCGCGGGAATCGTGTCGTCAAACACCTGGTCGTTGGTGAAGTTGCGCATGCTGAAGCTGTCGAGCCACTTCATCGGACACGGCTTCCGTTCCCCGTTCTCCTCGTACTCCACACGAATCTTGCGCACAAACATATTTCGATTGTGCCACGCGCCAGATTGAATTGCATCACGCTTCGGCCAGCTGCGCTGCGTGTTCACCGCGATGAAACCACTTGGATGTCGCTGCCATCACCAACGGCGCGATGAGCGCGTACGCAGCAACTGCAGGCAGTGCTCTCTCGGCCCGCAGAAAGTGTCCCGTTAGCAGTAGCGCCAATCCGACGTGGCGGTTCGCATTGCAGATCGCAAGCGTGCGGTCAGTGAGGACGTCGGCTCGCAACAAAAATCGAATGGCCAGCACCGATCCTATCGCAAGCACCAGCGCCGACACAGGAAGCCAGATGGTGAGCGACTTCAACACCGTAGGGCCAAGCTTGAACAGGAATGCTGCTATAGCCACCGTCAGCACGACATTCCCGATCATGGTCATGATGGGCTGCAGTTTGGCGGAAATCTCAGGCCAGTAGTGCGCCACTACCATGCCCACGAGCACCGGCAAAAGCTGTTTTTCAGCGATGTCCAGCAGGAGCACGCGCGGCGGGATCCAGATCGTGCGGTCATAGAGTTTGCCGGCAACGAAGACGATCAGCGGAATCATGACGGGCGTCAACAGCGCTCCCCACAACTGATACCCTGCAGCCAGATGCATGTCGAAGCCCCGCTTTGCGATGTTGCGCGTCATCAGCGGAGCGCCCGGCGCCACCCCCACCATGAACAGCCCGGCCATCTCCGGCAAGCTCAGCGGAAAAATGTGCGGCAGCAGCAGCGCAATCGCCGGCGGCACGATGAACGTCGCCAACAGCAGCCGGATCCATACCGACCATGTCATGCGGCGATATCCGGCGATTATCTTGCCGTACTGCAGGCTCATGCCCACCGACAGCATCAGCAGAAACACCGCCGCGGGTAAGATCCATTTCATCGTGAGTCATTAGAACATCCGCACGGCGATTGCGAAATACCGGGCGACAGCGTCCTACACTGTGTCATCCTGGGCGCAGGCGGCGCGTTCGTTGCGCCGCCGAAGTCGAAGGACCCGGTTTGCCCGAAGACACCATGCGGCTTCTTATTGATCTCCTGTCATCCGCGCCAATCCATGGCCGCTGTTGCCTTTACCAGTCACCAGTCACCCGATTTTCTATAATCAAACTCTTATGCCCTCTTTCCCACCCGTCGACGAGCAACTCGCCTACCTGCGCAAGGGCGCAGCCGAAATCATTCGCGAGAGCGACCTGCGCGAGCGCATCGAGCGGTCGCTGGCCACCGGCAAGCCCATGCGCGTCAAAGCCGGGCTTCGATCCCACCGCCCCCGACCTTCACGTCGGACACACCGTGCTCATCCGCAAGCTCAAGCACTTTCAGGACATGGGCCACACCGTCATCTTCCTCATCGGAGACTTCACCGGCCTCATCGGCGATCCCTCCGGCCGCATCACCACGCGCCCGCCGCTCACCCGCGAGCAAATCGACGCCAACGCCGAAACCTACAAGGCGCAGGTCTTCAAGATTCTCGACCGCGACAAGACCGAAGTCCGCTTCAACAGCGAGTGGCTGGGCAAGCTCGGCTACGAAGGCTTCGTGCGCCTCGCCGCCAAGTTCACCGTCTCGCAGATGCTCGAGCGCGAAGACTTCCACAAGCGCTTCACCGAAGAGAAGCCCATCGCCATGCACGAGCTGCTCTATCCCATCGCGCAGGGCTACGACTCCGTCGCGCTCGAGGCCGACGTCGAACTCGGCGGCACCGACCAGAAGTTCAACCTGCTCATGGGACGCCAGCTCCAGCGCGACTACAACCAGCTTCCGCAGATCGTCCTCACCATGCCGCTGCTCGAAGGCACCGACGGCGTGCAGAAGATGTCGAAGTCCTACGGCAACTACATCGGCATCACCGAAGCGCCGCACGGAAATGTTCGGCAAGGTGATGTCCATCTCCGACGAGCTGATGTGGCGCTATTACGAGCTGCTCACCGACGTGACGATGCGCGAGATCGAGAGCTAAAGCGCGACGTCGCGAAGGGCGCGGCGCATCCCATGAAGCTCAAGCAGGAGCTGGGCAAGCGCATCGTCGCCGACTTCCACGGCCACGCCGCCGCCGAGCACGCCGCGCAAGATTGGTCGCGCATGTTCCAGAAAGACGAAACGCCCGACGACCTTCCGCTGGTGACAGTGAAATTCGCCGAAGTCGCCGCGCCCAACGCGATTCTTCCTGGTTCTTCGAGTGAGGGTGCCCCACCCTTGTCGCCCGATTCTGGCGACAGGGTGGGATCTGCGGGTGCCCCTGCTGTGGGTGCCCCACCCTTACCCTTGGGTGCCCCACCATTACCATTGGGTACCCCACCCTTATCGTCCGCCTCGGCGGACGATAGGGTGGGATCTGATAACCCCACGGTCCAGGTCCGCCTCGACAAGCTCCTCGCCGCCACCGGTCTGGCGACTTCCGTCTCCGATGGTTCGCGCAAGGTCAAACAAAACGCCGTGAAGGTGGACGGCGAACCCAAGAACGACCTCGTCGCTTCCGTGAGACTCGGCTCCGAGTTCACGCTACGTGCGGGCAAGAAGATGGTGCGAGTGAGCGTCGAGGGCTAACCGTCTCTCCCGCCACTACCCTCTGCTCTGTCATCCTGAGCGAGGGCGCGGGAGAAATCCGCGCCCGAGTCGGAGGACCCTGCTTTTCCGGGAGCCCCATCCCACTCGACTTGGATATGGTCGCCTCGATGCTACTCTGATCTAGAATCGATCGAAATCATGCGCTCAGTTTGAAGAAGAGCCAGTCCGTTGGGAGACGAACCCGATGTCCAAGCTCGCAAGGAAGCTCATCGCTGAGAACAAACGTTCCCGGGCCACCTTTCTTGACCTGGGCAATTGCGGGGTAACCAAGGTGCCCGCCGAGGTCGGTGACCTCGTCTGGCTGAAGTCCCTGTCGTTAGCAAGCGAATGGTTTGAATGGGACGGTCGGGAGTGGCAGGGAAAAAAAGAGTCGAAATTCCGGCGACAAGAATGACCTCTCGATTGGCCTTGCGCCGCTGGCTAGACTGTCTGGCCTGCGGGCGCTTTATGTCCCGAGGACGAAGGTCACCGACCTTGCGCCGCTGGCAGGCCTGTCTGCCCTGCAGACGCTGGATGTCTCGGGTACGGAGGTCACGGACCTTGCGCCGCTGGCGGGCCTGTCTGCCCTGCATATGCTTCTTGCCTATGAGACGCAGCTCACCGACCTTGCGCCGCTGGCGGGTCTCTCTGCCCTTGAGAAGCTTTATGTCCAGAGTACGAAGGTCACCGACCTTGCGCCACTGGCGGGCCTATCTGCCCTGCAGACGCTCTTTGCATACGATACGCGTGTTCGCGACCTCACGCCGCTGGCTGGCCTGTCTGCCCTGCAGGTCCTCACCGTCGCGCGCACGCAAGTCACCGACCTTGCGCCGCTGGCTGGCCTCTCTGGCCTGCAGACGCTTTATGTCTCATCCACGCAGGTCAGGGACTTGGTGCCGCTTGCAGGGCTCTCTGCTCTGCAGAGCCTTTCTGTCGATAAGACAAGGGTCGCCGACCTAGCCCCGCTATTTGGCCTGTCGGCCCTACAGACGCTAGATGTCTCGGGTTGTCCGCTAACCAATCCACCGCCCGAGATTGTGAAGCAGGGCAACGACGCCATCCTCAACTACATTCGTGAGCGGTCGCTGGCCGGCGTAGACCACCTTTACGAAGCCAAGGTACTAATCGTAGGCGAGGGTGGCGCGGGCAAGACCAGCCTGCTGCGGCGTTTGTATCAGCCTGACCAGGAGCTACCCAAAGAAAGCGAGACGACGAGAGGCATTGCCATCTACAGGCACGAATTTAAGCTAAAGAACGGGCGTATCTTCCGCCTGAACGTCTGGGACTTCGGAGGGCAACAGATCTACCACGCAACGCACCAGTTCTTTCTCACCCGCCGCTCACTGTACGTCCTCGTCGATGACACTCGTAAAGATTACAAGTCGGTCTCGGACGAAGGGTTCAAGTATTGGCTGGAGTTGATTGAGGTATTTGGGGGGAACAGCCCGACGCTGATCTTCCAGAACCAGAAGGATGGCCGCAGCAAGCAGATCGACATCGGCGGCATCAAGCACCGTTACGATAACGTAAAGGAACTCTATGCCGGCAATTTGGAGAAAGCCGACGCAGCCGACGAGGTGCGCGATGGCATCGAGTATTGCGCCAGCCATCTCAGCCATATCGGCGACGAATTGCCCGCCCGCTGGATCCAGGTGCGGGCGGATATCGAGGTTCGCGCCCGCGAGGTACCATACGTTCCGGTGCAGCACTATTTCGACATCTACCGCCGGCACATGGACTTTGATCGGTCGAAAGCACTGCACTTGAGCCGGTACCTGCACGACCTGGGCGTGTTCCTACACTTTCAGGACGATCCCTTGCTGGCCCGCACGGTCATTCTGCAAAACGAGTGGGCTACGGAAGCCGTGTTCCGCGTCCTTGACGACGAAACGGTGAAGGCAAACCACGGCCGTTTCTCGAATGACGATTGCGAGCGCTTATGGCGGGACTCCGCGTACACCGATATGCACCCCGAGCTATTGGCGTTGATGCAGAACTTCGAGCTTTGCTATGAGCTGAGCGACAGCAAGCCCCCGACCCGGCTTGCCCCGCAGTTGTTGCCGCCTGCTAAGCCCACGGCACTCGCTGACTGCGGCAAGCCGGAGGATTTGGTGCTGAGGTATCGTTATGACTTTCTGCCCAAGGGGATGATCAGCCGCTTAACGGTTAGGCTGCATCGCTTTGTGCGCAACCCGGAAATGGCCTGGGTCACCGGCGTACTGTTTGAGCGCGACCGTACTGCCGTGCTGGTGGAAGTGCTGCCAGATGGTAAAGAGATCGAACTGCGCGGCCGTGGGCCGGAGCATAAAGAGCTTCTCAGCGTCGTTGCCGCGGACCTGGATGCTTTGAATGAGTCCTTCCAGGGCCTGCGCAACAAAGTCTACAAGCGTATCCCCTGCAACTGCGATCTGTGCCGTGCGGCGTCTGTGCCTGAGTTTTTCGAACAAAGGGAACTGGTCCGCCGCAAGGAACACAATAAATTGAAAGTGGAATGCCGACGCAGCTTCAAAGAAGTGGACGTGCTGGAGTTGTTAGACGGCATAAAAATGGACCGGCTGCCCGGCTGGGCAAATGAGGCGCCTAGCGCAACTCCCCAGGCGCCACTCGCCGCTTCGCCTCGCACGATTCGCATCTTTCTTGCATCCTCCGCCGAGCTACGGGAAGACCGGGACGCATTCGAGCTTTACGTTCTCCAACAGAACCACGAGCTCCTGAAAAAAGGTTTCGAGTTGAAGGTCGAGCGCCCGAAAAGAGGATTCGAGTTGAAGGTCGAGCGATGGGAGAATTTTTTTAGCGCGATGTCCAAGACTCGCTCTCAGGACGAGTACAACAAGGTTATTTGCCAGTGCGATGTCTTCGTCAGCCTGTTCAGTACTAGGACCGGCAAGTACACGGAAGAAGAGTTCGATGTCGCGCACCGCCAGTTTAAGAGCAGCGGTAAGCCGCTCATCTACACATTCTTCAAAGATACTGAGATCAAGACCGGCAGTGCGCCCAGGAAGGATTTGGAATCTTTGTGGGCATTTCAGGACAAACTGAAGGAGCTCGAGCACTTCTACGACCAGTATGACAATATCGAAGGCCTGAAGCTAAAGTTCCGCAACCAGTTGGACAAGCTGCTGGAGCAACATGACTGACCCGAAAGCTTCGACACGCTTCCCTGCGGGCTGTGTCCCCACTGCTGCTCGCGCCGACACTCCAGCCCGCTGCCACGTTTACGTCGCGCGCTGGTTTTGCGCGCGGCGTGTGGCGAGGGCGGAACAGGGGGTAGCCCAGCACGCAGCGCAGCGGAGTGCTGGGTAGGCTTGTTGTTTGAATCCCGAGTCGGTTTCAACCGACGACACTCTTCCGCGAGGGCGTGAGCCCGAGCGACCCTTTGTGCCGGCACACCTCAACTGGTCACTAGCCAGGTGGTGTTTTCCGAAACTTGAAACTCAAACTCTTTATCACAGGCCGCTGTGTCCTGCGTCCTATCCCATCCGACTCCAGTTCGATAAACATGCTTCGTGAGGCAAGGGGATCGGTGTCTCTTGTCTGCCCGCTGCGGCGGGGAATAGATCGCTCTTTGACAGCATCGGCTCTTTGATAACTAGCAACCGTCGCTCTCGGTATCCCCTACCGCTCGCCATCACAGGGTCGCCCGCCGTCGGCGGGCCGACCGAGGGACCTGTTCTCCTTGGCAATCAATGGGTTCGCAGCAATTTTCTGGCTTCCCGAATCGACAACTTTCAAATATATGTGAGCTGGTGCTTTAGTGTGGTGGGTGGATATTACAGTTAGCAATGGTTTAATAAGCTAAGTAAATAACTGATTATAAATAATATTCTATATGTGACATATTGTTATAGTTATGTATAACAACAAAATTTTGGGGGTCGCCCGTCGGTTCAGGCGCTCTGCTCGCGCCAATGCTCCAGCCTGCTGTCCTGCTTTCTTTTCAAAAACCTCCGCGAGTTTGACACCCTCCCCACTGCGTCCTATACTGCCCGCGAACTCTGGCCGGGGAGAAAATGTCATGATGAAACGTTTCCTGGTGCCCGTATTATTTGCTGCCTTTGCGACGCTGAGCGCGCAAGGCCAGCCGAAACCAGCTCAACCCACCTTGACTCCGCAGAACAGCGGCACAACCAACGGATTGATTGCGGTCAGTCCGGTGAATCCGCAAATTGTGTGGGCTTCCGGACGCAACGGCACGTTCACTGTCACGACCGATGGCGGCAAAACATGGAGGGCCGGCGTGGTGCCGGGAGCGGAATTGCTGCAGTTCCGCGATGTGGAAGGCGTGAGTGCCAAGGTCGCGTATCTGCAGTCGATCGGGGATAACCCTACAGATTTCCGCATCTACAAGACCGTCGATGGCGGCGCGACCTGGAGCCTGCAGTTTGTGAACCAGAATCCGGCCGCGTTCTACGATTGCTTCGCGTTCTGGACGCCGAAGAAGGGCATCTCGCACAGTGACTCGGTGAACGGAGTCTTCCCCGACCTGCGAACCACCGATGGAACGACTTGGCAGAGACATCAGCGCCAATATGCCGCCAGCACTGCCGGGAGAAGGGTCGTTCGCGGCCAGTGGTACGTGCGTGGCGACCGCGGGCGGACAGTACGCCTGGATCGCGACCGGCGCTTCGACGACTGCGAGGGTTTTAGCCACCCGAGACGGCGGCGACACCTGGAACGCTTACGATACGCCGCTGGTCAGCTCATCCAGCGCAGGCGGGTTCACCGTGGCGTTCCGCAACCCGTGGAACGGCATCGTGGGCGGCGGCGATTTGGACCCGAACGATCCGAATAGCGCGAGGACGGCGACTTCAAGCGATGGCGGCGTGACCTGGGCACTGACGAACCCGCCTCCGGTGACCGGGGCAATTTTCGGGCTGGCGTACGCGCAGGGAGCTGGCAATGGCAGCCGGACCGTGGTAGTCACGGCCAACACGGGCGGCGCGGCGTGGACTCCGGACGAAGGAACCACTTGGTACTCGCTGCCCGGTGTAACGGGGTATTGGGCTGTGGCGTTCGCGAGTCCGAAAGCCGGATGGCTGGTAGGGGTCAACGGAACAGTCCTAAAAATCAGCTTTTAACCGGCCCACTCAGACGCGCTTTTCGATTGAGTGGCAGACGCGGTTCCCTGCAAGCTGAGTCCCGTCTGGTGCTCGGGCGAATGCTCCAGGCCGCGGGTGGCCAACAATTGCCCGACTTTGGCAATTGTGGGGCGCAAACCAATCTGCCTGAGTCCCGACTGCTGCTCGCGACCATACTCCAGCCCGCTGCCGCGCTTACGTCGCGCGCCGGTTTTGCGCACGGCGTGTGGCGAGGGCGGCAGAGGATAGCCCAGCACGCAGCGAAGCGAAGTGCTGGGTAAGCTCGTCAATTAAGACCCGAGTCGGTTTTAACCGACGGCACTCTTCCGCGAGGGCGTGAGCCCGAGCGACCTCCGAGCGCAATCCCGCGTAACATGGATGCGCCATGACTACACCGAATCTCCTCAGGCGCTTGCCGTTCCCATTTCGCCTCATCATTCATCTATTTTGCGGACTGATGATTGTGTTCGTGTTGACCGCCAACTCCAACGCGCAAGTGGACGCCAACGCCTCCGCGCCCTCGGTCACGGTGGACCCCGACGGCACGGTGCACATCCCGCCGCAGACCGTGCCGCTCTCGAGCTTTCTCAGTCCCGAAGCCCGCGCCTATGTCACCTATCGTCTGCTGCATCCCGACCCGCCTCCCGATCCCGACATCGCCAAGGAACGCGCCCGCATTGACGCGCACCTGGCGCCGCTCATCGACAAGCAGAAGGCGCGCTATCCCGTCGAGGTGCAGCCCGCGACCATCGCCGGAGTCCCCACGCTGGTCATCGTCCCCAAAGCCGGTATCGCACCGCTCAACCAGCACCGCGTGCTCATCAACCTGCATGGCGGAGGCTTCAGCGTGTGCGCGCCCACCTGCGGCATCATCGAATCCATTCCCATCGCCGGGCTGGGTAAGATCAAGGTGGTCACCGTCAACTACCGGCAGGGCCCGGAGTTCAAGTTTCCCGCGGCCAGCGAAGATGTCGCCAAGGTTTATGCGGAACTGCTCAAACAGTACAAGCCCGAGAGCATTGGCATCTTCGGCTGCTCCGCCGGCGGAATGCTGACGGCGGAATCGGTGGCCTGGTTCCAGACCCATCATCTGCCGCGGCCGGGCGCGATTGGCATCTTCTGCGCGTCTGCCGGAGACTTCGGAGGCGACGCTGAGTTCACGACCCCGCCCCTCGACGGGCGCATGCCGCCTCCACCGAACGCGGGCGATGGGCGCATGCACCTCGCCTACTTCGCTGACGCCAACATGCGCGATCCCATGGTGTCGCCCGTTTACTCAGACGAGGTTTTGCGCCGGTTTCCGCCGACGCTGATCCTCAGCGGCACCCGCGCCTTCGATTACAGCTCGGGGATCAACACTCATAACCAGCTCACCAAGCTGGGAGTGGACGCCGAACTGCACCTATGGGATGGGCTGTTTCATGGCTTCTTCTACGATCCCGACGTACCCGAATCGCGCGAGACCTACGACGTGACCGTGAAGTTCTTCGACAAGCACCTGCAACCCTAGGCGAGGTGACTCGACATCGGACATCCATCGCGGCGGGTTCGCAAGGTTCAAGCCGTCGGGATAAGGCAATTCGGGTGCCGACCGGAGAACGCTATAATTTAGCCTCTGTTGAAGGAGCGAACCATGCGAGGGCGGTTTCTGGTGACGTGTGCTTTCTTGCTTTTTTCGCTGACGGCTGCGGCCTCTCCGCCGGATAGCAGCCAGCCCAAGACGATTGAAGGCTGCGTTTCCAGTATCAATGGGGCGTTCATGCTGGGAACGCCCAGCGGCGAACGCTTCATTCTCAAAGGCGACCACGATACTCTCTTCGGCTACAACGGCAAGCAGGTTCGGATCACGGGAACCGTGAAGAAATCCGCGAAAGGCTCCGCGCCGTCGCCGGGAGAGCCGCAAACGCTGAAGGTATCGGACATCAAGAAGGTGTATGACACCTGCCAGTTCTAGGCGCGTCCCACGCGCGAGTTGCCTCTGCGTAACTAAGAACCTCTGATGATTGTTCTCTCGCCAACCTTGTCGCGCTTGGAACTGCGGTGTAGAGTTCACCCCACGGCTTGATTCGAGGATGGGTGAAGCCGGATGGCAAAATCATCAATGCGAGGAAACGAACATCATGGCGAAATCGATTAGTTGCAGGGACGTGGGGGTCGATTGCGACTTCGTGGCCAAGGCCGACACCCTGGATGAACTCATGCAGATGACAGCAAAACATGCCAAGGAAGCGCACGGATTCGATACAATTCCACCGGAGCTGGTTCCGGCGGTAGAGGCTGCAATCCGCGACGAGTAGCATCTTCAACCCGCGAGAGATGGATCAAGGCGCACCCGAAGGTGCGCCGTTTCTGTCTCGCGCGGTTCTCGAAGGGGCCTATTCGTACCGCAGGGCCTCGATGGGCTCCATGCGTGAGGCCTTGAGCGCGGGCCAGAAGCCGCTGGTGATTCCTACCAAAGACAGGATCATGAACGAAGCCGTCATCACACCGAGCGACGCTTTCAGAAAGATGTCGCCCTGGTGATTGGTGGTTTTGTAGAACTCGCTGTACAGAGGCAATGGCGGGATCACCACGGTGAGGAGCCACGAGACAACGATGCCCAGGGCCCCGCCGATGAAGGTCAGCACCAGGGCCTCAATGAGGAACTGCATCAGGATCTGACGCCGGCGGGCACCGAGCGCCTTGAGCAATCCGATCTCTTTAGTGCGCTCGGTCACGCTGACCAACATGATGTTCATGACGCCAACTCCGCCGACTCCGAGCGTGAGCGCGCCGATCATGCCGAGCAATGTGTCGAGGCCAATGGTGAAGGCGCGCATCATCTGTCCGCTCTCGATAGTGTCCCATTCAGGAGTCGCTTTGTTGTCGCGCGGATCGAAATGGTGGCGCCGGCCGATGACGTTGCGCGCTGCCAGCAGCGCTTCACTGTGCAGGTCGGCCGAGATCGGCTGGAAGACGATGATTTGCGGGTCCTTGGCGTTCGTCAGTTCGTTGAAGACCTCATAGGGAATGAACGCCTGCTCGTTGTCAGGACCTTCGTACATGGAGTCCTGAATCTTGATGTCCATGACGCCGACAACTTCAAAGGACCGTCCTTTGACTAGTACGGTCTGACCAACTGCCGGTGCGCCCTGAAAAATGCGTTTGGCGGCTGCGCTTCCCAGCAGCACCACAGGCCTTCGGGCAGCGAATTCACCCTCCTCGATGTTGCGGCCCTCGGAGGCGACCAGCTTGCGCATGGCGGCGTAGGGGTATTCAATGCCGCGCGTCTGGATGGAGACCACGCGGGTGCCGGTCTTGAAGCCGAAGTCTGTCACCGACTCGGCACTTACAGCGCGAATGATGGGAACTTCGGCCCGAATCGCCTGGATGTCTTCGTACTCGTACTGGATCTTGCGTCCGGCGCGCTGGCCTCCGGCCTGCATGCTGGTCTGGCCGGGCCAGATGACGATGACGTTATGGCCCAGCGCCCCGGTGGCCTTCACGATACTGCCACCCAACCCTTCTCCGAAGGCGAGCAGCAACACCAGCGACACCACGCCCCAACTGATGCCAAGCATGGTCAGCGCGGAGCGCATGCGGTTGCGCCGCAAGGCGGCCCAACTTTGCTGAATCAGTTCCTTTAGATACACGCTCCACCTCGGTTCATTCGTAACGAAGGCACTCGATCGGGTCCATGTCGGCGGCACGCTGCGCGGGGTACATGCCGGCAGCGACGGTGATGATCGACAACGTCAACAACGAACCCACAATGGCGACGGTCGAGACCACGGGCTTGGGCACAAAGTCGGGTAGCGGAGCGACTTTCAACAGCACGCAAATTCCAACGCCCACGATATAGCCGAGAGTGCCACTGAGAACCGTCAAGGCCACGGACTCACTGAAGAATTGTTTGAGGATGTCGGCCTTGGTGGCGCCAACCGCTTTCAGGACGCCGATCTCGCGGGTGCGCTCGGTCACCGCCACCAGCATGATGTTCATCACGCCGATGCCGCCCAGCGCCAGCGTAGTGATGGCGACGCCACCAAAGAAAATCGTGATAACAGTGAAGATACGGGCGAGGACTTTGGCGAACTGCATCGTGTCCCAGATAAAGAGCGCGTCCTTGTCGGTTTCCTCAAAGTGATGCATGCGCCCGAGGACCCGGCGGACCTGCTGTACCGCGGCGTCGTGCGTCTCCGGATTTGCCACTTCCATCACGATGTCGGAGACGTAGCCTTTGGTGATGATCTCGCCCTTGGCCGGAGGGGGAGGATAATCCCGGGCCATGGCGGAGTACGGAACGTAAATCTTGTCGTTGTCGGGGCCGCTATAGTTGGAGTTCTGTTTCTTCTCCGCCAGCACCCCGATCACCGTGTAGGGGTAGCGTGCCATGTTCAGCGTGGCGCCAATTGCAGGCTGGCCGGGAAATAGTTGCCGGGCGGCATTCGAGCCCAGAATTACCACGCGCCGCCCGTCTTCTTCATCCTCTTCGGTCATGTAGCGGCCTTCCGAGAGAATCAGCGAGCGAAAATCCTGATACGAAGGCCAGACTCCGGAGACCTGGCGGGCGGCGGAGTTAAACTGGCTGACTTCCGTCACCGTGCGTTGCAGCTCCGGGCTGACCGCCTTGATGAAATAGCATTCTTTTCTGATCAGCCGGGCATCGTCGATACTAAGAACGACCTGGCGGCCAGCCGCGAGTCCGCCGATCTGTGAGCTGGTGCGGCCTCCCCAGACGATGACCAGGTCCTTGCCCAGCGTTTCCATCCTTTTCTTCTGGTCTTTCTGGAAGCCGATACCCAACCCCACCAGCAAGATGACCGAGGCGATTCCCCAGATGATCCCGAACATGGTCAGGAAGCTGCGCATCTTGTGCGCGCGCAACGTCGCAACCGTTTGCTTCAAGACGTCGAATAAGTTCATAAAAAGTCCCGACAGCAACGTCGATCCGGCCCTCGAACACTGTGGGCCTTCATGATTTAGGTACGAGAAGGCTGGGACCGAAGTTCCCCCGTTTTGTGGGGCGGAGAGGTGCGCTCGTCCCAGGCGC
Organism: uncultured Acidobacteriaceae bacterium; assembly: GCA_963758255.1. Taxonomy (GTDB): domain Bacteria; phylum Acidobacteriota; class Terriglobia; order Terriglobales; family Acidobacteriaceae; genus DASRAA01. The sequence continues at coordinate 422,965 of CAVWUX010000007.1, forward strand.
AGGCTCTCGTGCGCGTTCGGCGTGGACGCGCAATAAAGGCACGCTCGGGCGGAATTTGCTCGTCAGGCTTTGGAGTTTGGTGTAAATTTTATGACGTTTGTCCAGCTCTATCGGCGCAGCCGAACTGGTACTAACGTGCCCCCTGTTTTTTCTCACCTCAATTCGGATCATCTGACCAAACTGCTGGCCACACGAGCGCCAGAGAATGCGTGAGGATTCCCATGCTTCGCACTCCCCTGTTGAAGATTGCTCTCCTCCTATCGCTTAGTTGCATGGCTGCTGCTCCTGTGTGGGCGCAGTGGGCAACGCCAACCGTGGATGGCTTCATCGCCAGTGGCGAGTATGGAACCAATAATCAGCTCAACAATGCCGGCAACACCGGGCAGACCTGGTACATGACGTGGGACGCCAGCAACCTCTACGTTGGCGTCGTCAATGCCAGCCTCTCGGAAGGCCTGGTTATTTACATCAAAGGTAACCCGCAGAATCCTCCGACCTGCTGCACCGACGCCGACGGCAATCTGACCGGATTCAATTATGACGGCACCAGCTTTGGGTCGCTGCCGTTCAGGGCGGCGTTTGTGACTTACGTTAAGAACAACTACCGCGACTATCGGAATTCCGACGGCAGTGGCGGATGGACCGGATCGACCACCTATTATGGCCAGTACGCGGACAACGGCGCCAATCAGAACACGCGCGAGGTCGCAATTCCCTGGAGCGCCATTACCGGCGGAGGCATACCTGCTTCGTTCGTGTTTTTCGGGTACCTGACTTCGAACGGCGGATACGTTTACGGACAAGCTCCATCTGACAATCCCGGCGCGTTCATCGGCACCAACGCAACCTATACGCAATACTACGCAGTCGTGGATACCGGAGACGGCACCAGCACTCCGCCGTTCTCGCTGGAACAACCCTCGGGATTCAGCGCCCAGGACAAGGCCGGTTTCGCGCACGACACCTTCGATCCCTTCTATCGCGATCAGGAAGGTGCGGTGACGGAAAATACCCCGGTCACATTGCGCTTCCGCACCCTGCACTCCAGCGGCATCTGGGGCGTAACGGCGCGGGGCTACATCTTCGATTCGGCCACAGGATCGACCACCGGCCCGGTCGATACGGGCATGCCGTTCGAGCAAAACATCACGATCAATGGGACCCAATACGACATCTGGAAGACCACGCTGACGATGCCGTCGTCCACCAGCGTGTATTACTACAAGTTCAAGATCAATCGCGACCAGACCAACGGCTTCTACAGCGACGACTACACCGACGACAACGACAACGTCCACAAGGATGGCACCGGCACGGCTACGGACGGTGAGCCGTTCAACTCCTTCCAGATCACGGTGTACGATCCGAACTTCCAGACGCCCGCCTGGCTGCAGAACGCCAACGTCTATCACATCTTCCCCGACCGCTTCCGCAACGGCGACCAGACCAACGACTACTGTCGCCAGGGAGCGACCACCGGCTGCCCGATCTACTACGGGACGCAGCAGGCCTTCAACCACGACTTGTGGAACGAGGCCATTTGCGACCCCAACGATCAGAATGGCCCGTGCCCCGGAGCGTTCAGCAACCAGTTCTTCGGTGGCGACCTGCTCGGGCATACAGAACCAGCTCGACTACCTGCAGGGCTTGGGCGTGGACACGATCTATATGAACCCGATCTTCCAGGCGCGCTCGAACCACCGCTACGACACGGACAATTATCTGCACATCGATCCGGCGCTCGGCGGCGACGCGGCCTATGCGTCATTGCAGAGCGAGATGAACCGGCGCGGCATGCGGGTGATTCTCGACGGCGTATTCAACCACGCCTCGTCCGACGGTCTCTACTTTGACCGATACCACCGCTACCAGACGGACGGCGCCTGCGAGTCGCTCACCTCCATCTGGCGGAGCTGGTTCCACTTCTATACCAACAATGTGCCGTGCAATTCGTCCGACTACCCTGGCTGGTTCGGCTTCGACAGCCTGCCCATCTTCGATCACGACAATCCGGCGGTACGCGACTTCTTCTACCGTGGCGCCGGCAACGTCACGCAGTACTGGTATAACCAGGGCGCAGCCGGATGGCGCTTCGATGTTGCCGACGACGGCAACTTCCCGCACGATTGGTGGCACGAGTACCGCACCTACGCGAAGAACTACAACAGCAACGGTCCGCTGGTTGGCGAAATCTGGCCCAATGCAAGCCAATGGCTGGCGGGCGACCAGATGGACTCGGTCATGAACTATCGCTTCCGCAAGAACGTGACCGGATTCGTGAGGAACTCCGATTACAGCGACAACAACAATAACGGAACGAACTACATTCCGGGACTGACGCCCAGCCAGTTCGATCACGCGTTGCGTGCGGTGCGCGACGATTACCCGGCGCAGGCAACGGCAGCCATGCTGAATCTGCTCGATTCGCATGACACCAACCGCGCCCTCTACGTGATGACTGAGACCGGCGACACCGGCCTGGTGCAGGCCAAACAGCGGTTGAAGCTGGCGGCGCTGTTCCAATTCACTTACATCGGTGCGCCCACGGTCTATTACGGCGATGAAGTCGCGATCAATGCGCCTTCTCTCTACAGCAGCGGCAGCGGTCCGGTGGGTGATCCCTACAATCGAGCGCCCTATCCGTGGACCGACCAGTCGGGCGATCCCACCATCTACGGTCCGCCCGACACCAGCGTCATGGCGTTCTACAAGAAGCTGGCGCACATACGAAAGCTCTACACCGTGCTCCGCCAGGGCGATTTCGTTACGCTGTTGACCGGCGACACCCAGGAGCAGAATACTGCTCCCAACACCTACGCTTTTGCCCGTACCATACAGGGTCAGGTGCCGGTGGTGGTGGCGCTGAATAACGGCTCAACCGCCAACACTGCGTCCATCCCTATGGCAGGCATCTTTGCAGATGGAACTCTGCTGGCCGACATCCTGAACGGCGCCATCTACACGGTCAGCTCGGGAGCGGTACAAATCACGCTGCCGCCACGGACAGGTGCCTTGCTGGTGCGGGGCCCGGTTCGCAACAACCTCCAGGCTCCGTCTGCAGTGATCACCCTCAGCCCCGCGCTGAACGGCAACGGCTGGGCCAATTCACCGGTCAACGTCCAACTGCGCGCGGACGACAGCGGCGCCGGAATCGACAACCTTCGCTACTGGATCGATGACGGCCCAGTCAAAGTCGAACAAGCCAATTGGGCCGCGCTGCCTCTCGCCAGCGAAGGCTCCTACGTTGTGGGACTGCGCGCCACTGACAACGCCGGATATGTCAGTCGGCAGGCGACTAAGGTGGTGAGAATCGATCTGCATCCTCCAGTGGTCGCGGTCACGGGCGTGCGCCAGGGCGGAGCGTATGCGGGCAGGGCTCCCGCTGCCGGTTGTTCGACCACCGACGCGCTCTCTGGCGTGGCTGCCAACGCGTCCCTATCCATCAGCGGAGGAAACGGTCATGGGACCGGGCAATTCACCGCAACTTGTTCGGGAGGCAGGGACAATGCCGGCAACGTTGCGCAGCCAGCGAGCGTGACGTATTCGGTAGTCGGCAGTTCAACGAAGTAGTAACTCTCAAGAGAATGCCGCCCTGCGGGGCGGCATTTTTTAACTCTGCCCGGCGTTCTTCGCAAGCAGCTAGGCGAGACCGCCCATTCGCGCCAGCTTGAGGGCCTCGAGGGCCGCTCCCCGCGCGCCCGCCGTGTCGCCGTTGGGCATCACGTGGATCGGAATGCCGACCTGCTCCTCGCGCTGCGGCGGCATGGCGGCACGAATTTCGTCGATGAACCAGCGCTGAAATTCCTCGCCCGTTTCAAGCGCGCCGCCGCCGACGATGAGCGCGTCGGGATCGAAGGTATTGATCATCTCGTCGAAGAACAGTCCCAGTCCGTGGGCCTGCACCCGGAAGACATCCCGGCTCAGCGGATCGCCTTTTTCCGCCATACCGCGCACTAGCTTGGCCGCGGTGTGGAGATCGACCTTGCCGAGTTCGTGGCCCGGATATCGCGGCAGGAAATACGGCAACAGCGTCCGCTCGATCGCGGTCAGCGAGCAAACCGACTCGAGATCACCCGTGCGCCCGCAATTGCACTCCGGCTTCATGCCGGAGGTGCCGGCGATGCTCTGGTATGGAATCAGCACGTGTCCCAACTCGCCGCCGAATCCGTTCTTACCTTTCACGACGTTGCCATCGAGGATGATGCCACCGCCGTTACCCGTCCCGATGACGATGGAAACCGAGGTCTCTTTGCTGTTGGCTCCGAAGATGGCGTAGTGTCCCCAAAGCGCGCCCGCGTTGGCATCGTTCAGATACGACACCGGCTTGCCGAGCTTGTGGGCCAGACCTTCGCGGATGTCGAAGCCCGCCCACTGCGGATGCACAAAGTTGGTAGAGCCGCGTGCGCTCAGCACACCGGCAGGCGCTGGCCGGACCCGGAGTATCCAGACCCACGGCAACGATGTCGTCCAGGGCGACGCCGGCCTTGTCGGCGGCAATCTTCAGGCCATCTGCAATCTGCTGGAGGCAGACGTCCGGGCCCTGCTTGGCGAGCGCAGGATGTTCGCACAAGCCTTCAATGAGAAACTTCTCCTGCTGATCCACGATCGTATAGTTGATGGCGGTTCCGCCCAGGTCTACTCCAGCCACTACTTCCACGTAAATTCCCTCGTCAGCATGGCGATGACAACCGCCAAGCTTAGCAGATCACACAGCGGAACTATGCCGTTATTGCCTAGATCGCTCGGAATGCGTGCCATTGTCCCGCTCGATGGTTGCGCTCAATTCGCGGAGCAGCGCGGCGCCGTCGCCACGATAGGCGCTGCCGTGTTGGCAGGCGAGCAGCGCCGGCTGCAGACTCGCCAGACGCTCGAAAGTAGCCGAGGTACTCTTCGCGTGAGCGTAATAGTCCATCATCCCGCGCATAGTCTCGCTGGCGCTGAGCACCTCCGATTCGGTCACCGGCGGCATGTCCGCGCCGGGCTGCGTGAACAGGTCCCCGCACAACAATGTCTTGGTCGACAGATCGAACAAAATGCCGCAATCCCAGCCGTGCGGCACGTGCGGTGTGTATAGCCACTTCATGCGGCGGCTGCCGATGGAAAACTCCTCGCCGTCCCCCAACCCGCGGGCGGGACGGGAGGCGAAGTCGTTAATCGATATCAGCACGCCCACTTCGGCGCCAAACGGGGTTGCCTCGGGCGCGACCGCCAGAAATTCGTTCAGCGAGCCAAACTCGTCGCCTTCAAAATGCGATCCGCCGATCCAGCGCAGCTTTTCCACCGGCATGACTGTCTTTATGGCTTCCAGCGTAAGCGGGAACAGCTTCCGGTACCCTGCGTGGAACAGCAGCGGTTCGTCGTCAACGAGCAGGTACGAATTGAACGTGAATCCCCCGGGAATGACGTCCATCGGCGTACAGACGCGATAGATACCGGCAGTGACTTCGTCAATGCGGGTGCCTGATTCGCGATTTGTGATCATGTGCGATCTCCTTTTTTTGGTGCGATCCTACCAGAGCCGATTTTTGATATTACCCCGGGCCGAAGCGGTCAGTCTTTCTTGCCCGGCGCGGCGGCCAAATCGGAGTCGGATTTCTCGAACACACGCTGAAAGAAGATGCGGGTCGCCAGATACCCTCCAAGAAATCCCTCCACGCTAAAGAATGCCAGGAGCGATGCCGCAAACGGAATCAGCCTGCTGTCGTCGCCCAGTCCTGCGGCCACGTAATGGGCGGCCGCATTCAGGCCGCCAGGCAATTCTTTCAATTCCACGAGTCCTACTCCAACCAGCAATTTCGTCAACCAGTCTGATATCTGCTCCATATTGGTGTTCACCGCGAGGCGGAAGCGGGATTCACTCGTGTCACTTTCGGCCTGGCTGGTGCGATCTGACCCGCTGATCGCGCGTGGTACCGCGAAGACGAAGCCCAGAAGAGAGCCAAGTCCCAGGCAAGTCAATGCCCACATGAAGGCAGCTGCAGGGTTGGGGGGAGAGTACCAGAGCACCGTGCCGAACCCGAACACCACTGACCCGAGGACCAGGACCGCAGTCAGCCACCAGTCGCGGTCGATTCCGAGCCACTGCGGTGCCTGCGGGGACGAGCGTCGTTGCAAGCTCGTCGCCTGCTGCGTCGATTCGGACAAAGACCCACCCAAAGACTGATCAGGCATCGTTGTTCTTCCTCCTTCTCCGCTCCACAGATAGAGGTCACGTCCAATTCGACGTCAGAGACATGATAGCTGTCAGCTTAGCCCAGAACTCGGGAGGCAGTATCCTGCCATTTGAGGCGATCCGCTGACTGGTGGCCCACATTTGCCTGACGGAAGGGAAATGTGGGCACCCGCCGAAACCCGCGAACGTGTCGGGCACCCAGCGATTAAGCGGGAACGTACGTCAACCTAATCACGTCCTCGCCGATTCGATCGCTGGCAACCAGGCGGAGCGGCGGCCGGGGGCCGGTGAAGAATGGCTTGCCGCCACCAAGCACGACGGGGTGGAGGTAAAGTCGATACTCATCAATAAGACCAAGGTCGGTTAGGCTTCCTGCCAAGACTGTTCCGGCAACGTCAATCTCCCCAACGTGCTGGGCCTTCAGCCCACGTATCACCGCCTCGACGTCATCCTCGACAAGTGTGGCGTTGGGCCCGACCGACTTCAACGAGCGCGACACAACCCACTTCGGCTGGCTCCGCCACGCCGCCGCGAAGTCGCGTTCCTCCGCGTCCCAGTCCGCAAGGTCTTCGTCCCAATAACGCATTACCTCGTACATGCGGCGACCGTACACACTGCCCGTCAGGTCGCGCACTTGCTCTATGAAGTGACGAAAGAGCGCCGGGCTCGGCCTAAATTTCAGATGGTCGACGTAGCCATCCAAGGACTGGTTCATTCCATAGACGAGCTTCGCCATGGTACAAAATCTCCACCTCAGGTTCTTCAGAATAGCTTGAGCCGACGTTCCACAGAAGTGACGTTGGACGCGATCTGCGCGCCGCATCGTCAGTGTAACCAAGAACCCGAGGTCCGCTTTTGGCGGATTCTAAGTCGGCTATCGATCGATGTCCAGTGAGCAACTGGACATGGCCGGATGGCCCGTGCTTTTGATCTCGCGGGCATTACCAACACCGTGAAAATGGTGCACGCAAACTTCGTTAAAAAGGCGGGCCTGTCGTATTCTCACGTGGACGAAAGCAGGGATGGGTCACAGTGCCGCGTGGCCCGAAACAGTGACCAGCACGACTCCTCGTTGACAGCATAGATTCGCCCTCCTAGACTGGCAGGTATGGAAGTCCATTTCACCCCCGAGCAGGAAGCGCAGTTATCCCAAATCGCCAGTCATGCCGGTACGGATACCGAGCGGTTGGTGAAGGATGCCGCCTTGCGTCTGCTTGAGCAGGACGCCCGGTTTCGCGCCGCCGTGCAAGAGGGCATCGCGCAGGCCGACCGGGGGGAGTTTATCGAAGAGGAAGAGATGGAAGCACGCATCGAGCGGATGCTTAGCTCCTGATGCGTATTCGCTGGACGCCCACGGCCGCAGCGGACTTGCAAAACATCTACGATTACCTCAAAGAACACGAACCTCATTTAGCACGGCCCACTGTCATCGAGATCCGTAAATCTGTCCGTTCATTGAAAAAGTTTCCGCTGCGTGGACGCAAGGGACGTGAGGAAGGCACCCGCGAATTATTGCAGCGGCGCTTGCCGCATATCATCGCCTACCGCGCGAAGGACGATGCGGTTGAAATTCTGCACATCTGGCACCCAGCACAGGAAAGGTAGCCCGGAAATTTCCTGCGCTGCCGTGACGAGGAATGAGCTACATCACCTAAAGGTTGAACTCGGGCGGGGGCCCGGGCTTTTGATCCTGTCCAATTTGTTTGTCATCCCGACCGGAGCCGCCGTTTCGGCGGCGGAGCGGAGGGACCTGCATTTCCCCCGCTTAACCTGCCTCGGCCACCTTTCGCGATTGTTCTTCGACAGAGCGGAGCCGATTGGCGGGAGTCGGAAATGCCGGCGCCAAGTGGGTTTGATCACGTGTCCACAACGAAATCAAATCCTGTGGGCATTACCAACACAGTGGGTGCCCCTCAGTGGGAATGGTGCACACAAGAGCCGTTGAAGGTGGGCCACCCGCCTCCCCGGAAAGCGCACGCTCTACGGGCTTCCTATTGCGAAATCAGGCGAACTTGGCATTCGTCAGAATGATCGAAGTGATGTCCGTGAAGAACGCAACGACGTGTGCATCCTCGATAGGCGCTTGGCCGGGATGGGCGCTGTGGTTCCGGTACTGGAAATCTACGTCAATGAGTCGGTCGGCCTGATTGCTGTCCAGCAGATTCATGCCCTCGCAGACTGTGATTAGATCATTGTCGGAGACCGCTTGAAGCTCTCCCAGCGTCGTGATGTTGAACTCTTTGTTCCATCGCTTGTGTCTTCCCGATGTCTGGGCTTTCAGCGCAGTCGATGTTGAATTGAAGGTCGTGAACCCCAAGGCTTGTATCCGCTTCTGGATTCGATCAATCGCCGCACACCAACCGAGAACGATGGAGGCTCGATGAAACCCAGCATTGGCACTATCAATCGCTTCCTTCAGATACTCAGACTCATCTGGGTTGGACAAACCGGTAACGAGTTTTTGAAGATCGAATTTGGTTTCTACGCCAGTGCTCGTCTGCTGAATAGGGAGAACGAACTTGTTCTTGAATTGATCGAGCACCGAGTCCAACGTCTCCAGATAGGAACTCTTCCGATTGTTGGGCCTGCTCAGGACGTGCAGTCTCTTCAAAGAGTCAGAGGTCTCAGCAATCACTTCTTTCCCAATTGGAAATTTGTGCTCCAGCGGACTCCGAAGTTCTTCGACCCAGCGAGTCGCCAACTCTTCGGCATCAGTCCGCAACTTCTTCTGGCTCACTGTCGTTCCCGTCAATGCAGCTACGCTCTTTCTGAGTTTGCGAAGATCGCTCTCGAAGGTATCGAGTTTCTTCAGTATCTCCGCTTTCATTTCTCAGCCTCAGTCGCCAAGCGTTTAATCAAGGCGCCCAAGGCATCTTGGCCCTCCGAGGAGAGTGGTTCAGCAGGCCCTTGTGCAGCGAGTGCCTTTCTGAATAGTTTTGCGTTCCTGTCTTGTTTGAAAACCCCGGAGAAGTTGCCTTTGTCGTAATACCCTTTGTCTTGGCAGACTGAGCGCACTTCTTCTGGGTCCGTAGTCAATGAGTTCTTCTCGATAGCATTCTTCAGCGCCAGCAAAAGTGCCCACTCCATCTGGCCCGTTGTTATTCCTTTCGTGTGTGGCTCCTTGATGAAGTGGACTTCTCCGTTGTCATAGAGGAGTATTTTGTCGATCTCATCTTTGGTCACGTCGGTTTTCTTCATCAGCACTCGGAGTTGCGTCGTGATGGGAACACCGTCGCCCTTCGGCTTCTTCTCACTATCGTCTGGCGATTTGTGCTCCTCCTTCCCGCTCTTTCCGCCGCCAGTTGTACCGTCGCCGTTCTGACGGAGTAGATTCGCAAGTAGCAACTCGAAGCACTTATCTCGAAACTGTTCGGGCACAGATGCCGCTATCTCGGAGATTTCCTTGATGCTGTCTTTGAGTTGGCCGTAGTCCATAGCGTCTCCTGTCGGCATTAAGCCGATGCTATTTAGCCTATTAAGAGGGAAGGACTCGATGGTAGCACATCTGCATCACTGCAATCTTCTGACGTACAGTTCGTCATGCCCTTTGTCAATGAACGCTTCGATACCATCCAACAACTCCTGAGACAGCAGAACCTCAGGCGGGTGGGCCGGGCTTTTGATCTCGCTGGCATCCCCCAACACAGTGGGGTGCCCCTCGAATAAAGAGCGGGGGCATCGCGAGCCCAACTTCCGGCCGCCATTCGAACGCATCAGTCCCCCACAAATTCCTCTGACGAGGCTAAAAATTTGAGTAGCTGTCGATTTTCGGTCTCCCGAGCGACTATCTGATAAGAGAACGAGGGGCTACGGCTCCCTGACTTACAGGAAACGAGTCGCAGGAAACAAGGAGGGATCAATGAAATTCATCTGTTTGGGATACATCGAGCCAGGGAAATTCGAAGGGATGACCGAGGACGAGCGAAACGCAGTGCTCGACGAATGCTTTGAGCACAACGACCATCTGCGCGCCAACGGACATCTGGTTGCCGAAGTACCGCTTCAGCCTCCGGAGACCGCGTTGACCCTGTACTGGAAAAACGGCAAAGTCGCGACCACCGACGGCCCCTATGCGGAAACCAAGGAACAGCTCGGCGGCATTCAAATCCTTGAGGCGCGAGACCTCAATCATGCCATTCAGCTTGTCTCACAGCTTCCAGGCTTTAAGTGTGGACTTGGACCGATTGAGATACGGCCGGTTGCGGATTTGAACGAAATGATGAAGGAGAGCGAGCAGCGGCGGCGAAAGAACACGGCACGTTGAGAGCGAGCCATCGGAAGGAATCGACCGCTCCCGCCGTTCCGGATTCCCAACTCCCTGGTTACTTTAGTTTCTTCCGGCGGGTGGCCCACTCAATCAACTTATTGATAAGAATAAACTTACAGGATAGGGTGCCCCATTCAAGCGGCCCGCTTTTGGCCGCTTGAGTGGGGGTTTTCGTGTCAACCGCTAGTACGTCCGTGTCGGCGAGGGTTTTCGTTCCAATCACAGCCGAATTCATCTTCTTGCGGGTCGACCTGGGATACCAACCCTCCACCCACTCTCCTTATCACACTCCACCGTGACCTAAGTCCTAGCGCGGTCACCAAACCTGGCCTAAATTGGCCGGTGGAATGATGAGGGAGAGCTGTCTTCCACCGAGTCGGCAGCCGGACACTACCCTCACCCCCAGTAGGTGGTTCGACCTGTGAAGTGCGCTGATCGTTGTTGTTCTTTGGCCCGCCCACCATCCCATTCCGGCTTTCATCCCTCGAGTGTCCGTCCTAACTCTTTTGTTAAGAAGAATTTGCCTCTAAGTCCTACGGCCAGAGGATTTTGCGCGGACTGCGGCCCCTATCTCCAATGGAATGAGGAATTTGCAAAAAGGAGAGGGGAGGGGGTACAACCCCGGCAATTCCCAAAGTGGGAACGGCCCGAAGCCTCGTCCAAGCCTGGTGCCCTAGGTTCACCCTTCTGTTGGGTTAACCGGGGTCTCTCTGCACTCGGCACTCGGAAAGAAACAAGTTTGTGTCGCTGCCCTCGCAAGAGATCACCAGTGGAGACTGTTCGGTGGGGCAGGACCAGAACCTTTCCCCTGCCCCGGCTGGTGGCCCACATTATGCCTGCCGTTGGCAATTGTGGGGTCCGTGCCAACTCCCCCGCTCGTCACGTAGCCCTTTGTCCCAGGTCCTTGCCCGTCCCGCTCCCTGTTCGGTAAACCATCTACGTGAGGCGAGGGACTCGTGTCTCTTGCCGGGCTCGCACCGCGGGCCAAGGGTCGCAAGTGATCTTTGATAACCGAGAAGTAAACTTCGCTCTTCGGTGCCGCGCAACGGCCTCGTCGAGTTTACCGCTTTATTTGCAAGACTTTAGCTATAAGTGCTAATGTTTGTAAGAACTTACGCAA
>CAVWUX010000008.1:0-752348 GCA_963758255.1 uncultured Acidobacteriaceae bacterium
GGTTCTATAAAAGGGGATGTCAAGAGAAAGCACTTCTCCCCTCGCGGGAGCAGAGGTCGTTCTCTGGCATCCAGCCCCTTTCGTCGCGCTGGAGTGGTGGCGACGCGCAGCTCTTCGGTCGGTTTCATCTCCGCGCTACGGCATTCTTCGCTAGCTGAAGCTACCCAAGCCTGGCTGTGGTCCCGCTCAGCGGGCCAACCATGGTTCTATCTGAGACTCGCGTCCGAGCCCGCGGCACTATGGCTTTGTTGGGTTCTCCGAGGGAGCATACGGTGGCCCGTGAGACTTGGCGCCCATGGCGCACGCAGCCTAACCCGCCGAAAGATACTTACCCTCGAACCCGAGCTCGCAGCCCGAACAGAAAAACGCGGAGTGAAACCGGCCTTTCCCTGCGGTGCCGCGCGCTCAAGCGGCTTGTGGCTTCACATACTCGGCGTCGAACGCCTCTCCTTTCTTCCACACCTGCAACGTAATCGCGGCGATCTTGCGCGCCAGCGTCAGCCGCGCCATCTCCGCTCGCATCCCTTTTTTCAGAAGGTTTTCGTAGAACTCGCCGAACGCACCCTCGCTGCCGCCAGCCGTGGTCGCCGCGCTCTTGAACAGGTTCTTCAGATCGTGGTTGTGGTTGCGGTTCAGCCCGCGAATGAACACCGGCTTCTTGCGCCGCTCCAGTTGGCCGTCCACCATCCGATAGTCGGCACTGCTGCGCGTTTCCAGCGCCAGCCCGCAGTAGGCCCAGAACTGCCGTTTCGTGCGGAAGCGGTGCGGCGTCTGCACTCGGCCAATCAATAGCGCAACTCGTATCGGCCCCAGCCACGGCACTGTGCGCAGCAGCTTGGCCTCGCCATACTTGCGGCATTCCACGATGAGCTCCCGCTTCGCCTCTCGCCGCAACTGCTGCAGCCCATCCAGCTCCTGATACAGTCTTCGTGCACGACGCTGCAATCCGCTGTCGGTTAACTGCGCCAGCCACTCTTCCCGATGCCGTGCTCCGAAAACCTTTGTGCCCGCACAAGCAATCGCCTGGCTGCGATACAGCGCTTTCAACCGCCCCATCGTGCGCGTGGTGTCTTCCGTCAGCGCCGCATAACTGCGCCCCAGATGCTTCACCGCCGCCGTGCTCCTCTGCCCGTGATACACCGGAGACAACAGCCCCGCGCGCAGCAACTCCGCCAGCTTGCGCGCGTCGATCGCATCGCTCTTGCTGCCCGCCTTCAGCAGCGCATTCTTCCGCGGATTGCACACCACCAGATACGCCACTCGTCTCACCAGCAAGTCGTACAGCCACCCCGAGTGCGTGCCTTCTTCAAAGGTGACATGCAACGTTCCGCGCAATCCGTGAAAAAATTCAAGAATCGCGCTGGCCTGCGTGGCGATGACTAACTGCATTACCAGCTTGCCCTCGGCGTTGAGCACCGCCACCGAAATGGTATCGCGGTGGACATCCAGACCGATATACTTGATGCTATTCATCGGGTGTTCCTTTCGTCAGGTTTCGTTACTGCTTCAGCACAGCAACCTTAATCCTGCTTCGAAAGGGGCGCCCTTTTATAATGCGTGGCCCATCTGGCGCTCCCTAGTTGAAAAGAAAATCTGAAGTGGGTGGGGTCTCGTCTTCAATCATTGCAAACTTCGGTTCTCCACTACAAAGACATACCCTGCCGACATCAGGCCAGTGCTGTACCCCGCCGATACGTCCTCAGCCTATGATGACCGGGGCCGGAGGTGGCTTGAATGCATTGGACTCTTCCACAGAAGCGTCAATACTTGCGCGCCTTAAGGCTGACTTCAAAAGAGTCACTACCCACGTGGGGAAATTAAGGAACCTCTGAACTACCCCCCTGTTTTTCGAGCGGGAATGCCTGGAAAGAGGAGATTCAGGTCGATGCCTTGATTCCCATTGGTTCTTTGAGCCCTTTGGCTAACCTGTTCCGGCAGTCGGGGGTCGTTGCAAGACACTACGCCGCTGCGTACAACAGTTTCTTGCGTACCAAGAACAGGTTTACCAGGGCGCAGGTAGCGAACAACCGGTTGGCATTCTTTTTCAAGCCTCGATAGCGCACCTTCACCAACCCGAACTTCAGCTTCATCACCCCAAACACATGCTCCACTTTCGATCACACCCGAGACTTGCTGCGGTTCTGGGCTCGTTGCTTTTCGTCGATTCGGTCCTTATAGCGATACCGTTTGTGGGTCATGTCTTGCGCTCCGGGTGCAACTTCCTGCATGCTCGGTCTGCCCTCGATAAGCCTGATCGCCCCAAACCTTCGTCTCGTCCCCGTGAAGTAACTCCGGCAATACCGTGTTATCCGCCACGTTGGCCGCCGTCGCCACCACGCTGTGAATCAGCTTTGTCTTGCTATCCACCCCTACGTGCGCCTTCATCCCGAAGTACCACTGCTTGCCCTTCCTGGTTTGGTGCATCGCTGGGTCGCGCTTCTGCTCTCGATTCTTGGTCGAACTGGGAGCATGAATGATGGTCGCATCGACGATGGTGCCAGTCGTGATCCGTACTCCCCGGCTCTGTAAATACAGATTCACCGTCTGCAGAATCTCTCCGCCCAGCTCGTGCTCTTCCAGCACATGACGGAACTTGCATACCGTGGTCTCGTCCGGCACCGGCTCCTGCCCAAATCGATGCCCACAAATTGCCGCATCACCACCGAGTCGTACAGTGCCTCTTCCAACCCCGGGTCGGACCGGTTGAACCATTGCTGCAGAAAGTACACGCGCAACATCCGGCGGGTGGCCCACCCCGTCAACTTATTGTTAGGAATGAACTTACATGAGAGGGTGGCCCATCCCGCCTTCTGTTGGCGGGGTGGGTCTTTTCCTCACGTCAACCGAACACCGCGCCGCGCTCCGCCATCCCCGAGCCCGCAGCCGGGTCCCCGCCGAGCGCCGTTTTTGCGCTCGGTGGGGTGGAGGAGGGCGTCATTTGTGTGAGCCGTGGGCGTAATCTCGCGGTAAACGGTTCCCCCTATAACCCCGAGCCCGCTTCAGCGGGCCGCACTCTTCACCTCAGCGCGATCAAACCGCACCCCCGCCCGCTCCAACAACGTCACCAACTCCTCTTCAAACCCGCGGCGGGGCACCCGGTAAACCCTTCATTTGACGCAAAATCTCCACGAGGGTGCCAAATTTAAGCGGCCCGGTTTTGGCCGCTTGAGTGGGGGTCTTCGTTTCAACCGCTAGTACGTCAGTGTGGGCGAGGGTTTTCGTTCCGACACGCCGAATCCATCTTCTTGCGGGTCAGCCTGGACATACCACCCCCCGCTCTCCTTATCACATTGCAACGTGACCTACGTCCTAGCGCGGCCCCCGCCCTTCAGCCTAAACTGTCCGATGAAACGATGAGGGAGAGTTGTCTTCCACTGAGTCGGCAGCCGGACACTACCCTCACATCCAGTAGGTGGTTCGACCTGTGAAGTGCGCTGATCGTTGTGGTTCGTTGGCCCGTCAACCCTCTCATTCCCGCTTTCACCCCTCGAATATTCTTGCTAACTTTTTTGTTAAGAGGAATTTACCTGTAAGTCCTACGGCCAGAGGATTTTGCGCGGTCTGCGGCCCCTATCTCCAATGGAATGAGGAATTTGCAAAAAAGGAGGGGAGGGGTACAACCACGGCAATTCCCAAACTGGGAACGGCCCGAAGCCTCGTCCCAAGCCTGGTGCCCTAGGTTCACCCTTCTGTTGGGTTAACCGGGGTCTCTGCACTCGGCACTCGGAAAGAAACAAGTTTGTGTCGCTGCCCTCGCAAGAGATCACCAGTGGAGACTGTTCGGTGGGGCACAACGAGAACCTTTCCCCTGCCCCGGCTGGTTCTATAAAAGGGGATGTCAAGAGAAAACACTTCTCCCCTCGCGGGAGCAGAGGTCGTTCTCTGGCATCCAGCCCCTTTCGTCGCGCTGGAGTGGTGGCGACGCGCAGCTCTTCGGTCGGTTTCATCTCCGCGCTACGGCATTCTTCGCTAGCTGAAGTTACCCAAGCCTGGCTGTGGTCCCGCTCAGCGGGCCAACCATGGTTCTATCTGAGACTCGCGGTCCGAGCCCGCGGCACTATGGCTTTGTTGGGTTCTCCGAGGGAGCATACGGTGGCCCGTGAGACTTGGCGCCCATGGCGCACGCAGCCTAACCCGCCGAAAGATACTTACCCTCGAACCCGAGCTCGCAGCCCGAACAGAAAAACGCGGAGTGAAACCCGGCCTTTCCCTGCGGTGCCGCGCGCTCAAACGGCTTGTGGCTTCACATACTCGGCGTCGAACGCCTCTCCTTTCTTCCACACCTGCAAAGTAATCGCGGCGATCTTGCGTCGCCAGCGTCAGCCGCGCCATCTCCGCTCGCATCCCTTTTTTCAGAAGGTTTTCGTAGAACTCGCCGAACGCACCCTCGCTGCCGCCAGCCGTGGTGGCCGCGCTCTTGAACAGGTTCTTCAGATCGTGGTTGTGGTTGCGGTTCAGCCCGCGAATGAACACCGGCTTCTTGCGCCGCTCCAGTTGGCCGTCCACCATCCGATAGTCGGCACTGCTGCGCGTTTCCAGCGCCAGCCCGCAGTAGGCCCAGAACTGCCGTTTCGTGCGGAAGCGGTGCGGCGTCTGCACTCGGCCAATCAATAGCGCAACTCGTATCGGCCCCAGCCACGGAACCGTGCGCAGCAGCTTGGCCTCGCCATACTTGCGGCATTCCACGATGAGCTCCCGCTTCGCCTCTCGCCGCAACTGCTGCAGCCCATCCAGCTCCTGATACAGTCTTCGTGCACGACCGCTGCAGCCCGCTGTCGGTTAACTGCGCCAGCCACTCTTCCCGATGCCGTGCTCCGTAAAACCTGTGTGCCCGCACAAGCAATCGCCTGGCTGCGATACAGCGCTTTCAGCCGCCCCATCGTGCGCGTCGTGTCTTCCGTCAGCGCCGCATAACTGCGCCCCAGATGCTTCACCGCCGCCGTGCTGTTCTGCCCGTGATACACCGGCAGACAACAGCCCAGGCGCAGCAGCTCCGCCAACTTGCGCGCGTCGATCGCATCGCTCTTGCTGCCCGCCTTCAGCAGCGCATTCTTCCGCGGATTGCACACCACCAGATACGCCACTCGTCTCACCAGCAAGTCGTACAGCCACCCCGAGTGCGTGCCTTCTTCAAAGGTGACATGCAACGTTCCGCGCAATCCGTGAAAAAATTCAAGAATCGCGCTGGCCTGCGTGGCGATGACTAACTGCATTACCAGCTTGCCCTCAGCGTTTAGCACCGCCACGGAGATGGTGTCGCGGTGGACATCCAGACCGATATACTTGATGCTATTCATCGGGTGTTCCTTTCGTCAGGTTTCGTTACTGCTTCAGCACAGCAACCTTAATCCTGCTTCGAAAGGGGCGCCCTTTTATAATGCGTGGCCCACATTATGCCTGCCGTTGGCAATTGTGGGGTCCGTGCCAACTCCCCCGCTTGTCACGTAGCCCTGTGTCCAGGTCCTTGCCCGTCCCGCTCCCTGTTCGGTAAACCATCTACGTGAGCGAGGGACTCGTGTCTCTTGCCGGGCTCGCACCGCGCGCCAAGGGTCGCAAGTGATCTTTGATAACCGAGAAGTAAACTTCGCTCTTCGGTGCCCTGCAACAGCCTCGTCGAATTTACCCCTTTGTTTGCAAGACTTTAGCTATAAGTGCTAATGTTTGTAAGAACTTACGCAAAGTCGTGCTGTAAAGGTAACAAAACGCTTGACACACATGTGTCTGCAAGTGTACTATCTTAGTCATGAATACGCCTCGCACACTTCAATCTGCAATCGCCCACTTCTCCGACCCGAAACGAGCTTTTGAAGCCGCCGTTCGCTTTCGTTGGTTGGGCGGAGAAGTCACCTGTCCGCGCTGTGGACAGGCAAGCATTCGTTCATCAAGACCGCCGGTGTGGTTCTGCTACGTCTGCAAGAAGCAGTTCACGGTCAAAGTGGGAACCATCATGGAAGATTCTCCGCTTGGACTGGACAAATGGATGGTAGCCCTTTGGATGCTGGCGAACTGCAAGAACGGTATTAGTAGCTACGAGTTGGGAAGGCGCTGGGCATCCGGCAAAACTCCGCTTGGTTCATGCTTCACCGGATTCGCGAAGCCATGAAGAACAAGTCCCTTTCAAGCTGGGCGGTTCCGGCGGCGAGATAGAAGCGATGAGACTTACATCGGCGTCTATGCCAAGAACATGCACAAGAGCCGCAAGCTGAAATTGCAGCAAATTCGCGGTGAAGAACGGCGCGGGGATGTTTACTCGGCAAGACCGCTGTGCAGGGCATCACTTGACCGTGACCTTCGCCAGATTCGCTGCAAAGGTCATTCCCAATGTGAGGCGTGAGACTTTGCAGAGTGAGATTCTCAAGCAAGTGCGCTACGGCTCGAAGGTCTATACGGACAGCGCAATAGGCTATGACTTGCTGCACAACCGCTTCGTACATGAGTGCGTCAACCATGCGGAGCAATACGTCAACGGACAGGTTCACACGAACGGGCTGGAGAACTTCTGGAGCCTGTTCAAGCGTAACCTTCGCGGGACTTACGTATCTGTCGAACCATTCCATCTTGATCGTTACCTTGACGAACAGGTGTTCCGTTTCAACAATCGCGCCACCAAAGACAACCCGCTCAACGATTCAGACCGCTTCGTGCTGGCCATGTCCCAAGTCGCTGGCCGTCGCCTCACCTATGCCCAACTGACGGGCAAGGGAGTTGACTCGCTCCACCACGAGACGGCAGGGACGGGGCAAGCGGAACCGTTCTAACCCTCGTTCTTGCCGGACGGTTTGCGGCGTTTAACTGCTTTCTTGGGCTGTTTCTTCGGCTTCTTGTTGGGAGCCCGAAAAACAGCCTTTGCCAATTTCTCGAAGTTTTTGCTTGCTTCTGGGCCTTCTTTGTATTCGTATTGCTTCTTCATCACCATCAATTATGCGCCTCTTTCAGCGAACGATTAGCCACCCACCTGCCGTTACTAGTGCCGCACCAGATACGAACAGTGTCAGGCCCTCTCGCAAAAGTTCATCAATCATTCCTAGTCCCAAATACACCCCGAACATCCCAACCGCTACCAGCAAACCGCCAAATATCGGCAATAGGTAGGAGGCGACAAAATGGCTCTTATACGCTTGGCACAGATAAGAGAGTGGTGGAGCAACCCATACCGCAGAACAAACTGGCCCGAAATTGTAACCGCCGTGCTGACGGCGGTGATCGTGCTGGTCGGCCTTCTCCAATGGAACGTTTATCAACAACAAAAAGCGATCATGGAATCCTCTGGTAAGCAGACCCAGCAATTGATTGACGCCGCTGATATTCAAGCTTGCGCTGCTAGTAAGAATGCCGAGGCTGCTGCCAGTTTCGCCGATAGCGCGAGAGGAATTAATACGCAAACCGCTACCGCCGTTGTTGACTTTCAACGCATGGCCGCCGCCTCCGAAAAATCTATAAAAACCATCCAGGACAATGCCCAGAAATCCTTGGATGCCAGTATCGCTGCCTCCCAGTTGGATCAGCGGGCTTGGGTTGGAATCGCCAAGATAACGACCGAGGGTGGACGGGATGAAGACCAATATCAGTACGCCTTCTACATCGACAAGGTTATGCTCACGGTAATCAATACCGGAAAAACTCCAGCCGTGCGGGTAAGCGGCAAATGCTGCCGAATAGTAACTCGTCCTTGGACGGACGATCACGTTCCAGAATGGGATGAAAGCAAAGTCACGGGAGACAAAATCTTTCCGCAAGGCGGCGTATACGGGCCCGGAGTGCCGTTTGATGTAACCATACTCAAGCAGAGCCATCACTGGGGGCCTCCCAGTAATGCCCGGGAACCAATAATCGTCTACCTGTTGGGAGAATTCACTTACTTCGATATTTTTGAAGGGACAAAGCAGCACACCACCCGATTCTGCTTGATCCATCGTACGGCAGAAGGAAGCGATAGATTCAAGATGTGTGAAGAAGGGAACAAGATGGACTAGCCCTGTCACGGCAGTTACTAAAATAGCAACAGTCAACATGTGCGTCAACCGTTTTATGGCCGCTGTAAACCCTTTGTTTTCAGGATGCATGGGGGGGAGGGGGTACTGGCAATGCGGCGTTTCGTCGGAGGTCCGTTTGCAAACTCCGTTGTTGAACGTTCTCAAGGTAGCCGCCCCATCCGGCGCTCCGGCGATACAGGCGCTTAAGCAGTCCGTCTCCCGAAAACTCAACGGACACCACGGACGCTTCTGGCAGACCCGTTATTGCGACTTCAACGTAGGCAGCCTGCGGTGCTGCAGTACGTACCGATTTTCGGCTTAAACCGGATCAGACGGTCCTACGGGAGCGGGCCGCATGGTTGGCGAGTTCGTTGGCTTCCGCGTTGAGTTCGCGGCTGATGTGGGCGATGGAGAATTCCAGGGATCGGGCTAGTTTGCGGCAGGTCCAGTTCAGGGAATACAGGCGGGAACTGCGGCAGGCGTACTGGCCGGTCATCTGCTTTACGACGATTTCGGAGTCGGAGAAAACGTGGAGAGTGCTGGCTTTCACTAGGACTGCGTGCTGTAACGCCTCCAGCAGGGCAACGTACTCGGCGACGTTGTTGTCCTGGCGGCCAATAGATTTGGCGATGCGCACCTTGGCGCCGCCGGACTGTTCGATGATTACGCCAATGCCCGACGGCCCCGGACTACCGTGGGAGCCGCCGTCAACATAGGCCACAAGATTCGACATCGAACTCCTATGGTCAGACAATGCAACATTGGGCGGCTGCCGTCAAGAGTATTGTGTGATTCCCCGTCCCTCAATTTTCCACACCGCTCCTCTGTGAAAAACATGTGAACAACTCGCCGAAACTCTTGTGGCGTGAAATTCAAGTATCGCAATTTCAATCGCTTGCGCCGCATTTAGAACTCCGCGAAATAATCGGCAATTGCACCAACCTTGGGCATTGACAACGGGCGTTAATGTATTAGGATTCGTCATGTCGACGGCAGAAAAGGGTTGGCATCTTAATCGTAGCCAGCCTGAAGTACGCTGAGTGGCCAGTAGAGCGGGGCGACCCGCCGAGACTGCCGGACCCGAAAAAACCGACTGCGCTGCGAGGTGTCAGCCGGGGTCAGGAACCGCGAAAGCGGTGGCCGCATCAAGGGCTGTGACGGTACATGCGTCCACGCCGAGGACTCCCTCGCAGGAGTTGTCGGCTAGAGCATAACCAAAGTCACAGCCTTTTTATTTTGCCCAGCACCGGGGCGAACCAATTCCAGCCAGCCTCACATCACCCCGCAAACGACGCCTCCGCCATCGATCAGGAAAATCGATTGACAATAATCGTTTATTAACAGATGCGTGGAAAACCCTGTGTAAGAGTCGGTCGTTGTTTGATCGAGCAGTTTCTTTTCGGTGATTTGCACGGATTGCACGCTTCCTGGTGCGATTGCGATCGGCACGCGAAGCGATTGGAGTTGCGAGATCCGCGCTGGCAGAAAAACGGGCGCCCCGCAGGACGCCCATGCCGCCACACAGCAACCTGACGGCCGCCCAACCCCGTTCCCCAGGGCGACCGCCAGATCAGTTAGAACGACAACTTGAGTGCGAACTGGCCGAATCGGCGTTCGTCATGGTTGCCGTTGTTGGCAGCTGCCCCAAGCCCGCCTTTCTTACCCTGAATCACGACGGGCGAGCCGGGAAATTGCGCAGCATCAGCCAAGAATCCGTTCACATACATATTGTGGTGGTTGAACAGATCGAAGCCTTCTGCCCGGAATTGCAGGTTGAAACGCTCCGTAAGCTGGAACGATTTGGAGACACCCAGATCGAAGGTCCAGGCGCTTGGGCCGCGAAAGACATTCCGTCCGGTCATGTAAGTTGGATAGGGTCCGAAGTCGGATACACCCAGGTATCCCGTGTAGTTGTCGGCCACCGGCAGGTCCAGGATGCTGAAGTTGTTGGGACCCACGGCGGTACCTCCATTTGTGTAAACGCTGTAGTTCAGGCTGGTCGGCGTGTAGCGAGGAATCCCGCTGACTTGACCTGCGTTCAGCGAATTGGTGCTATCCGAAATGGTGAACGGTACGCCGGTGCGAGCGCCAAAGATTGGCGTCACCGTCCATCCGCCCAGAAGCTGACGTTTCCAGCCCTTGCCGGAGTTGTAGAACGGATCGCTCCACACCGCCGAGAAGACGAATCGCTGCCGCACATCGAAGTCGGCGCTTCCATAGTCCAACGAGGGAAACGCCGCGTTCAGATACCCGAGGTTCCCAACGCCGTTGGAACCGCTGCTGCTCTCCGAGAAGGTGGAACTGAGGTTGTCGAGCGCGTGCGACCACGTGTAATTGCTCACAATGCTGAGGCCGGTATTTCCCCAGTTCTGAGTCTGGAAGCGCACGTTGACCCCGTTGTAGTGAGAGTATCCGTCGGTGCCGCGGTTGTTCACAGACGTGAACTGCCCGTTGGGCCGAGCGTAGCAGGGACCACCGCAGGCGCTGTTAACCACCAGCGGGTCACCCAGGAACACCTGCGCCCCGCCCAGGGGATTGATGTTCTTGATGTCGTACAGGTGGACGCCGTGAGCGCCGTTGTAGTCCACGGCAATTATGGCGTTACGCCCCAGTTGGCGCTGGATTCCAGCACCCCAGAACTGCGTCTGCGCCGTGCGAATATTGGGCGAGACCTGCCGCGGGCTGACCGGCGGCAGCGCCACCGAGCCGGTCCCGCTACCCAGCGGTCCGAAGTTGCTCACCGTGACCGGCACATTGTGCAACTGTACCGTCGCGTAGTTTGGCGGGTTCTGGATCATGTTGAAGGTCACATTTCCGAAATTGCGTTCGTAGCTTATGCCGTATCCGGCCCGGAAACTGGTGGTGCCGTCGCCGAAGATATCCCAGGCCAACCCGACGCGGGGCGCGAGCGTGCCCCACTGCGGCGCCCAGAGTCCTCCGATTGAGCTGTCGGGAGCCAACTGGATGGTAGCCGTACGCAGTTGTTCGAAGATGTTAGATCCAGGCCCGAAGTACAAATTGGAGTCGAGGTTGGGATCGCCGTTGTGCTGCACCCCGTAGTGCTCGTAGCGCAGGCCATAGTTCAACGTCAGGCGCGAATTGAACCGCCAGCTATCCTGGGCATAGATGGCCCAATCCTCGTAGCGGTAGCTGCGCGCGAACGAAGGCTGGGTTGCCGGCAATTGCACCGTGCAGCCCGGCGTCTGGATCAAAGTTTGAGTGACGAAGTCCTTCACGCAAGGTAGTTTGCCCTGGGGATAGACGGCGGCCTGAAAATTGGTGAGTGTACCCAGGGCCATGTTGTCCAGTCCGCTGGAGAACGAGGTTCCCAATTGTTCCACGGCCTGGGCGTAGGCGCCATAGGACTTGTTCATCTGGATATAGTCGTATTGCCCGCCGAAGCGCATGGTGTGAGTGCCCTTCGACCAGGCGATGTCTTCAAAAATTTGTACGGTGTTCTGTGGACCTCCGTAGGGCAGGCCGCCCGTACCTGTGAAGTTGTCGTAGAAGCCCGGCAGCGTTACCGGCTGGCCAGACAAGCTGGCCCCGTTGTACAGGAATAGCGTCGGCGTGTCGTGCAGCGCCGTGTTGTACTGGTTTTGCCGGGAATCTCGTGAAAATCCTACGCGCGTATTGCTCAACAGATTTTGAGTGAAGTTGTGGTTGGCGGTTCCCAGATAGGTATCGTTCACCAGCGTGAATCCTACGTTGTATTGGGAATACGGGCTGTTGAATGTGGAACCGGGAAGCAGCAACAAGCTCTCTCGTCCATAGCGAAAGGTGTATTGAGTCTTGTCGCTATAGGTGTAATCGGCGCGGGCCAGCAGGTCGTAGGTATTCTGGGGTGAATCGCCTCCCGCATCAAACGGCGCGAAGTAGTTCACGAGTCCGAACACCGGGGTATTGGGATTCGGCACGGCCGTGTCGAAGGCCCCTCCGACCGCATATTTTCCGGCCAGGTCCGCCTTCGTCACCGTGCTGACAAACGGCAAGTTCCCACCGTTCTTGCTGAAGTAGTCCTGTACATTTTGGGGCGATGCGGCGATGAATTGCGATGTCGGAACGTAGCCCAGCAGGCTGGCGTTGCTGCGCACTCGCAGCCATTCCGCGCTGCCGAAGAAGAACAGCTTGTTCTTGATCGCGGGTCCGCCAAAGGTGAAGCCAAACTGGTTGCGGGTATAGGTGCCCTTGGGAATATCGTTGGCGTTGTTGTCATACGTATTGGCGGTGTAGGCCGAGAGCCGGTTGAACTCCCAAGCCGAGCCATGAAAGGTGTTGGTGCCGCTCTTGGTGCTGACGTTCACTACTCCGCCCGAGGCGCGGCCATATTGCGCGTCGAAGTTGTTGGTGACGACGCGAAACTCCTGCACCGCGTCCTGCGGGATCTGCAGCGAAATCGAGGTATCAAAGATGTTCGTGTTCTCCATGCCGTCGAGGAGAATTTCGGTGCCGCTGGCGCGCTGACCATTGATGCTGAAGCCGACACCGCGATCGGTGCTATTCTGGCCTCCGCCGCTAGTCTGGGGATTGCCGGACTGCGAGCTTCTGTCTCCGCCACTGACATTGCCGGAAAGGGCAATGAAGTCGTAAGGATTGCGCGTCAAGCTGGGCAATTGGGCGATCTGTTCTTCCGAGACGATCTGCGACTGCTCCTGCGTCTGCGTATTTACTTCAACTCCGGCAGCCTCGCCAGTAACCTCAACCGTAGTCGAAGCCGCCGCAATCCCCAGGACCGCATCTACCGTAGTCAATCCACCGACTGTAACCTGCGTCCTTTGTTTGTAGGGCGAGAAGTCCTGGGTGGTGACTGTGACTTCGTAGGGGCCAAGTGGCATGGCGGGCATGATGTAGGAACCTTGCGAGTTGGTTTGCACGGTCCGCTCAAAGCTGGTGTCGATGTTTTTGGCGTTGACGGTCGCTCCAGCAACCACAGCGCCGGCCTTGTCACGAACCGTTCCGCTGATCACGCCCGTGTTGACCTGGGCCAACGACAGCAATGATGTTGCCAGGACGGCAAATAGAACACACACTCGAAATCGCATAGTGCCTCCAGAAAGCTTGCGCCGTTCCATCATGTGCGTGGTTCTCTGGCACAGAGTGGGAAGGGCCGCGATCTGAGGTAGTGCAATGCAGCTGCCACCCAGGCGGAGACAGTGCGGGATGATGCGAACGCACCGGTTGCGATTGTGAACGACGTGAATCGACTGATTGGAAGCAGCCATGAGTTCTTTGGGCGAAGTGCGGAGGCTGTTGAGCAGCTTGGAACCGCCCGCCTTCATCACGTGACGAAGCCGGAATTGCTCTTTATCACGGGACAAAGCGTGTGGGACGACAAGTCGAGACGCAAGAGTTAGTAATAGAGATGAAGTGTTACGTGCGACGGCAAGGATGGCAATTCAAAATAGGATTAGTGTGAGTGGATATATGACCAACAAATCCTATGCGCTCAAGCGGCTCGTCATAGTTTCGAGCTTTTCGACTTCCGAACGATAGTTTGGGCCTACAGGGATCTCAGCGCCGTTGCTGAGTAGCACGCTCATGGCAGCGCCCTCTTTCCGGACTACGCTGTGAACATGACTGCGATTGACCAGAAATGAGCGGTGCACCCGGGAGAACTGCGCCGGGTCAAGTCTCGACCTCATACCCGAAAGCGTATCTCTGATTTCATGCACGTTGGCGCCAGTATGGACCCGCACATAGTTGCCGTCGGCGGCGATGTAGATCACCAGTTCGGCCGGCACTTCCGAATCTCCGTGGTCCTCCACGCGGAGGGAAGACAGGTATTTCGGGAGTCCGCGCGAGAAATTCATGTATTGCTGCATCAGGCCGGACAACTCATCCAGTTTGCGACGGTAGATCTCCGTGCGGACGTGTTCCAGGACAAACGTTGCGGCCTTGAGATCGAGAGGGAGACTCAGCGTTTCGAAACTGCCATCCAAGGCTCTGGCATGTCCACTTGGCCTCAATCCGATCATCACCGGAAAGAGCGCGTCGCCGGCGGCCTCCAAAAGGGCCGGCGATGCCAGGTCAATTCTGGTAATGAGCAGTTCGGGAAGATAAACGTTGAGCAGTGATTCACACTCATTCCACGTCTTCGCCTGCCCGACGAGTAGGAATCCCGGCAGCTTATCAATTGCCTGCTGCAATGCATCCCGGATTTCTGCATCTGGATCGAGAATGACTACCCGCATGCCACCGGCCGGCGCTTGCTGTTGGCCGGTCAGGTGCATCGAATGCCCCCTACCCATGCTCATTTCCCGTACCCCTTCGCGTATTGCGAACTACCCCTTAGACGGCGGCGAATGGTAGTCGATACCATGGCAATATGCCGATTGGGACGAGCATAAGGCCTGCTGGATTGAACGCAAGAGGACTTGGGACGCTTGCATCTTTCCGAGGGATACGCGCACCAATCGATCGCTGTTTCGTGATTCGGCAGTATCCGAGGGAACAATTTCCGCTGGCTTGCGTAAGTAGTCAATAACGAAGGATGGATTGGTGCGTCTAAGTGCGCACAGGACGTTCGTTCAGGCGGTGGCTGTCGAAGGGACCAGCGAGCCTATGGGATTGGGGGCACGAATGTCTGTCACGATTTTCGCGGACCTCCCGACGGGCTATGAGCAACCTTCCGGCGACACCTTCCGGCATGACGGCCCATGCAAGGCGACAAAGCATTAGCCTGGCACGTGCTGCCGCTGAAATCGCAAGGGAGATCGGGGTATGGGGATACACACGATCGATACGCTCATCGTTGACGACGAAGTACTGGCACGCGAGAAACTCTGCGTTCTTCTGCAGAGAGATCCGGATTTTCATATCGTCGGCAAATGTTCGTCCGCGGCGGAAGCCATTCGTGCGCTGCGGGAATTTCGACCCGCGCTGATGTTCCTCGACATTCAGATGCCGGACGAGGACGGCTTCAGCGTGATCAATGCAATCGAGCCGGAGCTGCGTCCGAAAATCATCTTCACGACCGCCTATGACAGCTACGCGATCCAGGCTTTTGACGCTGAAGCGGTGGACTATTTGCTGAAGCCATTCGACGAGGAGCGCTTCAATCGGGCGGTCCGGCGCGCGAAGAGCGAAATCGTGGCGGAGATGGCGCAACAGCATGATGCGAAAGACCCCGATCAACAGTTGCGTCGGAGCCACCCGCTGGAGCGTTTTGTGGTGAAGTGCGAAGGAAGAATCCTGTTCTTCACCACCGATGAGATCGATTGGATCGAGGCCGCGTCCAACTACGTGAAGCTTTACAGCAACGGCAAAGGATACTTGGTGCGGCAGACCATGAATGAAATGGAGAAGAAGCTGAACCCCGACCAGTTTCTTCGCATCCATCGCTCGATCATCGTGAACGTCAAGAAGATCCGCGGCGTGCAGCCGTGCAACAGCGGCGAATTCATCGTGACGCTGGTAAACGGCAAGGAGCTGCCCTCCAGCCGAGGCTATCGCGGAAACCTGGGGGCCCTGCTGAAATCAGCCCTTTGAGCGCTCACCCGAGTCCGTGAATGGCGTCCAGTTCGTAAACCACGGGTGCCTTGTCGGTATTAAAGGGGATCACCAGACTCACCGTGGTTCCGCGTTCGGGAGCACTATGGATATCGAGCCGCTGACGGTCGGCGTAGAAGACACGCAGCCGCTCCCGAGTCGCATTCAGGCCTAATCCATGTCTGGCATTCCACTCGGGCTTGGGAGAGAACCCCGGGCCATTGTCTCCCACTTCGATATGCAGTTCGCCGTCGCAAAGAAATGCGTTGATCCAAACTTGTCCGCCGACGGAACGGCGTGACGCGCCATGGCGAATCGCGTTCTCTACCAGGGGCTGCAGGAGCAGGTGCGGCACCCGCGCGTCGAGCGTATCGGGGTGGACATCGCAATGGACCTCCAGGCGATCGCCAAAACGCATCTTCTCAATCTCCAGGTACCCGGTCACAAACTGCATTTCTCGATGGAGGGTGGTTTCCTGCACCGTATTGTTTTCCAGGCTCATGCGCAGCAAATCGCTGAGCCGGGCGAGCATGGTGTCGGCGGCTCGGGCGTTAGTGAGCATCAAGGTCGAAATGGAGTGCAAGGTATTGAACAGAAAGTGGGGCTGCAATTGGCTCTTTAATGCCTTCAGTTGCGCCTGCGCCAGTCGAGTTTCGAGCTGCGATGTCCGGAGATCGCGATCGCGGAACTCATGGTAATACCACAGGACATGTGCGATGGTTACGACTGGCAAGTACACGCCGAAACAATCGTCGGGCAGGTTATAGAGAAACAGTCTCACAAATAATGAGCCGTCCACTGGAAACGGATGGCCGATCCGCGGGTCCATGACCGGGTACACCATCATCCGCACCAAGGCATGAGACGCCGTGAAGAGCACCGCACCACCGGCATAAAAAAGACTGCGGACGCGCCAGTTCAAGGGCTGAATGGGGAAGCGCAACGCCATCCGCAACACCAGGGGCGTCAATGTCGCGTAGATCAGATCGTTGATCAGCGGCAGCTTCAGTTGACTCCACAGGCCGGCCGTGGATTGGTCGAAGATGCGCATGAACCGGTACATGGAAAATCCGGTCATGAAGGCAATGAAGATCCACACTGCATAGCTCACGACCCAGATCATCCAGGCGGATTTGCGACCACGCAGCTTCATTAGCTTTGGTTCCTGCGCTCTGCCCTGTTGAGTGTCGTGTTCATTGTGAATCTCAGCGGTTAGGGAACTAGTGCGAATCTGTTCGTCTAGCATAGCGGACTTGTATTAGAGCACGGCGGCCGCCAGATTCAATTCGCACTCGTCCCTTGTTGCCTGTTACTCGCACCAGATATCAACCTGTTGAGCACAACGCCTGCGTTCTGTCCCGCTTTTCAGCGGACAGCCGGCGATTGCGAAGCATTTCGTACCTCGGCGCCGGCTTGCAGGTTGGGGTGCTGAGATGTCAGATTTTGTAGCGCCGGGCCGGGATCAAGCCCGCGTTGACGCGCAATCTCAAGCCAGCCCACTGCGGCGATGCGGTCCGACTCTGACGCCGAATCATCGGACAACACGATTCCCAAATTGAGGGCCGCATGGGGATCGCCATTGTCCGCTGCCGTGTTGAACCACTGCAACGCCTGTTGCCGGTCGCGACCTCCTCCCAAGCCGAGATAGAACAAGCGTCCCAGGCTGTTCTGGGCGTTCTTGTCCCCAGCCTGGGCCGCCTGCAAATACCAATAGCGTGCCTTGATGTAGTCCTGACCCACCCCCAATCCTTTGTCGTATGCCAGTCCTACATTCCATTCTGCGGGAACGAGGCCGTGTCCGGCTGCCTCGGAGTACCACCGAAAGGCTTCCGCATTGTCCTGCGGAACGCCTTGTCCGGATTCGTACAGGACTCCGAGATTGAGTTGCGCCTCCGCAAAACCCGCGTCAGCAGCCCGACGATACCATTTTGCTGCCTCGACGTAGCTTTGCGGCACTCCGCGTCCCTGGTCATTGAACAGGCCCATCGAATACTGCGCGCGCGGATCGCCATGCTCGGCCGCGCGTTGCAACATCGCGGTGGCATCGCTCAGGTCACCGCCAGGCGTCGTAGCTAATAGCCGACCCAAGCGATATTCGGCTTCGACATAATCTTTGCCGGCGGCGCGGCGATACCATTTCTCCGCTTCACCATAGTCCTTGTTTAATCCGGTTCCAAGTTCGTACATCGTGCCAAGGTTACACTCGGCGATGGCACTTCCGTGCTTGGCGCCACTCTGGTTCCATTGCAGCGCGTCGCGATAGCTTTTGGGGACGCCCTGTCCGTTAAGGTATAGAACGCCAAGGTTGGCCTCGGCATCCGCAACGCCTTTTTCCGCCGCGTTGCGAAGCCAGCGAATACCCTCAGCGTCGTCCCTGGTGACTCCGTCTCCACGCAGATAGGCGAGACCCAGATTGAGCTGCGCAAGACCGTAACCGCTGCTGGCTGCGCGCAGGAGCCAGCGCACCGACTCGGACGGATTTTTGGTTACCCCTATGCCGTTCAGATAGAAGAAGGCGAGCTTGGCCTGCGCCCAGGGGTCTCCGGCATTGGCCGCGTGCTGGTACCAGCGCGCGGCTTCGGCAGGATCGGAGCCGATTCCCTGTCCTGATTCGTAGGCTTGGGCAAGTTTGAGCATGGCGCTCACGTCGCCCGATTTCGCCCGCTCTCGAAGCGAACTGCTGATGGTTTGTCCCAACAAGGCCTGCGTGAATAGTAAGAACAGACTGGCAAGCAGACTTCCCGACCACGCCCGACGCCGCATGACCGCCTCACATTCCTGCGTGAAACGCCGAGACGGTGCCCCCAATTCACCTCATGGCGGTTCAGCAGCCTGATGCTGCAAGTAGACGGCTTGGCGGTGCGGCGGATAGCACATCCGGCATGAGGTTGCGATGCGTCCGCATGGGTTTTAAGTTAGACTGTCCCACCCTGATTCGAGGGATGAGTCTTTCGGACCAGTAGAAGGGTTTTGCTGAATGAAGGCAATTACCGCGTCGAGTTTCTGGCAACCTCAAGAGCCAAGGCGCTCACTTCAGCAGGCTCTCAACTCTGGCGCGCAGTTGCTCATAGCTTTGATCGCTCGCCGCGCCGTGCATTTGGTAAGCAATCTTTCCGCTTCGATCGAGCAACAACAGATACGCATCATCAGGTTCTTTGAAGCCCACCAGCGTCTTTAGTTCGTCCTCGTTATGCAGCACGGGAAGAAAGTTGGCACGTTGGCTTTCGGGCACGCCTTTTCTGATGCCTGAAATGATCATCCCGCGAAACATCCGTGGGACGGACTGCAACACTGCCAGTTGGTATAGCTGGAAACTGGGCGCCTTGCCGAAGTCGCTCAGGATACGCTTCGCCCATGCTTCTGTCGGAATTTGCGAGGCCTTCGAGAACCCGAAGACCAGCACCGCTACTTTGCTCGCGGCGGCATCGGGAAGCACCACTTGCTGCCCCACCAGGTTCTCTTCCTGCACGCGGGGAAACTGCTGCGCCGCTGCACCAAGCGCCGTCGACGTGCACACCGCGAGAGCAAGCAACCCAAGGGTCGCTACCCTGCCGAATCTGATCCCACTCATGGCGCGCGATTCGCCTATTTCTTCTTTGGCGGCGGGGCCTTGCGGTGCACCGGGGCGCGGCGCGCGCTCAGGTCGGTCAGGTGGATGACCGCCGCCGCCGCAGAGTAGCGGACTTCCTCTTTCTCATCCTCCAAACCCGCTTCGGCCGCCGGCAGCAGCGAGGTTTCGCCCCGCAGCGCAATCGCGTTCAGGGCCGCCGCGCGCACGATCCAGCTCTTGTTGCCTTGGGCAGCGTTGGCTAATGCCTCGCCACTCTTGGGGTCCGGGTCTTTCACCAGAGTAAGCGCTGCTGCCGCCAGAACGGGCGAGGTGGTGTCCTTGGTCACCATTTTGAATGCGCCATAGCCCAAGCCGGCGAAGGGGATGAACCCAATTCCCTGCTCGAAGCCGAACTGCGCCATCTTCTTAGGATCGTTCAGCATCTTCTTCTGTTCGTCCATCAGGCTCGCGCCGCTCTTGCGCTCGCCGGTGAGGATGGCGTAGTAGACGCCGTAGCCACGGTTGTCGCCCAACTCGATCAGCGAATGCGCTGCCGCCATGATGACGCCGACGTCTTTGTCGTTGTACATCTCATAGAGCTGTGTGATCGCACTCCTGGCCTTCATGTCGCCCAGCGCCTGGGCTGCCGCGGCGCGCGCCTCCGGCTTCTCGTCGCCCAGCGCTTTGAGCGCGGCCTCTTCGGCCTTCGCATCGCCGGGAAGCAAGCCCAGCACAGTCAACGCCTTGGTGCGCTTTTCGAGACTGCTGTCCGCCAGTCCGGCGTACAGCACGGACCAGGCTTGGTCTTTCGGGTTCTTGACTGCGGTTGATGTCTCCTGCGCGAGACATGCCGCAGACGTAGAGATGGTTAGAACTATCGCGATGTAGCGCACCCCATGAATCATGGAAGCTCCTGTGAATTGCGGATTACTTGATTCATCAGTGTACGGCATGCGCCCAGCCAGAACTCATCGTGGAGAGACGGAGAGGACGAGTTGACTGAATTGTTCTTCCCGGTGACCGCTGTGCCTCAGGTGAAATATCCAGCACTGGAATTTCGGGAGTTTGGTTGCGGGTCCAAGGCAATTTACAATCGCACTTACACCGGACAACCGGAATCCGTTCGCCAGGAACTTCACCGTGCCCTCTCCAAGTCAGCCTCCACGCCTTGCCATCCTCGGACTCGGGAAAATGGGCAGCATCCTGCTGCAGGCGTTCTGCAGTCAGAATGTAGCCAAACCCGAAGACATTGTGGCCACGGTCAACCACAACGAGCGCGCCGGCACTCTTTCGGAGAAGTTCGGTGTCACGGTTACCACCGACAACCGTGCTGCAGTTAAGGGAGCAGACATCATCCTGCTGTGCGTTAAGCCGCAGACACTGGGCGAAGTAGTGGGCGAGATCGAACCCGAGCTGCGCGAGAGCCAGCTCATTATCTCCATCGCTGCGTCGGTGCCGACGTCTTACATAGAGCAGCGCATACCGGCGAAGATTCCTGTTATACGGGCCATGCCGAATACTCCTTCGCGCGTGGGCGCGGGCATGACGGCGTTCTGCTGTGGGACTGCTGTGACGGCGTCGGACCTCGACATCGTGCATCGTCTCTTCGATACCGTGGGTGAAACTATTCGGGTGGACGAAAAGCACATGGACGCCGTCACCGGGCTCTCCGCCAGCGGTCCGGCGTACATCTTCATGATTCTGGAATCGCTGGCCGAGGGCGGCGTGAAAGTCGGATTGCCGCGCGACATCGCCATGAAGCTTGCGGGACAAACCGTGCTGGGCTCGGCCAAGATGATGCTTGAAACCGGCGACCATCCCGCGCTGCTGAAGGATGCCGTGGCCACCCCGGCGGGCTGCACCGTGGACGGAATTCTTGAACTGGAGGAGGGTGGCCTGCGCGTAACCCTGATCAAGGCGGTGGTAAAAGCTTCGCAGCGCGCCAAGGAACTGCTGTTCAGCTGATCACAGCATCCCACCCGTCTTGGTGGTGAGAATACTCAGCGCCAATTCCAGCCGTTCGATGGCGGCCTCCAGGTCGGGATGCTTATCCAGTTCCTGGCGAAGCACGGTAAGGCGGCGGTGCGCGTCGGCCACGTACTCGGCCGCGTTCGCGTTCTCTGCAGGAGTTTCCTGCCGTTCACTCTTATCGGAGACCATGCCAGTATCTTAGCTTCCCCGGGCGTTCACTGGAAAGCTCCGAAACGAAGCCTTGTTTCATTGTCCCATTCAGGCACTTAAGCTTTAGCGCCTCACCTCATCGCGTGAGCCTGATATCGGTTGGACCGACTCACTCGTTATTGGAGGGAGAACGGCATCGGGAAGTCCAGTGCCACACGATCACGCCCGGCATGCTTTGCCCGGTAGAGCGCCCGATCAGCTGAGCGAAGCAGGTCGTCGGCCGCGCAGCCATGTTCGGGAAATACCGCCACTCCGATCGACACCGTCACTTGGGGCAGGTCGGCTCCCTTATCCGTCAGGCGGATCTCCCTGATCGCGACGCGCAATTCCTCGGCACGCTGCAAGGCGTCTATCCTGTCCATTCCCGGTAGCATCAGGAGAAACTCCTCGCCTCCATACCGGGCGGCAACGTCTCCGGCACGGGAAAAGAAGCGAAGGCTGGCTCCCAGTTTCCGCAGAAACTGGTCTCCGGCCGAGTGCCCAAAGGTGTCGTTCATGTCCTTGAAGTGGTCGAGGTCGAGAATCAACAGTGCGATCGGGGTGGCGTTACGGGTGGCGCGCGCGATCTCCCGCTCCAGCGATTCTTCCATGAAGCGGCGGTTGAATAGCCCGGTCAGTGAGTCGCGAATGGACAGGTCCTTGAGGTCGTCGCGCAGCCGCAGGTTGCCTAGCCCAAGAGATATTTGTTCGACCACGGTTCCCAGGAATCGCAACCGTGTGTCGGTATCGGCTGGATCCCAAGCAGCGCGTTGCAGGCAGATCATGCCCCGCGTCTCGCCGTCCGCGGCCAGAGGCATGCAAACGGTCAAGCCGGTGTTCCGTCCTCCCAAATGTTCGCACTCGGGATTGGCGACCTCGCCATGGATCACGTGGGCGTGGCCACGACGGACCCCCCAACACCAGTCCGGCGGGAAAGTCACCGCTTTCTCCGCCGGGCCGCCCCAGGCGACCACTCGCTCCAGTAGATTGGAGGAACGCCGCAGCAGGTACAACGCTCCAGCCTTGCTCCCCACGATCTCGGGAAGGTGGCGGCCCAGCACTTCGTAGGCCTCGTTCAGTTGTTGGCAGCGCTGCAGCATTTCGACCATTCGATTGAGCAATTCGATCTGCTCGTTTTGCCGCGCCAGATCGCCAACGGAATTGGTGAGCCCATCATTGGCCCTCTGCAGCGCAATCCGCACGTCCTCCAACTCCGATTCGCGGCGCACCAAGGCGCGGTATTCGTGATTGATCACCACATAGGCGACCAACAGCCCGAGGACGGAAGCCACCCGCAGCACCAGCAGCCAGAAGTCCGTGTTCTCCCGCAACTGGTCCGCCCGCTCCTGCCTCGCTTTCAAAATTTGCAGTTCGTCATTCTCCATGGCAGCCAACTGACGGCGAATCTCGACAATAGGGTTTTCCCGTGCATAGATGGCCGCGGCGCGCTGCAGATCGGCTCGTCCGGCGGACCGTCGGGCATCCTGCAACTCCCGGGCCGTGAGCAATCGGCTCCGGATTTCCACGGCCAGCACATC
Organism: uncultured Acidobacteriaceae bacterium; assembly: GCA_963758255.1. Lineage (GTDB taxonomy): Bacteria > Acidobacteriota > Terriglobia > Terriglobales > Acidobacteriaceae > DASRAA01. Next base: position 22,710 of record CAVWUX010000008.1, read on the forward strand.
CATTTGTTGCAACATGCGCTGGTCCACCACCATGCGACGCAGTTGCTTCAGGTCCCGCGGCAAAGCCAAGAGGGCGTCCTGGTAGTTCGACAGGTCTGTCACTTCGCCGGTGTAGAGAATCGCCTGGATGCCGGCCTCGACGTCCTCCATGTTGGCGTGCAGGACTTCCAGTTGACGAACCACTTCGTGGGCCCGCGTCACCCATTGCGAAGCCTCGACGAAGCGCCGCCCGGTGAAATAAGAGATGGTGGCGGTGGTGGCTAGAACGACGGCTGCGAAATAGAAGATGATCTTCAGGAGCCTGAGCGACTTCATGCGCGTTCCGCCCGACTGCTGGCATACGGCGTTGGATATGGGAACCTGCACGCAGTTCCACCCTCAGGAACCGCTGGCTCGGCGCCCCATCTCTCCTAACTATCGGCAGGAGCGCGATCCACCTAAATGACGGAAGAGTGTTTCCGAACAAATGCGATTCGCCTTGCAGCCGGGTCTGCTACCCGTCAGGGAATCAATTTGGCGGCCAGGGACCCAATCCACACCATGAGAAATCCCACCAGCACGCTGGAGCCCGCATAGAGCAAGCCGATGCCGATCTGGCCATCCTGCAGCTCGCGCATGGTTTCGTATTCGAAGGTGGAGAAGGTGGTGTAGGCGCCGATAAAGCCGATGACGACGATGTAGAGCCAGTGCAGATCGAGCACGCCGCGCTCGGCCAGCAGGTGCATGAAGAACCCTATCAGAAAGCAGCCGGACACGTTGATGAGAAACGTGCCGTAAGGGAAGCGCAGTCCTATGCGCTGGGTAACAAACAGTCCCACCCAGTAGCGTGCGGCCGCACCCGCGAAACCGCCCATGCCGATCAAGAGATACTTGTGCACGTTCTGTCGTCCCTGTCCGCCCGCAATCTGCGCTTGTCGAAGCGCAATCGTTTTCAGGTTGCCGAACTCGGCAACCGCATGCGGGCTCTAAAATTGTCGGGAACGCGCACGGGAGGCAAAGGCAGGCGAGACTCCCCCAAGCGAACCCTGGTAGGAGTCATCTTCCCCAACGCTAACGCTGGGGCGGTTAAGGGTGAACTCCAACACCCGCATTGTGATTATGCGGAATTCCGCGGCGCGCGGTCAACGCGAGATTTAACCCGCGGAATGTCTCGGGAAGCAATCCGCCGGATTTTTCGGGCGTGACGAGTCGCTATGCCATCGCCTCATCCAGCGGCGCATTCGGCGTCACCAGGTAGTGTTTGGCTTTGTCCTGTAAATCGGGCGCGAGGAGAACACTCTTGCCTGTTTCCAGGCTGGCCTGTACCGCCACGCTGTCGCAGGTAGCGATCATCCGGCCGCTCTCGGCGTCGAACATCTGGTGCAGAAAGCGGAAGTATTTCTCGCCGACCGCGACAAAACCGCTCCTGATCTCGACTAGTTCGCCGCCGCGCAGCTCTTCGAGGAACTGGTAGTTCTGCCGCACGATGGCGATGCGCAGGTTCTGCTGCTTGATTGACGCCGGTGTCACGCCTATTGCCCGCAAGAGGAACCACGTCGCCTGATCGAAGCGCGACACGTACATCTGCGAATTCATGTGGCTGGTGAAGTCGTACTCCGAGGCCAGCACCGCGCCCTTAAACGTGTGAACCCATTCCGCCATGTGTTTCGCCTTTCGCTATTCGCTATTAGCTTTCGATCTTGATCCGTGTTGTCCGTGGGAATCCATCGTTGATTCTTGATTTGTGCCACGAACTCGGCCATCTTCTCCAGGGTTGCCTCGCGCTGGTCGCGGTGTGGCGAGTGCCTGCAGTCCGGCAACATCACGAGTTCCGTTCCAGGCACTTGTGCCCGAATGGCTTCGACCTGCGCGCGAGTGCCGTACTCATCTTCTTCTCCCTGGATGCAAAGCACTGGGCAGCGAATCGACTCCAGGTACGACTCAATGTTCCAGGCGCGAAAAGCGGGTTCGAGCCAGATGTCGTTCCATCCCCGGAAGGTCTCGTTCACATGCGCGTGATAGCGGGCGAGCTTGTTGCGAAAGTCGGTAGTTTCAAACGCAACCTTCGCAGCCGCTATACTGGAAACGCTGAGATCTTCCACGAACACGTGTGGCGCTTCCAGTATCAGAGCCCGCGCCCGCTCGGGATAGCGTCCGGCAAAGACCAGAGCGATCGAGCCTCCATCACTATGCCCAAGCAAGATCGGATTCGCGATACCGAGTTTGTCGAGCAACTCCGGCAGCACCACTTCGCCCTCGTGGTGCATGAATTCGACCGGCCGCTTCTTTACTAGCTTTTCTGACTTGCCGTGCCCGTAGCGCGAGTACACCAGCACGCCGCAGCCTGTACGGGTCGCGAGTTCTTGCGGGAAGTCCTTCCACAGCGCGATCGATCCCAACCCCTCGTGCAACATGACAATGGTTGCAGCCGAAACCTCGCGCGGTTCGATCCACAGGGTCTCCAGCCGCTTGCTATCCACGACGACTTCGCCGAGTTTGTCCTGAAGGGTTTCGGTCATTTGGCGCTCACGACTCCGCCGGGGTCTCAGCCGCCTGCGGCGACAGCGCACCGGATTGGACCAGCTCGGCCCAGGGGACAATCCATTGCGCCGCGACCTCCTCGGGTAACGTGCCCGAACTGGCGTCGTGCGTCAGGATTTCGCCCACACGCCGCGCGCCCAGCCGGGTCAGCAATTCGTCGAAGCTGAGGCCTCCCCGGCAGTACGTGTCCTTGTAAGTACGATCGCCGAGCGCGATCAGTCCGTAGGTCACTGCGGTAAGGTCGGGCTGCTCGCGCTCCAGGCTGGCGAAGAACTCCTGCGCGTTGTCAGGCACGTCGCCCTGGCCGTAGGTCGAAGTGCAAATCAAAAACGTGCCGCCACCCCGAAAGACGCTGGCCTCGAGGTCGTCCATCATGTGGATCGACACCTCGTGTCCGGCCGCTTCAAGCACGGTTTGCACCTCCTGCGCCACCATTTCGGAGGTTCCCGTCATGGTGCCGACGAGGATGGTCACGTTTAACGCCACGCCGCACGCTCCGCAATTCTGGTCAATCCAGACAGCATACCCCCACCCGCCAACGCACATTCGCAGTATTATACGGGCGGTAGCTGCTGCCTTCTGAGGAGAGTGTTTCCATATGCTGAACGTAAAGGAATCGGAGCCGGTCACTTTCGACGTGACGGCAGGCGAGTATCGCCATTGGCGGCTGAGCTTTGACGGCCGCGTGGCGACGCTCGCCATGAATGTGGATGAAGACGGCGGACTGCGGCCGGGCTACAAGCTCAAACTTAACTCCTACGATCTCGGCGTGGATATCGAGCTGCACGACATCCTGCAACGCATTCGTTTCGAGCATCCCGAGGTGGCGTGCGTGGTGTTGACGAGCGGGCGCGAACGCATGTTTTGCGCGGGCGCGAACATCTATATGCTGGGCACTTCGTCACACGCCTGGAAGGTGAACTTTTGCAAGTTTACCAATGAGACGCGCAACGGGATGGAAGACTCCAGTCGGCACGACGGGCTCAAGTTTCTCGCGGCGATCAATGGAACGTGCGCGGGCGGCGGCTACGAGCTGGCACTGGCCTGCGATGAGATCCTGCTGGTGGACGACCGCTCGAGCGCGGTGAGCTTGCCCGAAGTTCCCCTGTTGGGTGTACTGCCCGGCACCGGCGGACTGACCCGGGTGGTGGACAAGCGGAAAGTGCGCCGCGATCTGGCCGACCTGTTCTGCACCAATCCTGACGGCATCAAGGGTGAGCGGGCGAAGCAGTGGGGACTAGTGGATAAGATCGCACGTCCCGCCGAATTTCCAGAGACGATTCGCGCGCACGCACAGAAGCTGGTGGAGAGTTCTTCGCGCCCGGCGGATGCGAAGGGAATCAAGCTGAATCCACTGGATCGCCGCATTGATGACGACGGCTACCACTACAAGCACGTGGACGTTGTGTTCGATCGCTCTGCCCGCACGGCGACGCTGACGGTGCGCGCGCCCGAGGGCAAGCAGCCCGCAACGATCGACGAGATCCACGTGGCGGGCGACCAGTGGTGGCCGCTGGCGATGGCCCGCGAACTCGATGATGCCACCCTGATGTTACGGACAAACGAGCTCGAGCTGGGTCTGTGGCTGCTGAAGACCAGCGGCAACGTTGACGCAGTGCTGGCCAGTGACGCTGTGATGTTCGAACATCAGTCGGACTGGCTGGTGGGCGAGACCATGGGGATGCTGCGCCGCACATTGGCGCGGCTGGACGTGTCGTCGCGCAGCATGTACGCAATCGTGGAACCCGGCTCGTGCTTTGCCGGCCTGTTGTTCGAGCTCGCGTTGTCCGCCGATCGCAGCTATATGCTGGCGCTGCCTGAAGACGAAGGTGGGGAACCGAAAATCGCTCTCGACGGCGTTAACTTCGGGTTGCTGCCTGCGGTGAACGGGCGCAGCCGACTGGAGACGAGGTTCAACAGCGATGCCGGCATTCTGGAGCAACTTCAACAGCAGCAGCGCAAACCGCTCGGCCCGGAGAAGGCGCTGGAACTGGGCTTGATCACGGTGGCGCCTGACGATCTCGATTGGGAAGACGAAGTGCGCATCGCCATCGAGGAACGAGCAGCCTTGTCGCCGGACGCTCTCACGGGACTGGAAGCAAGTCTGCGCTTTCCCGGCGCGGAGACCCTTGAGACGAAAGTCTTCGGACGGCTGTCGGCGTGGCAGAACTGGGTTTTCATCCGTCCCAATTCCACCGGCGAACACGGCGCGCTGAAATTGTTTGGTACCGGCTCGAAGGCGCGATTTGATTGGGAGAGAGTGTAATGAGCATCAATTATCAGGACCGCATACCGAACAACGTCGATCTGGGCTCGAACCGGACGCTGCAGCGCGCGCTGGAGCATTGGCAGCCAGAGTTTTTGAAGTGGTGGCAGGACCTGGGTCCGCGCGACTTTCAGGTCGCCGATGTATATCTGCGCACCGCAACTTCGGTGGATGCCAAGGGCTGGGCCACCTATGGCTATGTGCGCATGCCCGAGTATCGCTGGGGCATCTTTCTGAATGAGCGCGATCCCAATCGGCGCATTGGTTTCGGCGACAACTTCGGGCAGGAGGTGTGGCAGCAGATTCCAGGCGAATACCGTGCCACGCTGCGGCGGCTGATCGTTACCCAGGGCGACACTGAGCCGGCTTCGGTGGAGCAGCAGCACATGCTCGGCCACACCGCGCCGTCGCTATATGACCTACGCAATTTGTTCCAGGTAAATGTCGAGGAGGGCCGGCACCTGTGGGCGATGGTGTATCTCCTGCATGCCTACTTCGGGCGCGACGGCCGCGAAGAAGCGGAGGAGTTGCTGGAGCGGCACTCGGGCGATGCCAACAAGCCGCGCATTCTGGGCACCTTCAACGAGCCCATCCGCGACTGGCTGAGCTTCTTCATGTTCACCTATTTCACCGACCGCGACGGCAAGTTCCAGCTCAAATCGCTGGCCGAGTCGAGCTTCGATCCGCTGGCGCGCACCTGTCAGTTCATGCTGACGGAAGAGGCACACCACATGTTCGTAGGCGACACTGGCATCAATCGGGTGGTCAAGCGCACGCTGGAAGTGATGAAAGAACTAAACACCGACGATCCCGTGGCGCTCCGAAACGCCGGCGCCATCGATCTGCCAACCATGCAGCGGTATCTGAATTTCTGGTTCAGCTCGTCGCTCGACTTGTTTGGATCGGAAACCTCGTCGAACGCAGCGTCGTATTTTGCGAACGGGCTGAAGGGGCGTCCGGACGAAGGGCAATACGAAGATCACATTGCGATCGAGCAGACCTACGCTCTGGAATTGCCGGACGGACAGGGCGGTACGAAGGGTGAACAGATTCCGATGCGCAACGCCATGAACGAGGTCACACGGAGCTCGTATGTGCGCGATTGCGAAATTGGATTGAAGCGGTGGAACCGGCTGATCGAGAAGGCGGGCCATGGCTTCCGACTGACGCTGCCGAGCACGCGCTTCCGGCGCAATATCGGAAACTGGGCGGGGGTGCCGACCACGCCCGAGGGACATCCGATCAGCGCGGAACAGTTTGGCGCGCACAAGAGCGAGTGGCTGCCCAGCGAAGGTGACCAGGCGTACATCCTGAGTTTGATGCGGGGAGTCTCGGAGGCGGGCAAGATGGCCGCGTGGATCGCTCCGCCCGATCGCGGCATCAACAACAACCCAGTAGACTACGAGTACGTGAGACTGCAATAGCGTAATGCTCGAGAACCTGACTGCGCACTTTCGGCATAGAATTTCCAATCGGGGTCGGCCGGGAATTCCGCGCCACGTCTTCCGGCTTTTGATAAGGTACGTGTGCGGGGCGGACGACACCCACTTCGGACATGCACAGGACCAAACAGAACGCAGGCCACAGCGAAGACCACGGCCATCGGAAGGGTCTAAGGACGGTCGCGGTTGTCGAGGCCGCCAAAGGCGTGTTGGTGCTGCTGGTGGCGTTTGGTTTCGCGGAGATCATTCATCTTCATATCGATCTGGAAGAAGCCGCCCGCAGCCTGCTCAACCTTTTCCGCATCGATCCCGACCACAGACTGTCGCACGCGTTTGTGGACGCAGCCGGACGGATGATGGACGCCGACCTGCTCACCGTGCTGGCAATCGCCTTCGTGTATTCCAGCCTGCGTTTCGTCGAGTCCTACGGATTGTGGCGGCAACGGGTGTGGGCGGAGTGGCTGGCGATCATCTCGGGTGCAATCTACCTGCCGTTTGAACTCTACAATCTGATACGCCGGCCCACCATGGTTCACTGGGTGATTCTACTGATCAACATCGGCGTGGTGGTCTACATCGCGTGGGTGCGCTGGGACGAAGTAAAGGGGCGTCCGCGGGGTCGGGCGTCGTCGCGATTGGCTAGAGATGGGGACTGAGGCGGGCTGCCGCGAAACCCGAAGCGCGTGTTTTCAGCGCGCACACTCACTCTCCCAGTACCATGTCGCCGCGCGGCCCGACGATGCGCGCGCGGAGATGGGGCTTCTGCGCGCGCGCGACTTCGACGTCAATTCCCAATCGCTGAAACTCTACTGACAGCGCAGTGGGATCGGGACTCGCGACGGCAAAGCTCTCGAGCTTGCATCCCGTGGGCGCGTCGACCGAGGGATGCACCGAGCCCGCTCCCCATTCGATAAAAAACGGCAGCAGGCCGTCGCGCTCGTTGTCGAGATTAAGTGTCTGCCAATGCAGCATTGTTCCGTCGGGCCGCGCGCGCGAACCGGGCGTCGGACCGTGAAACGTCAGGCCTGCCTTGCGCCAGCGCTCGGCCACGGCCGCGATGTTCGAGGTATGCACCGCCCAATCAACTAACAGTGGAGCGGGCAGACGCTGCAATATCGCGGGCAACTCCGCCCGCGTGGCGGGAATGGTCGTTTGCTGCGGGTCGGGTGCGATCACTTCCAGATAGTGCAGCGGACCCAACGAGAGGAGCGCATTGCGCGTGCCACGCCCCGGGTGTACGCCTCCTATAGCCGGGCGAACGCCGGTGTGCTTTTCCACAAACGCGATGCCTTGGTCGAGATTGCTACAACCAAGCAGAACGTGATCGAGCATGCTGGGAACCTTATCGGAGGTCCATGAGTCCTGGGGCATCAACGCCACACCACCCGAGAAGATAAGAAAGTGCCGCCGCGAGATCATTTCAGGTACCCCCGTTTGCTGAAGATTAACGGCCTCTTCTATCTTGCCCGAAATCCTGCGGGTTTCGTACTCCTTCTGCTACTCTCTACACCGATGCGTGACGGTTACACCGACCTGCCTCCGGGCAAACTCGCCAATGTCGTTACCTATCTGGAGATGCGAACGCCGCCGCGACTCGTGCATGCTCCCACAATGTCAGAGTTTACAGTGCGCCGAATCGCACAGCCCGATCTCGAGTGGTACCGCCGGCTCTATCGCGCGATTGGAGAGCCCTGGTTATGGTTCAGCCGGCTGCGCCTGTCCGACGACGAACTGCAGGCAATTCTTCGCGACCCGGCTGTTGATGTTTTCGCGTTGTCGTGCGCAGGAGAAGACCACGGGCTGCTGGAATTCGACCGCCGCAGCTTTCCCGATATTGAGCTGTCGTTTTTTGGCGTGACACCCGCGCTCATCGGCAAGGGCGCCGGGCGCGCACTTCTGCGGCACTGCCTTCCCCTCGAATGGGAGTACAAGCCGCAGCGGGTCTGGCTGCACACCTGCACCTCCGACCATCCCGGAGCGCTAGCGTTCTACATCAAGGCCGGATTTGTGCCGTATAAGCGCGCGATCGAGATCGCCGACGATCCGCGCGTTACTGGAGAAATGCCGCGCGACGCCGCTACCGATATACCGATCTTGTGAGTAGCACTTACGGCCGCACGTACACCACGCCGCCCTTCATCACGAAGTTGACCTTCTGCAATTGCTGGATGTCAGCCATGGGATCGCCGGGCACGGCGACGATGTCAGCATACTTGCCTGCTTCGATCGAGCCAATCTTGTCCTGCATGCCCAGCAACTCGGCGGCCGTCATGTTGGCGGAGTGCAGCGCCTGCGCCGGGGTCATGCCGCCCTTCACCATCAGGGGAAATTCCTTGGCGGGATTGATCTTCCAGTCGAAGCCGCCCGCATCGGTGCCGAAGGCGATCTTGACGCCCGCGTTGAGTGCGCGGCGAAATGTGTCTTCGTGGATCTTGACCATGTCGAGCCACACCTTCGCGCCCGCGGCCGCCCGGCCTTCCGCGACGTACTCACCCACAAACAGCGTGGGCACGTAGTAAGTGCCGTGCGCCACCATCGTTTTGAGGTCGGCGTCGGCGATGTATTGACCGTGTTCGATGGTATCGACGCCCGCTTCCACCGAGTTGTGCACGCCGTTGAGCGCACTGGCGTGGGACGCGACTTTGTGCCGCTCGCGATGGGCCTCGTCCACGATCGCCTTCAATTCCTCGAGGGTGAAGGTCGGAACGTCGTCGAGCACGCCATCGGGCCGGAGGTAGTAGCTACGATCGGAGTACACCTTGATCCAGTCCACTCCGTTCGAGATCTGCTCGCGGACGGCCTTGCGCGCGTCCACAGGGCCATCGACTTCCTGCACGCCCTTGGGCATCTTCAGCTCCCAGGAATAGCCCAGCAGCGGATACGCGCCGGTTACGTTCATCGAGCGGCCCGCCACCTGCATGCGCGGACCGGGAATCACGCCGTTGTTGATCGCCTTCTTGATGTCGACGTCGGCATAGCCAGCACCTTCGGTCTCCAGATCGCGAATGGTGGTGAAGCCGTACTCCAGCGCGCGGCGCGCCGACACCGTCCCCAGAATTGTGCGATAGGGCGTGGACCATTTCAACAGCTGCACGTCGTAGTCGTCGGCTGTGATGTCTCCCTGCAGGAGAATGTGGGTGTGGGTGTCAATCATTCCAGGCAGGCAGACTTCGTTCGAGAGGTCGATGACTTCGGAGCCGCGTTCTGCCGCTGACTTACCCGCGACGACGGAATCGATCTTTCCCGCAACGATTCGCACCGTCATCGTCTTCTGCAACGAATCGCTCTTGCCGTCATAGAGTGAGCCGCACCACACATAGGTGATTTTGGCAGGCGGCGCGGCCGGTACGCTTTGGGCAACGGCCAGCGAACTCAGGAAAAGCGCGATAGCAGCGAATCGTTTCATCTGGGACTCCTTGGGGTGTCGGACGCTATGAGACAGCAAATAGGCGACGAACGCAAACTGAGTCGCCCGTCCTGAGGTTGGCTTCTTCGTGGCTCATAGCACTATCGCAACGCAAGGCTGGTTCTCGCGCGCACTCTGAATGACGAATAGTAGGACGCCTCTTTGGCACGGCTGTAGCCACGCACTTTCGTGACGCATCGGGCACCGGGTTCTACGGCTGACTGCGAATTGGCCGGCTCTTGCAGCCCAATTTCTCCACCGCGTCGGCGACGTTTTTGTACTCGGGCGAGGCCTTCACGTTCTCGTGCACCGTCAGGTAGGTGCGCATCAGCAGCGGGCAGGCTTCGGTGATACCCAAGCGGGTGACGATTTCGGTCGCAAACGGGCTGGGAAACGAACCGGAGAGACCGTACACTCGCTCCAGCATCACGCCCAGCGCCGGTTTGTTCTTGCGCAGGATTTCATCCAGAGCCGTCTGCAGTTCTTTCTCCTTCTCTGACAGACCCGGCGGGGGGGTGGCCGCCGTGTCTTCCGACGGACGGTCACCCCGCCACATGCGATCCTCGAAATAGAGAATGTTGCGCACGCACTCCGGCGAACATCCAGTTTGATAGATGGCGTTGGCCAGCCCCTGCCGCACGGCGAAACTTTCAGGGGGTACCAGCAGCTCCGACAGCCGCGACACGCGCCCCGCGTCCTTGCGATCGACCAGCGCCTGTATCGCAGCCAAACGATTCTGGTCCACCGGAGCGCCCGAGGCCACCACCAGCAGCAGTTCGCTCGCACGCTGACCGGAATAACCGGCCAGACGTTTCACCGCGGTGGCGTCCGCTTTCTTGTCGAGGGCCGAGCGCGCCAAGGCATCGATACGGGCATTGCGCCAAGTGGTATAGGCGGTCACCAGCATGATGATGACGATAAGGAGGATGCCGAGCCGCCTGGGTTTGAAGCCAAAATCGTCAAGCCATGACATAAGGTTCTTCTACGGTATCAAACTGTCGGCCCGCGGCCTGCGCTGGCCGGGCTGGGGAGAAGCCGATCTCATGCCGATGTTCGACTTGCGGCGCAAGTAAAAACCCCGATGACTCTGGCCGAGATCACCGGGGGGACTAGTGTGCGATCACTCTGTCTGATTTTTACCTTACGTTTGGCAACCTTAAGGAAGCCTTAATTTTTGCCAAAAGAACAACCAGTGCACAGGGTTCAGTGATGGAGTTTCGCTGCACAGACTAAGGCACGACTGCGCGTACCGACAGGCGCATGGGGCGCGAGTTACTATTGCAGCATGAGCACGAATCCAGGGGTCGAAGCGGCCATTGAGCAGGAGAAGCTCTTCGAAGCTTTCGAAAACCTGATGCCCTTCCGGGTGCAGGACATCCTGCTGGTGTCGAGCCTGTACGACTCGTTCATCCTGCGCGAAGACGGCCGCCTCAACGAGATGTTGATCGGCGAATCCTACGAACTCAACCTGCAGCACGTGCCGCGCATCACGCACGTGAAGACAGGGGCCGAGGCGCTCAAGCTGGCGCGCACCGATTCGCGCTTTAATCTGATCGTCGCTAACCTCGAAGTCGAAGACATGAGTGCTGCCGAACTGGCGGCCGAAGTCAAGCGCGCCGGACTGGACGTGCCCGTGGTGGTTCTGGCCTATGACTATCGTGAGGTCAAAGAATTCGTGGCGCGCACGCCGCACAGCCCTGTCGAACGAATCTTCCTGTGGCAGGGCAACGCGCGCATCCTGATCTCGATCATCAAGTACATCGAAGACAACCGCAACGTCGAGCACGACACCGAGGTTATGGGCGTGCCAGTGATGCTGGTGGTCGAAGACAACATCCGCTACTATTCGTCGTTCTTGCCGGTCATCTACACCGAACTCATCAGCCAGGCGCGGCGGTTGATTAGCGAAGGGCTTAACGTAGCGCACAAGCTGGTACGCATGCGCGCGCGTCCCAAAATCCTGCTGGCCTCCAACTACGAAGATGCCGCGCACCTGGTTCTGCGGTACCGGGGGAACCTTTTGGGGGTGGTGCTGGATGTGGAGTTTCCCCGCAAGGGCAAGCTCATGCCGGAAACCGGCTTCGAACTGGCGCGCATGATTCGCAGCATCGTACCTGATGTGCCCATCGTGCTGCAATCCGGCCGGACCGAGTTCATGGACAAGGCGTATGCAGAGGAGTTCTCATTCCTGCAAAAAAGGTCGCCGACGCTGCTGGGAGACTTGCGCAAATGGCTGATCGATCAGGTTGGATTCGGCGACTTCATTTTCCGTCTGCCCGACCGCAAGACCGAAGTGGCGCGCGCCAGTAACCTGAACGAACTGGAGCGGGCGCTGCGCATCGTTCCGGCAGAGAGTATCTCTTATCACGCCGGACGCAATCACTTTTCGCACTGGCTCATGGCGCGCACCGAGTTCGCTGTCGCGCAAAAGCTGCGACCGCGCAAGCTGTCCGATTTTGCCAGCGTCGAGGTGCTGCGGCGCGACTTGATCGAGGCCATCACCAGTTATCGCCGCGATCAGAGCCAGACCCTCGTCGGCGATTTCAATGCCGAGACGTTTCAACCGACGGACCAGTTTTTCCTGCGCATCGGCGACGGTTCTCTGGGAGGCAAGGCGCGCGGCCTGGCCTTCGCCCGCCACCTGCTGCATCCCAAGCACATGCCGCGTCGTTTTTCGGGGGTTTGCATTTCCGTGCCACGCACGGTGGTACTCGCAACCGACATGTTCGATCGCTTCATCAGCGAGAATGAGTTGCACGACTTCGCCATGCGCTCTCTCAGCGATAGCGAAGTCGTCGCGCGCTTTCTGGCATCGCCCCTGCCCGAACCGATACAGGCGCAACTGCGAGATTATCTCGAGAAAGTCACGTTCCCGCTGGCCGTCCGTTCCTCCAGCCTGCTGGAAGATTCGCAATACCAGCCGTTCTCCGGTGTGTATGACACGTTCATGCTGGGCAATCACGACCACGACCTCGAGGTGCGGCTGCGCCAGCTCACGGAGGCCATCAAGCGAGTGTACGCTTCGACCTTCAGCCAACATTCCAAGGCCTACGTGCGGGCCACGCCTTACCGCCTGGAAGAAGAGAAGATGGCGGTGCTCATCCAGCAGGTCGTGGGCACGGCGCATGGGCAGCGGTATTATCCCGATTTTTCGGGCGTGGTGCGATCGCGCAATTTCTATCCCGTAGCGCCGGTGACGGTGAAAGACGGGTTCGCCGCCGTGGCGCTGGGCATGGGCCGCGCCGTCGTGGGAGGCGGGAAGTGCCTGACGTTCAGTCCCCGCTATCCGCGACACCTCCTGCAGTTTTCTTCGGTGGAAGACATCCTCGCCAACTCGCAAACCGAGTTCTGGGCACTGGAGTTGACGCCACGCGTCCATCACGAAGACCCGGCCGACGATTTACGCGAAGTCTCGTTTCATCTGAAAGTGGCGGAAGCAGACGGCACGCTGCACATGTTGGCGTCCACGTATTCGGTGGAGAACCACGCGGTGTATGACGGGCTGAGCCGTCCGGGCGCGCGCATTGTCAGCTTCGCTCCCATCCTGAAGCACGGTCTGTTCCCGTTGCCGCAGATCCTCGAGCAGATCATGGCCATCGGCGAAGACGCCATGGGGCGTCCGGTGGAAATTGAGTTCGCGGTCAAGCTGCCTCAAGCGGCGGGAGAGGACGCCGAATTTGGCTTTCTGCAGATGCGGCCGCTGGTGATGTCGCGCGAAGGCGAGGAGCTTCGCATGGGCGAAGTGGAGCCCAGCCGCCTCATCTGCCAGAGTGCGATGGTGCTGGGACACGGCAGCATTCAGGACCTGCACGACATCATCGTGGTGGATTTTCACCGCTTCGAGCGCGCCCGCAGCTTCGACGTTGCCCACAGCGTGGCCCACTTCAATTCGCAGTTGTGCGCCAAGGGCTCACCCTATGCGCTGATCGGCGTAGGCCGCTGGGGATCGAACGAATCGTGGCTGGGAATTCCTGTCACCTGGGACCAGATATCAGGCGCGCGTGTGATTGTAGAGGCTGGCTTCCGCGATTTTCGCGTGACCCCGTCGCAAGGCAGCCACTTCTTTCAGAACCTCACAGCGTTTCAGATCGGATACTTCACCGTGAATCCCGATGCCGGTGAGGGCTTCGTGGACTGGGAGTGGCTGGCGGCACAACCTGGTGTCGAGGAAAGCGGGTGCGTGCACCTTCTGCACTTCGAACAACCTCTTTCCGTGATCATGGATGGAAAGAGCGGCCGGGGCATGATCTTCAAGCCGGGGGCGCAAGACCAGGCGAACGCGGTCGCGCACGGCTAGCGCGAATAGGCTCCGTTTTCTGGTGCGAACAGTTCGACGTGGCGTCATCGAGCTGCCGGCAATCCTCCGTACTTCGCAAACACCCGCAGCGCATTTTCGAATCCCCCGATGGTGACGCACACCTGCCCCTGGAAGGGCCGATTGATGTCGGCAATCGCCACCAAGGACATGGAAAGCAGAAGGGCGAGAGTCAATACCTGCAACATGTGGAGCAAGGGCAACTCCGAGCCAAACAGACACGCCGACATGATGGTGACCACCCCTCCCACAATCAGCACCGCCCACAATATTCCGGGGAGTGTGGTCTGACTTTGGAGCTGGCGAATGCGTCGATGCTGGGTGAGGCTGCTGAGCAGCGCCATAGTCTGTTCGAGGCTCACCTGTTCCGACGGGCTCCGGCTCTGTGATTGCGAAACCGTCACCCACATCCGCTGCATGATTACGGTGCCGCTCGACGTAAGTTCGCCACGTTGCATGGCGGGCCACTCCGTGGTGACCATCGCGTTGGCGTAGTCGCGTGCCAGGCTGCGAACCTCGTCACTCTCAGCCTGGGGCAGACCGGATGCCGCCCAGAACAGGTTGACCAGGCAGCTGGCCTCTTCATCGGCATTGTTCTCGGCTTCCTGAAAGTACGACCAGACTGTGAACAGCATGAAGCCGATAATGACGGCATAGGTGGTGCCCAGCACACTGACCTGCCATCCCGTGATGTCGTTGTGCTCCCGCCGGCGCTGCGGAGGCCAGGCCTTTCGCACGAACAACCAGAACCCCAATGAGAACGCGACCGCCACGACGACAACCACAACGTTTTGCCATGTACCCAGCAACATTTCCCCCTCGGTGCGATGGTAAGCCGCTAGTTTGGCCATCAGGCCGGCTGCTGACCGGCGCGTCGCTCAGCTGCGCGGCGTAACCCAATGACTCTACCGCACCGCGTCATTCGTGTTCCAGTAGTTCTGCGGAGCCGCGAGATGAATGGCTTTGTGCTTTCCCAATCGCAGCGTATCTGGTATCTCTGTTGGGGTCGAATCTTCCGGATAACACCGGGTCGTTGCCCCGAGGACATCCTACACATTGTCAGTCATTACAAAACCCCTGGAGGACACTAATGAAGAAACATCTCGCACCGCTCGTGACAGTCGCACTCGTCTTGGCGGTACTCGTAGCGGTTGCGCCAAAGGCACGCGCGCAAAGTCCAGCTCAAGCACAGAAACTGCAGGCCCTGGCCAAACAGCTCAACCTGTCACCGGAGCAAAAAACCAAGCTGATGCCGATCCTCGAAGCTGATGCGCCCAAGCTGCAAGCTATTAAGAACAACACGTCGCTGGGGCCGATGCAGAAGATGGAGCAACTCAAGGCCATCCATGCCCAGAGCGATCCACAGATCAAGGCGATTCTCAACCCGCAGCAATACCAGGAGCTGCAGCAGATTCGTCAGCAAGAAATTCACGAGGCTATGGAAAAGAAGATGGGACAACAGTAATCGAACGGCGGCATCTGAACTCGCCATGCCTCATAGTCTTCAGTCTTCGCCGATCACGGTGGTCCACTTGCGGACTCGCCACGAGGTGACGAGTCCGTTCTTCACGTAGGGATCGGCCTTGGCGAAGGCTTCCGCCGTGGCCGTCGAATCGCCTCGAAAGACCAACACAGCGCCATCGGGGGGCTCGGCCAACGCCCCGGCGAGGACTAACTCTCCGCGCGCTTGCGCCTCCCGTGCGAGCGCCAGATGCTGCTCGCGAAACGGGGTGCGTTTGCCCAAGTAGTCGTCAACCAGGTCATAGAACAGGATGGTATGCATGGCACTCCCTCCGTCAGCAGGATAACAACGCCTGTGCATTCGTTGTCGCGCAGTTCACGGCCGCAGTGCCCTGCGAATGATTTGAATCACAAACGGCAGCAGGAATAGCGCGGCGAAGCAATAGATTTCGATCTTGTGTTCCGGCTCGCGAAGGGTTTGAACGATCATCGTAGCCAGCGCCAGCAGACAAGCAGCCGCTGCCGTCTTCGATATCCAGCCCTTGCTGCCGGTTTGTTGGGACAGTCGCGCATTGGCGACATTCACCAGGGCGAACACCATCAGGAATCCCGCGCTCGCCGCCGCCGACATGGCGTGCAAGTTCAGCAGGCTGGAAATTATCAGCGCGAAGACCGCCACGTAGATCAAGCCCGCAGGATGTCGCTGCCAGACTTCACGGTCCCATATCCCCGCGGCTTCGCCCATCTGCGCCAGAGTAATCGGCAACTTCGACGCTCCAAAGATGCCCGCATTGATGGCCGAAGCCGTCGCCAGCACCGCGCCGACCGACAGAAGCAGAAAGCCCGTCGTCCCCATGAACACCGCCGCCGCGGCCGACAGCGAATAATTCGGGGCGTGCTCCAGGGCCGCGAACGAGAGATATCCCAGCGTAACCACGATGATGAAGAAGTATAGGACGATCGCCGTCAGTACACTTCCGTAGAATGCCAACGGCACATTGCGCCGCGGGTTGCGAATGCGGTCGGAGGCGTTGGCGATCAACTCAAAGCCTTCGTAGCTGAGGAACACTGCCATTCCGCTGGCAACAATCCTGGGCACAGACACCCAGTTCGACGGCCCCAGACGGCTGAAGGTGAGACCGCTACCGGCAAGTCCCGCGATAACAAACGCCGCCAGAATCCCCAACTTGCCCACGTTGAAAAAAACTTCGGAGCGGTCGACCAGGCTTGGTCCGACCAGGTTGATGAGCGCCATCAACACAATGACAGCGGAGCGCAGTCCTACGTGCCAGTAGTGCCGCTGATCGGCAGGAAAGAAATTCGCCGCGTAGGTGCCAAACGCATCGGCGTAAACCGCCAGCAGCACCACGTAGCTAAATATCAGCAAAACGTTCATGCTGGAGCCGAACAAACCTTTCCCGAAGCCCTGCTCGATGAACGTGACCGTCCCGCCCTTCCCGGGATACGTAAGCGACAAGTGCACATACGAATAGGCGGTCAAAAGCGCGATGGCGCCGCCCAGCAGAAAGGAAATGTAGGTTGATCCGCGCGACCCGTTTGCCGCGATCCCAAGGGTCGCGAAGATGCCTCCACCGACAATTCCCCCGATCCCGATGGAAAATGCGCCAATCGCTCCGATCGAATCGGTAATGGCCGGGGGCGGAGAGTTCACAGCTTCGTCTGTCATGCTCATCCTCGTGACGGTTTTCGGGCACTGGCGGAGGCCGAACCAGCACGACAATCCAGCATCCGGCGAAGATTTTCAGCTCGCCCCACGAAGTACATACCCTACACGACCTCGTGAGCAACGGGTAATCGTTAAGCATATCGCAGGTGTTGAGATGGCCAAATCGCATTGCGAAGACAATTCACGTTTGTAACGCAACCTTCCCGGTTTACACTCATAAAACGGTCACAAGTAGGACGGAAACCTGAAACCAGATGTGTGGCATAGCCGGATTTACGCACCTTCGCAAGCCCCTGCCTGCCGGCGTTCTGACGAACGCGGTGGACTCGATCACGCATCGGGGGCCTAATCAGAAGGCGCGGTTCGAGTGCGAGGAAGTTTCGCTGGGGGCCACGAGGCTTGCCATCCTCGATATTGCCGGTGGCGATCAGCCCATTTTCAGCGCCGATCGCGACGCCGTGATTGTGTACAACGGCGAGGTCTTCAACTTCGTCGAACTGCGGCAGGAGTTGGAGCGCGAAGGCGCGACGTTTCATACGCACTGCGACACCGAAGTCATCCTGCAGGCTTATCTACATTGGGGCGATACCGCTTTTGCGCGGCTGCGCGGAATGTTCGCCATCGCGATCTGGGTGCAGTCGCAACGCCGACTGGTGCTCGCCCGTGATCGCATGGGAATCAAGCCGCTGTACTATTTCCAGTGGGATGGCGAAGTGTTCTTTGGTTCCGAGCTAAAGTGCATCTTCGCGCATCCGGAGGTGCCGCGGCGGATTTGCCTTCCCGGGCTGAACTGTTATCTCAGCTTGAATTACGTTCCCGCGCCCCACACGCTGGTGGAGGGCATCGTCAAGTTGTTGCCCGGACACATGATGGAGTGGAAGAACGGAGAATGCAGCACCCGCTCGTATCTTCCGCAACGCGCCAGCCAACCGTCTCCGACTTCGCTCGACGCCGCGTGTGAGGAACTTGATGACCTGCTGCAGAAATCGGTTGCGGAAGAGCTGGTGTCCGACGTGCCGCTGGGAGTATGGCTGAGCGGGGGCCTGGATTCCTCGTCGGTACTGCACTACGCGGCCAATGCGAGTCCCAATCGGCTGCATACGTTTTCGGTGACGTTTCAGGGGCGCTCGTTCGATGAGAGCCGGTACATTCGGGAAGTCAGCCACCATTTCGGCACCAATCACACCGACTTCGACCTGAACACCGACGCCGAGCTGGCCGACGCCATCCAGCAGATCGCGTACTACTCCGACGAGCCCAGCGCCGATGCCGGGGCCGTGCCCCTCTGGTTTCTTGCCAAGATGACGGCGCAGGACGTCACCGTGATTTTGACCGGCGAGGGCGCGGATGAACTTTTCGCGGGCTACCTCACCTACAAAGCCAACCGGTACAGCAGTATTGCCAGGAATTTCCCAGCGCCGTTGCGGCGAGCGGCGCTCTCCGCGGCGAAGTTGCTTCCGGTGTCGGATGACAAGATCAGCTTCGAGTACAAGGTGAAGCGCTTCCTGCAGGGTTCGCTGATGGAGCCGGGGGCCGCCCACCTCTACTGGAATGGAACCTTCTCAGACGAGGAAAAAGAAGAGCTCTTCCGCTATGCGGACTCAGGGCCTTTGGCGGGAATGCTCAAAGACCTGCGCCCGGGACGCGGATTGGAGCGCTTTCTCGAATTCGACCAGCGCTACTACCTGGCCGACGACATACTCTACAAAGTGGACCGCATCAGCATGGCGCACTCGCTGGAAGTGCGGCCTCCGTTTCTGGATGACCGCATCGTCGATTTCGCGGCGCGCCTGCCCGAGGATTTCAAGCTGCACGGATCGAAGTCGAAGTACGTCTTGCGCCGCCTGATGCAGAACAAGCTTCCGGCGTCAGTGCTGACCCGGCCGAAGATTGGCTTCGATATTCCTATCCACGAATGGTTTCGTGGGGTACTGCGGCCATTACTTTTGGAAACGCTTTCCGAGAATGCGATCACGTCGAGCAAACTCTTCCACTGGCCCTATGTCCGTCAACTGCTCGAAGATCACCTGGAGCGGCGAGCGAACCTGGGGTATCACCTATGGGGCCTGCTGGTCCTGTTCATCTGGATGAAACGTTGGAATATCGAAACGGCAATCGAGGAATCGGAAGCGGCCAAGCCGCTGGTCGCAGTCGGCGGTTAGGCTGGATCGTTGTTGCCGCCGCCAGCCTGGTCTTTCTCGTCGGCGTTATCAGTCCTCCTCGCCTGGTGGACGACGTTGACGCCGTGCAGGCGCAAATCGCCCGCAACATGCTCTCCTCGGGAGACTGGGTCACCGCCCGTCTCGATGGCGTCGCCTACCTCGAAAAATCGCCGCTGATCTATTGGATGATGGCGGTTTCGTTCCGCATCTTGGGAGTACACGACTGGGTCGCGCGCCTGCCGCTCGCGTTCTCCTGTATCCTGCTGTGCTGGGTTACCTATCGCTTCGCGCGCTGGGCATTCGATGCCGATGCTGCGCTGTACTCAGGAGTGGCACTGGCCACCTGCGCGGGGCTGTTTCTCTTTACCCGCATCCTGATCCCCGACGCCATCGTCACCCTCACGATTACCGGCGCGATCTGGGCCTGGTTGCGCCTGCTCGAGCCCGACGAGCAAGATCTGCGGAAGTGGTCGATCGTACTCGGCATCTGCATGGGACTGGGCCTGCTGCTCAAAGGACTAATCGCCATCGTCTTTCCAATTCTCGCGGGATTTGCGTACATGGCAATCACTCGCCAACTGTTTTCGCTGGCTGCGTGGCGGCGTTTACACGTCTTTCTGGCAATCGTGGTGGCGCTAGTCATTGCGCTGCCCTGGCATGTGTTGGCGACGCTGCGCAATCCACCCTACTTTGCATTCTCGATGCACAGCGGTCCGGGCGAGTATCGCGGCTTCTTCTGGTTCTACTTCTTCAACGAACACCTGCTGCGCTTTCTAAATCGTCGTTACCCGCGCGACTATAACACCGTCCCACGGGCGCTATTCTGGGCGCTGAACCTGGTGTGGCTGTTTCCGTGGTCCGTCTATCTGCTGGGAACTCCCACATTGTCGTACCAGCCGACGACGCGCGCCGGACGTGCGCGGCTGATGGCTGTCTGCTGGGTCGCGGTGGTTATGGTTTTCTTTACTTTCTCCACCACGCAGGAGTATTACTCCATGCCGATCTATCCGGCGCTGGCGTTGCTGATCGGCTCCGCGCTGGCCGCGGGCGGCCGCTGGATTCGCATCGGGTCGCGCGTACTGGCTGGGATCATGGCCGCGCTATTCCTCGCGCTGGCGGCGATACTTGCGCTGGTCTGGCGGATACCCGCGGTGGGCGATATTTCCAGCGCCCTGGTGCATCATCCGCAGGTGTATACGCTCTCTATGGGACACATCCTCGACCTGACACTGGATGGTTTCGCCTACCTTAAACTGCCGCTTGGAATCGCGGCCGCGGCTTTCGGCTCCGCCTCAGTGGCGCTGGTGTTGTGGCGCTCAAACCTGCGCAAGACGGTACTGGCTCTCGCCGTCTGCATGATCGTGTTTCTCTGGGCCGCGCGCATTGCGCTCGTCACTTTCGATCCCTATCTGGGCTCTTACCCGTTGGCTGTCGCGCTCCAGCACAGCCCGCCCGGCGGGCTGATCGGGGGCCACCGTTATTACGCGTTTTCTTCCGTGTATTTCTACACCAACCGTCCGGTCCTGCTCTTGAACGGTCGCGGCGCAAATCTGGAATATGGCTCCTACGCTCCGGACGCGCCACACGTCTTCATCGGGGACGACGAGTTTGTCGAGCTTTGGAACCTACCGTCCCGTTGGTATCTGCTGGCCTACGGATCGGACATGCCGCACATCGAAAGCTTGGTGGGAGGCACAAAGTTGCATGTCGTCAGGGAAAACGCTGGGAACTTCCTGCTGACCAACCAGCCGCTGCCCGAATAACTGTCTTTTTGCTCTGCCGCAGGCCGCGACTGCTCTCAATTCGAGACGGCTCGGCTACAAGGGCGTTACTTTCCTCCGCCATGGGTTAAACTTTTGATATTGTTTCGGTGGTTATCAGCTCCAGCAAGTTGCCACCTCTCAGCACGAAAGGAGCCACCCATGGCGACACCAGCACGCAGGCCACCGCAGGCCGCTGCACCTGCCACTAGACCGTCCCAGACGGCGGCTGCGAAGCCCACGACCCAGCCACCAAAAGTTGCGAGCAGAAACGCGACACCGGACCCGCCCTTCCGCTGTCTGCGGGCGTTTTCGACCGATCCCAGCCTCGCCATGGACTATGAGACCGCGCCTATCAGCGAGGTCATGATCAAGCTGCCCTGGGAGCGGCTGCAGCCCGGGCCGCTCGGAGAATATCTCCACGTGATCGATGTCGATCCCGGCAGTGGTTCTTTCTACGAGCCGGTAAACCTCGACGATCCTTCGTTGTTGGCGCAGGATGGATTGGCGCCCAGTGAAGGCACTCCGCAATTTCATCAGCAGATGGTCTATGCGGTGTCGCGGCTGACGATCCACAACTTCGAACATGCGCTCGGACGCAAGACCCTGTGGCGGCCGGTTCGAGACCGCAATAAGGGTCCAAAAGACGATTCCGTGTTCATTCCGCAATTGCGCGTCTATCCGCACGCCCTGCGCGAGGCCAATGCCTACTATTCGCCGGAAAAGGTCGCGCTGCTGTTCGGCTACTTCAATGCCGATGACGACAACACCGGCGAACAGTTGCCGGGCGGCATGGTCTTCACCTGCCTCTCGCAGGACATCGTGGCGCACGAGACCACGCATGCCCTGCTCGACGGCATGCACCGCAAGTTCGTCAACGCCACCAATCCCGATGTGCTTGCCTTTCACGAAGGATTTGCGGACGTGGTCGCGCTTCTGCAGCACTTCACGTTTCCTGAGATTCTGCGGGACCAGATCGCCACCGCCAAGGGAGACTTCGCGAGTCACCAGACGCTGCTGGGCCAGTTGGCTGGACAGTTCGGGCACGCCACCGGGATGCGCGGCGCCCTGCGCGAGGCGATTGGGACATGGGAAGGAAAGGTGTGGAAGCGGCAAGAGCCTCTTCCCACGGCGTACGAGGCGACCGCCGAACCCCATGATCGCGGAGCCATACTGGTAGCGGCGGTCTTCGATGCCTTTCTCGCCATCTATGAGCGCCGCACCGCCGATTTGTTGCGCCTGGCCACCTCGGGAAGCGGTGTGCTGGGACCGGGCGCAATCCATCCCGACCTTGTTGAACGGCTGGCAGCGGAAGCTTCAAAGTCGGCACAACACGTGCTGACCATGTGCATTCGCGCCCTCGATTACTGTCCACCGGTGGATATCACGTTTGGCGAATACCTGCGGGCCATCATCACCGCTGACTACGACCTGGTTGAGGACGATCGCCTCCGCTATCGCGTCGCATTTATCGAGGCGTTTCGCCGTCGCGGCATTTATCCGCCCGACGTACGCACTATGAGCGTAGACAGCTTGATCTGGCGCACTCCGGAGAACGACGAGACGGCGTACTCCGGTAAGCTGGCGCCCCTCTTCGAACAACTCCGGGGTGAAGTCCTGCAATACATCTTCGTGCAGGCGAACGAAAATCGCAGCGAGCGCGAAACTCTTTTCGATCTGCAGCGCTCCGTCCGCAAAAAATTGCACAATTGGTTGGAGGCGCACTTCAAGAAGGGAAACCGTGCCGACGCCGAGTACATGGGCCTCGATCCCGATCGGAAGTTCGAGGTCCACGCCGCGCGTTTCGCTTTGCGCAGCAAGCCTGACGGCGGCGTGGTGCCGCAACTGCTGGTGACGGTACTGCAATCGTCGGAAGTCCCCGCGGATGCCGGCGATCCCGACGGTCCCAAGATGGTCTTCGAGGGCGGTTCGAGCATCGTGGCCGACCTGCGCGGCAAGGTCATTAAGTACTGCATACGCAAGAACCTGAAGAGCCGAAGCCGGCTGGCCCAGCAGCAGGGATTCGCGATGGCACGCCTGACCAGCGCACGCGCCACGTACGTTAACACCGATCCCAATCATCCCGAGCGCGAGCCCTTTGCGCTCCTGCACCGCGGACTGTGAGCGAGGTCAACCATGGCAACCAATCCACGCAAGGCCAGCAAGAAGTCAAAGGCAGGCGCGCGGCGCGTCAGCCGGGCACGACCGGTTCCCCCCGCAAAAACCGTACGCAAGAAGAAGTCCACGCCGACAAAGCCGAAGACGAAAGTATCCATCAACCTGCCCAAACTGCGGGTACGCATGTACCGCCAGGGCCTGGGAGACTGCTTCCTGCTGACGTTCTACCCCGGCGCCGAGGAAAAACATGCTCTGATCGATTGCGGCACACTCGGCTCGAAATCCACCGACGTCAAGCTCCCCGAGGTGATAGCTGACATCGACAAGACCACGAACGGACATCTCCACCTGGTGGTCGCTACCCACCAGCATCAGGACCATCTGTCGGGTATCTCTAGGCTGAGCGATCAGTTCAGCCCCACCAAAGGCAAGCACATCGACCACGTCTGGATGGCTTGGACCGAAGATCCCAAAGATGCTTTGGCGAAGAAGCTAACCAAGTCGCGCGATGACATGGCCATCGCGGTGAAAGCGTCGGCACAAGCCTTGCGTGCGAGCGGCAGCGATGACGAAACGGCAATGGCAGTGGAGTCGCTGCTGGGATTCTTCGGCGAGAATTCGGTAACGTTGCCCGCCGCGGGACAGGTCGGTGGCGCGACCTTTATGGCGGCGGCAACGAACTCCATGGACATCGCGCGGAACCTGGCGAAACAAGCCGCATATCGAAATCCCGGAGAGCCAGCGATCGAACTGGATTGGCTTCCAGGCTTCCGTTTCTACATATTGGGGCCGCCTCGTGACCTCGACGCCATTCACGACACGGGCGAGCACGGCAGTTCTGAACTCTATGCCTTGACCGCCCTCACTCGCGCGGCCCTGCTGCGGATGGGCGCGGACAAGAAATCCGGGACCTGCTGACGATTCGACCGGCGACGCGCCCTTTGATGCCCGGTTCCGACTGGCCCGTACCGATCCGCGTATCTCGGATGCGTTTGCCACGACCTACCTGGACCGCTCGCAGTCCTGGCGCTCGATCGACGCTGATTGGCTGAACGCGGCGTCCAGCCTCGCCATTCAGCTCGACAAGTTCACCAACAACACCAGCCTGGTGATCGCCATCGAGCGCATTGGTGACGGCAAGGTCCTGCTCTTCCCCGGCGATGCCCAGGAAGGCAACTGGCTGTCGTGGCACGATCCTTCCATCAAGTGGGAGGTGACGGGCGCGAGTGGCAAGACGGCTCCCGTTGTCGCCAAAGACCTGCTGGAGCGCACCGTGTTCTACAAAGTCGGACATCACTCCAGTCACAACGCGACAGCGAAAGCCAAGGGACTGGAGATGATGACCTCGCAGCCGGAACTTACGGCATTCATCCCCGTGGACCGCGAGGTGGCGCTGGGGCGCAGCCCGAAGGGCACGTGGAAGATGCCGGCCCGCCAGCTCTACCGTCGGTTACTCGAAAGTTGCCAGGGACGGGTGGTGCGCTCCGACATCGGATGGGCCGCGAACGTCAAGAAGGGAACCCGCGGCACCGAATCCGAGTTTGCGGGCATGGGCACCGACGCCGAATGGTCGGCCTGGACCAAGGCGCAGCAGACCGCGAATCACGTTAAAATCGAGCCTTTGTACATCGAATTCATGCTCGAGTAATGCAGATTTGGTTTGTGTCTGCCCTTGCACGGCGGTTTTTGTCGGACTCGCGAGCGCCTCTCGCGGGTATCGTAGAATAAGGCCTCTTGGGGCTGCCTGTTGAATTCGATCACTTGCGAGTCGTGCTGGTAGAGACGCGCAATCCTCTCAACCTCGGCGCTGCCGCGCGCGCCATGAGCAACTTCGGGTTCCTGCGGCTGCGCGTGGTCAATCCATACGATCTGGCGTTTCGCGAAGCCCGCTCCGCCATGGGCGCAGCGGGCCTGCTGGCCAGCGCTGAAGAATACCAGAGCGTTGCCGAGGCGGTCGCCGACTGCGGCTTGGTCGTCGGCACTACGTCGATCCAGCACCGAGAGCTGCAGCATCCCCTCCGCAGGCTCGACGAAGGTGCAGCTCTTATCCGTCAGCAACTGGCGTCGGCACCCATCGCCTTGCTCTTTGGCTCGGAAAAGTTTGGCCTCAGCAACGACGACCTGAGCCACTGCCACTGGCTGATGAACATTCCAACCCGCGATGAACATGTCTCGATGAATCTGGGGCAGGCGGTGGCGGTCACCCTTTACGAACTGGCGCGCGACAACAAGACGATCGTCCCACAGGAACGGCCCGAGATGGCCACCGCGGGCGACGTCGAGCGTGTCACTGCGTCTCTGATGGAAGCTTTGAGTATCAGTGGCTACCTCACTCCAGCAAGCATCGCGGCTTCTGAAGAGAAAGTGCGCCGCCTGGTTCGCCGCATGGACCTGAACGCGCGCGACGCCGAGCTGTGGCTGGGCATGCTGCGGCAGATTCTGTGGAAGCTGCGCGCGGGGCAAGAAGGTCCACCGCAATGACGTGAGAATACTTTGAAGCTTGAATAGGCTGGAGGCGCGGGTGGGAATCGAACTTGAGGCGTATGCAGGCGTGAGCGGAGCGGGAGCCTGCAGCCGAAATCCCGAACGCAGTGAGGGACCTCTCTCGCGCACCGTCAGGCCTGTGAGATTGGAGGCGCGGGTGGGAATCGAACCCACGCATAAAGGTTTTGCAGACCTCTCCCTTACCACTTGGGTACCGCGCCCTGCTTCTAAGCTATCGCGTTCGTGGGCGGAAATCCAGCGCCAGCGCTCGCGTGTCCCCTGTCCGCAAGATCGAAACTTTGAGATGCGGATCACGAGGCGGGCGGCGGCACGCGCAGCTTTCTAAGCACCTCCAATGCCGCCCGCAGCTTCTCTTTCTCTTCATCGGCCACGGCGTTCAATGCTCTTGCCAGCGCGTCCACTCGCCGCTCGCGGGCCCGCATCATCAGCGATTTCCCGCGAGCCGTCGCCGAGATGTCGATCTTGCGGCCGTCTTTCTTGTCGGCACGACTGAGTCGCCAGTCGTTGATCCACCAGTCCGCGCACGATCCGCACCATGGTCGGGGGCTTGACCTGCTCGACTTCGGCCAGGCGCTTCAGCGACATGCTGCCGCCGAAGACCAGCACTGACAGCGCCGACAACTGCGCCGGACCGATGCCGGAGGAGCGGTCTTCCACCCTTACCTGCCGCAGCAGATGGATGGCGGCTGAGTGCAGTCCGTCCGCCAGCTCCAGTAGTTCTTTCTGGATCTTCGCCATTGCATTCGATCTCGTGTTGTTGTAGTGTAGCGCAAGAGAATTTAGTTAGCAATGCTAACTATTGTGGAGAAGAACATGTCCCAGGAACTTTTTCAGGCCATCCACGACAACGACCGCGACAAAGTCCAGCGACTCATCGCCGCCAATCCTGCTGTGGCCCGTGCCCGCAGTGAAGCCGGCGTTTCCGCGCTCATGCAGGCGCGCTACGAAGGCCGCCGCGAGATCGCCGAAGTCCTTCGCTCCGCAATCGGAGACCTCGACGTCTTTGAGGCTGCCACCCTGGGCGATCTTCCGCGTCTGCGCGCGCTGCTTTCAGGCGATACCGGACTGGCGAACAGCTTCAGCAATGACGGCTTCACGGCACTTCACCTGGCGGCGTTCTTCGCTCAGCCCGAAGCGGCCGCCGAACTGCTGCGAGTCGGGGCCGACCCCAATGCGGTCGCGAAGAACTCGATGAAGGTCGCGGTCATCAACAGCGCCGCCGCATCAGGCCGCGCCGACCTGGTGCAGATGGTTCTCCTCGCCGGAGCCGACCCCAATGCGCGCCAGATGGCCGGATATACCGCACTGCACGCCGCCGCCGCTCACGACAATGTCGAGATGGCGAAAGCCCTGCTTGATGCCGGAGCCGACCCCTCCCTGCGCAACGATGACGGCCAGACTCCAGCGGACAAGGCCGGTCCAGAGGTGCTTGAATTGCTGAGTGCGAGGGCGAGAATCGCGGCCGGATGAGTGCGAATCGCCGAAAATTTATTTTTCACGACTGTTTAGAATCAATCATTTGGGCGGAAAATCGTTGCAAATGACTGTATCTAAATATAGTTATAGCTATCCATATCATTGCATTGGGGTTAGTGGGTGATTTTCGGCAGTCGCAAGCATCCAACGGTGCCATTATGGAAATTGTCAAAGAGCGGTCATTGCCCGCGGACTGGCGCGGACTGGCCAGAGACACCTGTACCCTGGCCCCACAGACTGGTTGTAAAGCGTAGGGAGAGCGAAGCGCCAGGGAAATCAGCGGTCGCAGGGTACGAAGGTAACCACAGGCAATTCGGGACCAGGATGGGGGAACCCACAAGGTAGGGTCAAGGCGTCAGAGACGCTACTCCGCTTCGACGGTCTCCACCGCAAGCTCGCGCCCCGAGTGGATACGCAGGATCATCACCCCCACCACCACGGCCCCCGACAACAGGCAGACCCGCAACACGCCGGCATGGAGCACAGGGTCACCCAGAAGGATCCGCAGGAATCCCAGCCCGGCGCTGGTGGCGCACAGCGCGAAGTAGAGTTTCTCGGTGGCGCAATCGGCCACACGCAATAAGATCAGAAGCACCGTGGTCACGATAATGTAGATGGTGAGCAGGACGATTCCCCCTGTCACTTTATTGCCATGCAACGAGAACTTCGCGGCGTGCGACAGGGCTGTTTGCAGGGCCGCGATGCAGAGAAAGAACACTGTGTGAATGAGGGCGATAATCGCGCGCCTGCGGTTGGTGAGAATCGAAAAGGAATCCATAACTACTTGGACAAAATGATGCCGGACCTGGCTAACATCTGGCTGTGATTCAGGTCACAGCCAGCGCGCCATTCGCAGCCACGAAAACTGGAGGCGCGGGGCGGAATCGAACCGCCGATAGAGGTTTTGCAGACCTCGGCCTTACCACTTGGCGACCGCGCCCCTCGGGAAGGGCCAGGCAACAAACCCTCGCCCGGGGCGAGGGTTGGAATTTCTGGAGCGGGAGACGGGGGTCGAACCCGCGACTTCGACCTTGGCAAGGTCGCACTCTACCACTGAGTTACTCCCGCTCGGTCCCTCGATTATAACGAAACCATGAATAGGGCGGCAAATGCGGAAAGCCGCATCAATCGTGGTGCGCGCCGCTCCACTGTGGGTCGCGCTCGGGCGGCACGATGGTTCCGTCGCGCATGTGGACGATGCGATCGCCATACTCGGCGGCTTCAGGATTGTGCGTGATCATCAGCACCGTCTGACCAAATTCTTTGTTGGATTGCCGCAGCATTTCGAGCACGATCGCCGAATTCTCCGAGTCGAGGTTTCCGGTGGGTTCGTCGGCCAGCACGATCGCGGGTTTGTTAGCCAGGGCCCGCGCGATCGCCACGCGTTGCTGCTCGCCTCCACTCAATTCGGCGGGACGATGCTTCATCCGCCTGTCGATACCGAGCAGCCGGGTAATGCGCTCGATGTGTTCGCGGTCGTAGCCGGCCTGGGCACCGGCGATGTCGCGCGCGATGTCGATGTTCCCCTTCGCGGACAGCGTCGGCAGGAGGTTGAATTTCTGGAAGACGAAGCCGATCTTCAGCTTGCGGACGCGAGTCCGGGCCGCGTCGGAGAGGGCCGTGAAATCGACGCCATCGATGGATACGCGGCCGCCATCGGCGTGCGTGAGCCCTCCCAGAATGTAGAAGAGGGTCGATTTGCCGCTACCGGAAGGTCCGACGATAGACACAAACTCGCCATGCTCGACCTGCAGCGATACTCCCCGTAACGCCGGCACATCAACCTTGCCAATTCGGTAGGTCTTGCGCACATCCTCTGCCTGGATCATGACCGCCATGCGAAGGTTCGATCTTACACGATAACCTCCACGGCATCCGGCGCTCGCGATGCAGTCCGCCACCGACGAGGAACGAACGAATACGCACCTGGCCGAATGCAGCGACGCTGCATTATCACGATGACGGCTTTGATTTTCGCTGTTCCCGCAGCTAGAACGGTGCCGGAGTTGCCATATCCAGCCAGCGGCCGTAGCGCGGCGCTCGGGCTGAAGTCCGCGCGGGGTTTGTCGTCCCCAGTGGACTCGAGGTTTCACACTCACGGTTTCCCAGCGTTAAAAACGCTGGGCTTTCTTATGGCGTCCCGCGCAGCGAGACTCACCGCATTGCGGACTGGAGTGCGTACTGCACCGGGCGTTTGTTTCACATGAGAGACACAGCAACACCAAAATTACTCTAGCCTGCGCGGCGGAGGTCCCATTGGCCCGGCAACTGGCTGGCTGGAACGCGCCAGCACGCCTGTAGCCAATTGTTCAGGAAGGCGAGCAACTCCGTGGGAGGCCGAAGCCAGAGGTCGGCTGCGGTGTCCCTCCAGCGGGGGCGCACCAATACCCGCAAACCGCGACCGCGCATAGCGTCGAAAGCGTCCTCATCACTCCGATCGTCGCCGAGATACGCCACGGGTGCGTCGGTTGCTATCTCTGTGAGGACGCTGCGAACGACATCGGCCTTGTTGCAGTGAGCCGCGCGGATCTCGACGCCGCCATCGAAGTGGTCAAGCGCCAGGCAGGCGCGGTCGGCGATGGGCAACCAGCCAAGCAGGACTTTGTTTCGAATCTCCTGCGCTTCGTAGTCGCTGAGTCCCCGCCAATGCACGGCCAGGCCACCGGGCTTGTGCTCGGTGAGGTGGTGCAGCTTCAAACTATCGATCCACTGGTCCGCTTCGCAGAGCGCGTCGAACGTGTAGGCATCGACATCCGGAGGTTCGTAGGTCCCGTTACTGTGCAGCCGCTCGAGACCGTGGCCTCCCCAGATTTCCGGCGCGGGAGAAAGATCCAGTAGCGGGATCACCTCGTGCGCGCGCCTGCCAGTGATCACAGTGAGCCGCGTGCGTCCCGTGTCCATGATGCCCTCCAATAGCGCGGTCACTCCTGGATACGGAAATGCCTGGTAGCGGTCCCGGCGGAAGGGAGCAAGCGTCCCGTCGTAGTCAAGCAGGAGCGCTGACTGGCGAGATTGTGCGACGTTACGAAAGAAAGCATCCAGATTCAATTCCGATTGAGTATCAGGCACGCGCACCTCCGGGCTCTGATTCGAGCCACAACATCAAATTGTGGGAACGTGAGGTTTCATTCTCGTGTAGTCCATAGTTGAGGTCGCCGGCAACTTGCAATGCGGTCGAAGCAAGTCTGGCGACGCGCGGCGGGAGATCGCATTTCGCTTCTCCCCCGCCACGTCACGCCAAGCTACAAGGCGGGCTCAATGCTTGCGACTTGGATGGTGTGGGTCTGCTCATCCAACTTGCCAGTGACCTTGACGCTCTGGCCGTCAAACTGCTTGGCCTTGTCCTGATCATCCAGCGCGTAGGTCGCCTTGGTGGCTGAATCCTTCAGCACGAACTTACTGCCCGCTTTGGCGATCTTGCCGGCAAACGTCTGAGATGATGCTGACGCTTGCGGCGCCGCCATCGGTGTCGCGGCCGGCTCTTGCTGCTGTTGTGACGCAGCAGGGTTTGAAGTTGGCTCCTGTAACGCTACTACTGCCGGCTGCAGCAAGAACAAAACCGCCGCAACCGCAAGAAGCGTGAAAAGCATGGGGAATTTCGATCTGGTCATTACGTAACCTCCAACAGATTTTTCCGTACTTCATGCTGGTATTGAGCAAGTGCCATGCCAAATTGACCAGTTGCGTAAGTGCTTGACATGTCGACTCCTCACAATCGCGGAGGAGTTCCCGGCGTGCAATTCTGGGACTACACTCGTCGAACTTACCTTGTTGACGAACCTTTCCCTGCGGCTGGCGCTTCTCGTGGCTCGCTGCTGTTGGGCGGGCCACTGCTCGGATACTCCCTTTGGATGGGATTTCGGGTTACAACTACCGCATGGGAACGAAGTCGTCCTCTCCCGACGCTAAGCATGCGCAACTGGTTGTCCGCGCTACCGAGTGGCTGCGCCGCCGCTACAAATGCGGAATCATCCTCGCCGAACAATACTGTGCCACCGGCGAAGTGCCCGACATCATTGCATGGAAGGGACTCTGCAAGTCGGTGCTGGTAGAGTGCAAGGCTTCGCGCGCGGATTTTCTGGCCGACGCTAACAAGCCATTCCGCCAAAAGCCGGAAGACGGAATGGGATGTCAGCGCTTTTATATGGCTCCGGCGGGCATGATCGCTGCAGACGAATTGCCCAAACACTGGGGCCTGCTGGAACTCAGCGGGCGTGAAGTGCGCATGACGGTGAAGCCGGGCCG
Organism: uncultured Acidobacteriaceae bacterium; assembly: GCA_963758255.1. Lineage (GTDB taxonomy): Bacteria > Acidobacteriota > Terriglobia > Terriglobales > Acidobacteriaceae > DASRAA01. The sequence continues at coordinate 54,073 of CAVWUX010000008.1, forward strand.
CATCGATCTGCGCAGCGAAGTCGGCGTGATGAAAGAGATGAACCTGCTGTTGGCCAGTTTGCGGCGAGTGGAAGTGCGCATCGAGCCGCAAACCATCACCGAATTCTTGAAGTGGAAGAACCGACTGGCCGAGTACAACGGCGGCCAGCTCCCTGAAGGTGTCACCGCCGCTGAAGAAGAATCAAACCCGCACCTCGCACTATTAGCACTGCGCCCAGAAGGGGCAAACTCCTGCTAGCTTCTGCGTTTCAGCCGAACCACCAATCCTGCTAGTCCTGACCCGAGGAGCACGATCGTGGCTGGTTCCGGGGTGGCATAGGTCGTCATGTAGAACTCACAATACGGCTCGGAGTCGCTCGACCAGGACGCGTACACATTCCCGAACGTGTGCCAACCATTCGTCCAAGCGCCAGTGAAATCGAAGGAGAACTGGGTCCACCGGTGGTCCTCTTCCCCGTAGATCCATTCCTGTTTGTATATGGAGCCGCCGGTAATGACGCCCATATAGCCGGCTTCATATACGTTCAAGCGCGTGATTTCCCCGAACACGGGGCCATCGTCGATTGAACCCCATCCCTGTCCGTAACATACGAATTCATCGCATTCCCAAGTCAATGGAGGAATTTGATAATTAGGGTACGCGGAAATACCGAAGAACCACTGGCCATCTGGTGAGGTACCGCCAACCCCGAAAGTATAGTCGGAAAAACTCCAAAAGGTTCCAGTCATCCAGGGAATGATGGTGACATCTGCATTTGCACAAGTTGGCGTTGCAAGGCAGAAGAACAAGACCGTGAACAGACAGTAGGCGAAGATGCGCGAAGGACTGCTGTGCATGACGAACCTCCTCGCGTTCCTAATGTTGGGATCTTGTTGTAATTCGAACAGCTCCGGGGCGAATTGTATGTGATCGCAGTCGTTGGCCGCGTGCGGCACGTTCCATTTTGGGCAAAACTTTGCAGTTTCGGCCAGATGCACGAAGGCATCACCCCCCGCCAAGGAAGAAGCGAATCCGCATGTGGTCATCTGAAAACACAACAGCCGCAAACCGAAGTCTGCGGCCGGTGTGCGCGAATGCCGTGTTTACGGTGTTGCCAGAGAGCCAGTCCGCTTCAGCGGCTGACCTTTGATGGCGAACAACAGGATGTACAGGTAGCAGATCGCCGGAATGACGAACGCGTGGTGAATGCCGTAGATGTCCGCAATCTTTCCGGTGATCAGCGGAATGATCGCGCCACCGACGATGGCGGCGATCAGCACCCCCGAACCTTCCCCGGTCAACGGACCCAGGCCCTCGATACCCAGAGTAAAGATGCTGGGGAACATGATCGAGTTGAAGAACCCGATCAGCAGGATCGTCCACATCGCCACATGGCCATAGGTCAGCATGGAGATGCAAATTAGGAGGAACGCCACGACCGCGTTGAACCCGAGGACGACACGCGTAGGAACTTTCTGCAGCACCGCTGATCCGATGAAGCGGCCAATCATGGCGCCGCCCCAGTAGAACGACAGATAACCGGCCGCGACTTCAAGCGCCAGGTTGCCGATATTGGGTTCGTGCATGTAGTTGACCAGAAAGCTGCCGATCGCTACCTCGGCTCCCACATAAGTGAAGATGCCGACCGCGCCCATCACCAGATTGGGATGCCGCCAGACATGGTCGTGGACGCCGTGCTCCGCGGCGTGGCCACCTTCGGCCTCGGGGATGCGCGGCAGCTTGTAAAGTGCGATCACCACCGCCAGCACGATCAGGGCCGCTGCGATCACGAGGTAGGGAAGCTTGACCGACGAGGCCTGCCCGATGCGGTAGGCCTGCAACGCGTCAGGCGCCATCTGGCGGATTTCCTCCATGGTTTTCGGAGCACTGGCCAGAATCAAGAGGCCGCCGAAATAGGGCGCAACCGTTGTTCCCAGTGAATTGAATGCCTGCGTCAGATTCAGCCGGCTCGATGCTGTTCGTGCCGGACCGAGCACCGCCACGTACGGATTGGCCGACACCTGTAGTGCCGTGATCCCGGCCGCCAGCACGCCAAATGCGAACAGGAACAATCCGTACGATGGGACCATTGCCGCCGGAATGAACAGCAGCGCGCCGATCGCCATCAGGAGCAAGCCGCCGACCATGGTGGACTTGTAGCCGATCTTTTCGACGATCCAGCCGGACGGAATCGAGAAGATAAAATAGGCTCCAAAAAAGAAGAACTGAACCAGGCTCACCTGCGCATAGCTCAGGTCGAAGATCGCCTTCAGGTGGGGGATCAGGATGTCGTTCAGGCAGGTAAGGAATCCCCACATGAAGAACAGCGTGGTCACCATCGCCAGCGGGCCGCGATAGTTCTGCCCGGAATCAGGAGCGTTCGACGTCGTCGTTCGTTGCTGCGTTACGATTGCCATGTTCACCTGTCTGCTTGATCTGCTGCTTCAGCCTGAATGCTGGCGCCTGGTCCCAGGTTTTTCGTGGTTGCACGAACCACGGAATCTTATCAGGAAATCCGTGCGGAAACAGCGGGGTCCCCCATCATTGGCACAACCAACAACCCGACGCTGTCAAGGCCCGGAACCATCCGACAACGGTTGGCTATTCATCGAGAGATCGGTGCCCCGAATGGAGCGATGCCGCGCAAGGCGGCAACGCTTAATCCCGAATGCTAGTTGACCTGTGACTGGGGCGCAAGCGGCAAAATCGGTTCTTTCGGAGGTTTCTGCGGCTGAACAACCGTAGTTGCCTGCTCACCCGCCGTCATCCTGCCCGTTCGACGATGGCTTCCAACGTCTCTCTCATTCGCCGCACGCTTTCGTGATCTACATGCTCATACGACGACGATGGGGCGCCTGGAATGCCGCCAAAACTCAACGGCGAAGTGGAGGTCGAGGGGTCGATTCGCGCGGAAAAAGCCGTCAAGTGGACTTGCGAGCATCCGGTTACCTCGACCAATTGGCGCACATTGTGGGCTCGGACTCCTCCGCCGGGTAATACTTCAATGCTTCTGACCCGCGCGGACGATCAGACGGCGCAGCAGGTCGCTGCCTTCCAACGCGGTTTTCTGTTGCCCGCTGGTGAGCACGCGGGTGAAGCCTAGATCGATCAATTCTTCCAGGGCGCGAGACGGATCAGGCACCACGTCGAAGGCGCGATGGAAGACCGTCTGCCTTTCTCCCGCGAGTTCCAGCAACTTGCCGCAGCGCTGGGTGTCAACGTGTCCGTCGGCATGCAGGATGCCGACAACGACGCCATCGGCGCCATGCTCCAGCAGGGCCTCGGCGTCGCGCCGCATGACTGCGAAGTCCGATTCGGAGTAGCAAAACCCACCGGCTCGAGGGCGCACCATCGCCAGTAGCGGAATTCGCACATGCTTTTTCGCTTCGATCAGAGTGCCCAGCGAAGGCGTGAGTCCGCCAGTGCCAATCGCCGCGCATAACTCAATACGATCGGCACCGCTGCTCTCGGCCGCGACACAGTCCTCCACCGTCGAGACAACAATCTCCAGCAGGATATTTCCCAAGGCGTCTCCCTTTTGCTCGCCTCAACCATAAGCCCGGAGATGGAATTCGTCGAGAGCCAGGCCTAAACGGGAGCCCGCTGCACGTCTCTTCATCTGGTGTTACGCTCATGGCGATGAAACGAGCGCTGGTCGTCGCGGTGGTACTCGGCTGTCTCTTCGTGCTGGCGCGCCTGATGGCGCCGTCCATCGTGGAACGCCGAATGAATCGCGTGCTGAAACGCGGTCCTTATCATGTGTCTGCGGAAGCCGAGGCCCTGCATCGCACTCTGCTGGTTGCCGACATGCATGCGGACACGCTCCTCTGGGGGCGCAATCTGCTCCTCCCCAGCAATGCCGGCGACATCGATCTGCCGCGCATGCTCGTGGGGAACGTCGGATTGCAGGCCTTCACCGTGGTTTCCACCGTGCCCCGCAATCTGAACATCGATCGCAATGACGACTCCACCGACCTGTTGCCCTATCTCGGAATTGCTCAGGGCTGGCCCCTCAAGGCGCTCGTGAGTCCCAAGGAGCGAGCGCTCTACCAGGCGCAGCGCATGCAACAGTTTGTGGACCAATCCAACCGGGCGCTGCTGCTGCTCAGAACGCGCGGCGACCTGGCCAACTTTTTGAAAATGCGTGCTGCCGGATCGCACGTGATCGCAACGTTTCTGGGGAGCGAGGGCGCTCAGCCTCTGGAAGGGAAGCTGGAGAACCTCGACGTGCTCTACGCCGCCGGGTTCCGCATGATGGCGCCCACTCACTTCACTGACACCGCGATTGGCGGTGCGGCTGCGGGGGTCACGCGAGGCGGACTCACTCCGCTGGGCCGCGAATGGGTGAAGCAGATGGAAGCGCGCGGCATGTTGATTGACCTCGCGCACGCCTCGCCCGACACTCTGCGCGACGTGACCGCGATGGCTACCAAGCCTGTGGTCGTCTCGCACACCGGGGTGAAGGGTGTTTGCGACAACAACCGCAATCTCAGCGACGACCAGCTTCGGGCCGTGGCTGCCACCGGTGGCGTGATCGGCATCGGCTTTTGGGATGTGGCCACCTGCGGGCAGGACGCCACCGCCATCGCTGCCGCCATTCGCTACACCGTCGGAGTCGTGGGGCCGGAACACGTCGGCCTGGGCTCGGATTTCGATGGGGCAGTGACGGAGCCGTTCGATGCCAGCGGCCTGGTCCTCATTACCGAAGCGCTCATGCGGCAGGGTATGTCGGAGCACGACATCCGGCTCATCATGGGCGAAAACGTGGCGCGAGTCCTGTCGCAAACGCTGCCGGAATAATCACACAGTCGGCCATTTTTCCTTCCACGCTCCAACAAGCACGTCCGGAAACGACGGTCGGTCATTTTTCCGAAGGCGACTTAATAAGTTACCGCTCACCAGAGAGGTTCGCCTACAATTACCGCCGGAGATAGTCAAATGCCAGATAAGAGCACCTCAACCGGATCGGTTTTTGTCAGCTATGCTCACGACGATCTGGACCGCGTGTGCAAGCTCCTGGACACGCTGACGGGAGCCGGATTCAAGGTCTGGTGGGATGACGATCTCACGATTGGACGTTCGTTCCGCGCTGACATTGATGCGGCGCTGGACGCTGCCTCGTGCCTTATTGTTGTTTGGACCCAGTTGTCTGTCACCAGGGCATGGGTCCTCGACGAGGTAACGCGGGTCAAAGATAAGGGCATCGTACTCCCGGTTGTCCTGGATAAGGATTTGAAGATTCCGCTGGGATTTGGCCAGATGGAACATGCGAAGTTAGAGGGATGGACCGGGGGCGACCATCCGGAGTTGAGCAAGTTACTAGGCCGCGTTCGAGACTTGGTGGCCCTTGGCCCTAGCATGCAATACATGCCGACGCTGGCTAGCGACATCAAAGGGACGATCCCCTTTTCAGTAAGCATCGTCTCCAGAATGCAGGCTCTCACCTCTGAGGTCCGGCACATTGGGGATGTGTTCGCGTCTGATTCGGCCGCGACGACAGACTTGCGTGGCGCGCTGGAGGAGGTTGGAAAGACCTACCGGGTAGTCAATTCCGCCATCCTGCGCTTCAAGAAATCCGCTGCCCAACAACCCATCCAGGTTGAGCCTTTTTTGGAATTAGAAGGTAGCGACTTGCGTTCGGAGATCGCCAATGGGCGGGGCCATTGTCACCTCATTGATACCCACTACGGACGCAATGGGGGGCTGCGAGAATTTCTCGATCAAAAGGTGAGAGAAGGCAAGTTGACTCCATCCGACTTCAACGCCATTGACCATGCATTCAACCAGCTCAGCCGAGGCGACAACGATTTGTTTGAACCCCTTGAAGCCATCGGAGAGTTGCTGGCGAACGAATCCCGAGCGGTGGCCAGCCTGTTGTTGGCCGGACAAGAGCCGCTGGCGCGGCAGCGAATCATCGATGGCCGCGCCAAGCTACAGCCTCTTGAGGACGACCTGTCCAAAGCGATTCTGGAATTGCAGCAAATCGAGAGCTCGCTCGGATACGTAAGGCGGGTGACGTAGCCAAGCCGGTCCGCCTAACCCGGAATCGCAACGCAGTTCACCCTGACGATCACCGGCCGCCGAGATCGTGTCGCCGGTGACGTAGCTCTCCACCCACCGAACCTGAGGGCCCATCTCACGAATGGCGCCACACGACCTTCGCGATATCGCCTGCAATTGCTCGGGCGACAACGAGCTCACTCCCGGAATGTCTCCCTCGATGACGAACTTCGGCATGATGCTGGGTCATCGACATTGGTTTCCCCGGCACCGATCGGGGCGAAGGGGGAAAGTATCTGATCGTGCCGCCGGATTACGACGGCCCGCTTCCTGACAGCGGATTCAATGTTGGCCGGGCGAAAACCACACACGCTCTGTACGCGGTCCGCGCCTTCATGGATAACAACGACCCGAAACCGGCTGTTGCCGATGATTACGAAAGAGGGATTCAAACCGTTTCCGCCGACCGGCGCACGCACGCTCGACTCCCGTACGGCGTTCTGCTACGGCTACACCATGGACTCACCGGGCATGATCATGCGACTGCCGAACGTCGGCTCGCAGTATCTGATGGGCTTCCAGGATGCCGGCAAAAATCCCTTTGACGGTGGCAAGACGTACAAGGTGACGTTGCCCCCGAACATTCCCGCAGGCGCGTTCTGGTCGTTCACCGTGTACGACAATCAGACTCGTTCCATGCTGCAGACACCGCAGCGTTACCCGCGCGCAGGGAGCCAGACGTATCCGACACCGGCTGCAGTGGCGAACCCAGACGGCTCAACTACGATCTTGTTTGGCCCTTCCAAGCCAGCCGATGTGAAGGATGGCAACTGGATTCAGACGACGCCGGGAAAGGGCTGGTTCACGATTCTGCGGCTATACAGCCCCAAGGAGTCGTTCTTCGACAAAACCTGGCGGCCAAGCGAGGTGGAGTTGATTCGTTGAGATGAGCGCCCGGACCCTGGTTGATTACCGGCTCGCCTCGGCGCGGGCCAGCAGCACCGCATTGTCCGGGGCCATCGAGTCGTAATAGCGCACAAACCGCTGCGGTTCCATGGCGTTGTAGGAAAGCAGGTTGTGTGCCCAGCGGAAGCCGACCGGCTGGTACCACAGCTCGGCTTCGACTCGAAACGGACCGGGGGCGCTGCCCACCCAGACGGAGTACTGCACACGATCTTCGCCGGCGGTGAAAGCCGGCGTCGTCTGCCGCTGCGCCGACAACGGCAATGTCGGAGGGGGCGGTGCGCTTGTCGAAACCCGTGGGCAGGACGCGATTGTCTTTAAGGTAGCCGATGGCGTGCAGCAGGCCGGTGGTGGGATGCCCGGCCTGGTCTTTCATGATGGATTCGTAGATCTCCACCTGGTCACCGCGGCTGATCTTGCTGTAGTGCGGTTCGAAGCGCAGGGGGTTGTCGTCATTGTCATTGCTGACGATGGAGCCGTCGGGCCGGAGTTTGCCCGACTCGAAGACGACTTGGCCGGTGCTGTCGTGCACCACGAAGTGCAGCCAGGCGCGGCGCGACGGATACGCGGTCGGCAGCTTGTGTCCGGCGAGGTTCTGCACCAGCACGGAAGCGTTGAGGGTGGCGCCGTCGAGCTCGACGTCCGACACAGTCACGCGTGCGGACTGGGTCTGCAGGAATTCCTTTGAGTCGCGCACTGCGTTCGACATCTCCTGCGGCAGGGCTGTGACGTTAAGCTCGTCGCGATAACGGTCGAGCATGCCGATCAGGAGGAAATTTCCGCCCACGAAGGTATGCCGCCGCACGCCCGTCCGCTGCACACCCAGCACGGAGGAAATAGGCGAGGCCTCGTGGATCTCAGGCATGTGGCAGGACTGGCAGCTCTGCTTGTCCGCGTAGTCGCTATGCAGCCACTCGGGATAAGGCATTTGTTCGTAGAAGGTCGCAAGCTCTTTGCCGCCTTCGCCGAGCGCCTTGGTGATAAGCGTGTGGCACGAGCCGCACAGCGCCGAGTCGAGAATGTGACTACTGTGCGTCGGGTCAAAGCCTCCCGTCGAAGTAGTCATGACGTGCATCTGGCCGGGCTCGATCGCGTAGGGGCCGTATTCCGGATGATTGTTCCGGGCGAGCGGAGGGTCGATGACGAAGTTGCCCACATAGCTCGCGGGAGTGCCGAGGCCCTGCGGCCCGATCTGGTGGCAGACGGAACAGGTAACGCCATCTTCGGCCGCGGCATTGTTCTTCTTCTGGGGATCGAAGGGAATGTGCGCGAAGACCTCGCCTGGCTTCCCCTGCAGCTTGGCCTCGTATCGCGGGATCGGCATGTGGCAGATGGAACACTCGTCTTCGATCTGCGCCTTTGACTCAGGATGGTCGATGGTTTCGCGGCGAACGCTCCCTTGCCAGTATGGGTCGCGCGCAGCGTTGGCCATCATGCTGGCGCTCCACTCCAGACCAAGCGAGAAGTCCTTGCCTGAGCTGGTGGTCATGCCATTGTGGCAGGCGTAGCAGCGGTCGGAGGTCTGGAACGACGGGTGAAGTGAGGCGTCGTTTGTCCCTCCGCGCAGAGGCCAGGCTGAAGGCAAACAGAAGGCCCAAGGCGGAAGCGATCAGTAGAGTGGAGCGGCGCATCACCAGCCCTCCGTCAGCTTGCCGTCGGCCCAGTCCCACAGCAGATAGAACATGAGCTGTACCTGGCGTCCGGCGGTGTTGTTTACGGGAACGCGTACGCCAACATTGCCGCGTACGTGTTGCCGCTTGCTGATGGTGACTTGCATCTGTGGAACCATGTCCCAGTTGGTTTTGGCGCCGGTTTCGAAGTCGCGGTTCATGATCACCTCGACCATCGGCGACCAGAGGCGGCCGAGTCCGCGATCGGGCGCGAACATCTGGCCGACGGCGGTGTTCCAGAAGATGGCTTGCGGCGCTTTCTGGGTATCGACCGGGAGCTCTCCGCCGAGCTGGGTCTGGATAAAGGTATTGCTACGGAACAGCTTGTCGAACGCTGCGAAACTCTCAAAGGTTGTGGTTCCGCTGCCGAAGCCGTGATCGGTGCTGCCGGTAGGGGCGAGCACGCCGCCGAACAGGCTGAAGATCGTGCCTTTCTTCAGGCTGGAGTAGATCTCGCGCTTGTATCCGAAGGTAACGTCGCCCACACCGCCGTACCACACGTGGTCCTGATTCGAGAAGCTGATGGGAACGTCGATTTCGATCTGGTTTTTTACGCCGAAGCGCTGTTCGTGAATGTAATGGGTTTCCACGCCGGGCGCGCCCTGGGCGTTGACCGATGTCGAAATGACCTCTTCGCTCTCCGGGAAGGCCTTCTCGGTGACCAGCGCGCGGGGCAGGTTCAGCTCGCCGCGCGGCCAGTGCGGGTTGGTGCAGAAGCTCCGGACGTAGTGCACGACCTCGCGGATCTGCTCGGGAGACAGCGCCTGCCCGAACGACGGCATGATCTGCGAAAAGCCACGGAAGCGGCCGCCGTAGGTGATGACGGCCTCCCACGCGGTGTTGGGCTCGGGTGTGGTCTGCTCGCAGCGGGTGAAGTCGGGGAAGGTGTCGGGAGCCTTGAATCCGCGGAAGCTTTTCGGTGCCCCGGTGCCATTCACGCCATGGCAGGAGATACATGCATGTTTGTAGATCTGCTCGCCGGTCTTGAGATTGGCGGTGGCAGTATCGGGGACCGACTGAGCGTTGGCGGTTGCGGAAAGGATTACGCAAATGCACACGACCACCAACGTGGACAGCCACTTCACCCACCATAGCGGAGTCAGCCTTGCCGCAAGGTCTCGCGTTCTCATTGCGAACCAGAATACCTGACTCCGTGCGTAACGGGCTGTGAGGTGTTACCGGCGCTTTCGGTCAGGCGGCTGAGCATCTATTTAAGATGCAGAAAATCGAACCTGGAGAACTGGGAGCGCCCGCCGCGAGGCACGCTCCGGCCTTTTGGTGGTTTCCCGACAGCGGCAGCGCCTGCCCGCTACAATCGTCGTTCATGTCTTATCGATTTCAGATCGAGGCCGTTGAAGGAAAGGCATGGGCGGGGAGTGGGACCAGCAATTATTCCTCGTACAAGCGTCAGTCGGTGCGACGCGCCGGGTTAATCCACTCTCTCGAAATAGCCGGTTAGTGTATTCCCAGGCCGATTGTCCGTGAAAACGTTGCGAACGGCGACGCCTAGGCCATTGCCACGCAGATAGATTCTCATATCGCGAGCCGCAAAGTCCTGATTCCACTGTACAGCGAGGCCCCTCCCAGTATCTGTGGCCTCTGCGTAGCCCCAGTCGCAGCCCGTCGGACGCTGACAGCGAGGGCTCCACGCACGGACAATGATCTGTTGGCCCTTTTGACGAATCGTGAGACTCGAAAAGTCACGCGCCTGAGGATCACTGCTGATCCAGTTTCCCACGTACGGGTTCTGCCGGTTTGCCGTGTTCGCACCGCCGGAACCCGTCGCCCCTGCTATCGCACCACCGGCGATGCCCCCGAGGAAGGACCCCATCGCACTATGCTTGGCGGCCGCTTTGTCGGACGCAGTCTTGTTGGCAGCCTCTTTGTCCGCAGCCGCTTTATCGGCGGCCGCTTTCTCCGCAGCGGCTCTGTCCGCCGCTGTCTTATCCGCCAGTGCCTTCTGCTCGGCCAGCGCCTTTTCCGCAGCCGCCCTATCCGCAGAGGCCTTATCCTGAGCTGCTTTATCCACGAGCGCTTTCTGCTCGGCCAGCGCCTTTTCCGCAGCTGCCCTGTCCGCAGAGGCTTTATCCGCAAGTGCCTTCTGGTCCGCCGCAGCCTTCTGGTCTGCCGCGGCCTTCTGGTCTGCCGCGGCCTTTTGGTCAGCCGCAGCCTTTTGGTCAGCCGCAGCCTTCTGTGCCGCCGCCCGCTGCGCCGCCGCCCATTTCTGCGCGGCCACTTTGTCGTCAGCACCTGCATTGACATTCGCGCTCGGCACATCCGATACCAAGAGATCTACGTTCGAACCAGCTTTTGCCTTTTGTCCAGCGACCGGAAACTCCTGAAGCACAGTATCGCCGGCCACGCCAGCCTTCGCTTCCCGCACTACGCTACCAACCTGAAGCTGGCGGTCGCCCAGCGCCCGTCGGGCGTCATCGAGAGACATCCCGACCAGCGTTGGAACCTCAACCAAGGGAACTTCGACCGTGGTTGGCGGCTGCGAAAATACGAGGTCGACCGGCGATCCCGGCTTCACGCGTGTATTGGGGGAAGGAGACTGACTAAGAACAATGTTAGGAGCTTTCGTCGAATCTTCCTTCTGGGATTTCTGCCCGACCGCAAGGTTCAGCGCCTGCAGCTTTGTCGCGGCATCGGACAAAGTGCTTCCGGTGAGATCTGGGACGGCCACCTGTTTTGGCGTGAGCATCATGTATCCCGCGCCTGCGCCCACCACCAGAACGGCGGCGACAACGGCAAGAATTATCCCCATCGGCTTTTTGCGCGCTGCCGAGGACGCATCCGGGTCAACCTGGGGGACAGTCGGTACGACCGGGCCGGGTGCCTGCTTCACCACCGCACCTCTCCCGACCGCCGGGCCCGGGGTCTCGGGCGCGCTCTTTGATTCTTCAACGAACGGGCGCAGCGCCTTGATTAATAGCTGAAGATCAGAGCTCCAGCGCGCGTGCGTCACTTCAACCCCGTTGCGGTACGCCAGTTCCTTGAGGTCATCCGGCAATTGATCGGCGCGCGGCATTTTCGCGCCATGGACAAGTACAGGAACGACGGGGATATCGCGCTTCAGAGCAGAGGCCGTTTCGAGACGGACGAAGTCAAAGGGGTCGTCGAGGCGTCTCTGGCCGGCGTCATTCTTGGCGTCGATCCATTCTTTACCAATGACCGCCAGGAGCACTCCGCAGGTGGCAACACTGTCGTCAATCGCCTTGCGAAAATCGCGCCCGACTTCGATGGCAGCGACGTCCATGAAGACGGAGTCTTCGCCAAAGTGGGCAGCGAGATCGTCGAACAGACGCCCCGCTTCGCCTTCAGCGTCATCCCGACGGTAGCTGACGAAGATCGCCCGCATGGTAATTGCCTCTAGTCGGCTGTCCTACATCTCGTGTGGTGTTGGACAATATCCCTATTTACAACTGGGGTCAAGGACCATTTGAGCATTGGAGCATCGTCCACCCTTACAATCGACGTTTATGTCGTTTCGCTTTGAGATTGAGGCTACGGACGCCAAGGCGCGGGCGGGGCGGTTTTTACGCCGCATGGCGTGGTGGAGACGCCGGTGTTTATGCCCGTCGGAACGCTGGGGACGTTCAAGGGCGTGCCGCAGGACGTGCTGGAGGAGTTGGGCGTCCAGATTCTGCTGAACAACACCTACTCCTTGATGCGAACCGGAAAACCGCCAACTCAATCCCGGCGGAGAGCGAGGATTGGATCCAAGGCGGCTGCACGGCGTGCGGGGAGAAAAGTAGCGAATGACGCGACCGCCAGTAAAAGGAACGTGGCCACTACGAGTGTGAAGGGGTCGTGCACGGAAATTTCCGACAACAGGCTGGAAAGCACTCGTCCAATCCCCCAGGCAGCGCCAAGTCCCATGGCCGAAGCCAGCAAGGTCAAACGCAGACCCTGCCGCATGACGAGCTGAAGAATTTCCTTGCGGTCTGCGCCGAGCGCCATTCGAATGCCAATTTCGTGCACTCTCTCGCCGACCGCAAAAGACAGCGTCCCGTAAATTCCCAGGGAACCGAGCAGAAGTCCAAAGCCGGCGATCAAAGATATCAAGACTGAGACCAGCCGTTGCTGCGAAATTGAGTCGAGGTAGTAGCTATCCATGGCGGATGCATCGTAGAGAGCAAGGTCTTTGTTTACGGCGTGAATGTTTTGCTCAACCGCTTTCTCGACGGCCCGCGGATCGCCAGCAGTGTGAACCATCAGCACCATATCAGACGCGGCCGAGGAGTCGGAATTTTGCGCATAGGGCAGGTACCAGGTCTCGCGCGGCCCCGCGGAGTCGGTCCAATCGCTTACATCGCTCACAATTCCGACAATAGTCAACCATGGCCGGCCGGGCCGGTTTACGCGAACCTGTTTGCCCAGGGGATCGCCGGTCGGCCAGTATTTTCGGGCCATGCGCTGGCTGATCAAAGCCACGCCGGGAGTGTCCTGGTTGTCCTGGGTCGTGAAAAAACGACCTCGCAGCAAGCGAACCCCCATCGCCTCCAGAGCTCCGGGGCTAACGAGGCGGTGATTGACGGCAAAGCTTGTATTAGGGTCGTCGATTTCGTGTCCTTCAATTGCTATGAGGGACGTCCAGGTCGTGCCGCCCAATGGGTTGACGGTGGAGACTCCCGCTGCGGTTACGCCCGGAGTTGACTCGGCCGCTTGCACGAGTTGCTCGACCAGGGTTCGCTTGGCGGCCGGTGACGCGTATTGCCGATCCGTGGTCGCAACATGCACGGCAAGAAGATGCGCAGCGTCGATACCAAGATCGCGATGCGCAAGGCGGCTAAAGTTACGCAGCATGAGGCCCGCGCCTGCGATCAACGCAAGCGCCAAGGTAAATTCGAGGGCCACGAAGGCATCCATCCAGAGGCGCTCGCCTCGACTGCGGCTGGTGCGTACGGATTCCCGCACGACTCCGTCCGGATTGACCGAGGCGTTGCTCAGGGCCGGCAGAAACCCTGCGACCGCGGCGATGAGGACGCTCAAAGCCAGAGCGACTTTGAAGGAAAACCAACCCATCGCGGGCGCGGTCATGTTCAATTCGCGAGTGAATACGGCGGGCAGGAGGGCGCCCAAGCGCGTATTGGCCGGTACCGCCAGCAGCACGCCAATCGCGCCGCCAGCGACAGACAGAACCAGAGTCTCGGCGAGGCTGCGGCGGATGAGTTGCCAGCGGCTGGCTCCCAGGGCGGCGCGAACCTGCAACTCGCGACGGCGCGTAACGCTTCGGGCAAGCAACAGTCCGGCAACATTGAAGCTCGCCAGCAACAGGAAAAAACCGCCGACGGCGGCCAGGGCGACTGCACCGCGCTGTTCACCTTCGACGAAGCTGTCGCGGACAGGCCACAGTTTCAGGCCGACTCCTACGCTGTACAGGTTGGGATACTGCTCCGCCAACGATTTCGCCACCGGCATCAGCGCCTGCGATGCAGCGGCAGGGGAAATGCCGTCTTTGAGCCGGCCGAAAACGGCATAGTCGTTAACGCCCTGAACCACCACCGCAGTGGGGGTCCATACATCAGCCGAGTAGGGGAAGTGGAAGCCGGCGGGCATTACGCCTATGACGACGTGCTCACGGTTATCGAGCAGGATCGGCCTGCCGATGACGCTTCGATCGCGGCCGAACCGCCGGTCCCAGAGTGCGCTGCTGATGACGGCGACGCCGCTCTGGTCGCCGCGTATTTGTTCGTCTGGTGAAAACCAGCGCCCCGCAATCGGGTGAACCCCGAGCACGGAGTTCCAATCGCCCTGGTAGCTGATGACACTGACGCGCTCGGGCGTTTCGCTGCCCGTGAGAGTGCGATTTTCGCCAGCCAGCGCAACAACGGAGGAGAACGGTGAGAGTTCACCCTGCTGTTCAACGGCCAGTACTTCGACGCCACGCAGATTGACAGCATTCTGGACGCCGGAGGGTCCATTGAGGGTGGTCCGGACGCGGACCAAGTGGTCGCTATCCGGAAACGGCAACGGCGCGAAGAAGATGATGCGAGCGGCCCCCAGGATGGCGGTGTTTCCACCAATGCCGAGCGCAAGGGTGAGAATAACTGTGGCGCTAAATCCGGGATTTCGGCCTAAGGACCGAGCCGCATATCTGATGTCGCGAAAGAATTCGCCCATCCGCACCTCCACGCTGCCCCCGCTGCTTAGATAGCGGTCTCTATTAAGAGGTCGGACGTGGAGCGGGTCGCAAGGTTAGCGAAGAGCATGCTTGCTGAGCTGTGACTTTGGCGACTAGTCGCCTCCCGCTACAATCATTCGTCAATGACTTTTCGCTTTGAGATTGAGGCCACGGACGCCAAGGCGCGGGCGGGGCGGTTCTTCACGCCGCATGGCGTGGTCGAGACGCCGGTGTTTATGCCTGTCGGAACGCTGGGGACGGTCAAGGGCGTGCCGCAGGACGTGCTGGAAGAGCTGGGCGTCCAGATTCTGCTGAACAACACCTATCACCTGTACCTGCGTCCGGGCGTGGAGATGGTGCGCGGGTTGGGCGGGGTGCAGCGCTTCATGGCGTGGGATAAGCCTATCCTGACCGACTCGGGCGGGTTCCAGGTGTTCAGCCTGAGCGAGCTGCGCAAGGTGACGGAAGAGGGCGTGACTTTCCGCTCGCACCTCGATGGCTCGTCGCACATGTTCACGCCGGAGAGCTCGATGGCGGCGCAGATCGGGCTGGGGGCGGACATTATTATGGCGTTCGATGAGTGCACCGAGCATCCCGCGGAGCGGGCGCGGGCGCGGGAGTCGATGGAGATGACGCTGCGCTGGCTGAAGCGTTCGCGGGATTATTTTGAGGCGCACAAGGAGGAGGTGCCGTGGTTTAGGGGGGTGACCGCAGATCTTCGCGGCGAAAGGGGGCCTTCGACTACGGCGGCAAAAGACGCCGCCTCCGCTCAGGATGACAAACGCATGTCTCTCGACTCGCGGGCTGATACTCGCATCGCTCAGGATGACAACGTCAGTTTGGTTGCCTCGGGCCAAACCCAGGCACTGTTTGGCATCGTGCAGGGAGGGATGTATCCCGATCTGCGGCGGGAGTCGGCGGAGCGGACGGTGGAGATCGATCTGCCGGGGTATGCGATTGGCGGGCTCAGTGTGGGCGAGCCGCGGGCGATGACCTACGAGATGGTGGATGCGGCGATTCCGTACCTGCCGGAGAACAAGCCGCGGTATCTGATGGGGGTCGGGACTCCGGAAGAGATTGTGCATTACGTAGCGCAAGGAGTGGACATGATGGATTGCGTGCTGCCGACGCGGGCGGCGCGGCACGGATTACTGTTCACGTCGGAAGGGAAAATCTCGATCAAGACCGCGCGCTACGCGAAGGACGAAGGCCCGCTGGATCCCAAGTGCGGGTGCAAGGTGTGCGCGCGCTATTCGCGCGCCTACTTGCGGCATCTTTACGCTTCTAACGAATTGCTGGCGCAGATTTTAAACACCGTTCACAACCTGGCGCATTACCTTGACACCATGAGGAGGGTGCGGCAAGCTATAATACTTAAGGAGTTCGCGACTTTTCTTTCTGGTGTCAGACCACCGCATCTGAGTGTCCCTTAGAAAACACCCATCCTGTCGCGGCGCGACAACGATGGGGCACCCAGCGCGTTCAATGAGGTCAGAGATGGTCGCGGTCTGCTGCGGCAGGCGGCGGCACGTTGGCTGGAGATCGCGGTGTTGAAATTGAGCTCCCCGGACGCCCTGCGGTAAACCCTGTTTACGATTGGATGCCACCGTGCAGGAGTGCGTCGCGGGGAAACTCCGAAATGCAGATCCCTCGACCCGGTCGCCGTTGCGACCCGGCTCGGGATGACAAGAGCAAGGTGAAAGTTAACGACACATGCAGACATTGACAGGCATTTATCTACAGGCGTTTGGCGGCGGGGCTGCGCCCATCGTCATGATGGTTGCGATTTTCGCAATTTTCTATTTCTTGCTCATCATGCCGCAGCAGCGCAAGCAGAAGAAGTGGCAGGAGATGCTGAAGCAGGTCAAGCCCGGCGACAAGGTGATCACCAGCGGCGGCCTGACCGGCGCCATCATGTCGGTCAAGGACGACGTGGTCATTCTGCGGGTCCCGCCCGACAACATTAAACTAGAAATCGCGCGTTCCTCCATCGTCACGCTCACCACGCAGGAGGAGCCCAAGTCCTAGCAGGGTTGCAGTCACTCATGAAGAAGAACCTCACAGTCAAAGTCGTTGGAATTTTCGCGGTGCTGATCTTTTTTCTGTTCGGCATCTTTGGCATTCCCAAGAGTTTCACTCCCGCCGGCCTGCTGGCCGGGCTGCAGGAGCGCATCCACCTGGGGCTCGACCTCAAGGGCGGGACGCACCTGATTCTGCAGGTGCAGGTGAATGACGCCATCAATGCCGACTCCGACCGTGCCGTCGAGCGGCTGAAAGATGATCTCAAGTCGAAGAACATCAGCTACGCCGAGATCTCCAAGCCCAACCCGCAGCAGAACCCCGAACTGATCGTGATCAAGGGCGTGGCGCCGGAATCGATCGGCGATTTCAGGAGCCTGGTTGCGGACCGGTTGCCGGACTACGAGTTGGCCTCGGGCCCGGAGAATTCGTTCACGCTGACGATGAAGCCCAGCATCGCCAAGGACACCAAGACCAAGGCGGTGCAGCAGGCGATTGAGACCATCCGCAACCGGATCGACCAGCTCGGCGTCAGCGAGCCGGTGATTCAGGAGCACGGACTGGGCGATTACCAGATCCTGGTGCAGCTTCCCGGTGTGGACGATCCGGCGCGGGTGAAGGAAATCATGCAGTCCACGGCCATGCTGGAAATCCGGCAGGCCATTGGCGGTCCTTACACCAGCGAGCAGGAGGCGATGCAGGCCAACGGGGGATTGCTTCCGGCGAATGCAGTGCTGATGAAAGGCAAGAACATCGGCGCGCGTGGGGGTGAGAACGCCGACCAGTACTGGTTGATCAGCCGGGCCTCGGCGGTGAGCGGCGGCGATCTGCGCACGGCCGACGCAGGCCGCGATGAGAATGGGCGTCCCGATGTGAAATTCACGCTCACAGGCGAAGGCGGGCGGCGGTTCTACGCCTTCACCAGCGCTCACGTCGGCGAACGGCTGGCAGTGGTGCTCGACAACAAGGTAATGGAGGTCGCGACCATCCAGGAAGCCATTCGCGACGAAGGCCGCATCACCGGTTCGTTCACCGAGCAGCAGACGCAGGACCTGTCATTGACACTGCGTTCGGGCGCGCTGCCGGCGGGCATCAAGTACCTGGAAGAGCGGACGGTTGGTCCATCGCTGGGAGCGGACTCGATCCGCGCCGGTGTTCGGGCGGCCCTGTTCGGCATGATCGCGGTCATGATCTTCATGCTGATCTACTACCGGTTCGCGGGTATTAACGCCGACCTCGGGCTGTTCCTGAATCTGGTGATCCTGCTGGGATTTCTTGGCTTCAGCGGAGCGACTTTGACCCTTCCCGGAATAGCGGGTGTGATTCTGACCATCGGCATGGGCGTGGACTCGAACGTGCTGATTTTCGAGCGCATAAGGGAAGAGTTGCGGCACGGCAAGACGCCGCCATCGGCGGTAGAGCAGGGATTTGCGCACGCCTGGACCACGATTGTCGATACCCACGTCACGACGATTGTGTCGGCCATCATTCTGTTCCTGTTTGGAACTGGCCCGGTGCGCGGATTCGCCGTGACCTTGAGCTTCGGTCTGGCGGCTAACCTGTTTACTTCAGTTTTTGTATCGCGCGTTATCTTTGACGCCATCCTCAATCGCCACCAGCGTGGCGAGGCTTTGAGCATCTAAGGGGCTAGCGGTGGAGTTTTTTCGGAATAGCAATATCGACTTCCTGGGCAAGAAGTGGTATTTCCTTGCCTTCTCATTGATCTTCAGCGTCGCCGGCCTGTTTTCGATCTTCTTCTGGCACGGCATTCCCTTTGGCGTGGATTTCAAGGGCGGCACCCTGGTTTACGTCAAGTTCGCGGAGACGCCGGACTTGAACCAGATTCGCTCGGCCATGGACCGCGCCGGCCTGCGGGACCCGAAGATCCAGCGCTATGGTGAAGCGGGCAACAATGAAGTCCTGGTGGCCCTGGAGCAGCGTGAAACCAGCGAGTCAGCCCTGGATCAGGGCAAGAACGCAATCATTCAGGCGCTGGAATCGACCGAGCAGCAGCAGACCGGCAAACTGGACCTGAACAATATCGGCCCCTCGAGTCTGCAGCAGTATCTGCTGGCGAAGGATCCGCTGCATCTGGGGGGAATCGATGCGGCGCCAAAGTATCTTGCGATTGCGCAGCAGATCGAGGACTTCCGCAACAAGGACCACGGAGGGGTGCTGAAGTCGGTCGACGAGCTAAAGGGCGTGGCTCCGCCGGAAGTGCTGGCGTTGATGGAGCAGGACTTCTACGCCTCGAACTTCGCGGTACGCAATGTGGAGATCGTGGGCCCGCAGGTGGGCGGCCAGTTGCGCAAGCAGGCGCTGTGGGCGACGTTGTATTCGCTGGGCGGCATGCTGGTGTACTTGTGGTTCCGCTTCGAGCTGATCTACGGCATTGGCGCCGTGGTGGCGTGTTTCCACGACACCATCATTACGGTGGGTTTCTTCTCGCTGCTGAACAAGGACATCACGCTCACGGTGATTGCAGCCATCCTGACGCTGATCGGATACTCGATGAACGACACCATTGTCGTTTACGATCGCATCCGCGAAAATATCAAACTGCTGCGCCGCGAGGCGCTGCCTGACGTGGTGAACAAGAGCATCAACCAGACCTTGAGCCGGACGCTGCTAACTTCGGGCTTGACATTTCTTACCGTACTCTCGTTGTATGTGTTCGGGGGAGAAGTGCTGCGCGGGTTCTCCCTGGCGCTGGTCATCGGAATTCTGATCGGAACGTATTCTTCGATCGCGGTGGCGGCGCCGATGCTGGTGGCATACCAGGAATGGCGGTCCAAAAAATCAGGACGCGCCGTCCTTCCTGCGGCCAGTTCCGCCCGCGAAAAAATGAAGGTCAAGGCGTAGCGGATTTTCTTGGTCACACAAACCGGCTTCTGGGGTGTATATTCGAATCCTTCGATTTAGCGACTGGCTTTCATCTGTCTCATTAGCCAACGCTAACCCGCGAAGGTTGGGTTCCTGGATTGAGATTTTGGGAGCAATGGATCGAAGCGCGGTGTCTAAGTAATAAAAGCGTACGACGGAGATAGGGCTATGTTTGAAGACAGCCTCATGGAATCCGCAGGCAAGATCAAGACGAAACAAGGCGCAACCACCGCCATTTCGTTCGTCCTCCAGATTATCCTCATTGGCGTGCTCATCCTGCTACCGCTGGTATTCACCGAGGCGCTACCGAAACAGCAACTGATGACCTTCCTGGTTGCTCCGCCACCGCCTCCACCACCACCACCCCCGCCAGCGGCAACGCCGGAAATCAAGATCGTGAAGAAGATTCAAAGCGACCTGGACAACGGCGAGTTGAGGACCCCGACAAAAATCCCGAAAAAAGTCGCCATGATTAAGGAAGACGAAACGCCTCCGCCGTCGACCGGCGTTGCTGGTGTGGTTGGTGGCGTACCGGGAGGAGTTCCGGGTGGCGCGATGGGTGGGGTGCTGGGTGGAATTATCAGCAATGCCCCGACGGTTGTGCCCAAGGCCGCGACTCCACAGCGGGTGCGAGTGTCGCAGGGCGTATCCCAAGGTCTCTTGATCCGGCAGGTGAAACCGACCTACCCGGCGCTGGCGCGCTCGGCTCGTATCCAGGGGACGGTGGTTCTGCAGGCCTTGATCAGCAAGGACGGTACCATCGAGAACCTGCACCTGGTCAGCGGCCATCCCATGCTGGCCCCTGCGGCCATCGATGCGGTGAAGCAGTGGAAGTACAAACCTTATTTTCTGAATGGCGAGCCTGTCGAAGTGGAAACCACGATCAACGTGAATTTCACCCTGGCAGGCGGTTAGAAATTGGCACTCAGCGCGTTGTGAGTCTGGGCTCCGCTGCGCTGAATCACCTGCGGTAACGGACACGTTCCGATGTAACGAAAGTTCCTGAGGAGGAAAATTCGAGTCATGCTTCTAGCAAATGTTGCAACCTACGCTCTCAGCCACGTACCCTCGGTCGCTGTCTGGATGTTCCAGGAAGCCGCCGTGGGATGGGACCCGGTCTCCCTCTGGAAACAGATGGGAATCCTGGCGAAGCTCGTCGTCCTGATCCTGTTCATCATGTCGGGTTGGTCGATCGGCGTGATGATTGACCGCGCGATGGCGTTCAGCGCCGCCCGTAAACAGTCACGTGCATTCGCTCCTGCCGTCGCCGGAGCCCTGCGCGAAGGCAAGATCGACGAAGCCATCAAGATTGCCGAGCGCAATAAGAAGAGCCACCTGGCGAAGGTCGTCACCGCCGGCCTGCAGGAATTCCGGGCCCACGGCGAGTCCAACGACATACCCGGTGAGCAGATTGAAGCCTCGAAGCGAGCTCTGGAGCGCGCCGAAGCCATTACCCACGCCGAACTGAAACGCGGTCTGGGCGGACTGGCGACCATCGGCTCCACAGCCCCATTCATCGGACTGCTGGGCACCGTGGTCGGCATTCTGAACGCGTTTAAGGAAATTTCGACCCAGAAGGCCACCGGTCTGGGCGCTGTCGCCGGCGGTATTTCGGAAGCGCTGGTGACCACCGCTCTGGGACTGTTCGTCGCCATCCCGGCCGTGATGATGTTCAACTATTTCTCCAATAAAGTGGAAGCCTTCGACGTGGAAATGGACAACAGCTCCAGCGAGTTGATTGACTACTTCCTGAAGCGTCGCGGGGCCGTCCGCCGGTAACGGAGTCCGCGGCAGCGGTACACCGCCGAATTCCGATCAACGGGGAGGTTGAATCATGTCGATGGCAAAACGCGACGAAGGCTCGAAGGTAAACTCCAACATTAACGTCACTCCGATGGTGGACGTGATGCTGGTTCTGCTGATCATCTTCATGGTCATCACGCCGATGCTGCAGAAGGGCGTCAGCGTGGACATGGCCAAGGTGAACAGCCCGATGCCGATGCCGGATGCCGACAAGGAAGATGCTTTGCTGATCGCGGTCATGCGCGACGGCAAAATCTACTTTGGCACCGACCGCATCGAACCGGACATGCTCACGCAAAAGGTGAGAGACCGCCTGGCCAATAAGGCCGACAAGCGGGTTTTCATCAAATCGGACGCCCGCGCCCGCTATGGCAACGTGGTTGAAGTAGTGGACAACGTGCGCTCGGCGGGAGTCGATGACGTCGGTCTATTGACCGACCAGAAGAAGACAGGGGCGGCTGCGCAGGCTCCACCTGCCACACCCCCTGCGCAGTAACGGGAGTCAGTCATGGGAATGGTAATGGGAGGGAAGGGCGGTCCCTCAGCTGATATCAACGTAACCCCGCTCATTGACGTATTGCTGGTGCTGCTCATCATTTTCATGGTGATCACACCGCTGACCCCTAAAGGTCTGGATGCGCTGGTTCCCCAGCCGCCTAAGGACCCCAACAAGCAGCAGGAGCCCAGCGACCGTACCATCGTCGTGCAACTTCTGAAGGGCGGCGGCGACCAGGCAGCACTGAAGATCAACCAGGACGACGTCACGTGGGACAACCTTGAGGGGCGGCTCAACGACATCTTCAAGACCCGCGCCGAGAAGGTGATGTTCGTCAAGGCTGATCCGGATCTTACGTTCAATGAAGTGGCCCAGGTCATTGACATCGCGCATTCGGCGGGTGTCGACAAGGTCGGACTCATCACCGCCAAGATTGAAGCCGGCCAATAGTTAGTCTTGCAACAGGAACGTGATTCGGGAAGCACTCCTCCTACAGGGATGGCGGGGCATCGCAAAGCGGTGTCCCGCCGTGCCATGGAACCCGAAAAAGCGCAACGGAGAGTGACACCAGACATGAACAAAAGCGGACGGGTACTAACGATCCTCGCTGTACTGCTCGCGTTGCTTTCGGCCGTAGGCTGCGACAAGTTGAAGGCACGCGACCAACTCAACAAAGGCGTTCAGTCGTACAAGAACGCGCGCTACGAAGAGGCGATCGAGCATTTCAAGAACGCGGTAGAACTGGACCCGAGCCTGACCAACGCCCGTCTTTATCTGGCAACCGCGTATGCCCAGCAATATATCCCCGGAGCCGAGTCGCCCGAGAACAACCAATTCGCGGAACAGGCCATCGCTGAGTTTAAGAAGGTCCTCGACAGGAATCCGCCCAAAGAACAGCAGATCCATAGCTTGAAGGGCATCGCTTCGTTGTACTTCAACATGAAAAAGATGGACCTCTCGAAGCAGTACTACGAGAAGGTCATCGAACTCGATCCCAATGATCCTGAGACGTACTACTCGATCGCCGTGATCGACTGGACTGAGGCCTACCAGCCTCGCCTCGAAGCCCGCGCCAAGCTGGGCCTGAAGCCGACTGACGACATTAAGGACAAGAAGACCTGCGCCGAACTGCTGAAAGCAGTCAAGGAGGCGAACCAGGCGGTGGTGGAGGATGGCATCACAAAGTTGCAGAAGGCGATTGAGTTGCGCCCTGACTACGACGATGCCATGGCCTACTTGAACCTGATGTACCGCGAGCGGGCCGATCTCGAATGCGACGATCCCGACGCCCGCAAGGCTGATCTGAAGTCGGCGGACGATTGGGTCGACAAAACCATGGCCACCAAGAAGGCCAAGGCCGAGAAGGCCGGTCCTTCGGGCCTGGTGACCACAGAACCTGCCAAGTAGCCCGCAGTCAAGCCTGGACGTATCCAACGCCCTCCTTCGTTTTGGAGGGCGTTGCTTTTTGCGCGGCTAGTCTTTCCCGTCGCCCTTGCAGGAGGGCGATCCCCAGGCGTGGTTGCGGAAGCCGGTGACGCCGTCACTGGCCGATCGGAATCGATGCATTACAATGCTTGCTTCGACCCGACGGCCGGCTGCGCGATGTGGGGACTCCCTGCCTTGTGCCGGCTGGCAATCGCATCGAAGGCGCTCTCATGTTCAAGCGAATCCTCATCGCCAATCGCGGCGAAATTGCCGTCCGCATTATCCGGGCCTGCCGGGAGATGGGGATTGAATCGGTCGCCGTGTTCTCCGATGTGGACCGCAAAGCGCTGCACGTGCGCAAGGCCGATCACGCCTACCACATCGGTCCGGCCACGGCCAGCGAGTCCTATCTCAACTTCGACAAGATCCTCGACGTTGCGCGGCGCAGCGGGGCGGAGGCGATCCATCCGGGCTACGGCTTTTTATCGGAGAACGCGCGCTTCGCCATAGCGTGCCGCGAGGCCGGCATCAAGTTCATTGGGCCGACGCCGGAGTCGATGGAGATGATGGGGTCAAAGACCCGCGCCCGCCAGCACATGAAGAAGGCGGGCGTGCCCTTCGTGCCGGGCTCCGAGAAGGGCATGGAATACGACGCCACCGAGCGCATGGCCGAGCAGATTGGCTATCCCGTGATGCTGAAAGCGGCAGCAGGCGGCGGCGGCAAGGGCATGCGACTGGTGCATTCGCCAAGTGATTTGCGCTCCGCCTACGAAGAGTGCGCGCAGCGAGGCCCAGCGCTCGTTCGGCGACAACGAGGTTTACATCGAGAAGGCCATCGTCAATCCGCGGCACATCGAGATGCAGATCTTTGGTGACGAGCACGGCAACGTGGTTTACCTGGGCGAGCGCGAGTGCTCGGTGCAGCGCCGCCATCAGAAAGTGCTGGAAGAGTCGCCCTCGCCCATCGTGGATGAAGACATGCGGCGCAGCATGGGCGAGATCGCCGTGCGCGTCGCCAAAGCCGCCAACTACCAGAATGCGGGCACGGTCGAGTTCCTGGTTGACCAGGACCGCAACTTCTACTTCCTCGAGATGAACACGCGGCTGCAAGTGGAGCATCCCGTCACCGAGTTCGTAACCGGAATCGACCTGGTGCATTTGCAGTTTCGCGTGGCGGCGGGCGAGCGGTTGCCGTTCCGGCAGGAAGACATCAAGCTGCGCGGCCACGCCATCGAATGTCGAGTGTACGCCGAGGACCCCGACAACAAGTTCTTCCCTTCGCCGGGTCAGATCACGCGGCTGATCTCGCCGTCGGGGCCGGGCATCCGCCGCGACAGCGGCATGTACGAAGGGTGGACCGTGCCCATCGAGTACGACCCCCTGCTGGCCAAACTGGTGGGCTATGCCGAAACGCGCGATGACGCCATCAACCGCCTGCTGCGGGCGCTGTACGAGTATTTCGTCGGCGGCATCAAGACCAATATTTCGCTCTTCCGGCGCATTCTCAAGGACCCGGACTTTCAGGCGGGCAAGATCGACACTGGGTTTCTCGAACGCTTGCTGGCGACACCCGCGGTGGAGACGGATGAACGGCGTCCGGTGATCGCCGCTCTGGCAGCGGGGATCTTCGCGACCATGGACCCGAAAATGACCTTCGCGGGTGCCGATGGCTTAGCCACGCCCGCAAATGGACAGGCAGCCAGCGCTAGAAGTCAGCAACTGGCGGCGCACCGCGCGCGAAGAGGGGCTGCGGGCGCGATGACCTACGACGTAATCGTGGACGGCAAGACCCATCGTCTCGAACTTACCAAGTGCGAGACCACTTGGCTGTGCAAGGTGGACGACCAGGTGATCGAGGTCGATGCCGCCTTGACGGCGCGCGACGTGATGTCGGTGCTGGTCGGCGGCAAGGCTTACGAAGTCAAGCGCGAACGTTCGCTGCAGGGCGAGATTCACCTTATCATCGGCAGCGCGCGCTATGCCGTGGATGTGCAGGACCCGCGCTCGCTCCGCACCCGCCGCGCTGCCGGAGGCGGCGAAGCCGGTCCGCAGAAGATCACCGCGCCCATGCCCGGCAAGATCGTGCGCATCCTGGTGGCAGTAAGCGACGAGGTCAAGGCCGGGCAGGGCATCATCGTGATGGAAGCCATGAAGATGCAGAACGAAATGAAGTCGCCCAAAGACGGCCGAGTGCTGAAGATCCTGACCGCGGAAGGCTCGACGGTGAACCCCGGCGACACGCTGGCGGTGATTGAGTAACAACCAGTTGGATATGCCAGTTGGGGGTTGTAGGCTAATTCCATGGCAGACGCGGATCTTCCCCACAAAGCGACAAGCCGCACCGTGACCATATCCGGCGAGACGTATGAGAAAATCGCTGCGATGGCCCGTGACGAAGGGCGGAGTGTCAGTCGAGTGATCGACGATCTGCTCGAAGCTGTAGTCGAAGCGCAGGAATCCGAGCGCAAGCAGTTCCTTAAACTTGCCGGACGCCTTCGAGATGCTGCTAACGAGGACGAACTAGCACTGGCCAAGAGCGAGTTTGCACGAATGATCTTTGGGAAGTGACCAGACGCCGCGCGGCCCGCTGCTCCGAAGCCGGCAAGCAAAAGCTGACCGCCACCATTGAGTAGCAATCGACTGAGTAGCAACCAGTAACGAGCGATGGGCAATCCGCCGAGTCAGTGCCTGCAGTTGGGTCTTTTTTTTTGATCGAGTGACTGGGCTGATTCTTTCACAGTGTTTTCTTCTGTAATACCCATGTGGTCATCGAGCGTTGATTCTGGACAACGGTGGTTTTCAACGGCTCAGCCAGTTCGCCACCCATCCGTTCAGCGATTGAGCCAAGAAGTGCTGCGTCCACCAGATATCGCTCCGCGCCATCCGGCGATTGGAAGCGGCGTCCCTGGACACGTTTGAACTGGCTCTCCATGCCGATCGTGGAGGCGAGGCGGCAGAAAAAGAGCCCGCCAGGCTTAAGCACGCGCCACGATCCCCGCAGCATCCGCTCGAAGTGCGCGTCGTCGCGGGCGAAATGCAGCACCGTGTTGCTGACCACCACATCCGCGCGTTCATCGTCGAACGACATTCGTTCAACGGGCTCGACTCGAAAATTCGCCATCGGCAGCGCCGGCGCAAACTCCCGCGCCAGCGAGCGCACGCTCTCCACCGCCTGCTCGTCCGCGTCCGCCGCGTAAACCTCATACCCCTCCCGTAGGAAGTACAAAAGGTTTCGGCCGCCACCGCATCCCGCGTCTAGGATTCGCATCCCGGGTGCAATGCGGCCTTTCAGAAGCTGGTCGAAGAGATAGATGTCGATCTGGCCAAACTGTTCCTGGAGCGTGGGCATGGGTATCCCTAGAAACCTAGCCCGGCGCGCCAGCCGTGTCAAATACCGGAGCCACTAGCGGCAGTTCTCGTTGGGAGTATCGTTATTTTTGTCATCACGAGGAGGCTTTAGCCTCCGAGGGATCTGCTTTCCACTTTCTTAGCAGCTTTTTCATCCCGCCGAGTGCGACGCGCCGCCAGTTGGGCCTCGGCCTCGGTGTCTCCACGTTTACCCCACCGGCTGGCTCCATCCATTTGCCCATTCGGTTGTTGGTCATATGGCTCGTGCTCGCCCGCTAGTACCGCCGAGGAATTCGTGTGCCCGCGCAGAAGTCGGGTTTTACCGCGCTTCAGCGGGGCCACTCGGCTACGGGCACGGGTTACCAAAGTACATGTTCTTTCGTAAGTTGACAGCTTCCCACACATCTGCAACTCTGCCATGGTGGGCGTACTTCGCCCGCGCGAACACTGTTGCCTTTGGCCTCTGGTCATACACCAGCGGCCTGCATCGCTAGCCGATTTTAGGAGGCTCTGTGGTTACTCCTGCTCGCTTCTGTCGCCCATCCGGCGGCTTCCCTCCTGCAAAATGCCGACATAACTCCTTACGGCTGAAGATTTTACGTGTAACCTCTTTGTTAAGAGGAATTTGCGGGCAAATCTCCCCCTATCTCTATGAAAACGAGGAATTTCAGCTCGGAGGGGGAGGGGGGTACCCACCCCCTATAATGCTCCCATGAACAAGGACTGGACGACCAAGCTCATCCACTCGGATGCGCGAGTGCCCGATGGATTTCGCTCACTGGCGACCCCGACCTATCGCGGCTCGACGACGCTGTTCTCCGACGCTGCCGATGTCAGCGACGACTGGAACCAGTACGAGGTTGGCTACACCTACGGCCTATACGGCACGCCCACGACGCTGGAGCTGGCGGCACGGATTTGCGAGCTCGAAGGCGGCTACCGCACGCTGATCACGCCGGGCGGTCAGTGCGCTATCGCGACCATCAACTTCGCATTTCTCAAGGCGGGCGACCACATCCTCATTCCGGAAAACGTGTACGGCCCGCACCGCAAACTGGCGCGATTCGTGTTGAAGCGCTTTGGAGTGGAGACCACGTTCTATCCGCCGACCATCGGCCGCGAGATCGAATCGCTCTTCAAGCCCAACACACGCCTGGTGTGGTGCGAAAGTCCTGGCTCGATCACCATGGAGGTGCAAGACGTTCCGGCCATCGCCGAGGTCGCGCACGCCCATGGAGCGCTGGTAGCCATGGACAACACTTGGGCCGCGGGCGTGCTGTTCGATGCGCTGGCGCATGGCGTGGACATCACCATGCAAGCGCTGACCAAGTATGTCGGCGGCCATAGCGACCTGCTGCTGGGCTCCATCACGGTGAAAGACGAAGCTGCTTGGAAGACCCTGGGCGCGCATCAGCAGGTGTTGGGTGGGTCGGCATCCCCGGACGACTGCAGCCTCGCTCTTCGCGGCATGAAGACCATGGCGGTGCGGCTGAAGGCCATCGAAAATTCGGCATTGCACATCGCGCAGTGGCTGAGCCAGCGGCCGGAGGTCGAGCGGGTGCTGCATCCCGCGCTGCCATCGTGTCCGGGACACGAATTCTGGAAGCGCGACTTCCTGGGGTCTTCGGGACTGTTCTCTATCGTGCTCAAGTCCGGGGCCACCAAGCAGCAAGTGCTCGCGTTTGTGAACGCGCTGGAGTTGTTCAAGATCGGCTATAGCTGGGGCGGCTTCGCCAGCCTCGCGGTGGCCTATGACTTCACGGGATTCAAGGGGCGTCCCAACTATGAGCACCGCATCGTGCGGTTCCATGTCGGGCTGGAAGCGCAAAGCGATCTCATCGCCGATTTGGAGCAGGCGCTGACGAAGTTGAGCCGGTAAGATCCGCAGCCCGAGCTACTTCATCGTCCCGGCTTTTTTCAGGATCTGCTCGGCGAAGAAGTTCTCTACCTTGGCCTCATCGCGGATGACTTCGTAATACGCCGCCTTCAGAAGTTGCTCGCGGCGGTCGCGAAGCTGTTCGCGGATCGCCTGCTGCACGCGCGGGTCCTGCAACTCACGCTGACCGGCGGATTCCTTGCTGATGAGACGCACCACGCGGTAGCCGAAGATCTGGTGACTGTTGGGATCAGCGACCACCAGTACGCTTGAATATTGTCCCGGCTTGAGCTTGCTGATCACCTCATAGGCGTTACGGTCGCCCTTGAGAGACGACTCGGGGATGAACCCAAGATCGCCGCCGTTCTGGGCAGTCTCGGGTTGCTCGGAGAAATTCATGGCGACGGAAGCAAAGTCTTCGCCGCTGTCGAGCCGGTTCTCGATCATCTGGATCTTCTTCTTCGCCTCCGCCTCGTTCTGGGCCTTGTTGGCGACGTTGCGGGCCTGCGGATTGGGCTGCGTGGTGACCAGGATCTGCGCCAGGTGATACTGCGGCTCGATCAGGTTGAACTCGGCCTTGTGCTGGTTGTAGTAATTCGTAATGTCGCTATCGCTGATGTTGATTTTCGAGGTGACTTCCTTGTTGAGGACCTTCTCCACCGTGATGGAGCGGCGCAAATCGGCCTTGAAGTCAGCGAGCGTGATTCCGCGATCGGCAAGGCGCTTGTCGAAGTCCTGCTGGCTGAACGGCGCCTTGATCTCGGCGAGCTTGGCGTTGACCTCGTCGTCGGTGGCGAGCAAGCCCAGCTTCTCGGCGCGCTGCATCAGGATTTCGTTGTCGACCAGTTCCTTCAGGATGTTCAGGCGCAGAGTGTCAGCCTGTTCATCGGTGGGCTTCTGGGGGGCCTGCGAGGTCTGGTTGTTGTAGTACTTGTCCACCTCGGTGCGCAGGACCTTGCGGCCATTGACCGTGGCCATGACGCCTTCCATGTCTTTTTTTGTGTTGCAGCCCGTCACTGACAACAACAGGAAAAGAGCCGCCGCAACGACCAAAGAGATCGGGATGCTTCGTCCGCGCAGGGATTGTAATTTCAAACCGTACTCCTCTTGCCTGACATGAAATTGGGTTGAACCGCGGGCCCCAGCGGCTTGCGCCGCAAGTCTCGCCGCGGTCGCCTCCGCGCCAAATCTGCGCTAATTGGCGCCCTTTGGCTGAGTGGCGGGGGTTTCGGCCGGCGGCTGAACTCCGGCCGCGAGCAGTTGCTCATTCAGGATTGCTTTCACTTCGTCGGCATCCACCGCGCCTTCCAGGCGCTGGCCGTTGATAAACATGGTTGGGGTCGCGTTAAGGCCCAGCGACTCGCCCTCGGCCATGGAGGCTTTCAGTGTGGCGTCGGGTTGCGTCTTGATACATGCCTGCAACTTATTCATGTCGACGCTGTTCTTCTTGCCCATGTCGAGCGCGATGCGGTCGAGCTCAGCCTTCGACTTCTGCACATCCTGCCCCGACCCGGAGATGGCCCGCTGGTTGGCGTGAACGTAGTCGGCGAACTCCCAGAAAGCAGCATCGTTCTCGGCTGCCAGACAATTGGCGTCGTTGGCGGAGTGCTGCGCCCAGGGGTGCATGGACAGCGGAAAGTCCTTGTACACGATCTTGATGCGATCACCGTATTGCGGAAGGATCTCCTGCATAAGCGTGGTGTGCATGCGGGAGCAGAACGGGCACTGCAGATCGTCAAAATTGACGATGGTGACCTTAGCGTTGGGGTTGCCGCGCACGGGGCGGCCCTTCACGTCGATCTTGTTCATCCGCTCGGTGTAGATGTCCTTGGTCAGGTCGATTTTCGTGACTCGTGCCAGGGTCTTGCCGTCCTGCGAGAGCAGGAAATCGATCTTTTGGTCCTTGCCCCGGGCGCTCAGGGTAACCGTTACCGTGTCGTAGGTGGGAAAGTCGCTGGGACGGCGCGGACCAACATCGATCTTCACATCCGGGGGAAAGTCATACTGAGCCTGGATTTGACGCTGGATACGAGTCTTGAGCTCGGGAGAGACGTTTTGTTGCGCCGAGCACCCTGCGCTCACCAGCAACAACAGGACAGCCAATCGTTTCATCAGCAAAGTGCAAACCACCTTGGTATTTATGCCTGAATCACTCATTATCTCATGCGAAGTAACCGATGGGGAACGCAGCGGAAGGAATCAGGAAACGAATGCAAGCGGCTTCCCCGTAGTATCGTCATTACGAAACCGTGATTTTGCCCAGCATTTCGACGGGAAGCACGGCATTCATCGAGCCGGAGCGAAAGCCCTCAAGATCGAGGGTGACGTAAGCGAATCCCAGTGTCTTGAAGATGCGGGTGAACTCGACCGCCATTTCTGGGCTAAGGGCCCGGGGCATCTCCTCGCGGGCGATCTCAATGCGAACAATGTCGCCATGGTGGCGAACCCGGAACTGGCGGAAGCCCAGCAACCGCAGGGCATCTTCGCCTCGTTCAACGACCTGTAGTGCTTCCGGGGTGACCGGGCGCCCGTACTCGATGCGCGACGACAGGCAGGCGGAAGCCGGCTTGTCCCAGATGCGCAGCCCGGCGAGACGCGCCAGTTCGCGGATGTCCTGCTTGGTCAGTCCGGCTTGCAGCAACGGCGCGGCCACGCCGTGTTGCAGCGCGGCCTGCTGACCGGGACGGTAATCCCCCTGATCGTCAGCGTTTACGCCATAGGCGATGACGTCGAAGCCATTTTGCGAACGAAAGTCCTGCATCACGGTGAAAAGCTCATCCTTGCAGTGAAAACAGCGGGAGGCGTCGTTCTGGCGGTACTCGGGGTTTTCCAACTCGGCGGTTTGAATGAGGGTGAGCGGGATACCCTGTTCCTCGGCGAAAGCCACGGCGTCTGCCATTTGCGAGCGCGCCAGGCTGGGGGAGTCGGCGAGGACGGCGAGCATGTTGTTCCCGAGTTCGGAGTGGGCCGCCCAGGCCAGGAAGGCGGAGTCCACCCCTCCCGAATAAGCCACCAGCACGCGCCCGAGGCGGCGCAGTTGACCTTGCAGCCCGTGGGCCTTGTCGTTTAAGGCAGGAAGCGAGCCTGTCAGTATGGTTGCAGGGAAAGGCATCGTCTCAATTGTAGACGGCCAAGAGAGACGAAAGGATGCGAACTAATAGATTCTTTGCAGGCGTTTCAGATTGCCGAAGCTCCCGATATTGGTAAGGCTGAAGGCGAAGCGGTAGGCGTTTTCATTGCGCACCGGACCCAGCGCCCAGCGCGCGTACTCGAAGGTGAGGCCGCAGCAATCCCAGTTGTAGGTGCTCTGGACGGTCGCTCCCTGCAGATATGCGTTTCTGACATCGAACGCGATAGCGGCGGCTGCGCTGAAGCCTCGATTGGTGAGATTCCCATAGTTGGCCTGCACCCTGAACTGGTTGACGATGTCGGGAGCGAGAACCTGATTAACGCTGGAGGGAATGACTTCGCCGGGAACGTGCAGATACGACTGGCCACCGAGTACGTACCACTTGCTGGACAAACGTTGACCGAGCGTGATCGTGCTGGCGTTCACTTGATGGAGTACAGGGTCATAATCCAGGGCCCATTGCAAATCGGTAGCTCGATTGCGAACCAGGAGGCGGGAGATGACAGGCGAGGCATTCCGCGATTGGGTGAGGAACGCGATGCCGCTGAAGTCCACGGAGCTGTCAAACACATTGCGTTGGTTGGGAACGAGCGCGCCACCGAAGGTCGGGTTGAAGAAATACTTCTGAGCGACAGTCCATGTGACGAACTCCCGTGCCGGTCCGCTCCGGTCGTCGCAGACTGTGGGATCGGTGGCCAATTGCTTGGTAACTTCAGCGGGAGTGGCGTCAGGAGGCGGGTACTTCGGATCTGCAAAGCACTCCCCGCTGGACTTGGTTTTCTTGGCGTAGAGGCGGTTGACTACGCCGTATTCAACCCCGCTGGAGTCAGCCAGGATGTCGCGATAGTCAAAGCGGATAATGTTGGAGAAATTGCTGATGCCGGTCTCGTAGCGGTAAATCGCGTAGGGCTCGACCACGTGCTTCAAGACGTAGCCGGCAATCTTGCGGTCGAAGATCCTGCCGATGGACGGTGGCCGCACTTCCATCGACGCCAGGAACACGTTGCGGTTGAGGACCTCGGCGACGGCGACGCCGATAACGCCGGTGTTGCTGTTCGACGGCAGGAGCCGTTCGCTGTACACCGTTTCGCGAACTCCGGCTTCCGGGCGGAACGTCCAGCCGCGCAGAAACGTCGGCAGGGAAACGGTAGGGTAGGCGTCGAAGCGTCCCACGACAGTCTGGGTTTGAAAGCCGGGTTCGTGGCGGGAGACGCCTTCGCCAGCGATGTCGTAGGTGTACATGAACTTTGAGTTGAAGAGGGGGTTCTCGACGCCGGCCATTTGAAAGCTCGGGGTGTGAGCGATGTCGATGACGTCGCCGTGCACCGTGCTCTGATAGTTCTGGTACCGGGAAATGAGAAATCCCAAATAGTTGCCCGACCAGCTCTTGCTGAGGAACCCGGACGAGCGCACCTCGGAGTTGATGGCCTCGGTAAAGCTTTGACCGAACGCCAACCGAAAAACATAGGAACTGAGATAGTCGACGGAAACCACTCCGCGAAAGCCGTAAGGGAGGATGGCGGCGCCGTTAACCTTCAGCTCCTGGCCGCCCTGATTCTCCTTGGACACAGGATTGCCCTGCTCGTCGATGACCCCGTAATACTCGGCATGGAACTGGTAGTGCCAGCCGATATTGCGATAGTTGCCGATCTGTGCCCAACCGCGAGAGGAAAAATAGTAGCCGCCGATCTCGGCGTCGGAATTGCGGTTAATGGCCCAGTAGAAGGAATCGCCGATGATCGTGCCTTTGGTATTCGACTGCCCAATGGCGGGGATCAGAAACCCGCTCTTGCGGCCGAGGTTGTCGACTGGATGCTGCACGTAGGGGAAGTAGAAGACCGGAATTCCCTTTATGCGCAGGGTCGAGTGGTACATCTTGGCATCGCCGCCCACCTCAACGGTGGCGGTCGCGGGATTGAACTCCCACTTGGGTTTGGGAAGCCGGCAGGACGTGATGATTCCGTGTTTCACCCGGTAGAGGTCTGGCCCCAGCTTGTCCACAACTTTGCCAGTGAAGAAAAACGGCGTAGAGGACGTCAGGAACATGGATTGGTTCTTGACTCGGATGCCGGTGGAGCCGGTCACGTCGTAAAACGTTCCGGTATCGCGGCTGACGTCGTAGGTGGCATGAGTGCCGGCCAGATGCTCGTCGTGGGTGCCGCCTTCGTACACCACGTGCCCAGTGGCGGTAATAATGCCGGTAGTGGAGTCGTAGGTGGCCTGGTCGCAGTGCAGAATGCTGTTGCGAAAGCGTATCTCGACATTGCCCCGCACTTTGTAGATGTCCTGGTTCTTTTCCTGCTCGTCAGCGCGAATCAAAACTTCGTCGCGGCCGAGTACGACGTTGGCGGGTGGTCGCGGTGCACCCAAGTCCTGCGCGGCGTTGCCTTGCAACTGCTGTTGCACAACCTCTTCCATGACCTTCATGCCCTCATCGTCTGCCGCGGCGGGCGGGGGTTTCGACGGCGTGGTGGCTTGCGCGGGCGTAGCGGGAGACGTTGATTGAGGCGAGTCGTCTTCAGGCGATTGCTGCTCACTGTTTGCCGAACTGGGCGAGGCCGAAGGCGGGTTCTTGGGGTATGAATTTGCGTCCTGCGAGGCGCTCCGCAACTGGCTGGTTAACAGTGCCGGCGCGAGAAGTAGATGACAACCCAACAGGGCCGTGATAATCAATCGAATGCGGGAGATCATCGAAAGCCGCGCGTTCCTCCGCCAGAGTCGTCGCTTTCAGCAGAACCTTGCAACTTAGCACGTTGCGCCGACTCAGGCAAAACGCGAGAGGCAATTGGTCATTTCACGCTGCTCTGGTGTTTCTCTAAACCCGCTTGCTTCACGCTGGTTGCGCCGTCGATGCCGAACGAGCCGATGCGCAACCTCGTCGCAATGCGGACCGATGAACGCGCGACCTTCTTGCTCACTCTTTCGTGCTTATGAACTAACTTGCGAGCCGCGACGCTGCACTCCCGCGGATGAGAGCTAATTGCGCTACGACATGACCGAACAACATCATTCAGCAACCAACGCGGCGGAAAGTTCAACAGACCCCGGACCCGACCCGTGGCGAAGCGAAGTGCAATCACGGATCGCCCGCTACAAGAGACATCGCGGGAGGCGAATCGAGGGAGCGTTCTCCATGCGCTTCCCCTTTCCTGCCGACGAGATCGTCGAGCCGCTCGAAACAGCCACAGCAGTTTCGACCATCGTCGAGCCGCTCGAGGTCATTCCCAAAGATTGTTCGATTCCCGAAGCAACGACCGGAGATAATCACGCCATCGAGCTGCCGCAGAGTGTGACTTCGGAGCCGGTGAAAGAACTGGTTGCGGAGGACGAACTCGTCTCCGGGCAGACCGCCGTTCTGGAGCTTGAGCCTGCTCCTGAACCAGTGCTCGAGCCGTGGGTGGACACCGTGCCCCGGCCGCGTCCCAAGCGAAAAGTCATCGCGTTTCCCCGGCATCTGTCGGCTGCGCCGGAGACGATTTACCGCCTTGCCGATCCGGTGACAACGGAAGTACCGCGCATTCTCGACGTACCCGAAGAGTTGGAAGCGATTCCCACGACTCCGTACCTGGATGGGTTGCAGTTCGATCCGGCGGAGCCAGCCGGTGCCATGCGGGACCGTGAACACGTGGAGCTGCCTTTTCAGGCGGTGAGAGTTTCACGGCGTGTGTTCGCCGGGCTGGTTGACCTTGCCGTGACCGGCGCCGGCGTGGCGGTGTTCGCCGGTGTCGCCTTCAAGATTCTCTCTACCCCGCCGCTCTCGAAGCCCCTGATTTTGGGGCTAGTGGCCTCCGCTGGGTTGCTGTGGAGCGTGTACCAATACCTGTTCGTAGTGTACGCAGGACAGACCCTCGGCATGATAGCCGTCGGCATCCGGCTGCGCACCTTCAAGGGAAGACCGCCCAATTTTCGGCAACGGCGTCATCGGGTGCTGAGTTTCTGTCTCTCGGCGCTCTCTCTCGGCATGGGACTGATGTGGGTCTTCGTAGACGTTGACGCCCTCTGCTGGCATGACCGCCTCAGCCAGACCTACCTCTCGGACCGAACGTAGTTCATCCCGATACTTACTGCGGTGCTGACAATACAGGGGCGAAGAGTGTAAATTTCAAACCTGTACATCTTCGAGCTTCTTCCCCTGATTGCGGTTGCCCCCGAATTCTGTGGGAGGCAGTAGAATCCGGGACGCTACGCGCCTTATGTCCACGCAGTCTGAGAGTCTGCAACGGCCAGCGGTAAAAGTCTTCGTCGCCACGTCGGTGATGCTGACGTTTATCTCGTTCTGGCGTGCTGCGGCAATTGTGCTGTCGGACCTGGCCTCGTCGGCATACTACGTTGGAGGCGACGCCGAAAAGGTGATCGGCAAGAGCGCGCCCTGGTTCGTGCTGGCGGTGATGCTGTTCGCCAACGGGGTGCGGGCCTGTTACATCGAATCGAGCGCCATGTTCGTGCGCGGCGGCGTCTATCGCGTGGTCAAGCAGGCGCTCGGCGGTACCCTGGCCAAGCTCTCGGTTTCGGCCCTGCTGTTCGACTACATCTTGACCGGGCCGATCAGCTCGGTCGCCGCGGGACAGTATCTCGCGGGATTTCTGACCGATACGCTGCACCATCTCGGCTACACCAGCGTCCACATCCCGGACAACCTGTTTGCCGCCTCGTTTGCCTCGCTGGTGTCCATTTACTTCTGGTGGAAAAACACTCAGGGTCTCCATGAATCCAGCGAACGCGCCCTGCAGATCATGAAGATCACCACCGTGATGGTGATAATACTGATCGCCTGGTGCCTGATCACGATCGTGACCCGTGGCGCGCAGCTTCCTCCCTGGCCGTCGGCGGCTGATATCCCGCGCGACAAGGAAACCCTTGGGTGGCTTTTGGGCACCTGGGGAAGCCAGGTCCCGATCGTGTTGATGCTCGTCGGGTTTGGGCATTCGGTCCTGGCCATGAGCGGCGAAGAGTCGCTGGCCCAGATCAACCGCGAGATCGAACATCCCAAGCTGAAGAACCTGAAGAAGGCTGCACTAACGATCGGCGCATACAGTCTGCTTTTTACCGCGCTGGTGTCTTTCTTCGCGGTGATGATTATCCCAGACGGAATTCGTCCGCAGTATTTCGCGAATCTGATCAGCGGCCTGGCGATGAACGTCGTGGGGCCGTATTCGCTGAAGCTGGTGTTCCAGGGATTTGTCGTACTCGTGGGTGCTCTCATTCTTGCCGGCGCACTGAACACGTCGATCATCGGGGCCAACGGCGTGGTCAACCGCCTGGTCGAAGATGGCGTACTGACCTCATGGTTCAAGAAGCCCCACGGCAAGTTTGGTACGTCATTCCGCGTCATCAACATGATTGCGGGGCTGCAACTGTTCACCATCCTGGCCAGCGCGGGCAACATTTACCTGCTGGCGTCGCTGTATGCCTTTGGCGTTGTCTGGAGCTTCTCCTTCATGTCACTGGCCGTGCTGGTGCTGCGCTACAAGATGCCCCAGAACCGGCAGTGGAGGGTGCCTGGCAATATCACCATCCGTGGGGTGGAGCTTCCGCTCGGGGTCGCGTTCGTGTCGCTGGTATTGTTCTCGACCGCAGTGGTCAATCTTTTTACCAAGGAACTGGCAACCATCGCCGGCGTGAGCTTCAGCGTTGTGTTCTTCATCGTCCTGACAGTCTCCGAGAAAGCCGTGGCGGAGCAGCACGCCACCGGAGTGTCGGGCCTGGAGCAGTTCAACGTAGCCGCCAATGCCGAGCTTAACGCCGAGGCGATGGAGGTCCGCCCCGGAAATATCTTGGTGTCGGTTCGCGATCCGCGCAACCTGTTCTATCTGCGAGACGTGTTGTCGCGGGTGGATACCACCAAGACGGACGTGGTCGTCATGACCGCTCGAATCTACCACCGCGAACACTCCTTCAGCGGCAGCGTGGAGATGGAGAGCTCGGAGATCTTCGAAAAGTACGAGCAGGAGCTGTTCACGGCCGTGGTGTCAGCCGCCGAGAAGGAAGGGAAGCACGTGTCGCTGGTGGTGGTGCCTACCAACGATGTCTTCGAGGGCATTGTGGCGACGGCGCAGCGACTGAGCTCGACCGTGGTGGTATGCGGCCTCTCGCGCAAGCTTACGGCCGATGAGCAGGGCAAGCTAACCGGCGATGCGTGGGAACGGCTTCCGGAGCCAAGGCCCCGTCTCAGCCTGGTCGTGGTTGGCCAGGACGGCTCACGGCACGAGTACCAGTTGGGTCCACACCGGCCGCGCGTCCGCAAGGAAGACGTCGATTTGCTGCACAGTCTGTGGCGGGAAGCGACGACCGATCCGAAGTTCCGTGAACTGCATCACTACCACGTGCTGAACGTGGCCCTCCAGGAGATGGAGAGACGCATGCATGACGGCGCCCATCGCGACGAGGTCATGAAAGACCTGCTCAACGAGGTGCATCGTCCCTGCGGTCCAACTTTGCCCGATGAGGACTCGTCGTCGTCGAACTGATGGGGTTTGCCGGCGCCGGATGGTTCACGTACGTCGCTCTTGCTAACATCAAGGCGTGAGCAAAGATTCCAGAGTACGCGTACGTTTCGCTCCTTCTCCCACGGGGCAGTTGCATGTCGGCAACGCCCGCACCGCACTTTACAACTGGCTGTTCGCCCGCAAGTCCAAGGGCACGATGATCCTTCGTATCGAGGACACCGATGCGGAGCGCAGCGAGGCCCGCTACGAAGACCAACTGCTCGAAGACCTGAAGTGGTTCGGTATCGATTGGGACGAAGGCCCTGACGTCGGCGGACCGCATGGGCCCTACCGGCAGAGCGACCGGCTCGATGTCTATCGCGAACACGCTGAGCGGCTGGTGAAAGAGGGCAAAGCCTACCTGTGCTTCTGCACCCAGGAAGAGTTGGAACGAGAACGCGAGAAAGCGATGGCCGAACAGCGGTCTCCTCTCTACTCGGGGAAATGTCGCGGGCTCGATCCGGCGGACTCCGAGCGCCGTCGCGCCAGTGGCGAAGCTGCGGCCATTCGTCTGGCGATCCCCGAGCACCCCATTCGTTTTCATGACATCGTGCGCGGCATGGTCGAGTTCTCTAACGAGGCGGTGAGCGATCCCATCATCCTGCGGTCGAGCGGCATTCCGGTTTACAACTACGTCGTGGTGGTGGACGACGCGCTGATGGAGATCACGCACGTCATCCGCGGCGACGACCATCTTTCCAACACTCCGAAGCAAGTCGCGCTCTATGAGGCGCTGGGCTGGCCGGTGCCTGAGTTCGCACACCTCTCGACCATCGTCGGCAGCGACGGCACGCGGCTCTCGAAGCGCCACGGCGCGACCTCGATCGCCAACTTTCGCGAGATGGGAGTGCTGCCCGAGGCGTTGGCAAATTACCTCGCGCTCCTGGGCTGGGCGCCGACAGGCGGCAACCGCGAAGTGTTCACTCCGCAAGAGCTGGCAAAGGAATTCTCGCTCGAGCGCGTGACCCCTTCGGCTGCGATGTTCGACATGGAGAAGCTCTACTGGCTCAACCGGCACTACATCAAGAAGAGCCCGCCGGAGCGCATCGAAAAGCTGGCGGAACCGTACTTCGTGAAGGCCGGACTTTTGCCGGAGAATCCCGACGACCGCACCCGCGCGTGGTTTGCGAAAGTCGTCACACTGCTGGCACCATCGGTGAATAAGCTTGATGAACTGCCCGAGCGCGCCGGGCTGATCTTTCGCGTGGATGCTGATGCCGCTTTGAGCGCACCTGACAACGC
Organism: uncultured Acidobacteriaceae bacterium; assembly: GCA_963758255.1. Lineage (GTDB taxonomy): Bacteria > Acidobacteriota > Terriglobia > Terriglobales > Acidobacteriaceae > DASRAA01. Next base: position 93,520 of record CAVWUX010000008.1, read on the forward strand.
TGAGGTACTGGGTGGACCGAAGGCGAACGAAGTGCTCGCCGCATTCGCCGAGCAGGTCGAGAGCGACCTGTCGCCCATGACTCCCGAGCGCTTCAAGGCCATCATGAACGAAGTGAAGGCCAAGACCGAAGCCAAGGGCAAAGACCTCTTTCATCCGGTCCGTATCGTGTTCACCGGATCGCACTCAGGACCGGAGTTCGACAAGCTGATTCCGATTCTTGAGGAAGGCTCCCAGCTGAGCTTGCCGGTGCACGTGATGAATACGCAGGAGCGGATTGCGGCGTTCAAGGCGGCGCGGTAGAAGTGGTCTCATAAATCCGATTTGAAAGGGCACGGCTTCAGCCGTGCCGTAAGACTGAAAATACGACGGAGCTTTAGCCCCTGAGGCATATCCCGACGGTACTGGGTTAGTTTTACCGACGCCGGGGCAGTTCGACAAGTTGCCGACTACACGTCCAAGTGATACAAGACTCTATCTTTGGACTACCGCTTCATGGACGCCGTTGCTTATTCACCGGTTGGAGTCAGTTAGATGTCACTTATCGATTTTCTTGTCGAGAAACCCGCGAACTTGTCCGCTGCGTTCAGGTACGCGGTGAACAATGGCCTTCTGTATCTGTTGACTGGAGCGCTGTTCGTTGCGTGGCCTGGAGCGATTCAAACGCTTTTCAGGGCTGCAGCTTTCGTCGGGCACGAAGGAACTCTCATCCGTGTAATTGGTTTGACGGTTGCCGTTATTGGCTGGCTCTACTTCTGCGGCGGTCTTGCTGGCTCTCGACAAGCAGTGGCTACTCCCGGTGGTGATAGCGGCTATCCCTTTCGAATCCCTTATCCGGGCCGCGATAGGGCTGCTGTTCTGAGAACTGAATTTCGAACTGCATGACCGGCGCCCGTTCATTTCACGAAGTAGCCCGATTCGTCCTATAATCCGACATACCCCCGCAGCTCGACGCAACACGCGCCTGCTGCCAATATCAGCTCACCTCAGCCCTCCCTATCGGAGGCGGACCAGATGTTAAACACACGGAGGTTCACTATGGATTTTGGTGCAGGAGCGAGAAAACTGGCACTGGGCGCGATTGCCATTTCCAGCTTTATGCTGGCGGGTGGCGAAGCCCAGATTGCTGCGCAAACCTCAGAGAAACCCAACATCGTCATGCTCATGACCGACGACACCGGATGGAATGATTTCGGTGCTTATTCGGGCGGAGGCGCAACCCTTGGCCACCCGACGCCGAACATCGACAAGATGGCTAAAGAGGGTGCGGTTTTCACCAGTTGGTACGGCCAGGCGAGCTGCACGGCGGGCCGCGCTTCGTTCATGACCGGACGCATCCCCATCCGCTCGGCCCTATCGATCGTGGTGGCCCCGGGCGACGAGAATTACCTTCGTCCCGAGACGCCTACGATTGCCGAATTCTTCAAGAAGAACGGTTACACGACGTACTTCTCCGGCAAGTGGCACCTGGGCGACAAGCCGGTGGCGTACCCAACCAATCACGGCTTCGACGAGATGAAGGAGTTTGCCGCCTATTACGCGGGTGTCTACTCCTACCCAGACACATCGAAGTGGTTCCATCCCTGGTTCCCGTCGTATAACGCAAATTTCGAAAAAATGTGGGATTCCGTGGTGAACCTGGGCGAATGGGAAGGCGTGGCCGGTCAGCCCGCCAAAAAGGTTGCCACCATCACCTACGACTATATGGCGACCATGGACGAACGGCAGTCCGAGTATGCAGTCGACTACATCAAGGCTCACGCCAAGAGCGGCAAGCCGTTCTTTATGGACGTGAACTGGATCAAGATGCACAATCCGACGAATGCGGCACCGGATTTCCGCGGCAAATCGCATCTCGGCGACTATTCCGATTCACTCATGGAAATGGACGCCGATATCGGTAAGGTGCTGGATGCCATCCACGAGTATGCCCCCAATACCATCGTGATCCTGACCGCCGATAACGGTGCCTGGCTCGATGCGTACCCGGATGCCGGAACAACACCGTTCCGCGGCGAGAAGGGTTCGGCGTATGAGGGTGGCTGGCGTGTGCCGGCTATCATGACCTGGCCCGGCCACATTGCGCCTGGCGTGCAATACGGCGAAATGATGTCGCACATCGACTGCTGGTCAACTCTCGCCGCGATGGCAGGCATCACCCCCCCGCCGGTTGGCGAAATGAAGGACAACAATGGCAAGCCCATCTACTTCGACAGCATCGACAACAGCGCCTACATCCTCGGCAAGGCGCCGCACTCGGCGCGCAAGTCGTGGATCTACATCAATGGCGAGTATCTCAATGCCATCCGCACCGACATCACCGGAGGTCCCGACGAGCCGGCGCTGAACATCGCCTGGAAGTTCGTCTGGACCGCAAAAGACTCCTGGCTGGGACCTACTCAATCGACCGGTTCAATCCCTGCCGTGTACAACCTCACTATGGACCCATTTGAGAGATACGACATGATCTTCAACGGAGCCGAAGGCGAAATGAATGGATTGAGGACCTCGCCGGGAAGGTACGCCGGAGAAGACAACGGCTGGACCGCTGGGCTTTTCTCCACGGTGCTCTTCAACTTCGACCAGTCCATCATGAAGTATCCGAGCATCACGCGCTTCCCCGGCGGCGCCTCGAACGACTTGATCCCGGACTTGCAGCATCCTAAGAACCCGCTGCCGCTGCTGGATCCCAACAACATGCCGAAGACCATTCCCGTGGCCAACTAGGTGCTGGACGCGGCGGCAACTGACGCTGTGGGCGGCTCGAAAGGGCCGCCCCCCTTTCACATCCGACGACCGGCTCCGGCGCCTCCGAGTTTAAGAGTACCGAGTTCCGAAAAACGAGATGAAACCAGCAACAACAAATGAGGAGGAGAATTGTGATGAAGGCAAACTCGAAGTATTGCGGCATCGTACTAGCCGACTCGCCTCAAAAGTACGCACATTCTGACGGTTGTCCGCATTACTAACGAGTAGTCGCCAAGAGTTTAGTAACTGCCGAGCTGCCACAGCAGAGTCACTTGGCTGTTTAACGCCCTATCCGCTGAACTAGCCCGCCACTGCAGGCCCCGCGTTTCAAACTGACCCACTACCTTCCCGGCGGGAGAGATGGCTTTTGAGCAGCCTCTTCAGCGGCTTTTCTCTTCCTACGCGGAACATGACTCCTTTATGCAACATCTTCCGCCGACGTCACAGAAGTCGGTCTTACCGGACTGATTCCCATTGTGGTCCGCACTGGTTACTTTAGTTTTTTGCTCCGCCGAATCTTGTGGCGGGGTCTTTCCCAAGCGATTACAACTTGACCTATGGGGCCACGGGATCTGTGTCTCTGGTCACTCCGCGCCTAGTGCGCGCAGTAATCATGCTCTTTGAAAATTCTGAAATTCGCCCTGACCTGGCCGTCCAGCCTCATGTATGACCGCTAACTCCCACGGGCACAAATGGATACGTATAACTACTTGATGAATCAACGACATGCGAACAATTTTCTCCTAAACCATTGATTCTAAACAGTCGTGATATTTATTTTGTTATTGCGTTATACATCACTAATACACGCGTCGACCCCATCCGCCAGTTACGTCAGTGCGTAACGCAACGCCGCCCGCGCTAGGATTCGTGTTGAGTCCAGCGTGGGAAGGGGCGAACTGATGTCGTCGAGCAGCAGCGGGATCTCCGTACAACCTAGCACCACGGCGTCGCAGCCCTCATGGCTCATCCTGCCAATCACTTGCTGGAAGTAGGTACGCGACTCGTCGGTGAAGATGCCGTTCACCAGCTCGTCGAAAATGATCCGGTCGATGCGGGCGCGTTCTTCCGTATCCGGTACAAGATATTCAAGACCTGCAGCCGGCAACTTCGTCTGATAAACCTTCCCCTCCATCGTGATCTTTGTTCCCGTGACGGCCAGCTTATGAAACCTGCGTGACTTTGCGACCGCGGCAACTTCGTCCACGATATGCAGCCAGGGCAGCGGCGACCGTGGCGCCACCAGATCGAAGGCATGATGAATGGTATTGTCCGGCGAAATGAGGAAATCGGCTCCGGCTTCGGCCAGCTTGTCGGCTGAAGACAGCATGAGCTCTGCCACCGCCGGCCAGCCGCCTGCGGCGATGCGCTGCATGTACTCGCCGAGACAATGGGTGTGCATGGTGATCTCGGGATGCATGTGGGGCCCCATGAGCGCAGGAGCTTCGTCGCAGATGGTGCGATAGCAGAGCGCGGCTCCTTCAGCGCTGCAGGCCACGATTCCGATGTGCTTGGGCATGGGCTTCCTCTTGCGGAGCAAAAGACAATTTGACCACGGATTTGCACGGATGACACGGATAAGACTCAGGCGATTGAATCCTTGTTCTATCCGTGAAATCCGTGTGAATCCCTGGCTGCTTTTTGCTTTTCGAAATTGGCCAGAATCATCCGCTTTTTGGCTTCCGGCAGAAACGAGGCTTGAAACGAGTTCATCGCCAGTTGCCTCAGTTCGGCTTCGGTGAATCCGAACACGTCTTGCGCGATCTGGTACTCGCGGACTAGCGACGTGCGAAACATTTCGGGATCGTCGGTATTCAGCGTGACCAGCACTCCGGCATCGAAGAGCTTGCGAAGTGGATGCCGCTCGACTGCTTCGCAACATCCGGTGAGAAAGTTGCTGGAAATACAGGCTTCGACCGGCACTTGCTTTTCGGCCAAATACGCGACGAGGTCCGGATCGTCAACAGCGCGTAGTCCGTGGCCGATGCGATCGGCCTTCAGCTCGCGCAGCGCCGACCACACCGATTCCGGCCCAACCGTCTCTCCGGCATGGACGGTCATGCGCAGACCCTCGCCCGCAGCGCGGGCATAGACGTCGCGGAATAGCTCAGGCGCGGCCCGGCGCTCGTCGCCGCCCAAGCCGATGCCAACGATGGAATTGCTGGTCTGGCGCAACGCGATGGTTTCGTCCAGCACGCGCTGCGCGGCATCCACGCCGAAGTGGCGGACGGCGTCGAAGATCCAGTACAGCGACATGCCGAAGTCACGCTCGCCACGCTGACGGCCACGCTCCAGTCCTTCAAACAGCGGAGCAAACTCTCCGCCGCGCCAATGAATCACTCCGACCGAGACGTACACCTCAGCGTGTAGCACGTTTTGCGCGTGCAGCTTCTGCATCATGCGATAGGTGACGAGCTCATAGTCGTCGGCGGTGCGCAGCCGCTCGGTAACCGCCTTGAAGGCTAGCAGGAACCCCGTGAAGTTCTTGTACTGGTAGAGCTCGCGGGCTTCTTCTTCGGTGAAGACGCGTCCACTGTCAGCGATGTTGGTGTAGCGATTGTTAGTCGTGGAAAGCGGTGTAGGGTGTCGTCGGCTCAACTCGGCCAGCGTTGATGGATCGACCGTACCTTCAAGGTGCAGGTGCAGCTCGGCCTTGGGCAGCGACACGATGAAGACGCTAGGAGAGTTGGTTGGGATGGGCTGATTCATCTGCCGTGGCCAATTCATTCACCACAGAGAAGCGGAGGGCACGGAGTCTTCTTGCTGAAATCTCTCCGTGATCTCGGTACATCCGTGGTGAACTTCATATCCTTGGAGTTTGGCAAAGGCCCACCTATCGTTTGCGGTCCTCGGGGCAGAACTCGCTGCGATAGCGGCTGTAGAGCATGTATACGCTCAGCCCAATCGCCAGCCATGCGAAGAAGCGGAACCATGTCAGGATGGGCAGGCCCGCCATCAGCAAAATGCAAAACAAGACGCTCAGCACCGGGGCCGCCAGCCCGCCCGGTGCGCGGAAGCCGCGACGCCGCTCCGGCTGCTTATAGCGCAGAATGATCACGCCCAGCGAGACCAGCACAAAGGCGAACAGCGTTCCGATGTTCGACAGGTCGGCCAGCGTTCCGATGTCGAGAATCCCGCCGGGAATTCCCACCAGTAATCCCGCGATCCAGGTCGCGGTCGATGGCGTACGAAAGCGGGGATGGACGCGGCTGAACAGCTTGGGCAGCAGGCCGTCGCGCGACATGGCGAACCACACCCGCGCCTGCCCGAGCTGGAACACCAGCAGCGACGAGATCATGCCCATCATGGCGCCGAACAGCACCGCCAGGCGTATCCAGTGCAGCGTTACCGAATGCGTGGTCAGGCCGAGTTGTTTAAGGCTGTTCACGACCGGCGCAGCGTCGTCGATCAGACGCTGCCACGGCACGATGCCCGTCAGCACCACAGCCACGGAGATGTACAGCAAGGTACAAATGATCAGAGTCGCGATGATGCCGATGGGAAGATCGCGCTGCGGGTTCTTGGCCTCCTCGGCCGCAGTCGAAACCGAGTCGAAGCCGATGTAGGTGAAGAAAATAATGGAGCCGCCGGTCAGTATGCCGGACCATCCGTTGGGCGCAAAAGGATGGTAGTTCGTCGGATGAATGTAGTGCATGCCGGCAAACACGAATGCCAGGATGGCCGCGATCTTCAGGATGACCATAACGTTGTTGGTCTCGGCCGACTCCCGAATGCCGCGCACCAGCACCACCGTAAGCAGCATCACCACCAGAAACGCGGGAATATTGAACCCGAAATGCAGGCCGGGAGCGTAAAGCATGTTGCCGTTCAGGTCGGTCATCCCGGAGGGCAGGTAGGCGGGCGAGATCCAGCGCAAGCGCAGGATGCCAGCCGAACCAGTCGAACATGTCGACTAGGTGCGCCGCGAAGCCCACGCTCACCGCCATGTTGCTGACGGCATATTCGAGGATGAGGTCCCAGCCGATGATCCAGGCGATGAGCTCGCCCATGGTGGCGTAGGTGTAGGTGTAGGCGCTGCCGGCGATGGGAATCATCGAGGCCAGCTCGGCGTAACACAGCGCGGTGAAGGCACAGACGATCGCCACCAGCATCAACGAGAGAGCCAGCGCCGGTCCCGCGCCGGGGCGGCCGAGCGTGGCCTGGTGTCGCACGATAAAGTCGGCCAGCGGAGCATTGAGGATCGACGAGGTATCGAACTTTTGCCCGGCAATGGCCGTGCCGATCACGGTGAAGATGCCCGACCCGATCACCGCGCCGATGCCCAGGGCAGTTAGCGACCACGGGCCGAGAGTCTTCTTCAGCCGGTGTTCCGGCTCTTCTGACTCGGAGATCAGCTTGTCGATCGACTTACACGCGAAGAGTTGGTTCGCCAGAACAGTGCTCCCGGGGATGCAGGAATCGATGCCTCAGGATTCAAACAGAAGTGACGGTAATGGGCAAGTGGCTACAGTCAACCGGCAACGGAGCGTTTCGGTCTGCCGCCGAGTTTTCCATTCGCGCGGGAGGCACGCTTCTTGGCCGCACTCGTCTTCTGGCCACCCAATGAGCCCAGCGTCGACGCCATCCATTTCTTCGAGCCCAGCACCCCCTCCAGCAGGGCAGGGAGATAGAGGTCGGCATCGAGTTTCGGGAAGTGAAGGCCGAAACCGGAAGGGCTGATCTCAATCGTGCTTAGCTGGCTGGGTGTAGCGTTTGCCAAGCCTTCCACCGACTGCGGAGTGAGCAGGAGGTCAATGCCGGAACCGAGGTTAATCACAATCCGTCCGCTGCGCCGGTCATAGCTGGCAGCAGTAGCGGTTGGCGTCTGCTTCAGCCGTCGTTGGGCGCATCGGTTGGCTGCTTTGAATTCGTCAGACAAGGCCATGAATCCCCCTCCAAGCCGAACAAATGCTGTTTCGATGCTGCTGCAAAACCGCCTTGATGCGACGGAGACGAACCAGGGCGAAGCCATAATTCTCGCGTAGGTGATCGGTCCGCCCTCGCAGTTCATCTCGAACACCGCCTCACACCCATCTCCGATCACGTGTACGTGCGCCGGTCGATGGTCGTTGGTGTAAATCACCGCGCGCAATCCGGCAAATCGCAAGACTGTCGGCATCAGGATTATAACCCAAACGCTTGGGTTAAAAGGGCGAATTTTTACTGCTCGTTTTTGTACACCACTCCGCCCTTCATCACGAACTTCATCCGCTCCAAAGTGGTCACGTCCTGCAACGGGTCGCCGTCGACTGCGATGATATCGGCGAAGTGATTGGGTTCGATCACGCCGACTTTGTCCGACCAGCCCAACAGGTCGGCGTCATTCACCGTCGCCGCCTGGATGGCCTGTAACGGCGTCAATCCCAGCTTCACCATGACGGCAAATTCGCGGGCGTTGAGTCCGTGAGGATAAACGGCGGCGTCGGTGCCGAATCCCACCTTCACGCCGCTGGCGAAGGCATGTGCAATGTTCTTGCGCGCCGCGGGCAGCACAGCCTGCGCTTTGGCCAGCATCTGCGGCGGGACACCGGTCTTAGGCGCGTTCTCCAGAAACCAGTCGCCGAGGTAGAGAGTTGGAACCAGATACGTTCCGTGCTGTTTCATCGCGGCTATGGCGGCATCGTCGATGTACGATCCGTGCTCGATGGAGTCGATTCCGGCTTCCGCTGCCCAGCGAATTCCCTCGGCGCCGTGAGCGTGGGCCGCGACTTTGCGACCCAGGCGATGAGCGTCCGCCACAATGGCGCGCAATTCTTCCTGTGTGTACTGCGAATGTTGCGGATCGTCGCCCAGCGACAGCACGCCTCCGGTCGCACAGACTTTTATGACGTCGGCGCCGTACTTAATGACCTCGCGCACCTTGTGCTGCACGTTCTCCACACCGTCGGCGACTCCGATTTCGGTGGCGTGATACTCGTAAGGCAGCAGATTGTTATCGCAGTGTCCGCCGGTAATGCCCAGCGCTGGTCCGCTGGCATCGATGCGCGGGCCAGGTACGTCGCCGGCATTGACCGCATCTCGCAGGGCCACATCGGTGAAGGCACTCGCGCCCACGTTACGAACCGAGGTGAAGCCAGCCAGCAACGTGACCCGCGCATTCTTGGCGCCGATCAGGGCCTCTCGCGGGACGGAGATGGCGAGCGTGTCGTAACCGAACCTTGGGTTGAAGGTAAGGTGGGTATGCGCGTCGATCAGGCCGGGAAGGACCATCTTGCTCGACAAGTCGATGACCGTGGTGTTTGCGTCTGCGCCCGAGTCGGGACCGACGCTAACGATTCTTCCGTCTTCGATGACAATCGCCTGGTTGGTCAGGATCTTGCCGGTGCGGACATCGAGCAGGCGTCCGGCGCGAATCATGGTGCGCGAGGAGGTTGGGGCTGCCTGCTGTCCGAAAACGGCGATGACAGCCAGCAATGCAAATACGAGTGGAGCGAGCGACTTTGCCAGTTTCAATTTTCGTTGCCTTCCGTTTTTGTGATTGTTTACTCACCCGCTACTTCGCGGATGCGAGGTTCTTCTCGAAGTGGTCCTCGATCAGGTGGAAAAGGTGAGTGCGTGCGGCTTTTCCCGAAATACCGTGCGTCTTTCGGGGATACAGCATCAACTGGAATTGCTTGCCCGAGTTGATCAGCGCATTGACCATCTGGATGGTGTTCTGCAGATGCACGTTGTCGTCGCCGGTGCCGTGAACTTCCAGCAGGCTGCCGTGAAGATCGTCCGCGAAGTTCACGGGAGAACTCTTGCGATAGCCTTCTTCATTGTCACTGGGCAGTCCCATGTAGCGCTCGGTGTAGATCGAATCGTAGTTGCGCCAATCGGTCACCGGAGCCACGGAAACTCCAGCCTTGAAGATATCGGTCTTCTCCAGGGTGTACAGGGTGAAGTATCCGCCGTAGCTCCAGCCCCAGAAGCCCATGCGCGAACCATCCAGTTGAGGGTACTGCTGCAACGCCTGCTTGACGGAAGCCAGCTGGTCACTGAGTTCGATCTCGCCGAAGTTGCGTTTGACGGCCAGGGCAAAAGCTTTGCCGCGATTCGCCATTCCTCGATTGTCAACGTGCAGGACGGCGAATCCCCGGCGCGCAAGAATCTGATCGAAGAGATAGGAATTGCCGCCCCAGGCATCGCGAACCGTTTGCGCTCCCGGTCCTCCGTATGGATTCACAATGAGCGGAGCTTTACCGTTGGCCGTCATCGGTCCGCCGTCAGGCAGCAGCAGTGTACCCAGGAGTGGCGTGACTCCATCTGCCGCCTTGAACTCGACTGGCTTCGGCGCGAAGTAGGTGGAATTCCTCGACACTGCGGGACTGCCAGAACGCCGTGCAGTTGCCATCCGTGTGACACAGCGAGAGGCTCGGCGGTGTGGTCAACGCTGAGTAGTTGTCGACGTAATATTTCGTCTTGACGGGGCCGAAATTGGCGCTGTGCGTGCCATTCTCCTTGGACACGCGATGGAAATTCTTGCCATCCAGCCCTACGGCAAAGATGTTGGCCTGCCGCCAGTCACCCTCATTGGCGGTGAAATACACCAGACCCTGCGCTTCATCGATACCGTCAATGCTTTCTACCTCCCAATCGCCGTGGGTCAACTGGGCTACCAGCTTGGCTTCGGCATCGAGCGGATTCTCTTTGTCGAACTGGTAGAGGTACATGTGATTGTGGCCATCGCGCCAACTGTTCCAGAGGAAGCGATCGCCCGACGACAACAACTCGAAATCGACCTCAGGGTGCATGTCGATCCAGGCATTGGTGGTCTCGGTCAGAACGCGTCTTGATTTGCCGCTTCGCACGTCGATGAAATAGATGTCGAGCCGGTTCTGCAGGCGGTTCAGTGCCATCGCCCAGAGCAGGCCATCGCGCACCCAGCCGAAGCGCGGGACGAGCACGTTGGGATCGTTGCCCAACGGCAAGTCGCCGTCGCGAGCGTTCCCTGCCGAAATCCACTTCACCTTGCCCCCGTTCGATGACACCACCCCGAGGCGCACCACCGGATTGGGATCGCCCGACTTGGGATATTTCTCCATGTCCACCGTGGGATGCGTCGGGATCCAGTCGGTGATGGGGTAGGTGGGCACATCCTTCTCGTTCATCTGGAGAAAGGCGATCGACTTGCCGTCGGGCGACCAGAAGTAATTGCTGCGGGAATAAAGCTCTTCCCGGTAGACCCAGTCGACCTCGCCATTCAGAAGGTTCTCGTCACCGTCCTTGGTGAGCGCCTCCTCGTGTCCGTGACTGATGTCGCGAACATACAAGTTGTGCTTATACACGTAGGCGAGTCGATCGCCGTCGGGCGAGAACTTGGGATCGGTCGCCGGGTCGGCGCTCGACGTGACCTGAATCGCAGTCCCGGTGTCGATGCTGTAAAACCACATCTGGCCGAGTGAGTCGAACAACAGGTGCTTCGAGTCTGGCGACCAGTGATAGGCCGCGATCGAGTAACGCTGTGCAGCCTCTTTCTGGCGCTCGTTCTTGTTGGAACTGGGAGGCGGAACCAGCGTCGACAGCTTCTCGGCAGAAACCAGCACGGCCGGCTTCCCGGTGGCGAGATCGATGTAATAGAGCTCTCCGCGTTCGCCGCTGTCATCGCGCTGAACATAGGAAACCTTGGAGCCGTCGGGGCTCCACAGCACCGCCTCGGGAGGCCGTCCCAGAACCCCGCCATCGGCATAGATCGCCTCAATCGTGAGTTGCTGGCCGCCCTGGGGAGAAGATGCGCTCGAGTTTTGTGCATGTATTAAGACCGATGAAGTGAGCAGGAAGAAACACAAGCAGGTTGTCAAAGGACGCGCTTTCACGGAAGCTCCGAAGGATAAATTTGTTTGGGCAGCAGTGTATATCACCAGGTTGCTTGCACGCGGTGAGATGGCGAGGACGGAATCGGCCCGTCATTCCTGCGTGCTAGAATCCAGTCAGGTTTGCTCAGGGTGGAATGACCTCCGATCTCCAAAATCTCATAGAACTTCAGCAAGTTGACTCGCAGATCGCCGCGCTTAGGGCGGAGATCGCCGCTCTCCCGAAGCACGTGGCGGAGATCGAAGCCAAGCTCGCCGGTTCCAAGGCCAAAGTCGAGGCGGCGCTGGCCGCCGGCAAGGCCGACGAAGCCGCCCGCCGCAAACATGAGTCCGACATCCAGGACCAGCAGCAGAAGATCAGCAAGTACCGCGACCAGTCGCTGCACGTGAAAACCAACGACGAATACCGGGCGTTAATGCACGAGATCAAGTTCGCCGAGGACAAGATTGCTGCCTCCGAGGACAAGATCCTGGAAATCATGGTTGCCGCCGATACCCGCAAGGAGTCGCTGAAGCAGGCGGAATCACAGCTGAAGGCCGACACCGCCGAGAACGATCGCGAAAAGGAAGAAGCGCGCCAGCGGACTGCCATCGACGAAAAAGCCCTGGCGGAGCTGACCGTCCGACGTAATGAACTCCGGGCCGGCGTCAGCGAAAATGCCCTGCGCCACTATGATCACGTGCTCAAAGTGCGGGGGACTGCGCTGGCGGCTGTTTACGACAACGAGCAGTGCGGGGCTTGCAGCGTGCTGCTGCGTCCGCAGGTATTTCAGGAAGTCATGACCAATGAGCAGTTCATGACCTGCGATTACTGCAAGCGCATCTTGTATTACGTTCCACCACCGCCCAAGCCGGAAGAAGCGAATACTTCCAAACCTGACGTAGCCACGGCCGATGTAAGTGCAGGAGAAGGAACCGCTTCGCAATAGGTCGCGCCTGCATCCTTCCTGCGAACATTTAGGATGAGCAGGCGTTTGTATTAGAGGATCACCTGTCGGGTCCAGAATTCATCCCAGTTGTCACCGTCACCTCCCGCGGCGCCGCGCGCCTGCAGGGCGGCCATCTCTGGGTCTATCGCTCTGACGTGGCGAAGTCAGGCGCCATAGCATCCGGCGCACTGGTGCATGTGCGGGATGAGCGGGGCCGCAACCTGGGTTCGGCACTCTACAGCAGTTCCTCGCAGATTGCGATCCGCCTGCTGACGTCAAAAGTCGTCGATGCGAGCGAGCTCTTGCCGCTGTTGCGACAGCGGATCGACGAGGCCGTGGCGTTCCGTCAGAAAAACGTTCGCGATAGCGACTCTTACCGCGTCATCTTCAGCGAGGCCGACCTCCTGCCCGGCCTGATCGTGGACAAGTACAACGACGTACTGTCCATGCAGGTGCTGACGCAGGCGTTCGACCGGGAAGACCTGCGGAAGGTCGCCGCCGAAAGACTAGCCGCGCACTTCCCTGGCGCCAACCTGTTCGAGCGCGTGGACCCGCATATCCGCCAGTTGGAGCAGCTTCCACCGCGCGAATCGCAGCTAATACATGGTGAACGCTCGAGCACGGTCTTCGCCCTCAACAGCGTCCGCTTTCACTTCGACGCGCTCGGCGGCCAGAAGACGGGCGCCTTTCTCGATCAGCGCGAAAACTACGCCGCTGCCGCCCGCTACGCGCACGGCGAGGCTCTGGACTGCTTTACCTACCAGGGAGGCTTCGCGCTGCATCTGGCTCGTGTCTGCGAAAAAGTGACGGCGGTCGATTCCTCGCGCCCTGCGCTGGAGGTCGCCGAGCAGAACGAGCAACTCAACCGTGATGCTCATGTCTGCGGCGAGGTCGAGTGGATCGAGGCCAACGCCTTCGATCTCCTCAAGGACTACTCCACCGCCGGCCAGGCATACGACACCATCGTGCTTGACCCTCCGGCCTTCGCCAAGACGAAGCGCGTTGTTCCCACCGCCATGAAGGGCTACAAAGAACTCAACCTGCGTGCCCTGAAAATGCTGCGGCCGGGAGGCATTCTGGTTACCTGCTCCTGCTCATTCCACGTCGGCGAAAGCGAATTCCTCGATATGCTGGGATCGGCCGCTGCCGATACCGGACGCCGGTTGCGAATCCTGGAGAAGCGCGGAGCAGCCCTCGACCACCCTGCCCTGCTCGGTGTTCCCGAGACTTCGTACCTGAAGTGCGTAGTGTGCCAGGTTCAGGAGTGAGACCCGGCCCACTCTAGCCGTCACCTTCCAACTGCTTTACCCACGCCTTGGGCGCCGTGTTGCGCCATGCCGCCAGAAGTGCCTCTCGTGCCACCGCCCGGATAGCCGCCTTGAGACGGACGCTGGTCGAGCCTTGACGGCCCCATGCTCCCTTGGCTGGCACGAAGACGTCCGGATAATTGCGGACGAACCCTGCCTGCTGCTGCGAACTGAGTTTCACCATCGCCCAGTGCTCGTCGGGATAGCCTAGTGTCGCGAAGATCTTGCCGCCAACGCGGAAGTCAGGATGTTGCATGTGTTCTTTCTCCACCGCCTCGGGAAGACTTGTCGCCAGCCGCCGAAACTCCTCTGGACCCATGGGTTCCTCCCTGTGCGGCATACTTAACCACAAAACCGGGCCTAGAGACAATAGAATTCAGACTCTACAACCGCCGACCGTCTTAAGCTAACTTATGTAATTTCAACTTATTAGAGTCATGCAAATTGCTCATCTCCAAAGCACTTGACAACGATACACTAAGATTTTATGATTCCTTCGTGCTAACTTAGGCATCAAAGTTAGCGAGTGGTCAATTCGGCCACCAGATTTCTTAACTCTGTTGGAGGTTGAAGATCATGACTGTATTGACTCGTTGGGATCCCTTCCGTGAACTGAACACCTTGCAGGGCCGTTTGAATCGCCTGTTCGAAGAGCAGTACGGCAACGAACGTGAAGAGTCGCTGACTGCCGGGGCATTCGTTCCCCCGGTGGACATCTACGAAGACGAGCACAGCATCCAGCTCAAGCTGGAGGTGCCCGGCATCGAGCAGAAGGACCTCGACGTGAAGGTCGAGAACAACGTGCTGACCGTCACCGGCGAGCGCAAGTTCGAAAAGGAAGAAAAGGAAGAGAACTTCCGTCGCGTGGAGCGCCGCTATGGCAGCTTTAGCCGCTCGTTCACTTTGCCGAACACGGTAAACGCCGAAGACGTCAGCGCCGACTACAACAACGGCGTCCTGAAGATCAAGTTGGGCAAGCGCGCCGAAGCCAAGCCCAAGCAGATCAAGGTAAACATCGGCGAAGGCAGCAAGGTCCTGGAAGCCAAGAAGGGCCAGGCAGCCTGAGCGATCAGCCGGACATCCGGCACATTCTTGAGAATTCGTAAGGGAGGCGGAACAAAAAGTCCCCTCCCTTTTCTCTTGCGGTCGCGCGCCTGATTGTCGTGGGCGGGACTAAAATTGCCGCGTAAGAGCTTCTGAACTGGCCAGTGGCAACTCATTATTGACAACTGGAGTTTTTATGGCAATTCGATGGGACAAGCTAACCGTAAAGGCCCAGGAGGCGGTGCAGCGGGCGAACGACCTCGCCAGCGAGCATGGCAATCCTGAGTTGCAGCCGGTCCACATACTGGCGGCTCTGCTGGAGGACCACGAAGGCATCGTCGGTCCACTGCTGGAGCGGGTGGGCCTGCAGGTCCAGGCGGTGCAACAGCAGGCGATGTCGGCAATTGAGCGCCTGCCCAAAGTATCGGGCGGAGGGGCGGCGCAGGCGGCGCTTTCCAATGCGGCCAACCAGTTGCTTGAGAATGCCTTCAAGGAGGCGTCGAACTTCAAGGACGAGTTTGTCTCCACCGAGCACCTGCTGCTGGCGATGACGAAGCTGAAGAAGGACGCCGCGCAGGAGATCCTGAGCCAAGGCCGGTGCGACCTACGACAACATTCTGCGGGCGCTGACTGCCGTTCGCGGCAATCAGAAGGTGACCGACCAGAATCCCGAAGCCAAGTACCAGGCGCTGGAGCGCTACGCCCGCGACCTGACCGAGCTGGCGCGCAAGGGCAAGCTCGATCCCGTGATCGGGCGCGACGAAGAAGTTCGCCGCGTGATTCAGGTGCTGTCGCGCCGTACCAAGAACAATCCGGTGCTCATCGGCGAACCCGGTGTCGGCAAGACTGCCATCGTCGAAGGACTGGCGCAACGCATTATCTCCGGCGATGTGCCCGAGCAACTCAAGAAGAAGCGGGTCGTCTCGCTCGACCTGGGCGCGATGCTCGCGGGCGCAAAGTATCGTGGCGAGTTCGAAGACCGCCTCAAGGCCGTGCTGAAGGAGATCGAGCAGTCCGAGGGACGGATCATCCTGTTCATCGACGAACTGCACACACTGGTGGGTGCGGGCGCAGCCGAGGGCGCGATCGACGCCTCCAACATGCTGAAGCCGGCACTGGCGCGCGGCGAGCTGCGGGCCATCGGCGCAACCACCCTCAACGAATACCGCAAGTACATCGAGAAGGATGCCGCCCTGGAGCGCCGCTTCCAGATCGTCTTCGTGGGCGAGCCCAACGTCGAAGACACGATCGCCATCCTGCGCGGGTTGCGAGAAAAATATGAAGTACATCACGGCGTGCGCATCAAGGACTCGGCCATCGTCGCGGCGGCGACGCTGTCGCACCGCTACATCTCCGACCGCTTTCTGCCCGACAAGGCCATCGACTTGATCGATGAAGCTGCGGCCTCGTTGCGTATCCAGATCGACTCCATGCCGACGGAGATCGACCAGCTCGAACGGCGCGCCACGCAGCTCGAGATCGAGCGCCAGGCGCTGAAGCGCGAAGACGACCGCAATTCGCGCGAGCGTTTGTCCGCCGTGGAGAAGGAACTGGCGCAAGTGAAGGAACAATCCACCGCGCTCAAGGCCCGCTGGAAGCAGGAGAAGGAAACCATCGCCAGCGTACGCGCCAAGAAGGAGCAGTTGGAGCGGCTGAAGCTCGACATCCAGGAAGCCACACGCAAGGGCGAGTTCGAGCGTGCGGCAAAGCTGCAGTATGGCGAGTTGCCCAAGCTAGAGGCGGAAATCAAGCAGCTCAGCGCCCAGATGGACGGCAAGCAGTCGCGCATGTTGAAGGAAGAGGTGGACGAGGAAGACGTCGCCAAGATCGTGAGCAAGTGGACCGGCATTCCGGTTTCGAAGATGCTCGAAGGCGAAGTGCACAAGCTGGTCACCATGGAAGAGCGCTTGCGCCAACGCGTCATTGGGCAGGATGATGCGCTAGAACGCGTGGCGAACGCCATTCGGCGTTCGCGCGCCGGGCTAAGCGATCCGCGACGTCCGATCGGCTCGTTCATCTTCCTCGGACCAACCGGTGTCGGCAAGACCGAGCTGGCCCGCGCGCTGGCCGAGTTCCTCTTCGATGACGAGCATGCCATGGTACGCATCGACATGTCGGAGTACATGGAGAAGCACTCCGTGTCGCGCCTCATAGGCGCGCCTCCGGGCTACGTGGGTTACGACGAGGGCGGACAGTTGACCGAAGCGGTGCGGCGGCGTCCGTATGCCGTGGTGCTGTTCGACGAGATCGAGAAGGCGCATCCCGACGTGTTCAACGTCTTTCTGCAGATCATGGACGACGGTCGTCTGACTGACGGCAAGGGACGCAATGTCGATTTCAAGAACACCATCATCATCATGACGTCGAACATCGGATCCAGCCTACCTGCAGCAGGCGGGAGCCGCTCCCGAAAAGCAGGAAGAGGCGCACGAGCAGGTTATGGAAGCGCTGCGCGCGCACTTCAAGCCCGAGTTCCTGAACCGAGTGGATGACATCATCTTCTTCAACCCGCTGGGCAAGGAGCAGTTGGTCAAGATCGTCGATTTGCGGCTGCAGGACCTGTACAGGTTGCTGGCTGATCGCAAGATCACGCTTGATGTGACTTCCGCGGCCAAGGAGCTGATCTTCACCGAGGGCTACGACGCGAACTACGGTGCGCGTCCGTTGAAGCGGGCGATCCAGCGCCTGGTGCAGGACCCGCTGGCCCTGAAGATCCTTGACGGCGAAGTGCTGCATGGCGATGGTGTAAGAGTGGATGTGGACCGCCGGAGCAAGAAGTTGACTTTCGAGGTCACGCAACGCGAGGTCGAAACCGAAGCAGTCGCGGCGAAGTAATTCGGTGCGAAGCAAATGGCGGCACAGTCGAAGGCTGTGCCGTTTGTTTCGGGCAAGTACTTTACAGCACAAAGTACTTGACAAAGAAACGTGTGAGCGGGTACTGTTTCGTTCGTGACCAAACCTCGCCCATGCCGGCGCACTCCCCGAAGGCCGGAAACCAGGCCCGCTCCCGACGCCCTCGACCACCTCGAGGTCATCCGCCAGACCATGGAGCGCAGCACGGCGTTCACTGCCGTGTCGGGCTGGGGATACTGTGCCATGGGAGTCACCGCAATCGCCGCGACCGCGATCGCCATGCGCCAAGCCACAGTCGAAGCCTGGCTGGCGGTGTGGCTGGCTGAAGCACTGGTGGCCGTGACGCTCGGGCTGGTCGCGATGCACTGGAAAGCTGCCAGGCTCGGCACTCCGATCATGTCGATCTCCGGACGCCGCTTGTTCGTCGGGCTGCTGCCGGCGCTGTTCGCCGGCGGCGTAATGACCGTCGCCCTGTTGCGCGCCAGTGATCCGCGACAGATTCCGGGTGTCTGGCTGTTGCTGTATGGCGTAGCCGTGATGCAGGCGGGTGCGTTTTCCGTGCGCACGATCCCGGTCATGGGAGCCGCCTTCGTGCTGGCCGGAGCCATCGCGTTACCGCTGCCCTGGTGGTGGGCCAATGCGATGCTCGCCGTTGGGTTCGGGCTGGTACACATCGTCTTCGGCGCCCACATCGCGAGGAGACACGGCGGATGAGGTGCGACTGAACTTGCAAAGGATGTGACGCCATGAATGCAGAAAGACTCAATATCGTCAGCTTCCGGATCCTCTTCGTTCTGTCTCTGATCGCGCTGCTCACGGTGATCAGCGGGTACGCCCAGCCACGTCATCCGGCTCCCTCGGACGAAGGCGCTGCGGCGCATATCTTCCAGATCGCCATCGTGCTGATCGTCCCGGCGCTATTGCTCTTTGTTTTCACGGCTGACTGGAAGCGGCCTTCGTGCAACGCGCTTCGTCTGGCGGTACCCGGATTGGCTCTGGTTGCGGCTTTCACTGCTCTCTACTTGTTGGAACACGTCTATTTCCGGTAAATCAAACATGAGCCAATCGAGCCCCAAACAAAACACTCGCGCGTCAGCAACCTCACAACGACCCACCGCGCCTGCACGCCAGCCTATTCACCACGGCGAGAGCCTGACCCTGGATGCGGTGATCCATGAGCGCATACGCCTGGCCATTGTGAGCGCGCTGGCGGTGAACGAAGTGCTCAGCTTCAACGACCTGAAGAAGCTGCTGGACATCACCGACGGCAACCTCAGCGTCCACGCCCGCAAGCTGGAAAACGCGGGTTACGTGAAGTGCTCGAAGTCGTTTGTGGGACGCCAGCCGCGCACCACGTTCCGATTGACCGCGCCAGGCAGACGAGCGCTGGAAGGTTATCTGCAGCAAATGGAATCGGTGATCCGGGCTGCGCGGAAGGAGTAGGAGAGGTCTCCTCTGTTTCGTGCAGACAAGTTCGAATCTCAGGGGCCAACTTGCCCACAGTCGGTACAACAAGAAATTGCACCTGACAATGACGCCGTTTTCGGCATTTTTATCGTGTCGAAATTCCTCGTTTTCATGAAGATACTGGGAATTTTTGTGAAAAATCCGTAGTCTCAATAATTTACGCGTAAAATCCTTATTCGCAAGGACTTGTACGGTGGCCCTTTCGCACTCAGAAGAGCTGCGAATCGCCGAAGCGGTAGTCTGGCCGAAATTTTCAAAGAACCGAAACGATCTGCCTCTCGGGGCGCGGGCGGGGACACATGTCCTTTCCCCATTTCGAGGTATAGAACGGCGCCAGGCGGGTACGCCAGAGAATTCAGCAAGGCGGGAAAACGAAAGTAACCTTGAGAAGGCTTGGCCTGCAGCTCAGGGCAGGCACTCCGACTCGTCGCTGCGCTCCTCGCTCAGGATGATGGCGGGATAGGAAAGCAAATCCCTCGGTCGCCGCGGCGACCTCTTCATGACAACCCTAACGGTTCGTCGACTGGAACAGGCATCCGCTCTCCCATGATGCCGCCGCCGGCTTCGACTCATACGGCGAAGTGGATCCTGCCGATCCAATTGAATGCTTACGCTCCGCGATACCATAGAGTCTAAGGCTCAGTAGCAGGGGGGAATCCATGGACGCTCTTGGAAAGGACCTTCTGTACGCATGGCGCGGATTGCGGCGCGCGCCGGCATTCGCAGCGGTTGCGATTCTCACACTGGGGCTGGGGATTGGCGCCAACACAGCCATTTTCAGCGTCATCGATGCGGCCCTGCTGCGCCCGCTCCCCTACCAGCATCCCGGCGAGTTGGTGCGGGTTTATGAAACCGAGGACGCACCAGGAAACTATCCCATCACCGGGCCGGACTTCCTGGACTGGAAGACCCAGAACCACAGCTTCCAGGACATGGCCGTCTATAGCTGGGGCCAGGACATTAACCTTAGCGGCAGGGGCGAGCCCGACCACGTGATCGGCACGCCTGTGGAGGCCAACTTCTTCTCGCTGCTCGGTGCGCGGCCTTTGATGGGACGGACCTTTGCTGCCGGCGAGGACGAGAAGGGCCGCGACCGTGTCGCCATCCTTAGCTATGGCTTGTGGCAGAGCAAGTTCGACGGCGATCCCAAGATTGTCGGCAAGCAGATGGACCTCGACGATCGCAAGTACGACGTGATCGGCGTGATGCCTGCGGGCTTCCACTTTCCCTCGGACGCTCAACTGTGGATTCCGCAGAACATGGACACGAAGACCCTGGGCCCGCGCGGCATGCACTGGCTCAATGCCATCGGACGCCTCAAACCGGGCGTCTCGCTGCAGCAGGCGCAGGCGGAGATGACGCTCATCGCGGCGCAGCTTGAGAAACAATATCCCGACTCGAACCACAAAGTCGGGGCATCGCTGGTGAATTTGCACGAGGCTGTAGTCGGCGAGTCGCGCTCGTCGCTGTTGATGATGCTGGGCGCCGTGGTTCTGGTGCTGCTCATCGCCTGCGCTAACGTTGCCAACTTGCTGCTGTCGCGCGCGATCGTTCGGCAAAAGGAGATCGCGATCCGCGGCGCACTGGGGGCCAGCCGTGGCCGCCTGATAAGACAGATGCTTGCCGAGAGTGCGCTGCTCAGCATCGCGGGCGGCATTCTAGGCCTGCTGCTTGCGTGGGGCGGAGTACGCGTCATTACCGCGCTCAAGCACATTGGGCTACCGCGAGCCAACGCCGTCGAGATCAATCTTCCGGTGCTGGCGTTCACGTTTGCGGTGGCCGTGCTCACGGGCCTGGCGTTTGGACTCTTTCCCGCGCTGCAAAGTGCGCGTCCCGAGCTTTACGAAGCATTGAAGAGTGGAGCAGGCAGCTCCGGCACCACGGCCCGCCATCGCGGGTTTCTGCGCGATGGGCTGGTCATCGCCGAGATTGGCCTTTCGCTTCTGCTGCTGATCTCCGCTACGTTACTGCTGAAGGACTTCATGCGCCTTCGCAATGCTGACATCGGAGTGCGCGCGGAGGGACTCTGGACGGGAATGATCGTCCTGCCAGAAGCGAGATATCCGCACCGGCAGGAGCGGTTCAACTTCTCCGAAGCACTACTTGCAAAATTGCGCAACCTTCCCGGCCTCGATGCAGTGAGCATAAGCGATAAAGTTCCCCTGGAAGGCGGCAGCAACAGCTTCGTGACGGTCCGTGGGCAACCTTCGGAGCCGATGAGCGGCCCGCTAGTCGAAAATCACGGCATCTCGCCCGGCTACTTTCGGGCGATGGGCATTCCAATTCTTCAGGGGCGGGATTTCACGCCCCAGGACGCCGTGGCCTCGCTCGCCCTCGACCAGCGCCAACACGAAGCTTCCGAGGCGAGCATCACGCTCCCACCCGAGCAGACCAACGCGATGGTGTATCCGGTCGTCATCAACCAGGCGATGGCCAAGTATTTCTGGCCCAATCAAAATCCACTGGGCCAGATGTTCTCGTTTGGTGACAAGAACGGGCCATGGAAGCAAGTGGTCGGCGTGGTTGGCGATGTGAAGCAGTACCTGACCCACGCTCCGGCTCCCGAAGCGTATGACGTCTTCGACGGTTCGTCGTGGCTGATGATCGTAGCGCACACTTCGTCTCCTGCCTACAGCGTGGCTCCCGAAGTCCGGCGCGCTCTCGCCCAGGTTGATCCCGGCTTGCCGCTGTTTCGAGTCCGCACCATGAACGAAATCGTGGCCGAGCACGCCAGCGGGCAACAATTTCTGGCGGGACTCCTGGGGCTATTTGCCGGACTGGCCATCCTGCTTGCGGGCGTCGGAATCTACGGTGTGCTTTCGTATCTGGTGAGCCAGCGGTCGAGGGAAATCGGCATCCGCATGTCTCTGGGCGCAACCCGCGGCGGGGTGCTGGCGATGACACTCAAGCAGGGAATGCGGCTGGCCCTCATCGGATTCGCTCTCGGCCTGATCGGGGCGTTCGCAGCCGCCAAGATACTGGCAAGCGTGTTGCATGAGGTCCGGCCGCGCGATCCGGGGATCATGGTACTAGCGCCGGTGATTCTTGCAGCCGTGGTTCTTGCGGCCTGCTACCTGCCGGCATATCGGGCATCGAAGGTGGACCCGATGGAGGCGCTGCGGCAGGAGTAGGAGTGAAAGGCTGACCGAGCGGCGCAGCCTCAATCGCGGCGCAAACCCAGGGCACCCTGCGGTTAGAATAGGGCGGCAATTCTACATTCCCAAGGGGAGGACCCTGACATGAAGATCGGAGTGTCGGTTCCAAATATCGGTCCGGTGTCGACGCCGGAAGCGGTGAAGACGGTGGCGCAGAAAGCGGAGGCGCTCGGGTACCACAGTCTGTGGACGGTGGAGCGGCTGCTTTGGCCGGTAGACCCGAGGTTGCCCTACCCGGTCACGCCGGATGGTTCGCTGCCCGAGGAATACAAATACACGCTCGATCCACTGGACACGCTGACGTTTGCGGCGGCGCACACCAGCAAGATCAGGCTGGGCACCAGTGTTCTCGACATGCCGTACTACAACCCGGTGACGCTGGCGCGGCGGTTGAGCACGATCGACATCCTGTCGAAGGGTCGGCTGAACGTCGGGCTGGGGCTGGGGTGGTCTCCCGATGAGATGGAGGCGACGGGTGCCGACATGAAAGTGCGCGGCGCGCGGGCCGATGAGTTCATCCAGGTGCTGAAGGCCATCTGGACGACCGACCCGGCGGAGTTTCACGGCCAGTTCTTCTCGCTGCCCAAGTCGTACATCAACGCCAAGCCGGTGCAGAAACCGCATCCGCCGATTTACATCGCGGCGTTCGCGCCGGCGGCGCTGAAGCGGGTAGCGACCATGGCTGACGGCTGGAACCCGACGGGACTTCCCGTGGACGCCATGGCGCAGATGTTTGGGGCGATCAAGCAGATGGCGGAAGGGGCGGGGCGGAATCCGGCGGAGCTGAAGATGATCGTGCGCGGGAACCTGGTGGAGACCCCGAAGCCAGTCGAGAAAGACCGTGCGTTTTTTGTCGGCTCGCTGGATCAGGTTCGCGAAGACATCGCGGCCTGCGAGAAGATCGGCGCCGACGAGGTGTTCCTGGAGCTGGCCTTCACGCGCGGCGGGCAGTCGCTGAGCAACTGGGAGAGGCTACTGGAGGAGTTTCGGCCGCGCGGCTGATTTGCGCAACAACACGAATGCAACGGCATCGCCGCGCAGCCGTGGTTGGTTCGGACTCGATCTCGATCTCCACGCCGCATCTTATCCGCAGCCTGAAGCGTCCGGTTCGCCCGCAGCTTTCCTTGCGGAGCAATCGCAGGCTACCACTGAACTCCGGGATACAGGCTGGGAATCCGTTCAGATCGGTACAGGTAGGCGTTGGATGTGTCCATTTGCCATACGACTTGAGGATTGGCCCCTCCCGTGACCTGAATCACTCGCGACGGTCCGTAGTCAACGCTGCTCGAATCGAGCTCCATGTCTCCGTTTGCGAGCCGGCTGACGCTGCCCCCCCAGTATGAGAAAAATCCCGGGGCGTATTGCCAGGTCACCTGGGCGGTGCGGGCCGACTCATCCACGTACATGGTAATGGCGCGGCTGTAACAGGTCCCGACGTCGACGCAAAACTGACCGCTGCTGTCGGGCCGCGCGTCGCCGTTGTCGTACAGCGCAACGCTGAACGAGGATCCATTTGTCTGCAGCAGCAGCGGAAAATGCTGGGTGTAGAACCACTGATTGGGGTCGCCTCCTGCGAGGGTGAAATCGCCTTCGGGACCAAGTCGCCACAATATGTCACCGCTTCCGTTGCCGTCGGCGTAGTCAATCTTGAGAATCCAGTTCTGGTGACGCATTGACAACAGCAAATTCCCGTCTGGTGTGTAGACGATGGCGTTGCTGTGGGTCCAGTCAGGGAAGTAGATGGGATGCCGATTGACATCCATGTGGTCAAACGCTCGCCACACCCACACCACTTGATTGTTAGGGTCCAAATCGACCAAGGCGTCGCCAAGGACGGTGGTTATGCCGGGATACCCCGGCAAGTCTTGAAAGTCGCGGTATTCGTCGACCAGCAAAATCCAGTGACCATTGTCGAGATGAAGGACATCGTGATGAATGCTTGCCGCTTTAAGCGAGTATCCAGCCGCTGTCAGCGCCGCGTTGACCTGATCGAGCGTGACCTCGCGGACGACACTCCCCGTGAGATCGACTTCCCGCAGATAGTACTCCAAGTTGATCAAGTAATTGCCATTGTTCAGTTGACGAATAGGAAAAGGCCAGATACCGGGCTGCTGATTGGGGTCATAGTAGTACCAGATCACGGAACCATCGGTATCGTATGCGACCGCTCCGATGTCGGTTGCAAAACTGGAGATCAGTTCGACTCCGGCTCCCTTTCCCAATCCTGCAACCGGGGAAACGGTCACGGAAGGGATCGAGGCGTTGGGCAGCGGGCCCGTGGTAAAGGTGTGATCGGAGTCAAGTAGCATATTGCCACTGGGGAGGTCGACGCGGGCACGCATGTGATAGACCGAATTGGCGCGCATCCCCGCCACGAGAAACGTGACCGTGGCTCCTCCAACTGGCACGGGTTGGAATGGAGTGCTGCGCCCGTATCTAGCGTCCAGGCCGAATTCGATGCTGGCCCGACCGGCATCGGGAACATCCACCGAGTAGGAAGCTACAAGTGGGTGTTGCGTGGCAGTTACGGTGCCAGGCGCCGGCAGAGACTCGGGGTTAGTGCCCGAGATCCCAATACCTGAGCCGGATGATGGGTTAGTCCCGCACCCAAGTAAAGTCAGTGCAAGGAACAAGAAAAGCAGAGCAGAGCAGTACCACGCGAATTTCATGATCGTGAGAGAGACCGCGCGGCGCCTGCCCGACATTCTACAGAGAAACCGGCTGCATGTATATCGGCGGGATTCGATATCACCTTCGATCTCAAGGGTCCATGATGGTAAGGGGCCCCCTGTCGGGCGACAAGGGTTGGGGTTACCTGGCGAGGAATTGGTCTCCCACTCAATGGAAAGGGTGCAATAGAGGGGGCAGCCAGCACCCGTACGAGTAATAACCGACTATTCCTCCTCTTCCACCTGTTCCCCGCGTTCGGCTTTGGCGGCGGCGATGATCTTCTCCTGCTGCAGAGCGGGAACGTAGTCGTAGTGGTCCATTTCCATGGAGAAGCTGCCGCGGCCCTGGGTCATCGAGGTGAGGTCGGTGCCGTAGGCCAGCATCTCGGCCATGGGAAC
Source organism: uncultured Acidobacteriaceae bacterium (assembly GCA_963758255.1). Taxonomy (GTDB): domain Bacteria; phylum Acidobacteriota; class Terriglobia; order Terriglobales; family Acidobacteriaceae; genus DASRAA01. Next base: position 118,881 of record CAVWUX010000008.1, read on the forward strand.
TTCGGCCTTCACGATGGTTTTGCCGGCTTTGTTGTCCATGCCCTGAATGCGGCCGCGACGGCTGTTGAGATCGCCCATGATCGAACCCGCGAACTCGTCGGGGATGGTGATCTCCACGTTCATGATGGGCTCCAGCAGCGTGGGCTTGGCCTGCTCCATGGCCTTGCGGAAGGCGATGCGTCCGGCGGTCTTGAACGACAGTTCGTTCGAATCGACGTCGTGATAGGAGCCGTCGTAGAGGATGACGCGGAAATCCACCACGGGGAAGCCGGCGAGGTAGCCGCGCTGTGCGGCCTCGACAATGCCCTTCTCGACGGCGGGAATGTAGTTCTTGGGAATGGAGCCGCCGAAAATCTCGTTGACGAACTCGAAGTTGCCGCCGTGGGGCAGCGGTTCCATCTTGATCTTGCAGTCGCCGAATTGGCCGTGGCCGCCGCTCTGCTTCTTGTGGCGTCCCTGCACGTCGGCCTTGCCGCGGATGGTTTCGCGGTACGGCACCTTGGGCGCCTTCAGGTTGACCTCGGTGTGGTAGCGGTTCTTCAGCTTTGAGACCACGACTTCGATGTGCTGCTGGCCGGTGCCCGCAATCAGGAACTCCTTGGTCTGGGGATCGCGGAAGAAACGCAGCATGGCGTCCTCCTCCATCAGCTTGTGGATGCCGTTGCTGAGCTTGTCTTCGTCGGCGCGGGTCTTGGGCTCGATGGCAAAGGTGATGGCGGGTTCGGCGAAGGTCACCTGCGGATACTGGATGGGCGAGCTCTTGTCTCCCAGCGAGTCGCCGGTGAGCGTGTCCCTGAGCTTGGCAACGGCGCCGATGTCGCCGGCATGAAGTTCGTTCACCGGGATGGCGGTCTTGCCCTGCATGGTGGAGAGATGCGCGAACTTTTCGGAGCTGCCGCGGGTGAAGTTCTGTACCGTGGCGTCGTTCTTCAGGACTCCGGAAACTACTTTGAAGAACGAGATGCGGCCGGAGAAGGGATCGCTGATGGACTTGAACACGAATAGCGACAACGGCTCAGAGTCGCTGATCTTGCGCACGGCGGGCTCGCCGTTATTAGCAGTAGTGGCCGCTTTCATCGTGCCGCGCTCGACCGCGGTAGGCAGATAGTCGGCGATGAAGTCGAGCACTTCGTCGGTGCCCATGTTCCCCAAACCGGAGGCGAACAGCACGGGGAAGATCTTGTCTTCGCGGATGGCGTTGTGCAGTCCGGCGATGATGTGCTCTTCGTCGATGGTGCCCTTGTCGAAGAACTCCTCCATGAGCGTGTCGTCGCCTTCGGCCACCAGTTCGACCAAACGCTCGTGCGCGGCCTTGGCTTCCTCTTCCATGTCGGCGGGAATGGGGCCGATCTTGGCTTTGCCGTTGCCGCCCATTTCGTAGGTGTAGGCGTGCATCTTGACCAGGTCCACGACGCCGGTGAAGCTCTTCTCGGAGCCGACGGGCAGTTGCACGGGAACCACAGTGCGGCCGAAGGCAGAGGTCAGCGACTCCATGACGCGGGTAAAGTCGGCGCGTTCGCGGTCCATGCGGGTGCAGACGATGGCGCGGGGCAGCAGAAACTTGTCGGCATAATGCCAGATGCGCTCGGTGACGACTTCGACGCCGCTGACCGCGTCTACTACGACCAGGGCGCTGTCGACGGCGGGCAGCACCATTTCGGCTTCATGGATGAACATGTTGAAGCCGGGAGTATCGATGAGATTGATCTTCGTCTTGCCCCACTCCAGTACGGCGGAGGTGGCAGAGATCGACATGCCGCGTGAGATTTCTTCCTCGTCGTAATCGGTGACGGTGTTGCCTTCATCGACGCGGCCGAAGCGCTGCGTGGCCCCGGAGGTAAAAAGCATGGCGGATGCGAGAGAAGTTTTGCCCGAGTGCGAGTGTCCGACCAGGGCGACGTTTCGGATGTTAGCGCCTTCGTAAGTCTTCACGTAAGACTCCTTGGAGAGATGAGAAAGTGAAGCAGTAGCCACGCCACAGGCCGGGACCCGCCCATCTCAGAGGCGCTCTTCCCCAGGGCACGAACAACCGTCGTGCGTCGAAATCCCCGAGGATGCCGGTGAGGCAAACAGGCCACCCCAAACAATGCAAAACCGGCATCGTCCGGGGAGCCCGAAAGGCGGTGCACCATGCCGGCCTGCGCATGGTGGAACAAACTCAAAATCCTAGCACATGGGGTTTCCCACCCTCAATTGGCCGGGAGTCGGCGTGCTGCTCACGATCACAATCCCGAAGAGTCTGACTCTAGAAGTGGCTATCGCACAATGTGAGCAAGGGCTTGGGAGAGACTCCCCAGTCAAATTCCTTTACTATGATTTTGTAATCTTACAAAGCCGCCGGCCTAGCCGACGCGCATGAGGGAAGATCGGGAATGAAATGTACTTTCCGCTGGAAGTCGATCCTGGTAACGTCACTGCTGCTGGTCAGCGGAGCGCTGTCCTGGGCCGGCGATACCTCCGTATTGCGGCCGCCGAAAGGGACTAAGGTCGCGATCCTGGTTTTCGAAGACCTGGAATGTCCTGACTGCGCCCGCGCCGCTCCGCTGCTCCATGAAGCCGCGAAGAAGTACAACATCCCACTGGTGCAGTACGACTTTCCGTTGCCGATGCACCCCTGGTCGTTCGAGGCGGCGGTGAATGCACGCTACTTCGACACCAAGTCCAAAAAACTGGGCGACGAGTACCGGCTGTACATCTTCGCGAACCAGCCGCAAATCACCAAGGCCAACCTGCGGGGAATGACGGAGCGCTTCGCCGACGACAACAAGGTGGCATACCCCTTTGTGGTGGATCCGTCGGGTGAGCTTACGGCGAAGGTCAAGGCGGATTACGCGCTGGGGCAACGGGTGGGCATCGACCACACACCCACCATCTATGTGGTAAGCGATACGACCCGCGGCACTCCGTTTGTGGAGGTGGTTGATCGCAGCCAGCTCTACCAGCTCATCGACAAGGTGATGAAGGAGGCTGGCACCAGCCCGACGCCGCAGAAGGCTGCGGCCAAGAAGTCCACGAAGGCACAATAGGGGTGGTTTCAACGAGACTTACGGGCCCGCTCCGGCGGGCCTAACTTTTTGGAACTAGACCCATCGCGAAGTGGGAGTACGATGTAGGAACATTGCTGCGATTCCCCTGAGGCCAGGTAAGGTGAACCGCTGGGGGTTGAGGACGCGACAATTGCGGCGAAGGCGTGTTCCTACTGTCGGGAACGTCATGAGACTGGAGTTTCAAAACATGTCAACGAGACCGGATTCGGGGCTTTCTTCTCACGACCGCATTCTGTTCGCGGCAAAACAATTGTTCGCTCAACTGGGATACGAAAATACCAGCACGGTGGCGATCGCGCGCCAGGCCGGCACCAGCGAATCGCAATTGATGAAGCACTTCGGGAGCAAGCAAGGTCTGCTGGTCGCGATCTTCGATCGAGGCTGGGCCGGCATGATCGATCGAATCCAGGCGATTCCCAACGGATCGCCCTCCGAGCGCCTGCTTGCGGTGCTGGAGGCCGTCTCGATCGAGCTGGAAAAAGATCCTGAACTGAAGACCGTGGCGATGCTGGAAGCGCGGCGGGTACGCAAGGACGGAACCGACGTCCTTTTGAGCCAGGGTTCGCGCCAGTACCGGGAGCTGCTGGGCAAGATCCTGCAAGACATGCGCAATGAAGGCCAGCTACGAACGGACATCAGCCTCGACGCCGTTCGCGCGGCGGTCATCGGCATGGCGGAGGGTCTGTGGCGCGATCAGGTGATTGCGAGCCGCTCCGAGGTGCGCGCGAACTACGGGATCGACGATGTGCACAAGGTGATGGAGTTGATGGTTGGCGCCTTCGTCGAGCCCCCCTACCGGCAGGCCAAGGCGAGCTGACCGTCTAGACGTTCGAGCAAGCAAAAACCCCGCCAAGCGCGGGGTTTTTACTTGCCTACAAAGACTACCGGGCGGTTACAGTTTGCGCAGGACCTCATAGACGTCCTCGGTATCGGGCGGGCGGTCGATGGGATAGATTTTGGCGAAGGCCACCTTGCCCTGCTTGTCGATCACGAAGACCGCGCGTTCGCTGATGCCCGGAACCGGGTCTCCCTGGCGGAGAATGCCGTACTTGCTGGCCACCTCGCCGTGGGGATAGAAGTCGCTGGCCAGCGGCAGGCTGAGAACGCCGATTTCCTTCTTCTGCCAGGCAATGTGGCTGGGGATGGAATCGACGCTGATGCCCACCACTTCGGCGCCATAGCCGGCGAACCTTTCCAGTTCGGCATTGAATGCAGGCAATTCCGCGGAACACACTGGCGTCCAATCTGCCGGATAGAACACAAGTACGACATTCTGCTTGCCCCGATAGTCGCTCAACTTGACACGCTGCTTGATGTTGCCCAATACGGCGGGCAAATCGAAATCCGGGGCCTCGTCACCTACTTTGATGGGTGGCATTCCACTCCTCCGGTACAAGAGGCGATTCTAGAGTCCGCTGCAATGTCTAGCAAGTCGGCGGCCCTGGATTTCATTGGCCTGTAACTTCGGGGTCGATTGTGACTCTCATGGGCTAGCGGGCAGATGCTCGTGAATCAGGGCTCGCCGCCTAATTCCTGACGAGGACATGACTGATGTTGCTGCATATCAAACACGAACCGCCAGGTCCCTGGGATCTGTACGCCGACGGCAAGCCGGGATGGATGCGGCCATTACTCGTCGTCGAATGGCCTCTCGCCTGGCTAGCCTACGTGCTAAGTCGCTGGTCGTTCCTGCACATCCTGGAGTATCTGGGCAGCTTTTCCGTGTTGGTCGCAGTTGTGTTTTACTTCAGCGAGTCGGGCGACCGGATCAAGCAGAAGCACTACCAGGCGTGGCAGGTCATCAATACGGCACAGCACATGGGCGGCAGCGGAGGCCGCATCGATGCTCTCGAGGAACTCAACGCCGATGGGGTTCCACTGGTTGGATTGGACGTTTCGTCGGCGTTTCTTCAGGGGATTCAACTACAGGGAGCAAGGCTCCTGCGTGCCAACTTCGGTGACGCCGATGTACGCAACAGCAACCTGGAATCGGCGGATCTTTCGTACGCGTCGCTGAATGGGGCCAACTTCCGGCAGAGCAATCTGCGGCGCACGTCACTGGTCGACGCCAACCTCAGCGACGGCGACTTCTGCGGGGTGCAGCTCGGTGAGGCCGACCTGTCGCAAGCGACGCTGGACGCTGCCGACCTGGGGAACGCCGATCTCAGCGGGGTGAAGTGGAAACAGATCAAGAGCATCCGGAAAGCGAATTTGGCAGGCGCGAGGAATGCTCCCGAGGGTTTTGTGGCCTGGGCCTTGCACAACGGGGCGGTGCAACTGGAGTCGAACCCGACATGCCCGGTAGGTGAGGCGAGTCCGTAACCGGCCTTGGCAGTCAGCCGCGCAGTCGTGGAAACAACGCTCCCGTGGTGCGGCGGTACTCTTCGTATTCGGCGCCGAAGGTGCGGACCATGAACTCTTCTTCCATGCGGCTCTTGATGATCCAGGCTAACCAGACCAGCGCCACGGACAGGACACCACCAACTTTCCCGTTCGCGAGACATGTGCCCGCCAGTGCCAGAAGTATTCCCGAATAGATCGGATGCCGCACCAGCCGGTAGGGGCCGCTGCGGATCAGCTGATGATGCTCTTTGATCATGGGAGCGCTGCTCCAGTTGCGTCCCAGATGCAGGCGGGCCCAGACAGCGAAGGCCATTCCCGCCAGCGTGATTGCGATACCGGCGATTGCCAATTCCGTATTTCGCGGCAGAATGCGCGTCTGCAGCCAGGGGATGGCGCGGTTCTTGGTAAATATGCAGTAGTAGCCGAGGACGACCGGAATGCCGTAGGTCAGGCCGCGTCGCCAACTGATTCGTACCAGGGCACGCTTGTTGCGAAGCGCGGCCAGCATCCAAAATGCGAAGAACACCAGCCAGAGGTTGTTGCAGACTCGCATGCCGTCAATCATGCGTGAGAGTTTACTGCACTTAGGCGCAACTTTGGCCGCGTAAAGCCTGATGGCAACACGATGAAGGTGCAACTTCCATTGGTGGCGCGGGTTAAGATTGCTTTTGGACATTTCCGATATTGACTCAGCCTTGCCAGGGAAGACCATGCAGTTCACCGTCGGTGCAACGAACCCGCACCTGCAACACTCCGGCCCCGTCAAAAGGCTACAAATCCTGCTTACTCTGCTGCCGCTGTTAAGCAGCCTTGCTCTACACGCCCAACAGGATCAGCCGGAAACCACGACTATCAAGAAAGACGTCAACGTGGTCAACGTCCTGGCCACGGTGCGCAACAAGCAGGGACAAATTGTCACCACCCTCACCAAGGACGACTTCAGGCTGGAAGACGACGGGCGGCCGCAGACCATTCGCTATTTCTCCAAGGTGACGGACCTGCCGCTCACGCTAGGTCTGCTGGTGGACACCAGCCTGAGCCAGCGCCGCCTGCTGGAGAAGGAACGCACCGCCAGCTACACGTTCCTGCAGGACCTGCTGCAAGAGTGGAAGGACAAGGCGTTCGTCGTCCACTTCGACATGGAGATCGAGCTGTTGCAGGACTTGACCAACTCCCGTCCAAAGCTGGAAGCGGCGTTGCAGAAGCTGGAAGTGCCCGATCCGCGGCAGCAGCAAACCTCTGGGCCGAACGATCCTGGACAGCCGCACTGGGGAGGCGGAGGCACCAAGCTCTACGACGCCATCTTCCTCGCCTCCGATGAGATCACCAGCAAACAGCAAGGGCGCAAGGCGCTCATCATCCTTTCCGACGGCGTGGACCAGGGTAGCAAGGTGAGCCTGAACCGGGCCATCGAAGCCGCCCAGCGCGCCGACACGCTGGTGTACACGATCCTTTTCACCGATCCGCAGGCCTATAACAACATGGCAGGAGGCAATCCCGGCGGACGCCACGGTGGCGGATTTCCCGGAGGTGGCGGTATCGGCTTTCCGGGCGGCGGCTATCCGGGCGGTGGCCGACAGGGTGGAGGATATCCCGGCGGCGGCTACCCAGGCGGAGGATACCCTGGCGGTGGAGGAGGGGGCGGCAGCAATCCCGGCAGCGGCCAAGGCGGCAGGCAACAGCACGGACACGCGGACGGCAAGCAGGTGATGCAACAGCTGGCGCAGCAGACTGGCGGACGCTACTACGAAGTGTCGAAGCACGACTCCATTGACCAGATCTATGCCAGCATCGGCGAGGAGCTGCGCAACCAGTACAGCCTCGGCTTCACGCCAGGCCGGGCCGACGCCGACGCCGGTTATCACAAGATTCTGGTGACCACGACACAGAAAGACCTGACCGTGCAAGCTCGGGACGGCTACTACTCGGGGAAGTAGCTGCGGGCCGGGATGAGTTCGGCCAGTTCAGTCGAGAAGTCCTCGCAGAGGGGCAGGGCGAACCGCGTTGCCCTGCTGTCTTGGGGAGTCTCATCCGTAACCGCAAGGTTATCGCGTGATGGCGAATGGGTAATGTGACCGCCGACGCGCAGGGGGCCCTTCGCCGCCTCGCTAGATCCGGAACTGAATACATCCAAAGTGTGTAAGTTTTGCCATCGGTCCTCCGTTTTTGCCCATCCCTTGTTCCCCATGTTTGCGGTTCCGGACGACTCCAAGGTGCGATCGGAGAACTAAGGCGTTGGGTTTTCAATCGACGCCGGTGGCCGGAGTTTTGGTCGCAAAGTTGCACTGTACAGCAGAGGTGTGAAGCGACTGATCGTTCTCGCGAACCTGCTTCTGTGGGCCGGCAGTACCTTTGCGTCTCCTGTTACCATGCACCTCTTGTCGTTAGACGGTCCTATCGTCAACGGCATTCCCACCTATCCGTACACGCTTCGCATCAACGACTTGTTGCCATTCCCAGGCATGTGCAACGACTACTATCACGCCGGCACACCCGGGGACTACTGGCTGGCCAACCTGACCAATCTGGGCACCAAAGATCTTTCTCACGTGCGCTTCGCTTCCAGCGGACTCCTGGCCTATCAAGAAGCCGCATGGATCCTCCTGCAAACCGGTGTAACAGCGCCGACCGAATGGCCCGATATGAACTTCGCGGTGTGGCACATCTTCAGCCCTTCTGCACCGATTGATTCGGGAGCGCAGTCATGGATCGATCTGGCGGACCGGGAAGCCCAGCACGGATTTCCTGGGATTGACTTCGGCCGGGTGATGATCGCCACTCCCCCGGATGTTAACGCCCCGCCCACTGGCGAACAGGAGTTTATGTGGATCACGCCGGAGCCGGGCAGCCTCATCTTGCTGGGGATCGGAGTGGTTGGAGTTGCAGGGGTGCTGCGGCGGAAGTTGAAGATCAGCTAAGCAACGTTGACGTGTCGAGACAAGGGGGCAGGATGATTGGTCCTGCCCCGGTTACTTCCGCCTGACGATCAGTTGTTCTGAAGTAACTGCCGCAACACGTACTGCAGTATGCCGCCGTGCTGGTAGTACTGCACCTCCTGCGGCGTGTCGATGCGCACCGTGGCGTCAAATTCGGTGACTGTACCGTCGGCTTTCTTCGCGCGCACTTTTACGGTCTTGCCGGGCGCAGAAGCTCTCGAGCACGCCCGTAAGTCCTACAATGTCGTACACCTCTTCTCCGGTCAGGCCTTGGGTTTCGGCGTTTTCGTCATCGAGGAATTGCAGCGGCAGGATACCCATGCCCACCAGGTTCGAGCGGTGGATGCGCTCGAAGCTCTCGGCCAGCACCACCCGCACGCCCAGCAGACGCGGGCCTTTCGCCGCCCAGTCGCGCGAGGAGCCGGAGCCGTACTCCTTGCCCGCGAGGATCAGCAGCGGTGTGCCCGCGGCGCGGTACTTAACCGAAGCGTCGTAGATGAACATCTCCTCGCCGTTAGGTAAGAAGCGTGTGTAGGCGCCTTCGCGCTCGGGAGTGAGCTTGTTGCGCAGGCGCACATTGGCGAAGGTGCCGCGCATCATCACCTCGTGATTGCCGCGGCGCGATCCGTAGGAATTGAAGTCGCCCACCGAAACGCTGTGCGCGATCAGGTACTGTCCCGCAGGACTGTTGGGCTTGATGGAACCTGCAGGAGAAATATGGTCCGTGGTAACGCTGTTGCCAAGGTAGCACAGCACGCGCGCGCCGGAGATGTCGCCCACGGCGGCGGGGGTCTTGGGCATGCTCTCGAAGTAGGGAGGATGCTTCACGTAGGTGGACTGGTCGTCCCAGGTGAAAGTTTCGCCCTCCGGCACTTTGAGTCCCTGCCAGCGCTCGTCGCCTTTGAAGACGTCGGTGTAGGTTTTCTGGAAGAGGTCGCCGGTGATGTACTGGCGCACTACGTCGTTGACTTCCTTCTCGGTGGGCCAGATGTCTTTCAGGAAAACGGGCTTGCGTTTGCCGTTGCCGGTATAGCCTAGCGGCTCGTTGTACATGTCGATGTCGGCACGGCCGGCCAGGGCAAACGCCACCACCAGCGGCGGCGACATGAGGTAGTTGGCCCGCACCTCGGAGTTGATACGGCCCTCGAAGTTGCGGTTGCCGCTGAGCACCGACGCAACCACGAGGTCCTTGTCGGTGATCACGCTCGACACCTCTTGCGGCAGCGGCCCGGAGTTGCCGATGCAGGTGGTGCATCCGTAGCCGACGAGGTGGAACTTCAGCTTCTCAAGGTAGGGCAGCAGGCCGGAGCGGGTGAGGTATTCGGTCACCACCATTGATCCGGGCGCGAGCGAGGTCTTCACCCACGATGGGACTGTGAGGCCGCGCTCGACCGCTTTCTTCGCCACCAGCCCGGCTGCTACCAGCACCGAGGGATTCGACGTGTTGGTGCAACTGGTGATGGCGGCAATGACCACGCTGCCATGGTTCAGAGACTGGTTGAGCTCGACATGCTCCTCCACCGCGTCCTGCTGCGAGTCCGCCCCGGCGGGCAGGCCGCCTTCGCCTTCCCAGCGCGCGCCCTGCTTGGGCGGAACGCTCTGCCCCGGCTTCAGCAGGCTCGGCAAAGCCTTTTCGAATGCCGTGGCCGCCGCCGAAAGCGCGATGCGATCCTGCGGCCGCTTCGGGCCGGCGATGCTGGGTTCAACCGACGCAAGATCGAGGTCGAGCACGTCGGTGTATTCGGCTTCGGGAGTATCCACGGTATGGAAGAGTCCCTGCTCCTTGTAGTAGGCCTCGACGAGCTGAACCTGCTCCTCACTGCGACCACTGAGACGCAGGTAGCGCAGGGTCTCGCCGTCCACGGGGAAAATGCCGCAAGTGGCACCGTATTCAGGCGACATGTTGCTGATGGTGGCGCGGTCGGCCAATGGCAGAGCGGGCAATCCCGGTCCGAAGAATTCGACGAACTTGCCGACGACGCCCTTCTTGCGCAGCATCTCGGTGACGGTGAGGACGAGGTCAGTCGCGGTGGAGCCCTCGCGCAAACGGTTGCTCAGGCGCACGCCGACGACCTGCGGGATCAGCATCGAAACTGACTGACCGAGCATGGCGGCCTCCGCCTCGATGCCGCCGACGCCCCAGCCCAGCACCCCGAGTCCGTTGATCATGGTGGTGTGCGAGTCGGTGCCGACCAGCGTATCGGGATAGGCCAGCGGATTCCCGCTCTCGCCGTTCGCGCCGATGAACACGACGCGCGCCAGGTACTCCAGGTTGATCTGGTGGACGATGCCGGTATCGGGCGGCACAATGGCGAAGTTCTTGAACGCGGTCTGTCCCCAGCGCAGGAAGGCATAACGCTCTTTATTGCGCGAGAATTCCAGCTCGGCATTAAGTTGAAACGCCTGCGGTGTGCCGAACTCGTCCACCTGCACCGAGTGGTCGATGACCAGCTCTGCCGGCTGCAGCGGATTGATCAGCCCCGGATCGCCGCCCAGCGCCTTCATGGCGTCGCGCATGGCGGCGAGGTCGACCACCGCGGGCACGCCGGTGAAGTCCTGCAGCAGCACGCGGCTGGGCATGAACGCGATCTCCTGTGAGGGCACACTCTTGCCGCTCCATGCTGTGAGCGCGCGCACGTCGTCGGCCTTCACCGTCTTCCCATCTTCGCGGCGGAGCAGGTTCTCCAGCAGAATGCGCAGCGAGTACGGCAGGTGCTTGATCGGTGCAGCCATGCGCCTCGACGGCACTCAGCCGGTAAATTTCAAATTGCCTGGAACCGACGCGGAGGGTGGAGCGACTGCCAAAACTGTTCATGATGAATGCGTCCCTTCTTGTTGGATGCGATTTTGACGGCGGAGTAACGGAAAGCAGCTTCGCACAGCGCGAAACTATCTATCTTAAATCGCGGGCAGGCGCAGTGGATAGGGGGCGGCTGGAGAGAGGCAACGCAGTCCGTGCTCCCGAAAGATAACCCCTGACTTCTACGGGAGCATTACTGAGAACGGTCAATGCATCCGGAGCTGATGCGGCAACACATAGGTGAATCCGGCGACTACCTCCCACCGGGTGGAGGTCTCGGTGAGTCCCCGGTTGAAACCGCAATCGAACACCAGGTTCTTCCGCGCGTTGTAGTTCACCGCCCACAAATTGCCTACCGTGTTGCTCTGCAAAAACGGCTGCGTAAAATGCCAAATCTCTCCGGAGATTCCGAACTTCTTTCCGACTGCATGGGAAACCGAGAGCGTCTGCCCAAATTGGGCGCGGCGAACCGCGCCTTCCACCACTTCGTTGAAAAGAAAATTGATGTCGTAGTGAAAGCCCTTGACGTCCGCGCTGGCAAGCAGCAGCGCTGAGTTCCTAAAGCTGCCGGTGTCGAGGTCGGGGGTGCCGCCGCTGTAAACTCGGCCGAAATAACCTAATGCAATTGTGGGATTCGCCCCTTCTCCGTGATGGACAACTCCTTGAACACCCAGGCCGACGTCTCCTGTACCGTTTGCAGGTTGATCGGGAGCGCTGGAATGCACGTACGGCGATGCCTCGGCCAGCAGTTGGATCCAGCGCGACACCGAGAACTTCATTACTTCGTTGATGCTTTCCTGCGAGGAGAACTCAGGAGACTGCCAGGCCGCCAACACGCCGGTTTCAAACTGAAAGTAGCCAACCGGCGTGAGGGTCGCAGGTGTGGCAACCGTAGGTCTACCGGGATTGGCCACGGGCTCGTCCATTGGAGCGCTCCCCGCAGGGGTTGACGATGCTTGCTGTTGCGCCGCGACAGTCATCGAGGCGGCCAGAAGCAGGGACAGTAGCAGTAACGTGAAGCGCAAGATCATCGGTCTTCCGTCGAGTAGTCTTACTTCGCCCGCAGAAGCAGCACCGGTACGCTGATGTTGTGCTGCACGCGGGTGGCGGTGGTGCCAAGAAAGATGTCTTTGATGAAGCGGTGTCCGTGGGTGCTCATGGCGACCAGGTCGCAGCCCTTCTGCTCGACCCACTTGATGATCTCCGTGGGAGCGTCGCCATAGGCCAGTTCGGCCTGAGCCGAAATGCCCGCCGCTTCGAATTCGGCTCGGATCTTTTCCAGGTAGGCAAGGTCTTCGGAGATTTCCGGACTGACGGCGTCGGGGCCGTAGGTGCGGGCCGCCCATCCGTCGGCCACGTGCAGCAACACCAGACGGCTGTGGGCCAGCGTGGCCAGCTTCTTGATGTGCTCGATAATCGCCCGGTCGGTCGGGGTGCCGTCGAGCGTGACCAGTATGGTGTGGTACATGGCGGTTCGGTTCCGTTCGGGTGGGGTTATCCACCAGCAATCACCTGCCACGCAATCTTCAGCGATTCGGGCAGGCCGTACACGTCCATGGCGGTGATCAGGATAGCACTGACCCATCCCGTGGCCAGCAGAAACCATCCGTTCTTCCACTTTCCCATGCGCTTGCTCGAACTGGTGAAATGCAACAACGGGAACATGGCGAAGGGCAACTGCAATGCCAGCACCACCTGGCTTAGCGTCAGCAGGTCGGTCACACTGCTGTCACCGTGTGCGCCGATGACCAATACCGCGGGCAGGATGGCCAGCGTGCGCGTGATGAGCCGACGCACCCATGGCTTGATGCGCCAGCGCATGAAGCCTTCCATCACCACTTGTCCGGCGAGGGTGCCGGTGATGGTGCTGCTCTGGCCGCTGGCCAGCAGCGCTACGGCAAAGAGCGTGCTCGCTGCGGCCGTGCCCAGCAGCGGAGCCAGCGTGAGGTAGGCGACGCGGATCCAGTCGCTGTCGGGGCTGAAGTGCACGATCTGGCCGCCCGGAACGGTGACGCTCTCTTTGCCGAAGAACACTGTCGCCGCCAGCACCAGGATGGCCGAATTCACGAAGAAGGCGATGGCCAGCGCGACTACCGAGTCGATGGTGTTGAAACGGATAGCGCTGCGCATCGAGGGCTCGTCCTTCTGCAGTTTACGGCTCTGCACCAGCGCGGAGTGCAGATACAGGTTGTGGGGCATCACGGTGGCGCCGATGATGCCGATGGCGATGTAGAGCATGCCCGCCTGCCGGAAGTGCGGCGAAATCAGCGCGCGGCCCATCTCCAGGAAACTCGGCTGGGTCTGCGGCAGAACGAAGATCTCGATGAAGTAGCAGACGGCAATGGTACCGATCAGTACCAGAACTACGGCCTCAATGGTGCGCATGCCGAAGCTCTGCAGCGCCAGCAGCAGGAGCACGTCGAGCCCGGTGATGACCACGGCCCAGAACAGCGGGATGTGGAACAGCAAATTCAGCGCCACCGCACTGCCCAGGACCTCGGCGAGGTCGCAGGCCGCCACCGCCAGCTCGCTCAGCAGCCAGTTGGGCCAGCGCGTCCATTCGGGGTACCAGTCACGGCAGCATTGCGCCAGATCTTTGCCGGTCACCACGCCCAAGCGCGCCGAGATCACCTGCATGAAGATCGCCATCAGGCTGGCCAGCCCGACAACCCAGAGCAGTTCATATTTATACTGCGCACCGGCTTGCAGATCGGTACCCCAGTTGCCCGGGTCCATGTAACCGACGCTGACCAGGATGGCCGGCCCGACGAAGGCGCGCCAGTTCTGCCAGAATCCGGCTTCGTGGTGGGGAACGGCGACGGTACTGTGTACGCCCTCCAAGGAGGGATGGCTGTCGGACGGCGTATTGGTCTTCATCTGCCCCACACGTGATTAACATAGGTATATCACAAGAAGTTAACTATAGCTAATCACAGCGAGGCGAGGCAAACCCAGACCTTTTCCGCGGCTGGACGTCCGAGAACGATCTTCCCCGCCGCGGTAACGATGGAGAGAGTCTGATCATAGTTGCGCTCGTGCAGATCGAGCTCGCTTCCCGGCCGGATGCCGCGTTTGTCTAGCAGCTCGCCGAGTTTTGAATCGCGCTCATACACGCTGACGACCTTGTATCTTCGGCCCGGTTCGGCGGCCGACAACAGTTCGTAGCCGCGCTTCCGCTTTTGCGCAGGGCTGTCAAAGGTTGCGAAGTTGCCGTGCGGGCAGGCGCCGCCGCTTCCCAGCTTTTTCACCAACAGGGCCTCGAAGTCCGCGGAAACGGCGTGCTCCAGCCGTTCGGCTTCATCGTGGACTTTGAACCATTGCATGCCGAAGATCTCATGCAGCATCCGTTCAATGAGGTGGTGGCGGATGGCCAGCCGTCGCGCGATCTTCCGCCCCGCGCTGGTGAGCTGGACGCGCCCGTTGGCGCGCACGGTAACCAGGCCATCGCGTTTCAGCCGTCTGACAGCCATGGTGACCGCCGGGGCCGAGACCGAGAGCCACTGCGCCAGCCGTGCGGATATCACTTGCTCGCCTTCGGACTCGGCCTCGAGAATCGCTTTCAGGTAGTCTTCTTTGGAAACGGTGATCATGGCGTATTTTGAAAGAACAGTTAACGCCAGCTAACCAGCGATTGCAACCGGCGGGTCAAAGCCTTGGCAGGACGGCCGTTTTTCAGAGGTTTGACACGGTATGCCGTACACTCCTACTCTGAGCTTTTCATCCGTACGAAAGCCGTCTTGCAAACTGGTTTCGGAAATCAAGTCTTATGAAGGTACTTGTCCTTGGCAGCGGTGGTCGTGAACACGCGATCGCGTGGAAGTTGCAACAGTCGCCGCGCGTCAAGAAGCTGTACTGCGCCCCGGGCAGCGGCGGGATGTCCGGCGATGTCGAGTGCGTCGCGGTTGACCTGAAGAGTCTCGATTCTATGGTGCAGATAGCTGGCAGGCTGAATCCCGATGTCACCGTGGTTGGCCCCGAGTTGCCGCTCACGCTCGGCGTCGTGGATGAGTTTCAGCGCCGCGGTTGGCCGATCTTTGGACCCACCCGGGCGGCAGTGCAACTGGAAGCGAGCAAGAGTTTCGCCAAGGAATTCATGCAGCGGCACCGGATTCCGACGGCGCACTATGCCATTTGCACGAAGAAGGAAGAACTGAAAGAGGCGCTGGCCCACTTTCATACTCCGATCGTGGTCAAGGCCGATGGACTGGCCGCGGGCAAAGGTGTTGTCATCGCGCAGACCAAAGCCGAAGCGCTGCGCACCGCCGAAGAGATGCTCAGTGGCAAGATGCTGGGCGATGCCGGATCGCGCGTGGTGCTGGAAGAATTTCTCGACGGCGAGGAGCTGTCGTTCCTGGTGCTCAGCGATGGCGAGCGCGTGACTCCGCTGGCGGCGACGCAGGACCACAAGCGCGTCTTCGATGACGATAAGGGGCCGAACACCGGCGGCATGGGAGCGTACTCCACTGACCAGATCATCGATGCACAGATGCGCGACTGGCTGGTGACGCACATCGCGCGCCCGGTGATCGCCGGCATGAAGGCGGAAGGCGCGGAGTATAAGGGCATCCTGTATTGCGGCATCATGATGACCGCGCGCGGTCCCATGGTGCTGGAGTTCAACTGCCGCTTCGGCGATCCCGAAACGCAACCGGTCATGGTGCGCATGGAGAGCGATTTGCTGGAGGCGATCGAGGCATCGATCGAAGGCCGCGTCAGCGACGGCGATTTTCGCTGGTCGCCCGACCCAGCGGTGTGTGTGGTGATGTCGTCAGGCGGCTATCCCGGCTCCTACGAAGCGGGAAAGCTCATTAGCGGCATCGAAGACGCGGACCGCATGTACGGAGTCAAGGTGTTTCACGCTGGAACCAACCGGCGCGATGGCGCCTACTACACCACCGGCGGCCGGGTGCTGGGCGTGACCGCGCGTGGTGGGGACCTGCCGGAAGCGGTCGAACGCGCCTATGACGCGGTGATGAAGATCCGCTTCGAGGGCATGCACTATCGAAAAGATATTGCCGCGCGCGGGCTGAAGCGCTTGCGGGAGAAGAAGTAGATGCCGTTCAAATGAGCCGCGCAGCGGCGGCAGTTGGGTTAGCCGCGGGCGTGAGCCCGCGGTCCACGTTTCAATAAGGTTCTGAGCCCCGTAGGGGCGGCACCATCCTAAAGGAATGAAATTTCTTTATGTCCAACAAACCTCTCGTCTCCATCGTTATGGGCAGCGACTCCGACCTCGACATCATGAACGAGGCCGCCAAGGCGTTGGCCGAGTTCGGCATTCCTTACGAAATCGACATCACCTCGGCGCATCGATCGCCGGCGCGCACCAGCGAATACTCGCGCGGGCTGAAGGCGCGCGGCGTGAAGGTCGTGATCGCAGGCGCGGGCGGAGCGGCACATCTCGCCGGCGTGATCGCCGCCGAAACTACGCTGCCCGTCATCGCCGTGCCCATCCCATCCACCGCGCTGCTCGGTCTCGACTCGCTTCTGGCGATGGTGCAGATGCCGGCAGGCATTCCGGTGGCGACGGTGGCCATCGGCAAGCCGGGCGCGACCAATGCCGGAATTCTGGCCGCACAAATGATCGGCCTGCACGACCCCGAAGTGGCGAAGAAGCTGGAAGCGCACAAGGAGAAGCTAGCCAAAGGCGTCGAAGCGAAGTCGAAGAAGTTGAAGGAGAGCCACAAGTCATGAGCGCGAGTCTGGCACAGGTTTCCTTCGCTGAATTGCTGAGGGCGAATGAAGCAGAGACGCGCAAGTGGCAGAAGTGGTTCGACGAGCAACCTGCTGCGGTGTTGGATGTCCCGCTGAGTATCGCACTGGCCAAAAATGTCCGCGAGTTTCTGCTGCACATTTTCGCCGTCGAGTTGCGCTACGCCGAGCGCCTGGCGGGGTTGCCCATCACCGCGTACGAGACGCTACCGACTGAAAGCGTTGCAGAGTTGTTCGGCATCGGCGAGAAAGCGAGTGTCATGTATCGCAACTACCTGGCGAAGGCCTCCGACGAAGACCTCGCAAGCGTCGTCGAATTCCCCACGCGCACTGCGGGAATGATTCGCGCCAGCAAGCGAAAGATCTTCTCCATGCCGTGCTGCACGGCGTCCGCCACTGGGCCCAGTTGGCGACGGCGCTGCGCGAGGCCGGATACCCTACGAATTGGGAGAAGGAATTTCTGTAGAGTGAACGGCTGGATGGCGCGATCACTGCCTCCACCGACTTCGTGACCTATCGATTGACCTGAGCGGGACCATGCGTGCCAGCATGCGAAGATGGTGGTGCATGTTGCTGCCAGAGTCGGCACTTGGCCAGTGTTGGGGGTACGAGACCTCCATGATCTGCGAGGCTGGATAGCCCTACAAATTGGGGGAAGGATTTTCTGTACAGCGAAGTGATGGAGTAAGAGCTCCTTGATCCCTACAACTCGAGCCCTTTCAGGTACTGGCGAAAATCGTCTCCCAGATCTTCGCGCTTGAGCGCAAACTCCACCGTAGCTTTGAGAAAGCCCAGCTTGTCGCCCGCGTCGTGGCGTTTGCCCTCGAAAGTGAAACCGTAGATCTTTTCTTTCTTCAGAAGCTGGCGGAGCCCGTCGGTGAGCTGCAACTCTCCGCCGCTGCCGGGCTCGATGTTTTCCAGCATCTCGAAAATCGTGGGCGTCAGAATGTAGCGCCCGATGATGGCCAGATTTGACGGCGCGTCTTCAAACTTCGGCTTCTCTACCAGGTGGCGCACCTCGAACAGGCGGCCGCTGTGCTTGCCGGGCACCGGAGTGGCGTCGAGCACGCCATAGGCGGAGATGGCTGGGCCTTCGACCTCCTGCGTAGCCAGCACCGAACATCCAGTTTCGTTGTAGATCTCGATCATCTGTTTGAGGCAGGGAACCTCAGCATCGATGATGTCGTCGGCGAGGACCACGGCGAAGGGTTCATTGCCGACCAATTCTTTCGCCACCAGCACGGCGTGGCCCAGGCCCAGCGCCTCTTTCTGGCGCACATAGGCGATGTGAATCATGTCGGAGATATGTCGCACGATGTCAAGAAGGTCGTTCTTGCCGCGGTCCTCCAACATCTTTTCAAGTTCGTAGCTGACGTCAAAGTGATCTTCGATGGCGCTCTTGCCGCGGCCAGTGACCATGATGATCTGGTCGCATCCTGCCGACAGGGCCTCTTCAACGCCGTACTGGATGATGGGCTTGTCAACGAGCGGCAGCATCTCCTTGGGCTGGGCCTTGGTGGCCGGCAGAAAACGCGTGCCCAGTCCTGCCGCGGGGAAGACCGCCTTGCGAACTTTCATGACCATGATTGCCTCATGCGTTGCCTTCTACAGCGCCGGACTGTTATTCCCCAGCATAGCGCGGCGGACGATGGGAATCGGCGGCGCACCCTGCTTCATGAACTCGTCGTGAAATTGTTCCAGGCTGAAAGCTGCGCCGACCTTCTGTTTGTAGTCGGCGCGCAGCTTCATGATCTCCAGTTTGCCCAGCGTATACACCAGGTAGGTCGGATCGGAGGTCCCGCGCTGCGCCTCACGCTCGGCTACAGTCGAGGTCTGATGTCCCTGCTTGACGAAGAACTCCGTCGCCTGGCGCCAGCGTCATCTTTCCGGTGTGCATTTCGATGCCAACGATGTAGCGCGCGTCGCGCAGCAGCGCGTCCTGCAACTGTCCCATTCGCAATTTCGGATCGCCATTGCCGTAACCTTCGTCGAGCATCATCTGCTCGGTGTAGTGCGCCCAGCCTTCGACGTTGGTGCCGCAGCCAATCAGCTTGCGGATCTTCGAGGGATACTGGGGCTCCCACAGGTACTGCTCGTAGTGGCCGGGATAGGCTTCGTGTACCGCCGTGCTGACAATGGTTCCGCGGTTGAAGCCTTCCATCCACGCCTTGGTCTTCTCCGCTGGCCACGACGGCTCGGGAAGCGTGACGTTGAAGAAGGCTTCGGTGGCCTTGGTCTCGAAGGGTCCGGGCGTATCCATCGAGGCCGAGGTCAGGGCGCGCGCGAAGGGCGGCGTCTCCTCGACGATGGGCCGGATGTCTGACGGGATGGTGATGATGTCCTTTTCCTTGATAAAGCCGATCAGGCTGTTGAAGGTGTCGCGAAAGGTCTGCAGCAATTGATCGGGCTTGGGGTGGTCCTGCTCCAGGTCGGCCAGCACCTGCTCCGGGGTCTTGTTGGTATCGATGAGAGCCGCAACGCGCTTCAGCTCCGCCTGGTTCTTATGCAGGTCGTCATAGCCGATCTGCAGCAAACGGTCCAGCGGGATGTTCACCATGTCTTCGTAGAGCAGCTTCTTGCGATACAGGTCGGGACCGATGCGGAAGTCGCCCTTTGAGATGGGCAGCAGATTGCTCTTCAGAAAGTCCTGGTAGCGCTGCATCTCGGCGATGACTTTGCCGTTCGACGCCTTGAACTCGGCGAGCAGTTGGGGATCGGTGACCTCTTTGAAGGCCTCAGGCACATCCTTCTGGAAGAAGCTGATGATTCCCGGCATCTGATCGATGGCGATTTCGGTATAGATGCGCGGCGGATTCTTGAGGTTGACTCCGGCGGCCGCGAGATTGGCGGGGATCTTCTGCTCGCGGGCAATCACCGACTTGAGCCGCTCCGCAGGAGGCGCGAATTTGCGGCTCATCAGCCCGAAAATGCTGGACGTAGCGCTGGCAGAGTAGACGTCGGGGTCCTTCTGCCACATACGGATTTCCTGCAGTTCGAGGATGCGCGCATTGATAAAGTCCGACAGCAACTTCCAGTCGGTGCGCTGTTCTTCGGTGTAGCGCTCGATGTGACGGTAGCCCGCAGCCTGTTTCATTTCGAGCAGAAATGAGAGCTCGGCGTCACGGGACTTCTGCGAAAGGTCTTCGAGCTCATTATCGTATTTGTGAAAGCCCGCCGCCGTACCCTGCGAGGGATGGAACGTGAAGTAATTGTCAAAGAAGTAATCCACGGTCCCGTTATACTCGAATTCCAATCGCTGCTCGGGGGTGAGAGTTCCCTGCGGGGCATTCTGTCCAAAACACAGGGCAAGTTGCATCAGCAAAAACCCTGGTAACAGCACTGCAGCCCTCATCATCGATAGTTTTCCTTTCCTGCGGCAAACTCATCATGTTACCGCAATGAAGCGCGAGCGACATCCCGGTGGCTCGACTCGACAGAACTCACAGGGCTGCGACGCTTTGTTCTGCGCCCGGCAACGGGCGTAACCTAGTTCTGTCATGCGGGTCTTGATTTCGGGCGCGGGAATCGCCGGACCGACGCTTGCCTACTGGCTGACGCACTACGGCATCGAATCTACCCTCGTAGAAAGAGCGCCCGGGTTGCGGGCCGGCGGCTACGTCATTGATTTCTGGGGCGCCGGATTCGAACTTGCCGAGCGAATGGCCCTGCTTCCCGAAATAACCCGCCAAGGATACAAGGTACGAGAGCTAAGAGTTGTAAACGACAAGGGTGAGCGGGTGTCGGGATTCCCGACCGACGCATTTACCCGGGCCACGGGCGGGCACTACATTACCCTTGCCCGCAGCGCTCTCGGAGCGGCGATTTTCGGCAAGATCGAAGGCCGGGTCGAAACCATCTTCAGCGACAGCGTGACGGGCATTGAGCAGTCCGAAAAAAGCGTTCGAGTCACCTTTGAACGCGGAGCGGTACGCGACTTCGATCTCGTGGTTGGAGCCGACGGGCTTCATTCGAACGTCCGCAAAATCGTGTTTGGCCCGCAAGACCGGTTCGAGCAATACCTGGGCTATAAAGTCGCGGCCTTCGAAGCCGATGGCTACCGGCCACGAGACGAGCTGGTCTACGTGGTCTACACCGAAGTGGGCCAGCAGATCGGGCGCTTCACCTTGCGCGACGACCGCACCTTGTTTCTGTTTACCTTCGCCGATCAACGGCGCGATGACGCTGAAACCGGTGACGTCCGGGCGCAAAAGGCGCTGTTGCGAAGGCGGTTTGGTGGCAGTGGATGGGAGTGTCCGAAAATTTTGGAAGCGCTCGATGCCAGCGACGATCTCTATTTCGATCGCGTGAGCCAGATTCGCATGGATCCGCAAGAGGGATTGTGGACGCGCGGACGAGTGACGCTGATCGGCGATGCGGCGTCATGTGTGTCGCTGCTCGCCGGGCAGGGCTCGGCCCTGGCCATGGTGGCGGCCTACATTCTTGCCGGTGAGCTGCACCGGGCCAAGGGCGACTATGCCAGCGCCTTTGCGCGCTACCAGGAACTATTTGGGCCGTTTGTTCTCCAGAAGCAGAAAGCTGCGCTGCGTTTCGCCGGAACGTTTGCGCCGAAATCCAGGTTCTCGCTGTTTCTCCGCAACCAGATCATGAAGCTGTTGACCATTCCCTGGATTGCGGACCTCACCCTCGGTCGCGACTTCGCAGACAAAATCGCGCTACCCAACTACTGAGCGACTGCAGGTGAAACCATCGCCGCCCGCCCGTCCGTGGTGTCCAGCACGAATTGGTGTGGAATGGGTCTTGCGCGGCTTGGTCGATAGCAGCCGGTCGTCCGGCAGTTGAAGCGGCTCTCAGCGGCGAGGCGCCGGCATAAAGCTGTTGTAGGATGCATACCCCCACAAAGCTCTGGTTTGCAATGGGACATTCGTCCCTTGCTTGCAGTGCACGCCTGCAATAGACTTGCGCCGCACCAAATCGTCCCATTCGACAGCAGCTCAATAGGAGGCTACATGAAGAAAAGATCGGTCGTACTGACGCTGGTGTTGTGCCTGCTCGGATTGTCCGCGAGCTTTGCCGCGGAGAATCCCAACATGGGTACCTGGAAGTTGAACGAAGCCAAATCGAAGATTCCCGCTGGTATGGGCAAGAACACCACCGTGGTTTATGAGGCCGCGGGTGACGACGTGAAAGTCGTTATCGACGGCACCAACGCCAGCGGTGCCCCGATCCACAACGAATGGACGGGCAAGTTCGATGGCAAAGACTACCCGGTGACCGGAGATCCCAATGTGGACACGCGATCTCTAAAGATGGTCAATGAGCGCACCTTGGATTTGACCGTCAAGAAGGATGGAAAGGTCATCACCCACGGCAAGATCGAAGTGTCGAAAGACGGCAAGACCCGCACCGTTGACGTGGAAACCACTGTGAACGGAAAGAAAGTAAGCGCGAAGATGGTGTACGACAAGCAGTAGGTGCCTGCCGGCCGGGAAATACTTGCCCCGCTTCAGCAAACCCTGGACGGGGCAATCGTTTCTCGATGGCAGGTCACAGCGGTTAAACTCGTTCAGCTACCAGGCGGGTTTGCCGTCCTTGAAGCGCAGGGTCAAAGTGTCGTCACCTTTTACAACCTCTCGCGCCAGGATCAGGTCCGTGCCATCCTGCTTGACCTTTGAGCCGGTGACTTCGACTTGGTCTGCCGGTTTGAAACTCGCCCCCATGTCGTCGAAAAAACTCTTGGGACACAGAAAGACCTGCACCGTTTCCTGACCATTCTTGACCGTCAGATAGGCTGCAGGTTTGCCCCCGGTGGAAGGAACAAACTTCAATTCCTCGACGACTCCCTTGACCTTGGTTTCCGTGGCGGGATCGTATTTGGGCGGAGCCTGGGCAACCGCGACTGCGGCGAGGAAGACTATCGTGAGCTTAAAGACCTGTCTCTGAATTGGACCGCACGGCATCATCGCGCGTTCTCCACGCCGCGAATGTTAGGCCTGCAGGACGGGAAAAGCAATCGTAACGTTCAAATCGAAACTGTCTTGGTACTAGCGCGACGAGCAGAGAAGCCGGAACTGCCGGGCATGGTCCGAACGCCAGCTACAATCTTACCGAGGAGCGATCTATGTCATTCGAACCGAACGTTCGCAACTTGCTTTCCCGTCCCAACTTCGCTCACCTGGCAACGCTCATGCCTGACGGCTCGCCGAACACCACGCCGGTGTGGATCGGAGTGCGGGACGACCGCATCCTGATCGGCACGGGGGAAGGCAGCCTCAAAGTTCGCAACCTGCGCCGTGACCCGCGACTCTCGCTCTCGGTAATTGATTTCCACGATCCCTACGAGGAAGCACAGATACGCGGGCGCGTTATCGAATTTCGCGACGACTCGAACTTCGAGATCATGGACGAAATCTCGCACAAGTACACAGGAAAAGAGTTCCCCTTCCGCAATCCGGCGGGGCGTGTCGCGCTGGTCATCGAGGTGGAGAAGGCACGCTACACCAAGCTTCCTTTCGAGCACACGCCACCGGCGTAAGGGCGGGACAGAGCGCAGCGTTGTGGAAATCAGACTGACCCCTACCCCACCAACTGCTGCTCCCCCGCCAATTGCTCGAGCAGTACCTTCAAGCGATTGAGGATTTGCTCCGGCTGCTTCTCTTTAAGCGTGAACTTGAGCACGCCCGCAGGAGTGAACTGGCTGCCCGCTTCGCCGTGGACGAAGCGCGCCAGCCGCTCAGGATCGACAGTTGCGGTTTCCGTGAATCGGATGCTGACAGCGTCGCGGCGGCGCTCGATTTGCGCAACACCGATGCGCTGTGACATCAGCTTCAGTTCGGCATACTCGAGCAGGTTGCGCACTGGCGGAGGCGGTGCGCCGTAGCGGTCGCCCAGTTCCGCGGCCACGTCATTGAGTTGCGCTTCTGTCTCGACGCCGGCGACGCGCTTGTACATGCGCAGGCGCTGGTTCTCTTCCTTGATGTAATCGGCGGGAATGCGAATGTTGAGCCCGAGGTTGAGCTGGGTCTCGGGCGTATCGGGTTCGAGCTCGCCTTTGAGTTCACGCACCGTGCGTTCGAGCATGGTGGTGTAGAGTTCGAAGCCCACGGCCTCGATATGTCCGCTCTGCTCGCCGCCCAACAGGTTGCCCGCGCCGCGCAGTTCGAGATCGAGCGCGGCGATTTTGAATCCCGCGCCCAGGTCACTGAATTCTTTCAGCGCAGCCAGACGCCGTCGCGCGAGGTCGGTGAGGTCGCGGTCGGGCGGAATCAGCAGATAAGCATAAGCGCGGCGGTCGGAGCGGCCCACGCGCCCGCGCAACTGATAGAGCTCCGAGAGTCCGTGGCGGTCGGCGCGATTGATGATGATGGTGTTGCAGAGCGGAATATCGAGTCCGTTCTCGATGATGGTGGTGGCCACCAGGATGTCGGCTTCATGCCGCATGAACGCCAGCATGACGCGCTCCAGTTCAGACTCACCCATCTGGCCGTGGCCGACGAGAATGCGGGCGTTGGGCGCCATCTCGCGAATCTTATCGGAGATCTCGTAGATGCTCTCTACCCGGTTGTGGACGAAGTAGACTTGCCCGCCGCGCTCCAGCTCCTTCTCGATGGCGGAGCGGATGAGCTTCTCGTCCCATGCCGCTACTACCGTCTGGATGGCCATGCGATCTTTGGGCGGCGTCTCGATCACGCTCATGTCGCGCAGGCCGAGCAGCGACATGTGCAGCGTGCGCGGGATCGGCGTCGCCGACATGGTGAGCACATCCACTTCCTTGCGAAGCTGCTTGAGCCGCTCCTTGTGGCGCACCCCGAAACGTTGCTCCTCATCCACGATGACCAGGCCGAGGTTGCTGAACTTCACGTCCTTCGACAGCAGACGGTGCGTCCCGATGACAATGTCGAGTTCACCCACCTCGAGTTTGGCGAGCGTTTCTTTTTGCTGCTTCGGGTTGCGGAAGCGGCTGAGCATGTCGATCTTGAGCGGGAATGCCGCGAAGCGCTGCCGAAAGGTGTTGTAGTGCTGGAACGCGAGCACCGTGGTGGGAGCGAGCACGGCAACCTGGCGTCCGTCTTGAACCGCCTTGAATGCGGCGCGCATGGCGACTTCGGTTTTGCCGTATCCCACGTCGCCGCACAGCAGGCGGTCCATGGGAGTCGAGGTCTCCATGTCGTGCTTGACGTCGAGGATGGCGTTCATCTGGTCTTCAGTTTCGCTGAACTCGAAGGCGTCTTCGAACTCGCGCTGCCATTCGCTGTCAGCGGCGAAGGAGTGGCCAACTGCGGCCTTCCGCGTGGCGTAGAGCTTAAGCAACTCGTCGGCCATGTCTTTCATGGCCTTCTTGACGCGCGCCTTGGTCTTCTGCCACTGCGCCGTGCCTAGCCGGTTCAGCACCGGCTTGACGCCCTCCGACGAGCGATACTTCTGCACCAGGTCGAGCCGTGTGAGCGGAACGTAGAGCCGCGCGCCCTCGGCGTATTCGAGCACCATGAACTCGGCCGCGGTGCCGTCTTCCTGTGGGACCTCTTTCAAGCCCTGGTACTGGCCGATGCCGTGTTCCACGTGTACGACGTAGTCGCCGACGGCGAGATCGCGGAAGTCGGAGAGAAACGCCGATACCTTCGACTTCTGCCGTTGCGGTCGGCCGAGCGAGACTTCCGGCTCATCGAACAGGTCGCGCGATCCGAAGAGAAAGAGGTTCGCCTCGGGAAAAACGACTCCCTCCGGCACGTAGGCCTTCACAATCGTGGTGGCCGCAACATCTTCGGTGAAGTAGGTGGACTCATCCACATACACTTCGAGTCCCGGCTTGTGGGTGCGGCTGCCAATGCGGAACGACAGGTTGTATTCGTTGAAAACGTCCGCCAGTCGTTCGACCTCACCGGTGCTCGAGACCGCGAACATGACGCGCTTGCCTTCGCGGGTGAGCTTGCCGACCTCTTCGGTCATGGCGGCAACCGAGCCGTGGAAGCGTGTGGTCGGCTGCGTCTGGAGGGTGAGGTGCTCCGCGTTGCCGGTGTCCTCAATGCCGAGTTGCTCGACCGTCGAGAGTCGGCAACTGTTGCAGGGCTTCGAGCCACTGCTCGGGACTCAGGTACAGATCCTCGGGTCGCACCAGATTGCCGATGAGGCTGCGTTCATGCGCTTCGGCCAGCTTTGTCCACCAGATATCCTGGGCTTCGGTCAGCGCGTCGGGTTCATCGAGTAACACGGTCGCTCCAGGGAGCAGATCAAAGAAGTTGCGATCGCCTCCCGCAACGGGCGCATAGAGCTCCCACCCCGGGAATAAGCTCATCCCGGTGGAGCGAACGACCTTTGCGATCATCGCCTCGTCGCCTTCAATCCGTCGGCCGCTAAGACGCGCATTGATGGCTGCTAGGGTGTCTTCGTCCACCGGAGTTTCCGTAAGAGGAAGCAGCACCACTTCTTCAGTGGCTGCAGCCGAGCGCTGGGTCGCTGGATCGAAGGTACGAATGGATTCGACTTCGTCCCCGAACAGCTCAATGCGTACTGGCCGCTCCGACTCCGGTGGATAGACGTCGATCAGTCCACCACGACGGGCAAATTCGCCCGGCATCTCGACCACGTCCACTTGGTTGTAGCCAACCAGGCGCAGGTGCTCGACCAAAGGCTCTGGGTCGACCATCTCCCCGCGGCGGACGATACGCGCCAGATCGGCGTAGAAGGAAGCGCTGCGCAGACGCATACGGGCCGCGGCACTTGTGGTAATCACGACGTTCGCGGCGCCAGTCGCAATCTTCCACAGTGCGGTGGCGCGTTCTTCTTGTATCTCGGGGTGCGGCGACAGGTTCTCGAAGGGCAACACGTCGTAGGAGGGTAGCCCGATGACTGACTCGGGCGAAACCGCTCCGGTCAACTCGGCGAGCGAGCGGACGACAGGGAGCAACTCATCCACTGCCCGGTTATCGCTGACGATGACCACCAGCGGGCGCGAGGTGGCCCGATGCAACAACGAGTAGAAGAGGGCCTTGCCGGTGGGAGTGAGTCCCGAAACACGTATCCGCCCCGCGCCTCCCTTGACCCGGGCTACGGCGCGCAAGAACGCAGGAGATTTTTCCACGTCCGCAAAAATTTCGCGGACGAACGGGAGGATCACCCTGCCATTCTAACAGCGCTGGAAGCGAAGACCTCAGTCCGTCGAATGCGAGCGGAACCGCGGGAACACTGGCCTCCCCCGCCGTCGCGGCGCTGGTTGGCGCGGCGACAGCGGGATCGACCAGACGGAGGAAGGAAGCTAATAGGAGTAGCCGTCGGGTTGGGCCACGGCGCCGACTTCGACTGTGGTGTCCACATAGTCGCGTCCGGCAGCGATGGCTTTGCGGTCAAGCTCGAGCAACTTCTTGTTCTTCACGGTTTGTTCGAGCACGTCAATGGCGGTGTCCGTCGGCAGGCACTGAGTTTCTTCCAGCAGTGCTCCGAGCATGACGACGTTCGCCACCTTGGCGGAGCCAAGCTGGTCGGCCATCTCCGACACTGGGATACAGATCGCCCGCGCATGCGTCACTTTTAAGTCGTCAGGCAGCTTGTCGGCGTTGTAAAGGATCAGTCCGCCGGGAACCACTCCGGAAGCAAATTTGCGCAGGGAAAGCTCGTTCATGGCGACCAGGACATCAGGACGCGAGATCAGCGGCGATCCGATGCGTTCGTGCGAGAGCGTCACGTGGCAGTGTGCGCTGCCCGAACGCATTTCGGGACCGTAGGAAGGCAGCCAGCTCACTTCCATCTGCTCGCGCAATCCCATCTCGGCGAGGAGTTGTCCCATCAGCAGGATGCCCTGTCCGCCGAAACCGGCGAACTTCGCGGTGATTTCGCGGGTGTGATGGCGTCGCGACGGCGCTGTCTCTTCGCTTTCGCCGTCGTCTACTCCCAGCGCCTGGGCTACGGTCATCACGGGAACCTGCGGCGGCTCCGGCAACTCGGGTTTGCGATCGCGGAAGACGCCCAGCGGGAAGGTCTTCATCAGGGTTTCACCCACCCACTTGCGCGCCACTAGCGGATCCATCTTCAGGATCGTGGGGCAGGGCGAGAGAATCTCAACCAGCGAGAAGCCGCCACCGTTCTTCTGGATTTCCAGCGCCTTCTTGATTGCCTTCTTCGCCTTCATGATGTTCTTCATGTCGTTCAGCGCCACCCGCTCGATGTAGGTAGGCGTCTCCAGCGAAGCCAGCAGCTCGGCGATGTGCAGCGGCAGACCCTCGTTGTTGGCGCGGCGCCCCCAGGGAGAAGTCGTGCTCTTCTGGCCCATCAGAGTCGTAGGCGCCATCTGGCCGCCGGTCATACCGTAAATCGAGTTGTTGACGAAGAACACGCAGATGTTCTCACCGCGGTTGGCGGCGTGCACGATCTCGGCGGTGCCGATGGCGGCAAGATCGCCGTCACCCTGGTAGGACATGACGATGGACTCGGGATGCGACCGCTTCAACGAGGTCGCTACCGCCGATGCGCGGCCATGCGCCGCCTGCACGTTGCCGACGTCGAAATAGTAGTAGGCGAACACCGAGCATCCTACCGGGCTCACCAGGATGGCGCGGTCCTGCAGGCCGAGTTCAGTGAGCGCTTCGGCGATGAGCTTGTGTGCCACGCCGTGCCCGCATCCCGGGCAGTAGTGGGTCTGCTGCTGCAGTTCCGCTTTGCGCTCGAACTTGTCGTAGAACGCCGGCGATTTCTCATGGACCACTTCGTATTCGTTCACAATTTCCTCCTGCCCGCCTAAACCAGGGCCGCCATGCGCGACGTTACTTCCGCGGCGATTTCTTCCGGTGTGGGCACATTGCCGCCTGCCCGGCCGTAGAACTCCACCGGCACGCTGCCGTTCAGCGTGAGCTTTACGTCTTCCACCATCATTCCGGTGTTGAGCTCGACCGCCATCACCGACTTCACGCGTTTTGCCGTCTCCTGCAACTCGCGCGACGGATACGGCCACAGAGTGATGGGCCGGAACAGTCCCGCCTTCAAGCCCTGCGCCCGCAACTGATCGACGGTTGAGCGCAAGACTCGCGACACGATGCCAAAGCCAACCAGCAAAATCTCGGCATCCTCGGTTAGATAGTTCTCGCTCCGGCTCTCCAGCTCCTGAGCGAGCGCATACTTGGCTTCCAGCTTGCGGATGTGGGCTTCCAATTCGTCGGGCTCCAGAAAGATCGAGCTGATCAGGTTCTTCCTGGTGTCAGCTGTCCCTTTCACCGCCCAATTCTTCTCAGGCATGGGTACGTCGCGCAGCTTGATCTCGAGCGGCTCCTGCATCTGTCCGACATAGCCGTCGGTCATGATGATCACCGGGTTGCGGTAGCGGTCGGCCAGTTCAAATGCCAGGACGGTGAGATCGAACATCTCCTGCACTGAAGCCGGCGCCAGCACGATATTGCGATAGCAACCGTGGCCTCCGCCCTTCACGATGCAGAAATAGTCGCTTTGCTCGGGGGCGATGTTGCCCAGGCCCGGTCCGCCGCGGACCACGTCCACGATCACGCAGGGCAGCTCGGCTCCTGCGATGTAGGAGATGCCTTCCTGCATCAGGCTCAGGCCGGGACCCGAAGATGCCGACATGACGCGCATGCCGGCGGACGAGGCGCCATAGACCATATTGATGGCCGATACTTCGCTCTCTGCCTGCAAAAAAGTACCGCCCACTTCAGGAATGAGGAGGGCGGCATATTCTGCGATTTCGCTGGCGGGTGTAATGGGATATCCATAAAATGCCCGGCACCCGGCGAGCACCGCGGCCTTGACGACCGCGACATTTCCCTTACAGAGTTGCCGCATGGGTCGCCTCCTTTGCTCCGTTAACAATGGCTCCCGCAACCTTCGGCGGTGGCACCAGCCGGTACACCGTCAGTGCACCCGGTTCAGGACAGCAGTAGAAGCAAGCGCCGCACCCGGTGCAGCCTTCGCCGGTGTACATGGCCGGATGCACGCCGTACTTGCTGAGTTCCGGCGCCAGCTTCAGGCACTTGGGCGGACAGGACTCGACGCAGAGTCCGCATCCCTTGCATTCTTCGATATCGATAGTGACGTCACCGCGCGATTGTGATGCCATGTTCTCCTCGCACTTCCACGCTTTCTAGTTGGTTGCGCTGAAACCAGCGCTGTTTCTCGCAATATTCCACAAGCTCCTCGCGGAACTTGGGGTGTGCAATCTGGATGAGGGCTTCGGCCCGCTGCCGGATGGTGCGTGCCGTGCAGATAAGCTACGCCGTACTCGGTGACGACATAGTGCACGTCGGCGCGACCGGTCAGCACGCCTGCTCCGTGTGCCAGCCGCGGAACAATCCGCGACACGGCCCCGTCTTTCGCCGTGGACGCCAGGGCAATGATCGGCTTGCCCCATTTCGAGCGCGCCGCTCCACGAATGAAGTCCAGTTGTCCGCCGAAACCGCTATAAAAGGTTGTGCCGATGGTCTCGGCGTTGACCTGGCCGGTGAGATCGACTTCAATGGCCGAGTTGATCGCCACCATGCGATCGTTCTGGGCGATGCGGAACGGGTCGTTGGTGTAGGCCGACGGGTGAAACTCGAAGATCGGGTTCTCGTCCACGAAATCGAACAGCTTCTTCGTTCCCAGCACAAAACCAAGAATCACTTTTCGCGGCTTAAAGTTCTTGCGCTGCCCGTTGATCACCCCCGTTTCGATCAACGGAATCGCATTGTCCGAGATCAGCTCGGTATGTACGCCGAGGTCCTTGCGGTCCATCAGGTTGGGCAGAACCGCGTCCGGGATGCCTCCGATGCCCAACTGCAGGACCGAGCCGTCTTCGATCAGCGACGAAACATGGGCGCCAATCTGGCGATGCAGTTCGGTGATCTTGTTTTCCTTGATCTCGCAGAGCGGACGCGAGACTTCCACGACCGCGTCGAGCTTGCTGACATGAATGAAGCTGTCGCCATAGGTCCGCGGCATCTGGGCGTTTACCTGCGCTACCACGCGATGCGCGTACTTGGCGGCGGTGAGCGTGGTATCGACGCCCACGCCAAAGCTGCAATAGCCGTGCGAGTCGGGCGGCGACACCTGGATGAAGGCAACGTCGATCGGCATCTCGCCGCTTTCAAACAGCGCCTCGACTTCGCCGAGAAAGATGGGCGTGTAGTCGGCGCGGCCGTCGCGCACGGCTTCGCGGACATTGCCGCCGACAAAGAGTGCGTTGTGGCGGAAGCTCTCCGCCATTTCGGGGGCGCAGTACGGAGATGTTCCCAGCGTGAGCAGGTGGACCACCTCCACCCCTTTCACATGGGGGGCGCGCTCCATCAGGGCCTCCACCAGCGCCTCGGGTTCGGCGCAGCCAGGGTGGATGTAAACTCGCATACCCGACTCCACGCAATTGACCGCCTCGCGTGGGCTCATGAGCTTACTTCGATATGGATCAATCCAGGACATGCAGTTGCCTCGTATCAAACACTGACCGTTTCGCGATAAACCTCGTAGCCGTTCTTCGTTCGTTCATGGCCGAGCGTGGCGTAGTAAATAGCCCGGTTAAAGAACTGATCGAGCATCTCCAGCAGTTCGATTTCGCCGAAGATCTCCGCGGGTTTCTCCAGTTCTGCGTGCTTCTGCAGGTAGTCCCACAGATTTTCGCGCACCAGGCAGATCATCCACACAACCTGGCTGGCGGGGACGCCCTGGGCGGCCCGCTCGGCCCCGATTTCCAGGTACCGGCGTTCCACGTCGGCTTCAGTCTTGCCCAGCAACCATTCGCCCAGGTGGCGATACACCTCGTAAACCCTCGACCTCAGCTCGGCGTCTGGAACGTTGGCATAAGCCGAGCATTTCCTGTCGTTGCGGTACCGATCGTGCAGGCTGCGGGCCAATCCATCGGAATGCGTCTCGATCAGCTTTACCAGCCGATATGCGAGCAACATGGTTGACCTTCTTTCGACCCCTCTCGTGCCTGTAGGAGGAGGGACACGGCACGGGCGGATTCCTCACTTAGTTACAGTTAAGTGTCAACTATTCGCGGCTTGCAAGCCGTGATTCAAGTCACCCCAAGAGGTGACAAGAGTCACGAATCGGCAAACTGTAACAAATGATTCACCCGCGAAGCGCGGGCCCTCTCAGCATGCCGGCGGCCCACATCCGCTGTGCCTGTCGCCGTTAGATTTTCGCTCCCCGCAAAGAATCCACGACCGCAGAACGAGTGAGGACCGATCCGTCCACCAGCAGTCGGCTACCAACCTATGCAATGAGATCGGCTGGCCAGGGGCGAAAGGCAAAGAGCGAAGGGCGAAGCGCGAATTGCCCATGACATTTGTCATTCCCCTTGCCTGACAATCGGCACTACTGGCCATTCCCCAAATGTCCGATCATCGTTCTCATACAAGGGATTTCACGAAAGAGGAGTGAGGGATGTCCACCGCAATCGCTGAACTGTCACACGCCGCAGCAGCCCAAAACAGGAGTGTAGCCAGGACCGTGGGGCTAACCAAAAAATACGGCGACGTCATCGCTCTGCGCAACGTGAGCATGGAGCTGAGGGCGGGAGAGCTCCTGGCGTTGCTTGGCCCCAACGGTGCCGGCAAGACCACGCTGGTCCGCATGCTCCTGGGATTGGCCAGTCCAGAATCAGGCCGGGTGTCCGTGTTCGGCGCCGACCCGCGCCAGACACACGTGGGAGCGCGCTGCGGCGCCATGTTGCAGGTCGGCCGTGTGCCCGAGACGTTGAAGGTGCGCGAACACATCGACCTGTTCTCGTCCTATTACCCGCGACCCCTGCCCCTCGCGGAAACGTTCAAGATCGCCGGGCTCGAGGAGTTCAAAGACCGCCCGTTTGGAGAACTCTCCGGTGGGCAGAGGCAGCGGGTGCTGTTCGGCATTGCCATTTGCGGCGATCCGGATCTTCTGTTTCTTGACGAACCCACTGTCGGCCTCGATGTCGAGGCGCGCCGCCTGATGTGGACGCAGATCCGCAGCCTGATCGCCCGCGGCAAGACGGTGTTGCTCACCACCCATTATCTGAACGAAGCCGACGCTTTGGCTGATCGCATCCTGGTTTTGCAGCAGGGCTCGATCGTCGCCGAGGGCACACCGGCGGAGATCAAGGCACGCGCCATCGGCAAGCAGGTGCGGTGCGTCAGCCGGTTGACAGCCCACGAGATTCGCGGGATTCCCGGCGTGGTCAGCGTGAAAGAAGACCGCAACGCTTTTGAGCTGCAGGTAAGCGTTGCCGAGCCGGTCGTGCGCGAGTTGTTGCAGCGTGACGAATGGCTCTCAGATCTCGAAGTCACCAACGCCGGGTTGGAAGAGGCCTTCCTGGCGTTGACGCAGAACCCTTCATCGCAGTCGAAATGGAGCAATTGAGATGGCAACCACCACATTTCCCGCAACCTACGCCGTGCCGCAGCGTTCGCTGGGCCAACTGATCGCGCTGTACGCGAAAGAAGCGAAGTACGAAATCCTGAAATATTTACGGATTCCGATCTTCTCGCTCTCCACTACGATCTTTCCTGTCATGTTCTACGTGTTGTTCGGCATCGTGATGGTACCTGCGGGCGCCCGACGAGCGGAGACGGCCACGTACCTGCTGGCCACCATGGCGTGCTACGGCGTGATGGGTGTGGCCATGTTCGGCTTCGGCGTCGGCATCGCCATGGAGCGGGGACAGGGCTGGCTGCAAGTCAAGCGGGCGTCGCCCATGCCGCTGCCGGCATATTTTCTCGCCAAGATCGCCAATGCTCTGGTGTTTGCCACTGCGATCTCCCTGGTGCTGCTGGCCGTGGGCGAAGCCTTTGGCGGAGTGCGGTTGGGATTCTTCACCGCTGCCAAGCTGGTCGCCATCCTGGTGGCCGGTTCGATTCCGTTCAGCGCAATGGGTTTGGCGATGGGGTATTTCGCCAAGCCGAATTCGGCCCCCGCGCTGGTGAACCTCGTATATCTGCCGATGTCGTTTTGCTCGGGACTGTGGATTCCGATTTTCATGCTGCCGCATGTGCTGCAGAAGGTGGCGCTGGTTCTGCCGCCGTATCACATGAGCCAGTTGGCCCTGAATGCGATTGGGGTCAATCCCCACCCGTCGCCGGCGTGGGGACACCTGGAGCCGCTGATCGGCGTGACGCTGCTCTTCCTCGGCTTGGCGGCCTACGGCTACTGGCGCGATGAGGGAGCGTCGTACGGATAACGATGAGTTGGCCCGGCGAGGATTGTCCGCCATCACCTGTCGCCCAGATGCCGGACAAGACTCAACGGTCCCCAAAGCCCGCAATGGTGCGGGTCTTGGAGCAACACGAACCGCAGCCCGCATTGCGGTACCCACCACTCCGCAGTGCGCGGCTTCGGATCGTGAGACAGAAGGGAAGAACACTGGACGACTGGATAGGAGTTGGTCATGAGCAGCAAGTCGGTGCAATGGATCCTGTGGTCGCTGGCAATGGCCCTGTTTACCTGGCTGACGCTGGCCGGGCGTTGGACCGATCTCGCGCTGGCGCTGACGATTGCGGCAGTGCTGTGGTATGGGATTGTGCCCGAGACCGGTTCCAGACGACAATAGTGCCGCAAGGCGAACCAAAGCAAGGGAAGTGATGAATACCATTCAGTCAATCTGGCGAAAGCTTTACCCCGTCGATCACGAGCACAAATGGATGCCTCTGATGTGGCTGCCCTTCATGATCTGGTTCTTCTTCGATCCCTATTGGAAGCACGCCGGACTGCTGCACTGGGCGTGGAATACCGCCGCCGGTTTATTTTTCATCGTTCTGTACTTGCAGGCTTTCTCACGGTTCGGGCGCGTCAGAAACATTTGCATCGTCCTCATGGTGCTGATGGCGGCGATCCTCATTCCCTCAAATTACGGTGGCGTAGGGCTGTTGATCTACGCTGCCGCAGCGGGCGGATTTAATACCAAGCTTCGCTGGGTGATTTCGCTGCTGGCGATTGAACTCGCCATCTTGCTTTTCTACGTGGCGCGGTTCCATTTTGACGTCAGCATGTGGGTGTCGATGTCCCTGCTGATCATTCTGGTGGGGCTGGGCAACCACCACTGGGCGGTGAGTCACCGCGCAGAACAGAAGTTACGCCTTGCGCAGGATGAGGTGGAGCACCTCGCCAAGGTGGCCGAACGCGAGCGCATTGCTCGCGATCTGCATGACGTTCTGGGCCACACGCTCTCGCTGATTACCCTCAAATCGGAACTGGCTCGCAAGCTCGTGGACCGCGACCCCGAAAGGGCAAAGCAGGAAATGCAGGACGTCGAGAGCACATCGCGCGCTGCGCTGGCCGACGTGCGCGAAGCTATCCGCGGGTATCGCACCGAAGGCATCTTCGCCGAACTTGCCCGCGCCCGAGCCGCCCTTGAGACCGCCGGTGTCTCAGTTGAGTGCGATACCGACCAAGTTCCGCTGAGCGCGGAGCAGGAGTCGGTGTTGTCGCTCGCCCTGCGCGAGGCGGTCACCAACGTTGTGCGTCACGCCGACGCTCGCCGCTGCAATGTCGTCTTGAAGCGGAATGACTCCCTCTGCACCCTTGAGGTCGCCGACGATGGTCGCGGCGCCTCCGGTCCCGAAGGCAACGGACTGCGCGGCATGCGCGAGCGCCTGGAAGCTCTCGGCGGCTCGCTCCGCCTGCTGAGCTCGAATGGAACCCGTCTGATTATCGATTTGCCTCTCGCTTCCGCCGCCTCCGCTCTGCGAAACTGAGGGCATGGCAGGCTCCAAGCGTGACAAGATTCGCGTGGTGATCGCCGAAGACCAGGCCATGGTCCTCGGCGCGTTGGCTGCCCTGCTCGAGATGGAAGACGACATCGAAGTTGTCGCCCGCGCCCGCTCCGGCGGCGAAGCATTGCGTCTGGTACAACAGACGCGGCCCGACGTCTTCATCACCGACATCGAGATGCCCGAGCGCTCCGGGTTGGAAGTCGCAGCGGAACTCAAGCGGCGTGGTGTCCTGGTGCGAGTCATCATCCTCACAACCTTCGCTCGCGCCGGATATCTGCGCCGCGCGCTGGAAGCGGGAGCTTCCGGATACCTGCTCAAGGACATGCCCGCCGAGCAACTCGCCGACGCCGTTCGCCGTGTCCGTAGCGGGTTGCGCGTGATCGATCCCCAACTCGCCGCCGAAGCCTGGACGAACGAACCCGATCCGCTGACTGAGCGCGAGCGCCAGGTGCTGCGTCTGGCTGGAGAGGGCCTGGCCAGCTCCGACATCGCCACCGAGCTGAACCTGTCGGAGGGCACGGTGCGCAATTATTTGTCCGAAGCCATCAGCAAGCTGGGCGCCGCCAACCGCACCGAAGCCGCACGCATCGCTCGTTCCAAGGGATGGCTGTAGTGGGCCTCCCGGTCAGCCGGTCTGGGTTTCGTCTATTCCCCACTCGGCGGCGGCGTCTGCGCAGTGCTTTTCGGCAGCACAGGGGGCCTGATGTAGCTCGTCGGTATTTGCCCGGTCAACGAATCCATCCAGGCCTCAATCGACTTCACCTGAGCTTCGCTGAGCTGCACTCCGCGCTGGAACGATGCCATATTGCGGATCGCCTGGTCCAACGTCGGAACGGAGCCATCGTGGAAGTAGGGACCGGTCTTCTTGATGTTCCGCAGCGAGGGCACCTTAAAGACCATCATGTCGACATCTTCCTTCGTTACCTGATACCGGCCCGCATCCTTCTGGTTGGGCCATGGTTTCATGACGCCGAGTTTTTGATAGGCGGATCCTCCGACATACGGGCCATTGTGGCACCACTGGCATCCGATAGCAGCAAAGGTGTTGAAGCCTGCTTTCTCGGGATCTGTCAGGGCTGACTGATTTCCCGCGAGGAAGCTATCCCAACGCGAAGGAGTCACCAGTCCCCGCTCAAACGCGCCGATTGCCAGCGCCATGTTGTTGTAGGTGATCGGATCCTTGTCGTTGGGAAAGGTCGCCTGGAACAGCGCAACGTACTCTGGTATGGACTTGAGCACTTGCACCGCCGCGGCATGAGAGGGCATCGCCATCTCTACGGGGTTCATGATCGGACCCTTCGCTTGCTCTTCCACCGTGGGAGCGCGACCATCCCAGAACTGCACAAAGTGGCCAGCGGCGTTGTACACCGTAGGAGCGTTGCGGGTTCCTTTCTGGTTTTTGAAACCCGTCGAGACGCGCTCCGAATCCGCGCCATAGGCATCGAGCGGATGGCAGGAATTGCAGGAAATCTTCTGGTTGGCTGACAGGCGTGGATCATAGTACAGCATCCGTCCTAACGCCACCTCCGAGGAAGTGGCGGGATTGTCGGGCGAGCTCATGATTGCCGGAAGCGGTGAAAACAACTGCAGAGCTTCCGTGTTCACCTGCACTTTGCCAGATTCCGACACAAGGTACGTCATGGGAAGTAGGACGAGCGTGACCAGCACTGCGAACCAAACGAGCGGACGTGACTTGAGACGTGACATGAATGCCTCCACGAATGACACCAAGGCGCTGACAGGCAGCGGCTCGGCACGTTAGTGCTATATCTATTCGCATTGGAGCCGGCGCTCAAGGAAGCCAATCACACTTGCGTGTGATAGTCCTGGCAGCCTCGCCCTTTGTCGAATACCGTCTCAGCCACATCGGCAGGCCGAGAACTTGCTCCCGCGACAAGGCTTCGACTTCGCCGTATTGGGGTCTTCTACAATCTATTCGGAGGCGCGAATTGGCATGAAGGCCGCTATCCTTACCAAGCCGTCCGCGATTGCTGAACGGCCGCTGCGCATTGACGATGTGGCGAAACCGGAGCTTGCCCCGGGACACGTCCTGCTGAAAGTGCGCGCCTGCGGGGTCTGTCGCACTGACTTGCATATTGTCGAAGGCGAACTGCCGCAGCGTCACGCTCCGCTCATTCCCGGACATCAGATTGTGGGTGACATCGTCGCCGGTGCAACGCCGGAATTGCCGATGGGTACGCGCGTGGGCGTCTCCTGGATCGGCGGCACCGACGGCACTTGCTGGTATTGCCGGCGCGGCAAAGAAAATTTGTGCGACTCGCCGACCTACACCGGGTATTCGGTGGACGGTGGTTATGCGGAGTACGCATCCGCCCGCGCCGATTTCGTATTCCCGTTACCGGCTGAGTTGGATGACCTGCGCGCCGCGCCGCTGCTGTGCGCGGGCATCATCGGCTTCCGCAGCCTGCGGGTGGCCGACGTGCAACGCCGCGAGCGCGTCGGGCTGTTCGGCTTTGGGGCTTCGGCGCACCTGGCCATTGAGGTGTTGCACGCGTGGAAGTGTGAAGTGTACGTCTCTACGCGTGGCGAGTCGCACCGCCAACTCGCGCGCTCGCTGGGCGCCGCATGGGTCGGCGCCGACACCGACAAACCGCCGGTTGAACTGGATCGAGCGATTACCTTCGCGCCCAGCGGAGATGTGGTGCTAGCCGCGCTCAGCAGCCTGCGAAAAGGCGGGGTGGTGGCCATCAACGCCATTCATCTCGACCGCATTCCAGAGTTCGATTACGACCGGCTGCTATGGGGCGAGCGCCAGATTCGCAGCGTGGCCAACATGACGCGGCTGGATGCCCGGGATTTTCTGCAGATCGCCGCCGAGATCGACATTCGTCCCAAAGTGACGTCGTTTTCGCTCGACCAGGCCAATGAAGCGCTGCTATCGGTCAAGCGGGATGCGATCGACGGTGCGGCTGTGCTCGTGTTGTGAACCGCCGGGTCCTAGCTGACCGCCGGATCTTTGGTTTCCGTCGCGACGCCCAACTCCTCGAACGCCTTCTGCGCGCGCTTGACATCGAACTTGCCATCGCGCGCCAGACGGGAAAGCGTCGCGGTTGCGATGGACTCGGCGTTCACCTCAAAGTGCCGCCGCAAGTGCTGGCGATTATCGCTGCGGCCGAAGCCGTCGGTGCCCAGCGTGACCATGCGATCACGCAGCCACGGTGCAAGCTGATCGGGCACGACTTTCATGTAGTCGGTGGCCGCGATAATCGGGCCGGCTGCGCCCTCAATTGCTGTGAGGATGTACGGCTTCTTCTCCTCCTCGCCGGGATGCAGCCGGTTCCAGCGCTCGGTGGAGAGCGCCTCGCGGCGCAACTCGTTGTAGCTGGTCACGCTCCACACATCAACAGCGATTCCATATTTGTCGGCGAGGGTTTCCTGCGCCCGCAACGCCTCGTTGAGTATGGGCCCACTGCCGAATAGTTGCGCGATCGCCTCACCCTTGGCAGCCGCTCGATATTTGTAGATGCCGCGCAGAATGCCTTCTTCGCATCCTGTTGGAATCTCCGGCATGGGGTAGTCTTCGTTGTATAGCGTGATGTAGTAGAAGCGGTCTTCGCCGGCCTGGTACATGCGGCGGATGCCGTCTTGCACGATGACAGCGATCTCGTACACATAAGCGGGATCGTAGGCGTGGCAGGTCGGGACGGTGCTTGCCAGCACCAGGCTGTGACCATCCTGGTGCTGCAACCCTTCGCCGGAGAGGGTGGTCCGACCCGCGGTGCCGCCCATCAGGAAGCCCTTCCCACGCGCGTCCGCGAAGGCCCACACCATGTCGCCGATACGCTGGAAACCGAACATCGAGTAGTAGGTGAAGAACGGAATGGTGGCAACGTTGTAGTTCGAGTACGACGTGCCGGCAGCGGTGAACGAGGCCATCGAGCCGGCTTCGGTGATACCTTCCTCGAGGATTTGCCCGTCCTTCTCCTCGCGGTAGTAGAGCAGCATGTCCTGATCGTGGGGCTTATAGAGCTGGCCCTGACTAGCGTAGATCCCTACCTGCCGGATGATCGACTCCATGCCGAAGGTGCGTCCCTCGTCGGGAATGATGGGTACGATCGCCTTGCCGATCTTCGGGTCCTTCAGCAACTGGCGAAGCATGCTGACGAAACCCATGGTCGTCGACACCGCTCGCCCCTTGGAGCCTGCCAGCGACTCCGCAAATTCCTCCATCGCGGGCCCCTCGAATTCGTGGGGCTTGGGTACGCGTGTCGGCATGTATCCCCCCAACACTCGCCGCCGCTCACGCACATACTTCAACTCTTCGCTGTCATCGGACGGCCGGTAGAGCGAGCCGTCGCGGGCCGCCGATTCCGGAATGGGGATGTCGAAGCGCGCGCGGAACGCCGACAACGCCTGGTCGGCAAGCTTCTTCTCGGAGTGGGTAGCGTTGCGCGCCTCCGCCGAGCCCAGACCGTAGCCCTTCACGGTTTGCGCCAGGATCACGGTGGGCGAACCCGTGTGCTGAACGGCGTGCAGATATGCGTTGTAAACCTTTTGGGGATCGTGGCCGCCCCGCGTCAGGCGATGCAGCTCTTCGTCGCTCATGTGATCGACAAGGCCGAGCAATTCCGGATACTTGCCGAAAAATTCCTTGCGAATGTAGGCTCCGCCCTTGGCCTTGTAGCTCTGCAACTCGCCGTCCACGCATTCTTCCATGCGCTTGAGCAACAGGCCCGACTTGTCGCGCGCAAACAGCGCGTCCCAGTCCGTGCCCCACAGTACCTTGATCACGTTCCAGCGGGCGCCCCGGAAGGCGGCTTCAAGTTCGTTGACGATCTTGCCGTTGCCGCGTACCGGGCCATCCAGCCGTTGCAAGTTGCAGTTGACCACAAAAATCAGGTTGTCGAGCTTTTCACGCGAGCCGAGGGTCAGCGAGCCCATGGTCTCCGGCTCGTCCGTTTCACCGTCGCCCACGAACGCCCAAACCTTGCGCGGTGTCTTTGCGATGAGGCCGCGGTTCTCGAGGTAGCGCATGAAGCGGGCCTGATAAAGGGCATTCAGAGGACCAAGGCCCATCGACACCGTCGGAAACCGCCAGAAGTCCGGCATGAGCCAGGGATGCGGGTACGACGACAATCCCGGCGTGTCACGCAATTCATGGCGAAAGTTTTTGACCTGGTCTTCGCTCAGCCGTCCTTCGAGGAAAGCGCGCGCATAGACTCCGGGAGAGGCGTGGCCCTGAAAATAGATCAGGTCGCCGGGCTCGTCGCCGTAGCTGGCACGGAAGAAATGGTTGAATCCGACTTCGAGCAAAGTTGCGAGCGACGAATAAGTCGAGATGTGTCCGCCGATGCCGGGATCTTTCTTGTTCTGGCGGTGCACCATGGCCATGGCGTTCCAGCGAATCAGACTCTTAATCCGCCGCTCCAGCCTGCGATCGCCGGGATAAGGAACTTCGTCCTCGGCTGGAATGGTGTTGAAGTATGGAGTGTTGAGCTGGACAGGGACATCGACACCGGAGGTACGGGCGTGCTGCACGAGCGCGCCAATCAGCTCAGCGCCCTTGTTGGAGCCTTCGTCGTCAACGACCTGATCGAATGCCTCGATCCACTCGGCCACTTCTTGTTCGTAGTCCGCTTCCGGCTTGACCGGAAACTCGATGATGGAGTTCAGCGATTTGTGCAGCGCCACGATGACCTCAAGAATCTGCCTGGCCGCCAACGGATGCAGCGAAGCATGAACCGCGGGTCAAGGCTAGAAAATCGATTTTGTAGAAACGCGTCCCACTAAAATTGATGCAAATGTGGGGAGGTCGTTGCTTTTTTTGCTGCCCGTCCGGGCGGAACCCGATACGCGGAAATGCGCCCGCAGTATTTCCCGGCGCCAAATCGCTCATTCCGCCGGATGAGTTCGACAGTTATGAGCGGCATCAAATTGCCGTTCAGAGTTGACTCCCCACTAAGTCACAAAACAACCGAAGCGATAGCTAAAGTCTAACAGACCACAGCGGGGCCGCGAATCGCCTTGGACGCATCACGGTGAAGGTGGGCACCGCATCGCGCCCTACCGTCCCATGCCGGCAAAAAAGACTTGGAGCGGGTCGAGCGCCCGCTCCGGAGTTTCGTTCTTGGCAAACCATCGGACCGGCTTGTCTGTTACTGGCAAGGTTCGTGTTCGCAGTCGCAGGCAATCTCCACTTCTTCGCTGCCCGCATCCTTGCAGTAGTCGCTGCAGTATTTCTGATTGGCCGGGACTTTACATTGGCACGGCTCGTGTGCGCACTGGCGCGATTCCTGTTGTTCCATGATGTTGAACGGCCTCCTTTACAAAAATTGTGGTGGCGGTCCGGGGCCGCGGTTTGCGCCCGGTTGCACCTTGCTTTTGAAGCGCCGATGAGCCTATCAGAATTGCGGCCACTGCGACAGCGGATTGCAGACAAAATTGTGGGCCGCGAGAGACACAACCGGCAAGTAAGCAACGTACCTGTTTTG
This sequence comes from uncultured Acidobacteriaceae bacterium, assembly GCA_963758255.1. Taxonomy (GTDB): domain Bacteria; phylum Acidobacteriota; class Terriglobia; order Terriglobales; family Acidobacteriaceae; genus DASRAA01. The sequence continues at coordinate 160,779 of CAVWUX010000008.1, forward strand.
CGCGTGGCGCGGAATATCCCGTAGCCGGAAGCGTTTCGACCGGACTCTCTACAACAACGAGCTCGGCGATGCAAACCCCGTCAAGATAATCAATAGACGCTGTTCATTCTCTGCCACAACGCCATGCCGGCGATGACCAGAATGAGCAATCCGGAGGCAGCGCCGAGGATGCGCACGATCGGCGTGACCTTCTTCATCCTGATCATCAACTGTTCTTGTTCCGCGCGCAGGTTCGACGTCGAGTCATCCAGGAAGAGCTGATCGTCTTCATGCATGCTGAGCGTGCTGCGGTAGATCAGAACAATGATCAACGCCACGGTTATGACCGCCCAGACGATCACTATCATCATAAACGGGGACATATGCCACCTCGGTCCTGAAGAACCGGCCCTGCCGTCCGATGGGTTTTCTTCCGCTCGCCCACCAGCTCGGGGGCCCTCACGCGGCCATTATATGCTCTCGGTCAGTCGCTGTTGCAAGTATTTAGATATGGACAAAAAGTCCAAAGCCGGAACGCCGCACCTGTGGCTGCAACCTGAGGCAACTTGCATCATCTAACTGTTAGGGATAGCTCCCGCCTCGACCCAACCGGAAGATCTTTGGGCTGAGCCGCGAGCTGTCAGTTTGTTATAATTCCCGCAGGCTTTTCAGGAGAACAGGAATGGCAACTACAACCACGACACCGACCACCGCGACACCCAGCGTTGAAACCACGCCCATAAACTTTACGAGCACGGCGATTGCCAAGGTCAAGGAGATCATGGCGCAACAGAATCCGGTGCCCGCCGGGCTGCGCGTGGGCGTAGTAGGCGGGGGATGCTCGGGTTTCTCCTACTCGATGTCGTTCGAGAATGGCGCCGGCATGATGGATAAGACCCTCAACTTCGATGATCTCAAGGTGTTCGTTGACGCGACCTCGCTGATGTATCTGAAGGGCATCACCGTTGACTATGTCGAGACGCTGGAAGGCGCCGGCTTCAAGTTTGACAACCCCAACGTCAAGAGCACGTGCGGCTGCGGTTCGTCCTTCAGCGTGTAAGCGCGAAGAGCGATAGTGTTTGTCGAGCCCTGTCCGGCAGGACAGGGCTTTGTTTTTTGCGCCGAATCCGGGGCTTCGCGCAACGTGCTGCCGGCTGTTGGGTTCTATCAGGGGTTGCCGCGAGGGGAGAGAGAGGCCGCCCTGTACCCGACCGCTTGCAGCCTATACAATGAAAGATTCAGTACATCGTTCGGGCGGGATGAATTCCCGCTAGGAAGACTGGATGAGGTTTTTGCGTAGAACCACGGTCATCGTATCCATTTTCTTATTACTGCTAATCGAACTTGGCTGTGGTGACCAGTATCGCCCCATTGCCAATCCCATTGTCTCCATTGGCGGACAGCCGCAGAGGACGCATTTCGCATACGTGCTCAATTACAACCCCAGTGGCAACGGGTCGAACACCAAGATTGACGTATCGGGCGATACCAACCTGCAGGTAGTGACCACCGGCCTGGGATCGGTGGCGCAGGCCTTCCAGGGTTCGTTCGCGGGTGCGATGTTCGTGGCCAACCGCGACAGCGATACGGTCAGCGAGTTTACCCTGATTTCGACACCAACCGTAATCACCATTGGGCTAGATGCGGGGGCACGGCCCGTCAATCTCGCATCCACCGCATCCTCTACCGTGTATGTGGCGAATTCGGGGGTCACTGCAACCTGTCCGATCACGGGTTCGGTCAGCCAGATCAGCACGGCGAGCCTGGTGGTTACCAGAACGGTTTGTGTGGGCGTAAGCCCGGGCCCGATCGCGGAATTGCCCAACGGCGGCAAAGTCTATGTCGCTAATCAGGGGGACAACACTATTTCCGTGTACGATCCGGGGACCCAAAGCGTAGTGGCGACGATTACACAAGCCAACGGCCTGCACCAGAACCCGGCTTTTCTGGTCTCCAGTTCCGACGGCAAGTATGTGTTCGTGGTGAACCAGGGTAATGGGAGCAGCCCCGGTGCGCTGGACATTATCGACACCAGCACGGACGTGATCGGCGGGTCGGTTCCGCTGGGCGTCTCTCCCGGCTTCGCCTTTCTTGATACCACCCTCAACCGCTTGTACGTGACCAACAGCGGGAGCAACAGCGTTTCGGTGTTCGATGTGTCGAACGTTATCTTGAGCGCGACCCCGCCGATTCCGACGCTGGGAACGGTGAACGTCGGCTCGGGCCCGGCATCGGTCACGGCCTTGCCCAATGGCCTCAGCGTCTACGTCGCGAATTCCGTTTCCAACGACGTCAGCGTGGTGAATTCCAGCAACTTGACGACGGTCGCAACCATTCCGGTGGGACGGATCCCGATCTTCATCGCCAGCGAGCCATCCTCATCCAAGGTCTACACCGCGAATGCCGGCAGTGGGACGATCAGCATCATCCAGACCGTGAACAATTCCGTGGTTCTTACCATGCCTGCGCCGCAGCAGGACCCCAACTGCGACCCCGTCGTCACTTCCTGTCCTTTGCAAAGGCCACAGACGATCCTCACGCAATAAGTAAGATCGCTGCAAAGTCAGAAGCCGGACGAGTCTATCTCGTCCGGCTTCTTTCATTTGAGCTGACCGTGCCTCAAGTGAACATGAATTCCTTGCTGCGCAACTCGCGCACCCGGTCGCGCAACTTCGCTGCCTGTTCGAACTCGAAGCGTTTGGCGGCTTCGCGCATGTCGCTTTCCAGTTTCGTAATGAAACCATCGAGCTCGGACTGCGAGCGGAATTCCGGCAGCCCGTCGGCCTCATTGGTCAAGTCCACATAATCGGCGGCGGCAACGGCCACCAGCGTCATGTCGAGCGGCCGCACGATCGACTCCGGCGTGATGCCGTGCTCTTCGTTGTAGGCGCTCTGGATGGCGCGGCGGCGGTTGGTTTCATCCATGGCCTGCCGCATCGAGTCGGTCATGGTGTCAGCGTACAGAATGGCGCGGCCGCCCAGGTTACGGGCACAACGGCCGATGGTCTGGATCAGCGATCCTGCCGAGCGCAGGAAGCCCTCTTTGTCGGCGTCGAGAATTGCGACCCGGGAAACTTCGGGCAAATCCAGTCCTTCGCGCAACAGGTTGATCCCGATCAGCACGTCGAATTCGCCCTTGCGCAAATCGCGCAGGATCTTGATGCGCTCCAGCGTCTCAATCTCGGAGTGCATGTAGCGGCAACGCACCCCAACCTCGCTGTAATACTCAGCCAGGTCTTCAGCCATGCGTTTGGTGAGCGTTGTCACCAATACCCGCTCATTCCGCTTTGCGCGCTCGCGAATCTCGTGCAGCAGGTCGTCGATCTGCCCTTTCACCGGCCGCACTTCGACTTCGGGATCGATGAGTCCGGTGGGACGAATGATCTGCTCGACCACCACTCCGGCCGACCGCGTCAGCTCGTAGGGCCCCGGTGTTGCCGAAACGTAAACGACCTGGTTCACGCGATGTTCGAACTCCTCAAAGGTCAGGGGACGGTTATCCAGCGCGCTAGGCAGTCGGAAGCCATATTCGATCAGGTTCTGCTTGCGCGAGCGGTCGCCGTGCCACATGCCACGCACCTGCGGCACCGTCTGGTGCGATTCGTCGATGAACATCAGGTAGTCGCGGGGCACGTAATCCAGCAGCGTGGGCGGAGGCTCGCCCGGCAGGCGGCCAGTGAAGTGCCGCGAGTAGTTCTCGATGCCGTGGCAGTAACCCATCTCCTTGATCATCTCCAGGTCAAAGCGGGTGCGTTGATGGATGCGTTGGGCCTCCATGACGCGTCCCTGCTTTTCCAGTTCCGCCTCCCACCACTTCAGCTCTTCCAGGATGCTGTCCACCGCCGACGTCTTGCGTTCCGGCTGCATCACGTAGTGGCTCTTGGGATAAATCGGCAGGCGGGCATACTTCTGTTTCACCGTTCCGAACAGGGGGTCGATCTGCGCCAGCGACTCCACTTCATCGCCCCACAACTCAATCCGATAGGCATTATCGTCATAAGTGGGGAAGATCTCAATCACGTCGCCGCGCATGCGGAAGGTGCCGCGCTTGAACTCTTCCTCGGTGCGCTCGTAAAGAATTTCCACCAGCTTGCGCACGATGTCCTGGCGCTTGATCTTCTGCCCCTTCTCGAGGAACAGCAGCATGCCGTAATAGGCTTCAGGCGATCCCAGTCCGTAGATGCAACTCACCGACGCCACGATGATGCAGTCGCGACGCTCGAACAGCGAGCGGGTCGCGGCCAGCCGCAGCTTGTCGAGTTCGTCGTTGACCGTCGATTCCTTCTCGATGTAAACGTTGCTCGCCGGGATGTACGCCTCGGGCTGGTAATAGTCGTAGTAGGAGACGAAGTACTCCACCGCATTCTGCGGGAAGAACGACTTGAACTCGTGATAGAGCTGCGCCGCCAGCGTCTTGTTGTGCGCCAGCACCAGCGCTGGACGATTCAGCTGTTCGATGACCTTCGCCATCGTATAGGTCTTGCCCGAGCCGGTGACGCCGAGCAGCACCTGATGCTTTTCGCCCTCGTAGAGGCCGCGAGTGAGCGAATCGATGGCCTTGGGTTGATCTCCCGCAGGCTGATACGAACTGGCTAACTTGAAATCCATTTGGCTTTCCAACTCACGAAATTGATCCGTGGCCAACCCTCACAGAACGTGATTTCGGTGAGCGGGCATCTCTTGATTATAAGAGTCGGGGCGCGCCGTCGAGGCAATTGCGCGATCCGCCCCTCGTATATCCTGATAGGGGTTGACCGGGGCAGTAAGTGACCCCCGGGCGGGTCCGACGTCAATTCCATAAGGTCAGGAGAACGTTTTGAGATTTCTCGACAGGTTGCAACCGCTGGGGCTGCTGGCGCTTCGCCTGGCGCTGGGAGCCATCATGATCGCCCACGGCTATCCCAAGGTTTTCGGCGGAATGCAGCAGCACGCCGCCTTCGTGCACAGCCTGGGCATTCCGGCATGGCTGGGTTATGTTTCGGCGTTTGCGGAATTCGGCGGCGGCATCCTGCTGGTGGTGGGATTCCTGACGCGCTGTGCCGCGCTGGCAATCCTGATCGACATGCTGGTGGCCACATTCGCCGTGCATTTCAAACACGGCTTCACCGGCGAAGGAAACTACCAGTTCACATTGGCACTGGCGGCGATGGCCTTCTCGCTGCTCTTCACCGGAGCCGGGCCCGTCTCCGTTGACGCCGTCACTGGACGCCACTAGCGGATTGCTGCGGTCGCCTTGGATCGTCCCGGCCCGCCCATATCCTGATAGCTCCTATCAATTGTTCTTATTAGCGCTGAGTGCGCGTATCCTGCTAGCTTAGAAACTCATGGCTAGTGCTCCGCTCCATGCTCTGCATCACGGGCTCTTCGAGGGCTACGAGCCGGGTGCGTTCTTTGACGAGATGTTCCTCGCCTCGGGAGAGCCCCGGCCGCACTACGCCAAGCTCTTCCAGATGCTGGAGTCGATGCCCTCGGCGCAATTCGAAGACCGCCGCAACCTGGCCGACATTGCCTTTCTTCTGCAGGGAATCACCTTCACGGTTTACAGCGACGGCACCGGCACCGAGCGCCTCTTCCCGTTCGACCTGATCCCGCGCATATCTGCCGCATTCGGACTGGAGCCGCATCGAAAGCGGCCTGTCGCAGCGCGTGGTGGCGCTCAACCTTTTTTTGCAGGACGTTTACGGGCAACAGCGCATTCTGAAAGAACGCAAAATCCCGCGTTCGCTCGTCTATTCCTGCCGTCATTTTCATCGCGAGATGATCGGCGTCGAGGTGCCGCGCGGCATCTACACGCACATCTGCGGCATCGACCTGGTTCGCTGATTCGAAGACGGGTGACTTCCTGGTCCTGGAGGACAATGTCCGTACCCCCAGCGGCGTCTCCTACGTGCTGGAAAACCGGCAGGTGATGACGCGCACTTTCCCCGAGGCCTTCCAGTCCTACCAGGTGCTGCAGGTACACCACTATCCGACGGAGTTGTGCCGCATCCTGCGGACCCTTTCTCCGCGCGGCGAAGCCAACGCCCAGGTCGTGCTGCTGACCCCTGGCATTTACAACAGCGCATACTTCGAGCACAGCTTCTTGGCCCAGCAAATGGGCATCGAGCTGGTCGAGGGTCGCGATCTGATTGTCGATGCCGGCGTGGTGTACATGAAGACCATTCACGGCCTGCAGCGCGTGGACGTGATCTATCGCCGCGTCGATGACGATTACCTCGACCCGCTGGTGTTTCGCCCGGAATCGCTGATGGGCGTCCCTGGACTGATGGGCGCCTATCGCGCCGGAAACGTTGCGCTGGCGAATGCCGTAGGCAACGGGGTGGCCGACGACAAGGCGGTGTGCGCCTATGTGCCCGACTTCATCCGTTACTACCTCGGCGAGGAACCAATCCTGGGGACGGTGGAGACCTATCTATGCTCGCGGCCCGACGATCTGCGCTACACTCTGGCGCACCTGCCGGAACTCGTCGTCAAGGCGGTCGGCGAGTCCGGGGGGTACGGCATGCTGATCGGCCCGGCATCCGACGAGGAGACCATCGAGGTCTTCCGCAAGAAGATCGAGGATGATCCGCGGAACTACATAGCCCAACCCGTAATTGGCTTGTCGCGCGTGCCTTCGTACGACGTCGTTTCCAAGCGCATGGCTGGACGCCACGTGGACCTGCGTCCCTACTGCCTGTATGACGGCCAGGACGTGACGATCATTCCCGGCGGACTGACGCGCGTGGCATTGCAGCCGGGTTCGCTGGTCGTGAATTCCTCCCAGGGCGGCGGCAGCAAGGACACCTGGGTCCTGGGGGAGGACTCCTGAGCACCGAAATGTTGTCGCGCATCGCCGATTCGCTGTTCTGGCTGGCGCGTTACATGGAGCGCGCAGAAGACACCGCGCGGATTCTCGATGTCAACTATCACATGCTGCTGGAGCAGTCGGCGGTCCCTTACCGCCTGCGCTGGGACCCGCTTATCATCATGGCGGGCGAGCAGGATCGCTTCTTCCAGTTCTACAAGGAAGCGAACGCACAAACGGTTTACGAGTTCCTCGCCTTTCGTCCTGACAATCCCAACTCCATCGTGCAGTGCATCACCAGGGCACGCGAAAACGCGCGCACCATTCGCGATCGCATCTCGCGCGAGATGTGGGAAGACATAAACGGTCTGTACCATTCGGTCACCCGCTTCGATCCCGCCGAGCAGATTTCCAGCGGGCCGCACCGTTTTTGCGATGCCGTCAAGTTCGGCAGTCACCGCTTTTTCGGGGTGACCGACGCCACTCTTCCTCACGACGATGGCTGGGATTTTCTGAAGATTGGCTGGTCGTTGGAGCGGGCGGAAATGACGGCACGTCTGGTGGACCTGCAATTCCAGTCGTTGCTGGAGACGCCGCTCCTGGCTGGTAACGCCGACAACCACCAGTGGATGGCGGTGCTCAAGTCGGTGGGAGCCTACGAAGCCTATCGCCGCCAGTACCATTCCCCGATTGAACCGGAGGGAGTGGCGGAGATGCTGATCCTGCATCCCAAGCATCCGCGCTCGATCCGCTTCAGCATCACTGAGCTGCAGATCGGACTACGAGCCATCAGCGGCACCGGACTAGGCTCGTACGCCAACGAAGCGGAGCGACTCACGGGCAAGGTGCTGGAAGGTCTGCGCTACGACACCGTCGAAGACATGTTCCGGTGGGGGCTGCACACTTACCTGGCGGCCCTGTTGTCCAATTGCCGGTTGATCGGCGAAGACATTGCCCACACCTACTTCTACTATGGAGCTGGGGAATGAACCGCTTTCACCTCGTACATGTGACCGAGTTCATTTACGACGGGCCAGTATCGGAAAGCTATAACGAAGTCCGTTTGCGCCCGATGCATGACGACACCCAGAGCTGCCTGTCGTTTCGCCTGACGACGGTCCCGGCGTCGCCGGCCTTTTCGTATCGCGATGCGCTCGGGAACTGGGTGCACCAGGTGAACATTCTCCCGGCCCACAACCGGCTGCGCGTGCAGGCCGAATCCGTAGTTCTGGCCCATGACCTTGCGCCGAACAACAGCGTCATGCTGTTGAGTGAGTTGGAGTCGCAGCGAGAGGAACTGGTCGAAGAGTTTTACGACATGCTCGCCGAAAGCAACTACATTCCCCACCTGGCGGAGCTGGCCCCCCTGATTGCCGAAGCCGAACGGCGTTGTGACGGCACCGTCGCCGGCTTTGCGCAAAGCGCGTCGGACTTGATTCACGAGCGCTTCCAATACGTGAAGGGAGCGACTCACGTGAATTCATCGATTGCCGATTCCCTGCAATTGGGCGCGGGCGTCTGCCAGGACTTTGCGCACCTGCTGCTGGGAGTTTTGCGCAAGCGCGGGATTCCCGCCCGTTATGTGTCGGGATACCTGGTTCCGCAGAACGAGGAAAATCCCGAAGCCAAGCTGGAAGAGGTCATTGGAGGCCAGGCTTCTCACGCCTGGGCCGAGGCTTATATTCCCGATGCCGGATGGATACCGCTCGATCCTACGCTGGGCAAGCCGGTGGGCATGCGCCATGTGCGCATCGCCTATGGGCGGGACTACGCTGACGTCGCTCCCGTGCGCGGCGTCTACAAAGGCCACGCCGGACAACGACTGTCGGTGGATGTAAGCGTGAGGCCAGCCATCGACGATTCCGGACACGAAACCCTGTCCGAAACTGCCGCCGCCCCCGCAGAGCCTGATCCCGTTGAGTCTCGCGCTCAGCAGTCAGGCCAGCAGTAACAATCTGAAACGAAGGACGCTGCCTATCCGGCGGATTTGGTCTTGAGAACGCGATAAAGCGCCAGCAGCATGATCGCGCCCAGCACCGAGAGGATAAAACCAGGCGCATCGCCTGGGTGCCACCATCCGGCAAAGCGTCCAATGACGACCGCGATCAGCGCTCCGCCCACACCGACACCGGTAGTGGCCCAAAAGCCGGTTGGTCCCTTCCCCGGCATCAAGGCACGTGCCGACAATCCCACAATCCATCCGATGGCCACCAGTGCGATCATCCGCAGCATCGGTCACTCCTCGATTAGCACAGGCTCTTAGCGGCAATGCACCTGCCGCCAATAGACATGCCAGAAGGGGAGGATCCGCCGAAAGTCCCACAATGAGGGATATCCGCTCTCGGCTCGTTCACCCGCCCTTCTGGCGAGTTTCTGGCTTCGCAAATCGCCGGCACGCTGACCTGCGAAAACCTATTTCGCTTCAGCTTGCTGACGCCCTTGCAGGTACAGATCCACGTTTACCTTGTCCACCAGCGATGTCCCGGTATCCACGAACCGTGGGAAGGGCGAGAAGGAATCGGTGGAGAAGTCCTTCTTCAAGTCCACCGGATAGTGATGAATATCGTCGAGTTGTTTGAGCCCGTAGAAGGCCATCGTGTAAGGCTTCTGGGCGACGGTGGAATCGATGAGTCCGCTCTTCACCAGGTTCAGCGTGGCTTCATCCGTATCCATGGCGACGATCATCACGTCCGTTGCGTTATTGCGCCTGACCGCCTCGGCGACATCCTTGCCCGCCGAAGCCTCCAGGCAGACGAACGCGTCAATATGTTCCGCGCCTTTGTCGGTCAACCAGTGTTGGGTACGGTCAAAGGCGTTGCCCGCGTCGCCTTTGATGTTGAAGACTTCCACGATCTTGATGTTTGGGTGATCGGCGAAGACATCCTTGTAGCCTTTCAGCCGTTCGTCCATGTTGGTCTGCGGCATCGTATAGAAGACGACATTCCCCTTGCCATGCAACTTGTCCAAAATGCGCTGCCCGCCCAGTCGTCCCGCCTGCAGATTGTTGGTGCCAATAAAGTACAGGCGCTTGCTCGCAGGGGCATCCGAATCGATGGTGATCACCGGGATGCCGGCTTCGATCGCGTCATTAATGGGAGCTTGCATCAGTCCGCTGTCGGCAACCGACACCAGGATGCCCGCTGGTTTCAGCGCGACGGCATCACGGAACTCCTTGACCTCGGCCTGTGGATCATAGGTATCGGGTCCGCGGACATCCATCTTTACGCCGTACAGCGCGGCGGCTTTTGCAAGACCGGCGCTGGCCGTCTGCCAATAGGGCAACTTCGAATTCACAGTGACGAGAATGTACCGCTCGTTGTTGTCGTGACGGGAACACCCTACCAGGAGAGAAATCGTCACGGCCAGTGCAACCAGCACCACCAATCTTACGAATAGCTTCATGGCCACCCTCCGCTGCAATATGAATTCTGCACTGCGTTTTTGCAGTTGCTGCAGCAAAGCAACTATATCGCAGTGTCAACGCGTAACGTGCGCGATTGTACTCCCGCCACAATGTCTGCGAAAAGTCTCACCTCGCAGAGCGCCGGCAGGTCGCAGACCCTCGCGCAGGGATCCACCCGGATCAAGTTCCTGAACCGCCCGCGAGGTTCACGCTGCGGGCAACATTCGACCATAACCAAGTAGTTACTAAAGAATGCTCTGGCGAGGTAATCCCCCGTGGGTTACAATTTGGACTCGCAATTGACCCGCGAGTTTTGATATAAGCAAGTTGGGGTTGCGAGCGGAATCGATTTTGCCACGCACTCTTAGCACGGCATGAATCAATCCAGACGGAACTGCGGTACACCGGATGGCAGGACGTACACGGTCCACCCGCTGAAAGACGCAAAAGAAGTCGACCAGCGAATGGACAAATTTCAGTTGGATTCAGAAGGCAAACTAGGCTTGGAGGCCAACCAATCATGCGCAACTGTTTAGCCACAAAAATCCTGAGCATTGTAATGATGATGCTGACTCCAGCGGCAATGCTTATGGCTGAGAACAGCAACACCATGCTCTACGCGTCGGGGACCGTCACGCTGAACGGAACTGAAGTTGCCCGCTCGGCCTCCGTTACCTCCGGCGACAGGATCGACACCGCTGGCGCTACGGCCACCGCGGTCAACACCGACGGATCGAAGATAACTGTCAATCCCTACTCGGCGATCCGCTACGAGAGCGCCGGCGTGAATGTGATTCGCGGTACCGCTGACATCAGCACCACGGACGGCATGGCGGCGCGCGCTGCCCAGATCACGATTGCTCCCAAGGAAAAGGCCGCGACCTATGAAATTGCCCGCATGGACAACAAGGTCGTCGTCACCAGCCACACCGGCACGCTGATGATCACCGAAGCCGGCAAAACCACCGAACTGGAAGCCGGTGCTTCGAGCTCGCGTGCGGCCGAGCCAACGCCTGCTCCCGCGCCAGTTCCGATGCCTCAGGCCGCTCCCGTCTTTCCGGGTAGCGGACTGTCAGGCAATCAAGTCTTCGCCATTGCCGCGGTGGTTGCCGGCGCTGCGGTGGCTACCGGACTCTGGGCCGGCATGTCCGCTGCCGGTGTTCCTCCGGGAGGGTTCGGAAATCAGCAGTCTGCCGCCACTCACCAGGGTCGCGGTATGAGCCATGCCCTTCGCGTTGCGACAGCGGCCGTGGCCACTCCGGTTCTGAACGGCGTTGCTAATAATGTCCAGGTTAACAATTCGACCCAGCGCGTTACCCAGCAGCACCGCAACATACGCGCCGGCCGCTAAGCTTCCCGACCGGATATCAATCGAACTTCAGGAGACCCGTCGCGAGACGGGTCTTTTGTTTTCCCCAAGTCTCCGTCGGATGGCGCTCGATGCCCTGTATCTCGCGCCGGAATCCAATTCAGACTTCCCTGGATGTGCTAACCTCAAGGCGTTGGGGCGAGCTCTCATGCTCCGTTGCACCAATCTTGTTATCGTCTTAGCGCTCTCCGGCGCTTGCCTGGCTGACAACGTTACCTTCCTGCGCATCGACAAATCCGTTGTACAGCAGCGTCTGCAACAAGCACCGGAAAGCCCCGACCAGCGCGTCCGCGCCTTGCGAACAATGTTTGAAAAGGCCGGCTGTGCCCGGCAGAACATCGAGGTCCAGAAAGTCCCTGGTCAGCCTCTACCCAACGTCCTGTGTACCCTGCCCGGCACCCAGATAGGCGCCATCTTGATCGCGGCGCGGCTTGATTACGACGGCCGCGGCGAAGAAGGCACAGTAGGATGGGGTGGAGTCGTAATGCTGCCGCTCCTCGCGGAGTCGCTCACTTCCACTACCCATCGTCATACTCTGGTGTTCGCCGCCTTCTCCGGCAGCAACATGGCGGGAGCATCCTGGTACTGGAAGAATCTCTCCGAGGCGCAACGCCGCACCTTTCGCGGCATGGTGGACCTCGACCACCTGGGCAGAACGGCCGCCGGATATTCAGCCGCAGCCGACGCGGCGGTCATGGCGCGCTTGCTGCCGGCGGCCAGTCGAGCGCTGCAACTCCGTCCCGAGCCGCAACCCGTCCCTGTTGCTCCCGACAGCAACGCCGTATTCTTCCAGCGCGCGCACCTGCCGGCAATCACAATCTTTTCCCCGGGATATGTCGCCAACGGTCCCGAAGCCCCTCCATCGGCGATCGAAGAGAATCCATTGGTTCCGGAAGACGTGCGCAAAGTCGCGACCAGCACGCCGCACTCTTATTCTCTGAAGACGAGTCTCGATCCCGACGTCTATAACCAGACCTATAACCTGCTTTGCGTGTACGTGCTCTTCCTCGACCGCGGACTGGGTGCGAGCAAGCGTCCCTCGGCCGAGGTAATGCGCGCGCAGGCAGCGCCGCCGCCACCCCATCCCGCGGAAGCAGCAAGCGCTCCTGCCGCAGTTGCCTCCGCCGCAAGCAGCAGCCCGCCGCCGGTAGTAACGGCCGCCAATGCAGGCGCCACCGCTCTTCCTGCTGTTCCCGCCGAGGCTGAGCCGGCGGCCGCCACCGCTCCGGCGGTCCCCGCCGCCACCAACAACTCGGCTGCAACATTTCGCGTCAACGCTCGCCTGGTGCAGTTCGACGTGGTCGTGACCGACAAGCAGGGAAATCCGGTAAAGGATTTGAAGGCCTCGGATTTCGCAGTTCTTCAGGACGGACAACCGCAGTCGATTCGCGCGTTCGAATTCCACACTCCCGCCGCCGTCGACAAATCGGATGCATCCGGTGCCTCGACAGCCAAGCCAGCCGCGGCAACCACACCGCCGAACACCTACACCAACGTTCCAGCGAAGGCCCCGCGCACCAGTTGGACTATCGTGCTGTTCGACATCTTGAACACCGCGGTTTCGGACCAGGCCTACGCGCGCAACCAGTTGCTGCAACTGCTGCGAGCGGTCCCGCGCGGCGAGCCGGTAGCGTTATTCGTGCTTACGCGAAAGCTGGAGATGCTGCAGGGATTCACTCAGGATCCCGACCAACTGATCCGCATGGCGGAGTTGCTGGATCCCTCGAAGTCGCAAATCCTGACCACCATGGTCGAGCGGGAACGGACCCTAAGCCGCATCACCAGTACGGCTCAAATGGCCGCACCTGCCTCCGGCACCGCCGGGGCTTCGTTCGACACCACTTCGATAACCTATTCTCAGGCCGCTCGCATCGCGCAGGGCTATAACGACCATGAATCCTTCCGCACCACCGATCGTGTGCTCTTCACCCTGGAAGCCATGAGGGGAATTGCCAGGGCCGTCTCCGGCTATCCCGGCCGCAAGAACCTTGTGTGGTTGTCGGGCAGCTTCCCAGTGCAGATCGAGCCTGACCCCGCGTCTACCGATCCGTTCCGCAACGAGCGTGGTTTCGAGAATCAGATTCGCACGACTTCGTCGCTGCTGGCTACCTCGCGGGTGGCGGTCTATCCGGTTGACGTGCGCGGCCTGCAGTCCAAGGGCATCGACATCAGCGTGGCCACCGCCGAAAACCAGATCATGACCGACGTGTCGCCCGGGGTTGCGCACGGCGTCATCGCTGCCACGCCCAGTGCCCTTGGCGCCAGCATCAACGCCGAATCCGCGGCTCTTTCGAACGACCGCGCCACCATGAAGACCATCGCCGAGCAAACCGGCGGCGAAGCTTTCGTGAACACCAATGATTTGGGACGGGTGATTAACCGCAGCCTTGACGATGGCTCAACCTACTACACGCTGGCCTACACCCCGCCCAAGGAAGATTCCGAAGGCGGATACCATCGCGTAGTGGTAAAAGTTGCGAACCGGAACCTGAAGCTTGCTTACCGCCGCGGATACTACAGCATCCCGCAGCCCACAGAATCGGGAGCGGCGGGCACGGCGGCACTGCGTGCGGCGCTCCAGCCCGGCATGCCTCCCGCCACTTCGATGCTGCTCACCGCCTCGATCGAGCTTCCTGACGCCGCCCGCAAGGATGTGAAGGTCAATTACGTCATCGACAGCAATGGCGTGCACTTCGCCGACGCGCCCGACAGCAAGAAGCGCGCGCAACTCGACTGCATGGTGATCGCCTTCGACAGCTCCGGCAAGGAAGTCGCTCACGCCTCCGATACGCTGGATGCCACCGTGCCGCTCAATGCCTACGCCGCCATCCAGAAGTACGGATTACCGGCCCATCAACTGCTCTCGTTGCCGCCCGGCAAGTACAACCTGCGCATCGGCGTGATGGACCGCACCACCCAACAGATCGGCACCGTGGATGCGCCCCTGGTGATCCCGGAACTGGCAGTGGCCCAGCGGTAACGACGTCCCCCACAGTTGTTTCACAGTTGGTTTTTTGGGGTGGAGCACCGCTTCAGAGCCTGTCACGAAACTCGGTGTGGTCACAGGTCGGCGGGATAAGAATCACCAAATCCAGTGCCGCAGGCACGGAACATTGCGGCCCGGCGCGCAGTCGAAGGACCCCTTTACGACGCATACGTCCGTGGTTCTCCGTCGTGAAGACCCCCACAGCGCACACCCGTCCGCTGGCCTTTAGCTAACTGCTAAGTTGCTTCTTGTTCACCCGTCACACTCCGCCCGTCGCCCCGCTGTTTATAATCCCCCGCATGAACCTCGAGCAGAAATTAGCCGAACTAAAGCGCCGCAACACCCTCGCCGAGGCCGGCGGAGGCGAAGCCCGCGTAGCAGCGCAACGTAAGCAGGGCAAGATGTCGGCCCGTGAGCGCATCGAGTTCCTTCTCGACGAAGGCACCTTCGAAGAGACCGACAAGATGGTCACGCACCGCTGCACCGACTTCGGCATGGAGCAGCAAAAGTTCTTCGGCGACGGCTTCGTCACCGGCTACGGACGCATCGAAGGCCGTCTCGTCTTCGTCTTCGCGCAAGACTTCACCGTCTTCGGCGGCTCGCTCTCCGAAACCAACGCCGCCAAAATCGTCAAGCTCATGGACACCGCCATGCGCGTCGGCGCTCCCGTCATCGGCCTCAACGACTCCGGCGGTGCCCGCATCCAGGAAGGCGTCATGTCCCTCGCCGGATACGCCGACATCTTCCTCCGCAACACGCTCGCCAGCGGCGTCGTCCCGCAAATCTCCGCCATCATGGGCCCCTGCGCCGGAGGAGCCGTCTACTCCCCCGCCATCACCGACTTCATCCTCATGGTCGAGAACACGTCCTACATGTTCATCACCGGCCCCGACGTCATCAAGGCCGTCACCCACGAAGAGGTCACCAAAGACGAGCTCGGCGGAGCCATGACCCACAACGCCAAGTCCGGCGTCGCCCACTTCCTCGCCCACGACGACGCCGAATGTCTCAGCATGATTCGCGAGCTGCTTCAGCTTCATGCCGTCAAACAATCTCGAAGACCCGCCGCGCAAACCCTGCACCGATCCCATCGATCGCGCCGACGAAGCCCTCGACACCCTCGTCCCCGCCGAGTCCAACCTCCCCTACGACATCAAAGACGTCATCCACCACGTCATCGACGACAGCTACTTCTTCGAAGTGCACGAGCACTACGCCAAGAACATCGTCATCGGATTCGCCCGCCTCAACGGCCGTCCCGTCGGCATCGTCGCCAACCAGCCCAACTTCCTCGCCGGAGTCCTCGACATCAGCGCCAGCCTCAAGGCCGCGCGCTTCGTGCGCTTCTGCGACTGCTTCAACATCCCGCTCATCACCTTCGAAGACGTGCCCGGCTTCCTCCCCGGCACCCAGCAGGAGTACGGCGGCATCATCACTCACGGCGCCAAGCTGCTCTACGCCTTCTCCGAGGCCACCGTGCCCAAGATCACCGTCATCACCCGCAAGGCCTACGGCGGAGCCTATTGCGTCATGGCCTCCAAGCACATTCGCACCGACGTGAACTACGCCTGGCCCACCGCCGAAATCGCGGTCATGGGCCCCGAAGGCGCGGTCAACATCGTCTATAAGCGTGAGCTGGAAAAGTCAGACAACCCCGAGGCCGAGCGCGCCGCCAAGATCGAAGAGTTCCGCGACCGCTTCGCCAATCCCTACGTCGCCGCCGAGCGCGGCTACCTCGACGCCGTCATCCGCCCCCGCGACACGCGCCGCAAGCTAATCCAGGCCCTGGACATGCTAGAAAACAAGCGCGACAAAAACCCACCCAAGAAGCATGGGAACATTCCGCTGTAGGGAGGTGCGGAGTTTCAGTTATGAGGAGGGTTGGTCTGGCCACGATAAGCGCCTCTTTTGAAATGCGATCCAGATCACGGTTGGCTAGACCGCGTACACCGATTGCTCCCAGTTAGCTGTTGTTTGTCGGTCGATAGTGTGCTAACGTGCGACACGATTTCTAAAAACAGCATTCTATGTCAATAACTGGTCTCCTCCATGTCGAGGCACTAGGTATTCTCTACGTGCTCGCTGCGACGATTCTTTTCCAGATCGCGACGGGCCGGATCAGAGTCTCGGGATTAATTAAGCAAAAGGACGGTACACGACAGGTAAGTCCGGCAAGGATCCAGCTGCTGTTGGCTTCGGCCGCCGTCGGCGCGCGGTATCTGACGTTGGCGATCCGTTCCACCAGCGGGAGCGTGCCCGACGTCGGCAAAATATGGCTTTACCTATTCGGGGCAAGTTGTGGGATCTACCTCGTCGAGAAAGTTTGGGTTACCTGCAGCCTTAAGTCGCAGACTTAGGAGGACGGTCATGAGCTTGATTGTGCAGTTATGCGGCTTCCTGGTTTGTGCATTCATCGGCCTCTTGGGCCTGACCATCATAGCCTTGATCTGGCAGGGGAAAATCGACCTCTCGGGCTTGGTGAGTGAAGCCAACGGTAGCGCCAGCACCTCGCGTTTCCAATTCCTGATTGTCACGTTTGTCATCGCGATCAGCTTGTTCGGGATGGTGCAGGTGCGACTGAACTCCACGGGATTTCCCGATATCCCCCGCGGCGCACTGATATTGCTTGGCATTAGCGCCGCCACGTTCATCGTGGGAAAGGGTATCTCGTACAGCCAGTCTGGCGTAATGGCGACGGGCGACGTCAAGGGAACCTCGAGCGCCCAGCCTAGAGAGTTGGTGCCGCTCTATCTCTTCCTGGCGCTGGCTGGGCTCCTCGGATTCGCAGCGTACCACGGAGAACTCTCGGCATTGAAGGCAGCGCTGTTGGCACTCTCAGGGGGACTCACTATCTGGTTCGTAACAAAATTCTTACGCGCAGTGGATACGGACGGCCCGCCCCAGTTGGACACAAACTGGGGAGGACTGGGAGGAGGCCTCGGCGGATGGCGTTGTTCCTCGTCTCTGGTTTATCTGATCTGCTCCTTTGTGCTCGGCGCGGTCCTGATTGTCGCTTTTCTGAATCAATCCCTGCCATCGTCGGGACTCGGTGGCACCGGTAATGCCGTGACGACCTCACCCGCTGGAACAAGCGAGAAGAAAGCGGAGGGGGCGCCGCCCGCCTCAGCGCCACAGAAGAGCCTTGACGCAGGACAGGAAACGAAGCCGCAACCGGCTCCCCAACCACCTAAATAAACAAATCTACAAAGAGCGTCTTAACGCGTGCAGCACTTTAGTTCGACAGTAAGCGAGCACGAGAGGGCACAATGGCGATCTTTATCGAGGATAGCAAGGAACCATTTGCCCCAGGGCCGAGCAGCAAACCCGTGATTTTGGCTGAGTCGCCGGCGTACTACCGTCTCTGCGGTGAGCTGGAGCGTTACGCCTTGGGCGAAACTTTGGGAAGGTCGTTTCTTATTAGCGGCCACCGTGGTTCAGGTAAGTCCACTCTCATGTTGAAAACCGTGGAGGATACTGCCACGAAGTTGAGAACCGCAGCGGGGCTTCTTCCTTTCCGAGTTCACCTCCACGGGCCCGATCTGTTGCCAGCCCCGGTCACAAAGTACGGTCGATCAAGCGGGCCGGCTGATGACACCCATCAAGTCTTGAAGCAAATTACCATCGGAATTTATCGTTCACTGGCCAGCGCACTGCACCGTGCGTATACCGAACTCGCCAACTCGCTGGCTTCGTCTCAATGGTCGCGCTGGAAAGATCTGCCCGAGTTGGCGGCACAGTTACGGATCGAGCTCGACGGGGCTCCTGATATCGCTCGCTTACGTGAGTTCTGGATGCGTGCGGGCGCCCTCTCCGTAGGGGTCTTGCCTCTCTCGCGGCCCAGTGCGATTGGCCCGGGAGGCTACGTGCAAGGGGACTTACCCGCGGCCCTGGACCGGGGACTGGCTGAAATCGTTGCTCTCTCCAGCGCGGCCCAGGCCTTTCGAGTCGTTTCCGGCACCATCGAAGCAAAGCAAATCGACAAACTGGATACCGCCAGCAAGCAAAGTATTGCTCTGCAGACCATCAGCGAAATCAAGAACCTTTTGAACCCGGTCATCGGGCTGCTCGCGGGCGGAGCAGTAGGATACACCGTGAATACTAGGAGCTCTCCCATACTTGCTGCGCTCGCCGGTACAGCTGCAGCCGTAGGCACCACCGTAACGCTGAACTACTCGTCATCGCGCACTCGTGAGAGCTCCCGCAGCACCGAGGTGACCTTCCTCCCCGACAATACCATCAACGCTCTGGACCGCATGTTGCCCTTATTAGTGGAGCGTTGCCGTCGGGCGGGCCTGGCTCCGGTCTTCGTTGTAGACGAGCTTGACAAGGTTGAAGACCTGATAGCAAGGATGGGGCCGTTAATCAATCATCTCAAGTACTTCGTTACCGAGCGTTCCTTCTTCTGTTTTCTCGCTGATCGCTCCTATCTCGAAGAATTTCGAAGAAGCCTTATGAAGTCTCCGTATGGCAAGGACTACACATATTTTAGCGATCGGCTGTTCGTCGTATATCGACCAGAGGATTTGCACAACTACCTGACGGCAATCTTGCGCATCGGGGATACAACCGTGCAGGAAGGACAGAGCGAGGCGCTCGACCTGGAACTTCTCCCCTACGTTTTACTGCACCGCTCGCGGATGCATCCTTTTGATTTACGGTGGCAATTGCTAAGATTTCGCGACGCGCGCGGAGCTATTTCGATAAACCCGGGGGCGATTCGTTCCAAGTTTGAATTTCGCTTTGACGTGCTGATTCAGGTGGCAATCGAGTGGCTGCTCTGGCAACCGGAATTGGCAGACCGCTTGCAGCAGGATGAAGATTTCACCCAACTCGTTTATGACACGCTTTATTACCCGTCACGCATGTGGGAACTTGGCGAAAAGGAACTTGACATTTCGGAGGCAAAATTCTTCGCTTACCTGGCAGAGAGAATGTCGTCGACCGATAAGCCGAACTCGGGCCCGGGTAAAAAACAGTCCGCCTCAAATGGCGCGTTGCCGGTGATGGATCTTAGCGATCGCGATACGGATATCCTGCGGTCGCTGCTGCGCCAGCTGGTCGGCTACATGGCCGACTGGCCAGATCTGAGGAATGACGTTACCAACGGCGGAGGCGGCAGACGATTTCGTTCGGGCGTATTGGGAGCATTACCCACAGATGCAAGGTTCAACCTTCTCCAGGCGATTACGACTAAAGAAAGCTCGAACGACCGCTACTTATGGCTCTACCAGATGTATGGAGTGCCGGCGATAAAGCGCGGAGTCGAATCCATCCTGACGGATGAATTGGAACGGGACGCGACTCTCATTGAGAGGGTGAGGGACACCATCTCGAACATTGCTTCTGGGCGCTTTGACTTGAATCGTTTAGCCGTGGAATTCAAGATTCTCAGTGGCATACCCGCCTGGACATCGGTGCAGTTGGCCCTCCGACGATTACGGCGGCTCCGGGACAATCCTTCATCCGGGCCTTATCCCGAGATGGGGGATGACGCGAATGCTATTTGGGAATATGCACAGTTACTGAGGAGCAGCGGGGACACTCTTGCTTGTGCCATCATCGCAGCAAGATTGTTGGGCGAAGTCTCGGGTGCCACCGAGCCTCCGGACAAGATCTTGGCCGGACTCGACACTCTGACAAAGCAGCTTGGTCTCGACACTACGCAAGCCGCAGAAATTCCCGAGCGTGTGTTGCGCGCCGCGCGGTCGGTAATCTCTCAATCGTTCCCCGACATGCGAGTAAACACCGCCAGTTTGATACTGCGAGAGGTAGATGCCTGGGACCAGGAAGTTCATAAGTATTTAGACCGCGTGGACAAGCAACCGCTCAAGGTCGACTTACCGGAACTGAATCGAAAGTCAGAGGCCGCCTGGCGAGAGCGCTTCTCCCGTTCCTTCCGGGACGGAACGACGGTATTTGATGCTACCAGCGACGACCTGTTCCCAGCGGCGGCTCGGACCGGTCTCGCCAAGTTCTTAAGGCTGGACTTGGGAGATGTTTCACTCGCGGCATGGTCCAATCTGCTGATTTCCTCTCTGACCGACCCTAAACCCAACGAGGCCGATTTGCAGCCGGTCAGCATGATGTTTGGCATGCCATCGTTCTTCCACTTGGGGTTTCAAAGGACAGCCGCTACGTTCGTGGAAAACGTGCAAAAGACTCCACCGTCGAACCTCAGCAAACAAGTAGGAATTCCAGAACAGACCCAGCAGCTCAATTTGTGGATTGCGGCGATGACTGACAGGATTGGCACCGCCCTGACGGTTCGGCCTGCGGCCCTGGTAATCGTATTGGATCGATCGCAGTTTATGCGGCGCTGGAAACCGTCGACCCGCTACGCTGCGGTGTTGGTGGATCGTGGCAAGCTAACCAGTTTACGCGATGCGCTAACTCCCTTTTGGCATCCCAGCTTCTTTAATCGCATTCTGATTGAGATGACGTCGGACAGTCCCGACCTGGCTGCGCAGTTGCAATCTGGTCCCTCTGCGGAGTTCACCAGTTCATTCCCCGACCTCACAAAGGTTCCAATCACCTATGTGTTCCCGACAACGCCATCGGTGTCGATCTCATCTGGAATCTCGTTCTTCGTCGGTTCCAAGAGTTTGGAGGACGTAATGGCGAGGGTGACGGTAACAACTTCGCCCCCAAGTGCTGCATGATTATCGAGGCAGCGAGCAAGATGGTCATCGAGCTTCGTGGCAACCTCGACACGCAGAGGGCTGCCAGGGTGACCTCCAAGATCGAGAACATGGACTAAGGAGGATCGTCATGAATACGGTGGCACAAATAGTCGGATTCGCGACTTGCCTGTTCGTGGGAGGGCTATGTCTGACCATTCTGGTCTGGATCTGGCAGGGAAAAATCGACCTGTCGTCGCTACTCAGCGAGTCCAATGGCCAAGCCAGCATATCGCGCTTCCAGTTGCTGATCTTCACCTTTGTGATCGCCATGAGCCTGTTTGAACTGGTCGAAATGAGGGTGAATCCCAACGGGTTTCCTGAGATCCCGGTCAGCGTGCTGATCCTATTGGGGATAAGCGCAAGTATCTATCTCATCGGTAAGGGCATCTCCTACAGTCAGCCTGAATTGATGCGCGGTGGATCAGCAGAGGGTGACATCGACGGTAGCGATGTCGACTCGGCTGTTGCGGCGGCCCAGGCTGCTGCGAACCAGGCAGCAGCTCACGCAGCAGCCGCGCAGGCCGCCGTGCAAGAGACAGCCTCGAGTGCCGCAAGAGCCCAGCAGGCTGCCGACCAGGCGGGCGGGACTAGCGCTTAATCGCGATATCCACACCCGGATTGCACCACGGACCACGGCGGGTGGCATGCGGTCTTTCTTTGGCCGGAGCCGGCCCTGAGCGAAGTCGAAGGGTGGGGCTTTTCCGAAGTCTCCTCGTTTAGGATATGAGGCTTTATTCTTGGCAACCCAACAACCGGCCACTGACACCCTCCGCTTATCACACCTCACCGTGACCGTTGCCCTTTCGCATCCGCCTCCATTGACCGAACATTCACCGCGAGGAGGGCAGTCGTGTCTCTTGCCTCGGTCCCCGCCCACGTGGACCTGCAACGGCTCTTTGACATCTCGGCGTGCCCTGCGGCTGCAGCCCGAATCGATACATACTTGTATGGAATGTATGACAAAACTCTGTCATACTAATATGCAAAGTATGGCAATTTGATGTATGACTTGTATGTATTGTATGACAACTTGGGCCTCGAAAAACGCTCCAAATCGAGCCTAACTCTTTACAGTTCAAATGGATACGTATAAGTCGCCTGGAATCAATTGCTTGCGAAGAATTTCCGGCTAACCAACTGATTCTAAAGAGGCATGCAAAATAAAATGAAAGAAAGAGCACCCCAAACCGCAAGAAACCTGCTCCAGGTTCGCCTTTCCGACAACGAAAAGCGCAACATCAAGATGATGGCCGTGGGCCAGGGCTTGACTCTGAGGGAAGCGACCTTGGCGGCATTTACCGCCTGGGCGGGAAAAGCTCCGCGCGCAGGCCGCGGCGGCCAAAGCGGCCAAAGCTCCCGGGCAAAAATGACCCCGGCTGCTGGCCCACATATCGCGTGGCCCATCCTTGCCAATCGCTGCAATCACGATCTCCTCGAACGACCGCCCGTGCCCCGAAAACCCCGCACTCACCCACACCCCAGCCCGCTTGCGGGCGGCAGCCGGAAGCCCCTCGTTTCAACGCGGGGTAGGCTTCCACATCCCGAGTGCCCTCGGCACGACAGGCTTTTCGCGGGTGCTAGTGAAGTTCCTTTGACGAATTGCATCGTAGTACGATAGTTTTTTAACCGCTCGGCCGAGCGTCCTGCGGGGCAGCTTTAAGGCAGAAGGGAGGAATGCAAGATGGATGGTCTGTGGTCGCCTAACATGTGGGGTACACCTGTTGGATTGGGCATCTTCCTTTTCCTTATGGGAAGCGGGATGGGCGTGTTTTTCTGGGGCTTGAGCAAGCTCTCCGGAAAGAAAGAGTAGGCCGGTGGCCCACCCGGTAACTGAAAATGGGTGCCCCGTCCGGCCCGATTTTGGCCGCGTGGGTCTTTGACTTTCGCTGGACCGCGAATCGCTCAGACCCGCCCCGCGGACCGCCTAGCGGGACGACATAAGAAAGCCCAGCTCGCGCAATCGCAGCCGCTCTCCGGACGTATAATGCCGCGTTATGAGACTTCGTCTGGCGTTCGCCTTCCTGGTCGCGCTGTTTGGAGTTCTCTCCGCAATTGCCCAAACGGATGCCATCGACGCGAAGCAGGCTGTGATCATCGTCCAGCACCGTGGCTCCGAAGGACAGGTTCGGGTCAACGGCATTCCCATCCTCTTCTTCGCCTCGAACCCAACTCTCGGTGACGGGCCGCTCACCAACTCGCTGGGTACATTCGCGACGTTCGCCAAGAATGGCCCCAACGTCGTGACTGTCGACGCCGTCCCGGAAAAGGGCCAGACCGAGGCCACGACCACCATCAGCGCCATCGTCGCCACCGGCTCCCTCGACGACTTCGACAAACCGCCGCTGTTCAAGGAAACCATCACCGGCAGCGGCAAAGCCGAAAAGACCATCGTCTTGAAGAACGTGCCCGAGTGGGCGTTTCTTAAGGTTCAACCTTTCACCGGCAACAAGGACGATGTGCTCGTCGCTGTCCGCGCGCTGCTCAAGGCCTTCGCCGGCCACGATGCCAAGGCGGTGCAGGCCGCCTTCAAGCCCATGTACGACGACCTTCTTCCTTATTTCGGTGCCGCCGTCATCGGCAGCCCTGCCCAATTCGCTCGCCAAATGTCGGAGATGGCCGCCACCGCAATTGTCCAGCCACTGCCCGCTGACCTGAAGGTTGAAAGCGGCTACGGCGATCGTTTGTTTGTCGTCACCACCGCCAGCGGCAAAGCGCCCATCCGGGCCGCGTCAAAGCCATCCAAGGGCGGCCAGCCGGAATTGACCATGGAAACCGGCAGCTACTGGATCCATCGCCCTGACGGATGGTTCCTCATCCGACGCTAGCTCCCTTCTGACAGAATCACTCATCGTCCCGATAGCAACTCCAATCCTGCTCCGCCCCTGGGCGGCTGCCGCGCCCGGCGCCCCGCTCAACAACGAACAATCTTGCGGCGGCAGCCCCGTCCGGCCTGATTTTAGCCGGGTGGGTCTTTGATCTTCGCCAACCCGGGAAGCCGTCAAGTCCCGCCTCGCGGCCCGCCTCGCGGGACGGTAAAAGAAAGCCCAGCGTCTCAGTCGGGGTCCCCAGCGAGCGCCGACGTTGGGCTCGCTGGGGTGATGGAACGCTGGGAAAACCATCGCAAAACTTCCCGAGTCCCCCGGGGACGACATACCCCAATCGCCGGCGGGTGGTCAGCCGTCCAGGTCAACCCGAACCGTGAGCAGTTGCGTGCCGAAGAAGCGTACCGCGGCGCATTCGGTCGCTCCTCGGCAACTGGATTGCCAGCCAGCTTTGGCGCTCGTTTGGATCATCGTCGGAAAGCACGTGGGCTGTCCCGGAGTACCAGCGGGCCCGTAGCCCAGAGCGCAGCTTCAGGCGTACCCGCGGATTGCCGGCGATATTGCGAACGTAGCCGGCTTTCTCGCCGTGCTCCGCCACGATCCAGAACTGCTTGCCCACCAGTCCGTAGCCCACGGGGGTACGCCGCCGCTTTCCGGTCTTGCGGCCAGTCGTTTCCAGCAGCGCATATCCCGGCAGCACCACCCCCATAGCAAATAACAACTTGATAGGCGGGTTCAACAGGTATTTCTGAAGCATGTGGACAATGCGATGTTTCATTGTCTCGCCCTCAAGCACGGAGCCTATCAGGAATTTCCGTTTTAGGCGGGTGGCCGCCGGGTGCCAAATCCAGCCTGATTTTGGCCGGATGGGTCATCTTACTTTCAGTGACTACTACGTCAGGTGCCCCCGCCGCCTGTGCCAATCATAGGTGGCCCACATATCCCGTGGGCGGCCCACCCCGGTGGGTGCCTCGTCCCGTCCTCTTCTGGCGGGATGGTTCTTTTGACGTCAACCGACTCCTGACGATTTACCACACGCGTCGTTCATCCATCTCCAAGCGCGATTGATGTCCCATATTGGCAGTCACAGGTTACTTTCGTTCCGTCGGAAACTCGAATTCTCTTGTCGGCCGCCCGCTGACTCCTCTATACCTTCACCGAGGATCGAGGGATTCCTGTACCCTCACCTCGCGGCCCAAGCCGCGTTTGTCCACGGCTCTTTGACAATTCGCCTTCGTCGGTCTTGCGCCGGTTCTCTTAATTTTCGAAATCTCTCATCATGTGAACTTGTGATGTAGTTATGTACAACAGTCGTGACAGATTCTCGCACCCATGCATCTCACTGAATCAGAATAATTTATTAATGTGAATTAGCGTTATATGTATGTAGAACAGTAGAGAATAAAGCCGACCCGTTAACTGGACGGTGGCTCGCCCGGCGACGCTCCAACAACGAATAAGCTTGAGGGGGTACCCTATCCGGCCTGGTTTTCGGCAGGGTGGGTCTGTTGACTTCCACTGGCTCCTGGCTACTGATGGGTGACTTCGCGACCCACTAAACCACTGACTCCGCCGCTCCCCACTCCCACGCTGAATTCTGGAGAACTATCCCCCAGCACCTAACTGCGGCTGGGACTACTATCCGGCAAAAGACGTACCAGACACACCCCCGATGACTGAGCTGTCGAGCGAGATTATTCCAAACCCATCGCCACCGTCAGCGCAAAGGCGACCTCCGGCTTCTGTATGTCGGAGTGCCCTTTTATGAACTCATCGGCCTTCAAATTGCACGGCGTGCTTGGCTTTACATCGTTGACAAAGGGATACGGTTGACCCACCGCCAACAGCGTCCCGGATATTCCCTCCGGAGTAGTTACCTTGGTCTGTGTCCCATTACTTCCCAGCCCTCCAAAGATGTCGTTCTCGTCTCCCAAGGCTGCCGCGGTCACGCCATTAATTCGCGAAGCAATCGGATACGCTATTCCGACAGCCTTATCGTTCCGGGTGTGAGTAATGAAAATGGGACCTCGAACCTTCTTCTTCTCGATCACATCACGAAATGCTCCCCGGTCCGCCTCGCCCTGCTTGGCGAAACCATTATGCGAGAATGCACCCTGCAGCAACAGCACCGTATCCGGACGAAACTTTTCTTCTTCCGGCAAGGCATTGATGGCGGCCGCTACCACTCGACATCCGAAACTGTGTCCAATCATGTGAATGCGGAGGTCCTCGCGTTTGGTGCGCAGCTGCACAACCAGCGGCGCCACCCCTTTCACGCCGACGTCACCAGCGCGCGCTTTCATCAGGTAGTAGGTCGCAAAGTTCAGCAGGTGCGAAATTCCTGACTTGACTCCGCCCAGCACATCCCGAAAACCTGCGGCGCCGCCCAGCCCACTCACCTTGCCGGTTGAAAATGGATCCACCGAGGCCGCACCGACTCCCGCGGGAATCGCCGGCGGATTCAGCTTCTTCGTCAACTTGGTCATGAGCGAAGCTGTACCGGTTTCGAAAAATCGTACGGAAGCGTCATCCGATGACGCCGCCTCACGCGGCAACAACTCCCGCACAACTTCCACCGCGCGCATCTGCGCAGCCTCATCGTCCTCAACGCTGTCCATGAGCTTCTCCAGCTCATCGAACGCCGCCGGTGTCGGCCCTGCAACCGCTGCCCATTCGGTGGCGCCAAACAAAGACCGAAAATCTTGCACTCGCTGTTTCAACTGGTCCGTGGTAACCGCTTCATCCAGCGATGCCGCCCCGCTCGGGATCAGGTCACTGTCCTCAAACTTCTTCGACGGCCACAGCACCCCGCAGATGGCATATTTCCGCTTGTTGAGCACCGGATTCGCGTCCACCTCCGCCTTGATCACCTTGGCCAACCCAAGGTAAAGGCTCTTGGCCTCATCCGAGTTGTTGTTCCATCCGTGGCACATGATAAACAAATCGCTGGGAGCGTCCTGGCCCGCTGCCACGCCGTTCAACAGTGCGTCTACCTCTGATTGCAGAAAGACAGTGCCGTCTTTCGTGATTTGCACTTGAAAAAAGGGGTACGGGAAATCCATAGCCTTAGCTCCTCTCACCTCAATGGGTCCTACATCGCTTGAATGGTTCGCATCATGTCGACCAAGCCACCGCCCTGGAAACTCCTCTCGCGGCCCAGGTCAGTCGCGTTCTTGATCAGAAAACCCTTCATATCTTCGGGAAGGCCTACGAACTCTCCGCGCGTCGAAAGTATCCCAGCAATGATTCCGGAGACATGCGGCGCCGCCATGCTCGTCCCGCTCCGCTCCAGATAGTAAGCGACCTTCGCGCCCGTGTCGTTTGCCGGGGCCTCCGCCTTCTTCAGGTAGGTCTGGAGGTCAGGGCCTGCGCCACACGAGATGATGCGTTCTCCGGGCGCCAGCAGATCGGGTTTCGAGCGCCCATCGCCCGTCGGTCCCTTGGATGAAAAATACGACACACCGTAGCGGTGCGGCATATCGCGATGGGTCGCCCCCACCGTCACCGCAAGTTCCGCATTCCCGGGGTCGTTGATGGTTAAGGCGAAACCTTTGCCAGTATTGCCTGCCGCAACCACCACGGCTACACCCGATCGTACTAACCGATCCACTTCGACGCATATCGGACTTTGTCCGCACGCGAACCACTCCGGGTCAAAGTCATAGCCCAAACTCATATTCACGCCGTGGATCATGATGTTTCGCCCATATCCATTCAACTCCTGCACCTTCTGGATCGCCGCGATTACCGTGCTGACATCGCCTTCGCCATTCTTGTCCAGCACCCTGTAACTCAAAAGCTTGCATTCCGGAGCAACTCCCATTACCGGGGCACCGACGTTGTCCGCTTTGTATGAAATTTTCCCATTCTGGTCCTTTTCACGCGACAACGAAACGGCCTGGTAGTCTGCACTCAATTCGCCCCCGATGATCCCTGCCACGTGAGTGCCGTGTCCATACTCATCGGACAGTTGGTCCGCAGGAACATCGATTGGCTTCGCCCCCATGAAATCGATGTGGGCCAGACCGCTCGGTAACGTCAAGTTTGAGTGTTTGATGAAGTGAGGATGGCGTCCATAAATACCCGAATCGAAAATGGCCCAGACGATTCCTCGGCCCGTAGTGGCAAACGATCGCCGGCACGCGTCCGCTTTCACCGTCGCGGCTGACCGCCAGATCTGCGCCCGAATCTTGAAGTCCGGCCAGACATGGTAGATGGCATGCCAATCGTCGTCAGGGTTCGTGCCTGGCGGCGATTCGTTTTGATCTAGTTCAACCAGCTTGCGAATCGTTCTTCCCGTGAGCTTGGCGTACACATACTGCTCGCTCGTCGCAGTTTTCCAGTCGCTGACGAACTCCTCGGCCGCTGCCCCACCGGTTTCTGATAGCGCTTGGCCTATCAGCGTTCTTACTCGGTCTTTGGCGC
Organism: uncultured Acidobacteriaceae bacterium; assembly: GCA_963758255.1. GTDB lineage: Bacteria > Acidobacteriota > Terriglobia > Terriglobales > Acidobacteriaceae > DASRAA01. The sequence continues at coordinate 189,230 of CAVWUX010000008.1, forward strand.
CAGGACGACCGTTACAGTAATTAATGTTCAATTCGATCAGGACGCTCTGTAGTTCATCCTCGTCCAACTCGATCTTGTCCAGCATCGGCACCGAAATCACGGAGCGAAGCATGTTGTCGGGATTGAAATTTCGCCCGTCCTCGACCTCCGACCGCACGCTGGTGATCAACGGGCCGGGAGGAACAGGCTGCTGCCGATCGAGTTTCACCAATTGACGGATGACCTTGCCCTGCAAGCGTGCCTTAACATACGGACCTGCCGCCCTGGCAATTGAGAAAACATTCTGCTCAGTGCGATCGGCGTCTTCCAGGAGCTGTTTCACCAACCCCACGACTTGTGCAGATGCGACACCGAGCGTCGTCGTGCGGGTGTCGAGATCGATAACCACACGATGAAGTGCAGTCTCATCGCTTTTGATTCGCCGCAACAGTGGCGGGGAAATGACGTTTTCAGTGAAATCACCCATGAGTCACCTGTTCGCGCGTGTGATCATCCGAACTGCGCTTCCACTGTGGCTTCGAAGACTTGGACTGCCAGGGCCGAAGTGAGTCTCACAAACGAGTCATACGCTGCCCAGCGTCAGTGCGCGTGAAAGCGGGGCCACCCCGTAGGTATGCTGCTCACCGATTCGAATCGCAGCTTGCGAAGGCACGAAATTAGCGCAAGTTCCGGGGCACTAGTATAACCCCATAATCTGTCGCCGCGTGCCCCATCTTCGTGCCACGCTTTTCGGTGCTGACCCGGAAGACATCCCGTCTTAGGCAAATGGGAATGAGAACCTCCGTGCCCTGGTGTCTCGATGGTGAATCACTGGCGACTGACTACTGGCTAGCAGGGAGCAGAGGCCTAGAGAAGAGTTCGTCCAGACGTGAAGAATCCCGAGGTGATGTTGCTCCTTCTTCTCAACCGGCAGTTCGCTTTAGACCCTTGCCGACCTGTGTTCGCCGGATACTTGCGTACGCAGCGGACGATCTCAACTTGGGCTCCGGGCTTACTGCCAACCGGAATCGGGCTCAACGCCTCGGGATCCTATCTTGCCTTTGACTCGTTTCTTGTTTCCTCAACCAGCGGTTCGCTATTGACCGTCGCTATCCCTCTGCCGCCGTAGCGCTGCAGGCGCGGAGCAGTGAATTCGCTTCAGCCCCGGACTCACCAGCCAACCGGGAAACCTTAGGAACTGCCAAAGAACGAGTTTGTTTTACTCCTGCCAGTTTTGAAGTCAACACAAATCGTGCGACTTTATTGCCTTTGTTTTCAGCGAGGTGCAGCTCGTCCACAGGGACGTGACCAAAAATGGTGCAGGGCAGGCAGCGCTGCCTTGCGGCCGGACGTTTCCGCCAGTGTTTGCGCGGCTGTCGACTTTGGGAGCCCAGGGCGTCCCTCAGCACATGATTCGCAGAGTCGTTGTGACAATCTCACAGAAGTCCAAATTGGCGCGGATTTGACCAAGTTCGCAAATTTGCCATTCCCGCATTTGTTACCATCGGCAGCATGCCGTTGGTGCGGGCGGAACACCTCGTGAAGTCGTTCAGCTCAGGACAAAACGCCTTCGGCACATCCGCCTCAACCCGAATCCGTGCGGTCAACGACGTGTCATTGACGATCGAAGCTGGCGAAACGCTTGGGCTGGTGGGGGAATCGGGATCGGGCAAGAGTACCCTGGGACGCATGTTGTTGCGGCTGGTCGAGCCGGATTCGGGAATGGTCAGCTTCGATGGCCACGACGTGCTGGCGGCCCGCGGCAGCGAGTTGCGCCGGCTGCGACGCGACATGCAGATCATCTTCCAGGACCCATTCGGCTCACTCGATCCCCGAATGACGGTGGAGAAGATCGTGTGCGAACCCGTCGTGATCCATGGCAGCGAATCCCGCAGCGGCCGCAGAAGCCGGGCTGCGGAAATGATGCGCGCCGTTGGTCTGGATGAATCGGCGCTACGCCGCTATCCGCACGAATTCAGCGGAGGCCAGCGTCAGCGCATCGGTATCGCGCGAGCACTCATGCTCAAACCGCGCTTCATTGTGGCGGACGAGCCGGTATCGGCGCTCGACGTAAGCGTGGGAGCGCAAATCGTCAACCTGTTGCGCCAATTGCAAAGGGACTTTCAACTTACCTACTTGTTTATTTCGCACTCGCTGCCTGTGGTGCGCTACCTGGCCACGCGCATTGCAGTCATGAAGCAGGGCGAACTGGTGGAGTTGGGTGCAACCGAGCAGATCACCACGGCGCCCCGTCACGAGTACACGCGCACCCTGCTGGCAGCCACGCCAGAGTTGGAGGCGGCAGCTAGGTGAAGCTCAGCGCTTCCTGGCATTCTGTCACCGCATCGTCCTGAAACTTCGCTCCTTCCAGCCGCAGGAGAAACGCCTTGGTGGCCAGCCCGCCGCCGTAGCCGCCCAGCTTCGTTCCGGCCGCCAGCACGCGATGACAGGGAACCACAATGGCGATCGGATTGAAATGGTTGGCCTGCCCAACGGCGCGAAACGCTCTGGGGCTTCCCACGGCCTGGGCGATCTCGGCATAGCTGCGAGTCTCGCCGTAGGGAATTCGCAGCAGTTCTTCCCAGCATCCCTTCTGGAACTTGGTCCCTCGAAGATCAAGCGGAACCGTGAACTCGCGACGCTGGCCGGCAAAGTACTCCTCCAGTTGCAGACGCGCCCGCTCTGTCGCCTCGATAGACTCCTGCCACTGGACTGCTCGGCCCGCCACCCTCTCGGGCGTGTCACGCCCAAAGGACAAGACCACCAGGGCCGAGTCGGACGCGCCCAAAAGCAGGCGCCCGGCCGGCGATTCCATTCGCGAATAGAACAGCGTCTCCATCGCACCCCCGTCGCCGCTGCTAGCGTCACTACGATTTACGATTATCGGCGGAACGCTGAAATTCGATTTTCGTGACTCCGCTAGAGGCTGCAGATGTTTTAACCTTTCGCCCACCGCGACGTCCAATGATTTGCTGGGTTTATGAGATCGTGAAAATATCTCCGGAGGCAGCCAGGCCGCTGATTTTTCCCATCTCACGCCACAAAAGGCTAAAATAAGTACGACCCCCGCACTGGCACGTCATCCAATTGGATTAATGACTGGTCCCAAAGCATGAAGCTAACTCGCAATGGTGTAACCCTCCTGGCAGTCCTGCTTACTTGGTCGATTTACAGCCTCGCCCAAGACAACCCCTCGGCGTCGGCGAACCCTAACGCTCCGGCCCCGGCTGCCGCGAAGCCGACTGCAGCAAAGGCGCCCGACAAGGCGGCTGCCTACTACCACTTCGCGATGGCGCATATCTACGAGGAAATGGTCTCGATGTATGGCCGCGCCGATTACGCCAACAAGGCAATCGAAGAGTACCGGCTGGCCATCGACAATGATCCCACCTCGGACTACCTGAATGCCGGACTGGCCGAGCTGTATGCGCGCACCGGCCGAATCAAGGATGCCGTCCTGGAGGCGCAGGACATCCTCAAGCGTGACGGCAACAACCTGGACGCGCACCGCCTGCTGGGACGCATCTACCTGCGGTCGCTGGGTGACATGCAGTCCGGAACCCAGTCACAGGAGGTCCTGAAGCTGGCCATCGAACAGTATGAGCAGATTGTTAGGCTCGATCCCAAGAGCGTGGAAGACCACCTCCTGCTGGGCCGTCTCTATCGCTTGAATAACGATCTGGTGAAGGCCGAGAACGAATTCAAGACCGCAGTGAAGATCCAGCCCGACTCTGAAGAGGCGGTCACCGCGCTGTCGATTCTGTACAACGAAGAAGGCGACACCTCGCGCGCACTGGAGGTGCTGAGTGCCTTCCCTGAGGGTGCGCGCTCGGCGAAGCTGTACTCTGCCCTGGGCTACACCTACGAGCAGAACAAGTCCTATAAGAAGGCCATCGAGGCCTATCAAAAGGCAGTCGATCTGGACCACGATAATCTCGACTCGATTCGTGGACTCGCGCAAAACCTGATGAACGACGGCCAGCCCGACGCGGCCCTGGTGCAGTACAAAGCCATCGTCGAGGCCGATCCGTCGGACGCGCAAACCTACATGCGCATGGCCGAGATCTATCGCCGTAACGGCAATTACGACGAGGCCTTGGCGGGGCTGAAGAAAGCCACCGCGGTTGTCCCCGATTCGCTCGAGTTGAAGTACAACATCGCGGTGATTGAGGAGGCCCAGGGCAAGTACGACGATGCCATCACCATCTTGAACCAGTTGCTGCAGAAAACCGAGCACACGAACGGAGAGTACGATACCTCCGAGAAGAACAATCGCGCCATTTTCCTGGAGAGGTTGGGGACGGTCTATCGCGAAGCCAATAAGCAGCAGTTGGCCATCGATACCTTCCGCCGGATGTTCGAACTGGGCGACGACAACGCCATTCGTGGATATCAGCAGATCGTCGAAACCTATCGCGACCAGAAGCAGTGGCAGTTGGCGACGACCACCGCCGAGGAAGCCGCAAAGAAGTTTCCCAACGACCGCTCGCTGCAGATGGTCGCTGCCTCGCAGCGCGCAGACCTGGGAAACCCGGGCCCGGCAATCGAGCAAGTGAAGCTGATGCTGAAAGGCACCGCTGACGACCGCGAGGTTTACATCGCGCTGGCCCAGATGTACAGCCGCATCAAGGACTGGCCCCAGGCGGAAGCAAACATCAACAAGGCCCTGGAGCTATCCACCAAGCAGGAAGACAAGGACTACGCCATCTTCGTCGCCGGCTCCATCTACGAGCGCCAGAAGAAGTACGACCTCGCGGAAGAGTCGTTCCATAAGGTGCTGGCCGACGACCCCAAGAACGCGCAGGCCCTGAACTACCTGGGCTACATGATGGCGGACCGCGGCACCCGCCTGGAAGAGGCTCTGGGCTATATTCGCCGCGCCCTGGCCCTCGATCCGCAGAACGGCGCCTATCTCGACTCGCTGGGATGGGTCTATTACCGCATGGGCAACTACGAGCTTGCGGAGGAAAACCTGCGGCGGGCCTCGGAGAAGATCGGCAGCGATCCTACCGTGCAGGCGCACCTCGGCGACTTGTATCAAAAGACTGGCCGCCTCAAGCTGGCCACCACCCACTGGCAGCGCGCCCTCGAGGAATGGAACAAGACCGTGCCTGCCGAAGTGGATACCGAAGAAGTCGCCAAAGTACAGAAGGACCTGGAGTCCGCCAAGGTCAAGCTGGCGAAACAGGATCCGGCGGCCACCAAACCATAAGAGCTATCTGTCGATTTCTTAGCTCCAAGCAAGTCCGTATTCAAAGCTGAAGACGTGAGTTCGCCCAGAAAGCTTTCACGTCGCGGGTGACATATTCCGGTCAGTGCTGCGAAACGAGGAGGGTTCGTGGAAGGCAACAACCGTACGACCCGAATACGCTGCCTGGCGTTGACGACAATAATTTGCTGCCTGCTGTGTGCCGGCAGCGTGGCGCAACAAGGCCAGTCTGGTGGACTGCCCGATGCGCCTTCCGCCAGCGCACAATCCCAAACTCCGACGCACGAGTCCAACCCGGCACAAAGCGAAGCCAGCTTCTTCGAGGTGCTGCAGCAGAAGTCGCGGGTGTTCCCCGACCTCGCAACCAACCAGGGGCCCCTCGATAGCTGGGGCAAGTTCAAGCTGGCGGCCAACAACAGCGTGGCTCTGCCGACCATCGGCGCGGCGGCGATTGGAGCCGGTTTCGGCCAGGCGATTAACAGCCCCTCGGGATACGGCCAGGGCGGCGAAGGATACGGCAAGCGCTTGGGAGCGAACATGGCCCGCGCCGCTTCAGCGAATATATTTGGGACCTTCCTGATCGCGTCGATGACGCACGAAGATCCCCGCTTCTACGTCAAGAAACATCTCTCATTCAAGGAGTCGGTCAAGTATGCCGCCGAGAGGCTGGTGATCACGCGCAGCGACTCCGGAGAGCGCGTCGTCAGCTATGCCGACCTGTTGGGCCCGCTGGCGGCTGAAGGGCTGGCCAATACCTACTATCCGGAGGGGAGTCGCGGAGTCGGCGATACTTTCATCCGCTATGCCTCCGACATGGGCTGGAAGTTCGGGGGAAACCTGTTGCGTCAGTACTGGCCGACCATCAGCAGAAGGATGCGAAAGTCGCCGCCCGCGACCGGCACTCGCTCTAGCAACTAGGCAAAGGGCACTGCTACACTCGCAGTATGCTCGCCAGTTACGCGGTTCGCGTCGAGGACTCTCGCGGACGGCGCTATCCTGAGCCGCCTCACCCCTACCGCAACGCCTTCCAGCGCGACCGCGACCGCGTCATTCACTCCCGCGCGTTCCGTCGGCTGGAAAACAAGACGCAGGTCTTCACCCGCCGCTACTCCGACCACTTTCGCACCCGCCTGACGCACACCATGGAGGTAGCGCAGATCTCCCGCACCATCGCGGCGACTCTCAATCTGAATGTCGATCTTGCCGAAGCCCTGGCGCTGGTCCATGACATCGGGCATCCACCGTTCGGGCACGCGGGTGAGCGGGCGCTGGACTCCTTGATGCGCAAGCGCGGCGAGTTTTTCGACCACAACCTGCAGGCACTGCGGATCGTTGAGGATTTCGAGATTCGCTATGCCGAATTCCGCGGCCTTAATCTGACCTTCGAGGTGCGCGAGGGCATCATCAAGCACTCGCACGACTACGGCGCAGCCGAACACCCGGAACTGGAAGAGTATCTGCTCGATCTGCGGCCTCCGTTGGAAGCGCAGTTGATCGACCTGACCGACGAGATTGCTTACACCACCGCTGACCTTGACGACGGATTCGAAGCGAAGCTGCTCAAGCTGGGCGACGTGCGCAAGAACGTGCGCGCTTTCGAGCGCTTCTATGTCGAAATGGAAGCGAAGTACCCCGGCGCGCCCGACAAGCTGAAATTCAACGAGGCGCTCAAGCGCATGCTCAATAGCTTCGTGACCGACCTGATCGAGAACACAAGGTCACGCGTCGCAAAGTCCGGCGTTACCAGTCTGGAGAATGTGCGCCGCTTGCCCGAGCGGCTAGTGGCCTTCAGCCCAGAGGTCGAGCAGGAACGCCGCGAAGCCAAGGCGTTTCTCTACGGGGCGCTGTACGAGAGCAAACCGCTCTTGCCCGAAAAGCTCAAAGCAGAAAAAGTAGTGACCGAAACCTTCGACTATCTCGTCGCCCACCCCGAAGCCTTGCCTCCCAGCTATCAGGAAAAAGTGGCGCACGAGAAGCTGGTGCGCGTAGTCTGCGACTACATCGCCGGCATGACCGATCATTACGTGCAAGAGGTGCGCAAGAAGATCGGGGCGGCGTAAAGGAGATTGCTAGATGTCGTGGCGCAACAGACTGTGGCCTTTTTCAAAGTCGGCTGCACCCGCTGAAGCCGTTCTCCAGGTTCAATTCGCAATGCGTGGGTGGACGGAACAGCAACCGGATGGCGAGTTGCGGGTGTGGAGCGGGCCCCATCGCAGCGTCCTATCCCTGGGCACAATGGGTACGGATGATTGGCTCTCAACGTCAGACAGCAGGTTGCGAGAAATGGCCCGAAATCTTGCGTCAAGTCGGGCGGGCGGTCTCATTGAAGCGCACAGCGTTCCTTGCGGAAAGTCTGCCGCCGTCCGATTGATCTACAAGCGTCTCCAGTTGCCGGCCTACGTCTACACAGGGATGTTCATCATTCGTCTGCAGGGCAGCTCCCTGATCTGGACCATTGTTGATGGTGAGTGCGGCACCACAGGTGTGCGCGACGCCGTCGTCACCTCGGAGCTCTTCGCTGCAGGCATAGTGAGAAGCGTCGAGGACTTCGAACGCTCATGGGCGCAAGATCCCTACGACATGACATCTCTCGGCGTCGACCGTAGTGTGCTGCGCGCTATCTCCGATGATGAGAAGTACGATGCGCGTTTTCCGGATCATCCCCTGTCGAGAGTTCGGCGTTTTCTAGATGACCTGTGCGTGTGGGTTCAAACCGAATCCGGCACATCGCCGGAAGCGAAACAGTGAATTAGGACGAGAAACAGCGCGACGGGCGGCGCCGTCTCATCGTGACAGCAGAAGCGCGGCAACATTATTGATATGTGCTGCACCTGAAACTATGCTTACCACATGTCCAAGACGATCCAGATCCGCAACGTCCCTGACGTCCTGCACCGCCGCCTGAAGGCCCGGGCCGCCAAGGCGGGCATGTCCCTATCGGACTATCTGCTGGCGGAGATGCGCGAGATCGCCGAGCAGCCAACGCTTGCTGAGTTCCGTGAGATGTTGCACCGCCGCAAGCCGGTGACTGCTGACATCGATACCGTCCGGATACTCCGTGAGGAGCGCGATGCGCGTTGATCGTCCTTGACGCATCCGCAGCGGTGGAATGGCTTCTGCGGACACCTTCGGGCCATAGCATCGAGAGGCGAATCTACTCACGCGGCGAGTCCGTGCATACGCCGCACCTCATCGACCTTGAAGTCACGCAGGTGCTGCGCCGCCAGGTCCCGGAAGAACGCGTCTCCCTTCGCCGCGCGGACGAGGCCGTTCACGACCTGATACGGCTTAAGGTAAGGAGGTACCCGCACACCGCTCTTCTGCTTAGCATCTGGCAATACCGCCGCACGCTCTCCGCTTACGATGCCGCGTACGTTGTGCTGGCTGAAACGCTCGGCGCGGCACTCATCACTCGTGATGCACGCCTCGCTTCGTCGCACGGTCACCGTGCGAAAATCGAATTGTTCTAACGGGTTTTGAGGCTAAAGATTTGGACGTCTACTTTCGTCTCCTCGCACTCATGGGATCGTCTTTTTCAGCTTTTTCAGGAACCTCTTCAAACGGCATGCCCTTATCACACGCTGACGTGACCTGCGTCCTACCACTCGCCCCCCGAACCTGCGAAAAACATCCTGTGAGGCAAGGGATTTGTGCGCCTCGCCGCGCCCAGGCCGCGGCCAGAATCGCGCTCTTTGACAATCTGACGGCGACGCGATGTTTCCAGAGGATCAATACAAATCATACTTGTACGACAAACTGGTGTCATACAAGTCATACGTGTATGCCAAATATGTGTCATACAAATCATACTTTTCATACTGAATCTTGGCCAACAAGCGAAGGAAATACGAATAACTTGGTTCTTAACCCCAACGCGCTCAATTGGATAGATGTAACTATATTTTGTTTCAATGGCTTAGAAACAATTTTCTCCCAAGCCACTGATTCTAAACAGTCGTGAAATTGATTTTTCTTAGCGTATGCCCGACACGTCAAACTCGACTGAGTTAATGGGAAGCTACGTCGAGGCAAAAAGGGAACCAGGGAAGGGGGCCGGCCTAGTGGGCTGAATGCCGGCCGAAGAGATTCAGCCTGCGGGCAGGTGCCGGCTCTTCCAGCGCGACAGCGGCGGAGCGTCCACCTGGACCGCGCTGCAAGGGTGCCGTCACGTAGGCATATGGGTCCTGGGGCTCAGGACGTTTGAGGAATCAGCTCTGTACGCGGCGAACGATCTTTTGAGTCAACGTCATCGCTGATCCCGAAACTGCATGGAGATATCAAGACCAAATTCTAAATCCGTGGTCATCCGTGTGAATCCGTGGCTGCAATTGTTTTTCGCCACCGGGTGTCTAGTCGCCCGCGACCATCTCCGGCGCGGCCTGGATCTCTTCCACATCCACGAGTTTCGTCGGATACTTGCCGGTGTAGCACGCAGTGCAATACTTGACGTCATCGCTTTCGCCAGCAGCCTTGCGGAGCCCTTCCAGCGAAAGATAGGCCAGCGAATCGGCGCCGATGTACTCGCGAATCTCATCCACCGACTTGTTCGCGGCGATCAACTGGTTCTTGGAGGGTGTGTCCACGCCGTAGTAACAGGACGAAATCGTCGGCGGACACGAGATGCGCATGTGGACTTCCTTGGCTCCCGAGTCGCGCACCATCCGCACAATCTTGCGGCTGGTGGTGCCGCGCACGATGGAGTCGTCGATCAGCACGATGCGCTTGCCCTCAATCACGTGGCGCACCGGATTCAGCTTCAGACGCACGCCGAAGTCGCGGACCCGTTGCTCCGGCTCGATGAATGTGCGACCGACGTAGTGGTTGCGAATCAATCCAAACTGGATGGGAATGCCGCTCTGCTGCGAGAAGCCCATCGCCGCAGTCACACCCGAGTCCGGTACTGGAATAACAATATCGGCATCGACAGGCGATTCCAGCGCAAGCTGACGTCCCATGGCGTCGCGTGACTGCTGTACCGAGCGGCCAAACACGATACTGTCGGGCCGCGAGAAGTACACGTGCTCGAAGATGCAGCTCGACAAGGGCTGTTGCGCGGCGTAATACCGCGAGTGCACGCCCTCCGGACCGACGATCACCAGCTCTCCCGGCTTGACCTCACGCTCGTAGGTGGCGCCGATCAGGTCGAAGGCGCAGGTCTCGGAGGCGAACACGACGGCGTCTTTCTGGTGCTCCGAGTGCCCCGGTATGCGGCCCATGACCAGGGGACGGAATCCGCGAGGATCGCGCGCGGCGAAGATGTGGTCGGGTGTGAGCATCACCAGCGAAAATGCGCCTTCGATGCGGCGCAACGAGTCGCTCATCGCCTCGGCCAGCCCGTCCTCCTTCGAGCGTGCGATCAGGTGAACGATGACTTCGGTGTCGCTGGTGGTCTGGAAGATCGACCCTTGCCGCTCCAGATGCGAACGTATCTCGTGGGCGTTCGTGATGTTGCCGTTGTGTGCCAGCGCGATCTGTCCCTTGGCGCATTCCACACGAATCGGCTGAGCGTTCAGCAGGGCGGAGTCGCCCGCGGTGGAATACCGGGTGTGGCCGATAGCAAGCGATCCCGGGACCCGCGCCAGAGCTTCGGCGGTGAAGATGTCGGAGACCAGGCCCATGGATTTGTGCAGCTCCAGCCGTTCGCCGTCAGACGAGGCAATGCCCGCCGATTCCTGGCCGCGATGCTGCAGCGCGTAGAGGCTGAGGTAGGCGAGTTTGGAAGCTTCCGTGTGGCCGTAGATGGCAGCCACGCCGCACTCTTCGTGCAATTTGTCAGATGTGATCAGCATCGCTCACCCGCCAATTCGATTCAGATGCAGAACTCTGAAACTAACTATGCTCCCGGCACAGCATCCGATACCGGTGGCTCTTCCAGTTCCGTGTGCAGCGCTTCTTCCAGAGCCACGCTCCACGCCCGCTTCAACTCCGACACCGGTGCGGCCGCAGCCGTCTTGCCGTCCACCCTGATCTCCAGATTGTCGGGAACCGTACTTCCGATTTGTTCTGCTGTGAGGGCGTATTTTACCGCTACTTCTTTGATTCTGGCGACACTTTCCGGGTCGCAGGAAATCAGGATACGGCTGGCGTCCTCGCCGAACAGCACAAACTCCGGAACCAGCTCTCCCGACTCAAGATCGACCTGCGCGCCGATCCCTTGAACGAAGCCGCATTCAGCCAAAGTCACTGCCAGCCCGCCTTCGGTGCAGTCCTTGGCGGATTCGACCAGACCTTCGTCGATCATCTGCACGATGGCTTTCTGCAGCGCGGCTTCCTTATCGAGTTCCAGGGAGGGCGGGAATCCCCAAATCTGTCCCAGGATTTCCTTCGCATACTCCGACGATCCGAACTCCGCCTCAACGTCCGAGGCATCGCCTGATTCAGAGCCGCGAACCAGCACGAGCGCGCGACCGGCTTGCTTGAAATCGGGACCGACAGCTTTGTGTACATCTTCCAGAATGCCGACGATCCCGATGACGGGCGTCGGATAGATGCCTTCGCCCAGCGTTTCGTTGTAGAAGCTGACATTGCCGCCGGTGATGGGCGTCTCCAGCTCTTCGCACGCCTTGGTGATTCCGTCGATGGTCTGGGCGAACTGCCACATGATGTGCGGCTTCTCGGGATTGCCAAAATTCAGACAGTTGGTCGCGGCGATGGGAGTCGCCCCCGAACAGGCCACGTTGCGGGCCGACTCGGCCACGGCGTGCATCGCGCCCAGCTTAGGGTCGAGGTAGCACCAGCGTCCGTTGCCGTCGAGCGCCATGGCCAATGCGCGTTGCGTGCCTTTCACCCGGATCACGCCGGCTTCCCGGCCCGGGCCTCCAACCGTGTTGGTTTGCACCATCGAGTCGTACTGCTCGTACACCCAGCGCTTCGAGCAGATGTTCGAGCTGGCCAGCAATTGTTTCAGATCGTCGGTCAGGTCGGACTTCTGTCCCAACTGAAGTCCCTCAGGCATCTCGCGCGAAACCGGCGGCTCCCAGCGCTCCATAGGGCGGTTGTACAGCGGAGCTTCATCGGTCAGCGCCTGGTTGGGAATCTCGGCGACCACTTTGCCATGCTCCAGCACCCGCATGGTCGATTCAGGAATGACGCGGCCGATGGTAACGGCGTCGAGCCCCCACTTTTCGAAGACGCGGAAGACTTCGTGTTCGCGGCCTTTCTCGGCGACCAGCAGCATGCGCTCTTGCGACTCGCTCAGCATGATCTCGTAGGGAGTCATGCCGGTGTCGCGCTGCGGCACGAGGTCAAGCTCGATCTCCAGGCCAACGCCACCGCGCCCGCCCATCTCGCAGGTGGAGCAGGTCAGCCCGGCGGCGCCCATGTCCTGGATGCCGATGATCGCGCCCGTCTGCATGGCTTCGAGGCAGGCTTCGAGTAGCAGCTTCTCCAGGAACGGATCGCCCACCTGCACGTTCGGGCGCTTGGCTTCCGATTCTTCGCTGAACTCCTCGCTTGCCATAGTCGCGCCGTGAATGCCGTCGCGCCCGGTCTTGGAGCCGACGTAAATGACGGGATTCCCTGCGCCCGACGCCTTGGCATAGAAAATCTGGTCGCGCCTGACCAGTCCGAGAGCGAACGCATTGACCAGCGGATTGCCGGAATAACAGCTCTCAAACTTCACTTCGCCGCCCACATTGGGGACACCAAAACAGTTGCCGTACGAAGCCACGCCGCTCACCACGCCTTCCATTACCGAGTGGTTTTTGTGCAGCGTAGCGCGGTCGAGCCCGGGTGTCGTCGAAGATGTGGTTGTCCCATCCTTTCCTCTCTTTTGGGAAAGGATGGGACCGGAAGTGATCGGCCCAAACCGCAGCGAATCCATGATCGCCACTGGCCGCGCGCCCATGGTGAAGATGTCGCGCAAAATGCCGCCGACGCCCGTGGTCGCACCCTGGAACGGCTCGATGAACGACGGATGATTGTGCGACTCAATCTTGAAGGCGCAGGCCCAGCCGTCGCCGATGTCGATGATGCCCGCATTTTCACCGGGCCCCTGCACCACGCGGCGGCTATGCGTCGGCAGTCGTTTCAAGTGAACGCGCGACGATTTGTAGGAGCAATGCTCGCTCCACATCACGCTGAAGATGCCCAGCTCGGTGAGCGTCGGCGTACGGCCCAGCGATTTCAGAATGCGCTCGTACTCCTCCGTCGTAATGCCGTGATCGCGCAGCAACTCGGGAGTGATAGAGGGTTCCTGGGCGGCGGGCGTTGCGGATTCGACTGGGTTCATGGCGGTTCGGGATGGAGTACCTATTCTCGCATGGCGAACGAAGAGAGGGAAGGAACTGTTTAGGTGTAACTCGATCAAAATTGCCGGCTTGGCGGGCAACTCTTGAGGTAATAGGCCCGGGCGATTACGCGTACCCCGGCTGACTGACAGCTCCCGGACGCTAAGGCGCTATTCTTCGACCTCTTCCCACTGATACCCGCAGGCCAGGCAGCGCCAGCGCTGGCCCTGCTCCGACGGAGGCTCGGGGAATGGGATGGCCGCGGACCACAGCGTGATCTGTCGGGGATTAGCCCCCGCGACCTGGCGGACTTCCAGCGACTCGCACTCCGGGCAGCAGTGCACGACCTCCGCGTCCGATTCATCTTCGGCGGGCTCAGGGCGAAAGTCGTCGAGCACTTCCAGCGCGCGCACCATCTGCGAGTCGGGAACCTGCAACTGAATGCCCCACATGGCCATGCCGATGTGCAGGTTCAGGGCATTCTCATCGCGAATCGAAGCCGCGATCCCCGCCGAGGCGAGCTTGCCCTGGGCGAGTTTGGCTTCTCCGAGATTCAGAAACTTGGCGATGGTGACGAGATCTTCAGACATGACCGGTGAAATCCAGCCTAGGACTAGCTTATGCCACCCGTCAATTCTTCCAGATGCGCCTTCTCGCTATGCTGCGCGATGGCCTCAACGATCTGCAATGCCACGGCCAGCGCGGCACGGCCCTGTTCCAGCGAGACCTCTGGAGTGCTGCGCTCGCGCACCGCCCGCAGAAAGCTGGTCAATTCCGCCCGCAGGGGTTCCTGCTGCTCGATCTTCGGTTTGAACGGCGTGATCCCGGGAAACGCGCTGCCGGCCACGCTCGCAGGATTGAAGGGATCGACATCCGCATCCGTGCCGGCTTGATCGTCAACCGTCAGAATGAGCACGTCCTGGCGCGAGAAGTCGAGCGACACATATTGCCGCGGCTGGAAGAAGCGCACTTTGCGTACACGCTCGGTGCTGACACGGCTGGCGGTGAAGTTGGCCACGCATCCCGATTCGAACTCAATGCGTACGTTGGCGATATCGACTTTCTTCGACAGGATGGGCAGGCCCACGGCCCGTATTTCCTTCACCGGCGACTTGGCCATGGTCAGCACAATATCGATGTCGTGAATCATGAGATCGAGGACGACATCGACGTCAAGCGATCGTGGCGTGAAGACGCTGAGGCGATGCACCTCGAAGAACATGGGCTTGGTCAGCAGCGGAAGGGTGGCACGCACCGCCGGGTTGAAGCGCTCCAGATGTCCAATCTGCACCACGCGATTGTGCTGCCGTGCGATCGCCCGCAACTCATCCGCCTCGGCCAGCGTGCTCGCCAGCGGCTTCTCGATCAGCACGTCGACGCCGGCCTGCATCAGTTCGCGAGCGACCGGAAGGTGGGCGACGGTCGGTACGGCGACCGAGACCGCGTCCACTCCGGCGGCGACTAGGTCGGGCACTGAATCGAATGCTTGAACTCCGAACTCCGACGCCACCGCCCGCGCGCGTGCCTTATCGGCATCGACAACGCCCACAAACTTCACGTTCTGCGACGAGTCGCCTTGCAGATCGCGATACACACGGGCGTGGTTGCGGCCAAATGCGCCGGTTCCGACGACACCTACGCGCACTAGGCCAGTACTGTCTGGCATTTCAGGATTGTCGCCCATTGGTTCGCTTCGAAGCAAAATGGTAATTACGCGGTGTGACCGGGGATGTGGCTCACAGGCTTCTCCGCCACGATGCAGATGCCGGCCGTGTCGGCGGCATCGATGACGGCGGGTTTGTCGAACATCAGGCAGCGCCCGGCGTCGAGCGCGAGACAGGTTGCGCCCGCCTGCTTCATGGTTTCGATGGTTCTCAGTCCGACCACCGGCACATCGAAGCGCATGTCCTGATGAGGCTTGGCCACTTTGATCACGGTGAGTGCGCGACTGAGTGTCGAAGGCTCTTTGCCCAGCGAAGGAGACTTCATCAGTTCGCCCGCGCGCAGGATCGTGGCATCGGTCCCTTCCATGGCTTCGACCGCAACGCACGCGGCTTCAGCGATGACTACAGTCTGGCCGATGTCGAAGCGCGAAAGATGCTGCGCCACCGCTCGTCCATAGGTGATGTTGGTCTGCTCAGCGTCGGAGGGAGATCGGCGAGTCATGACGCCTTCGCTGGCCAGCATCGGCTCCAGCAGCGCAGTCGAGCTAATCAGGGTGATGCCTTCTGACTCCAGTACTTTGGCGATCGCGCCAATCAGCGAATCGGTATTGCGGGTGGTAAGACTGAGCAGCACCTTGGCCAGTCGCCAGTCGGGTTTGATGCTGCTGAAGATCTGCTTGTGCTTCACCTGCCCGGCCATGATGGCGCGGGTTACCTTTTCCCGCTGAAACGTTTCGATCAGCTTCGACAGGTCGCCCAGCGACAGCCATTGCACAGACGCCGCGCCATGCTGCTCGATCTCCGGTGAGGCTTCTTCCTTGATGGCCGCGACGACGACTTGCAAGCCCTGGGATCGTGCCGCGTCCAGCACGAGGAGCGGAAAGCTGCCGTTGCCTGCGATGAGACCGATTCGCTGTGGGTCCGGACCGACCATAGTTCAGATGTTGCCAGTTACCAATTACCAATTACCAGCTACTTGATCACTCCTCGCTGTGACGTCTCAATAAACCGCACCAGCAAGTCCACGTCTTCGCCCAGCTCCCCCTCGGCGCAGAGCTTCTCGAGCGCCTGCGAAGTGTTCAGCTTGGACGCCAACAATACTTTGTAGGCGTGGTGCAATTTGGCAATACGCTCGCGCGAGAACCCGCGCCGCTGCAGGCCCACTTTGTTCAGCATGAAGGCGTGGGTGTCGCGCTCGGCGCTGGTCATCGAATAGGGCAGCACGTCCTGCGTGATGGTGGTGCCTCCGCCAATGTAGGAATGCGCGCCAATGCGCACGAACTGGTGCACCGGGCACAGCGCGCCCACCACCGCCCACTCCTCGACCGTCACGTGGCCCGCCAGGGTCGCACCGTTGACCAGCATGACGTGGTCGCCGATCACACTGTCGTGCCCGATGTGAGTGTAGGCCATGATCAGGATATCGTTGCCGACACGGGTAACCCCCGTGCCCTTCAGCGTGCCGCGGTTGATGGTGACGTACTCGCGAATGATGTTGCGGTCGCCGACCTCCAGACGCGTGCGTTCGCCGTGATAGGTGACGTCCTGCGGATCGCCGCCGACCACCGCGAACGGGTAGATCTGGTTGTCGGAACCCAGTTTCGTAGGCCCGCCGAGCACGACGTGCGAGAGCAGTCGGCAGTTCTCGCCCATCTCCACCTCTGCGCCTACGATGCAGTAAGGGCCAATCGTGCACGATGCTGGTATTTTCGTTGACGGATCGACGATGGCCGTCGGGTGGATGTTCATGAAGGGCTAAGCCTGTCCCGCTCCAGAGTCCGGAGTAGATGCTGTCGCGGCGTTCTTGCCCCGCCGATCGAGCAACCGGCAGGTGATGACCGCCTCGCAGGCGACCTTGTCTCCCACGTACGCCTTGCCCTGCATGCGGCCTGCGTTGCCACGCCAAACCCGGACATCGACTTCAATGCGAAGCTGGTCACCCGGCACGACCGGCCGGCGGAACTTGGCGCGCTCGATTCCGGTGAACAGCAGCAGCTTGTGCTCGCGGTCCGGGAATTCGGTCAGCAGAAGCACGCCTCCCGCCTGCGCCATGGCTTCGACCACCAGCACACCGGGCATGATCGGACCAGCGGGAAAGTGGCCGACAAAATATGGCTCGTTGACGCTGACGTTCTTGACCGCCACAATACGCTTGGTGCGCGTGATTTCAGTCACCCGGTCGATCAGCAGAAACGGATAGCGATGCGGCAGGATCTTCAGGATTCCCTGAATATCGAGGCCGGTCGTTTCTTTGGTTTCGGCCAGCGCGGCTTTCTCAATCTCACTCATGACTTGTCTCGTAAAACCCCCGATTATACATTCCGTATCAGCGACTAAATATCTGACGGCTGCCTTAGGCGAGGATTGACCGACAACATGCCCAAAACCAACCGGATCGAATCGAAGTCAGCACCCCACGATGTCCTGCGATGGCTCACCGAACACCAGCCCGAAATGGTGGAGCAGGTCCGCGAGATGGTGGTGCGCGAATCGCCCACGCACGACAAGCGGGCTTGCGACGCGCTGTGTGAATACCTTGCGCAACAATTCAAGGCCTTAGGAGGGCGCGTGAAGATCCATCGCCAGCCGAAAGCCGGAAACCATTTGCAGGTGGAGTTCGCCGGCCCCCGCGGTCGCAAGCCGGTTCTGCTGCTGGGCCACTACGATACGGTGTACGATCTCGGGACCCTGGCAACCATGCCGTGGCGCGAGCAAAGCGGCCGACTCCACGGACCTGGCGTGTTCGACATGAAAAGCGGCATCGCGCAAATCATGTTCGCTCTCCGAGCGCTGCGAGAAATCAAAGACGGTCTCTCTCGTCCCGTCACCGTGTGGCTGGTCTCCGACGAAGAAGAGGGCAGCGACAGTTCGCGCGCCCTAACGGAGAAACTGGCGAAGCAATGCCAGGCCGTCCTCGTGTGCGAGCCTGCAGGTCCCGGTGGTGCGCTGAAGACGGCCCGCAAGGGCGTCGGCGGATTCCTCATCAAGGTAACCGGACAGGCCTCACATTCCGGACTCGACTTCGAGAAGGGACAGAGCGCGATCCTCGAACTCTCCCACCAGATCCAGGCGGTATCGCGGCTCACCGATTTGAAGCGCGGCGTCACCCTGAATGTCGGTGTGATTAGCGGTGGTACGCGCACCAACGTGGTTGCGGCCGAGGCCGTCGCCGAAGTCGATCTGCGTATCGCGCGCAAGAGCGATGGTCCGGTCATGGAACGCAAGGTCAAGTCGCTGCGTCCGGTCAACCGGAAATGCCAGTTGCATATCGAAGGCGGCGTCAACCGGCCCCCGCTGGAGCGCACCAGGCAAGTTGCTGCATTGTTCCACGATGGCACAATCAATCGCGCTTGAACTTGGCTTTCCGATCGAAGAAATCGCTGTAGGCGGAGGCTCCGACGGCAATTTCACCGGCGGGCTGGGCATTCCCACGCTCGACGGACTGGGCGCCGTCGGCGATGGCGCGCACGCTCTCCATGAGTCGGTCGTTGCTGCCGAGTTGCCACGCCGGGCGGCGCTGCTGGCGGGACTCATCGAGGCGATATGAATTCGAGTTCAGAGGCTGGAGTTGTATGCTTGCGGGGTTCGCGGGCCGGGCAGTAGGTGAGCCTCCGAATCGACTTTTCCTCGTCTATAACTGGTGCTGCCAAGCTTCGGATGAACGCACCTCCCGCGTATCCGCGGTGAGGTTGATCGTCTCCTGCTGGCGGGCGTTGAATAGCACGCCGGATTCGGCTAGTACGTTGCCGGCATTGCCGATCACCTCGACCAGCAGGTTGGCACTGCCCCGTTCCGGAGCGAGAAGGCTCGCCTTGACGTATTCGATGGAGTAACGGCCGTCGGCGCTGGTCGTTGACTCGCCCAAGTTGGACCGGCTGCGAAGCCCCTGGTCAAAGGCGCGCACGACCATGGCGGGTTGAGGTTGACCATCGCTTCGAGTCACCTGTCCTATGACGGTAAACGAACCTTTCCGGTCTGTGTTTTCAGTTGCGCGATCCACCTGTACGTCTACGATGATGGAACCTTTCGTGTGCCGCCTGACCTTAGTCTCCCCCTGCAACTCTTCGTAGACTCGGATACACACATCCGGCCCTTCCTTTTTCGCCCCGCCCGTGCCCGGATCGTTACCGACAAATCGAATGGTGTATCTGCCTTTGGCATTCGTGATAGCCTGCCGCGGTAGATCGCCGGACGACTTTCGGTCCTTGTCGAAGGCAAGAACAACGAGGCCTTCGATCGGCTCGTCGTGACAGTTGGTGATACGACCGCTGAGCGTAAAGTTATTCTGTTTGGATTGGGTGGTCATATTTTGTCACCCCTTTGATCCAGCGCCCGTAACCCTGCGTTAGCTCAATCATGTTGAATCAATTGCTGGCGTGCGCGGTTGGCGGCGACGAATCAAGGATGACAAACTTTAACACCGTTCTGGGTTAATTGTTGGGAATCCGGAATCACCCACATCCGGTTTTTTTGACGCGCTTCCGGCAAAAGCCTAGAATCTAAAGAAGAAGCCCGCTCATCCATTTTGCCTAGACACAGATAAGCGGGCTGTTCTACCGGAGGTTTTATGTTTGGTGGAAAGATCGGTCTGCCCGAGCTGGCGATCATCGTGTTTATTGCCCTGCTCATTTTTGGCCCCAAGAAGCTGGGTGAACTCGGCAAAGGACTGGGCGAAGGAATCCGCAACTTCAAGTCGTCGATGGGCGAGCATAACTCGACCACCACGACGGACGAAAAGAAATAGTCGCTCCCATCTCTCCGCACAGTCCCTCTTCCGCGAGGGACTCTTTGCGTTCTACTCCCGCCCAGCAATCATAGCAGCCGAATTTCGGTGGTGGCCTCCAGCGCCAGCATGATGCGGTATACCAGTGGCACCGGCAATCCAACCACGTTGAAGTAGCAACCGTCGATGCGCTCGATCCAGCGCGAGGCGATGCCCTGGATGGCGTATGCTCCCGCTTTGTCCATCGGTTCGCCCGTCTCGACATAGGCGGCGATCTCGGTGTCCGAAAGCTCGCTAACGCGGACTTCCGTGATCTCTGCCTCGGTCTGCTCGAAACCCGGCGCCATCAGGCACACCCCGGTCATCACCTGATGGACCCGTCCAGAGAGCAGGCGCAACATGCGCGCCGCATCCTGCAGGTCTCGCGGCTTTTCCAGCAGGTGTTCATCCACCACGACTACCGTGTCAGCGCCCAGTACCACACTGTCGGAGTGCCTCGCAAAGATGGCGCGGGCTTTGTCGCGTGCCAGGCGTTGCGCGTACTGCGACGGATGCTCGCCAGGCAATGGCTGCTCAGCGACGTGGGCAGGCTCCACCGTGAACGTAATGCCGGCATTGCGCAGTAGCTCGGACCGGCGCGGCGAAGCGGAAGCAAGGATCAGGGGCATACACGCACGATTTTAACGGGTGAGGTATGTCAGTGGCGAGTTGCTGTTGGCAGTCGCGGAACCCACCTCGGTACGCGGCGGCAGAACTCTTCGTACTCGCTGCCGAAACGCGCGCGCAGATCACGCTCTTCGTACAGCACCACAAACACGTGGAACAACACCGCCAGCGCAATCCCATACTCTGCCAGTCGCCAACCCTGGTAATACAGTGCCTGCCCGAACACTATGGCCAGCACTGAGCTGTACATGGGATTGCGATTCAAGCGGTAGGGCCCGCTCACCACTGTCTTCCTCGTCGGAAAGATAGGAGCGGGCGTGCCTTGCGCCCGGACGAACAGCGCCGCACACCAAAAATATCCGATCGCTCCCAGCACGAAGAGCATTATTCCGGCAGCCCGCACAAGTACCGATTCGGAAGCGTTGGCGCGCCCCTCGCTGGCCATCATTTGAGGAATCGCTACTCCGACGATCAGCGGAACGAACAGCGTGAAAAGAGCTGTTTTGATCGCGTTAGAAGCGGTGCCCATCGCTGTCCACATGCTACTCCGGGCCGTAATTGAGACCGCTTTATCCTGCTAGAATCGAAGCAGCCTCGTAGTGCGCCGATGGACCCATCACTCATACGCAATTTCGCCATCATCGCCCATATCGACCATGGGAAAAGCACGCTGGCCGACCGCCTGCTGGAGCTTACCGGCTCGCTGACGGCGCGCGAAATGCAGGCCCAGGTGCTGGATGCGATGGACCTCGAGCGCGAGCGCGGCATCACCATCAAGGCCCACTCCGTGCGCATGATGTATCCGGCGCACGACGGCAAGACCTACCAGCTCAACCTGATCGACACCCCCGGCCACGTGGACTTCAGCTACGAAGTTTCGCGCTCGCTGGCTTCGTGCGAGGGCGCGCTGCTGGTGGTTGACGCCTCGCAGGGTGTCGAGGCGCAGACGCTGGCCAATTCCTACATCGCCATCAACAATGGGCTTGAAATCATCCCCGTCATCAACAAAATCGACCTTCCCAGCGCCGATATCGAACGCACCAAAGAGATGATCGAAGGCGCGGTCGGGCTTGACGCTTCGCATGCGCTGCCCATCAGCGCCAAAACCGGCGCCGGCGTTCCCGAAGTGCTGGAAGCCATTGTGCAGAAAATTCCGCCTCCCAAGGGCAAGGCGACGCACCGGCTGCAGGCGCTCATTTTCGATTCCTGGTTCGATCCCTATCGGGGCGTCGTAGTGTTGGCCCGCATCGTCGAGGGTACGATCAAAAAAGGCCAGCGCATCCGCTTGATGGCCAACGGCCGCACTTTCGATCTGGAAACTCTCGGCGTGCTCACACCCAAGCCAGTCGAGGTCGAAGAGTTGAGCGCGGGCGAGGTCGGATTCCTGGTCGCCAACATCAAGAACGTGGCCGACACCGGAATCGGCGACACCATCACGGATGATGTCCATCCTGCGCTCGAACCCTTGCCCGGTTTCGAAGAATTGAAACCGATGGTCTTCGCCGGGCTCTACACCGTGGACGCGCATGAGCATACGCTCCTCCGCGAGGCACTGGAAAAGCTGCGGCTCAACGATGCTTCATTCTTCTTCGAGCCGGAAAGTTCCGCCGCGCTCGGCTTCGGGTTTCGTTGCGGCTTCCTCGGGCTGCTGCACATGGAAATCATTCAGGAACGCCTGGAGCGCGAATACGATCTCGACCTCATCACCACGGCTCCCAGCGTGCGCTACAAAATCACGCTCACCGACCGCAGCGTCGTAGAAGTCGATAATCCGTCGCGCTGGCCCGATCCCAGCGAAATCGAAAAGATCGAAGAACCGGTGATAACGGCGACCATTCTTACCAACGAAGAGTACGTCGGCGGCATTCTGAAGCTGGTCGAGGACAAACGCGGCAAGCAGAAGGCCTTCGAGTACGTCAGCTCCACACGGGTGATGCTGACCTACGAGCTCCCGCTCAACGAAATCGTGATGGACTTCTACGACAAGCTCAAGTCGGTCTCGCGCGGTTACGCTTCGCTCGATTACCATCTCTCCGGCACATGGGACTCTCCCATGCTGAAGCTGGACATCCTGGTCGGGGGCGAGCCGGTGGATGCGCTGTCTATCATCGTGCACAAGGACTTCGCTTACGACCGCGGCCGCGCATTAGTCTCGAAGATGCGCCAACTGATTCCCCGCCAGATGTTCGAGGTCGCCATCCAGGCCGCCATCGGCGCCAAAGTGATCGCTCGGGAAACCGTCGCCGCCATGCGTAAGAATGTAATCGCCAAGTGCTACGGTGGTGACATCAGCCGCAAGCGCAAGCTGCTGGAAAAACAGAAGGAAGGCAAGAAACGCATGAAGCGCATTGGCCGCGTGGACATCCCCCAAGAGGCCTTCCTGGCGGTTCTTCGGGTGGGCGAGGACTAGCGACGCCTGTTGACACCTCGGAAATACCTGGCGAACACCTGGTTACGCGCTTTCGCCTCCCGAGTGGGTCCGTAAATTGTGCAAAACTCAAGGGCTACGCCCGATGCCGCCCTGCTTGCGAAGGAGCAAACGTAACGATTACTTCGCAGGTAAGGCATTGATTCGGAATATCCTTAACTGTGCACCACTTTTGTTGCAAAATCGTGAATGAAGCACAACATCCGAGCGTGACGATACCGCTTAGACGAATTCCACAAGATTTTCCACAGTAACCAACTGGTTAATCTAAAGGACTTTCACAGAACGTGTGACCAACTCCCCTCAGGGGCTAGGGCGATTTCCGATCAAGACAGCAAAAGCGAGAGCCATGCGCTCCCGGTCGATTGGCAACTGAGACAGGGTTCGCTGAAAAATCGGGGTACCCCCTACCCACCCCCTACCCCCTACCCCTCACCGTGCAGAATCAATGACTTATGAATAAATTCTCACGCAAAGTCCTACAAACAAATGAGTTATACGTAAAGTCTTATAAACAACGTAAGTTAGGTAGCTTTTGGGGAGGATTTTGACTGCCAAAACTCACCTGGATTGAGCCATTTCACTGTAAAGTCATAGAAACAAATGAGTTATACGTAAAGTCTTACAAACACAGAAGTTGGGTCGCATTCTTAGGGACTTTTGGCGGCAAACCTTGCCTGTTTGCGCGATTCTCCGCAAAGTCTTGTAAACAAACATGTTATACGTAAAGTCTTGTTATCAAAGAACTTAGCTGGCGGGTCTCTGCGCTTTGCAGGACCCTTGCTTGGGCCTATGCCGGGCCAGCCAGAGTCAGAAATACAGCACCAACTGTGGCGGAGCCAACAGAAATCGGCAGGCCAATGTGACGAAAGTACCTATTTTTCCCAAAGTGGCACGGATGGCAGAACGACGGCAAGCATACCGATTGGAGCCGCAGGCAACGCTTCCGAGGCTGGGGCGAACCCCACATCGCCGCTGCGCGGCCGCAGCGAGCGCTGCCAAACATAGTTTGAACGACCGCAAAGGCGCGATCGGAGTTTGCTAACAGGCCCTGTGGCGGCGCTGCCCGGCATACACCAGAGGTGGAAGTGCTCTAGTTCGGCAAAACCCAGACACATGAGTCACTTGAATTGTGTTGGGAGCCAGCAAGGCGCCAAAAATTAAGAGACCACCCTCGCGGGGTGGTCTCGGGTGCTTCCAAAAAAGTTCGCTTACTGCGGTTTGGTCGTTCCTGCTGCCGGCTTGGCTGGCGTCGTCGCAGGCGCAGTTGTAACTCCGGGCTTGGTCGCGGCTGGCGTCGTGGTTCCAGGACGGGTGGTTGCGGGCGCCGCAGCTCCGGCAGGCTTTGGCGGCGCGGGCACGCCGGACTGCACGTTGTACACATCCACAATCGCTTTGGTGATATCCACCGCCTGCGTTGCCACTACCACCGGCCCTTGAGGCCAGGGGGACGAGGCGTCGAGCAGCAGACCATAGCCATTGTCCGTCACATACTTGGTAATCACGGGGGCCAGCTTTTGCAGGATCTTTCCCGCAACCTCATTCTGCTGTTGCTGGAACTCGTTCTGGGCGTCTTCGGCCGAACGTTGCAGGGTCTTGGTTTTGGTTTCAATCGACTTCACCAGGGCATCATGAGCCTCTGGGTTCATTTTGTCGCCCTGCGTGCTGAGCTGCTTCTTCAGGTCTTCAATCTCGGTGTTGAGCTTCTGAAGCTCGAGCCGGCGCGGCTCGAACTTCTTGGCGAGCGCTTCGAAATCGCGCTGGCCTTCGTTGCTGCCGGCAATCGCTCCCTGCATGTCGATCACGCCCACTTTGACTCCAGTGGCAGAAGCGGCAGGAGTGGATGGCGCGGGGTTGGGGGTGGCCGAACTAGTCTGGGCCAGTGAAGCCATTGAGACGAGAACGAGCAGGACTATGCTTGAGAACGTGCGCTTCATCAGTTTTACCGTGACTCCTTGAACTGCTCCGGGAATTCCTCAGGTGTTCCAGTCGCACACGATGACCTACTCGGTGCTGCCCCGGACGACCGGTGGGATACTCACCGCCTGTGCATCAGGCGCGATGCATTCCACGGCCGGAAGATTCGGCGGTGCGGATAGTTGAATTATATGGAACCCGGCTTGCAACCGTCAAATTGCAACACCAGCCGATCTCATTCGCGGACCAGCCGTGCTTGCTAGAACGTGGTCGCCACCGTAAACCGGAACGTCTTGCGGGGCTCTCGCAGCAGGTATGCCGGGTTATACAGCGCCGTAGCGTTGGCGAAGGTGTAATCTCCCGCAGCCCCCTGCGGGAACATCGACCTCGTGATCGGCGAAACCGGAGGAACGTACGTGTCTAACCGGAACGGGTTGTACGCGTAGTAAATCCGGAACGGGGCATTCACGATTGGTAACACCACCTGCAGTTCCAAACCAGTGGACATGTACGGCTGGTAGTTGGTCCCGGAGATTGGAGTCAATTCCGAAGAGACGGGGAGCCTCACCGTCCCGGCACAGGAATAGTTGGGATTCAGGTACGGACAGCCGTAATTCGTGGTTGCCAGCGTAGCCACCTGCGTATTCGCTATGCGGAGCTGGGAGGTGCGCGAAATAAAGTCCATCCCGGTATCGACAAAAGGAGCCAGCGTCACCGGGCCCACAATGGGTATGCGATATTCCACGTTACCCACAATGCTGGTGTCGCCGCCGGGGAAGATGATCTGATTCACGGGAATGGTGATGTTCCAGGTCCCGCGGCGTGGATTGCTCGGATCCAGCGGCACCGTGCTGCCGTCCGGGTTTTGCAGCGGAATGGTGACCGCGCTCGGGAACAGCACGACCGGCGAGATGGTGCGGATGTCGAACCCGCGAATGTCCTGATCGCCGCCCATGTAGAAGCGGTCGAAGGGCGGTGCCACGTCGCCCGCATACCCGGTGATCCACGAACCCTGCAGCCGGAAACCCAAGGTATTGCGGCCCTTATGCATCGGCATGAACTTCTTCCACTCGGCCACCGGTTTGAAGTAGTGGGTATTGCCACCGAGTCCGGCAATTTCAGTCGCGATGTAGAAGCTTTGTCCCGAGTGTGGCCGCTGGGGGTTGTCGATCCGGTTGTAGGAAAAGTTCGGGATCACTTTGCTGGTCTGAATGCCGGTCAGAGCGTTGGGCCCCGACAGGCCGCGAAACGCCAGGCTCTGGAAATAGAGCGTCGATGCCGCGCTATACGTCTGCAAGGTCGAGTCGTCGAACGCGTAGGTAATGCCGACGCGCTTGAACGAACGTTTGATCGGATAGCTGAACGATGTAGTAAATCCCGTGCTGGTCTGGGTGTAGTTCTGCAGCAGCGCCTGGTAGCTCGACGGAAGATTGATCGACTGGCCGGTCTGAATTTGCAGCTGCTGCTCCTGATTGTAGTTGTAACTGCTGTGGTAGACCGTCCAGCTGAACTGAAGAGGCTTGTCCATCAGGTACGGCTGGGTGAAAGAAAGGGTCTCGTTCTTCTGGTACTGGCCGACCTGGACCTGCACCGCTAACGATTCGCCCTTACCAAACAGGTTGTTGGTGGTGTAGTTCACGCCGATGAACCCGCCGGAGAGCCCGCTGACTCCGCCGGTCAGTCCGATGCTGTTCTTGCCCTTCTCCCTGACCTTGAGAATAATGTCGACCGTCGCATCCTGGGGATTCTGTTTGATTTCGGAATCCTGCTCCGGCTTCAAGACTTCGAAGTACTGCAACTGGTTCAAGCGGAGCAAGCTGATGTCCCACAGATTTCCGTTGTAGACCTGGCCTTCTTCCAGCGCCAACTCACGGCGAATGACCTTGTCGCGGGTGGTGGTATTGCCCTGAAATTCGATGCGACGCACGAAGAACTGCTTGCCTTCGTCGAGATCGATCTTCATGCTGATCGTCTTGGCTTCGTCATCGGCATCCGTATTCGGCACCGGTGTGAAGTTGATGTAGCCAAGAGTGGCGTAGGCCTTGCGCAAGTTGTCCAGGCCCTTACGGATCTCCTCGGTATCGAATACGTCGCCATCCTTTAGCTTGAACTGGGCCCGCAGGGCGCGGGTGTCAGCCACTGCCTTGTTGCCGGTAAATGTGATCTCTTTGAGGCGATATTTTGCGCCCTCCTCCACCGGCATGGTGATGTCAACCGCCTTGCCCGGGGTCTTGGAGAACGGCCAGTACCAGGGAGGACGCGTGTCATGGATCTGCGTCTTGGGATCGGATACCAGCGCCTTGAAGTAGCCCTTGGTCTGGTAGAAGTAGCGAACTCGTTCGGCGTCTTCGTTCAGCTTGGTCGAGTCGTACGTCCGGTGAAACAGGCTTTCCAGAAAAATGGAGTGCGGAATTCCGATCGGCTTCAGGTTCTTCATCGCGCTCTGAAGTTCCCGCGACTTGATGGCCTTGTTGCCCACAAAGGTGATCTTGCCGACTTTTACCTTGGGCCCTTCCTTGACTACGAAGGTCAGGCCGACCGCCGCGGGCGGGATCGGCCGCACTTCCGAGCGGACCGTCGCGAACTGGCGCCCGTGCGCCGCCAGCAATTCCTTGATGACAACCTCGGCCTTCTTCACCTTGGTCGGATCGTACTGGCTTTCCTGGGTCAGGCCGACCTTGCGTTCCTTGAACTTGTCGAGCACGTCGCTCTGGGAAACCGAACTGAGGCCCACATACTTGATCTCGCGGATAGTGGGTTTTTCTTTGACATACACGTGAATGCGCCAGCCCTTGGGTGACTGTTCGCGCTCAATGCGCAAGTCGTCGAAGTAGCCGGTGTTCCACAGGGAGTTGAAGTCCCGTTCCAGCGCCGCCTGGTCGTACACGTCTCCCGGGCGGGTGAACATGCGGGCGCGGATCGTGTCCGCCGGAATACGGCGGTTACCGTGGATGGTGATGTCCTCGATCACCCCTTGCTGGGCCCAAACGGACGTTGCGGCAAGACAGATGACTGCGAAAAGGAAACCCAGCGCCGTGGCATAAAAGCGCCGCCCGCGGCGGAGGTTCTCCGCGGGACTCACCTGTCTTTGGGAAGAAATAGGAACAACCTCAAACCGTGTTTAGATGAAATCGCAATTATACGGTACGAGTGCTGCACTCAGAAAGCGAGCTTCACCCGCAGTCTTCCAGCTACTCGGAAGCTAACCCATTCATGCGCTAGAAGTTTCGAGAGCTCTCTCGACCTCGACCAGGGTGGAGTAGAACGTAGCGCCACCAGCGAGATCGGTCAGCCGCGTCGACGTCAGCACGTTGATATTGACGCCGCCGTTCGCGAGCTTCGCCCAGCCCAGCTTGGCGCCAACCACACCGAGGGACACCGCGCCATCCACTCGCGCGTTCAGGAAGATTTCTCCCCGCTCGTTGTAGACCCGGACGCAGTCGCCGTCCCTAATACCCCTGCTCTCAGCGTCCTGCCGGTTGATCTCCAGCTCGCCTTGCCTTTCCATCTTTTGCAAAGTGGGCAAGTTCACGAATGTCGAGTTCAGGAAGTTATCAGCCTTGCGCGCCAACAGCTCCAGAGGATACCGCTTGGCCAGCGGCGAGTGCCGTGACTCCTCAGGAGCGACGAATTCTGCTACCGGGTCCATTCCCAGGGCAATCAAGTCGCCGTCGTATAGCCGAGCACGTCCGCTGGGAGTCGGGAAGCCATTGGCAAACGGCAGCCACGGCTGGCCGCTGCCGTCATTGTGCAAGTTCAATCGCACTTGGGGCTCACGCTCCAGCCGCTCGCGCGTAATTCCCTGAAGCTGCGGGACTCCCGACGTCAGAGCGGAGTCGATCATTTCGTCCACCGTCTCGCAGAAACACGTGTCCTCGAATCCCATGCGCATCGCCAACTCTCGAAACAGATCGACGTTCGACCTGCACTCGCCCAGGGGCTCAATCGCCTGTTGAGAGATCTGCAAGTAAAGGTGACCGTACGCCTTCACCAGGTCCTTCTGCTCGAAAAACGTAGTGGCCGGCAGCAGGATGTCCGCATAGTCCGTAGTATCGGTGAAGAACTGCTCGTGTACCACCGTGAACAGATCTTCACGCTGTAGCCCCTGCACCACTCGATTGTGCTCCGGACAGATCGCCGCCGGATTGCAGTTGTAGACAACCAGGGCCTTCACCGGAGGGTCATTGAGGTCGGTGAGCGCCTTCCCCAACTCCACCATGTTGACGCTGCGAGCGGCCCTGCCCAGCGGACTCTTCAGCATCAAGTCGGTGCGCTCCATCGCCGAATCATTGAGCTGAAAGCTGCCGCTCAGCGAAAGCTGCAACCCGCCGCCCAGTTCCTTCCACGATCCCGTGATTACCGGCAGCATGCAGACGGCACGCACCGCAGCTCCGCCATTCTGCGAGCGCTGGATGCCGTAGTTCAGCCGGATCGCCGCCGGCCGCACGGTTGCATATTCATGCGCCAGCAATTCGATGTCGTCTTTGGAAATGCCCGTCCACTCGGAGACGCGTTCCGGCGTGTAGCGAGGAAGCCGTTTTTGCAACTCGTCGAAGCCTTCGCTGTAACGCTCGATGTAGTCGCGGTCGTGCAATCCATCGCGGACGATGATGTGCATCAACCCGAGGGCGAGCGCGACGTCGGTGCCGGGGTTGATGGGAATGTGCCAGTCCGCGACCTTCGCAGTCCGTGTACGGTAGGGATCGATTACCACCAGCTTGGCGCCGTTGCGCCGTGCCTCCTCGACAAAGGGCCACAGGTGAACATTGTTGCCGTGGATGTTGGCGCCCCAGGCAATGATGTATTTCGAGTGACGAAACTGCTCAGGCTCCGTGCCGGTCTTGCGTCCGTAAATCGAAATGATGGCATCTCCGCCGGTGGCGGAGCAGATGGTCCGCAATAGCTGCGAAGCCCCCAGCCGGTGGAAAAAGCGCCGGTCCATCGAAGCGCCGTTCAATACTCCGAGATTGCCGCCATAGGAGTAGGGCAACACCGCTTCCGGCCCAAACTCTGCGCTGACTTGCTTCAGCCTGGCGACGATTTCGTTCAGCGCGTCGTCCCACGAAATGCGCTGAAAGGCTTCGGCGCCGCCTGAGCCCTTGGCGGCAACCCGGCGCATGGGATACAGCACCCGGTCCGGCGAGTAAACACGGTCAAGATATTTCGCAACTTTCGCGCAAAGAAATCCCTGCGTGATGGGATGCGCGGGATCTCCCTGTATGCGGGTTGCCCGTCCATCTTCAATGGTGATCAACGCTCCGCAGGCATCAGGACAATCGTGGGGACAGGCGGAATGAACAACGTGTTTCATGGCATGAGACCTGGCGCAATTATCCCATGCAAGTGCTAATTTGCCCCTCACGCGGCGGGCACTCCGGCGGATTCAAACGCCTGTGGGACGAACACCCCGAAAAGCGGGGTGAAACACAGAATTTGTCGTTGACCTTTCCAGTTCCTGGTTGCGCAACCTACCGCCGGTCGGAGTATCATTCTTCAATCAGCCTGGCCGCCCCAAGCTACCAAGGGAGAAGCCACCATGGGTCGAAAACTCTTTGTCCTTTTGACTGTGACTGTTCTGGCGGCGTCGATTCCCGCCGAGTCCAAAACCCGGGGACCGTCCACCCCGCAGGAGCGCGCGCGGGCGCTCAACTACATCCAGAGCCTGGAGCAGAATCCTCTCGCCAAAGACAGCCTCGACAAACGTATGTGGCTGACCGAGTGGATCGTGCAGGTTCCGGACTTCACCGTGAAATTTTGCTGCAAGGAGCTGGACTCGCTCGATAAGGTGAACGACACCTACTCGAACCAGTTGCGCATGCAGGCCATCTACTCGCAGGCGGGCTACATTCTGCAGCATCCCAACGTGAAGAGCGATGCGGAGAAGCAGGCCGCCGGACTTGCGGGGGCGCTTCGTGCCTATCGCTCCATTAAGCGCTTCGACCCCTCGGCGCAATATCCGCTGCTTGATAACCTGTCGTCGCTGGAGAAGCAGGGTAAGTTGCTGCAATACGTCGAGCAGCAGTTGAAGTGCAAGAACAATTAGAATTCGGAGAAATCCGAAACCCATAGGGCGCGTCGATCGCGCCCTTTGTTGTCGCGATTTGACTATCGCACCTTGGCAAACAGTATCTGGTCGAGGATCACCCCATTCTTGATCGCGCTCCGCCGCATCACACCCTCGCGCTCGAAGCCGGCCTTCTCCAGCACCCGAATCGACGCGGCGTTATGTGCGAACGCCATGGCGAACACCCGCGTCAATTTGTAATTCTCGAAGGCCCAATCGGACATGGCCGTGACCGCTCGCGTCGCCAACCCGCGTCCCCAGTACTCTTCGCTCAGCCAATAACCCATCTCCGCGCTGATGCGGGCGATGTCGCGGCCCAACCGGAAGCCCACGCCGCCCACGGCTTCCTCGCCGAACTCGATGGCGAACGAACACTCCGGCTCCTGCGTATGCGCATATTCCAGGAAGTCGATGCCGTCGCGCCGCGCATAGGGGTGAGGAAACTGGTCGCGCAAATTTGCGGCAATCTTCGGATTGTTGGCGTGGTGCAGCAGCGCCTTCAGATCATCTTTCCGCCAGGAACGCACGCTTAGGTCGCCAAGATCGAGCAGCATGGCTTCATGTTAGCGCGCCAAACAAGAACGGAGCAGCCTGAGCCGCTCCGTTCCATGCAAAACGCCGCTTGTCGCTAAACCGACATCACTTCTTTCTCTTTGCCCTTGGCCATCTCTTCCATCTTCTTGATCTCATCATCCGTGAGTTTCTGCAGGTTCTCCATGGCGCCGCGCTCTTCGTCCTCGGTAATCTTCTTGTCCTTCATCGCCTTCTTGATCAGGTCGTTGCCATCGCGGCGGATGTTGCGCACTGCGGTGCGATGTTCTTCCAGCACTTTGTGCAGGTGCTTCACCATCTCCTTGCGGCGCTCTTCGGTCAGGGCAGGCACCGGGACGCGCACCAGCTTGCCGTCATTCATTGGATTCAGACCCAGGTCGCCGCTGCGAATGGCCTTCTCGATGGCGCCGATCTGGCTCACGTCCCAGGGCTGCACCGTAATCAGTTGCGGCTCCGGCGCGCTCACGTTCGCAAGCTGGTTCAACGGCATCTGCGATCCATACGCCTCGACCATCACGCCATCGAGCATGTGGACGGAGGCGCGACCGGTGCGGGTCGAGGTCATCTCCTTGCGGAAATCCTCCACCGCTTTGTCCATCCGTGTTTTGAGCTGAATGAAGCTATCCTTCAACGCAGGAAGCGCCGCCATGGATACTTGTGCCATATCGATTCCACCTAACGAGTGTGAAGATGATGTCGCAAACGCACGATTATAAACCCGTGTGGCGAGGTTGAGGCCTGGAGTACTGTCGGTAGGGTGCCCCGTTCTACCGGCCCATCAGTGGCCGGTAGGGCGGGGTCGATCATCACCCAGGCCAATTAGACCCCCTCATGCACCAGCGATCCAACCTTCTCTCCCATCACCACCCGCTGAATATTGCCGTGCTTGTTGAGATCGAAGATCACGATGGGCAGATTGTTCTCGCGGCACATGGCGATGGCGGTAGCATCCATCACCTTCAAGCCCAGCCGCAATATGTCCATGTAGCTGATCTGCTCAAACTTGGTCGCGTCTTTGACCAGCACTGGATCGGCCGTATAAATGCCATCGACCTTCGTCGCTTTGAGAATGGCATCCGCCTTAATTTCCATGGCCCGCAGCGAGGCCGCTGTGTCGGTGGAAAAGTAGGGATTCCCAGTGCCGCCGGCAAAGACCACAACGCGGCCTTTCTCCATGTGGCGAATAGCACGGCGCCGGATGAAGGGCTCGGCTACCTGGTTCATCTCAATCGCGGTCATCACCCGCGTCTGTGCCGCCAGCTTCTCGAGTGCATCCTGCAGCGCCAGGGCATTGATCACGGTGGCCAGCATGCCCATGTGGTCCGCTGAGACGCGGTCCATCTCTTTGGCCTGCTCAGCGACGCCGCGAAAAAAATTCCCACCGCCTACCACGATAGCGATCTGCACCCCAAGGCGGTGCACTTCAGCGATCTCCGCCGCGATCTCGTGCACACGTATGTTGTCGACACCGAAACCCTGGCCGGCAGCCAGGGCTTCACCGGAAAGTTTCAGCAGGATGCGTTGGTAAACAGGAGTGGACATAATATGCAGGTATCCGGTGGAGAGGTACCAGCCAGTGTAGCAGGAAGCCGCTCCTGGCTCGGGTGGGCCGAAGCAATATCAGCCCCGCCCCAACTGGTGCTTCGGCAGTTAGAAACCTTACACTGAAGCCTGTGCATGGAAGCCCCCCAGCCCCGAGGAAGTCGGTCGATCAGCTGCTTACCACGATCTTTCGCCTGGCGCAGTTTCGTCCCCACCAGCGTGAGGTCATCGAAGACTTGCTGGCCAGTCACGACGCGGTCTGCGTCATGCCGACCGGGGCGGGTAAAAGTCTCTGCTACCAGCTTCCTGCGGTAGCTCTCGGCGGTCTGACCATCGTGGTTTCGCCGTTGATTGCGCTCATGGCCGATCAGGTCAGGCAACTTGGGGATCTGGGTGTCCCATCGCTACTGCTGAACAGTTCGCAGAATTCGGCCGGCCAGCGGGAAACTCTAGCCAAGCTGCGGTCCGGTTTCGTTGGAATCTTGTACGTAGCGCCCGAACGCTTTGCCGCCCCATCGTTCCGCGCCTTGTTGCCACAACTGCGGCCGCGCCTGTTCGTAGTTGACGAAGCCCACTGCGTCAGCTTCTGGGGACACGATTTCCGACCCGAATACATGCGCCTGGCCGAAGTTCGCGATGCCCTGGGATCGCCGGTCACTGTCGCGCTCACTGCCACTGCAACCCCGCAGGTGCGCAGCGACATCGTCAGCTTTCTCAAGTTGCGCTCGCCGAAGATGCACGTGACCGGATTCGACCGCCCCAACCTGCGTTACGCCTCGCGCTACTTTCCCTACGATGGCGACAAAGACACCGCGCTCGTCCGCGGCCTGGCTGCCTCGCCCGGAACCGGAATCGTCTATTGCGCTACCCGCAAGACCGTCGAGGAGCTCACCGCCTATCTCGAACAAGAACTCCCGGGCCGTGTCGTCTGCGGCTATCACGCCGGCATGTCCCAATTCGCGCGCAAGACCAGCCAGGAGCGCTTTATGCAAGACCAGGGCGCGGTCATCGTGGCCACCAACGCCTTCGGTATGGGAATCAACAAACCCGACATTCGCTTCGTTCTGCATTACAACCTGCCGGGCAGTGTAGAAGCCTATTATCAGGAGGCGGGCCGCGCCGGGCGCGACGGTAAGCCCGCCCATTGCGTGCTCTATCACTCGCCGCGCGACTACGCCATCCAGGAATTTTTCATCGAAAAGACCGGAGGAAACAACGAGCACCTCACCCCGGCTGAAATCGAGCGGCTGAAATTCAGCGCTACTCGCAAACTCGACGCCATGAGGCTCTACGCTTCGTCCAAATACTGTCGCCGCTGGAACATCCTCAATTATTTCGGACAGCACGCCGCCATCTCGGGCTGCGGCTGCGACGTGTGCCGCGGCAAGGTGAAACGCCCTCCCGAACGACGGACGGTGCCGCCGTCGCGCGCGAGCACTAAACCGCGCAAGGCCAAAATCACGGAAGATCAACCCCTCGATGCCGCAGCGGAAGCCCGGCTCGAAATCCTTCGCGCGACCCGCCGGACTCTGGCAGCGAAGGACGGTGTGCCCGCCTTCTGCGTGATGCACGACAAGGTTCTGACGGAAGTGGCCCGGCGCGCCCCCGCCACTCCGGCCGCCCTGATGCAGATCTCTGGGGTCGGCCCGAAGATCGCTGCCAAGTACGGCGAAGCCTTGTTATCCGCCATCCGCAACTCATATCAGAGGAAATGAAAAAGGCGGGAACGAATCCCGCCCTCGCCCGTTTGTACGCTCCGTCACTTACTCGGCGGCTTGGTCGCCGGCCTTGTCGATGGCGATGGCCTCGCCCACATCGCCGATCGCGTCAATTCAGCATTTGCCAATACGCCTGACGAAGATGGTTGAAATTCAGAGTGTCGATACCATCGCGCTGCAGTGACTGGGATAATCGGAAGTCATCTGTAATAACGAGGTATTTGTTTTTCGCGATGGTTGCTATGACAGCATCGGTCAACCCGAACCTCGCCCATCGGCTCTGGAGAGCGACTTGGCTTCTCACGCTTTGTTCGTCGAGCAAGGTCAATCGAGCCGCGAACGAAGAATAGTAGGCCTGTCTGTCTTTCTCCGCGATTGCGTTAGAAAGATTGCTAACTTCGGTCAAGATGTTAGGAGTGGTGATTACGCGGTGAAAGCGACTCAGCAGCTTATGCAGGAGCTCAAAATCCTCGACCGTAAATCTTGCAAGTCGCGATTGGGTTGCAATTGTTTTCCGATCATATGTGCCAACGAAAAAGAGCAGTAGAAGATTAGAATCGACTACTGCTCCGCGCCTGCTATAGAAATCCAGCTGTTCTGCCAAATCGTTCATACTTGGCGGATCTTGATCGATTCAAACTCACCTGTCCCGGCGTCAATCTTCACCACTTTATAGAGCCTTCCGCCCAAAGCATCCGCAATCGAAGAGCCTTGCGGAGGAGGATAGCTAAGTGTTACTAGCCAGAATCGGTCGTCCTCGGAAAGCTCAACCTCTTCCAAAAGCACTCGGTCAGGCGAAAGTTGCATCACCTCCGCAAGATAATCTCGCGCTTGTGACACTGCTTTCTTTACATCAACGAGCGTTTTTGAGTTTGCGTGCATTGGATGACCCCCCGATTCTTGCGCGTCATTCTCTTCGAGTTTACTCGGCTCCCTGATCGCCAGCCTTGCTGACCGCGACCGTCTCGCTGACGTCACCCACTTTGAAGCGGGCAAACCGTTTGACCGAGATGTTCTCGCCCAACTTACCGACAACAGTGGCGATCAACTGATACACCGTCATGGTCTGGTCCTTGATGAAGGGCTGCTCGTACAGGCAGACCTCCTCGTAGAACTTGCCCATCTTGCCTTCGACGATCTTCTCCACCACCTGCGCCGGCTTGCCGGTCGCAGCCGCCTGCGCGCGGTAGATGTCCTTCTCTTTCTCGAACGCATCAGCGGTCACGTCTTCCTTGCGGACGAACCTCGGATCGGTGGCGGCGATATGCATGGCGATATCGTGCACCAGCGTCTTGAAATCGTCGGTGCGGGCCACGAAGTCGCTTTCGCAATTGACCTCCACCAGCACGCCAATTTTGCCTCCGGCGTGGATGTAGCTGGCCACCGAGCCTTCACTGGTGGCGCGAGTCGCCTTCTTCGCAGCCGTCGCCACGCCCTTCTTGCGCAACACCACAATGGCGGCCTCAACGTCGCCTTTGGCCTCGGTCAGGGCGTTCTTGCAGTCCATCATGGGAGCGTTGGTCTTGTCGCGAAGCTCTTTCACTTGTGCGGCAGTAATGTTCACAGTCGTAGTACTCATTTCGTAGTTATTCCCTTCGGCTGCTCGTCGCTTTTCGTTCTTGGCTTTTAGCTTTTCGCCAGAACCACTCAGCTTGTTGTAACAGCCCGTATAAAGATTGGATGATTCAAAAGCGTCAACGTCTCACTCGCGCCGTATCCTCGACTCCGCGAAGAGCGGAAAGCGAATCGCGAAAAGCGGCTCTTACACAACGACCCGCGCCGTCTGGCAGCGCGGGCCTGAAAACCACTTCGTCAGCCTCTCGGCTGCGATTACGCGCTTGGAGTCTCGATGGCTTCCTCGGCTGCAGCCACACGGCGTGCCGGCTTGCCCAGGACCTCCTCCATGCTGACTTCCTCGAGTTCGGCTGGCTCCAAGCCAGGCGCGTCGCCCGTCTCGCCGTCTCCAGTGCTGGCCTCCGCAGCGGCGGCTTCGTCGTGCTGCACGCCTGCGGCGATATCCGCCATCTGCTTGTCGGTCACCACCTGCGAACCCTCGACTACCGAATCAGCAATCTTCGAGGCGAACAGCCGGATCGCCCGCAACGCATCGTCGTTGCCCGGGATCACGTAGTTCACTTCGGTGGGATCGCAATTGGTATCGACCACCGCGACCACCGGAATGCCCAGCTTGCGCGCTTCCTTCACCGCGATCTGCTCCTTGTTGGAGTCGATCACGAAGAGCACGTCCGGCAGCCGGTTCAGGTTCTTGATTCCCGCCAGGTTGGCCTGCAGGTGCTTGCGCTCGCGTTCCAGCTTGACCACTTCCTTCTTCGGGAGCAGCTCGTAGCGACCATCGGTGGCCATCTCGTCGAGCTCCTTCAGCCGCTTCACCGACTTCTGCACCGTGATCCAGTTGGTGAGCAGTCCGCCCAGCCAGCGCTGGTTGACGTAGAACATGCCGCAGCGGCTGGCCTCTTCCGCGATCGCATCCTGCGCCTGGCGCTTGGTGCCCACAAACAGCACCAGCTTGCCTTCCGCCGCCTGGTCGGTGACAAACTTCGACGCCTCTTTGAACATCTTCAGCGTCTTCTGCAGGTCGATGATGTAAATGCCATTGCGCTCGCCGAAGA
This sequence comes from uncultured Acidobacteriaceae bacterium, assembly GCA_963758255.1. Classification (GTDB taxonomy): domain Bacteria; phylum Acidobacteriota; class Terriglobia; order Terriglobales; family Acidobacteriaceae; genus DASRAA01. Next base: position 226,550 of record CAVWUX010000008.1, read on the forward strand.
TGTACTCCTTCATCTTCGGGTTCCAACGTTTGGTCTGATGCCCGAAGTGAACGCCGGCTTCGAGCAACTCCTTCATCGTGATATTTGCCAAGCTACCTCCTAGCTTGCATCCCTCGCGGCGGCTTGCGCCGGTCGTCCGGGATTACATTCCCGTAACCCGCCCCGTTGAATTCTGCGGGTGCGGAAAGATTCGTTCCGGTTGACCTCAGTCTCCCGCCCCCGGAACCACAAAGCGAGAAACCAGTTACCAACCACCAGTGACCAGTTACCGCTTCGAGAACTGGAAGCGCTTACGTGCGCCCTTCTGGCCGTACTTCTTGCGCTCTTTGCCACGCGCATCGCGGCGGAGAAAGCCCTCGGCCTTCAGCTTGGCGCGCAGCTCCGGATTGAACTCCTGCAGCGCACGGGCAACGCCCATGCGCACCGCGCCCGCCTGGCCATTCACGCCCCCGCCGTCAACCGTGCAAATCACGTTGAAGCTGCCGGAAGTCTCGGTGAGCACCAGCGACGACTTCGCCATGATGCGCTGCGCTTCGGTCACAAAATAGGTGTCGAACGGCTTGCCGTTGACCGTAAACTCGCCACTGCCGGGACGAAGAAACACGCGAGCCACGCTCGCCTTGCGTCGTCCCGTACCGTAATACTGAACCAGTTCTGTCATTTCAATCCTTCTTCTCCGGTGTCATCCTGAACGGAAGCGGCGCGTCATGTGCGGCGCTGGAGTCGAAGGACCCCTACCTTCCGATCAGACTTTCTTTCCCCCGCGGGTGCCCGTTCAAGCGTCTTCTGCTTGAGCGCGGGGGCCTGAAACTTGAAACTCGAAACTGTCTTTTACACCGCCTGCGGCTTCTGCGCCACATGCGGATGCTTGTCGCCCTTATAAACCTTCAGCTTCGAGAACATGGCGCGGCCCAATTTGGTGTGCGGCAGCATGCCCTTGATCGCGTCTTCCACCACCAGCGTCGGCTTACGCTCGAAGCGCTTCTTGTACTCCTCGCCCTTGATGCCGCCGGGGTAGCCGGTGTAGTGGTAATAAGTTTTCGAACCCGCCTTCAGCCCCGTAATCTTGACCTTGTCGGCGTTGATCACGATCACGTGATCGCCGGTATCGAGAAACGGCGTGTATTGCGGACTGTCCTTACCAGCGAGGATGCGCGCCACGCGCGACGCCAGCCGGCCCAGGGTCTGGCCCGAGGCATCGACAACAAACCATTTACGCGCAATTTCCCCTTTGGGGAAATAGGTTGACATCTGAAATCTCCCAGAATTGTTAGAAAAACCGCGAAAGAGCCGCTGAGTTCATGGCGCTGGACGCGCAGGGAACTACCAGGCGGGCAAACGCAGAACTGCCAAAGACCTAAGAATAAACGACCGCGGCGACCTATGTCAACGCAGGTACGCCAAATCAATGGCTTGCGGCCGCTGCAGGGTTCCTTGATTATAGCGGAAACCATGCGAATAAATGCTCCTCAACGACATCGTTCTGGAACACCCCGACTCCGCCAGCGACGACGGATGCCGGCGTAACGACGGCGCAAAACGCCGGCCGGCGTCTGCGTCCCTAGGCTCCATGCGGCCGCACTTGGTTTGCACCAGCCACCATAGAATTGGTGGTGATATCGTAATCTCGCTTACCAGGAGGAATTACCCATGACCACTTGTCGTATGAAAACGCAACGATTCAAGCTGGCTTTATGCGGGTGTCTGGCGCTGCTTCTACTGGCCTCGGCCTGCAACCAGGCTCCGCCGGACACGCGTGCGGCGGATGAGGCCGCGATTCGGGCAGCCGACGCCCAATGGTCGAAGACAGCAGGCTCCGGCGACCTGGAGGGCACGATTGCGTACTACAGCGACGATGCCACTCTGCTGCCGCCCAATGCGCCCATGGCCTCGGGCAAGGAGGCGATTCGCGCCGTGTGGGCACCGCTGCTCACTCCCGGAGCGTCGATATCGTGGGAGGCCAGCAAGGTGGAAGTCGCGCGTTCCGGCGATCTAGCTTACATCATGGGCACTTATCAGTTGGCCATGAAAGACGCGCAAGGCAACTCAGTCCCCGACCATGGCAAGTTCGTGGAAGTCTGGGAAAAGCAGCCCGACGGCAAATGGAAAGTGGGGGCCGATATCTTCAACTCCGACCTGCCGACGGCAGCCCCCGCGCCTGCGGAAACCAAGAAGTAGGGGACTTTTACTGCTTTCACAGGGTTTGCCATCACGAGCGGAGCGAGGGATCTGCTTTTCGTAGCCCAGCGACAACGCAGATTCCTCGCTACACTTGCGCTATTCTGCAATTACTCCCTCAATGCGCCTTTTCCGACCGCAGCAGCAACACTCCGTGCGGTGGAATGGTGAAGCTGGAGTCGGACTGCCCCTTCACTCCCAGCCCACCCCATACATCCCTGAAAGCGAGTCGCCCTTCGATGCCCAGTTCTTTCCACGGAATCTTCACCGAGGCCGCGGCGTTGGCTCGATTGACGGCCGCGATGGCCATACCACCCCCGCTCAACGCCCGCTTCCAGTAGTCCACGTCATCGCGCTTCAGCGCGAGTTGCCCCTGCTTGCCCAGTGGGTCCTGATCGATGGCGATGACGTCCTTGTTGAGCAGGATGGAGCGCGTGTCGGCCGACATGTTGCGAACATCGTTGCCTGCCAGAAGCGGCGCCGCGAACATTGCCCACAGGCTCATGTGGGTGCGGTATTCATCGGTGGTCATGCCCCCGTTGCCGACCTCGAGCATGTCGGGATCGTTCCAGTGTCCGGGACCGGCCCACTTGGCGATGGCCGACTGCGTGTCCACGATCTCCATCATGCGCTTGTAGGTGTCGTTAATATCGTCGGTAGTGCGCCACAGGTTGCCTCCAGCGAGAGCGCCCCACTCCCACACATTGTTGCGGCCGTACTGACAGAGGCTGTACACGATGGGTCGCTTGGTGGCGCGCAGCGCGTCCGCCATTTTCTGATACACGGCGCGCATGGCCGAGTCGGGATAAAGGCTGCCGGCGCTGCACCAGTCGTACTTGAGATAGTCCACACCCCACGCGGCGTAAGTCTTGGCGTCTTGCGCCTCATGGTCGTAGCTGCCCGCGTATCCCGCGCACGTGTAAGGTCCCGGCGAGGAGTAAATCCCGAACTTCAGTCCCTTGGAATGAACGTAGTCAGCCAGCGCCTTCATGTCGGGAAACTTGTTGTTGGTCTGGATCACGCCGCTGGCGTCGCGGTCGCCCTCCCAGGTGTCGTCGATATTAAGGTAGATATACCCGGCGTCGCGCATTCCGCTCGAAACCATGGCGTCAGCCATCTCGCGCACGATCTTGTCATCGATGCGCCCGGCGAATAGGTTCCAGCTGTTCCATCCCATGGGAGGGGTTTTGGCCAACCCGTTAGCGGATAGATCGCGAACCGCCGGAGGAGCGACCGGCGGCCCCTCGAGTTGGAAGGGATCGGTCTTGGTCCGCTCGGCCACAACGTCGTAGGGCTTGGCGTTGGGATCGCGGACGGTGAAGTGCAGCTTGTCGCCCTCAAGCTTACCTTCGCAGATATAAGGGCGTCCGTCGCTGATGGGGGCGGTGATCGTGAAATGGTCGCCGTCCACGGTGCCTTCGGTGATCTTGAGCGAGCCCCACGCATGTTCGATCTTGCCTGTGAGCTGATTTCCGCTTTGCTGTAAGACGAGGACCATGCGGTCGGTGTGACCGTCGGCCTGCTTGGCGGAGTGCAACCAGATTCCCGTAAGGTCGGCGGCAAACATGAGAGGAGCGGAGAGAAGAACCGCGAGGACTGCGATGAGGCATTTCATACGCAATACGATAACGCCGATGTTTCCCGCATGCCCAGCAATTTCCACAAGCTTGTGCATACGAGCAAAACAGATTGCTGACGTAGAGATTATGGGAATCGTCTCGCGCTAACGATGACTGCCCAGAATCACTTCATCGGCGAGAGCACTGGCAAGGGTGGAAAGGTCCTTGAAGGGACGCGCGGCGAAAAGCGTCTTCGCACCGGCGTCATGCAGGATGGCAGGTTTTGCGGCCCTCAGGTCGCGATAGATGGCACCCATCTGCTCGAGGGTGGGCTGCCGGTTCGATCGGATGAAAGCATTACTGAGTTCGGCAAGAACACCATTCGGCTTGCCATGATGTAGGTAAACCGCCGAGCCGTCCAGGTCCGAGAGCGACTTCGAGAGGCGGCGCTCAACTTGTTCAAAGACAAACCAGGTATGCTTGCCACCTGCTTTCTGGTGAGCCACCGCCAGCCCCAATTCAAAGGGCATGTTGAACCTGGGGGTCTGCGGGGCAGCTCGAGTCACCTGAACTCGCGAGAGATCGTGGATGGAATAGCGGCAGTCGCGAAGAAGATTGAAAATATTGTCCAGCCGGCGGCCACCGCCCGGAATCTCAAGCGGAGTACGGGGCAGCATTCCGAAAGCGCTGACGCCCGCTACGTAGGCAAGAAACAAAGACTCGAACTTCGCGTCGTAGGGTAGGTTCAGGAAGACGTAATCGCCGGGCGGTTTAAGTCGTCGCTGGTGTCCTGCTTTTTTTGGGGACATGCCGGGAGCTCTTCTTGGCCCGGGATTTCACGGCCACTTTCGCGCCCGAGGCAGTGGCAACAGCCTTAGCGCCATTCGGCGCAGCTCTCCGGTTGCGCCTGGAGATCACTTCGCGAGCAAGCGCCTTCAGCTTATCCAAACGCGAAGGAGGTACTCCGAGCGCTCTCGCCGTGTCTTCGGCTGTTGCAAATTTGCCGGCGAGCTTTGCTTGCTTTGCCACAATGACCTAAGAATAGTCACTTTTGGTTGAGATGCCAACCGAATCGACTACTGGTAGGTCACGCGGCGCTCGCCCTTGACGACCCGGCCGATGGTATAGCCCTTCTCGCCGCAGCGCTCAAGGATGGTCTGCGCTTTCTTGAACTTCTTCGCGGGAACGACAAAGACCATGCCGATGCCCATGTTGAAGGTGCGGAGCATGTCGTCCTGGGGGACGTTTCCGATGTTCTGCAGATGTTGGAAGATGGGCAGCACCGGCCAGGAGTGGAACTCGACGATGGCGCCCGTGCCTTTGGGCAGCACGCGCGGCAGGTTTTCGGTGATGCCGCCGCCCGTGATGTGGGCCATAGCGCTTACTGCTTCGGCGTCGATCATGCGGCGCACGATGGGCCAGTAGCTCTTGTGGGTGCGCATCAGTTCGGTCCCAACTTTGCCCTTGATCTCGTTGACGTAAGAATCCGGGGTGTAGCGGGCAATTTCGAAAAACAGTTTGCGGGCGAGAGAGTAGCCGTTGGTGTGCAGTCCGGTCGAGGGCACTCCGATCAATACGTCGCCCGCCTCCACAGCTTTGCCGGTGATAATCTTGGGGCGGTCCACGACGCCGACGATGAACCCCGCCAGGTCGTACTCACCGTCGGGGTAGAAGCCCGGCATCTCCGCGGTCTCCCCGCCGATCAGGGCACAACCGTTTTGTTTGCATGCGTCGGCGATGCCGCTGACAACCTTTTCGACGACTTCAGGACGGAGCTTGCCGGTGGCGAAATAGTCCATGAAAAACATGGGCGTGGCGCCTTGCACCGCGATGTCGTTGACGCAGTGATTGACCAGGTCAGCGCCAATGGTGTGATGCAGGCCCATCTCGAAGGCCACCTTCAGCTTGGTGCCGACGCCATCCACGCTGGAGACCAGGACGGGATCGAGGTACTTCTTCTTGTCGATGGCAAACAGCCCGCCGAAGCCACCGATTTCGCTTAAGACTCCGCGATTAAAGGTCTTATGGGCGAGGTACTTGATGCGCTGCTTGGTGCGATTGGCGCGCTCAATGTCCACTCCGGCATCGGCGTAGGTGATGGAGCGGTCTTCAGTCGTGTACTGTGCCAAGAGTCAGGATCCCATTCAGAAGGCGTATCGCCGCAGAGCTAGTGCAGGAAACGATGATTGTACCATTGCGCGGTTATTGCGCCGGGAATGACCCGCACAGCCGTCCCAAAGAGTTACGACGTGACGTAAATCACTCTGCCAAGTGACGTGAATGTGACCTGAATATGAGATTGGTCGGATTAGACTGGAACTTGATACCTGTTCGTGAGGACTTCCATGACTACCGCCGTGCAAAGCAGCAAACCATCGGCCAAGGCCGACCCATCCTCTGACGTTTATCGCTCCGAAAGCCATCCGCTCGATCCCCTGTTCGCGCCTCGCAGTGTGGCCGTCATCGGCGCCACTGAGCGGGTTGGCAGCGTGGGCCGCTCGGTGCTTTGGAACCTGTTGAGCAGCCCGTTCGGAGGCACCGTCTTCCCGGTGAACTCGAAGCGCCCTAACGTGTTGGGAATCAAGGCCTATCCCAAGGTGACAGACCTGCCGGACAAAGTTGACCTGGTGGTGGTGACTACGCCGGCTGACACGGTTCCCGATCTGTTGGCTGAGTCGGTGGAGATGGGGATTCCTGCCGGCATCGTGATCTCGGCGGGGTTCAAGGAGCACGGCGAGCACGGCAAGGAACTGGAGGCGCGCATCACCCAGATCATACGGGGCAAGATGCGCCTGATCGGTCCCAACTGCCTGGGGGTGATGAACCCGGTCCGGGGCCTGAATGCCACCTTTGCTCATACCATCGCGCGCCCCGGCAACGTGGCCTTCATCAGCCAGAGCGGGGCGCTGCTGACCGCCATTCTCGACTGGAGCTTGCGCGAGAATGTGGGATTCAGCTCATTCGTTTCGACAGGTTCGATGCTGGACGTGAGTTGGGGCGATCTGGTCGACTACTTCGGCAGCGATCCCCGCACCCACAGCATTGTCATCTACATGGAGTCGATCGGCGATGCCAGCGCTTTTCTGTCGGCAGCACGCGAAGTTTCGCTCACCAAACCCATCATCGTGATCAAGGCGGGACGCACGGCCGCTGCGGCCAAGGCCGCGGCTTCGCATACCGGAGCGTTGACCGGAAGCGACGAGGTGCTCGACGCCGCATTTCGGCGCAGCGGCGTACTGCGGGTCACCAGCATTTCCGACATCTTCTTCATGGCCGATGTGCTGGCCAAGCAACCCCGTCCGCGCGGCAACCGGCTGGCCATCCTGACCAACGCGGGCGGACCCGGTGTGCTGGCTACCGACGCGCTGGTCACGGGTGGAGGCGAACTGGCGGAACTCTCTCCCGCAACGATGGCGGCTTTCGACGAGATCCTGCCTCCTCAGTGGAGCCACAACAATCCGGTGGACATCCTGGGCGACGCCGAACCGGAACGCTATGCCAAGTCGCTGGAAATTGCTGCCAAGGATCCCGCGATCGACGGCATGCTGGTGATCCTCACTCCGCAGGACATGACCAATCCCACATTGATCGCCGAGAAGCTGAAACCCTATGCCAAGGGATTCGGCAAGCCGGTGCTGGCCAGCTGGATGGGCGGCGCAGAGGTGGCGGCGGGTGAGCAAATCCTCAACCAGGCCGGCATTCCCACCTTCCAGTTTCCTGACAGCGCGGTGCGCGCCTTCAACTACATGTGGCGCTACTCCTACAACCTGAAGGGACTCTACGAAACGCCGACATTGCCGCATCACGAAGACGCGGAGTTGCAGCGAGGCAAGGCAGAACGCATCATCCGCGACGCGCGCCAGCAAGGCCGCACCATTCTGACGGAGTACGAGTCGAAGCAGTTGCTGACGGCCTACGGCATTCCCACGGTGGAGACGCGAATTGCTGCGACCGAAGATGAGGCCGTGAAGGCTGCACAGGAAATCGGCTTTCCGACGGTCCTCAAGTTGTACTCCATGACCATCACTCACAAAACCGATGTCGGTGGCGTGCTGCTCAACCTTAGGGATGCCGACGCGGTTAGGAAGGGATTCCAGGCGATCAAATCTTCGGTCACCGAGAAGGTGGGCGCGGAACATTTCCAGGGCGTTACGGTGCAGCCCATGATCAAGCTCGACGGCTACGAATTAATCATCGGCAGCAGCGTGGACTCGCAGTTCGGGCCGGTCATGCTGTTCGGCACCGGTGGACAACTGGTTGAGGTGTTCCGGGACCGCGCCCTGGCGTTGCCCCCGCTCAATTCCACGCTGGCGCGCCGCATGATGGAGCAGACCAAGATCTTCACCGCACTCAAGGGCGTGCGTGGGCGCAAGCCGGTAGACATCGAAGCCCTGGAAGAGCTCCTGGTGCGCTTCAGCCAGTTGCTGGTGGAACAGCCGTGGATCAAGGAGATTGACATCAATCCGCTGCTGGCCTCTTCCGATCGGCTGCTGGCACTGGACGCGCGCGTCGTGGTGTATGGTCAGGAGGTAACGGCCGATCAACTGCCGGAGCCGGCCATTCACCCATACCCCGTGAAGCTGGTTTCGAACTGGACCATGAAGGACGGCAATGACGTCGTGATCCGGCCCATCCGCCCGGAGGACGAGCCGCTGATGATTCCCTTCCACCAGAAGCTGTCGGAGAGAAGCGTCTACCTGCGTTATTTCCAGCCGCTGAAGCTGACCCAACGTACGGCGCACGAGCGGCTGACGCGAATCTGCTTTATCGACTACAACCGCGAGATGGCCCTGGTGGCCGAGCGCAAGAACGAAGCCGGCGAGCCGGAGTTGCTGGCAATCGGGCGCCTGAGCAAAATCCATGGCCGCGATGAAGCCGAATTAGCGGCGGTGGCCATCGACGCAGCCCAGCACAAAGGCCTCGGCACGGAACTCTACACCCGCCTGATTCAGGTGGCACGCGAGGCCAAGCTCAAGAAGCTCGTCTCGAACATGCTTCCCGAGAACCGCGAGATGCGGGCGCTTTGCGTCAAGCTGGGCTTCAAGATGTTCTCGAACCTGGAGGACAACATGATCCGGGCAGAACTGGATCTGTAAGGCCTCAGCATTCGACGGCGGCGTCTCAAAATGCGGTTGAAGGGGCACGGCTTCAGGCGTGCCGTCCAAGTCCTTTACGCAAGTCATTCCTCGCGGGCGAACGGGGGTCCCCGCTAAGCGCCGCATTTGCGCTTCGTAGGGTGTTCTTCAGCCCCGCGGGGAATCTGCTTTTCCGTGCTATTGCCGAGCCATTTTGCCGACCGTCCCCTTCCAGTCGTAGCTCATCGTGTTCCCTTCGATCTTGAACGGGGAAAAGGTAACGTTTACCGTCTCTCCTCCAGCGGGAAACTTGTCGAAACGAGGTGTGTCCGGCACGATCGACGATGACCACACGCTCTGTATGGAACGGCCGGACGACAGCTCGAGCGTTGCGCTGCCCTTTTCGAAGAGCGTCTTGCCGTCGGTCGTCCATTCCATCCGGTAGTCCTTTACCCCGACGACGTCCGTCGGGCCGTCGTAGGTTCCGGAAATCGTGATCTTGGTGGACCACTCTTTGTCGTTAACAGCCGTCACCGCCGTGTCATATACGATCTGGCTGTTCGGAAACTCAGGATAGGAAACGGTGCGGGTGACATGGTAGTTTCCGCCCGTCAGGTCATACAGATTCAGCGCTTCATCGAGGCTGCTCAGACCAGCAGCCGTGTGATGCGTCGTTCAAGCGTGGGTGCCGAGAGTGGCCGGCGTGAACCCGCTGGGAAGTTGATCGAACTGGCAAGTCGTATGGCCGTCGCGACCGATGTTTATGGTCGCTTCCACACGGTCGTTGACTGCACTGGCATTCACCGTTCCTGTTAGTTCCGTGCGTGAAACTACTTCGATGTTGCGGGCTGGGCGCTTGCAGCCGATCACGAAAGCTACGAGGCTGGCGAGCGACAACACCACCACCAATCGAAGCGCGAGCTTGGATCGCCTGGTATTCATCGTATCGCAGCTCCTTTCAGCCGGAGATTTCCCGGCGATAGCGAATTGTGTGCTCTTCCGCTGAGGAATGCAATCAGTTTCCCCCATTTTTCTTGCCAGGTCGGTGCAGTCGGGCACGGTGACGCTGGCAACTGCCAAATGCTATGATGCCAGTGCCGTCGGAAGTCCAATCCTGCATAGCGTTTGCGCTACGAAATTCGCCGTGCCGAAGGGGCGATCGTTAGAACGTGCCGAGCGAAAAACAGGTGAAATGGTCACAGCTCCGGGTTGGGCTGACCGTGATCATTGCCAGCGTCACGCTGGCGATTTTGATCTTCCTGATGACCGGCACCACCGGCCTGTTCACCAAGAAAATTCTTATCCGCGCCTACGTTGACAACGCCGGCGGGCTGCGCGTGGGCGCTCCGGTCCGGCTCGAGGGCGTTGATATCGGGAATGTCACCCGCATCCGTGTGGTGAACGATCCTCTACGCAGGCTCGCCCCGGTCGAAGTCATCATGAAGATCAGCACCAAGTACGAGGACAACATGAAGTCCGACTGCGAGACTTCGATGAATACCGCCGGCGTGCTGGGCGAGGTCTTCGTGGATGTAGACTGCCGCAAAGCCACGGGCGGTCCGCTGAAGAACGGCGCCGAGTTGCCGACGGAAGACGTGCCACAGTTGCAGGATGTCGTGCGCGCCAGCCAAGGCACGCTGCAAAACGTTGACACCCTGGTCAAACGGCTCGACAGCATCCTGACCTACATCCAAAGCGGGCAGGGCTCGATTGGAAAGATTATTTACGACCCGTCCCTGTTCAACCGCGCCAATGACATGCTCACCCAATTGCAGCAGATCGTAGGGGCTGCGAACTCGACCAAGGGAAGCATCGGCAAGCTGCTCAACAGCGACGAGCTCTACAACAAGGCCAACCTCGCGGTCGATAACCTGAACAAGACCATCGACGAGATCAACAGCGGTCACGGCACAATCGGCAAGTTCATCAAAGACCCGGCGCTCTACGACAACGCCAATCAGACCATGGCCAAGGCCAACCAGTTGATTTCCGACATTAACGCCGGCAAGGGAACGCTGGGCAAGCTTGCCAAAGACGAAGAGTTGGCCCGCAAGCTGGACAGCACTGTCACCCGCCTGAACGCCATTTTGGACCGGATCGACAAGGGCGAGGGAACCATCGGCAAGCTGGCGGTGGATCCATCGCTCTATAACAACGCCGACCAGATGCTGGTGGAGACGCGGAACCTGATCGCGGCAGTCAAGAAGGACCCCAAGAAATACCTGACGATCCACCTGAAACTCTTCTAGCGACACGCAACCACGAAGATATCTGCTCACCTCCCACGAATTTCCCAGTCTAAAATGTTTGTAGTAGTGTGTCTGGTTGGAGATTTCGCTATTCTTCCATCTTCATCCGGGCGCATCCAGCCCCACCCTTCGTAAGGTTCTGCGGGCGCCGTCGGGGCGTCGCGGGACAAGAAATCATGATGCGAGGCAATCATTCCGATGCGTAGTCTATCGGTTGTACTTGTGCTGTTCGCCGCCATCCTCTGCTCCGCCCAATCCACCAAATCAACTTCCGGTGTTCCCAAGGAAATTCCCAGCTTCGACCTGACGGCGATCGACAAGTCCATCGACCCATGCGTCGACTTTTATCAGTACGCCTGCGGCAACTGGATGAAGAACAATCCAGTTCCGCCCGACAAGTCACGCTGGGGGCGCTTTGACGAACTGGCGGAACACAATCTCTACATCCTGCGCGACATTCTGGAACAGGCCCAGGCTCCCGGTCAGCACACCGCCACCGAGAAGATGGTCGGCGCATTCTACGGCTCCTGCATGGACGAGGCGACGATCGAGAAGAAGGGGACGGCTCCCCTGACCCCCGAACTGGAACGCATCAACGCGGTGAAGACCAATTCGGACGTGATCAAGCAGGTCGCTGCCATGCACCGGTCCGGCATACCGGCGCTGTTCGCCTTCTATGGGCAACCCGACATGCACGACTCGCGCGAAACCATCGCCTACCTCGATCAGGGCGGACTGACGCTGCCCGACCGCGACTACTACCTCAAAGACGATGCGAAATCGGTGGAAACCCGCCAGAAATATGTCGAGCACGTGCAAAAGATGTTTGAGCTGGCGGGAGACAAGCCCGAAGTTGCCGCTGCCGAAGCCAAGACCGTGCTGGCGATTGAGAGCGGACTGGCTCAGGCTTCGATGGACCGCACCCAGCGCCGCGATCCCAAGATGCGCGACCACAAGATGACGGTCGCGGAAATCGCCGCTGCTGCTCCCAACTTCGACCTCACCGAATACTTCGCCGACAACGGCTCGCCCAAGTTCAGCACGCTGAACGTAGGGAATCCCGACTTCTTCAAGCAGGTCAACGCTCAACTCGTCTCCTTGCCAGTCGCCGACTGGAAGACCTACCTGCGCTGGAAGACGATTGACGACCAGGCCCCGCTGCTGACCAAAGCGTTCGTCGAGGAAGATTTCCTGTTCAACGGCAAGTACATGTCGGGACAGCAAGAGATGGCGCCGCGCTGGAAGCGCTGTGTGAAAGCCACCGATCAGCAGCTCGGCATGGCACTCGGTCAGCTCTACGTCGACAAGACCTTCGGTCCCGCCGGCAAAGAACGCACCCTGAAGATGGTGAAGGCCATCGAGAGCGCGATGCAGCAGGACATCGGCCAGTTGAGCTGGATGTCGGACACCACCAAGAAGCAGGCCTACGAAAAGCTGAACGCGATCGTGAACAACATCGGCTATCCCGACCAGTGGCGGGATTACAGCAGTGTGGTCATCAAGTCCGACGACTACGCGGGCAACACCGAACGCGCCACTGCGTTTGAGGTCAAGCGCCGGTATGACAAGATCGACAAGCCCACTGACCGCAAGGATTGGAGCATGACTCCGCCGACGGTCAATGCCTACTATCGCCCGCCCATGAACGACATCAACTTCCCAGCGGGGATTCTGCAGCCTCCGTTCTACAGCAAGATGATGGACGACGCGGTAAACTATGGCGGCATCGGGGTGGTGATCGGCCATGAACTGACTCACGGCTTCGACGACCAGGGCCGCAAGTACGATGCTCAGGGCAATTTCAAGGACTGGTGGACGCCTGCCGACGCCAAGGAATTCGAGCAGCGCGCCGATTGCACCGCCAACGAGTACTCCAGCTTTGTGGCAGTGAAAGACGACAAGGGCGAGGTAAAGCTCAACGGCAAGCTGACGCTGGGCGAGAACACCGCCGACAACGGCGGCCTCAAGCTGGCCTACATGGCGCTGACCGACATCATCGGCAACACTCCGGTGAAGCCCATCGACGGCTACATCGCCACAGCAGCGATTTTTCCTGGCGTATGGGCAGATCTGGTGCCAGAACGTGACCGATCAGGAGGCGCGCAAGCGCGCCTTGACCGATCCACACTCGCCGGGACGCTGGCGAGTGAATGGCGCAGTGCAGAACTCGGCCGCGTTCCAGCAGGCTTTTGGATGCAAGGCCGGCCAGCCCATGGTGAGCGAAAACGCCTGCCGGGTATGGTAAGTACTATCCCAAGAGCCAAGAACCGCGGGCCTTCATTTGACGTATAGGAGTCGAGAGCTCTCAAGATTTGTGCTCTAACATTTCAAGCGAGGTAACCATGAGACGTTTGATCCTGATGGCTGGCGTAGTGCTGCTGGCCGGAACTTCCGCGCTGGCCCAGAACGCGAGCAGCGATTCCACCAAGCCGGCGGCCAGTATTTCCAGCTTCGATCTGACCGCCATCGACAAGTCGGTCGAGCCCTGTGACGACTTCTACCACTACGCCTGCGGTACCTGGCTGAAAAACAACCCCATTCCCCCCGACCAGTCCAGCTGGGGACGCTTCAGCGAGTTGCACGAGCGCAACCAGATCATTCTGCGCAGCATTCTGGACAAGCAGTCGGCGGCCAACCCGGCCCGCGACGCGGTAGACCAGAAGATTGGCGACTATTACTACTCCTGCATGGACGAAGCCGGCATCGAGGCCAAGGGTACGGCTCCTCTGAAGCCGGCCATGGATCGCATTGCCGCCATGCAGAACAAGTCGCAGCTTCCGGTCCTGGTCGGCTATCTCCACAACAGTGGAGTGAAGGCGATGTTCGCATTCGGTTCTGAGCCTGATGCCAAGGATTCCAAGATGGAGATCGCGGGAACCGACCAGGGCGGACTCGGCCTTCCCGACCGCGACTACTACCTCAAGACCGACGCCAAGTCCGTCGAACTGCGCGAGAAATATGAGAAGCACGTTGCCAAGATGTTCGAGCTGGATGGAGAGTCGCCGGAGAAAGCTGCCGCCGATGCCAAGACCGTGATGAAGCTTGAAACCGATTTGGCCAAGGCGTCAATGGACCTCACCGAGCGGCGTGACCCCAACAAGGTCTATCACAAGCTGACGGTCGGTGAACTCCAGCAGCTCAGTCCCAGTTTCACCTGGAACGAATACTTCACCACCATCCCGGCGCCAACTTTCACCAGCCTTGACGTTGCGGTGCCCGATTTTGTGAAGGGGATGAACAAGGTTGTCGCGGACAACGATCTGGACGCCCTGAAGACGTACATGCGCTGGCAGACGCTGCACACCGCTGCTCCCATGTTGCCCAAGGCCTTTGTCGATGAGAACTTCGACTTCTACGGCAAGACCCTGCGGGGCGCCAAGGAACTGCGGCCACGCTGGAAGCGTTGCGTCCAGTACACCGACGCCGATCTCGGCGAGGCGTTGGGCCAGGCTTATGTGGCCGAGGCCTTTCCGCCTGAAGCCAAAGCGCGCACCCTGAAGATGGTGCACGAGCTGGAAGCCGCGCTTAAGGCCGACATCAGCGACCTTTCATGGATGACCCCGGAAACCAAAAAGCAGGCGCTGGAGAAACTCTCGCGCATCGACAACAAGATCGGCTATCCCAACCAGTGGCGCGATTACAGTTCGCTGAACATTGTGCGCGGCGATGCCATGGGTAACTCCCTGCGCGCTAACCAGTTCGATTTTGATCGCCAGCTGAAGAAGATCGGAAAGCCCGTGGATCGTAACGAGTGGGACATGACCCCGCCGACGGTGAACGCCTATTACAATCCGCTGGAGAACAACGTGAATTTTCCCGCCGGGAATTCTGCAGCCACCTTTCTATGACCAGAAGGCCGACGACGCCGTCAACTTCGGCGGCATCGGCGTGGTCATCGGTCACGAACTCACGCACGGCTTTGACGATGAAGGCAGCCAGTTCGATGCCGAGGGCAACTTGAAGAACTGGTGGACGCCGAAGGACCGTGAGGAATTCGACAAGCTGGAGGAGTGTTTCGTCAAAGAGTACGACGGCTTCGTGGTGGTTGACGATGTGCACATCAAGGGCAAGCTGACGCTGGGCGAGAACACCGCCGACAATGGCGGATTGCGCATCTCCCACATGGCCCTGCTCGACGTGCTGGCAGCCAATCCAGAGAAGACTATCGACGGCTTCACCCCCGACCAGCGCTTCTTCCTCGGCTATGGGCAGATATGGTGCGAGAACCAGACCCCGGAGGCTATCCGGCTGCAGGCGCTCTCGGACCCGCACTCTGACCCCAAGTACCGTGTCAATGGCGCGGTGTCGAATTCGGCGGATTTCGCCAAGGCGTTCGGATGCAAGGCCGGTGCGCCGATGGTGCGCAAGCCCGCCTGTCGCGTCTGGTAGCAAGATACCGGTTCGCACGGAGGTGAGAAGCAAAGTCACTGCTTCTTTTCCTCCGTGCACCAGCTTTGCAAATAGCGCGTCGCCTCAGCCCCGCGCCTCGCTGCGTTATAGTGAAATGTGGTGTTGGTAAATTCTTCCCGCCCTTATTTCCTGCGGACACTTGTGGCGTTTGGGGCCCTCCTGTTGCTGGTTGCGTTGCCCGCCTGCAAGCGCTCGGTCATCACCAAGCATGAATACATGTACGTCTCGGCGCTGGAAACCAGCCTGCGCGACCGCGTCGCCACCATGTACAGCAAGGTGGGGACGGTACATAACGGCGACCGGGTCGAAGTGATCGACCGGCAGCGACGCTTCCTGCGAGTACGCACCGACGCCGGAGTCGAGGGCTGGGTCGAACAACGCAGCCTGGTGTCGCAGGAAATCTACGACGGATTCCAGAAGCTGGCCCAGGACAGCACGGGAATGGCGGTGCAGGCGCACGGGGCCACGCGCGCCGAGCTCAACATGCACATTACCCCGTCCCGCGATGGCGAGCACCTCTACCAGCTCAAGGATGGCGAGAAGGTCGAGATCCTGAAGCGCGCCACCACCGACAGAAACGCCCCCAAGACCCCGCCGCCGCCACAGCCGGCTGCGGCGCCGGAGAGCGCAAAGACTCCAACCCAGCGAGACGTGAAGACAAAGACAAACCGCCTGCTGCCGATGACGCCAAGCAACCTGAGCCGCCCAAGCCCAGAATGGAAGACTGGTACCTGGTGCGAAACTCGGCTGGCCACGCTGGCTGGGTGCTGATGCGGATGATCGATCTCGATGTGCCGCTCGACGTCGCGCAGTACGCCGAAGGTCAGCGCATCGTGGGCTACTTCGTGCTGAACACGGTGGAGGAGACCATCGACGATCAGCCCAAGCAGATCGCGCAATACCTGGTGCTATTGAACGAGCCGAAAGACGGACTACCCTACGATTACAACCAGATCCGCGTCTTCACTCGCAATCGCAACAAGCACCGCTATGAAACGGCTTACCGCGAGCGCAACATGGAAGGCTATCTGCCGGTGACGGTCGGCCACGCGTGTTCGACAAAGAAGGCGACCTGCCTACCTTCACCATCCGCAAGATGAACGCCACCGGCCAGATCGTGGATGCTACCTACAAGATGAATGGCCCCATCGTGCGCCGCGTTCTCACCCCCGAGGAACTGGCTGACCAGAAAGCACGTCACGACGCCGACCTAGCGGCGCGGCAAAAGGCACGGGCAAATGCCAAGGCCCAGAAATCCGCCTCCAAACAGAAGTCATCGTCCAAAAAGAAGAAGCACCACTGAGTTGGAGCATTTGGCGAAGTCTTAAGCGCTTTCGGCGACAGGCTGGGGCGCGGGGACGGCGGACATCATCTCCTTTCTCAATTTCTCACCCTCTTTGCGTTTCATCTCGTAGTACTCGCGCAGCTGATGATTCATGCTGTTCACTTTCGTGTTCAGTTCCTGATAGGCGGCTTCGCGATAGATGCGGTACTGGAGCGAGCCGGGGCGAAGGCCGGGTGGCGGTACGGGGAAGCCGTCGGAGTGACGGAGCTCGGCCTCCTCGTCGGCTTTGCGCAGGGTCCAGAGGGTCTCGGTATCGACATCGCCTCCGGGATTGATCGAGTATTCCTGTTCGAAGCCGGGATACTCCTGGATATGGGCGGCAGCGACGGCCGGGGCCTGTTCTGGCTCGGCTTGCGGCTGCGCTGCCTCCAATTGGGCCCGGTACTTCATTAAAGAGACGGCCTGCTGGATGCCGTAGAGCATTTTTCCGCCGGTGCGTTGGTCGAGCTGGCCGCTACCCAGCGCCTGAATCACCTCAGAGAGCGCGACTTGCACCGAGGCAAGGTCCTCCAGGGGTGGAAGGTCGAGCCGGTAGTTCACCTGATCGCGAAGGGCTCGGGCGCGACGCAGGCGTCGGCCGCGCTGTATGAGGTGGTAGTAACAGTATTTGCGGTCCCGTAAAGCGGGAGAGCCGCAGTAGGTTCCGTCTTCTTTCATGTGAGTGCAGGTTGGATATTGGGTCATAAGAATCCTTAGCAATAAGCAATAAGCAATAAGTAAGAACGTTTAGGTACCCCCTCCCCCTCGGGCTAATGGAATCAAGGGGGTAGGAAGAAAATGCCGGCAAATTCTGCAGAAACAAAGGAGTTACAGGCAAATTCGCAGAAACAAAAGAGTTAGGGGATCAAGATGTCAAAGAACAAAGACCCTCGGGGCGTCCGGGCGAGGGTGCCGGCGCTGCGAGGGTCTTGAATTACAAGGACAGAGATTAAAACGCCCTCAAGCCTCAATAAAGAGGAAGGATTGTTGAGGGCGTCGTTAAGTTGTCAGCGCATTCTGGAATGAACCCAGTGTCTGTGTCGGTGACGCCGGTCACGGGCAGATGTTCAGTTGGAAATGGCCCTCAGATGAGTGCGCTTGGGTCCGATAGGGCGCAGCAAAGGCCCCACATTTGCCAAAGTCAGGCAAATATAGGCCACGGGATATGTGGGCCACCAGCGCTCCACGCTTCCGCGTGACTGAGCTAGAATTTCCCCAGCCGCTTATGACTCCTGACGATTTCCGCCGCATTGCCCTCAGCCTCGAAGGGGCGGAAGAAGGCGCTCACATGGGTAGCCCCGACTTCCGAGTCGGGGGACGAATCTTCGCCACCCTCGCGTCCGCCAATCATGGGTACGGCAATTTAATGCTCACGCCGGAGCAGCAGTCCATGTTCGTCGAGGAGTTGCCCGAAGTCTTTCTTCCCATCAAGGGAGGGTGGGGCCGGACGGGCATGACGCACATACGCCTGTCCGCTGCGCCCGAGGATGTCCTCACCGGAGCGTTGCGCACAGCATGGCAGCTGCGGCGCGAGAAGAACGCGTCGGTACACAAGAAACGCGGCAGGAAAGCTTAGCTACAATGGACGAAAAGCATTGTTTTGTGCGCTCCGGCTGCGCCTGCGCGCGAGCCTTCGGCAGAGAGGAAGGAGGGTTCTGCTCGACATTTGTCCGCGGGCTGACGCCCACGGCTAAAACAAATGCCGCCCTGCGGGCTCGGGTGTTCGCGGCGTGAGCAAAGAAAAACGCCCTCAAACCTCAGCCTAGCTCCGAAAATCGATCAGGAGCAGGTGTTCGGGTAGGACATATGGCGTCCCTTTGCCGGTAAACCGGCTCCGGGACTCGGGGGTTTGGGGTGGGCTGCCCCAGTGCTGAAGCACTGGGCTTAGATATTCCGTCCCTGCCGGGACGGGGGTGTCGTGGGTGCAAACTCGATGGATGAGCGCGGCGAAAAACCCCACTCAAACTCGCTCACGCTCGCTGGAATGGGTCGCCCGCCAATGAACTTGGTGTCCGCGTCGGTGACGGCGGTCACGGGCAGGTGTTCGGTCGGAAATGGCCTTCGGTAGGAGTGCGCTTTGGGTTCGATAGCTGCGGCAAAGGTCCCACAACTGCTAACGGCAGGCAAATATGGGCCACGGGATATGTGGGCCACCAGCCGGTGCTCGTTTGGTCATGGCTTCAGCCATGGCGGGGTAGGATCCGTTGGCCATCTGCCGGATGCCGAACCAAACGGATAGGCTGCGGCATGCTCGGCTAATCGCGCGCGCACCGGATTCTCGTGGATATATGCGACGTGGCGTACGTAGTCGATTGCATCTTTGACGCGATGTTCGGAGTATCCCGTGCCCCAGATCTCCGTGCTCGACCCCAATTCCTTTTTGACGCGAAACGAGAAGCCTCCCTTGATGAGTTGGACGGCCTTTTCCAGAGGAACGTCCGGTGCGGGCGTAAGAAGTACGTGGAAATGATCGGGCATGAGAACGAACTCGTGCACTTCGAATTTATTTTGCGCGCGATAGTTTTGCAGAGTGTTGAGGAAGAGATGCGCCATGGGTTCGGCACGAAAGATAGGACGGCGTTCCCAGGTTCCTGCGGTCACGAAGAAGGTGCGGATTTCTTGCGGGGCGTGGGGCATTGGATGAAGCCAGGGCTGAAGCCCAAATTTTCTCTCTCGACTCATTTCACCACGCTAAAGCGTGGTGCTTCCACCCTGAAAAAGAAAAGGCCTCCAACACTCTCGAAAGAGGAAGGATTGTTGAGGGTGTCGTTAAGTTGTGAAGCACATTCTCCAATGAGCTGAGTGTCTGCGTCGGTGGCGCCGGTCACGGGCAGGTGTTCAGTGGGAAGTTTTGGGTCCGCAAAAGCCCCACATTTGCCAACGGCAGGCAAATATGGGCCACGGGATATGTGGGCCACCGGCCGAAAATCGATCAGGAGCAGGTGTTCGGGTAGGACATATGGCGTCCCTTTGCCGGTAAACCGGCTCCGGGACTCGGGGGTTTGGGGTGGGCTGCCCCAGTGCTGAAGCACTGGGCTTAGATATTCCGTCCCTGCCGGGACGGGAGTGTCGTGGGTGCAAACTCGATGGATGAGCGCGGCGAAAAACCCCACTCAAACTCGCTCACGCTCGCTGGAATGGGTCGCCCGCCAATGAACTTGGTGTCCGCGTCGGTGACGGCGGTCACGGGCAGGTGTTCAGTGGGAAGTTTTGGGTCCGCAAAAGCCCCACATTTGCCAACGGCAGGCAAATATGGGCCACGGGATATGTGGGCCACCTGCCCACTCGCACTGGCCCCTGCAACTCGGCGTAGAAGGTGCGGGCCTCTCCCTGGGCGTGTTCCAGACGGCGCTCCGTCAGCTCGCCGGTCTCGGTGTCCAGCATCGCAATCTGCTGGTAGCGCGTGTGTAAATCACATCCTACAATCTTCATGTGCTCGGCTCCTTTCCTCCGAGCCTTGGTTGCTTTGAACGCACCAAGTTTACCCGGCGGCGCGGAGCCGACACGGTTATCTAATCAGTCCGTCCGCGAGGCTCCACTGGGGCGAAAGGTAAGTACTATACTGATCTCCCTGACCGATTGGGGTGACGCGTGGCGTCCTGGTCCGGCGCGGTCGTGATTGATCTCATATTGGTTTCGATCGATAAACAAAGGCTGGAGGTTGGTGGTGCCGCCCTATCTGGAGGAGCAGATCGCCGGCCGGTCTTTGGGTTTTGGTCGGCGCAATCCCGCGCAATCCCACTTCTCGGAATCGGTGAGAGCAGCAGGGCGCACGCTCGTCTTTTCTGTTGTTGCTGTGGCCTTGCTAGTGTCGCGGTCAACGGCAGAGTCGCCCATGAGGGAAGTCCGGCGCGTGCTCATTGTTAACGACCTTGGCATTATCTCGTCACCCGGCTTCGCGGAAGTCGATCACGCAGTCCTCACTGGTCTAGAAAAATCTCCGTACCGGATCGAGCTCTATCAGGAGAGCCTGGATCTCACCCTATTTCCGGACCGAGTTTCCAATGACAGGTTTCGAGTAGAGTTTATTCAAAAATACTCGGCCCGCAAGCCCGACGTGATTGTTGCCGCCGGGCCGGAGTCCCTGAAGTTCATCGCCAAGCTGTACGACAAGTTCCAGGGTAGCCCAATTATCTTCTGCGGAGTTTGGGGCGGAATTCCGGACCAGCTAATGCACGGCATGCCCTTTACTGGTGTTTTGGCCCAGTTTCACCCTGAGGGAACCTTGAAAGCGGCGTTGCACTTGCTGCCCCGCACCAAGCGCGTGGTGGTGGTCGGCGGAATGGGTAAGTTTGACGAAGGATTCGAAGCCGTCACCAAGCAGAGTTTCCACAACTACGAATCGAAGCTTCAAATCGAGTACCTTTTTGACTTGACCATGCCCGTACTGCTTGAGAGGCTCAGGCATCTACCCAGCGATACGATTGTTTATCACACTGCAATCACGCAAGATGCAGCGGGAGACCTCTTTATCGATTCAGCTCAATCGATACCGATGGTGGCCGGTGCAGCGAATGCTCCTGTCTTCGTAATGGACGATGTGGATCTTAGGGCAGGAACGGTCGGGGGCGATCTGGTGAACTGGGCCGACGACGGTCGCGTCGCGGCAGAGATGGCTGTCCGGGTTCTCAACGGCGAAAAGCCCGAGGATATCCCCGTCGTCACCAGCAACCATGCCTACATGTTCGACTGGCAGGCGCTCAAGCGCTGGGGGATGAACGAAAAGGACCTTCCGCCGGGCAGCATCGTGCTCCATCGGCAGCCGAGCTTTTGGGAGTTATATAAGCGGTATGTCTTCGCCGCCATTTTTCTTGTATTGGTGCAGTCCGCGGCTATTCTTGGACTCCTCTGGCAACGAGCCCGACGGCGAAAAACAGAGGAAGAGCTTACAAGATCAGAGGAAAAATTCTCTAAATCGTTTCGACAGAGTCCTCTTGCCATCAGCATATCCAGTACGAAGGATGGTTGCTACCTTGACGTCAATGAGACTTTCGAACAACAAACTGGTTGGTGCCGAGATGAAGTCATCGGCCGGAGCCCGGCAGATATCAACCTTTGGGCAGATCCCCATCAAAGGTCGCTGTTCCTTCAACAGCTTCTCGCCGAGGGCAACGTGCGAGACTTGGAAATCAGGATTCGCAGAAAAGATGGTCAGATTCGGACAACTCTCGGTTCAGCAGAATTGATTGAGGTCAATGGTAAGCCGTGCGCTCTTTCCGTGATCGCTGACGTCACGGAGCGCAAGCGGGCGGAGGAGGGCCTTGCCAGGTTAAGCGGTCGTTTGATCGAAGCAGAAGACGAAGAGCGCAAGCGAATCGCCCGCGAGATTCATGACGACTACAACCAACGGGTAGCGATGCTGGCGCTTGACCTGGAACAGTTGGCTGAGAACGTTGGAGACTCTTCAGGCGAAATAAGCCAGAAGGTCAATGAACTTTTTGATCACGTCAGCGAGCTCGGTGCAGATCTGCACTCCTTATCACACCGCCTGCATTCTTCTACTTTGGAAAGTCTAGGGCTGCTCGTTGGCCTGGAAGCGTTCTGCAAGGAGTTCGCGGAACAACAGGGAGTACAGGTCGATTTTGTGCATGAGAATGTTCCCCGTGGCACCCCGGCAGACGCCGCGCTGTGTATGTTCCGCATCACCCAGGAGGCTCTGCGGAACATAAAGAGGCACAGCGGTGTCAACCGGGCCGAGGTTCGCCTGGAACAGCTAGACGGGAGGCTCCACTTGTCAGTTTCCGATCGTGGAAGAGGTTTTGATTCGAACGAGCCGCCAGCAGAGCGCGGAATTGGTATTCACAGCATGGAGGAACGCTTACGACTGCTAGGAGGGAAATTGGAAATTCAAGCGCGGCCCATGGAAGGCACTAGAATTGACGCATGGCTGCCACTCAAGACGGCTGGCGCGGTGTGAGAGCCGGATCACTTCCTCGTCCTCGCTCAGGGTGACACCGTCATTGGAAATTGGAGTACCGTAGCATCGCGGAAGCAAGCGAGGTCATGCGGCCATCGTTAGTTGCCAGTGGTCAGTTGTCGGTTGTCAGAAAAAGCAGATCCCTCGACTCGAACGCGCATCGTTCCGCGCGTTCTCGCTCGGGATGACAAATTGTGGGAGTTGGATTCTCCCACCCTTTCCCAAAAGATAGGGAAAGGATGGGGCACCCGCGCGGCGGCTGCATGATGCGCTGCAGGGGCGCGGCGTCCGGTGCTGGCTGGATGAGAAGCAGATGCTGCCAGGCGATGACATCTACGAACAGGTGGACCGCGGGATTCGGCTGTGGGACAAGGTTCTGCTGTGCTGCTCGCGGCACTCGCTGACAAGCTGGTGGGGAACGGTGTTATGGGTACAGGTTTTGGTGATCGGGACGAAAAGACCGACACAAGCCAAAAGCAGGGTTGTGTGTGGCACCCGGCGCCGGAAATCTGCATCTTCGCTGGGGGAGGGAAAGCAGATCCCCTCGCTGCGCTCGTGATCACAATTCAAGAGATTGTCAGCGTATTGCGTAATACTCAGTAGATGCGGCCGTAGAAGTCGGCGATCGTGGCAGCCACCCGCTGCTGCTCGTCCTCGCGCAATTCGGGGAAGATGGGCAGGGCCAGGGTTTCTTGCGCTGCGCGCTCCGACTCGGGCAGGTCGCCCGCCTTGTATCCCAGGTAAGCGAAGCTTTGTTGCAGGTGCAGTGGCACCGGATAGTAGATTTCGGTGCCGATGCCGCGCTCGGTGAGGAAGGCGCGCAGCTCGTCCCGTCGAAACGCTCGCACTACGTACTGGTGATGGATGTGGAAGGCCTCAGGACGCGTCTGCAACAGGCCGATGGGGGCCTGGGCGTCCACGGTCAACGCGCCCGCCTTCACCAGCCCCGAGCCGCCGAAGAGTGCGTCGTACCTTGATGCCACCGCGCGGCGCTGCTGGTTCCAGCGGTCGATGTGCTTCAGCTTGACGCGCAACACGGCCGCTTGTATCGCATCGAGACGGCTGTTCCAGCCGATCTCTTCGTGGTAGTAGCGCTCACGGCTGCCGTGATTGCGCAGCCTCCGCACATGCGCCGCCAGTTCTTCATCGTCAGTGGTGACGGCTCCGCCGTCGCCGTAGGCGCTGAGGTTCTTCGTGGGATAGAAGCTGAACGTGCCCGCGCGTCCCAGGGTGCCGGCCTTCTTGCCGCTCCAACTCGCGCCGAAGGCCTGCGCTGCATCTTCGATGATGGCAACGCCGTGCTGCTGGGCGATTCGCCCGAAGGCCTCCATGTCGGCGCACTGGCCGTAGAGGTGGACCGGCATGACAGCACGCACGGAGTTCGGTCCGTTGAGCAACTTCTCTACCGCAGGCAGGATCGAGATTGAAGGTGGCGGGATCGACGTCCACAAAAACTGGTTCCGCCGCGCAACGCGAGATCGAACTGGCAGAGGCAAAAAACGTAAAGGGGGAGGTGATGACGCTGTCCGCGGGACGAACCCCGCCGGCTTCCAGTGCGAGCCACAACGCGTCGGTCCCGGAGGCGCAACCCACGCAGAATCGCGCGCCAAGGTAGGCGGCTGATTCGCGTTCGAATGCCTCCAGTTCCGGCCCGCCGATGAAGTGCTGCGAGGTCAGCACCCGCTCGATCGCGGCGGCGATGTCGTCCTTGATCGACGCGTACTGCCGCTTGAGGTCGAGCATGGGCACAGGCTCAACCTGGGCGGAAGCTGACGCAGCGGCCCGCGCGGATGAGGTGCTGAGTACCATAGCTATGCAATTCTAGCAGCGCCAGGCGCGGTTGCTCCGATGACTCAAGCTCTTCGATGGGATTATTGCAGCTGCACCCTGACGTTGATCTTGCCTTCGCCGGTGACCACTACGGGCGTGCCGTCCTTCAGGTACGGCTGCAGGACGGTGGCGCTGCCCCAGTCGAGGTTCCAGGCGTTCTGCAGCGCGATCACGGTGTAGGAACCTGGAAGCACCTCAGGAAGGGTGAACGTGCCGTCGCTGTCACTCTGGTCGCGGCGGAAGAGCGTCAGGTTGCCGGCGAGATTGCGTGGCACCAGAATGACCATCGCACCGGCGAACGGCTTGTCGTCACGCAGCACGACGCCGTTGATGCGCGCAACCGCGTGGGTGGCGGTGACCACGAGCTGCACACTGCCCCCGCTGATCTCGATGGTCTGTCCGACCACGCGAGCACCCTTGGCCAGCATGTTCTTCATCTGGAATCCCGGCGCGTTGGCCAGCAGCACCTCATAGGTTCCGGGACGAATTTCGTTGTCGTTGAAGTCGAACATCCCCTTGCCTGAAACCTGGGCGGAGAAGTTCTCGCGCGAGATGCGGTTGGTGAGGACGAGATACATCTTCGAGCTTGGCGGACGGCTTCCACCCTCCAGCATGACCGCGCCGGTGACCGAGGCCAGCGGAGGGTTTTCGTTGGCGTTCAGCTCGACAGTGCCGGAGAGGTCGATCTCCTTGTACCAGCCGCCCCCGCGACGCTTGCTGTCGGGCTCGGGCATCTCGATGACGTAGTGTCCGGGCGCGATGCCAGTGTATTCGTACACCCCAGCGGCGTAGCCAAACCCTTGAGCCGACGTCACCGGCACCAGGGCCCCGTCGAAGATGCGCTGCGAGATCCGCGGAAAGCCCCGGGGCGCACGGATGCCGGAATTCTGCGCGTCGGTTTCACCGGTCCTGATGCGCAAGTGCACCGCGGGAACCGCCCGTAGCACCACGTCGGCAGTCGTGCGCTCGCCGGGATGGAGGACGATCGCAGCCGCGCCCGTCGAATCCTCGGCATCGGGGTAAAAGGTCATGGGATACGCAACATCGAGTTGAGCTTTCTCTTCCGCTACCCGTGCGGCATCGGCGCGATCGGCAGGATTCCCAGCAGGCTGGGCGTACGACGCGTACCACGGCCGCGCCGACACGGACACGAAGTAAGTTCCCGGTTCGAGGTGACCGAACTGGTAGTGACCTCGGTCGTCGGTAGCCACGTTTCCGATGGCCTGGGTGCGCTGTTGGCCGCTGTCGTTGTTGCGCTGGAACAGCGCGACACTGGCATTGCGAACCGGTTCGCTGTCATCGTCGGTAACGATGCCTTCGATGCCAGAGTCGGGAACCAGTCGGAACACCAGGTTCGCTCCGTCGAGATCGGGACCGACAGCGACGCCGGTGAAGAAGTTGCCGTGCTGGTTGAGTCCCTGCGCCCGATAGCCGTGCGCGCTGGCTGTAAGTGAATACTTTCCGGCAGGCAGGCCTTTAAATGCGAAGCGTCCGTCCGCACCGGTCTCCACGGATTGGGTCGATTTCCGGTTCTCGGTGGAGGTGACGGATACGGATACTCCTGGCAGCGGTTGTCCAGTCAGGGATCCAACGACGACACCGGCGATAGGGTAGCCGACTGGTAGCCGCGAGGGAGTTGGGGTCTGCGCCGCGATCGCAGCCGACAGGAACATCGCGAGCAGGACGCGGGCGATCAATTCGACTCCCCTTCCGTGCGAATCAGGGTAAGCGTGACTTTGGTCCGCTGGTTGGGCACGAGGGTGACGTGTGTAGCTTGCGAAATGTAGTTTTGCAGCACCTCGGGATTGGAGTACTCAATGCCATCCGCATGATCGAAGGCGAACACCAGGTAGTCGCCCGGTGCGAGTGTCGGGATCATGAAACCGTCGGCTGGCTCGGCGCTCTTGCTTTGCGGCGGATAGTAATAAGCCACTTTCGGGGATGCCTTGGGGAAGCGCTCGGGAACTGCCACCACGAATGCCGGTAAGCTCGCTCCGGAGCCCGGAGACACAGTTCCCGATAACATAGCGGTGTCGTTGCGGAGCACCACTTCCATGGTCAAAGGTGGTGCGTCCGCAGTCAGCGTGAGATCGTCGGTGAGCAGGTTGGTCTGGCCGTATTCGGCAGATTGCACGTACCAGGTACCTTGCGGTATCAGGTCAACGGAATACCTGCCGGGTTCCACGTTGCGGAGGCTGAGCTGCTGCTGTCCGGGAGGCCCCTCGAGGGTTGAGTAGGAGTCGCTCACTCCAGGCTGGTTGGCCAGTAGTCGAACTGCGAGCGGAGGGCCCGGTGGCATGAAACCCTGTGGCGACCTACGAACGTCGTTCAAGGCGCCGGTTGCGGCCGGTGCTGTTGATTCGGTACGTACCGAGATGGGAATTGAGGCCACAGGCCCCAACATGAGGTGTAGGTTGTAGATGTTGGAAGCGACATTCAATCGTGCCTCGGCGCGAACTGTCTGGTTCGGTCCCAGCGACGAGAATGCTTTCAGGACGTAGGTTCCAGGGGGCAAGGCACGCACATCGAAGCGACCGTTTTCCGAATTGAACTGCACGCCGGTGGGAACCTGCACGCCCGACGCATCGAGCACCTGCAGCGAGACTCCCTGGTTCGCCGCAAAGCCACCGACGGTGCCGGATACGCTGTAGACCGGCGTTTCATTGAGGGCAAAATTGGCTTCCGATTGCTGTCCCGCACTCAGTTCGATAGGAGACGCCGATGCGAGATCGGGAACCCCGGGATAGTACATGCCGGGATAGCCGGTCTTCGCTACCTGATCGTCGTCAAACAGAGTTATCACCAACGGCGTGTAGGGTCCCGCTCCGAGGTAGTATTTTCCGGGCTGCAAATTGGCAAAGCGAAAACGCCCGCTGTCGTCGCTCATCGTATTGCCCTTGAACTCCCAGCGCCGCCGGCCTTCCCGGATGCCGATGTATGTGAGGTTGAGGGGAACGTGTTCCAGAGGTATCCCGGTCGCGTTCGTGACTTTGCCCGAGATCACGCTCTCCGGCGTGAGCTTCACCAGGACTGAATCCGACTTCGGGCCGACTTCGACGGGAAGTTGCAATTGTGGCCGCAGTTCCTGCTCGCTGAAATAACCGGGCTTTCGCGCGATCACCGAGATCTGGCCGGCGGGTATCTCGTCGAAGCGAAAGCGGCCATCCCCATCGGAAAATGTGTTGCGCGGTTGCGGCCCGTTGATCTGCACCAGAGCCTTGCGAATGGGCTCGCCGGTCACGGCATTTACCACGGTGCCGGAGACTGGGAACTTCTCGTTCCGGGCTTGTTGGGAAGAAGACCCGGGGGACGACCAGACCTGGATGGTTTCAGTCTGCGCGCCGGCAGGCGAAACATCCACAACTCCCAAAGAAGCCAGCAGAACTACGGCGATCAGGCTGCGCCATTTGCATGACGAGCGCAAGACTTCCCAAAGCTCATTGGGGTTGCGGAGATGCATCGAAGGATCTTGGAGGCCGCTGCCGCGATCACGATAATGCGAGACGACCCAACTACACTATAGACACCATCGGGCAGTAGGGAGTTGCGATCGCCTTGCGACCGGGAAATCCGAGAGGCGGTTAGCGCCGCGCGCTATTTGGTGGAACGTTTGCTGGCCCGGGCAATGAAGATCTCCTGGCTATTGCGCGCATTCTTCCTGCCCGCGGCAGGATCGCGCAGATATTTGCCGTCGGCCTGCATGTGCCGGGCTTTTGCCTGTTCCTTCATGTAGGTGCCAAGAATGTCGTCTTTCAGTACGCGGATCAGACCCTTCTCCTTGACCGGGAAGATTACCTCGACACGGCGATTGAGGTTGCGTGGCATAAGGTCCGCGCTACCGAGGTAAATCTCTTCGTCGCCGCCATTGTTGAAGTAGAAGATACGACTATGCTCAAGGAAGCGTCCCACAATGCTGATGACCTGAATGTTTTCGCTCACGCCGGGAACCTTGGGACGTAGGCAGCAAATGCCTCGAACCAGGAGATCGACTTTCACCCCGGCTTGTGACGCCTGGTAGAGCAACTGAATCATGGTCTTGTCCACCAGCGAATTCATCTTGAGGATGATGTGCCCGCCCCGGCCCGCGGTCTGGTGCTCGATCTCCCGCTCGATCAGATCCTTGAAAGCGCTTGCGCAACGACGTGGGCGCTACCAGGAGCTTGCGGTACTTCGATTTCAGGGAATATCCGGTGAGGAAATTAAACAGGTCGGTACAATCGGCTCCGATGTCGGGATCGCAGGTCATCATGCCGACGTCGGTGTACAGTTGCGCGGTCACGCTGTTGTAGTTGCCGGTGGAAAGATGCGCGTAGCGGCGAATCACGTCGCCTTCCTTACGTACGATCAGCGCGGCCTTGCAGTGCACCTTCAAGCCCATCAGTCCATAGACCACGTGAACGCCGTATTCTTCCAGCTTGCGCGCCCACACGATGTTGCTCTCCTCGTCGAAGCGCGCCTTCAACTCCAGCAGGACAGCCACCTGTTTGCCATTCTCCGCGGCCTCCAGGAGGGCGTCCACCACGGGGGCGTTGCGTCCCACCCGGTACAACGTGATCTTGATGGCCAGGACGTTGGGATCGTTGGCGGCCTTCTGCAACAGACCGACGATGGGCTGAAACGAGTCGAAGGGATGGTGGAACAGGATGTCGCCGCGCCGGATGGTGGCGAAGATGTCTTCCTCCTCGTCCTTTAACAGTGCTGCCGGGAGTGCCGGCACGAAGGTTGCGAATTTCAAGTCTGGGCGATCGACCTTCACCAGGTTGCGCACCCGCACCAGCGACAGCGGACCGGTGATCTTGTAGATGTCGTCGCGGTCGAGTTCTAGATTCGTGACCAGTATCTCGAGCACCGATGCGGGCATGGCTTCGTTAATTTCGACTCGAACCACGTCGGCGAAACGCCGCTGCCACACGCCTTCCTCGACTGACTCCAGCAGGTCTCCGGCTTCCAGATCTTGAATAGCGGAGTCAGCGTCACGGGTCACATGGAAGGGATGCGCCTGGACGATCTCCATGCCGGGGAAGAGGGCGCCGAGGTTGGCCGTCACCAACTGCTCGATCCACACGAACACCTGTTCCTTCACCATGACCTTGGTGCGGCTCAACTTGGGGGCGACCGTTACTGGGACCAACTGAGGCAGGGTGTCGGGAATCTTGATGCGGGCGAAGTGCTCGACGCCTTCGGCATCGCGCAGGACTGCGGCCAGATTCAAGCTCAGATTCGAAATGTGCGGGAAAGGGCGGCCGGGATCAAAGGCCAACGGAGTCAGCGTGGGAAATATGGTGTCCTGGAAATAGGCGTCGGCGAGCGTACGCTGGTCTTCGGTGAGCTCGCTCAGGTCGGCAATGCGTACTCCGGCTCTGCGAAGGGTAGGGACTAGTTCTCTGGACCAACATTCGTATGCCGCCCGATTCAACCGCATGACCGAGGCCCGAATGCCGCGGAGTTGCTCAGCCGGAGTCATGGCGTCGGGGCCGCTGTCGATGACGCCTTTCTCGATCTGCCGCTTCAGCCCGGCTACGCGCACCATGAAGAATTCGTCAAGGTTCGAGCCGACAAACGACAGGAACATGACGCGGTCCAGCGGCGGATTGGAGGAGTCCTGCGCTTCCTCCAGCACGCGGCGCTGAAATTCAAGCAAACTCAGTTCGCGATTGATAAAGAGACTGGGATCGTCAAGCGAGGGGCCAACGGGCTGGGACGCGCGCTTTGCGGCTGTGGCCGATGACGTCCGGCGCGTTGCCCTGCGTGATTTTGCCGGTGCTGCTTTCGCGGAGGTTGCCATGATTTCGTCAGAGGTGGAACGGTGTAATCGCGCCAGTGCACATTGTAGTGTGCAGAAGGCAGAATTGCCCACTGGCAAGCGTAGTTACCGGAGTCAAGCAGGCTATTTGCCGCGAGATTCACCGATAATTCACATTGGCGCAGCGTTCACGATCGAGAAAGTCAGCGCCGAGCTTCAGGAGTTCAATCGTAAGCCTGCAACTCGCGTCCTCTGGTTTCCGGCAGCAGCAGAACCGCGATGATCATCGTCAGATATGCCGCCACGGCAAATGCAGAGATCGCCTGGCCGAGACCCATGCGTGCGCTCAGATAGCCGACCAGGGTGGGAAACAACGCTCCGATCCCGCGTCCTACGTTGTAGGAGAAGCCTTGGCCCGAGCCGCGCACGCGGCTGGGAAACAGCTCGGTGAAAAATGCGCCGATGGGGCTGAATGATCCCGAGGCGAAGAAACCAAGGGGGAATCCCAGCAACAGCATCACGGAGTTGCTGATGGGCAGATAGGTGTAGGCGACGACAGCTAGAAACGAACAGATCGCAAACAGCACCAGGGTGTGCTTGCGTCCGAGGCGGTCGGCTAGCCAGGCGCTGGCCATGTAACCGAAGAACGAACCGGCGATGATCACGACCAGGTATCCGCCCGTATTGAGCACCGACAGGCCGCGGGTGGTCTTCAGGTAGGTGGGCAGCCAGGTGGTAATGGCGTAGTAGCCACCTTGCACGCCGGTCGACAACAGGGCCGTCAGCAGGGTGATTCGCAACACCGCCGGGCTGAAGATCTCCAGGAACCTGCTGCCTTCATGGAGTCTCGCTTCGTGGGCGCGGGTCTTCCGGAAGACCTCAGGCTCAGGAACATGGCGACGGATATAGAAGACCAGCAAGGCCGGCAGAATCCCTATCCAAAACATGGCACGCCAGGCGGTAGTGGCAGGAAGGAGCGAGAAAAGTACGGTGTAGCAGATTGCAGTAACGCCCCATCCGATGGCCCATCCGCCTTGCACCGTGCCGACGGCCTTACCGCGGTACTTCGCGCGGATGGCTTCGCCCATCAGCACCGATCCCACGGCCCATTCTCCGCCAAATCCCAGGCCCTGAAGCCCACGAGTGATGAGCAGCTGCCAAAAGGAGTTTGTGAAGCCGCTCAGGAAAGTGAACGCCGCGAACCACAGGATGGTGATCTGCAGAACGCGGGTGCGGCCGTAGCGATCGGCCAGTAGTCCGGCGATCCACCCGCCGGCGGCGGAGATCAGCAGGGCCGCTGTGCTCAACATGCCCGCTTGCCCCTGACTTATGTTCCACGCCGCGATCAACGTCGGAATCACAAAGCTGTAGATCATCACATCCATGCCATCGAGCGCCCAGCCGCCAAAGGTCGCGATCATCGTGGCGCGTTCGTTGGCCGTGAGATCGAAGATCCAGAGACGGTCGTTGGCGGAGGCAGCTTCTGCGGGTCGGCTGGAGCACATGTCGTTTTCGGGCTGAATGCGAATGATACCGGACGAGGGCCGCCCTATCACGCGCAAAACCGGCGGTTTGACACTCATGCCCGGTTGTTCTATTCATCGGGAAGGACGTTGCATGAGGATCATTCCCGCGAGCGACTCGTCGATACTGGTAGTCTTCGGCCATGCGATTTCGTGGGAGTTGCAATCACAGGCGCTGAGGATGTTTCATGCCATTCAGGCGATGCAGGACTCGCGTATCCGGAATCTGCACCCGGGATACGCATCGTTGCTGGTCGACTTCGATCCGCTGACGGCGTCGCACGCGGAACTCGCTGCCATGATCGAGAAGCTGGCACATGCGGCCACCGCGGCCGGTAGTGATCCTGGTGTCGAGGTCACGATTCCCGTATGCTACGACCCGGAGTTTGGCCTCGACCTGGAAGATGTGGCAGCACACAATCGCATTAGTGTCGCCGATGTCGTGCGGCTGCATTCTTCGGCGACGTACTACGTCTGCTTTCTGGGTTTCACGGCAGGATTCGCCTACCTCGGCGGCATGCCGGAGGCGCTGCACACGCCCCGATTGGCCACTCCCCGGCGCATGGTTGCGAGCGGAAGCGTGGGCATTGCCGGCGGCCAGACCGGGATCTACCCCACAGAGACTCCGGGGGGATGGAGACTGATTGGCCGCACGCCACTACCCATGTTCGATCCGCTGGCGCAACCGCCGACGCGGGTGCAAGCGGGGGACAAGGTGCTGTTCTCCGCCATCGACCGCGCGGAATTCGAACGGCTGCAACAGGAACGCGGATGACGATCCGGGTCGCCAAGCCGGGTCTCTCCACGACCGTCCAGGACCGAGGACGCTGGGGCTACGCGCATCTCGGCATTTCAGCCGCCGGGGCGGCTGATGCATTGTCGCTGCGCATCGCTAACCGGCTAGTGGGGAACGATGAGTATGCTCCGGCGTTGGAAATGACGCTGCTGGGGGCGACCCTGGAGTTCGAGGAGAGCGCCATCGTGGCCATCACAGGTGCGGCATGCGAATGCAAGATTGGTGTTGATCGAGTTCCACCCAACGAATCGATCGCGGTGCCCGGCGGAGCTGTCTTACAATGTGGGATCATGACGTGTGGGGTGCGCAGCTACTTGGCAGTGCAGGGGGGATTCGATGTACCTATTGTGATGGGCAGCGCATCGACCGATGTGAGAGGGCGGTTTGGCGGATACGAGGGGAGACGGCTGCAGAGCGGAGATCGATTGCGCGTTGGCAAGTCCAGCAACCTTCAGATTCGAGGACTTCGCCCGGGCGTGCTGGAGACTCTGCAGCGGATCGGCCCGATCCGCGTCACCAAAGGGGCGCAGCAGGATTGGTTCAGCCGTGAGACGGCATCGGCATTCCTTTCATCCTCGTATGTACTCAGCGAGCAGTCGGACCGCGCGGGTCTGAGATTGATCGGGCAGGCGGTTTCGCCGCGTGAGCCGGGACAACTCTTGACCGACGGCCTCCCATTGGGCGCCGTACAAGTGCCGCAGGACGGGCAGCCGATTATCCTGTTCGTCGATCAACAGACGACGGGCGGCTATCCGAAGATCGCCAACGTCATTGCCGCCGACATGCATCGCGTTGGGCAATTGCGTCCGCGCGATGAGATAAGGTTTGCCGAGGTGCCCATCGCCAAAGCGGTTGAGGCGCTACGCACGCAAGAACGCTGGCTGAAAGAGATTTTCGCCCCGTAATATCTTCGCTGGTTACACGAGGCATCGTCGATGAGTAGTTTGTGCATGGACATCAACGCGGACTTGGGCGAGTCGGAGGAATCGCTGGCCAACGGCACCGACTTCGAACTCATGCGCTACATCACCTCGGCCAACGTCGCCTGCGGCGGGCATGCTGGCGACGAACACACCATGCGCGAGACGGTGAGGATAGCCAATCAACTGAAGGTCGCTGTTGGCGCGCATCCCGGCTATCCCGACCGTGACAACTTCGGCCGCTTGGAGTCGCCGATGTCGCCGGCGGAGATCGAAGCGTCCGTTCGCGACCAGATTGCGGCGCTGGCAGCGATCGCCGAGACGCTGGGCGTTCGGTTGGTACACTGCAAGCCGCATGGGGCGCTGTATCATGAGGCCAACAAGAGCGCGGAGGTCGCCGCGGCTATCGGTCGCGCTGTGCTGGAGAGTGACGAGCAACTCACCATGGTAGGCCAAGCCGGATCGCATACTCTGACGTTGTGGGAGTCAATGGGGCTGACGTGCGCGGCCGAGGCTTTTGCTGACCGGGCCTATGAGCCGGACGGAATTCTGCGTAAACGTGCGCTGGCAGGCGCGTTGCTCAACGACCCGGCGCGCGCAGCGCGACAGGCGCTCGACATCGCAACCCGGCAGATCGCCGTTGCCACTGACGGATCAGAACTCAAGATCACGGCTGACACCATCTGCATCCATTCTGACACTCCGGGCAGCGTGGCCATCGCGCGTGCGGTAAATGCCGGACTGAAGGCGGCGGGGGTGCAGTTGCGGTCATTGTTGTGAACGTCGCAAACGCAACATGACGAGCACGGCGCGAAGCGACACCTCAACCACGAAAGCCGCGCGCGAAGAGGGTCCGAATGCACAGTTGGAAGCCTGCCTGAGGGCCGTCGAAGGACGGCACTTCACCCTACTGGTCTTCCCCGATCAACCGGCCCAGCGTCGGCTTATGCTTGGGCGATTTGGCCTTGCGCTTTTTGTTTGAGGGCGTGGTGCGGGTAGTCGGAGGTGCGCCGATTTTCTCCCGGGCAGCAGCTTTTACTGCAGCCGTTGCCCTGAACGGCTTGGGTTTGCGCGGTTTCGACGGCATAGCTTAGCGTACTACGCTTGAATGAATGTGAGCAGGTCGGGACAGATCTTGAGGGTCGAGCAGGTTCCATTTGGGCACCGGATAGATCTTCAGCGTGGATCCCTTTTACCAGTTCGGACCAGGGCAGGGACGAGGCACCGAAGGGCACGAGTCTGATCGCCGTCGCCGTGTGTACACGCTTGCTCGATCAGCGAGATCTCCGAAAGGCATACGGCAGAGTGTTCCGACTCAAGGCGAACAAACTGGACGCCTTGGCCAATGGTGCGATGGCTGGTTGAACGGACGAAGGCGAGAGGTCGACACCAACCGCACCCGCGAATTGACAGCGCGAAGCCTCGACTCTAATATGACAGCAGGGCTGGGCGCGGTCACACCCGGCCTTTTGTATGGGTGCTGTCCGGCGTCTCGGTACAGCGTGCAGGTTCCCTGCCTAACACGCAGCACGTCGGTGCTGCTCCTGACCGTGGGCGGTGTAGCTCAGGTGGTTAGAGCGACGGTCTCATAATCCGTAGGTCGTAGGTTCGAGTCCTACCGCCGCCACCAATCAAATCAACAACTTCTGAAGGAATCTCGGTTTCAGACTTCACCCGCGGTTGCGCGGGGGGTTGGCGCAGAGCTGAAGATCGTGGACTCAGCCCATCACGTCCATTCACATGGGACGCGGTGTCGAGCATCGCCAATTAACGAGAGCGCGGAGCTAGCCAACCATCAATATGGGGCCAGGTATGTTTGGCGGCCCCACTGCCCGCCATGATGCCGATGTGTCCGCCTGAGATCCTGAACAGCTCCTTGTCGGCGCTGCTCACCTTGCCGTTGATGGACTCGGACTGGCAGCCCGGAGTGATGTGGTCCCCCTCGGCGATCACGGTCAGAAGGTTTGCCTTGATCCGGCTGACGTCCACTCGCTCACCGTGAATCATCAGTTCGCCGCGCATCAGGCGGTTGTTGCGGTATAAGTCGACGATGAGTTGGCGAAACACCCCGCCGGCGAGTGGAACGTTGTCCGTCACCCACGTATTCATCGCGTGCCATGCGTCAACGACCCGCGGATCATCCAGGTTGTCCCACAACTTCACGTAGTTGCCGATGTAGTTCTCCACCGGCTTCAGGGCCTTGGCGCCGTAATCGATCATCTCGCCCGGCATATTGCCGAACGTGGCCAGGACTTTCTCCACATCGAAGAACCGTTCGTCCGTCCAGCGCGCGAACGTGATGTCTTGTTTGTTGGAGAAGTCCAGCGGGGCGGTCAACAAAATCAGGTTCCGCAAACCCTCGTCACCCCGCAAGGCCGCGTAAATCGTAGTAAGGATCGCCCCGATGCACCATCCCAGCAGACTGAACTCTTCGCTGCCCGAGTCAGCCTTCATTTTGCGGATCGCCCGCGGCATGTATTCCAGCGTGTAATCGTCAAACCTCAGGTTCTTGTCTTCCGGGCCGGGTGCTCCCCAATCGAGCAGGTAAAGATCGTAGCCCCGGTTGACCATGAATTCCACAAAGCTGTGGCCGGGCCGCAAATCCAGGATGTACGGCCGGTTCATCAGAGCGAACACCAACAGCAGGGGCACGGGATGGCGTTTTTCTTTGGGCAGAACCGGCGTGTAGCGGTACAACTTTGCCTTGTTGAGGGTCCAGATTAGTTCCTTCGGCGTCTGCGCGATCGCCGCCCGGGTTGTCATGACTTTGGTAAATCGCTTCAACTGATCGACGGCTGCTGTCACCGGATCGCTGACCACGGTCGTGTCCGCCATCTACTTTTTCCCCTTCTTCGCTGGCTTCCGGCCGACTCGTTTCGCGCTGGCACGTGGAGCACTGCCAGGCTCAGCGCCCGTCGCCGGAGCGTTCGACGTAATCAGCTTGCGGATCACATCAAGCTTGGCGTCCAGGTCGTCCAGCCGCATCTCGATGTTCGTCATGCGCTCGGCAATCGACACCACGTCCGCACGTGATGGCATCGAAAGCTGTTCAAGGGTTTTGAGCATGGCCTTTTCCACGGCCTCGCGGAAGGGACTGGAAGCTGTGAGATAGGTATCGAGCATGGTTCCCGTAGCTTGAGCGTAAGCCTCGGTGTTCACCATATCCACCATGGTCTTCGCCCAGGCATCCAAATAGACGTCGCGCACGCCACGCCAGGGCTCCATGGGATCGAACGGTTTGGCGCCCTTCGCCTCATCGCCCATTATCGACTCCTTTGCAAAACGACAATACACCCAGAGACCGTCGCGAGGATATCCTAATGGCTCTCTTTGACATCGAGTGCCACTCGTTCGCAACGGCCTCGCCTGCGCTCTGCGCCGGCCTTACGCGTTGACTACGGCGTCTAACGACTTCGTGGTAGCGTCCAGGAACGACTTCTGTGCTTCGAACAGCGTCTCGGCACCCTGCTGGAAGGTGTCAACCATCTGCACGGCAGGTCCGCCCACCGGAGCGAGTTGCTTCTTCGCGGTTTCGCAAATCGCCTTGTTCTGGCGCGCGGCAAACTCCAGCACTTTCTTCTGGGCGGCCACCGACCTCTCTACCGAAGTCCGCAGGCCGGCGGTTGCTTGGCCGGCAATCTTCGAGTACGCACTCGCCCGTTCCTCGCCGATCTTTACGACGGATTGGCTCTGCTCCACCGCCAGGTCAATCGCGCTCTTGCAGGTTTCGACGTAGGTCTGCACGGCCTGCTCGGCAACTTCAAATACTACCGTGGGAGCGGCAACAGGGAAGGAGCGGAAGGCTTTCTGCCAGGCGCCCATCCACGCGGCGGTCTGCTCGGCGGCCATGTCCAGGGACTTCTTCTGCAACTCGGCCATCTGCTCAATACTGTTCAGGTAGAGGGGGGTGAAGGCGTCTACGAATTCGGTTACCGGGGCGCCGCCTTTGGCGGGCGCGGTCTTCTTGCTTGACTGGGAGGTATTCGGCATGGTCTGCTCCTTTTGATAGCGAATGTCACGTTGCGTGCTGCAGTTTATGCTGCACTGCAACATAACTGAGTATGGCTCCTTTTGAGGCGTCTGTAAAGACCAAAATGAAAAATAATCTGCCGCAGCCCCTGATCATCAAGAAATACGAAAACCGGAGGCTGTACAACACCGTAACCAGCCAGTACATCAACCAGGACCAGGTGGCCCAACTGGTGCGCGACGGGCACGAAGTCCAAGTGGTTGATGCCGCCAGCGGCGAAGACATCACCCGCCTCATCCTGGCGCAGATCGTGCTGGAGGACGCCAAGACGCCGGACTCGGTCTTCCCCCTCGACGTGTTGCGGCAGATGATTGTCGCCTCCGGCAAGGCCACGCAGGAGAATGCGCTGCGCTACATGAAGTTCATGATGGAGATCTATCAGAACGCCTACCGCGCAATGCCGGCGCCGGTGAACCCTTTCGAAATGGTGGCTGGCCGTTGGCCCCAGCCGCCCGATGGCGCTCCGTCGTCGGAGCAGCCGGTCGCGGACCCAAAGGCAAGCCGGCATGAGGAAAACCATTCCAGCAACACCGCCGGGGTCCAGGTCAGCCGGCTCGAGAAACGCATAGAAGAACTGGAGGCGGCATTGTCGCGGACAAGGCCGGGGAAGAAGGGCCGGAAGACCAAGTCTCGCCGCAAAGCTTGACGCACTGCGGCAAAGAGACTAACCTCGTAACCGCCGCGACAGCAGATCCAGAAACGTGACTTCCTTCCGACCATCGCGCTCGACCCGAAAGACCCGAACCCACAGGTGCCCCGATGCCTCTCTCTGAGAAAGACCCTGCCGTCGAAAACCCTTCGCAGCCGGTTGACGCCGCTCCGGCTTCTGCAGTTACTCAGCCAACCGACAGCGAGATGTATGACCCTACTACCTTTCACCAGGCCCGCCGTAAGGCCCGGGAGGAGGGTGCGCGCGGGAAAGTCGTCATTATTACCGGGGCCGGGGCCGGGATTGGCCGCGCCACCGCTTTGCGTTTTGCCGAGGATGGTGCGCAAATCGCCGCCTGGGACGTTTCCGATCAGGCAGCTACCCAACTCGAGTCGGCGATCAAGTGGGCCGGAGGCGAAGGACATTTCCAGGCAGTCAACGTAACCAGTGCCAGTGCCGTGGAGTCCGCCGTCGCCGCCGTCGTCGAGCGTTGGGGACGAATCGATATCCTCATCAACAACGCTGGCATCGTGCGCGATGCTCAATTGGTCAAGTGGAATGGGAATGGTCCGCTCTCCACCATGACCGACGACATGTGGGATTCCGTGATCGGGGTCAATCTCAAGGGTGTATTTCTCTGCACACGCGCCGTGGTTCCGCACATGATCAAGGCCGGCGGCGGAGTAATTCTGTGCGCCGCCTCGGTAGTCGGACTGCTGGGAAACTTCGGACAAACCAACTACGTGGCCTCCAAGGCGGGGGTTATCGGAATGACCCGCACCTGGGCGCGCGAACTGGGCAAATACAAGATTCGCGTGAACGCTGTCGCCCCCGGCTTCATTGCCACCGCGATGGTGAAAGCCATGCCCGAGAAGGTACTCGACTCGATGGTCGCGCATACTCCCATCGGACGCATGGGCACACCGGAAGACGTTGCCAATGCCTACGCCTGGCTTGCCTCCGACCAGGCGAGCTTTGTTCACGGCACCGTGCTTTCCGTGGATGGAGGCGTGGTGATCGGAACGTAACACCGCGAAAGCTCATTCGTCAGGGGGCCTGCGCACGTGTTTCCTGCTCTATGAGTGATTTCCAGCGTGCTGTACCGACAAGCTGCGGTCATCGAATCCTTGGCGAACGAAATTTGAAAGTCCGGGCCATTCTGGATCGGTGGTGCTTTCTTTTTGGCTGCGCCTGGGGCTCGGATTCTGGCGTATTTTGCCGGATTCTTCCGAACTAAGTTGTTGATCTGCTTTGTCTTCAGTCTCAGCGAGCGACTCATAATCCTAGGTCGTAGGTTCGAGTCCTACCGCCGCCACCAAGACCACATGTAGGTGTCGACCTCAAGATTTGAGTGTGACCCACCTCACTGCGACGCCGTGCTCAGTCGGGTGAGAATCAATCATGATTTCCGTCGTTGCCACACGCGTTCAGGAGAAAATAACGAGCTTTGATGAACTTCGCCGTCGAGCTCAGCCACTGGGTCCCAAGCGGCTTGCGGTCGTTGCGGCTGACGACGAGGTTGGACTGACAGCCGCCGATGGTGCGCTACAGCTCGGGCTTGCTGTTCCGGTGCTAATCGGCGATGAACGAAAGATCCGAACGAGGGCAGAGGCACTCGGGCTTTTCGGCTTGCTGGTTGGGGCGGAGTTTGTCGGCGCGCACGATGCCGCGACGGTCGCAACGCGCATGGCGCGCGACGGGTCGGTGGAACTTTTGCTGAAAGGTCATCTGCGCACCGATGAACTCCTGCGAGCCGCTCTGGACAAAGAAGGCGGGCTGCGGACGGGGCGTCTACTGAGCGACGTGCTCCTATACGAGGACAAACTCGCAGGTGAGCTCAGGCTGGTGGGCATCAGCGATGGCGGGCTGAATGTTGCGCCGAACCTGGAGCAGAAAACACAAATCGTGCAAAACGCAATCGAGGTGTTACGCGCCATTGGGCTGGCGCGTCCGAAGATCGCGATCATGAGCGCCACGGAAGCGGTCAGCGAGTCGGTGCCGTCGAGTGTCGATGCCCGGAAGCTGAGTGAGATGGGCGCAGCCGGCAAGTTCGGCGACGCGGAGGTCTTCGGGCCGCTGGCACTCGATTGCGCGCTTCTGGAGTCCGCGGCGCGCGCCAAAGGCATCGAGCACCCGGTGGCCGGTCACGCCGACTGCATGGTGGTTCCGAACATCGAGGCGGGAAATCTTCTGGGAAAGTCTGTGAAGTACCTGGGGGGCTCGCAGTGCGCGCATGTAGTGGCCGGAGCGAAGGTCCCGATCCTGATTCCATCGCGCGTGGAAAGCGTGGATGACAAGGTGAACTCCATCGCCCTGGGAGTGATCTATGCCAGCCGGTGAAATCAGGATTCTTGCGATCAACCCCGGTTCCTCGTCAACGAAGGTGGCTCTGTACGTGAACGAGCGCCCTGACTTCGTCAGGAACATCCGCCACTCGGACGCCGAGATGGCAAAGTTCCGCGGGCGCCCGGTGCTTGATCAGCAGCAGTTTCGTCTGGCAAAGGTTGAAGCTGAACTCAGGGAGGCGGGATGCAATGTCTGCGACCTTAATGCGGTGGTGGGACGCGGCGGACTTCTGCCGGCTTTGACCAGCGGAACCTACGTAGTGAACGAGGAAATGCTCGATGAGTTGCGATTGGCCATGCGCGGCGAACATGCCGCGAACCTGGGTGCGTTCCTAGCCTACGACATCGCGCAAAGGGCAGGCGTGCAAGCCTACATCGTGGATCCGGTGAGTGTGGATGAGTGGCCCGAACTTGCACGGCTTTCGGGATCGGTGCTGCTGGAGCGGCAATGTTTGTCGCATGCTCTGAATTCGAAGGCGGTGGCCAAGCGATATGCCCGCAAGCGCGGCCAACAATATGAGTCACTACGGCTGATTGTGGCGCATCTTGGCAGCGGGATTTCGGTTTCCGCTCACGAAAATGGCCTGATGGTGGACGTAACCAATTCGCGTGAGGAAGGAGCATTTTCCACGGAGCGTGCCGGAGGAGTGCCGGCGATGCAGTTAGTCGATCTCTGCTTCAGCGGCAAGTACTCACAGCATCAAGTGGAAGAGTTGCTCTTTCGCGATGGCGGACTGTGCTCCTATCTCGGGACGAAAGATCTGGTCGAAGTGGAACGCCGCATTGATTGCGGTGACGCAAAGGCCAAGACCGCGTTCGAAGCGATGACATACCAGATCGCGAAAGAGATCGGAGCGATGGCGGCGGTACTGCATGGGCGAGTGGACGCTCTGCTCCTGACCGGCGGCATGGCACACTCGCAGCGATTGGCATCGGCGCTAACGGAGTATGTAAGCTGGATCGCTCCTGTCACGGTCTATCCCGGCGAGGACGAACTACAGGCGCTCGCGGAAGGCGCGTTACGGGTGCTGCGCTACGAAGAGCAATCGAAAACCCTAGTGCCCGGGCAGGGTGCCGTGATCGAGGTTTAAGGCAACAGCCTCGAAGACCCGAATCTTGGGCGCTCCATCAATCACCTTCGAGAGAATCCTCAGCACTTGCGGGTAGACCTTGGCATTGTAAGCTTCGGCGTTACTCTTGTTCTCCCAAAGGCTGATCGAAATCCGTTCGAGGCTGCCCGGGTTTGACAGCGTGATCTCACCCCTAAAACCCTCCTCCTTGCGAAGTAAGGGCAGGATCTCGCTTTCGAGCGTGCGATCGAACTCCGCCGCCAAGTTGAGCGATTTCACCCGAAAGTGAGCGTTGCGTGCAAACATCTCGAACCTCCCGTTGAGGACAGCGGCGGGCTCGCACAGCCCTGCGAGGAAACAGGTTGACGCGGTCGCGGGCCGCTGAGGTCAGCCGAAGCCGCCGCTCTCATACCTCCCATCTTATTCCGGTGCGGCGAAGCTGCAAACCTGGAATCAGGGTTCAGGCAACGGATCCCCTCCCGTTCGCACAGCCATCCCGATGTCGAGCTTGGCTCGGTATCCGAAACTTTTTGCCTGTCCGCGACTCTCACGTATTGTTTGCAATACCCACGTACCCGCCTGTTCAGGTACTTGAGGGAAGCACGATGACACGACTTGTTCGGCGAGTTGCTATTGGGGCCCTGGCGGGAGGCGTCGCTTCGGTTGCCTTGATGGCAACACTGGGTCACGGCGGCTGGAGTCTACTGCTCGGAGCGGGGGTTGGCGTGGCCTTCGCGGCTGCTACCGGACCCACCCCCGGCGCTTACGTTGACAACATGATGGCAGCCGGCGCCTTGGGCGTGCCGCTATGGGGAATATTCAGCGTCATCACCTTTCCATTGCTGGCAGGACAGATGCCGGAGTGGAGCGCCAGCCAAATGCGCGAGCACTTTCCGGCGCTAGTTGGATGGGTGCTCTACGGCGTGGCCCTCGGACTATTGGCACAGACGTTGAGCGATGTAGCTGAACGCCTGTTCGGCCCGGAACCCGTACCGCGGCCTGCGACGTCGGGCACGGGCAAGCGCATCGTGATTCTCGGCGGGGGATTCGCCGGAATGAAAACTGCGGAATGTCTCGAACGAGAGCTGCAGAGAGATCCGTCAGTTTCGATTTCTCTGGTCAGTGAAACTAACGCCCTGTTATTCACCCCAATGCTCGCCGAGGTGGCGGGCAGCAGCCTGGAGCCGAGCCACATCAGCACGCCGCTGCGCACCACGCTGCATCGTACGGAATTCGTCCGCGGGCGCGTCGCTTCGGTCGATCTGGAAAATCGTCGCGTCGTCCTCGACTCCGAGACGGGCGGAAACGAGAGTTGCCGCAGCGAACTCGCCTACGATCAGCTAGTGCTGGCACTCGGAGCAGTCTCCAACTATCTTGGCCTGGCCAACGTGCAGAAATTGGCATTCGACTTCAAAAGCCTGGTGGACGCCATTCGCATTCGCAACCACGTCATTGAAATGTTCGAGCGGGCTGACCGCGAGAACGATCCAGCGGTGCGCAAGTCGCTGTTGACCTTCGTCATTGCCGGCGGAGGCTTCGCCGGGGTCGAACTGGCGGGTTCGCTCAACGACTTCGCCCGCGGTATCCTCGCCGACTATCCCAACCTGGGACGCGAGGATGTGCGGGTTGTGCTGGTGCATTCGCGTGATCGAATCCTTCCCGAGCTCAGCGAATCGCTCGGCCGCTATGCACAGAGCCGCATGGAAGTGCGCGGCGTCGAGTTCCGCCTGAATACCCGGCTCACCGATGCCCGTCCGGGAACGGTGGTGCTCAGTGATGCAGAGATTCCAGCCGAGACGCTGGTGTGGACCGCGGGGACCGCGCCCAATCCCTTGAGCAAGTCGCTGCCCGTGGAGAAAGACAAGCGCGGCGCTGTCATCGTGGATCCCACCCTTGCTGTGCCTGGCCACGCCGGACTGTGGGCGTTAGGAGACTGCGCCGCGGTGGTGGACGCCAAGACCGGACGCCCGTGTCCACCGACGGCGCAATTTGCGTTGCGCGAAGCCGCTGCTCTCGCGAAGAACATCCGCGCCAGCTTACAGGGCCGTCCGGCGCGGGGATTCCATTTCGACTCTCTTGGCGCCCTGTGTGTGGTCGGGCACCAGACGGCCTGCGCCGAATTGACGATGCCTTTCGCTCGCAGCAAGTCGATGCGCTTTTCCGGACTGCTGGCATGGTTCATGTGGCGCAGCATTTATTTGGGGAAATTGCCCGGCCTGGAACGGAAAATTCGCGTGGCGGTGGACTGGACGGTGGAGCTTTTCTTCCCCAAGGACATCGTCCAGACCATCGATTTGCGATAGGAGAGAAAGCGCCATGTCCGCTTCACCATCATTTGCCGCGATCCATGTCGACGGCAGGCCGCGAATTTTTGCTCGAATGGAAATCGCCGTGGGCCTGGCCGTCGGGCTCGGCGGAGGCCTGGTGGAGAGCCTTCGCTGTGGGCACGCCGCTGACGCACGGCGTGGCGGCCGGAGGGTCGTTCGGCCTGGTGTTCGCGGTCTTGTTTGCGCGTCGCGCTACCAGTGCTGGAGCCGGCCTGATCTGGGGCCTGGCGGCTGCGTTTCTGATGTGGCTCGTTTTCCCTGCGGGACTGCGGCCCCTGTTCGCCGCGGGTTTCCATTCGATGGCTGCCTTGGGCGATGCCCGCGACCAGTTTCCCTTGCTCGTCGGCTACCTGGTGTGCCTCGGAATGCCGGTCGGCTTGACCCTCGGAATTCGTGGCGGCCTTCACTCTGAACGAAAGGACCTGCATTTCCATTGGGGTCGGGCCATGGTGGCGGGTGGCCTCGCGGGCGTGCTGGCTGGCTTCATCTTCGATCGCTGGATGTCCGCGGGCGACTTCTTTCCCCTTCTCGCGGGCTTGAACGAACTGCCTTCGCGGGCCGTAAGCCTGGGGCTGCAATTCGCAATCGCGCTACTCATGGGGGTGATCTTTGGGATCTTGTTCCAGCGCGATGTTCGCGGTTACGGCTCGTGCATGGGTTGGGGTGTGGGATATGCGATTCTGTGGTGGTTCCTGGGCCCGCTTACAATCTTGCCGCTGGTCTCGCGCACGCCACTCGACTGGTCCTCCGACAACGGCAGCGC
The DNA here is from genome assembly GCA_963758255.1 of uncultured Acidobacteriaceae bacterium. GTDB lineage: Bacteria > Acidobacteriota > Terriglobia > Terriglobales > Acidobacteriaceae > DASRAA01. The sequence continues at coordinate 271,258 of CAVWUX010000008.1, forward strand.
CATGTTCGGTTCGCTGGTAGGCCACATCCTTTACGGGTTGATTCTGGGCGTGACCTACGCCACGCTCGACAGGATTTGGGTACGCTTGTTCATCGAGTCGGACCCGCTGAACCGCGAGGCGCGCGGTCCCGGCCTGCGGCTGTTGCAATCACTCTCTTGGGGAGCGTTGGCGGGTTTCGCCGGTGGAATCGTGTCAAGTCCGATCATGCTGCAAACCGGCGTGCTGTCAAAGGTCGCGGGACTCGACACCAGCTTCACCAACGTGCACGGGCTGCTGCTGCATCTGTTGGTGAGCGCCTTCATCGGCATGAGCTTCGGACTGTTGTTCCGCAATGAATCCCCGAATCTGGGTGCTGGCGTCGCGTGGGGATGGCTGTTTGGCCTGATGTGGTGGTATGTGGGGCCCATGACGCTGCTGCCTCTCATGCTAACCGGTGTGTGCGACTGGAGCACCGACGCAGCCTCCGCGCTGCTGCCTTCTCTGATGGGGCACCTGATCTTCGGCGCGGTAACTGCGTACGTCTTCCTTCGGCTCGAGCATCGATACATGCGCTGGCTGCTGCTTGATCCGAGAATCGCCATGCGCGAGAAGAGACGGGTGCGTCCGCATGGAACTCCCGCCCCCGCGCTGTGGTTCCTGGTGCTTGGACTGGGAGTGCTGCTGCCTATCTTGTTAGGTTGAGCTGAAACGGCAATTTCCGGCGTTCCTCAGCTTGATTCATCTCTCGACGAGTGCGAGAGTTACTTGACGAGCTGAACTTCTGGCAGTCAGAGGCGGCCACATGGACGACGTCTTTGCCATCAACGTAGCAAAATCGCAGTATCGCGAGGGGTTCAATATGGGAGACGCCGATCGGGTACTCTCGGTATTTGCTCCCGAGTTCACGGACATGTCTGACGGCCGTCCCAGCAGCTATCGTGCGGAAGCCGGCGTGAAACTTCGCGAGCATTTGTCGGATCTCTTTGGCAGATACGAAGCCAAGCTCAACGTCATTATCATCGCGATCACGATTTTCGGGACTGCGGCCGCCGACTTCGGCTGGCACGAGTTGACGCTGACGCCGAAAGCGGGCGGCGATCCCGTGTACCGTCGTACCCGCTACCTGGAGTTGTGGAGCAAGCAGGCCAATGGTGAGTGGCGGATCTCCAACTATATGGACAACTCCGACCTGCCCGACATCGTCTGACCAACATCCAAGGCCGGACGAACGGGTCAGGGTTTCCCCAACTGGGCGTCGAGCTTCTTGTAGATTCGCTCTCCAAGGCCGGAGGGCAAGTCGTATTCGGCGTCATCGGCGATCAGCTTGATGACATTTCTGGTGCCATCCAACACGGCAGAGCAATGCCTACACACCTTAAAGTGCGCTTCCATGCGAGAACGTAATTCTGGGTCGGTGGCTTCATCGATGTAATTCGATATCTCCCGCCAAACCTCGACACAACTGATTTCGATCACCATTGGGATAGATGCGTGACCCGGAGATATGTTTCAGGGCAAGCCACAATTCTCACCACGGCCTTACCTTCTTGAATTCGGCCCGGCCAGTGGTCCACGAGCCATCGATCCCGGGCGCCAGCGCGTCGCGCATCTGCAGCCGCGCTCGCAGCAGGCGGGTCTTGACCGACGCTTCTGTGATGCCCAGTATCTTGGCGGTTTCGATGATGCTTACGTGCTGTACATCCCGCAAAATCAGAACCTCGCGGTACTTGTGGTCAAGCGAAGCCAAGGCCCGCTGCAGCGCCTCGCGCAATTCCTTTCGTTGTAACGCCTCAGAGGGGATGTCTCGCCAATCTGCGAAATCCTTCGGACGGTAGTCGCCGTCTTCGTCGGCCTTCTGCTCGTTGATCGACTCGTAGAGATGTGGGCGGTCCTTGCGGAACTTCATCCGGGCTTCGTTGATCGTTATCTGAATGAGCCAGGTGCTGAACTTCGCCTCCCGGCGAAACCTGGAAAGGCCATTGAACGCCTTCAGAACGGCCTCCTGCGCTACGTCTTCAGCATCGGCCGGGTTATTCAGCACGCTCATGGCAGCGAAATAGACAGCGCGCTCATAGGGACGCATGAGCTCGTAAAAAGCCTCGTGATCGCCCTGGAGACAGCGGTCGATCAACTGGGCTTCCTTCGGCTCAAGTTGCGGTGTGGCTGTAGACATGTCGTAACAGAACCTGGTGACAAGCCGGAATAGGTCCCTGAGAATCACGCCCCAACGACAGGGAGGGATTGAAGGATTTTAGCCGTTTTCCCGGCAATAGCAATTCCAATTATCGGATCGCCTGTTTTTTGACATTTCTTTGACAATTCAGGGCGTTGCCCCCCCAAGTCCGCCTTGAGACACGCTGCCATCAAGGCGACCAGAGGACTGTCGATGGCGACGGCCTTGCCAGTAAGGATCCAAACGAAGCTACGGGCGGGTCCCAGCGGGACCGGTCGCGGACGCCGGTGCCACGCTGAACTCAATCACGATTTCGTCCTTCACCCGCACCGCTCCGCCCGCGATCTTGACCGGTGTGATTCCGTAGTCGGTCTGCTTCAGAGCCACTGAGCCTGCGTATTTTCCGTCGTGGAGAACCACGGGCACTGACAGCTGCCGGGTCACGCCATGCAGCTTGAGCGTGCCCGTAACCTGGCTGTGATCGGACCCCGAGACTGCGATCGCACTTGAAGCGAAGCTGATCGCCGGAAACTGCGCGGCGTCGAGCACCTTGGGGCCCTTCATCGTGGACTCGATCTCTTGGCGCTCGGAGTCGCTGGCGTCTGGATCAAGCACCTTCATCTCGGCCACGTTGAAGCTGAGCTCGACAGTTCTCTGGCCGGGATCCAGGCTGCCCGATGCGATCGGCGCCTCAATGACGTGATTGTGCGCGAATCCGGAGAGGAACCCTGACTTGTACACGCGCACCGTGACCGCGGAACGCGCCTTGTCGATAGACATGCGTTGCGCATGCGCGGCCGTTGAGGCGAGCGCCAGGACTGACGGCACAATAACCGCGAGTGCCCGCCTAGAAGTGCAGAACCATGCCACCCGATACCACGACATTGTGCTGTCCGCCTCCCTGGACCGGAGTACCGAAGCTGGGATTGCTCACGGAGTAATAGTCACGGACTTCGCCGCGCAGGCTGATGGGAAACAGTACTTTAACTGGCGTCCGAATATCAACCCCGCCCCCGAACTGCGCAGCTCCCGTGCTCTGGTAGCGGGAGGGGTTGCGCGTGCCGTTGCCGTAGAACTCGCTGCCCTCCCACAACCCGTATCCGACCCCCCCTGAGAGCCACGGCGATACCACAGCGTTGGAGGCGAACTTCACCCGCAGGGACGGCACGACAAATATGGTCGCCAGCGACACGATCGAGTTTACGTCTGCCGACCGAACGCTATTACTTGGCTCGGCCACAAAAGGGAATTCCACATACAGGGATGTTTTGCCGCCTTTGAGCCGGCGGGCGTAGTCGGCAGAGAACGCTATGCTGGCGCCGAAGTTAATGTCCGCGCCTCCGGCCGTAGTGCGCTGCGGAACGAAGCCACCTCCCAGCAGGAGCCCCAGGTCGTTCTTGGTGTCGGACTGTGTCCATGCGGGAAGTGAAAGAGCGAACAGCGCGGCAAAAATGCGAAACAGTTTCATGCTGAATGATTCCTTTTTGTGGCTACAGGTCAGCGCGCCGGCGAGTCCTGTCTTACAGGGTGGGATTCGCAGGTCCGAAGAAAGAAACAAATGCGTCCACCAGGATGTGAATTGCGCTGCGGCGTGTAACCTTTTCCGCGCTGCCGAATCCCACGGCGCATGAGAAGTGAAACCCAATGCACTCCACCCACCGCGGTAGAGATCTTCGCAGCGCAACTGCTGGAAGAACCGGTGGCTGCCAATGCCAGGACTTGGCACTGGGCTAACAACGCCAAACGGGCGTTAACGGCGCACTGGCCGGAATACATGATTGAAGCTTTCTGTCTTGGCGCGTTCATGATTTCGGCCTGTGCCTTCTCAGTTCTGCTGGAGCATCCTGCATCTCCGATCCGCATGGGCCTGGCGAGTGCCGATTCCCGGCGCTTCCTGACCGGACTGGCGATGGGCGTGACTGCCATCCTTCTTATCTATTCGCCGCTGGGACAGCGTTCCGGCGCGCACATGAATCCTGCGACCACACTGACGTTCTACCGGCTAGGGAAGGTTGAGGGATGGGACGCATTCTTTTACATGCTGTCGCAATTCCTGGGCGGAGCGCTGGGGACGCTGCTGGCATTCGCAGTCTTGGGCCAGTCGTTGGCTCATCGCGAGGTAAACTTCGCGATTACACGTCCTGGCATGCGCGGCGTGGCCGTCGCGTTCGTCGCTGAGGCATTCATTGCATTCGTTCTAATGACAGCGATCCTGGGCTTTTCCAACAGCCACAAGATGGCGCGCTATACCGGCATCGCCGCTGGGACCATGGTGATGCTGTTCATCACCTGTGAAGGTCCGCTGTCGGGCATGAGCATGAACCCGGCGCGCAGTTTCGCCAGTGACTTCGTCGGCATGCAATGGCAGGGGTTGTGGATTTATTTCGTCGCGCCGCTGATCGGAATGTTCTCGGCTGCCGAGCTTTTTGTTCGGACTCGCGGATTGCAATCCGTGATCTGCGCCAAGTTGAACCATGCGGGAAGCGGACGCTGTATTTTCCGCTGCGGCTACATGATGATGCCGACGGAAATGCCGGCATCCGGCGACTGAATTCCTGGGGCCTGGGCCAATTTCAACTCAAGTAAGCAAGGACGCCCGCCATGCGGGCAGAAGAGAGGATTGCTGTGTCAAACGACAACCGCTACGACGTAATCATCATCGGCACCGGCGCTGGCGGAGGAACGCTCGCGTATCACCTGGCTCCTTCCGGCAAACGGATCCTGATTCTGGAGCGCGGCGATTACGTTCCCCGCGAGAAAGCCAATTGGGACCCCAAGGTTGTCAATGTCGACGCCCACTACAACACCAAGGAATCCTGGCTCGACAAGGACGGCAAAGACCTTCACCCCCACACAAACTACTATGTCGGTGGGAACACCAAATTCTACGGCGCGGCGCTGTTTCGCCTGCGCGAACGCGATTTCGGCGAACTGCGCCATCACGGCGGAATCTCCCCGGCATGGCCCATCAGCTACGACGACCTGGAGCCCTACTACACCCAGGCCGAGAATCTGTATCAGGTGCACGGTGAACGCGGCGAAGACCCTACGGAACCGGCGGCCAGCGCGCCCTACCCCTGGCCAGCCGTCAGCCATGAGCCCCGCATCCAACAGTTGTCGGACGACTTCGCGGCTGCCGGACTGAACCCCTTCCACGTTCCGGTGGGTGTGATGCTTGACGAGAAGAATCCCCACAAGAGCCGCTGCATTCGCTGCGAAACCTGCGACGGTTTTCCTTGCCTGGTTTACGCCAAGGCCGACGCGCAGGTTTTGTGCGTGGATGAGGCGGTGAAGTATCCGAATGTCACCCTCCTCACCAATTCGCTGGTGAAGCGCTTGGAAACCGATCCTGCAGGCCGCGAAGTAAACGCCGTGGTGGTAGAGCGTGCCGGCCGCGAGGAGCGATTCTCTGGCGACGTGGTCGTGGTTTCCTGCGGCGCCATCAATTCCGCTGCCCTGCTGTTACGTTCTGCAAATGAGCAGCATCCCCGTGGACTGGCAAACAGCTCTGATGTTGTGGGACGCCACTACATGGGACACACCAATTCCGTGATGATGGCCATCTCCAAGTGTCCGAACCCCACCGTGTTTCAGAAGACCCTGGGAGTGAACGACTTCTACTTTGGCTCGGAGGATTTTCCCTATCCCATGGGCCACATCTCCTTCGTCGGCAAGCTGGATGCAATCACCCTTCGCGCGGGTGCGCCGGCGATTGCTCCCAACTTCACGCTGGAGCTGATGGCCAAACATTCGCTTGATTTCTGGCTCACGTCGGAAGACCTTCCCGACCCCGACAATCGCGTTGCGCTCGATCGCAACGGCAAGATCGTACTGTCGTACACGCCTAACAACCTGGAAGCCCATGAGCGGCTGCAGGCCAAGTTGAAGAACGCGCTGAAGCACCAGAACTGCGCTGTACACGGCCACAACTGCCACGAGGGGCTCTTCGGTCGCAACCTTTACGTCGGGCAGCGGATCCCGCTGGCGGGGGTCGCTCACCAGAATGGCACCATCCGCTTCGGGCACGACCCCAAGACCTCGGCGTTGGATGTGAACTGCAAGGCCCACGATGTGGACAACCTCTATGTCGTTGATGGCAGCTTCTTCCCGTCAAGCGCCGCGGTGAATCCGGCTCTGACCATCATGGCCAACGCGTTGCGTGTCGGCGACCACATAATGGATCGCTTGGGCGCCGGCACGCGAGGGACGGTAGCTCACCCGGTTGGCGCGGAGGTGGGCAGTGTTTCGTAGGTGCACACTCCGCCGCCTGAGTATGGGGTGGCTGCTCCTCGCAGCCCTGCAGTCGTCGCTCGTCGCGCAGGTTGTTCCGGCGAAAGGCCATGTTCGGCAGGTCGGACCGGTGGTGATGACCGTCTCCGACATGGATCGCTCAGTAGACTTCTATACGCATGTTCTCACCTTCGAGAAAGTTGCTGAGACCGAACGCAGCGGGTCTGAGTTCGATCAGTTGTACGGTGTAAGCCACTCTCGCATTCGCGTCGTGGATCTTAGGCTGGGAGACGAGACCATCGAGCTGCTGCAGTTCATGGGAGCGTCTGGTGCTCCCGTTCCAGCGGACGCCCGCAGCAACGATCTCTCGTTCCAGCATGTCGCCATCATCGTCAGCGACATGGCCGGAGGCATACGCGGTACTGCGGCAGAACCACGTGCAGCAGATTTCTCCGTATCCTCAAACTCTGCCGGAGTGGAACCCGAACGCCGCCGGCATCAAGGCTTTCTATTTCCGCGATCTCGAAGACCATCCCCTCGAGGTACTGCAGTTCCCCGCGGGCAAAGGCGATCCAAAATGGCAGCAGTCGAAGGGAAGGCTGTTTCTTGGCATCGACCACACCGCAATTGCCGTCTCGGATACCGACGCCAGCCTGGAGTTCTACAGCCGAATGCTGGGCATGCGCGTCGCCGGCGAGAGTGACAACTACGGCTTTGAGCAGGAGCACCTGAACAACGTCTTCGGCGCCCACCTCAGGATCACCGCTCTTCGTAGTCCGTCAGGAGTAGGCGTCGAATTTCTGGAGTACATCACGCCTCGCGATGGAAGGCCGGCCCCGGCTGATGCCAGTCCCACCGACATCGCTCATCACGAAACCGTGGTCGTGGTGGATGACCTGGCAGCCATGAACGCCTCATTGCAAAGAGTGAATTTTTCGGGAAGATCGATGAAACCTATTGCGGTCTCCGGACTCCTATTCAATGCGAGCCAGGCTGAGCTGGTACGCGACCCCGATGGGCACTTCCTGCTGCTGCTGCAGCGCTAATTTCAAGGAGAAACGTATGGATGCACCCAAGAACTTGACCGCGGAAGACAAGCGCCTGGAAGAAAGCCGCGACCGCAGGTCGCACTGGAAGCGCTGGGGGCCCTACGTCAGCGAACGCGCCTGGGGCACGGTGCGCGAAGACTACAGCTCATACGGCAACGCGTGGGAATTCCTCCCGCACGACCACGCGCGCTCCAAGGCATACCGCTGGAACGAGGATGGCATCGCCGGTATCTCCGACCGTCATCAGCACATCTGCTTCGCACTGGCGCTGTGGAACGAAAAAGACCCCATTCTGAAGGAGCGCATCTTCGGCCTCACCGGCAACGAAGGCAACCATGGCGAGGACGTCAAGGAATATTACTTCTACCTCGACAGCACGCCTACGCATTCCTACATGAAGTATCTCTACAAGTATCCGCAGGCTGAGTTCCCCTACGCGCAACTGGTGGAAGAGAACCGGCGGCGGGGCAAGAACGATCCCGAGTTCGAACTGATGGACACAGGTGTCTTCGATGATGACCGCTACTTCGATGTGGTGGTGGAATACGCCAAGGCCTCCCCAGAGGACTTGTTGATCCGCATCAGCGCCACCAATCGAGGCCCCGAGCCGGCCCGTCTGCACCTGTTGCCGACCATCTGGTTCCGCAACACCTGGTCGTGGACCAAGGAGGCCATCAAGCCGCGTCTGGCAAAGGGACCGAACGGCCGCCCCGGTACCGTGATCAACGTTGATCATCCGGTCTACGGCAGACGCTTTCTGTACATGGAGAACAAGCCGTCGGTGCTGTTCACAGAAAACGAAACTAACAGCCGGCGGCTCTACAACGCGCCGGGCCCCGTGTTCTGCAAGGACGGCATCAACGATTTCGTGGTGAATGGACGCATTGATGCAGTGAACAAAGGCGCTGAGGGCACCAAAGCAGCGCCAGATTACCGCTTCACCGTAGCGCCCGGTGAAACCGTGTCCATCAAACTGCGCCTTACCGACCAGGAATGGCCCGCGGCGAAAGATCCTCTCAATGGCGAGTTCGACCGCGTGTTCATGACGCGCAAGCTCGAGGCCGACGAATTTTACTCTCGCATCATCTCCGCCGATCTCTCGGAAGACGCCCAGAACGTAATGCGCCAGGGCTTTGCCGGGCTGTTGTGGTCCAAGCAGTTCTATCACTATGTGCAGCGCGAGTGGCTGGAGGGCGACCCGGCAGGTCCGCCACCTCCGGCCGAGCGCAAAGACGGCCGTAACAAGGACTGGAACCATCTCTACAACGCCGACGTGATTTCCATGCCCGACAAGTGGGAGTACCCCTGGTATGCCGCGTGGGATCTGGCGTTTCACTGCGTGCCGTTGGCACTGGTCGATGCCGAGTTCGCCAAGGAACAGCTCGTGCTCCTGACGCGCGAGTGGTACATGCACCCCAACGGGCAGTTGCCGGCCTACGAGTGGGCGCTGGGCGATGTGAATCCTCCGGTGCACGCCTGGGCGGCATGGCGCGTGTACAAGATCGACAAGAAGCAGCGCGGACGTGGCGATCGCGCCTTCCTGGTACGCGTCTTCCACAAGCTGATGCTCAACTTCACTTGGTGGGTCAACCGCAAAGACGCCGAGGGCATGAATATCTTCCAGGGCGGCTTCCTGGGTCTCGACAATATCGGCGTCTTCGACCGCAGCGCGCCGTTGCCTACGGGGGGCCACCTGGAACAGTCCGACGGCACCAGTTGGATGGCCATGTACACCCTGAATCTGTTGGCCATTGCGTTCGAGCTGGCGAAGGAAGACCCGGCTTATGAAGACGTGGCCAGCAAGTTCTGGGAGCACTTCCTCTACATCGCAAACGCAATGTGTCACCGCGGCAGCGATGGCGAGAGCCTGTGGAACGAGGAAGACGGCTTCTTCTACGACGTGCTGCACGCAGGCAGCGGCGAGCGTTTCCCCATGAAGGTGAGGTCGATGGTGGGACTGATTCCGCTGTTCGCGGTGGAGACGCTGGACTCAGAGCTGCTCGACCGTATGCCGTCGTTCAAACGGCGTATGGAGTGGTTCATCGAAAACCGCCCTGACCTGACCGCCAACCTGGCCTGCATGCGCACGCCGGGCCAGGGCGAACGGCGCCTGCTTTCCATCGTCGACCGAGACAAGTTGCGCAGCATTCTCCAGTACATGCTCGACGAGTCGGAGTTCCTGTCGCCCTACGGCATCCGGGCTTTGTCGAAGCATCATGAGCGTCAGCCTTATGTATTGCATGTCGGCGGCGCCGAACACCGCGTGGATTACGAACCCGGCGAATCCCGATCGGGGCTTTTCGGCGGCAACTCTAACTGGCGCGGGCCGATCTGGTTCCCGATGAACTTCCTCCTGGTGGAGGCGCTGCAACGCTTTCACTACTACCTGGGCGAAGACTTCAAGGTCGAATTTCCCACAGGATCAGGGGAGTATCTGACATTGTGGGAGGTTGCCGGAGAGCTGTCGCGGCGTCTCGGCAGTATCTTCACGCGAAATGGTGATGGGCATCGGCCCGTGTATGGCGACATCGCCAGATTCCAGGAAGACGAGAATTGGCAGGACCTGATTCTCTTTCACGAGTACTTCCACGGCGACAGCGGCGCTGGCATCGGAGCCAGCCACCAGACAGGCTGGACCGCACTGGTCGCCAAACTGATTCAACAGAGCGGCGAAAAGAACGTGAAGCTTACAGACACAGTTGCCGCAGTGGCTGCCGACTAAATAATAAGGAGAGTAATAACGATATGAAAGCGATAGCAGTATTCCCTGGCCAGAGCGAAACCGTGCATCTGGCCGACCTGAAGAAGCCTAGCGTCAATGACATACCCAACGGGCGCGGCGTGCTGGTCCGCATCCTCAAAGTGGGCGTCGACGGAACCGACAAGGAAATCAATGCCGCCGAATACGGCACAGCCCCCAACGGCTACGAGTTTCTCGTCATTGGACACGAGGGCTTCGGGCAGGTGGAAGAGGTCGGCCCGAGCGTCACCGAATTCAAGCCCGGCGACTTCGTGGTCGCCACGGTGCGCCGCCCCGGAGAGAGCCTGTACGACAAGATCGGCACCTACGACATGACGACCGACGACAAGTACTTCGAGCGCGGCATCAGCCGCCTGCACGGTTTCCTGACCGAGTACTACGTGGATGACCCTGAATACATCGTCAAGATTCCGCAAGGACTGAAGGATGTCGCGGTACTGCTGGAGCCAATGACGGTGGTGCAGAAAGGCATCGTGCAGGCCTACGAGATCCAGCGCCGTCTAAAGGTGTGGAGGCCGCGGACCGCCGCCGTCATGGGCGCCGGCACCATCGGGCTTCTGGCCACGCTGGTGCTCCGGCTGCGCGGCCTGCAGGTCGACACCTTCGCCCGCAGCCCCAAGCCCAGCCGCAACGCCGACCTGATCGAGTCGCTGGGCGCGCACTATCACGCTACCCAGCAGTTGCCGTTCCTGGAGTGTGCGAAGGAGTGCGGGCCTTACGACATCATCTTCGAAGCAACTGGCAACTCGGCAGTCGTATTCGATGCCATGCAGGGTCTTGCCAAGAATGGCGTCCTGGTGCTTGCCAGCGTGACCGGCGGCGACAAGACCATCGAAGTCCCTGCCGACCGCATCAACCTCGATTTTGTCCTTGGCAACAAGGTGATGGTGGGGACGGTCAACGCCAATCGCGAGTACTTCGAGTCGGGCGTGCGTGACATGGCGCAGGCGCAGGCTGAGTATCCGGGATGGCTCAACCAGTTGCTTACCAATCCGGTGAAGGGACTGGAGAACTTCGCCGAACTCTTCCGGCAACTGACCGGCGACCGCAGTGCCATCAAGGTCTTCTGCGAAATTGCCGAACCGGTCGCCGAATCGCAACCGGCCCTCGAGAGTGTGACTGCGGCGTAGATCGCTCAACAGCAGGACTGGAGGAAGCCATGATCGCATTCGACGAGACGGTGCTCGACGACGGGCGAGCGGCCCGCGTCGTTGAAGCGGTGCGGCGCGAACTGCTGACCCCGTACGGGCTTCGGACGCTGGCTCCGGGAGATTTCCGCTACGTAGCGCACTATCGTGGAAACCCCGTCGAGCGCGACTCCGCATATCACCAGGGCACAGTCTGGCCGTGGCTGCTTGGGCCGTTCATCGACGCGTACCTGCGCGTTCACGATCACTCGGAACCTGCGCTGGTCCAGGCGCGCAAGTGGCTGGAGCCGCTGCGCCTGCGCATGTCGGAATTCGGATTGGGACAGGTGAGCGAGGTGTGCGACGCGGAGCCTCCCTACACTCCCGGAGGCTGCGTTGCCCAGGCTTGGAGTGTGGCGCAACTTCTCGGCGCACTCGCCAGTCTGGAGGCGGGCGCCAGGAAATTCGCCATGGCATCCGGTGGCTAACGCGTCGTTTTTCCTGCGCCGGCATTCGCGCATCGGGTGTAAACTCTGTGCCATTCGAGGGTATTGCCCGGCTGCCGCCAGAGCTTGTAGCTCGCCTCGGCGTCGGCTGAGCCTGGGTATGGGTTTCCTGCACGATCAGGGGCGCAGGAAGTTGGAGTCGACATGACTTGTGAAGGTGCGCTGCGCGAGCTATCGAACTATATCGATGACGCAGTGTCTCCCGGACTGCGTCGCGAGATGGAGGCACATTTCCTGGCTTGCGATTCTTGCGCTACGATGCTGGAGAGTACTCGCAACGTTGTTCAGGCTCTCAGCGACGATCACTTGATCCGTGTTCCGCCCGGCTATAGCGCGCGCCTCTACGACAAGCTGGAGGCGCAAATTAAAGGCCCAGGCGGGTCTCCTCCGACGCCCTCGGCAGCAGTGATTCCCTTGGGAATTGCCGTCGGCGAGGTCGAACTCGGTTCCCATCTGATCCACTTCTGGGAGACCGACGAAGAATTTGCCCGAGGTGTGCGTTTTCTCCAGCCCGGACTGATGGGCGACGACCACTGCGTTGTTTTTGGCCACGACGAGGCAATCAGCAACGTGTTCCGCCAACTCGACGCCCTGGGTTTTGACGCTACGTCATTGCTGAACAGCCGAAGAATCACGGTGCTCCGCCGGGAGGCTCCCGCCTCTACCACTTTGTCGGATATTGAGGACGTTTTCCGCGCGGCGGTTCGTGCGGGAGCGCCCGCCATTCGCTACCTCGGCAACCTCGGTTTCGGCAAGGCGCCCCTTCCCGGCTCTGGAATTGACGATGTTTTGGAACTTGAGGCCAGAGTCACTTCGCTCGCCCGTAACTTTCCCGCAGTCGTCGTTTGCATGTACGACGTGAATACCCTGCCCGGACGGCTAATTCTGAAAGGTGGATTTCAGACCCATCCCTGGGCTGTCTGTGGTGAGCATCTGCAACCCAATCCCTACTACGTGCCCGAGGCCGAGTTCTTGCGTCAGTTGCATCCGGCACCCTAGGCCGAGTAGCTACAGTAATTGTCAAACACATCTAGCCTGTTCTTCTGCTTTCAGCCCGTCTCTTCCCTAATCCCTTGTCGTTCGCGAAGGTGCAAGCGCCGGGACGGCGCCAGACTGGCGCTCATCACAAAAAAGCCGCAGCGCTTAGGCTGCGGCTTCAACTAACTCAGAGTGAGGAGCCCTTACATGTTAAGTTTACGGCGCAACAAGCCGGCCAGCCCGATTACGCCGGAGCCGAACAGCATGATGCTACCCGGTTCAGGAACGGTTGAGGTGTTGTAGGTCAACCCGGTGTTCCCGCCATCCAGCCAAGCCGCCGATCCGCCGCCGAAAGGAACGGTGTTCTGCAGCACCAGAGAGACTTGGTAGCCGCCGCTAACCGGCGCAATGCCGGCGAACGAAACGGAGCCCGCAACGCCCCCGATGTCGCCATTGTAATTGTCGTCCGGCAGAACAACCTGTGCCACCGCGATCCCGTTAAGGAGGACAAACCAGGTTTCCGTGTTGCCACCGCCCAGGAAGTCCTCGAAGCTCCAGTTCACGGTTAGTCCGGTGACTGACGTCGTGGGGAGCACGAAAATCGACGAGACTACGTAATCGCCGGCCGTCCACATATAGTCCGTCTGTCCGCCCGAGGGGATGGTGCCGCAGCCGTTAGTAAAGCTGCAGTAGGCATCACCAGCCGTTGGAAACGGAAACGTGGCGGTGACGGGGGTAGTTGGGATGGGTGGCATGACGGTGGTCAGCTTGCTTATCGAAAGGTTGCTGGCGCTTGCCATGCCAACCGCAAGGAAACAGAGTGCAACTAAGAGGGCCACACTCCGCATGGATTGTTTCTTCATTCGAAAATCCTCCGCTTAAGCCGCGGCATTGTGCGGCTATTGACTGAAGTGACGATAGGACCCAACATCAAGAGCTAGGCACTACCGGGTTAAGCTACCTGCCAGCGCCGTCGAATGGAACCTGCCATTGCAACGCTGCAATTTCTAGCTAACGCCCACGCCTTGTCAACTTACCCTGTCCAGCGTCCAAGCGACGAACCTTTAACAACCTTACATCATTCCGCCACTACCGAAAAGAGGACTCGTTTCCACCGGAAAGCCGATAAGCTTCCACGAGAAAGAAAGCCCGTTTCCGCCGAACCTGATCAGCCGCAAGCTGACTCCGCAAAACGTTCCTGCGGCACCGCGCCATGCGATGCCGCAGAAAGCACCCTACGGAATTACCGACCAAGGCGTGCAACTGTTGAACTTCAGCGACGCGACGCGTGTGGCCCAGTTGAACGACGCTGTCACTGGGTAGTACTCGGCTGAGTACCACATGGTGCAGCCGTCGTTGTCGATGGCCATGGAGGTGTAATCTCCCCAGCGGGTGTAGCCAGTCTGCGAACCGGTAGCAACGGCCTGGCCAACGATAGCCGCTTCTGCCTGCATCGTTCCAGGCGCATCACCCGGCGCGCGCCCAGTGAAGTAGATGTCCGGATGCTGCGTCGTGCTGGATCGGCTGTAGGCCAACGCGATATTCCCGTCCTTGTCCATAGCCATCGATCCCATCCAGCGATACGTGGTATCGGGAGCATACGTGCCTCCCTGGTACAACGAGAGGTTTGTCAGGTTGTTGTTGGGCGAACGGAATTCGTACCAGCGCTCGGCGCCCGTAGTGCCATTGTTAATCGAGTGACTCACCATCCAGTGATTGATTGGGACGTTGGCCCGGTTCACTGTCCGGCGCAGCGCCAGGCGGTACATCAGGCGATCGCCCAGCGAGTCAAGTCTCCTGGCCGTGCCGACCTGCGGTACGCAAGCGCCTCCGAAGCCGCACAATCCTACGAAGGCGGGCAAAGCTGGTCCCACCGTCGGATTGGTCACCTGAACGGGATTTGCTCCGTTGACGCCGGTGAGTACGGCCGTGCCGTTGGTAAAGTTGGGTGAATATGTGTAGAGATACAGGTTGGTTTCCGACGCGAAGTTGTCGATGCTGCCGAAGTAGACCTCAGGAGTGCCCGGTGGCAGCGGGAGTTCCGGAGAATCCAAGTCTGCAGGCTGCATGCTGTCATCAAAATAGGTGCCGTTGGAGTTGTCAAGCGTGCAAACCTGCTCCGCCGTAGGATCGCCGATCAGCATCTTCACGCGGTTGTAGGCGCAAGGCATGGCGCCCAAATAGGCGGTACCGGCATGTGTTAAACATGTTTTCGACTGGTAATAAGCTTCGCGCTGGATGCCGATTTCGGGATAGTCGGGGAACATCGCCGATCCCATCGGGAACGCGATATCGATAATACGTGCCCGTCGCGTCCGGGTGTGGTGGAAATGGCAAAGCAACCCGCGATAGGGAGATGCAGAACACCGGCTGGAATAAGACCCAGCGATGTGCCATTTTGTCCCACTGAGCAATGATGTCGCCGCTGTTAAAAGTTTCGCAAGGACCGCCGAAACCCGCCCACAACGCGTTGCCGTTCACGAAGTGTTGGCCATTGAAGAGAATGTTGGTGCCGGTTGCCTTGTCGAATACGGCAAACTGTGTGTTCACCCACTGCACGACCTGGGTGTCACCCACGGCGAGGTTCACGTCAGACGGGATACCAGAAATGGTGTAACCAAAAAATCCGATACCGACGCCAAGGACATTCACGCCGACCGTTGCGGCGACCGGAGCCAGAGCCGGCGTCAGCGCGTTCTGCTGATTCAGCGACGCGGTCGGCCGCTGAGCATTGAACTGAAGCTGTTTGAGCAACTTGGGGCGAAGCACTGGGTTGGCTTGATGGAAGCCAAATGGGGTAACGGGTTGCGATGCGGCCATATCTCTGAGCGGTGCCGACACATCGAACTTGATCGCGCGGTTGAAATCCGCCTTGGTTAGAACGCCAGCCTGCGCCGCGTTGTTCTGCGCTGACACCGACATGCACATCAGCAACATTAGACATAGGGCGAAGGCGCACATGGAGAGGACAGTGTTTCGTTTCATCGGACCTCTTCTGAGGAACTCTGCCGAGTCCTCGGTACTTCGGTTTGGGAGTTTATTTGCAAGCTGAAGTTGGGGAAACACCAGCTTTACGGACAGCAGCACTTTTATCACGAGCCTGACCCGAATACAACTATTTTCCTAGTAGCGCGAAAGAATAATTTTGTGTTGCCAGCGGTTAAAACCGCAAAAGTGCAGCCGTTTTGTAACAATATGAAAAAACTTGCACTTGCGAGGCGCGCCACATCCGGTTAATGTAACGATAATCGTAATTTGGTGGCCACGGACTCGCCCCAATCAACCCCAAAATTGATCGATTTCGACAGCGTGATAGACTGTCCGGATTCGCTGGCAAATTGCATCGATTACCGTGTTGCACGAGGCAAGTACTGCGCGGGATCTGGAGAATTTGTTGCGTTTGCAGTTCCGGCAGGTGTGTGAGGA
The DNA here is from genome assembly GCA_963758255.1 of uncultured Acidobacteriaceae bacterium. GTDB lineage: Bacteria > Acidobacteriota > Terriglobia > Terriglobales > Acidobacteriaceae > DASRAA01. Next base: position 287,488 of record CAVWUX010000008.1, read on the forward strand.
GGAAGACTTGAAGTACCACTTCCGGGGATGGGTTCTCAGAGCGCTAATCGTCTGGACAGTCGCTTTCTTGTCGCCGCTGTTGGCGGTCGCCCAGAAGACTGTGGTCAAGGACGCCGGCGCCGGCGCAAAAGAAGAAGTCGATTACGATGCCCGAGGCCGGATCGTGGAGGGCCGCACCATCGGTGCGGACGGCACGCTCCTGGTAAGGATAATTTATCACTATAGCCCTACCTACGAACTCGTTACCAAGACCACCAACACCTCATACTGGCCGGATGGCAAGTCGGCGGAGAAGGTGGCGGAAAACACGTTCGATGAGAGCACCAATTTCATCAGCGAGATCATTCAGGACTATGACCAGTCTGGCAAGCATGTCTCCGGCCACCAGTTGTTCCATGATCCCATGACCGGTATTTATCGCTGCTTCGACTGGAAGGTCGATCCGCAGAAATACGTCGCCATCGATTGCCCGGAGTCGGAAGAGTCGCACGAGGGCCCGCACGACACGCCTACGATCACACGCGACGAAGTGATGCAGCAGTTGGCTGCAGCCCACCAGGCCGCGCAGGCCGAGGAAAAGTCAAGGCGCATAAAGCCTAAGGCCCCAGTGCAGCTGCCAATCACGACCATAAACAAGGAAGTAGGAATTATCTTGCCGGCGCGCATGCGCCCCGGGCAGCGAGTTTCGGGCACCCTGACCGATAATCCCGACCGCTTTGCCGGAGAACCCGATCTCGTGGTGACTCGCCTGACGCTGCCAATGGAGTCGGTTGGCGACGCATCGCAGTTGGACGGGTGGACGTTCGAGATGAAGAACATCGACCCGCAACCGGCTGACAGACGATTCAGCTTCGTCGTCCTGGCTACACCCGGACCAATTGAGTTCACGCTGCGCCAGGCCGGCGATCCGGCGATTGCGGTCTCAGGCAAAGTGCAGGTCCCCAAGACCGCAACCCAGAAAATGCCGGCTCCAAAGAACTACGAATCCCCCGCTCTGTGCTTCAAGGGCGACTTGTGCACGGTGACAGGTTCTTTCAGCGGTGATAGCCGTAACACCTTCGCAGCATTCGGCAGCGTTCCGGCAAATGTTGTCGCGGAAACCGAAACGTCCGCATTCCTTGAGGTGCCGGTGTACATGAATCTGGGTCAAACCGCGCTGATCGTGGCGGAAGGAACCAAGGTCGCGGCCATGATGATGGTGGTCGCGCAACTAGACATAGAGCCCAACCACGAAGCGACCCAGGCCGGAACGGACACCGTGAGCTCGTTGCGAGTCGATGGCGTGGCGGAGTTGAGCGACGACCAGTGGCACTACGGAGTGTATCCTGCGAGCAACCTGGAAAAAGCCCGCGCTCTGGTGCCGGGATTCAATCCCGCCAAGGTCGTCGAGCAGGAACGCGAGCGCCGCGAGAAGCAGGAAAAGCAAGACGGAATGAAGAAGAAAGACGACAAGAAGGAAGAATCCGCCGGAATGGTGCTGGTCGTCGTGCAAAACACTACCCCGGATGTCACCACCATGCGCGCCGCCAAGCAGCAGAAGGTTGAATTCCATCTCGCCCCCGACTCGTTCGCCATGGGCGATTTCAGTTACAACATTGCCGTCGATGCGTTGAAGTCAGGAACTTACGTGCTGAAAGCGACTGCCATTCCATTCCTGGCTCCTGTCAAGGCGCAGGAATTCGAGGCTGAGCCGGCCGCCTCGAAGAAATAGACCCTCAACCTCCATTTCACCGATTGATTTGGCCTAACACGCTGGCCAGTTCTATCATCCTGACGAACGTAATCCACCAATCCACGGGGACTCCTGCATGCGCGTCTGTTTGGCTGCGCTTTTCTTCTTGTTCGCCCTTTCCGCCATGGCTCAATCCACCGCCAGCTCAATCATTTTTTGGGAAGACGGTTTCCCCGCCTCCGACACCGCGGCTCCCGACCGTGCAGCATTGGCCGCGCTGCCGAACGCCCGCTTCGCCAGCGCGCAAGAACTCGCCGCCCTGCTGGCCTCGCCCGACATCAAGCTCCTGGTGATGCCCTATGGCTCGGCGTTTCCCGAGGAGGCGTGGTCCGCAATTTATGCGTACTTGCAGCGAGGCGGCAATCTGCTGACGGTGGGTGGGCGTCCATTTTCGCGCGCCGCCTATCGCGAGTGCGACGCCAACAACGTCTGCTCGTGGAAGCTGCGCTACCCGCGCAATGCCTGGTCGAAGGCACTCTACATTAACGACTACACCGAGACACCCGGATCGAGCAGCACGCAGTTTGTGCGCAATGACGACCTGCCGGAGATCGGCGTCCCGCAATTCGCATGGCAGCGTGCGTGGAGCCCCGTCGTCCGCATGAGCGCCGAAGGTCTGTACGACCGGATAGGTTCGGCCGGCATGATCGATATGCGGCTGGACGCGCTCTCATGGGGCATCAAGGATGGACATAAGCTGTCTGCTCCGGTCATCGAACTCGACCACCTCAAGAACAACTTCGTCGGCGGGCGATGGGTGATGGTACCCGTCGAATTGGCGGGCCCACTGCCACAGACAGTCGTGGCAATGCTCGCGCAACGCGCGTTGGCAGGCGCGCAAGAGATATTGGTACAGCCGCATTGGGCGCTGTTTTTGCCGGGCGAAGCCCCGAGCTTCGAGGTACGGGTCAACCGCATCGCGAGCAAGCCTGCGTCGCTTCGGCTCGAACTCACCGACTCCGCCGAGAGCGGCTCGCCGACGACGCAATCGTTCGCACTGGAGATCGCGCAGTATCCGTTCATCAGTAGCGTGCAGCTGCCGGCACCGTCACAAGGCGGCCTGCACACGGTGACGGCCCGTTTCCTCGAAGGCGAGACACTGGTTGCGCAATATCGCACCGGATATTGGGTGCGCGATGAAAAACAGTTGCAATCCGGCCCGACTGTTGCTGTCGACCAAAACTTCTTCTTGATCGACGGCAAGCCGTTGCCGATTGTCGGAACTACCTACATGGCGAGCGATGTGCAGCGGCAATACCTGATGCAGCCTAATCCGTTCGTGTGGGACCGCGACTTTGCCCAGATGCACGACAACGGCATTAACATGATTCGCACCGGCCTGTGGACGGCATGGGACCAGGTCATGAAAGAGCCGGGGGTCGTGCAGGAATCCGCCTTGCGCAACCTGGAGGCATTTCTACTGACGGCGCGGCGCTACAAGACTCCAGTGCAGTTCACTTTCTTCGCCTTCATCCCCGACAACTTTGGCGGCGCCAATCCGTATCTCGATCCCGAAGCAGTGCGGCGCCAGCAGGATTACATCACCGCCATTGTCGCTCGCTTCAAGGACGTCCCCTGGCTGGTCTGGGACCTAATCAACGAGCCCAGCTTCGACAAACCCGCGCACCTTTGGGTGACGCGAGCTAACGGTGACCGCTTCGAATCGCAACGCTGGAATGAGTATCTCGGCAAAGTGCACGGCACCAACGATGCCGTGGCGGATGCCTGGAATACGACAACTCTGCCCTCGCCGATGCCCGTGCCTGACGAGGCGGATTTCGCGCCTGGAAGCGTCTATCGCGGCGAGCACCACCCCCTGTCTGTTCACGACTTTTACCTCTTTGCGCAGCAGCAGTTCGTGGAGTGGGCGCAGACCATGCGCCAGACCATCCGCGCCACCGGAAGCAACCAACTGGTCACGGTCGGGCAGGACGAAGGCGGCGGCACCGATCGCCTCAACACCTCGTACTGGGTCGATGCCGTGGACTTCACCACCAACCATACGTGGTGGCTCAACGACGCCCTGCTGTGGGATTCGCTGGTGGCGAAGCAGCCCGGCAAGCCGCTGCTCATCCAGGAGACTGGCCTGCAGAACGACTTCCAGATCGACGACACCTGGCGGCGTAGCCCCGACAACCAGGCGTACATGCTCGAACGCAAGGGCGCCATTGCGCTGGCGACGAGCGCCGGCGTTATTGACTGGCTGTGGAACGTGAACGCCTACATGACCGAGAACGTGGAGGTCACAATCGGCGTGCTGCGTCCCGACTACACCGAGAAGGCCGAAACCGCCGTAATGCGCGGGCTCGCAAAGTTCGCCAACACGAATCGCGACGCCTTTCGCGCGCCTGAGCAGCCGCCGGTGGCGATCATCCTGGGCGCAGGATCTCCAGTTTTCGCCAATGAACCCGGGGGCGGTCGCGGCGCAGCAGAAGGCCGTGCGCGTACTGCACAACTATTTGCATGTTCCCGGCTACACCATTGCCGAAAACCAGTTGGCACATCTCGGACAGCCGAAACTGGCGATCCTCCCCTCGCCACACGTGCTGGAGGAAAGCGCGTGGAAACAGTTGCTCGCCTATGTCTCACAGGGTGGGACATTGCTGATTACCGGCTCCTTCGACCGCGATCCGTACTGGCGCTACACCTCGCGCATGAAAGACCTGGGCGTGGACGCGCAGGTATTGCCGCTCAACTTTCGCCAGGGCAGGATGACAATCGACGGCAAGTCGGTCCCGGTGTCGTTCGCCGAGCAGGCGTTCATCGATGAACTGCGCTTCGCCGACCATTCCGGCTGGAAGGAGTTGACCGTCGGAAAGGGCAAGTTGCTGATCGCCTCGTATCCGGTCGAGCTGAGTGAGGGCAACGATGCGACGGTTGCGGTGTATGCCGCTGCGCTCCGGCGCGCTGGCGTCGAGCCCCCGTATGAAGTGCGCCAGCTCTCCGTAGGAGTACTGGCCCGGCCCACAGTGTTCGAAGATTCCGTACTTTACCTCTTCATGTCGGAGAGCGGCCGCGATGAGCCGATTGACGTGCGCGACAAGCTCACCGGCGCGGAGATCAAGTTCACGCTTCCGGAACAGCGCGCCGCCCTGGTGCTGCTGAACAAGAAGGACGGCCGGGTGATTGGGAAATACGGATACTGAGCCGACCCGGCATTGCCGATCGGCCTCAGATGGCAGATGAGGACCTGCGGTCAAGCTAACGCCACGGCCGCTACTTGTGCACCGTTCCGCCGGAGATCGCGCCCCAGGCAGCCTGGCCCACTCCAGAAAGTATCGAGCTCACCAGCGCCGACACCACCATGCCCAGGGCCACGGTCACCAGCGGCTTCTTGTCGTGCGTACCGGCAATCGTACTCGCCAGCTCGGCCTTGCGGTTTTCGTATTTCTTACTCCAGCGTTCAGCGGCAGCCACAACCGTATCCGGCGCTTGCGTCTGCAGATCGTCGCCGATCTCCTTCATCTCCGCATCCAGCCGGGCAAGATCGGTGGCATGCTGGAAACGAGGATCAAGCGCGCTCGATTCCTTTACGGCGACGGCGATCGTCTTGGTGTCCTCGGTCGGATTCGGGTCCTGGTCGATGGTAAGCACCGGCGAACTGGACATCAGCGCCCGCCATTCGGTGGATATTTCGTCCCGTAGCTCGTAGAGCCCCGGTGCGTACTTGAAAGCGACTGGGGACTCGAGCAAGTCCGCGAGTCTGCCGATCAGGTCACGCTTGCGGTGCAGCAACTTCATACGTTTGCGGCCCGCGCGCTGCGTCCCAATGTAATAAGGAAGGATGAAGAGCACCAAGAAGAAGCCCATCATCAACAAGGTTATGCGGAGTGAAAATGCCTTCGAGACCGTAGCGACTGTGGCCGGCACCTCGGCCCCGCCGGCCCCAAACGCCCATAGCGCTAGGGCCACGAACAGTGCCGTTGGGATCATACCGGCCAACTGATTAACAAAAATCTGCTGCCGGGTGCTCTCGTCAAGGTTCTCCGAAGCTAGCATGGCAGCCACCTGCGCCATCATGGCCGGATAATTCCCAAAAATAAGGAATATCAGGGTGTATTTCACGGCCGCGATGTGCAGCGCGGGAGAGTTCCACGGGTAACGGAAATGAAGGATGCCGCTCGCCACCACATACGCCAGCATCACCAGCGCCGATATCCCCATGAGGCTCAGCACCAGTTTGGGATGGGTCAGGCCGATCTCACCGCCCGCCGCCAGAATGCGCGGATACGACTGTTCGTTCTGGGACCCCAGGATCGTGTTGAGGAGAAAGGCAACCAAAATCCCCAGTTGCGACGCTACCAGGAACAAGAACAGCAGGCGCCAGTTCCAGAATCCGGAGATCAAATAAATCAAGATAAAGAAACCGATGTTGCTGAGCAGGCCGAAGATTTCCGTTGCCCAGAACATTCTGCCCCCGCGCATCGTAGGCCGCGTGAGCTGCTTGGTCATTATGGTCGCAGCCCAGATCCAGAGCACATAGGCGCAGAGGAAGAGAACAAAGGTAACGACTCTCATGCAGGGGGTCTCCTTCGCAATCCGTCGAACCGAGCCTTCGACTTGCGTTCAGTACGACATTCTAGCGCGCCGACTGTTGCGAGGCCGCCAGCATAGAACAGATTGGGATTTTTAACAGTCCGGCGCGGTTACAGGTAGAGCAGCGCATCGGAGGCCGCCGAGGCAAGCGGCGGCGTTGCGGCTCCAGCCGGTTTACACTTATGCTTCGCCTGCACCACACTTACAATCCGAGGACTTTCATGCCACGTGCGCTCCATTCTCTTTTTCTCGCGGTTGCCCTGCTCGCTATCACTGCGGTCGCCGTACTCGCACAGGCGCCGCCCGCGGTCCAATCGCCGGAAGCCCAGGCTGATGGCAAAGTCACCTTTCGTTTTCCAGATCCCGGCGCCAAAGAGGTGACACTCCAGTTCGAAGGCAATCCGAAACCTGTGCCCATGACGCGCGATGACTCCGGCCTTTGGAGCATCACGGTCGGCCCGCTCGATCCTGACTTCTACGGATATGGCTTCATCGCCGATGGAGTCATGCTTCTCGACCCCAACAATCCCAAGATCAAACCAAACCTGATCCAGCCGCAGAACGTGGTCGAGGTCACCGGCTCCGCTCCCCAATTGTGGGAAGTCGCCGAGGTGCCGCACGGCGTCGTCCATCATCATTTCTTTAAGTCCAACGTTGTCGGCGACCAGCGCGACTTCTACGTATACACGCCGCCCGGTTTCGATCCCAAAGCCAAGACTAAGTATCCCGTCCTCTACCTGCTGCATGGCTATAGTGATTCCGCCGATGGCTGGACCGCAGTCGGTAAGGCGAACGTGATCCTTGACAACCTGATCGCCCAGGGCAAGGTGAAGCCCATGATCGTGGTCATGCCGCTGGGCTACGGCACACCCGACATGATCAAGCTGAAGTGGGCGGTGTGGGGCAATCCCGAGATCCGCCAGCTCAACTTCGACAACTTCCGCAAGTCGCTGCTTACAGAAGTGAAGCCGATGGTAGAGGGCGCCTACCCGGTTTCGACGAAGCGGGAAGACCACGCCATCGCCGGTCTCTCCATGGGTGGCTCGGAGAGCCTGCTCACCGGGCTAAATAACATCGACAAGTTTGCCTACGTCGGTTCCTTTAGCGCTGGAGGACTGAACGAAGACTACGCCGCTGCTTTCCCCGCGCTTGACGCCAAGCAGGCCGCGCAATTGCGCACCCTGTGGATCGCCTGCGGCACCAGCGATGGACTCATCGAGGCCAACCGCAAATTCAAAGCTTGGCTGAAGACCAAGGACATCGCGTTCACCGACATCGAAACCCCCGGCGCGCACACCTGGATGGTTTGGCGTCGCAACCTGATCAACTTCACGCCCCTATTGTTCACGGGCAAGTAGGCGTTCGTCGAAAGTGACCAGTGACTCATCGTCGCTCTACCCCGTTTGGCGTAGACCAATCATAGGAAACTTGTAACGCACTACCCTGCGAATTCCTTTATGCTGGAGCCTTCAGCAGCTCTGTACTGTGAAGATTTTATGGGACTGAAGTCCATTGCAAGATGCGCGCTTGTCCTCCTTCTTAGCTCACTCTCTTCGGCACAGAGCGCTCGCCAGATCCGTATTGTCCGTCCTGTCGACAACCGCAACGTTGTACGGCTTCAGGGATCGCTGAGTCCCCGTGCTCGCGCGGAATTCGACCGTGGCCCCGCTCCCGATGCAACCCCGATGCAGCAGGCGACGATGATCTTCAGCCGCACACCTGCACAGCAGGCCGACCTCGACCACTTCCTCGCCGAACAGCAGGACCGAAACTCACCCAACTATCACAAGTGGCTGACGCCGGAGGAATACGGCGACCGCTTCGGACTGGCCGGCCAGGACGTCAACGTCATCGCGGCATGGCTGCAATCGCAGGGTTTCACCGTCGACGAAATCGCACGCAGCCGTACCTGGATTTCGTTCAGCGGCATCGCCGCCCAGTTCGACGCCGCCTTCCACACATCGATTCACAACTACGTGGTTGACGGCAAGACGCACTACGCTCCCAGCGCCGATCCATCCATCCCCGATGCCTTCGCCGGAGTGGTGGCTGCCGTCAGCGGAATGCACGACTTCCGTCCCCAACCCAAATCGTACGCGCTTAAGGTCAGTCCGCATCTGACCTCGAACCTTTCCGGCAATCACTACCTTGCCCCCGGAGACTTCGGCACCATCTACAACCTCCCTGATTACGTTCAGGGCGGCTTTCAACCGGGCAACGACGGCTCCGGCCAGAGCATTGCCGTCGTCGGCCAGACCCAGCTCGTGGGCTCGCCCAATGGCCCTTACACTGATATCAATACCTTTCGCAGCGTCTCCAGTCTGCCGCCGATCAACCTGCAGGCCATCCTCGCAGGGTCTGATCCCGGCCTGAGTAGCGGCGATATCGAAGAAGCCAATCTCGATATCCAGTGGTCCGGAGCCGTCGCCCCCAACGCCACCATCTTCTACGTCTATTCCAATAACGCGCTCCTGACTTCGCTGCAGTACATCGTCAATCACAATCTCGCTCCAGTAATCAGCATTAGTTACGGCGAATGTGAGCCCCAGGCCCCGCAGGCCGACATCAGCGCAGTCGAGAGCTATCTGCAGCAGGCCAACGCACAGGGGCAGACGGTGACAGCCGCGTCAGGAGACGTCGGCGCAGCCGATTGCGACGGCACCGCGCAGAATCCCGCGACCATCGCTACCCACGGCCTCGCAGTGGACTACCCCGCCAGTTCGGTGTACGTCACTGCCATGGGGGGAACCTCGTTCAATGCTGATAGCGCGGTCACCGTCACCAATGGCGTAGCGCCCGCTAACGAGTACTGGAATAGCTCCAGCGATCCCAACGACATGAGCGCCTCCGCCTTCGCTTACATCCCCGAATCCGTGTGGAATGATACGAGCACTTCCGGCGCGAATGTCGCTACCGGCGGCGGGGTTAGCAAGAAATTCGGTAAGCCCACATGGCAGACTGGCAATGGTGTGCCCCAGGACGGGCATCGCGATGTTCCCGACCTCGCACTGAATTCTTCACCCAGCCATGACGGTTTCATCATCTGCTCCCAGGGTAGCTGCCAGACTGGATACCGCCGCAACTCTGACCAGACGTTCACCGTGATTGGAGGCACGTCCGCCGCTTCGCCCGCATTCGCCGGAATCGTGGCCCTGGCGAACCAGAAGTTGGGTGGCCGTCAGGGTAACCTGAATCCACAGATTTATTCGCTGGCCGGCAGCGCCGCATGGGCCTTCAACGACATTACGTCGGGTGATAATAAGGTGAACTGCCAGCAGAATTCGCCCGACTGCCCTCAGCTTGGTGGTATGGGCTTTTCAGCGTCCCCGGGGTACGACCTCGCAACCGGGTGGGGTTCGATTGACGCGTCCGGTTTCCTCAACGCCCTGGCCGGACAACCCGCCCAACCCGACTTCGTGCTGCTTCCTTCCGTGCGTGTTGTAACTACCAGCTCGACACTTTCCCCATTGGTCCAGGTTGACGTGAATCCCAAGCAAGGCTTCGCGGGCTCGGTGACCCTGTCCTGCAACGCGTCTTCAACCCTGCCCGGAGTCACTTGCGCATTCCTGAACCAGACTCTGACTGTCCCGGGAAGCGCAACCCTGCATATCGTGCCCAGCCAAGACCCGACGATCCTGGGAACCCAGACTGGCACGGCGACCATCCAGGGAATCAGCGGCAGCCTATTCCACGCCGTTCCATTGAGTGTCACCATTAATTACCCGGATTTTCAGATCTCTGCGGGTAATGCATCTGAATCCGTTCAGCCGGGCGGTACGACTACTGACACGGTCACTCTCACATCGGTAGGGCTTTTCGCAGGCACCGTGGATTTTACCTGCGCAGGAACAACGGGTCTGACCTGTTCCCTGAACCCCAGTTCCTTGACCGGCAACCTGGCAGCGCCTGTCACGACCACTCTGAGCGTGACGGCCTCCAGCGCCGCTCAGTCAGGCTCCATCACCATCACCGCCACCAGTAGCACGCTAACGCACACCCTGCAGCTTCCGGTCAACGTGGTAATTCCCGACTTCACCGTCAGCAGTTCTCCCGCCGCGCTCTCCATTTCCAGCGGACAAAGCAGTTCCGCCACCATCACGGTCGCCCCCAGTAACGGATTCGCTTCTGACGTTGCACTTGCCTGCATTGTGTCCTCCTCGCTCGGCGCCACCACCTGCAGTCTCTCGCCGACGACCGTCACGGGTGGCAACGGCACCTCGACGCTCACCGTCAGGGCCGCCGTGCTCAGCATGGATCGCGCAGAGCCCCTTCCCTTCCAGCATCGCGGCATCGGAACTTATGCGACTCTTGTTTTCGCTCTCGGAATGGTGTTCACGATGAAACCCGGGCGCGGGCCCAGCGCAAGAGCCCGGCGTAGCCGCCTGCTTGGATTGCTGCTGGTGTGCGTAATGTTGGGAGCAGTCTCCTGCGGAGGAGGTGGAGGTGGTGGCGGCACTTCCAGCGCCAACCGTACGCCACTCAGTGGCACCGTAACCGTCACCGGTACCGGCGGACCTTTCACCCACAGCGTCGCGATCCCCGTCACGGTACAATAGCGCGGCTCGCCATCATGTGACTTGTACTACTTCGCCGCGCTCCAAATCGAGGTGAGCGGCCAGAATGTTAGCGAGACCACCTTGCCCGCGCTGCCGGTCGAATACAGCTCGATCCCCGTGCTTCCCGGCGGAGGATAGATACGGTCGGTCATGACCTTCTCGCCGTCGTTGGCAAACACCTCCACACTGGAGCGGTCCACAAAGATATGCAATTTCACCCGCTTCATGCTTTGCAGTGTGGTGGAAAAGCGTCCGGGAAAGTCCTTGCTGAACGAAACGTCCCCGGATTTTGTGCGATCGACGAACAGCGTGTTGGTCGACGGCACCACGCCCACCAGCGTTTCAACGTTGTCGCCTTTGCGCAGGCGGAGGCCGATCTCGCTGGCCGTGCCCGGCTCCAGTTCAGCCTCGATTTCGTAAGTCTCGCCCTTCACGCCCGCCTTGGCGATTTTGTCGTTTGCTGCCTTGATGCTCGCGGTGCCTAGAGTAAACGGCTTCCCACGCAGGCTCTGCAATTCCCGCACCGGAGTCTGCACCATCAGCATCTGCCCGGTGATCTTCCGCAGTGTCAGCGTCCTCGGAATCGATTGCGCTCCGCGCCACAGCACCGTGGGCTCATCTTTGGCGTATAGCCAATTACTGATCCACCCCATCCAGATCTTGCGCGAGTCGCCCTGCGGCATATCGTTGAACGAGTTGGTAGCGTAAAAATCCTTGCCATAGTCGGCCCACAGCTTGCTGCCCGGCGCTCTCTGCTTCAGTGAACTGATTGCCGTCGAAGTGTCCAACCAGATAGCGGACGCCGGTTCCCCCCGCAGGCGCGCCCGGATTGCGGTTGATGATCAGCACCCAGCGCGTGTCCTTCGCGCCTTCGATAGGTAGCTCCAGCAAGTCTGGACACTCCCACTGTCCCGCATCGTCGCCCGCCGGACCGAATTCGCTCATCTTCGTCCAATGCTTCAGATCGGTCGAGGAAAAGAACAGCGCCTTGCGTTGGTCGGCCAGCACCGCCACCAGCACCCATTTCTTCTGCGGCGCATACCAGAACACCTTGGGATCGCGAAAGTCTTCCGCATCGACATCAATCACCGGATTGCCCGCGTAGTTCGACCACGTCCGTCCGCGATCGTTGCTGTACGCGATGTGCTGCTTCTGCTTGTCTTTGTAGGCGGCGGCGTAGATCGCGATCAGGCACGAGTGGTCATGAGGATCCGTGTTCTTGCACAAGCCGCTGGAGTTGTTCCAGTCCACTACCGCGCTGCCCGAATAGATCATGTAGGTCGGTTCTTCCGGAATCGCGAGCGGCAAGTGTTGCCAATGCACCATGTCGGTGCTCACCGCGTGTCCCCAGCTCATATGCCCCCACACCTGGCCTTCCGGGTTGTACTGGTAGAACAGGTGATACTCGCCCTTGTAGAAGACCATGCCGTTGGGATCGTTCATGAAGTTGTGCGATGGCGTGAAGTGATACTGCGGCCGCCACGGCTGGTCGTAGCTGTCCTGCGCGAACCCGCTTGCCGCCGGCGCGCAGACCGCAACCATCATTACAACCGCAAGCCACAGCACGTTTCTCACAAACTCGCTTTGAAAGGGCACGGCTTCAGCCGTGCCGCAATAACGACCGACAATGTTGGGCTTCAGCCCCTGCGGAAAACCAGATCGCTTCATACTCTGCCTTTACGGGAATTGTCCTACTGCCCGATACTGACCTGCGCTGGCGTGCCCTGAGTCGAATCCGGCGCTACCCACACCGTCAGCTGTGCCGGTTCGACCACGTCCTTCATCTCGATGTTCCAGAACTTCAACTCGTCGCGACCGATGGTGAACTCGATCTTTTGCGAGGAGCCCGGCGGCAGTGAGACCCGGCGAAACCCCTTCAATTCGCGTACTGGTCGCACCACGCTGGTATCCCGCTGTTGGATGTACAACTGGACGACCTCATCCGCAGCGCGTTCGCCTGTGTTCTTCACTTCAGCCGTCACGGTCAGCTTTACAGTGCCCGCATTCAGGTCCTTCGCGCTCAGGTTGCTCGCACTCACCGCCGTCGGCGAATACGACACCGTACTGTAGGTGAGCCCGTAACCAAACGGATAAAGCGGCGAGTTCGGGACGTCCACGTAGCGCGACATGAACTTCTCCGCGAACGTGGTTGGCGGCCGGGTCAGATCCGTGCTCCCCGTCGGACGCCCGGTGTTGAAGTGGTTGTAGTAGAGCGGCTCCTGGCCCACGGCGCGCGGGAAACTCACTGTGAGCCTGCCGCTGGGACTGCTCGTGCCCAGCAACACGTTGGCCAGCGCCGGACCCGCCTGAACGCCCGGGAACCAGGCTTCTAGGACGGCCGGGACATGCTGCGCCGCCCAGTTCAGGACCAGCGGACGCCCGCTGAACACCACCAGCACAACCGGCTTGCCTGCGGCAGCAACGGCCTCCAACAACTGCTGCTGGTTGCCGGGCAGGTCGAGGTGGGCCCTTGAGGCGGCTTCGCCGGTCATCCAGAATGCGTCTTCGCCCAGAGCAAGTACCACAATGTCGGACTTATTAGCCGCTGCCACAGCGTCGGAGAATCCTTTATCTGACATTGTCAGAATCTCGGTTCCCTTCGCGTAGATTACGTGCCCCTGCACGGCTTCCACTTGCTTGGTCAATGCCGAGCGCAGCGTGACCACGTCTTTCGCCTCACCCTTTGCCGACCACGAACCCAGCATCTGCTGTGCATCGTCAGCCAGCGGGCCGATCAGCGCGATGGTCTTGCCGCTGACCTTCAGCGGCAATAGCCCGCCGTCATTCTTCAGCAGCACGAACGACTCTTCCGCCGCCTTGCGCGCCAGCTCCGCATCTTCGGGAGCGATCGCATCAGAGCCCTTGCCGTCGGCATAAGGATGCTCAAACAACCCCAGCGTGATCTTCACCCGCAGCACCCGTCGCACCGATTCATCGACCACCGACTCCGGCACGATCCCTGACTTCACAAGCTCCGCCAGGTGCGGGCCATAGGCGTTGCTTTCCATGTCCATGTCCACGCCCGCCAGAAACGCCTTGCCGGCCGCGACCGCATGGTTTTTGGCCACGCCCTGCGGAATCAGTTCGCCAATCGAGTTCCAGTCGCTCACCACGAACCCCTTGAAACCCCATTCCTTGCGCAACACCTGGGTCAGCGTAAAGGCATTGGCGCTGGCGGGCACTTCGTTCAGCGAGTTGAATGCGCTCATGAAGGTCGCTGCCCCGGCGTCGACGGCGGCCTTAAACGGCGGCAAATACACCTGGCGCAGCAGGCGCACCGGGATCTCCGTAGTGTTGTAGTCACGTCCGCCTTCCGCCGCGCCGTAACCGGCAAAGTGCTTGGTGCAAGCAGCAATCGATTCCGGATTGCTCAGCTTGGACCCTTGATAGCCGCGCACATAGGCGGCAGCCAGTGCCGAGCCCAGGTAGGGATCTTCGCCGGCTCCTTCGACGATGCGTCCCCAGCGGGCGTCGCGCGCGATGTCCACCATAGGCGAGTACGTCCAGCGCACCCCCGCATGGCTAGCTTCTTTCGCGGCGACACGCGCGGTGCGCTCGACTAATTCCGGGTCCCATGTCGCCGACAACGCCAGCGGCACGGGAAACTCAGTGCGAAAGCCGTGAATCACGTCGAGCCCGAAGAGCAGCGGAATATGCAGCCGCGACTTCTCCATGGCGATCTTCTGCATCTCGTTGGTCTCGGCGGCGCCGGTCAGGTTGAAGACGGAGCCGAGCTGGCCTGCGGCGACCATCTCCTTGTAGTTGCTCCGACCCGTGCCGGGACCCGTGGGCGCGCCCTGCGAATAGGTGATGAGCTGACCCACCTTTTCTTCGAGCGTCATCTGCTTGAGCAGTTGCTCAACCCGAGACTCAATCTCGGGGTCGTCGCTCCAAGAAGGCGAGGGTTGAGCAAACGTGAAACCGAGAAGTGCCAGAACGCAAATTGAAACTCGAATGGTTTGCTTCTTCAAGGGTCCTTCCTTCAAGACGTCGCAATGACTTGTGACTTTGCTCGACAGACATTGAAAACCATGGCGCGCGTTTCCACAAACCCATAGTTTACTCAGCCAATCGAGGACTCCCAATCCTACGCCCAGGCGCTCGACACCGAAAACGATCAAGAGGTTCCAGGAATACTCGCGGGAGCAAATCCCTCGCGGCTGGTGTCTGTAGCCAATACAAAGGAGCGACTCCATGTTCGAAGATAGTCTGGTTGAATCGAGCGGCATGTTGGGCAGGGGAAATCCGTGGACGGCCTCGTTGTCATTCGCCATCCAGGGACTTGCTGCCGGTGTCCTGGTGCTGCTACCGCTGATCTGCACCGAAGCGTTGCCGTGGCGCCAGATCACCGCCATCATCAATGCGCCTGTTCCCCCGCCGGCTGCCGCACCGCCCGCGCCGGACCATCCGCGCACCGCGCCAACTCGCGCCGACCCCCACGACTCTGTGATCCGCGTGCCGGCTACGATACCAACCCGAGTCGCCATTCTCCACGATGAAGCGATGAACAGCGGGGAGAGCGGCGCACCCGATTGGGTTGGTGTCCCGGGTGGAACCGGAACGGGTGTGCCCAACAGCGTGATCAGCAAGCTGGTGCAAGTTCCGCCGCTGATGCCCAAAGTGGCTGCGCCAACCAAGTTGCGGGTGTCGTCCGGAGTCGCGCAGGGCCTGCTGGTTCGCCAGGTGAAGCCTGCGTATCCACCTATCGCCATCCAGGCGCGAATCCAGGGTACCGTGACGCTGCAGGCGGTAATCGCCAGGGACGGCACCGTCCATGATCTGCGAGTGCTCAGCGGGAATCCTCTGCTGGTGCAGGCGGCGCTCGACGCGGTCAAGCTCTGGCGCTACAAACCCTACCTGCTGAACGACCAGCCGGTCGAGGTGGACACGCAGATCAACGTGAATTTCACGCTGGGCGGCCGATAGCGTCGGTGCAGCCGCACGTCAAGAACGGTGCAGCGAGATCCGCTAGAAGATGCAACTACTACTGAATACGGGCGAGTTCCTTGGAATACAGCTGGTTGTCGGGAAACTCGGTGGCCAACGCCGCCAGCAGCACGCGGGCGGTATTCTTGTCTTTATCGCGCAAAGCCGCAACCGCCAGCAGCAGGCGGGCAAACGGCGCCAGGTAGTATCCCTTTTCGGCGGTGAGACGCAGGCGCTGGATGCCCTCATCTTTGTCGGTCTGCGATCCCGTTAAGTGCAGCAGCCAGCGCACCGGAGCCGGACTGCTGCCCAGCAGGTAGTTCTCCACCCCGATGGCGAGAAATGCGTCATAGCACGTGGGATCGATTGCCAGCAACTGCTGCGCCGTAATCCGCCCGATTTTCATGTAGCCGAGACTCGCCAGGTTCCGCTTTTCGATCAACGCAGTATAGTCGGCTCGCAATCCATTCGACAGAACGCGGGCGAACAGAGCATTGGCATCATTGGGTGAAGCCGCCAGAATCTTGCTTACAAGCGCGTCGCTCCGGGCCAACTCGTTCTCAAAGGCCGCTTTCACCTCCGGGTCGGGCCGCTGTTGCGAGCGATTGTCGAATTTTCGATCGTCGGTAAACAGATCGGATTCGAGGATCTGCAGCCGGTTGAACTCCGCGAAAAGGTAGGCGGCGCCATCAGCCACAAAGCCAAGCGGATCCTCGGGGCTAGCCTTCTGATACCGGTGGAAGGTGTCGTGGGCGCCGTAAAAATCAAGGTTGTACATCCGCCGGAATCCGCGGTCGAGCTCCGGCTGCGGAACAACTCGGTTAGGCGATTGCGCCGTACCCGAAGCGATGCATGCCATCCACAGAAGGGCTGCAGCCGCGAATCTCGATAGTGGACAATGCATGAACAAGCATCACACGTTTGTGCGGCATCGGCTGGCAGGGTCCTGACCTCTGCTCCGAACCAACACAGCGCTGACGTACAAGTATTCTGATTCCCCAGTCCGCCAAAAGATGGCGCTAGATCATAACCTTTTGCGAATTGTTGACAATCGCGACCCGGACCACCAACAGGGAATTCGCCCGCTTCAGACTTGAAACCCTGCAACATCGCGAAAGTAAGCGCAATGTGTACGTAGCGGGCACGACTCGCATGTTGGCGACGTGCGCTTGCACAGTTCCTGTCCGTGTTGGCGGAGAAGCTGGTAGGCGCGGATAAGTGCGTCGCAACTGGAAGGCACCGCTGACGCTAATGCCCGTTGCATCCCCTTGTAGGTGGTTGCATAGTTGCGATGTTCAGGCGCGTAGCCGAGCCGGACCAATACTCGCAGGCCGTTCGATTCCAGCGCTAATACGGCATGCCGTTGGTTGAAGAGCAGGATCTTCTCGGCGGCAGGCTCCCCGATGGAGGGAAACTTGCGCAAGTCTTTCTTGGCCGCAGCCAGCGGCTTGTCAAGGATTGCCGACAGGTTGTCTTTGAATGACTCGCGCGCGTTTTCCGCTACCCGGCGCAGCTTCTGTACCGAGTTCGCTGGCACGATGCCCTTACTCGCGATGGCGAGAAGCGAGCTGTATTTGGCCTTGCGAATATCGCCCGGAGCCAAGCCAACCTTCGCCTGCAATTCGGCGAACGCCTCGGCGCGTTTTGTGTCGCTGGCAAGATAGGCCACGTTCTCCCACAGAATCATCGCAAACGGTTCTGTCACTGCAGGTGGCGCAGGTTCACCATAGAACTTCGCCAGGCTGTCGACGACACTGGCGAACGGCAACAAGCGAAAAGGCATCGCGAGAGATTATCCTCCAGAAACGACCGCCCGGCTGAGACTTATCGAGTAATTAGAAGACCGGTTGAGTCGCGCCGGACAACCCGATAAGCTTCTGTGAGCTTCGCTACTACTCCACGATTGAGGAATTGAATGGCAAAACGCCGTCTTGTCCTAAGTGTGTTTCTTCTGACGATGTGCGCGCTTGGAGTCGGCACGATGCTTGCGGCCGATGCTCCGGGCAACGCCGCCCGCCTCAAGCCGGCCTACCGCTTCGAACGCAGCAAGTGGATCTATGTCCATCTGGAAGGCTCGCCGGCCGACATCGGTTATCAGCACGGCTACTTGCTGGCCCCCGAGATCGCGGCCGGATTCAACACCGTCAAGTTTCTCGATACCCGCCGCACCAAGCGCGATTGGCAATTCTTCCGCAATGTCGCCCAGACCATACTCTGGCCAAAGATCGACGCCGAGTATCGGCAGGAATTGCAGGGCATCGCCGACGGACTGAAGGACCATGGCGTATCGATGGACGTATGGGACGTAGTGGCGCTGAATGCCATGGAAGAGGTTCCGGACTACTACGTACCTTGGCTTGATCGCCAGCAAAAGCGGGCCGACGCGCCGAAGCTCACCGCGCCAGGCAACTGCAGCGCCTTCGTCGCCACCGGATCGATGACCAGAGACCACAAACCCGTGATTGCGCATAGCAACTGGACGAACATTGCCACCGGCAGCCGATGGACGGTCATCTTCGACATCGTGCCCACCCACGGTTACCGCATTCTGCAAGACGGTTTCCCCGGCATTATCGTGAGCGACGACGATTTCGGCATCAACTCCGCCGGACTCATGGTTACTGAAACCACCATCACCGGCTTCTCACTGTTCGATCCCAAAGGCGTTCCCGAGTTCGTTCGCGCGCGCAAGGCGCTACAGTACGCTAACTCCATCGATCAGTACGTGAAGATCATGCTCGATGGCAACAACGGCGGATACGCCAACGACTGGCTTCTGGCCGACAACAACACCGGCGAGGTCGCGCGTTTCGAACTTGGACTCAAGATGCATCGCGTGTGGCGTACCAAGGACGGCTACTTTGTGGGCGCGAACTTTCCCAGCGATCCCGAACTGATCAAGAAGGAAACTGACTTCGATCCCGACAACATGGGCAGCTCGATGAACGCCCGCCACGTGCGCTGGGACCAGTTGATGGACCAGTACAAGGGGCAGATCGACATCGCGATGGCGCAGAAGTTTCTCGCCGACCACTATGACAGCTACGAGAAGAAGGAAGGCCCCAACGAGCGCTCGCTGTGCGGACACATGGCGGTCTCGCCGCGCGGCGTGCCCGAGTGGGACGACCCGCCCTACAACCCCGGAGGCGCTGTCACCGCTCAGGCCGCCGACAGCAGCATGACCAAAAACATGATGCTGAGCGCCCGTGCCGGATACCCCTGCGGCGAGGAGTTCCTGGCCGAACCGTTCCTTAAGGAGCATCCGGAATTCGAATGGCAGCGTCCGGTGCTGCAGGACATGAGGGGCAATCCCTGGGCCGAGTTCAAGGCAGGCGAGAAGCCGTAGGCTTTCCGCGAATGCCGTTGCGCGGGCGGCGGTGCCTCGTGCGCTCGGAACGATTCCTGAGAAGACCTAAACCGATTCTCGGTGTCTTCCGTGCCTCTGTGGTGAATAGAAAAACCTGGGACTCGGCTCAACTCCGATACGGCAACTCCACAGTCACAATGCAGCCGTGGGTATCCTTGCGATTGGCCAATTCGATGGAGCCACCGTGGGCCTCGGCGATCTGCTGCGATAGCACCAGACCGATGCCCGAGCCTCCCTGCTTGGTGGTGTAAAACGGCACGAACGCATTGCTGGGATTGAGCAGCCCAATGCCGTTGTCTTCCACGATCAGAAACACGCTTGCGTCGTCCTGTCGCCAGCGCAGCACGACCTCAGGATCGGCGCCAGACGAAGGCGCGCTGCTGCCTGCGGCGGATTGCGCTTGTTCCAATGCGGAATCAACTGCATTCCGCACCAAATTGATGAGCATCTGCTCGATCAGGTCCGGGTCGATCATCAAGACCAGGTCCGGCCCGCCCGCAATGCGTACGGGCACACGCGTCTCCAGGATTGCCACCCGCTCGGCCAGCGGCCGCAGCTCAACTGCCTGAAGCTTGGGAGACGGCATCTGCGCCAGCCGCCGATAGGACTGCAGGAAACGATGCAACGACCCGGTGCGCGACTCGATGATGTCGAGTCCGCGCTGAAAGTCCGACTTGGTGGCCTCGGGCAAATCGAGCTGCGGTAGCCGCGTCGCCAGACTGCCGGCAATCGACATGATCGGCGCCAGCGAGTTGTTGAGCTCGTGTCCCAGCACCCGTATCAGGCGCTGCCAGGCGCTGCGTTCTTCTTCCCGAAGCGCGCGGCTGACATCCGACAGAACGATTAACGTATGCGGAACGCCGTTCTGCCGGAACGAGCGCTTGCGCACCATCCAGCGGGCGTTGGGCGTCGAATACGGCAAAGCCACCAGGGTCGCGTTCGGCGCATCAAAACAGGCATCGAGTCCGAGATCGGTTGCGGTCTTTCCCAGCATGCGTGCCGACGGCTGTTGCAGCAGGCGCTCTCCCGCCGCATTGACCAGTCGCAGCGACTGTTCGGGATCGAAGGTGAAGATCGGCACGTCGATCTCGTCAACAACTCGCCGCAGCAGCGCTGTCGCCTCGATAGTCTGAATCCGCTGCTCAGTGAGAATGTCGGCGAGCATGTTGATTTCCAGCGCCAACTCACCGAGGGAGTCGTTGGGGTTGGCATCGCGGGCGCGAAACGAGTAGTCCTCCTCGCGCAAGGCGCTCACCACGTTGGACAACGTCTGCAGGGGGCGCACAATCTGCTCCAGCAGCGTCAAGGTGAGAATGAACCACAAGAAAAGTTCGAGGACGGTGAAGGCGATCTTCACGTCCCGCGACCACGGCTGCATCCAGATCAGCGTCGTGCCGAAAACGATGCCGGGAAGCGCGGCGAGGACGGCATAGATGGCGATGCGCCGCTCGAAGATCAGTCGGTAAGGTTTGAATCGCTCGCTGGCGGTGCGGTCTAGTCTCCGGTATCCGCTGCCCGAGCTAGAGGCCATAGCGTTCCATGCGGCGGTAGAGCGCGCCGCGGCTCAGCCCGAGGGCCTCGGCGGCCTGGCTGACATTTCCGTGGAACCGCTGCAAGGCTTTGCGCACCAGGATGCTCTCGACCTCTTCGATGCTGAGCTCTTCCAGATTCTGCCCCTGCATGCGTTGCACGTTCAAGCCCAGATCGGAAACCTGGAGTTCGTCGCTGTGTGCCATCAACACCGCGCGCTCCAGCGTGTGCTCCAGCTCGCGAACGTTGCCCGGCCAGGCGTATTGCATCATGGTCTGCATCGCTGCCGGCGCGAACCCACGGACTTGCACGCGATAGCGCTGCGCATAGCGCGCCAGGAAGTGTGCCGCCAGGGCCGGGATGTCCTCGCGACGCTCGCGCAATGCGGGCAGGTGGATCTCCACGGTATTCAACCGGAACAGCAGGTCTTCGCGAAACAGGCCGGCGGCAATGGCCGCGCTGAGGTCGGAGTTGGTAGCGGAAATCACCCGCACATCCACGCGTTTGGTGCGCGAGGAACCCACGCGCTCGATCTCGCCGGTCTCCAGCACCCGCAACAGCTTTGCCTGCTGCCGCATCGGGACGTTTCCGATTTCGTCGAGAAAGATGGACCCGTTATCAGCCAGCTCAAAACGGCCGATGCGATCGGTACGGGCATCGGTGAAGGCGCCCTTCACGTGCCCGAAAAGTTCGCTCTCAAAGGTGCCTTCGGGAAGCGCGCCCGTATTGACAGCCACCAGCGGCATGTTTGCCCGCGGCGACAGGACGTGCAGGGTCCGCGCCACAACTTCCTTGCCGGTGCCATGCTCTCCTGTCACCAGCACATTGGCGTCGGAGGGCCCGATGCGCGCCATGGTTTGCAGCACCGGTTGCATGGAGGGCGCCGACGCAATGAACTCGGGTGCGCCTTCCGCGCGGAGCAGCCGCGCTTCCGCTTCCAGTTGCTGGGTCCTCTGCAGCGCGCGATGCAATTCCACTTGCGTTCGTAGGATGGCGAGCAAGCGCTCATTCTTCCACGGCTTCTGAATGAAATCGCGGGCGCCCCGGCGCATGGCCTCTACTGCCAGTCCGACATTGCCCCACGCCGTCATCACGATGACCGGAATGCTGCTGTCGACGGCAACGATCTGCGACAGCAGGTCGAGTCCTTCCTGCCCCGAGGTGGTATCGCGGGTGTAGTTCAGGTCGATCAGGACCGCGTCGTAGAACTCGCAAGCTAGGGACTCGCGCACGGCTCCCGGCGACTTCGCGGTGTCAACCACGTAGCCCTCGTGGCGCAGTAGCAGTTCGATAGCCTCGAGAATATGGGGCTGGTCGTCAGCGGCGAGGATGCGTCCTGCATTCAAGCGCTCGCGCGACGGGCTGCTGGTATCCGTATTTTCCGCCCGGCTAGTTTGGGTTTGCGGCCTGGCCACCTTGGCTCCCTAGTGACGCGACTCCGTCGACGGCGTTCTGAACTTCTATCCCATTATCCGCCAGCGTCGTGCCGGTGGCCCGCTGCAGCTCCACTTTCGACTTCTGATACGCGGTGTTGGCGTTCACCAGGTCAAGTTCGGCCACTGCCAGGTCGCGCTGTGCCGTAAGCGTCTGGAAGCTCGATCCCGCTCCCAGGTCCTGCTCCTTCTGCATAATGGTGAAGGTCTTCTGCGCCAGGTCGCGGGCCTTTCGTGCAGCCTGCACCCGCGCCCGGCTCTGCTCCAGCGCGTACTGCGCATTGCGCACTTCAATGCGAATCTGCTTCTTCAGCTGCTGCTGGCGAAGCTCGGCCTGACGGTACTCCAGCTCCGACCGGTACTGGTCGGCCTTGGCCACGCGATTGCGAATTGGGATGTTAAGGTTCAATCCTACGAAATAGTCGGGAGAGGCACCGTTGTAGGCGTTGTCAAACGCGCCCCAGAAGTTCGTTGGCAACACCGACGAGTTCGGACCGCCTTGGTAGTTCGGATTCAATTCGCCCGCCAATCCGGTCCCGCCGTAGAAGCCGACCAGAGAAAGTTGTGGCAGCAGCGCGTTCTTCGCAGCCTGACGGCTGATCTTGCGGTTCACAAGATCGATATCGGATTCCGCGAGCTCGGGCCGGCCTTGTAACGCCGCGCTGATCAAATCCTGCACCGATTGATCGGTTTGGGTGTCAGCAGGTTCGGAGCGGTCGGTGGGAATCACCGGCATGGACTCCAGCACGGGATCGTCGAGGTTCTTGGTGATCGCGTTCTTCATGAGCGATTCCTGGAGCTGCAGGTTGGTCTTGGCAATCAGCAAGTCCTGATCGCGCCGGGAAACCTCGGCCTCCGCTCGCATCACGTCCATGGCAGGAACGGCCTCGAGCTTCAACTGCTTCTGGGCGTTCTCCAGGCTCTGCTGGGCGAAACCATACGACTGCTCGGTCACTCGTTCGGCCTCATAGGCACTCACCAGGTCCCAATACATGTCGGCGATCTGGGTGATGGTGGCGACCACCTGGTCCTTGAAGGCGATGTCCGAGATCTTCTTGTTGTTCTTCGCAATGCGCAGGAATCGGAGGTTGGGGCCGAATCCGAAGCCGGACAGCAACTGCTGCTGAACTGTCACCCGGTAGTAAGCCCCCAGGCTAGGTACCAGGCTGCTGAAAACACTGTTCGTGGTTTGACGGTTGTTGTTCGACTCGAAGGTGATGCTGGTCCCGGTCGGAAACGCCTGCTGGTAAGCCAGATTGACGACGCCGGTGTTCTGCTGCAACGAGGGGACGCCGTAAATCTGTATGTTGGACAGCGGCGTCGTCAAGTGCTCGATTCCCATGTTGCCCGAGATCGACGGGTCATACGACTGCACCGGCGCACCGATACCGAGAGTGGATTGCACCAGTCCGGCTGCGCCCGCGCCCGCACCGCCGGCGCCGCCAGTGGTTCCACCCGCGCCTGCACCGGGCGCGCCGGTGCCGAATCCTCCGACGCCGCCGCCGGGAGTGCCCTGTACTACGCCGGTGTTGACGCCGCGAAACGATCCGCCAGCCCTCGTACGAAGAATGTCGGTGTCAGCGATGGGCAGGTTATAACGCGCGATGGCCACGTCGAGGTTATTTTCGATGGCCAGCGAGAGCGCATCCTTCAGCGAGATGTAGAGCTTGCCGTCACGAATCAACTGGTCGAGCCGCGGTGAATTGGTGAGCGTCGGTTCAGGCACCGAATCCGCACGATACGCGCCGAATGGCTGCCAGGTGTGCGGCATCGCGAGTTGCGGCGGCGTCTGGATCGACGCCTGCACCGGTTGGTTCGTACCCGTTGAGGCGCTCGAAGCTGCAGGAGTGACCGTCTGTCCCTCCGCGCTGACTAACAGCGAACACAGCAAAGTCATCAGCAGAGGAGACCGCGACAGGCGTTCGATCATGACCGGACCGCCTGACCTGTGGAAGCCAGTTTGGGATCGCCGGTATCGCTCACCATCCAACCATCGCGTAGGTAGATCGTCCGGCTGCCGTATGACGCGTTTACCTCCGAGTGTGTGACCTGCACAATCGTCGTGCCCTGGCGATTGAGTTGCGTAAACAGCTCCATGATCTCCTTCGCCTGGCTGGAGTGCAGGTTCCCCGTGGGTTCATCCGCCAGAAGCAGCGCGGGTTTGTGGATCACCGCGCGGGCGATACCCACGAGCTGCTGCTGTCCGCCGGACAACTGGTTGGGATACAAGTCTTTCTTCGCCACAATCTGGAAGCGATCGAGCGTGTCCGCCACCATCGCCTGGCGCTCACTGCGCGGGATGTCCTTGTACGAAAGCGGCAGATCGATGTTCTCTTGCACGGTAAGGTCGTCGAGCAGGTGGTAGCTCTGGAAGACCATTCCGATATTCCGTTTGGCCAACTCGCCGCGTTCCTTGCGCTTCATGTTGTGGACGGCCTCGTCACGAAACCAGAATTCGCCGGCCCACTGATCATCGAGCATGGCCAGCGCGTTCAGAAGCGAAGACTTGCCCGCTCCCGAGGGACCCATCACCGTGAGGAACTCGCCTTCGGGAATGGTGAGGTCGATGCGGCGCAGGACCCAGGTCTCGCCCGCCCCCGTCTTGTAACTGCGCTCAAGATTTTTCAGTCGGATCATGGCAGCCTTTCGCGCTTAGTAACCAGAACTGGTGTGGCCTGTTCACATCCCATCTTTGAGAATTGCCATCACGAGCGGGCGTGAGCCCGCGAGGGATCTGCTTTTTCGAATGCTGCACCCTAGCCTGCGACGTAAGACGCAGCCATTCGCCAGTTACCAGTGACCAGTTATTACGACGTCTCCTGCATCAGGCGGCGAAGCTCGTCCTCGGCCACGACTTTGCCATCGAAGAGATGCACTTCGCGCTCGGCGTGCGCTGCGAAACGCGGATCGTGCGTCACCATGCAGATGGTGGAACCCTCGCGATGCAGCGTCTGCAGCAGTTCCATCACCGCTTCGCCATTGCGCGAGTCGAGGTTACCGGTCGGCTCGTCAGCCAGCAGGATCGACGGCGAGCCCGCAAGCGCGCGCGCAACCGCCACACGTTGCTGCTGACCGCCTGAAAGTTGTGACGGATAGTGCCGCAGACGATGCGCCATGCCGACCCGCTCCAGCGACTCCAGCACGCGGCTCTTGCGCTCCGCCGAGGGCATGCCGTCACGATAGGTGAGCGGTAGCTCAACATTTTCGTACACCGTAAGGTCGCCGATCAGGTTGAAGCTCTGGAAGATGAAGCCGATCTCGCGATTGCGAATCCGCGAGCGGTCGGCGAAGTCGAGCTTCTCCACCGTCGAACCGTTCAACTGGTACTTGCCGTCGGTCGGAGTGTCCAGCAGCCCGATAATGGAAAGCAGGGTTGACTTGCCGCAGCCCGATGGCCCCGACATGGCAACATATTCGCCCTTGCGGATGGTCAGGTGAACGCCGGAAAGGGCGTGGGTCTCGACTTCGTCGGTGTAGAAGACCTTGGTGAGGTTCTCAATTTCGATCAATGGAGCCGCTGCTGCTTCGCTCATAGTTTATCCACTCTTTCCCGGTAAAATTCCGACCGCCGATAGATTCGCAGTCTTGCTGAATTTCAACTGCTTTGAAGAGGCGCGGCTTCAGCCATGCCGCAAACGTTGCTTATTTCTGCCATTCCGAGCGGGCTTCAGCCCGCGAGGAATCCACTCTGCCCACTGTCCACTAATCCAGCTTCACCCGATCGGTGTTGTCCCATCGCGACATGTCCGACAGGATCACGGTATCGCCTTCCTTGAGTCCGGAATCAATCTGGATCAAGTTCACCGAGGCGCGACCCGTCTTGACTTGCACCCGCGACGCGCCATTGCCCTGCCGGTCGAGCACAAACATGGAGATAGTGCTGTTCTCCTGCCCGAAGGCGGGACGCCCGACGTACAACACGTTCTCGAGTTTCTCCAGATCAATGGTTCCGTCCACGCTCAAATCCGGGCGCGCCCCTTTCGGCAGCTCGCCTGTCAGTGATACGTCAACCGTGACCGTTCCGTTCTGTACCGCGGGATCGACGCGGCTTACGGTGCCAGGAATTACACCATTATGGGTGTCAATGGAGGCCGGCTCGCCGATCTGTACGTCGCGCGCCTGGGTTTCAGGGATCTTCAGCTCCGCCATCAAATGATTGGGCTGCACGATCTTCGCCAACTCGGTGCCGGGCAACACGTGCTGACCAACCTGCAACGGCATCTCGACCAGCACTCCCGCAACCCCGGCCCGCACCTTCAGTTTGTCGAGTTGCTTTTGTTTCAGACTTGCCAGCGCCTGCATCTGCTCGATTTTGGCTTGCTGGACGGCCAGTTGCGACGCGATCGCGTCCCGATTGATCTTCAGCCGCTGATCTTCAATCTGGTTGCGGGTGACCAGCGCCTGTGCCTTGCCGGCCGAAGCTTTCGCGGTCAGTCCGGACACAACGCCCAGGTCGTAGAGCGCCTTGTCGGTCTGTGCCTGCCGCTCCGCCTCGCTGTAGTCGGCATAGACGGTGGCCGCCCCGGCGCGCTGGGTCATCAAGTCGCTGTCGAGCCTCACCTTGAGGCTTTGATACTCGGCTTGCGCCGCCTTCACCTGTAGTTGTGCATCTACCGCTTCCTGCTCCAGTTGCGGATTACTCATCTCAACCAGAATGGTGTCGGCCTCGACTTCCGATCCGGGCAGCTTGTCGATGCGAATCACCGTAGCTTCAGTTTCAGCAGGAATCTGCATCACATCTTCGCGGCTGGGCACCAGCGACCCCAGGCCGCGCACCTGGCGCAGCATGGAGCCCCGCTTCACCGTGTCGGTCCATATGGTGGCTCGCTCCACAGTGGGAGCCGCGGGCTTCAGGCGGGCGACGCCAACCGTCAGCGCCACCAGGGCAATCAGGCCGACGCTGCCCCAGATAATCTGGCGGCGGCGCTTTTGTTGCTTAAATTCGGGACGAGCGATATCCATTGCAACTTGGAAAGAGCAACTGGGTAGCCAATCCCGATTTCCGCTTGTTGTTGAATCCGAAGCACGTTAGGGACGACGGTGTTTTGGCTGGTCAGCTGCCTGGTGTCCCGCGTCGGATAAGAGTGTCCGTTTCCGGACAGTGAACGCGCTGATCAACGGTTAAAGCCGCTGTGCTACAAGGATTTACTGCAAGCGCCGTGAACTAAGGCGGATAGGTTACGATAAAGAACGGTTGCGACCCGCCCGACTGCCATGTCCACATCCGTCAGCGAAGCATCCGTCACCCTCGGCTCACAGGCCGCCGCATCCTCGCGGCTGTTTTCGCTCGACGTCTTTCGCGGCGCCACCATCGCCGCCATGATTCTGGTAAACAATCCCGGCAACGACTTCCCCTACGCGCCGCTGGAACACGCAAAATGGAACGGCTGGACCCCAACCGACCTGATCTTCCCGTTCTTCCTCTTTATTGTTGGGGTGTCGCTGACTTTGTCATTTCGTTCGCGCGTGCGGCGTGGCGAGTCGCGGCGGACACTGCTGCTTCACACCTTACGCCGCAGCGCGATCATCTTCCTTATAGGTCTGTTCCTGAACGGATTCCCCCACTTCCATCTCGCCACCTGGCGGGTCGCCGGAGTCCTGCAGCGCATCGCCCTCGTCTATCTCGCAGCGGCGGCAATTACTCTGACCACGAAAGCGCGAGGCATCGCCATCTGGATCGGCGGCCTGCTCGTCGGCTACTGGATCGCCATGCGCTTCATCCCGGTTCCCGGGCTGGGGATGCCGGGCAGCGACGTCCCTCTGCTCGATCCCAACGGGAACTTGAACTGGTATCTCGACCGGCAATTCCTCCCAGGCAGAATGTACGAAGTCACCCGCGATCCCGAGGGCATCCTCAGCACGTTCCCCGCGATCGCCACCGCATTGCTGGGAGTCTTGACCGGCGAGTGGCTGGCCAGCCTCCACGATGCCAAAAGGAAAGTAGCAGTCATGCTGGCCTTCGGCACGGTCTGCATAATCGCCGGCCAGCTTTGGGGAGTATGGTTCCCCATTAACAAGAAGCTTTGGACCAGCTCGTTCGTCCTGTTCACCGCTGGCTGCGCGCTCGTCTGCCTCGCGCTCTGCTACTGGGTCAACGACGTCAAGCTGTACCGAGGCATCTGGACGAAGCCGTTTGTGATCCTCGGTACCAATGCCATTGCCGCCTACACGCTCGCGGACCTGGTATCGAGCTCATTGTTCAACCTTCACGTGCACGAGCCTCACCGCATCGCCACCCTGCAGGAATACATCTACCGGCACCTCTTCGGGCAGATCTCGCCCCGTGCCCTGGGATCGCTGGCCTACTCGCTCGTGTTCGTCATGGTCTGCTTCCTGCCCATCTGGTGGATGTATCGCAAGCGAATCTTCCTCAAGGTCTAGAAATTCCCCCACTTACGAGCGGAAGCCCCAGTCCGCACCCGCCCGGTCGCATTGACGCTGGACCCCAACCGTGTCCTAATATGCCCATCTATGTCGACGCGCTCCATCACAGTCGGTCAACTCGTGGGCAGCTACCGCATTCTCGAAAAGATTGGTGGTGGCGGCCAGGGTGAAGTGTTTCGCGCCCACGATGAGCGCTTCGAAAGGGACGTAGCCCTCAAGATCCTTCCCGCCAAAGCGCTCTCCGACGACGCCGCGCGCAAGCGGTTCCGCCAGGAAGCCCAGGCCGTCGGCAAGTTAAGCCATCCCAACATCGCTACGGCCTTTTATTTCGGAGAGGAGCACGGCATCGATTTTCTGGTGACCGAGTACGTCTCCGGCGCCAGGCTCGACGAAAAAGTAACGCACGGGCCGCTGCCGGAGGAGACGCTCATCCCGCTCGCAATCCAGCTTGCCAGTGGACTCGAAGCGGCCCATAACGAGGGCATCATCCATCGCGATCTCAAGCCGGGAAACCTCCGCATTACCGAATCCGGCCAGTTGAAAATACTGGACTTCGGACTGTCCGAATTGATCGATCCAACGATCGACGTAGCGTCGGCCGAGACCGTGACCCTTTCGATGACGCTCACCGGAACCCTGCCCTACATGGCGCCTGAGCAATTCGACGGCATCTATGACCAGCGCACCGACCTGTGGGCCGCGGGAGCAGTGTTGTACGAGCTTGCCACCGGGCGACTGCCATTCCCCGAAACCCAGCTCCATCGCCTCAAAAACGCCATCAAGCGCGACGAGCCGAAGCGTCCGACGGAGATCAATCCCGCGATTTCACCGGGATTGGAAACCGTGATTCTCCGGGCCTTGGAAAAAGACCCCACCCGGCGATACCAAACTGCCGGGGAGTTGCACGACGACCTGGTGCGAGTGAGCCAGGGCCGTAGAGTCAAGCCCGAGTCGTGGCTGCGACAGCACGCCCTCAGGCTGGCGATCGTGGCATTAGTCCTTGCGGCCTCGGCCTACCTGATCCAACACTTTTGGCCGGTGCCGCTTCGTCCGGGAGGAGACAGGAACTACCGCGTGCTGGCGGTCTTACCCCTGGATACCGCCGGACAAGACGCCGCCGACGTCGCCTTGGGCCGCGGCGTGGCTGAGACCATCAGCGCCAGAATCGCGCAAGGCAGCAACGGCCGCCACTTCCAGTTGATTCCGCCCAACGAATTGAGCGCCAAGCAGGTAACAACCGCCGAAGCCGCGCGGCGCGAGTTTGGCGTGGACATGGTCTTGGTGGTTGGGCTGCAGCGCTCGGGCGAGAAGATGCGCATCACCTGCAGCCTGATCGACCCGCGCACCCATCACCAAGTGGATGCGCGCACGGTCACCGGCGAGGGGAGCGATCTCTTCACTCTGGAAGATACTACCGTTGCCGAAGTCTTCGGCATGCTGCCGGCGAATGCCAGGGCCGAGCAGCCGCCTGTGACCGAAGTCCATGCTGCCGCGCCTGCCGGATATGAATTCTACGTCCGCGGCCGCGGCTACCTGCAGGAGTACCAGAAGATCGAGAACATCGACAGCGCCATCCAGCAGTTTGACCAGGCATTAAAGGTGAGCCCGAACTACGCCCCGGCCTACGCGGGATTGGGAGAGGCCTACTGGAGAGGCTATCAAGCCAACCGTGGCAAAGACTGGCTCGACCGGGCCAAAACCAGTTGCGAGCAGGCTATGAAATCCGACCCCAGGCTGGCCGAAGCCCACACTTGCCTGGGAAATCTATACAACGACACCGGCCACTACCAAGACGCTGCTGCTGAATTTCAGCGTGCGCTTACCCTGGATCCCGAGAACACCACCGCCTTGGCTGGTCTGGGTCTGGCTTACGAATTACTGGGTAAGCCGAGCGAGGCTGAAACCACATATAAGAAGGCCATCGCCCTGCGGCCCAACTATTGGGCAGTTTACAACTGGCTAGGGGCTTTTTATTTCGGCCAGGCGCGATACGCCGACGCAGCGTCGATGTTCGAAAAGGTAGTGGAACTAGCTCCCGATAATCAACGGGGACTTCTCAACCTCGGCGCAACCTACCTGTACATGGGCCGGTACGAGGATGCAATCAACGCGCTAACTCGCTCGATTCAACTGCGGCCGACTCTGGCCGCTTATAGCAATCTCGGAGAAGCCTATTTCTACGCTCACCGTTTTTCGGAAGCTGCATCGATGTGCGAAAAAGCCAGTGCCCTGGATGATAGGGACTATCTGAATTGGGGCAACCTGGCCGAGGCATTGTACTGGATGCCGAACCGAAGGTCGGAATCGTTTCCCGCCTACAAAAGGGCGATCGGGCTGGCACGCGCCGCTCTTCAGATCAATCCCAAGGATGCAACGGCCCTTGCGTATCTGGCGGTCTATAGTGCAGTGCTCGGAGATAGATCCTCGGCCCTGTCGAGCATGCAAAAAGCGCTGGAACTGGCTCCAAAAGATTCTGACATTATGTACCGGGCAGCGCTGGTGTACAACCTGTTCGGCGACGAGCGGCAGACTCTGGATTGGTTGAAAAAGGCAGTAGCCGCCGGCTATTCGCCAACCATCGTGCGCGACACACCCGACTTCGGACATCTGCAGTCGAATCCAAACTTCAAGGCGCTTATCACGGGCACGTGATCTCCCCACAGCCGCGCTAATCGCATGATCGACTGCGCGACCTCACCGCTCGATGTGCACGCCCCCGCCCGGACGAATCGTGCATGCCTTGTTATCGATCGTCACCGTACGGTACGGGAAATCACTTCCGAAGACATTGAGCCACTCCCAAAAATTCAACTTGACGGACGTGGTAGTAACGGGACTGCCATCGGCCGAACTGAACTGAAGTTTCCACGCTCCGGCGGGAGCCGGAAACGGGGAGCCGGTATTAAAGAGATTACCCGATTCAAATTCCACGCTGAACGGGCTTCGCGGGTTCGCGGAGTACTCGACGGGCTGTCCCTCTTTCACACCCACCTTCGTCACTTCGTTACCCCCGACGGTTTGAACGCACGCTCCATCCCTGACTGACAAGACCACACCAACACTCTCCGATGAGTTGATCGGCGGCTTCCGCAGCAGCCACACAACATAGAGGGCAGCAAACGCTCCGGCAACAACAAGTATCCCGACCACGCCCTTGTTCATCTCAGTCCTCCTGCCTTGAATTGGCCTCAGTCAGCAGACAGTACCATGGCCTCACTTCAAGTCAAGCGAATAACCCGCGAATCTTTGCGATTCTGCTCTGCGCCCCACCTTCTACCCAGATGTCGGAAGGCACCTATGGGACAACAGCATGAATGTCGCCTCGCATCGCGCCAGTCTCCCCCTGGGAGTTCCATTTCGGGTTCGCTCTCGCTTACGCACCGAGGTTCCGGTGGACATTTGCATCCCTGCGGTTAGAATGCTCAGTTCGCCTTTTTGCGCTGCGACGTGAAGGAAATCACATGATTGTCGGTGTTCCCCGCGAGACCTTTCCAGGGGAGCGGCGAGTTGCGCTCGTACCTGCGGCCATTGCAAACCTCAAGAAAGCCGGGCTCGAAGTCGTCATCGAAGCCGGCGCTGGTGTGGAAGCCGGCTATCCCGACACTGACTACTCCAACAAAGGCGCACGAGTCGTTGCCGAACGCGCCGAGGTGTTTGGCACTGCCGACATCATCCTCCAGGTGTTGTGCCACGGCTCCAACGACCGTGCCGGCCAGGCTGATCTCCCCCTGCTGCGCAAAGGCCAGCTCCTGATCGGCTTTCTCCGCCCTCTCGGCAATCTGCAAACGGTGCAAGAGATCGCCGCCACCGGCGCCACCGCGTTCTCCGTCGAGCTGATGCCCCGCACCACGCGCGCGCAAAGCATGGATGCCCTGTCATCGATGGGGACCATGTGCGGATACAAGGCGGTCATCGTCGCGGCCGACACCTTGCCCCGCATCTTTCCCATGCTCACCACCGCTGCCGGAACCATCACTCCCGCGCGCGTACTCGTGATGGGCGCTGGCGTCGCCGGCTTGCAGGCCATTGCCACCGCGCGCCGCTTGGGCGCCGTGGTCTCGGCCTACGATCTGCGCCCCGCCGTGAAAGAACAGGTGCAGAGCCTGGGCGGCAGGTTTGTCGAACTCCCCCTCGAAGTCGCCGACGCGCAGGATGCCGGCGGTTACGCCAAAGCCCAGGACGAATCGTTCTACAAGCGCCAGCGCGAGCTGTTGGGAAAGGTCGTCGCCGAGCAGGACGTGGTCATCACGGCGGCCGTGATTCCCGGCAAGAGGTCGCCGGTGCTGGTAACGCGTGAGATGGTCGAGGGCATGTCGCCCGGCTCGGTAATCGTCGATCTCGCCGCCGAGCGTGGCGGCAACTGCGAACTGACGCGCATCGGCGAAAAGGTCTTCGAGCACGGCGTCTCCATCATCGGCTGGATCAACCTGGCCAGCACCGTTCCCTATCACGCCAGCCAGATGTACGCCCGCAACCTGACCAACTTCCTGCTGAACATGATCAAAGATGGAAACCTCAACTTGAATATGGAAGACGAAATCGTGCGCAGCACTCTGGTTACCAGGGACGGCGAGATCGTCAATCCGCGCGTCCGCGAATTTTACTCGCTGCCCGCGCTGGTGGCACAGTCGTAGAGGATTCGCGTGCGGAGCTTTGAAAGGGCACGGCTTTAGCCGTGCCGCAAGCCGGCTAGATTTTTTGTCATTCCTCGCGGGCTTCAGCCCGCGAGGAATCTGCTAGGAGGGAATCAACACATGAAGGCAGACCTTATTACCAGTCTGTACGTCTTCATGCTCGCCGCGTTCATCGGATTCGAGGTGATCCGGCGGGTCTCACCGCTTCTGCACACGCCCCTGATGTCGCTCACCAACGCGCTCGACGCCATCGCCGTGGTGGGCGCGATCATTCTCGCGGGCGAGCAGAAGAGCGAGCTGGCCACGATCCTCGGCACCATCGCCATCGTGGCCGCCACCAGCAACATCGTCGGCGGATTCATCATCACCGACCGCATGCTCAAGATGTTCAAAGCGAGCAAGCCCAAGCCATGACCAACCTCGTCGGCGGTGAATACGTCATTGAGGTCCTCTACATTATTGCGGCGGTGCTGTTCATCCTCTCGCTGAAATGGCTGAGTTCGCCCAGCACCGCCCGCCGTGGCGTCTTCGCCGGCGAAGCGGGTATGCTGCTGGCGATCGTCGGCACGCTCTTCTACAAGGGCATCGTCGATTACAAGTGGATCGCCATCGCCCTGGTGCTGGGCACCATCATCGGAGTGCCGCTGGGCCGCGTCGCCATGACCGCGGTACCCCAGCGGACCGCGCTCAGCCACGCCTTCGGCGCTCTCTGCGTCACGCTCGTCGGCACCGCCGAGTTCTACCTGCGCGCGCCCAACATCTCGAAATTCATGATGAGCGTCCTGTCGCTCGAGGTGATCCTCGGTTCGCTCACCATCACCGGCAGCCTGATGGCAGCGGGCAAACTGCAGGAAGTCCTGCCGCAGCGCCCCATCACCTATAAAGGACAGAACATCGTCAACCTCGGTTTTCTCGCCATCGCGATCGCCATCGCGGTAATGCTGGTGCTGGATCCCGTCCAGGATGGCGCTCTATCCGGCCATGATCGTCATCCCGCTGATTTTCGGCGTGCTGATGATCATCCCCATCGGCGGCGCCGACATGCCCACCGTCATCTCGCTGTTGAACTCCTACGCCGGACTCTCCGCCGCAGCCATGGGCTTCGTGCTCGACAGCAAGCTGCTCATCGTGGCGGGCGCGCTCGACGGCGCCTCGGGCTTCATTCTTTCGGTCAACATGTCGAAGGCCATGAACCGCTCCTTCACCAACGTGCTCTTCGGCGCGTTCGGCCAAGAACAGCCTGCGGCAGTCGCCGGACAGGAAGTGCGTCCGGTGCGCAGCGCAACCCCCGAAGAAGCGGCAGCCATACTCGCGGCAGCGAACAAAGTCGTCATCGTTCCCGGATACGGCATGGCCGTCGCCCAGGCGCAGCACAAAGTCCGAGAACTCTACGACGCGCTCAGCAAGCGCGGCGTGGACGTGACCTTCGGCATCCATCCCGTCGCCGGCCGCATGCCCGGACACATGAACGTCCTCCTGGCCGAGGCCGACATTCCTTACGACAAGCTGCTCGACATGGACGAGGTCAACGCCGACATGCCACAGACCGACGTGGCGCTGGTCATCGGCGCCAACGACGTGACCAACCCCGCCGCGCGCACCGATACCACGAGCCCCATCTACGGCATGCCGATTCTCGACGTGGACAAGGCGCACACCGTGATGGTCATCAAGCGCAGCATGAACCCCGGCTTCGCCGGCATCGACAACCCGCTCTACTACCTCGACAACAACCTGATGCTCTTCGGCGACGCGAAAGCGTTCGTCGGCAACATTGTGAAGGAGCTGTCGGGGAATAGCGGAGGGCATTAAGGGTGACTGGTAGCTGGTAACTGGTAACTCAGCCGATGTGTCGCGAGCCGTTTCCCAGGTGGAGCAGCATGGATTGGGGATGCCCCCTCCCCCCACCCTATATTCTGCAAATTCCTCATTCCATTGGGGATAGGCACACCTGTCCTCGCAAATTCCTCTGCGCGTGGGACTTACGGGCAAATTCCTCTTAACAAGAGAGTTAGGCTGGGTTGCGGAAGGACGGACGGGTGTGTGGAAGGTGCGGTGGGTGGTCGATCGATGAAAAGTACAACAAACCACAGGGCGCAACCGCCTAGTCTGATCTCGACGATGGAGGAATGGTGTCTGAGTGTCGTCTTTCGGAGACGACAACTCCCCTCATCGTTCTGGCAGGGAGTTTAGGTGGATTGGGGTTGGGGTCGCTAGGACGTGGGTCACGGTTGAGTGTGATAAGAAAGTGGAAAGTGGATGGTGGTTAGTGGATAGAGTGATCCTAGTTTCAAGTAATCCCGGGTTAGCGCCCAAAGAGGGCGCGAACCCGGGCCACCAGCCCAGCGTTTCTTGGTCACCCCGGTAGGTTATTGGCGAAAAGCCCCACATCTGCCAAACGAAGGCAGATATGGGCCACGGGGTATGTGGGCCAGCAGCCACGGGATATGTGGGCCACCAGCCAATAACGCATTACCTCGTACATGCGGCGACCGTACACACTGGCCGTCAGATCGCGCACTTGCTCTATGAAGTGGCGAAAGAGCGCCGGGCTTGGCTTAAATTCCAGATGGTCGACGTAGCCGTCCAAGGACTGGTTCATTCCATAGACGAGCTTCGCCATGGTACAAAATCTCCGCCCCAGGTTCTTCAGAATAGCTTGAGCCGACGTTCCGCAGAAGTGACGTTGGACACGATCTGCGCGCCGCATCGTCAGTGTAACCAATAACCGGAGGTCCGCTTTTGGCCGACGGAAAGCACAGTCACCTCCAAGGCGTCATTCTCGTGAACTACGAGCATGCAGGCGCAGTCCCAACCGGAAGTCTATAAACTTGAGGCGCATTGCGGGCGTGAGCGAAGCCGGGATCCCCAGCGCGCGCGCTTTTCGCGTGATGGGGGCGGGGAGCGGGAGCCCGCAGCCGAAATCCTGAGCGTTCTTGGCGAAGGATCTCCCGGCCGGGTGACCCGGGCTTTTGATCTTGCGGAGGCAACCGGGGACAGACGGAACGTTCCCCAATTTTTTTCGACGAAAAGAACTGGTGAACGTCCCGTCTATCCCCCAGTTTCTTAGAACAGTGAACTTTGCGTGGATGTTGCTGCGGCTTTCTTTGGCCAGAACACCCCGATGATGACCCATGATTTCGGGTGGGCAAGGATGGTGCCCACGTAAAAATGCGTGTCCCGGTCGGAGGCGCACAGTTGGTCGAGGAACTTCTGCTTCACCTTCCGACACGCTTCGTCGGGACCGGCTCCAGCATCAATGCAGTTCCAGTACAGAGCACCTAGCTCCCAGTCCTCAATCATCTTTCGGTGGGTACCCTTGCATCGGGGGTCGTCGCACACGAACTTGTACTGAAACTTCCACGGCACCTTGCGAGGTGGTTCCTTACTGGCCTTGCGGTTCTCCCATAGCCGCTGCTGGCTTAATGCGGCCTTGAAGCCCGGTTTCCAATCTGCATCGGTTGGCGTCCACACAAGGTTGCAGACCTCCTTTGGACAGAAGATTCCTAATGAAGTCTTGTCCTGCTCCTGCTTGTCTTCAAGTTCCTCCATTGACTGCGACCGCTTCGCGAGCGCATATTGAGCGCGTTCCGCCCAGTTGTTGTCCGAAGATAACGGCTCACCGATTAGCCGAATGGAGTCGCATTCAGGACGATAGCTCTCTTTCCGGGAATCGCGGCCTGTGTGTTTCATGGCATCGACTTCGAGCCACTGATACTTCCTGTATTGCTGGCTGAAAGGGAGGTCGCGAAAGTTGATGGGGTACAGGCGAATGAAATCGCCGTGCTCATTTACGCCAGCGGTGCAAACAAGCTCATCGTATTTCGAAGATGGGATTGGGAAGGTCTTAACGGTAATGAGAACCTTGAGGTGCTCCGGCATTTCAGAGGTGGACGATTTTCAGATTGGTGATACTCGCGACACGAGTGGCCAGACGGCCACGATGGCAGTCCACCGCCTCCTTTTCCATGCAGACGAGAACCGAGGGCACGGTCTTGACCAGCTCCGCCACCCTGGCCACTGCGTCCGCTTCTTCTGTTAAAATTTCGCGTTCATAATACCCGAAAAGTTCCCGAAATTCCTCCGGAGTCCGCACGTCGCGACGGTCCTTAGATAAAATTCCTAGCTCGGGGCAGTGCGTGTAGCCAAACCCTAACTTCCCGGCAAGACCGGCAAGCGAACTCCTTGCGAAGCCGTACTTACGGGAAACAGGGTTCGCACGGACATCGACAATCCTCCGAATTCCCGCTCTGAGCAGCTTGTTGAGGAAGCTATCCACTGAACGGTGTTCGTACCCTATCGTGTAAACGGCGATGGGCGCGGCCTTCGGCTTCGCCGCATCATCCGGAACGATGTCTTTGAGGTCACTGTTGATCGCATACCACGGGTACCGAGCATAGACATCCTTCAACAATGTTCGTAGAGGGGTCTTGCCATACTTCGAGACAATCGCGAGCACGGCCCGTGCGGTGTCGGTGTCCGTTTCGCGCGATTCCTTCTTTCCAAGCGTCGTGATATCTAGAGAAGTGGCCGACGACTCGATGTACCCATACGCGACCAAGGCATCGATTTCCCTCTGTGCAGCGAACGAATACGCGCCGTACTTATAAGGAAGGAACTCGTAAAACGCAGGGTCACGACCCAGAAAAGTCTCTTCTCGCAACAGGAAGATGTACTTCTGGAGTTGCGTGGCTGAGACCTTCTCGCCAGCCGCGCTGAGGAGCCGAAGGATTGTGCGTTGTCTTCGCAGCATGGCGACGTGAACAGGATATCAGGCTTGCAGTGCTAGAGAAGTGACGAAAGGGGCGCTGCCCCTAATCGGGTCACCAACTGCCGTCCGGTGGAAGAACAATCGAGACAGACGGGAAGTTCCGCGGTTTTTCGAACGAATGGGGATTGGTGAAGGTGCAGCCAGTTCCCAACTTTTCCGAGAAAAGCCGTCTCTGCTGTCGAATTTCCCCGTGCGCGACGACTATAGGATGAACGATCCAGCGGGCAAAGCTTCGCCGGGGGCTCCGCCAATTGGAGATGAACAATGAAATACATTTTTTCGGCGGGATGGGGGTTTTCGTTCGGTCCACAAAGAATCTTCGGTCAGGCAAATCCGCTGTAGGGGCTTAAAGCGCGACGACAATGCGGATGCGCGCCAGCTTATCTTCACTGAGCCCCGATAGCTCCTGTTCAGCTAGGCGGCCCCGCCTGATCAGCAAACCCAACACCAGAGGAAGCACGGAATAGCGATAGTCGAAAGTCTCGTCGATCTCCTTCCGCTTCCCGGCTGATTAGATAACCGTGTCGGCTCCGCGCCGCCGGGTAAACTTGGTGCGTTCAAAGCAACCAAGGCTCGGAGGAAAGGAGCCGAGCACATGAAGATTGTAGGATGTGATTTACACACGCGCTACCAGCAGATTGCGATGCTGGACACCGAGACCGGCGAGCTGACGGAGCGCCGTCTGGAACACGCCCACGGAGAGGCCCGCACCTTCTACGCCGAGTTGCAGGGGCCAGTGCGAGTGGGTGTCGAAGCCACTGGCTACACTCGCTGGTTCGAGCGCATGCTGGCCGAGCTGGGACACGAGCTGTGGATCGGCGACGCGGCGCAGATCCGGGCGGCGATGGTGCGCAAGCAAAAGACCGACGCGCGCGACGCCGCCCACCTGCTGCAGTTGCTGGAGGAAGAACGCTTCCCGCGCATCTGGCGGCCAAGCCTGGCCGAGCGCGATCTGCGGCAACTGGTGTGGCACCGCCAGAAGCTGGTGTGGATGCGCAATGCGGTGGGCAACCAACTGCACGCGCTGGTGGCCCACATTTGGCTGATGTTGGCAAATGGAACCGCTCGCGCGCCGAGAGGTCCGCGCATTTTCTGTGCCGCCCTTACTTCGGCAACGCCACCGTGCCGCTTACCGTGAAGTCGGCCTCGGATTTGGATGTCGTCTCCCCCGGCTGTGTTGACCCAACACTCAGGTGATACGCGCCCGCCAAGATGGATCGTTGCCCCTTGGCATCAACCGCCGACAGTGACCGCGGACTCAGTTCGAGCGATAGATCCCGGCTCTGGCCGGGGTTGAGGTGCACCCGCTGAAATCCGACGAGCGAGTAGATCGGGCCATCCGGCTGTGGCGTTTTCAAATACGCTTCCACCACTTCGTCTCCCGCAAGCTTGCTGTTATTCGTAACGGTGACGGTTGCTGTGAGTGGTTTACCCGCGGCAACCGTGGCACTCGAGAGCTTGACCGGTCCGTACTGGAACGTCGAATAGCTCAGACCGTATCCGAATCCCCAGTGCGGCTTGCCGGTAAAGTAGCGATAGGTGCGGTTCTTGAACGAATAGTCGGTGAACGGCGGCAGGTCGCTGGTGCCGGCATAGAACGTCACCGGCAACCGGCCCGCGGGATTGTTGATGCCCGCGAGAGTGCGCGCAATCGCGGTCCCGCCTTCCACGCCCGGATACCAAGCTTGAAGGATCGCCGCGGCGTGCTCCCTGGCCCAGGTCAGTGAGAGGGCGCTGCCGCTCATCGAAACCACAATCACCGGCTTGCCGGTTGCTTCCATCGCCTCCAGCAAGCGCTGCTGCGGCGCCGGAAGATCGATGCTGGTGCGGTCTCCACCGCTGAAGCCTTCGATCTTGATCGGCATCTCCTCGCCCTCCAACTGCGGCGAGAGTCCCACGAAGGCCACGACCACATCCGACGCTTTCGCCGCAGCCACGGCTTCATCGACCTGCGCCTGTGGCGGAGCTTCCCAGTTCAACGTCACTCCACCGCCCGCCTGATCGCCCGAGTGGCTGTAGTCCAGGCGAAAGTCGTGCGGCTTGGTGTCGGTGAAATTGACCTCCACCTTCGCCGGCTTCAATTGCGACATGACCGGAGGCGCGCTACTGGGCGCTCCCGTTGGTGTTGGGTTCGGCTTGCCGCTGTTCAGGTCGCCTTCCGAGAGCACCTTGCCGTCGAGCACGAACCGGTAGGCCTCGCGAGGCGAGTACGGAAAGCTCGATCCGCCGTCAACCGTGAAGACGTACTTGCCCGCTGCCGGAACGCGCAATGTGCCCAACCACCGCACCGAGTAGTTGTAAGTCTGCACCTCGGGCACCGGAGCAGCATCGGTCCAGTCGTACTGGATCTCCGGTGCGGCGCCTGCCGCTACCGGACGCCCGGTCCAATCGGAGGTGGCGAAATACTCCGTGTGCAGGCCGTTGCCGAATGCGGTGCGCGGCACTGGCACGCTGAAGCCTTGGGCGAGCGTAGCGCCCTGCGCGTAGTGGATCGTGGCCGACCCAAATTGCTTGATGATGCCATCCAGCGGGCTCACAGGATGCAACGGCTGCCCGTTGTAGTTGCCTTCCAGCGAAACCAGCAGATCAGCCGTGGGACCCACGACAGCAATGTTGCGCGTCGCTTGCTTCATCGGCAAAGCGCCATTGTTCTGCAACAACACCATGGACTCTTCCGCAGCCCGGAGAGCGATCTTGCGATTGCGTTCAGAGGCATCGGCGGAAAACGGAATGCGATCCAGGGGGCTATCTCCGGGCGGATCGAAGAATCCAAGTTGCATGCGCGCCGTGAACAAGCGCTCCGCCGCGCTCGTCACCAAATCTTCGGAGACAACGCCCTTGCGTACGGCATCGGCAAGAGTATTGAAGCCCGGCGACCAGATGCTGCAAGACAGGTCCGTGCCCGCCTGGATCGACAATGCGGAGGCATGCAGAATGTCGGGCGCATTGTGGTGTCCGTTAAAGACATCTACGATGGCGCCACAGTCGGAGACGACAAAACCCTTGAATGCCCACGCATCGCGCAGGTGGTCCTTCAGCAACATCTTGTTAGCGCACGCCGCCGTTCCATCGATCGCGTTGTAGGCGCACATCACCGACTTCACGTGCCCATCGACCACCGTCGATCGAAATGCCGGCAGGTAGGTTTCTTCCAGGTCCCGAGGGCTCACGTCCACGTTGAAACCATGGCGCAGCGACTCGGGTCCGCTGTGCACCGCGTAATGCTTGCTGGTGGCGACCGCTTTTGGGTGGTCGGGATCGGTGCCCTGCACGCCGGTGATAAATGCCACCCCCATCTTGCTGGTCAGGAACGGATCCTCGCCGTAGGTTTCCTGCCCGCGCCCCCAGCGCGGATCGCGAAAGATGTTGATGTTCGGCGACCAGAAGGTGAGTCCGTAAAAAATACGGTGATTGCCCTCGCGCTGCGCCTGGTTGTATTTCGCGCGGCCTTCGACGGCGATGACGTCACCCATCTGCTGCACCATCGCTGTGTCCCACGTGGCGGCCATGCCGATCGCCTGCGGGAATACGGTCGCATAGCCGGCCCGGGCGACACCATGCAGCGCCTCGCTCCAGGTCTGATAACTCGGTATCCCCAGGCGCGGGATCGCGACCGCCCAGTCCTCAAGCTGCGACGCCTTCTCGTCGAGCGTC
Source organism: uncultured Acidobacteriaceae bacterium (assembly GCA_963758255.1). Lineage (GTDB taxonomy): Bacteria > Acidobacteriota > Terriglobia > Terriglobales > Acidobacteriaceae > DASRAA01. The sequence continues at coordinate 329,011 of CAVWUX010000008.1, forward strand.
ATGCGACCCACGAGGTCATGCGCGCGCGCGGCGGCCGGAAGCGAAGGATCCAGATAGGGTGGCTTGTTTTGGGCGAACGATACGAGGGAAGCGAGCACCACGACGGCAAGGACGACTCGTTGCATCAGGACAACTCCTGTAAGCAGATTGATGAAAGCGAACAGCCCGATCTTGCCTTTGAGCGAGCATGCCAGTGTAACTCCATGCCTCTCCGGCTCGCAGCTTTGAGAAAATCTTGCCAGTATCTGCCGGGCGCGGGTTTTCCTTCCTAACCCCCGATCCCAGCAGGTGAGGTCAGTCCGAGCCGTCCGCGCAGCCCTTGGAAAGAAGTCTTTCGAGACGGTATTGCGTCGGGCACGACTTCATAGGCCGTGCAAAGAGCCGCGTTGAATCGCGTCTTGAAGAGCACAGCCTTACCCCTGCCGTGAGCTGGGGTGGCCTGAGAAACGGACTACCCGCTACTGCCAACTTTCCTGGCTCGCTGCTTCTCTTCAAACTTCGCCTTGCTCAAGATTGCGCGCGCGATCGTCCCGTACCCGATGACCTCATGCCCGTTGTGCGCGCTCACCTTGAAGGTATAGAAGCGCCCGTCGAACGACTCCAGCACGGCTTCGGTCTTGATCTTCATCCCCACGGTCGCGGGGGCGCGGTGCACGATGTTAATCGCCGTGCCCACACTCACCTCGTCGCCTTCGCAGAAGGGCTCCAGCGCGTTGTAGCCGGCGGCCTCCATCATGCCGATCATGTTGGGCGTGGAATACACCGGCGGCAGGTGCTCCTTCCAGGCGGTTAGAGTGTTCTTGAACTCGACGGTGGTCCCGGCTTCGCCGCGCGTGCCGATGGGAATTTCTTTGGGCATGCTTCGAGACTATCGCGAGCGCCCGAAAAAGCAAACGCAGCCACGGGATGAATCAAAAAACGGTGGTCCTCCAAACTGCGGGCAACGCCGATCGTGCAGTCACTTTGCTCGTTGCGCCCCGTGCCATATGGTTTGGATCATCACCCGCTCTGCGCCGACACGATACAAAATGACGTACGGCGTCCCGCCGATCACTAGTTCCCGGATGCCACCTGCGCTGCCCGACCGGCCCAGATAAGGATGGTGTTTCAGGGCTTCCACCACTGCGACAATGCGGGCGGCCAGTCGCTCTGCCGCCTCGGGCTTGTCTGCCGCGACAAACGCTCGGATCTCGCGCAATCGCGCCAGTGCCCGCGGTGACCAGACAATTTCAAGCGGGGGCCGGGCGTTCTTCACACCTTCTCGTCGCCATGCGCTTTGCCGCAAACACACGTGGGCGGAGGAAGTTCGCTATCCGTTCCCCATGACAGCAGCCACGCCTTCATGTCCCTGTGGCGAACGAAATGCCCCGAAGCGATTTCACCGTCCGCCTCACGGAGTTCTGCCTGCAGGCGCTCTTGGTCGGCCAGATACGTGTCCACGGCGTCCGCTATCAGGAAGTTCGCACTGCGCCCCGAGGTCTTGGCCAGCTTGGCCAGCCGCTTCTTGGTTTCCGGCTTGAGCCGGATGCTGAAGGTCGCGCTCGAGGTGTTCGCCATGAACACATTCTAGTACAACTCATCTCTGCGGTCGATTTTGCTGGTTGCCCGACAGCCATCTGTATGGCTCCCCGCAATTTCGCAGCCCACGCACCTCATTCTTCCCCTTGACAACATATACTGTGTATCATACAGTGTATGACGTACACTATGTCTCGTACGGTAGATGTCACGATGAACCCCGAAGTCCTAGAAAATCTCCGATCGGAGCTGCGGCGGGGATCGCTGATCGTCGCCGTGCTTGCCCAGTTGCGTAGCGAGCAGTACGGCTATACCCTCCGTAAGTCGCTGGAAGAACATGGAATAGCGATCGACGAGGGTACCCTCTACCCGCTGCTCCGCCGCCTGGAGACCCAGGGCCTGCTGACCAGCGAGTGGCGTGAGCACGAAAAACGGAACAAGCGCTTTTACCGCCTTTCTCCCGACGGCGAGCTGATACTGGCTCAACTCATGCTGGACTGGGAGAGTCTGAACGCGGCGCTCGACGGAATTTTGAAGGAACCACCGTCGCAGGTTCCGAAACTTACTGAGAGTTGAGCCGCGTGTGTGCCCCGGGGAGACGAAATCGCTGAAGGAGTCGTGCTATGGAACTAGTTGACCGCTATCTGCAATCCGTGAAGTTGATGCTGCCCCGCAAGCAACAGGACGACGTCATCCGCGAGCTGTCGGATGACATCCTTTCGCAGGTCGAAGAGAAGGAAGCCAGCCTCGGCCGTCCACTCACCGAAGACGAGCAGGTCGCCTTGCTCAAGCAGCTTGGCCACCCCATGATCCTGGCCAGCCGCTACCGCAAACAGCGCTACCTGATCGATCCGTCGGTCTTCGCCGTCTACTGGCTGGTGCTGCGCTTGGTGCTGGTCCTTGCCTTCGTCGGCATGACCATCGGCGCGGCCGCGGCTGCCGCCAGCGGGCAGGGCATGGGGAAGGCGCTCGCGATCTTCTTTCAATACCCGTTTGCCGCGCTCTCCATATTCGCCTGGGTGACGCTGGTGTTCGTGGTGCTCGACATCGTCCAGATCAAGTTCAACTTCTTCTCCAAGTGGGACCCGCGCACCCTGCCCAAGCTCACCAGGAAGCAACCCAGGCACTCGATGCTGGAGTCGGTCGCCGGCCTGGTGTTCGGCGCGATGTTTGGCGTGTGGTGGCTGGTCGGCCTGAAACACAATTTCCTGATCTTTGGGCCCGGTGTCGCAGCCGTCCACTTTGGCCCGATATGGCTAACCCTCTATCCGCTGTTCGTTGTGCTCATCATTGCGGACTTGATTCGTCATGGCATCGCTGTGGTGCGGCCAGGATGGGAACGTGGGCGCGCGTGGTTTCGGCTGCTGTTCCGCGCCCTCAACCTGCTGGTGCTCTACTTCCTGATCAACAGCACGGACGTTCTGGTGGCGAGCAATCCCAATGCGGAACCCTTCATGAGCAACATCAACCGCGGACTGCATATCGGGCTGGTCATCACCGCCGTCATCGTCGTGGCCCAGACGATGTGGGACCTGTATTCCGCGATCGGGCGCCGCATCAGCAACGGTGGAAGCGCCGTCACGTGTTTTTAGAGGACGAGGAGAGACCTCATGAATTCTGCTGGAATGACCTCTTCAGTCGCGCTCGGGAGCCCGCAGCTCGCAACTCACGCCACCACCGCGGCGCCGGCCTATAACCTCTCGGTCGGATACCTGCGCGCCTTTATTACTCTGCTGGTGGTGGCGCATCATGCGGTGCTGGCGTACTGCCCATTTCTTCCCCCCGCCGAACCCGCGTCACTGTTGCCTCAGCCGCGATGGTGGCAAGGCTTCCCGGTAATCGACTCGCACCGCTGGCAGGGCTGGGAAATCTTCGTCGGCTTCAACGACATGTTCTTCATGGCGCTGATGTTCTTCCTCTCCGGCCTGTTTGTCTGGAAGAGCCTGCAACGCAAAGGCACCGGCCGGTTTCTCCGCGACCGCCTGCTCCGTCTCGGACTGCCGTTCATCGCGGCGGCAGCGATCGTCGCCCCGCTGGCGTACTATCCAGCCTATCTGCAGACTGGCGCACACGGCGTCGCCGGCTTCTGGCAGCAATGGAAGTCGCTCGGCACTTGGCCCGCGGGTCCGGCATGGTTCGTCTGGATGCTGCTGGCGTTCGACGCTGTTGTCGCTGCTGTCTACATCCTGAAACCGAACTTCGGAGAGACGCTCGGCCGGATCGCCGCAACCTCGCAAGACCGACCCTTTCGGCTCTTCACCCAATTGGTGTTCGTCAGCGCCGTGGCCTACGTGCCGCTCTCCCTCGTCATCAATCCCATGTACTGGAGCGCCTTTGGCCCCTTCTTTTTTCAGACCAGCCGCATCGTCCACTACTTCGTGTACTTCCTCGCCGGCATCGCGGTCGGTGCCTACAGCCTGGATCGCGGCCTGCTCTCACCCACCGGTGAACTTGCCCGTCGCTGGGGACGCTGGACCACAGGCGCAGTCGCGGCATTTCTGTTCGCCGTCACTGTGATTGGTTTTGCGATGACCGCTACTGCCCAACACCTCTTGTGGGGGACCTACGGCGGACTGGCCTTCGTCTTCTCTTGTGCCGCGTCGTCGTTCGCCTGCATGGCGATTTTTGTGCGCTTCACCCGCCGCCGCAACGCCGTGTGGGACAGCCTGACCGACAACGCCTATGGCATCTACCTCGTCCACTACGCGTTCGTCAATTGGCTGCAATATTCGTTGCTGAAATTCGCGCTGCCCGGTCTGGTGAAAGGCTTGGCGGTTATCATCGCGGCCGCATTGCTCAGTTGGGCGACCACAGCCGCGCTGCGCCGCATCCCCGCTGTCGCGAAGGTGATCTGAAGATGATCACGTATCCGCGTGCTCCGCGCAATCCGCGGTTTGCTTTGTCTTTCGCCACGGCCGTATCCGTGCCCATCCGTGTAAATCCGCGGCTGCTTTGCTTTTCCCGCTAAAATAGAAGCATCGCCGCATCCGCGGCGCTCGTGGGGATTGACTCGCTTTGCCGCAGTTCACCGAAACCTATGATGTTGTCGTGGTCGGAGCCGGTCACGCCGGATGCGAAGCCGCCATGGCCGCCGCTCGAATTGGCCTGAAGACCGCGCTCTTCACCCTCAACGTCGATCTCATCGCCCAGATGTCGTGCAATCCCGCCATCGGCGGCATTGCCAAGGGGCATCTCGTCCGCGAAGTCGATGCCCTCGGCGGCATCATGGGCGAAGTCACCGACGCGGTCGGAATCCAGTTCCGCCTGCTGAACACATCGCGTGGTCCGGCAGTGTGGTCGCCACGCGCGCAATGCGACAAGCAGCAGTATCGCCTCAAAATGCGCGAGGTCCTGGAGTCCGAGCCCAACCTGCACATCAAGCAGGCCGAAGTAGCCGACCTGATTGTGGAAGAAGTTGCCAGTTGCCAGTTGCCAGTTGTCAGCGAAGAAGTCTCATCCGACGACTCTGCTGCAGAACTAGCCACTGCTTCACGCCGCGTTAGCGGCGTGAAATTGCGCGATGGCCGCACCGTTGGCGCGCGCGCCGTCATCGTCACCACCGGCACGTTCCTCAACGGACTCATCCACTGCGGCGAGCAGCAATATCCCGCCGGACGCAGCGGCGAACCCGCCGCCGTCCTGCTCGGCGAATCGCTCAAAGCCCTTGGCCTGCGTGGCTGCCGCCTCAAGACCGGCACACCGCCCCGCCTCGACGGCCGCTCCATCGACTGGTCGAAGTTCACCGTGCAGCCCGGCGACGACGATCCCACCCCCTTCAGCTTCCGCACCAAAAAGGTCGCGCACCACGACCGTCAGGTGCCCTGCTACATCGCCTTCACCACGCCGGAGACGCACCGCATCCTGCGCGACAACCTGCTGCGCTCGCCCATGTATAGCGGACAGATCCAGTCCATCGGCCCGCGCTACTGCCCGTCCATCGAAGACAAGATTGCCAAGTTTCCCGACAAAGAGACTCACCAACTCTTCCTCGAACCCGAGGGCCTGAACACCCACGAGATTTACGTCAATGGCATGTCCACCTCGATGCCCATCGACGTGCAGCTCGCCGTCATCAAGTCGATCCCCGGCCTCGAGACCGCCGAGATGCTGCGCCCCGGCTACGCCATCGAGTACGACTCGATCGACCCCACCGAATTGCAGCGCACGCTCGAGACCAAGAAGATCGCGCGCCTCTATCTCGCCGGACAGATCAACGGCACCAGCGGTTACGAAGAGGCCGCCTGCCAGGGCATCATGGCGGGCATCAACGCCGCGCTGAAGATCAAGGGCGAGCCGCCGCTCGTGCTCGACCGCACCGAGGCCTACACCGCCATCCTCATCGACGACCTCATCAGCAAGGGCACCAACGAGCCCTACCGCATGTTCACCTCGCGCGCCGAGTTCCGCCTCCATCTGCGCATCGACAACGCCGACCGCCGCCTCACCCCGCACGGCCGGCGAGTTGGACTGATCAACGACGCCGCCTGGGCCGACTATCTCGCCAAGCAGGAACGCATGCAAGCGATGCGCGACTTGCTGGAACGCACGCGATTGAACGGTGAGTTGTCAACGAAATCCGGGGAAGACTCTGCCGTGCGTGATGTCATCGAGTCACTGGGCAGCGGTTCTGTGGGCATGACCTTGGCCCAGGTCCTCAAGCGCCCCGAGATCCAGATCGAACACCTCGCGCCGCTGCTGGCCCGCGTCATGCCGTCGTTCTTCGCGAGCGACCAACTCACTAGTCACCAGTCACCAGTCACCAGTCACCCAGCCGAACTGGCAACTGGCAAGTGGCAACTGACAACTGCAGTCCGCAATGAACTCAAGTCCGTCGAAACCGAGATCAAGTACGCCGGCTACCTCGACCAGCAGACCAAGGCGATCGAGCGCCTGAAGAAGTCCGAGCAGCGCACCATCCCCGCCTGGTTCGACTACGGCCGGGTCTCTGGCCTCTCCCGCGAGATGAACGAAAAGCTCACCCGCGTCCGTCCGCAGACTCTCGGCCAAGCCAGCCGCATCCCCGGAGTCACCCCCGCAGCCGTCTCGCTGATCAACGTTTACATTGAGATCCAAGCGCGCCAGCAGGCCAGCGCTTCCGCCGGCTGAATCCTTCGGCGACACATGTTCTCCTGACATGAAGCAGCGCGGACCACGCTTCCCGTGGCCCGCGCAAGTCACCAACCTTCACTCGCCTCACAGGTGGTGCAACACCTTTTGCGCCTTCTTCTGCGCAGGCGTCAGGGTCGGCGGAGTCACAGATTTGCTGGCAGTGCCGCTCGCCTGCGGCACCCTCAGGTTCTTCGACGGGTTCAGCGTCGTACCCTGGATGTGATCAAACGGTACCGTCTGCGCAAACGTCGGCAGGTTGTGCGCCCGCGTCTGCGTATAGGCTTCGAAACCGGAAGCCAGCTTGATCAGCGTAGGCTCGCTGAATGCCGTGCCGAAGAAACTGATCCCCATGGGCGCCCCGAAAACCATGCTCGCGGGCACCTGAATAATCGGGTACCCTTCCGGCGCCGCCAATCCCGACGTGCCAAAAATAAAGTGGTCGCCAAAGATCAAGTCGGTCGACCACGCCGGATTATCCGTCGCCGTCACCACCGCATCGAGATTGAACTGGCTCAGCGCGGCGTCAATGCCGTCCACCCCAAACGCCTGGTCAGCAGCCAGCGCCTGGTTGTACGTCATGTTGCCGAAGTCCGGCTGGGGATCGTCCGGCCCGGGCGCCATCGATTCGCACAGTTCCCACAGGTCCTGGTTGAAGTACGGCATCTCGACATCGGCATGCGCATTGTTGAAAGCGATGGCGTCGGCCAACGTTCCGCCCGCCACCGGGACCCCTACGCGCGTGGCAAAATACGCCTGCACGTCGTTGCGGAAGTCGTAGCAGAGCACCAGCAGCTCGCCCGGGCCCCCACCGCCATTGGGCCACATGAAGCCCGCGGAATCCAGATCGATCACATTGGCGCCCGCATCGGTCAGTGCCTGGAAGGCCGCCTCGTATGCGTCCTGCACCGGCTGAGGCGTAACGACATACGGATCGTATCCCGTTAGTCCGATGCGCGTCAGCCCCAGCTTGGCTCCCTGCAACCCGTGGGGGTCAAGGAACTGCGTGTAGTCGGTGGGAATGTTGGTCGGCCGCGTGAACCGGCCCTGCCATCCCAGCGGAACCCCAGCGGTCGCAGGATCGCGCCCGTCGTACGTGCGGCTCTGCACCACGCCAAGAGCCACGGCCACATCGGCCACATACCGGCCATGCGGACCAAAGGTGTCCTGCGTATGGGAGATGGGCACAATGCCCGCGCGGCTCGTCAGTCCTACCGTCGGTTTGAGGCCGACCACCCCGCTGGCATTTGCCGGACAAACGATGCTGCCATCCGTTTCCGTGCCAAACGAAACCGCGGCGAAGTTTGACGACACCGCCGCCGCCGAGCCCGAACTGGAACCGCACGGGTTGCGTGCTATGCCATACGGATTGTTGGTTTGTCCGCCTCGCCCCGACCAGCCGCTCACCGACTCGAACGAGCGGAAGTTCGCCCACTCCGACAAGTTGGTCTTGCCCAGGATCACCGCGCCACCCGCGCGCAGTTTGGCTGCGACCGTCGAATCCTGCAGCGCAGGCACTCCCACCAGCGCATACGAGCCGGCGCTGGTTTGCATCATGTCATGGGTATCCACGTTGTCCTTCAGCAGCACGGGAATGCCATGCATCGGACCTAAGACGATCCCCTTCTTGCGCAACTTGTCGGCTTCTTTCGCGTCCTTCAGTGCGTTGGGATTCAATTCAATTACCGCATTCACCCCCGGACCTCCCTGGTCCAGGTCCATGATGCGGCTGATGTACTCTCGCGTCAGTTTCTCCGAAGTCAGCTTGCCTGCGGCCATCTCCGCCTCGAGCTGCATCACCGTTTCTTCGTTGTAATCTTTGGGAGGGTTGGCTGATGGACTGGTCTGCGCGGCGACGATGGTTCCCGCTACGGCAGAGGCCACCAAAGTTGTCATGAGCATCGTCTTGAAGATAGGGAAGTTCATCTTGTTCTCCTCGAAAAGGCGGTCGTGAATTGTCAGTATCGAAAGAGAGAAAGAGAAGAAGAGGCGCTACCGGAAGGGTGAATGTGTTGGCGAGTTTCTCGGCTCATTGCCGACCTGCGCCAAGGCCTCTCGAATCGTGCTACGTCCCCGATGGTGTGTCAATAGTTCATCGACAATTTTTTCGCAAGAAGCCGTCGAAACCCGCGCCAGGAGCGGTCTTCCGGCACTTCGGTGCTACGGCGCGTGATCTTCATGAAGCGTGAAGCTTCGCGGACTCGTCATCCTGACTGAGCAAAGCAACCGCAGGAAGCGGAGTCGAACATCCTGCCCTGAGCTCTCCGTAGGGACCCTATGCCCGCGACGGTTTCCGGTCTTGGCATCACGAGGTCGCCGCGGCCTAACGCGACAGCCGGCGGCGGGCTGCCACCCCTGCGGCCAGCATTCCGCCACCCAGCAACATCAGCGTACCCGGCTCCGGTATCGCTGGCCCGAACTTCGCGCTCTCCACTTGCGTGAACTGGTACTGGCCTCCGCCCCACAGGATGGAAGCGTAACCTCCGCTGCCGCATCCGCCGGCCGCTGTGTACGTGCACAGATTCACCTGCCCCACGCCCGGCACGTCAAACACGATTCCGTAGTAGTCCACCGCATAAGCCGAGTGTGCGACGCCGTAATACAAGTTGTTGTACAGGAAGTAGGTGCTGGTACTGAGCGGCTCGATGCCCGCCACTTTGACCTGATTGTAGGTAGCGTCGATGCCGGTAATGTTCCACGAGCCATCGCCATTGCTGCTGCCATACATGGTTCCCGTCACTGCTACGCCCGGGCCGCTGTAGGAAAAAGGAATCGCATCTCCCCAAGCCACCCCGATCCACGACAAAAGACAACTTACCCCGATAAGCATCAGCACGCGCTTGTTCATACCTGCGCTATCGGCAGAAACGACGGCGAACTTTAATAAGTGGCGGCTACCCCGTTTCGCAAGGCAACAGCCGGTGTGCGGATCAGTGCTTGTCAGCGCAAATCGATGGCAGCGGCAGCTTACGCCCGCTCGAACGCATGCTTCGCGTGCAACTCGTCAAGCGCGAGCTCTTTCGCCGCATGAAACTCGGCGGCGCGCCCGGTCAGCGCTTCGGTAGCCCGGGCGTAGTCTCCCGAAATCTCGACCAGCCCTTGCGACGCCAGGCTCGCGGCCGCCGCCAGCAACTTCTCTTTCATCGCATCGTCTGCCGCGTCCAAGTACAACGCATCGCACGGATCGGCGACCAGCACCGGCTGCCGCTCCACTCCCCCCGCCCAAAAGATTTTAGCGGCGACGAACTTCTCCACCTCCTCGGGTGCGACATGCCAGAAGGTAAATTGCTTGCGGCGCAGGCTGTAGCAGCGGCTCGACATCGGAACCGGCTGCCGTTTGCCTGACTTCAGCAGTTGCAATTGCTTGTCGTCCAGCGCCTTGCGCGCGGTGTTGATCGCCACCCAGAACGCCAGATCGCCGTCGCGCGACGGCAGCACTTCGTTGATGCTCTGCGACAGATTCAGCGCCACGTCGGCATGTAACTCGCCACCGTCAGCCAGGCGCAATCTGCCATGCACCACATGCCAGTCACTGCCTCCCTGCGAGGGATGAAACGGCCATTGCAATTCGATCCGCACCGGCAGCCCGCGCACCGTCACTCCCTGATAGCTCTTGTTTGTCGTTTCCATGCGAATCCCGATGAGCGCGCCCGGCGCCAACCCGTTCTGCCCTCGCGGGCGCTGTCGTAAGAGGATCTCCCCTGACGACATTCTCTCGGTATTGATTACAGCGTGTTTCAAAAATACTGTCTAGTCCTTGCCGCTCGCCAACGACTGGCACTTTGTGCATCTCGGCAGTCGCACCGTCGGCGGCGCCGGACTTGTCTTCACCGAGGCAGCGGCGGTGTCGTCCATCGGCCGCATTAGAAAACTTCAACACGCCATGGCCGCGATCTTCCGCATCAAGAAGGGCGCACGGCGACTAATTATAGTTTCATAGTTGCTTAACAATTAAACTTTCCTCCGTCTCTTGCCGCCCTGCGCTATGCTTGGCAGCGATGGAAACCGCTCGCATCGCTGCGCTGCTCGAACCCTTCCTGGGCGGCACGCCTGTATCAACCAACCTGACGGCGCAGTTGCAGGCTTATCTCGATTTGCTGCTGCGCTGGAACGCCCGCATCAATCTGACTTCGGTACGCAAGCCGGAGGAAATCGTTACCCGCCACTTCGGCGAATCCCTGTTTGCGGCGCGGGTTTTGCGAGAGAGCGGTGCGTTGGGCGCCCGGCCCAATGCCCCGGGTTTTTTCGCCGACGTGGGCTCCGGCGCCGGCTTCCCCGGCATTCCCATCAAACTCTTCGCTCCCGAAGTCCACTTGATCCTGATCGAATCGCAGAACAGGAAAGCCACATTCCTCCGCGAACTCATCCGGACTTTGGGCATCGAAAACGCCGATGTCTTTTGCGGCCGCGCGGAAAAGTGGAGCCAACTCGCCGACGTCGTGACCATGCGAGCAGCGGAACGATTCGAATCCGCCTTAGGGACTGCCGCAAAGCTGGTGGCTCCGCATGGTCATCTGTGTCTGCTGATCGGCGCCTCCCAGCGCGACAGGGCGCACTCCCTCGCACCGAGTTTTGATTGGAAAGTGGAGAGAGAGACACCTATTGCGGACAGCAGGATAGTTCTAGTGGGGCAGATGAAGCAAATGAGATGATCTCTAAAGATCAAAGTGGGAGTTCAAGATGGCTGGAGAGTACAAGAGTTCACCGGGGCGGATCCTGGCCATCCTCACTGCGGTTCTGTTCGTCGTGTCGTCCATCTTTCCGCTCGCGGCCGGATTGGCGAAGGACACCTCGTACTTTCCGAAGTGGTGGGGTCGCGCCGACGTTGCCCTGGCATTTGTGCTGGCGATTGCGGTGTTTGCCGTGCTTGGCATGGCACGGGGCAATGTGAATCAGGAAGGCATTAACGACAGTTACGCGGCCTATCGAGCGCTAAATCACGTGTTGTTTGCCGGGATCTTGATTTTCGTATTTTTCGGTGACCGCATTGCCTGGAGCCACTGCCTTTCGGGATTCGCCTGGCGAACCTGGCTGCTTGTTTATGTCCTTCCGTCGTGGTTCATGTTGCTTCAGGGGTCATCCGCCGCATGAACCATCGGGGAAACAGCCAAGCTCAAATTGTTCCACGTGGAACAATTTGATCGTCACGGCGGATCATCGCACTTTCGGGAGCGATATGGGGCGAGTCTTGGTTCGCGGTCACTAGTTCAGATCCCAATTGTTCCACGTGGAACAATTTGCAACCGAATTACCCACAGCTTCGGCTTTCGCCTACTTGCCACCGAATCAGAGGCTTCCATCGAGGCATTCGAGAATTGCACAGTTTTTCCTCCAAAAACTTCGCCCCCTCAACCCAATCAGATTGCCCTCCACTCAGCCGCGGTCTAAGCTTTTCTCCGAGGATCTTATCGATCGTGGGTCGGGTCATCGCTGTCACCAACCAGAAGGGCGGAGTGGGCAAGACCACTACGGCCATCAATCTCGCGGCATCGCTCGCCTCGCTGGGCGCCAAAACGTTGCTGGTCGATTGCGATCCCCAGTCGAACGCCTCCAGCGGCGTGGGATTCGGCCGCGACCCGCTCCGCTCCAACACCTACCAGGTTGTCATGGGAGAAGTGGCGGCTGCCGATGCCAGCAGCCCCACCGAGGTCGAAAACCTCACGGCGATTCCAGCCCACAAGAACCTGATCGGAGCCAATATCGAACTGGTTCCGCTGGACCACCGCGAATACCGGCTGCGCTATGCCTTGGAGCCAGTGCGCCAGGACTACGAGTTCATTATTCTGGACTGCCCTCCCGCGCTCGACCTGCTGACGCTCAATGCGCTAGTGGCTGCGGATGCGGTCCTGATCCCGATGCAGGCGGAATACTTCGCCCTGGAGGGCGTGACGGAACTGCTTGATACCATTGACCGAATCAAGCATGAGTTGAACCAGGGACTTGCCGTCGAGGGGGTAGTGATCACCATGTTCGATGATCGTACCAACCTGGCCCAGTCGGTGGCGGCCGACCTGCGGGGATTTTTCGGCGAGCTGATGTGCGAAACCACCATTCCGCGCAACATCCGCCTGGCGGAGGCTCCCAGCCATGGCAAGCCGGCGCTGCTGTACGACCCGCGGTCTCGCGGATGCGAGGCTTATCTGCAATTGGCGCAGGAAATCATGGCGCGGGCCGAGCGTCCCAGATCGCTGCCAGAGACTGCAGCACCCTCGGAGCCAGCAGTCTAACTTGTTGGGAAGAGAAGAGTTATGATGGATAAACGAAAAGCTTTAGGCCGCGGATTGGAGACGCTGCTGCCCTCCCGGCAGGCCCCGGCGGCGACTGCCGCGGCTACGGCGGTTCAGCCCGGCGATGTAATTCATCAACTGCCGGTCGAGCTGATCGAGCGCAATCCCTACCAGACCCGCACCCACGTCGATGAGGCCGCAATGCAGGAGCTGGCAGATTCCATTACTGCGACTGGTGTTTTGCAGCCGATTGTGGTGCGGGCAACTCCCGGAGGCCGCTATCAGCTGATCGCGGGCGAGCGCCGGTGGCTGGCGTCGCAACGGGCGGGTAAGCCTACGGTGCCGTCGATCGTGCGCCAGGTCTCCAACGAGCAGGCGATGGAGATGACCATCATCGAAAACCTGCAGCGCGAAGATCTGAACCCGATGGAGCAAGCGCACGCGTTTGAGCGGCTGGGGCGGGAGTTCGGGCTGACGCAGGAACAGATCTCGCTGCGGACCGGCAAGGAGCGCTCGACGGTGGCGAACTTCATGCGGCTGCTGCGGTTGCCGGAACCGGTGCAGGCCATGGTGGATGCTGGCCAACTCAGCTTTGGTCACGCCAAGGCGCTTCTGACCTTGGATTCGCCGGAGGCGGTGATAAACATGGCGCAGCGGGTAGTGGAGAAGTCGATGTCGGTTCGACAGACCGAAGATGCGGTGGCGAACTGGCTGCACCCCGACGTGAAGACGCTAGAAAAGCAATTGAAGGAGACTGGCGGTGGATCCCAATGTGAAGGAAGCCGAGCGGCAACTTGAGCGCGCGCTAGGGGTGAGGGTTACGATTACGGATCGGAAGGGTAAAGGTAAGATTCTGCTGGAGTATTCTTCACTGGAGGATTTCGACCGGATTATCGCCGCCTTGGATAGCAAGTAGTTTATTTTCAGTTGTTTGTAAGCATTATTGACCAATAGTCATTTTCGATCTGGGAAGAATTGCGGAGACAAACGGTGCACAGGCTGACAGTTGGCGACGACGAGTTCACGATTCTCTCCGACGGGACCTACGAATTGGATGGGGGCGCATTTTTTGGCGTGGTGCCGAAGGTGCTCTGGGAGAAGCGTATCCAGGCCGACGAGCGCAACATGCTGACCGTGGGCACGAATTCGTTACTGGTTCGTGATGGTAAGCGGACGGTGCTGATCGAAACCGGTATTGGATCGAAGCTCAGCGAGAAGAGTCAGTCGATCTACAAGAACCAGGCGCGGCTGATGAAAAGCTTCGAGGAAGCGGGGGTCGCGCCGGATGAGATCGACATCGTGATCAACACGCACCTGCACTTCGATCATTGCGGATGGAACACGTATTACCGCGAGGGTAAAGCGGTGGCGACCTTTCCGCGGGCGAAATATTACGTGCAGCGGGGCGAGATGGAGCACGCGCACGAGCAGCATGAGCGGGACCGCGTCAGCTACCTGACCGACAACTACGATCCGCTGGTGGCGAGCGGGCAGATGACGCTGCTTGACGGCGATGCCGAAATAGCGCCCGGGATCTCGGTGCGGGTATTTCCCGGACACACGCGCGACCTGCAGATCGTGGTGGTGCGCAGCGGAGGAGCGACGGCCTGCTACCCCAGCGACCTGATCCCGACGACGAATCATCTCGACCCCACGTGGGTGATGGGATACGATCTCTATCCGCTGACCTGCATCGACAACCGGCACAAGTTCTATGCCGAGGCGATTCCGGAGAAGTGGCTGGTGGCGTTCACGCATGACCACCAGACGCCCTGGGCGTATGTAGAGACGGGCGAAAAGGGGCGTCCGGTGGCGCGGACGGTGGGGCGGTGACAAGCACGGGAGGGACCCCCGGCTCCGCTCCATGAAGTCTTATCGCGGGAATAGGGGTCCTTCGACTCCGCTCCCTGCGGTCGCTTCGCTCAGGATCACAGAAGTTAATGACATCCCCTCGACTCGCCGGTCGGGATAACGGAGGGAAGAGAAAAGCAGATCCTTCGCTGCGCCTGATGACAAGTCCAGGAAATTGTCGTGGGGACAGCACGCCCGCTTGAACGGGGCGCCCGGTAGTTCTAGCGCTTTTGGGCCATTTACACGCGATCGGTTGTGTCCTACATTGTGGTACTACTACAATGTCGTATAAGGAGGGGTGAGGGGTGGCGAAGAAGGACAAGAAGAAAGGCAAGAAGAAGCACGGCACGCCAGCGGGCAAGCCGGGGAAGAGTGGCCTCGATCTGCGCAAGGCTGAACTGCCGGCACGCCCCAAGCCAATGAAGCCGGCCGATATCCGCGCCTTGCGGGCCAGCCTGAATGCCAGCCAAGCGTTGCTGGCGCGCCTGCTCAACGTCAGCTCGAACGCGGTGGAGAGCTGGGAGCAGGGGATCCGCGAACCGAGGCAGGCCACGCTCAAGCTGCTGCACATCGCGAAGAAGAATCCGGCGGTGCTGCTGGAGTAAGTCCCATTTCGTGCCGCTCGGGCTGAAGCCCTCGTGGAAGAGTGCCGTCACCGGGGGACTCGGAGATTCTATCCATCCGCCTTCCCAGCGTAACGCTGGGCTTTCTTATGGCGTCCTGCGGGGCGGGACTGGCGCAGCGGCAGATCGAAGCAGTGGAAACAGCAGGTCCCTCCATTCCGGTCGCACCGGTTAGTCGAATACGTTGACTTGGAAGATCTTGCGGGCGCGGACTGTGCCTTGGACGGCATCCACCGTAAGTGCCCACGGGCCGGACATGTCGAAGCTAGGGACCACGGCCTGATAGTCGCCGTTGCCCTTGGATTCGAACTTCACCTCGTTCTTGCCCATGTCCATCAGCATCATGTTGAGGGAGCCGGTGACCTGGGCGTTCTCGACCGGCTTTCCGGCGCTATCGAGAATGTGCACGGTGAACGTAGCGGGACGCACCATACGGGGACGGTCTGGAGCGACCTTCAGGTCGAGTTGCCAGCCACTGGGGGATGTATCCGAAGCCGCAACTGAGGGGGATTGCACTGCCGCGGGTTCGCTCGTGCTGGGCTTGCTGCAGGCGGCCGCCAAGGCGAGAATGGCGAGCGCAAAGGCTCGGACAATGTGGGACCTAGTGGTCATGGGCGTGTTCGTGTCCTGGACTGGCGGGAATGACGCAGCCATGCGCCACTTCGCAGCTCGCGTACTCGAACTGGATGGTGGTGTGGTGAATGTGGAAGCGCGATGCCAGTTCCTCGCGAATCTGGCGCAGCAGGCTTTCGCTCTCGGAGGCGCGCATGTCGGCGATGCTGACGTGGCAGGAGAGGGAATGGGTGTCGCTGCCAATGCTCCAGACGTGCAGGTCGTGGACGTCATTCACGCCAGCGATGGCGCGGATGGCGCTTTCGATGCGCTCCAGTTCCATGCCGCTGGGGGTGCCTTCCAGCAGGATGTTCAGGCTCTCGCGGATGATGCCAATCGAGGACCACAGGATCATCACCCCGATACCGATGGAGAGGGCGGGATCGATCCAGCGTCGGCCAGTGAAGGCGATCGCAATGCCCCCCGCGATGACCGCGGCGGTCGAAAGGGTGTCGCCGATTTCGTGCAGGATGGCGCTGCGCAAGTTGATGTCGCGGTGACCGCGCATGAGCAGCAGGGCAATTCCGCCGTTCATGACCACGCCGGCGGCGGCCACCCAGATCATCAGTTCCGGATGGACATCGACGGGGTTCAGCAACCGGTGAAAAGCTTCGTACCAGATGTAGAACGAGATCAGGACCAGCGACACTCCGTTGACGAACGCCGCCAGAACGCCGGCGCGGTTGTAACCGAAGGTCTTGCGGGCGTCGGGACTCTTTCCCTGCAGATAAACCGCACCCCATGAAAGCAGCAGCGCAAAGAAGTCGGAGAGGTTATGCCCGGCTTCCGACAGGAGTGCGAGACTATGGGCGCGCACACCGGCCACAACCAGAAGGACGATGTAGGCCAGCGTGACGATCAACGCGATACGCAGAACTCTGGAGGTCGTGGCATCGTTGGCGGCGCTGGCGTGGACGTGCACGGATTCAGTCTAAAAGGCGGGATGCTGTCCCCACAACTCTGGACCGCAAGGCAACGTCGGCACGTGTTTAGCGGCACTTTGACCAGAAGGGCGTTCAGTCGAATCCGAATAGGCAATGCCACAGGGGTTGCCGAGTGCTACAATCCTGCCCGTCGTCAGGTATGCACAGTAGCGTGACTTAGCATGAGGCGGTGAGCCGGACACACGGCACCGCCCGTCGTGGAGGATCACATGAGCGATACCGCTGCTTCTGTTCCGATCGATGAGAAACCTCTCACTGAGGTCGAGCGCGTCGTCGATACTTTCGTTGCTCCCAGCAAGACCTTTACCGATATACGCCGCAATGCCAGCTGGTGGGTGCCCTGGCTGCTGATGTCGATAGTCGGGCTGTTGATGGTGTTCGTCGTGGACAAGAAGCTGGGCATGGATACGGCGTACGAGAACCAGCTTCGGCTCAGTCCGAAGCAGATGGACAAGATCGACCAGTTGCCGCCCGACCAGAAGGCCGCACAGATGCGAATCGGGGCCAAGATCACGACATACTTTGCGTACGGCTCGCCGCTTTTGACGATCATTGTTGCAGCGGTTTTCGCCGGTGTGCTGATGGCGACGTTCAACTTTGGTTTTGGCGCCGAGGTAAAGTTCAAACAGGCGATGGCGATCACCATGTATGCCTTTCTGCCGGGCATCATCAAGGCGCTGATTGCGACCTCGGTGGTTGGGATGGGTGCAGCCGAGGGATTTACCTTCCAGAACCAGGTGGCCAGCAACCTCGGAGGGCTGGTTGATCCCACGTCTTCTCACTTTCTCTACGCAGTCCTCACTTCGATTGATGCGTTCACGATCTGGACGCTAGTGCTTACCGGCATCGGTTACTCGTGCGTGACGCGGGTAAAGCGAGGGACGTGCATGGGGGTGGTCTTTGGCTGGTGGGCGGTCGTGACCCTCGTGGGAGCGGGAATCGGGGCCCTGTTCTCGTAGGGCGCATTCCGAGTATGCGATTTTGGGTTCTCGTGCTCCACGGTTGTGGGACAACAGTTCCTTATTTGGGCTGGACTGCCCGCGCATGTGGCGATATCGTGTCAAGGCCGCGGGGAAACTGAGTTATACTTCAGCAGCGGTGTAGGATAGTTTTGTTGTCCGCCGGCGTGCGGCGGACGCGGGGCGTTTTCATATCTTAAAAGACCCGCCCCGGTTAATAAGCTAGACGAGGCCCCATCGCGTCTTAAGAACGGAAGCGAGCCGCCGGCTTATCTGCAGACGTTCCCCTCGGCGTACCTCGACCCCGACTCTAGATGCCAGGACCGGCCCCGGGAGGTGTCTCTTGGACCTGGTAGTCATACGTGTCTTATTCGTTTTTGTCATAGCATTAGCAAGTTACGAACTGAAACCGCTGGGGCTGGAGCGCTGGCCGGCGGCGGGCGCGGGCTTGTTATTCGGCCTGGCAGTAGTTCTGTTCGAGATGCGTCTGCGCAAGGTCAGCCTGAAACGGCTGATCGGCGCGGTAATCGGCAGCATTCTCGGAATCATCGGCGCTTACCTCTTCAGTCTGGTCATTCGCAACAGCCTGGAGCCCGGACCAACCCAGAGCTTTCTGCAAATCTTTCTCATGTTGTTGATGGCCTACGTCGGCCTGGTGGTGGGGGCCGGAAAGGGCGATCTGCTCAATCTGGCTGCTCTGGGCGGGATTTTCGGCGGCGAGAAGCAGTCCAAGAGGAGCTACAAGATCCTGGATACCAGCGTCATCATCGATGGCCGCATCGCTGACATCGCGGAAACCGGGTTCCTCGACGGGGTCATCGTATTGCCGCAATTCGTGCTGCGCGAGCTGCAACTGGTGGCGGATTCGGCCGACTCCATGAAGCGTAACCGCGGGCGGAGGGGACTCGACATTCTGCAGCGCATCCAGAAGATCGCGAGCTTGACCGTACAAATTGTCGAGGATGATTTCCCGGCGGTGCGCGAAGTCGATCTCAAGCTGATCGAGCTGGCCAAACTGTATGAAGGCAAGATCGTCACCAACGACTTCAATCTCAACAAAGTGGCACAGTTGCAGGGAGTCGAGGTGCTGAATATCAATGAGCTGGCCAACTCGCTCAAGCCGATCGTCCTGCCCGGCGAAGTCATGAGGGTTTTTATCCTCAAGGAAGGCAAGGAATACAACCAGGGCGTGGCTTACCTCGATGACGGAACGATGGTAGTCGTGGACAATGCGCGCAAAATGATCGGCAAGAACATCGACATCTCCGTGACTTCCGTGCTGCAGACCACCGCGGGGAAGATGATATTCGGGAAGTTCGATGAACGCGCGACCGTCATGCCGCCACGCAACGCTGAGCCGAGGCCCGAGTTGCGAAAGTCTTCCACGGCACCGGCGGTTGTCACTGAGATACCGAAGACGGAGTAGAGATCCTGGGGGCGTGCCGGGCCCGGCAAGGCCCCCAGGCGTTTTCCGCGCGATTTGTATAATGTCGCGCACGGCGTTTATACTGCGCTGCCCAATATGAGAGTACTTGTCATTATTCCCGCAGCCGGCTTAGGCACTCGCATGTCTGCCGCTTCCGCTGCGTCCAGGAACAAATCCAAGCAGTTCTTTGAACTGCAGGGAACGCCAATTTTGTTTCACACTCTGAGAAAGTTCGCCAACAACCGCCGAGTTGACGAGATCGTCGTTGCGCTGCGGAAGAACGAGACCGAGGACTTTCTGAAGAAAGCCGGACACGAAGGTTTCAAGAAACCGATTCGAGTGGTCGAAGGCGGAGAACACCGGCAGAATTCTGTCGCTAACGCGTTGGCAGCTCTCAACGCTTCGCCCGACGATATCGTGCTGGTACACGACGCGGTGCGTCCGTTCGTGGACGACGAAACCATCGACGGCGTGATCGAGGGCGTGAAGAAGTACGACGCGGCGATCGCGGGAATTCCGGCAGTCGATACCGTGAAGCAAGTGGACCGCACCGCCGATGGCGCAGTGGTGCTGGCGACGGTGCCCCGCGAGCGAATGGTGATGGCGCAGACGCCGCAGGGTTTTCGCTATGGATTGCTGAAGAAGGCGTTTGACGAAGCCGGCGCGGATGGCTTCCTCGGGACCGACGAGGCTTCGCTGTTTGAGCGCGCCGGAGGCACCGTGCACGTGGTCATGGGATCGCCGCGCAACATCAAGATCACCACTCCCGGCGACCTGGAACTGGCCGAATTCTATTTGTCGCAGGAAAGCCGCCGTACGGTCAGCCTCACCCGATAGGACGAAGCAGTGTCATTCAACACACAAGTCGTTCGAGTGCCGCGGATTGGCTTTGGCTGGGATTCGCACGAGTTCAAACCTGGGATTTCGCTCAAGATCGGAGGCGTCCTGATACCGCATGATCGAGGATTGTCCGGTCACTCCGATGGCGATGTGTTGCTGCATGCCTTAACCGACGCGTTGCTCGGGGCTGTGGCAGCAGGTGACATTGGAAGCTACTTCCCGCCCAGCGATCCGCAATGGAAGGGCGCCGACTCAACCGTGTTTCTCCGCGAGGCCATCAAACAAATTGCCGACAAGGGCTACACGGTGGGAAACGTAGATTGCACGCTCATCCTCGCCGAGCCGAAGATCGGTCCGCATGCCAAGGCGATTCAGCAGAGCGTTTCCGAGTTGCTGGCTATTGAGCCAGGACAGGTCGGAATCAAGGCGAAGACTCCTGAGGGCATCGGTACCGACAACGCCGCAATCGCGCAAGTGGTCGTGCTTCTGACCGAGATCATGTGGCCGTAGTGGGCGGGCGGATCGGGGGCCCGGCTCCGTACAGGGCTATCATGTCCCCGCCCCTTCGGGCTGGCTTTCTGACCGGTTGTACCAGCGCCGGGACCCAAACCGTGGTTCTCACGCAGAGTTTCCGCAGTTAGCGGTTAACTACCGTAACTTCGAATTTCACGGGAATCGAGCGCGGAGGATAACAGGCGCTGCGGTCGCATGCCTGGAAGCGGAGCTCGCCAGTCACGGGATAGGTTCCATTCGTCGCTGTCGGCGCGGTCTTGACGACAGCAGTAATGGAGAAATCGCCGCTGTACACGCTCAGTTTTTCGTCCGGCGCGAACGGAAACGACATATCCTGTCCCGCGGGATATTTCAACGCCCTTACACTCACGGGACCGGTTGCGTTGAGTTTTAGGGCGGTGGGAATCAGCAACTCGGACTTCGGCTTGTTGGAATTGATGTGGAATTCGCTTCCGATTCGAAAATCGAGTTGCACATTGGCGGTGACGCCGGCCTTGACTTGAACCGGGCCCACCGGGGCCATGGTCACCGACGGAACTTTCCCGCCAGGCATCTGTGCGAATGCGAAACCTGTCAGGACCAAAGCCACCAGCAGAGAAAACAATGCGCGAATCATGGTTGGGGTTGGGGCGCATCGCCGAGCTTGAGATTGGTGGAGGCACTCTGGGCGTTTTTCACGCCCGACACCGGCGATGCCAGGGCTTTCTGGACGTTTTCCTCGATCTCGTTTCGGCCCAGCAAACCAGTTCCCTTGCCGACGATCTTGCCCTCCCGGTCAATATAGAAACTGGTGGGCAAGAACTCGACGTTGCCGTACTCTTCGGAAACCTCGTTGGTACCCAGCAACACCGGATAATTGACACCCATTTTGTTGGCGAACTTGGCGATAGCGGGAGTGTCGGAATCGTCCATCGCCACGCCCAGGATGACCAGTCCATCATTGCCGTACTTATTCTGCAAGTCGACAAACCAGGGCATTTCTACTTTGCACGGTGAACACCAGGTTGCCCAGAAGTTCAGCAGTACTGCCTTGCCGCGATAGTCGGAAAGCTTGACGACCTTGCCATCGAGCGTGGCCAGTTCGAAGTTGGGAGCGGGCATTCCGCGGACGTCTCCCGCCAACTTCGAAGTCGGGCGCAGACGAGTGCGATCGAGATACTTTCCTACCGCCAGCATTCCAAGAATCGCAACCACTAGCGCCACAAACACCAGGGCATTACGCTTCACAGTCTTTCCACCTCTTACAGTGCGAACCGATTCAAGAACGCAAGATATCCGGACAGCAGCTTCAAGTTATTCATGAAAATGAGCACTCCGACGGCGATCAGCAAAACGCCACTGATCACTTCGACGGTATGCAAATGCCGGCGAAAACGGCTGTAGAACCCAAGAAAACGGTCCACACCCAACGACGTCAACAAAAAGGGCACGGCCAAGCCGGCGGAATAAATTGCCAGCAGCAGCACGCCTTTATAAACCGTTTCCTGGGCACCCGCAAAAACCAGTATGGTCGCCAGGATCGGCCCGATGCAAGGGGTCCATCCGAAAGCAAAGGCAAAGCCAACGGCAAACGATCCCAGTGCGCTGGAACCGCCCTTGACATCGTGCAGTCGCTTGTCGGCATACAACGCCTTGATTTTCAACAGCCCGGTCAGGTGCAGTCCGAATACGATGACCACGACCCCTGCGGCTTTGGCGAGCAGGTTGTGGTACTCATTGGCGAACTGACCGATACTGGTGGCTACCGCTCCCAGAGCGATAAAAACCACGCTGAAGCCCAGGATGAATGTGAGCGAGTGCAGCATCACAGTTCCCAGCATGCGGCGGTTGTTCGATTGCAGGTCCTCCACGGTAGCGCCCGAAATCAGCGAAACATAGCCCGGCACGAGAGGAAGCACGCATGGCGACAGGAAAGAAAGGATCCCCGCTACAAATGCCGCCAGGGGAAGAGGAAGACTGTGCATAAAAGACTATTGTACCAACGGCACGGTGTTAACTACAGCGTTAATCCGAGTTTTGTTCCTGCTGATGTCTGTTTGATGCCTGAAGTCGGGGAAGCGCACTGATTAGCTGGCCACCGGCTGGGACTGCGTCCGCAAGGTGGTTTGGCGGAGTCCCGACCATTTCTCGGCGATCACAATAGAATCGCCGGGATTGTGGGGGTCGTATTTCACCGAAGCTGGAAGACCTAGCCGGCAGGAATACAGGTCGATGAACTGTCGAAGGTGAGTCACGTCCTGTGAGGCCTCGTAGGAGACTCCGGCAACGTCGTAGGTGTAGATCAAGAGAATCATTTGCTGCTGTGTCGGAGTTTCCTCCAGTTCCTGGACATCGATGACGGTTCCATCGATGATGCGCCCGCCGCGCGCAAGCTCAGTGCGGCGTTCGAACTCCATCGACTCGCTCGATTTCTTCGGCTTGCGCGAGAGCAGCGCATAGCCGACGATGGCCGAGGTGGCTCCCAAAGCGAGCAGCGGATAGTAGCGGAGCGAAATCATTTGGCGTCATGCATAGAATAGCGCGGATTGGCGCTTCCCAATACCCGAAGATTTTGCAGGTGATCCGGGGGCGCTCCTCTAGGATGCATCGCCAACCGGATTGCTGAGTGAACCGACGCCTTCGACGGTCACTTCAACGGTGTCTCCGGCTTGCAGCGGACCCACTCCGGCGGGGGTGCCGGTGGCGATGAGATCGCCGGGTTCGAGCGTCATAACCTGCGAGATGTAGCGAAGAATCACATCCAGCGGAAACAGGAAGTCTGCCGTGGTTCCATCCTGACGAATCTCGCCATTCACGCGGGTCTGGACGCGTACCCCACGCCATGGATCCAACCCTGAAACTACGGTCGGACCCACCGGGCAGAAGGTATCGAACCCCTTGGCCCGCGACCATTGGCCGTCTTTGTTCTGCAGGTCGCGGGCAGTCACGTCGTTGACGCAGGTATAGCCGAGAATGAACTCGCGCACCTCATCGCCTTCACGCAAGCCATGACAGCGCTTGCCGATGACGACGCCGAGTTCACCCTCGTGATCCACTCTCTGCGAAAGCGATACGGGCCGCAGGATGAGGTCGCCGTGTGCAAGTACAGCCGACGGAGGCTTGAGGAAGATCAGCGGTTCGGTGGGGATGGGATGGTTCAACTCCTTGGCGTGCTCGCGGTAATTGCGTCCAATGCACACAATCTTCGAAGGGGTTATCGGAGCAAGCAGACGAACTGAGGAGATCGGAATATGAACTGGCGAGGCGCGATCGAAATCAGACTCATGCGTGGGAAGCCGATCAAGGGTCCGGATGATCAGATCCTGTTCAGCGTTGGGTTCGATCAGACCATAGCGCGCCATGTTGTCAGATACAAAGCGGCAGAATCGCATCGATGCTCCATTATTGCTGGTTCGGTACGGCTTCCGTTGCCTCCGCCGAGCGTGGACTTTCGTTGCCTCGAACGTCCACGGCCGAGACGGAATAAAGGTACACCTTTCCGGGTTCGACCTTGTCATCCCTGAATGACGGTACCGGCACGAGCTGCTGGTTCAGCTTCACGGTCTCACCACCCTTGACGCTCCGGAACACGTTGTATCCGGCTAGATCGCTCTCAATGTTCGGGGCCCACGTCAGGTCGATAAAGGGTCTTTGACCCACGCTGGAAAACACGGCTTGCAGGCTGGTCGGTTCCGCCGGTGGATAGATGTCGCGAGTAAAGATCTCAGCAGCTTTGGAGTCGTCGCCTTCAACCTCCATGTTGAGGCCCTGGGAGTGCACCAGCGTGACCGAGGTGATGCGGTAGTCGTACTTCGTCTCCCAGCCGGATGTCTTGTCGAGGTAGGAACCTTCGGGCCTCAGGCTTGATGTCGCCGACGGCGATGTAGGCGCTCGATCCCGCTGGACTTCGCATGACGCGATAGCGATAGGTCAGACCTGAGGGGGCAACCGGCACGGTCGACCCCTTCCAGGAGATCAGCACGCCATCGGCCTCGACCTTCACGTTGAGATTCTCTGGCGGGGCGATGGTAGGTGCGAGCGGAACCAGCACCTGATTGGAGAGCCCGGCACTGCGCTCGCGCGAATTCAGGATTTCGACTGCATAGCGAACAAAGCCCGCCGGATCATGCTCGCCCAATTCTGACGGTAGCGTGTCCACATACTTCATTCGCACGGCAGGCGATTGTTCGCCTTTGTTTTTGACTTCAGGCTTCGGGTTCTGGACGGTGGCCACGATCGTGCATCCGCTCATCAGCGCAGTGCCGTCATGGCGGCATATCTGGGATTGTGGAATGTTCTTCACCACAGTGCGGTCCGTGTTTTTGCGGGGGAGTGTCCAGTCGAGTTCGACCTTGTTGCCTTTGCGCGAGGCGGTAAGGTCGTCCACCGGGCGCGCCAGTTGCAAGGAAGGCAGCTGCGGCGCGCCGGGAGTTCCACAGCCGGCAAGCGCCACAGCCAGCAATAGGCAGGCGGCCAGAATGAGAAGGCGGTGTGACATGCGAACCACCAGCCTAACAAATCGCGGTTCGGGGGACACTGGCGTGGTGAGATCCCCGTTCAGGAAGGCAAGGCGGTCGATTGAGGACGGCGAGCTCCTAGCCGTCGAGCTTCTTGCTGAGCAGCTCATTGACCAATGCGGGATTGGCTTGGCCCTTGGAGGCTTTCATCACCTGGCCAACGAAGAAACCTGCGACCGTCTTCTTTCCGGCGCGGTACTGCTCAAGCTGCTTGGGATTGGCGGCGATCACTTCGTCGATCAGCTTCTCGATAGCGCCCGTGTCGGTGATCTGCTGGGGCTTTTCTTTCTCGTAGACTGCGGGAAAGTCCTCGTTACGCTCGAAGGCCAGATCGTAGAGATCTTTGAGCATCTTGCCGCTGATGGCGCCTGAC
This sequence comes from uncultured Acidobacteriaceae bacterium, assembly GCA_963758255.1. Classification (GTDB taxonomy): domain Bacteria; phylum Acidobacteriota; class Terriglobia; order Terriglobales; family Acidobacteriaceae; genus DASRAA01. Next base: position 354,499 of record CAVWUX010000008.1, read on the forward strand.
TCGACAAGATCGGCTGACAACGCAACGCCTTTCATCGAGATGGGCGACTGCTCGATCTCCAGTCCCTTGACCTTCAGGCGCCCCAGCAACTCCGCCTGGACAAGATTAGCGACGCGCTTGGGATTCTTGGCGGCCGAGGCGGCCTCTTCGAACTGATCGGCCATCGACTGGGTGCGGGTCAGCGTAGCCGCGTCGGCTTCGGTGATGCCGTACTGCTCCACCAGGCGATTGCGCTTGGCCTCCGGAAGTTCAGGAAGCTTTTCGGCGATTTGTTTGCGCCAAGCTTCATCGACTACCAGGGGAAGCAGATCAGGCTCGGGGAAGTAGCGGTAATCATGGGCCTCTTCCTTGGAGCGCATGCTGTAGGTCTTACCCTCGCCTGCGTTGTACAGCCGCGTCTCCTGCGTAATGGCGCCGCCCTCGTTGAGGACCCGTTCGTGGCGCGCGATCTCGTACTCCAGCGCCTGCCGGATGAAGCGGAAAGAGTTGACGTTCTTTACTTCGGTCTTGGTGCCGAATTCTTTCTGGCCGAACGGGCGAACGCTGATGTTGGCGTCGCAGCGCAGCGAACCTTCTTCCATGTTGCAATCGCTTACTGCGGTGTAGAGGATGATTTCTTTCAGCCGCGTCAGGTACTCCCAGGCCTCGTCAGGCGACGAGATGTCGGGCTCGCTGACGATTTCGATCAAAGGCACACCGGAGCGATTGAGGTCGATCGAGGTCCACTGGCTGCTGTCGGCGAGGCCATCGTGGAGGCTCTTGCCGGCATCTTCTTCCATGTGCACACGGGTGATGCCGATGCGATTGACGCCACCACCATTGGCCGGGATCTCGATATAGCCGTGCTCGGCCAGCGGCTTGTCGTACTGCGAAATCTGGTAGCCCTTGGGCAGGTCGGGATAGAAGTAGTTCTTGCGGGCGAAGATGGAGCGCTCGTTGATCCGGCAGTTGAGCGCCATGGCCGCGAGCACGGCAAACTCCACCGCCTGCCGATTGAGCACCGGCAGAGCGCCGGGTAGTCCCAGACACACCGGGCAGACATTGGTATTCGGCGGATTGCCGAACTGGGTCGAGCAGCCGCAGAAAATCTTGGTCTTCGTCAGAAGCTGGACGTGGACCTCGAGTCCAATGACCGGTTCGTATCTGGACTGTTTGGCGACAGGGGCTTCCGGCGTAGTGACCATATCCTACGATTATAGCGGCGCGTGGAGGGAGGTCACTTCCCGGCTTGCTGGTCTCTTTCTCCGCCTTCTGGTCCATAGAAGAACACCCAGGTTGCGAAGTCCTGGGAGAAGTCCACAAATCGATGGGGCTCACCAGCTGCGACAAATAAGACATCGCCGCGCTCGAAGACGACCTCGTCCTCTCCTCGGAAGAATCGGCCGGTGCCACTTACAACGACGTAGACCTCGTCGCGCGAGTGCGGGTGCTGCGGATCGGTGCGGTGCGGTGCGTAAAGTTCAACACTGAGCGTTCCGTGCTTGAACAACTCGACAAAACGCTCGCCGCCGGGTCCGGGCAGGCGGTCCAGACCGTGACTAACTCGGAGGTGCCCCTGCATACTTTGCCTCCTCGCGCTTCGCCGCGCAATCAGTCGGCCGCGGTCACTCCTTTGGGTTTCCATACGCCGAGGACAATGCCCATCAGCACGGAGCCAATTAACGGGTAAGCCGCGGAAATGAACATAAAATTACTGGAGCGAAGCTCGAACGCCATCTCTGTAATCATGGCGAGCGCAGCGACAATGCCCACCATGAGACCTGCGACGATGCCGCGGAACAGGTTGTACTTGCAGTACCCGCCCAAGACCCACGAGATGACCAACGCCATTCCAAGGCTGCACAAGAACGAAATGATGTACGGCCAGAAATTGGGATGGGACATGTAGGCCTGCAACTCGTCCGGAGGTATGCGGGTGCCTGCCTGCCACGGAGCGGAGAACACCGTGAACCACACTGCCCCGAATCCGAAATGAATGACTGCCGCTAACGCGACTGCTCCCCAATTCACTTTCATGCGCGTCCTCCCGCTTCGGCGAAACGATATCTGGTTCGGCGGTTCTGCGCAATGAGAGTTTGGGTTCTAGGGACGATTGCACATTGCGAGTACCCGGTCAGGGGTGTTACCACGCTCTTGCAGGGCTCGCAGACTCAGCGCATCATGGCGTTTTGCCAGCCGCACTCCGGCCTCGTCGCGAACGAGATCGCAGTGGAAGTACGCGGGTGTCGGTAGCCCCAGGGCTCGAATCAGCAACAACTGGCGGGCTGTGGACTTCAGCAGATCCGCGCCGCGAACCACTTCGGTCACCTGCATGGCGGCATCATCGACAACCACTGTGAGTTGGTAGGCGGGAACATCATCGCGACGCCAGACGACGAAGTCGCCGAAATCCTCACCTGCGACATACGACTCGGGACCCTGGCGGTGATCGACAAACTGGATGGCCTCGCCGTCCGGGACGCGAAAGCGCCAGTTCACTCCAGCCGGAGCTTCATAATTCGCGGTCCCGGTGATCTTGCCGCGACAGCGGCCGGGATACATGGGCCCATCGTCGTCATTGCCATCGTGGGGAGCGCTGGCCGAGAGTGCGAGGTCTTTGCGCGAACAGGTGCAAGGATAGATGGCCCCCGCATCACGCAGTTTGCGCCAGGCTTCGAGGTAGAAATCCCGACGCAGGCTCTGCTGGTAAGGCGCAAACGGACCGCCGACGTCGGGGCCTTCCTGCCAATGAATCCCGAGCCAGCGCAGATCTTCCACCATGGCCTCGGCATATCTGGGCTTGGAGCGTTGTGGGTCGAGGTCTTCGTTGCGAAAGATCAAGGTGCCGTTGTGCTGGAGCGCCCGTTGGTAGGCCGTCCAGAAAGTGCAGGCGTGGCCGATGTGAAGCAGGCCCGTGGGCGAAGGGGCTAGGCGGCCGCGGTAGGGTTCTTGTGGAGCGAGCACGGTGATGATTGTAGAGGGGCGGCCGGTGACTGGTAACCGGTAGCTGGGTTTGACTCGGGACTAACTGCGTGACGATCGTGAATCGTCGTATCCCTGACAGGGCCGCGCGACCGGTGTGGTGTGTGTCGCGTGGTCCTGATTACGTGTGAGATGGCCCGATTTATCGACAGTAATCAGTTCGGGCGGTTTCCAGCATGCGCCAATGCGAGCGATCAGAATTGCGGCTGAAGTATCTTGAGGACACGCGTTATGCGCGGGTGAGCCTCCGCCTGTTGAGCGACGCGGAGAATGATGGGGCCGGCGAATGGGATGTTCCCGCCGTCGGAATCCGTGTCGCCGGCGCGAATGATCGTCTGATTGCTCAGCTTGAGATAACCAGGTTCAAAGGTAAACGAATTGTCCGGAGTGCCGCCGGTCAAATTATTACCGCTGCTCTGCGACTCAGCCGTTCCAGTAAGCTGCCGAAGCTTAAATGCAGTTATGTTGTCGATTAGAAGTTGATGGTAGCTGGTAGGAGCAGTGAAGAAGCTTTCCTGCGGCCGGGGCTGCATTTTGATTGTCTCAAGGATAGGTGGCCCCACGGAAACACGGCGCGGATATATTTTGGCCTCTGAAACAGGTACGTGCAGCACGGCAATGTCGAAGATAGGAACGGGCCGTTGCTCGATAGACGGCGGATTCTGAGCCCACAACAAATCAGCCGAGGGCATCAACAAGCTAGCACTCGATATAGAGAGCAGGAGTCGAAGCGCAATTCGTTGGCGTCGCATCGGGAGTTCCTTGAGGGCCGGCCCTGAGTTGTGGTGGTCTTCACCTGACATTTACGATAGACAAATCCGCGATGTGAGTCTGTGCAAAATTGTACAGCCAGTTGCGATTCTACGAAAGTCAATAGGTTGCACCGGCCTTCGACGAACACATTTCGCACGTGGTTCGGCCGCCTGCTCGACTCTTTTCTGGTGAAAACGATTTCGACGCTGTCGACTTCAGCGCCGTCATTCATTTGAAGAGCGGCGGAAGCCAAAACGTTTCTGAGCGGATCGACGTTAAGCCGGAAGTCATGTGATTGCGAGTGGTAAATCGCCAACTCGTAAGCAATCTAAGGCTGCTCACCTCGCCTGGAAGGTGAGGCCGAGGGTGAGTGCGATTGCGGCGCGAGGGCTGGTGAAGCACTGACGAACACTGATTTGTCAGAAGCGGGTCGAGCCGGGCGGCGCGACGCAGAGCCATCTGCCCTCACTCTGGGACTTCCGATATTCTTGGGTCGCGTACCCAGCGCTGATGAGTGTCTGGGAGAACTCTGTCGTCCCCGAGGAACTCGACACCTTGTTCCCACTCTACCCAGCACTCCGGCCGCCGCGGCAGCCTCCGTGCTATCATGCCCCCGCCCTTTCGGGGCTTGCTGTCGCGCCGTTTGTACCACCATCGCAACCCCAAGCCTTAGTACTCACACACACTCTAAAGCCGGGCCCTTCCACCATCAGTGGAAGGCGCCGATCAGTTCCGGCTCGGACTCGGCTTGCGAGCCGGCCGATCCTGCTGCGCGTCCGCCCTTCGACTTTCGTTCATGCGGGTGCAGGTCACGGGCGTTTCTCAGCAGCAATACCAAGGGCAGCATGCAGAAGAAGATCACACCCATGATCCAGAAGGCCTCGACGAACGACAACAGGGCCGCCTGTTGCTGGACCATGCCGTAGAGCGCTCCCAGCGATTTCTTGGTGGCATCTACGGAACTCGAGCCGTGGGCCATGAACCAGCCCCGCATTCCGCGCATCATGTTGCGGACCGTAGGGTCGTACGAAGTGACGTGCGCGATGAGCTGGTTCTGGTGCACCTGGCTGCGGCGGGACAGAAACGTCGTCATGGTGGCGATGCCAAAGCTGCCGCCGATATTGCGCATCAGGTTGTAGATGCTGGTGGCGTTGCCCATTTTTTCTTTGGCGATGCCCGACATGCTGGTGGCCATCAGCGGGATGAACAGGAAGGCCATGGCGCCGCCCTGGATGATCTGCGGCCAAAAGATGTCCCAGTAGCCGGCGTTCAGGTTCAAATGTGAGAGCTCGATCATCGTCCATCCGCCGACCGCCAAGCCAACCGCGATGAGCTTTCGTGGATCGTAGCGATTGGTGAGTAGCCCGGCAATCGGCATCATGAACAGCGATCCGACGCCACGCGGTGAGAGCGCCAACCCGGATTCCAGGGCGGGATAGCCGAGAAGGGTTTGCAGAAAGATCGGCAGCAGCATCAGGCTGCCGTAGAGCACAAACCCCAGCATCGTCATGAGGGTCGTGCCGGCGGTAAACGTGCGGTCCTTGAGTGCGCGCAAGTCCACGATGGGATGTTCGGCCTTCAACTCGCGAATCACCAGCGCGACCAGTCCGAAGACGCAGAGCGCGGTAAATACGCGGATCTGCGGACTGCCGAACCAGTCCTTGCGCTGGCCGGTGTCGAGCACCACCTGCAACATGCCAAAGCCGAGAGCCAGAAATCCGATGCCCCACAGGTCAACGCCGCCGGTCTTGTGCTTGCCGATGTAGCTGGGGTCGCGTACGAAGGTGCCGATCATCAGCACCGAGATCACACCGACGGGAAGGTTGAGATAAAAGATCCAGCGCCAGGAGTAGCTGTCGGTGATCCAACCGCCCAGCGTGGGACCGATGATCGGGGCCAGGATGATGCCGAGTCCGAATGCGGCCATGGCCGAGCCATGCTGTTTGGGAGGAAAGGTCTCCAGCAGGACGGCCTGCGCCAGAGGTTGCAGCCCGCCTCCGGTCAGGCCCTGCAGCACGCGGAAGAGGATCAGCGCTTCCATGCTGGTGGCCATGCCACACAGCAGAGACGTCAGGGTGAAGCCGGTGACACAGGTGAGCAGGATGCGGCGACGGCCGAAGCGGTTGGCCAGCCATCCCGACATGGGGAGGATGATTGCGTTCGACACCAGGTAGGAGGTCACGACCCAGGTGCCTTCCTCGACGGTGGCGCCCATGTTTCCGGCAATGTGCGGGACAGCCACGTTCACCACCGTGGTGTCGAGGATTTCCATGAACGTCGCCAGCATGACGGCGAAGGTCACGATCCACGGATTGATGGCGGGCCTGGGTTCGGCGCGGTTCATGACGCGGTGTAACCCGTGATTATAGGAACCCCGTCAGGGAAATGAAGTGACGGGCGACACAAACCACGAATTCACCACTGAGGCACGGAGAGCGCGGAGTTGGTTGATTTGATCTTCTCCGTGTCCCCGGTGTCTCCGTGGTAAAAAATGCCGGCTGAACTTGCAGCTGACTACCGCCGGTTGCGGCCCTGTGATTCGTGTCACGGGCCGAGGTGACGGAGAATGCTACATTGGATGTTTATGTCCGCTCCTGATTCGCTCTTTGTGCGTGCCTGCAGATGCCTTCCTGTAGAAACCACTCCGGTCTGGTTCATGCGCCAGGCGGGCCGCTACATGAAGGAATATCGCGCGGTTCGCAAGCAGTATTCGCTGGTCGAAATCTGCAAGAAGCCCGAGGTCGCCGCCGAGGTGACGATCACCGCGGCGGAGTATCTTGGGGTCGATGCCGCCATCATCTTCGCCGATCTGCTGCTGCCGTTGGAAGTCATGGGAATGCCGTTTCACTTTTCGCCCGGCGAAGGTCCGGTGATCGAGAAGCCAATTCGCTCCGCCGATGACGTGAAGGTCCTGCGCACCGATCGTGCCGCAGATTTGGGCTACGTGGCGGAAGCTGTCGGCAAGGTAGTGCAGCACTTCGGTGCGAAGCTGCCGGTCATCGGATTCTGCGGGGCCCCGTTCACGCTTGCCAGTTACATGGTGGAGGGCGGAGGATCGCGGCACTACGTCGAGGTCAAGAAGTTGATGTACAACTCGCCGGAGGTGTGGGAGGAGTTGGTCAATAAGCTGGTGGAGGTGTTGGCGGAGTATGCTGCCGAGCAGGTGCAGCAAGGCGCCGACGTCATACAGATCTTCGATAGCTGGGTGGGTTGCCTGAGCGTCGAAGACTACCGCCGTTATGCGCTGGAACCCACGGTGAGGCTGGTGAAGCGGCTGCAAAAAGCTACCGGCGCGCCGATCATCTATTTCGGAACCGACAGCACGACGCTGCTGCCGTCGATGTCGGAGACGGGCGCCGAAGTCATTGGACTCGACTGGCGGGTGCCGCTCGACGAGGGCTGGCGAACGGTGGGCCACGATCATGCAGTGCAAGGAAACCTGGATCCAGTCACGCTCTTCGCCACCTGGAGCGAGGTGAAGCAGCGCGCGGAACACATACTGCGGCTGGCAGACAAACGGCCGGGCCACATATTCAATCTTGGCCACGGCATTCTGCCGCTGACTCCGGTGGACAACGTGAAGAACCTTGCCGACTTTGTGCACGAATTCAGTTCGTCGGGCAAGGCTGCGAGGCAGTGATGGGCAAGAGCGCAGTTTTGCTGATCGCGCACGGCAGCCCCGAGCGGGTCGAGGACATTCCCGAGTTCCTGCAGAACATTTCGCGCGGGCGGCCCATGGCCGAGTCAGTCGTGCGCGAGGTGCAGCATCGCTATTCCCTGATCGGCAGCTCACCGCTGACCCGAATCACCCGGCAGCAAGCGGAGAATGTGGCTCGCGAGCTGGGTATTCCCGCATATGTTGGCATGCGTAACTGGCATCCCTATATCGCCGACGCCCTCAAACAGATGGTATCTGACAATGTGGGACAGGCAGTCGCAGTTTGCCTCGCACCGCACAACTCGCGCACCAGCGTGGGACTATACAAGCAGGTACTGTTCGGGGAGACTGCACCCTTCCCCATCGACTTTGTGGAGGAATGGCACGACCATCCCCTGCTGATCGAAGCCTTCGTCGAGAAGCTCCGCAGCAGTTGGACAAAGGCTTGCGAGGAGCATGGTTCACGCCTGCCGGTACTCTTCACCGCGCACAGCGTGCCCATGCGCACAATTACGGAGGGCGATCCCTACGAAGCACAGACGCGAGAGACGGCCGCGCTGGTAGCCAGGCAGGCCCCGGAAATCGGCGAGTGGAAGTTCGCCTTTCAAAGCCAGGGCATGTCGGGCGGAGAGTGGCTGGGACCGACGGTTGAAGCAACGATCACGTCGCTGCAAAGCTCCGGTTGCAATGGCGTCTTCGTCCAGCCGATTGGTTTTGTGTGCGATCACGTGGAAATCCTGTTCGACATCGACATCCTGTTCCGCCAGTTCGCGGCGGAGCGCGGCATGAAGCTCTATCGCGCGGAGTCGCTGAACGACTCGCCCACGTTCGCAAAGGCCGTTGCCGACATCGTTCGCAAACGGCTGGCTGCAGTGTCGTCTTGCGAAAAATCGCCCCCGGCTGAGAAGATGCAATAGCCCCTTATGAAGCGAGTTGCGATTATTGGCGGCGGCATTTCCGGACTGAGCGCCGCCTTCTATCTCGAGAAAGCTCGTGCCACCGGAGCTGAACTCACCTACACATTATTCGAAAGCGGCCAGCGGCTGGGCGGGTCGATGTACTCCGATCGCGTCTTTGACTGCCTGGTCGAGGCCGGCCCCGATTCCTTCCTGACCGAGAAGCCGTGGGCGCTGACGCTCTGCAAGGAGCTTGGCATCGACGATCAACTGATCGGCTCCAACGATGCGCAGCGCAAGACCTACATTGTGGTGAAGGGCAAGCTGGTCGTCATGCCCGATGGACTGATGTTCATGGTGCCCACCAAGCTTGTGCCCACAGCGTTGTCGCCACTGTTCTCGTGGGAGACGAAGCTGCGCATGGCGAGGGAGCTGTTGCACCCGCCACGTCCGATGGAGACTGACGAGACGGTGGCCGAACTCGTGGAGCGGCATTTTGGCCCGGAAGTGGTCGACCGGCTGGCCGATCCGCTGCTGTCGGGCGTGTACGGCGGCGACGCCAACAAGCTGAGTGCGCGCGCGGTGCTGCCGCGATTTGTCGAGATGGAAGAGAAGTACGGCAGCTTGAGCCGCGCCATGCTGGCAGCGCACAACAAGATGCGGGCGTATGGCCGCGACGCAGCCAGCGAGGCCGCTGTTCAGCTCGCTGAAAGACGGCATGCAGCAGATGGTCGATGCCATCGCGGCGCGCCTCGACCCGTCGGCGATCCGCATGCGCACTCGCATTCGCCATGTCTATCCCGAAAACGACGGCTGGCGCGTCGCTATTGACATGGGCGGAAGACGAACGTTTCGATGCCGTCGTCGTCGCCACGCCGGCCAATGTCGCCGGCGCGTTGCTCGAAGCGGTCGATCGCGATCTTGCGGACGACTTGCTGGGCATTACCTACAGCTCTTCGGTGACGGTCACGCTGGGCTATCACATCGACCAGCTCCAACACCTGCCTCCGGGCTTTGGATTCCTGGTGCCGCGGAGCGAAGGCACCCGAATGCTGGCATGCACGTTTGTGCATAACAAGTTTCCGCATCGCGCTCCGGCTGACAAAGGCATCTTGCGCTGTTTTCTGGGAGGCGCACGCGACGAGGCGGTGTTGAACCTCACCGATGACGAGATCGTAGATACGGTCCGGGCTGAGTTGAAGCAGATCGTCAAGCTGGAGGCGCGTCCCATGTTCGAGCGCGTCTATCGCTGGCGCGGCGCCATGGCCCAGTATGAGTCCGGCCACATCGCGCGGGTGGAGCGCATTGAAAAGCGAGTCAAAGAGATTCCCGGCCTCGCGCTGGCGGGCAACGCGTTTCACGGAATTGGCGTGCCGGACTGCATTCGTGAGGGCATGAACGCAGCGAATGCGATCGCACGAGTGGGAAGTGCACAAGCTTCACCGCAGGCGCGATAGAGGCTGATTGTGAGTTGAAATTTCAGTGGCGACGGTAAAGGAGACCGCTGAAAGAGTCGAAAAGCAGATCCCCCCGGGGCTGAAGCCCCGCCGTGATGACAAGAATAAAGGGATCTTACGGCACGGCTGAAGCCGTGCCCTTTCAAGACGACAGCCGCTGCTGCATTCCCTGCAAGTCCGCATCCGCTACATCACAATATCTTTCGCCTGGCGCGTAATAGGGTGCTGCATTTCGTCCAGATCGCCCTTCACCAGGTTCAATCCGTAGACGCAGGACTCGAACTCGTGTGAGAGTTTTCCGAACAGGGGAGCCATGCGCGCGTACTCGAACTGGTCGAACTTGGAGACGATGAAATAGCTCTCCTTGCCGGCTTTGATGAAGTCGACAAAGTTTTCCAGGCGCTGCCGCCGCAGGCGGAAGTGGTTGATGCTCTCGGGAAACATGCCGGACAAGAACAGCGTGTAGTCGCCGATGTGCTTGCGCACCTGGCGTTCGCGGTCGAACGAGGGAGCCGGCCCGTAGATGGGATCGGCTTCGAGCAGCATTTCGCCGACGTCGTCGAGCGGGCGCTGGTTTGCATTGCGCAGCTTGAACAGTTGCTCGACTTCGCAGAACTCCGTGAGCACGTTCGCGATGTAGTCCTGCACCTCGGAATCACGCAGTCCGATGTCGCGATCGAAGTGGTGGTGAATGAGTTCGGTAAACAGCGTCTGCAGCGAGTGCGATTCAGGAATCATGGCCTAGAGTTCGTCCCCCGCAATCAAGCGGCTCGTTACCTGCCCGCTCTGACTAGTTGGATGGGTGATAACGCATTTTGGTTTCTCACGCAAGTGTTTCCGACAGCGCTCTTAACTCTTATGGTGCATCCTCACCCACACCCGATAGTCGCACGCCGCGAGACTTAAGGCTCATTGATTTTTCTTTTCGGGTTCGGAAATTCGATTTATAGGGATTAGCGAGCATTGCGTGAGCAATTCGAATCAGCACTGTTTAACACTGGTAGCAACGTCATCGAATGGCTGCCAAAATTTGGCGCGACAACGACCGCGGGCTGGAACAGGCCGGCTGTGGGACAATTCAGCATTCAAAAAGGAGACACTCGTGAAACGACAGAACATCTCAGGCAATTCTCCTTACGAACCCAAAGTTGGATTCTCCCGTGCAGTGAAAGTGGGGCCGTTCGTGACGGTAGGAGGAACGGTGGCCACCGGCGACGATGGGAAGATTGTCGGCGGCAAGGATACGTACGCGCAGGCGGTACAGACGCTGAAGAACATCGAGCGCGCCCTGGTGGCAGCGGGAGCCAGCCTGCGCGACGTCGTACGTACACGCATGTTCGTCACCGACATCAGCCGCTGGGAGGAGGTAGCGCGGGCCCACGGCGAAGTGTTCGGCGACATTCGTCCCGCTGCCACGATGCTGCAAGTGGTGGCGATGGTGTCGCCGGAAATGCTGGTCGAGATCGAGGCCGACGCCATCATTGCGTCGGAACTTTCGTAGCAGGAAGGGGACCGGTGGAGTCAGCGCGGATCAAATGCAAAAGGCCGGCGCGCTGCCGGCCTTCGCATTATTTCTACAGAACAGAATTTACTTCTTCGCAGGTGCGATCGCGTCTTTAGCGGCCTTGGCGACGCGGAACTTCACCACGGTCTTCGCGGCGATCTTGATGGCTTCGCCAGTCTGCGGATTGCGTCCCATGCGGGCCTTGCGATTCGATTTCACCAGGCGACCAAGGCCCGGAATGACGAACACTCCGTTCTTCTTGGTCTCTTTGACGGCTACGTCGGCCAGTGAGTCGAGAAACGCTGCGACCTGCTTGTTGCTGAGTTCGTGCTTCTCGGCCATGTGCCGGACGAGCTGTGTCTTGGTCAAGCCTGCTGCCATTGATATTCCTCCTTGAGTAGTTGAGCCGTAAGAATGCTCAATTTGTGGGTATGTTATACCAATCGCGCAGTGGAGGAAAGCGATTTCGCCATATTTTATGCGGGTTTTCCACAGGCCCCACCTCCGAACGCCTGTATCCATGCGCCTTCGGGCAGGTTCCTAGTTAGACAACAATGCCGTATCGGGAATCGGCCAGGGTAACCCGCCCGGCGATACCCTCGTATTTCGCGGCTTTGGTGCGGTTTTCCTACAGCGGTCACGACGTTAGGACTGTTGTGGCGCAAAGCGGAAGAATGGCGGGTCACCTGTTACCATCGCTTTTCCGCACGCATGCACATCAGCCACGCCACAATCCTCTTCGCCGCAGCGTTGGTTGCGGGGGCCATCAACTCCGTAGCCGGAGGCGGCAGCTTCGTTTCGTTTCCGTCACTGCTGATGGTGGGGATCCCACCGGTCAATGCCAACGCTACCAACACCGTTGCGTTGTGGCCGGGACAGATCGCGAGCATCGGCGCCTATCGCCGGGAGTTCCGCCATCTGCCCTGGTCAACGGTAATGCCGCTGCTGGTCACCGGCATACTGGGAGGAACCCTGGGTGGATGGACCCTGCTCAAAACACCGCAATCGACGTTCATGCGGCTGGTACCGTGGCTGATTTTGATTGCAACCCTCATCTTCGCCATGAGTGGACGCGTGACGCGTTGGGTCCGGCAGCGCACGGCTGCCGGTGAGCATCGCGAGTTCTCCACCGGGCGCGGTGTTGTCTTCCAACTTTTCATCGCGTTCTATATCGGATATTTCGGCGCCGGCGCCGGAATCCTCATTCTTGCAATGCTGGCGCTGCTAGGTATGGACCAGATCCACACCATGAACGCCCTGAAGGCGCTGCTGACGAGCGTCGCCAACGGGATGGCCTTACTGCTCTTCATCTTTTCCCACGCCGTGTATTGGCCGGAGACGATTCTCATGGTGGTGGGATCGATGCTGGGCGGCTACTTCGGTGCATACTTCGCGCAGAAGACCAAGCCGGAGTACGTGCGCACCCTCGTGATCGTCATCGGGTTCGTGCTCTCCGCGTACTACTTCGCCCGGCAGATCTGGAACTAGTAGCTTTTTGAGGCCACGCTGCTGCCGTCACTATCGGCAGGAAAAGCGGCTGCGTTGCGATAGCGCACCTTCATGATCAGCAGTGGAAAAGCCAGAAAGAACGTGATTGCGTTCGGCAGGATGAGAGGAAGCGAGCGAATGAGAAATCCGTAGGCTACCCATAGCAGCAGTCCAATATTGAGACTGAGCAGCATGCTGAATGAGATGTCGCGGACGGACTTGGTCCTGAAGGAATGGAGCGCCTGCGGCAGATACGCGAGGGTGCACAAGGTACCGGCACCAAAGCCCACAAGAGAAACGAAATTCATGTTTCAGCTTAGCATTGTTGGCCTGTCGAAGTTGTCCGCCGGTCATACTGCTCTGCGGTTGAGCCGCCAAATGCCGAAGTTGAGATAACTGGCATACGTAACCCACAACAAGTAAGGGACGAGCAGCATCGCCGCCAGCGGCGTAAGCCAATTGAATACGACGATGTTGAACAGGATTGCCAGCCACAGAATCACGATCTCTCCAAGGGCCAGGCCGGGAAGGCGCGCGCCGAAGAAAATTCCCGACCATGCGATGTTCAAGGCGAGTTGGCCGAAAAATAGCATCAGCGCCGAGCGTCCACCGCGCCAGCCATAGTCCCGCCACACCAGCCAGGCCGATGTGGCCATCAATACGTAGAGGACTGTCCAGACGGGTCCGAAGACGGCGCTGGGAGGAGTACCTGCTGGTTTGCGAAGATGCGGGTACCACTCGCGCACGCCGCGGGCGGTGAGGAACGACGCCAGGCTGGCGGGTCCCAGGCAGATAAATAGAAACAGGATCAGGACCAGGGCTTGTTTCATGAATCAACCATAGCCCATGCCCCTGCACCACCATCTCATGACACCGTTCTTAGCCGATGGTGAGCACAATCTTGCCATAGTTGGCGCGCTGTAACAGCAGCCGATGCGCATCCCCGGCTTGTTCCATCGGCAAGGAGTGACCGATCTCAGGATGCAGCCTGCCTTGCTCGATCCAGGGCTGCATGGCTTTCAGGCAGTCGTTGATCAGCGCGTGGTCGTTTGCCAGCACGCTTAGCCACAAGCCGTGCGCGCTCAGGCTGCGCGACATCATGGCTCCGACGTCGAACTTCTGGCGCTCGCCGGTGGCGGTGCCGTAGATGATGACCCGCCCAAAGTCGCGGCAGCAGCGCAGACTCTTGGCGGTGTGCTCGCCGCCGAGCATTTCGAACACGGCATCCACGCCTTCTGCGTTGGTCAGCTCATGGATACGCTGCTCGTAGTCCACCTCGCGATAGTTAATGGCATGGTCGAGCCCCAACTTCTTCACGCGCTCCAGCTTTTCGGCGGATGAAGCCGTCCCATAGGTTTCGATGCGAAGCAGTTTGCCGATCTGCACGGCCGCTGTTCCCACCCCACCGGCAACGGCGTGAATCAGGACGCGGCGGCGGCGATCGCCCTCAACAAGAACCGGCTCGATGGCGTCGGAGGTCATGCCCGCCTTCCAGTAAGCGAGGTAGGCGGTGAAGAAGTTGACCGGGAAGGCCGCAGACTGCTGGGACGTCCATCCTTCGGGTTGCGGCCAGATCATCTTTGGCGATACGGCGATCTTCTCGGCAGCCGCTCCGTATTGGGCGTAGCCCATGACGCGCTCTTGTGTGCCTTCCACCACCCCGGCGAACTCGCGACCCGTAGTGAACGGGGGAGGAGGCGTGCTCCGGTAAGTGCCTCGAGTGGACAGGGTGTCGGCGAAATTTACGCCCACAGCCTCGACCCGCACGATGACTTCGCCGGATTGTGCGATGGGTTCAGGAACGTCGCGGACTTCGAGAACTTCCGGCCCGCCTAAGCGGGCGACGACAACAGCTTTCATGGCTTACTCCCGCAGCGAGTGTAAAGCATCGGGTTACCCGGGTCGTAGATCTGGTGCATGAGGACTAGGAGGGGTTCGGGGCCTGCATGAAATCCAACGCGCGGGATATGTAGTTCTTCAGTTCGCGGCGATGTACCACTGCGTCGAGCATCCCGTGCTCCAGCAGGAATTCGCTGCGCTGGAAGCCTTCGGGCAGCTTCTGGCGAATGGTCTGCTCGATCACGCGCGGTCCCGCGAAGCCGATCAGTGCGCCTGGCTCGGCGATGTTGAGGTCACCCAGCATGGCGAACGAGGCGGTCACGCCGCCCGTGGTCGGGTCGGTGAGGACGGAGATGTAGGGGACCTTGGCGTCGTCCATGCGCGCCAGCGCAGCGGAGATTTTCGCCAGTTGCATCAGGCTGACCACGCCTTCCATCATGCGCGCTCCCCCGGAGGCGGAAACGATGATCAGCGGCAGCTTTTCGGCCGTGGCTCTCTCGATCGCGCGGGTGATGGTCTCGCCGACCACTGCGCCCATCGATCCGCCGATGAACGAGTACTCCATCGCACTGACGATGACGGGCTTGCCGTTGAGTTTGCCGCGAGCGTTGATGATGGCATCGTTCAGTCCGGTGTCGTTCCTGGCCCGCTTCAGGCGATCGGCATAGGACTTCAAGTCGGTGAACTTCAGCGGGTCGTTCGAAACCAGATTGCCGTCTTCGGTTTCGTACTGGCCGTCGTCGAGCAGGTAGGAGAGGCGGGTACGGGCGTCGATGCGGAAGTGGCGGTCGCACTTGGGGCAGACGTTGAAGTTCTGGTCGAGGTCCTTCTTCCAGATGATCTGGCGGCACTGGTCGCATTTGACCCAAAGGCCCTCAGTCTTGACGCGCTTCTCGCCCGAGGTGTCGAGCTCTGCCGATTCCCGCTTGAACCATGCCATAGTCGTACTTCAGTGTAGCCGAGGGGGGTGGAGGTTGTCGCCGCTCAGTACTCGATGCCGCGTTGCGCTTCGATGCCCTTGCTGTAGGCGTGCTTCACTTCCTTCATCTCAGTCACGGTGTCGGCGATTTCGATGATGCTGGGATGCGCGTTGCGTCCGGTGAGGATGACGTGAACCATTTCCGGCTTCTTCTTCAAAGCCGCGACAACTCTTTCCGGATCGAGCATCTTGTAGCTGATGGCATAGTTGATTTCGTCGAGGATCACGACGTCCCAGGCGCCGGACAGGATGGCCTGCTCAGCTTCAGCCCATGCTTCTTCTACAAGGCGTACGTCCTCGGGATCGGTTTCCGCTCCGCCGACCTTCACGAAGCCACGGCCCATCTGTTTCATCACGAAGTTGTCGCCGAACGCCTTCACCGCATCGAGTTCGCCGTAATGCCATGAGCCTTTGAGGAACTGCAACATCAGCACCTTCATCCCGTTGCCGACGGCACGCAAAGCAGTGCCCATGGCGGCGGTGGTCTTGCCCTTGCCGGGTCCGGTGTTGACGATGATCAGTCCCTTGCGCACGTCTGCCATGGAGTTTCTCCTGCTGCTGTGAGTTAACAGATTAGCAGTTTGGCGGCTCTGATCCGGCTTATGTAGTTTCTGCGATACTAGAGCAGGCTCGAATCATGAGTCAGAGGAACCGCCGGCTGAACAGGCTGCGAAAAAGTCGGAAAAGCGGAACAAAGCAAGATCATGGAACTGGTTGCAGATCCCAAGTCGATCAAAGTCAACAAGACCAGCGGCACGGGCATGGACATCGAGTGGAAGGATGGCCATCGCAGTTCGTACACGTTCGTTTTTCTGCGTGACGCGTGCCCGTGTGCGCTGTGTCAGGAAGAGCGCGACAAGGACGGCCGGCAGCCCGGCGATCCGCTGAAGCCGATTGCCGGCGCGCTGCCGATGTATAAGGCGCTGGCCCGTCCCACCGAGGTCGAACCAGTGGGTAAGTACGGTATCCGGTTCACCTGGAACGACGGTCATCAGCACGGGATCTACTCGTGGGAGTTCCTGCGCGAACACTGTCCCTGCCAGGAGTGTAAGGCCCGCCGGTTGATGGGAGCGGTTGCGACGGGCAGCAAGCCGAACTGATCGCCTCACGCATGAGCCTAGGAAGCCAGATTTGTCGTACCTCTCACAGCTAAATCCCCAGCAACGTGAAGCCGTTGAAACCGCCACCGGGCCGGTTCTGATACTCGCGGGCGCCGGCAGCGGGAAGACGCGGGTCATCACCTATCGCATCGCGCACCTGGTCGATCAGGTGGGCGTGCCGCCCGACTCCATTCTTGCCGTGACCTTCACCAATAAGGCCGCGAGCGAGATGGCCAGCCGGGTCGAGTCGCTGGTCGGAGCCCGGACCCTGGCCAAGCCGCTGATTTCGACCTTCCACTCATTTTGTGTGCGGCTGCTGCGCCGTGATATCGAAACCCTGCAGATCGGCGGCAAGGGGTACCGCAAGGATTTTGTCATCTACGACGAGGCCGACCAGCAAAGTGTGGTGAAGGCCGCCATGCGGCGCCTGGGTGTCGACCACAAGCAGTTAACCCCGCGCAGCGTGCTCTCGCGGATTTCGTGGGCCAAGAATCACATGCTTGATCCGCAGGAGGTTTACCTGCAATCCGGGGACCCGAAGACGGAGCGGGTCGCGCAAATCTATGAGGTCTACAAGCAGGAGCTGGCGAAGTCGAATGCCCTCGATTTCGACGACCTGCTGCTCTACGCCGTGCGGGTTTTGAAGGCTTCCGGCGAGACCCGTGAGCGCTACAACCGCCGTTACCGCCACCTTCTGGTTGACGAATATCAGGACACCAACCGCCCGCAATATGAGTTGATGCGCATGCTGGCGGGAAGCGAACATAACGTCTGCGCTGTGGGCGACGAGGACCAGAGCATCTACTCCTGGCGGGGAGCCGACATTCGCAACATCCTGGAATTCGAGCAGGACTTCCCGGAGGCACGCATCATCCGGCTCGAGCAGAACTACCGTTCAACGTCAACCATATTGCAGGCGGCCTCTGCGGTCGTGGCGCGAAATGTCAAACGAAAGGGCAAGAACCTCTGGACCGACCGTCTGGGCGGAAGCAAGGTCGGCTACTACGAAGCCCCCGATGGGGAAAATGAAGCCCTGTTCGCTGCGGACTACATCGCGAAATACCTCCGGCAGGCTGGAGCCGAAAATGGAGAGACGCCGCGCGCCGCGGTGCTCTATCGCACCAATTCGCAGTCACGCCTGCTGGAAGAGGCGATGCGCCGGTATCAACTGAAGTACCACGTTGTGGGAGGCTTCAGCTTTTATGAACGCTCCGAGATCAAAGACCTGATCTCGTATCTCAAAGCGATCCAGAATCCCGACGATTCCATCGCCATGCAGCGGATCATCAACACTCCCACTCGCGGGATCGGGAAAAATACTACCGAGACGCTGGAACGGATTGCCCTGGAAGCCGGCCTCTCGCTGTGGGGCGCGATCGGGGAGACGATCAGCCGCCAGTTGCTGCCGCCACGCGCCCTGGCAGCGCTCAAGTCCTTCAAGGGCCTGATCGACGATGCCCGCGCGATGTATCTCGGAAGGTTCCGGGAGCATATGGACGAGACGGCTTCGCCCGCTCCGGCAGACGACCAGGGTGATTCACAACACGCCATCGACTTCTCGCCGGAGATGTTTACCGGCGGCGAGGCGGATTTCAGCCCGGAATCGTTTTCTTCGCAACTCCGATCAGGAGACGATCCCGAGGATGTCATCGCCGACGCAGTCGAGGGTTTCCGCGGTCCGGCTGACGGAGCTTCGACCGCCGAATTGCTGAAGTTTCTGATCGATCGGACGGGATACATCAAGCAACTCGAAGAGGAAGACACTCCCGACGCGCTCGCCCGCGTCGACAACCTGCACGAACTCGTCAACGCCGCGATGGACTCGCGAGACCGCGGAGAGACGCTCAATGAGTTCCTCGATCACGCCGCCCTGATCAGCGATGCTGACGACTACGATGAGAACTCCCGCATCACCCTGATGACGCTGCACGCGGCCAAGGGACTGGAGTTTCCCCTGGTCTTCCTGATCGGCCTGGAGGAGGGTCTGCTTCCACATTCACGCACGCTGCTGGCGCCCGACGACATCGAGGAAGAGCGGCGTCTCTGCTACGTGGGTATGACGCGGGCGATGGACACGTTGATCCTGAGTCACGCCCGCTACCGCCGCCGCTACGGTACCGACATGCCAGAGGCAAGCATTCCCTCACGTTTTCTGGAAGAGATTCCCTCCGATTTGCTGCAAGACCTGGGGACCCCTCGCCGGACCGCATCGGCAATAGCCCACGATGACGGGATTTCAACGCACTACGCGTATGAAGACGAAGATCAGCGTCCGCAGTACGGTCAACCCAGGCGAGCTAAGCCGCGAACCTCGTACGCCGGAACGTCGTATAACTCGATCGGCAATATCGCGGACTTTTTCGCGTCGCGCGGAAAGAAGTTTTCACTGCCAAAAGACCAGCCCGCAGAAGCCCAGGGCCGGACCGGTTTCCGCCCCGGGCAACGCGTTCGCCACCCCAAATACGGCGAGGGGATGGTGTACCAGCGCGAGGGAGATGGGGAAGACGCCAAGATTACGGTACAATTTCCTAAGTTCGGTTTGAAGAAGCTGGTCGAGAAGTACGCCCAACTGGAAAAGGCGTAGGAACTAAGAAGTAGGAACTAAGAACAAGAGGGAAGGCTGCCAGACTGGTTCACCGAGCATTCGGGGCGTTCAGAGACGCACTCCTCAAATCCAAGATCACAAAGGAACGCAGTATTCATGGCAAATACCAAGAGCATTACCGACAAGGCAGAGCGCAAGAAGGTAAAGCGCGTAGCCCGCAAGAAAGCAGCCCCGAAAGCGCCCCGCACCTATGCCCGGGGATCGGCGAAGCGAAAAGTCAAGAAGATGGCACGCGGCCAGTCGAAGCGTTAGTTCGGCCGCCCGCGACGTAGAAGGCAAGAAGGCTCCACCCGCCAGCCGGGTCGGAGCCGTTTTTCTGCTTGCGGGACCGCGATCCTAGTGGGGAGGCTCGGAATCGCTTGCCGGTTGTGTCTTCTCTGCAGACCCGGTTGGCGCAGCAGTCTGCTTCGCCGAGGCGTTGGCGTTGCGCTCATCGAGGTTCACCAACAGCGACCCGGGCGGTTGTTGCAAGGCGAACTGGTCTTCGGTTATGGGCTGGTTCAAGGTGAGCTTCACCATGATCAGGCGGATGTCGTACTCTTCCTGCGGGCGCTTGACGTCGATGTAGCTGGGAAAACTGATGCCGTCATAGTCCTTAAACACCTCATAGCGCGCATCCGTGACCGGGTTGCCGTGCTCGTCGTACATGATCTGCTGATGAGGAACCAGGTTGGTGCGGTCGAAGACCACTTTTCGCGCCAGGATCCAGCCATGATCGGTCTTCTGGATTACATCCAGCACGTAATTGGACTGGCGCACCACCTTATGCGTTTGCGCGTCCACCACCATTTCGGTGCTGCTCTCCAGCACCGCAAGCTCGTTTGCAGGATTGATGGCCCGCAAGAGAAGAGCGTCATAAATGGCTTGAGGGCGAAGTGTGTCCAGCGGGTTGGAGGAGTTCTCGACCGCCTCGTTGTGCCCGACATAGAACTTGTTGGTCGCCGGAATCGACAGCTTGAATTCCTGGCCGTCACTCACCATGTCAAAGGCCTTGTTGCGGACGATGGGATAGAGCCCTATCATGCGCAGCATGTTGGGCTTGCGGACCAGCACGTAACCCCGGATCTCCTTAAAGTCGGTGACCTTACCCCTTTTTTCACCCCCTACCGAGGTGTCGATATCGACCGTCGCATTCACGGTTTTGACCAGTCCAGCCTGATGGTTGAGGCGCTCGACGAGCTCCTCTCGGGTGGCCGTCTGAAGTTTGGCGCTGCTGATGCGTACTTCAACTTTGCGGGTGTGAAACAGACATCCGGTAGCGCTGAGCAGAAGCGCAAGTATGGCTGAAAGTAGGAGTCGGGACGCCTTCATACAGGATGGGGCCTATTGCTGATCCAAACTTGCTAGTATAGCCGACTTGCGGGCCTGAGCGGAGCGCCCGAAACCTCGCCATGAGTCTCGAAGCCCGATCATCGTGACGCGGCTGCTCCTTTACGATAGGCGGTCACGTTCCTGGCATGCTCTTCCAGGGTGCGGGAGAAGCGGTGGTGACCATTGTTGTCGCTCACAAAGTACAGAAACTCGCTCTGCGCCGGATGCATGGCAGCCTCCAGCGAGGCGACTCCAGGATTGGCGATAGGCCCGGGAGGTAGTCCAAGGTTCTTGTAGGTGTTGTAGGGCGAGTCGAATTGCAAGTCAGACTGGTAAATCGTACCCCGATATCTTCCCGCCAGTAGCGCCCCGTAAATCACGGTTGGATCGGCTCCCAGTGCCATGTTCCGGTCCAGCCGGTTGTAGTACACGCTGGCGACCAGGGGACGTTCGCCGGGCACCGCGGTTTCCTTCTCCACGATCGACGCCATGGTCACGATGAGGTGGATATCGGGCCTGCCCAGCAAGCCGATCTTCTGTGCGGCCTGGCGAAAACGGTGCACCATCGCCGCCGCAATGTCGTGGTCCGTATCGATGCGCGTGAACTGGTAGGTGTCTGGAAATAGGTAGCCTTCCAGCGACTGTGCCTGAGGGTCGATGTCGCGCAGCAGGGAAACATCGGTCTTCGCCACGGCCACGAATTCGGCGGCGGTTCCTAGACCGGCTTGTTCGACCACGGCCGCAATGTCATACAGGTTGTAGCCTTCCGGGACGGTAACCATGCGGGCGAAGACGTCGCCGCGCAATAGGCGTTCCCGTACCTGCGGCGCAGTCGCTGGAACGTCGAACTTGTACTCGCCGGCCTTGAGACTTCCCTTGCCCATCGCGTAATGCACAATCAGAAATGCGTTGGCGTTACGGATGATCCCGTCCTGCTGCAATGCCGCGGCAATGTGCCGGGTACTCCAGCCCGGATGCAGCAGAACGAACTTCGTGCCACCCGGATCGACCGGTTCCAACGCCGCCCAGTAGAACCACAGGACGACGGCCACAACAGCTACCGCGACGAGTATGAAAAAGGTACGCACGAGTGGATGACCTGATACGACTGTCAGCAGATTAGATAATATCCGGAGGGTCGCAGCTTTCACTCCCGGTGAGAGTTTCTAAATTCCATGAATGCCTGCAAAATGAGCACCGCCGCCATTTGATCGACGACTTCGGTCCGGCGGCGGTCGCTCATCTCGGTCTCATCCAGCACCCGATTGGCTTCCACGGACGTAAGCCGCTCGTCAAAGAGATGAACGGGAAGCTTAAAACGGCGGCGCAGCTCCTCGGCGTAGACCTCGACTTTGTCGGCCTGGATTCCCCGTTCTCCGCTCATGCGAAGCGGTAGGCCGATCACGATCTCGCCGACCGCATATTGACGGATGGTCCGTCGCAGGTGATTGAAGTCGTTATGCTTGTTGGTGCGGTGCAAAGTGGGGAGGCCTTGCGCCGTCAGGCCGAGTTCGTCCGTCACAGCCAGCCCGATCCGGCGCGAGCCGAAGTCGATGGCCATGATCCGCGTGGAAGGGCTCTTGGCAGCGGTAGAATTATTGATTTCCATATTGATGCCGGCACAGATATCCTAATTCCCACTTTAGTGCGTGTGCGAGTACGATAGGCGAGATGGCAGACCCCCTGATCGACGACGTGAATTTGCCGGGCGGCTCCGAGGTCTTTCCCACCCCGGCTCCGGCGGGCACCCATCCGGTGCATCGGATAGCGGCCGAACGGCGGTCGAGTCCGGATCCGGAGCGGCTCCGCCTGCAACGAATGCAGACTGCTGCGCTGTTGATCCTGGCAGGCGCCGCGGTGCTGAGCTTGATGTACGTCGCGAAGCTGATCCTGGTCGTCATCCTGACATCGATCCTGATGGCCTTCGTGCTGGCGCCGGTCGCAGACGCGCTGGCAAACTTTAGGGTCCCGCGTTCCGTTGGGTCATTGATCGCCGTGGCCTTCCTCGTGATCTCGATTGCGTCGATCTCCTACCTGTCCTATGCCCGCGCTGTGGAATTCATGTCGCAGATGCCAGAGTACAAGACCCGCCTCAAGCACATCGTCGAAGAGATCAAGCTACGGGCAGAGCAGTTCGAGAAGACGACCGAGACGGTCTTGCCGCCCGAGCCCGAAGACAAGAACTCCGTAACTCTGAGGCAAAGAAACAGTCTGCGCGACTACCTGAGCGATAACATGGGTTCGGTCTCGCAAGTCGTTCTCGCAGTCACATTCGTTCCTTTCCTGATCTACTTCATGCTGAGTTGGCAGGACCACGTGCGGGCTGCCTCGGTGATGCTGTTCCGCATGGAAAACCGCAACACCGCCTATGTGACGCTAGGGCTCATCGCGGCCATGATCCGGTCGTTTATTGTCGGCAACTTCATGATCGGGCTGTTCATGAGCGCTGCCAGTATGGCGGCATTCGGGTTGATGGGACTCCCGTATTTCTATTTCCTGGGTGTCATGAGCGGGTTCTTGAGCCTGATTCCGTATCTGGGAGTGGTTCTCGCCATCTTGCCACCAGTCATCGTCGGCCTCGGCTATCTAACGACAGGGACGTTTATCCTGACGTGCGGCATCGTGATTGGCCTGCATCTGTTCGCCATGAATGTCCTCTACCCCATGGTGCTGGGAAAGCGGCTGCGACTCAATCCGCTCGCCGTCACGATTGCCCTCTTGTTCTGGGGATGGCTGTGGGGCGCCATGGGACTGATTCTTGCGGTGCCGCTGACCGGCGCGCTCAAGATCATCTGCGACAATATCAAGCGGCTGCGGCCCTATGGCGCTTGGATGAGCGAGTAGCCGCCTGCCGGATTCTTTTCAGCAACTGCAATTCAGCGAAACGACATTTCAAGAGGGGACATCGTGACTGATTCAAGCAATCATCCGTTCAATCGTAGAGAGTTTATCCAGGGCGCACTGGCCGGAGCCGCCCTCGCCGCCATACCGATCCCGGCTTTCTCTGCAGACAATCCCGACATGCAAGCCGTGCTGAACCAGGTCCCGAAGATGCACGACGAGAACGTCAAGCGACTGCAGGAATGGATCGCGCTGCCGTCGATCGCGGCGGAAAACCGCAACTATCCGCAGGGGCCGGATTACATGGCCAAACTGGCCCGCGAAGCAGGCTTCGAAAATGTCGAGATCATCCCCACCTCTGGAAAGCCCGGCGTGTTTGGAATTCTCGACGCCGGCGCCCCCACGACCGTCGGTATCTACTTCATGTATGACGTCAAGCAGTTCGATCCTGCGGAATGGTCGTCGCCTCCGCTGGAAGGGAAGATCGTTGACAAGGACGGCTTGGGCAAAGTGTGCGTCGGTCGCGGCGCGGTGAACCAGAAGGGCCCTGAGACGGCCTTCCTCGGCGCTCTGCGCGCCTTCAGAGCCACGCATACGAAACTACCCGTGAACCTGGTGCTGGTTTGCGAGGGCGAAGAGGAGATCGGCTCGCCGCACTTCCCGGAGATCGTTCGCCAGCCCAAAGTCACGGCGGCGTTGCAGAAATCCATTGGTGTCTTCATGCCGTCAGCCGGACAAGGCGTCGACGGCACGGTTGAGATTTCTCTCGGCGCCAAAGGTGTCGTCGAACTGGAATTGGTTTCCACCGGCGAGAAGTGGGGACGGGGGCCGAAGCACGACGTCCACTCCAGCCTGGAGGCGGCGGTCGACAGCCCCACCTGGCACCTGGTGCAGGCGCTCAATACGCTGATCAAGCCTGACGGACACACGCCTGCCGTAGCGGGGTTCTTCGACAAGGCGAAGCCGCTCACGCCCGCACAGATGAAGATGATCGAGGCGGTTGCGGCCAAGCGCAGCGAAGCCGAAATGAAGAAGCAACTCGGAGTCGAGCACTGGGTGAGCGACAAGAATTGGGTCGATGCCATGGTTGCGCTGGAATCGCAGCCCACCATCAACATCGAAGGCCTGGTCGCCGGCTACACCGGCCCGGGCGGCAAGACGGTCCTGCCGCATCGCGCCGTGGCCAAGATTGACATGCGCCTGGTGCCTGACATGACCGCCGACGGAACGCTGGCCCTCCTCAAGGAGCACCTCGCCAAACACGGCTTCGGCGACATCGAGGTCAACATGAGCGGAGGCTACGATCCCAACCAGACCTCGCCCGACACCAAACTCATTCAGGCACAGATGGCGACGTATAAGAAGCTTGGCAAGGATCCCTTGCTTTGGCCGCGCTCGGCCGGATCATGGCCCGGTTACATCTTCACCACGGCCCCCCTGAATCTTCCGGCGGGACACTTTGGACTGGGACACGGAACCGGCGCGCATGCTCCCAATGAGTACTTCCTGATCGATTCCAGCAACCCGAAGGTTTCGGGGTTGGATGGGGCTGTGGGATCGTTTGTGGAATATTTGTATGCGCTGGCGTAAAGCGAACTTTGAAGGGGCGCAGCTTTAGCCATGCCCTGAGCGAAGCCGAAGGGTGCGCCGTACAAGCTCTTTATTTTGTCATCCCTCGCCGACTTCAGTCGGCGGGGGATCTGCTTTTCCGCGGGTGGCCTGCATTTGCCTGACGTTGGCCAACGTAGGAGTGCCGCCAGTTTCGTATCAGGGCACGACTTCAGCCATGCCGTACAAGTTTTTTATTCATGTCATTCCTCGCGGCCTTCAGGCCGCGGGGAATCTACTTTTCGACTTTTTCCGCAGCCTCTTCAGCCCCTGAGGGAATTCGATCCTCTCCAAAATGGTGTTTGCGAACCGGTTCTGATTTTCGATCAGCCACATCTGTCGTGCGACAGATGGGTGACTCCAAACCCGGCTTAAGGCATACTTGGGACCATGCTGGCAGACGACTCCAAGGCGATCGCTATCCAGCGCATGATTTTTCGCGCCATGACGACGGAGCAGCGGCTCCGTTTGGCCTTGGAAATGAGTGAATCTCTGCGCAACATCGCGCTGGCGGGTTTGCGCAGCCGCCGTCCCGACCTCGACGCAAATGGCTTGTCTGGCGAACTGGCCCGCATCATGTATGGATTGGCGTCGAAGCCGTGACACTCGAAGATCTGCTGCGGCGCCTCGTTCCGATTCTCGAACGCGTCCAGGTGCCTTACATGCTCACGGGCTCCGTCGCCAGCTCAGCCCATGGTATGCCCCGGTCCACTCGCGACCTTGATATCGTCATCGCTCCCACACGAGAACAATTGTTGGCGATGATGCGCGAATTCCCCAGCTCCGACTATTACGCCGATGAGCAACAGGCACTCGAAGCCCTGATGCGACGGAGCCAGTTCAATATCATCGATCACGCGACCGGATGGAAAGTGGACTTTATCATCGCGGAAGATTCTGAATACGGCCGCACTGCCCTGGGGCGCCGCAAAGCAATCGATATGGCTGGAAATGCCGTGTGCGTTGCCTCGGCCGAGGACGTGCTCATCGCCAAGTTGCGGTGGGCGAAAATGAGCGGCTCTGAGCGGCAACTGCAGGACGCAGCAGGCATAGTCAGCACCCAGTCGGATAACCTGGACGTCGCCTATGTGGAGAGCTGGGTGCGGAACCTGAGTCTCGAAAAACAGTGGGACGTGGTGCGCGAGAGCGGCTAACGAACCTGACGCCCCTGGCGTGATGCAGGTGAGCATGAGCGGTGATTGTGGGGCGTATGACACAGCCTGTTCACGCCAGCAATCACTTTGGGGCTCGACACGCGTTTCTCGTTCCGAATCCGGTTAGATCTCGCAAAACCGGACTTGTTGACCGCCTCGATTTTGGCACATCCACTGGCGCATTTTTCAGCACGGCGAGTCTATCGGAATATACGATGAGTAGACTCATGGGCCCAACCAGCGGTACCGGGATTTAATGTCTGCCGCGGATACGCTCCCAGCAGAACGAAGACTTCATGACCATCCTCGCCCGCTTAGAGCATTGGAGGGAGCAAGGCGCGATATCGCCGGAGCAGCACTCGCATTTGGCGAGCCTCTGCCGTGGAGAACCCTTCTCCCTTTTTCTTGAGCTGAATGTTCTTCTCTATGCTGGTGTGCTGGCGTTTGTTGCCGGACTTGGCTGGACTGTCACCACCTGGTCGCAACAACTCGGTGACGTTCTCGTACTGGCCGTTCTATCCACCATCCTGGCCGCTTGTTTTTGGTATTGCTTTTCCCGCGCGCCCGCTTGGTCCCTCGCGGAAATGCCTGCACCGACTGAGGTCTTCGACTACGTGCTTTACCTGGGCAGCCTCATCTGGTGCGTAGAACTCGCTTACCTGGAAAACCGGTTCCACGTGCTCTCCGGACAATGGGATTTTTATCTCTTGGCGACCGCAGTCTTCTTTTTCTTCCTCGCTTATCGTTTGGACAATCGCTTCGTGCTGTCGCTCGCTTTGTCGTCACTTGCCGGATGGTTCGGTCTGACGATCTCGCACTGGCCGTCCCATCAGGACGCGACGTACCGCGAATATGCCCTTCTCTATTGCCTGCTCGTCGGCCTCGGCGGGGTGCTTCTTCAGCAGCGCGGTATAAAACCGCACTTCTTCGGCACGTATCTGAACATTGTGGCCAACGTTTTGTTTTGGGCATTGCTCTCCGGCGTGTTCAGTCGGCAAGGCTACGTGGTATGGTTTCTGGCCCTGCTTCTCGCCTGTGGCGCTTCTCTCGCCTGGGGCCTGAAGCGCCGGCAGTTTGCCTTCATTGCTTATTCCGCGGTCTACGGCTACGTGGGTGTTAGCTCGATACTCATCCGCGGCATCACTGACGATTTTCTTGTCCTGGGCTATTTCGTCGTTACCGCAGTTGGAATGCTGGTGGCGCTGGTCCAGATCGCGCGCCGCTTCGGAAGGCCGGCATGAGACTCTACGCTGCATCGAGCGAAGAGACTCTTCGCGCCCGCAAACTCCTGGCGGACTGGGCCGGCGAGGGCATCCTCACTCAGGCGCAGTACCAGCGTCTGGAGCAGGAGACTGTCTCTGAGCTGCGCACCACCAACATTTTTCTGCGGCTGATCTTGTTCCTCTTCACCCTGATCAGCGTGAGCGCCCTCGCCGCACTGTTCTTCGCGGTTTTTCTTGAGGGATCATCGGGCCAAATCATTGGCATTTTTCTTCTGATTTACGCTGCCCTCTGCTACGCGGCGGCCGAAGGCGCCGTTTCCCAAGTCCGTTTGTATCGTTAGGGGATCGAGGAAGCGCTCGCCGTCTGCTCGGTTGGTTTTCTTTGCGCGGGAATGCAGGCCGCTCTTTTCACGGGCGCGCCTTATTCGCCCAATTCGAACGGACTCCAGTCCCTGGTTCCCGCCGCCGGCGCTATCTTTTCGCTCTGGATCTGGCGCCGCTTCGGGCTCTGGTATGCATTTCTCGCTGCAATGGTCTTCGCCCTCTTTCTGCCAGGCTACTGGACCTCGTCCCACTCAGCGCAGCATGTAATCGTCGCCTTGCTTTATGCAATCGGGCTCATATGTGTAACCGCGGTACGTTCCCGCCACCACTTCGACTGCGTCGAAAATGATTATTCGCTCGCCGAAGCGCTTCTCTGGCTCGGCATCTACCTGGCCGTCAACCTCCAGCTTTCGCCGTTGAACCTGCGCGCGCAGTGGTGGGGCGGCGGCGCCAGGGCGGCCCCTGAATTCGCGAAGTGGTTCTACTGGACGACGTGGGTGCTGATCTGGGTCTTGCCGCCCGTCGTACTCGCGCGCGGGGTTCGGCAGAAGGACCGCTTCGTCATCGCGGTGGGTGCGATTGCCGCCGTCCTGACCTTGGTCTCCAATAAACCCTATCTCGGCTGGCCACGGCATACCTGGGACCCGATGCTTCTGGGCGTACTGTTGACCGGCGTTGCCTTGTTCATTCGGCGCTGGCTTTCTCGTGGCCCGGGCGGAATTCGCGGCGGCTTTACCGCCGCACGCCTATCGGGAAAGGACAAACAGTGGATGAACGCCAGCTCCGCCGTATTGGGCCTGATAACACCTCAGTCAACGCCAAGCCCGCAAACAACGAGTGCAGACGTTCGCTTCGGTGGGGGAGCTTCGGGAGGCGGAGGTGCCGGCGGCGATTTTTGAAGAGCATTCAACTGCCGATTATTCCCGGTTAGCGGGGAATTCGGACGTAATCTGCGAATCTCTAGGATTGGTAACGACGAACGCCCTTCCGGGAAGCACCGAACTATTTCTAAGTGGGTCGAGAGCAGGTGACGCGATTACGAGCGAGAAACCGCCATTTCATTAGCAACTCGGCTGTCCGCCTGCGCCATCCCGCCCTTCCTTACGCCACCCCGCTTCGTTCCGCACGGCAATTCCCGTAGAATCGTCGGTTGGCAACTATCCCCGCGATTGCGGTGACAGGAGTTCTATATGGCACGCATGGTGAATTGCGTAAAGATGGGACGCGAGATGGAGGGTCTCGACGAGCCTGCCCTTCGACGGCGATTTGGGGCAGCGCATCTACAACAATGTCTCCAAGCTGGCCTGGGAGCAGTGGCAGGAGCACATGAAGATGCTGCTCAACGAGTACCGCCTGCAGCCCTGGAAGAAAGAGCACCAGGAGTTCATCGTGCAGCAGATGGAAGCCTACTTCTTCGGCGAAGGCGCCGAAAAGCCGGCGGACTACGTCCCCCCAAGCCACTAGTCGATGGCGCGA
The DNA here is from genome assembly GCA_963758255.1 of uncultured Acidobacteriaceae bacterium. Taxonomy (GTDB): domain Bacteria; phylum Acidobacteriota; class Terriglobia; order Terriglobales; family Acidobacteriaceae; genus DASRAA01. The sequence continues at coordinate 383,676 of CAVWUX010000008.1, forward strand.
CGCTCTTGTCACAGGGCGATGTGTCCCCTGTGGTGAATGTCGCCTTTGCTTGTTCGCCCCTGGTCTTCTCCGTGCGCTCCGTGATCTCCGTGGTGAACACTCCACCGTTGTCACATCTATAACAACCCCCACGATGTCAAGGGTAAACTTCGGCGCCGACGTCTTCGTTTTTTCCGATGCGCCATTTCGCTCTAATTGAAATCGTCCTCTTGCACTTTGCATAAAGACCAAGACTCGCGCTCTTGTTGAATCACCGATGGCAGTCTTGCGACTCCACCAACCATCTATTCGATCCCGCTCCTGCGAGACCATGATTCTTGTCTTCGATCTCCCAGACTCTTCCGGGAGGCAGGGTGCCCACTCAAGGCGACGGTCTCAGACCGCGACCACGTGATGACCCGGGCTAACCTGCGTGCGAGCGGCGGCATACGGCTGCTGCATCTTCCACATCCAAAACAGCCGCACCGCCAGTTTGCGCGCCACCATCACTTTGCCGACGCCAGAATGTTTCCGGTGCTTCAGCCTTTGGTAAGCGCGCTTCAACTCTGGAACAGAACGCGCCGCGCTCTGTCCCGCTTCCACCAACAAACTGCGCAGCATGGGATTGCCCTGCTTGCTGATCGCCCCCAGTTGCTGCCGCCCTCCGCTGGAATGCTCCGCCGGATTCAGTCCCAGGTAGCTGACCACCTGGCGGCTGCGCGCGAAACGCTCGATCTCACCCAGCGTCAGCGAATACGCCAGCGCCGTGATCGGCGCCACTCCCGGATGCGTCTGCAACAGCTTGGCCACCGCATCTTTATCGGCCTCCTGCTGCGCCGCCACATCCAGCTTCGCAATGCGGCCGCTCAGTTGGTCCAGCAGTTCCAGGGAATCTTGGCGCCGCTGTGCCGTCCAGCCCGCCAGCGGCAACTCTTCCAGCCGCTTACGCCCGGCCGCGCTCCACAGCTTGCGTTTCTGCTGCACTCCCTGATTCAGCGCCAGATGCTGCAACTCGTTCTTCACCTGCCGCCGCATCGCCACCAGCTTGTGACGGTGCAACAGCAACTGACGCACATCGCGCTGCTCCATCGTCGGCACCCACACCCGCGGAAAACGATCCTCCAGCAGCAACTGCAGCAACAACTGCGCATCCCGCCGGTCCGTCTTCTGCTTGCGCACTTCCATGGCCCGGATCTTGCCCGCATCGCCCAGCCACAACTCGATGCCCAGCACGGCCAGCCAGCGCTCGAACCATAGCGTGTTGCCGCAGGCCTCCATGCCCACCAGCACCGGTCCTTTCAGATCGGCATAAAACTGCCTTGCCTCATCCGGCGTCAGCTTGCGTTCCGTGTACTCTCCCGTCTGCATATCGACCATGGCAATTTGTTGGAAACTCGGATGGAAATCACAGCCTATAATCTTCATGGCGGCTCCTTTCGTCCGAGTCTTGGTTTTATGCGAACTCAAGTCTACTCGGCCTTCGTAAGGGGCCGTCGTTGTTATGAAATCAAGGCGATGTGTCCCAAGTCCTTTCGCCCTGGTTCTCCGTCCGGTATTCAAGAAGTTGTGAGGCAGGGGAGGCGTGTCTCTGCCCGGACTGCGCCCAGGCTGCAGTCAAAATCAGCTCCTCGAAAATTCAGGCCAACCCTCGGATCGAAGCCGGAGACTGCGGCGAACTCGTCCGAAATCGCCAGGCAGCGAAAAATCGGCGGGAAAACCACCCGTAACTACCTTTTGAATGATATGGATAGCTATAACTTATTTATAATTCAACGGCTTGCGAACATTTTCCGTCCAACTGACTGATTCTAAACAACCTCATGAAAAATATTTGATGTGTTACGGCCAACTACAACACAGCCAACTACAACACCAACACTCCATCCCTGGCGTCCCAGTTGCGTAGCTATTTTGCTGTCAACGGATCACTAGCCACCCCGTCAGTTACTGAATCGGGGCGTAAACAGCCCAGCCGCGAGGCCCCGCCCAGAAGTCGCCGTAACCCGCGTCCGCCGTCCACTTAGTGGCGGGACGATTGGCGTCCTGCCCTCCCCACGCCACCGGCTCGAACTGAACGCCGTGCCATTGCGTCTGGACTGTCGCTCCATTCCATGAGTCTCCGCGATTATTGAGCACGAATACCAGGCCCGGGTGAGCAGCGTCGCCCGATCGCTGCATAATGTAAACATCGTCGCTTGCGAACAGGACCTCGGTCGTCCCCCCTGCCAGGCTCTCGTGGGCTCCCACCAGTGCGGCGATTCCATTCGGCGTGCCCACTTTGGCCAGACCGGCGTTGTACCAATCCATCCAGAAGACGCTCGGGTAGCCTTCATGGGTCAGGATAAAGCTATAGGCCATCAGCTTGTCGTGCAGGATCGCGTTATTGTCGTCGCGAATCGTGTCGTGGTTATCGACGAACGTGACGGCCCGTAGCGGGTAGTCCTGATTCACGGTTCCGGGTTGGGCGAGCGTGGTGAGGCTGAAGCCGTAGCTGTCGCACAGCCCCTTCAGCCGGTAGTGCAGGGCGAAGTCGAACGCCGAGACCGGATTGTCCATGAACGTGTTGATGGAGTTCAGCCAGTCATCGGTACTGCGAGCGTTGTCCCAGCACTCGCCGACGACGAATGGATAAAAGCCCTGCGCCGACTTGTTGAGATAGCGTAGCTCGGCAATCGATTTCACCATCCAGGGCCCGTATCCTTTGACGAAATCGAAGCGGAAGCCGTCGAACCCGAGAGTCTCAATCATCCACTGCGCCAGGTTGATGATTTCTCCATAGACCTTGGGGTTGCGATGGCACAGGTCCGGCATATCGCCGAAGCTCATTTCGTCGAACGTCTCATACGGCGACGGATGAAAATATGTCCAGTCGCGCGGGAACTTACCGCTGCCGGGATTGAACTTAGTCCAGCGCGTGGCGTGGTCGAGGGGATTCGTCTCCTGCGCATCGCCCCCATTGTTGTGATTGATCACCAGGTCGGCGTAGACCTGCATGTTGGCGTTGTGGGCGGCGTTGATCAGCGCCATCAACTCAGCCTGGTTGCCGAACCAGGTCTTGACGCGGCCCTTCTGGTTAACGTCGCCGAGATCGTAATAATCGTAAGGGTCGTAGCCCATCGACGGCCCACCCAGATTGGCAGCCTTGCATGCGGGCGGCAGCCACAACGCGGTGATGCCGGCCTGCTGCAGCTCGGGCAACTTCGAGGCAACGAAGTTCCACCAGGTCCCGTCCTGGTGCTCCTCGTCCGGACAGTTCCAGTAAAACGCTTGAAATAAGACACCCATGACAACCTCCTGCGGTGAGAACAAAGCTTAGCGCAGTTTTGGGCTGGAAATGGCGTAAGACAGATGAATTTTTGGAATGGGTGCAATCAGGGAAATCTATCGAACCACTCAGCGCCCCACACAGCCCACGCTTACGGGCTCACGGCATCTTCGCTGCCCAGCGGCAGGAAGTACTGGGTACCCCGAATGGGCTCGCTCACGCGGCGCAGCAGCGCCTGCAGGTCTTCGCTGCGCTCCACAAAATCGATTTCGGAAGTGTTGACGATCAGCAGGTCCGACGAGGTGTAGTGAAAGAAGAAGTGCTCATAGGCCTTGATCACTTCTTCGAGGTAGTCATCGCTGATCGCCTTCTCGCCCGGAGCGTTCTTCTTCTTCAGCCGCTTCTTAAGCACCTCGGGCGAGGCTTGCAGATAGATCACCAGGTCGGGGGTCGGCAGGTCCTGCCGGAACAGATCGTAGTAGCGGCTGTAAACCTCCAGCTCCTGGTCGCTGAGGTTCAGGCAGGCGAACAGTTTGTCTTTCTCGAAGATGTAGTCAGCGACAAAGGTCTTGTTGGGATTGCGTTTCACGTCCAGCGAGGCGAGTTGCTCGTAGCGCGCGATCAGGAACGCGAACTGCGCCTGGAAGGCCGCTCCCGCCTCGCCGTTGTAGAACGGCTTCAGAAACGGATTGCGATCAGGCTCGCTGATGCGCTGCGCGTGCAGGGTTTCCGCAATCACCTGGGAGAGGGTGCTCTTGCCGACGCGAATGGGGCCTTCGACTGCGATGTACCGGGGTGGTTCGAACAGGTTTGCCATGGACTGATGCTTCGCAGAATATCCCGCCGCCGTGCCTGTGGCAATCACTCTGTCGCGTCGAGTTGTGGAAAGTTGTTCGCACTGAGGTGACGGGATGTGCAGGGCGTTTAGAATCAGTCTCGATGATTGCGGAGATCGCAGGCGGCATCGCCGTGGCCGGACTGGCAACCTGGGCCGGATTCGAAAGCATGTGGCCCACGATGCATGCCTTTGGCCGCTCGTTCGTCGGATTGCCGCCCGGAACTCGCAAACTCGCACTCACCTACGACGACGGCCCCAACGATCCCGATACACTCCGGCTGATCGAGGTACTTGCGACGCATGACGTGAAGGCCACGTTCTTTGTGCTGGGGCGATTCGTCCAGCAAAAGCCGGAGATCGTTCGCGCGCTGGCATCAGCCGGACACGCCATCGGCAATCACAGTTGGGACCACCCGCGGCTGATCTTCGCGTCGAATACCGAGCTGCGCCGCCAAGTGGAGCAAACCCAGTCCGCCGTCTTCGATGCCTGCGGCGTGACGCCGACGTTATTCCGCCCGCCCTACGGCGGCCGCCGCCCGGGGACATTGCACGAGGTGCGGCGACTCGGCCTTGAGCCGGTGCTATGGAAAGTCACCTGCTACGACTGGAAGCCCACATCAGCCGACAAAGTCTTCGCGCATGCTCAGCGGCAGATTCGCGGCGGCGACGTCATCCTGCTGCACGATGGCGACCAGGCCCGCATGGGCGCCGACCGCCGCCACTCCGTCGAAGCCACCGACCGCCTCATCGGCCACTACAAGGCCGAGGGCTACGAGTTCGTTACGATTCCCCAGATGATGAAGAAGCAGCTAGCGCGCAGCAATTAGCGCTTCTTTCGCCGCGGCGATCGTCTGCTCGATGTCCTGCGAGGTGTGGGCCACGCTGAGAAATGCGGCTTCGAACTGCGAAGGCGGCAGCCAGATTCCCGCATTAAGCATGGCATTGTGGAAGCGTCCGAATTTGGCGGTGTCGCAGGTGGCGGCGCTCTCCCAATCGGTGACCTGCTTGTCGGTGAAGAAGAACGTGAACATGGAGCCCACGCGGTTCGCCGTCATGGGTACCCCGGCAGCTCTTGCTGCGTCGAGAACTCCGGCGACCAACTTCGCTCCATATTCGTCGAGCTGCCGGTAGTATTGGCGGCGATTGTCCTTCAACATGCCCAGCGTCGTGATTCCGGCGGCCATCGCCAAGGGATTGCCGCTTAGTGTTCCCGCCTGATAAACCGGCCCCAAGGGCGCAATCAGGTCCATGATCTTCGCCGGCCCACCGTATGCCCCGACAGGCAGGCCCCCGCCGATGATCTTGCCCATCGTCACCAGGTCGGCCTTGATGTCGTACAGCTCGGAAGCTCCGCCAAACGCCAGGCGGAAGCCGGTCATCACTTCATCCAGGATGAGCAGCGCGCCTTCGCGCTCGGTGATCGCACGCAAGCCTTCGAGGTAGCCGGGATTCGGCGGCACGCAGCCCATGTTTCCCACCACCGGCTCGACGATAACGCAGGCAATCTTGTCCTTGAACTTGGCGAAGGCCTCCTCAACCGCACTGAGGTTGTTGTACGGCAGCGCCAGGGTGAACTCGACAAACTCCTCCGGCACTCCAGCCGAGCCAGGGATGCCGAGCGTCGCAACGCCCGAGCCCGCCTTTACCAGCAGGGCATCGCTGTGTCCGTGGTAGCAGCCCTCGAATTTCACGATGAACTTGCGCTTGGTGTACGCGCGGGCCAGACGGATGACCGACATGGTGGCTTCGGTCCCTGAACTGACGAAGCGCAACTTCTCCACCGCGGGGAAGGCTTCGGTGACCAGCGCCGCCAGTTCGGCCTCGGTGGGCGTGGACGCGCCGAAACTTGTGCCTTTACGGGCGGCGTGGATGATGGCGTCGATGACGTCCGGCACGGAATGGCCGAGAATCAGCGGCCCCCAGGAACCGACGTAGTCGATGTACTGGTTGCCGTCGGCGTCCCAGACGTATGGGCCTTCGCCCCGAACCAGGAACGGCGGGTCTCCTCCGACCGAGCGGAAAGCGCGGACGGGCGAGTTCACGCCTCCGGGGATGAACTGTTCGGCTCGCTTCTGAAGCGCGCGGGACTGGTCGAAATTACGGGCCATGGTGATGGGTTCCTCATCTGGGCATTTAAAAAGATCAAAGGGCCCAATCAAACATTGGAACATATCAGGCCTCTTGGATAAGCCCTTGTGAGTTAGGTCACTGTTTCTTCGTCGGGAGCAAGGGGCTCCATATACCTTGCTGCGCCTGTAGAGCGATGACCTTCACCGGCGCAAGCCGTCCAATTTGCTGACAGGGCCGGGAAGTTAATGCACTTTAGTGGCACGAAAGTTCGCGCATCCCGACAACAAACTGGGCATCCAAGCAGATGTATAATGGAGCGATGCAGCTCCGGGCAGTCCCTGTAACTGCCTGACCTTCCAGCGGATTAGTGTATCTTGCACATGTCGAAAACTACCAAGCTCATCGTTCTCGGTCTTTCGTTTCTATTGGCCACGCTGGTTGTGGCTGGTGGATTGGGCGTAAAGGCCAGCACCAACAACGACGATTCGTACAAGCAGCTGGCTGTGTACAGCGAAGTGATGCAGCGCATTCGTACCGAATACGTCGAGGACCCCAACGTTCCGGCCGTAACCAATGGCGCTCTCCACGGGTTGCTGGAATCGCTGGATGCCAACTCCAGCTATCTCGATCCCGCTGAGTACAAGGACTACAAGCAGCGCAAGAACGAGGGTAAGGCGACGATCGGGGCCACCCTGTCCAAGCGTTTCGGCTATGCGGCGGTGGTTGCGGTGATCCCGGGCGGGCCTGCGGAAAAAGCGGGCGTTGACAGCGGAGACATCATCGAGGCGATCGAAGGCAAGAGCACTCGCGACATGTCACTGGCCGAGATCGATGGCATCCTCAGCGGACAGCCGGGGTCGGTGATCAATGTTTCCGTTGTTCGCCCGCGCAAAGCCGCGCCGGTGAAGACCGCGATTACACGCGAGATGGTCAGCGATCCGCCGGTGAGTGACAAGATGCTGGAAGACGGGATCGCCTACATCAAGATCGACGACTTCCCCAAGGGACGCTCCGAGGAAGTTGCCGCCAAGCTCAAGGCTGTGGAGAAGACTGGGGCCACCAAGCTGGTTCTCGATCTTCGCAACTCCGGCAGCGGCGACGAGAATGAGGGCATCGCCACGGCGAACCTCTTCCTGAATCACGGAACTATTTCGTACCTGCAGGGTCAGACGTACCCCAAGCAAACATTCAACGCCGATCCCCAGAAGGCGGTTGCACCCACGATCCCGTTGGTGGTGCTGGTCAATCACGGCACCGCTGGACCGGCCGAGTTGGTCGCAGCGGCGATCATGGAGAACGCTCGCGGCGACGTGGTAGGCGACAAGACGTTCGGTTCCGGTTCCATCCAGAAGATCATTGAGCTGCCCGATGGGTCGGCGCTGATGCTGTCAGTGGCCAAGTACTACTCGCCTTCGGGCAAGGCGCTGCAGGATACCGCCATCACGCCTAATGTGTTGGTGGCCGACAGCGGCGACGACTTCCTGGTGCCCGACGAAGACGAAAACGCGCAGCCTGATGAAAAGCAGGCGGAGAAGGACAAGAAGTCCGCTCCCGACGATCAGTTGAAGAAGGCCATCGATGTGCTGAAGAACCCGGCGCAGAAGCCAGCGTAAGTCTCATATACAGTTTACGGAACGCTTAGAACCGCGGACGACGAGTCCGCGGTTTTTTGTGGGTCTGACTACTTCCCCAAGTGCTGATTGAAGAAGTCGGCCATCAGGTGGTGGGCCTCTACGGACTCGGGCAGGTTCCATTCGTTCCAGAAAGCATGCCAGAGGCCGTCAAACACTACCAACTGGGTGTTGACCCCAGCGTGAACGAAGGCGCGCTGCAAGTTGACTGTGTTGCTGAGCAGCAGGTCGCGCCCACTGGTGAGGAAGAGCGTCGGCGGGAAGCCCTTGAGGTCGGCATAGATCGGCGACAATACCGGATCGGTCAGAGTGGTGGTTCCGACTGTAGCTGGTGTCGGGCTTGCCGGTCGGCAGGCTGAGCGGCCCCGACAAACCCCTAAGGGCGTACATGGTCCTCGAGTCGCCGACCTTGCTGAAGTCCCCGCTGCCCGAGAAGATACCCAGCGCGCCGGGTAGTGGCAGATCCAGTTGTCGCAGACGTGAAGCTACCTCGCCCGTGAGAATTGCGCCAGCCGAGGTGCCGTAAATGCCGATGTTCTGCGGCTTGTAGGTCTTCAGCAGTTCTTTGTAAACCGCCACGGCCTCATTCAACGCGGTGGGAAATGGATGCTCGGGAGCCAGCGAGTAGAGGACCGCAACGACCTTCGTCTGCGTAAGATTGGCGACCGGTATCGACTCGATTTCCGATCCCCAATCAGCATTGAACCCGCCTCCGTGAAGGTTGATCAGCACGCGGTTCTGTTTGTCAGGTGGGATCGTCGGTGGCGTAACGATTCGTACCGGCACACCGGCGATCTTGCCTTCCGCGATATTCACCGGGTAGGTCTTGCGCATCAGTTCGCCGCCGTTCACCTGCCAGGCGGAGGCCATGGCGCGGCGCTGGGCGAGACTTTCGGGGTTGCTTGCGTCGGGGCTCCCGGCGGCGACCTCCTTCTGGGCTTCGGGACTCAGCGTATCGGGTACGGGAACGACGCGGGTGACGTGAGCGGTGCCGTGCTCGTCGATGAAGCTGGAGTCGCTCTGGGGCGGAGTGCACTTGGGTGCAGTGTCCTGTGCGAAGGCAGGAATCACGAGGCACACGAGGAAGAGGGCGGAGACAGAGGACTTCGTGTGGGTCAAGCAGTCCTCCCGGCAGAGACTCGAAAGCGTGTCCAGCTGTTGAGAAATCTCCTCAGGGGCTAAAGCCCCGGTCCTATATAACAACGTCTTACGGCACGACTGCAGTCGTGCCCTGATACAAATCAGTCCGCAAAACGAGTGTTTCCGCACTCTGTAAAAGAGCACTCCGCCCGCTCCTGAATGCAGCAATCTCGCTCATACCTTACGTATTGATGGGCATGCCGAACACGGCGTTCGCGGCATCCAGCATCGCCTCTGACAATGTGGGATGCGCGTGAATGATGTTGGCCAGGTCTTCCGCCGTGCACTCCATTTCCAGGGCAACGACGGACTCGGCAATCAGCTCGGTTGCGGTCGGCCCGATGATGTGTACGCCGAGGATTTCGCCGTGTTTGGCGTCGGTCACGATCTTCACGAAACCTTCATGCTGGCCCACGATGCTGGCGCGGGAGTTGGCGGTGAAGGGGAACTTGCCGATCTTGACGTCGTAGCCCAGTTCTTTCGCCCTGGCTTCGGTGAGGCCGACGCTGCCGATTTCAGGATGGCAGTAGGTCGCGTTGGGTATGCGCAGCGGATTGATCGGCTTCGCCGGCTTGCCGGAAATATGAGTGACGGCGACGATGCCTTCCATGGCTCCGGCATGGGCCAGTTGCGGATAGCCCATGGCGATGTCGCCGATGGCGTAGATGCCGGGCTCGGCGGTCCGCATGTACTGGTCGGTCTTGACGAAACCGCGCTCGACTTCGATCCTGGTCTTCTCGATGCCGACGTTGTCGGTGCGGGGCGCGCGGCCCACGGCGATCAGCACCTTGTCGGCTTCGATCTTCTGCTGCTTGCCGTCCACGGTGAAGGTCACGGCGACGCCGTCTTTGGTGCGCTCGACGGTTTCCACCTTGGCGTTCACGAAGCCGTTAATGCCGCGCTTGCGATAGACGCGCATCAGTTCCTTGGAGACCTCTTCGTCCTCCACCGGCACGTAGCGGGGCAGCATCTCGAGGATGGTCACGTCGGCGCCGAATGACTTGTAAATGCTTGCAAACTCGACACCTACAGCGCCCGAGCCGATGACGATGAGCGACTTCGGGATATTGCCGAGACTGAGGACTTCGATGTTGGTAAGAATGCGGTCGTCAGCCGTGAGGCCGGGCAACACGCGGGCGACCGAGCCGGTCGAGAGGATCAGGTTCTTGGCGCTGACGGTCGATTTGCCGTTCTTGCCTTCGACTTCGACGGTGTGGATGCCGCCTTTGGCGGGGCCGGTGAGCTTGCCGTAGCCCTCGATGACGGTGACCTTGTTCTTCTTCATCAGGAACTGGAGACCCTTGGCGTGCTTGTCGACGATGCCCTGTTTACGCTTCTGGATAGTGCCCCAATTCAGGGTGGCGCCGCCCAGGTTCTCGATGCCGAGCGAGTCGCCGTCTTTCACGTGGTCGTAAACTTCCGCGTTGAAAAGCAACGACTTGGTGGGGATACAGCCGACGTGCAGGCAGGTTCCGCCGAGGTAGGAATCTTTCTCGATGAGGGCGGCTTTCAGCCCTAGCTGTCCGGCGCGAATGGCGGCGGTGTACCCGGCGGGTCCGCTGCCGATGATGGCTACGTCATAGATTGTGTCAGCCAATTTGGTGCTCCGTTCTAGAGGAGTAGAGTGCCCAAGACGAATAGATGATTGTAAATCAGGAAGGAAGCGGCGGCGGGAGTTCACCACGGAGGGCACGGAGCGCACGGAGAGACAGTGGGCTTAAGTCAAAAACAACAGTAGCCGCGGATTCTCACGGATCGGCACGGATCAGGACCAGGCAAAAGTCAAAGGCAACATCCACCACTGAGGCACTGAGAGCATCAGGCAAAGGCCCCCGATGCAATGCCAAATTTGCTGCGAGCTTGATTCTTGGGGAAACTCACTCTTTTAAAAAGTGTGTTATACATAGCTATAGCACTATGTCACATTTGTAAATTAATGTTAATAAATAGATAGCCAACTAACAGTATATATTCGCAACCGATCTACATAACTATGTAACTGCATAGCTATAACTTTATCACAGTCGGGATTCATGAGAGGGCGCGAAAGCATTCTCAGAAATTTTTCAGAGAGCAAGGTCCGTCTGCGGACTGGCCGCGGATGGGCGAGGGCGTACGTCGCCTCGTCCCGAGCCAGTTGTAGAACGCCGGGAGTTGGCAGCGCAAGAGAAAACTGAGTGGGGAGAAAACTAAAATAACCAGGTCCGAAAGGCGATTGGCGATTGAAGATCCCATTTGCCAGAAGTCAGCGAATGCGGGCTACCGATGGAGGGTTAATCCCCGCCGCGGCAGGTTCTGCGGCTCCAGGAGATTTTCGTAAGCCGTCCCTTCGGTCGCCGCTGCGACCTCCGGGACTCTGGGATTGGGAAACGCTCCCCTAGTGCTGAAGCACTGGGCTTTGATATGTCGGCCCTGCCGGGCCTGAATATGAGCTCGTCGCCCACAAGTATGACTCGAATCTCGGCACCCGGCATTTGCAACGGGCAAATGTCACCCACCCGTCAAGGCTGCTTCCCGTTTTCGGGATTGGTTACGACAGGGCTTATTCTCGCCAGCTATCGTCCGTGCCAGTTTCTGAGTAGCCCGTCATCCAGAACCTAAGTACCCACCGATGTCAGCGCGAGCACTTCGACGGGATGCCGACAATTCGTCAAAGTGGATTGCTTCCGTGTAGCCGACCAACCAGACAGAATCTTCACAAAGGACCCGACAAGAACGAAGGCGCCAACATCGAAAGCATCATGTTATTTCTTGGAGTCTGCGGAGCCAGCGCCGCCTAAAACTTTGATAAGTAACGCCGCCACCATCTCGACGAGCCACAAGGCTTCGGCGAGAATGCCACCGCGCCTGAAAGTGAGATACGCGGTCCTCGAGTGTCACCACCCCACCTGCCCCCGTTCCGTCGGGCTGCCCATAGAGAAAGATGTAGGCAACGACAGCCATGGCGTAGCAAAGCCGTTCCGAGGGCGAGAACTGCACCGCCGGCGCGTGATACCCCTAACGGGGAGTTCTGAATAGGCTGCTCGATCATCGTCCTTTCAAATTTTCTTGAACCGCGATCGGAACACACCACTGCGGTTGCACCCGATCGGCGAGTGTGGTTCCCCAGCCTTGCTACTCTTGCGAAATAGCAATTGGCTCGCCCTCCGACGTTAGGCCGAAAACGAGCACACGCATCGGAAATATGTCGCTGCCATTCCTGCCTTCATGGACGGTCTTGGCCCGCACGTGGCCGGTTTCACCGGCACGCAAAATAGCAGGCGAACTTACCGTCCACCTGCAGAACGAAAATGCCGTCGAGCACGTAGACGAACTCATCGTAAGGTGGGAGTGCTTTCCGCTGCTTGTCCCAAGTGCCCCTTCGGCCACCCAGGCTTGCATTTGTTTTCCGTTTACCCCTTCCAGTTCCGACTTGATGACGATGGTTCGTTTCAACTCCGGTTTCGCAGCCGAAGAGCGTCCGTCGTGCTCATGCGCTGTGACGTGACTGATTATGATGACCTCCTCACGTACTTTGTGCCGTCGCTATCCCAGTTAAGGACGCCGACGGGGTTGTCTATTCCGGCCCGACGCGTCATCGAGTCCTGCCGAGTTCCGCGCCAGCATCAAGTTTCTGGCGACTATCGGGCGGACCCCGGTCCGCTCACGTTCTCCACGAGAGAGCCCTCTTCGTCGAAAAGGCTGCGCCACCAGCCGAGGAACAACGGAGCGAGCCGTGGACAGCACCCATGAGACAGCCCGTGATCCGCACCATGGACCACAAGCTGGCTCTCAGTTCCTGGCCGTCGCTACTACCATGCGCACGTGAAGAACCAGGGCGCCATCCTCCACGAAATCCTGCCACTTTGCCAGAACGTCACGTTCCAGCGAGTCGCGACGTTCGCGGTCCACCTGCGCCAGGGGGGGCGCCAGCGGCGTGCTATGCACGTACTGCCAAAGAAACTGCTCCGGTGCAGGGAGACGTAGCCGCTTGGTGTCGGACTGAACGTCGATATCGTGGAAGCCGGCGCCGCTAGCGAGATTCTGAATCTCCGCCGGGTCATGGAGCGAGAAAACGTGGTTCACGAACCCCGCTGCCTCAGCGCCGAGGTGACGCGCGAGCGCCTCTCCCAGGAACGTAAAGAGCTGCGGTGTGGGCCCAGGAACATTGAGGACCAAGCGGCCGCCGCGCACGAGAACCCGCCGCATCTCGCGCAGTGCCGCCTGTTTGTCCGGCATGAACTGAAGGCCCATCTGGCACAGCCCGACGTCGAACGACGCATCCGGAAATGGCATTGCCTCTGCACTTGCCTCCTGCCAGTCGATGGGCACGCCAGGCGGCGTTGCCGAGCGCGCAACCGCCAGCATACCGGGATTAACGTCCAACCCGGTGACAGTGCCGGTGTCGCCGACCTGGCGGGACGCGAGCCGCGCGACAAGACCCGTACCACAGGCAACGTCTAACACCCGTTCGCCCGGACGAAGCCTGGCGAAGCGGAGGAGATCAGTTGCCAGGGGTGCGCCGATCGCTGGAACAAAGAAACGCTCGTAGTTTGCTGGTGGGTTTCCACCGTTGCCTTCACCGAAGTGCTGCTCGGCCATTGTTCGATCCTCCTTCTCTTGCGATTCCTTCACGGGGCGAAACCATCTCTGGTCGCCTCCTTCGCGGATGTTTATCGTGCGCTGCCTTCAGAAAGACCATCGGCCATTCTCAATGACGCTGTTCACCTGCTAGCTCGCCCGCCGCCGGTCCCGCCACTCGGCTTCCGGCCTAATGTTCTGATTGACGTGAAACAGGTTGTCGGGATCGTACTTCGCCTTGATCTCCGCCAAGCGGTCGTAGTTGTCGCGGTAGGTGGCGCGCTCGCTCTTCGCCTTCATCTTCCATCAGGAAGTTCACATAACCGCCGCCCGCCGACAACGGATGAAGCGCTTGGAAGTAGCCACGGACCCAGTCGCGATATCCCGGTAACGCCGCGGGATACGGCGTCACTGCCGCGATCACATGCACGAACTTCACGTCTCGATATCCGAATGCGGTCACATCCGTCGGCACATCGTTTACCGCGCCGTCCAGAGGGTAGATGTGCATCGCTGAATGTACGGTCGGAATGGATGGCCCATGTTTGAGGTGAGCAGCGATATATGCGTCGCCTATCTCACGGACGAAATCACCCTTCCAATAGTGATGCAGCCCCGGCGGCAGTAGCGGATCGAATATCGATTGCAACACGGGATATGGCATCGGACCGGTGTGCTGAAACAACGGAGGTCCGAATTCCCGCAGTGGCTTCGTTACCGCTCCTCCGTTTGCGGGATCACCGCAATACGAGCACACAATCCCACAGAGCATCTTCCCATGCAGCGGCTCGGGGAACGGCGGCCCCGGTGGCACGATCAAATACGCGAAAAACGCACTGAATTCGCGCGGCGCCGTGGCCATGAAATCACGGAAGAGCCGCATCACGTCGCCGGCTTTTTCTAGCGGATACAGGATCGGCCCGGCGTACACGATGCTGACAGGATAAAGGCGGTACTCCAGTGACGTGAGGATGCCGAAGTTGCCACTGCCGCCGCGGATGGCCCAGAAAAGCTCCGCGTTCTCACTTGCGCTGGCGGTCCGCAACTGCCCGTCAGCGGTGACGACATCGGCTGACACCAGGTTGTCGCACGCCAGGCCGTAGCGGCGCGTCAGATATCCGAAACCGCCCCCGGTCGTGAGTCCGCCCACGCCCGTGGTGGAAATCACGCCACCGGGAGTCGCCAGGCCGAACACATGCGTGGCATGATCCACATCTCCCCAAGTGCAGCCGCCCTCGACACGCGCAGTGCGGCGCGCGGGGTCCACACGAATGCCCTTCAGCCGACCTAGATAGATGACGATGCCGTTATCGCACACACCAAATCCGGGAACGCTATGGCCGCCGCCTCGGACGGCCACGGGCAGCCTGTGCTCCCGTGCGAAGTTGACGCTGTGGATTACATCGGCGACATCGGCGCATTGCACGATCGCAAGCGGCTTGCGGTCGATGTCTGCGTTATAGACTTTACGAGCGGAATCGTAGCCGGCATCGCCGGGCGCAACCAGATCGCCGCGAAGACGAGGATGCAGTAGTTCTCTGATGTCTGGAGCCATTGTTATCTCCTTTTGAGTAGCAGCTGATTTCGCGGACCTGCTGATCCGCGCCCACGTTGTTGTGGGGATTGCTGCCTTAATGCAGTAAATGAAAAGGAGAATGGCGATAGGCGGTCAGAACACACCACGACCTGGATTTCTGAACGGGTGAGCACAGCGGGCGACAGGAAGGCTTAGAGCTTCCGGTGGAGGCTCTCGCAGGCGGAACAACTGCCGTGCAGCCCTCATATTTCAACCATAGCCCCGAAAAAAAGATCCTGTCAACCCACATCTGTACGCCACTTTCGCGGGCTGCCTTTGCCTGGGCAACAGCCGACTTCGTGACATTCAGGGCGTTCACAGAAGCATTTGCACCGCGTCGACTGGAGGCGGCCAAGTGCCTCTCAATGCGTAAGAGATGAGGTCGGCTGGTATGCCACTTACCCAAAGATTTAGCTGTTGACGGTTACGTGACATCGACTATCCGATTTAGCCCCAGTGACGGGCCACCCGGAAGTTGGCTTCCTGTTCGGAGTCAAATTGCCGTATAACGCCCTATCCGTTGAACTGGCTGTCTCCTGGATATTGTTCCGTTGGTAGGCAACTCGGAAAGCTGGCCGAAGTCGGACCTCCGCTGGTTACCTGTTCATGCTCGGTTTGCTGACGCGAAATCGCCATTACACTCGCGTGCCCCACACCACCTCGCCGTCCGGCAAATCGTCGCCCCGTAGGAATCGGAACCGGCCACCTGAATCTTTTTGGCCCCTAGTCCGTATATCCCGGTAGTATGGTCGCCGCTGCGTTAGGGTTCAACAAAAGGATTCTCAACCTTGAGCTGCCCAAATCGCTGTCCATGCTGCAAGTCCTCGCTGTAGAGAACTCCGCAGCCGCCCTCGATGGCCGCGGCCACAATGAGTGAGTCGTACCAGGACAGCCGGTGGCGATCGGTGAGGCGGAGCGCTTCGGAGATGAGCGCCGGCGAAGACTGGACAGCCAGCAATGGGCGAAAAACGGCGGCGAGATACTGTTCCGCTTCCGGCACGCTCATCGGTTCCGCAAATCGTCGCAGCGCCAGGTTGAAGAATTCCTGGACCACCTGGTAGCTGACCATGCCTTTGCGGGTGGACACTGCCTCTCGAATGAGTTGGGTGGCCCGCCGGTTTTTGGCAGCGGCGGTGCGGTCGAAGGAATAGACGAAGACGTTCGTATCCAGAAAGAACCTAGCGCTCATTCATTTCGTCCCGGCTGAACCGGCGACCCGCATTGACGTGACGCAAGCGGCGCATCAGGGCGTCCACTTCCTCGCTGTTGCCCGCCTGCGCGGTGAATTGCACCAGCCACTCCCGGAAGACGGCATTCAACGTTTTGCGCTGCGCGCGCGCCAGCAGCCGCGCTTGCTCGATCAGGTCTTCGTCGGCGCTCAAAGTGACGTTCTTCATACGGTGCCAGTGTACACGATTTTCGTGCTCGAAATCACGATTACAGACGGCACGGCTCGCTCCGCGACGAACGGCTACCACGCTTCACGCGCCAATTACAGCAATTTTATACACAAGCAGAACGACTACGGTCGCCAGCGCGATCCAGGCGGAGAGGGTGTAGCGCCGGAAGAAGTAGAAGGTCACGCCTGCCCAGCAGAAGCAAGCAGCCAGTAAGGCGCCGCCAATATATGGGGCGGCGACTGCGGCCGAGAAGCTGGTTCCAAGGACGTGCCTGAGCCGGAAGAACTCGCCTAGAGTCCTTACCACGATGAGGAATTGAATCGTGATTCCTATCTGGGCCCAGCGTTCTCTAGTCACGTGGGTATTCTAGCTGGGCGGGCAAGGCTTGCCGATAAGTCGCGATTGCAACAAGCTGGCCTGAGTCTTTTTCCCGCACTGCCCCGTATATCCCGATAGTATGGTCGCCGCTGCCTTCAGTACGCTGATGACGATGGAAACGGAAGAGGCCCAAATCGCGCAAGGCCTGCGCCGGCGCGATCCGGAGGTTCTGGACGCCCTGATCGAGCAGTATCAGCATCGGCTGTTGCGCTACCTGGCGCACATGACGCACAACCAGGCGACGGCTGAGGACCTGTTCCAGGAGACGTGGATACGGGTGCTGGAGAAGGGGCATCAGTACGACGGCAAGAGCCGTTTTGTCACCTGGCTGATGACCATCGCGCACAACGTGGCCATCGATCATCTGCGCAAAAAGGCGCCGCAAAGCCTGGACGAGATGCGCGATACCGAAGATGCGGCGCCGTTTGAGCCGGTCGCGACCGGACTCTCTCCTTTTGAACATGCGGCGGCGGGCGAGGATCGGGTGCGTATCGAGGCGGCAATGGAGCAGATTCCGCCGATTTTTCGCGAGGTGCTGGTGCTGCGGTTCCAGGAACAAATGAAGTTAGAGGAAATCGCCAAGTTGATCAATATTCCCCTGGCCACGGTGAAGACACGGCTCTACCGCGGCGTGATGGCATTGCGTCCGGCGTTGATGGGAGGCGGAGAATGAACGGCCACGAACATGAACGAGCAATTGACCTGATCTCGCGGCGCGAGATCGAGGGTGTCACCGAGGCCGAGGCCCGTTGGCTGGAATCGCACCTCGCGGAATGCGCTGAGTGCTCCGAATACGAGCTCGCGATGGGCAGCGCTGAGCAGGCGATGCGGTCGTTCACGGTGATGGCGACCGCTTCGCTGGTGGCGTCGACGCAAGCCCGGGTGCAGGCGCGCGCCGTCGAGCTGCGGGAGCGGGAGTCGCGGAGGTTCCTGATCGTGATTTCCTTCGCCATGGGTGTGGTGTTTTCGACGCTGTCGGCCTGGGCGTGGTGGGAGGTCGGCGGCTGGATGGTCGAGCGCTTCGGCCTGCCGTCTGTGATAGTCGCGCCCGGACTGGTTTTGTCCTGGCTGCTGCCGGCCATTGTTCTCGGAGCATTGCTGGCCGCGTTTCCCGAGTCAAACTTCGAAGGCAGCGTGATGCATCTGCTGTTGAAAGACCGTCAGAGAGGAATCCAATGACCCCGCGCAAGTCCACTTTTAGCGAGGAATTCGCGATTATTCCGAAGTTCATGTACGTGTTTGGCCCCGTGGGCTTCGTAGGCATGTTGTTCGTGTTCCTGGTCTATATGCCGCATCACGACCCGCATTCGCCGCCGTTCCCGTTGCGGGTGTTCCTCAGCGTGCTGACGGGAGTCGTGCTGTCGATCTACTTTTTGCTGATTGGCTATGTGAACCAGGACGCGAAGCGGCGGGACATGGGCCAGGTGCTGTGGACGCTGTTGGTGATCTTCGTCCCGAATTGCCTGGGCTTTCTGGCGTACTTCCTGCTGCGCAAGCCGCTGATCCAGTATTGCCCGCAGTGCGGAGACAGGGTGGAGAAAGGCTTTCACTACTGCGCCAAGTGCGGTTGTGAGCTGGAGCCGTCGTGCGGCTCGTGCGGACAGCCGGTCAGCCGTGAGTATGTGGTGTGTCCGTATTGCGGGAAGGCGTTAGGAGGAGCGGCGCCAGCATAGTCCATGTCGGGCGTGGCGGAAAGGGACGGGCGGGCCGGGGGCTGAAGTGACCACACCGAGTTTCGTAACCGGCTGTCAAGTCCGGTGCTTCCACCAAGTTTCGATTACCTCAGCCTCTAAAGCCTGCGTTTGAATGACCCGCCAATGCACCGCTGAAGCGGTGCTCCACCCAACACAACCGTGCGAAAAATGCGCTATCCGACGATTTCCTCGAACTTCAGGGGGTCGGGGCGGACCGGCGTGGGTGGGGGCTCGATGAGCCGTAACTGCTGATAGGTGTACCGGACACGGTGAATGACGGTGATGGTACTCAAGACCGCGATCACCCACAGCACCGGCCCCATGCGGTTGAACAGCGCGCCCAGAATGACCAGCACAATGCGTTCCGGGCGCTCCATGAATCCCGCCTTGCAGCTTGGCACCAGCGACTCGGCGCGCGCGCGAGTATAGCTAACCATGACCGAGCTCACCATCACGAACGCCACCATCACCACGTAGAAGAAGCGATTAGCACGGGCGTAATAGACCAGTAATCCAAAAAAAAGCGCCACATCGCTGTAGCGGTCAATCACAGAGTCGAAGAAGCCCCCGAACTGGGTGACCTGGTTGGTGGCGCGGGCGACGCGGCCGTCGACCATATCGAAGATGCCGGCGCCGATGATCACCAGTCCGGCATAGATGAACATGCGGCGCTGGTTCTCGGCGTTGGCATAGCCGAACAGAAGGCCAGCCGCGACGTTGATCAGCAATCCGATGAAGGTAAGAGCGTTAGGCGAGATGCGGGTGAGGGCAAGGCCGTGGACAATCTTGTAGAGCAGCCACTTACTCGATCGCCCGACTGCACTCGTCCAGGTCATTACGCCTCGTCATGAATGGTGATTAGCTTGAGCACCTCAAGTTCGCGCTTGCCATTGGGGGTGACCACCTCACTGACGTCGCCGACTTTCTTGCCGAGTAGGGCACGGCCGATTGGTGACGTGGTGGAGATCAGTCCCTTGGTCACATCGGACTCTTCGCTGGTCACCAGCTTGTATTCGATTTCCTCACTTTTGGTGGAGTCGAATACGACGATGGTGGAACCGATCGCCGCCCGGTCCCTGGGGATGTTGGCCATATTGACCAGTGACAGGTCGGCCATGCGCTTCTTGAGCTGGCCCAGGCGGGCGCGCACGAACTCCTGCCGCTGCTTGGCCATGTGGTACTCAGCATTCTCGCTGAGATCACCCATCGCCACTGCTTTTTTCAGCTCTTTCGGCAGTTCGTGATTGAGCTCGTGTTCCAGGACTTGGATTTCCTGTTCGAGCTTCTTTTTGATGTGTTCAGGCATACTTCAATGCAAACTCTGGGCACTCGAAAGTGCCGGTGACATCTAGTGATTATACGCGAGTGCCGCCAGTCGCTCTCGCGCGGGCCTGCCGCCGAATTCGCCGCTTCCTCGAAAGGCCGCGCCCATTGACGGTTTCGGGGCAAAGGAGTAAACTCGTCCCATATATACGTGGTGGTTTTCCCCTTAGACCTAGCTGGTGCCGCTGGGGAGCGGCTCGGCCCTCATGCATACCCTCAGTTTTAGTGTCGGAGACAAGGTCGTCTACCCAAACCACGGGGTAGGCATCATTGAGCAGGTCAGCAGTCGCACGATTGGCTCACAAGTCGAGCGATTCTATCTACTAAAGATCAAAGCCAGTAGCCTGAAGGTGATGGTGCCGTGCCATAACGTCGAAACCGTCGGCCTCCGACGGGTGGTTCGCAACGGCGAGGTAACCAAGATCATCGAGTTCCTCAGCGACGGCAAGTGTGAGAACAGCGCTGACTGGAAAGACCGCTTCAAGGAAAACTCCGACAAGATGCGGACCGGTTCGCTCCTCGATGTCGCCATCGTTCTAAAAGGGCTTCTGCTGTTGGCCCAAACCAAGTCCCTCAGCTTCCGCGAAAAGAAGATGCTCGAAAGGACTCGCTACCTGCTGGTCAGTGAAGTGGCGATGTCGAAGAACGTCGAGGAGTCTACGGTTGAGGACCTGCTCGACCGGGCCTTGTCGAAGAGCAAGCTGCGTTTCCCGGAAGCATCCAGCATGGAAGCCTGAAGGAAGTAAGACCCGAGCATTATTCAGTCAAGGCATGGAGCGATCCATGCCTTTTGTGTTGCGCCAATAATTCGACGGTTCTGGTCTAGCCCTCACGGATCCCTTCTAATGGGGTGCGGACGGGGACGCAAGAACAATCGGCGGGCGAGAGAAACGAAAGTAACCAAAGCAGGAGTGGGGACCGGACAGGCTGGCAGGCGAAGTCATATCCTGCTCCCGCCCCCGCGATACGATACCAACGTGAAGAAGATTGTCTATCTATCGCTGGGATCGAACATTGGCGACCGCCAGGCAAACTTGCGCAATGCTATGGGGCGCCTGCTGAATCTTGGCTACGTTGAGGAAGTCTCGTCGCTCTACGAGACCGAGCCGGTGGAGTTTACGCAGCAGCCGTGGTTTCTGAACTGCGCGGTCGCTGTCCGGACGGAGCTGATCCCGCGCGAGTTTCTGACCGCCATCCTGGAGATCGAGCGCTCGATGGGTCGCCAGCGCATTCACCCCAAGGGCCCGCGCCTCATCGACATCGACATCCTGCTGTTCGGCGCGGCCCACATCAACACACCAACGTTGACGGTGCCGCATCCAGCAATGGCCGAGCGCCGGTTCGTGCTGGAGCCGCTGGCCGAAATAGCGCCGGACGTGAAGGTTCCGTTGCTGAAGAAGACCGTGCGCGAGCTGTTAGAGGCGCTTCCCAAAGGTGGCCCGAAGGTGAAGAAGATTCCTCGGACCTGATCAAAGGCAGCGCGCGATCAGAATGGTCTGATCGTCTAACTGTGGTCCGAAGGCGCGCACAGCTTCCAGAAGTCGTGCGGCCAACTTTGGCAGGGGATCGTTGGCGTTCGCGGCTATCACGCTTTTCAGCGGAGCGGTGCCGAACTCGTTTTTCAGCTTGTTGCACACTTCGAGAATTCCGTCGGTCGCAACCACGAGCAAGTCGCCGGGACGTACCTCAAGGCTGTGTCCTTCAAACTCTGAAACCGGCAGCAGCCCGAGGGGAAACTGTGGTTCTTCGTACTGCGCAACGGGCCGACCGTCAGCCTGCCAATGCACCAGCGGCGGACTCGCGGCCAAAGCGTAAAACACGGAGCCGTCAACGCCCAGTCGCAGACCGGTGAAGGTCGCATACATTTGCGGCTCCTTCACCTGGGGAAGCACCCGGTTGAGCCGGGCCAGCAATATCGGCAGGGTGCGGCCCGGCTCATGCGCTGCATCGTCTTCCAGTGCGGTGCGAGTCGCGGTCTTCAGCATTCCCATCAGGATACCGGCGGGAAGTCCGTGTCCTGCGATGTCTGCCAAGTAGGCGATCGCATCACCGTTCGGCAACGAAACCACATCGACGAGATCGCCACCCACCTTGTCGCTAGGTTGCGAAATTCCGTAAATTTCAAACCGCGGGTTTCGGGCTTCCACCGGAGGAACCAGGGTTTCCTGAATCTTGTGCGCGAGCTCCAATTCGGTTCGCAAACGCAGCGATTCTTTGCCTTCGCTCAGGATATACACAATGAAAGAGATGTAAGAAAGGACTACGGCCAACATGATGGCAGTGCCGGCGAAGCGAATTCCCGCTTCCGAGGACACCGGCTTCAGGTCGAAAGCGCGCACCAGCCAGATGATCAGTGCAGAGTAGATACGTCCGTTATAAAACTGGAGAATGATGAGCAGAAGCAGGTAAATGCGCGACAGTCGCGACAATACGATGACCCACAGCGATGCATTCAGCCCACTGTAAATCGCTATCGCCAGCACCGCCGCAAACGGCAGCGCGCCGTTGTACATCAGGTCGATATAGAACCCAATCACCGAAAACAGGAAGAATACCGCTGCTATCACTAACGACAAGCGCCCGATAGGTACCGATCGAAAGTAAGCCGACGGGGCCGCGGGCCGCAGCCACCACGGCGTGTCGTTTGCTGCCATAGTCACCACCGTTGACAGCTTAACCCGTGAACGAAATTCTTGCTTCGATTCGTCTTAGATGTGCCGCAGTTCCCGCACCGTACGCTCGCTCTCGACGTTACCGGTGTTCAGCGTGGTCTTGGGTTCGAGCAGCATGATGTGCGTTTCCTCTTCGGCGGAGGGACAGTGCTCGACTCCGTGCGGGATGATGATGAACTCGCCGGGATGGACGACGATCTCGCGCTCGCTGCCGCCTTCGCGCACGGCCATCCTCAGCGCGCCTTTGACCACAAAGAACAGCTCGTCTTCCACATCGTGGTGATGCCAGACGAACTCGCCCTGTAGCTTGACCAGCTTCACGTGAAAATCATTGAGCTCGCCGACGATCTTGGGGCTGAAGTAGTCGGAGAAGAGCGAGAACTTCTGGGCGAGATTGATCTTGTCGAGCATTTGGTAATCTCCCGCAATGCTGTAATTTTCGGAACCGGAGCGCGATCAGTTCCGTATTGGATGCAATGAACGTTGAAGAAATGGTAATCCAGAAACCGGCGAACGTGGGGCGCACGTGGGTGGCCGTGCTGTTCTGTCTGTTTGTCATGCTCCCGATCCGCGAGATCGTCAAATGGCTCGCGCCGGGATCGATCGTGGCCGCCGATGAACTCCGCGAGGCGCTGATTCTAGGTTGCGCGGTCGGGCTGCTGCTGTTCGTTCATTACGTCGAGAAGCTGCCGTTCACTTCGATTGGGATCGGCACCACCGTCTGGTGGAAGTCAGTGTTGTGGGCCATCGTGACCGCTGCGGCTTGCTTCCTAGCGGCGGGCCTCATCATTCACATCACCAAGTTCGAAGGCGGCCCTCATGCACATGATTTCGAGAAATTGCCGTTATGGCTAGTTACGGTGATCGTGTTCCGCGCTGGATTTGTGGAGGAGCTCTTCTATCGCGGTTACGCCATCGAGCGGTTGAAGTCGCTGGGTTGGCCGCAGTGGGCTGCCGCAACGGTTCCGCTGGTGATTTTTGCCGCGATGCATTCCTACGGAGGGGCGATGAACGTGCTGATGGCGTTCACGCTGGGTGCGATTCTGACGGCGTTCTATCTATGGCGGCAGGATTTGGTGTCCAACATGATCGCCCACTTCCTGGTGGACTTCATCGCGAATGTCGTGCCGCGGCTCATGAAATAAGGGCGCGATTGCTCGCGCCCTGGTGAGTGTTCCGGAGATTGGCTACTGCACCAGCGTACCCGTCTCGCCGTGACCGTTGCCGTTTCCGTTGGTCTCTTCCGGCGGGATCAAGGAGGCGGCTGCTACGCGGTCGTCTTCCTCCAGATGGAGCAGGCGCACGCCCTGGGTGGAGCGTCCGGCTTCGCGGATGTTCTTAGTGTCGATGCGAATGATCTTGCCAAACTGGCTGATGACCATCAGCTCGGACTTGTCGGTCACCGGGATGATCGAAACCACCTTGCCATTGCGGGCGGTAGTCTTGACGTTGATCACGCCCTTGCCGCCACGGGTCTGCAGGCGGTATTCATCCACGTCGGTGCGCTTGCCGTAGCCCTGCTCGGTGACCGAGAGAATGAGGCTCGACTCTTCCTCCTCGGCTTCCTTGCCCTTCTTGCGCACCTTGGGCGTGACCGCCATGCCGACGAGGTAGTCGCCGCGCGACATATCCATGCCGCGAACGCCGTGGGCGGGACGGCCCATGGGGCGCACTCCGCTTTCATCGAAGCGGATGGCCTTGCCGTCGTGGGTGGCGAGGAAGATGATCTGGTTGCCATCGGTGCAGCGCGCGGCCACCAGTTCGTCCTCCTTGTCGATGCCGATGGCGATGATGCCGCGCGACATGACATTGCTGAAGTCCTTGAGCGGCGTCTTCTTCACGGTGCCGCTGCGGGTGGCGAAGAAAACGAACTTGCCTTCCTCTTCGAGATCGCGGACGGTAAGCAGGGCGCGAACGTTCTCGCCGGGCTGCAACGACACCAGGCTGGCGATGGCCTTGCCTTTGCCGGCAGCGCTGAGTTCGGGAATTTCATACACCTTGAGCCAGTACACGCGTCCAGTGTTGGTGAACACCAGCATGTAGTCGTGGGTTGAGGCGACGAACAGGCGCTCAACGAAATCTTCTTCGCGGGTGCTCATGCCCTTGCGGCCCGTGCCTCCGCGGCGCTGCTGGCGATAGGTGGAGATCGGAGTGCGCTTCAGGTAGCCGGAGTGGCTCAGGGTGACGGCCACCTGCTCGTCGGCGATCAGGTCTTCCAGGCCCAGCTCGGCGGTTTCGTCCTGGATAATCGTGCGGCGCGCGTCGCCGTAATTCTTCTTGATCTCTTCGAGTTCGCTGACGATGACCCGACGCAGCTTCTTCTCGGAACCGAGGATCGATTCATATTCGGTGATGCGGTCGCGGACTTCGGCCAGCTCTTTCAGGATTTCGTCGATGGAGAGGCGGGTCAACCGGTGCAACTGCAATTCGAGGATAGCGTCGGCCTGTACCGCATCGAAGGGACGGGTGAGCGACTTCGGCGTGACACCCTTGAGGGACAGAGGCTTGCGCGTGCCCGCTGCGACGTTGCCTTCGGTCACGTTGACCGTCTTGCCGGAGAAATAGTCCACCAGGTTGATGCGCGCATCGGCGCGGTTCTCACTGCCGCGGATGATGCGGATGACGTCGTCAACTCGGTCCAGTGCCGCCTGGTAGCCCTCGAGGATGTGCTCGCGGTCGCGGGCCTTTTGCAGCAGGAATGCGGTGCGACGGCGGACCACATCGATGCGGTGATCGATGAAGTGGCGCACGGCCTGCACCAGTCCCATCTCCTTGGGCTGGCCGTTGACCACGGCCAGGAAGATCATGCTGAAGCTTTCCTGCATGGAGGTGTGCTTGAAGAGCTGGTTGAGCACGATCTGGGGCTCGCAGCCGCGCTTGAGCTCGATGACGATGCGCATGCCGTCGCGATCGCTCTCGTCGCGGATGTCGCTGATTTCGTCGATGACCTTGTTGTTCACCAGCTCGGCCATGCGCTCGATGAGCCGTGACTTGTTCACCTGGTAGGGGATCTCGGTGACGATGATCGCATCCTTGTCCTTGGTGACGTGCTCGATAGCAGCTTTGGCGCGCATCATGAAGCGACCGCGCCCGGTGCGATAGGCTTCGGCGATTCCAGCGCGCCCGGAGATGAATCCACCGGTCGGGAAATCCGGACCTTGCACGAACTGCAGCATGTCTTGGAGCGTGGCGTGAGGATTGTTCACCAGCGTGATACAGGCGTCGACGATCTCGGTGAGGTTGTGCGGTGGAATGTTGGTCGCCATGCCGACCGCGATACCGTTGGAGCCGTTGACCAGCAAGTTGGGAATTCGCGTTGGCAGCAGGACCGGCTCGACCGAGGTGTCGTCGAAGTTGGCGACGAAATCGACGGTGTCTTTGTCGATGTCGGCCAGCAACTCTTCGGCGATTTCGGTCATGCGCGATTCCGTGTACCGGTAGGCCGCGGGCGGATCGCCATCGACCGAGCCGAAGTTGCCCTGTCCATCGACCAGCGGGTAGCGCAGCGAGAACGGTTGCGCCATGCGCACCATGGCGTCATAAACCGCGCTGTCTCCGTGAGGATGGTACTTGCCCAGCACTTCGCCGACGACCTTGGCGCACTTCACATGCTTGCGATTGTGCAGCAGGCCCATGTCATGCATGGCGTAGAGAATGCGGCGATGCACGGGCTTGAGGCCATCGCGCACATCAGGCAGCGCGCGGCCGATGATGACCGACATCGAATAGTCGAGATACGAGCGGCGCATCTCCTCTTCAATGTTGATGGGCTGAATGTTGCCGCCGGGGCCGATGTTGTCGAGTGGTAGTTGCTGGTTGGGATCGTCAGCCATGTTGTGGTATCAGCCGTTCGCCCGAGGTAGCGGGCTTGCAGCCTGTTTCCCTTCTGGAACCTGCGTTGCGTGAGATCGAAATCGTCCGAAAACGCACGGGCAAACCCGCCGCGCGATAGCTCACGACGGTAACGCCGTGAGGCGCATAAATTGAGGGCAATTTCAGGAGATGATTCGATCCAAGTGCACTCTAGATTATAGCATGGCCGGCCTTCAACGTGGCTGACCTAAGTGATATCTCTTCAATAACTTAGCTGGGCATTGGTGGGGCTCAAGAAAGCCCGCATGAACGGATCGTAATCGCCCCGTTTAAGAGCTTGGGAGTGCTCAGCTTTTGGTGGGTGAAGGGAGGTGAAAATCGATTCCGCGATCGTCGTTCAACTTGATGGTAGCGGCAACATCGAGGTCGCTGAGCGCAATCTTCTGTGTGCGTTGATCGAAGACGTATACGGTCTGTCCCATGATGGCGTAGTTGCTGACTTCCTGCTGATGGCCGTCGCGAAAGACCAGCACGGTCGGTTCGAGAGGTCTCAGATCAACCGCATCGCTCGCCATATTCGATTTTGGCGTGATGGGATGCGGCGGAATTTCTTCATCATCCTCTGCGACCATACGCCTCGTTGCCGGTAGATCGACCACGATGTGAACGGTCTGCTCGGCAGGAGGGCCGGAGTACAAGTACGGCGCGCCGCCGGTGTCAGGTCCGTAGGAGGCGTCGTACACGGGAATGTAATAGGGGGCGATCCAGGCGCCGGTGTTGTATCCATACGAAGCCCTCTGGCCGTAGCGATGACCATAGGCGCGGCGGTTTGGATAAACCCCGTACGGAGGCGAAATGGGCCCGGCTCTGTATCCGATTCCGTAAGGACCGAGCGAAGTCACGCTGGGAGTGGCGTTGGGCAGAAACGGTGGCACGTGGAACTGGATGGAAGTCACGGAGGGCGGAACGCCACGGACCTGAGCGAAAGCAGAGCCAGCCGCTACGGTCCACAGGAACGCAACAGCGAGGGCGCCGAGCAGGAGCCGACTGCAGCGCGACGTGACTCGGAATTGGCCACCATCTGACATGACACTCGCCTGTGCCAACCCATTGGATTCCGGAAAGTTCTCATCGACTCCCGGAATGTGCAAGCTGCAGCAATCCGCCGACATCGATGACGGCATTGGCAACCAGCACACCAACAATTATCGCATTGGCGAAGACCGCGTAGCGGGTTTCCAGCAAGTCAGCGGAGACACCCGCCATGAAAAGCATCAGGAACGGAAGCGCGACAAAGAGGAAAATCAAGCCTGCGAAGTGCTGCATAGTGAGGCCAAGCACCATCAGCAGGAGGGCGGTGACTAGCGGAGCGGCGGTACCGAAAAAGCGGGTGCGCTTCCAGAATGCGAAAGTCCCCAGCGACACCAGCAGCAGGAGCGCCGACCCGAGACCATTCTGCAGGAAGAACAATCCCAGCAACGGGACGGCAGTCTTATTAGAAAACTGTGCCGGGGAAAACTCGATCCAGTTGGCGTTACGCAGGGCTTCGGCGAACACGAAGGGACGGAAACTCGACACGGCCCACAGCAGTATCAGGCCGACGACGCAGGCCGCAGCGAAGATCGCTGCGGCCGCCATTGGGCGCACGTGGCCCACCCAAAGCATGAACGCCAACGTCGGAAGCAGGACCACCCACAGCGACCACTGAGATCCGACGCAGAGCACGATGGAGATGCCCATCAGAAGAATGCGCTTCCAGTTCCATAACACGACTTCGCGCGGAGCGTACAGCGTGTGCGCCGCGGCGATGCCGGTAAAGACGAGGCCGAAGGCTCCCCATGCTCCCACAATGTCAGGCTGCACCTGGCTGGAGCGCGTGATCACCATGGGAGAAAAGCAATAGAGACCGAGCGCGATGTATCCACCCAGATTGCCATAGAGCCGACGCGCAACATACCAGAGCGATGTCCCCAGCAGCAAGCCCGCAATCAGGAACGGCAGTCGAATGAGGAAACGAAAATCGCTCAGGCGGGCAAAGTGCCGGTCGCTGCCCATGGCCTGCGCGGGGAATCCGGCGAGCACAGCGATCAGCGGTGAACGGTATTCAGAGCCGGCGTTAACCAGCCGCTCGACATGCAGCAGCCCGTCTTCGATGTAGCTGCTCTCCATCTGGGTGATGGGCACGTGCGCCATGAACCACAGACACTGCGCAATGAAGATGAGCAGCAGGGCGAGGCTCGCTAACTGAGGCAAGCCAATCTTGGGCAATATCCGGGAGGAAGGCATGCGTAGGGTCTTGTTGTAACACGCCGCTTCCACCGGAAGCGAAATGTAGGGTTGAGCTAAATCGCTTCCCAGGTTAGCTCCCAAAGAACGGGTGCGAACCTGGGGCACGCTGTGCCCGCTCGACGCCTGCCGACAACCAGGCCTTTCCGCGGCCGCCTAGATGTCGAGGTTCTTCACATCGAGGGCGTTATCTTCAATAAACTTGCGGCGCGACTCGACGTCTTCGCCCATTAGCGTGGTGAAGATGGTTTCCGTTTCGGTTAGGTCTTCGAGTTTCACCGAGAGCAGAGTGCGGCGCTCGGGATCCATAGTCGTCTCCCAAAGCTGCTGCGAACTCATCTCGCCCAACCCTTTGTAGCGCTGAACCGTGTAGTCCTTGCGGCCTTCGTTCAGGACATAATCGAACAATTCGCGCACCGTCGCTTTCTCAACGGTTTCGGCTTCGGCCTTGCGCTTGGAAGTCTTGGGACTCTTCTGCTCCGCCTTTTCCTGGTCGGCGCGCTCGGCATCGCTCAACTCTTCCTTGGCGCTGCCGGCGGATTCTTTCTTGACCGTCTCGATGTAGTACGGCGGCTGCATGTACTGTTCGATTTGCTTGTACTTTGCCATCATCTGGCGGTATTCCGGAGAAGAAGCCAGCTCCCAACTGATGATGTGTGGAGCGCCCTGCGAGTTGACGAACACGCACTCCCACAGGCTGTGCTCTTCTTCAAAGCGCTTTTCGACCGACTTCAATCCCTGGTCTTTGGCAATCGCCTTGAGCGCTTTTTCCAGCTCGACGATCTTCTTCGGCGGGCTGCTGCTGTCGCCTTCGAAATCGGCGCGCTTGGCGAGGTCGACCTTGGGCAGAGTCTCGGTAATCTTCTCGTCGCGGATGCGCTTGTTCACCTTGTCCACATAGCCGATGTACTCGTTCAAGGTGGTCATGAACTTGGTGAGCGGAGCGCCTTCGAGCATTGCGGCTCCCTCGCCGTAACGCACCACGATGCCGTCGGCCGCGCGCTTGACCATGACCTTTACGAACTCGAGGTCGTTCTTGATGTACTGCTCGAACTTGCCCTTCTTGATGCGATAGAGCGGCGGCTGTGCGATAAACACGTTGCCTCGCTTGATCAACTCCTGCATGTGGCGGAAGAAGAACGTCAGCAGCAGGGTGCGGATGTGCGAGCCATCGACGTCGGCGTCGGTCATCAGAATGATCTTGCCGTAGCGCAACTTCGAAATATCGAAATCGTCCTTGCCGATGCCGGTCCCCAGCGCCGTAATCATGGCGCGAATTTCTTCGTGGCCCAGCATCTTGTCGTAGCGTGCCTTCTCCACGTTGAGGATCTTTCCCTTGAGCGGGAGGATCGCCTGGAAGCGGCGGTCGCGTCCTTGCTTGGCGGTGCCGCCAGCGCTCTCTCCCTCAACGAGGTAAACTTCGCAGCGCTCGGGCTGGCGCTCGGAGCAATCGGCGAGCTTTCCGGGCAGACCGCCGCCGTCGAGTGCGCCTTTGCGGCGAGTCAGATCGCGGGCCTTGCGGGCCGCTTCGCGCGCCCGCGCGGCATCGATGGCCTTGTTGATAATCTTCTTTGCCACCGGAGGGTTCTGGTCAAAGAACGCGCCCAGGCGCTCGTTCACGAATGCCTGCACCGTGCCTGCGATATCGGAGTTGAGCTTGCCTTTGGTCTGGCCTTCGAACTGCGGCTGTGACAGCTTCACGCTGACTACGGCCACAAGCCCTTCACGAACGTCATCGCCGGTGAGATTTTCTTTTACGTCCTTGAACAACCCAAGCTGCTGTCCGGCGTAATTCACGGTGCGGGTCAGCGAGGTGCGAAAGCCCGACAGGTGCGTGCCGCCATCGACCGTGTTGATGTTGTTGGCGAAGCTGAATACGGTCTCGGAGTAGGCGTCGTTGTACTGCAACGCGATTTCCATGGCAACACCGTCACGCTCGGCCTCCATGTAGATCGGCTTGTCGTGCAGCACGCTCTTGCCGCGGTTCAGGTGCTTGATGAACTCGGCGATGCCGCCGTTGAACTTGAACTCCGTGCGCTTGGGCTCGCCGGTCTTGGGATCGGTAGTGCGCTCGTCGGTGAGCGTGATCAGCAGGCCCTTGTTCAAGAAGGCCAACTCACGCAGGCGCTGCGCCAGCGTGTCGTAGTTGTACTCGGTAACGGTGAAAATCGTGGTGTCGGGAACAAAGTGAACTTTGGTCCCGCGCTTCTTGGTGTTGCCGGTCTTCTTCAGCTTGCTGGTGGGTTCGCCCTTGGAATAGGTCTGCTCCCACACTCCACCGTCGCGCCATATCTCGAGTTCCAGCAGTTGGCTGAGAGCGTTGACGCAGGAAACGCCGACGCCATGCAGGCCGCCGGAAACCTTGTAGGTCGAGCTGTCGAATTTGCCGCCGGCGTGCAACACGGTCATCACGACCTGGGCCGCGGGGATGCGCTCGCCATCGACGTCCATCTCACCCGTCGGGATACCGCGTCCGTTGTCCACTACGGTGATGGAGTTGTCGATGTGAATGGTGACGTCGATGCGATCGGCGAAGCCAGCCAGCGCCTCATCCACGGAGTTATCGACAACTTCGTAGACCAGGTGATGCAGTCCCATTTCGCCGGTGGACCCGATGTACATCGCGGGCCGCTTGCGGACCGCCTCCATGCCCCCGAGGACCTTGATCGAGTCGGCATTATAGTCAGCGTCTGACCCACTGCCGTTCTTGCCGTTGGGATGCGCCGGCGTTAGATCCTGAGTTGCGAAACTGTTCTTTTCTTCTGGAGTTTTTGTGGCGGCTTCGGTATCGATCGGGGACATCCTGCTCCATTCCATCAGAAACGCGCACCGGCGGCGGTTCCCGCGTCATTGCACACGGATCACAGCGGAGGCTTTGCTACCTTCGCTCAACACCATCAAGTACCAATAATTTCAACGGTTTGAGGGGCCTGCGATCCTTCTTGATTCTAGCACAAAAAGGGACGCGGCAGGCACTAGTTTTGTCCTCGTAAATATCGTGGAATGAGCAGTTTGCGGGCAGGTGCTTCGGCGATTACCGGGGTCGCACCAGAAGCGCAAAAATGGAGCAGGATTGTGGGTTTGACTGGCCGCCTTTCTCCATCCGTTGGTGCATCTGGTGATCGCTGGGAGCGGGGCAAGGGGGCCGCCGAGGCTTCAGCATCGACAGATCCATTGCTAACGGCCTTTGGCTGCGACCACTTGCTTATACGACTGCTGAAGTGCAAAACGCGCACTTGCGAGCCGCAATTGGAATCTCGCTCTGACACTCCGGGCAGGTTTTCTTGTCCGGCGCAGCGGGAGGCTCCTCTTTGTGTATGCGCGCCATGAGCGCGTTCACCGGCAGTACCACAAAGTAGTACACCGCGGCCGCGATCAACAGAAACGCGATCAGCGCGTTGAAGAAATCGCCGTAGAGGAACTTCGATCCGTTCAATTCGAAGACATACGCGGAAAAATCCGGCTTGCCGGCTATGGCGGCGATGAGCGGCGTGAGCAGGTCCTTGACGAAGGCCGTCACGATGGAACCAAACGCGGCGCCGATGACCACGCCGACGGCCATGTCGACGACGTTTCCACGCAGAACAAACTCACGAAAACCTTTGAACATCGTGTCCTCCTGTCGATTGATGCGATGGCCAGCCAATGAGCGTTTGAACGATAAGACTATAGGGGCGGGTTGCCCCAGAATACAAGTCCGCTACCATGGTCCACGCGATGTTGGAACAGAGACCTGAGGCGTCTTGAGTCATGGGCGCGCGAACCAATCCTTTACCGGCTCCTGGCTCAGGTAAAACACCACGATCACGCGAGCGATGATCTGCAGTCCTTCACGAGCGATGGCAAAGACGCGGGAGTCCATCACTGCGCTGGACAACCCGGGAACTGCCATTGCGATCCCAATCACTGCAATCAGGATTGCGATCCGGCGCGCCCAGCGCCAGCGCTTCCACAGGGCCACAGCCAGCCAAGACATGAGGGTTGCGTAGAGCAGGAAGACGACGGGTCCGAGTTGTTCGAGACCTCCGCCGATCAGGAAGGCGCCCGACGAGAGAGGGACGGCATGGACTGCGAGCAAAACGGCAAACGCGAGCGAAGTAAAGCTGGCGATCGCGCACAGCGCCGCTATCGCAATTATTCCCGCTGGGCGCTCATCGTTTGTCACGGTTGCCTGTTTTGCGGAGACACTTCACTGGCACTCAAAAGAAGGGGTGCTCCGACATGCGAAGCACCCGCTGGTCAATGCCCGACGGTTTGGAGCCTATCGCGCGCCCACCGTGTCTTTATGCCTGACGGCAATAGCGTCTGCCGCCTTGCTGTGGGTGGCTACCTTACGCTGCTCGTGCCCGAGGTAGATCTGGCGTGGACGCGAGATCTTCTGTTCGGAATCCGTCATCAGCTCGCTCCACTGTGCCAGCCAGCCTGCCGCTCGCGGTATCGCAAAGAGTACCGTGAACATTTCAGGTTGGAAGCCCATGGCCTGGTAAATGATCCCGGAATAGAAATCGACGTTGGGATACAGCTTGCGCGACACAAAGTAATCGTCTTCCAGGGCGATGCGTTCGAGCTCCAGCGCAATGTCAATCTTGGTATTGCGTCCGGTGACTTCGAAGACCTGGTCGGCGACTTCCTTGATGATGCGGGCCCGTGGATCGTAGTTCTTGTAGACGCGATGCCCGAAACCCATCAGCTTGATCTCGCCCGCCTTCACCCGCTTGATGTAGGCCGGGATATTGGCAACCGAGCCGATTTCGTCGAGCATGCGCAGCGCCTCTTCGTTGGCGCCACCGTGCAGCGGGCCTGATAGCGCCGCCGCTGCCGCTGCCATCGAAACATAGGGGTCCGCTTCGGCGCTGCCCACCACGCGCATGGTGGTTGAGCTGCAATTCTGTTCATGGTCGGCATGCAGGATAAACAGAATGTCGAGAGCGCGCGCCATTACCGGGCTGGGAATGTACTTCGGCTCGCTCATCCGCCAAAGCATACTCATGAAGTTTTCCGTATAGCTGAAGTCGTTGTCAGGGTAGATATACGGAAAACCCTTGCGATGGCGGTAGGAGTACGCCGCCAATGTCGGCATCTTGGCGATCAGCCGGATGATCTGGCGTTGCCGGTTGACGGCGTCGCGAACATGCCGCGCCTCCGGGTACACCGTCGACAGCCCTGCCAGGGTGCTAACCAGAATCCCCATGGGATGCGCGTCATAGCGGAACCCATCGATGAAATGCTTGGTGGTCTCGTGCAACATGGTGTGATAGGTGATGGCATGCACCCACTCGCGCTCCTGCTCGGGGTTCGGCAAATCGCCGTATAGCAGAAGGTAGGCGACCTGGAGGAAGGTACAGTTTTCGGCCAGGTCGTCGATGTCATAGCCGCGGTAGCGAAGGATTCCCTTGTCGCCGTCGATGAACGTGATGTTGCTCTTGCAGCATGCGGTGTTCATGAAGGCAGGGTCGTACGTCATCAGGCCGAAATCGTCGGGTGCCTCCTTGATCTTGCGGAGGTCCATAGCACGAATGGTCTCGTGCTCGATGGGCAGTTCGTATGTCTTATCAGTGCGGTGGTCGGTGATGGTCACAGCATCTTTGGGCATGACCTTGTTCTCCTTCTGGGCCTACTTGGCATCCTTGCCAGTAGAGGCTTCGGATTTTGGCGCGTCCGACTTGGTCTCAGATGAAGACTTCGTTTCAGACGCAGGCGCAGATGAAGCACTGCTACCGTTCCCGCTCGACGGGGCTGGGCTGGATTTTTTCGCGTAGTCGGTTACATACCAGCCAGCACCCTTGAACTGCACGGCGGGAGCGGAGATCAACTGCTCAAGCTCGCCTCCACAATGCGGACAGATTGTGAGAGGCGGATCGGAGAACTTTTGGATGCGCTCCGTTAAGCTATGGCAGCTCTTACATTGGTATTCGTAGAGTGGCACTTCGTAAATCTCAGACTTCCCTGTAAATTATTGATTCTATGTTCCGTATATGGTTGCGGTCAATTTCGAAATGGTGACCGGGAGACACGGGGTCACAGCCGTGGGATGGCTTGCCAGAAGCCGTTCTCACCCAGCACACTAGCTGGGTGAAAGCTATCGCTATCATTCCCGCCCGCCTTGCTTCGACTCGGCTACCCCGAAAAATCTTGCGCGAAATCAATGGCAGACCCATGCTGGCGCACGTTTACGCGGCAACGCGATCCTGCGCGGGGTTACACGATGTCATCGTAGCCACTGATTCCGAGGAAATCGCGGCGGTGTGCAGCGCCAACGGCTGGAGTGTCCGCATGACCTCGCCCGCGCATCGCAGCGGCACGGACCGCGTACACGAAGTGGCGCAGACGGTGGAGGCTGATGTGTACATCAACGTCCAAGGGGATGAGCCTCTCGCACGGCGGGAACACTTGGACGTGCTCTTGGAGTTGATGGCCCGCTCGGGTGTGCAGGTGGGAACCTTGAAAACGCCGTGCGCGGCAGAGGATGTGAACAATCCCAACGCGGTGAAGGTAGTGACCGCACTCGACGGACGGGCGCTGTACTTCTCTCGCGCGACGGTGCCCTTCGACCGGGATGGCTCTGGCGAAGTGAGTTGCTTCAAGCACCTCGGCTTTTACGCCTATCGCAAGGCCGCGCTGGATGCGTTCTGCGCCTGGAGGGAGTCGGCACTCGAGCGCGCTGAACGGCTGGAACAGTTGCGCTTCCTCGATAACGGCGTGGCGATCCATGTGGCGGAGACGCCGTTCGACACCGTCGGCGTGGATACCGAAGAAGACCTGCAGCGCGTCGAGAAGATTCTGGCCCGCTGGCGCTAACCGGCAGGTTGCCGGCTTCTGGCCCACGCTTCGGCGGCGGTGATTCGCTTCTGGACCGATGGGTGCGACTCAAAGAACCATTCCACGAAGCGCGAGGGTGTGCGCTCGGACAGGTTTTGCTCGGCCAACTTCTGCATCGCGGTGACAAACGGGCCGATCGCCGGGATGTTCTCCCAGGCGTACAAATCGGCTTCGCGCTCGTGCCGGCGAGAAATCGCATTCAGCGCCGGCATAAGAAGGAACCCAAGGACGGTCGCGACCAGAATGATCAGTGGCAGGTTGGCAAAGTCGTAGAGCCGGGGATCGAGCGCGGGAAACCACTCGTGCGCGAGGGCATAGCGCAAAACCTGGTCGGTGAGCCAGAAGCCCAGGAGTGTGATGGCAACCTGCATCAGGATGCCCGTCACGATGTGGCGACGCACGTGGTGACCCAACTCGTGCGCCAGCACCGCCTCGATTTCATCTTCGTTGTAGTTTTCGAGCAGCGTGTCGGCCAAAATAATGCGACGCGTGCGGCCCATTCCCATCAGGGCGGCGTTGGCCTTCTTCGACTTTTCCGAGAGCTTCCACTCGTATACGCCGCGAACGCGCGTGCCCGCCCGTTCGCTCAGTCGTGTGAGCCGGTCGCGAAGTGAATCGTTGTTGAGCGGCTCGAACTTGTAGAAGATTGGAAACAACACGACCGGGGCGAGTTGCGCGATAAGCAGGAACATGCCCACAAACACCGCCCAGGCGATCAGCCACCAGCGCTGGGGAGCGGTGCGAATGGTGGCATAAATGATCTCCACCAACACAGTGCCCATCACAAGCCCGAGCAGCCAGCCTTTGAGTTCGTCCCAAAGCCACGAGCGCATTTTCTGGTTCGACAGGTTGTACTGATGTTCCAGCCGAAATCCCAGGTAATCCAGCGGCGCACTCAGCACCTTCATGATCAGCGAAAACATCAGAACGTAGAGGAACACCGCCACGAAGTAGTACTGCCCGGCGCCGTGATAGGACCAGTCACGCAGCTTGCCGGTCCAACCCGTCACCAGCAGCACAATCAGCAGCAAGAATCCGATGACAGCATCGGCCATGCCGAGCCATCGCCGGATGCGGTTATAACGGCGCACCTCGGGCGTGTCCCCGGGCTGAGGACTGGGCGACGTGGCCACTGCTGCGTCTGACAACTGCACTACTTCACTCCTGCTGTATTCGATTGTACGAAGGCCTCGGTTTCGCGCAATATCTGGGAAACCAGTTCGGGCGAGGCTGCCTCGCAATAAATGCGCAGTAGCGGTTCGGTGCCGGAAGACCGAACCAGCACCCAGGCCTCAGCGCCGTTCCCGTTGGTGGGAGCGTCGAGAAAGAATTTTACGCCGTCAAGGGTCTCGACCTTCAGCACCTTGAAGCTGCCCAGCCTGGCCGGCTTGGCCTCCACGCGGCGCATGGCTTCGTCTTTGATTTCGTTGGTCAGCCGAAGATCGGTGCGCGCGTAATGGTGCTCGCCATATTCCTGCTGCAGGTCGCGCACCAACTGCCCCAGCGCTTTGCCTTCGTCCGCCATGATATTTGCCAGCAGCAGCGAGTTGAGGATTCCGTCGCGCTCCGGCAGATGCCGGCGTATGCCGATGCCACCTGACTCCTCGCCACCGATCAGGATGTCGCGCTCCAGCATCAGGTCGCAGATGTACTTGAAGCCGATGCCGCACTCGTGCATTTCGCGCCCATACTTGGCACAAATGCGGTCGATCATCCGGGTGGTATTGAAGGCGCGAACCACTTCGCCGGGCCATTGCTTGCGCTTCAGCAGCCACTCCAGAATCACCGAGAAGATTTTGTGGGAATCGACAAAACTGCCGTCTTCAGCAACCGCGCCCAAGCGGTCGGCGTCGCCGTCGGTGGCCAGTCCCCGCCTGGCAGCGCTCGCGAACCACCGTCTCCTGCAGCAGGGCGACGTGCGGCTGAATGGGCTCGGGGTTGATACCCGGAAACAGAGGATTGAGTTCGCCGCGAATTTCAATGTGCTCGATGCCGTTCTCGGTGAAGATCTGGCTCAAAACTCCCCGACCCGAGCCGTACATCGTGTCAATCGCAAACTTGAATCGGGCTTGCTTGATCGCGTCGAGATCGACGAACTTCTTCACTGCAGCGATGTAAGGAGTCTTGAAGTCGGCAGCGCTGACGAGGGCACCGGCGCGTTCAATCTGCGAAGCGTCGAGCGCGTCTTCGATCGATTTGATGATGGCTGGAGTGGCCGATCCCCCATACCCCGCCTTGTATTTCACTCCGTTCCAGTTGTACGGATTGTGGCTGGAGGTAATCATTACTCCACCCGTTGCTCCGAGATTCACCACGGCGTAGGAGAGCGCCGGAGTCGGCGTGTAATCGTCGGAGAGGTAGATCGGAATTCCTGCTGCCGCGAGCACTTCGGAGATGGACTCGGCGAAGGTGCGCGAGCAGAAGCGCGTGTCATAGCCAACCACCAGGCCCTTCGCCGAATCGTCATTCTCGTGCACGTAGTGCGCGATAGCGTTGCCCACGCGTCGCACATTCTCAAAGGTGTAGTCGTCGGCGATGACGCCGCGCCATCCGTCGGTACCAAACTTGATCTGGGTCGCCATAAATATTGTCTGACTATCGCAAAC
Source organism: uncultured Acidobacteriaceae bacterium (assembly GCA_963758255.1). Classification (GTDB taxonomy): domain Bacteria; phylum Acidobacteriota; class Terriglobia; order Terriglobales; family Acidobacteriaceae; genus DASRAA01. The sequence goes on from CAVWUX010000008.1 coordinate 421,726, forward strand.
CACGCTAAACGAGATCGGTAAGTTCTTTGCTGTCGAGATACGCCACCACTTTTCCGACGTCCTGCGCCTGTTCGCGCGTGGTGATCAGCAGAGCATCTTCGGTTTCCACGACGACGAGGTTGTTCACTCCGACGACAGCGACAAACTTGTCGGAATGCACAAAATTGCCGGATGCGCGCAATGCGAAGCTCTGCTGGGACGATATTACGTTTTCGAGTGTTGGGTCGACCGCCTGGCGATGTTCATGGAGCGCTGTCCATGAGCCAAGATCATTCCAGCCAAAACTTGCCGGGATGCAGTAGATCCCCGATTGTCCCTCGCCCTTTTTTGAGCGCGGCTCCAGGACGGCGTAGTCGATGCTGATGTTTTCGCACGTCGGGTACAGCGCAACGAATGTCTCGTAAAAACCGGGCGTGGCATAGCTGGTGGCGATTTTCTCCAGCACCGGAGCGGTGTCCGGCAGATGCTCGCGCAATGCATCGGTCAGAGTGCGCGCGCTCCATACGAACATGCCGCTGTTCCAGAAGTAGTTCCCCGCCATCACAAATTCCTCGGCGTCGGGCTTTGGCGGCTTCTCGACGAACCGTCGCACCGGCAAGTCTTCTTGCGGCGATTTCTGACCCACCTCGATGTAGCCGTATCCGGTCTCCGCGCGTGTCGGCGGAATGCCCATGACCACGATGTTTGCTCCGCTGTTTGCGATCTCGACCGCACGCGCGACATTCGCACGAAACGCTTCTTCATCGTGGATAACGTGGTCGGAAGGAAACATGCCGATAACCGCGCCGGGATCAATCCGCTCCAGAATGAACGCCGCCAGACCGATTGCGGGTGCTGTGTTTCGTCCGAGGGGTTCGGCCAGGACCTGATTCGCATCAAGTCCTGGAAGCTGCTGCAGGATCGGCTCGCGCAGGTCCTGGTTGGTGATGATCCAGAAGCGTCTGCTGGGAGCGAGTGGCTCGAGGCGCTCGACCGTCTCCTGAATCATGCTCTTGGAGCTATTGAGGGGCAGCAACTGTTTGGCCCTGCGCTTGCGGCTCAGCGGCCAGAAGCGAGTGCCACGGCCGCCCGCGAGAATAACGGGATAGAAATTGCCGATCGCTGATTTGCCCAATAGGATTTCCTTATGCCCGCGGTCGCAGGCTCGCAACCTGTTTCACTTCGGTCGCCGATCGATTATCCAAGCACCGTCTGCGGTTCTGCAACGTCGCCGGTCGGCAGCGACATCCGCATTACTTCCAGCTCCCACTGCGGCTTGATCGTATAGTCCGGCACGCACGCGGGCACGACCACGGCCTCGCCCTTGGCAAAACTGATGGGCTCCATGCCCGCGGACTCGACGACTCCAGAGCCTTCAATGGCGACGACGATGTGAGGCGACTCACGCGATACGGCGGAGCGTAATGGCTCGCGCAGCATCATTTTCTCGACCTGGAAGAACCGCGAGCGCACCAGCAAATTCGGATCGCCATGGTATCGGCTAACGACTTTGCCGGCTTTGCTGTCTAGTTTGATCGCGGCTATTCCGTCCTTAATATGCAACTCGCGCGGCCGGCCATAGTCGTAGAGCCGGTAGGTAATATCGGAGGCCTGCTGCGTCTCGACTAATATCATGCCGCCGCCGATGGTGTGTACCGTCCCGGCTGCGACGTAAAGCATGTCGCCCGTATTGACTGTGATCCAGTTCAACAATTCTTCCGCACGGTTCTCGCGGATGGAGGCCTCGAACTCCTCAAGCGTCGTGCCGGGCTTGAGTCCGAGCGCGACCTGTGCGCCGGGCTGGGCCTGCAGCACGTACCAGCACTCGGTCTTGCCGTATGCTTGTCCGGCCCGCTGCGCGCCGGCATCGTCGGGATGCACCTGCACCGACAGCTTCTCTGCCGGGAACAGGAACTTCACCAGCAGCGGGAATCGGTTTTCGTACACCGCCGCCGAACCCACGAGGTCCCGGCGATACTTTCGCGCAATCTCACCAAGCGTCTGGCCCGCGAAGGGGCCGTTAGCGATGCAACTATCGCCCCACGTCAGCCAGCTTTCACCGATTGGCTCCTTCACGACCTTGGTGTAGATGGGACGAAGATCGCGCACACCCCACGGGCGCTCGTCGAAAATCGGCAGCAGCAGAAATGGATAAAGATCGGGCATGGGTGGACGAAATTCTCGCGACCTGCGGCAAAGCGGCGCCGGAACGCCGCTTCACTCACCATCAGCATACCAACTACAGGCTGGCGAAAAACTGGCGCATGCGCTCTAATCCCCGATCCAGTTCTTTCTCCGATACCGCATACGACATGCGAACGTGGTCCTGAGTGCCGAAGGCCTCGCCCGGAACCACCACCACGTGAGCTTCGTGCAGGAGCTTGTTCGCTGCATCGGTCGCCGAGTTCATTCCCGCCTTGTCGAAATAGTGGCTGACGTTGGGATACGCATAGAAGGCACCATTCGGTGAAGCACAAGTCAGGCCGGGGATGGAGCGCAGCCCGGCAACGACCTTGTCGCGCAGATGAATGTAGCCCGCCAGCATCTCTTTCACGCAATCCTGCGAACCGTTCAACGCCACCACCGCGGCCTTCTGCACGATCGATGTCGGGTTCGACGTGCTCTGGCTCTGCAGCTTGTTCATGGCGCTGACGACCGGCGCCGGCCCCAGTACGTAGCCCAGGCGCCATCCCGTCATCGCATAGGTCTTCGACAGCGAACCGATGATGAGCAGCCGCTCCTTTACCTCGTGGACCTCACCTGCGGAGAACAGGTGCCCGGTGAAATTCAAATAGACATAGCACTCGTCGGAGATCACGTAGATCCCGCGATCGTGCGCCACTCGCAAGACCGAAATCATGTCATCGGGTTTCATCACCGAGCCGGACGGATTGTTCGGCGAATTCAAGATGATCATCTTGGTCCGCGGCGTGATGGCGCGCTCAACCATTTCGGCGGTCAGGGCAAAGTCGTGATTCTCGTCGGTGGGAATGAAGACCGGCTCGCCCCCTGCGTAGCGGATGATGTCCTTAAACGAAACCCAGTACGGCACCGGCAGAATGACCTCGTCGCCATGATCGACCAGCACCTGGATCGCATTGAACAGCGCCTGCTTGCCTCCGACCGATGCCATGCATTCTTCGCGCTTGTAGTCCGAGCCAAAGTCCACCGCGTGGCGCTTGATGATGGCATCGCGCAACTCCGCCGTGCCGCCGACGGCGGTGTATCTGGTGAAGTTGCCGTTGATCGCCGCAATGGCGGCTTCCTTGATGTGCTGCGGGGTGCCGAAGTGCGGTTCGCCCGCGCCGAAATCGACCAGGTCCGCGCCACCGACACGGAGCTTCTCGGCTTCAGCCGCGACGGCCATGGTAGCGGACGGTTCGATCCGCTGAATCCGATTGGTCAGAAACGAGGAGAGTTGAATTCCAGTCGTAGTCATTCGTGGACCCTTCGCTTATTTGAATGGGACTTCGGAGGCTACAGCACGCTTTTCCGCAACCTTGCGGCGGAGGTGGTCTTCCACCAATTCGGGCACCAGCCCGGACAACGGCCCGCCCAACGAGGCGATATCGCGCACGATTCGCGAGCTCAGGTACGAGTACTTTTCGGCCGGCATCATGAACACGGTTTCGACTCGAGGCTCGATCTTGCGGTTCATCAAGGCCATCTGCAGTTCAAATTCGTAGTCGCTGACTGCGCGGATTCCGCGCAACACCGCGTTGGCATGCTTCTCAATGCAATAGGTCATCAGCAGGCCCTCAAACGCATCGACCGTAACATTTTCGAGATCGGCGGTCATCGTCTTCAGCATCTCCATCCGCTCCTCGATGCTGAAAAGTGGATCGCCTTTGTCGGGATTGCAGGCGATCGCCACGATCAGGCGATCGAAGAGTTTGCAACCCCGGTGTATGAGATCCAGGTGGCCGTTCGTCACGGGATCGAACGATCCAGGATAGATGGCGACGATCTGTTTCAAGAATCCTCGGAGGGCCGGATTTAGAGCTTTGATTTTATGCTGCGCCGCGCCTGCGAGGCAATTGTAGCGCGCTCAACAAAAGAAAAATGGGGGCCGGAGATAGCACACGGTCCCCTTGGCTCGAAGCAGATAGGATCGCTTACTTGCGCCCCGCCGGCCCCTTGGGGGTCGCCATCGGAGCAGCCTCGGCATTGGCCGCCGCTGCTGCCGCCTTCTCCGCGATCGAAGTCAGCCCCAGCGCTTTGCGCACTTCGGCTTCCAGCTTCTCGCGAATGTCCAAATTGTCTTTCAGGAACTGCTTGGCATTCTCGCGTCCCTGGCCGATGCGGTCGCTCTTATAGCTGAACCACGATCCCGACTTCTCCACCAGACTTAGGTTGACGGCCTGATCGATCAAATCGCCTTCGCGCGAAATGCCTTCGCCGTAAACAATGTCGAATTCCGCTTCGCGAAACGGGGCGGCGGTCTTGTTCTTGACGATCTTCACCTTGGTGCGCGAACCGACAACCACGTCGCCATCCTTGATCGCGCCGATGCGGCGAATGTCTACTCGCACCGAGGAGTAGAACTTCAGCGCCCGGCCGCCCGTCGTGGTCTCAGGATTGCCAAACATCACGCCGATCTTTTCGCGAATCTGGTTGATGAAGATCAGGCTGGTCCGCGACTTGGAGACGATGCCGGTCAGCTTGCGCAGCGCCTGCGACATCAGCCGGGCCTGCAAGCCGACGTGGCTGTCGCCCATCTCGCCGTCGAGCTCGGCCTTGGGTACCAGCGCCGCGACGGAATCCACTACCAGCACGTCGATGGCGCCCGACCGCACCAGCGCCTCGGCAATCTCCAGTGCCTGCTCGCCATAGTCAGGCTGTGAGACCAGCAGATTATCCACATCGACGCCGAGTCTCTTCGCGTAGATGGGATCAAGCGCATGCTCGGCGTCCACGAAGGCCGCCATGCCACCCTGCTTCTGCGCCTCGGCAATGACCTGCAAAGCGATCGTGGTCTTGCCGGAGGATTCCGGTCCGAAAACCTCGATCACCCGGCCGCGAGGAATGCCACCAACTCCCAAAGCCGCGTCAAAGGAAATGGATCCCGTGGAAATCACCGCAATGGGAACCACAGCTTCCTTGGTCCCCAGCTTCATGATCGAGCCCTTGCCGAACTGCTTTTCGATTTGCGATATCGCTACATCCACTGCACGGCTTTTTTCCGTTTTTTCGTCCGCCATGATTACCGCTCCTGTGCAGCCTTGTTGCCGGGAAGTGGTACTCCCAGTCGGCCGCCGAAATTTATGAATTGCGTTAAGTCAGTGGGGCAGGCGCTCAAGCCAGTGCACGTTACCCATTGGAGAAGCGCATGTTGACCGACGGCGTAGTATATAACGCACCGGCCTCCAAAAGCGAAGAAATAGCGAAATAGCAAGTTACGAAAGTACCCAATGTCGCACTATCACATTCGGTTGTGACAGCGATCTCCGCGATCCTGCCTTAGTCTCTGTTTCTAAAGCTACTTAGCTGTCATTCCCACATGATGCGCGGTCTCCAGCGACCCCGCCCGGGTTAACGCTTCAGTAAATCCACGGGATCACGTACGTCTGTGACGCGAAAATACTTCGCCAATTCGGGATAGCGTTGTGCTACGGCCTCGTACATGGCGTAAGCCACATTGCGATACGAGAAGTGTCCCGCCGGCCCGGTGCGCAACTCGCTGATGTAAATCGCCTCCGCCAGGTCCATCTTGAATAGCGCGCGCTTGCGGTAGGCGAGCGGAATCACATACTGCGACTGCTCCTCCGCTTCGTCACTTGCTCGCGATGACAGCCGCTCCGCTGTATCCCGGGCTCGCGCCATGGTCGCGTCGTAGCGCGAGGTAAGCTGCGCTGCCTCGATGTCATCGGGAAGGTCGTAGCCATGTCGCGTGGTGTACTCCTGCACGATCTGCACGCAGCGACGGTGGCGATGCATGTCGCGGAAGCCGCCAATGTCCATCAGAATGTCGAAGCGGAATTTCTGGCCACTGCAGTAAGCGCGCGCCACTTCGTCGAAACGCCCGCGATGGCGCAGACCCAGATCGACGATCTCGCGGCGCTGCGAGTCGCTCATGCCCGCAACGATTCCGCGAATCTGACGGTACGAATGATGCGAGTACTGATAGAGCAACGTCGTAGCAAGCTCGATCTCCAGCGGCTCGTCGTCCAGCAGATCAACCAACGGCGCTGCCTCAATGGGCTCGTCGGCGAGCAATTCGGCGGCGGCCGCAGTCAATTCCCGTCGGGTTTCAGAATCGTAAGCGTTGGGCTCGGCGTACTTCATCAGCGTCGGGGCCACTCGCACCTCGCGCAATAACAACGCAGTGGCGCGATCGGCCACCCCGGGAGACTCGCGCTCAATCTGCTCTGCCAGCTCGCGCGCGGCGTTGCGATTCACGTTGTAGGAATCCTGGCGCGCCGCCTGCTTCAGTAATTCGCCGATCCGGCGAATTTCAGCATGGGTATCGGACAGCAGCCGCGACACCTGGTTTTCCAGCGTGCGTGCGCTGACGATCTGTCCCAGCGACGTGTTCGTCGCCAGCGGTAGGAGATAACGCGACAGATCGAAGGCCCGCGCCTTCAGCGTGCGCTCGTACGCATCCTGCTTCATCTCCGTCGGCTTGGGAGTGCGCTCCTGAAGGTAATGGAACATCTCCTGCGAAAAGTGCCGGTACTCGCTGAAGAGGAAATCGATCGTCTCGCGATAGAGACTCCGCGAAGCTTCGTCGTCGCCAAAATCGGGAACGAAGTAGCCGCTCTTCTGGAAATCCTGATAGCGGGTGGAGCGCTCCTGCCCGTCCCAGCGCGGCTCGTCGACAACAACGGTGGCCGCCAGGATCGACAGCTTCTCTACTGCAAATGCCACGTGAGCCAGGTCGGCGATGCTGCGATGGCCGTACTGAAAATAGAACGTGTTGAGAAACTTTTCGGCCTTCTGTTCGTTGAGTTCGGCCAGCGACTCGCGCAGCGAAAGCGCCGACCGCGAATATTTCGCCATGCCATACGCCAGCACCTCGGGATCGGCCCCGTGGACGGCGTAAACATCGGTGGTGGCTTCAGAATCGGAGTGGTTTCCGCTGGAATCGGCGGCAGGTTTTGTATGGTTCGACATTGTGCTGAATCATAGGTTGAGCAGAAGCTTTGAGCAATGGAGGAAACCGGCGGAGCTGAGGAAATCTCCACCCGTTTCGCGCCGCCATGACTGCGTGAGCGCGATAAAATCGCTGTGACGACTTTGTCCCAACCTCCCCAAGCCTCGCCTGCCGCACCTGAAGAAGGCCGGACCAGCTGGGTGGGCGCTGATTCCATCCTGTTCGCGACCCGGCATCGTCCGTGGCCCGCGCCCATGACGCCGTGGGTCATGACCCAGCGCTGGAACGACCTGCTATTTCTGCACTACGAGATGGCTCCCGAGAAGCTTCGAGCTCTCGTCCCCGAGGTCTTGACCCTCGACACCTATCAGCAACGCGCATGGGTTTCTATCACTCCGTTCTGGATGAACCATCTCCGCCCCCCGGGAGTGCCGTCGCTGCCCTATATTTCGCACTTCTCCGAGATCAACGTGCGCACCTACGTCACCTTCAACGGCAAACCGGGCGTCTATTTCTTCAGCCTCGACGCCAGTCATCTATCCGCCGTGTGGGGAGCGCGCATCTTCTATCGCTTGCCATATTGGCATGCGGTCATGAAGGTGAGAGGCCGCGGCGGTCCAAAAATCGATTACCGTACGAAACGCAGTCATGGACCTAAGCCAGCAGAGCTGCGTGCGTCCTATGGGCCGGCTGCGCCCGCATTTCATGCCCAGCCCGGATCGGCTGAGCATTTCCTGACCGAACGCTATTGTCTTTACACTGCCAGCCGCAGTCGCCTTTATCGCGCCGATATTCATCACTTGCCGTGGGAATTGCAGATGGCTGCTGTCGAGCTGGAGCTCAACACCATGGCGCAAACTGCGGGCTTCGAACTCCCGGCGGCCCCGGACCTCACGCACTTTTCGCGCTCTCTCACGGTGCTGGTCTGGGCGCCGGAACGACTAATCTAGCGCTGCGCAAGATCGTGCTGTGACGCGGTGGTTATAATCCTGCTTTGGTTCACCAGGAGAACGACATGGCAGGAGTGGAAGGGCGCGTCGCGCTCATCACCGGAGCATCGCAGGGAATCGGCCGGGCTTGCGCGCTACTGCTGGCAGCCGCTGGGGCCAGGGTCGCGCTGTGCGCGCGCAATCAAGAAAAGCTGCAGCAAGTCGCCGCTGAAATCGCCTCCGCGGGCGGCGACGCCGAAGTATTCAAGATCGATGTCGCCAACGAAGAAGAGATCAAGGTGGGAGTGAAAGCTGTCATAGCTCACTTCGGCAAGATCGACATTCTGGTGAACAACGCCGGCGTCACCCGCGACCAGTTGGTCATGCGCATGAAGCGCGCCGACTGGGACGAAGTACTCAACACCAACCTCACCGCGCCATTCCTTCTCACCCAGGCCGTCATCGGATCCATGCTCAAGCAGCGCTGGGGCCGGATCATCAACATCACCAGCATCTTCGGCCAGATCGGGCAAGCCGGTCAGGCGAACTATGCCGCGTCCAAGGCGGGCCTTATCGGTTTGACCATGGCCGTGGCGCGCGAAGTCGCCTCGCGCAACATCACCGTTAATGCTGTCGCTCCCGGCTGGATTGAGACCGCGATGACCTCGGTGCTACCCGACGAGCTGAAAGAAAGCATGGTCAAGAACATTCCCCTGGGACGCGCCGGCAGCGATCTCGACGTGGCCCACGCCGTAAAATTCCTCGCCTCCGAGGAAGCCGGCTACATTACCGGCGAAGTGCTGAAGGTCAACGGCGGAATCTTGATGGGGTGAGTCCGCGAGGATGCCGCCGGTTGCTGAAATCGTCGAGGTCAGTACCCCCGAACACATCGAAGAAGTTCGCTCGCTGTTTCAGGCCTATCAGTCCGAATTGCCCGCGCCTTATCGCTTTGCGGATCGGGAATGGCTCGACCTTCCCGGAGAATATGCGCCTCCCGGTGGAACGCTGCTGCTGGCCATGGCCGCTCGTCAGCCGGCCGGTTGCGTGGGACTGCGTGCGTTCCCGCTTGCGGGAGCGTGCGAGATGAAGCGCCTCTATGTCGGGCCAGCCTTCCGCGGAGAGAAGCTGGGCAACAGGCTGGTCGAGCGGATCATTCAGGTCGCACGGCGCCTGGGTTACGCGCGTCTGCGACTCGACACTCACCCCGACAGTATGCGAATCGCCGTCGAACTCTACCGCCGCTTTGGGTTCGAAGAAATCGACGACGAAGCTGTTCCTCGCGTCGCGGGCTTGTCATACATGGAGCTGATCCTCTAAGTGTCGCTCATTTGACCCATAAAGGTGCCACGTGAGTCGCGCACGACTCCATCACTTTAGTGATAAATAGGTAACTGGTTACCATTCGATTTCTGCTAAGACCGAAAAATAAATACTGCAAAACACAAGTTTTACTTGCCTCTCGGAGGACAAGTCGTTACTATTCTGTCAACTTTAGGCCCACTTCAATTAAGGAAACCGGTCTGGCATGAATATCGGCGAAACCATCCGCAACTATCGCTTGCAAAAAGGCATGTCGCAGGGCGACATCGAGAAGCGCACCGGACTGTTGCGCTGTTATCTGTCGCGGGTGGAAAACGGACACACCATCCCTTCGCTCGATACGCTGGCCAAGATCGCGACCGCCATGGATCTGCCCCTGGCCCAATTCTTCGCTGAAAATGACGGCGACAACGGCGCCAAGGCGGCGCCACATCTGGCCGATGACGAAGTGCGGTTCCTCACTCAGATTCGCCGCTACTCGTCGAGCCTGAACGACAGCGACCGCAAGCTCGTCATCGCCATGGTGAAGAAGATGGCGGCTCCCGCGAGTCGCTAGCTCGAACTGGCGGCCTCATGTTCTGCAAAGCACCGCCTCTGAAATGGCGCCGGCGGCGCAATCCCACTGGCTTGCTCCTTCCTTTGTGATCGACATTACTCAGTAAGCGGCACTTCCGATATCCTGCAATGTGGACGGGCAGCGCGCAGTTCAGCGCGACTGCCCGCAACCTTTCTATCCTCACGAGGCATTCATGGCGAAGATTCAAAGAGCACTTCTCAGTGTCACCGACAAGAGCGGACTGGTCGATTTTGCGCGTCAACTCGGCGCCATAGGTGTGGAGTTAATTTCGACTGGTGGCACGGCGAAGCTGCTAAGGGATGCCAGCATCGCCGTAAAAGACATTTCTGAGCTGACTGGTTTTCCCGAAATGCTCGATGGGCGAGTGAAGACGCTGCATCCGAAAGTGCACGGCGGTATTCTGCATGTCCGGGACAACCCGCAACACCGCGCCGCCGTGGCCGAACATGGCATCGAGCCCATCGACATGGTCGTCGTGAATCTCTACGCCTTCGAGAAGACGGCCTCCAAGCCGGGCGTCGAATTTCACGACATCATCGAGAACATCGACATCGGTGGACCGTCGATGGTGCGCTCGGCGGCCAAGAATTTTCAGGACGTCGCCATCGTCACCTCTCCGAGCGACTACGAGCCCGATTGCCCGGGAGATGCAGACCAGTGGCGGATCGCTCTCGCTGCAGACCAAGTGGCGGCTGGCGCAAAAAGCATTTGCGACGACCGCAGCCTACGATTCCGCGATTGCCTCGACGCTGGAGCGCATCGCCACGCCCGAGACCGCTGTGTTTGATCTCAGTGCGCGGCGAGGATTTTCCGGCAACGCTGCGACTGTCGTTCAACAAAGCCTTCGATCTGCGTTATGGTGAAAACCCGCACCAGAAAGCCGCGCTCTACAGCGACGGCTCGGGCAAAGGAGTCGCCAACGGCAAGCAGTTGCAGGGCAAGGAACTCAGCTACAACAACATCGTCGATCTGCAGGCGGCCTGGGACCTGGCGCAGGAGTTCGACGAGACGGTGGTCGCCATCATCAAACACACCAACCCCTGCGGCACCGCCATAGCTCCCACATTGTCAGAGGCCTACAAACGCGCACTGGAGTGCGATCCGGTCTCGGCGTTCGGTGGCGTGGTTGGGGTGAACCAGTCAATCGACGCCGCGACCGCCGCCGAAATGGCGAAGCTGTTCCTCGAAGTCATCGCAGCGCCGGGCTTCGAACCCTCCGCGCGCGAGATCTTCTCCGCGAAGAAGAACCTGCGCCTGGTTGAAGTCGTCCCCATGGAGCAGAAATGGGTGCTGAAGAATGTCTCCGGTGGCGTGCTGCTGCAGGACAATGACGTGCGCCCATTGACCGATGCGGACCTGAAAGTCGTCAGCGAACGCAAGCCCACCGAGCAGGAGATGCGCGACCTGCTGTTTGCCTGGAAGGTCTGCAAGCACGTGAAGTCGAACGCCATCCTCTACGCTCGCAACGGCCAGACCACCGGCGTCGGTGCCGGCCAGATGAGCCGCGTGGACTCAGCGCGCCTCGGAGCCATGAAGTCGGTGCTGGGCATCAAGGGCTCGGTCGCCGCATCCGACGCGTTCTTCCCGTTCCCTGACGGAGTCGAAGTCATCGCCGAAGCCGGCGCAACGGCGATCATCCAGCCCGGCGGCTCGGTGCGCGACCAGGAAGTGATCGACACCGCCAACAAACTTGGGCTGGCGATGGTGTCACCGGCGTGCGGCACTTCCGGCACTAGCGCTTCCGCGCCGCGACCACCCGCGGTATCCCCTGCAAATCCGGCACCACGCGAATGTCATCCCACAATGTGGGATTAAGTAGTTCCAGCACCATGTCGCGCATGGAGTAGCCGATCTCCATCGCCAGCCACCCGCCGGGCTTGAGCGCGGCGTGCGCCTGCTCGATCAGCGGCCGAATGACATCCAGGCCACTCTCGCCGGAAAACACCGCCATCCTGGGCTCAAACTCGAACACCGATCGCTGCACCTTGTCGGCTTCGTTCTTGCCCACGTACGGCGGATTGCTCACGACGAAATCGAAATCATCAACCTCGGCCAGCGCTTCCAGCACATTGCTCTGCAGGAATTTCGCTCTGCCGTTCAACTGCAGACGTGCGGCGTTGGCGCGGGCAATCTCCAGTGCCTCAATCGACAGATCAACACCAAGCACCTCTGCGTTCTTCAACTCATGCGCCAGCGCCAAGGCGATGCAGCCCGAGCCTGTGCCAACGTCAACGATCTTTGGGCGACGCCACTCCGCGCGCCAACTCCAGCACTGTCTCAACCAGGTGTTCTGTCTCCGGCCGAGGAATCAGTACGGCCGGAGAAACGACAAAATCCAATCCCCAGAATTCCTGATGCCCGGTGATGTACTGCGCGGGCATGCCCGTCGAACGTTGCGCGATAACGTCGTCGTAACGGGCCTGTTCTTCAGACGTCAGCTCGCGCTCGGGATGCGCGTAGAGGTACGCACGATTGACACCGAGTACGAACATGAGCAGCGTCTCAGCGTTGAGGCGAGGCGAGCCCACGTCGGAAGCCTCCAATCGTTCTAACGCCGACGCGAGCGCTTGCTTGAGTTGCACGGAGAGATTTTAGCGGCTGCTCCATAGATTCTCACAACGGAGCGATAACCCTTACAACTTGTCGTCACGAGCGGAGCGAGGGATCTGCTTTCCTGTCTCCGGCCGAGATGAAAATTCTTCTATCCCACCGTTACCGACTCAGACTTCATCTTTTCCGCCTGGAAATGCGTGATCAACGCATCGATCATGGGCTGCAGCTTGCCGTCCATGAACTCGGGCAACTGGTGCGCGGTGAACCCGATGCGGTGGTCGGTCACGCGATTCTGCGGAAAATTGTACGTCCGGATCTTCTCGCTGCGGTCGCCCGATCCCACCATGGCCTTGCGTTCCTTGGCCAACGCATCCTGCTGCTTCTGCTGCTCCATTTCGTAGAGCCGGGCGCGCAGCACGCGCATCCCTTTTTCGCGATTCTTGATCTGCGACTTCTCGTCCTGGCAACTCACCACCGTGTTGGTCGGCAGGTGCGTGATGCGCACCGCCGAATACGTAGTGTTCACCGACTGCCCGCCCGGTCCCGACGAGCAAAACGTATCGATGCGAATGTCCTTCGGCTCAATCTTCACGTCCACATCTTCGGCCTCCGGCAGCACGGCCACGGTGACCGCCGAGGTATGCACCCGTCCCTGGGTCTCGGTCTGCGGCACGCGTTGCACGCGATGCACGCCGCTCTCATACTTCAGCCGGGAATACACGCCCTGACCCTCGATGATGGCGATGACTTCCTTCAGCCCGCCTACGCCGGAATCCGAGCTCGAAAGTACCTCGACCTTCCAGCGATTCATTTCGGCGTAGCGGCTGTACATGCGAAACATCTCCGCCGCGAACAGCGTGGCTTCGTCTCCACCGGTTCCCGCACGAATCTCCAGGATCACGTTCTTCTCGTCGTTGGGGTCCTTGGGCAACAGCAAGGCTTTCAGCTCTGCCTCGACCTCATGTACACGCTTATCCAGCTTGGCGAGCTCCTCATGCGCGTAGGCGAGCATCTCCGGATCGGTTTCGCCCTCAACCAGACTCTTGCTCTCCTCGATCCCGCGGGTCAGGTCTTTGTATTCGCGATACTTTTCGATGATGGGTGCGATTTCGCTGTGGGCCTTGGCGGTCTTCTGATAGCGCTGCGAATCGGAGACGATCTCCGGCGACGCCAGAGCCTTATTCAGCTCTTCGTACTTCAATTCGATCTGTTCTAGACGCTCAAACATGAATGCTCACTTGGGCCGTTTCGCACAACCATGCGCACGGCCAGACAATTCATTCTACGGGAACAGGTGCGCGGAACTCAGGAGCGGTTCCGCACAACCAAAATTGGGGACGACAGTTCTTAGCGGCGGGCGCCGCTAGGCAATCACCAGCTCGCCGCCGTGGACCTTTTCCAGCTCCATAGCTTCATTCAGCGCGCTGATGGCGCATTCCACCTGGTCGTCTGACGGGGGCTTGGTGGTAATCCGTTGCAGCCACAATCCCGGCTTGGTCAGAAGCGCAAACAGCGACGAGCCATGCTTGGCGGCGAAGCGGATCATCTCGTACGACAGCCCGGCGATCACCGGAAGCAGCGCCACCCTCAGCGCGAACTTCGCCCAGAACGTGTGGACAGGAAACAGCATGTACACGACGATCGAAATCAGCATCACGGTCATCAGGAAGCTGGTTCCGCAGCGCGGGTGAAATGTCGAATACGACTGCGCATTCTCGATGGTCAGCGGATCGCGCGACTCAAAGGCAAACACCGTCTTGTGCTCGGCTCCGTGGTACTGATAGACGCGCAGAATGTCGGGCATCAGGGACACGGCCCAGATAAACAGCAGGAAGATCGCGATGCGCACCACGCCATCGACCAGGTTGAACATCACCTGGTTGCCGAACGCAGGATAGACGCTCTTGAGTTTGGTGGCCGCCACCAGCGGAACGAACTTGTATAGCGCGATGAAGAATCCCACCGAGAAGATAACGTTGAGCGCCATCACCCATCCGCTCATCTCCACTTTCTTGCCATTCTCGTCCGCCGGAGCCTGGTCCAGCGCCACATCGGCCGAGTAGCGCAGCGCGCGGAAGCCCAGCACCATGGCCTGTCCCAGCGTCATGACGCCGCGAACCACCGGCCAGCCCATCCACGGATGCTTCTCCGAAAGCCGCTCCAGCGGCTCGGAATGCGTCGAAATCGTGCCATCCGGCTTGCGCACCGAGATACCCCAGGCATGCGGCGAGCGCATCATTACGCCCTCCAGCACAGCCTGCCCGCCGACCAGGGTCTCCTCTCCGCTTTCCAGCGCAGGCAGGAGTTGCACGGCAGTCATAAAACGAAGGTATTGGCGCAATTTTCCCATAGCGATTGGATGTTCCTCAGCGGCCAAAGAAGCACACATCGGCAGTATCAAGGGTAGCAGGTTCGGACGGGCTGTCAAACTCGAACAACGGACCCAGAAGCGGCTATGAGGAGTTGACGGTCTGCGAAAATTCAGCTTTCCCTGTGTTGAGGAGAGAGCAGATCTCCGGGTCGCCACGGCGACTTCGTGATGACAAGAAAAGAGGCGGGATCGAACTGGCCCAAGTCCAAGGTTTATTCAAGGGCGTGTGGTAGCATCGGGGCGTTGCGCTCCACCCCAAAAATCCTGCGGAAGTTCCCGGCCACGATGGAGCGGTTATTCGGATTTATCTTAGCGGTGTCTGCGCTGTTGGCGCCTTGTTCAGAGCCGGTGCGCGCGCAGCCCGCTGAATCCTACCAGGCCCCCAGCACCAAAGAAATGGGCGAACTGCTGGCGAAGATCTTTCGCGAGCAGGATGTCGCCACCGATCCCAGTAAAGATGCCGAGCGCGCCACCGACCTGAAGCTCAAGCTGGTCAATGACACAAGCTGGAAAGACGAGTTGCGCGATCGCTGGGCGCTGGCGGAAAACTTGCTGCGCGCGGGAGACAGTGCCGGGGCGGTGGAGCAGATTGAGCTGATCCGCGAGCGCTGTGAGGAGCTGTCGGTGCGGCTGGGGCCCTACTCCGAGCAGCAACTGCGCGACACGCTGGCATTGGCGTACCTGCGGCTGGGCGAGCAGGAGAATTGCGTACAGCATCACACCCAGAACTCGTGCATTTTTCCGATTGCGGGATCGGGGGTCCATCAGGAGAAGCGTGGGGCGGAGGGCGCGATTCGCGAGCTAACGGTGACGCTGCAGCAGGATCCACAGAACCTGCTGGCGCGCTGGCTGCTCAACATTGCCTACATGCAATTGGGCAAGTGGCCGCAGGAGGTTCCGCCGCAGTGGGTGGCAGCGCCGGAGCTATTCAAGTCCGAATATGACGTCGGACGGTTTGCCGATGTGGCGGGCAGCGTGGGAGTGGGCGTCACTGGACACGCGGGAGGCGCGGTGATGGAGGACTTCGACGGCGACGGGCTGCTGGACCTGATGATCTCGTCGTCGGGGCCGCTCGACCAGTTGCGGTTCTTTCACAACAACGGCGATGGCACGTTCACGGAGCGCACGAAGGAAGCCGGGCTCGTAGGCGAGGTGGGCGGGTTGAACCTGGTGGCGGCGGACTACGACAACGATGGGCATCCGGATGTGCTGGTGCTGCGCGGAGGATGGTGGGCGGAGCATGGGAAGTATCCGATGTCGCTGCTGCGGAACAATGGCAATGGGACGTTTGAGGACGTGACGAAGCGGGCGGGGCTGATGTCGCTGCATCCGACGCAGACGGCGGCGTGGGCGGACTTCGACAACGACGGCTGGCTGGATTTGTTTGTGGGGCACGAGCAGACGGGTCAGGAGAAGCATCCGTCGCAGTTGTTTCACAACAATCACGATGGGACGTTTACCGAGGTGGGCGCGGCGAACGGGCTGGCGGATTTGGGATTCGTGAAGGGCGTGGCGTGGGGCGACTTTAATAATGATGGACGGTCGGATTTGTATGTGTCGCGCAAGGGGCAACCGAACTTGCTATTTCGCAATGACGGGCCGCGGGATGCGAAGCATCCGCGAGCTGATAGGTGGAAGTTCACGGACGTGACGACGCAGGCGGGGGTGGCGGAGCCCCTGCATAGCTTCGCGACGTGGTTCTTCGACTATGACAACGACGGCTGGCCCGACATCTTTGCCGCCGGCTACTACAACGACACGCTGAATGATGTTGGAGCGTTCGAGTTGGGCAAGCCGTACAAGGCGGAGACGCCGCGGCTGTATCACAACAATCATGACGGCACGTTTACCGACGTCACCAAGCAGGTGCATCTGGATCGGGCGATTCTGGCGATGGGCGCGAGCTTTGGCGACCTCGACAACGATGGCTGGCTCGACATTTATCTGGGCACGGGCACGTCGGAGCTGGAAGCGCTGCTGCCCAACCGCATGTTCCGCAACGATGGCGGGAAGTCGTTTCAGGATGTGACGACGTCGGGCGGGTTCGGGCACCTGCAAAAGGGACATGCCGTGGCGTTCGGCGATATCGACAACGATGGCGATGAAGACGTCTTCGAGGAGATCGGTGGGGCGCTGCCGGGAGACACGTATCAGAGCGTGCTGTTCGAGAATCCGGGGCACGGCGGACATTGGATTTCGCTGGAGCTGCAGGGCGTGACCACGAATCGCGCGGCGTTTGGGGCACGCATCGAGGTGACGGCCGAAACGCCTGAGGGCCCGAGGCACATCTACCGCACTGTCGGATATGGGTCGAGCTTCGGCGGCAACCCGATTCGGCAGCATATCGGGCTGGGGGATGCGAAGAGGGTGTCGCAGGTTGACGTGACGTGGCCGACGTCGAAGACAGTGCAGCGGTTTGCGAATGTGGGCATGGATACGGCGTATCGGATTAAGGAAGATGCGGCGGAGCTGACGAAGATCGAGCATGAGAAGTTGGGGCTGAAGCATGCGTCGGTGGATGAGGCGCACGTTCATTAGCGAAAGACAAAAACGACCATGTATTTATACGGATGACCCGGATAAGTCAGGTCACAAAGGCAGATGCAACCGCGGGGAGCGCGGACGAAGCTTGACAGGGGGCTGGTGTTCATCGCGGCCTTGCCAGGGCTGAAAGCCCGAAAAAGTTGCGCGAGCGCAATTCACCACGTTAAAAGCGTGGTGCTTCCACCTCAAGAACAAAGGTGGCCAGCGCGAAAGGCAACGGCAAGAACGAAGTCGCGGATGTGCGCCGAACGCGAACCTCAGTGTAAGCCGGAGATCGTCGGTCCAAGGAGAGCTGGACTCGAGCGGTCTATGGCTGACTGCGACCACGCGGGTGGTTCGATGCGGCCGAGCTTGATCGTACGGTAGAGCAGATAGACGGCGGCGAGCAGGCAGAGGATCACGGCGATGATGGAAGCTTCGGGGCCGAAGGCGCCGCCGGTCAGCAGGGGTGGGCCGGTGAGCGAGCCGCGCACCAGTCCGGTGGCGGCGGTGTTGCCGGAAACTTGCATGCCGTAGACGGAACCTTCGGTGAAGTTCCAGGCGATGTGCAGGCCGAAGGGGAGCCAGAGGCGTTCGGTCACGGCGTAGGCTGCGCCCAGCAGGACTCCGGCTTCGAGCATGATGGCCACTCCGCTGCTGAGAGTAGCTCCCTTGTTGCCGAGGTGTGCGAGGCCGAAGAGCGCCGAGGTGAAGAGCAACGCTCCCCAGGTGCCGATGAGGCGGGAGCTAAGGCGAAAGAGGATGCCGCGAAACAGAAGTTCTTCAATAACACCGGACATCACGGCAAGTGCCAGTCCGGCGGCAAGTCCCTGGGCGCCGCCCCATCCCGTGGGGTGGTAGACACCCATCGCCCAAAGTGCCGCCATGACTCCCGAAAAGAGCGCGAATCCAAGGGTCAGCCCAGCGGCGAGTTCGGGCACGGCGTGGCCGGGGGCAAGCTCGCGCGAGGGGCGGCGCTCGATCCAACGGGCTCCGGCGAGGTAGGCCAGCAGAAATGTTGCCGCCACGGCCAGCATTCCCAAGTCTGTGGGGAGATATTTCTTGTAAACGATTTGCAGCCCGCTGATGGCAAGCAGAGCGACCAGCATGGTCAATAATCCTAAGCCTACTTCTTTCCAGCGCTTGCGCATGGGCACCTCCTCGGTCGTGAGCCATAGTACGCGGCGATGGCGGGGAATGTTCCGAAGAGGAAAACTGCCGGGGAGGATCTGGTCAGTCTGTTGGACAGGCCGGCGGCGGGTCTACGCGAAACGCGTATTTTTTGGCAGGCGCGAAGCCGTGCCCCTTCAAAGCGACGGTCGGGCGGCGTTGACACTGAAATCGGCATGAACCCTCGCACGTCAATGGGCACATGGCTGCATGCAGGGCGCAAGTCGCGTCGGCTCGGAGGTGAAGGTGGAAGCGGGCAGTCCCGCGGCGTTGAAGAGCGTGCCTTCGGGTACGTCGGCCCAGGCGTAGCGTACATAGCGGGGCTGCGCGATCTGCGGACTGCTGGCGAAAACCGTGTCGCCCTCGATGCGGGCGGTGGCCGCTACGAAATGGTGGTCCTCGCCCGCGACCTCAAAGGCGGCCAGGGTGGGCGGCTTGGAAACCAGCTTTCCGCTAGTGTGGTTGAACCAAACGCGCATGCCGGTGTCTTCAACCGTAGCCTGGCGGAAGAGCGGGCCGGAATACTCGACGGCCTCGCCATAGGCGAGAGCACGTGCGCCCAGAGCTAGTCGCGCGGCGACTGTCTGCTTGTCGGCGGGATGAATGTTTTCCCTATCGCCCACGTCGAGGCTGACCGCCATGGCCGTGTTGACGAGGTCCAGAGTACGGCGTTGCTGATCGCGGACGGTTCCCCAGGCTCCGGAGTTGTCGGCCTCCCAGCTCGAGATCTGGACGTACAGGAAGGGGAAATTGCCCTGCTGCCACTGGCTGCGCCAATCCGAGATGAGGGTGGAGAAGACCCGCTGGTAGAGATTGGCGCGGCCGCCGTCAGTATTGGTCTCACCCTGGTACCAGATGACTCCTTTGAGGGCGAAAGAGATGGCTGGCGCCACCATCGCGTTGAAGAGGGCGGCGGGCCTCCACGAATCCAGATCGGGGTGCCAGTGATGCTGGGGCACAGGGCGGCCCGCCAGCTTGTCTGCTGCGTCTTCGCGCTCCTCGGCTTTCACCACGGCGGGGGTGTCCTGCTGCTTGTCGGCGAGGGCTGACCAGACGGCGAAAACCGGCATGAGCGAGGCGTCGGCGGAGATGGCATCGAGGCTGATCCAGGCTTCCGCCGGAGATCCGCCCCAGGTGGAGTCGATCAGTCCGACCGGGATGTGCTCGCGCTGTTCGATCTCGCGTCCGAAGAGATAGGCCACCGCCGAAAAGCTCGATGCCGTGCCCGGGGTGCAGGGTGTCCAAGTGGCGGGCTGGTCCTGTAAGGGATAGTTGGATGCTTTCTGCGGGATGTGCAGGAGGCGAATGTTGGGACGGTCGGCGGTCGCGATTTCCTGGGCAGCGTTCTTGAGCACAGCGTTTCCAGGAAAGCCCTCGAGGGGCATTTCCATGTTGGATTGGCCGGAAGCAAACCACACGTCTCCGACGAGGACGTCAGACAGAACGATGGAGTTGGCGGCGACGACGCGCAGTTCATACGGCCCGCCGGCGTGTTCGGGCGCGAGATAAATCTCCCAATGGCCGAGTCGGTCGGCAGCGGTCGAGCGCTGCTGATCATGGAAAGTCACGGTGACGCTCTCGCCGGGATCCGCCCAGCCCCAGATGTGGATGGGGGCGTCGCGCTGCAGGACGGCGTGATCGCTGAGGATGTTGGGGAGCTTCACCGCGGCGCGCGCAGCGGGGGTGAGAGCCAGCGCGAGGCCGGCCAGCAGCAGCGACAGTTGCGAGAGGCGAGACGGCAACGGGATCACGGAAGGGCCTTTCGTGCGCAATCGCGCGACTAAAGGCTAGCAGACGCAGTCAACTCGAGGGGCGAGGAAGCCGCTTCGGAGGGTTCGGTCGGAGAATTCGGCAGGTGTCCGGCGAGCAGACTCTCAAAGAAGCGGTCCACGGCGGCGAGGATTTCTACCTCATTGTGGGACTCGTAGACGGCCTTACGGAGGTGCGCTCCGTGGGCGACACCGTGGGTGAACCAGGCGGCGAACTGCTTCATCTTGCCGGGCGCGCCTTGAACCTTTTCGTCAGCCAGCATGGTGAAGTAGGTGCGGATCATCTGGTAGCGGTCGGCTTCGGTCGGAGTGTCGTAACGGCCGGTGGCGGTGTACTGCTCGATCTGGCGGAAGATCCACGGATTGGAGGCGGCAGTGCGGCCGATCATGACGGCGTCGCAGCCGGTCTCGGCGACCATGGCGGCGGCGTCTTCGGGCGAGCGAATGTCGCCGTTGCCGATGACGGGAATCTTCACGGCATCTTTGAGCGCGGCGATCCACTCCCAGCGCGCCTGTCCGCTGTAACCCTGCTCGCGAGTGCGGGCGTGGAGGGCCACTGCGGCGAGTCCGCAGGCTTCGGCCATTTTCGCAAGCTCGATGTGGACGACTTCCTTGTCGTTCCATCCGGCGCGGAACTTGACGGTGAACGGAATGGACACGGCGGCGCGGACCGACTCGAAGATCGTCTTGATGAGCGGGAGATTGCGCAGCAGGCCGGAGCCTCCGTTGCAGGTAACAACCTTCCGCGCCGGGCAGCCGAGGTTGAGATCGACGAGGTCGAAGCCCATGTCTTGCACGATCTTCGCGGCCTGCGATAGTGTCGCCGGGTCGCTGCCGAATAACTGCGCCGAGATGGGATGCTCGTCACCATAAAACGTGAGGTAGCGCTTGGCCTTCTTGTCTTTGTGGCGAGTGATGCCGTCGGCGGAGGTGAACTCGGTCATCATCAGGCCGCATCCGCCAAGGTTGCGAATAAAGCGGCGGAAGACGGTGTCGGTGATACCGGCCATGGGCGCCAGCACAGTGGCGGGACGGATTTCGACAGTGCCGAGCGTTACGGACGCGGGGACGCGGGCGCCCAGGGGCGCGGTGCGTTCGGCCGGATTGTCGAAGAACTTGGGCACCGTAGTCATTGTAACCGCGGCGCGGACGGGCCAAGGTCGAAATCCAGCCAGAACGAATTCGAAGGAAGTACTCCTCATCCGCTAGGTGCAGCCTCCCTGGAACCGCTGTAGAATGCCCGCACGGAGGGAACCATGGCAGCCTCAGCCCCAACCGAAGCCAAGCCCCAGCTCAACCTCGACCAGATCAAGTTCGACATCTGCTGTGCGGCGCGCATTCTCTACCGCCAGGGCATGAGCGTCGCCAACGCCGGACACATCAGCGTGGCTATCGCTCCCGACCGCATGCTGATGAACCGCTTCGGCCCATCGTTCGCCACGCTGCATCCCAACGACATTCTGACGCTCGACTTCCGCGGCAACATCATCGAGGACCACACCGCGCAGAAGAATGCCCGCCTCAACGAGACAGTTGAGTTGCACGGCATCATTCATCGCTACAATCCGCATGCGGTCTGTGTGCTGCACACGCATCCGCCCGCGACGGTCACGTGGAGCACGTTCCGCAAGGTGCCCGAGACTTACGACCAGGAGAGCTGCATTCTCGCCGGAGACGTTGCCGTGGTGGACGAGGACTACGAGGGCCTGGCCTCGGGCGAAGAGCGCACCAAGGCGGCTGCGCTCGCGCTGGGCAAGAGTCGCGCCGTGATCCTGCCCAACCACGGAGCGATCACCACCGGCCCCAACGTTCAGTACGCGGTGTTCGCCATGATCCTGCTGGAAGGCATGGTGGCGCGCAATCTGTCGGTACTCTCCGCCGCCCGCGCGACCGGCCTGACACCTCAGCCAATCAAGCCCGAGGTAGCACAGCAGGTCCGCGCCGGCATCGCCCAGATGAACGCGCTCGAACCCTTGTGGGCCGATCTGCTGCACCGTCTGGTGGCCACCGACCCCGAGCTCTTTGCATAGCGCGACGAGAACAACAACTCGGTCGCAGATTTACACGGATTTTCTTCAGGTCTTTGAAAACCTGACCCCATCCGTGTAGATCTGTGAAAATCCGCGGCCAAAGCCCTTTTGCTCGCGACAGCCGTCGGCTTTACCATCATTCCGTGCGCGATCAAGTGCTCCACTACATTCGCGAACGCAACCTGCTTCGCGCGGGCGACCGCGTGGCCGTTGCCGTCTCAGGCGGAGCTGACTCCGTGGCGCTGCTGCGCGTGCTGCTCGAACTGTGCGCGGAGCTGGGCATCGTGCTCGCGGTGGCGCACTTCAATCACCTGTTGCGCGGAGAGGCGTCGGACGCTGATCAAGCTTTCACATCTGCGCTTGCCCGCCAGCACGGACTTGAGTTCTATACCATCCGCGGCGACCTGCGGCAGATTGCCGAGGGGCGCAAACAGGGGCTGGAAGAGGCCGGCCGTGAGTTGCGCTACGGCTGGTTGGACCGAATCGCCGGCGAGCACAGGCTGGACGCGATCGCCACTGCCCATACTCTCGACGATCAGGCCGAAACGGTATTGCTGAAATTTCTGCGCGGCGCGGGTACACGCGGGCTGGCTGGCATCTATCCGAAGCTGGCTGTCGAAATTGGCTTCCCGCTGCAGTTCCTTTCCTCCACATTCTATGGTGTTCCGATCGTTCGTCCCCTGCTGGGAGTTACCCGCTCAAGCATCGAAGCCTACCTTACTGCCTTGGGTCAGGACTGGCGCGAAGACGCGAGCAACCTTGACCTCCGTTTCGCGCGCAATCGCATCCGGCACGAATTGTTGCCCCTGCTGGAGCGCGACTACAACCCCAACCTTCGTCAGGTGCTGAGCGATGCGGCCGAACTCGCGCGCGCCGAAGAGGAATACTGGCAGGCGCTGGCCCAGGGAGAGATTGCGGTCCGGACACCCTCCCCTAAATCGCTGCGTATGGACGGGTTTGCGGATATGCCTCTCGCTGTCCGCCGCCGTGTGCTGAGGAAATTTCTTGCGAATCGGGGGTTTGCTGCCGACTTTGAACACATCGAAAACGTTGTCCGTTGCGCCCAGGGAGAGATCGAAAAGACAATCCTTCCTGGCGGCTGGGTGGTTTCGCGCCGTGGCAACTGTCTCCTGCTAGACAGCCCCGAGGATCTGCGGGCTCGCGCGGCGGCGACCGGAACTTACGAACACCGATTGATGATTCCCGGCATGGTGCACATCGAACCGATCGGCGTGACTCTGCAAGCCGTGGTAGTGCCCCTAAAGTCGGTGCCAGAGGACGCAGGTAGAGGAAGCTTCCTTCGCGCCGACCTGCTCGGCCCAGAGCTCACCCTCCGCAACTGGCTTCCCGGCGACCGCTTCCGCCCCGCTCACTCCGGCTCCGAAGAAAAACTGAAGCGGCTTTTCGCCGAGAAGCACATTCCTGCGGATCAGCGCCCCCTTTGGCCGGTAGCCCTCTCCGGCTCCCAGATCGTCTGGGTGCGCGGATTTCCCGTCGCCCACGAATTCGCCTGGATTCCCGGCTGCGGCGACGCCGTTCGCATCGATGTTACGTAAGATGGGTAAACGTCCAAGGCTACCGAAAATCCGTCTTTGGTGTCTAAATCCTCAAGGTAAGCTGACGGTCATCGCGGCCGGCAGTCCCGAATTGGGCCAGCGCTTTTTGGTAAGTCATTTTCCCCGTTCCCGTTACCTCCGAGTTACAATCAGGTGAGGACGGGAAAAGTAAATCCGGCACCATTGGCTGGCATCTAAGTCTGATGGGCGCGGATTTGTGTCGGCCCGGTTACAGAGGAGTATTCAGTGAATTCGACGGTCAAGACGGTCGTGTTCTGGCTGGTGATTGTGCTGGCTGGCGTCCTGCTCTGGCAGGTTGTCAAGGGAGCTAACACCGGCGCCAAGGAACGCGAGATCAATTACTCGGAGTTCATGTCGCAAGTCGACCAGAACAACATCAGCGAAGTGACGGTACTGGGCACCGACGTTCACGGCAAGTTCAAGAACGATAAGGCCTCGTTCCACGTCGTCGTTCCACCCAACCTTCCCGACATGTATAAGTCCATGACCGACCATGGCGTCAACATCACCGTGAAAGACGCCAACGGCGGCAGCTACACCTGGCTCATTAACCTGCTGCCCTTCGTCCTGCTGGGCGCGCTGTGGTTCATCATGATCCGCCAGATGCAGTCCGGCGGCAACAAAGCGCTCTCCTTCGGGAAGAGCCGCGCCCGCCTGCTCTCCATGCAGCAGAAGAAGGTGACGTTTAAAGACGTCGCCGGCGTGGATGAAGCCAAGGAAGAACTCAAAGAGATCATCGAATTCCTGCGCGAGGCGCAGAAGTTCCAGAAGCTCGGCGGACGCATCCCCAAGGGCGTCCTGCTCGTCGGACCTCCCGGAACCGGCAAGACCCTGCTGGCCCGCGCCGTTGCGGGTGAAGCCAACGTTCCGTTCTTCAGCATTTCCGGCTCCGACTTCGTCGAGATGTTTGTCGGCGTGGGCGCCAGCCGCGTTCGCGATCTGTTCGAGCAGGGCAAGAAGAATGCTCCCTGCATCATCTTCATCGACGAAATCGACGCCGTCGGCCGTCACCGTGGCGCAGGCCTCGGCGGCGGACACGATGAGCGCGAGCAGACCCTCAACCAGTTGCTGGTCGAGATGGACGGCTTCGAGTCCAACGACGGCGTGATCCTGATCGCTGCTACCAACCGTCCTGACGTGCTCGATCCCGCGCTGCTGCGGCCCGGTCGTTTCGACCGCCGCGTGGTGGTCACGCTGGCCGATGTTCGTGGCCGCGAGGAAATCCTACGCGTGCACACCCGCAAGATTCCCATCAGCGACGACGTCGATCTCAGCGTGCTGGCCCGCGGAACACCGGGCTTCTCAGGTGCCGACCTGGCCAACATGGTCAACGAGGCCGCGCTCTGTGCCGCGCGTCAGAACCGCAAGACGGTGCTGATGTACGACTTCGAGATGGCCAAAGACAAAGTGCTGATGGGCGCCGAACGCAAGTCGATGCTGCTCTCCGACGAAGAGAAGCGCATCACCGCCTACCACGAGGGCGGACATGCCCTGGTGGCGGCCCTGCGCGAGTACGCCGACCCATTGCACAAGGTCACGATCATTCCCCGTGGCATGGCATTGGGCCTGACCATGCAGTTGCCCATCGATGACAAGCACACCTACCGGCGTGAATATCTCGAAACCCGACTGGCCATCCTCATGGGTGGACGCGTTGCCGAGGAGCTGTTCCTGAACAGCATGACTACCGGCGCCGGCAACGACATCGAACGGGCTTCCGATCTGGCCCGCAAGATGGTTTGCGAATTCGGCATGTCGTCGATGGGTCCGATCACCTTCGGTAAGAAGGAAGAGCAGATCTTCCTCGGCCGCGAGATCAGCCAGCATCGCGACTTCAGCGAGGAGACGGCGCGGGCGATCGATGCCGAAGTCCGCCGCTTCGTCGACGAGGGCTACCAGTCGGCGACCAACATCCTGTCAACGCACCGCGAGGCATTGGAGCGGATTGCGCAGGCACTGCTGGAGCGCGAAGTACTCGACGCCAGCGAAGTGACGATGCTCATCGAAGGTAAGGAGCTGCCGGTGCGCGTGAACCCCAACGCACACGGGCCCGAAGGACGAAGTCCAGCAGGTGCTGAAGCCAGCTCCCGGCCAAGGCAACCCCGCTCAGGGCGAGCGTCCGGCACAGGCGTGATTTAGTGGCTAGTGGTTAGTGGCTAGTGGTTAGTTAAGAACGGGCGGCCGAGAGGCCGCCCGTTCTTCTTGAGTTGTCATCCTGAGCGAGGACGCGCCTAACAGACCGCGTCCGAGTCGAAGGACCTGTATTTTCCTTTCGCGGACTTGTTAAGCCGTTACGTCTATCAAGGACACCTGCTTCTCCGCCACTTCCCCGATCTCCACCGCCGCGACTCGCGCCTCCTGCAGTGAGTTCAGCAGTCGCGAACCATCCGCCCCCCCCACCGAGATCAGCAATCCACCTGCGGTCTGCGGGTCGTAAAACAGCGTCCTCACATTCTCCGGCACATCGTCGGCATACCGTACTGCACATTCAGCGAAGCCGCGGTTGGCTTTCAGCCCGCCGGGAATGTCGCCGCGCTGCACGCACTCCAGCGCGCCCTCCAGCAGTGGAACCTTCGACGGCGAACAGCCGCACGCTGACGCCCGATCCCTTCGCCATCTCGCGCACATGCCCGATCAGCCCGAAGCCGGTCACGTCGGTCATGGCATGTACAGCAAAGCCGCCCGAAGTCACCACTTCCGCCGCCGTTTTGTTCAGCGTAGTCATGGCTTGCACCGCGCCACGAATCCAGGCAACCTCGGCTTTGCCGTGCTTGATCGCCGTCGAAATCACGCCCGTCCCGATGGCCTTGGTGAAGATCAGTCGGTCGCCAGCTTTGGCGCCGCTGTTGGTCAGCACCCGTCCGGGATGCACCGTGCCCGTCACCGAGTAGCCCAGTTTGATCTCCTCGTCGCGAATGCTGTGCCCGCCGATGACGGTGCAGTTGGCTTCGATCATCTTCGACAGCCCGCCCGCCAGCATCTGCTCCAGAATCGCCACGTCGCCCGACTCCGGGAAGCACACCAACGTCAGCGCGCTCAGTGGCCGGCCGCCCATGGCGTACACGTCGCTGAGCGAGTTGGTCGCGGCAATCTGTCCGAAGGTGTAAGGGTCATCGACGATGGGAGTAAAAAAATCCACCGTCTGGACGAGCGCAAGATCAGGCGTGATTTGATACACGCCCGCGTCGTCGGCTGTGTCGAAGCCGACCAGCACGTTGGGATCGTGTTGCCGGGCTAATTTCCCAAGCACCGAGTCCAGCACCGCCGGACTTAGCTTGCTGGCTCAACCCGCGGCTTTCACCATCTCCGTCAAACGTGGCTTGGCATTGTCAGGCACAGATCGATTGTAGCAATGGAAAAACTAAAGACTTTCAAGCACGGATCAGAAAAGACGAACTGCGGATTACGCAGATGAGCGCGGATCAAACTCGGGAAAGAACAGAAATCCGCGCACTCCGCGGTTGCTCTTGTTCTTAAGACTCAAGTCTTCTCCGTGTCATCGGTGCCTCTGTGGTGAAAAAGATTTCATTTCGCCGGGATCAGGTGAATATCGCTTCCGTAGAGAAACAGCAGCGCATCCGGCAGGCGTTTCGACCATGCGTCTTCGTCGTGATGCCCACCTTCTTCGATGACGACCTTCAGCCGATTCGGTCCCAATCCCTTGGAGCGCAGGGTCTTCTCCAGTTCGCGCACGGCGTCGGCATACCTGGCACTCATTTTCGGGTCAGGGTCCTCGTCCGTGCCCATGGCCATGTACATCTTCTGCGGGAATTGCGTGGCCTTTTCCGCGTCCTTCAATAATTGTGAGTCGCCAATCAAAAGCGGGGTGCTTTCAATCAGCGCCTTGCCAAACACCCCCGGATGCGCCAGCACGGTGTACAGCGTTACCGTCCCTCCATACGACGAGCCGCCCAGTCCTGTGTTCTGCGGCCCGAGCAGCACGCGGTACTTCCTCTGGATCAACGGCATCACTTCTTTGATCACGAAGTCGCCGTATTCCTTGCCGTGCACGTCCTGCGTCTCCGGGTTCCCCAGCCTCGGGTTGTCCGCATCGGGATAGGGCAGGTATTCGTTGGCGCGGCGGCCTCCGGCATTGTCGATACCCACCACAATCATCGGCCTGATACGCATGCTGCCTGTCAGAGACTCGACCGTCTCGTCAACCCTCCACTCATGCCTGGCAGCGGTGGCTTCGTCGAACAGGTTCTGCCCATCCTGCATGTAGAACACCGGATAGTGTTTGTTGCGATTGACCGGTGCAAAGTAATTGGCCGGCAGCCATACCCGCAACTTGCGAATGTTGTGATACACCTTGCTGTTGATGGTGATGATTTCCAGTTCGCCCAGAACGCTGGGCTCCTTCGGCGGAATCAGCGGCGTCGTGTCGATAGCCGCCGGTGCTTGGGGCTGGTCAGCCTGTCCAGGAGCGGACTGCGCCGGCGGAGCACTGGGCTCGGACGCCGGCTTGTCCTGCGCTGTTTGTCCGATCAAAGATGTAGCGAAGAGTAATGAGAGTAAGGCAATTCGGACAGGTATGCGAACGCTCAGCATGCAAGAAGATTAGCAGGAGAATTCAACACTCTCGTGAATCCGCGCACTCTGCGAGTGCTTTGGACCTAGCCTTCTCCGTGTCCCCGCGGTGAATTCCATCGTTACTTCAGCTTCAAATTCACCAGCTCCATCTGCGGATAGCTTTGGTCCCACTGGTCTGAGATATGTTCCAGCGTGATGCGTACCGTCTTTGTCTGTCCTGGGCCGATGGGGGCGCGGCTCATTTCGACCAGATCTGGGTAGCCCGCCAGTTGGTTCTCCACCAGCACGTGCAGCGGGATCGTCTCTTTCTGCACGACCTGGCCCATGGAGTCCTTGAATTCGGCCCTTGCGTCGGCCCCGACCAATGCCCGGTCGCCGGTGTTGGTGATGTTGAAGTCCAAGTAGGTCACGGTACCGCCCATGTAGTTTTCGGCCGCACTCAGCTTGATGTCGGAGAGCTTCAGCTTCTCCGCATACGGATTGGGCTGGGTCGCAGTTTGTGGCTTCTGGCGGGTGAACAGAAAAATTGCCGCCAATGCCACGATGACGGCCGCCACGCCGATCAGCAGGGGTATCCAGTTGCGTTTCTGGTCGGGCGACGGTGCGGGTTCAAAGGCCGGTTCCATGACGACCCGATTCTACTCCGCACCGCTTCGAATCATCTGTGACGTGGGTTCGCTACTCGGCCTTGACCGCCACGATCTTCAAGTCGGGAGTTTCGTGGTTCCAGGTGGGCGGAACGTGTTCAATCGCCACCCGGAAAAACCGCATCCGGCGAGGCTGGATCGGGTGTCTCGCGAACTCGTTCCGGACGAGTTCAGTTCCCCCATGTGTCATGCCGACGATGGGTTTCCGCTCGCTGCCGACGAGGTTGCCTTGCAGATCGTGGAAGTTAACCTGGACGGTGGCCCCTGTGACATTGCCGGACCCCGTGTTGGTGACCACGCCGTCGAGAAAAAGAGCGTCGCCGGTAAGAGCTTTGCTCATTTGCAGGCTGCCCAGTTGCAACTCACCCGGGGTCTCTTCAACCGCACCGCGACTGGCCTGAACTTGAGAATTTCTTGAGTCCGGAGGCAGGTACCGCAGCACTCCGGCCAGCACAATCAGCGCAACCAAGGTGCTAATGACCCTGCCGATTATCGAACGGGAAGGGTTGCGCTTTGTCTTACGATCGTTGCGTACCAGCCTGAGGTTGGACCGGTCGCTAGCTGTGGTTCGGGGATTGGTTACCATCGCTGTCCTCTTGGCTCGAAGGCCGGATTTTCCCGCTGAATTCTTTCCGCGGTACGATTAGGTTTCGGTCAAGACGAGTGGGCGGAAACCAGCGGCTCAACGGATGTCCGGTGAGCCGAAAGACGTACTTTCATTCTACCAAGGATTCGGCTCGAATCGCTCTTCCTGGCCCGCAATACAATCCTTAGATTGGCAAGGATTTTCCCCCAAGATTCCTGTGCCGACAGTCACTGTACCTCCCCAGATTCGGCCACCGAAATTTTGGTATCTGTGCGGAACTTGCGGTAGTCCTTGTAGGTCACGTGTACGTTTTCGTTGATTCCCTTCAACAGCGCCACCCGCGCATCCAGCTTCACATCGATGCGCTGCGGCAGCCAGACCTCGTCGTTCACACGCACCTGCTGCATCTCGAACTGCGACCCTTTGTGAAGACGCGCCACCACCCATCCGATCGAAACCGTGTCGATAAACTCGGCGCGCAGCTTCGCCCAGCTGTAGTCCTGCTGATCGATCCAGAAACGCGGCTTGATCTTGGGCAGCACCTTCGACTCCCTGCGCTTGCCCTCGAACCCCGGACGCGGTGTGCCGTCAATCACCCAGGTCTCGCGGCCGTTCAACGTCTCCGTGCCGGCCAGAGTGAAGTTGTACGCTTCGAGAATCTCGCGAACGAACGCACGCCCCTCTTCCCGCTCCTTCTCATATTTCTGGAGCCGTTTCTGCCGTTCTTCGGGCGTCTCGTTGGCGCGCTTGCGAGTTTCCTTGTCGAACTCTTCGTCCTGTTTCTTCTGCTCTTTTTCGGAGAGTGGCTTGTCGTCCTTCGCCACCAGGCGCTCAAACGGTTCGCCGTAGAGAACCAGGATTTCGTGTGTCTCCGACTTGCTCGATTTCACCTCTCCGTTGCCGCCAAGAGCATCTTCCTGCGTTCGTTCCAGGAAGGTGTAGTCCTTGGCCGCCTTCCAGTCGACGATGTCCTTATCCACCGCTCGCCGCATGATCGCCCAAGGATCGGCAGTTTGCAGCTTCGACCGTTCTTCATTGTTTGTCTCTGTCGTGGTTCCGGAAGAAGTTGCAGGCGGACCCACATCCTGGGCAAGTGGCGGCACAGCGGTAACGACGAGCAGTACGGCAAGGGTAAGCGCTTTCCGCCG
Source organism: uncultured Acidobacteriaceae bacterium (assembly GCA_963758255.1). Lineage (GTDB taxonomy): Bacteria > Acidobacteriota > Terriglobia > Terriglobales > Acidobacteriaceae > DASRAA01. The sequence goes on from CAVWUX010000008.1 coordinate 452,531, forward strand.
CATCGACGTAAGAGACACGATCGCCACCAGAAAGTTCCGGCGCCCGGTCAGCGTTCCTACCCGACGCCGTAACTAGAGTGTGAATTGTTGGGCTATTCGCCCGCTACCGTCATTCCCTCGATGCGCAATGCCGGCGAGGCGACTGAGCTGCGAAACTCCAGGTCGTTGCCGATTTCGCTGACGTTCGCGAACATGTCCTTCAGGTTGCCCGCCACGGTGATTTCTTCCACGGGATAAGTCAGCTCGCCGTTCTCGATCCACAAGCCACTTGCGCCGCGCGAGAAATCACCGGTTACCAGGTTCACGCCGAAGCCCAGAAACTCGGTCACGAACAAACCTTCTTTGATGTCGGCGATGATCTCCTGCAGACTCTTGGTGCCCGGCTTGAGGAAGAAATTTCCCGGCCCAATGCCCGGCGTTCCCGCCAGCCCGCGCGAGGCGTTGCCCGTCGTCCTCATTCCCAGCTTTTTCGCCGTGTAGGTGTTCAACAGGTACGACTTAAGCACACCATTCTCGACGACTACGGTCTTGCGGCTGGCCACGCCCTCCGAGTCGAACGCGCTGGTGCCGAACAGTCCTGGCAGCGTTCCGTCATCCACGACGTTGATGTTGTCGCCCGCGATCTTTTCGCCGAGTTTGCCCGCCAGGTACGACGCACCGCGATACACCGAGTCGCCATTTACAGCCTCGAAGATGTGTCCCACGAGCGAACCCGCCACGGTATTTTCGAACACAACCGGAACTCGCGCCGTCTTGACCTTGCGCGCTCCCAGGCGGCGCAACGTGCGCTGGGCGGCGATGCGGCCAACCTCTTCCGGCGACTCCAGCTTCTTCAACGTCATCGCCACCGAGTACCAGTAGTCGCGCTGCATCGCCGCACCTTCCATCTGCGCGATCGGCACCGCCGAAACCGAGCAGTACGAACGGTGCGAATCACCGACGAATCCGTTGGAGTTCGCCAACACCTTGTAGCTGATGGACGCGTCGAAGCTGCCGCCGTCCGAGTTGACGATTCGCGGGTCGGCGTCGCGCGCTGCCTTTTCGGCCCGCCGCGCATAGTCGATACGATCTGCCGTTGACAGCGAATACACGTCGTCGTTGTAGAGCTCGAGATCGCCCTCCAGTTGCCCTTGCTCGGAGGCTTCCGGAATTCCCCCGAACGGATCTTCGCTCGTCACTTTGGCCAGTTTCAAAGCCGAGTCGACCATGATCCGCACACCCTCGGGCGTCAGATCGCTGGAGTAGGTGCTGGCGGCGCGCTGCCCAAAGAACACTCGGACCCCGACCGCCTTCGATCCCGACTCTTTCAGCGTCTCAACTTCGCCCAGCCGCACCGTGGTGGAGAACTCGCTGCTGTCCGCAGCCACTGCTTCCGCTGCCGAGGCGCCGCCCTTCATCGCCCGTCGGACGACATCGGCTGCAATTTCTTTCAGGTCGGCTGGTTCCGCTTGCGCGCCGGTTGCGCGCTCCTGCGTCGATACGTTCATGAAACTCCCAAAAAGTGCTTATGAATGCTGAATTATGTTCGTGAATACTCTCTTACCATTACACAATGGAGCTTATCGCAAGAACCTTGTCATCCCGAGCGGAGCGACCGCAGGGAGCGCAGTCGAGGGACCTGCATTTACCCGCCGGTTCCGCCCACCGTCAGCCGGTCCACCTTCAGCGTGGGAATGCCCACGCCCACGGGCACCGACTGTCCGTCCTTGCCGCAGGTACCCACGCCCTCGTCGAGCTGCAAGTCGTTGCCGACCATCGACACCTTGCGTCAGCACATCGGGACCGTTGCCGATCAGGGTCGCATTCTTCAGCGGCGCCGTGATCTTTCCGTCCTCGATCATGTACGCCTCCGACGCCGAGAACACGAACTTGCCGTTGGTGATGTCCACCTGCCCGCCGCCGAAGTTCACGGCGTACACGCCATGCTTCACCGAGCGAATGATGTCTTCCGGCGAGTCCTGCCCCGCCAGCATGTAGGTATTGGTCATGCGCGGCATCGGAATATGCTGATAGCTCTCGCGCCGGCCGTTGCCGGTGTTCGACATGCCCATCAGCCGCGCCGACAGTTTGTCGGTGAGGTAGCCCTTCAGGATGCCGTTCTCGATCAGCACGGTGTTTCCGGTCGGATTGCCCTCGTCATCGACGTTGAGCGAACCACGCCTGCCCGGCATGGTGCCGTTGTCGACCACGGTGCATTTGTCGCTGGCCACCCGGCGCCCCATCATGCCCGAGAACGCCGACGTCTTCTTGCGGTTGAAGTCCGCCTCCAGCCCGTGACCAATCGCCTCGTGCAGCAGGATCCCCGGCCAACCCGGGCCGAGCACCACTTCCATCTCGCCCGCCGGAGCCTCGATCGCATCCAGCTGGATAATCGCTTGCCGCGCCGCCTCATGGGCGAAGTGCTCGGGAGTCTTTTCCGATAGGAAGAAGTCCAGCGCCACCCGTCCGCCGCCGCCCGACGTTCCGCGCGATGATTCGCTGCCCGACTTGGCAATGCAGAACACACTCATGCGCGCCAGCGGCTGCGAATCCTCGGCAAAGCTGCCATCCGAGCCGATCACCAGGATGCGCCGCATGTCATCGACGTAACTCACCCGCACCTCTTTAATGCGCGGGTCGTACGCGCGCGCCGCGATATCCGCCCGATTAACCAGATCGACCTTCGCCATCACATCCGCTTCGACCGACGGCAGCGGTACCGGATAGAGATTGTGCGCCGACTTGTCGGTCAATCCAACTACCGGCTGTTTGGCCGGACCGCTGGCGATCATCGCCGCCGTGCGCGCCGCATGCAGGATGCGCTCGGGAGCCAGATCATCGGTGTAGGCGTAGCCGGTGCGTTCGCCCGATAGCACGCGCACCCCGCAGCCCACTGTGATGCCTTGCGAAGCTGATTTGACCATGCTCTCGTCCAGCGAAACCGAGGTCGAAGTGTCGTATTCAAAGTAGAGATCGGCAAAATCGCCGCCCGCGGACAGCGCCGCAGCCAGGTACCGCTCCACGTCCGCCTGCGCCAACCCGTAGCGATCGAAGAAAAACTTATTGTCCATAGTCACTCTTGTTTAGATGTCCCGAAGCCGCAGACGACGCGGACCTAGCTTGCCCTCGGCGAACTCCTGCTGTCAGGCCCGAATTATTCATTATCACACGCATCTGTGTCCTCTGTTGCAGCGGCAGGCGGCGTCTTTCGCTAGGCTTCCCAGCAGGAGGGGAATGCAAACCTGTGCCATTTCGGCAGCTTCGTTAGGCGGAATGCTCGAGTCCTTCCTCGCCGACTCTCCGCGCGCCATCGCCGTCGAAAACGGAGAACCCATCTTCGACTTCGCCACCGCGCGCTACTCCGTCTCTGGCGAGGGCAAATGCGTGCTGCACCTCTGGTCCGAGGAGCGTAACGCCGTCCGCCGCGTGCTCGACGCTGAGCTCAAATCGCGGGTGCTTCAGCCTCACCGTGCTGCGCTTTGGACAGTCTCAGCCCAACTCTCCTCGAGATCTGTGCCGACCGCGACCGCCGCACCCCCACCGTATTGCGCGCCATTCGCAGCCACTACCGTCAGGTTCTTGAGCGCGCGTTGATGCGCCACTATCCCGGATGGAAACTCGACTCCGTCAGCAGCCGTGCGGACCTCGAACACTCCTGCAGCCCGGTCTACACTCGCGGACTGCTCCGCATGGGCCAGTCAGCATTTGCAGTACTCGGCGTCAACGCAGAGGAGACCCAGCCCTCGATCGATGCTGCGCTCACCTTCGCCATTCTCTGGATGGATCGCCAGCGCGAGCAGCTTGCCGGTCGTGCGCATGTCGAAGGCCTGAAACTTTTTCTGCCCGCGGGACGCGCTGAGGTTGTCCGCCAACGCATGGCGCATCTCAATCGCGATGCCGCCAAATGGCAGCTCTACGAACTCGACGAACGTGCCGAAACGTGGGCGCCCCTCGATTGCGACGACTCCGGCAACATCGTTACCCGGCTGGTTCGCGCCGTCGATATCCCCGCTTCGCTCGGCCGATTCGCCGCCTCTATCGCGCGGGTGCGGTCCCTTGCCCCCGACTGCGACGTTCATGTCGAATCTCCGAGCGAGATCGCCTTCCGCCTGCATGGGCTGGAATTCGCCCGCGCCCGTCTCACGCCCGTTGCCGGCACTTTTCGCAACGACGAAGTCATCACCTTCGGACTCTGGCCCGCCGAATACGCACTCGACGAATCAAATGAATCGATGTTCCGCGAACTGGTCTCGCGTCTCGGCCGGTCAGCGCCACGCGCTCGGCTCGCGCAGCGATCCCCTCTTCCGCCTCTGCCCCGAGCGCTGGCTGGAATCGCTCATCACCCGCGATGTCCGCGCCATCGATGAACGCCTCGACCAGCGCTTTGTCTACTCGCAAGTTCCCGCCTTCACCTCCGCCGATCGCGCCATGATCGACGTGCTTACCTGCACCCTCGATGGCCGCCTCGTTATCCTCGAGCTCAAAGCCGACGAAGACATCCATCTTCCACTACAAGGCCTCGATTACTGGGCCCGCGTGCGCTGGCACCAGCAAAACGGAGGCTTCCTCCGCAATGGCTACTTTGCCGGACGCGAACTCTCCGGCGCGCCGCCTCTGCTCTATCTTGTAGCCCCCGCCCTGCGGACCCATCCTTCGACCGACACTCTGCTTCGTTATGTCTCTCCGCAAATCCAGTGGTCCGTGGTTCAGGTGGACGAGCGCTGGAGGGAAGGAGTGCACGTGGTGAATCGCAAACATCCGGGGCAACAGCCAGCCGGCTAACTAGCTGGGCGCAAGAAAGCCGGGGACGATATCCCCGGCTACTTAGACGAAGTACAACCTGCTACAGTTTGACTTTGCGACGCAGATAGGCCGCGAGTCCGATCGTGCTGGAGCCGAGCAGTGCCAGAGTTCCCGGCTCGGGTACCGGATCGACCTGACGTTGGCCAGTGAAGCTAGGCTCGCTCAGAGCGGACCCATACTGGAAGATGACCGTATTCCCAAGTTCACGCAGAGTAAAGCCACTTCCTGTGGTTAAGACGAACTGAGCGGAGTTATCAATCAGCGGGCCATGGTTCTTGACTCCTGAGTTCCCAGTGCTTGGTTTGTCGCCGGTGCTCAGCAAACCATAGTCCACACCCCCCAATGAGTTGTGCGCGCCCGAAAAATTGCTGTGTCCTCCGCCGATGCCGAATCCCGCCGACGTGATTCCATTCTTCTTCCCGTGTGCTCCGCCGGCAAGACCACTGTAGTAGCCCCAGCCATTGCCTACGTTGCTGAGCGAACCATAGAACACGGTCGACCCATTCAGACTGGCCGAAACCGGTGTCAACGTATGCATGGTGCTGAACCACACGGCCGTCAGAATATCGGCGGGGACCAGGACGTCGCTATGAGAAGTATTAGACAGTGTTACAGTCAGAGTGTTTCCCGTAAGTGAGAAGCTGGCGGTGGCCGATAGATTCCCACTGCTTCCGCTGTAGGTGATGGCCGATGCCGAGGCTTGGCTGGTAGATGCCCACACCAGCGCCAGGACTGACAACGTCCGGAGAATCCAGTAGTTCGAACGCGGTTGCTTCATTTCTTGCGCTCCTTGAAAGCTGTGCGAACCGTTCGCCGCCTCATCGACTTCATGCAAACAGGGAGTGTCAAGAAGTGGGCCGTTAAATTTCGCTCTAACGCTTCGCATGCATCTCAAAAGTATGCCGGGATAGCAATAGCGACAAGAGATAGAACATCCCGCCGCCCACCTTCTCCCCCATGGCTGAGAGAGGCAGTACATCCGACCGGAGAAGATAGTGTGGAGTAAAAGTGCCGTAGTCCGGTGTGGGCATGGATAGTGGGGAGCTTCAGCGCCGCGTTGCCGCGAGTTCTCATGAAAAAGGACGGTTTCAACCGGCAACGGGTCTACTCGATCTCGGCCCACCAACATCATGGTGCCCTAGCGTTCTCCGATCCCGGCTTCCCGCGCCCGAAACCTCCAATAATCACCCGCAGTCTCGCTAAGGTCGCCGGTCGGCTTCTCGCCTTTGAACACGCGCGACACGCCTCTGACGACACGCCGCATCGGCAACTCTCCCTTGCTGTCCGCCAGGAACAGCTCGCCCACTTTCATCGTGCGGTAGTACCAGCGCTTCAGCAGCGCCAGATGCTCCATCCACTCCAGTGCGCTCTGCAACTTTGGGATTTCAACACCCGATAGCGCCTCGGTGATGCGCGCTTCCATCGACTGCGGACGCGCCTGCATGTGTGCCGCCTCGGCCTTCGAGGCCAAATCCAGCCGCACCGGGTCGCCGATCCGCCCTGCCGCAATCTTGAACAGCGCCACCGAATCCGTCTCCGCCGACGGCTGAATCATCACCCCATTCAGCTCATCCAGCCGTCGCACGATCTCCGGCAACTGTGCGGTCGTCGACTTCACCTTCTCCAGCCGGACATGCAGCGCCGCCGCCCCTTCAAAATCCAAGCCAGCCGAAGCCTCATCCCGCAGCCGCTCGATCTCCCGCACCAGCGACTGCCCGCCGCTGGCAAAATATTCCTCCACGCGCGCGACCTCGGCCGCGTACTCCTCATCCGTGCAGCCCTTAAAACACGGTGCAAGACACATCTTCATCTCTGAATAGATACAACCGGGAAACGCTGGATCAGGATTGAGATCGTCAGTGCAGCGCCGCATCTTGAAGAAATCGAGTGAGTCGTTGGCGAACTTCTCCGCTGCCACCCGCGTCGCAAACGGCCCAAAGTACTGCGCTTTGCTCTTCCGCCCGGCGATGCGCGTCGTCACCGTGGCGCGCGGGTACGGATTGTCGAGGATCAACTTCACCAGCGGCGCGAATCGCAGCCGCAGGCGCTCTGCGTAAGTCCTGGAAAACTCCCGCCGCAGAGTCTTGTACAGCAGCAGCGACGCCTCGAAGTCCGAGCCCGTAGCTGTCCATTCCACGACGTGCACGCGATCGCGTAGGTTGAGCTTGCGACCCTGTCCCTCGCCTGGGCCCAGCAATCGCTGCAGTCTGCGACGCAAGTTCGTCGACTTGCCAATGTACGGGTCGCTGCCTGCCTCGCCGCGCAACACGAATACCGCCGCGCTCGGGGGAGCGGCGGCGAAGACCTCAGTATCATGATCGGGCGAAAACTCGACTCGCACGGGATGATTCTAGTGGATAGTGGTCAGTTGCCAGCGCTCAGCCAGTCGAGGCCGGTGCAACAATGCTGTCATCCTCAGCGAGGAGCGAAGCGACGAGTCGAAGGAACCCTATGGTTGCAGTGAACTTCAAGGTGATGCATGCCCCACCGCGCCGAACCACTCACTCGACCTTCTTGCTCTTCACACTGATCCGCGCCGGCGCCTCAATCGGCTGGAAGTGCGCTTTCTTCGAATGCAGCCGGAAATCCGGCCCTTCCATTTCCACCTTCTTGCACATCTCGTGCAGCCGCGAGCGCATACGCTCGCCGATGCGATCGCCCAAGGTCTCGCGCCGCGCCGCCCGGTCCGCCGCCGAGTAGCTGCGCGGATTGTTGTCTTCCTCCCGCGCCTGCTCCGGCTTATCGGGAAAGTTGGTGGTGATGATGGTCGTCTTGTTCTCGTTGTAGCGGCTGTTCAGGATGTAGTTGACCGTGTCGAAGACCCACTCGGTACTGCGCACCGCGCCCAGCTCGTCGAGCACTAGCACTTCGGCGTCGAACACCGGTCGCAGGATCCCCATCTCGGTCGCCTGTACAGACGAGTTGAACGAATTCTGGATCGACTTCAGCAGCTCGCGATAATCGCAGAACAAGCACGGCACTCCCTTGTCACGGATCAGAGCCTTCAGGATCCCCACCGCCAGATGCGTCTTGCCCACGCCTACCGAACCCACGAACAGCAGACCGGTCTTCTCCGTCGGGATACTCTTCCACAAACCGCCCGGCATACAACTTCGCCTTGGCCAGGCTGAGCTGGTCCTTGTCGTCATGGTCGTATTTGAAGGTGCTGAGATCGCAGTGTTCGTAGCGCGGAGGAATCTTTGCCGCCGCCAGCAGCCGTTCGGCGCGGCTCTTCAGCCGGCACTCGCAGCGCACCACTTCGCGCTCTTTGCCGCGGGTGATGCTGCGCCATCCGGTATCGCCACAGATCGGGCACGGAGTTTCGAGTTCAGTGTTCACGACATTGATCCTGCGCCAGTTCGAAGCTCGACTCTACTTCCCAAGCCGCGAAGGTGCAAGCGCCGCGCGTCCTTGCACCGGCGATTGTGCAAGGCCCGCGGTTTGCAGAAGATGGGGTAATCATTCTTCGAGGTACCCCCAAAAGTTGTACACACTGTCGTCGCTTCGCGGCATCGAATAAAACTGCTGTAACAATTCCCCCGCGCCGATATCATCAGCCACATATCTTATGGACCGCTATCTTTGTATTCATTGTCATTTTTATCAGCCGCCCCGCGAAAATCCCTGGCTGGAATCCATCGAGCTGCAGGAATCCGCCTATCCCTATCACGACTGGAACGAGCGCATCAACGCCGAGTGTTACGCCCCCAACGCAGCCTCCCGCATTCTGGGCCCCGACGACCGCATCATCCGCATCGTCAACAACTATTCGCGGATCAGCTTCAACGTCGGGCCCACGTTGCTCTCCTGGATGGCCAACCGCGCGCCTGAAACCTACCAGGCCATTCTCGACGCCGACCGCGAAAGCCAACAGCGCTTCTCCGGACACGGTTCAGCGATCGCGCAAGTCTACAACCACATGATCATGCCGCTGGCCAACCGCCGCGACAAGCAGACCCAGGCGGTTTGGGGCATCCGCGACTTCGAGTCCCGCTTCCATCGCGACCCCGAGGGCATGTGGTTGGCCGAGACCGCCGTCGACATCGAGACCCTCGAAGTTCTCGCCGCTAACGGGATCAAATTTACCGTTCTCGCCCCGTCCCAGGCCAAACACGAGCGGCGCATCACCACCACCAAATTCAAGAACGTGGAGGGCGGCAAGATCGATCCCACCCGCCCCTACGTCTGCAATCTCCCCTCGGGCCGCAGCATAAGCTTGTTTTTCTACGACGGCCCCATCTCCCGCGCCGTCGCCTTCGAAGGCCTGCTCTCCAACGGCGAGCGCTTCGCCAGCCGCCTGATCAGCGGATTTGCCGAAAACCGCCGCTGGCCGCAGCTCATGCACATCGCCACCGACGGCGAAACCTACGGCCACCATCATTACAAGGGCGAGATGGCGCTCTCCTACGCGCTGCATCACATCGAAACCAGCAAGCTAGCCAAGCTCACGAACTATGGCGAATACCTCACCATCAACCCGCCCACTCACGAGGTCGAGATCCTGGAGAACACCGCCTGGAGCTGCTCCCACGGAGTAGGCCGCTGGAACACCGACTGCGGTTGCAACTCGGGCGGCAGGCCCGGCTGGAACCAGGCCTGGCGCGCGCCGCTTCGCAAAGCACTCGATCATCTCCGCGACAGCCTGCTTGAGCCTTACGAGAACAAAGCCGCGGAATTCCTTCTCGATCCCTGGCTAGCGCGCGACGAGTACGTCAACTTCGTGCTCGATCGCAGTGATGAGAGCCTGGCCAGGTTTCTCGCCACCCATGCGCGCCGCGGCCTCTCGGAATCCGAAACCGTCACCGTCTTGTCGCTGCTCGAAATGCAGCGCCACGCCATGCTCATGTACACCAGTTGCGGCTGGTTCTTCGACGAGTTGTCAGGAATCGAAACCGTGCAAGTCATCATGTACGCGGGGCGCGCGCTGCAACTCGCGCAGAAGCTCTTCCCCGACCATCACGAGCAGAGCTTCCGCGAGCTGTTGCAGTCCGCCAAGAGCAATCTCCCCGATTACGGCAACGGCGCGCAGGTCTTCGACCGCTGGGTCAAACCCGCCCAGGTCGACTTGTTGGCCGTAACCGCGCACTACGCCATCGCCTCCATGTTTCAACGCCCCGGGGATGGTGACCTCACCGCCAGCTATGAGATCAAGCAAATCGATGACGTCCGTCTCGAATCCGGACGCGCGCGCCTCGCCATTGGCACCGCCAGCGTCCGCTCCCGGGTTACTCGCAAGCAGCGGGAGGTGAGTTTTGGCGTGCTTCATTTTGGCGACCACAACCTAATGGCCGGTATTAGGCGTTACCCCGGCGAGACCGAATTCCGCGCCATCGTCCGCGAACTGCGCGAGCCCTTCCTTTCCGCCGATCTCCCCGCGGTGCTTCGGCTCCTCGATCGCCACTTTGGCGGCGCTACCTACTCACTCAAGTCGCTCTTCCGCGACGAGCGCCAGAAAGTCGTCAGCAAGCTTCTGGGCGCCACCATGGCCGAAGCCGAGGCTGCCTACACTCAGATTTACGAGCACCACGCCCCGCTCATGGGGTATCTCACCGGCATAGGTGCGCCCCTCCCCAAGATGTTGCACCTTACCGCCGAGTTCGTCCTGAATACCGCACTGCGCAAAGAGTTTCTGGCCGACGAGATCGACTTCGAGCGCGTCCGGACCCTGCTCGAAAGCGCTGCCCGCGAAAAAATTCAGTGGGACGAAGCCTGGCTTGGCTACGCTCTCACCCGGCGCTTTGGCCGCATGGCCGACGCCCTGGCCATCAAGCCGCAGGAAGACGCTCTCCGCCGCTTTAACCAGGCGGTTGACCTGGTACGCTCCTTGCCCTTCGAGGTCGATCTCCGCCGGGTGCAAAACGTCTATTACCAGCTCCTGCAGCATGTCTATCCGGTCTATTTGAATCAGGACGATGCCGCCTCCCGGCTTTGGATCAGTGAATTCACTGCGCTGGGTGAGAAGCTCGGCGTGTATGTCGATCCCCCGCCGCCCGTCTCCGCGCCGTGACGCGTGCCCATCCTTTCCCATCTTTGAGACAGTGCGGGAAACATGTGCCGGTTCTCAATTTCAGCGCCATGTGCGGTTTCTCTTGACATGAGACGCGTTTGGCAGCTAAATACTTCCGCCACACACCGCGAACTATTGAGGAGCCATCATGAACAAAGGGGACTTGGTCGAGAAACTTGCGGCCTCCACCGGCATCACCAAAACCAGTGCTGCCGGCGCCATCGATACCCTGATTGACGCCGTCACACGCGCACTGAAGAAAGGCGATCGCGTAACCCTCGTCGGCTTCGGTACATTTTCCGTCTCCTACCGCAAGGCCCGCAACGGTCGCAATCCGCGGACAGGCGGCGTCATCAAGATCGCCGCCCGGCGAGTCGCCAAGTTCACCCCCGGCGTCGATCTCAAGAAGCACGTCAACAAGAAATAAGCATCAGCCCGGGCTCACTCCGTCGGCAAAGCCGTCCCGCCGAGAGGCCCCTGTCCAGACTTGGCTCGTTCTTCGTTTCGCTCGTCGAAGTACAGCAGATAATCCGTGGCCAACGGTTCCTTTCCCAGTAACCGCAGTTGCAGAGTCACCTGCCCGCGGTGATAGGTTGAGTGATTCAGCAGGTGCCGCATCTGGTCAACCAGCGGATAGCTGAATCTTTCGCCATGAAGGTTGACGTATTCTACTGGCTGCTGCAGAAGTTGCTCATTCAGCCGGTTGATGAACTGTTGCTGTTCCGCGCGAACTTCGTTCCAGAAAGCCCGCAATGCCGCGAAGTCGGGGAACTTGTCCGGCCCCGGCAGCACTGGCGGTGACACTCCTTTCCAGCGCTGCGGATACAGCCACTCCACCCCGAAGATGTGGACCAGCGTTCCCCAAAGCGAGCCAAAGCTCCCACCCAGTTCTCGCTTCAACTCGTCCTGTGACAGCGAAGCGGCAACCGACAAGACCCGGTCATTCGCCCACCGGTTGTAGGCGTAGAGTCTGCAAATTCCGATGAACTCCAAGTCTCACCTCCAACATTTCAGTGACGACCCAGCCATTCGACTACAAACTCAGTCAAATTGGAACCGTATCTCCGCCGCCGCAGGCACCGGCTAGGCACCTGAATCGTTTTCCGATCTGCTGAATCAAACCAAAGCGATCCTCGCCCCGGTTTCCGCCGGCGGGTTGCCCTGTTTACCTTCATTCCGATAAGATTAGGGTTTGCAACCAGCGAGTTTAGGGAGTCCCATGAAGGCAGCTATCCATCCCGTTTACAACGAAACCCGTGTGCATTGCGCGTGTGGCAACGCATTTATGACCCGTTCGACCCACAAAGGCGATATCAGCGTGGAAATCTGCTCCGCCTGTCACCCCTTCTTCACCGGCAAGCAGAAGCTGGTTGACACCGCTGGCCGCGTCGAGCGCTTCCGCCGCAAGTACGCCAAGTCCGACGCCGGCAAGGCCGAAGCCGCCGCCAAGGCCGCCGCTAAGTAGTCCCATTTCTTTTGGTTTACCCAAGCCTCCGCCCCGGCGGAGGCTTTCTTTGCTTCCAGAGCGCCGCCTTTGCGCTCGTGGCGTGGTCTAAGCGCGTTCGAGTCAAAGGACCTGCGGTCTTCCCCCTTAAGCAATGTGTCGGCTTGCGACACTGCAACGCCGATCGCAAGAAGCAGCCTTGGCACAAAGGCCTTGGAGGATTAGGCAAGAACTTCGCCCGAATAGGCATGCGGCCAAAGCTTCGCGGGACGATACTTGAAAAGCAAGCAACGAGGGGGCGGCGATTGTGGAGATGTCTCCTATCGCTGGAATCATCGGTTTTCGAGGAGAAACAATGCAAAAGCGCAAACTTGGAAAAAGCGGTCTGGAAGTTTCGGCCATCGGGCTCGGCTGCATGGGCATGAGTTTTTCGTACGGGCCGCCCAAAGATAAGAAGGAGATGACCGAGCTACTGCATGCTGCAGTCGACCGCGGCATCACGTTCTTCGATACCGCCGAGGTGTATGGACCATTCACAAACGAAGAACTCGTAGGTGAAGCGCTGGCTCCTTACCGCGACAAGGTGGTGATTGCGACGAAGTTTGGGTTCGATCTGAGCGGCGATACTCGGCCGGGCGCGGCAGGCCTGAATAGCCGGCCGGAGCACATCAAGCGGGCTATCGAAGGCTCGCTCAAGCGGCTCAAGACCGACGTCATTGATCTGTATTATCAACACCGGGTTGACCCGGACGTGCCCATCGAAGACGTCGCAGGAGCGGTGAAAGATCTGATCAAGGTCGGCAAGGTGAAGCACTTCGGTCTTTCGGAAGCCGGAGCACAGACCATTCGCCGCGCGCACGCCGTCCAGCCAGTCACGGCGCTGCAGAGCGAATACTCGCTGTGGTTCCGCGATCATGAGAAAGAAATTCTGCCGACGATCGAAGAACTCGGCATCGGCCTGGTGGCCTACAGCCCTCTGGGCAAGGGCTTTCTTACCGGCAAGATCGACGAAAGCACGACCCTCGACAGCACCGACTTCCGCAGCACGTTGCCGCGCTTTACGCCGGAGGCGCGGAAAGCGAACCAGGCTCTGGTCGACCTTATCGCCGCAATCGCCGAGCGGAAGAAGGCGACCCCAGCCCAGATCGCGCTCGCCTGGGTCCTGGCCCAGAGGCCGTGGATCGTTCCGATTCCCGGCACCACCAAGCTGCACCGACTGGAAGAGAATATCGGAGCGGTGTCGATCGAACTCACGCCCGAAGACCTTCGTGAGATGGATGCCGCTGCGTCTCAGATCGCGGTGCAAGGCGACCGCTATCCCGAAAAGCTGATGAAGATGGTCGGGCTGTGAACGAAAGCAATTGCGACCACGGATTTGTACGGATGACGCGGATCAGGAAAAAGGCAACGTGGCGTCTGCCCCACAATTGCCAAAGTCAGGCAATTGCGGGCCACCTGCGACAGGCCACCCGTCGAGGGAGAAATCGAAAATGAAAGCCCTGTATTGTGGCGCGTTAGCCATGGTTCTGGCAATTGCTGGTCTTAGTCAGGCTCAATCTGCAAAGAAGCAAGGAGCAGGCCGCGACTCAGCAAGGGAAAAGCTGATCGGAGCGTGGCACCTGGTGCACATAGACGTGCCAGGGCCGGATGGGAAGCCGATGGACATCCCTCAGCCAATAGGCATGCTGATCTACACGCGCGACGGCCACATGTCAGTGCAGCTCATGTACCCCAAGTCGGCCAATGCCCAGTCCAATGAGTACGTCCTGAATGGGTACGAGGCGTCATTCGGAAGCTATGACGTGGATGAAGCGAAGCAGGTGGTGACCCATCACGTGCAGGGATCGGTTACGCGCGACCTTCTTGTCGGTAAGGACCTCCCTCGTGTTTACCAGTTCACTGGAGAGGGGCAGCTGATCATCAGGTCGGTCCGGCCCGATGAACACTGGTCGGTTACCTGGGAGCATTACTGAGCTAGTTGGGTCGCGTTCAGGAGGTTGTTCATGTACTCGTCGTTTGAGAACAAAGTTGCACTCGTAACTGGCGCGGGCTCTGGCATGGGGTTAGCCACGGCGCAGGCATTCGCTGCGGAGGGTGCTGCGGTCGTGCTGGCGGACATAAACGAAGCTGCCGTTCGCGAAGCAGCCAAGCAATTAGTCGCCGCAGGCCACAAAGCACTCGCCATTCGCTGCGACGTGGCCGACGAGGGTCAGGTGGCGGCGATGGTTGCGCGATGCGTCTCGACCTTCGGACGGCTGGACGCGGCGTTCAACAATGCCGGTGTACAGAGTCCAGCGGTGGACATTGCTGATTCCACCAGTGAAGAGTTCGAGCGCGTGACCGCCATCAATCTCCGCAGCGTCTGGAGCTGCATGAAGTACGAGTTGCTCCAGATGCGTAAACAAGGGAGCGGGGCCATCGTGAACAACTCATCGATCGGCGGTCTGATCGGCCTCCCCGGTCGCGCAATTTACCACGCATCTAAACACGGGGTCATCGGTCTTACGAGGAGTGCGTCGCTGGAGTATGCAGCCAAGGGCATCCGAATCAACGCAATTTGTCCAGGAACTATCGATACTCCTATGGTTCAGGAGATGATCGCCAAGGACCCGGAAGCGATGAAGGAAATCATGCGAGAGCAGCCGATCGGGCGACTCGGCCGGGCTGAGGAGATTGCCTCTGCTGTGCTGTGGCTTTGCGGACCTGGCTCTACCTTCGTGATTGGTCATGCGCTCGCGGTGGACGGTGGCTTCACCGTGCACTGAAGTTGAGAGCGAGGCAAGGCAAAGAAATGGTGGAAAGGAACATGGAACGAACAGGAAAGAAAGTACTCGCCGCCAAGCTAACGTCAGGAGGCGCACATGCCAGCGCAGAACGATGCTCTCAAAGACCGGCTTTCGCGCTATCGCGAAATTAAAATCACTGTCACCGGCAGAAAGTCCGGACGCGCCATTTCCATCCCGGTCTGGTTCGTATTCGAGGACCCGACGCTCTACCTTCTGCCGGTGCAGGGGTCGGATACGCAGTGGTACAAAAACGTGCTCAAGAACCCGTCGATGCGGATCGAGGCGCGCGGCGCGGAGTCTGAATTCACGGTTGTTACAATCACGGACACCTTGCAGGTGGCGTCGGTGGTGGCGAAATTCCGCGGCAAGTATGGAGCCGGCGACGTGAAGAAGTACTATTCGAAGTTCGACGTTGCCGTTCTCATCGAGATGCGCTGATGGGCTGCACCGCCACTACCGAGATGTAGGAGCCCGAGTAGGATTTCAACCCACAGAGTCATAGAATTTCTAATCTGCGCTGGAAGGAGTTTCCAATGGCTACGATTATGGTGAACGGAGTCAAGCGTGAGGTACAAGCGCCCGGCGACACTCCGTTGCTCTACGTTTTGCGAAACGAACTCGAGCTTCGATTGGTCCGCAGTTCGGCTGCGGACTCGCGCAGTGCGGGGCCTGTTCCGTTCTGATCGACGGCAAAGAAGTGCGCTCCTGCATTACGTCTCTCTCCGACGTCGCTGCTAACCAGGAAATTACGACGCTCGAAGGTCTGCCCGCGAGATGGGCCAAGCAAAAGGGCCTGTCGGCGGAGGAAGCGAAAACACACGCTTCATCCGGTGCAGCAAGCCTGGATCGAAGAGCAAACTCCGCAGTGCGGCTTCTGCCAGAACGGAATGATGATCAAGGCTACCGAACTGCTGGAGAGCAACGCGAATCCGAGCCTCGCGCAAATCAAGGAGGCGTTCACGACATCGGGCGTGTCGCCGAACCTGTGCCGCTGCGGTACCTACACAGCGATCATCGAGGCCGTACAACACGCCGCCACGATTATGGCGAAGAGGAGTTAAGCGATGGCGACCAAGAGCGAAAAACCCGGAAACGTTTTCGGAGCAACTCTTACGCGACGCCAATTCGTGAAGACTGGTGGCGTGCTTGTCGTGGGATTCAGCCTGGTGGGCACGGAAGTCTTGAAGGGCGACACCGCAAAGTCGGCAGTCATGAAGAACTCGCTCGATCCCAGCCTCCCGAGCTCGTGGATTGAGATTCACCCGGACAACACCGTCCTGATTCGCACCGGGAAGAACGACTTCGGCCAGGGAACGACCTTTACCGCCTATCGGCAAATTGTGGCCGACGAGTTGAGTGTGCCGTTCGAGGCAATCACCACGGTGGTCCAGGGAAGCACGGATGTCACGCCGGACGGCAGCGGGGCCTTCGATTTCCTCGGCCGTGGAACGCCGAACATCCGCAAGGTGGCCGCCTATACCTATCAGGCGCTGCTCGATCTGGCGTCAGAGCGACTCGGCGTGCCCAAGGACAAGCTTTCCGTGAACGACGGCATCGTCTCCGGAGGCGGCAAGAGCATTTCGTACGGCGATCTCGTCAAGGGTCAGCAGTTGAAGCTCTCGATTCCCGTCAAGGGAGACCTCACCAGCATCATGGGGCTGACAGTCGAGGGCAACCCGCCGATGAAGCCCGTGAGTGAGTACAAGGTCATCGGCAAGTCGTTCAAAAATTCCGTCACCGCTTCGAAGGTGGCAGCGAAGGAAACCTGGGCCACGGATGTTCGTTTGCCAGGCATGTTGCACGCGCGCATGGTGCATCCCAAGACGCTCGGCTCGACTCTCGTGTCTGCCGGTCAAGTGGACAAGACCAAGTTCCCGAATTCGCAGGTCATCGTGAAGGGGAATCTCGTGGGAGTGGTCGCTCCCACAGAGTGGGAGGCGATCCAGGCTTCGCAGCAGGTGGCCAAGAGCACCAAGTGGACAGAATGGAAGGGTCTGCCCGGCAGCACGAAGCTCTACGAATATCTCCGGAATGACGCCGACTGGACGACCACGCCTCCCACGAAGAGCGACGTCAGCAAAGGTGATGTAGGAGGCAGCGCTGGCATCAGCCCACAAGAAACTTTCAGGCAGCTATCAATTCCCATACATGAAGCACGCGCCGATTGGCCCAACCATGGCGGTTGGCGATGTCAAAGTCGGATGGCACGGTGCACATCTATACGCACAACCAGAACCCGCAAGAGCTGCGTGGCGAGATTGCGATGATGCTGCACACTACGCCGGATCATGTGATCGTGCATGCCTATCCCGGGCCGGGCCATTACGGAAGGTCAAACGGCGGGAACGCCGGCGCGGAAGACGAGGCGGTGATCCTGTCACAAGCGGTCGGCAAGCCGGTACGCGTGCAATGGATGCGCGCTGACGATATCCAATGGTCCACGCAATTCGCGGCCGCCTTTTCCGATATTCAGATCGCCCTCGACGACAAAGGCAAGATCGTGGCCTATCAAGTTGACCATTACATGCCTGCCATGCAGGATGATCGGCCCATCGGCGCCGTCATTGCCGGGCTACCCACGATGCCGGCTCCCGACGTGCACAATGACTTCATCACGAACACGGCCCTGGGAATTGCCGATCCGTGGGTGTACGCCCCGGTTCCGAATGTGATGGAGCGCGGGCACGGCACATTTCAGGTGGGACAGAAAGCCTCGCCGATCGCCGTCGGCCTCCGCGACCACAGCATGCGGACTCCGGTGCAGTTCCAGCAGAACTATCCGCGGGAGTTGGCTATCAGCGAGGCGGCGGCACTCGCGGGCGCGGATGCAATCCAATTCCGTATCGACCACGCGACCGAGGAGCGCGCCATCGGCGTGCTGAAGGCGGCTCGCAATGCCTCAGGGTGGGACACGCGCTCCTCGCCCCGTCAGGATGCGGTGTCCACCGGAGCGACGCCAGTGCGGGGTCGCGGGGTGGCGCTGATGTTCCGCAACGGGACTTACTGGGCCTGCGTCTGCCACATCGCCGTTACGCCCAGCACCGGCGAGATGGTGGTGGAGAAGTGCACGATGGCGGTCGATCCGGGCATTGTCATCAACCCGGCGCAACTGAAGCGGCAGGTCGAAGGCGGAGTGGTGATGGGCATCAGCAATGCGCTCTTCGAAGAGGTGCTGTTTGACGAGAGCGGTATCACCCAGGATGACTGGATCAGCTATCCCATCGCGAAAATGTCAGACGTACCCGAGATCAAGGTCGTGCTGATCCATAATCCGAAGGTTGGCACCTACGGTGGAGGTTCGGAAGCGCCGAATGCCCTGGCAGCGCCGGCGATCGCGGCGGCCTTGCATGATGCAACCGGAAAGGTGATGCGGCGGCTTCCGATGAAACCCGCTTACGTGCAGGCGGTGCTGAAGGCTTAAGCGGATGGCCCATAGATCGTAAGCATAGGGAATTTGTTACGGTATCTGCAGCAAGCAATGGGGTGTGACTATGTCGGACGCAACGGATCAGGCCCTACTTGAGGCTCTGCTGGACTCGTGGGATCGCAACAACAACATCCTGGTCAACCTGCTTGGCGCGCTCCCGGACGGTGGGCTTGAGGTCAGGGCGATGGAGGGCAGCCCGTCGGTCGGGGAGATGTTTACGCACATCCACTATGTCCGACTGGTGTTCGTATCCGAAGACGCCCCCGAGTTCGCCGGAGCCGTCCTCAAGAGAGACGCGCCCAAGGAAGAGTGGGCCGCGGAGCGCGATCCCGGCCGCATCGCGCAGATGTTGAACGACAGCGCTAAGGTGGTGCGGGACGCGGTAAAGAGCAAGGTGGAGACCGGCCAGGAGATGAACCTTCATTACGACCACCCGATCCTGCTGCTG
This sequence comes from uncultured Acidobacteriaceae bacterium, assembly GCA_963758255.1. GTDB lineage: Bacteria > Acidobacteriota > Terriglobia > Terriglobales > Acidobacteriaceae > DASRAA01. Next base: position 471,425 of record CAVWUX010000008.1, read on the forward strand.
CAGCACATGATCTGGCACGAGGGCTACCATCACGGCCAGATCAAGCTGGCCCTCAAGTTGGCGGGCCACCCGATAACCAATAAGGAAGCCGGGCCGCTCACGTGGCGCGTGTGGATGAACAAGACGGGAGCTGGCCCAAAGCAATGAGCGCCATCATGACTGCAAAGGAAGTATGGGCGAAACTTTGAAGACCAGTGACCAAAATGCGCGTCCGCGACGGTTGCGTACCGTCGAAAACCCAAGTGAACCAGACGCGGACAAGCTGGCACGTTTGATTGCAGCCTATGCCCCTCATGACGGCAGCTTCGAGTTGGGCATCCCGGAGTTGCGCGCCAGCCGCTTTTCGCGACCGAACCGGCAATGTGTGCATGCGCTTCAGCTGCCTTGCTTGTCGATCGTGGCACAAGGAGCGAAGTCCGTCATCGTGGGCGACGAGGTCTTCGAGTACGACTCGTCGCGCATGCTCGTGTACTCCGTTGCACTGCCGGTTGCGGCCCAGATCACACGAGCCAGTCAATCCGAACCCTACCTGTCTCTGAGGCTCGACATCGATCCGCACAAGATTGCCGAGCTGGTGTTGAAGGTGTATCCGCAGGGTCTGCCTCCTGTTCAAGAGCGGCGCGCGGTTTACATCACTCCGGCCGACGAGAGCATTGTGAACGCCTCGATCCGGTTGATGGAGTGTCTGGCGCAGCCTGGCGATGCTGAACTGCTCGCCCCGCTTGTGGTGGACGAGATTTTGATCCGGCTGCTACGCAGCCCCATCGGCATTCGCGTGGCGCAGATGGGGTTTGCCGAGTCGAGCGTGCAGCGGATCGCCAAGGCGATTTCGTGGCTGCGCGCCAACTACTCCCAACCCATGAAGGTTGAAGAGTTGGCCGAGTTGGTGCACATGAGCGTGTCGTCTTTTCACGAGCACTTTAAGTCCGTCACCTCGATGAGCCCGCTGCACTATCAGAAGGTCCTGCGCCTGCAAGAGGCGAGGCGTCTCATGTTGTCCACGATGATGGACGCGGGTTCTGCCAGTCAGCGCGTCGGGTACTTGAGCGCCTCGCAGTTCAGCCGGGAATACAGCCGTTTCTTCGGGAGCGCGCCCACTAGGGACGTTGCCCGCTTGCGGAGCGAAACGCCAGCCTGGGCGTGATGGCGGGGCGAAAGTCCAGGGAACTCGGAACACACGGACTCGAACCGCAAGGAGATGCCTCATGCTTCCATTTGTCAGGAAGGTGCTCCCCATTTTGTTGATGGTTGGGACGATGGCGGCTGCTGATTTTACCGGCACGTGGAAACTCAATCCTGAGAAGTCGAAGCTCGGCAACCGCGACATAGCGCAGGGAACGCTCACCATCAAGCAGACCGGCCCCGACACGTATACAAGCACGCTCGATTACGTGACCAGGTCGGGTGAGAAGCGGCACCAGGAAAATGTCCGTGTTTGCGACGGCAAGGAACGCGCCGTACCGCACGTCGACCCGTCGAAGGTCTCAACCGTGATGTGCCAGGTAGGACCCGGTTCGACACGGAAGATCGTGGAGAAGGAAAACAACAAGGTCATCGTGGAAATGAACTCGACCGTGTCGGCCGATGGAAAAGTGCTGACCAACGTGTGGAAGTACGAGGATGGGGAAGTGGTGTTCGTTTTCGAGAGACAGTAGGGGTGCGCTTTGATGAGGTGGTCGGGCAGCAGTGCCGATGGCAACAGCCAGTTTCAGGGACCATGCAAACGGCAATCAATAGTGGGCCACCAGCCATTCCGCTCGACGCAGAGCCCCTCCCCCCACCTATATTGAAAACAAATGACTTACAGCGGTAATAATATACTTGACTCAGGCAAGATTCCCTGCTATCTTGGGGTTGCTATGAAAGAGCCAAAGACATTGCAGCAAGCGATTCAATACTTTACAGACCCAGACAACTGCCTTGCCTACATGATTGAGCGGCGCTGGCCGGATGGCGTGGTCGTTTGCCCGACTTGCGGGAACCGCGACGTACGATTCATCAAAACCCGCCGACTGTGGGAGTGCAAAAACGAGCATCCCCGTCGCCAGTTCTCGATTCGCGTCGGAACCGTGATGGAGGACTCCGCAGTCGGTTTGGACAAGTGGCTGGTCGCAATGTGGATGGCATCGAACTGCAAAAACGGCGTTTCGTCTTGGGAAATTCACCGCACCATCGGAGTTACACAGAAGACGGCTTGGTTCATGCTCCATCGCATTCGTTTGTCCATGAAGCGCGAGGACGATGGAAAGAAGCTGGGCTCTGCTGACGGTGGCGAAGTCGAAGTTGACGAAACCTTTGTTGGCCCGAATCCAAAGAACATGCACAAAGAACGCAAGCTGCGCTATAACCAGCAGCGCACCGAAGAGGGACGCGGAAAAACCATCGTGCAAGGGATTCTCGACAGGGATGCTCGCCAGATTCGCGCCAAAGTAGTGCCGAATATCAAGCGCGAGACGCTGCAAACCGAAGTGCTCCAAAACGTGGAAATACGGTTCCGCTGTGTACACAGATTCCCTCGTCGCCTACGACGCGCTCAACTGGCGTTACATTCACGATGTTGTCAATCATGCGGAACAGTATGTTAAAGGGCGTGTGCATACGAACGGTTTGGAAAATTTCTGGTCGCTATTCAAGAGAAATCTGCGGGGAACCTACGTCGCGGTCGAGCCTTTTCACCTAGAGCGTTACGTTGATGAGCAAGTGTTCCGATTCAACAATCGAGCCACAAAAGACAACCCGCTGAATGATTCCGACCGCTTTATGTTGGCCGTTTCCCAGATCGTCGGGAAGCGCCTGACCTACAAAGAACTGACAGGCAAGGCTGGCAGTCAAGCGACGAATGAACCCGTTTAGGAATGCGCGTGGCCGGAAGTCGAAATCCTAGGCTTTGGGCCGCGCTTTGGCTTGCCCTCACGCGATGCGCGGTATTCGGCTTCTCGTCTTTGCATTTCCTCTTTCGAGACGCTCAGCACCCGTCGTACGGTTTCGTCGAATTTAGTGAACTCTGCGCTGGTTTCCGGTTTAGACTTCATGTCGCATCCTCGACCTATGAATAATCTTACTCCTAGCGACAGCCCATTTATTGGCATTTACGAGAAGCTAATACGGGCCGACGAGAGCATCAATAATCTCAATTCCGAGGTTGTCGCCTTCTTTGAGGAATGCGAATATCCCGTCATCCCAGATAAAGACTCGGAGGAGATTCTTAAGGCACTTCGCTATCACAGAGACCTTGCCATCCCCCGCAGATTTCAGGTCTTGGGTGGAGAAATCGTTCATCATCTGCGCTCGTCTCTCGACCATTTGGCTTGGATCCTGTCCTGCGAATCCTATCGGCAGGCCCATCCCAATCGTATCGAGTTTCCGATTTTCAATGTGAGGCCGAGCAACAAAGACGAAGTTTCCCGATACGAACGAAAGGTAGGGGGCGTAACCAGCCTATGAGTGGCGGTTTGCATTATCAAATTCTTTGTACTTGTCAGCACACCATTGAGCTCCCGATTGAAAAGCTAGGCCCATCATTTCAGCCTCTAGCACCCCACACCAAAGATGTTGAGCACGTAGCTGCTCTATGTATCTATTGCAAATCGATTGCAAAGATTCGATCTGACAACAAAAAGCCACAATCCCCCGTGGGGGCCGCTGGTAGCCTTACCTTATGCATCACCGTGGGATTATCGAGGATGGCTAGAATGCGAAGACAAAACCTGCGACTCTCGCCTGCCAGTATTCGCACCCATAGCCAAACCTCTGTCCGGGCAAGAGTGGCGCGAATATGTTGACTCTTGGGACTGGATAGGGCTGACGTGTCCCAATGGGCACACGATACCGAAGCCCCAACCCGATTCCGAAGAGGAGTAGCCTGCTGCCCTGTCTTAGCTAAAGTATTAGTTTCCATAATCTGAGTCAAGTATATTATTACCCTTACAGCACGATTGCGCGTAAGTTCTTCCAAATAAAGACAGTTAGAGACAAAGTCCTGCAAACAAAGAGGTTAGCGCCCTATGCGCATCGGCGGTCGCCTTGATCGCCACAGAGATCCCCGTCCACAGGGCGGGGCTCGGGATTTCGCCTGCGGGCTCAGACGCACGAAAGCGGCTCAAGTTGTCAAAGAACGACGTGCCTGCTTGTCCGGGGGCCCGGCAGGGACACGAATCCCTTTGTCCCACGATTCGTTTGTAAGCGCGGGCGAAACAGCGGGGCTAGGAAAATCGTCGGATGAAAGAAACGAAAGTAACCAAGGGCGGGGACGAAAACGCCCGACCTATGGATTTTTGGGACTCGGGAGAGTAAGGACGTTCTCCTTCCCGATCTGTCGGCGCTTCCAGGTTGAAACCGGGGACTCGATCTGGACGGTGCCGACTTCTCCCATGGCGTAGTGGCGGTAGCTGCTCCAGGGCCAGTCTTCGGGGCGCGCGACCAACCCGCGATGGACAGGGTTGACTGCCTCCCATAAATATGGGAGCATGGCATGATGAAGACCACCCTGGAAATTCCCGATACTATCTTTCGCCGCGCGAAATCAGCGGCAGCCGACCGTGGGATTCCCCTTCGGGAATTCGTCACGGAGGCGGTGAGGGAAAAGCTGGTTACCGACGCCAAGGCAAGCGAAACTCCCTGGATGGCGGCGTTCGGCAAGCTCAGGCATCTGCGCAAGGAATCTGCCAGGATCAACCGCACCATCGAAGAAGAGTTCGAGCGGGTCGATGCCGAGGATTGGCTGTGATTCTGGACACGAATGGGCTCTCCGCCCTGGCAGAGGGCGAGCCGGCGCTGGAGTCCATCCTTCGCAAGGCCACACAGATCGCCATTCCTGTGATTGTCTTGGGGGAATACCGCTATGGCATTGCGCACTCCCGGTACCGGAAGCAGTACGAACAGTGGCTAGGCCAATTCCTGTCGGCCTTCCGAGTTCTCGATGTCGATGAACGGACCACTGTCGCCTACAGCAGCGTCCGCGCAGAGCTGAAGAAGGCTGGAACTCCGATTCCTTCCAATGACGTTTGGATCGTAGCCCTATGCCGCCAGCATTCGCAGCCACTGGTAAGCCGTGACCGTCATTTCGACGTGGTGACCGGCATCACCCGGCTGGAATGGTAGAGCTGGGCTGGGGGCCTCAGCGACGAGTTCAGGCCAGGCTCCGGGGCACCAAGGTAAGATTTTGCGTTGGCCGGGGCACGCATTATAAAAGGGCGCCCCTTTCGAAGCAGGATTAAGGTTGCTGTGCTGAAGCAGTAACGAAACCTGACGAAAGGAACACCCGATGAATAGCATCAAGTATATCGGTCTGGATGTCCACCGCGACACCATTTCCGTAGCGGTGCTGAACGCTGAGGGCAAGCTGGTGATGCAGTTGGTCATCGCCACCCACGCCACGGCCATTCTGGATTTTCTGTACGGACTGCGGGGGACGTTGCACGTGACCTTTGAAGAAGGCACGCACTCGGGGTGGCTGTACGATTTGCTGGTGAGACGAGTGGCGTATCTGGTGGTGTGCAATCCGCGGAAGAATGCGCTGCTGAAGGCGGGCAGCAAGAGTGACGCGATCGACGCGCGCAAGCTGGCGGAGTTGCTGCGCCTGGGATATCTCAAGCCGGTGTATCACGGGCAGAACAGCACAGCGGCGGTGAAGCATCTGGGACGCAGTTATGCGGCGCTGACGGAAGACACGACACGCACCATGGGACGGCTGAAAGCGCTGTATCGCAGCCAAGCGATTGCCTGCGCCGGGGCAAAGGTTTTCGGAGCACGGCATCGCGAAGAGTGGCTGGCGCAGTTGCGCGACAGCGGGCTGCAGCGTCGGGCACGAAGACTGTATCAGGAGCTGGATGCGCTGCAGCAGTTACGGCGAGAGGCGAAGCGGGAGCTCATGGTGGAATGCCGCAAGCACAGCGCGGCGAAGCTGCTGCGCACAGTGCCGTGGCTGGGTCCGATACGGGTGGCGCTGCTGATCGGACGGGTGCAGACACCGCATCGCTTTCGCACCAAGCGGCAGTTCTGGGCCTACTGCGGGCTAGCGCTGGAGACGCGCGACAGTGGCGAGTATCGCATGGTCCAGGGACAGATCGAGCGCAAGAGGAAGCCGGTGTTCATTCGCGGGTTGAACCGCAACCACAACCACGATCTGAAGAACCTGTTTAAGAGCGCGGCCACCACGGCCAGCGGCAGGGAAGGTGTGTTCGGCGCGTTCTACGAAAACCTTCTGAAAAAGGGGATGCGAGCGGAGATGGCGCGGCTGACGCTGGCGCGCAAGATGGCCGCGATTACTTTGCAGGTGTGGAAGAAAGGAGAGGCGTTCGACGCCGAGTATGTGAAGCCACAAGCCGCTTGAGCGCGCGGCGCCGCAGGGAAAGGCCGGGGTTCACTCCGCGTTTTTCTGTTCGGGCTGCGAGCTCGGGTTCGAGGGCAAGTATCTTGGCCGGGTTAGGCTGCGTGCGCCAAGGGCGCCAAGTCTCACGGGGCACCGTATGCTCCCTCGGATAACCCAAGAAAGCCATACTGGCCGCGGCTAGGACCGCGAGTCTCAGATAGAACCATGGTTGGCCCGTTCGACGGGACCACCGTCAGGCTTGGGTAGCTTCAGCTAACGAAGAATGCCGTAGCGCGGAAATGAAAACCACCGAAGAGCTGCGCGTCGCCACCACTCCAGCGCGACGAAAGGGGCTGGATGTCAGAGAACGACCTCTGCTCCCGCCAGGGGAGAAGTGTTTTCTCTTGACATCCCCTATTATAGAACCCGGCACCAGCCTGAAGCAGGTTTCGAGCCGTCTTAGGTACCTGGTCTTTCATTTTGTATGTTCACGCCTCTTTAGAATCAGCTGGTTAGCTGGAAATTGTTCACAAGTAGTTGATTCCAAGCAATTTATACGTATCCATGTGAGCCGCAAAGGGTTAGCCATGATTTGGTGCGTTTTTCGAGGCCCAAGTTATCATACAATACATACAAGTCATGCACCAAATTGCCATACTTTACATACTAGTATGACAGAATCTTGTCATACATTCCATACAAGTATGTACCGCTCCAGCTGCAGCCGCAGGGCACGCCGAGATGTCAAAGATCCGTATCTGGTCCACGGAATGGGCGGGGACCGAGGCAAGAGACACAGCTCCCTCTCCTCGCGGTGAATGTTCGCGCAATGGAGGCGGATGCGAAAGGGCGCCGGTCACGGTGGGGTGTGATAAACGGAAGGTGTCAGTGGTCGGTTGTGGGTTGCGGACTAAAAGACTAAAAACCCCATATCCCAGACGCGGAGACTTCGCGTTTGTGACGAAAGGCCCCCTCCCGCCCTCGATCTAACTCGCTTTTGCCTTGCGACGCGTCGCAGCCTCGCTGGCGGCGAGGTAGTGCTGGTCGAGCGCGTGGCGGAGCATGGTCTTGATTACGGCCTGACGGCTGATGTTCAATTCCTCCGCCCGCTGATCCAGTTCCTGCAGCATGGAGGCTGTGAAGTCCACGTTGACGCGCTGGATGGGGCCCATCATGCGTCCCTTGTTGGTGAAGAAGCGCGAGACGTCCTTGCCTTCCTCGGCCATGCGGGCGATGGCCTCCGCCGACACCGGCTTGTTGTTACTACGAGTGTTCTTCATACAACTCCTGCTCCTGCGCGGTTGAGCGCCACAGCGTGACGAGGTGGTAATACTCGCCTTCGGCGTCCTCACGCATCCCAAAGATCACCGTAAATAGCCTGTCTCCAACCCAACCGATGGCGCGGTATTGTTCCGGGAGGCCGGAGCGCTGGTCGAGATAATAGGGATGCGAAAAGATCTCCTGCGCCTCTTCGAAACCGATGCCGCGCCGCGGATTCAGCCGCAGACGCCGGCTCTTGCGCGGGTCAAAATGGAAGCGCATCACTGGTATAACAGTTATACCATATTACGCCGGTCGTCGGTTAGACGTAAAACCCGGGGGAAATCTCATTCTTGGGGAAGTGTCAGGACGTTTGGTTTCCCGACCTGTCTTCGCCTCCACGCCGCGACCGGTGATTCGATCTGGACGGTGCCGACTTCGCCGAGAGCGTAGTGTCGGTAGCTGCTCCAGGGCCAGTCTTCGGGATGCGCGACGAGTCCGCGATGGACCGGGTTGCGGTGGATGTATTTCAGTTTCTCGACGCGCTTCTCTTCGGTGAAGACATTGAAGTCGTAGTAACGGGTTTGCCAGAATCGTCCGTCGGGTGCCTTGAGCTTCTGTGAAACGGACTGCTTCAGTGCCTGAATGGCACGAGCAAGAGTTGCGCGTTCGGGTTCGCTAAGGAGCAGGTGAACGTGTTCCGGCATCACGACATAGCCGATCACATCAAGCTGGTAGCTGCGACGGGTTTGTTCGAGAGAGCGTTGGAAGACATTCTTCGCGCGAGCTGTGTCGAGGAAGGGTTGCCGCCGGTAACACGTGAACGTGATGAAGTGGAGACACTTGGATTGCTGGAAACGGACGAGTCCCCAAGGCATGGGGAGAGATTATCGCCGCGTGTGAATGCGGGTCTGTGATGGTGGTTACGTGAGCTTGTGAAGTGGGTGGCCATCCGGGCTAGTTGCCCGGGTGGGTCTTTTGTTCTCCGGGCATTGTCGTTCGACAAACGAAAACCCCCACCCCGCCAAAAGAAGGCGGGATGGGCCACCCTGTCATGTAAGTTTATTCGTATCAATAAGTTGACGGGGTGGGCCACCCGCCACATCTGCCAAAAGATGGCAGATATGGGCCACGGGATATGTGGGCCACCAGCCAGGGCTCGGAGGAAAGGAGCCGAGCACATGCAGATTGTAGGATGTGATTTACATACGCGCTAACCAGCACGACACGGTTATCTAATCAGCCCGATTGTCGTAAGTTATTGTTTTAATTGTGTTTATTGGGGTCAAGGATTTCTATTGATTACCCAAGCTGAAGGGGTTACTATCTAGGTGCGTCTAGCAGATGGTGCCTGTGCGGTATGTTTCGATAGGTTTGTATAGATTCTGATAGATCCCTACAAATTCCGACACAACACGACACATATCAACGGTTACCTCAGTTGCCACTTCTGTTTTTAGGCGAATACGCCAAGAATAGCTTGAGCGTGCTCTCACGCGAGTAATTCTGTTGGTGTTTGTGTTTAATGTTAGTGTACACTCCTGTCCGTGACGGATCCCCTCAAACCGGATGGTTGGTACACGCCTCGGGAGGCGGCCGATTACTTGGTAGAGGTGACCGAAGCCACGGTAAAACAGTATTGCCGCGACGGCAAGCTCAAGGCTAAACAGGTTGGGCCACGTAAGCGCTGGTTGGTTTCAGGTTTAGCCATCCAGCGAATGCGCAAAGAATGGGGACTGGATTAGAGGTGCCATGTGGTGTATAACAATCCCTCGAATCGGACGGTTGAGGAGAAGAAGGAGGTAGCTTATGAGCTCAGTTAAGGAATTGAAGAAGACTTTTGTGACGGGAAAGATCGAACCGGCATCACCTTCGCCCGTCGGTTCGGCTGTGGCGGTCGACGCCAGAGCGTCTGCATCGAGCTCGGATTCCGTTAGCTACTTGGATAACTGGGAAGCGAAGTGCAAGTCTCTGCTTGAAGAGTTCCACGCATCCGAGAGGGTAAGTGAGTTCGATCTCGCGATCCAAATCAACACAAAAGCCTGACCGAGGTTACGAGCAGCGAATTGAATATCATTCGCTTAAAGGCCAAGGCTTGGAAGATATCCTTGAGCTGCCGGTTCCGCGATTTACATCTGTTGAAATCGCGCGTCGGCAGCTCAGGTACGTAGAAGCGTATGCACGCGATTTGGGCTGTGAAACCGTAGTTTTGGAAGATCGGTACATCGACCGGGACTACATCGAAGACCACAGCGTTTTTTACTCAAAGAGTCTCTACCCATATCAAAATCACTGCAAGCGCATTCACTTTTTCAACCTTCCCGAAAACGATTTGCGCAATCGCGTGAGAGCGCTTCAACAGTCGGCCCTATCCGCCGTCGATTCACAGAGCCTGGCGCCATTGGAAAATGATTCCAATCAGTTTTCCGAGCAGCACTACTTGGGTTTCGCGGTCATTAGGCCGCTGGCAGGATGTCCCGTCGGTCGTACTGTCCTTCGGTGCTTCCCCAAGGCTTCGCCTGACGGGCATCTGCGTTACTTCAATTGCGTTTGTAACTGCGAAGTTCATTTCATGGGTTTGACGCTCCGTGTGGCCGGGCTGGCTTTCCAACAACAAGACCTCGGGGTAAGCGCGTGCGCCACCACTGCGTTGTGGACATCTCTTCAGAGGGCGCGGCAGTTGGAGTCGGCAGCCGCGGCAACTCCTGCACAAATCACTACCCTCGCTTCGCAATATGCTCTTCCTTTTGGGCGGGCGATGCCGTCAGAGGGGCTCTCGCTGGGCCAGATGTGCATTGCGGTTCAGTCTCTCGGCTTTAGTCCCAGTCTATTCAAGGCTGACTCCTTTGAATCTACTCTGTACGTGCTACATACATGTGTGGCATCGGGAGTTTCACCTGTCCTGATAATTGCTAAACCTCCTGACCACCGACATGCAGTAGCGGTCGCCGGCATGGCTTTGCGACGGGATTGGCCGTTTGCGTCAACGACAGATAAAATCGAGCACGAATCAGAGCGCCTTTTGGCTGTATATATTCATGACGACAGATACGGTCCGTACTTGAAAGCGACGATCCGAAAGCCGAAGGCCGGACCACTTCAGTTAAGCATTCGCCTCAGAAATACTTCGAACGGCAGTGAAGAGTATCAGGATTGGACGCTTACGCATATTCTTATCCCGACGCACCCAAAAATCAGGGTGTCATACAACGACGCGAAGGCCGGACTTCAGTTGACTGGGCAGGTTCAGCTTATTCGAGAGAGGATAGGGAGCGGGGGCTCTTGCCTTCACTGGGAATATCGCATCGTTCGTTCGCATCGATATCTTGAGTTTCTCCTGCAGAAAACGAAGAACCCCGCGCTTGTCGAAGAATTGTTCAGTTCAGTTTGTTTGTCAAGATATGTTGGGGTCGTGGGGATTGTTGCGAGCGATGTCGATCGTTTTGATGCCCTATTAGACACTACGGGTACACCGCGGAATCTGAATTGCCTGGCTCTAGTGCAGCACAGTGCGGGACTTGTTAACACCGCGACGATTATAGGCGAACTCAGCCTCTATTATGGGTGCCCCGTCATTGCTCCTTCGTGATGGCTGACAGCCGTGGAACGTTCTCAATATCAACTTCAACCCCGATGCCGCGACGACGTTTCGTGACTGCGTATTCCACCGCCGTTTCGCCTCCACCCTCCTCTGATTCCCTTCCAATGGGCCTGCCTTTGGCCATCCGGTCATAGTCGGGGTTATCCAAGCTAGCGTCGAACATATATGTAAGATCTAGGTCGTTGAACGCCACTTTTTCTTTGGGGCGCTCGACATCTGACACGAAGTACTCAGAAGGAAGTGTTAAATCCGTGTGGTAATAGCCACCGTATTTGTGGAAGTCTTTGTCAGCCAGGAATTCCGGTAGCTCTAACGGGCACGCGCTTGCGTCGGCTGGCGTTGTTGAAACGGGGTGCAGGTAGGTCGCCTTACCGGAAATTGTATTCGACGCCAAGTGTATTGTGCGCATCGCAAGTTCTAGTGCCTTCTCAAGACTATCCACTTTGGGGTTTTTGTATTCTCCTTTTTCCAAATCAATTACCTGCTCGAATTCGTGAATGGCCCGCATGAGTTTACCGGACTTAACCAAATGTCCGACAGAATTTGTGGAAAAAGCTAATCCCGCGGGGAATCGGTGATCGTTCCACCATCTTTTGTCTCCCTGTGCCGAAAAGTAGTTAACCCCCGCAACCCACTCGATAGCCTTGCGGTGCCCACTTGGGATCTGTAGGTGGAGCCTGTCCAGATAGATTCGATCCGGCTCGATATTCTCAAGTAGATACAGAGAACAAATGCGCTGTGCGATGCCCTTCACTGATGCGTCAGGCACAGCACTCGCAAGCCGTTCTGACGCGACTGCAATAACAAAATTGCTGCTTTCGCCTTTAAACGCAGCTTCGGTCCAGCGTGCTCTGGCGTTTTGTATTAAAGTCTTTAAATCAGATTCTGAACCTACTAAATCATGCTCTCGAATAAGACAGAACGTGATTGCATTCTGCTTAGCGGCCAGTCGACCAAAAAGGCAGGGTTGGTATTTTGAGATCCAAGTCAGGAGTTCCTCCCGAATGGCGTCATCGGAGGCATTTGCCGATAGGGCGGTGCCTAGGGCCGCCTTGATTTCAGGGCTGAATCCCACTTGTTGGCGCCATGGGTCGGCTTCGAGCTTGGAGTATAGATTGGAGATGGATTCCAATTGTGTTCACCTCTAGTGACTTGCCGAATTAGGGCGATACTATATTGCCGCTGACCGTGTTTCAATCAGCTTCTTCACCCGCTCGACGAACGCGTCCACGGGCACCGAGCCTTCGGCTTTTTCCTGGCCGCGGACGCGCACGTTGACTTCGTGGGATTCCATTTCGCGGTCGCCTAGCGACCAACTGGAACGGCACCTTCTGCATGGCGTGTTCGCGGATTTTGGCGTTCATCTTTTCGTTGCGGGCGTCGACGTGGACGCGCACTCCGGCGGCCTTGAGCTTGTCGCCGACTTCGTTGGCGTAGGCCTGGTGCTTCTCGCCGATGGGGATGATGGCCACCTGCGTGGGTGAGAGCCAGACGGGGAAGGCTCCGGCGTAGTGCTCGATGAGCACGCCGAAGAAGCGCTCGACCGAGCCGTAGAGGGCGCGGTGCACCATGAGCGGCTGGTGGCGCTTGCCGTCTTCGCCGACGTACTCGAGCTGGAAGCGCTCGGGCAGGGTGAAGTCGAACTGCACGGTGGAGAGCTGCCAGAGGCGTCCGATGGCGTCGACCAGCTTGATGTCGATTTTGGGGCCGTAAAACGCGGCTTCGCCGGGGATGGTCTTGTACTCGATGTTGCGGCGCTTGAGCGCGTGCTCGAGCGAACGCTCGGCCAGCTCCCATTGATCGGGGCGTCCGGCGTAGGTCTTCTGGTCGTTCGGGTCCCAGGTGGAAAGCTCGACCTGGTACTTGTCGAATCCGTAAACGCGGAGGACTTCGAGCGCGAAGTCGATGCAGCCGACGACCTCGTCTTCGATCTGCTCGGGCGTGCAGAAGATGTGGGCGTCGTCCTGGGTAAAGCCGCGCACGCGCAGCAGGCCGTGCATGACGCCGGAGCGCTCGTAGCGATAGACGGTGCCGAGCTCGCCGTAGCGCGCGGGCAGATCGCGGTAGGACTTGAGCGAGTCCTGGTAGATGAGGATGTGGAACGGACAGTTCATGGGCTTCATGCGGTATTCCGCGTCGTCCAGTTCCATGGGGGTGAACATGTTCTGCGCGTAGTAGCCGGCGTGGCCGGAGGTCTTCCAGAGGTCGGTGCGGGCGACGTGCGGGGTGAAGACGAGCGCGTAGCCGCGGCGGAGATACTCGTCGCGCATCCAGTCTTCCATCTCTTTGCGGATGAGGCCGCCCTTGGGATGCCAGAAGATGAGGCCGGGGCCGGCGAGCTCCTGAATGGAGAAGAGGTCGAGCTGCTTGCCGAGCAGGCGATGGTCGCGCTTCTTGGCTTCTTCGAGCTTGTTGAGGTAGTCGTCGAGCTCTTTCTTGGAGTAGAACGACGTGCCGTAGATGCGCTGGAGCTGCGGATTCTTTTCGTCGCCCAGCCAGTAGGCTCCGGCGATGTTGAGCAGTTTGAAGGCCTTGATGCGTCCGGTGGACGGGATGTGCGGGCCGCGGCAGAAGTCGGTGAACTTGCCGGTCTTGTAGATGGAGATTTTCTCGTCGGGCTGGGTGAACTGCTCGATGAAGTGGCACTTCATGAAGTCGCCTTCGGACTTGAAGCGCTCGAGGCCTTCGGCGCGAGGCAGAAATTCGCGCGCGTAGGGCAGGTCGGCTTTGGCGAGCTCCTGCATCTTCTTCTCGATGGCGGCGAGGTCGTCGGGGGTGAAGGGCTTCTCGCGATAGAAGTCGTAGAAGAATCCGTTCTCGGTGGCAGGGCCGTGGCCGAGCTTGGTCTCGGGAAAGAGTTCGAGGACGGCGGCGGCCATGAGGTGCGCGGACGAGTGGCGAAAGACTTCGAGGGCTTCGGGATCGCGCTCGGTGAGCAGGCGGAGTTCGACGTCTTCTTCGAGGGGCTTCGTCAGGTCGACCAGCTTGGGCTCGTTGCCGTTGCGGCTTGGCTGGATTTGGGCGGCGAGGGCGGCGTCGGCGAGGCGCGGGCTGATGCCCGGCGATGTCGAGGGCGGTGGTTCCGGAGGGAACTTCTTTGACGCTGCCGTCGGGGAGTTTTACGTGGATGAGTTCGGACATGATGCCTTTGAGCTATACGCAGCGCTGGCGCTGCGGAGGGTGAACTTTCAGTTTATCGGAGGCTGTCAGAGACGCAGCAATTATGGGCCGGGATGTTCGGGTTCGCCGGGCGCGGATTTCGAGCACCAGGGCACCTACGAAGGCGATGCATCCGACGGTGATGGCGAGGGAATCGCGAAGTGGCGGTAGGCGTTGCGCATGTCGGGCTGGACTCCGGCGACCAGGCCATAGACGATCATCCCGATGATGCCGACAAGAAGACCGAGGCCCATGCCTCCGGCGGTGAAGATGAGGGTGGTGAAGAGCACGCGCACGGTCGAGGTAAACAGGATGGAGAGCTTGCTGCGGCGGCTGGGTAAAGACATGGCAGCGGATGACATCACTGATACGATTCTAACTCGACGATTGGCCGCTCAGGCGAGGTCGCGAAAGAACTATTGACATATTCGGCGCATCGGAGAGAATCACCTGTATGTAGGAGTACGAACTATGGCGACGGCCCCGACTGAAAAACGCATCTACTCGCAAGTACCAGAAGGAAAGACCTTGTTCAGCTTTGAGGAATCAATGAACGTGCTGTCTCGTGACGAGCGATTCAGGGCAACGGTGTATGCGATGAACACGCTGCTGATCGAAAAGGGCATCTACTCGCCCGAGGAATTCGAATTCCATTTCCGTCAGTGGGCCCAGAAATCTAAGAAGTAGGGCGTTTCTTTATCTTTCTGTCCGCATCCTCCCACTTGGGCATGTGACATTTCTTGCTGGAGCACCGTTCATGCGCTCCAATGTCGCACTGCGAACATTCGCATTCGCACCAGTGCTCGTACTGCTCTCGATCCTCTTTCTTAGTTGGCATCAAGTCTCCTGGTTCTAGAACCGCGATCTGCACCGCTCATTATGCAGTGTAGCGTTCGTGGCTTGGTTTGCCAGCTATATCAGCGAGTTAGCGCTATTTTTCTTTCTAAATCCTGTGCGATGCTGTGAAAAACAAATCGTAAAAGCTGTGCAATCCTTCATTTGCTTTCCCTTGCGTTACAATCACCATTCATGTCGCAAGCGTCACAAGCGATTACCCGAACCCCGGCTGAAGTAGTGCGGCTGGCGCCGGTTTCGCAGGCCAGCAACGGCATCTGCTACGCCATGATGGGCGAAGTGTCGTCAGCCGTTACCGACCTGGAGCGGCTGGTGGCGGCGGTTCCCCGCACCGTGGCTGCCGCGCTGAGCCGCAAGGCGTATTACTTCGTGCCGCTCACGCTGAACCTGGGCGACGAAATCATGATCGCCGACCGCTACGACGTGCAACTGGCCGACAGCGCCATCTGCCATCGCAACCAGACGCTGGGCGACTCACAGTGCGTCTTTATCTCCACCCGGCTGATGGAGGATAGTTTTGCTATCGCGTTCGAGTTCTTCATCAACGTGGGGCATAACTTCGTGGAGAAAGTCGGCGTAGCGCAGGAGTTCAGCGACCTGGTGTGGAAACAGGTGGAGGACAAAGCGCGCGGCGAGACCTCCATGGACGCCTATGAGTTGCGTAAGATCGCCACCACCAATAGCGCCGAGGCCGAGAAAGCCAAGCACGAATACCTGCTGGCGGCGTTCGCCGATGCCATCGCGGTGTACACGTTGTCGCTCTATCTCGACGTGGATTACCAGGAGCTGCGGGAGCGCGACTATCCGCTGTTGGCTCCTGCAGCACTGGCCGAGCGGCTGCGGAAGATTAATGAGCTGTTTCCGCCGAATCCGGGGTACGAGTTTGCGGTATATCACCGGAGAAGGCAGTAAGAAGCAGTGGTCAGTGACTGGTGGCTAGTGGTCAGAAAATCTAGCCGCCAGGCACTGACCACTAGCCACTACCATGATTGCTCACCTTCGCGGACGACTGATCGCCAAGCATCCCAACCAGGCCATCGTTGAGGCGGCGGGCGTCGGCTACGACGTGACGATCTCCGTGCCTACATTTTCCGACCTGCCGGCTTTGGGCGCTGACGTCGCCCTGCACATCCATACGCACGTGCGCGAGGACGCCATCGCGCTGTTCGGGTTTCTGCGCGCCGACGAAAAGCAGCTTTTCGAGAAGCTGATCACGGTGAGTGGCATCGGGCCGAAGCTAGCGATTACGATCCTAAGCGGCATGGCGACGGCTGACATGGTGGGGGCGATTCGCGGCAACGATTTCGCGCGGCTGACGCGCATTCCCGGAATCGGCAAGAAGACCGCCGAGCGCATGTGCGTGGAGTTGCGCGACAAGCTGGACGCTTTCGGCGCACCGCAGACCGCTGCGCCGGTATCGGCGATCGAAGAGGACGTCATTTCGGCGCTGACGAATCTTGGCTACCAGCGCGCGCTGGCGGAAAAAGCGGTGGAACGCGCTGTGGCGTCAGCGGGGCGGGAGAACTTTGATGCGATCTTCCGGGCGGCACTGGGGGCGCTGTCGAAGTAGCGGGCTCCCCGCGGCAGCCAACGATTGAGTATCGTCATGTATAACTTGCGATTCATTCTCTTTTTCGTTGCCGCCGCTTTGTCGCTTGCACCGCCTGGTAACGGCCAAGCCGCTGCTGCGCCCAAGGTCGCTCCGATACGCGTTGCGATTGCCGGCCTGGTCCACGGACACGTTGCCGGGTTCCTACAGGCGAACCTGCATCGCCCCGATATCGAACTGGTGGGCATCGCTGAGCCCAATCGCGAACTGGCGGCCAAGTACGCCGCTGAATATCACATTGATTCCACCCTGTTGTTCACCAACCTCGATGAGATGCTGGAGAAGACGCATCCGCAGGCTGTGCTGGCGTATACCAGCACCTACGACCATCGCCGGGTGGTGGAGATTTGCGCGCGCCACGGCGTCGCCGTGATGATGGAGAAACCGCTCTCTGTCAGCCTGGAAGATGCGCTGGCCATGCAGCAGGCAGCGAGCGAGGCGAAGATTCCGGTGCTGGTGAACTACGAAACCACCTGGTATCGCAGCAATCGCGCGGCTTACGAGCTGGTCCATCAGAACGCGCTAGGCGAGGTGCGCAAAGTCGTGGTGCATGACGGCCATCGCGGTCCCAAAGAGATCGGCGTGCAGCCCGAGTTTCTGGCTTGGTTGACCGATCCGAAACTCGACGGTGGGGGTGCGCTGTTCGACTTTGGTTGCTACGGGGCCGACCTGATGACCTGGCTGATGGATGGGCGTCGTCCCATTTCGGTTACAGCGGTGGTGCAGCAGATCAAGCCGGATGTCTATCCTAAGGTCGACGACGAGGCCACGATCATCATGACTTACCGGCACGCACAGGCCATCGTGCAGGCGTCATGGAACTGGCCGTTCGATCGCAAAGACATGGAAGTCTACGGGCAGACCGGATACGCGATTACGATGGGACGCGACCAACTGCGCGTGCGCCGCGCCGGGGGCGAAGAGGAGAGAGTCACAGCCGCGGCGATTCCTCCGCCGAATGACGATCCGATCAATTACCTGCGGGCCGTAGTTCTAGGCGGGCTCAAGCCGCAGGGGCTTTCGTCGCTCGAAACCAATTTAGTTGTAATGGAGATCTTGGATGCCGCGCGGCAATCGGCGGCGTCAGGCAAGACCATTCAGCTAGCGGCGGGACCGTAGCGAGAACGCGCTTAGTCTAGTTCCAGTCGAGCAAGTGGTGATGCGCCGCGTCGGCCGAATCGCGAAATTGGGTGTGCTTACAGGCGGAGCACTGGGTGCGGATTGATTTGAGATCAATGGTCGGGAAGATGGTGTCCCCGGACTCGGTGCCGCCAGGAGTTTTTTCCTTTAGCATTCCTGACGAAGTCTTTGCGTTCTTAATGTTAGCGTCAGGTATAACCTTCTGCATCGGGAAATAGCGACCGCGCCGGCGAACGTATCCCACCAGCTACAGCCCGTTGCCTCCGACCATGGCATATCTGGCCACGCCCGGGATTCGGCTCACACACGTGCCGAAGCCACCTCACGAGATCAAGGTGAAGCTGAAATATCAGTACTTCTCGCTGAATCAATCGGGGGCCGCTTGGGCGTCAGTTCAGAAGTCGCGCAACTTAGCTGCATACGTCCCGAGCGACTTGCCGAATCCCAGCCTGGAGTTGCTTCATTCCCAAAACGGTTCGGAAAACATGTCATACAAGTCATATTTGTATGACAGGCTCGGTACATACTTGTATGGATTGTATGACAAGATCTGGTGCCAAAAGCACCGATTTTAGCCACTAAGTCCTACGCCCTCAAATGGATACGAATAACTCCATGTAGAATCAGCGGCTTGCGAACAATTTTCCCCTAAACCATCGATTCTAAACAAGCGTGCAATTGTTTTTTATAGCTAGTCCGCAATTAGCCCTTCCCTTAGATCACCGACGGCAAGAGAGCGGCAACCACAGTCGAACTTGCCTATCATTCATGGCTGCGGTTATCGTTTCATCTGCAACGTATGCCGAAAAAGAAACCCGCCAAACGCTCCGCTGCGGCCAAAGTGCCGCAGGCCAGGGTTACGAAGGCAGTTTCCTCTTCGCGTACCTACGACATCCCCGACTACCGCCTTGAACATCCGAAGTTCCGCGTTTACCAGTCGGGCGAGGGCTCCAGCGTCGAGTACAGGATCGAAGGCGACCTCAGCGCGCCCGCACCACCGATCCGCGAGTCGAAATACCTCTCCCGCGAGCAATGCCTCGCCATCTACCGCTGGATGCTGCTCAACCGCCGCATGGAGGCCGTCCTCGAAAATCTCTACAAGCAGAGCTTGGTGGTCGGCGGTGTTTACTTTGGCTTCGGGCAGGAGGGCTGCTCCTGCGCCTCGGCCTTCGCCCTCAAAACAGACGACTGGCTCGGGCCCATGATCCGCAATCAGGGCTCTTCGCTGGTGCGCGGCTTCGCCCCGCGCGACATCATGCGGCAGTACATGGCCAAAGCCGACTCGCCCACCTTCGGTCGCGACGCCTCGTCGCACTTCGGCGACTGGGAACGCCGTCACGTCTGCGCGCCCGATCTCCATGCTGGGCGAGTTAATCGGCATCATGGCAGGCGTCTGCCTCGGCGCGCGCCTGCAGGGCAAGGACATCGCCGGCCTCACCTACATCGGCGACGGCGGCCAGTCCACCGGCGTCACCTATGAGAGCCTCAACTTCGCCGCCGTGCAGAAGCTTGGCCTGGTGCTGATCGTCGAGAACAATCTCTGGGGATACTCCACCCCCAGCGACATGCAGTTCTGCGTGAAAGACCTCGCCGAGCGCGCCATCGCCTATGGAATCCCCGGCGTGATCGTTGATGGCACCGATCCCTGCCAGGTGTACGACGCAACCCACGAAGCCTGCGAGCGCGCCCGCCGCGGCGAAGGCCCCACGCTTATCGAAGCCAAGATGATGCGCATGAAGGGCCACGCTATCCACGATGCCGCGCACTACGTCCCGGCGAAGCTGTTCGAGTATTGGCACGCCCGCGATCCCATCGCGCGGTTTGAGAACTATCTGGTGAACGTGAAACGCTGGCTCACGCCGCAGCAAAATCAAGAGCTGCTCGAAGAAATCGAACGCGATCTCGAGGCCGAGCGCGAAGCCGCGGTGGCCTCGCCCATGCCCGATCCCGAGACCGACAAGTTGCACCAAGGCGTGTACTGCGACGCCTCCTGCCACCAGATCAAGCCTTTATATGGGCCGGTCACGGCCTCGGTGCGCACGGCTGCGTCAGCCGGTCCCAAGTCGGGCACGGCGGCGGTGCATCTCAAATGATCCCATTGCCGCGCCGAGTCCATTCCGTCGAAATCCAGCGCGTCCGACAACCGCTTCAAGGGTTCATGTTCTCGCGATGAAGATCCTCTGTACCTCAATCCTGGCGCTGCTTCTCGCCACCTCCGCGCTCGCGGATTTTCCCTTCAAGAAGAAACCGCAGGAATTCACCACCCACAACCCCAGGGATGTGGCCAACACGCTGCGCAGCGGCACTCCCGCGCAACGCAACGACCTGGCGCTGGAACTCGGAATCCTCGCTCCCAACCCATCTGGCTCGGCTGTGAAGTCCAACGCACCTTGCGTAAATTTCAGCCACATCGAGGAGCGTCCGGCGACGCTGCTTGCGGGATCGGAGAACGTTGTCCTGCTCGCATACTCCAGCGAGTGCGACTCAACTTACATCGTGGTCTTCGACAAGGCTCCGAAATCGGAGTGGCGTCATGTTCAAACCGTCAGCCTGCCGTCACGCGCGCAACGGCCCGAGATAACATTCGTTGAATTGATTCAGCCCAAGGTTTCTGAGATCGTCGTGCGCCACGAAACCACGCGCGATAGCGGCAGCGTGGAACAGGAGAATTTCGTCATTTTGAAGTTGCTGCACGACAGGATCGAAGTGGTCCTCGACGCGCCCGAGCGCAGCGAACTGACTCTGGCGAACCGCTCGCCCACCGAAACTGACAACCTGCAGCAGACCCAGACATCGACCTTCGACCTGCTAAAGGCCGCGCCTAAGTCAGCGGCGGTCTACCGCATCCTTGAAAAGCGAGTGTTGACCGACAACAAGACCGCCATCACGCTCTATCGCGTCTGGACCTGGGATCCGGAGCTGGAACGCTTTCGCTCCTCGCCGATCGACGGTGGCGACGTGAAGCCCGCACCGCCTCCGAAAAAGCCAGCAGCAAAAGCTCCTGCGGCCGCGCAGAAACCGGACGACAAATCATTGCCGCCGTCACCGAATCCGAAGTAACGCAGAATTGCAGGTAGAATCGTCAATCGGAGCCGCATAGGACAAGCAACCATGCCACCGATCACATACCTCGAAGCCATCCGCCAGGGCATCTGGGAAGAGATGGAGCGCGATCCCGCCGTCTTCTGCATCGGCGAGGACATTGGCGTCTATGGCGGCGCCTTCAAAGTCACCGAGGGCCTGATCGACCGTTTCGGCCCCGCGCGCGTCGTCGACACACCCATCTCGGAGATGGCCATCGTCAACGCCAGCTTTGGCGCGGCGCTCACCGGTATGCGTCCGGTCGCCGAGTTTCAGTTCATGGACTTCATCAGCTGCGCCTTCAACCAGATCGTCAACCTGCTGGCCAAGGCGCACTACCGCTGGGGCGCACCCGTGCCCGTCGTCCTGCGTGGACCATCCGGGGGCGGCGTTCATGGCGGACCCTTTCACTCCCAGAATCCCGAAACCTATTTCGCCCACACGCCGGGGCTGAAAGTTGTCTGTCCAGCCACCGCCTACGACGCCAAAGGCTTGATCAAGTCCGCCATTCGCGACAACAATCCCGTTCTCTTCTTCGAGCACAAGTTTCTGTACCGCCGCATCAAAGAGGAGCTCCCGGCTGACGACTACACCGTGCCCATCGGCAAGGCGAAGGTGGTTCGCGAAGGCCGTGACGTGAGCGTCATCACCTACGCCGCCATGGTCTACACCGCGCTCGAAGCCGCGGAAATCCTGGCCAAAGAAGGCATCGAGCTGGAGGTTGTCGATCTCCGCACCGTGCTGCCGCTCGACCGTGACGCCATCCGCCAAGCCGTCGAGAAGACGAACCGCGTCATCGTCCTGCATGAGGACACCAAGACGGGAGGCATCGCCGGCGAAATTGCCGCCGTCATCAACGAAGAATGCTTTGATGCCCTTGATGCTCCCATCGCGCGCATCGCCTCCGCCGACACTCCCGTCCCCTTTTCGCCGCCGCTGGAAGAAGCCTTCCTCCCCAAGGTTGAAGACGTCGTGCGCGAAGCTCGCCGGCTTAGGCGTTACTGATTCTCCCTCTGCCGCTGGAGCCACGGGGGGCGCATCGACAGCGACGAAAATCCTTCATCATTCTTTACATACAGCCTTTTCAGCTTGATTTAATCTTGAACAGCGTAGTTTGAAACGAATTCTGCAGCTTGAAGGAGAGCCATGCGCGGATTCCTTTTTGGTGTAATCGTGACGCTCATCGTGATGTTTTGCGGCGGCTATTGGTGGGTCTCCACCGGACACGTCGATTCCCGGGCCGTTCCCAACGGTCCCGGTCAGTTCGAACGGCGCACCGCCAATCATGCCCTGGACGAGTGGGTGGACGCCCACGCCCCCAAACAGGACAACCCCTTCCAGCCCACCGCCGAGAACGTCATGGATGGGTCCATGGTGTACGACAAGCATTGCGCCTTCTGCCACGGCAGCCTGAAAGAACCGGTATCGCCGATGAAGAACAAGTTCTACCCGCCGGTGCCGCAGTTGATGACCTTCACCCCCGACGACCCTGACGCCAATCTGTTCTACGTCACCAAGTATGGTGTCAAGCTTTCCGCCATGCCCGGCTGGGACGGCGTGCTCTCCGACGACGACATCTGGAAGGCGGTGCTGTTCGTCAAGAACTCCACCCAGATGAAGGACACCTCCGCGCAGCCGCCAGCGAAATAGGCGGGCGGCTGGCTGCAGTTGCCTGCCCGTAGGTCGCATCATGGAGTGACAGGCTCCCCTTGTAATCACTGGCGCCGCGAGGGATCGCTCTTCTCGCGAGGTCTTGTCGCGCCCGCCTGACGATCGCCCCGCTTTCGCTATACTCGCTTGACGATCAACCTGGGTGTGGGGAACTTCGTGGACAATCACGTCAAGGCGATGGAAGCGTTCAGCGAAAGCCGCGCCCATACAACGCCTGCTGTCAACCGCCCTGGGCAAGTCCTGTTTGCCAGCATGATCGGCACCGCCATCGAGTTTTTCGACTTCTATATCTACGCTACCGCCGCCGTGCTGGTGTTTCCCAGATTGTTTTTTCCCTCTTCGGACCCGACCTCGGCAACCTTGGCATCGCTGGCGACGTTTGGCATCGCCTTTCTGGCCCGGCCGGTGGGCTCGGCGCTCTTCGGACACTTCGGCGACCGCATCGGCCGCAAGACAACACTGGTTGCAGCCCTGCTGACCATGGGGCTTTCGACCGTGGCGATCGGAGCTTTGCCAACCTACGCGAGCATCGGCATCGCCGCGCCCCTGCTGCTCTCGCTGTGCCGCTTCGGACAGGGCCTTGGATTGGGCGGCGAATGGGGTGGCGCGGTCCTCCTTGCAGTGGAGAATGCCCCGCCCGGCAAGCGCGCCTGGTACGGTATGTTTCCGCAACTCGGCGCTCCGGTCGGATTCCTTTTCTCGGGCGGCATTTTTCTGCTGCTTTCGAAATCGCTCAGCAATAACCAGTTCTTTGCCTTCGGCTGGCGCATTCCGTTCCTGGCCAGCGCCGTGCTGGTGCTGGTCGGTCTCTACGTGCGGATGACGATCACGGAAACCCCGGTCTTCCGCGAGGCGGTACGTCGAAACGAAACGGCGCGCGTGCCGCTGTGGGTGGTGTTCCGTGAGCACTCCGGCGCTCTGCTGGTGGGCACGATGATGGCCCTGGCGACATTCGTACTCTTCTATCTGATGACGGTCTTTACACTCTCATGGGGCACGACGGCGCTGGGCTACAACCGGGAGCAGTTCCTGATCATGCAGCTGATTGCCGTGGTGTTTTTCGCACTGACCATTCCGGTCGGTGCCTTAATGGCGGAGCGTGGCCGTCGCCTGACACTGATCTGGGTTACCTTGGCCATCGCTGGCTTCGGACTGGTCATGGCTCCCATGTTTGCCTCCGGCAAGGCGGGAACCATGCTCATGCTGGCAGCGGGTCTCTCGCTGATGGGCTTGACCTATGGGCCTCTGGGAACCGTGCTATCCGAGCTTTTTCCCACGGAGGTGCGTTACACCGGCAGCTCTCTGACTTTTAACTTTGCGGGCATCTTCGGGGCGTCGCTCGCGCCTTATTTCGCCACCACACTGGCCAGCAGCCGAGGGCTGCAGTACGTGGGCTATTACCTATCAGCCGTAGCCGGGTTGACGCTCATCGGACTCTTCGCCTCGCGCGAAACTCGCGACGACCAGCTCAACCCCACCCCCGGCGCTGTCTGATAGATCGTCCCCGCCTGCGTAGGCTGGAAGTCGCCGACGCTCATGCATGAACGTGACATTCCGACCTCGCGGAACGATGCACTGCAATTGAGACCGGCTTATTGCTTCTTCAGGCGGTTATTGCCGGTCGTGTAACCCGATACAGCTGCCAGGCAAACGCTCCCAAACCCAGGCAAACCACACCCAAGCGGACCAGCCCCCCAAGATACGGGATAAACCCAACGACGGTGAGAATCAGCAGGCCCACCAGCAGTCCCAGCATCCAATCGCCCCTGGTCGCCCCAATTGGCTTCAAAAGCATTTTCCCCAGGAATGCTCCCACCCAAATCTTCGACAAGTAGATCGCAGCCAGATACGCCATGAGCAACATGAGCGAGGCCGGCAGGCCAACCAGCGTGATGGCTAACAGGATCATGGCCACCGGGACACCCGCCAGGACCGCGATTCCAAGCACGAGGCTGCGCCAGCCTGAGCCCACCGCCTGCGTGCTGGCCTGGAAGAAGCCGGGAAACACAATCAGGATCAACCATCCCACCAGCATGGCGGCTGCGAGCCAGATCGCTGTGAAGAAGTAGAATATCGGGTGCGTGAAACGGTTCTCCTTCACGCGCACCCGAATTTCACGTGAGCCGGTAATCGTCGCGCCGTCGGCGATGTGTACGTTTTTCAGGTTGCGGACGCGAGCGCTCAGGTTGCCGCCGACTCGGGCGGTGTTGGTCAGCGTAAGGTTGTCTCCGGCCATGGACAATTCGCGGCCGACGCTGCCGCTCACGTCGGCATTGCCAGCGTAGATGTTCACGCTGCGTTTCACCTCGCCCTCGAGGCTGATGTCGCCAGCGCCAACCAACATACCTTCGCCCACTCGACCCCGGTCATTCACACGCAGCGATTGCATCAACCCGTAAAGGCTGTGGTCCACCTGCCCGTCCAGGTCGAGCGAGTTCGAACAGTTGTATATATTGCCTTCCACGGTTCCGCTTACCACAATTCTCTTGGCAAAACTCACCAGGTCCCCTTTCACTGTGCCGCGGACTTCCACGGTCCCGCCAAAAGCCAGGACGTCGCCATTGACGACACCCTCCACGCGCACAATGTTGCCGGAGGCCAAAAGGGTATCGTCAACCGTCTCGCCCGCTCTGACGGTGACGATCTCGCTGTGACGCCGCTCCAAGGAGAAGCCA
Source organism: uncultured Acidobacteriaceae bacterium (assembly GCA_963758255.1). Lineage (GTDB taxonomy): Bacteria > Acidobacteriota > Terriglobia > Terriglobales > Acidobacteriaceae > DASRAA01. The sequence goes on from CAVWUX010000008.1 coordinate 496,786, forward strand.
TTCAACGACAAGGCAAGCAGCACGATCAGTAGGCCAAGGCCAGTTTGGCGTGGCCTCCATCGGCGTCCCAACAGCAGCGCACCGCCGCCCAACAGCAACACCACAAGGATCTTTCCGACGACAGCAGCATACTCACCCAACATGGCAGTACCTCCGTTTGCAAAGTAATAAGAAAAGTTGAAGATCAGGTTTGTGCGGCCGCTCAGGCTGAAGGGATTCAACCATTGCACAGTTTCCGGAATACTCACGGCATCGATCCAAAAGGAAATGAGCGAACCTAGACCCAGCACAGCGGCCCCAATCGCCAGGTCACCCCATGTCCACGACGAGCGCTCGCGGAAGACATGCGCCGGGCCGGGTGCTTCTTCCATTACCTCTTGCAGGCATTCGTTCAGAGCACGGTTCTCAGCGCGCAATGCGTCCAACAGTTGCCGGCAGCGCTGGCAGGTGGACAGGTGGTCTCGCAGTCGCTGCGCCTCCTCCGCTTCAAGTTCGCCGTCCACGAAGACGGAGACGATCTGTTCCGAATAACATTCCATGATCACTTGCTCCCGTGGCCTAGTTTGCGGCGCAGTTCCTGCTTGGCCCGAAAAATCAACGCCGCCACGTAGTTCCTCTGCAAGCCCAAGTATTGTGCGATTTCGTCATAGCTCAATTCGCCGTAATAGCGCAGGACCAGCGGAATGCGATAGTTCTGCGGCAGGCCTGCAATGGCATCCCGCACGTGCGCCCTCTCTTCCGCGCTTAGAACTGCACTCAGCGGCGACGGCTCCGGGCTGGCTGCCTCGATGACCGCGGCATCTTCTTCAACTTCCACAATCACCTGCCGTCCACGCTTCCGGCGCCGCAAGGCGTCAATGCATTGGTTGCCGGTCACCCGCAGCAGCCACCTGGGGAACGGTATTGACCCGTCGTAGCTCTCGATCGAGCGCTGCAACTTGAGGAAGACGTCGCTGGTGGCATCTTCTGCGCTCTCTCGTGAGTCCAGCATGTAACGGCACAACCCGAATACGCGTCGGGCATAGAGCCGATAGATCTCCCCCAGCGCCTCGGCATCGTGGCCTTGTGCGCGCTCTATTACGCTCTCCAGATCGGGCCCCTCCATTTGCGTGGCCTTGCCCTCGCTGGGCTGCGATCCTTTCGCATCGTTTCTGTTGGCGTCCATAAAGCAGTACGCTGCAGATCGAAGAAAGTTACACAGATTTTAGGGAGGAGGGGAACGCAAGGCTGGACGACTCACTCTTGGCAAACCGAGTCCAAAAGGCGTGGAGCACGAGATTGCATCGGAGAGAATGGCCAGAGATCGTGAGTCGAAGGTGCCCGGCAGTCCCGCCCGGATCTTCCTTTTCTACGTTAGCGTCCATCACCGGGACGCGAACCAGTGGCGCCCGGCTCGACTGCCTGATTCTTGTCGTTCGGTGCATTTGGTGGGGAGGTCTCCCCTTTGCGTTGCAAGGGTAAGTCGCCCCCAACAATTTCTTGGTTTCGAAGAAGATTTATCTGTTCGATTTTCGAGTAAATCGCGGCCCTCGTCGGTGGCGCATCTGTTTTCCAGACTTCGTACACAAGATTTTGCATCGCAGTTGCGGCCAATCGATTGGCCTGCCACTTCTGCTGGAAGTTTCCAACCGTAGATAGGGTTATGAGAACGGCTGCGATAGTTGAACACAAAGCGGCCACATCTTTCTTTACATCCGGCTTGGTAGGGAAACACTCTACCTTCAGCACAAAAGCCGCCATTGCGCTAAGAAATGCCGAAAAGAACAAGCAACCATAGTATGCGAGACTCCACCAGGAAGAGTTACTACGGTATTCGTGGTAGCTCACGGCCAGCACTATTCCTAGATCTTTCTGGCCAGGGGGCAAGAGGCCGGACGGTTGATTGAATCCAGTTATCCGGTCAACATCTTGTCCCCGCGGCACGTGGCGTGCATATACTCCGACGCCGATTATGGCGCCGAGCACGACAATTACCGCCGCCACTCCTAGTAGTCGCGAAGATGGTTTTGGAGTCTGCTGCGCTGAGTCTTTTTCTTCCATAAGATCCTCCGCGGTTTACAAAGTCGATCGGCGGCGGGCCCACCGAAGGTACCTGCGATTGCGGAACAAAATTCGCCGATGAGCGAATCACCGGATCGCAACTTATGACCGATTAGGAAACACTGGTCAATAGCCCAAACGTGACCCTCCGTTAGGTGAGGCGGGTTCGATACTGGGGATGTCAAGGAAAACATTCTTCCGTCGGCTGGAGCGGGGGATAACCTATTGCGCCAGGTTCGCCGAGCTTTTGGGATAACCCGGGCGGGGGAACCAATAAACTTCTGTTATCACACCGTCACGTGTCCCAGGTCCTTTTCCGCCCGGTTTGCTGCCGTGTATGAAGTTGAGCGTGAGGCGAGGGATTCGTGTCGCTTGCCCGCTCCGCGCCCAGGCTGCGGACACAAACAGTTCTTTGAAACGCTACTTGGAAGGAGAGGGCAGCTCTGACTTTCTCCCGGCACCCGCGAAAAGTAGCGGCTAAGTCCAACAGGCTGAAATGGATAGCTATAACTTATTTGGTATCAATGGTTTGCCGGAGATTTTTGTCTAACTGATTGATTCTAAACGATGCGTGAAAAAGGAAAATGCGGCAAATTCGCAGATTTGCCACACCCTGCGTCCAAAACGCCACAAACGGATCACTAGCCGTTCGGCCGGACGTAGGTCACTTTGCCGCTGGTCTTCAGCTTGAACACGTCGTTAGAAAGCTTCTGGTTGAGCTGGATATTGCTGTATTTCGCCAGGCGGTAGTCTCCGGACTTCTCCGTGAACAGTTGCTGTACGCTCACCCCACGGGCGGGATCGATCCACAGCGTAATCGTCTGGAACATGTTGGCGACCTTTTGCGACTTAGGGGTCAACTCCAGCTTCGCCGCGTTGATGCCCTGCGCCTGCTCCATCCCCGCGTACTTCACCTCGAACGACTTGGCCAGATCATGGCCGCGACCGCCGAATCCCAGCACCAGGAAGGTTTCGAAGTCGGCCTTGTTCTTGCCGGCATTGTATTCCGTAACCTGCCCGGCCTTGGGCACATACACGCTGACCTTTCCCCCGCTGAACAGCACATACTTCTTGTCGGGCGAGGTGATGTCAGCCGCCATCTGTACATCGTCGCCCTGCCGCCGGAAGTACATGGTGCCCTTCTGATAATCGTGTTCGCTCACCACTCTCTCGAACTGGTCCCACTCAAATTCGGTTTGCGCGGTCCGAAAATCGGCGGCCGCCCGGTCCATGGAGTTGAGCACGCTCTCCAGATTCTGAGCCTGCGCACCCAGCGTCGCAACAAGTAGAAGAAAGGCCGCGGCAATTATGTTCTTTTTCACAGATTGTTCCTTGCGCAGCCGAAGCGGCTAACGATGGCCCCACACTTTGTAGGCGACGATGTTGCGCTTCTTGTCGCGCACCGCTTCATAGCGATCGATGCGGATTTCGCCGGCGATCGGCTCGATGGTACGCAGCAACTCCTCGCGAACCTGGTCTCCGCTGCCCGGCTGAATGGATGCGGCATCAACTGTATAGATGAAGCCCGTGCCTTCCGGCTTCACCACCACTTCGGTTTGATTCGGCGAACGTTCGACCGGCTTATCGCGGAAGTTGATCCACAGGGGAGCAAGGAAGATGAAGGCGAGGATGATCGTCACCATGACGTCATAGTGGACGCTGCCCCGGGGATACATCCACCAGATGTAGCCGTTGATGGTTTGGCTGATCTTGCCCATCGTTGCATCAAGTTTAGAGAGCCCGGCGGACAAGTGCAAGAAACGCGGGCCTGCGAACTATGTCCGCAACTCCACCACAGTCGCGCCGCCTCCACCTTCGTTCTGGGGCGGCTCGGAGACCTGGCCACATGCGGGATGCTCCTTGCAGGAACTGCCGCAGCGCCTTGCGCAGGATTCCCATACCGCTGCCGTGCACGATGCGCACCCGAACCACTCCTGCCAGAAAAGCCCGGTCCACAAACTTCTCCACTGCCCGGGTGGCTTCATCCACTGTCTGCCCGATGACATTGATTTCGGTCGGCACGCTGTCGTTTTCCCGCGACAGAGACACCCCGATGCCGCGGGCCCGCGCCGCAGCGACAGGATTGGCCCCGGCGCTCACGATCACGCTGGCTATGTCGTCGCGCGGGACTTTCATCTTCATCGGTCCCACGGCAACTTCGAACGAATCGTCGTCGAGATGGCGCAGCACCTTGGCGTCGCGGCCCATCGACCTCAGACGCACCGTGTCCCCTACGGAAACATGCTGCACTATGTGCGGCCGCGCGTGCTCGTCGCCGGCGTCGGAGCCGGTTGCGTGCGCAACCACCGTCGCGTCGAACTGCTCGCGAAACTCACGACGCATTTTGGCGATACGCCGCTCCGCATCTTTGGAGAGCTTCAACGCCTGGGCCCGGTCCTGCACCGCGCTTACGGTCTCGCGCGCCTGGTATTCGAAGTTGTGGAGAACGCTCTCCAGCTTCTTCTCCATCTCGCGGATCTTTTCGCGCTGTTCTTTCTTTCCCTCCAATGCGAGGTGGCTGCGCTCCCGCGCGAGTTCCTGCTCACGCGCGCGCAGGGTTACACGCTCGGCGTCGATCTCCCGCAACTGCTCATGCAGCCGGTCGAGGAAACGTGAAACGTCGTGCGTCTGGGTAGTGAGTTTGTCGCGGGCTTCAGCCACGATTTGCGGGTTCAATCCGAGTTGTTGGGCGATGTTGATGCCCGCCGAAGCGCCCGGAACGCCCATGCGCAGCTCGTAGGTTGGAGCCAGTGTGCGCTCGTCGAAGCCCACGGCCGCGTTCGCCACACCGGGCGTATTGGCTGCATAAACCTTGAGCGCAGTGTGGTGCGTAGAGATGATGCTGAGGCAACCGGCCTGACGAAAGAAGTCGGCGATCGAAACCGCCAGCGCTGCGCCTTCTTCCGGATCGGTGGCCGAACCAAGTTCGTCGAGTAGAACCAGTGACGCCGGCGTTGCATGGTGCGAGATGAAGTCGATGTTGGTGACGTGCGCGGAAAAAGTCGAGAGGTTCTGCTCGATGGACTGGTAGTCGCCGATGTCGGCAAACACCCCGTCGAACAACGGGAACTCGGCACGCTCGGCAGGAAGCGGAATGCCCGACTGCGCCATCAGCACCAGCAAGCCGAGCGTCTTCAGCCCGACCGTCTTGCCGCCGGTGTTGGGACCGCTGATGATGAGCTGCCGCTGCTCTCCCTCCAACTCCACCGTGAGCGGAACTACAGCAACGCCCTTCGGCTTCAGCGTGCGCTCCAGCAGGGGATGGCGCGCATTGACTAAAATGAAGGCTTTGTCGGTCCCCGCTTCCAGCAGCTTCACCGGCGCACAATCGTAGTCCTGGGCAAAGCGGGCCTTGGCAAACTGCAACTCCAGTTCACCGAGAACGCCGACGGCGGCTTCGAGCTCCAGGGCCTGTTCACCGATGCGGCCGGTCATCTCCACGAGAATGCGGTGGATCTCGGCCAGCTCTTCGTCGAGCAGGCGGACGAGCTCGTTATTTTGTTCGATGGTCTCGAGCGGCTCGATGAAGACGGTCTGTCCACTGGACGAAGCGCCGTGCGCGACTCCCTGCACGCGGCGGCGTTGTTCCGTCTTCACTGGGATGACAAAGCGGTCTCCGCGGATCGTGATGAGTTCGTCCTGCACGGCTCCGCCATCGGAGAGCTTGCGCAGGTACGAGCGCAGCGATTCGTGAATCAACCGTCGCTGCCGTTCGATATCGCGGCGGATGCGCGCGAGTTCCGGAGAAGCCCGGTCGTCGAGTGTACCGTCGGGCAGGATCTTGTTGCGGAAGTAGCGCAGCAGGGGATTGAAGTCGGCGAGTTGGCCCGACAATTCTGCGACCGCTTCCCAGTGCGCTTCAACCGCCGCCGGAGGATGCAGCGCCGCTTCACGCCACTCGGCCGCGCGGTCGGCCAGCGCGAGAACGTCGCGGACCTCTGCCAACTCCAGAGCCGCGCCATGAATGCGGGATTTGCGAATGAGTTGGGTGGGGTCGAGCAGTCCGTGAAAGTCGAAGCGGCCTCCAGCCTGCAGGTAGCCGCGCAGTTCGCGCGCGAGTTGGTGCTGCTGCTCGATCCAGTCGCGGTCTTGCGAAGGCCCAAGCGCAACTATGCGTGCCTGCCCCAGCGGTGAGGCGGCATAGATCGCCAGCAGCTCGCGCAGGTGGTCAAACTCGAGGACGCGCTCGGCGCTATGCGTCATGGGGCCGGGAATCGTCATGGAAATCCGCTTTCATCGTACAGGAGCGGGACAGGCGATTCATGCACTGTTCACGTCGGAACGGGGCGCGAGGGTGCGCGCAGAGAGTAGGTGCGATTACACTGTTTCGTTACCTTGGCAGGCGATTTGCGAGGCCAAGAGAAAGCGACGCAACTAGGCGTCGCAGACGTTTACGTGTCATCATCGAGGAGCTTATGACGAACAACCTTTCCGATGCTTTTGTATTCTTCGGCGCCACTGGCGACCTGGCCCACAAGAAGATCTTCCCTTCCTTGCAGAGCATGATCAAGGACGGCGTGCTTGATGTGCCGGTGATCGGCGTTGCCAAGTCGGGATGGAACCTTCAGCAGTTGCAGGAACGCGCCCGCGACGGCATCACCAAGTTCGGCGGAGGCGTGGACGAGGCCGCCTTCAAGAAGCTGTGCGAGCTGATGACGTACATCGACGGTGATTACAACGATGACGCTACCTACAAAAAGCTGCGCGACCAGTTGGGCAAGGCGCAGTCGCCAACGCACTACCTGGCGATCCCTCCCATGATGTTTTCCGTGGTGGTGAAGGGACTGGCAGGGTCGGGGTGTGCGACGAATGCGCGCGTGGTGGTGGAGAAGCCGTTTGGCCGCGACCTGGTCTCTGCCCGGAAGCTCAACGACACGCTCCACCAGGCGTTTCCCGAAGACCACATCTTTCGCATCGATCACTACCTGGGAAAAGGGGCGGTGGAGAACCTGTTGATCTTTCGCTTCGCCAACAGCTTCCTGGAGCCCATCTGGAACCGCAATTACATCCACAGCGTGCAGGTCACCATGGCCGAGTCGTTCGGCGTCGAAGGTCGCGGCAAGTTCTATGAAGAGGCGGGCGCCATCCGCGATGTGGTGCAGAATCACATGTTGCAGGTGATCGGGCTGCTGGCCATGGAGCCGCCCACAACCATGTATCCGGACTCGGTGCGCGACGAGCAGGTGAAAGTATTCCGGTCGATACCGCCGCTGAGCCCAGCCAACATTGTGCGCGGCCAGTTTCACGGATACCGGCAGGAGGCGGGGGTCGATCCACACTCCGACGTGGAGACGTTTGCCGCGGTGCGGCTGGAAGTGGACTCGTGGCGCTGGTCGGGTGTGCCGTTCTTGATTCGCGCGGGCAAGTGTTTGCCGGTCACCGCGACCGAAGTGTTCGTCAAACTGCGCAAGCCGCCGATAACCAAGGCGGGTTTCGAGGGACGAAATTACTACCGCTTCCGCCTCGGTCCGGATTTCGAGCTGGCCCTGGGAGCACGGGTGAAGCGTCCCGGCCCGTTGATGGCGCCGATGCCGGTGGAGCTGTCGGCGGTGAAGTTCTCAGCTAGCGACGAGATGGAAGCCTACGAACGGCTGCTGGCCGACGCCATGAAGGGCGACCAGTTGCTGTTCGTGCGCCAGGACGCGGTGGAAGCGCAATGGGGGATCGTCGAGCCGATCCTGGGCGATTGCTGTCCGGTCGAGAACTACGAGCCAGGGACCTGGGGCCCGCCGGACGCACGCGAGTTGGCTGCCGACATCGGCGGCTGGCACGATCCGGAATAGGGCGTCAGGAAATAGGTCGCCCGGATACGAACTGATTCCCTGCAATCACGAAGCGTAGTGGCTCGTCGGTTGCTTTCTTGATTCCAATCCGAGGCGTTACCGCGATTCGCTCTGGAAGATAGCCATCGTCGGAAAACCACAGATCGGATCGTCGCGTGGTCAGGTCTTTGCCGTTGTCGCGGGCACGGGTGATTCCCAGTGCTGCCGACATTCTGCCTGGACCGCTGGAGATCAGCCGTAGCTGCGACGCAGGCGCCTGCTCGGCCAATTCCAAGCCTCGAGCTGCGGCCATCGCTTCCAGACACAGCACAGGCTCCATGGCGCGCAGCAGGACGCATCCTGCGTCGCCTTCAGGCATGCACGAGACGTTTGTGCAGTAGTGGTTGCCGTAGATGAAATAGACGTAGGCGTGTCCGGGCGGACCGAACAGCACGGCATTGCGCGGCGTGCGTCCGTTGTAAGCGTGCGCCGCGGGGTCGGCGGCACCGAGATAGGCTTCGGCTTCGACGATACGTCCGGCCAGTATGTTCCGGCCTTCGCGGCGGACCAGCAGCTTGCCGAGCAATTCGCGAGCTACGATTTGCGGGTCACGGTTGAAGAATTCACGCTTGAGCCTGGGGGTTGCCAATACAGCCTTAGCCGATATCGACGATGCAGGTTGGCGCGCAGCTACTTGGCTTCGATTCGCTTCCATTACAATCAAAGTGAACCATGAACAAGATGATCCTGGCCAACCTGGTGCACCGTCCCTTTCGCACCTTCATCAGTGTTGTGGCAGTTGCGGTTGAAGTCACCCTGATCCTGCTGATTGTAGGCCTTTCGATCGGCATGCTTACCGACGCCAAGAACCGCCAAGTCGGCATCGGCGCCGACATTATGGTGCAGCCGCCAGGCTCGTCGCTGCTGATGGGTGTTAGCGGGGCCCCGGTCTCCATCAAGGTTGCTGACCGTTTGCGAAAGCTCGACCATGTGGTCGCAGTCTCGCCGGTTGTGACCCAGCTTTCGACCGCAGGCAATCTGGAAGTCATTGACGGCATTGACCTGCAGTCGTTCGAGGCCATGGGTGGTCCGTTCCATTACCTCTCCGGCGGCCCGTTCGAGGGCCCCAACGACATGCTGATCGACGACTACGTGGCTTCGTCGAAGCACGTGAAGGTCGGCGATACGGTCGAGTTGCTGAATCATCCCTTCCGCGTTTCAGGAATCGTCGAGCACGGCAAGGGAGCGCGCAAATTTCTTCCCATCGCGAGCTTGCAGGACATCATCGGCGCCCAGGGCAAGGCCTCGATCTTCTACGTCAAGCTCGACAATCCCAACAATGCCGACACGGTCGTTGACGAAATCAAGAGCATTCCCGGCATGGAGCAGTATGGGGTTCACTCGCTGAAGGAATACCTCAGCCTGATGAGTTCCAGCAGCATTCCCGGGCTCTCCACGTTCATCAAGGTCGTCATCGGCATCTCGATGATCATTGGCTTCATCGTGATCTTCCAGGCCATGTATGCGGCGGTGATGGAGCGCACCCGCGAAATCGGCATTTTGAAATCGCTGGGCGCCGGCAAACTCTACATCGTAAACGTCATCCTGCGCGAAACCATTCTGATTGCGATCGCCGGGATCATACTGGGTATCGCGATCAGCTTCGTCGCCAAGGCGGGACTGCATGCAAAGTTCCAGACGCTGCCGATCCTGATCACGCCGGACTGGTGGATGCTGCGGGCCCCGATCATCGCCATCGTCGGCGCGCTGCTGGGGGCCGTCTATCCGGCGCTGAAGGCCGCCCAGAAAGACCCCATCGACGCCCTGGCGTACGAGTAGGTCATCCCCGACCGCGGAACCCTTCGGCATATGTTCGTGTTGAAAATCGCAACGATTTTCGTGCGCCAGACGCTGCACAACATGCAACGAAATATTTCGCGTTCTTTTAGAATCAATGGTTTGGGGGAAAATCCCTTGCAAACGATTGATTTTTAATAGAGTTACACGTATCCATTAGTGGGCGTGGGACTTAGCTCGCCCAATTCGCCCTCTATTCAGTCAGGACGCTGTGGGCGCCTTTCCGTTTTTGGAATTGTCAAAGAACTGGTTTCGGCGCGCCAAGGCGCGGATGGAGCACAGACACGAAGCCTCTTGCCCCACGAAGTCGTTGTAGCGCGATAGAAAAGAACATTGCCAGAAAAATCAGCACGCGCGGGAAACTTTGGTAACCAACAGAAGGCGGCAAGGCTATACGAAACTCTATGCTCGGACCCAGCTCATCATTGGTGGGACTTCGGAGTTGCTGACCGCTCGGGACTTGCTACGGTGGACGGCCTGCAAGGCGACGGCAGCACCATTGCCGGTATTCTTGAGCTATTGTGGGTTTGCTCGACGTGCCCTTGCAGTTGAAACTCTCGCACATGCAGGACGCGCGAGCAGCAGCCCTAGCAGAATATGGAGAGCGCACGCAGGCCACAACAGATAGCTGACGAACCCTCCGCCAACCCGGAGATAGCCGAGGTAAAACCCCGCCAGCAGGTTGTAAACAAACAGGCCCCTAATGGACTGCGCCGTCGCTACCGAGCCGCCCGGCGAACACGCGACGCCCAGCGCCAGCAGGCCGCACCCGGCCAGCCGCGCCACCGCAACGCCGCTGTCGGAAAGCCCGGTACCCAGCAGCACGCGAGCGACCAGCTCCGGAACGGCAATCAACGCAATTCCCGTGGCCGCTTCAATCGCCGCTGACACTGTCGTTAGTAGTCTCGTCGTCATCTCTGGCTTTGGCTGCGCTGCCAGCGCGGGCTGACAGCGCACACCGGTACGTGTTGTCCTGACCGCTTAGTTGTTGACTCTGGCCAGAGCGTCGTCCATCTTCTTCTGGTCCTCGGCCGACAACTGCGACTTCCCGAGGTTCAACGTCAGCTTGTCGATGCTTCCGGTAAAGCGGAAGGGACAATCGTAGGTAAAGTCCACCGGCGTACGGGTGTCGAGCCCGACGTCGAAACTCTCGTCGGCCGGAAGGAGGAACGGGATCGTGTGCTCCATCGACTTGCGAGCGACCTCTTTGCCATCCACGCTCAGCACACCGGTACCGCCCTTGCCGACACCGGGGCCGTCGTATTTGAAGTCGAAGACGATGGTGTGCTTGCCCTCGCCAAGCGCAGAGCCTCTCCAGCGGAAACGCTCCAGGTCCAGCATGTTGTAAACGAACACCGGGCGGCCTCTGCCGAATCCGAAGATGTCGGTGGCAAATACGGCGACCAGCCCCAATGCGGCGATCAGCAACATGGCGTAGCCAAAACGTTTTCTCCACTGTCCTGCCTTACCCACCCAGGCCAGAAGCAATCCCACGACCAGCAAACAAGCACCAATAGTCTTGAACAGCTCGCTCTTGAGCCACCAATTGAAGCTATGGGTCAGATAGAGGCCGTAGCCGCCGATCATTCCGCCTTCGGTTACGATCACGCCCTCCGCGCCGCCACTCGGAATCGTCAATTCGGCAGTAATGGTGAAATCCCTGCCCAGGACGTTCGGAGCATTGCCGTCCGGAATGTTGGCGTTCTCACCGGTATAGGTAAAAACGGTTTTCCCGGCGATCGCACTCGGTCGCGCCGTAAGCGCGCGCACGAAGCCCGAGTTATCCAGCGGGAACACCTGGTGGCTCGCCGCTTCTTTCAGAAACAGCGCCTGCATTTCCTTCAGCTTGTCAGGCATTTTCGCGGCGAGGTCGTTGTATTCCGAGTAATCGTCCGCGATGTGATACAGCTCCCACTTGTATTGATCGAGAGGCGGCATCGCCGTGGTTCCCAGTTCCCAGGGCGGAGCCGGCGGCGTGGTGGCAGCGACCCATCCGTCATGGTAGATCGCGCGGTTGCCGACCATCTCGAAATACTGCGTCTCGCGTTTCGAGGGCCCATTCGCGTTGGCCGCGTCGAAGGTGTAAGTCATGCTGACGCCTTCGATGGGCTTCTGCTGAATGCCGTTAACCTCGTCCGGCGCCTGAATGCCCGCCGCTTCGAGAATAGTCGGGACGATATCAATGACATGATGGAACTGCGTACGAATCCCGCCCACATCCGTGATATGGCCGGGCCACGAAATCGCCAGCCCTTGGCGAGTTCCACCAAAATGAGAGGCCACCTGCTTGGTCCATTTGAAGGGCGTATCGAACGCCCAGGACCAGGCCACCGACATATGCGGATAGGTTTTGTCCGAGCCCCAGTCGTCATAGTGCAATGCGTTCATTGCCAGCACCGGCTTGACCATCGGCTCATTGATGATGCCGTTGTAAGCCGTGTACTGATTGAATGTGCCGTACAAGCTGCCTTCCGCACTAGTGCCGTTGTCGCCGTCGATGTAGATAATCAGCGTATTGTCGAGCTTGCCCATCTTCTGCACTTCGTCGATCACGCGACCAATCTCATAGTCGGTGTACGCGGTGTAGGCGGCAAAGACTTCTGCCTCGCGGGCATACATCTTCTTTTCCAGCGGGCTGAGAGAGTCCCACCGCGGCAGCTTGGCTCCTCCCATCTCTGCCTGTCCGTCGGGCCACGGCGTCAGCGTCGTGTTCGGCGGAATCACGCCGAGCTTCTTCTGGTTTTCGAAAATCTGTTCGCGCAGCTTTTCCCAACCCATGTCGAACTTGCCGTGAAACTTGTCAATCCATTCCTGGGTTGGCTGGTGGGGCGAGTGCGAGCCGCCGGGCACGTAGTAAAGGAAGAACGGCTTGTCGGGTGCGGCCGCGTTCAGGTCCCTCAGATACTTGATAGCATCGTCGGCCAGATCAGTGGTGAGGTTATAGCCTTTCTTGCCCACCCACGGGTACACCGCCGTCGTGTTGCGAAACAGGTACGGTGTCCACTGGTCGGTCTCGCCGCCCAGGAAGCCGTAGAAATACTGAAAGCCCATGCCGATCGGCCATTGGTCAAATGGCCCCGCCGCGGTGCTGTAGGTGAATCCCGGAGTGTTGTGGTCTTTGCCAAACCACGAGGTGGCGTAGCCGTTCTCTTTCAGGATCTCGGCGACCGTCGCGTTATCCACGCCAATGACGGAGTCATAGCCGGGGAAGCCGGTGGACAATTCGCCAATCACGCCGAAGCCGACGGAATGGTGATTGCGTCCGGTGATCAGCGCCGCCCGCGTCGGCGAACAAAGCGCCGTGGAGTGGAACTGCGTATAGCGCAGCCCTGACTTCGCAATGCGGTCCAGGTTCGGTGTTGGGATGACGCCGCCGAACGTGCTCGGCACGCCATAGCCCTGGTCGTCGGTCATGATGAGAAGCACGTTGGGCGCCCCCTTGGGAGGCACGATGCGCGGCGGCCACCAGGGCGTGGAGTCCTTGGCGGTTTCCTTGATCACACCGCCAAACTTCGGAGGCGGGGGCGGAATCTGCTTTCCGTTGATGGTCGTGGTGGCATCGGCCTGACCCAACGTACCCGTGACCTGCTGAGCCGATGCAACTTCACCGAAGACGCCGGCAATAGCGAACACTCCCAGAACCAGAACGCGGTTGCCCGCTCGAAAATCCATGCGATTCGCTCCTTGCAAAATACTGCCCGGTTGCTCTCGCAAGGAGTCAGTTGCGAAGAGTTGGCTCCGCCTTCGGAAAGCGAAGGATACCCGCCTCGAAATAAAGCGAACTACGACCCCACAGTGTTGGTTAGCGTGGTAGAAACTTTAGTATGCCGCCTGAACAAAAAGCAACTTCGAATTGATCGCCCAATGGGTGTGCGGATTAGTCGCACGTCAAGGGATTTTTCCCCAGCGACGGGCAAACAGGAAGTTGCCCCGTTTGGCCGCAGAAGGGAAGGCTCAACTCCCATCAGGAGGAAATTGCGGTATTTCTCTTTGCTCAAACCGGACGGCTGATCAGATCCTCATCGGCATCACGACGTAGCGGTACTTGAAACCGTCGTCGCTGCCGTCGTCGGGACGCATCTGCCCGGCTGACTGCGCGTCTTTGAACTCCAGCCGCACTTCGCCGCCGGTCGAGGCCTTGAGGAAATCGATCAGGTACTCGGAGTTGAAGCCGATGGTCATGGCGTCAGCCGCATAGGCAATCTCGATCGAGTCTTCCGATTCGCCGGCTTCCGTCGACGACGACGAAATCTTCAGTTCATTCTTATCGAGCTTGAGGCGGATCGCGCGCGAGCGTTCGTCGGCGAACTGGGCCACGCGCTGAATAGCAGTATTGAGATCGGCCCCGTGGACCACCACCGACTTGGTGGTCTCGCGCGGCAGCACGGCTTCGTAGTTGGGGAACTGTCCGGTCAACTGGCGCGAGGTCAGCAGCCGCTCGCCGATACGGAAGAACAGCGTGGAGTCGTCCTTGGCAAACTCAACCTGCTCGACATCGCTGTTTTGCAGCAGCGAGTACAACTCGCTCATTGCCTTCTTGGGGATAAGGGTCTTGTTCTCTCCGGTGACGTCGAACTGCTCACCGGTCTTCTCGATGTGCGCCAGGCGATGGCCGTCGGTCGCCACCATGGTGATCGACTCCGGCTTCAGCACCATCAGTCCGCCATTCAGGGTGTAACGCGACTCTTCGCTGGAAATGGCGAAGATGGTGCGGCCGATCATGCTGCGCAGCGTCTGCGCGGGAATCTTGACGCTTCCGCTTGTCGGGAACACTGGCAGCCCCGGAAAATTGGCCCGCGCCATTCCGACCATTTTCGTGTTCGAGCGGCCGGAGCGAATGTTGACCCAGTGGTTCTCCAGCAACTTGATCGAGATGTCGCCGTCGGGCAGCAACTTCACGTAGTCGTACAACTTGCGGGCTGGAATGGTGCAGGCGCCCTCGCGCTTCACCTTGGCCGCGCACGACGTACGGAGACTCAGATCGAGATCGGTGGCCGTGATGGTCAACCGGTCATTGGCCGCTTCAAACAGAAAATTGGAGAGGATGGGAATCGTCGTCTTGCGCTCCACGACTCCCTGTGTGGCAGTGAGTTCCTTGAGCAATTCGAACTTGCTGACGCTGATTTCCATCGCAGTTCCCTGGATCGCTCCGGTTGCTTCCGCAGCCATATGTTCCACCCTTGGAGTCGCGTCCTTGGCCCAGCCTTCCAACCGAGGCGTTGGCAGGAGGTTGCGAGTGCCCGCGACTACTGCACTTCCTTATATCAAATTAAAAACTTATAAAACAGTAGTAACAGTAGACACACTGGAAAAGTGGAAAAGAAGGCCGAATCCGTTTCCCTCAGCCTGATAGCTCACGTTCCCACGTAGCAAAACCGTTGCGTGCGCCGTGAGTGCATCTGACAAATCGGGACCGTGACAGAAGTTCATCCCACTTCTTCCACGCGATTCACAATTGATCCACAGCAACAGTCAAGGAAAACTAAAGCCAGAAGTGAAAAACCGCGCCAAGTGCGCGGTTCATCCACCCAGGATCTCCGTGAGTTTATTCAGCAGCCTGTTCAAATCCTTATCGGACTTGCGGGCGTCTGCGATCTTGTCCACGGAGTGCAGCACCGTAGTGTGGTGTTTGCCGCCAAACTGGCGCCCGATTTCCGGCAGCGAGGCTTCGGTCAGCTGCTTTGTCAGATACATCGCGATTTGCCGCGGATACACGATCGAATGCGAATTGTTCTTGGCCTTAATTTCCCCAGGTCGCAGGCCGAACTGTTCCGATACCGCCTTCTGGATCGACTCGATGGTAACTTTGCGCGTCTGTGACTCGATGAGGTTCTTCAGCACTCCTTGCGCGGTCTGCATGCTCAATTCGCCGCCGGTCAGTGACACATAGGCAGTGAGGCGAATGAGCGCACCTTCCAACTCCCGCACGTTGCTGCGGATGTTGGACGCAATATAAAGCGCCACGTCGGTAGGCAGCAGAACGTGCTCCGACTCCGCTTTCTTCTGCAGGATCGCCACCTTGGTCTCGAGGTCGGGCGGTTGGATGTCGGCAATCAATCCCCATTCGAAGCGGCTCCGCAGCCGGTCCTCGATCTCAGCCAACTCCTTCGGCGGTCGGTCGCTCGCAATCACAATCTGCCGCATCGACTCGTGGAGAGCGTTGAAGGTGTGGAAAAACTCCTCCTGGGTGCGCTCCTTGCTGACCAGGAACTGGATGTCGTCCACCAGCAACACATCCATGTTGCGATACTTGTCGCGGAAGCTGGTCATCTTATTGTTCCGCAACGCGTTGATCATCTCGTTGGTGAACTTTTCGCTGGACACATAGCAGATGGCCATCTGTGGATTGCGCTTCTTGATCTCGTGTCCGATCGCCTGCATCAGGTGCGTTTTACCCATGCCGACGCCACCATAGAGAAAAAGTGGGTTATAGGCCTTCGATGGGCGTTCACCCACCGCGCGGGCAGCCGCATGCGCAAACTGGTTGCCTGAACCGATGACGAATCCATCGAACGTGTACTTAGGGTTGAGTTGCGCCGCGCCGTCCCAGTCGAACCTTTGTTGCCGGGCCGGACCGACGGCAGTATTCTCCGCGGCCGCGGGTAACTCCCCTGGAGCGTCGCCATTCGGCGCGTCGCCACTCCTGCGTTCGTTCCTGGGGGCGCGCTGTTCTTCATCGGTCACAAACTCGACGTCCTGAAACTCAAGGCCCAGGTCATCGATGGCCTCGCTGATCAGGTCGCCGTATTTGTCACCGATGTGGCAGAAGTCCGGGTTCGGGACTTTCACGAACAGGGTCGGTCCCTTGGAGTGACTGAAGCGGGTAGGCTTGAGCCAGGTCTCGTAGGAGTGGCGATTGATTTTCTTTTCCAGCGCATCGAGCACGAGCACCCATGGATTCGGAGAGGCAGTTCCAAAATAAGACATAGCAAAATTAACCCGGAGGCAATTGATGCCTCGAATCGTTTCCAATCACATTCAGTGGGATAGGCGTCAGGGAAGCCGCAATCCACCGTTCGATTCAGGAGAAAGTTAAGATCCGCAACCGAAGAGGCCACGAGGAGAAGCGGCATTCCGTCAATGACCGCTTAGAATATGTTCTCTCGGCTGCATGGCATACTAGCACGAAAAAATCACATCACAAGACGTTGGCAACTCTTCGCACGCGCGCTTGCGACGCGAGTGATTGATTTCGTGAATGTTACCGGCGGAAAAAATATTTTTGCTGCAGCGCGGATGGTGCAATCATGATTCAATCGCCTTTTCTGCACTGATTCCGCACCAATTATGTAGAAGCTGGGACCGTGCCTGGACCGCGTTGCAACGCAAGTTGTACGTGCTTCAAAACGAGCGGAAGCGGTTTGCCAGTCAGGCCCATCGAACGGTATACTTTTGGTTTGCCCTATCTAACGTTTAGCCAGTGAGGAGCGCAGTTTCGAATGCCGAAGCGCACATTCCAACCCAACCGTCGTCGCCGGTCCAAGACGCACGGGTTTCGTTCTCGCATGAAGACCAAGAGCGGACGGGCGGTCATTTCCCGCCGTCGCGCCAAGGGACGCAAGCGCATTGCCGTGAAGCCGGGCTTCCGCGAGTAATTGCTTGGTCGTGTTCTCTGCTCCGGTGTGCAGATTGTGATCTCCGCCAGCAGTGAGTTTCCGAAATCGAAGCACCTGTTGCGACATGCCGACTTTCAGCGCGTCTATCGGGCTGGACGGCGGCAGTTCACCGGCAATATGACCGTGTTTTTCCTGCGTCGCACTTCGGAAACCGAAGGTGCTGTTAAGGTTAGCTCGCTGCGTGTAGGATTCACGGTGGGCAAGGTACTGGGCGGATCGGTCGAGCGCAATCGAATCAAGCGTCGCATGCGCGAAGCCGTGCGAACTTCATGGCCTGCGGTGGAGGCTCCGGTGGATGTTGTGTTCCACCCCCGCAAGTCGGTACTCGCACTACCCTTCGCCGAAGTTGCGAGTGAAGTTGCGCGAGGTTTGGTTTTGGCAGTGGAGCGCGCTCGCGAGGCGCCGCCGGAGAAACCTGCGACGAAGGCAGAACGAAGATGAAGTCTACGATGGAATTCGCATTGCGGGGTTACAAGCGGTGGATCTCGCCGATGCTGCCGAATGCCTGCCGCTTCGTGCCTACCTGCTCGGAGTATGCCCTCGAGGCGGTGGAGAGACACGGCGCGCTGCGCGGCACCTGGCTGGCCATGAGACGCGTTCTTCGCTGCCATCCCTTCAGTCGCGCGGGGTACGATCCGGTGCCGCCGGAGGGTAGCAGTTTGCACCACAGTCGTGCTTTAGGCGTTTGGCCGCAGTCGTTGACTGGAACGGCCTTCGCCGTGTCCGGAGATATTTGCAGACACTCGAATCCCCGTCCGCTTGCGGACGGCGCAAAGAAGTAAATCTGGCCGCGCAGTGCCGAACAAATGTGCGCAAGATCGGCACCAGGGCGGTCGCGATGCAAAACAAGTTGGTTCGGCGCCCTTCCAGCTTCCGCACCGGTTGATCTTGTATCGAAACCATGAGCTGCTATTACGGGATGGAACGTTTACTTGCCTGAGTATCGCAATCCACAGCAGGAAGAGTCCGGCGGCCAGAGCCGCATGCTCCTTGTCCTGGTCGTCGCCTTCGCGCTGATTCTCATCGGCCAGTTCGTGTTTTTCAAGAACAAGCCGAACCCTGAACCAAAGCAACAACCCACTCCGCCCGCGCAAACCGCCAAAGCTCCCGAAGCTGCTCTGCCCGCGGCAACCGCGCCGGCAGCGGCAAAGACTCAACCGCCCGAATCGCTGCCCGCAAAGGCAGCAACGACCGAAGCCGAAACGGTCGTCGAAAACGATCTTTACCGCATCGTTTTCACCAATCATGGCGCGCAGGTCAAGTCGTGGATCCTGAAGAAGTACAAAGATGACGCGGGCCAGCCGCTCGACCTCGTGAATCCGGCAGCGACCAGCTTCGGCCTTCCCTTGGGGCTGTTCACCTACGACGCCGACCTGCGCAACAAGATCAACTCTGCGCTTTACGTCGGTTCCTCCACGGGGAACCTGAGCACTCCTGGAGAGTTGACTTACGAGTATTCCGACGGGACCGTGAGCGTCCGCAAGACCTTCCACTTTGATTCGTCGTACGTGGTTTGGATGGAAACCGTCGCTACAGTAGATGGCAAGCCAGTGCAGGCCTTTCCCATGTGGCCCGCCGGATTTGGCGACCAGGGCACTGTAGCGTCGTATGCCTCTGCACGAATCGATTACTTTGCGGGCGACAAGGTCGAGCGCCTGGCAGCCAAGAAGATCAGCGGCGGCAATACCTTGCGCGGGCCGTTCCAGTGGGCCGGTCCGCAGGATCAATACTTCGCAGCCATTTTCCTGCCGGACAACCCGAGCCAGGCTGCGATGGTCACCTTCCATGATGAAATTCAAATCCCGAAGGACCCGGCCAAGCCCGATCCCAACAGCCTAGTGAAGGTCGAATTGCTGGGAGCGGCCGTGGGCAACGTGGATGGCGTTACCCGGCAGCGCATCTTCGTCGGACCGAAGGCGCTCAAAGTCCTGGATGCGATCCATTCGAACCAGCTCAACGGACAACCCGGCGGTCCCGATCTCGGTCACGTGGTCGACTTCGGTTTCTTCGGTCTGATCGCGCGGCCGTTGTTCCTCTGGCTGCTATGGACGCACGAACACATGGCCTCGAACTGGGGCGTGTCGATCATCATCCTCACCATCATCATTAACCTGGCGTTGCTGCCGCTCCGCATCACCAGCATGAAGTCGGCCCTGAAGATGCAGAAGCTGCAGCCGCAGATGAAAGCCATTCAGGAACGGTATAAGAAGTACCCGTTGCGCGATCCCCGCCGCGCTGAAATGAACACCGAGATCTCGGCGCTGTACAAGGAACATGGCGCGAATCCAGCGGGCGGCTGTTTGCCGCTGATTATCCAGATGCCGTTCTTGTTCGCGTTTTACTCGATGCTGGGGGTTGCGCTCGAACTCCGCCAGGCGCCGTTCCTGTGGCTGCACGATCTGTCGTCGCCCGACAAGCTCTTTATCCTGCCGGTGCTGATCGTGCTGAGCACGCTGTTCGTCCAGAAGATGACCCCCAACGCCGGCATGGACCCGGCGCAGCAACGCATGATGACCATCATGATGCCCGTCATGCTCGGGTTCTTTAGCTGGTCGCTGGCGTCAGGGTTGAGCCTCTACTGGGTCTTTGGAAACATCATCGCCATCGCGCAGCAGTATGTGATGAACCGTACCGGCCTGGGCAAGGAAATGCGTGCCGAGATGGAAAAGCGCGCCCGTAAAGCCGCGAAATAAGCGCAGGTTCTCGGTCACGGCAGAGTGACGCGCAGGATAACCGTGCCGCGAAGCGACGCCACGAGTGGGATTGCTATGCCGATCACAGACAAAATTGCCGCCGCCAAGAAGATCAGCGAACTGCTGAATGGGATTATCACCACTGGAGATTTTCGTATCCGCTACAAGATCATGGTCGATCCGCCCGCGGGAGACCACGACTTCGACAAGCCCGTCATTAAGGTGGAACTCTCGGGCTCCGACAGCCCACTAGTGCTGGAACGCGGCGGCGAACTGTTGCGTGCCTTCGAGCACGTTGCATTGGAGATGCTGCGTCTCGGCCCCGACGAGCACGACCAGGTCATCTTCGACTGCCAGAACTTTCGCTCGGCCCGCCATGCGGAACTCCGTCTCTCGGCCAACGTTGCCGCCGATCGCGTCCGTCAGAGCGGCATTCCTTATGCCTTCGCTCCCATGTCGTCGCGCGAGCGCCGCCTGGTGCATCTCGCCTTGCGCGACCAGGCAGACCTGCGCACCGAAAGCGCCGGCGAGGCATTGCAACGCTACGTCGTGGTGTATCCCAAGGATTACTCGGGCAAGCCCCCGGCGCCACAGGCCGCGCCGTCGCGGCGGCGGTAGCAAATAGTTTCTGACCTGCTGTTGGCGCGGTCGCAAGAGCCTACGCTCTCCGCGCCTCCGCGGTGAACGATCTTCGTGAATAATCAATCGGATGCACCTCGACGACACCATCGTTGCCATCGCCACTCCTCCCGGCCGCGGCGGCATCGGTGTGGTGCGACTCTCCGGCCCCGAGGCGACGGCCATTGCACTCCCCTTACTGCGCCTCGCTCACGCTGACGATTTCCAGCCGAATCGCACTCACTTTGGTGAGCTGATCGAACCCGCAACTGGCGACCGCATCGACGAAGTCGTCGTCACCTTCTTCGCCAAGCCGCATTCCTACACGACCGATGACGTAGTCGAGATTTCCTGCCACGGTTCGCCGGTCGTGCTACGTCACGTGGTCGAGATGGCGCTGGCTCGTGGCGCACGCCTTGCCGAACCCGGAGAGTTCACCATGCGCGCCTTCCTCAACGGCCGCATCGACCTCACGCAGGCCGAAGCCGTCCGCGACCTCATCAATTCGCAGACGCTCTACCAGGCACAAGTTGCTGCCCGCCAGCTCGAAGGTGCGTTATCGAAGCGCTTGCAGCCCATCAAGCAGAAGTTGATCGATCTCATCGCCCTCATGGAAGCCGGCATCGACTTCGCCGAAGACGACGTCTCCGTCATTCCTGACGCCCAGATTCTGGACCGCATCGCCGGCGTGCGCGCTCCCCTACGGCAACTGCTGGCCAGCTTCGCCTACGGAAAAGTTGTGCACGAAGGACTGACCCTGGCCATCGTCGGCCGTCCCAACGTCGGCAAATCAAGCTTGTTCAATCGTCTGGTCGAACACGAGCGCGCCATCGTCACCGCCACACCCGGCACCACCCGCGACCTGGTGAGCGAGACCGTCTCCATCGGTGGAATTCCTGTGCGTCTGGTGGACACCGCCGGCATCCGCGATGCCCTCGACGAAGCCGAGAGCATCGGCGTTCGCAAATCGATGGAAGCCCTCGCCGACGCCGACATGGTCCTTGTTGTACTCGATGCCGCTCAGTCACCCGGCGACGAAGACTCCCATCGCAGTGACACCAGATTGGTTTCGCTGTCGACCCAGCGACTCGGAATCGTGGTGCAGAACAAGATCGATCTTGCCGCAGCCGCAATCCTGCCGCCGAACGCCGGCCTGCACGTGGTAATGACTTCGGCGCTTACTGGCCAAGGCATCGCCGAGTTGCGGGCAGAAATCCTTCGCTTGCTTGGAGGCTCTGGCGCACCGCAGGAGAACGGCTTCCTCACCAACGTTCGCCAGCACGCGTTGGTCAAGGACGCAATCGCCGCCCTCGACGCAGCCTCCGCAGCGGTACCGCTGAAAACGCCGCATGAGATGCTCCTGCTCGATCTCTACAACGCCCTGCGCCCGCTCGACGAAATCACCGGCGCCACCACCGCCGACGCCATCCTGAACCTGATCTTCAGCTCGTTCTGCATCGGAAAGTAACACTACTTCCAGTACTGTCCAACAAGATATAATAATCTCAAAATGTCCGTTTGCTATTAACGAGTAGTCGTCCTATACTGTCCCGTGGTGGACACAGAAAGCCGATAGATTTTGTGTCCACCAGTTTGTCCACCAAGCACATTGCATCCCGAATTTTGCTCCGGTGGACACGCGAAGAGGACTGGCATGGGACTCACGGACAAGAAAATCAGTGCGTTGCAGCCGAAGGAAGGGCGATACCTAATCACTGACGGCAGGGGTCTCGGACTGGAAGTTTTCCCCAGTGGAGTGAAGTCTTGGCGCTTCCGCTATCGCTTGCGCGGCAAACTTGAAAAGGTAGTACTTGGACAATACCCGGACATGAGCCTCGCGGTCGCGAGAGCCAGACGAGACGAGCTGGCGGGGCAGGTGTTGCGGGGGCAGTCGCCGGCGCGTCAGAAGCAACTTGAAAAAATGGCTCTGGGGAGCGAGAGCACTGTCCGCGAGTTCGGGGAGCGCTATTACACCGACGTGGTGCTCAGATGTTTGAAGGACCCAAGCAGCGTCCGTCGCTACCTCGACAAAGAGATTTACCCAGCTTTTGGCAACAAAACGCTCAAGGACGTGACAGCCGCAGACGTGCAAACGCTGGTTTTTCGTAAGCGGGACAACGGGCTGGAGGCCGCGGCAGCCGCCATACGCAATCTCATCAAGCGCTTGTTCGACTATGCGATAGTGCGAGGAGCGGCGCAAGTGAATCCCGCGCTAGCGTTGCCGATGCGATTTATCACCAAATCCAGGTCCAGAACGCGCACGTTGTCGCCCGATGAGATCCGTGTGTACCTACACTCCCTGTATCAGTCGAACATCAGGCGGCAATTCAAACTTGCACTGCATTTGATCCTACTCACCCTAGTGCGAAAGTCTGAAATGTTGTTTGCTAAATGGGTTGATCTTGACCTCGTAAGCGGCGAATGGCAGATTCCGGCAGCGAACTCGAAAACAGGGAAGCCGCACATTGTCTATCTCTCAACCCAGGCCGCCGATTTGTTTCGCGAACTCAAGCCTTTGGCAGGTGACTCCGAATGGGTGCTGCCGAGCCGCAGTAGCAGCCTGAAACCTTTTGCCCACAACGCGCTAAACCAGGCCCTCTGCAGCATGGCATTCCCAATGGACCCGTTTACAATTCACGATTTGCGACGAACCGGCTCGACTCTGCTGCACGAGAAGGGTTTCTCTTCCGACGTCGTAGAGAAGGCGCTCAATCACACGATTGGCGGGGTGCGAGGTGTTTACAACAAGGCGGAGTACTCTCACCAGCGCAGAGAAATGCTGCAATTCTGGGCCGATTACGTAGAGGGATTGGCGAGCGAGAAGAAGGTTCTGCTGGCCAGATTTGGGGCTGCTTAGCTATTGCCCCATAAAGGTGGTATCGGTGAGAAAGCCCAACAGCTTAAAACACAAGAGAGACCTCCCGGAGTGGTTCCGCCTCTCTAAGTACGACTCAGCCCGATCGCTCAGTCTTATCGACTGGTATGAGCAGCTATTGCTGCGTGCGATGGCCAATCAGCTAAACACTTGGCCTCACGTCACAATACGCGACGCACTCAAGAAGCTGTACGGCTTCGCTTCGGATTATCCCGGAGTTAGACATGACACAAGCACCAAAGGTGTGCTTCGGCCCCTTGAAATGCGCGACATGGTCGCTATTTGCATCCTGTAAGCCGGTTTTACGCCGTATCTTACTGACGGACTCAATTCCGATACGGTGTACAGGGGAGCGTGAGCGAATGTTGAGCGCCACTCTCCATCGAATCGCATTGACCGGCGACGTGCTCAGGCGCGGATTCTGGCTCTACGTGTGGGAGGTCGTTCCCAAGGATGGCGCCGCTGTTCTTTACGTTGGCATGACCGGCGACAGTTCTTCTCCAAACGCACAGTCGCCCTTTACGCGCCTGGGCCAGCAATAAGCACGCCAATGCCCTGGCGCGTCACCTGAAAGCCAAGAACATCGAACCGAGCGAATGCCGGTCATTGGAACTCGTGGCCTATGGCCCCGTGCTGAAAGAAGCAGACGGAATGGAGCAGCACCGGCCGCTTCGGGCGAGGGTTGCAGCCATTGAGAAGGCGTTGTGCGATGCACTGTCAGAGGCCGGTTACAGCGTCCTAAATCACGTCAATTGTCGGGGTGATCTTGATACTCAGTTGTGGAAGCAAGTGCTGAACGCATTTGCCGAACGTTTCACTGATTTGCAATCTCAGGAAGCCAAGGAGACATTATTGCGCCATGAACTTCCAAGTGATCGACTCTGGCTGGGGAAAACTACTGGATAACGCCCTCCGAGCAGACTGCTCGAGCGTTCGCATCGTTTGTCCCTTCATAAAGTTAGGTGCTGCTCGAAATCTCCTTTCACGCGGGAAGCCGCGTACTCTCAAAGTCATCACTCGCTTCAATCTGGATGACTTCGCTGGCGGCGTGAGCGACATTTCAGCTCTCCGGCTCCTTCTAAAGGCAGGTGCCCAAGTCCGGGGCATCAAGAACCTCCACGCCAAGCTCTACCTGATTGGATGCGGGCATGTGATTCTGACCTCGGCTAACCTCACCGATGCCGCGTTACATCGCAACCACGAGTTGGGGATCGACGCGGAAGATCCGGAGATATTCGCTCGATGCGCCTCCTATTTCGACAACCTCTGGCGCAGGGGAGGCCGAGACCTGGTGCCATCGCGGTTAGACAATTGGGAAACTAGAGTCGGGGAATATCGCCACAAGAACTCGGGCTTGAAACGGCCAAGCGGATTAGGCGATGAAGGAGTTGATGCCGGCCTCACGAGTGAGCCGGTAGTCGTGACAAATGGGCACGGCGAGTCTGGGCAGGCATTCGTGAAGTTTTTCGGCGAAAGCACGAATCGTGCCGATCGGTCTCTTCCGGTGATCGACGAAGTGAACCGCTCCGGTTCCCATTGGGCGTGTACTTTTCCAAAAGGCAAGCGACCTCGCATGGTTCACGACGGAGCGACCATGTTCATGGGTCGCATGGTTGGGAATCCGGATGACATTTTGATTTACGGACAGGCCACTGGTATGAAGCATGTGCCGGGGCGTGACGACGCCTCGCGATATGACATTGGGAAGCGAGACTGGAAAAGCCGCTGGCCTCACTACATCCGAGTGGACGATGCCGAGTTCGTCGCTGGCACACTGTCCCTCAACGATTTGATGGAAACCCTTGGTTCCGACTCATTCGTCTCGACCCAAGAGAACGCACGCCAGAAACTCGGCAATACGAACCCTCGCAGGGCCTATTTGCAACAAGGAGCCGTTCGGCTCACCGACCAGTCATTCAAATGGCTCACCACCAAACTGGAACAGGGCTTTGCGGAACATGGAAAACTCAGCCCCTCCGAGTTGGCAAAATTGGATCGGCCGAAAGTTGATTGGACTAAGTACGGGAGCAGCAGGTGACCAACTTCGGCTTCCTCAAACCCGAATGGCCGGAACTGTTTGACGCCGCGACCAAAGCCGAAGCATCGGTTTACCCCGATCCTCGTGCAGCCTGTTTTTACGCCCGCCGTACGCTGGAGCTCGCTGTTCAATGGCTTTACAAGAACGACAAGTCCCTGAAGCTGCCGTATCAGGACAATCTGAGCGCCCTCATCTTCGAGCCGACGTTTCAGGACGCGTTAGGGCCGAAGATCCACTCGAAGGTAAAGCTCATCAAGGACCTTGGCAACTTGGCTGTCCATAGCCGCAAGGTCATTACGCAGTACGACGGCCTGACCGCAGTGCGCGAGCTTTTTCACTTCAGCTTTTGGCTGGCGCGTACCTACGCCAAAGGCCAGAAGCCTGCTGACGGCACGGCTTTCGATCCGAACTTGCTTCCGAAGACCTCGCCCATCCCACCGCAGACGCTGGCACAACTGAAGCAGCTTGCCGAGCAGTTGGCTCAGAAGGACGCCAAGTTGAGCGAAATCCTGACGGGCAAGGCGGCGTTGGATGCCGAACTGGAAAAGCTGCGGGCCGAGATTGCGGCCGTCAAAGAAGCGAATAAGGCCGTACCCGACAACCACGACTACAACGAGGCACAAACCCGCGAGTTCTTCATTGACCTGCTGCTCAAAGAGGCCGGCTGGCCGCTCGATCAGAAACGGGATACTGAGTTCCCGGTCACGGGGATGCCCAACGCCCAAGGCGAGGGCTTCGTGGATTACGTGCTTTGGGGCGACGACGGCAAGCCACTCGGACTGGTCGAAGCCAAGCGCACGAAGAAGTCGGCACAGGCGGGACAACAGCAAGCCAAGCTCTATGCCGACTGCCACAGTTTTAAGTAGCCTTGCGCTCGCTCCAAGGCTTGAATATGCGGCTTTTCATCCACCGCAAGGATGACCGCGTGTTCCGGCGGGTCCAGGTACAGGGCAACGATATCGGCCGCCTTGGCGGCAAATTGCGGATCGGTACTGATGCACCAGCTACGGCGGCGCTGTAAATGGATTCCTTGGGTGCGCAACACGCGCCAGACTTGATGTTTGGATACATCCCCCAAAGCGTTCGCCACCAACCCTCCGGTCCAGCTCCCATGGCCGGCTGGCGGCGGCTGGTCCAGTTGGTCCAGAACGCGGCGCCGGGTGTCTTCGTCGTAGCGGGGCGCAGCTCCTGGCCGCGGGGCATCCTGTAGCCCGGTCAAACCAGCTTGGGAAAACGTACTCGCCACTTGCTGACGGTTGCGGGCCGTCTGCGCTGCGCACGGGCGATGGCAATCGTGCCTTGACCGTTGGCGGCGGCCAGAACCATGCGGGCTCGCTCGGCCAGACGCCTCTCGGTCTTGCCTAGAGAAGCAGTTCGGCCAGCGTCCTGTGATCTTCTACAGCAACGGTTACGAGCACTGGCTGTGGGATGACCAATTCTATCCGCCGCGCCCGGTACAGGGCTTTCTGAAGAAAGATGAGCTTGAGCTGTTGGTTCAACGGCGCACCACCCGGTTGCCACTAGCGAGCGCAGTGATCGACGAGGCGATCGTTGAACGGTACTACCAGACGCGAGCGATTCGCCGGATCGGGGAGCGGTTCGAGCAGGACCGCCAGCGCAAGTCACTACTGGTGATGGCGACCGGGGCCGGCAAGACGCGCACTGTTATCGCGCTGTGCGACGTGCTAATGCGCTGTAACTGGGTCAAGAGGGTGCTTTTCCTGGCTGACCGAGTTGCGCTGGTGAATCAGGCAGTAGGAGCGTTCAAGAAGCACCTACCGGCATCGTCTCCGGTGAACCTAGTAACCGAGCGAGACGCCAGCGGGCGGGTGTACGTTTCGACATACCCAACGATGATGGGGCTGATTGAGGAGACCAAGGACGAACAGCGCAGGTTTGGGCCTGGGCACTTCGACCTCGTGATTATCGACGAGGCACACCGTTCGATCTACAAGAAGTACGGCGCAATCTTCGCGTATTTCGACTCCCTGTTGGTGGGACTGACCGCAACGCCGAAATCGGAGGTCGATCGCAATACTTACCGACTTTTCGAGCTTGAAACCGGAGTGCCAACGGATGCCTACGAGTTGGAAGACGCAGTCAAAGATGGCTTCCTCGTACCGCTTCAAGCTGTCTCGGTGCCGCTGAAGTTCCAGCGCCAGGGCATCAAGTACGACCAGTTATCCGAGGAAGAGAAGGAAGAATGGGATGCGCTGGACTGGGGCGATAACGGAACGCCCAGCATTGTCGAGCCAGAGGCCGTTAACCGTTGGCTCTTCAACAAAGACACTGTAGACAAGGTGCTGGAGCACCTAATGATTCGTGGGCAAAAGGTGGCAGGCGGCGACAGGCTGGGCAAGACCATCATCTTCGCTAAGAACCACGACCACGCTGAGTTCATTGCCGACCGATTTAACGCTAACTATCCGCAATACAAAGGCGAGTTCGCCCGCGTGATCGATTATGAAGTGAAGTACGCTCAGTCGCTGATTGACGACTTCTCGAATCCTGCCAAGTCGCCGCACATCGCCATCGCAGTGGATATGCTCGACACCGGCATCGACATACCCGAGATCGTCAACTTGGTCTTCTTCAAGTTGGTGCGGTCGAAGACGAAGTTCTGGCAGATGGTGGGACGCGGCACGCGGCTTCGCCCAGACCTGTTCGGACCAGGCAAGAACAAAAAGTTCTTCTATGTCTTCGACTACTGCCAGAACCTCGAGTTTTTTAGCCAGAATCCCGAGACCACAGAAGGTGCCAGCGGAGAGTCGCTGGGCAAGCGCCTGTTTACCGCTCGCGTGGAAGTGATTGCTGCGCTCTCCGGTCCACATCATTCGCCATCGCCGGAAGAGCAGGACGCTGAATTGCGTCAAGACGTGGCGTCATTCCTGCATGGCGAGGTGGCGGGCATGAACGTTAGCAACTTCATCGTTCGGCCAAAACGGTGGCTGGTTGAGAAATACGGCAGGGCGGAAGCTTGGGAGAACTTAGGGCTAGAGGAACGGGCGGAACTCATCCACCAAGTCGCCGGGCTGCCATCGGAGCAGGCTGACGAAGATCAGGACGCAAAAGAGTTCGACTATCTCATGCTGCGGCTGCAACTGGCAGTGTTACGCGCGGATCGGTCATTTACCCGTCTGCGGAACCAATTGAAAGAGATCGCAAGCGCACTTGAGGAGAAGGCAAACATCCCGATGGTTCAGCAGCAGATCGTTCTCATTGAGGAGATCCAGACGGACGACTTTTGGCAGGGTGTCACGGCTCCAATCCTCGAGAATGTGCGCAAGAGGCTTCGCTCGCTGGTAAAGCTGATCGATAAGGCCGGGCGGGGGGTCATTTATACGGATTTTGAGGATGTGATCGGCGATGAGTCGAGCGTTGTCATGCCAGGCTTTGGTGTTGGCGTCGATCTGGACCGATTTCGCTCGAAGGTCCGCCAGTTCTTGAAGGAACATGAAGATGCGCCTGCGATTCATAAGCTGCGTTTCAACGAGCCGTTGACGAAGCAGGACGTGGCCACGCTGGGGAGCATTCTGGCCAAAGCTGGCACACCTGCGGAAATCGAACAAGCCAAGTCTACGAGCGACGGATTGGGGTTGTTTATCCGGTCACTCGTCGGTCTTGACCGCGAAGCAGCAAAGAAAGCATTCGATGGGTTCCTGAGTAATAACAAGAAGTTGGGCGCAAATCAGACCGAGTTCGTGAACATGGTGATTGATCACCTCACCCAGAGTGGCTGGCTAGACCCATCACGGCTCTACGAGACTCCGTTCATCGATTTCAGTGCGCGAGGAGTCGAGGGACTATTCGATGCCGAGCAGGTTAACCAGTTGATCTCCGTACTTGAAACGGTCAGGCAGTCGGCCGCAGCCTAATCTGGAACGGTTGCAGCAGGGCCGGAGAAATCAGACATCAAAATCAAGGCGAGTTGGGCATCTGGCTGGACTTTGTTGTCACTACAGCCCGAAACCTTCTGTTTGTGGGCAGCGAAACCGAATGGCATCCAGTGCCAGAATATCAAGGACTTAGCGGGACGAATTCGCGGAGGTAATTGGGCAAGCTGTCGAGTGCCCATTGGGCAGTGTCTGTGCTTGCTTTGATTAGCACGGGGCGGGCGGAGGCTCGGCGTCAAATCGATGACCACCAAACCGTGCTCCGCGGTCCCCGGTCGGGTCGCGTCGGGCCCGTGAATATGCAACCTCAAGTCCTCGATGCTCTATGTTGTACATTGAGCGGGAGCGCCTTTGAAGGAGGATGCCATTGTGCTGCCGTCTCCGAGTAGTCCGCTGGAGTCAATGCTTGCGACGTCTCACCAAGAAGTACTTGATCGGCTGATAAGCCTGCGTGGTGAACTTTCTTCGGACAAGACATCGCTGGTCACTGAGATAACAAACGCCATCAATGATCTGGGCGCGCGTCAACAGATCGATAAGAATGAGATTCTTCGAGCGCTCGGTACGCAGCGTGGAGTGATCGATGATCTGCGCACGAATCAGCAATCCAACAAGAGCGAGATTCTTGGAGAAGTTCGTAAGCAGCGTGAAGGTGAAGGCAAAGTCTTCAAATTCGTGTTGGCTGCCCTGCCGGTTCTGCTAACCGTTGCCCTCGGCTATTGGGTCTGGCATTTGCAAATCGGCACAAATCAGCAGATCGACACCAAAGGCAAGGAGGTCGCGACGGCCCTAGCGCTGAGGGCGGAGTCTTACAAAAGGAAAGTCGCCGTCTACGAAGACGCAGACAAGCAAATGGCCGCTTTGGTGAGCGTTATGGAGGATCTGCTGTACGATTCAAAGAACCCACGAAAGCTGAAGCTGGCGGCCGATACGGAGGCAAAGCTAAGCGAGATGTCGAAGGTCAATGGCCTATATATCACAAAGCCCGTTTCCGATGGACTCAGCAATGTTGCGTATGCGGCGGCCACAATGCCGACTGACGTTAAAGGTCTTATTGACAAAGTCGACAACGTTGAGCAAGACATGAAAAAGGAGCTCAAGATCGACATTGAGTAGCTTTTCTGCAAAAACTTGCCGCTTACCAGCATTAATCTTACTTCTTCGGTGCCGTCGCGTCGCTGGCATTCTTAACATTCGTCACCAGGATGGCGTTCTTTTGGCTGTCGTTCACCATGCCCGAAAACTGAACATGGCGTCCCTTGTAGCTCTTCTTCAGAGCATCCGGGTTAAGGATCTCCCACGACTTGCCGTCCTTATCGGTTAAGGTAGCAGTGTCGCTCGTCCAAGCAACTGTCCCGCTAAACTTCTCCACATCGGCGTACTGCGGCCCAGAATCGGCGAAGACTCGCAGAGCCGCTTTGGTTTCGTTACTGTTCGTACATCCCACGTGCTGCGTGACCTTGCCATATTCACAAGCGAAACAGGAGCATTCACCTTTGTCCGCAACCCACTTTACTGGTCCATTGCATGCAGCAAGAGGGGGAGTACATCTCTGCTCCTTCGACACGTTTATGGAAGACTGGGAAGTCAATGTGGCGCTCAGGGCGAAAAGGAGTCCAACGGTGAAGAATATGGTTCTCACACTACGCGCCCTCCCTCCGGCGCGCGAGACCAGCTTACAGCGGTCTCCGACAACAGTAAAGCAGAGCCAGATCGACTGTGCACTTTACGCGTGCGTACCGCATCGAAGGAATAGGCAGCGCCTCGCCCAACTTACGCCCCACCAGTCCTCACTTCGGCGGGAACTCGGGGCCTTTATTTTGACGCTCGGTTCTCCCTTCAACGGATCGCTGCGCGCTTCCCTTGCTTACATTGAGAGTTCGACATACCTGGGACCACGAAAGCCCGTCACTTCGTAACGCAGCCACCTGGTCGGCGTCAACCAGCGCGCGCGGCCTTCCGAACTTCTTGCCCTTGGCCCGTGCATTTCGCAGACCTGCCTTGACCCGCTCCTGAATGGGCGATCTCTCGAACTCAGCCATGGCGCCGATGATCTGGAACATCAACCTGCCAGAAGGCGTACTGAGATCGAGATTGTCGCGGAAGCTGATAAACGCGACGCCATAGGCGCAAAGGTCCGCGAGAGCGTTGACCAGATGCTTCAGGGAACGACCAAACCGGTCGATCTTCCAGACGAGCACGGCATCGAACTTTCGCAAGTGAGCGTCGGCCATGAGTTGGTTGAGCTCTGGCCGCGATTCCTTCGAGCCCGACACGCCCTGATCGACGTATTCCCTGGTGATGCTCCAGCCGCGGCGGGAAGCGTATTCGCGGAGTTCGGCAAGCTGCATCTCGGGATCTTGGCCGTTCAGGGTCGAGACGCGGGCGTACAGAGCTACGCGAATGATTGTGCTTGGGAGTTCTTGAGTGTGTGAAGCTCCGGTGCTACGTTGATTGATAGCCATTGGGTGCCTCCTTCGTAGGCGTCCTGGTTAGCGTCGTGTCGGTGTCATCAGCACTGGCACGGCGCGTTGTGGATTAGACCTTCGTCTTTCCGCCTCGACTCTTTCGGCAATTCTGCAGTTTGTGCGTTTGTGTCGTAGTTTGTGTCATAACCCTGCCATCCCTGCCCAACTCTGTCGGTGTCGCAGGGTATCGCTCAATGACAACCACGATGCAGCGACCGTGCTTGAAATCAGCATGAACGTTGCCTCTCAGTGTCACCCCGTGTCTTTCGCTGTCTTCAGCACTACACTTCGTTGAGGGAAATAGCATGGAAGAGGTCGTCGGTTCGATCCCGACCAGGTCCACCATTTCATTTCAACCACTTACAGCCAAGTTCGGCTGCGACTTCAACCCCCGAATCCAAACCAAGGCCCCCAAACTGTTAGCCGAAGTGACCTTGATGGCCTCCAGCAATTTCGCCTGAGCCGCCATCTGTGAAGACTTGTTCTGTGGGTGCAATCCGTCGTGGTTGTCGATTTTGCATGACTCAGCATTCGCGTGTCCGGCCTGGCCGGCCGACAGCATGAACCCTTTCCCGGCGGCCGTCGGCTCAATACAAATCGAACAGCTAGCAAGGCCTCTTAGTGGTTGCGTCCCAGCAATGCAACCTCGTTGAGCCTTTCCTGTTGTCCGATTTCAGCTTTTGGTCCACGAGGTCGCTTCCGGAACTTGGCCTGCAACTTGTCGAGGTATACGTAGTAGACGGGTGTGATGTAGAGCGTCACGATCTGCGAGAAGAGTAGACCACCAACTACCGCCAGGCCCAATCCTCGCCGCGAGTCTGATCCTGCGCCAAAGCCAATAGCGATGGGCAGCGTTCCCATGAGGGCTGCCATCGTCGTCATCATGATTGGACGAAACCGGATGAGCGCGCCCTCATAAATAGATTCCTCCGGACTCTTTCTCTGGGTTCGCTCTGCCTCCAGGGCGAAGTCGATCATCATGATGGCGTTCTTCTTGACAATACCGATAAGCATGATGACCCCCACAAACGAGTAAAGATTCAGCTCCTGGTGGAAGAGATGGAGAGTCAGCAACGCACCTACGCCCGCCGAAGGTAACCCCGAGAGAATCGTCAGCGGGTGGATGAAGCTCTCATACAGAATCCCGAGAATGATGTAGATCACAAGAATCGCAGCCAGCAGCAGCAAGCCCATGCCGGTAAATGAGTTCTGGAAAGCCTGAGCGGTCCCTTGAAATGTGCGTTGAATATCTCCGGGGAGCACTCGGTTCGCTTCGTGCTCCACCAGTGTCGTCGCGTCGCCCAGAGCTGTTCCGGGCTTGAGGTTGAAGCTGATGGTTGCCGCCGGCAACTGGCCCAGATGATTCACCGTCAGAGGGCCGACTGACGGCACCAACTTGGCGACTGTATCAAGCGGAATCATCTTCCCGCTGCTGGAGCGCACATATAGAAGCGAGAGCTTGTCAGGGTTGTTCTGGAACTCAGGCAACAATTCTACGATGACGTAGTACTCATTGTTGGGCGTATAGATTGTGCTGATCTGCCGAGTCCCGAACGCAGAATAGAGAGCACCCGAAACCTGGGTCGGAGTCAATCCCAGAGCATAAGCTTGGTCGTGGTCAACCTCGACAGTGAGCTGCGGGTTGTTCACCTGCAGGTCGCTGGTAACGTCTTGCAGCTGAGGAAGCGCGCGGAGCGCGCTCTCCAGTTTCGGTGCATCCCGGTAAAGCTGCGCCGTGTCAGGCGACTGCAGTGTGTACTGATATTGAGACTTGGTCGAGTGATCCGCCGATGCGAATCGTTGGTGGGATTTGCATGAAGACGTTCAGGCCAGGAATCTGCGATACCTTCGGACGAAGTTCCTGAATGACCTCCATCGCGCTCATATGGTTGACGCGGTCCTTCTTGTCCTTCAAGCGGAAGAAGATGCGACCCTGATTAATGGGACTGCCGATCGAGGACATTGTGCTCATGACGTTGGGATCAAACCGAATGACATCGGTCACCTGCTGCTGCAACTGCATCATGTCCTGAAACGCGATTCCCTGTTGCGCTTCGGTGAAGGCGAACACCAGTCCTTGATCTTCGTCAGGAATGAATCCAGTCTTCGTGATGGTGTACAGATAGAACGTCAGTACGATCAAAACGAAAGACACCATCAACGTGGCGAACTTGTGCCGCAGGACGGCCTTCAGGCTGACGTTATAGCCACGTAACCAGACATTGAAAACCTGCTCGCCGAGATTGAAGAGCCGTCCGTGGCTCGACGGATCCTGATGGCGAAGGAAACGGCTGCAGAGCATCGGAGTCAGGGTGAGCGATACGAACCCTGAAACCAGAATCGCAGCTCCGATCGTGACCGCGAATTCATGCAGCAATCGGCCGATAATTCCACCCATGAACAACAACGGAATAAAGACGGCCGCCAGTGACAGCGTCATGGAAAGAATGGTGAAGCCGATCTCACCAGAGCCATCCATCGCGGCCTGGAGTGGTGGTTTACCGGCCTCCATATGGCGGACGATATTCTCCAGCATGACGATGGCATCGTCGACCACAAATCCAACTGACAACGTCAGCGCCATCAACGAGAGATTGTCGACGCTATAACCCAGCAGGTACATGATCGAGAAGGTACCGATGATAGACATGGGCAAAGCGAGGGACGGGATTATCGTGGCGGAAACATTCCGCAGGAAGATGAAGATCACCATGATGACCAGGGCAATCGTCAGCAGGAGGGTAAACTTCACGTCGTTGACTGACGCGCGAATGGACACCGACCGGTCATAAAGTATGTCGATTCGGACTGCTGCGGGAATGTGCTCCTCGAGCCGCGGCAACAGCTTCCTGATGCTGTTGACAACCGCAACCGTGTTGGTCCCCGGTTGTTTCTGTATTGCCAGCACAATGGCCCGGGTTCCGTTAAACCAGCTCGCGGTCTTGTCATTCTGCACGCTGTCAATCACGCGGCCGAGGTCGTTTAGGCGAACCGGGGAGCCATTCCGATACGCCACTACCAGCGGGCTGAACTCCGCCGCACTCATCCGTTGGCCGTTGGACAGAATTGTGAACGTATGGTTCTGCCCATAGAGCGTTCCGGTGGGAAGGTTAGTATTCCCCGATTGCAGCGCTGCGCTGACCTCATCGATTCCGATCTGGCGTGAAGCCAGGGCGCTGGGATCAAGCTGCGCCCGCATGGCGTATTTCTGTGCTCCATAGACCTGCACCTGCGCCACGCCGTTCACCATAGAGATGTTCTGCGCAATGGTGGTCTCTGCGGCCTCGTCAATGTCCGACAGCTTCATCGTCGGTGAACTCAGCGCCAGGTAAATGATCGGCGAATCGGCTGGATTCACCTTCTGGAAGGTCGGCGGGGTCGGCATTTGCGGAGGCAATTGACCGCCTGCTGCTGTGATCGCCGCCTGCACGTCTAGGGCGGCGCCATCGAGGCTTCGGCTGAGGTTGAACTGAATGGTGATGTTCGTTAGCCCCAGGGAATTCGTGGAGGTCATCGAATCGATGCCGGCAATCGTCGAGAATTGCTTTTCCAGCGGGGTGGCGACAGAGGAGGCCATCGTGTCCGGGCTCGCGCCGGGAAGGGAAGCGCTGACGAGAATCGTGGGAAAGTCCACGTTCGGCAGGTCGCTGACCGGCAACAATTGATAGGCGAAGATCCCGAATATCAGAATCGCGGCCATAACCAGCGTGGTCATGATGGGCCGCTTGATGAAGATCGCGGAAATGCTCACAATCCGCCTCCGGCCGCACCGCTCACTGCCTTCGGGGCGGTCTGAACTTCAGACGAGGTATTCTGCACAGTCACTTTCGCGTTCGGAGCGACGCGCAACTGGCCGCCTACGATTACCTGTTCGCCCACGCTCAGGCCGCTCGAAATCATCGTCAGATTCTCATACGTACCCGCTGTTTTCACCGGGCGCGCTTCAGCCGTGCTGTCCGTCTTGACGACATACACATATTCACCCTGCTGTCCCGTCTGGATCGCCTTGGTCGGGACCACAGTGGCATTCTTTTGAGTCGAGAGCTCCAACGCAACATCTACGAATTGCCCAGGCCACAGCCGTCGATCCTGGTTCTGGAACGTGGCCTTCGCCTTGAACATGCCGGTTGTCGTATCTACTCCGTTGTCGATGAAAGTCAGGCGGCCCTCCGCCGCAGCGTCCACTTGCCCTTTGGGATAAGCCAGAACCCTGAGCTGTCCGCCAGAGAAGCGTTGCCGAATCACGTCCAGCTTCGCTTCGGGGACAAAAAAGGTGACGTAGATCGGAGTGACCTGGTTCAACTGCACCAGGTAAGGCGTATCGTTCGCCTTCACCAGATTGCCCAGGTTAATCATGAGGGCCCCGGCGCGTGCGTTGATGGGAGCAACGATATCGGTATACTGCAACTGCACCCGCGCGGCATCGACCGCAGCCTTGTCGGCGTCTACCGCGGACGCATCCGCCTTTGCCTGGGCCATCATCTGGCCGGCCTGCTCATGGGATGCCACGCCCGCCTTCTCCAGGCCGGAGTATCGTTCTGCCTGAATCAGCGAGTTCTCCGCCTGTGCCTGGTCGCGCTTCTGCTGCCCAACGGCCTTTTCTAGGTCCGCCTGGAAAGGTCGCTTGTCCAGCTGAAACAGCCGCTGGCCTTGACGGACATCCTCTCCCTCTTTGAAGAAGATCTTCTCGATCTGTCCGTTGACTTGGGACCTGATCTGCACCGTCTGGTACGCCTCAACGTTGCCGATAGCCTTGATTTGGATCGGAATGTCCCGCTGCTCGACAGTAGCCGTGACCACGGGCGCCGAAGGACGACCTCCCGATTCGTCCGCCGGCTGACTTTGCTCTTTCTTTGCGCACCCGGAGAACAGGAGAACAATCGCCAGAGGACCAGGGAGAATCGACCGCGGCAATCGTTCGACAGCGTATTTCATAACAGGCCCTCGTATACGTAAAATGGACATCGATCTATATGACGAGTTGGATCCATTTTGGTCAGTAATTGTTATCACTGCGCGTCCAGTGGCTGGCATCTGCCAATGCCACAGGCCCACTCAGTCGATGCTACCCTAATCACAATCAACGGTGACTTCTTCGCGATGAGAAGGATAAACGGTAACCAGCCGGCGGCAATCCTGGCCCCTGGACGTTCCCCAATTAGCGTCTGAAGAGAGCCAGGAGAAAGAGCGTGCGCACAAAGACCCGTCTATCAGAAAACCCAGGCGATCGCCCTTCTGATTTTGAGTAGCCGTACCCTTAGCACAATTTTGGACGATTAACCCCCTGGCACAACGTACCTCCCCACCTTGGCGAAAGCGAGCGCCCGATTTGTTTGTTCTGCCTAAATGCACAGAGTGCTGCGTGCACTCCAAGTTCGCGGCTGTTCGAGACTCGCATGTGCGATTGGCAGCATTCGCGTGTTGCTGCTGACGAAGCGTATGTTCTATCGTCAGTGATATTGCCGGACCAGCTTCCCCGTTCCGATCTTCGGTAGCCTATGAACACAGTCATCCTGGACCTCCGCCACGCCATCAGGACACTCCGGAAGAGTCCTACATTCACCATCGCCGTAGTGCTCTCGCTGGCAATCGGCATCGGAGCAACCGCGGCCGTCTTCGGCATTGCCAATGCGTTGTTGCTGCGCCCACTGCCCTATCAGGATCCTGATCGCCTCGTCATTCTTTGGAACCGCTCGCCGGGATTGGGCATTACGCAGGACTGGTTCTCCACGGCGGAATACTTCGACATCAGGAACAATCACAGCAGTTTCGAGCAGGTGGCGATCGCGATCGGTGGCAACTACAACCTGACCGCCAAAGGCGAGCCCGAGCGGGTGGGCACGATTCGCGTCTCTTCCAACCTGCTGCCCATACTCGGCACGCACGCGGAGATCGGCCGCCTTTTCGTTGGCGACGAGGACCGGCCGGGACGCACCGCGACCGCCGTGCTCAGCCACGGAGTGTGGGTACGCCGCTACGGCGGCGACCCGGGCATTCTCGGCCAGACCATCACTCTCAACGGCTTGCCCTACGAAGTGGTCGGCGTCTTGCCGGGTTCGTTCTCGCTGCCGCGCGAGGTGATGCCGACGCTCGACGGCGCGGAGCGGGCCGAGGTGTTGTTGCCTCTGCCGCTGGGAGCGGATGCCGCCCAGGACCGCGATCATGAGGACTACAACATCATCGGCAAGCTGAAGCCGGGTGTCAGCTTGCAGCAGGCGCAGGCCGAGATGGATACCATGACCGCTCGCCTGCGCCGTGACCACCCCGAGGTGTATCCGCCCGACGGCGGCCTGACCTTCGGCATCGTCCCGCTGATGGAGCAGGTGGTGGGCGACGTTCGCTGGACATTGTACGTGCTGCTAGGCGCGGTCGGATTCCTGCTTGTAATTGCCTGTGCGAATGTCGCGAATCTGCAATTGTCTCGGATGGTCTCGCGGCAAAAAGAGATGGCGGTGCGCTCTGCGCTGGGCGCGACCCGAACGCGCATCGTACGTCAACTGCTCACCGAGAGTGTCTTGCTCGCACTATGCGGCGGAGTTGTGGGATTGACGCTGGCGTGGATAGCGCTTTACTGGGTCCGGATTCTTGGGCCGCAGAGCGTGCCGCGCATCGGTGCTGTCGGGATCGACGGCATGGCACTGCTGTTCACCCTCACCATCTCGATAGTCGCGGCAATGCTTTTCGGCTTGGCTCCCGCGCGCCGGGCTTCGCTGACCCACGTGCAGAGCACGCTGCAAGCCACATCACGCAGCTCAGCCGGGGTGAGCGCACTGTGGGGACGAGGCAATGGTCTGCGGCATCTGCTGGTGGTGACCGAGCTGGCTTTGTGCGCGATGTTGCTCCTTGCCTCCGGCCTGCTGATCAGAAGCTTTCTTCGGGCCAAGGGTGTGCCCCCGGGATTCAACCCGCAGAACGTGCTGACGCTCGAGCTCACGATGAGTGGCCCGAAATACAAGGACAAACCGGCGTTGTGGGCGGCACATCACGAACTGTGGCGGCGCCTCGAGAGCCTGCCCGGCGTCACCGCCGCAGGAGCCGTGACTTCGCTGCCCCTCAGCCAGATGTATGCCTGGGGGCCGATCACGGTCGAGGGACGCGAGCTTCGGGCGGGAGAGAAGTTCATCAACGCCGACACTCGCATGGTGAGCGGACATTATTTCCAAGCCATGCAGATTCCGCTGCGCGAGGGGCGTCTTTTTGACGATCATGACGTGATGGAAAATCCGCGGGTGGCGATTGTCGATGACTACATGGCGGAACAGCTCTGGCCCGGGCAGGATGCAGTCGGCAAGCGCTTTCACATCGGCGGCATCGACGATACCAAGGCGCCTTGGATTACCGTCGTCGGCGTGGTGGGCCGGGTGAAGCAATACACGCTGGATTGCGATTCGCGTATCGCATTCTACCTGCCGCACTCGCAGTACCCCACACGAGCCGTGAACGTGGTGCTGCGCGGCAGCGGCAATCCGGGTGCGCTGGCGCCAGCGGTCAAACACCGGGTGCAGGAGATTGACCGCGATCTGCCGCTGTACAACGTGATTACCATGCAGCAGCGCGTGGACTTGTCTCTGGCGCGGCGCCGCTTTGCCATGCTTTTGCTCGCCGCCTTCGCGTTCACCTCGCTGACGCTGGCGACGATCGGGATTTATGGCGTGCTTGCCTACCTCGTCGGCCAGGGGACGCGTGAGATCGGCATCCGCATGGCACTGGGTGCGACCCGCAGCTCGATTCTGCGATTGGTAGTGGGAAGAGGCTTCCTGCTAGCGCTCTCGGGTGTGGCGATCGGCGTCACGGGAGCTTTGCTGCTGACGCGTCTCATGCGCAGTCTTCTGTTTGGCGTGGCTGCCAACGACCCGCTTACGTTTTGCGTCATACCGCTGTTGCTCATCCTGGTATCGTTGCTCGCCACAATGATCCCCGCCCATCGCGCGGCGGAGATCGACCCGGCTGAGAGTCTACGATACGACTAGAACGGTGTCACAGGGGCGAGTCATGAGCCAGCCCGTTCAAGAATCCGACCGCTCAGTTGGCGAGTGGCCAGCAGTCCGGAAACCACATGAGCGAGAAGTCGCCATTCCGTCCTCGTGGTCGCAAACCGGTGGAGTTCTTCAAGAGCACGGTATGGGCGTTTTACGGCCATCTCTAACAATGTTGCGCCTGTCAAGCACTTTTTGAGGCGCACCACGCCATCCGCTCTTAAGAGCGCGCCATTTCGCTCTCCCTGGAATCTCTTGCCATCATCAACCAAAGGCTCGCGTGTAATCTCTCAGGTCGGAACTCAGTCCGACCCAACCATCTCTCCGGTCGCAACGTCGATCATGATTACTACTTCGAACTCCCTCTGTGAGGGGAGCGGGATGCCCAATCAAGTGGGCGGTGATTTACTGCACACCATGGACGTAGTCCGGACTCTCCCGCGTGCGAACCGAACTTTGCAACCTGTTCGTAATTCCATTCCTTGCGCCACATCCAGAACAAACTGACGGCGAGTTTACGTGCCATGGCTACCTTGGCGATCTGGCGATCCCGCCGCATCGCCAGGTGTACAAACTTCCGTCGCCACTCCGCATCGCAACGGACAGCAGCTTGTGCCGCTTCCACCAGCAAGAAACGCAACAGAGTGTTACCTTGCTTGCTGATATGTCCCAGCCGCTGACGATCTGGCACTGGAGTCTTCACAGGGAATCAGCCCCAAGTAACTGCCAATTTGCTTGCCGCAAGCAAAACGCTCCGCCGATCCGATGATCAGCAAAAAGGCAAGGCCAGTCAGCGCACCAACCCCAGGATGCGTCATCAGCCGTAGCACCTCGGGTCGTTGCTTGGCTTCCTGCTCCACCGCCGTGCTTAATTCATCGATGGTGGGGTTCAAGCGGTCTAGCACGTCCAACAAGTCTTGCCGGCGTCGGCTGGCCCAAGGTAATAGCACGAAGGACTCCAACTGGGCGTGCCCCGACTTGCTCCACAGCGCTTTCTTGCTTCGCACTCCTTCATTCATAGCCACAGCCTGCAACTGATTCATGACTCGTGTCCGTATCTGCACCAGCCGATGCCGATGCCAAAGCAGTTGGCGCAGATCCAGATTCTCCGGACTGGTATCCAGATGCGTGGAAAGCGCTCTTCCACCAGCAGCTTCAGCAGCAGCTCCGCATCCTGACGATCGGTCTTCTGCTTCCGCACTCGTGCGGCTTTAATCTGGGCCGGATCTCCAATCCATAGCTCGAAACCCAGTTCCGCCAGTAACCGCTCGAACCAACGAGCATGCCCGGTGGCTTCTATCCCCACGCGCACGCTTACACCTCGTAGCTTCAAGTCGCGGTAAAACCTTTCGGCCTCACCGTCCTTGTGCAGCAGTTGCCGTTCACCGCTTTCTCCCGTTTCTGCATTTACAAACGCGATTTGCTGAACGCTCGGGTGATAATCGCAACCTATAATCAACATGTTCGGCTCCTTCCTCCCGAGCCTTGGTTGCTTGGCCGCTATCAAGTCGACTCAAGTCGAGGGAGCCGACATTGTTATGAAATCAAGTAGCGGTGCCAATGCGGTTGCCGGATCTGGCCGACTTCTCGGGAGTAATCTGGTTTCTGGCCGGTGTGACGAGCGAATGCTTCGCTGAGCATCATGGCCGGTTCAGTTAGGTTACGACATGCGCTCCCTTGAAAAGGGCGGTAAGTTATTGATGGAAAAGGAACAGCCTGAACCACTTTTCATGATGAAAACTAAGAAAGACGGAGCCAAGGGAAATCATTGGGTGTATTGGGTGTATATTGCTGGAATCCGGTTTTCAAAATGGAAATGCGAGTCAAAAATCGCGCCGGAGCAAACCGACGAAGATGGGTTCCTGAGACTCCGGCAGAATACTACCTATGCTTCCTTCCAGGATCGTCCCCGGCGCCTGGCTGACATTTTGATAACTGTCATGTCGCATTGAAACTGCGTTGCACCGATCACCCGTTTCCGTCATTGCTCGCCAGGTGTGTGGACGGCCTCCCAAATCGTCCTAGATACAATTTAGCCTTCTGTTGAGGGATCGACGTGCAACATGCTCCCGTCACATTGATCGCTGCGCTCAGCGTGTTGCTACTGGCTTCTGTGTGTCTCAATGGCCAGACGGAAACTGGGCAAGTCTCAGGCGTAGTGACCGACACGAGCAACGCCGTTGTGCCGGGCGTGAAGGTGACAATAGTTTCTTCCAGCACGGGTTTGGCGCGCCGCACAACTACCAATTCGGCAGGTGCGTATTCAGTCACTGCCCTGAGACCGGACAGCTACACAGTGACAGTTGAGCATCCCGACTTTCAGAAATACACTCGACAAGTTCAGGTTTTGGTCGGTTCGAGGAACGACGTGTCGGCACAACTGAATGTGACGGGACTATCGACCACTCTAGAAGTCACAGCCTCGACCGAAATAACCACTGTTAACACGGAGACCCATACGCTATCGCAGGTTGTGACGGCGCAGCAGATCACTGACCTGCCTACCTTGACTCGCAACCCATACGACCTAGTTGCCACCTCGGGAAATGTGGCCGAAGACACGCAGAGCGGCCGCGGGGCGGGCTACGCGATCAACGGACAGCGTTCGGCAAACACAGATATTCTTTTAGATGGCGGCGAAAACGTTGATCTATTCACTGCCACCGTGGGTCAGAGCGTTCCGCTCGACTCGGTGCAGGAGTTTCGGGTTGTGACCTCGGGCTTCACCGCTGAATACGGCCGCGCGGGCGGCGGTGTGATCAACGTGACCACTAAGTCCGGCACCAACCAGATCCACGGATCGCTGTACGAATTCAACCGCGTCTCTGCCTTGGCGGCGAACACCTACCAGAACAATGCCAACGGCGTCGCGAAGCCCGGCTTCACTCGTAACCAATTCGGCTACTCAATCGGCGGACCGATTGTGAAGAACAAACTGTTCTTCTTCAGCAGCACGGAGTGGACGCGCGTGCGCAGCAATGCCACCAACACGCAGAGCATCCTCGATCCGGCGTTCGTCGCGCTGCCCCAGATTTCCACAAACACCACGAACTTCTTTGACGCCTACGGCAGCGATTTGCGTTCGGGTCTGCAGTTACTGAGCAAGACCAACTGGCAGCAGGTTAATCGTGGCGATTGTCCCGCACCATTGAGCTGCACTGACCCGTTCGGTGAAACGATCGCCTACCAGGTGCCGTCGGATTCCG
Organism: uncultured Acidobacteriaceae bacterium; assembly: GCA_963758255.1. Lineage (GTDB taxonomy): Bacteria > Acidobacteriota > Terriglobia > Terriglobales > Acidobacteriaceae > DASRAA01. The sequence goes on from CAVWUX010000008.1 coordinate 539,828, forward strand.
GCGCCGGGCCGCCGCAAAACACCTACTCGACGGTCGCCCGCGTGGACTGGAATATCTCCGATAAGACTATGCTTTACGGCCGTTACGCCCTCTACAGCGAAGATGACTTTGCCGGCGTCGTCAGCAACAGCCCGTACGTTGGCTACGACACAGGACAAAATCTGTTCAACCAGAGCTTCATCCTCAACCTGACGCATGTGTTTAGCCCTAACATCGTGAACTCCGTTAAGTTTCTCTACAACCGTCTGAACATCCTATTGCCGCTGGGAGCGAACCCGGTGTCCCCGGGACTGATCGCCTCGACCCTAGGGCAGGCCACGCTGCCTGGGGCCAGTGGCGCGCTGGTATTTCCTGGCTACTCAACTACTCCGTTTGGAGGTCCGCAGAACGTGTACCAGGTGTTCGATGACCTGTCGTGGAACAAAGGGAGACATCAGTTCAGGTTCGGTGGCGCTTATATCCAAACCCGCGACAACCGCTTGTTCGGTGCTTTTGAAAATGCGGGCGAAGCGCTCGCTTCGAGCGGTAGCGTTTCGGAGGTGGCGGCCAGTCTGGTGGAGGGCCAGTTGAACCAGTTCCTGAGTGCGGTCGATCCCCAGGGAAAGTATCCTTGCACTCGCAATTCGGCGGGGCAGTACGTTGTTGACTCTTCCTGCCTGCTTCAATTGCCTGTGGGACAGCCGTACTTTAGCCGCAACAACCGCTTCAACGACGGCAACTTCTACGTTCAGGATTCATGGAAGGTGACGCCGCGCCTGACCCTGAGTTTGGGGGTACGCTGGGAATACTACGGCGTGCAGCACAATGCGAATCCGGCGCTGGATTCCAACTTCTATCTTGGTTCCGGTGCGACCTTGTTCGAACAGGTGCGCAATGGTACCGTGCAGATCGCCAACCAGAGTCCGGTGGGCGCACTGTGGGCGCAAGACAGGAACAACTGGGCGCCGCGCGTGGGTCTTGCCTATGACGTGTTCGGAAACGGGCTGATGAGCTTGCGCGGTGGATACGGTATTGCCTATGAGCGCAACTTCGGGAACGTGACGTTCAACGTGATTCAAAACCCGCCGAACTACGCTGTTATCAGCGTTATCAGCGGCACGGACGTAGCTCCAGGAAACCTGCCCATCTATACCAACAACCTGGGACCGCTGGCGGGTGCGGGCAGCACTTGCGGTGGCAATCCGAACGTGCTGCCCGGAACTTCCTGCTTCCCTACTCCGAGCCTGCGCGCGGTGCAGCAGAACATTCCCACCGCCTACGTCCAATTCTGGTCGGCCGCGGTTGACTACCAGGTGCTGAAGGACTCGGTGCTGTCGTTTGAATACAGCGGATCAAAAGGGACGCACGAGTACGATATCTCCAACCTGAACGCGGGCGGCTATGGCTCTGCGTTCCTGGGCGATGCCCGTTTCAACAACCGCCTCAACTACCAATACAGCGGCATCAACTATCGTGACTCCAATGGCTTCAATAGCTACAACGGGCTGAACGTGAAGTTCCAGAGCAGCAACCTCTTCAACAAGGGGCTGTACTTGAACGCAAACTACACCTGGTCACATGCCATCGATAATCTCTCGTCAACCTTTACCGAAGGGTCCAACGGCGGGTACGTGGCGGGATACCTGGACCCCTACAACGCCAACCTGGACAAGGGCAATGCCGACTACGACATCCGTAATCGCTTCGTCCTCAGCGGGACTTGGAACATTCCCTGGGGAAGCAATATGAGCAGCGAAGTCGCCCGCCAGCTTCTTGGAGGATGGAGTTTCTTTCCCATCCTGAATATTCGCAGCGGCCTGCCTTACTCGATCTACGACTGCAGCAATGTGGGCTTTGTCGGGTTTTCGTGTCCGCGCTGGATTCCGTCGCAACCGGTCTCCCAAAACGGAGCGTCGAGCAACTCCTCGGCGGTGGCGCCGAACCTGTTCACCTGGCTGGAGCTACCGATCGATCCGAACACCGGCATTCCGGTGAACGCAGGTGACGCGCTGGGGGTTCCGACCTGCCAATACCTCGACCATGGAAATTGCGTTTACAGCAATAGCGGTCTGCCACAGGGGCACCGCAATGCTTTCCGAGGGCCCAATTACTGGAACCTTAACTTCGTGGCTGCCAAGACATTCAAGCTGACGGAGCGCTTCAATCTGCAATTCCGCGCCGAGTTTTATGACGCGTTCAACCACAGCAACTACTACATCAACGCAGGGAACCTTGACGTTGAGGACGGGACTGGTGTGACGTCCATTCAGGCCCTCAAGGGGATTCCCCAGTCTGGCCCGACTGAGCACCGCAATATCCAGTTCGGGTTGAAGCTCAACTTTTAGGTTTGTGTAGAAAAGACAAAAAGAGAGTGGCTTGGCGTCCACTCTCTGTATAAGTTTGTATGTCCCGCACATGCTTTGGCCACGATACTTTGGGACATTCCGGACCAGGCTTGTGGCTCTATGGTTTTCCCTTCTTGTCGGGTTGTGCCAGAAAGCCATGTACCCTGAAACTATTGTCGTACCAGTTGCCGACGATCTGGCCGGCTGAGTTGATGCCCCATGCGGTGGTGATCAGAGCACCCGGATAGTCGAGAGGGGTAAAGGTCGCTCCCATTGCCAGAAATCCGTGCGGGAACCCATCAGCATCGTTGTACTGCCCAACGATTTCGGCCGAGGCATTGATACCGCCTGCCACGGTAAAGCTACCCCCGGGGAACGGCACGTCGAAGCTGATGAACCGATCCTTTGAAGTGACAAAGCCGTGGTCAGGAAGGTCCAATTCCGTACCCCAGGAACCAACCAAGTTGCCTCGAGCATTGTTCGCCCATACGGCGGTTTTTGCCGAGCCGGGAAAGTTCACTTCCGTAAAGGTGCCCTTGTCCCACATGAAGCCGTGTTGGGCTAGCAGATTGCCATCAGCATCGAGGATGTCCCACCAACCCACCACCGTGCCGGACTCATTAATGCCATTGGCGAGCGTTTCGCTGGCAGTAGGGAAGTCGAGCGTCGTGAGGATCCCCTTCTTGCTCAGCAGGAATCCATGGACAACTCCGTCGTCGCTAATGTAGCGTCCGACGGAATCGCCGCGGTCGTTGCTCTTGAAAGCCTCACTGTAGTTGGTGGCCAGGACAGTGGAAGGGCCCAGCGGAATGAACTTGCCATCCTTGATCAGCAGAGCATGGCGAGGCTGCCCTGGGACGCTGTAGCCACCAACCATGTCGCCGTGGTTGTTGATTCCGCGAATAGTGGTTGCTATGCCACCGGGATAATCGATGCTGGTGTATTTGTATTGAGCGTTAGAGGAGCTGGCAGTTGGCGCGAGTGTCCTGTCTTGAGCTCTAGCAGTTGAGCTCATCGCGCCCACCGCGAGAGTAACAGCGGCGTACCCAAGCAACAGGGCCATCACCGTGCGCTTTGTCTTCACTAAGACGAGACTCTTCGAAATCGAATTGCTTTTCATGGAGACCTCCTTAAGGTCTGATCTCTGTTGCTACGCTGGACATTTCCGCTCCTGCAAAAGGGGCGCGGCTTCGAGACTCGCGCTGTCTCAGTGGCTTGGGGGCACGACTCGGTCGGCTGTGAAGGTGATATCGACTATCGGTGTTCTCACGCAGTCCTGGCCACCACCTTGCAGTGAACACACGTAGCCTAGACCGGCGCCTTCGAGTTGATTCTGGTTCTTGAGCTTGAAAGTCGTATCGACTCTGAGCATTACAATCGGGTTGCCGCTGGGATCAAAGGCGAAGAAGTACGCTTTCGAGCTGTAGCGATTGTCGCTAATGCGCTGCCAACTGCCGTAAAGCGGCGAGACGCCCCCGTTCAGCCGGTCATTGTAACCTGTTGCTTGCCATACTCCGCCGGCACTCAAACAAACAACGGCGGTGAAATCTTGTCCGATCTGGTTGATGCGAGTGATTGCCGTAAGCCAGGTGCCTTGGACGACTGCGGGTGAACCAGCTTGCGCTGTAGCGGTAGAGATCAAGCCAACCACCGCCAGGGAGAGAGTGGCGAAGCTAAGGAGCAGGGCCATTACTTGGCGTACTGCGTTTGTCTTGACCAAGACGAGAGTGTTCGACATCGAATTGTTTTTCATAGCGACCTCCTTTAAGGTCTGAGCAAGCTTTTGGGGTGTCGGAATTTGGTGGACTGGTTCCGAGTTGGTGACAGTTCCCTCAGCTGGTTGGGTGGTTGAGCCGTCCTCGCGCTCGGGACTTACTTTCCCTTTCATCTGTATAAGGCGCAAAGGACACGCGAAAACCGTAGTGAGCGCGAAGAATATTTCCCGACGGGCTCCGATTCGTTGTATAAATGGCCGCATTCGACAAAAATCCATATCCCGGCAGGGGAGGCTGGCGTGACTGAGGTTCCAGCCCACGAAATAACCCAACTGCTCCAGGCCTGGAGCGAGGGGGACGAGCGCGCCCTGCAAAAACTCATGCCGTTGGTCTATGACGAACTGCACCGCTTGGCCCGGCGGTACATGGCCGGCGAACGCCCCGGTCACACCCTGCAAACTTCGGCTTTGGTGAACGAAGCCTATCTACGCCTCGTCGACGCCAGGAACTTGAGCTGGCAGAACCGCGCCCACTTTTTCGCGGTGTCGGCCCAGTTGATGCGGCGCATTCTGGTGGATTTTGCGCGCTCCCGCCGCTCCCTCAAGCGCGGTGGAGATACCCTGACGGTATCGTTGGAAGAAGGATCAATCATTTCCCGGGCGCGAGGGGCGGACGTGGTGGCACTCGATGACGCGCTCAAGACCCTGGCCGCGATGGACCCCAGAAGAAGCCGGGTGGTGGAGTTACGCTTCTTCGGGGGGCTTAGCGCGGAGGAATCGGCTGAGGTGCTGAAGGTTTCAGCAGAAACCATATTGCACGATTGGAAGCTGGCTAAAGTGTGGCTTCTTCGCGAGTTGAGTGTGGACAATGTCGAAGAAGCCTGAGCAGTGGGAGCGGGTAGCACAGTTGCATCGCGCCGCCCTGGAGCTTGCCAAGGATGAGCGCGCCTCCTTCCTGCAAAAGGCATGTGCTGGAGATGAAGAGTTGCGGCACGAAGTTGAATCCTTGCTTGTTTTGGAAGCTGACGCCGAGAACTTCATGGAAGGTTCCGCCCTGCAGTCGGTGGCCAAACAATTGGCCGAGGAGCAGCGTCCACTCAGGGCCCTAAGCCCAGGCGTAAAACTGGGATCGTATGTGATCGTCGGAGAGCTCGGGGCGGGCGGTATGGGTGAGGTGTACCGTGCGCGAGACAGTTCGCTGAAACGTGAGGTAGCCATCAAGGTCCTTCCCGCTTCGTATTCCAGGGATCCTGGTCGTCTTCGTCGCTTCGAGCTGGAAGCCCAGGCAGCCGCCGCCCTGAGCCATCCCAACATCCTTTCCATCCTGCATATCGGCGAGCACGGCGGCTCGCCCTACATCGTCAGCGAGTTGCTTGAGGGCGAAACCTTGGGAGATCGCCTCAGCCAAGGTCCTATGCGTCGACGCGAAGCCGTCGACGTTGCGGTTGCGGTGGCCCGCGGACTGGCTGCCGCTCACGAGAAGGGAATCACCCATCGCGATCTCAAACCGCAGAACCTCTTTCTCGGACGGGACGGTCGGGTAAAAATCCTCGACTTCGGCCTGGCCAAGCTCACTCAGGTGCAAGAATCGACTGATAGCGACGCAATGCTCACCCTCGGGACGCAGACCGAGCCCGGAGTCGTGATGGGAACGGTTGGCTACATGTCACCGGAACAGGTTCGGGGACAACCTGCCGACGCCCGCAGCGACATCTTCGCGCTGGGCAGTGTGCTCTACGAGATGCTGACAGGCAAGCGCGCCTTCCAGAAGCCAAGTTCGGCAGAGACCATGAGCGCGATCCTGAACGAAGACCCGCCAGAGCTTTCTCAAGCCACTCCCAAAATTCCGCCCGCTTTGCAGAAAGTCGTGCGGCGGTGCCTGGAGAAGAATCCCGAGCTGCGGTTTCAATCGGCTTCGGACCTGGCGTTTGCGCTGGAGGCTTTATCGGATTCGGGCAGTGCGGCAACCGCGGTAGTCGGTCAATTCAGCTGGCGTCGCGTGCTAGCTTGGACAACAGCGGCTTTGGTTCTAGCGGCGGCCGGCATGGGGCTGTATCTGCGCCGGTCACACGTGGCCAGCCAGCCGAGCCCCAACTCGCTCTCGTTGGAGGTGGTAGCTCTTACCGACAATGGCAAAGTCTTCCGAGCCGCGATAAGTACGGACGGACGCTACATAGCCTACGTGCAAAATGAGGCCGACAAGTTTGACTTGCACCTGTTGCAAGTTGCTACGAATCGGGATATCGAGCTTCTCCCCGGGTCATCCCTGCCAATCGCAAGTCTCCACTTCTCTCCCGACGGCAATTTCATTTACTTCTTACGCGTTCTTGAGAATCCCGAGAATCTGGGCGTATTTAAGATTGCCGCTCTCGGTGGGCCTGCAACGCCACTGGCCACGGATGCAAGCATGAGGAGCGTTACGGTGTCACCGGATGGGAAGCAGATCGCCTACATCTCCAATACGCCCGCCGAATCTCTCATTGTGGCGGTCAGTCCTGAGGGCGCTAACCGCCGCGTCCTTGCCAGGCGTCCCGCTGACTTAGGCTTTCGCTATATCGAGTGGTCTCCTTCTCAGGACACGATGGCAGCGGTCGCGTTTGGCAAGGGCATGGGAATTGGATTGTTCAGCGTTGACCTTCGCAGTGGATCCACGCGAGACGTCAGTGTTTCAGGGTGGGGAACCGTAGGACAGCCTGCCTGGAGCGCCGACGGCAGCCAAATCTTCGCTCCAGCGGTACCCGTTACTCAGCGGTTTATCCCGATCATGCAGATATGGGAGTTCGATGCTCGCACCGGCACCAGTAAGCCTCTGACATCCGGCTCAATCCCGTACCAACTTGGTACCCTCTCAGCCACAACCGCTGGCGAACTGTTGGCCAATACGAGGGCTCCAGTCATGACCCTCTGGGTAATGGATGCCGCTTCCCAGCCGCGTCTCCTTCCCTCAACCCGAAGCGAAGGATGGGACAGCGTGGCTTGGGTTGATCGGCAGATTGTGACCAACACCTACACCAATCCTGAGATGGTGGTGCACGACCCGGACGGTCGTACCACCAAACTGCGGTCGCATTCGAGCATCTATCGAGATCTGACTCGATGCGGCCCGGGACACGTCGTTTATTCAGCTTCCGACCCCAGCCGTGGGATTCATGTCGCCCGGACCGACATCACCACTGGTTCCACCTCCATCCTCACTGACGGCTTTGGCCCAGTCTGTACGCCCGACGCTTCCACGCTGGTTTACACTGGCTGCACCGAGCAGGGTAATCGCTGCTTTCTCATTCGCAAGTCTCTCGATTCCGGCCAGACCGTCAATTTGTACGAGCTCCATTTCGGCGGCGACTTTACTCCTAGCTACACCCTTTCTCCCGATGGAACCGACCTACTGTTATCGACCCCGCCAGAGCCTGGACACCCTGATGAATGGGCGATGCTCATCCCGGTCAATGGAAGCGCTCCGCGAAAGCTGAAATTCCCAGTTGCATTTGGGGAGGCCGAGATTTTGAAGTGGGCACCTGACGGCAAGTCAATCCTCTATTCCCGAACGGTACGTGGCGTTGGAAATATCTGGTCAGCAGCGATCGAAGGCAAGGCTCCCAGGAAACTCACCCACTTCGACTCCGATACCATCTTCGCCTTCGATGTCTCCCCTGACAACCGACTCGTGATTGCACGCGGCACCTTCGCAATCGACATGGTCCTCATCAAGAATGTGAAATAACGAAAGCCTTCCGCACGCGTCCAGCTGACATAGAAGCAGAACGATGAATAGTCTGAAGTACCATCGTCGCGGCGCGGGCCTTCACCAATTAATGTTGCTCCAGACTGCTCGGAACTATTCAATCCGCGTCATTGGGATATGAGGGAGCAGTGCGCTAACTGTGAGGCTGTCGTGACACCTGTTGCATCAGTCCTCACATTCTGAGCGGTAGTGTCCGGGGCGCAAGCGGCTTCGTTCCGACGGTTAAGCCGGAACTTGTTCGCAGAACTGGATGAATTGGAGCCTGAGAGGAACGTAGCTTGCCGGAAGTCCTCATCTCGGTAGTCTGCCCCCCCGACAATCGCTAGGATCCCTCCCGAGCGGCGGGCAATACACCAGCAAAGCGCCCAGGAAGTCGGCATCTGGGCAGGGCCCGGCTGGCGTACCCTGCGCCTTGTCCGGCAATCTATAAGTATTGAGAAAGGTGATGGTCGAATCAAGCGCCTGTGTCGCTGAGCGCCAAGGCAGCATTCGATGGACAATCCCGAGAAGAACCGCGTAGCCAAGGCGGTGGTAGGTCGATGGTGCTCTTTCCAGGAGGCGCTTTGCGGAACGAAGCGGAAGTACCCGACGCGAGAATTCCTTTCGTTCGCAGAGGCCGCCCGAAGCTACGTCGACTTGACGCGGCATGATCAACTCATACACAGAGACGTCGCCAACGCCATAAACGGCTTGACAGAGTCTCTCCGGCTGGAGAGAAAGCGAGTGCCAGGAAGAATTCTCTCTGAGGCGGACCGGTTGGAGTGCTTATTCTTCGGCGGGTACGATCCGCACTTCAAAGGCGACGAGCCTCCCGGGTTGTAGAGCGGGAAGACTGCTCGCCGCAACTTCGGCCGCTAGGGCGTAATACGTTCGTGTGCTGAACAGCGACACGATCGCTCACAAGTGGTTCTGCCAGAAGACAAATCGGCTTCTGCGTCCGATTACTCCCGATAAACGCCCATGGGTCTCGGAATCCACTCGGTCGTATAGTCGGCGACTCGTACACTGGCCCAAACGGGCTGTGGGAGCGAATTAGATTTCCGGCCGTGTCGTCGGCAAACCTCCCATTGAGAGCGGGCGACGCGCCGTAAGTCACAAGAAAGGGTAGGGCGTTTCCCGTCAACTGAGGTAAGTGGACTTCACGAGCGGCCCGGCGAAGCTTCCCCGAACCCCGTTTGGACAATCAAGACAAGCGGGGAATTCACTGGTCATTTTGTGCGGGACGGATAGGGTGTGAGATGGCCTGTTCTATAAAGGGGAATGTCAAGAGAAACACTTCTCCCACGACCGGAATGGGAGGAGATTTCCTCGACTTCCAGCCCCAGTGCGCTGGGCGACACGCTCTGCGGTGGTACGGACCTCACCTCTTCGCCTTTCGGCATGGCTTTCTGTGACGCGACGACGCCAATCGGTTTGCGAAACTTAGCAAGCGTTCCGGTTGTCTGGTGGCAACCATGGTTCTATCTGAGGCTCGTGGCCTACGGCTTTTTCGGGTTGTCCGAGGGGGCATAGGGTTCACACAGAGACTGGGTGCCGGAGGCACCATGCCTACAGGCCATCCTCATACTCACCCTCGAACCCGAGCGTCTCTCAGAACCGGCTGGTCGTCCTCCGCACGATCGGCGGAGAGCAGAGGTTCTTCGGCAGAGACGCTCAAGCTGCTTGCTGTTTTAGTCTCTCAGCGTCGAAGCTTTCTCCTTTCTTCCAAAGTGTCAGCGTAATCGCTGCGATCTTACGCGCCAGCGTGAGACGAGCCATGGCTGGCTTCATGCCTTTGGCCAGCAATTCCAGGTAGAACTCGCGGAACGGCCCGGGACGCATGCTCGCCATGGTGGCCGTAGCTTTGAATAGACCTTTCAGATCGTGGTTGTGGTCCTTGTTCAGGCCACGAATGGATACCAGTTTCTTGGAGCGCCCCAGTTGGCCTTCGCGGTAGCCGTAGTCCCCGCTGGTGTGAATCTCCAGGGCCAGTCCGCTGTAGGCCCATAGTTGCCGCTTGGTGCGAAAACGGTGCGGCGTCTGCAGTAGAGCAATCAGCAGCGCCGCCCGGATTGGCCCTACGTACGGGATCTGTCTCAGCTTACTGCTGATGGAATGCTTGCGACTTTCCAGCAACAGGTCGTGCCGAGCTAGCCGCCGCAAGCGTTGTATCTCGCAAAGTTGTTCATAGAGTCGCTCGGCGCGGCGACGCACACCTGGTTCCCGCAGCTTCTCCAACCACTGGGCCCGATGCCGGATGTAGTAGACGTCCCGTCCCGCACACGCTATCCCCCAGCTGCGATAGAGTGCTTTCAGCCGGCTCATCACTCGACTCTGGTCTTCCACAATCGTCAGGTAGCTCCGCGCCAGTTCGCGCAGCATCCGCACTCCGGTCTCTCCGTGGTACACCGGCTTCAGATGGTTGCCGCGCAACAGCTCTGCCAGCTTGCGGGCATCAATGCGGTCGCTCTTGCTTCCGGCTTTCAACAGAGCGTTTTTGCGCGGGTTACATACCACCAGATGAGTGACGTGGGGTTTCAACACGTCATACAGCCAGGCCGCCCAGGTGCCTTCTTCGAAGGTCACCGACAAATTGCCGCGCAGCCCGGCTAGAAACTGCAGAAGGGTCGAGGCTTTGGTCTCCAGTATCGATTCCACCACCAGCTTGCCGCTGGCATCCATGACCGCTACCGAGATCGTTGCTTGATGAACATCCAGCCCAATATACTTTTCGCTAGTCACCAGGGTGCTCCTTTCGTAGGCGATGAGGTTCGCACTCACAACCTACCCCAAGGGGCGCCCTTTCATAATGCGTTCTCGACAGTTAACCTGTAAACCACAAGTGTCCTTCTCTTCGCGGTATGGCGTCGCCGCGAGGTTGTCGCAAACCACCGGTGTGATTAGCGAGTCCCCGCGCTTCGAGATTGGGTGTCCATCCGTTCCACATATTGAGCGCGAGCTGGGCTGGCCTCGAATGGATCAGCAAAGTATTGCGTTTCTCGCGCAACCTGGTCGCCCCTGAACTCCATGATGCTCACGGTGTAGGATGGCTTGCCGTCATATGACAGGATGAATTGGGTGATCCAAAGATCACCGCCGCCAATGATTCGCTGGACAGTAAAGCGCTTCTTGTTCGGCTGGATAGAGCGGGTGATCTGTATGTTGCGGCGGCCGCGTATTCGCTCGCCTGACTGTGGGTATTCCAGCACCGCGTCCTCGTGATAGATGCGGTGCTCCGTTTCAAAATCGTTGGCATCGGAGGCCGCCCAATGCTGATCCAGTGCCGCACGTATCGGTTGATCTCGCATCTTACCCTCCTGCGCTAGGGGAAAGCTTAGACTCCCGCATGGCCTGGTTTCAAGGGGATCAAATTCGTATCTTGAAATTTGCCTCGAAGCCGCTGGATTTTGAAACTGGTGGGATAACTGCCATGAAAATGGCGCACGTTCGCACAATAAATCAGTGACTGATAAGCTCGTGCTCTTTTATGTAACGTGGTGCACCGAAGGTACATGATGCCTGTTGATAAATCGCCATTGCACTCGCAATCTGCGCTTGCGCCCCGTTTCGGGATCGTGAATGATAAGGCCGTTATCAATATGTATCTGGAAATCACTCAGACCTAAGGGTAGATTGCCCGACGGAGAGCATCGCTCGAAGGAGAGTTCCATGCAGCGAAAGACCATTCAGCTAATCGCCCTAGCACTCCTTATGCAGGTTGTCTTAGCCTGCGCAGTCTGTCAGGCACAAGCGCAAGCCGAGAAGGCTTCCTATCCCGCAATGGCTCCGCTCGATCAGTATTTAATGCCCGACGCCAATTCTGAAATTGCGTTAGCTCGCACTGCTGCCCCAGCCTCCATCTCGGACGCAGCCGAAGTGATGGTGCTTGGACCGAAGGGCTACAACATCGCTGTGAAGGGCACAAACGGCTTTCTGTGCATAGTCGAACGAGGTTGGGGCGCGGCCACCGATGATCCGAACTTCTGGAATCCCAAGGTGCGCGCCCCCCATTGTTTCAATCAGGCAGCCGCAAGGACCTTTGCGCCCATTTTCCTGATAATAGCACTGATTCTGGTCAGATCGATTGTGAAGAGAATCCGTGTGCCAGCCCTGACTGCGAGCTTTGAGAACTCACCTGCTGTTCTGGCTGGCTCGATTGTCAATCCGGGATAACCAAGGATTTCGGCGTCAGCTCTCAGTGGCCCTTCCAGCGCTTTTTGCACGGCATCGGCGCTCGGAGCAGCCTCCGTACTGATCAGTAGATCCAAGTCTCCCCGTAAAACAGAACCAAGCTTGCGCCGCCAAAGGTACCCCCCTCCCCCCTTTTTCGTAAAATCGTCATTCTTAACGGACTTACGGGAATTGCGTCCGCAAGTTCGTGAGCGCGTGGGAGTTAGGGGCAAAGTCTTCATAACAAACGACTTAGGCGGGGCACATTGGGGATGGGAGGACGTCTGGGCGGGGAGTGGAAGGGAAAAGCGGAAGTGCGCAGGACCTGTCACAGGTCGAAACTCCTAGTGAGGACGGGGACTTTTCCGGCTGCCTCCTCGTGGGAAGACAGCTCTCCCTCATTCGTCGAGAGGAAGTTTAGGGCAGGCGGGCGGGAGCTGGATAGGACGTGCGTCACGGAGCAGCGTGATAAGGGAGTCGCCGGTCGCCAGCTGCCAGTCGCCAGTTAAGAACAACGGCAAGAGCAACCGCGGATTGCGCGGAGAACGAGATAAGGAACCAGCACCCCGCCCTCGATGGCAGGGTGGGCGCGGGCGTCCCAGGTTTTCGCCCAAAAGCGGGGCGCGAATCTGGGCACCCTGCTTGCATTCACGCAATAGCTCTTCTAAGCTCCGAAAAGCAATCCTACAAATGATTCATCTGGATGGAAAATGCCTCGTCCGAGCCGTCGGCAATTGGCACTGCCGCTTAGCCCGATCCGAAACAGCGAGCTATTTTCGAATCACTGGCTCAATCATCGTCTGCCGCTGGAACCGGAATGGTTGGAGTGTCGCACCTCTGCGGCGGAAGCCCTAGATTCGCTGTTAGCCATTTGGCGTGTCCAGAAGGGGCGCGTAGAGCAATACGGGAGCGAACAATCGTTGGAACAAGCTTTTATCCAGCCTGTCCTAGAAGCGCTGGGTTGGAAGCTGATATATCAAACCCGTTTACGTGGCAGAAAACCTGATTATGCTGTGTTTAGCAATGACGAGGCCTTGGATGCTTCGCTCGCTGCGGGTCGCGGGAGCCCTGAATTCTGGCAGTACCCCATCGCTGTGGCGGATGCAAAGGCATGGCACGTCTCTTTGGATCGACCAACCATTGTCGGGCAACAGCGTGAGTATCCTCCGGAGCAGATTGAATGGTATTTGAATAACAGCGGCTTGGACTACGGCGTCCTCACAAACGGCAGACAGTGGAGGCTCATTCCGAGACAGCATGATCCGGGTCAGTCCAGGTTTCAGACCTATCTCGAATGCGACCTACTCCGGTTGCTGAACGAACAGCCGGAGCAATCAGGTGAGCTATTCCGGGCCAATTTTGATGATTTTCTGCGGTTCTTCCTATTTTTCTCGCCTGTCTGCTTCGGAGAAAGTGTTGAACGCAAAGCGCTCGTGGTGCGGGCGCGACAGGGCAGCAGCGAATACAGAATTGGCGTCGGGGAAGACCTGAAAGAACGAGTGCTAGAAGCCCTGCGACTGTGCATTGAGGGGTTCCTGTCGTTTCAACCAAACCGCCTACGTCCAGCGGACCTGGAAACCTGCCGTCGTCAAGGTCTCATTCTGCTGTACCGAATTCTGTTCATTCTTTTTGCGGAAGATCGGCAGTTGCTGCCGTTCGGCGTGGATGTCTCTTATACTGCGAATCGCTCGCTAGGGCGGTTCCGAGATGACATTGCTGCGAGACTGGACCGAGTCGAAGCTGGCCGCCAGCGTGATTATGGTGCTGAGGACTGTGGCCTGTGGCCGGATTTGCTGAGCTTGTTTGATCTGATTGACCGAGGGGGGCGATACGGTGTTCCCGCCTACAATGGCGGTCTATTCGATCCCGAACTGCACACTTTCTTGGTTGAAAACGTGCTACCAGACCGCTATTTGGCACGAATCATTGACCAACTTGGGCGGGCGGTTGATCCGACGCGACCCGGACTCGGGCATGTAAGAGTCGATTACAGAGACTTGGCGATTCAGCACCTTGGGGACGTCTATGAGGGCCTTCTGGAGGTTCGGCCTCACTACGCAACCGAAGAAATGATAGTCGTGCGTAAGCGCGACTCGGAGCGGAGCAAGGAAACAATTGTTCCTGCCGACAAAGCAATTGAGGGATATGAATTCACGGGCAAACGATTCAATCGCGGTGAAATCTATCTGTTGACCGAGAAGGGAGAACGGCGAGCTTCTGGCAGTTATTACACCCCAAGTCACATCGTTGATTATATTGTTGACCGCACTCTTGCTCCCCTTTGTGACGAATTAGACAAGAAACTGAAGTGGGAGAAAGCACAATTCCGTGAGGTTACTATTCCAGACTCGTTCCGCGATTTCAGTGATAGAGTGCTCGGCCTTCGCATCCTCGATCCTGCGATGGGTTCAGGGCACTTCCTGATAAGAGCGTGTCAGTTTTTTGCTGAGCAAGTGGCAACCAATCCAAATACTCGGCACACTCCAACAGATGCTTTGAGAGGCGATGAATCGATTCTGACGTACTGGAAACGCCGAATTGGAGAGTCGTGCCTCTTCGGAGTAGACAAGAACCCGTTGGCAGTAGAACTCGCTAAGTTGGCACTTTGGTTGGAAACGGTAGCCGCCCACCAGCCGCTCACATTCTTGGATCATCACTTTCGGGAAGGTGACAGCTTAGTGGGAGCATCGATTGAGGAGCTAGGCAACTTGCCAGACGCGCCGCCGTTGATGCGCAATGAGTTTCAAGCGCACGTGCAGCGGACACTGCCCAAAGTGTTGAAAGCGCTGACATCTATTCAGGAGTTGCCGTCCGATGATGTTCGGCAGGTGAAGGCAAAACAAGCAATCCTTCATAAAGAACTCGAACCTTTGCAGGAACCGTTACGGTCAGCGGCTGACCTATGGTGTTCTACACTTGTGCCGGAAAGCGAAGCCCGACTTAGGCCTCAACAATACGAGGCAGCACTTCAGTACCTCGACCAGCCGAAAAAGCTTCGTTCGCTATTAGATGGCAGCCCATACCGTCAATTGCTCGATCGTTTTCACCAATCGGAGACCGCGGCTTTCCATTGGCAGCTCGAATTTCCAACTGTGTTTATGCACGGCAATCCAGGCTTTCATGCGGTGGTCGGAAATCCGCCCTATGATGTCCTTTCGGAGAAGGAGACTGGGCATGATCTTTCGTATCTGCGCGTGTTTTTGCGCCACTCACCCACGTATCTCCCTTCGTTCAAAGGTAAGAACAACCTTTACAAACTGTTTATCTGCCGGGCCGTCGAATTGCTTGCTGAAGGGGGAAGGCTTGGATTCATTTGTCCTATGCCGATATTAGGCGACGAGCAGGCATCCGGCATACGCGAGCGTCTGCTTTTTTGCGGCGCGTTCAAGAGCATTGAGGTATTCCCACAGAAAGACGACGTGCACCGACGTGTGTTTCGGGACGCCAAGCTCTCAACAGCTGTTTTCGTGTTCCAGAAATTCAGTGCAGAAACGCGCAATTCAAGTCCATTTACGGTGCGCGTTCATCCCGGAAGTCAGATCGAAAAGAACTCGCCCGGACTTGTCCTTACCGCGTCGGATATCCCGCTTTACGATCCCGAGAATAGAACAATCGTTAGTTGCTCGCAGCAGGATTGGGATTTGGCAGTCCGGCTGATGCACTCCGGGCGAATGCAGCGTCTTGGAGATGTCTGTGTCTCGTTTCAAGGTGAGGTGAACGAAACGACGGATACAAAGAAAGGCGCGATATCTACGTCGTCGGATGACGGCCCGTTAGTGCTGAGAGGTTCTAACGTCTGTTTGTACGTGTTGCGTGGTGCCTCTCAAGGTGACTCGTTGTTCCTGCGGGAAGACGTGTATCTCAGCGGTAAGAAGGCCGATGCCAAAGCCTTTCACGGTCGCGAACCAAGGGTCGGATTTCAACGCAGCTCGCCACAGAACAACTTCCGTCGAATTGTCGCGTGCTTCGTGCCTGCGCATCATTATTGTTTCGATACGGTCAGTTACATTCCTCGCGCACATACGCAGTTGCCGTTACCACTTGTGCTCGGGCTACTGAACAGCAAACTGCTCGATTGGTATTTCAGACTAGGGAGCACTAATTCAAAAGTCAATGAATATCAATTTGACAACCTACCTTGTCCGATCTTTGCCGCTAGGGATTCACATGGCACAGAGGATTTGGTACCGAAAGCCTTCGATTTTCTTCGGGAGAATAAGCCCGCTGAGGCAGTTTGGCTTTTCCGCGAGTTGCTTGATGCGCCGCCTTTCAGTGGCACTCTAGGCAAGGCAATAATTCACGCGACCAAAGAGATCATGAAATTGGAATCTGCACGAGGCGATATTACTCGTTCAGACCGATCTGAGCTTAGCGACGATGCAAAACCATATCAGCAGTTCATTGACTCCCTGGTTTTCGGGATGGCTGGCCTCAGCGAGAATGAGGCTCTTGGATTACAGAGCAGGCTTGAGAAGATGCTATGAAAGCTCCGTTTTACGGGCGGGCCCACATTTGCCTGACGTTGGCAAATGAGGGGCTGCTGCCATCCTCCCCCGTGCCAAACAATCATGCCGCGAGGGATGACAAGCGCGCGGCGAGTGGAGACGCGAGAGATGACAAATGTCGGGGCGTGGAGAGCGCGGGGTGACGACGCTGGGAGGGCGCGGGGGGCCCCGCAGAGACCGTTGAAGTCCATGGCCGAGAAGAACTGCTTGAGCCAGGGATGGAGACGAAGCTGTTGGCTGTGGCCAGACAGCCGTTGCGAGATGTCCTTGTCATCATGCGTGACATGGGCCTCCGGCCCGCAGAGGTGTTGCGGATGAGATGCGGATTCGCGATCGGAAGGAAAAACAGATCCCCCCGCGCCTCCGAAGCGGAGGCACGAGGGATGACAAATCATTGTGGGGCGCGGTGCGGCGCGGCTGAAGCCGCGCCCCTTCGAAATTTGGGGGCGCGTGTTTCACCGGGCTAAAGCCCGGTGCTTCCACCCGAAAAACAAGCGCGTTTCGGCGCGGCGGAAGGCCATCTCACAACGATTGCGGGTCAGTTGCGCGCGGCGCGAGCAAGAGCTGGGATTTCCAAGCAGATTGTTCTGTACCACGCTCGACATGCGTTCGGCACGTACGCGATGGCAGAGACAAAGAATCCAGCGCTGGTTCGCGACGTTATGGGTCACGCTGATCTGCGCACCACGATGATCTACCAGCATCCGGACCTGGAACCATTGCGGGATGCGATCGATCATCGAAATCAGAGGGTGATGTGACTGCGCAACGGCGCAGTCGCGACACAATTTACGACACACACGAAAGTGATGGCCGCCAGAGCGGCGGCCAAGTGTATGACGGGCAGAAACTTAGTGGAGCCGACGATCGGACTTGAACCGATGACCTGTCGATTACGAATCGACTGCTCTACCAACTGAGCTACGTCGGCCTAGCTTCGATTGTAGCTGCACTGCGAAAATGGGTAAAGGAGGTTAAGTCCCAGTTTTCCACCGAAGTACACCTAATTGACACTTGCGTAAGCGGGCCACTCCGCCGATAATCAACTTTGAGCTCCGGGGCCACTGCGGGCTTACATGAATCGATTTTGTCGATCTGACGTACTGCGGATTCTGCACATCACTCCCAAGCAGCTATCTGGTTGGCAACGGGCTGGTTTGGCCCCAATTTCTGAAGAGTTCTCCTTCTTCGACCTCATTCAACTCAAGAAAGTGCGCGATCTTCGCGCCAAGCGGGTGCGTCCCGCGGTCATTCGCGAGTCGCTCGTCGCCATGCAGAGGCAGGTTGCCGGCATGGAGAATCCGCTACTGGAAGCCAGCGCTTTCAGCATGGGGAATCGGGTTGCGTTTCGTCACAACGGCCGTTCGGTCGAGCCGGTGGGCGGACAGTACGTGATGGAATACGAGCCGGTGGGCGCGGTCATTTCGGCCAAGGTGCGGCCTATCACTCAACTCGATTCGGCCGCCGATTTGTTTGCCCATGGAGTCGCTCTCGAAGAGCATCCCAGCACCCATGACGAGGCTATCGAGACGTATCTGCGGGTGCTGCAATTCGAGCCAAACCACGCTGCCGCGCATATCAATCTCGGCACGCTCTACTACAACCGTCAGGATTTTGCCTCCGCCGAAAGGCACTATCGGCTCGCAGTTCAAGCCGATCCGAGATATGCGCTGGCGTATTTCGATCTCGGCAACGTGCTGGACGAAACCGAGCGCCTCGCAGACGCCATCGCGGCCTACAAGACGGCGATTCAGTTGGCTCCGACCTACGCCGACGCTCACTACAACCTTGCCCTCGCCTACGAGCGCCAGCGGCAGCCGCGTCAAGCACTCGCACACTGGAAGGCTTACGTCAGGCTGGACCGCACGGGGCCGTGGTCGGTGCATGCCCGCAATCAGATCGCACGAATCCTGGAAGGCGACAAGCTGAAGATGGTCTTCAGCCGGCCGAAGTAATCCTCCACTGACCCAACCTCGTTATCGTTTTCAGCGAGAAAGTTTCTCGCCCCTGAGTTGTGGTGTCCACATTCGGACGAGTCTTCCGCGAACGGACGGGGCGGGCAAGGGGTGTGTGAGTTGCGAGGGGTCAAGCATCTGATAGATAAGCGCTTATGAGGAGTGAGTGTTCGGCCACGCAGTTGCACTTATGGTCTGCCAAGACTACCGGGGAGCCATTGGAATGACCACACTGCTGAACGACGTTACCTATGCCCTTCGCCAGATGCGCAAATCGCCCGGCTTCACGCTGGTTGCTGTGATTACTCTCGCGCTGGGCATCGGCGCCAATGCTGCGATCTTCACCCTCATCCACGCGATATTGTTGCAGCCGCTGCCGGTGAAAGACCCGAGCGCCCTGTATCGTATCGGCTCCCATGAGGTGAATTGCTGCGTCATCGGCGGGTTTCAAGACGAATGGGACATCTTCTCGTATCCGCTGTACCAGCAGATACGCAAGCAGACACCTGAGTTTCAGGAATTGGCTGCGTTTCAGGGCGGCCTTCAGAATGTGAGCGTCCGGCGCGGCGGAGAGAACAGTCCGGCGCGTCCGCTGCACTCTGAGTACGTGACGGGAAACTACTTCACGATGTTCGGACTGAGACCTGCTGAGGGACGCTTGCTGACGCCCTCTGACGATCAGGCGGGATCGCCACCGGCAGCGGTGATGAGCTATCGCGCCTGGCAGAATTACTTTGCCAGTGACCCATCGATAATCGGGTCGACCGTCGCCATCAACGGCTTTCACTACACGGTGGTGGGGATTGGTCCCGCCGATTTCTTTGGCGACCGTCTCACGGATACTCCACCCGATTTCTGGCTGCCTTTAGCGCAAGAGCCAGCGGTGAGGGGCGAGACGTCGATGCTGAATAACCCTGATATGCACTGGCTCTACGTGATGGGGCGCTTGAAGCCGGGAATTGCGCCGGCACAGCTGCAGTCGAAACTCACAGTCGAATTGCAGCAATGGCTAAACAGCGGTGAAGGGTCATCGACCGTAGGCGACCAGGACCGGAGCAAGATCGCCAAGCAAAAGACCCTGATGCTACCTGCCGGCGGCGGCGTCGCCACGCTGGCGAGGGAAACGGCCAAGGGCTTGCGGCTGCTGATGGCGCTCTCCGGGCTGGTGTTACTCATCGCCTGCGCTAACATAGCCAACCTGCTACTGGCGCGCGGGGCAGCGCGCAAGATGCAGACCTCGGTGCGGCTGGCACTCGGCGCGCGCCGGTCCCGGCTAGTCCGGCAGCTGCTCACCGAGAGTGTGTTGCTGGCGATGGTTGGTGGGGCCGTGGGGTTGGTAGTGGCTTACCTCGGTACCCGTAGCATTCTGGCAATCGCATTCCGCGGCTCCGAATTCATTCCCATCGATCCTGATCCGTCGATGCCGGTGATGCTGTTCTCCTTCGCGCTCGCTCTGGTTACAGGCGTCGTGTTCGGAGTGGCACCAGCCTGGATCACGTCGCATGCTGACCCGGCCGAGGCCCTGCGCGGTGTAAGCCGTTCGACGACGCATGGCGCCTCACTGCCGCAGAAGCTGTTGGTGGTGGTGCAGGCGGCACTGTCGCTTGTGCTGGTGGCGGGAGCGATTCTGCTGGTCCAGAGTCTGCGCAAGCTTGAGCACCAGAACTTCGGCTTTCAGACCGACAGCCGCTACATCATCCGGTTGCATCATGCCTTCGTGGGCGATTCGCCCGAGAAGCGGGCGGGCCGCTACCGCGACCTGGAGCAGAAGATGAGTAGCATTCCGGGGGTCATCACCGCCAGCTACTCCATGTATAGCCCCTTGGAGGGAGACAATTGGAGTAATTCCGTGTACTTCCCGGGCCGCGTGCACAATAGCGGGGACCATGGCGACTACGCATCGTGGCTGCGCATCGGTCCAAACTACTTCCCGACGATCGGCACCCGCTTGCTTAAGGGACGCGCCATCGGCGAACAGGACACTCCCACTTCAACAAGAGTCGCAGTCGTCAACGAGAGATTCGCCAAGAAGTTCTTTAAGGATGAAGACCCCATTGGCAAACGCTTCGGCAGCAACCAGCCCACGCACAACGCTGACTTCGAGATCGTCGGTGTCGTGGAAGACGCCAAGTATCAGGACACACACGGCGAGGCGTACGCCACGTATTTCCTGCCCTACATGCAAAATGTGGACTACACGGACCCGTCTGACATCGCGGGCCAAATTACTTCGCAGCGCGTAGCCACTGTCGAATTGCATGTGGCAGGCCAGCCGGAAAACTTGGAGAGTACGGTGCGGCGCGAGTTAGCGGAACTCGATCCGGACATGACGGTCCTGCGCATGACAAGCTTTGGCGAGCAGGTGAGCCAGAGTTTCAACCAGGAACGGCTGCTGGCCCGGCTGACAACGCTCTTCGGGATACTCGCACTCACGCTGGCGTCCATCGGTCTCTATGGAGTCACCGCCTACACGGTGGAGCAGCGCACGCGCGAGATCGGCATCCGCGTCGCCGTGGGAGCCAACCGGAAGAACGTTGTGGCGATGGTACTCGGCGGCGCGTTCCGGCAAGTGGCGGTTGGCTTGGCCATTGGTATCCCTCTGGCTTTGGTTTCTGGTTGGCTGATCTCCAGCCAACTGTTCGAGGTGAAAGGGCACGACCCGGTCGCGCTGGCACTCGCCGTTGTGTTGCTGGCGGTCTGCGCCCTGGTCGCTGGATTAGTACCGGCAAGAAGGGCAGCATCTATCGAGCCGATGCAGGCGCTGAGGGTCGAATAGCGCAGCATCGGTCACGGGTTGAGCGCTCGGCGGCGCTATTAGTGGGCTGAGCCGCTGCTCTTGATCCAGTGGGCGATGTCGTTGACCACATCTTCGGATACGTTGCCTGCGACGGAATAGTCGTCCGGACTGGCCGGGCCTGACCCCGATCCAACCATGAACAAGTGGTTGTAGGTTGGATAAAACTTGAAGGTGGCGCGCGGATCATTCGCCAGCGCCTTCTTCCACACTTCAAAATCTGAGTTGGTCACTTGATAGTCCCTGCCGCCCTGCAAGACGAGGATCGGAATTTTGAGACCCGCGGCGACCTTGCCGGGATCGTAGCTGCGCAAATCCAGAAAATACGAGCCGGGAATGGGCGCCCCGAAGAAGTCCACGATCTCGTCGGGTTTGAGCGATGGGCCCTCGACTTGGGCCGCGATGGCCTCGGCTTTGTTAATCTGTTTCTGGTCCGCCGGCGTAATGGTGCCCGTCAATCCGGCGATGTATTTGATCTGCTCCACAACGACTTTCTCCAGCGGTCGCGCCGTGCCTGCCATGATAATGATCCCGGCGACCTGCGGATCCGCGGCGGCGATCCGCGGCGCGAGCATGCCTCCGAGGCTGTGCCCGAGAACGTAAATCTGCTTCTTGTTGACCTCGGGCATTTTGGTGAGCAGGGCCACTGCGGCAATGACGTCGTCGGTGACTTCGTCCTTCACCGTGAACGCCGCATCGGACTTGGAGTCGGCCCCGTACTGTTTGGTGCGCTTGACGTACCGTAGGACGGCGATATTCTGGGTCGCCAGTCCCCAGGCCAGATCTTTGAATGGCTTGTTGGGGCCGAGGCTCTCGTCCTCGTCCTGTGGGCCTGATCCCTGCACCAGCACCACGGCCGGAACGGCGGTCTTGGTCTTGGGCAGCGTGAGAGTGGCAGGCAGTTCCCATCGGCCACTGATAAGGGTGAGTTCGCGCTCATGGAACGATTCCGGCTTCGCGTAACCAGGGGCCTTCCACCCCGCAGCGGCCGGCGGCGCGCCGGGTGAACTCGATGCGGGCTCGAAGAACAGCCCTTTTACCTGTCCCTGGGCATCCATGAAGATCTTGGCGTCTAGGGTTGCGCGTTCGAATTCGCAGGTGACGATCGCGGCATGCAGCCCCTGCTTCTCGCTCACTTTGGTGGAGACGATGCTCTTGAATTGCCCGGCTTGAGCCTGAAGCGTGTCCCAGACTCCGGGCAGCTTGGCAAGGGGCAGAGCGGCTTTCATCTGCTCGTCGAATTGAGATTCGACTTGGTCAAACTGGCGCGCCGCAAGCTGGGTAACGATTCCCTTGCCAATGGCCTCGAAATCCTGGGCCTGCGCGCGTAGTGAAGAAAGACTCGCCAATAGAATTAGGACTGGAACGATCTTGAATACCGTCTTCATAGGAGTGCTTTCCGCGAACAATCAACTCAGACTCATACTAACGCGCCGTCAGTCCGGTTTCACGTCTACGTCTCCTTATCACACGCAAGCGTTCGAGCCAGTGCTAGAATCGAGGGTTTTGTATCCCAGCTTTGAGGATTTTGTCATGTCAGACATCACCGCAACGGATACGCCTCCGGCTCCCCTGGTCGCGCTGACCGAGGACGAAATTCTCTTCCGTGATACCATCCGGCAATTTGCCGATGAGACCGTCCGGCCCCATGTTAAGGAGATGGACGAGAAGGGCGTGTTCGAGCCCTCGCTGATCCGCAACTTCTTCGAATTGGGTTTGATGGGCATCGAGGTCCCCGAGCAATACGGCGGTGGTGGCGGGACGTTCTTCGAGGCCATCCTTGCCGTAGAGGAACTCTCGCGCGTCGATGCCTCAGTGGGCGTAATCGTCGATGTGCAGAACACGCTGGTCAACAACGCGTTGATGCGCTGGACCACCGAGGAGCAGAAGAAACGCTACCTGCCGCGTATGTGCTCTGACACTGTGGGAGCCTACGCGCTGAGCGAGGCCAACTCGGGGTCTGACGCCTTCGCGCTGCAAACGCGGGCCGAATTGAATGGCGACGAGTACGTCCTTAACGGGCAAAAACTCTGGATCACCAACGCGAAGGAAGCAGGCGTCTTCATCCTCTTGGCGACCGTGGACCCGTCCGCCGGATACAAGGGAATCACGGCGTTCATCGTGGAGAAAGACTTCCCTGGATTCAGTGTCGGCAAGAAAGAAGACAAGCTTGGTATCCGCGCCTCCAGCACCTGCGAGCTGATACTCGTGGACTGCCGGGTGCCTAAAGCAAACGTGCTGGGAGAAGTCGGCAAGGGCTACAAGATCGCCATCGAAACCCTCAATGAGGGCCGCATCGGCATCGGAGCGCAGATGCTCGGCCTGGCCCGCGGGGCGTGGGAGTTCGCCGTCAAGTACGCCCAGGAGCGCAAACAGTTTGGCCGCGCGATTTCCGAATTTCAGGGCATCCAGTTTCAGATTGCGCAGATGGCCACCGAGATCGAGGCCGCCCGCATGCTGCTTTACAACTGCGCCCGCATGAAAGATGCCGGCATGAACTTCGTGAAGGAAGCCGCCATGACCAAGCTTTTCTGCTCGCAGGTGGCCGAGCGCGTGGCGTCGCTCTGCGTCGAGATTTACGGTGGATATGGATTCACCAAGGACTATCCGGTGGAGAAGTATTTCCGCGATTCGAAGATCGGCAAGATCTACGAAGGCACCTCGAATATGCAGTTGCAGACGATCGCCAAGCTGGTGATGGGGAAATAGGAACTGGGGCATGCTTTCTACTGAAAAGCTCGTCGGGTTCGTGGCGATTACGGACGGTGTCCGGGCGAAGGTGTTCTATGAAGAGAAGCTCGGACTTACGTTCGTCAGTGAGGACCCGTTCGCTGTGGTCTTCGACTCGAACGGGAACATGATTCGATTGACGAAAACAAAAGAGTCCCAGCCGCCGCCCTTCACGGTGCTGGGGTGGCAGGTGCCTGACATAGCGGCCGCCGTCAAGCGCCTGCAAGCGGCGGGAGTAGTGTTTGAACGTTACGGGGAGTCTATGCAACAGGACGAACTCGGGATTTGGACCGCCCCGGGCGGAACGAAGGTCGCGTGGTTCAAAGATCCGGACGGCAATACGCTGAGCGTTTCGCAACACTGATCACAGCCTGAATCTTAACGAGCCGAACTTCTTTGGGATGTGGAAGTTCGGCGTTTCCGTCTCGGTAGGCTGCCAAGCCGAGTAGAAGCGCTCGGGATCGAGTCCTTCGCAGCGGAAGAAGTTCACGCGCCAGAGGTGAGCGGGGTCGAAGTCCGCGGTCAATGCCTCCATCGGGATTGCCAGATCGGCGGTCCACTCGTGCTTGGCTTCGTTGAGGCGGACTGAGCTTTTCATCCCGCTGGTGATGTGCCTTAATCCAGCAGGGGTGATATCGAGGTCGAGCCACTGTCCGTTGGGACTGACTTCGAACTCCTTGTAATGCTTCTCGCCAAAGCGATCGGGCTGCAGGAAGA
The DNA here is from genome assembly GCA_963758255.1 of uncultured Acidobacteriaceae bacterium. Lineage (GTDB taxonomy): Bacteria > Acidobacteriota > Terriglobia > Terriglobales > Acidobacteriaceae > DASRAA01. The sequence continues at coordinate 564,458 of CAVWUX010000008.1, forward strand.
CCTCTGCCACGTCCCGCTCCCAAAGGTAGTCTCTCCTTCCGTCTGGATCGGCGTCGCTGTGGACATCAATAGAGCGATAGCGGCAGCGGAATCGCAGGTATAACGCTCGTTCGTCCCACAAGACTTGGACTTCCGTCTGTCGCTGGGGATCTTCGTTTACTCCCTGCCAATCGTGAGAAAAGCGGATGGGGTCGGCTCGTGTCCAATCGCCGTCAAGAGGAAAGCCGTTCGCTCCAATCTGCTGGCGGAGACGAACGGCTGTAACTTCCGGTCTGGAAGCGGGCAATGGCTAGTCAACCTCGTGCTTGGCGGTGTAGCCGTCGCGCGCGATGATCTGATACTTCACGTCGTGGTTCTTTTCGTCCTTGATGATGAGCGGCTTGTCTTCCGGACCCACGAGCTCGACTTTCAGCTTGCGATAGGTGCCGTCCTGCTTGGGATTGCTGGTCTGGTAGGTGATGGTGTACTGATTTCGAATGGACTGCGCAATCTCCTTGAAGTCCTCGGGTAACTCACCCATGAAGCGCGGGGAGTACCAGTGTCCACCCGTGAGTTGGGCGAAGGTCTTCATCTGGTTGTCGGCCATCAGGTAGTCCATATTGGCAGCCGAGAACTCGGGGTTGCTCCCGTATCTCGCCTCCATCATGACCCGCAGCGCAGCTCCAGTGGTGATGCAATAAATCGTCACGTTGGGAGTGCTCTTGACCTTTTTGAGAATTTTGTCGAAGGTCATGTGACTCATGGTGTCACGGCCACTGGCCACGATTACCAGCTCCTTGTGTCCAGGGATTCGATCGAGCCGGTCAAGCGTGTCATACATCGCGTCCCACAGATTGGTTTCGCTGAACCCTGGAATGCGCAAAGTGTTTAGCGCGCCGAAGATCGCCTGTTTGTCCTGGGTGAAATCCACCAGGATATGGGACTTCATGTCGAACTCGACCACGGCCACCCAGTCGATGGGTTTTAGATTGGACGCGAACATGTACGAGGCGTTCAGCGCGTCGTACATGAAGTTGTAGTTGGTGGAGGCAAACTCGACCAGCAGGACGGCTGTGATCGGAGCCTCGCTCTGGGTGACGGTTTGGATCTTCTGGGGAACGCCGTCTTCCCACACCTTGAAGTGCTCTTTGGCGACGTTCGGCGGCAACGCGAGCGGCCGGCCGTCTTTCATCACTACCCGCGCGTCCACCGTCACGACCGGGACGTCCACGTGCAAGGAGTATTCCGGAATGTCGGCTTGCTTCTTCGGCTTGGGCGGAGGAGGCGCCTCTTCCGAATCCTTCTTCTTCGGTATGGCCATCGGCCCAACTTCGCCGCCCGGCCCACCGGCTTCCGCAGGAGCCTGATCTTGCTTCTGGGCGGCTGGGGGTTGCGGCGAGGATTGCGTATCCGTCGATTGCGCCAGGCTGGGAACAGCCAGACACAATACGATGGCCACCATGAGCAGCAATCCAGCGCTCGCGTAGGCGCCGTGGTGCGAATTGCCTTTGACTTGAACTTGCCTGCTGCGATATATCGGATACTTCATTGCCATAAGTCTCTGCTAGTATAAATGCACTCTCGGACCCGTGGTTTTGGTGCGACTGATCTTCTGGACGTGTTAAACCCCGAGGGGTTTGAAAGTCGCGGAGATCGATCCACGAAACCGGCTTCTGGCAGCCTGTCGATCCGCTTGAGCCGGCAGGATTTTGGGCCAAGGGTGAGTGGCCTGGGCGCGATTGAGCCAAGGCCCAGGATGGTAGCAATGCGCAGCGTGATTTCGTCGGCTCTACTTTGTCTTCTCTCGGTGGCCGCCCTGGCCGCGGCTTCCCAACAAAAGATCCAGGTCATGCCCGAAGACCAGGTCAAAGCGGGCATGCATGGCGTCGCTTACACCGTCTTCGAAGGCGTAAAGCCCGAGGCCATGGACGTCGAGATTCTCGGCGTGCTGCGCAATATGGCTGGTCCCAAGTCGGACGTCATCCTGGCGCGTTTGCACGGTGCCAAGGTCGAATACACGGGCGTGGTCGCGGGCATGAGCGGAAGCCCGGTGTACGTCGATGGCAAGCTGGTGGGCGCCATTGCCTATCGCATCGGCGACTTCTCCAAAGAGCCGATCGCCGGAATCACTCCCGCCGCTTCCATGATGGAAATCAACGAACTGGATAAGACTCCTTCGCCGGAGATGGAGGCGGCGAAGGCTGGAGCCGATCTAGCTGCGAGCCACACCGCCGGGCCCGGAGTGTCAGCCGATCGAGGTCAGCCCGTTGCCGGCTATGCCAACCTGCTTAAGCCGATCGAAACCCCTCTGGTATTCAGCGGGTTCACCGAGGGCACTATACAGATGTTCTCGCAGCAGTTCGCAGCCGCCGGTGTGGTTCCCGTCATGGGCGCGGGATCAGTCAGCGACGACAAGCAGCCGGAGCCGCTCGAGCCGGGATCGGCGGTCAGCGCCATCCTGGTGCGGGGCGACATGAGCATCGCCGGCACCTGCACCGTGACCTATGTTGACGCCACCAACCTGCTGGCCTGCGGGCATCCGCTCCTGCAGTCGGGCAACGTTGATATGCCGATGACCAAGGCGACGGTTCTGGCAACCCTGGCTTCGCCCAGCAATTCCTTCAAGATCGTCAACACCACCGAAGCTGCGGGATCGTTCGTGCAGGACCGCCGTACTGGCATCATGGGTCGATTTGACCGCGAGCCGCACATGATTCCGGTGACGTTGAACTTCCGTGGCACCGCGCATGCGAAGCAGTTTCACTACGAAGTGCTTAACAACGCGAAGATCACGCCGACCGCGATGATGGCGACAGTTTTCAGCGCGCTCCAGGGAATGAACGAATACGGAGAGGACACCACCTACCGGCTGACCGGCAATATCTCGGTGCTGGGCTATCCGAAGCTGGACGTGCAGAACATGTATGCCCCGGTCGATGGCAACACGCCCACGGCTTACGGCATTGCGATCTCGATCGGCGATCGCTTTAGCCGCATCTACGAGAATCCTTACGAGACGCCAAAGATTGAAGGCGTGGAACTGAATTTCGATTTGGTTCCTGAGCGGCGCACTGCGCGCCTGGAAAATGCTCGCACCGACGTCACCGAGGCGCGTCCGGGCGATACGATCAACATCGAAGCTCTGCTTCGTCCCTACCGCGGCGATGGCATGGTGCGGCAGATCGCGGTGAAGATTCCTCCGTCCACGCCAAAAGGCACTCTGCGGATTCTGGTCAGTGACGGTGAGACGCTGGACAAGATCCGTCGAGTTCCTCCAGCCCTGAGCCACCGCCTGCCTTTGGGCTCCACGATCGCCCTGCTTAACAAGGAGCACTCTAACTCGCAGGTCTACGTTTCATTGCTGGAAGCCAATCCACAGGCCATGGTGAACGACAACGTGATGCCGACATTGCCACTCTCCGTGATGAATGTGATGGACGGAATGCGAGGTACGCATGACATGGTCGTGGTAGCCGAGTCGACGACCGTTGAGTCTTCCGCTCCTGTCGATTACGTTGTCTCCGGTGCGCAGGTCATCAAGCTCGACATCAAATAACTGCCGGCGAGATTGACTTGCATGGACGCAGGTTGATCGGGGTGGCTGTGCTAGGCTAACTTCATCCGCACAACGATTCCGATCAGGACGCCCCATGAGATTACTCCGAGTGCTGTTTTCCTGCCTGTTGATGGTTGCAATGATCCAGGCGGAGGGCACGCGCACCTGGCAGCAGACCAAATACGACGAGTTTGAAAAAGGAACGGCGCAAGGAGTCGCCATCAACAGCGACGGTGGCCTGTCACTGGCTCCGTCCTTCAAAGCGCTCTATACCACGCCCTCAACTTATTTGTGGGACATCGCCTCCGACGCTGAGGGCAACGTCTACGCTGCCGCAGGCTCCCCTGCGCGGGTGTACAGGATCACGCCTGACGGCAAAGCGACCATTATTTTTGCCCCCCAGGAGTTGCAGGTGCAGGCGCTGGCGATCGATACCAATGGCGCGATATATGCAGCGACATCGCCCGACGGCAAGGTGTACAAGATCGTGCGGAGCGGAACGACCTCTGCGAAAGAACCCGCAGGCATCCACACAACCGCTGAAGAGAAACCACAAGCATCAGTTGCAACCGACCCGGGCTACAGCGCCAGCGTGTTCTTCGATCCCAAGACCAAATACATCTGGACCCTGGCACTCGACCGGCAGGGCCGTCTTTACGTCGGCACCGGCGACCAGGGCGTGATATTCCGCGTGGAAGCCAATGGGAGCGGCTCCGTGTTCTTCCGGAGCGACGAAGCCCAGATTCGCGTGCTGGCCTTCGACAAGACAGGCAACCTGATCGCCGGAACCGACGGCAGCGGCCTGGTGTATCGCATCACGCCACAGGGCGAAGGTTTCGTGCTCTACAGCGCGCCGAAAAAGGAGATCACGGCTCTCGTCATCGATGCGCAGGGCAACATCTACGCTGCCGGAGCCGGCAACAAACAGGGAGGGACTGTACCGCCCCAACCAGGCACACTCACAGTTCCGACTCCCGGTGCTCCCACCACCGCCACCATTATCGTGCAACAGAGCCCAACGCAACCTTCCACGACCACGCCGGGCATCACCGCTATTCCGTTTCCCAAGGTGTTGAATGTCGGCGGCTCCGAGGTCTATCGCATCTCGCCCGACGGCTCGCCCAAGACCATCTGGTCCTCGAAGGAAGACCTCGTCTACGCGCTTGCCTTCGATCAGGAAGGCCGCCTGCTGGCAGCTACGGGAAACAAAGGGAAGATCTACGCCATTCGCGGAAATGACTACACCGACCTCTCCAAGGCCAGTGCCGACCAGGTTACGGCATTCACTCGCGGGCCGAAGGGAGGGCTGTACGTTGCCACCAGCAATCTGGGCAAAGTTTTTCTGCTTGGTCCCGGCCCGGTCGCTGAAGGCACCTACGAAAGCGATGTGTTCGACGCCAAAATCTTCTCCCAGTGGGGGCGTGCGGAAGTTCGCGGCAGTGGCAATTTCGAGCTCTTCGCGCGCAGCGGCAATGTGGACAATCCCGACCGCAATTGGAGCCCGTGGAAGAAGATTGATCTGGCCAAGGAGCTTCCCGTTGAGGCCCCTCCTGCGCGATTCATTCAGTGGAAGGCCGTGTTGCACTCCGGCAGTCCCGCGCCAGTGATCGAACAAGTCGCGCTGAACTACCTCCCCAAGAATGTCGCTCCCGAAGTCGAGGACGTGACCGTGCTGGTCGGGTCACGCATACCGCCTGCCACTCATACCAGCAACACCTCGACAGACAGCCCCGGCTACGAGCCCCCCATTCCCAGCGTCCCCGACAAACACTCGATCGCGGTGAAGTGGAAGGCCCGTGACGCCAACGATGACCAACTGCTTTACAGCGTCTACTACCGCGGCGACGGCGAATCGCAGTGGAAGCTGTTGCGTGAGGACGTTGAGGACCGTTACGTCGATCTCGACTCTGATCTCTTCCCCGATGGGGGATACACCATACGGGTTGTGGCTTCTGATGCGCCATCGCACTCGCTCAACGATGCGTTGACTGGCGAAGACACGAGCGTCCGCTTCGAAGTGGACAACACTCCGCCGCACGTCGAGTTCACGAATACCCGGATTGAAGGCAATCAAGTGCACCTGGCGTTTCGGGCGAGTGACAGCTTTTCACCCATTAGCCACGCCGAATACTCCATCGATGCTGATGACTGGCAGACGGCCGAGCCCGTGGGACAAATCTCCGATTACAAGATTGAGAACTACGATCTGACGGTTCCACTTCCAGCGGCGACGGCCGGGAAGCAAAAAGCCTCGGCCGTGGACGAGCACACCATCGTGGTTCGCGTGTTCGACCGCTTTGAAAACGTCGGAGTTGCCAAGACGGTGATCAAGTCCGCCTCAGCGGCATCGTCACACTGATTCTCCTGACGGCCACGATGACACTGCACTCTACTCTCGATGTCGTTGGCCTGCTGGTCGGCTCGGTCTATTGCACCATCCCGATGTTCTGGCTGGTGTTTCATCGCTTCGTCGAGCGGTGGCGCATCTACGGACGCAAGGCCTACTTGGCGATCATGCCCTCCTGGGGAGTCTTCATTGCGGCCGCCTTCGCGCTGGGATGGCCGATCCGGCATCTCCACTTATACGACAGTAAGCTGCCTTGGGTCCTGGGCGTGCTTTTCATTCTGGCAGGACTCTCGATTTACGGCTCCGCGTCGCGAGGATTCGATCGCGCGAAGATCTCCGGTCTCGCCGAGTTGGAGCTCGGCCACCATGAACAGCGCCTGGTGATCACGGGGATTCGCGCGCAAGTGCGCCACCCAATTTATCTCGGTCACCTCTGCGAAGTTCTGGGCTGGACCCTCGGCACGGGATCCATCGCGCTCTGCGGCCTGCTGGTATTCGCGGTGATCACCGGGGCGATCATGATTCGCAAGGAAGACGCCGAACTGGAAGAGCGCTTCGGCGATCTTTATCGCCAGTACCGAGACCAGGTGCCGGCACTGTTGCCGAAGTTTCCGATATAGAGTCGAATCTACCCAAGCGCCGGATTCGCACCCGCAGTTCGCTACAATGAAACCTGGCCGATTGCAGGCTGCGCCTGGTACTCCATTCGATGCAATTTGAACTTTTCGTTGCTGCGCGTTACCTCCGGGCCAAACGCCGGCAAGCCGTCATCGGCATCATCACCGTCATCTCGATAGTCGGCGTCGCGGCTGGCGTCGCCTCGCTCATCATCGCGCTGGCCATCAATAACGGTTTTCGCCAGGACCTGCAGGACCGCCTGCTCGGCTCCACATCGCACATTAACCTGCTGCGCGTGGAAGCTGACGGTATTCGCAACTGGCAGCCACTGCTCTCCCAGTTGGAAAAGCAACCCCACGTGGTTGGCGGCGCGCCCGCCATCTACGAACAGGTATTGATCTCGCGCGGAGCCCGCGCGCAGGGAGCGATACTCAAAGGCATTATCCCCTCGGAGGAAAACAAGGTCAGCGACTTGCTCAACTCGGTCAAAGTGGGGTCGGCCGCGCCGTTGGATACACCGCAGGCTTCGGCGGCGGCCCAACCCCCATCCGAGGCCGATGAACCCAATCCTCTCTCCGCCCGCGTCACTTCAAACTTGGCGCCGATTGTGCTGGGCAAAGACATGGCCGACCAGCTCGGTGCGACGGTGGGATCGCTCGTCACAGTGACCAGTCCGCAGGGCGAGCTCACGCCCTTCGGCATCGTTCCCAAGTACGCCCGCTTCAAGGTCGTTGGCATTTTCAGCTCGGGTTTTTACGACTACGACAACACCTGGGCGTTCATCCGCCTGTCAGACGCCCAGCGCCTGTTTGATCTCAGCGACGTGGTTTCCGTGCTCGAATTCAAGGTTGATGACATTTACAAAGCCGCAGAGATCGGACGAAATCTGGAAGCCGTGGCCGGCAAAGGTTTCATGTCAACCAATTGGATGGAACAGAACCGCGCCCTCTTTCGCGCCCTGCGCCTGGAGCGGGTGGTCACGTTTATCACTATCGGGCTGATCGTTTTCGTTGCCGCACTCAACATCCTAATTTCGCTGATCATGATGGTGATGGAGAAAACGCGCGACATCGCGGTGCTGGTTTCCATGGGAGCCAAGAAGCGGCAAGTCCGCCGTATCTTCATGTACCAGGGGCTGCTGATTGGCGTGATCGGCACTGTGATCGGCTTGACTCTCGGCTACTCGATTTCATGGGCTGCCGGGCACTACCACCTGCTCTCGCTCTCCGCTGAGGTGTATTCCATCGACTACGTTCCGTTCGCGCCGCGCATCTGGGACGCCGTGCTCGTGTCGCTCGTCGCGATCGGCATCTCCTTCGTGGCGACGCTCTATCCGTCATGGTCGGCAGCAAGAGTGCTGCCAGCCGAAGCGCTTCGTTACGAATAGGCGACCAAATCTGGCGTAGTTCCCCCCTAACGTTTGCTTCCGGGTGCGGCATAAGTGTCACTGACGCAACCGCCATATCGTGTTTTAATCTAGGAAGTTGGCGGCTCATGAACTATGTTTTTGGTGCTGTAGTCGCGGCCGTCAAGTGGAATCTGAGACTTGGGGAGTAACTCTGCATCTAATCGAACAAGCTGAGTTGTTACGGGTGCAGAACCTCAAAAAGGTTTTCCGCTCCGGTAATTCGCAGCTCGTGCTCTTTGAGAATTTATCGTTTGACGTACGTACCGGCGAGATGCTCGCCATCGTAGGTGAATCAGGTGCAGGAAAGAGTACCTTGCTTCACATCCTCGGAGTCCTTGATAGCGCTTCTGCTGGTGACGTATACTTCGCCAAACTCGATTTGGGAAGACTCTCGGAAGAAGCGGCCGCGGAATTTCGCGGACGCGAGCTCGGGTTTGTCTGGCAGTTTCACTATTTGCTTCCCGAGTTCACTGCCGTTGAGAACGTGGCCATGCCTCTGTTAATGCGAGGCGTCGCCGGGCAGGAAGCAGAACGACAGGGCCTGCACTGGTTGCAGGAGGTGGGGTTGGCGGACCGGGCCAGTCATCGGTCCGGCGAATTGTCTGGAGGAGAGCAGCAACGGGTAGCGCTGGCCCGTGCGCTGGTCACCAGACCGAAAATCCTGATGGCTGACGAGCCCACAGGAGACCTCGACAACCGGACAGCGGATGCGGTATTTGATTTGATCGCCAGGTTACATCGCGATTACCGGCTCACCTCGATCATCGTCACACATAACCATGCGTTCGCGCGCCGTTGCGACCGGGTGCTTCATCTGGAGCGCGGTCGAATGGTCGAGGTGTCACCGCAATCGCTGTCTGCCTGATGCAACCAGCGGTGGGGCGGCGGGTTTGAAGTAGTCGAGGTCCTTCGTACAAGGTCCTCATCATTCGGCCTCTGTAATTTTCTGAGGCCGGCGGTCAGGGGAAAGGCAGCAACAGAAAGCTCGTGGGAGCGGCAGATCGGGATCACGGGAAACGTCCCAAGAGCTTTTGGAGGGTCCAATGTTTGAACGGTACACGGAAAAGGCCCGACGCGTCATATTTTTCGCACGTTACGAAGCCAGCCAGTTTGGTTCCCCGTACATCGAGACGGAGCACCTGCTGCTGGGCCTTCTGCGTGAAGATAAGGCGCTTACCAATCGGTTTTTACGGTCGCATGCTTCGGTTGAATCCATTCGCAAGCAGATCGAGGCGCACACCACCATACGGGAAAAAGTATCGACCTCCGTTGACCTCCCCCTGAGCAACGAGTGCAAGCGAGTACTGGCCTACGCCGCCGAGGAAGCTGAGCGGCTTTCGCACAAGCATATTGGGACTGAACACCTGCTGTTGGGACTGCTCCGCGAAGAGAAGTGCTTTGCGGCGGAAATTCTGCACGAGCGCGGGTTGCGCCTGTCGACCATTCGCGACGAACTGGCGCGCACCTCGCAGGAGAAAGCGCAGCCGTCGCAGCGCAACCGCGAGTCTTCCCTGCTGTCAGAGTTTTCCCGCGACCTAACGCAATCGGCCATGGACAACCAGCTTGACCCGCTGGTTGGGCGCGACGGCGAACTCGAGCGCGTGGTCCAGATTCTTTGCCGCCGCACCAAGAACAATCCGGTGCTGATCGGCGAACCCGGAGTCGGAAAGACCGCCATCGTCGAAGGCTTGGCGCAGCGCATCGCCGACGGCGAAGTGCCGTCGTTCCTGGCGGACAAGCGCATCCTTGCTCTCGACCTTTCGCTCATCGTGGCCGGCACCAAGTACCGCGGCCAGTTCGAGGAGCGTCTGAAGACCATCATGAAGGAGCTGATGGAGTCGCAGAATTCCATCATCTTTATCGATGAGTTGCACACGCTGGTTGGGGCCGGTTCGGCGGAAGGCTCACTCGACGCCGCCAACATCCTCAAGCCTGCGCTCTCACGTGGCGAGATTCAGTGCATTGGCGCAACCACGCCGGCGGAATTCCGCAAGTCGATCGAGAAGGACCGCTCGTTGGAGCGCCGCTTCCAGGCGGTAAAAGTTCCCCCTCCCACTGAAGCCGACGCGGTGAAGATCCTGTTCGGAATCAAGGAGCGCTACGAGAAGTTCCACGCAGTCACCTACACGGACGACGCCATCAACATGTCGGTGTCGCACTCGAATCGCTACTTGCCGGATCGCTTCCTGCCCGACAAGGCTATCGACCTCATCGACGAGGCCGGCGCGCGCGTGAAGCTGCGCCAGACTTCGCTGCCCGAGGACATCACCGAGGTGCAGAAGCGGATCAAGTTCATCGTGCACCGCATGGAGAACGCCATCGCGAACCACGAGTTCGAGAAGGCGCGTTTCTACTCTGATGAGGAACGCAAGGAGCGCGACAACCTACGCGCCCTGCGCGAGAAATATCACCTTGACGAGTCCTCGACAGGCGTCGTTGGGCGCGAGGACATCGAAGACGTCGTCTCGCGCTGGACGGGCGTGCCCATCGCTTCCATCAAGGAAGAAGAGAGCCAGAAGCTGCTCCGCATCGAAGAAGAACTGCACAAGCGCGTCATCTCGCAGGAACGCGCTATCTCGGCCTTGGCCCGGGCGATTCGCCGCTCGCGTGCCGGACTGAAGAGCCCGAACCGGCCTATCGGCTCGTTCCTCTTCCTCGGTCCCACGGGCGTCGGCAAGACCGAAGTCGCACGCACCCTGGCGCAGTTCATGTTCGGCAGCGAGAAGTCGCTGGTGCGCTTCGACATGTCGGAATACATGGAGAAGCACTCGGTCTCCAAGCTGATCGGCTCGCCTCCGGGCTACGTGGGCTACGAAGAGGGCGGCCAGTTGACCGAGCGCGTCAAGCGCGCGCCCTACTCTGTCGTGCTGCTCGACGAAGTAGAGAAAGCGCACCCTGACTTGTTCAACATCATGTTGCAAGTGTTCGAAGACGGCCAGCTTACGGACGGACTCGGCAACACGGTGGACTTCAAGAACGCCATCATCATCATGACCTCGAACATCGGTGCCCGCCATTTGCAGAAGCGCACCGGCCTGGGCTTCCAGTCCGACGCGGATGACATGGTCTCGGGCAAGGTCGAGGAGATGGTGCGGAGCGAGGTGAAGCGCACCTTTAACCCCGAGTTCCTCAACCGTCTCGATGAAGTCATCATCTTCAACGCGCTGAGTGAGGCTGACCTCATTCAGATCGTCGAGCTGATGGTGAACCAACTCAACCAGCACCTGGCGCAACGTGCCATCACGGTCACGGTGACTGAGGACGCACGCAAGTGGATCCTCAACAAGACGGTTGTCGATCGCAGCTATGGTGCGCGTCCTCTGCGTCGCGCGCTGCAAAAGTACATCGAAGACCCGCTGTCGGAGGCGCTCATCCAAGGCACCTTCGAGCAGCGCCCGGCGTTCATTGAGGTATATCTCGAGAACGACCAGCTCTTCTATCGCCCCGTCGGCGAGGAGAAGACCGAAGGCGTCCTGCTCTACAGTGCGCCGCTGATCTAGGGCTCAGTCACCGCAACGAAAGAAGGGGGGAGCGATCTCGCTCCCCTTTACTTCGCTCTATTGTCCGCCACTGAACACCGCCTCCATATCCGAACAACCGTGCTCACTGCCGTGCAGTTCGTCCCAGCGTATCTCTATTCCCACCAATCAGATACCGAAGGCGCAGGGTGGCCGTCTAACTGCACGTTGTTAAGTTGTTAGTAGGATAGGTTTCGCTCAGGTGAGGGAATGCACGGGTTTCTCCAGGATCTTCGTTACGGTCTTCGCCAGCTTCGCCACAGCCTAGGATTTACCCTCACCGCAGTGCTCTCGCTGGCGCTGGGGATTGGCGCTACGACGGCGGTATTCAGCGTGGTGTATGCGGTGGTGCTGGATCCGTATCCATATGTCGATGTGGACCGCATGATCCATCCCGTGGTCACGACCAAGCGGGGCGAGGACTGGTGGATGAGTTTCACCGGGCCGCAATACGAACAGATACGAAAATCGCCTTCGGTCGAGAGCGCATTTGCCCAGGACGAATGGAACCTGACGACCACGGGCGGCGATCTTCCAGAGGATGTGGATGCCCTGTATCTCACGGGAAACGCCTTCAATCAGCTGGGAGTGCCGGCGCTAATGGGCCGTAGTCTGGTGCCGAGCGACGCGCCGGAAGGCCAGGACCCGCAGCCGGTAGCGGTGCTGGGTTATAAGTTCTGGCTGCGGCATTACAACGGCGAGCGAGATGTCGTCGGCAAGAATATTCAGCTGGTGCACAAGAACTACACCGTCGTCGGCGTGATGCCGCCGCGGTTCAGCTGGGGCGATGCCGACGTGTACCTGCCCCTGAAGGTATCGGCCGATGCGTCGCGAGGATACTACGTTGGCGTCAAGCTGAAACCGGGCGTGAGCCACGCGGCCATCGATGCCGAGTTCCAGTCGCTGTTCGAGCAGTTCGCCAAGGAGACGCCGAAGCATTTTCCGGCTGACGGCTTCCGGGTGAACGTAAAAGGATTCAACGAGCGCTTCATGAAAGAGCTGGGCCCGACGCTCTATCTCCTGCTGGGTTCAGTCGCATTGCTGTTGCTGATTGGCTGCGGCAACGTTTCGATCCTGCTCTTAGCGCGAGGCACGGCGCGTGAGCATGAGTTTGCCGTGCGCGCGGCGGTGGGCGCAGGCCGCCTGCGCCTGATGCGGCAACTTCTGACCGAGTCGCTGCTGCTCTCGCTGAGCGGCGCGGCGTTGGGCGTGCTACTGGCTTATCGATTGGTGGCAGTGATCGTTCCCATGTTGCCGGAATCCTCTTTCCCGCACGAGGCGGCGATCCGCATTAATCTCCCGGTGCTGTGCTTCAGCGTGGGGCTGGCGATCGTTACCGGCGTATTCTTCGGGCTCTCGCCGGCGATGCAGTTCAGCCGTCCAGAGGTTTCGCAAGTAATGCAGGCCAGCGCGAAGAAGGTGCTGGGCGGAGTGCGCGGCAAACGCATTCACAACACACTCATCGCCGGACAGATTGCACTCACCTTGCTCTTGTTAGCCAGTGCAGGCGCTGCCATCCAAGGATTCATCAAACTGAACCACAGCCATCTCGGCTACAACCCGCACAATGTGATGTCGGTGGGGATTCCGGTCCACGACAATACGTACACCACCTGGGAATCGAGGGCGCATTACTTCACGCAATTGATGCAGAAGGTTGCGGCCATGCCCGAGGTGAAGATGGCAGGTCTTTCGACCAATGCCACGCCGCCGGACAATGGTGCTACCAACAAGTTCGAGATTCTGGGCAAACCGGCTGCGGAAGATCAACCAGCACGACTGAACTTTGTGAGCCACGAATATTTTCCTGTTCTGCAGATTCCGCTGATGCAGGGTCGGCTATGGGACGATGCTGAGACCCAGCGCGGGGCGCGCGTGGCCGTCGTTAACGAGACCCTGGCGAAGCAGTACTTCCCGGCTGGCGATGCGGTGGGGCACCAGATTCGCATGCCCAACCTGAAGGCCGATCCACCGATGACACAAGCCATTGCGGAGAGTAATAACTGGATGGAGATCGTCGGAGTGGTTGGCGACGCTCTCGACGATGGCTTGGGCAAGCCGGTGAAGCCCGGCATCTACGTCCCGTACACGATCTTCATGCCGGTGTGGACTCAGATTCTGGTGCGTAGCGAGGTGCCTCCGTTGAGCATTCTGCACGGGGTGCGCGAGCAGATTCATTCGGTCGACGCTGACCAGCAGTCGTCCAGACACGTGCACAACCTGGAGGAGTGGATCACCGGCCAGCGCGAGTGGGCGTCGCAACACCTGGTAGCAATGCTGTTTGGCGCCTTCGCGGCGCTGGCCCTGTCGCTGGCCGCCGTGGGCCTGTACAGCGTCGTGTCCTACACTGTGGCACAACGCACCAACGAGTTTGGCATCCGCATGGCGCTGGGCGCCCAGCGTGGGGACGTGCTGCGCATGGTCCTGCACTCCACCACCGCCAGCGTGGGTAGCGGGATCGTTGCCGGTGCGATCCTGAGTTTGGCCTTGAACCGCATCATCACGCACTGGGCCCCTGGCAGTTCCATCACCGTGGCTGTCCTGTTGCTAATGTCCGCCCTGCTTGCCGTGGTCGCCGCGATGGCCTGTCTCTACCCGGCGCATCACGCCTCCACTATCGATCCGATGAAAGCGCTGCGGTACGAATAGCGCTGATTGGATGAGTGAGCTACTCGGCGTGGTCGACAAAGGCTGGCGACGGCCCTAGCTCTGCAAGGTCGTCCGCGACCGCGGCAGGCGAATCAGTTGCACGTCTTGAATTCCCAGAACATCCTGCAGGTATTCCCGTAGCGCCATCAGAATGAATGCAGCTTCCGCGGTCAAAAACATTCCCAGATAGCACAGCGTCAACTGCAGGCTGTCGGGAATCTCGCGGTAGTCGGCCGACTTGAGCACCTCGGCGGATGCGTTCAAGACCCCCCGCTCCGAAAAAACGGCGAGCGAGGCCGTCAAGTAATGGTGGTACAGACCCACCAGGCTGAGCGATGCCAGGATCAGGAGAAACGGGACCACGGAGACCAAGGTCCGCAGCGCGACATGCCCGTCAGCCTTGGTAAAGAACATCAGTCTTCCCAGCGAATGCCTGATGTAGAACAGATACGCCAGCATCAGGAAACAGAACATCGAGGTGTAAGTCGAGAGAAATTTCGATTGCGCCGCATACGTCGGGATGAGCTGGAACGCCGCAACTGGTATGGGCAGAGAGGCAGTCACCAAGGCGGCCGTACCCATGTACGCCTTGAAAAAACGCGCGAACGCTGCAAACCGCACCGGCTCGCTGGGCTCGCGCCGAATCGGGGTCGGCTCTACGGAACTGGGATCTCGCATTTCACCTCGGCCTTGTCAAAGGCGGTAACGACGATGGGCTCGGTCTTCTCGGTCTTGCCGTCCACCTGCTTGGTCGCATAGATGGCATAGACTCCCGGCGGCAGTGCCTTCGAAGTCGGAGTGCTCACCTGTGGAAAGGATAGGTCTAGCGCACGCAACCCGCTGGCGGACTTCCATTGGTAGTTGACCGTCCATCCCGGGTCGGGCTGACCGTTTTTGACGGTGCCGACCTGGACGTCGATCAGCCTGCCCATGCCCCACGAGCGGCAGTCGGCGGCCTTCAATTCGACGTCATAGGCGATGTTGGTGAGCACTTTTTCCGCCTGCGCTTTCTTCGCTGGTTCTGTGTTCAACGCCTCCGCCACTTTGTGGCACCAGTCCGCTTCCTGCTGCAAGTCCTCCACATACTCTTTTGGGGGAGGAACAATTGCCCACTCATTGTCCTGCTTGTTGTATCCGATTAGCAGGCCGTGGGAAAGCGCCGACGACGCCATCCGAAGCCGCGATGAAATTTCGGGTGCGCTCTTCGCAATCTCTTCACCGCATTTGTCCAGTTGCGCCATCGCCAATGCGGTAGGCTCCAGTCGCGGTGGCGGCGACAGGACCTGTCCAGCCGCGGTGTCCGCCAGTCCGGCCACCAGTAACGCGCAACAGGAAGCTACGCTTATCCATCGAAAGCGCTTCGGTTGCTCGCTACAGCTTTTCAGCCGACCGGTAATGGACATTCCAGCACCTCCTTTTGGCAGAATCGAAAACCGCTCGCGCTGTACTCGGCGAAATGCCGCATTTGTTGTGGAACCAGCAAGCGTCTTAACTTCCGCCAACTCTGCAGAAACTTTAGTCCGAATACCCCGCCATTTACAATAAGAGGTTCGTTGCCTCGCAATGATGCGGTCAGCGCAGGAGCACTCCTTGATTGCACGTTATACCCGGACCGAGATGGGTCACATCTGGAGCGACCAGAACAAATTCCGCACCTGGCTTGAGGTCGAACTGGCGGCCACGGAGACCCTGGCCGAAGCCGGACTGGTACCACAATCAGCAGCTACCGCCATCCGCGAGAAGGGTGACTTCGACCTCGACCGTATCAGCCAGATTGAAGCCGAGGTGAAGCACGACGTCATCGCCTTCACTACCGCCGTCGCCGAAAAAGTCGGCCCGGAATCGCGCTGGCTGCATTATGGTCTCACCTCCAATGACGTGGTCGACACCGCGCAGGCGCTCCTGATCAAGCAGGCCTCTGTCATCATTCGCGATGACCTCAAGAAGTTGCGCGACGTCCTGAAGCGTCGTGCCTGGGAGTTCAAAGACACGCCGATGATTGGCCGCACTCACGGGGTGCACGCCGAGCCCATCACCTTTGGACTGAAGCTGGCCAACTGGTATTCGGAAATGCTGCGCAACCTCGAGCGCTTCGACCTGGCGGCCGAACAGATGCGCGTGGGCAAGCTCTCCGGGGCCGTCGGCAATGGAGCTCATCTAGATCCCGAGTACGAAGAGAAGATATGCCAGCGCCTTGGGTTGAACGTCGCAGCGGTGTCATCGCAGGTGATCCAGCGCGACCGCCACGCCTTCTACGTCGCAACGCTGGCCGTTATCGCCTCGACTCTCGACAACATCGCCACCGAAATTCGCCATCTGCAGCGTACCGAAGTCCGCGAGGCCGAAGAGTTTTTCAGCGAGAAACAGAAGGGCTCATCGGCCATGCCCCACAAGCGCAATCCCATAACCTGTGAGCAGATAAGCGGACTGGCGCGCGTGGTGCGCGCGAATACGCAGGCCGCGATGGAGAATGTCGCGCTGTGGCACGAACGCGATATCTCTCACTCGTCGGTCGAGCGCATCATCCTGCCCGACTCCACCATCCTCGTCGACTACCTGCTCAACAAGACAACCAATCTGATCGCGACGCTCCTGGTCTATCCCCAGCGCATGATGAAGAACCTGGAATCCACGGGCGGCCTGGTCTTTAGCGGGCAACTCCTGCTCGACCTCGTGGAAGCCGGGCGTACTGCGCGAAGACGCTTATCGCCTCGTCCAGGTCAATGCCATGAAGGCCTGGAAAGAAGAGCTCAACTTCCACGACCTGATCATGAGAGACAAGGACATCACGTCGAAAGTGAAGCGCGAGACGCTGGAGCACGCTTTCGATCTGAAACGCCCGCTGCGCAACATCGACAAAATCTTCCACCGCGTCTTCGGCGATACCAGCGGGGACTGGGGCGTCTGACCCTGTGCAACCGCCTATGGCAGGCGGTTAATGATCGACGCCACGTACCCCGCGCCAAATCCATTGTCGATGTTCACCACCGACACATTGGACGCGCAGGAGTTCAGCATCCCCAAGAGCGCACTCAGCCCGTTGAACGAAGCGCCGTAGCCGACGCTGGTCGGTACTGCAATCACGGGAACGCCTACCAGTCCGCCAACGACGCTGGGCAGCGCCCCTTCCATGCCCGCGCAAACAATAACTACGCGCGCCCCAGTCAGAGCATCGCGCTGCGCCAGCAGTCGATGGATGCCGGCAACGCCCACGTCATAGACGTGCTGCACCTCGTTGCCCATCACCTGCGCGGTGACCACGGCTTCTTCAGCAACCGGGATGTCGCTGGTGCCCGCTGATACCACGACGATCTTCCCTTTGCCCCGAACGGTTTCGTCCTGCACCAGCGTTATAGCGCGCGCCAGTTCGTGGAATTCAGCTTTGCGAAACTTGCGCTTCACCGCGCGAAACTGTTCCGCCGTGGCGCGCGTGGCCAGCACGTTGTTGCCGTGTTGGGCAAGTCGTCCGAAGATCGCGGCGAGGTTGGCTGGACTCTTCCCTGGACCGAAGATCACCTCCGCTATGCCGACGCGCAGCGACCGGTGATGATCCACGTTGGCGAATCCCAGGTCTTCAAAGGGCAGATGCTTTAGTTGCTGCATCGCTTCATCGGGCGAGAGCTTCCCTTTCTTCACCTGCTCGAACAGCTTTTTGATGGCTTCCGATTTCATTGAGATACGCTGCAATGACTGCCGCACAGCGAGATTATCATTCGTCCGCAGCGCGCGCTAACGCCGCGATACAGCCGCTGGCTGGACGGTGTTACGATAGCAAGCTGCCATGCCTGCCGCTGAGAATCCACTGCTTCGCACGCTCACCGTTGCCGTCACCGGTGCCAGTGGTTCGATCTTCGTCAAGCACCTGCTAGACGCTCTGGATCGCGACGACCGCGTTGGCACGGCCAACCTTATTGTTTCTGACGGCGGCTTGCGGGTGATGGCCTATGAGCTCGATGCCGGGGGGCGTAGCGATTTAGTGAGCAAGCTGTTGGGACGGCCCTCGCAAAAGATCCGCCAGCAGAACAACGCTGATATTGGCGCCAACGTCGCCAGCGGCTCCTATCCCACCGACGCGATGATCGTTCTGCCATGCAGCATGGGCACGCTCGCGCGCATCGCCAACGGCATGGCCATCCAGTTGATCGAGCGCGCCGCCGATGTCTGCCTCAAGGAGCAGCGGCCGCTCATACTGTGCGTGCGCGAAACCCCGTTCAACCGCATCCATCTTCGCAATATGATGCTGGCGGCGGAAGCGGGGGCGACTATCTTTCCCGTGATTCCTGCGTTCTACTTCCGCCCCAGTTCCATCGACGAAATCGCCCACGAGTACGTGAACCGCGTGCTGGCGCATGTCGGATTGCCGCAGGCAAATGCGTACCAGTGGAAGGCCGAGTAGCGGCAAATCTTCCCAGTCACTCCTGGAAGGGCTCCAGCAGGTCTTCTCTGATCTTCACTCTTTTCTGCCGCTGCCGCAGCATTTCCAGAAACTGCCGCAGGGTCTCCGGAGCATGACCTGCGAAATGGTTGTTCACGTAGGTGTAGACGTTCATTTCTCGCGCCAGCAGGTGATCGACGACGGCGCTCCATTCCGTCAGCTCACGGCTTCTATCCACGACGGTTTTGTCCCACGTCTTGGTTAGTTGTTCGATGGCGTATCGGTCTCCCAGCAACCGCACATACACGAAGTCGGAGGTCACGATGTCGCTGTCGCGAATGAGTTCAGTCGGGCGCGGCATCCACGGATGATCGATCAGCGCGAACGCGACCCGGTGTTGCCTGAGCAAATTGAGCAACGCCGGACTAACCCAGTCCTTGTTCCTGATCTCGACCGCGAAGCGAAGATCCTCCGGCAATTTCGGCAGGAATGTCCTCAGCCGCTCCAGGAATTCCTCCGGCCGGACAGGCGCCTTCCTGTTGAAGTACGGGAACTGAAAAAGCATCGGGCCAAGCTTGTGCCCCAACCCAGACATTATGTCGACGAACTCTTGAAACTGGTCGTCGCAATCGACCAGGCACGCCTCGTGCGTGATCGACTGCGGAACCTTGCAGGCAAACACAAAGTGTTCCGGTGTTTGTTCATACCACCGGCGCACGGTCTTTTCAGTCGGGACGCCATAGAACGTTGCGTCCACTTCGACGGAGTTGAAATGCTCTGCGTATGCGCTGAGGTAGGCGGATTTCTTTAGTCCGATTGGATAGAAGCTCTTCTCCCAGCCCTGGGCCGTGAATGAGCAACTCCCCATCACGAGTCGATCGAGTTTTTCCACCACGGCATTGTAGGCGACCTGCGGGCGATTGCCCAAAGCGATCGGCCTGACACGCCCGTATAATCACTCCAAAGCCCTCATCGAGTGCTGTGTCCAACCAACTCCATCTCAGCAGCGAAATCAACCGCCTCGCGATAGAGGCCGGATTCGATCTCGCCGGCATCGCCGCCGTCGGCCCGACTCCAGAACACCAGTTCTTTCCTCAATGGATCGCGGCGGGTCTCGCGGGCGACATGAAATACCTCGAAGCTCGCAATGAGTCAGGCGATCTGAAGCGCGCATCGCTGGCCAACGCTGCTCCCTGGGCGCGATCGGTCATTATCTGCGCGCTGAATTACAACACCGGCCAGCCCTACTCCACACATGCCGGGACTACCTCCCAAGGCTGGATCTCCCGCTATGCCTGGACGCAGCGCGACTATCATGACGTGGTTCTAGGCAAGCTGCGTCAACTCGAGAGCAGCTTCGTCGCCCTCTGCCATCAGGAAGGAATAAGTGTCCCGCGCACCTGGTGCTACGTCGACACCGGCCCCGTCATTGAGCGCATCTTCGCCAAGTACGCCGGCATCGGTTGGATCGGCAAGAACACTTGCATCCTCAATGAAGATCTCGGATCGTGGTTGTTCCTGGGCGTCATGCTCACGTCGATCGTGTTGCCCCCGGACCTTCCGCCTCAGGATCGATGCGGCACTTGCACGCGTTGTCTCGATGCCTGCCCCACCCACGCCTTCCCCGCGCCATACCAACTCGACGCTACCAAGTGCATCTCGTACCTCACCATCGAAAAGCGCGGAGCCATTCCCGAGGATCTTCGTGCAGGAATCGGGCGGCAAGTATTCGGCTGCGACATCTGTCAGGACGTCTGCCCCTGGAACCGCCAGGCGCCGCTCACAAAGGTCCCCGGGTTCGAGCCTCGCCCGCAGTTGGTGAATCCCGACCTCGAATGGCTGGCCCGCCTCAGTCTCGAACAATTTCGCGAGGTGTTTCGCGAAACGCCGGTCAAGCGCGCCAAACACAGCGGCCTGCTGCGCAATGTTGCCATCGCCATGGGCAACAGTGGCGAGAAACGATTCATGCCCATCCTCGGAGACCTCAGCCGGCATGACGAGCCTGCCGTTGCCGACGCCGCCGAGTGGGCGATGCGCCGTATTCGATCGCTGGCGGATTCAGACCCCGATGCTGAAGCCTCCGCGACGTAGCACTATGCCGGTACCCAATCATGCACGTCCTGCTCGCCGAATGAGACTCACGTTCTGCCGTGTCGCGCGTCTATTGCTTCGCGAATCGGCAAATACCGATTCACAGCTTCCGTGGAACGTGTGAGTCCCCGCTCGCATCGCCTGCGGATGATGCCCAACCGCACCCAACTCGGGGTTGAAGTTCCCCGGGGCATCGAGCCCTCCGGCATCCTCCGGTCCGGAGGGCGTTTTTTGTTGCTGCGAAGGCCATCCCAGCGCCCTTCCAAGTCGCTCCCGGAATACGGTGTGACAACAAGCTCAATTCTGGCTATAACAGACACGATGACCGAAGCTCTTAGCCGACGACTGAAACAAGCGCGCTTTGCCAATCCCCAGCAGGAAGCGATTCTCAGCCTGGCCGTGGCCGCCAGCACGCTCAGCGACCTGGTCGATGAGATTTGCCAGAAACACGGTCTGACCCGCCCGCAGTACAACGTCCTGCGAATCCTGCGAGGAGTACATCCGCAGGGCCATCCTCGCTGCGAAATTGCCGTGCGCATGGTCGAACGCGCGCCTGACGTCACCCGCCTCGTAGATCGCCTGCAAGCCCGGGGCCTGGTGCGTCGCACGCGCGGCAGCGGTGATCTGCGGCAGGCAATAACCTGCATCACCGCCAAGGGACTGCGGCTGTTACAGGCCATCCAGCCGGAACTTGATGCCCGGACAGCCGACCGTCTCTCCAAACTCAGCGACAAAGACTGCTACGACCTCAGCCGCCTGTGCGCCGTCATCTTCCAGGACGAGGCCGGCGACTGCCCAGGCTCCCACTAGGCCATCGCCACTCGACTTTGAATCCTTCCCGGCGCCGTGCGCATCTTATGTGTTGTAACACATAATTGAAGGCGCAACCGAATCGCGTTGCACGTCGAAAGGATCGGCCGATGAATACTCTGCTGATTGTGAATTCCAGCCCCCGGAGCAGCTCCGTATCGCGCAAGCTGACCCACCAATTTGCCGAGGACTGGATGGCCCGGCACCCGTACGGTCGGATCATCGAGCGTGATCTCTCCGCCGGAACAATTCCGTACCTGAGCGAGTCCTGGATTGAAGCCGCCTATACACCCGAGACGCAGCGCACACCCGCGCAACGGGAGTTGCTGTCGCTTTCTGACGCACTGATTGACGAAGTCCTCGCGGCCGACGTAATCCTGCTGGGCATACCGATGCATAACTTCTCGGTGCCTGCCTCCTTCAAAGCGTGGATCGACCAGATTGCTCGTGCCGGAAAGACCTTCAGCTACACCGACCAGGGTCCGAAAGGCCTGATTCCCTCGACCAAGAAGGTGGTCGCGATTCTGTCGCGAGGCAGCGCCTACGCCCCTGAAGGCCTGCAGGGAGCTGTGGACTTCCAGGTCTCTTATCTTCGGCGGATACTGGCTCTCGTCGGGCTTACCGATGTCACCTTCGTCCACGCCGACCGCCAGAGCATGGGTGACCAAGCAGCACAACTTGCCACCGAAAAAGCAATGCGCCAATTGTCCTCGGTGGTGAAAAGCTTCGCAACCGACATGGCTGCCTGAAACAGTTCTCGAATGGCACTTCCGCAAAAAGTTAAACCCTCCCTTGCGGGAGGGTTCGGTGGTTGTGTCGCTAACTCGGAAGGCCGCCGTGCACATTGACGCGGCGCTCTTCCGCGTGGCGGAGACGCCTAGACGCGCGCGACGTTAGCGGCCTGGAGACCCTTGGGCCCTTTGGTCAGTTCGAATTCCACGGTTTCGCCCTCATTCAGGCTCCGGTACCCACTCTCCTGGATAGCCGAGAAATGTACAAATACGTCTTCGCCCGTCGAGCGCTGAATGAAACCGTAGCCCTTGGCTCCGTTGAACCACTTGACTGTTCCTTTTTCCTTCACACCCTACTCCTTTCGCATGAACGTCCTGAGATAACCCCTGCTTCGCGGAACTTCCATGCTCGACCCAGAGGCCGCACACAAAAGACGTCTCCACGTTGCCGGGAAACAGGGTTGCCGCTCGGCTCGCAGCTCTTAACGCAATGAAAAAGGCCCACGCTCCTGCCAGACGCTCTAATGCCTTTGCGTCCTGCCAGTTACGTGATGCCCGTGCAATGCGAGAAACTTGACTGCTGACAGAAACATCAACCCAAATCCGCATTCCAGCTCAGCCGGAAACTCCCCGCTTCGCCCTTTCGAAAGGGAGCAATGAATAATTACAGGAACTCTTAATTTTGGCAAGTGTTTCTATCACAGTACTTTCGGGCCTTCATGGAGCGCACCTTGGGTACCTCGCGCTCGCCGGACTACTGGCCGACTCACTAGGTCCTTCCCGGCTTCTGGTAGCATCGAAAAGAGATGAGCAGTAAGCTCGAATCGCCGGTGGATCGCACGCAACTGGAAGCTCCCGCGACTACCTCCGTCCCGCCTCAGTCAAACGCTAACTCTCCAGAAGATAATGACTTGCAGGCCACGGCTCTGCGAATCGGTACCGCCGCCAAGCGGCTGCAGGCCCAAGACGATTCCAAGCAGATGTTTCGGTTCGACGTGGGTTCTGGGGGATTGTTCTACCGCCTGCGGCGATACTTATGGCCCACCCTGCGATATCTGACGCAGACGGAAGTGCACACCTATGCTTTCTCGGTCGCGGCGAATTCTCTGTTATCGATCTGTCCCCTGATCGTGCTGCTGTTGACCTTGATCCGCAGCGTCTTTCACTCACCGCAGATGTACAACGTGGTGTTGCAGCTTCTTCGTGACTTCCTGCCCAGCAATCAGGACTTCGTGATTCGTAACCTTCAATTTCTCGCCAGCGTACACGGGCGCGGTGAAGTACTCTCGTTGGTCATGTTGTTCATCACTTCCACAGGGATCTTTCTCCCCCTCGAGGTGGCCCTCAACAGCATCTGGGGTTTCACCCGGAACCGCTCCTACCTGATGAATGCTCTCGTTTCCGTGGGACTGGCCATGGCTTGCGGGGCCTTGGCGCTGCTCTCCATATTTCTCACGGCTGAAAATCTCAAGATCCTGGGACTCGCAATCGGCGATCAGAACTTTGTCTTTCGTGGTCTCGGTTTCCTGGTGATGAAGGCTTTCGCGATTATCACCACCATTGCGATCTACTTCCTCATTTACTGGCTTCTCCCTCACGGGAAGGTGCCGGTGCGGGCCGTGTTGCCGGCGGCGATCACAACCGGGCTGCTCTCCGAGGCCGCAAAGTACATCTACATCCTGATGCTCCCCTGGTTGAATTTTAAGGAAGTTTACGGCCCATTCTCGGTATCAGTCACCTTGATTTTCTGGTCGTTCTGGAGCGGGATGCTGCTGCTGGGAGGTGCCTACCTTTCCGCGGCGAAACACAGCGACCGCGTTGAGGCCCAGAGAGAGACACAAGCGGCAGCCGACTGATCCTCTCCCGCCGATCCAATGTGGATGAGACCATCGAGCTGGCGGTAACAAGATGGTTCTCTATCCTTCCCTTCTTTATGCCCAATAGCACTAAAGTCGTGCCTGACAGATTCCCACAGCTGTGCAATTTCTTGCGCATGGTCTGCCCGCACCGTTTCTAAGTTTATGATAATAAATGGTAAAGTCTCTCGCGTCGTGGAACTTAACGTGCAGTTAATACTACGAAGTCCCCAAAAATCAACGACATAAGGGTGAGGATTCAATGAAGATTGCGCTAAAGTCTCTGGCCTTAGTGTTGCTTCTGACCAGTTGCATGATGTTGCACGCCGTCAGCGTGACCGTCGGCAGCTATGACAGCGGCAACTGCTACCCGTTCATGTGCAACGACAGCGGCACCAGTTCCGGTGTCTCAATCGACTACCAGCAAGCCTTCAACTCCGCGAAGTTCAGCGGACCGATCAACATCACCACCATCAGCTGGGAGAACTACCCGTTCGTAGCTGGCGACTACATCCTCGGTGGCTCGTACGACTTTTACTGGGGCTATTCGGCAGTCGGGTTGGGACTTAGCTCCAACTTGGCCAGCAACTACAATGGCGCTGCCACCTACCTCGGCACGGGAATTGGCGGCTTCAATTCCGGGCCGGTTCTGACGCTCTTCCTTGGAACGGGCTTTACCTATGACCCGTCATTGGGCGACCTGATCCTGGAAATCGTAGTGAACGATCAGGACAACATCCCCAACGGAACGGGCAACGGCTATAACTGGGCGGATTACACCGGTACCGACACGAACCGCGCGTTTTGCGTAACCAATAGCGGCTGCTACGGCGCCAGCCTCGGCGGGCTGGTCACGACCTTTGGTGGTACGCCTGCTGTCCCTGAGCCGGGCACGCTAGTGATGTTCGGTTCCGGAATCCTCGGGCTCGCGGGCATGTTGCGCCGCAAGATCAATCTGTAGTCTCCCACCCTCGCAAATGGAACAGCCGGAGCCTTGTGGCTCCGGCTTTCCTTTTCCGTACACCTACTTCGGCTTCGTCCACTCATCCACCCATGCGTTGACCGTCTGGTACCAGAAGCGCCCGTTCTGCGGCTTCAGCACCCAATGTCCCTCGTCCGGAAAATACAATAGCTTCGACGGGACCTTGAGCCGCTGCAGGGTGGTGAACATCTGGAAGCCCTCCGACACGTCGAGCCGATAGTCGAGCTGCCCGTGCACCACCAGCATCGGCGTCTTGAAGTTGGTCGCAAACAGGTGCGGAGACCACTTGCGATACATGTCGCGGTTGGTCCACGGAGTGCCCTTGAACTCCCATTCGTTGAACCACAATTCCTCAGTCGTACCAAACGCCGACTCCGTGTTGAACATACCGTCGTGCGACACCAGACACTTGAAGCGGTCGGTGTGGCCCTCGATCCAGTTGATCATGTAACCGCCATAGCTCGCGCCGAGCGCACATTCGCGGTCCTTGGCGATGAACGGATAAGCCTTCTCGGCGTAGTCGAGGCCAAGCATCAGGTCTTCGTAGGGCGCTCCGCCCCAGTTGCCGTTGATGGCGTCAATGAACTTCTGGCCGTAGCCGGTCGAGCCATGGAAGTTGATCATCACGACCACGTATCCATCGGCGGCGAACAGCTCCGGATTCCAGCGGTATGACCAGTCATCGCCCCACGCTCCCTGTGGGCCTCCATGAATAAGGAATTTCAGCGGGTACTTCTTCTGGTTGTCGAAACCCGGAGGCCGCAGCAAAAAGCCCTGTACCTTTTCCTTCGCTGCTCCGGTAAACCAGAACGATTCCATCGGCTCCATCGCGACTTTGGAGAGAACTTCGTCGTTCATGTGCGTCAGCGGATTCGACTTCGAAAGCAGGCAATCGGGAACTGAGTAAGCGTTCGGCGGCACCGCCATCCGGCACTGCGCGAACATCAGCGGCGCGGTGTAGATCTCGTTGGGCGCCGAGATCGACATGGTATCGAACACCAGCACCTTCCCATCCGATGTCGGCGTGGGGCTGTCGTTGTAGCCGTCCACGAGCTCTTCCGGCCACGGGTTGGTCTGCGCGATGTGCAAGGCATAGATGGGGTTCTGGCCCTCGTTGCCGGCGGTGAGATAGATGGTTTTGGAATCCGGCGACCAGGCGATGGAGTCCACCCAGCGATCGAAATTCGGCGTGAGGTCGGTGATCTTTCCAGTCGCCCGCTCATACAGCATCAGGCGGAAGCGATCGCTCTCGTACCCGCCGCGAAGCTGCGACCGATAGGCGATGTACTTGCCATCGGGAGAATAGATTGCGGTGCTGTCACTCCCCGGATTCGTCGTGATCCTCTTCGCCGTTCCACCGCTACTCGGCACCACGAACACATCGCTGTTGGTGCTCGTGGCTTGGACTTCATCGGTATTGCAGGTGTAGGCGACCTCTTTCCCGTCCGGCGAGAAAGCGTACTGGTCCTGCCCTCCCAGGCTGAACGGCGGCACGTCGTAATCGCCGGGCGTCAGATCGCGTGCGACTCCGCCTTCGATGGGAACGATAAACAGGTGGCTGCGCTTGCCGTTGTCGTAGTGCGTCCAGTGACGAAACATCAGGTGGTCGTAGGTCCTGGCTTTCACCTTCGACTTGGCCTGCTCTTCATCGCGCTGCTTGTTGCAGGCGTCGTCCTTGCAGTCGGGGAAGACCGAGGAAACAAACAGGACGCTCTTTCCATCCGGCGACCAGGTGCCGCCAGAGGCCTCAGTCGAGATCGTGGTAACTTGCTTCGGCTCGCCCGTGAGGGCACCGGCCGCGGTATCGAAGTCCTGCACCCAGATCTGCGTAACTCCGCCGCGATCGGACTCAAAGATCACGCGCTTGCTGTCGGGCGAGAAGCGCACACGATCTTCGCCCGCGCCGCTGGCTGGAGTCAGTCGTTTCGATTCGCCACCCGCGACAGGGACGATCCACAAGTGCGGCGTCTTCGTGTTTGCGTCCAGACTCACATCGACAGCGCTAAAGGCCACCCACTTGCTGTCCGGCGAAACCGTCGGTTCGCCCACACGCTTGAGCTGCATCATGTCTTCGAAGGTGAAGGGATGTTTAGCTTGGGCGGAACCGAACAACGAGAAGATAAGCAGGAAGAAAAGAATGCGACGCAGCATGACGCCTCCTTGGCGCGCCATCACAGAGCGTTAGTTCGAACATGGATGCGCACCCAAAACCTTCCAGTCTAAATCAACGTCTTGGAAACCGAGCAACTGGTGTCTGGTTTGCGTGTTGTAGTTGAGGTGGCCTCACAAATCGCTGACTCGGCGGCGCACGCATCCACGGCGTTCTATCGAATACAATGGACATAGAAAACCACATGAAGTATCGACAGACAATTCGGCATTTCCTCGCTTTTGGCGCAATGGTTTTGGCATTTCTCTCGGCGAACTCACCCGCTCGCGCCCAGCGGGGCGAAGGTGAGCTTGATACCTCGCCGCCCCAGGGCATCACGGAGCAGGAGATCATCCAGCGCTTCGCCGCCAAGGAAAAGGAATTCAAGATTGCGCGCGAACAGTACGCCTACCGTCAATCGCTGACCGTACAGACCCTTGACGGCGATACGGTGAACGGCGAATTCAAGGAAGTCGAGGACGTGCTATTCGACGACCGGGGAAACCGGGTCGAGCACGTAGTATTTGCTCCCGCCTCGACGCTGCAGGGCATATTGATGACCAAGGAAGACTACGACGATATCCGCAATCGCATGCCGTTTGTGCTGACGACCGATGAGATTCCGGAATACCAGATCCTCTACGTCGGCAAGCAGCGCATCGATGAGATCGGCACTTACGTCTTCGACATTGCCCCCAAGCAAATTGAAAAGAACAAGCGCTATTTTCAGGGCCGCATCTGGGTCGATGACCGCGACTTCCAGATCGTGAAAACCTACGGCAAGAACGTGCCCGACATCGGCACCAAGAAGAAGGGCGGGCAGGAGAACCTGTTTCCCAACTTCACCACCTGGCGCGACCGCGTCGATGGAAAATATTGGTTCCCGGTTTACACCAAGGTGGACGACACTCTGCACTTCTCCAGCGGCGACATTCACATCAAGCAAATCGTGAAATACACCGACTACAAGCGCTTCGGAGCGAAATCCAAGATTACCTACGAAGGCCAGGAGATCACCAAAGACACGCCGAAACCCGGCGATCAGCCGCCCCCCACCAGCCCGCAGCCGAATCGATAGGGCAGCGTGCGCGTGCTGGCGAGGTTTGGAAAGCGACGCCGGACGATTCGGCTTCTCCAGCCGCAAAACGAAGAGCAGGCCCCGGTATCACTCCGGTCCTGCTCTTTTGATCTTCCTTATTTCCAGCTGACTCAGTAGTAGAGGTACTTCTGCCACTTCGAGTCCGAGCGCCCCATCAGCCGCATGATGTGTCGGCTGGTATGCAGATTGAAGGCGCGCGGTTCGCGCGTGAGCCGCATATTGGCCTCGTGTGGAAGCATGCTGCCCTTCCGGCGATTGCAGTTGTGACAGCACGCCACCAGGTTCTCCCAGGTGGACGCGCCCCCGCGCGAGCGCGGAATCACATGGTCCAGCGTCAACTCTCCCGCCGCCAGGATCTTTCCGCAGTACTGGCAGGTGTTGCGATCGCGCAACAAAATGTTCTTGCGCGACAGCGCCCGCGTCTGGTGCGGTATGCGACGGTACTCCAGCAACCGGATCACCGAAGGCACTTTGATCGCAATCCGCGCCGCATGCAGATGCTGACCGTTAGCCTCTTCCATCATGGCTACGCCCTTCAGCACCAGAATCACGGCACGCCGGGCCGCGCACACATTGATCGGTTCATACGATGCGTTCAGCACCAGCACGGGTGCGTGCATCGGCGAGCGGTGCATGCGCTCCTCCGAGTTCACCCGCGCATCGTGCATGCAGCCGGCCAGTGACTTTCCGTACCGGGACGCTGTGCTTTGAGCTGCCATGGACATATAGCGCTAAACCGAAACAGCCGCCTGCGCTGTCTCGTGAGCCTCCTCTTTCCCGTTTTCGACAGACTCCGGCAGCATCGCGCCTTTCAGGGTGCGGGCTACCGTCGCCGCCCAAACTCGTTCAGCCCCGGCCTTCTTCAGCACGCGAGCACACTCGGAGACGGTGGTTCCCGTCGTCATCACGTCATCGACGACAATCACCGTTCTGCCCTTCACCCGCTGAGGGTCGGTGACGCGAAACGCCCCGCGCATGTTGGCCACGCGTTCTTCGCGCGTCAACCCCACCTGGGAATGTGTCGGGCGCTCCCGTTTCAATAATCCGAATGCAATCTCCGCTGCTTGCGGCGTGCGCTTCACTGCTGCGCGCAGCAGCAGTTCCGCCTGGTTGAAGCCGCGCTCTCCGCGTTTGCTGGCATGCAGCGGAACCGGAACCATCAGCGGCAACAGATCTTCGCCGCCACTCTCCAGCTGCCCAATCGCTGTCGCCAGCATGTCCCCCAGAACCGGAGCCGCCGGCATCACCTTGTCGTATTTCAGCAGATGAATGAGCCCACGCAATGCCCCGGCATACTCCCCAAACGAGACGGCGCGATCGAACTCCGGCTGGAAATCGCGGCATCCCTGGCAGTGACCATCGCCGATCAACAACTGCGCCGGCAACAGGCGCTCGCCGCATTGCACGCACTGCGGCACACGTATCGGCTGAATGGAATCCAGACACTCCGGGCATACCGGAAGACGGGAAATGTTTACGAGAGGAATACTGCAGAGCCTGCAATCGGAGGGAAAGAAGACAGAAAAAACGCTGTGGACTGCCGCAACAATTGGCGCGACGAGGGACGTACGCTGCTCGGCGCGCTCACTTCGTCGCTGTCGATCTAGAGTCGCACGACTGCTGAAGACCACCCTCCAGTCGATGATGCTCCCGACCCGCAACGCACGCTCGCGCTACCGTGGCACGGAAAGCACTGGCGCGATCAGTATAGTAATTTCGACGGCACCGTGCAATGCCGACACAGATTCCCGGACTCCGATTCACCGGCGATTCATGCCAAGGGAGGATTTCCGCGATTCCGCCCAGATCTTCCCGTCGCTCCAAAGCACTTCTCCACGACGCGATAGAATGGACTCCGCGCCAAGTTGGGCTTGTACCAAATGCTCCCGGCATGCTAACTTGCGCCGTCACATTTATTTGGGCTCCACACGAGGTCTTCGCATATGAGTGCGACCACTGCCGCTCCGGAAAAGACTTTCCGGTCCTACGTTCCCGACAACACCACCATGTCGGAGTTCACCCTCCGCGCCGTTCTGCTCGGCCTCGTGATGACGGTTGTGCTGGGCGCTGCCAACGCTTATTTGGGCCTGCGCGCAGGTATGACCATTGCTGCGACCTATCCCGCAGCCGTCATCGGCATGGCCGTCCTTCGCATCATGAAGGGCTCGATCCTCGAGGAGAACATCGCCCGTACCGTCGGCTCCATTGGCGAGTCCGTCGCCGCCGGAGCGATCTTTACCATCCCGGCGTTCGTGATCTCCGGCGCATGGCCCGTGTTCGACTTTGAGCATGCCTACTGGAAGTCGTCGATCCTGATGCTGGTCGGCGGCGCGCTGGGCATCCTCTTCGTCACCCTCTTGCGCCGCGTGATGGTCGAGGATCCCGAGCTTCCCTTCCCGGAATCAGTCGCCGCCTCGCAAATCCACATCGCCGGACAACAAGGCAGCCGCGCCGCCAAAATTCTTTTCGGCAACATGGGCTTCGGCGGAATCGTTTACCTGCTCGGCCAGTTCAACCTGTTCAACGCCAGCAAAGATTTCATCGTGAATGTCGGCAACCTGGGCACGAGCTTTGTGCGCATGGGCCGCTCCGTGGACGCTCCCAAGTTGTCCGCCGGAGCCGTAACCACGGTCTCAGCGCCCGCTATCAGCCCCGCGTATCTTGGCGTCGGATACATCATCGGTCCGCGCCTGGCATCGCTGAACTTCGCCGGCGGCGTTGTCGCCTGGGGCCTGCTGGTCCCGCTGATCCTCTTCCTCGGCGGGCCTACCTTCGTGGCTCAGTTCGTACCGGCAGGCACTACTCCCGACACCGCGTTCTGGGCTGGTCAGGCCGGAGCCGTCTGGAGCTTCATCGTCCGCCCCATTGCTGTCGGAGGCATGCTTGTCGGAGCCTGCTACACGCTCTTCCGCATGCGTAAGAGCCTGGGGTCCGGCATGGCTCGCGCCGTATCCGATCTGAAGAAGTCCGCCGCCGCACACGCCGGCACGGCTCGCACCGAGCGCGATCTGAACGCCAAGTTTGTTTTCGGCGGATTGCTCCTGGTATTGCTCAGCATGGTTTTCCTGTACAAGAGCTACGCCGATTCCTGGAACGCCGGCATTGTGGCGGCAATCGTGATGATCATCGTGGGCTTCTTCTTCGCTGCGGTCTCGGGAAACCTGGTCGGCCTGATCGGTTCGTCCAATAACCCAATCTCCGGATTGACGCTCGCTACGCTGATCATCGCTGCCCTGTTGATGATCCTCATCGGCGTCTCCGGCATGCACGGCGTCGCGGCCGTGCTTGGAGTCGCGGCTGTGGTCTGCGTTTCGTCGGCGGTCGCCGGCGAGATGCTGCAGGACTTGAAAGTCGGACACATCCTCGGCGGCACTCCCAGCAAGATGCAGATCGGCGATTTCATGGGAGTGGCCGTCGCCAGCTTCGCGCTCTTCCCGGTCTTGATGCTGCTCAACCAGGCCAACATCAACGGCGGCGGCATCGGATTCGGCGACCGTCAGTTGTCGGCGCCGCAAGCCGGACTGATGGCCATGCTCTCGCGGGGCATCGTCGGCGGAGAAATGGCGTGGCCGCTGATCGTGGTCGGCATCCTCATGGGCCTTGCTCTGATCATGATCGAAGTCAAGAGCCCCATGCTCTTCGCCGTCGGCATGTACCTGCCGCTCGAAACCACTTTCGCCATCTTCCTCGGCGGCATGATCCGCTGGATCACCGACCGCATGCGCGACCGCCGCGACTTCAACGACGCGCAGAAAGCCCGCGTCGAGAATGCGGGGGTGCTGACGGCTTCCGGATTCATTGCGGGTGAGGCCTTGATGGGCATCGTCATTGCCATCTTCAAGTACAAGCAATGGCCGCTGCCCGTGATCTTCGCGCATCCCAACGTGCTGTCTGGCTTCGTCGTGCTCGTGATTCTCGCATTCGTGATGGTGCGGGTGCCGCTCGCCAACGCCGGCAGTCCCGACGAGCCGGCTCCGCCAACGGCGATCATGTAAGACAGTTGTC
The DNA here is from genome assembly GCA_963758255.1 of uncultured Acidobacteriaceae bacterium. Lineage (GTDB taxonomy): Bacteria > Acidobacteriota > Terriglobia > Terriglobales > Acidobacteriaceae > DASRAA01. The sequence goes on from CAVWUX010000008.1 coordinate 596,631, forward strand.
AGTTCTCAGTTCTCGGTTGTCAGCGGGATTGTGAAGGGCGCGGAGGGCTTCCGCGCCTTTTGCTTTAGACTGAATTTTCGTGAGCATAGCTGAACAACTCGCCGCCATACGTGAGCGCATCTGCCGCTGCGGCGCGGCGGGCGGGGCGAAGGCCTGAAGACATCGCCCTGATGGCCGTCTGCAAGACCTTTCCCGCCGACGCGATTCTCGAGGCCTACCAGCCGGCCAGCGTCTCTTCGGCGAAAACCGCGTGCAGGAATTCGCCGACAAATTTCCTCAGCTCCCGGAGTTGAAGGATGCCGAGTTCCACATGATCGGCCATCTGCAATCGAACAAGGCCGCGAAAGCAGCGGAGATCTTCCACGCCGTCGATTCCATCGACTCCGCCAAACTGGCGCAGCGCTTGAACGACGCCGCGCAAAAGCTGGGCAAGACACTCGACGTCCTGATCGAGATCAACGTCGGCGGCGAGCAAGCCAAGAGCGGCACTCGCTCCCGATTCGCCCGAACTCGAATTGATCCTGACGCAAGCTCCGCACTGGCCGAACCTCCGCATTCGCGGCCTCATGACCGTTCCGCCCTTCACCGACGATCCCGAAGGCGCGCGTCCCTACTTTCGCCAACTGCGCGAACTGCGCGATCGACTCGCTGCTCGCAGTCTGCCCGCCAGTCAACCTCGACGTCGCTCTCCATGGGCATGTCGCACGACTTCGAAGTCGCCATCGAAGAAGGCTCCACCTGCGTGCGCATCGGTACAGCGATCTTCGGTGGGCGCGCGAGAACTGGTCTCAAACATGCGATTTGAAGGGGCACGGCTTCAGCCGTGCCGATCCGGGCATCGTAAACATCGGGCTTTAGCCCCTGCGGGGAACCGAATTCCCTCACTCGCACTTTATGAAACGGCTTCCGGGTCATGATTCCCATTCGCGACACTCCTGCGGGAGCAACCTTTCAGGTCAAGGTGCATCCTCGCGCCCGCAAGAACGCCATCACCGGAGTGGTCGGCGACGCCTCAAGCTGGCGCTCACTGCGCCTCCTGTCGAAGGCCGCGCCAACCAGGCCTGCATCGCCTTCCTCGCCGAATTTTTGAATGTTCCGCGTTCGTCAGTTACGATAGCCGCCGGAGAATCCAGCCGCAAAAAGTTGATTCGTGTCGCAGGGCGTGCGGGCCGCGCAGGTGGAAGAGGCTTTGCGCGCCGCGCTCGGCTGATACTATCGATGTTTCACCTTAGAGGCACCGAGGGCGCGCAGCGGACTCAGGCTTTTCGCTTTTGGTTTTTAGCTTGTTGCTTATTGCTTTTTGCTAGCTGCTTGCTTCGCTGACAACCGACAACTGGCTACTGACAACTTCTTATGAGCTTCGCCCAGCGTTGGCATGACATTCGCACCGGTTTCGAGCGACCCTTCTGGGTCGCCAACATCAGCGAATTGTTCGAGCGGCTGTCGTATTACGCAGTGTTCGCCTCGCTGGCGCGATACCTGCACGAAGTGCTGAATTTTCCCACCCAGCAGACCGGCACGCTCACCGGATTCTTCGGCGGCCTGGTGTGGTTCCTGCCGGTATTCGGCGGCGCGCTGGCCGACAAGATAGGGTTTCGCAAGGCGCTGGCACTGGCATACCTGATCCTGTCGTGCGCCTATTTTCTGCTGGGATCGCTGGGATCGCCGTGGCTGGCGCCGGTGCGGCAGTCCGTGCCGTTGGGCGTGCTGGTGGCGCTGGTGCTGGCGCTGCCCGCGTTCGGAGTGGCGCTGGTGAAGCCAACGGTGGTGGGGACCACGGCGCACTCGTCGCGCGAGGACGTGCGCTCGTTCGGTTACTCCATCTACTACACGCTGGTGAACATTGGCGGCGCCGCGGGACCGTATGTGGCTTCATTCGTACACCAGAGGATGAGCGTGGAGAACGTGTTTCGGGTGGCGGCGCTCAGCGTGTTCGTGATGTTCGTGGGCGTGCTGATCTTCTTCAAGGAGCCGAACCGCGATCGGGATACGCAGACTCCGTCAATGGCAGAGGCCGGCAGAAACTTCCTGACAGTGCTGTCAAACCCGCGCTTCATGCTGTTCCTGGCGATCTTCACCGGCTACTGGATCGTGTACTGGCAGGAGTTCCTCACGCTGCCGCTGTACGTGCACAACTACATCAGCCCGACGATTGACACCGAACTGCTGCTGATGACAGGCCCGGTTGTGGTGATTGCGCTCACGGTGGTGATCACGCTGCTCATGCAAAAGGTCGCCCCCTTGATGGCGATTACCACCGGCACCCTGATCAGCGCGCTGGGATGGATCTTCCTGATCCTGATGCCGTCGGGTCTGGGCGCGGTGCTGACGCTGGTCGCGGTCGCGCTGGGCGAAATCGTGATGTCTCCGCGGTATTACGACTATGTATCGCGGCTGGCTCCAGAAGGACAGCAAGGCACGTACATGGGCTTCGCTTTCCTCCCGCTGGGCATTGGGTCGTTCATTGGGGGAGCATTCGGAGGCTTCCTGATTCACTACTTCGGCGAAGTGAAACACGAACCGGCAGGCATGTGGTGGGTCATCATCGGCGTCGGCGTGGTGACGGCCGTACTGCTGTTGGCGTATGACAAGCTGATGGCGCCGAAGGCGGCCTAGGCTTTTCGCTTCTGGCTTTTGGCTAATTTCTAATTACTAATTACTAATTGCTCCGCTATCACACACCCCTGTGTCCCACGTCCTTCCCTCATTCCAGCCCGACGCGTAAAAGACAGTTCGTGAGGCAAGGGATTGGTGTCTCTTGTCGGTCCGCGCTCAGGCGCGGCTCCACAGGGCCTTTTGAAATATTGCACAGCGCGGGTATCCGAACCGGTCGCAGACCCTTGCTTGGAACGGAATGCGATCTCGTAAGTCTAATGTTTTCTATCAAGTAGACTTAAATTATTTATTTCTGCGACTTTGCACGTTAATTGTTCGATATCTCATTGATTCCAAAGGGCCATGGGGGAGGGGGGTGATATTCTCTTCCTGATTGCTATTGCCCTTGGCGAGGCCGAATTCCATCTCCGCAAAGTCGCAAAAGCCGCCTGGATACATCGCCGACCACATTCGTCGAGTCCTGCTCGACGGTGGCTCCGCGCCACACTCCGTTGACGTCCAGCGCTTCTTCAAGCACGAAGTAAAGTCGCGCGGATGGTACACCGCCGAACTGCGCAAGGTCGCCAAGCGCTTCCGCCGCGTCATCTTGGCTGAATACGGTCTCCCCTACCTGTTGCAGGTAGCCGACCAGCTTTTCGCCGGCGAGATCCTGGAGGAAAAGAACTTCGCCGTGATGCTGCTTGAAGGCATGACTGATCAGTTCAGCCGCAACGAGTTCAAGCTCCTGGAAGCCTGGCTCGATCGCGTCACCTCCTGGGCCGACCACGACGCCCTCGTCCATTACCTCATCGGCCCCATGGTCGCTGCCGATGACGCCTACCTTTCGCGACCGCCTCGGTGGGCGAAGAAGAAAAGCGTCTGGCATCAGCGCGCCGCCGCCGTCAGCCTGATTCACAGTACGCGCCGGCACAAGAACTTCCACCACATTCAGCGCATCACCGAACTCCTTCTGCCCAGCGACGACGACATGGTGCAGAAGGGTCTGGGATGGCTGCTGCGTGAAGCCGCCAAAGCCAATCCCAAACCAACCGTCGCCTACCTCATGACGATCCGCGACCGCGCGCCCCGCTTGGTGCTGCGCACTGCCTGCGAGACCCTGCCTGCCGCCACGCGCGAGCGGGTGCTGGGCAAGCGAAGCAAATAATGTGCTGTCATTTACAATGGAACTCGCATGAACCTCTCCGACATTCAGGCTGCCCTGCGCGACGGCCACCACGAGTGCTGGCTCTTTTACGACCACCATCATCGCGATCCCATCGCCTACCGCGTCCTGGGACTGCCCCCGACCGCCTCACCACCCGCCGCTGGTTCTACGTCATCCCAGCGCGTCGGCGAACCGGTCAAGCTGGTGCATCGCATCGAGAGCCACCACCTCGACACGCTCCCCGGCAGCAAACTCGAATACTCGGCATGGGAAGAGCTGTGGGCCAACCTCGAAACCATGTTGAAGCCCTACCGCAAGGTGGTCATGCAGTATTCGCCCAACAACCAGATCCCCTACATCTCGCTGGTTGACGCCGGAATGCTCGAACTCATCCGCAGCTTCGGCAAGGAAATCGACACCTCCGCCAACCTGGTCGCGCGCTTCGAAGCCACCCTGACTGACGCGCAGATCGCCAGCCACTACAAGGCCCAAGCCAAGATCGACCAGATCACTGCCGGAGCATTTCAGGAAATCGGTCGCCGCGTCCGCAACGGCGGCACCAACGAGTACGAAATCCAGCAGTGGATACTGGAAGCCTTCCGCCGCGAAGACCTCGTCACCTGCGACCCGCCCAACGTCAGCGTAAACGCCAACAGCGGAGACCCGCACTACGAGCCCTCGGCAGCGAGTTCGTCGCCGATCAAACAAGGCGACTTCGTGCTGCTCGACATCTGGGCCAAGTGCAACGAGCCTGACTCCGTCTTCTACGACATCACCTGGACTGGCGTGATCGGCACTCCCAGCGACAAGCAGCGCGAAGTTTTCACCGTCGTCCGCGACGCCCGCGACGTAGGCATTCGCAAAGTGAAGGAAGCCTTCGACACTGGAAAGAAGATCTGTGGCTTCGAAGTCGATCAGGCCGTCCACGACTACATCGCCGGCAAGGGCTACGGCCCGCAGATCTTTCACCGCACCGGACACTCCATTACTTCTGACATTCACGGCAACGGCGCCAACCTCGACAACCTTGAGACCAAGGACGACCGCCTGATCCTGCCCAATACCTGCTTCTCGGTCGAGCCCGGCGTCTATCTCCCGGACTTCGGCGTGCGCAGCGAAATCGACATGATGATCCGCAACGGCAAGGCCGAAGTCACCGGGCGCATCCAGACTGACTTGGTGCTCATCTGATGGCGAACGTACAGAACACGACCGCTGCCGCTGCGCGTGCCGCCAAGAGTGGCGCCGCCGCATCCAACTCGATGGCAATCATCGCTCCCCTCGCCGGATGGCTTGTCCCCGGCCTCGGCCATCTCATTCAGCGCCGCTGGACGCGCGGCCTGCTGCTCATGCTGGCTGTCTTCATCATGTTCTTCGCCGGACTCGGCATGCAGGGCAAGGTTTACGCCTTCAACACCGGAGACCTGCTCGACATCCTCGGCTTCGTCGGCGACGTCGGCTCCGGGCTGTTGTACTTCATCGCCCGCGCCATGGACTGGGGCGCCGGCAACATTCAGCGCGCCGTGGCCGACTACGGCACCAAGTACATCGTCGTCGCCGGACTGCTGAACATCATCTCCGCGGTTGACGCCTACCACATCGCGATCGGCAAAAAACAATGACCTTCGCTCTCTCGCACTTCACCGCCGCCGCCCTCTTCGCCCTCTGCGCCTCCACCGTATTCGGCATCACCCAGCGCAACACCACCCGCGAAATGCTTCGCTACGGGGCCTACTGCTTCGTGCTCTTCGTCGGCGGAGTGATCGTCGCCTCCTGGGCCATGTGGCTGATCAAACACTAAGGGGCCGTCGTCCGTAGCCAGTTGTCAGTGAACCCAAGCCACTCTCGCGGGGGCACCCTGGAGGCTACTTTCGTGAACAGATGGGTTACCCGGGCACCCGCCTCTATCTCTGCCCGTGAGCCTTCGCCGCTTTGGCGGCCGCAGCCTGCGCCCGAAGCTTCTCCGCCCATGCGGTAAATGCCGCCAGCGTTGCCTCCCTCAGGGTCAATCCCTGACCTGCAGCCATCATCTTGATGTTGCGCTTTTCGTTTTCGGAAAGGCGAACCTGAAGCAGATTTCGTTCGGTCTGGGGTGCTTTGTCTTTCATTTTATTTTCGTGCCTCTTTAGAATCAGACTGTTAGCCAGAATTTGTTCGCAACCAATTGATTTCAGGCGAGTTATACGTATCCATTTGAGCCATCATGGTTTAGGTATGATTTGTAGGGTTTTTCGAGGCCCAAATTGTCATACAATACATACAAGTCATACACCGATTTGCCATACATTGCATACTAGTATGGCATGACTTTGTCATACATTCCATACAAATATGGCAAGGGCTCAACCACCGCCGTGGGCACGCCGAGATTTCAAAGAGCCGTCCAGATCCACGGACTGGGCGCGGAACGAGGCGAGGGGACACCAGTCCCTCTCCTCGCAGCAATCGTGCCTTTGGTGGAGGCGGATGCGAAAGGGCGCCGGTCACGGTGGGATGTGACAGGGAGTGGATAGTGGATAGAAAAACGGTCGAGTAGGGCCGCCCGCCAGCTGTGGGTCGGGAAGAAAGCCCCACCCCGCCAAAGGAAGGCGGGATGGGGCACCCAGTTCGAGGTTCCTTCGTGGATTGAAGCGCCGGTTGGGGTCTCCGACCTTCAATCTCATTGCTCAATGGAGGTTGAGTGGGTCACCAGCCGTCCTTCTGTTGACTCATGTTTATGAGTCAGATACACTCATAGCATGGCTAAACGACTACAAGTGATCCTACAGGATCCGGAGTACCGGGAGATCCAGCGGGCTGCCCGATCGCAGCGCATGTCTCTTGCCGAATGGGTGCGGCGGGCGCTGGCCCACGCCCGGCGGCAGCAGCCCGACACCGGCAGCAGCAAGAAACTGGAGGCCATCGCGCGGGCTGTGCAGCACGAATTTCCCACCGCGGATATCGACCCCATGCTGGCAGAAATTGAGGCGGGCTACGGGACGGGTACAGGCGCTTGATTCTGGTAGATTCCAACATCCCCATGTACCTGGTGGGCGCGCCGCATCCGCACAAAGTCGATGCCCAGCGGCTGCTGGAGAAACTCATCCGCGACGGCCAACGCCTGGTGACCGACGCCGAGGTGCTGCAGGAAATTCTTCATCGCTATGTTGCCATCCAGCGCCGCGACGCGATTCAGCCAGCGTTTGATGCGCTGTTGGGCATCGCGGATGAGGTGCTGCCAGTCGATGGCGGGGCGGTGGAGCGGGCCAAGCAAATCGTGCTGGAATACCAGGACACTCTCCGCTCGCGATGCGGTGCATCTGGCGGTGATGGAGCAGCACGGTATCGAGCAAATCCTCAGTTTCGACGCCGGCTTCGACGCTTTTCCCGGCATCACGCGGCTCTGCTAGCTCTGCCTGAGTTCAGCAGCAAGACTCAAAGAGCTTATTGAGGCTGGGAAATACATCGAGATTCACAGGAAGAAGGAGTAACCCCATGGCAAAGCGATATCGCACCCCGGTGCTGGCTTCGGTCCACGAGATGGCGGCCGATCTGCACGACGTGGGCATCATCGACAAGAAGACGATGAAGGAGTTTGACGAGTCCTGTCTAACCCCCGTCGAGAAGATCGCGCCCCGAGCGATCTGTCGCTTGCGCAACCGCGAAAAGGCCAGTCAGGCGGTATTCGCGCGTCATCTGAACGTACCCGTAAGTCTGGTGAGTCAATGGGAACGAGGCGAGAAGCGTCCTAGTGGATCGGCGCTGAAGCTGCTGGCGCTGGTTAAAAAGAAGGGGCTCTCTGCCATCGCGTAACACACGAGTCGCGTTTGATGACCTCGGCCGCCTTATGAGGCGGCCCTGTTCGTTTGGAAAAGCCCCACATCTACCAAGAGATGGATATTTGGGCCACCGTCCCGTCCGTCCTCGATTGCGTTATTCTGGCGCAAGCGTCGGGAGGTTTCGATGGATTGGCCAATGGTCATCGTTACCGCGAGCAGTTCGGCGGTGGTTTCAGCGATTGTCACCGCTTTTGTGTCGCGACGAAACAGCGAAAGAGCGATCCAGATCGAGAACATTACCAAAGAGCGTGCGAAATGGCGCGACAAAATACGTAGACTCGCAATCGGGGTATATAGGGCCGCGGCTGGCAGTGATGGCGTGAAGCTGAATGAACTCAGTTTGAGCCTGAGGCTAAATCTAAACCCAACGGATCCTGAAGACATTGCAATCATAGCCGCGGTTAGCAGGCTGGTGAGCTCGAGCCATGCCGATGAGGGAATCATCCGGGAGTTCTCCGTCCGAATCGCGCTTCTCTTGAAACATGACTGGGAAAGGGCGAAGCTAGAGGCCAAGGGAAAATCAAGGTCCCGAACGGATGACTTACTTGGAATTTCAGCGTCAAGTCTTAAGGTCGTAGCTTCGGCGGCCGTGCGCCCACTGCCTTATCGCGGAGATGCAAAGGAGCGAATCGTGATCGAGCAAATCAAAGCCGCCGTCCATCGTGCAACGGCAAAGAACCAGAAGCTTGCGATGTTCCACTTTCAGGTGCTGAAAAACGCCGACGATCTGGAAGGCATCGACCCAAAAGAATTCTGCAAAGAGGTCTCGGTTCCAGAATCCTATAAGACCGAGTTTACACAAATGATGGCCCTAGCCAGGCTGATGAAAGAACAGGGCACTAAGCTTATTTCAAACTGAGACACTACCCGACTGTGGGCCAGCCGCTAAAAAGATCGACGGCGAGCTTTGTGGGGTATGTGTCGAGATGCGACAGGCCCCCTCCTCTGAGCGCGGGAAGTACCTAAATGAACCTCATTCACTCCTGATTCCCTTGAATGATGGAGACGTCGATTTGAATGCTACTTACATCCGACTGGATGCTGTCAACATCAGACCGGATACTACTCACGTCGTCTTGAACACTGCTATGCTGTAACTCCCACAATATGTCACGTAGAAGAGCAATGATCTTTTCGCCCTGACTCTCGGTAATCGTCGGTTCGGACACTGAAATTCCCCTTGTCAGAAGTACTGTACGGAAATCCGATAGCGACCTTAGCGCATTTTAACCGGAAAGCACAATGACTACGCCCACTTATACAATTCCTTGGATTCTGCCGTTTGTGCGTCAAGCCCTCAGAGGTACCGGCGATCTTGAGTACAAAAATTACCTCTATGCACTTTGGGCCGTGTTGGAAAAGGCTCAAGTACCGGGGATTGTCAGAACACCTCCGGAGCAAATGTACTCGGGCCAAGCCTTTCGGTTCGACCAAGCGCCGCATGATTTACAGTTGCTGGCGACGGAGGCGTTTTTCTATCTGTTCCACAACGGCTACATAACCCCAGGGCCGCCCGATGCCTACTTAAACCACCCTGTTCTTCACAGATATTACGTAACAGAAAGCGGTCGGGCGTGGTTCAACGGCGCGGAGCCTTTTCCAGAAGAGGCAGCCGGATATATGGACTTCCTGCGCCAGCTCGTCCCCACCATGGACAGCGTTATCGAACAGTACGTCGTAGAAGCACTAACAGCATTCGAAAGGCGGGCTTATTTTGCTGCCGCAGTAATGTTAGGCGCGGCATCGGAAAAGGCGATCTATCTTCTGGCCGAATCCATGCTGGACGCATTCACAGATGCGAGAAAACGGAGCAGGCTCCAATCGACATTAGAACGCCGCAGGTTGTTAGAACTTTTTGATCCTGCCCGGGACTCTGTTCAAAATGCCTCCAACGCAAGAGTGCTTCCGTATGCTCAGTTTGAAGGTTCAACTACACACTTAATGTCCCTCTTTGAAGCGATCCGCGTACAGAGAAATGATGCGGTGCATCCGATGAATGCGACGGTTTCTGGAGATTCTGTAAGGCTTCTGCTTCAGTCTTTCCCCTATTCGCTCAACAAATGCGAAGAGTTGCGAGGATGGCTAGCGAGCCATCCGAACAGCATTTAGTGTCCTTCGATCGCGGCGGCTGGTGGCCCACGCTGGAATCGAGGATCAGTCCCATGCCGGCGGGTGCAACGGTTCACGATGGCTGTCGATCGCTGCTTCCAGATCGCGGGCGAAGTCTCCGTCCAGCGTGGCCGTGGAAGCGTGCTCTTTGGCAAGGCGCAGAGACTCCGAAAGCAACCTCACACTTGGCTCGGCAGGACGGACTACGGCCATAGGAAGCTTGCCGCTCTCGATCACTACTTCCATGCCTGCGCGCACCCGCGCCAGCACGCCGGCAAAGTCGCGGGCCGCTTCCTCTTCCGAGATGTGGATCACGTGGTCGGCCATGGCGCGATTATACCGTCATTCCTCCCCATCTCCGTCCTCGACTGCGTTATCACACTCGAACGTGACCTGCGCAGGTGGCCCGCATATCCCGTGGCCCACATATCCCTGATTTTGGGATATGTGGGGCTTTTGCCACAAACTGCGATCACGAACCTGGGCGCGAAGCAACACCCCTAACCTTGTCACACGCAAGCGTGATGTGCGTCCTATCCCTCCACCACCGCCTGAGCTACATTCCCTCACGGCAGGATGGGGAAGTGTTGTCTCCGCACCAGGCGACAGCCGGACATTTCCTCCGTCCCCTGAAACTGTGAGCTTTGACCGTGACTGGTCCTGTTCATTGCCCGATTTCTTTCGATTTCCCCGCCCCCGCCTCCTTCCGTCCTCAGAAAATCCCTCCTAACTCCTTATATATGACGATTTTGCCCCTAAGTCCTACGCGCAGAGGAATTTGCGAGGATGAAACCCGCAACCTCAATGAAATGAAGAATTTGCAAAGACATGGGGTGGGGGAGGGGGGTACCCCTCGTCCAGATTTCGGACGCCCGAACCCACCCCGCACCCCCCGGTTGAACCTTCGCCCGCCGCCCGATACGATAGAGGGTTTGCACTTAAAGATTTGGAGGAAGTTATGGCGACCGCAGAACAGGCAGTGACCAAAACGGCGGCGAGCAAGGCGACCGTGTACAAGAACTTCATCAACGGCGAGTGGGTGGAGAGCCACACTGGACGCACCTTCGAGAACCTGAACCCCGCCGACACGCGCGATGTGGTCGGCGTGTTTCAGCGCTCGGACGCGGAAGACGTGAACCGCGCCATCGATGCGGCCAGCGAAGCCTATAAGAAGTGGCGGCTGGTGCCGGCTCCGCGGCGCGCCGAGATGCTGTACAAGGCGTCGGAGATCCTGATTGGGCGCAAGGAAGAGTACGCGCAGTTGATGACGCGCGAGATGGGCAAGGTCATTAAGGAGACGCGCGGCGACGTGCAGGAAGCCATTGACTGCGGCTACTACACGGCGGGCGAAGGGCGCAGGCTGTTTGGGCCGACGGTGCCGTCGGAGCTGCCCAACAAGTTCGCCATGGCGGTGCGCCAGCCGCTGGGCGTGTGCGCGATGATTACGCCGTGGAACTTCCCGATGGCGATTCCGTCGTGGAAGCTGTTTCCGGCGCTGGTGGCGGGGAACACGGCGGTGATCAAGCCGGCGCAGGACACTCCGCTGTCAACGTTTAACTTTGTGCAGGCGCTGACGGACGGCGGGATTCCGGCGGGCGTGGTGAACATCGTGAGCGGGTTTGGCAGCGAAGTGGGCACTCCGATGACGCAGCACGCGGCGGTGCGCGCGGTGTCGCTGACGGGCTCGACGGCCGTGGGACGCATCGTGGGACAGGAAGCGGCGAAGACGTTCAAGCATTGCTCGCTGGAGTTGGGCGGGAAGAATCCGATGATCGTGCTCGACGACGCGAACCTGGAACTGGCGCTCGAAGGCGCACTGTGGGGATCGTTTGGGACGACCGGACAGCGGTGCACGGCGACGAGCCGCATCATTGTGCAGAAGGGCGTGTACAAGAAGTTTGTGGATGAGCTGGTGGCGCGCGCGCAGAAGCTGAAGGTCGGCAACGGGCTGGATGAGTCGGTGGACATGGGTCCGGCGGTGAATAAGTCGCAGATGGAGACCGACCTGAAGTACATCGAGATCGGCAAGGGCGAGGGCGCGAAGATGATGTGCGGCGGGCATCGGCTGGAAGGCGGCGCGTGGGAGCATGGCTGGTTCGTGGCGCCGACGGTGTTTGCGGATGTCGATCCGCAAGATGCGGATTGCGCAGGAAGAAATCTTTGGGCCGGTGGTGTCGATCATTCCGTGCGACGGGCTGGAGAACGCGATCGAGATTGCGAACGACATTGAGTACGGGCTGTCGTCGTCGATCTACACGAAAGACGTGAACAAGGCGTTCACGGCGATGCGCGATTTGTATGCGGGCATTACGTACATCAACGCTCCGACGATTGGCGCGGAAGTGCACTTGCCGTTCGGCGGAACGAAGGCTACGGGCAACGGCCACCGCGAAGGCGGCATCGGCGCGATCGATTTCTATACCGAGTGGAAGTCGGTGTACATCGATTACTCGGACAAGCTGCAGAAGGCGCAGATCGATCGGCCGGAGTAGAAGAGCTAGCAATAAGCTAGCAATAAGCAATAGCAATAAGCAATAAGCAATAAGTTGGACGCTGGCGCGATCGAATTCGTGCCAGCGTCTTCTTCTTTATACTGCCGGACTCGCGTTGGTTTTCTGGTCGCGCTTTAGTTCTTCTGCCAGCAGGATTGCTTCGCCGATTTCCTTCATCGTCTTGCGACGGCTGCGAGCCTGCTTCTTGATGATGCTGTAAGCCTCTTCTTCGCTTACACCAAACTCTGTCTGCACGATTCCCTTGGCGCGCTCGATGATCTTGCGCATCGCCAGTTTGTCAGAGAGTTCGGCGATCTCGCCTTCCAGTCGCGCCAACTCAATCGCCGCTCCAACCAAATGTCCGATGGTCGAGATCGACTTGATCTCGCGCGGGCTGAAGATGTATGGCTCCCTGTGCTGCACATTGATTACGCTGACCACGCGTCCGCGAGAGATCACCGGAATCGACAGGAACGAGTGATAACTATCTTCCGGCAGTTCCGCGAAGGCGCGGAAACGCGGGTCCTGCGCGGCGTCGCGTTCGATCACGACGGGCTCGCGATGTTCGGCGACCCATCCGGTAATGCCTTCGCCGAGGCTCACATGCAAATGGTCGATGACTTCCGGGTGAGGATTCTTGGAGGCGCGCAGCACAAGCTCGCGACCCTCCAGAACGTAGATGAAACAGGAATCGCAGCTTACGAATTCGGTAACAAACTCGACAATCTCGTCGAGCACCTCATGCAGCGGATCGGCGGCCGCAATGCGGCTGCTGACGCTATGGAGAAACTCCAGAGTAGGTATTGGTTCTGCTGTGTCCATCGTCTAATGCTACTCACGATCGAAGGCACTTCTCATCGATAGTTGCTATTGCGATGATCGCAATAATTCATGAATCGAAACGCATGTTCGGCAATCGCAAAAACGGGGACGGCCGCTGGTGGGTGGAGCAGCCGTCCCCTAGTGGACAAGTCGAGTTAACGCGATCCGGTAATAGCTACTGGCGCCGGAGCAGCGCTGGCCAGGGCGGTCTTCTCTGCTGGAGCCGGGAAGTACAGTGCAACGTTCCGTCCCGCAAAGCAGATGGAACGCACATTCCAGTCGGCTCCATCCAGTTGCATGTTGACCGAAGTGGCTTTGCAACTGGCGTAAGTATCGGTGGCCACGGGAAGCACAATCATGGTTGCACTCGCCCGGTTCTCAGGCACGATGAACGCCTTGGTGATGCCCTCGAAATACACGGTTACGGTGTACTGCCCCGCGGGCAGGACTGCGGCGCCGATATGGGCATCGTGGGGTAGCGTGAACTTCGCCCGCGCATCTTGCGCGTGGACGGAAAGGGCCATGGCAGCGGCCAGGGAAAGCAAGAGGCTCAACTTTTTCGTGAATTTCATTTCGTTCGTCTCCAATCGAAAGTGCGAGTGCCGGGCGCCCATCCGTGAAAGACACCGGTGCGCAGAGCGGTCCTGGCTACTCGTGTGGTTGGGTCGGAGTCTTTGTCGCCGTATAGCTGCTCAGCGGGGAGAGCATTGGCGAATGCTGACAAAGACTGCCGAAACCATGAAAGTCAAGGCTTACAACTCATCCCTGACTCGCGGTTACAGATCAGCTTGGATTGGAGCGAATGCGCGACGAGGGGCATTCACTGACAGGAGAGTAGCCTGATTACGATTGGAAGCGAAATCGAAAATCGTTATGGCGAGTATAACGCGGTACTCGGCGCCGATAATGATTCTGTAATGAGGTTCGGCAACCCACTATTCCGACCTTGCTGACGTGGTTCATAATGGAGATTCACTCAGCTTTGATCCAGTTCTTCTAAGGACGTTCCGATGCCCACTCAACAAGCTGCTCAAGTTCTCGCCGCCAGCCGCATGGCCAACGTGCGCTATGCCATTCGCGATCTCGCCGTGGTCGCCGACGAAGTCGCCCGCGAAGGACACCAGATCCTCTACCTCAACATCGGCGACCCCTGTAAGTTCGACTTCCCCACGCCGCCGCACATGATCGAGGCGGTGCACAAGGCCATGCGGGACGGCCACAACAGCTATGGCGAGTCGCTGGGCATCAAGCCCGCGGTTGACGCCATTCGCCACCAGGCCGAGGCCAACGGCTTCAGAGATATTCAGAGCATCTTCATCGGCTACGGCAGCGGAGAGGTGATCGACAGTTGCCTGACGGCGCTGCTCAATCCCGGCGACAACGTGCTGACACCCAGTCCCGAGTATCCGCTCTACGGAGCGGTGCTGGCGAAGCTGGACGCGGTTCCCAACGCGTATGACCTCGACGAGTCGAATGGATGGGAGCCTGATCTCGCCGACCTCGAGCGCAAGGTGAATCCACGGACGCGGGCGATCCTGCTGATTAACCCCAGCAATCCGACGGGCGCAGTGATGTCGCCGCGCACCCTGGAGCGAGTGCTGGAACTGGCGCGCGGCCACAACCTGCTCATCCTGGCCGATGAAATTTACGACAAGCTGATCTTCGATCCGCAGGAGAAGCACATCTCGATCGCGACGCTGGCGCAGGATGTTCCCATCATTACCTTCAACGGACTTGTCGAAGGCGTACCTCGTTCCTGGATGGCGCATCGGTTGGGCGATTGCCACGGGTCCGCGCGAGGCGCTGCATCATTATCTGGAAGCCGTGCATCGCCTGCTGCGCGCGCGCCTGTCGGCGCCGCATCCCTTTCAACATGCCATCAAACACGCTCTCGAAGGCCCGCAGGACCACATCCCCGCGATGCTCGAAAAGCTTCGCCGCCGTGCGCAGATTACCGTCGATTGGGCCAAGCGCACGCCGCGCGTCGATCTGGTTGCGCCCAAGGGAGCGTTCTACGCGCATCCGTCGCTCGATATTCCCGAGGATGACCTGACGTTTGTCACCGACTTGCTGAAACAGAAACACGTGCTGGTGGTCCATGGCTCTGGGTTCGGCCAGAAGCCAGGAACCCGCCACATGCGCATCGTGTTCCTGCCGCAGGACGACGTATTGCATGCAGCGTACGAGAAGATCAGCGACTTCATGCAGGAGCGGTACAAGTAGGGGCGCTGCTCGCTATTCGCTATTCGCTTTTCGCCCTTCGCACGCTCAGGGTTAAGCACAATGGTCGATATTCACTGCCACATACTGCCTGGCATCGATGACGGCTCCGATTCATGGCAGACGACCGCGGCAATGTGCCGAATGGCAGCGATGGATGGCATCACCCACATCGTCGCCACGCCCCACTGCGACGATCAGTTCGACTACGACCGCGAACATTTCACCGACATGCTGGCGACGCTGTTTGAGGCTGGGAATGGCCAGCTCACCTTCAGCATCGGCTGCGATTTCCACGTTTCGCCCCACAACGTCGCCGATGCGCTGGACAACCCCAGGCGCTATGCGATCGGCGATTCCCAATACCTGCTGGTGGAGTTCGATCACCACGGCATTCCCGCCAATGCCAGCGAGCTCCTGATGGCGCTGTCGAGCCGGGGAATGGTGCCGATCATCACCCATCCCGAACGCAACGGCTATCTGATGAAGCACCCTGAGACGGTCCTGCGGTTTGTGGAGGCGGGTTGCCTGGTGCAGGTTACGGCGAATGCGTTCACCGGTTATTGGGGCCCCAAATCCAGGAAAGCTGCCGAGTGGTTACTCCATCGTGAGGCCATTCATGTGGTGGCCAGCGACGCCCACGACTTGAAGCTGCGGCGTCCGGTGCTTTCCGAAGCTCGCGAGCGGGTGGCCACGCTGGCTGGAGTCGAGACCGCCGACGCTCTGGTTACGCACAATCCTGCTGCCATCGTCGCGGGGCAGCATGTCCCATTTTCACCAGCACACCGTTGACTGTTTGTACTGCTCCGCCGCCCATGCGCAGGCAATGAGCTACTGTCGGATGCGCGGATTCAGCGCGGAATACATCAGGTCAGTAAGGAAGTTCACCAGCACGTAAGTCAGGCCGATCACCAGAATGCAGCCCTGCACCAGGTAGTAGTCGCGGCTGGAGATCGCCTGCACGGTGAGGCGTCCGATTCCAGGCCACGAAAAGATGGTCTCGGTGACGATGGCTCCGGCGAGCATGGCGCCAAATTGCAGACCCACGACGGTCAGCACCGGAATCATGGCATTGCGTAATGCGTGCCGGTATACAACCACGCGCTCCGACAGACCCTTGGCGCGAGCAGTGCGGATGTAATCCTGGCCGAGTTCCTCCAGCATGGAGGTGCGGACCATGCGAGTCAGGATCGCGGCAAGCGCTCCGCCCATGGTGATCGCCGGAAGCACCAGATTCTGCCAGGAACCCGAACCCGAGACCGGCAACCAGCCCAGCTCGATCGCGAACAACAAGATGAGGATCGGTCCCAGCGCAAAGTTCGGAAACGACAAGCCCAGAAGCGAGACAAAGCTGAGGGTTCGGTCGTCCCAGCGATTTCGATGCAGGGCCGAACGCACCCCCGCGGGGATCGCCAGGCATAGCGCCACCGTGAGCGCCGCCAGCGTCAGTTGCAGTGTCCAGGGATACGCCTGCGCGATGATGTGCCCGACATTCTGGTTGAAGCGGAATGAGCGCCCCATGTCGCCGTGCAGCAGGCCGCGCCAGTAGTTCACGTACTGCGTGCCCAGAGGGACATCCAGTCCGTAGGCATGCCGGGCCGCGGCGATGTCCGCGGCCGGGGCGCCTTCGCCCAGCATTTGCTGGATCGGATCGCCGGGCACGATGTGAATCAGCAGGAAAACCACTGACACCACCAGCCAGATGACCGGCACCATGTACAACAAGCGGCTAGAAAGGTAGCGGAGCACTACTGCACCGCCGATGTTGTCGCCGGGGTCTCCGGGTGCATCTCCTCGATCTTCACCGTGTCCACCCGTAGGCCTTCCATCGATAACACGGTGTAGCGGCGTCCTTCGTACTCGAAGCTGTCGTTCAGCGTGGGAATGCGCTGCAGTTTCGCGAGCACGAACCCGGCCAGGGTCTCGAAGCCCTCATCCCGGGGAAGGTGCACTTTGTACTGCGACTCGAGGTCTCGAATGTTGACCGCTCCATTCAACACCAGGGACGAGTCGTCGGACTCTAGAACCGGCTCGCTCACGTCAAACTCGTCTTCGATCTCACCCACCAGTTGCTCGAGGATGTCCTCCACCGTCACGACTCCGGCGGTCGATCCAAACTCATCGACCACGACGGCGAGGTGCCGTCGGCGCTGCTTGAACTCCATCAGCAAGTCGGGCAGCGGCTTGGTCTCGGGAACCACCAGTACCTGGCGCATCAGATGCCGGACTTTGAGATCGCTGGAGCGAGCAGCAACCTGCCCGAACGTTGATGGACGCAGCCGATTCCGCAGCCAGCGCATCAGGTCCTTGGCATAAAGCACTCCGATAATATGCTCCGGTCCCCGCTGAGGATCGTAGATGGGCACTCGCGAGTGTTGCTCGTCCGCCACTTTCTGGAACGCCTCTTCGAGGGGCATGTCCCCAGGCAGGGAAAAAATGTCGGGTCGCGGGACCATGATCTCGCGCACGAAAACGTTCTCCAGGTCGAGTGCGCGGTGGATCATCTGCTCCTGCGGCGGCTCAAGGACCCCGATGCGGCGGCTGGCCGAAACGATCAGCTTAAGTTCCTCGGGAGAATGGACTCCGCCTTCGCGCACTTGGCGGGTCCCAAAAGCCTTGAGCACGGCCTGCGATGAAACCCGCATGATCGCCAGAAATGGCGCGGCCACCTTCATGAAAACGTCCATGGGCGCCGCGACCGCCAGCGCGACCTGTTCGGTCCGCTGCAGGGCGATCGACTTGGGTACCACTTCACCCAGGATTACGTGCAGGTAGGTGATCAGTACGAATGCCAGCGTGATGGAGACCCCGTGGGCAATCGCGGCGGAGTATGGAAGCCGCAGGAACAACGGTTCCAGCACATGCGCCAGTGCGGCCTCGCCAATCCAGCCCAAGGCCAGGCTGGCGATGGTGATGCCGAACTGCACGGCGTTTAACACATCGTCGAGGCGAGCATGCAGCCTCTGGACGATGCGGGCGCCGATGCGATGGGCAGCGATGAGCTGCTGGAGCCGGGTTTCCCGCACGCTGACCAGCGCAAACTCGGCCGCCACGAAGAAGGCGTTGGCCGCAACCAGCAGAATTACGGCGGCGATCCGCAGCACAACAAACGTCACCATGAAGCTGAAATCTTACCATCGCACGACCTTTCAACAGGAACAGCATTGCGATAACCAGCTTCTGTCCAGTAACTTACACGGGATGCTAAACATTGCTACCGATTCCCGTTCCAATTCGGTCTAAATCGATGGAAAAGGTCGATCCGTAATCTCTTTTTCATCCCTCGATACGGAACTTCTGTTCATACTCAAACGTAGATAACTGCAGCAGAAGAATGGTACCTAGCGTCGGGAGGCGGCAGTGGCCAACGGAAACGGTAACGGCAAGAAGAAGAAAAAGCGCCTAATAATTATTTCAATTGTGGCCGTAGCGGTGGTGGCCCTGGTCATCGTGGCCGTAGCGGCTACGCGCGGCGGCACCAAGATTGATCCCACCAAGCTGGCGAAGGTCGAAAGAGGTGACCTCGCCAAGAGCGTGGTCGCCACCGGCAAGGTCACGCCCATTACCAAGGTCGAGATCAAGTCGAAGGCCAGCGGCATCGTCACGAAACTTTATGTGGACGCCGGCGACACCGTGAAGAAGGGCCAGGTGCTGGCTGAGCTGGATCGCGTCGAGATCGAAGCCACGGTGAACTCGGCCCGCGCGCAGTTGGCATCAGCCGAGGCCAACTTGAAGGGCGCGGAAGCCGACATGAAGCGCGCCGAGGTTGACGCGCAGGGAGTGGACATTCCCACGCTGCAGCGTGCCTATGAACGCGCACAGGAGATGGCGAAGGCGGGCGTGGTTTCCACTTCCGCTCTTGATGACGCGCAGCGCGCCTACATTCTCGCGGTCAATAAGCGCGACGTTGCCAAGGCACAGCTCGTTGTGAGCCGGGCGAAGGTCGCACAAGCGGCCGCCGAAGTACAGAAGAGCAGGGCCACGCTGAACCAATTGGAAGAGCAGTTGAGCTATACCACGATTGTTGCGCCGATCGATGGCATCATCTTGTCGCGCAACGTGGAAATGGGCGACGCGGTGAGCTCCATCCTGGTGATGGGTTCGGCGGCGACACTGGTGATGACGCTCGGAGATACGAGCGAAGTCTATGTGAAGGGCAAAGTGGATGAGAGCGACATCGGCAAAGTGTACCTGGGCCAGCCGGCGCGCATCCGGGTGGAAACGTTCAAGGACAAAACCTTCAACGGTAAGGTCACCAAGATCTCTCCCATGGGCGCGGAGAAAGACAACGTCACGACGTTCGAAGTGCGCGTGTCCATTACAAATCCTGGCGGCGAACTGAAGGCCGAGATGACCGCCAATGCGGAAATCATCCTCGACGAGCACAAGAACGTGCTGATGATCCCCGAAGGCGCGATCATGTACGACAAAGACAAGAAGGCGTCCACCGAGGTTCCTGACCCGAAGGCGAAGGACGGCAAGCGCAAGGTAGCGCTGAACATCGGAATCTCCAACGGCGCGAAGACGGAAGTTCTGTCAGGGTTAAAAGAAGGCGATCAGGTGGTGCTACAGCAGTAGCGTTGGATCATCCTCCTTGGGCTGCCGCCGACGGCAGCCCGAATTTTTGTACAACATCGTTTGGTTCATCCGGGGCGAAACCTATGAAACGTCACATTCTTATTCCCGCAGCAATTCTTCTGCTCCTCCCGACGCTGGTGTTTGCTCGTGTCGAGGGACAGTTCGACCGTACGCTGACCGTATCCGGTGCCGTCAATCTTGATCTCACGACCGGCTCGGGTTCGGTAATGATCAAGACCGGGGGCGCAAATCAGGTAGTGATTCACGGCCGGGTGCACAGCAACGACTGGTGGGGCGGAAGTCCGGAGAGCGCGGTGCGGAGCGTGGAATCGAATCCGCCAATCGAGCAGAACGGCAGCTCGATCCGTATCGGGTACAACCTGCCTGACGATGTGAAGCGGCACGTCGCAATCTCGTATGAAATCACTCTGCCTCCGGACACGACACTGGCAGTGAATACCGGATCGGGCGAGATTTCCGTGGAGGGGGTGCGGGCTGCGGCCAAGTTGCACACGGGATCGGGCAGCATTCGGGCGCAAGACCTCGGCCCGCAATCGCGGCTGGAGACCGGCAGCGGTAGCATTCACGCCGATTCGGTTGCGGCTCCCGTGACGGCCAGCACCGGAAGCGGCTCGATTCAGGCCGACCTGACAGGCAGTGGCGACGTTGATGTTCACACCGGATCGGGCGGCATCGATGTCCGCGGCATCAACGGTGGCCTGAAGGGACGCACGGGCAGCGGACACATTCAAGTCGCCGGCAACGTAAAAGGACCTTGGGAACTGCACACTGGATCGGGAGGCGTACGCATGGCGCTGGGTTCCAGCGGCGGCTTCAATCTGAATGTGCACACGGGCTCGGGCTCGATCCATTCCGAGTTGCCCATCACGATGCAGGGTACGTTCGGACGTCGTGAATTGAAAGGAACCGTTCGCGGCGGCGGGCCGGAAGTCGAGGTCTCGACCGGTTCGGGAGATGTCGAGATCCGCTAGAGTTCCGGAGGATTAATACGCGGCCACCTTGTGGGGTGGCCTTTTTATTTGCGAGATTAGCATCGGGCGTCACAAAAAGCAGATCCCCCGCCGACTAAAGTCGGCGAGGGATGACAATACACAAAGAAAGTGGCGCTAGCCCAGAAGCGTGACCTCATCGCCCACGTGAATCGTTCCCGGCTTCGTCACCGAGCAGTCCAGCGCCATGGTGCCGCCGAACTCGTTGACGATGCGAAACAGCACATTGCGATCTTGCGCGAGGGTATCGGGGTCGTAGGTCGTCATAACACAGCGCGAGCGCAACTGCGCGGCGTGGATCTCGACTTCGCCGATCCTGAGATTCTTCCCTTCCCACTCGCGCTCGGCCAGACCTTCCACCCCGCCGATAAGGATGTTGGGGCGGAAGCGGCGGCGGTCCAGCCCGATGGCGGCGATGGCACCGTCGGTTGCGACCAGCAGGGGTAAAACGTCGAAGCGCTCGGTGCCCAGGACACGCACCAGTTGCACCGCTTCGCCAGCCGCCTCTTCGACCAATGCAAGTGCGGCGGGAGTGTCCCAGGAAAAATTGTTAATCGTGGCCTGCTGTGTTTCAGGTGAAATGCCGCCTCGTAATCCAAGCAGCCGATGATGGGTTCGCGAGGTGATTACGCGCTGTCTTGCCTTCGACACCACGACGATCTCTCGATCACCGCGAATGCCGGTCGCCAGAACTTCGGCTTCCTGTAATAGCTCGCCCCGCAAGCTCTTCACCGGATAACGCCACAACTCCGCTACGTGCATGAATTCCTTTCACAACTATTTCGCAAGCGTGTCGTAATCTGATGCCGTCCACGCCAACAACAGTGCAGTAGTTTTGCACCCACTTGACTCCCGCTGCTCATCCGAATAGCTTGCGGTCATGGCTGAGCCTCGCGTCGTTACCTTCACCACTGACTTCGGACTTCACGATCCCTTCGTTGGAATCATGCACGGTGTGGTGCTCAACATCCACCCGGAAACGCGCATCGTCGATATCTGCCACTCGATTCCTTCGTTCGACGTGCTCGACGGCGCGTGGACGATCGCGCAGTCCTATCGATTCTTTCCGCCGCGCAGCGTGCATGTGATCGTGGTCGATCCCGGAGTAGGCAGCACGCGCCGTCCAATCATCGCCGAAACCGACGACTACATCTTCGTGGCCCCCGACAACGGTGTGCTCTCGCTCATCGGGTTGCGCGAGCCCAAGTTCGCCGTGCGGCATGTCACTGCCGATCGTTACTTTCTCCAGCCCGTCAGCCAGACCTTTCACGGACGCGATATTTTTTCTCCTGTCGCGGCCTGGCTCAGTAAGGGGGTAGCGCCCGCCGAGTTCGGCCCTGAAGTCTCGGACTACGTGCGCCTGCCGTTGCCGGGCGTCGAGCGTGTTGCCGACAACAGCCTGCGCGGCGTCGTCCTCAAAGTGGATAAGTTCGGCAACCTCATCACCAACTTCAGTGAACAGGACGCTCCCGCGCTCTTCGCTACGACCCCTTCTAAACTCAAGCTGCTGATTGCGGGTCAGACCATCACCCGTGTTTGCAGTTCGTACGCTGAAGGCGGCGACGACGAATTCTTCGCGATCCCCGGCAGCTCGGGTTACCTGGAGGTTGCCGCCAGGCAAGCATCGGCGGCAGAGAAACTATCAGCGGGCGTCGGCACACCAGTCGGAATCTTGCTAGAGGAGTAGCCTTGGCTACGGATAGGGGTTCTTCGGCTTCACCCTCGCGTAGCGCTCCATCTCACCTGTCCACTTGAGGAAACGTAGTAACTCCCGACGCTCGCGCCAGCTGAATCCCCAGAACTCAAGGAACCCGATACTTTGCATCTTGAGCCCGGTATAGGTCTCAATGCGCCAGCGCAGGTAGGAGCTGCGCCACGGCGTCAGATGATGTCCGCGTGTCGCGTTCCACAGAAAGCGCAGGATGTAGCCGATGTGTTTCAAGGCCAAATAAACTGGCGAGCAGCGACATGATTGTCGCTAGCGCACCACTTAGTATAGCGGCGCCTCTGGATCGCGCCTGGGGCAATCGCTGCATGCTAAACTCGCTTCAAATACCCATGACTGACCAAGCGCTGCGGCAGGCCGCCGAAGACCACTACTACTCCGCTCTCGACCACTACGCCGAAGGCCGGCTCACCGAGGCGATTGCCGACTACGAGGCGGCCATTGCCACGGATCCGACGTTTCTCGACGCCATGCATGGTCTGGCGCGCGTCTATCAGGACGCCGAGCAGTTCGATAAAGCAATCGCCGTTGCCAATCGCATTACCGAGCTTGATCCCGACGATGTTCTTGCCCACACCAGCCTGTCGATCCTTTATCAGCGCAAGGGCATGGTTCCCGAAGCCGAAGCCGAAGCCAACAAAGCGCGGGTCCTCGGCTGGAAGCAGCAACTGAAGCAAGGCAAAACGCCGCAGCCGTGAAGCCTCGCGCCCGTTCCGTCCACCAGTCCGACAAGAAACTCCAGCGCGTTTCTTCCCCCGCACAAACCGTTCGCGCGATCTATCGCAAACTGTCGCGTGCCTGGGGGCCACAACATTGGTGGCCGGCGGAAACCCATTTCGAGGTGATCGCCGGCGCCATCCTTACTCAGAACACCTCGTGGACGAATGTCGAGCGCGCGCTGACAAACCTTCGCGAGGCTGGAGTGCTGAGCGTGGCGGGCATCCGCGAATTATCGCTGCCCCAACTGCAGCAACTCGTCCGTTCGTCAGGATACTTCCGTCAAAAAGCACAGCGGCTGAAAGATTTCATCGCCTTCCTCGACGAAAAACATGGTGGGTCTCTTGAAGGCATGTTGGCGACTCCCACCACGCAGCTGCGCTACGAGCTGCTTGCGCAGAAAGGCATCGGTCCCGAAACGGCGGACTCCATCCTTCTTTACGCAGGCCACCACCCGATATTCGTGGTTGACGCCTACACCCGCCGAGTATTGGAACGTCACGATGCCGTCGCCCCTGACGCCAAGTACGACGAGATCCGCTCTGTGGTCGAGAGCGCATTGCAGCGCGAAAGGCCGTTGCGGGACGGTCGGCCGAAGCCGCTGGCTCAGCAAAGGCCGAACTCCCATCCACCGTCGGCGATGAGCACTGCACCGCGCGCACCTTTAGCGCAGGTTTACAACGAGATGCATGGCCTGTTCGTGCAGTTGGGGAAGCACTTCTGTCACAAGCGGGATCCGAAGTGCGACGAATGTCCTCTGGGAGAGATGCTTGTGCGCCCGGTGCAGTCAGGTCCGCAACGTGGCATCCTCAAGAAACCGCCGGCAGCCGGAAGTCTGGTGGCGAAGCGCCAATGAATCCGCGGTTATAATGAAGCCCGGCTCTCAAGCTCTGGATTTCGCCGACTGACTCAGCTATGGTTTGCCTTCGACTTGCGAACCGCTGACCTGTAATGTCGCCCGTCGCCGCTCCAACCCGGACGGACAAGAAGCGCAGTCGCACCCCTGCGATTGTCGCATTGTCGATAGCAGTCTTCCTGCTGTTCGGAGTCATCTTCTCGCAAGCAACCTTTAACCTGACGTTCCTTCAGCCCGATACCAGCGAAGAGACCCTGATCTTCGCCGCGCTTTCCGCCTTCATATTTCTCCTCTTCGTCGCCCTGACTTTTGTGCTGCTCCGCATCCTGCTGCGGCTCTACGCCGAACGCAAGACGGGCGCGATGGGCTCGAAGCTGCGCAGCCGCATGGTGATGGGCGCCCTGCTGCTGTCTCTGGGGCCCGTCATCTTGCTGTTCCTGTTTTCCTACGGCCTGATCAACCGGTCGATTGAGAAATGGTTCTCGCGCCCGGTGGAGGATGTGCAATATCGCACCAGCGTAGTGGCTTCTCTGCTGACCGACTACGCCGCCGACAACGCGCGGGTCGAAGCCGAACGGATTGCCGCCACGCCGGCGGCTGCAAAGTCGTTCGAGACCGGCGATTTCACGCTGGTCCTGGACGAGTTCCGCCGCAGTGAGGTCAACCTGCAGGGCGGTTTCGCGTTCGCTGTCGCAGATGGCCGCGCCGAGGCCAGTTTTCACGCTCCCCAGGTGTGGCCCCTGATTCGCGATCACTTGCCCTTGAAGGAAGCCGCTGAGAACCAGCCCAAGTCCTTCGACGTGCTGGGCAAGACCTACGTGCTGGGCCGTGCCATCATAAGACCTAACGGTCAGATTCTGGTCGCCATGCCGCTACCTTCGAACTATTCCGCGACGCTGCGCGACATAGAACAAGCCCAGCAACAGTACGATGACCTCCGCAAGCAGCGGCGGCGTCTGCGCCGCACGTACCTTGGCTACCTTCTGTTACTCACAGTCGGCGTCTTGTTCGCGTCGACTTGGCTGGCCTTGTACCTGTCAAAGATGGTCACGCGTCCACTTCTCGCCCTGGCCGAGGCGACGCAGGAGATTTCGCGAGGCCGCCTCGACTACCGCGTCGATGTTCAGGTCGGCAGCGAAATCGGGCAGCTGGTGAATTCCTTCAACCAGATGGCAGCGGACCTGGAAGCCAGCCGAGCCAGCATCGAGGCCTCGCGTGCCGACCTGGCGGATGTCAATGTCCAGCTCGAACAGCGCAACCGTCATATCGAGACCATTCTGGAGAGCATTCCGACAGGCGTACTCTCGCTCGACGCATCGCGGCACGTCATCCACATGAATGGCGCCGTACAGCGTTTGCTGCATCTCGATTCTTCCACCCGGCCTGCGCAGACCCTGGAAGAACTATTTCCCGATGACGTAAACGCGGATCTTGAGCATCTGATGCGCAAAGCCGACCGCATGGGGACGACGACGAGCCAGATGGACATCGTCACTTCGCGCGTCAATCTCAATGTTGCGGTCACTGTGGCGTCGCTCGATTCTCCGTCCACCGTGCAGGATCCCTCACTGCAGCGCATGGGATATGTGGTGGTAGTGGAAGACATCACTGAACTGCTCCGTGCCCAGAAGCAGACTGCCTGGAGCGAAGTGGCGCGCCGCGTAGCCCACGAAATCAAGAATCCGCTCACGCCCATCGCCCTGTCAGCCGAGCGGATTCGCCGCCACCTCGAACGGGGGACGCCTCCCGATCCCGCGTCCCTGCGGATCATCCGCAACTGCGCGGACACCATCGGTTCGTCGGTGCAGACGGTACGGACGCTGGTCGACGAATTCGCCACGCTGGCGCGCTTCCCTGCGTCACGTCCGATGCCCTCTAACATCAACACGATCGTGGAGAATGCACTCCTCCTGTTTGACGGCCGCCTCAGCGGAATCCGCGTGCGGAAGTTTCTGGCTTCGGACCTGCCCCCGGCGCACGCCGATCCGGACGCGATCAAGCGGGCGATCGCCAATCTCGTTGACAACGCTGCCGAGGCGATGCAGGTGTCCATGGTCAAGGAGATCGTGATTTCGACCGCACTTGCTGGAGGACGTGATTCCGTGGAGATCGTGGTGTCCGATACGGGGCACGGCGTGACCCCGGAGCTGAAAGAAAAGTTGTTCCTCCCCTATTTCTCGACCAAGAAGCGCGGCACAGGCTTAGGACTGGCCATCGTCAGCCGCATCATCGAAGACCATCACGGCTCCATCCGCGTGGAGGAGAATGCCCCCGTTGGAACTCGCTTTATCGTAGAGTTACCTGTAGCGGCGGCGATGGTCGCAGAGCCGTCGGAACAACATGCACACAATCCTGATCGTGGATGACGAGTCTGAGATCCGCCGTGCGCTCCAGGGCGTGCTGGAAGATGAGGGCTACAAAACCCTGCTGGCGGAGAACGGAGAGGAGTGTCTTGCCACCCTTGGGCGCAAGCCGGTCGATGTAGTCCTGCTCGACATCTGGTTGTCCGGCATCGACGGACTCGAAGCACTGGAGCGCATTGTTGAGATGGACGACCCGCCCGAAGTCATCATGATCTCGGGCCACGGCAACATTGAGACCGCCGTGCGCGCCACCAAGCTGGGTGCATTCGACTTCCTCGAGAAGCCGCTTTCCATCGAACGGACCCTCATCGTCCTGAAAAACGCCATCGACTCAAGGCGCCTACGCAGCGAGAACCTGGAATACAAGAAGCAATTTCAGGCCCGCAGCGTGATCGTGGGCGACAGCATTCCAATGAAAGCGCTGCGTCAGCAAATCGCGCTGATGGCCCCGACCAACGGGAGGGTCTTGATTTACGGCGAGTCGGGCTCCGGCAAGGAGCTGGTGGCGCGCGCCATCCATGCCCAGAGCCTGCGTAAGGACGAGATGTTCGTCGAAGTCAACTGCGCGGCCATTCCCGAGGACTTGATCGAGAGCGAGCTTTTTGGGCATCGCGTCGGCTCGTTCCCGGGCGCATCGTCGGACAAGGAAGGCAAATTTCAGAAGGCCGACGGCGGGACGCTGTTTCTCGACGAGGTCGGCGACATGAGCCTAAAGACACAGTCCAAAGTACTGCGCACTCTGGACGAGGGTCGTTTCGTCCCGGTTGGCGAAGAAGAGCCCATCACCGCGGATGCTCGCGTGATCGCCGCCACCAACAAAGACCTGGAAGACGAAATCTCCAAGGGCAACTTCCGCGAAGACCTCTTCTATCGCCTGAACGTCATCCCGTTTTACGTACCGCCACTTCGCGAACGCAAAGAGGATATTCCGCAATTGGCGAGGTATTTCCTGAAAGAGTTTTCGCAGACCTATCGCCGCCGTCCCAGGGAAATCGCCGATGAGGCCCTTGAAGCCCTCATGCGCTATACCTGGCCGGGAAACGTTCGCGAGTTGCGTAACTTGATCGAGCGCATCGTGATCATGAATCCCGCGGTGGGTCGGCTCGAACGCAAACACCTGCCGACCCTGGTTTATCGCGACGGTGGACGCCGTAGCCTCGGCGAGTTTTCCAGCCTGCACGAGGCGCGCGCATCCTACGAACGCGACTACATTTTGAAGAAGCTGGATGAAAACCTCGGGAGTGTCAGCCGCACCGCCGAAGTTCTCGGCCTCGAGCGCAGCCACATGTATCGCAAGATGAAGGCGTTGGGGATCGCGGTGAAGGAATGACTCCCAGCGACGTCATTCCGGCTCGTCCTCTCGCATCTGGACTCCGGCAATGTTCTTCAACTGCCGCCGCCAGTCCGTCTCCTCGACGAAGTCACGCGAATCGCGCCATCCCGCGCGCACCTTCACGAACAGCTCAAGGAACACTTTCGTTGCCAGCAGGCGCTCGATCTGCAAGCGCGCGTGCGTTCCGATCTTCTTGAGGTTGGCGCCCTGCTTGCCAATCAGGATGGCCTTCTGCCCCTCGCGTTCGCAGTAGATGGTCGCCGCAACCCGTGTCAGCTTGTTGCCCTCCTCGTACTGATCGATCAGCACCGTGGTGGCGTGCGGGACCTCCTGCGAGGTGTATTGCAGCACCTGCTCGCGAATCAACTCCGACACCAGGAAGCGCTCCGGCTGATCGGTGATCTGGTCTTTGGGGAAGTAGCGCGGGCCCTCCGGCAGAGCTTTGATTAGCGCGTCCAGCAACGTGTCGAGACCTTCTTCCTTCAGCGCCGAGATGGGCAGGACATCCTTGAACGTATGAAGTGACTGGTATTCCGCAATCAGCGGAAGCAGGCGATCCTTCTGAATCGTATCGATCTTGTTCAGCAGCAGGAAACACGGCAGCTCTGTCCGCCTCGCGATGTCGATCACGAACTGGTCGCCGGTCCCGAATTTCTCGCCTGCATCGACGATCACCAACAGCAGGTCGCAGCCTTCGAGCGCATCGTACACCTCTTTCATCATGCGCTTGTTGAGCGAGTTGATGGGCTTGTGCACTCCGGGAGTATCGATGAGGACGATTTGTCCCGCCGGACGCTTGCCCTTCTTCTCGACATTCACGATGCCCTGGATACGATTCCGTGTAGTCTGCGGCTTGCGCGTGACAATGGCCAGCTTCTCGCCCACAAGCGCATTCAGTAGTGTGGATTTCCCTGCGTTGGGACGGCCGAGGATGGAGACAAATCCGGAGCGAAAGGCCATGTCAGGCTCGAATCTGCCGGGGAGCAGAGACGTTCTGAAGGCTAACACGCACGCGTTCGACGCGCCGCTCGGTTGAGTTCAGCACCTCAAAACGCAGCCCGTTGTCTTCGAAGACCTCGCCCGCCGCCGGGATGCGGCCTGCAAGCTCGCTGACCAGCCCGCCGATCGTGGTTGCCTCTCTTTCGTCCTGCCGAACGCCTCCGAGCAGTTTTTCCAGCAGGTCGAGATCGGTGTTGCCATTGAAGACATAGGACGAGTCGCTCTCCTTCACAATGTCCGACTCTTCGTCTTCGTCGCGGATCTCGCCTACGATCTCCTCGACCAGGTCCTCGATGGTCACCAATCCCGCTACGCCACCGTATTCGTCGGCCACGATCGCCAGCCGGATGTTGTCCTGCTGCATTTCGCGCAGCAACTCGCTGCCCAGTTTGGTTTCCGGAACGAAGTAGACATCGGTCTTCATCAGATCGCCGACCGTGGTCTTGCCGGCTTCGGTGTCAGGCACCTGCAGCAGGTCCTTGGTGTACATGATCCCCTTGATGTGATCGATGTCACCTTCGTAAACCGGTATTCGCGAATAGGGATATTTGTTCACCATCTCCGTGAACTCGGCAATGGTCATGGTCACCGGGACCGCCACGATTTCCGGTCGCGGCGTCATGACGTCGCGCACCGTCTTGTCGCCGAATTCGACGACCGACTGGATCAGATCCCGGTCGCTCTCCTCCAGAATTCCCTCTTCCTGCCCGGCTTCAATCAGTGCGTCCACGGCTTCAGAAGGATGCTCCGGTTCTTTTTCGGTGTGCTCCTTGGAGAGCGACGCCACCGACAGCGCGAAGCTCAGGATCATCGTGACCGGCACTGCGAGGTAAATCAGTATCCGCAACACCGGAACGAACTTCTCCAGCCACTCGCCCTTGGCGCGAACGAAAAATATGTGCGGCAGCAGGCGATTGAAGATCACGATAATGAAAATGAGGCTCACCGCTGCCTGCACCAGGTCGAGCGCAACCCAGCGCGAACCTGTGAACAGCAGGTAGCCGATCAGAACTCCTATCGAGGCCATGCAAATCTGGACGAGCACGGCCATCGAGAGCGAAGCCCGCTCTCTGGTGAATCCCAATCGCGGTTCCACCAACTGCTCGTAGGCATCGATGTTTTCCTGGAATTCCCGCGACAAAAACTTACCCATTTCGTGATACAGCCGGTCCACGTACGAAACCAGTGCGAGCACCGCCAGCAGAAAAAGCAGCAGGATGAATAACGGAGGGTTCATGCGCGCCGGCCTCTGCGCTTGCTAGCATCGCCCAGTGCAGGCTTCCTTGCTACGACCGGTTTCGTGCCGCCCGGTTTGCGTGCAGTCGCGGATTTCGCAGCCGCAGCCTTCTTTGGCGCGGTTTTTGGCCTTCGTGCCAGCTCCGCGGCATTGGCGGCGGCCGCATGAGTACGCTCAATTAAACCTACAGGAAGCTTCAATTCTCGCCGCAAGTCTACTTCGCGCGCCAGCATTTCGCCATTGTCCGATTCATGGTCGTAGCCCGCCAGATGCAGCAATCCATGAAGAATGAGAACTTTTACTTCGGTAGGCAGCGAATGTCCGATCTCAGTCGCGTTTGCGGCGGCGATCTCCAGGGAAATCGCAATATCGCCGGCAACTCCCGGCGCGCGCGACGGAAACGACAGCACGTCGGTGGGTTTGTTTTTGCGACGGTACCGGCGGTTCAACTCCTGCATCTCGCGGCTCGAGGTGACGTAGATGTTCACCTCGCCGCGCAGTCCAATCGCCCGCTGGGCCTTGGTTGCGAACAGACTGAGGGCCCGCGCACTGCTTTCACTCGATTTTCGCCCCAGATTGCTCACTTCCGTTCAAGAACAAATGGGAGGGCGTAGGTGCCCTCCCACAGTATGGTAGCAAGCTTTTACTCGGAAATACGACTTCTCGCCCCTGAATCGACCATCGGAGGGACGTCCGCCAGAGCAGCTTCGCGGTCACCACCAGGGGCATAACTGACCCCGTTGCCCGTTCGCGGCGCCGGCAAGCCATTGCCGACCTTGATGTCCAGCGACAACGAAAGCTGCTCATTGCGACCTTTGTAATCTTCGTAGGCGCGGACGATGCGCTGCACCAGGTGATGGCGTACCACGTCGCCTTCGTCGAAGTAGCAGAAGCGGATGCCTTCGACATTCTTCAAGATCTCGGCCGCTTCCACCAGCCCACTCCGGCTGGCGCTGGGCAAGTCGATCTGCGTAATGTCGCCGGTGATCACCGCCTTGGAATTAAACCCCAGGCGGGTGACAAACATCTTCATCTGCTCTGACGTGGTGTTCTGCGCCTCATCCAGAATCACGAACGCATCGTTGAGCGTGCGGCCGCGCATGAAGGCGATTGGCGCAATCTCGATGACATTCTTCTCCAGGTAGCGATCAACCTTGTCGGGATCGAGCATGTCGTACAGCGCGTCATACAAAGGACGCAGATAAGGATCGACTTTTTCCTGCAAAGTACCCGGCAGGAAGCCCAATCGCTCGCCGGCCTCTACTGCTGGACGCGCCAGTACGATGCGGTTCACCCGTTTCGACACCAGCGCCGAGATCGCCATCGCCACCGCCAGATAAGTCTTGCCGGTGCCCGCCGGGCCGACGCCGAAGACCATGTCGTTCTTCTCGATGGCCTCTAGGTACCGCCGCTGATTAATGCTCTTGGGCTGCACCGTTCGCTTGCCAAACGAGCGCTGCTTGCCGGCCTCAGCCAGTCCCCGCAGGGTGGCCGTGCTGTCGGACGTCAGCACCTTCAGCATGGCGCCGAGGTCGCCGTTCACAAAAGTGAACCCATTGCGGAGCAGGTGCTGATAGTCGGCAAACACCTGGCCGGCGCGGGCGACATCGCTGGGCGCCCCTTCAATCTCGATGGAGTCCGTCCGCATTCCGATGGTGACCTTCAGGCCGTCTTCGAGCAATCGCAGATTTTCGTCGCGCGTGCCAAAGAGTGTCTCTATGTTTGGGCTGATCTCGATGTTGGTCTTCATTTAGGGTCGGTCGCTAGCCTCCTGAAGCTGGTTGTATGCAAGCGTGGATTTCTTGCCAGACCGAAAGTTTCGGCCTGACAAATTGGTTGCGCAGGAATTTCTTGGAGTCGAAAAGGAAGTACATCCGGGTTGTTCGCCGAAGCGAAAAACTACCATTGCCCGTAAGCCTATCCCCGAATCAAAATGGCGTCAATGCCGTTCGACTGAAAAACCGTATTATTTAAGGTGCCTTAACTGCGATGGTGCGAAACCAGGCACCTACTTGGTTAGATGGCGTGGCGGGAGAAAAAGAAGCGCTCCAATGGGTCTGCTCTCCGGTCGAGGGGCGCGACGGGGTGGCTGCATCTGCAGACTGCTTACACTCCACGCTTCCTGAAGTGGCAATCGAGCTGTCTCTCCTGAATACCCGACTGCCAGTCAAGCCACTGCGCTACCCCTATGAGAGCCATGAAACAGAGGGCCACAAACTGGAACGGCCACGGGAGCATGACGGAGAAGAGTATAGCGCTTAATACCGCATGCTTTTGTAGAAAGTCGGAAAGGGAAAAGCCCCGATGCAATTCGGCTCCACCGAGCGCAGCCCAGCTTGCCGATTCGGTTCATTCTCCTGTAAAATCAAGTATTCGGCTTACGTCGAGATTTTCTACCAGAGGATCACCGCACAGTTATGGCAAACCACTACTCGGCGCTGAAGCGCGCTCGTCAGACAGAAAAGAAGACGGCGCAGAATCGCGCCAATAAGTCCCGCCTGCGCAGTGCTTTGCGCGACTTGCGCGAGGCCATCGGCAAGGGCGACAAGGCTGAAGCCCAGAAGGCCTACAGCGCCACCACTTCCCTCGTGGACAAAGGCGTCCAGAAGGGCGTTCTGCACAAGAACACCGCCAGCCGCTACAAAGCCCGCCTGAACGCGCGAGTCAAGGCCGTCGGCGCCGCCAAGTAGGTCTCGAACCAGGCGATAGATGCACGTTCCGTCCTAAAGTCTGTAGGCGGGTTTCCGTGACCCGCTTCTTCGTTTGTCGATGTATTCGCACCTGCCCATGAGTGCGGGGCTGTTCTTCGGTATCTATCCGGCGGTGAAGGCCGCAAGGCTCGATCCAGTGGAAGCGCTGCGCTACGAGTGAGAGCTTGATCTATCGCTCAGCACCTCGGCGCTACGGACGGAATCGGCACACGGCCATCACTCCATTATGTTCTAATTCTGCTTACTTCAAATCCTCTTACGAGTTCGGGAGAATTCATGCGGTCCTTCGGTTCGAGTCGTGCGCAATTCCTGCTGTGTTTCTTGATGATGTTCGCCTGCGCTGGTGCGCAGGCCCAGAAGATCAAGGTCGAATACGACAAGTCCACCGACTTCTCGAAGTTCAAGACCTTTGCCTTGGACTCGAACCCAGCCCCCGCGAAGCCGATGCTGCGGCTCGCCATCCTGGCCGCGGTGCAGGACGATCTGCTCAAGCGCGGATTGAAGCAGGTCAGCGACAATCCCGACATCTACATCCAGGTGTACGGGGCCATCGACAGCGATGTGAGTGCGAATTACACCGACCCCATCTACGGGAGCGCCATCCCGCCCCTCAACTATGGGATCACGATGTGGTACGGCATTCCGGGGACGGTCACCACAGTCGTCATCCACAAAGGTCAACTGGTGGTGGACGTGATCGACGCCGCGCGCAAGAGGCTGATCTGGCGCGGTATCGCTCAACAGAAGCTGAGTGACGATAACCGGGAAAAACTCCTCAACCAGGTCAACACCACGGTCGAGAAGCTGTTCCAGCAGTACCCGGTAACCAAACAGTGAGTAAGTAACGGAACAGTATTGCCATCTTATGTGCAACAACTTGCGGCTTTAGAGGGTGGCGAGGTAGTAAGTTGTTGATAATACATGCTGCCACAATGGAGAGTAACGTGCCCTATTGTTCTCGGGTACGAACCCTCTAAGGAGACTTTTGCTTATGCGCAAGCTTCGTGGGCTGCTTCTGGTCACTTGCCTTTTGGTATTCAGCGTGGGAGCCAGCTACGCTGATTCCGTTATCGGATACTTCAACCTCGATACCAGTTTGACCTCGATTCCGGCCGTCGGGCAGGTGATTTTCACCCTCAATGGCAACGGAACCATCGCCGCCGACCTGTTGTCCTACGGCCCGAATACGATCGTCGGGTTCGGGTTTAACTCGGTTGCGGCCAACCTTCCGGAATCCGGCTTCACCCCTACTGCCCCTGACAATCCTTATGGCTGGTTAGACGCGTTCGGCTATCAGCCTTCAGGCTTCCTTTGCAGCGCTTGCGGATTGCAGGAGTCCTGGGTCATCGGGAATCCCGGCGACTACACTTCGGTATATCAGGCTCTCGGCGGCGGCGCACAGTCCTCTGTCGACTTCTTCCTGTATGACAACCAGGGTGGCCAGTTCGGCGGGAACGCGCAACCTTATGGCGCGACTCCAGAGCCGGGCAGCATGATGCTGCTGGGTACTGGCGCACTAGGAGTCTTCGGTGCGATTCGTCGTAAACTCGCCCGGTAACTGAAGGAAATTCAAATCTCAAGTGCGAGGAGTGTCGAACTCCTCGCACTTTCTTGTTCTATCCCGCTTCCACTTCCTTGGGCTGCGCGTTGCGCTTGGGACGCCGGTTCTGCTGCAGGATCTTCTTGCGAAGGCGCAGGGTCTTGGGCGTGACCTCCACCAGTTCATCGTCGGCGATGAACTCTATAGCCTGCTCCAGATTCAGGTTCTTGAAGGGCACCAGTCGAATGGCTTCGTCGGCGGTGGAGGAGCGCATGTTGGTCAGCTTCTTCTCGCGCACGATGTTCACATCGAGATCGTTGTCGCGAGCGTTCTCGCCGACGACCATGCCTTCGTACACCTCCACTCCCGGCCCGACGAACAGCTCGCCGCGCTCTTGCAAGCCCCACAGCGCATAGGCGGTAGTCGCGCCGTTGCGGTCGGACACCAACGCTCCGGTCACCCGGTGCGGGATGTCGCCCAGCCATTCGGTGTAGCCCTCGAAGAGCGAATTCATCACGATGGTGCCGCGTGTGTCAGTCAGCAATTCGCTTCGCAGTCCAATCAGGCCGCGGCTGGGCACGGTGAACTCCATGCGCACGCGGCCGTAGCCGTGATTGTGCATCTTCTGCATCTGCGCCTTGCGGGTGCCCAGCTTTTCGATCACCACACCCACGAACGACTCGGGCACGTCGATGGTCAGGAGCTCGACCGGCTCCATTAGCTTGCCGTCGATATGTTTGGTGACGATTTCGGGCTTGCCCACTGCGAGTTCGAAGCCTTCGCGCCGCATCATCTCGATGAGGATGGCCAGTTGCAACTCGCCGCGTCCCATCACCTTGAACGAGTCGGTGGCCTCGGTCTCCTCCACGCGCAGGGAGACGTTGGTCAGCAGCTCTTTCTGCAGGCGGTCGCGCAGGTTGCGCGAGGTGACGTACTGCCCTTCGCGTCCGGCGAACGGCGAGGTGTTCACCATGAACTGGATAGCGATGGTCGGCTCATCGATCGTGATCACCGGCAGCGGCGCAGGGTTCTCGACGTTGGTGATGGTCTCACCGATGTTGATGCCCTCGACGCCCGCGACGGCGACGATATCGCCCAACTCGGTCGCGGCAATGTCGGTGCGCTTCAGTCCGGCGAAGGTAAACAGCTTGGTGATCTTGGTGTTTTCCATCGAGCCGTCGCGCTTGGCAACGGCCACGTCTTCTCCGGTGCGCAGGGTGCCGTTGAAGACGCGCGCGATGGCCAGCCGTCCCAGGTAGTCGCTGTAGTCGAGGTTGGCCACCAGCACCTGTAGCGGTCCATCGGCATCGCCCGTGGGGTGCGGGATGGTATTCACTATGGTCTCAAATAGCGGCTGCAGATTTTCACCCGGAGTGTCGGGATCGGTTGTCGCCGTGCCCGCCTTGGCGTTGGTGTAGAGCACGGGAAAATCGATCTGGTCTTCGCCCGCATCGAGATCGATAAACAGGTCGTAGACCTCGTTCAGTACTTCCTGCGCACGCGCGTCCGGGCGATCGATCTTGTTGATGACAAGAATTGGTGGCAGCTTGGCTTCCAGCGCCTTACTCAGCACGTAGCGGGTCTGCGGCAGCGGGCCTTCGCTGGCGTCCACCAGCAGCATCACGCCGTCGACCATCTTGAGGGCGCGCTCGACTTCGCCGCCGAAATCGCTGTGGCCCGGCGTATCGACGATGTTGATTTTTATGTCGTGATAAAAGATGGCGGTGTTCTTCGCCAGGATGGTAATGCCGCGCTCGCGCTCCAGCTCATTGCTGTCCATCACGCGCTCAGCGTGCGCTTCGTTGGAGCGCCATGTGCCGCTCTGGTTCAGCATGGCATCCACCAGCGTGGTTTTGCCGTGGTCCACGTGCGCGATGATGGCGATATTGCGTAGGCTCTTGCTCAATTACAGCTCCTTGGTGAAAGCGAGGGCCTCGTATCAGGGCACGACTTCAGTCGTGCCGCAATTGGCCGCAAAGTCAAAGGGCTTCAGCCCCTGCGGGTCCTTTCCAGCGTGGGAACAGCAGGAGGGAGAGATTCTCGGAGTCTTCAGTTTACATTAGCCCGCCGGAAATAATTCACCACGTAGGCACGGAGGACACGGAGAAGAATGAAAGTAAGTCAACTGCGTGCTCTACAGGTCTTCGCCGTGAATCGAGCGGGGCTCAGCGGGAATTTGACGTTTAGGAGTGCAGAGCTCGGGGCATTTTGATTGGGATTACAATATGCGGCATCGGCGTCGCACGTACGTTAGAGGGGCAACGATGAGGCTTCGATTCGCGGCCGTACTCATTACCGGACTGTGTCTCGCCACAGCCGCGCCAGGACAATCACCGCCTTTCACGTCGCCTGCGACACTCAAGGGTCCCTGCCCAGATACGGTTGAGAGCAAGACCGCGTGGTTCGACCCTAACCTGTACCTGCTCGGTAACAACACCGCCGTGAAACTGGGACGCCCCGTGTCAGCGCCTGACCCGCAATACTCGGAAACCGCGCGAAAAGCGAAGATCAAGGGAAACGTCTTGCTGGCTGTGGCGATCAACACCGCCGGCACCGTGGACGCGGTCAAGGTAGTGTGCTCGCTCGAGCCGGGATTGGATGCCAATGCCGCCGATGCGGTCAAACAATGGAAGTTCACGCCCGCAACGAAAGACGGCGAGCCGGTACCGGTTCAGATCGAGGTGGCGGTTGGATATAGTCTGTATTGATGCGTATTTGTGCAAGACCCCGCAACTTCCTCGGATTTTCCGATTCGCGCCCACGCGGTTAAGATAGCGGTGCGTCCTTCAAACCACTCAGGGAACTTCATGCGCACTAGTACGCTGATCGCTTTCGCGATCTTGACCCTTGTATTCGCTTCACGCGCTGCCACGCAGTCCACGACCACCGCGGGCGACTCGTCATCGAAGATGTCCACCAGCACGCCTAACGCGGTTTCTGACGACGAATCCTTTAGCGCCTATCAGCACGTGACCAAAGACATGAAGCCGCCAAAGGCTATCAAGTCACCCGACCCCGCTTACCCCGAGTTGCCGCCCTACACCGAGCCGAATGGCATCGTCGACATGCTGGTTGGGATCAATGCCAAAGGCCGCGTCGAACTGGTGCACGTGCTGCGCGCCTCCAATGACGCGTTTCAGCAGAGCGCCGTCTCCACTGTCAAGACGTGGAAGTTTTCTCCGGCAAAGAAGGACGGGAAGCCCGTCCCTGTGCAGGTGACGGTGGAGATGAAGTTCGAGAAGTAAACGAGAGCTTGGGCCACTCTCGATCTCGCCTGACCCGCCGGACTGGATTGCCCTAGTACTTAGTTGCGTAGATTAGCGTAAGATAAATGGGGATGCACATTGCGAATCTCACGTTTCGTCCACTCGAAGGGCGTGGCGGTTTTGTTGTATGCAGCTATGAATCGGTCGATTGCCTCTCGGACCTGCTGGGGTGAGGTGAAACTTGCCCCTCGCAAAGCGCGACGACTCAGGATGCTGAACCAGCATTCAATCTGATTGAGCCAACTGGCGTGGGTAGGCGTGAAGTGGAAATGGACCGTGCGATGACGCGCCAGCCAACGGTCATGCTTCGGTTTGTGGGTATTGAGATTGTCCACCACCACGTGCAGTTCCCGGCCCGGATAGAGTGCGACCACCTCGTTCATGAAGGCAAGAAAATCGCAGCGTCGACGCCGGTGAGCGTGTCCGCCCTTGACTTGGCCGGTGAGCACATTGAGGGCGGCGAACAGAGTTGTGGTGCCGTGGCGTTTGTACTCATGACTGAAACCGGTCACCGCTTGGCCGTTGGGCAGTTTTAAGTAGCCTTGCGCTCGCTCCAAGGCTTGAATATGCGGCTTTTCATCCACCGCAAGGATGACCGCGTGTTCCGGCGGGTCCAGGTACAGGGCAACGATATCGGCCGCCTTGGCGGCAAATTGCGGATCGGTACTGATGCACCAGCTACGGCGGCGCTGTAAATGGATTCCTTGGGTGCGCAACACGCGCCAGACTTGATGTTTGGATACATCCCCCAAAGCGTTCGCCACCAACCCTCCGGTCCAGCTCCCATGGCCGGCTGGCGGCGGCTGGTCCAGTTGGTCCAGAACGCGGCGCCGGGTGTCTTCGTCGTAGCGGGGCGCAGCTCCTGGCCGCGGGGCATCCTGTAGCCCGGTCAAACCAGCTTGGGAAAAACGTACTCGCCACTTGCTGACGGTTGCGGGCCGTCTGCGCTGCGCACGGGCGATGGCAATCGTGCCTTGACCGTTGGCGGCGGCCAGAACCATGCGGGCTCGCTCGGCCAGACGCCTCTCGGTCTTGCCCGCGCGAACCCAACTCTCCAGCGTGGAGCGGTCTTCTGGTGTCAATGTAAGGGCGGTGGGGTATTTGCTCATGCCCAATCATGACATAGCACGCCTTTCATTGCAACTAAGTACTAGTCTTCCCGAGCAGATTTTGTCCGCAAGCTCCATGGTTGCTGTTTGTCTTTCGTTTTTGCGCGATAATAGAAGCCCATGCTGAATCAGATCACTCCTCCGCGCCCAGCCAATGAACCGCCGGAAGACGCAGTCGATCTATTGATCGGCTGTCATTTGCGTATCCGCCATTTCGCCGCGGCCGCCTCCAAGCTGGCGCACGCTCAGGGCGCCACCGACGACGAGATCCGCCAGGCTGCGGCTGCAGTTTACCGTTACTACTCAGTCTCGCTACCGTTGCATGAGGCTGATGAAGAAGACACAGTGCGCCCGCGGCTCGATCCAGTGGCCGGAGAGCGAGTGCGTCACGCGCTGCTCGCCATGGCCGATCAGCACCAGGGTATCTTCGAGTTCGTCGAGCGACTGATGCCCTTGCTGCAGCTGCTCGAGCGGAATCCCGGCGCCCTGCCCCAGGTCGGCGCCGAGATGTGCTCTCTCACCTCGGCGTTGGACGAAATCTTCCGGGCACATCTCGAACTCGAAGAGGCGGTCATCTTCCCCGCCATCCGCGAGACTTTGCCCGAGAGCACCCGTGCCGAGATGCTGGCGGAAATGCAGCAACGGCGAAAGCAAGGCTAGTACTTAGTTGCAATGAAAGACGTGCTATGTCATGATTGGGCATGAGCAAATACCCCACCGCCCTTACATTGACACAGAAGACCGCTCCACGCTGGAGAGTTGGGTTCGCGCGGGCAAGACCGAGAGGCGTCTGGCCGAGCGAGCCCGCATGGTTCTGGCCGCCGCCAACGGTCAAGGCACGATTGCCATCGCCCGTGCGCAGCGCAGACGGCCCGCAACCGTCAGCAAGTGGCGAGTACGTTTTTCCCAAGCTGGTTTGACCGGGCTACAGGATGCCCCGCGGCCAGGAGCTGCGCCCCGCTACGACGAAGACACCCGGCGCCGCGTTCTGGACCAACTGGACCAGCCGCCGCCAGCCGGCCATGGGAGCTGGACCGGAGGGTTGGTGGCGAACGCTTTGGGGGATGTATCCAAACATCAAGTCTGGCGCGTGTTGCGCACCCAAGGAATCCATTTACAGCGCCGCCGTAGCTGGTGCATCAGTACCGATCCGCAATTTGCGCCAAGGCGGCCGATATCGTTGCCCTGTACCTGGACCCGCCGGAACACGCGGTCATCCTTGCGGTGGATGAAAAGCCGCATATTCAAGCCTTGGAGCGAGCGCAAGGCTACTTAAAACTGCCCAACGGCCAAGCGGTGACCGGTTTCAGTCATGAGTACAAACGCCACGGCACCACAACTCTGTTCGCCGCCCTCAATGTGCTCACCGGCCAAGTCAAGGGCGGACACGCTCACCGGCGTCGACGCTGCGATTTTCTTGCCTTCATGAACGAGGTGGTCGCACTCTATCCGGGCCGGGAACTGCACGTGGTGGTGGACAATCTCAATACCCACAAACCGAAGCATGACCGTTGGCTGGCGCGTCATCGCACGGTCCATTTCCACTTCACGCCTACCCACGCCAGTTGGCTCAATCAGATTGAATGCTGGTTCAGCATCCTGAGTCGTCGCGCTTTGCGAGGGGCAAGTTTCACCTCACCCCAGCAGGTCCGAGAGGCAATCGACCGATTCATAGCTGCATACAACAAAACCGCCACGCCCTTCGAGTGGACGAAACGTGAGATTCGCAATGTGCATCCCCATTTATCTTACGCTAATCTACGAAAAGTACTAGGCAACATGTGACCCTTGAGGACGAGGCCGGCTCCGACCAACCCACGTCACCGGTTTTGATAGTGGGACAGGGCCTGTAATTCACTGCGCTCCACGCATTTCACCGCGAATTGCACAAATAATCCACAACTCCGCGCCGAATCCGGCTGCATCGTCCCGCCCTTTGCTGCACACTAGTTCAATGGCCAATCCCGGCGATTTTGCCAACACCGTCAAGCAGCAGGCCGACATCGTCCGCATCGTGGGCGAGTACGTCAAACTGCGCAAGAGCGGCGCGCAAAACTATCAGGGACTGTGCCCGTTTCACCAGGAAAAGACCGCGTCGTTCTCCGTCCACGCCGGCAACCAGTTCTTTCATTGCTTCGGCTGCAACGCCGGAGGCGATGTCTTTAGCTTCGTGCAGAAGATTGAAAACATCACCTTCCCCGAAGCCGTGCGCATGGTGGCCGAGAAGCTCGATATCCCGATGCCAAAGGTCACGTACTCCTCTCCCGAGGAAGCGCGGCAGGCAAAGCAGCGCGGCAGCCTGATCGAGATCCACGAACGGGCGTGCGCATTTTTTCAGGATCAGTTGAAGCGTTCGGAAGCAGCACGCGCGCGCGAGTACCTGAAGACACGCGGCCTCAACTCCGAAACGATCGCCGAATTCCGCATCGGTTTCGCGCCCGAGTCAGGATTTCTACTGCGCGATTCGCTGCGCGGACAATATGACGAAGACACCATGCGCGAGTCGGGACTGTTTTCCTGGAAGGACAAGGGCGAGGACGAGCAGGCGCAACAAAAGACGGCGCTTTATTCCAAGTTTCGCAACCGGGTGATGTTTCCCATCGCCAACGAGCAGGGCAAGGTGATCGCGTTTACCGGGCGTACGCTGGCCACCGATGAGAAATCCGGGCCGAAATACCTCAACTCGCCGGAGACGCCGATCTATTCGAAGTCGCGCGTCTTGTTCAATCTCGACAAGGCGAAGGATGCCATCCGCAAGCTCGACTACGCCATCTTGGTGGAGGGCCAGATGGACTGCATCACCGTGTACTCCGCGGGTCTGCACAACGTGATTGCCAGCTCCGGCACCGCTTTCACCGATGCCCAGGCGCGACTACTAGGGCGCTTCAGCAAGAAAATCGTAGTGAACTTCGATCCCGATACAGCGGGCGCCGCTGCGGCCGAGCGATCGCTGGCGTTGCTGGTGAGCGAGGACTTCGAGATCAAGGTGCTCACGCTGGAGGCGGGTTTCGATCCCGATCTCTACATTCACCGCAAGGGAGTCGCGGCCTATACCGATGCTCTCGGGCAATCGCAGAAGTATTTCGACTACCTCATCGAGCGGGCGCGCGCGCTGCATCCGGTGCGCACGCCTGAGGGAAAAGTGAAGGCCCTGAACTATCTGCTGCCCCATATCCAACGGGTGCCAAGCCGCATCGTGCGTGACGAACTGGCCAACGAAATCTCGCATCGCATTGGGATTGAATCCAAGGTGCTGCGCCAGGAGTTGCGTCACGCCGCCACGGGACGCGCAGCTTCACGGGTGGCTGTGCCGGCGCATGCTGAGCTTACCGATGCCGAGCGGGTGCTGATTCGCGCCCTTGCCAGCCGCGACCTGGCGCATGCTGCGCACAGTGAGCGCGAAGGGCAGGATCCAGACTTCGATCCGGCTCGTCAGGCGCACTACTTCCTCACTCAGGAGCGGTTGCACGAGGGCACGGGTGCACAGGGACTGATCGATGCCTTGCTCACCGCTCACGAGGAGGGGGTCGATCCGATGAGCCTCCCACTCGACGATCACGATCGCCGCCGGATCGCGTCTATTCTTCTGGATGATCGCGAGGAACTAACGCCGGAACTTCTCGAAAGTGCTATCCGCTCGTTGGGCCGCCGCCGAATGTTGCGCCAACTCGACGAGCTTCAGCAGCAATTGAAGGATGCTGAGCGTCGCAATGACACGGTTTCGTCGGCCCGTCTGCTGCGGGAGCGGGTAAAGCTGCGCCGGGCCATTGGAAGCATCGGCGAGGCCGCTGGCTCAATTCGATAAGTTACTGTAATTAAAACAGTTGCACTTTGCTGCGGCTTCGAGCAGGACGCTCGCCAGGGCGCAAAAACCGTGAAGCCATGCCCAATCTCGGCTCATCTAAATAGTAACGTTTGACCCGGCTTTGTTTCTGGTGCGTCTCATGGCCAGCCGATTCATCCGAGGAAAACGCTTGGGCGGCGGGCCCTGCGTGTGCTAAAATTCAAAGGTTTCCGCATATGGCGGTACTCCAGTACCGCTCCCGCCGTTTTCTGCACGGAACACGTGCGCCTCACGAAAGGCGCCAGCTAGGGGAAATTCTGCTTTGGCTCTCGACGATAAGTTTGACGACATTAAGAAATTAATCGATGCAGGGAAAGAAAAGGGCTACCTCACCTACGATGAGGTGAACGACCTGATCCCGCACGATGTGCATTCTCCCGACGACCTCGACGACCTGATCACCACCATTGGCGGCCAGGGTATCGATGTGCTCGAAGGCCCGAAATCTCCAGGTGCGCTCGACAAGTTCGACAAAGGCGATCTCGAAGCCGGCGAAGACGTGGAGCTCGATCTTACGCCCGGCGCGCTGGAGAAGACCAACGATCCTGTCCGCATGTATCTGCGCGAGATGGGGACGGTGCCGCTGCTCACCCGCGAGGGCGAAGTCGAAATCGCCAAGCGCATTGAGCGCGGCCAGCTGCGCGTGTTGAAAGCGCTCTCGCGCTCGCCCATCGTCATCCGCGAGATCATCGCCATGGGCGAGGACCTGAAACGCGGAGTGCGCTCCATCAAGGAAGTGGTGCTCTTCGACGAGGACGAGATCACCGAGGAGGTGCTGCTCAACCGCCTGAAGGACATCACCGGCAAGATCGACGAGCTCAACAAGCACTACAGGAAGTCTGAGCAGTTGGTGGAAAAGCTCTCGGGTATTCCGCAGAAGAAGAATGCCCGCCTGCACCGCAAGACGCGCTGGGCGCTTGGGCCGCGAGCAGGTCGGCATTTCGCGGGTCATCCGCAAGCTGGGCTTCACCAACAACGAGCGTAAGCGCCTGATCGACCGCGTCAACAAGACGGTCGACAGCATGCGCGGACTCGACAAGCAGGCCAACAACTTCGAGAAGCGGGCCGAGGCGACGCGCTCCGACGAGCAGAAGAAGGAACTGCGCAAGCAGGTACGCGGTATCCGCGCCGACCTGGAGCGCATGGAGCAGGACGCCGGCGCCAGCTTCGCGGAACTCAAGCGCACGCAGCGCGAGATCGTGCAAGGCGACGTCGATGCCGAGTACGCCAAGCGCGAACTGATCGAGGCCAACCTGCGCCTCGTCGTCTCGATCGCCAAGAAGTACACCAACCGCGGGCTGCAGTTCCTCGATCTCATTCAGGAAGGCAACATCGGCCTGATGAAGGCAGTGGACAAGTTCGAATACCGCCGCGGCTACAAGTTCTCGACCTATGCGACGTGGTGGATCCGGCAGGCCATCACCCGCGCCATCGCCGACCAGGCGCGCACCATCCGCATTCCGGTGCACATGATCGAGACCATCAACAAGCTCATTCGCACCTCGCGTCAGCTTGTACAGGAGCTCGGTCGCGAGCCTACTTCGGAAGAGATCGCCAAGCGCATGGATATCCCGGTGGCCAAGGTGCGCAAGGTGCTCAAGATCGCGCAGGAGCCGATTTCGCTGGAGACGCCGATTGGCGAGGAGGAAGATTCTCACCTCGGCGACTTCATCGAGGACCGCGCCGTGGTCTCGCCGGCCGAGGCCGTGATCAACGTCAACCTCAAGGAGCAGACGGCGACCGTTCTGCGCTCGCTGACTGCCCGCGAGGAGAAGGTGATCAAGATGCGTTTTGGTCTGGAAGACGGCTCCGAGCACACCCTCGAAGAGGTCGGCCAGTCGTTCGCGGTCACCCGCGAGCGCATCCGGCAAATCGAGGCGAAGGCGCTGCGCAAGCTGCGTCATCCTTCGCGTTCGCGCAAGCTGCGCGCCTTCATGGACGGCGTGCACGACTAATTCAGTGGCTAGTGGTCAGTGGCTAGTGAGAAAAGAAGCAAGGCGCGAGCGATCGCGCCTTTTTCTATTTGTCGCCTGATGCATCAGTCCCCCTTCGCCAGGAAAACGTGTTCGATCATGTTGCGCATGAAGTGGCCGCCGAAGCCTCCGGCACTGGCGGCGAGTAACTGCAGGAATGCGCCATACACCTGCCCGCGGTCGTGCGGCCATTTCACGACATAGGCGTAGTAAGCCAGCACGATGGGCACGCCGATCCACACCAGCAGCACCCAGCGCCACGGCCGTTGCGGCTTCCACGCACCCAGTAGCATGGCGAATCCGACCATGCAGAGCGCCGTCAGCAGAGCGTCGTCGACTTTCTGGTTGACCCATCCGGAGAACAGCCCGCACAACATGGCGAAAACATAGATCAGCGGGTTAGTGCGGGAAACGGTATCGGCCATGATGCCTAGTATTGGTAGAACCCGCGCCCGGATTTGCGGCCCAGCCATCCCGCATCGACCATTTTG
This sequence comes from uncultured Acidobacteriaceae bacterium, assembly GCA_963758255.1. Taxonomy (GTDB): domain Bacteria; phylum Acidobacteriota; class Terriglobia; order Terriglobales; family Acidobacteriaceae; genus DASRAA01. The sequence continues at coordinate 641,605 of CAVWUX010000008.1, forward strand.
ATCAGCAGCGGGCAGGGGCGGTACTTGGGATCGCCAAGCCCGGAGTGCATGACGCGCATGATGTCGAGGCAGACGTCGAGCCCGATGAAATCCGCTAGGGTCAGCGGGCCCATGGGATGCGCCATGCCCAGCTTGAACACCTGATCGACCGCCTCGGGCGTGGCCACGCCTTCCATCACCGTGTACATGGCCTCGTTGAGCAGCGGCATAAGGACGCGATTCGAAACGAATCCGGGCGCGTCGTTGACCTCGACCGGCGTCTTCTCCAGCTTTTCGGCCAACTGTTTGACCGTAGAGTAAGTCTCGTCCGAAGTCGCCAGCCCGCGGATCACCTCGACCAGCTTCATCATTGGCACCGGGTTGAAGAAGTGCATCCCGATGACTTTGTCAGGACGCTTGGTTACCGCTGCCAGCTTGGTAATCGAGATGGACGACGTATTCGACGACAGTATGACCTCGGGACGGCAGAGTCGGTCGAGGTCACGAAAAAGATCCGACTTGATCTCGAAGCGTTCGCTGGCCGCCTCAACGATGAATTCGCAAGCCGACAGGCGCTTACGGTCCGCCGTCGGACTGATACGGGCGACAGCCGCATCCCGCGCCTCGGCGGTAATCTTTTCCTTAGCGACCTCGCGGTCAAGGTTCTTGCGGATCGTCTCCATTCCGCGATCGAGAAAGCGCTGCTCAACATCGACCAGCACCACATCGTAGCCACTGCGCGCGAACACATGGGCGATGCCGTTGCCCATGGTGCCTGCGCCGATCACACCTACAGTTTTGATATCCATGATTGCCCCTGGTGCGGCCTCGCCACACAACCAAAACAGTCGAGTTTAACAGAGGGCTGCAGGGGAATTAGTCGCTGCTGGTGGTGGGCACGTCTTCGTTTTCACGTCTCACGCCAATCAGGATGCAGGTGGCGTTGTCTTCGCCTCCAGCGTCGAGCGCCGCCTCGATCACGGCGTCACACGCCGCCTGCAGCGGCTTGGTATTGGCCAAGATGTCATGGATCTGGTCGTCCTCGAGATGCCGGAGAATGCCGTCCGTGGTCAGCATGAGAATGTCGCCGTCCTGGGCTGGGAATTCGGCCAGGTCTGGCGGGATGTTCTCTTCGGTGCCCAAGGCGCGCGTGATGATATGTTGCGCGGTGGACTTCTTGGCTTCCTCGAGGGTCAGAACGCCGCGCCGCACCTGCTCCATTACGAGGGAGTGATCTTCGGTCAATTGCAGAAGGCTGCCTTCGCGAAGCAGATAGATGCGGCTGTCCCCGACATGCGCTATGGTGAATTTGCCTTCAAAGTAACGCACCGCTACCAGCGTGGTTCCCATGCCCGAGGCGGCAGCGTGCCCGTCGGCGTATTCCAGTATGGACTCGTTGGCCTTGTTGACGGCATCGGAGAGCATTTGCGCTCCCAGAGGCGCATCGACGAGACTGGCGTCGGCTGCCAGCGGTTCATGATCGCGGAAGTACGAAAGGACAGTATCGACCGCGATCTTGCTGGCGACTTCGCCGGCCGCGTGTCCTCCCATACCGTCGCACACCACGAAGACGCCCTGCCGCAGGTCGAAGCCAAAGCTGTCCTCGTTGGACGGACGAACCCGGCCCACCTCGCTTCGCCCAACTACCTCGAGTCCCAAGTGCATGAGGGCATTACTGTACACCGTGTCCGAGTTTCGTGCATGTGACCAAAGTGGCGGTTTTTGAGGTGCCATGGCAGTTATTGGCTATCGGTAACACATATCTTGTCCCACGGGGCAAAAAATCGGCACAACCTTAATTCCTCGTTACCTGCTTGCGTAAGATCCGAGTTTTGGCGATGTCAGGGCCCGAATCGAGCGCGCTGGAGTGCTCGATGTGATGCCGCTCTAAGTCGTTGCGCAGAAACTCGAAGGCCTCTTCCGGGGAGTTCGCCCAATGGATCAGGCTAAGGTCTCTGGCTGAGATGGTTCCGGCATCTACCAGGGCCTGGAAGTTGACGATCTTGTCCCAATACTCTTTGCCGTAGACTACCGCTCCGATGTGCTTGGCGAGCTTCTCGGTCTGTGACAGCGTCAGTAACTCGAACATTTCGTCGAAGGTGCCAAATCCTCCCGGAAACACTACCAGTGCCTTGGCGAGATAGGCGAACCACAGCTTACGCATGAAGAAGTAGTGAAACTCAAAGTTCAGTTCGGGAGTGATATACGGGTTGGGAATCTGCTCAAAGGGCAGGTTGATATTGAGTCCGATGGTCTTGCTACCGGCTTCGGATGCGCCCCGATTGGCGGCTTCCATGATTCCCGGGCCGCCGCCGGTGCAAACCACAAACCGATGACGTGGCTGGCTGATAGTCTGTGTCCACTTGGAGATCAGGAACGAGAGTCGGCGCGCGTCTTCGTAGTAGCGCGACATCACAACGTCAGACTCGGCTCTCTTGATGCGCTCCTGCATCTCGGGCGTATCGACTGCGGACTTGCGCAATTCCTCGAGCGCGGCTTCCGTCGTCTCCCGGCTCCGAAACCGCGCTGAGCCAAAGAAGACAATGGTGTCCTGAATGCGCTCGCGCCGGAATTTCGACAGTGGCTCCTGATACTCCGCCAGGATGCGCAAGATGCGGCCGTCAGGACCATTCAGGAACTTCTTGTTCTCGTAGGCCAGCGGGACACGCTGGTTGGGGTGCGGCAAAGGATCGTTTTTGTCAGCCATAAGGTTTTGGATTATCAGTCGTGAACAGCCTGCATCCACCCCTACAAACTATCTCATGAATGACCGTCAGCGTAGTTACGGTGAAGAACCAGACATTTGCAATATTGCTTGACTAGGGTGGGTTTTCGTCCTCGGTTGATCCGGCGGTCTGATCCTGGCTGACTTTTTGCAGGAATTGAATCACCGTGCCAGGAGTGATCACGCCCTGGAGGTGTCGAACCTCGCTTCGGCTCACCACCGGCAGTATGCCTGGGTTCTTTCCCAGACGCTCCAGCGCCAGTTCGAGCGGATGGTCTGGATGCACGTGCGCAAGGTCCGTGATGGTCAAAGTCGAGATCAGGCTGTCTGGCATTTCGGAGCGAAGAGCCCGCTGGATTTGATCCCGCGTGACCAGACCTGAGTACAGACCATCGCTCCCTACCAGGAATGCTGGAGAGTCAGGGTTTGCGACGACCTTGAGTGCATCTGCGATCCGAGTATCCGGAGGGATAAGCGAGAAGTCGCGGGTCATGATGTCGCTCGCCCGCCACATGCCGGTTGGTGGCCGGGCCATGGCCGGAGGCAGGTGAACATGGTCCTGCTGCAGCAATGCCCGATAAAGCGGCACCGGCTGGTAGTGCTTTGAAATCAGGAAGCTGATCATGTTGGCAATCATCAGCGGCACCAGTACCTGATAGTCCTGGGTCAGCTCGAAAATCATGAACACCGAGGTCATGGGAGCGCGGATGATTCCTGCAAACAGGGCGCCCATGCCGACCATGGCATAGGCACCAGGATCCGCGGTCGGGAATGGAGCGAAGTGGTGCACCACCACGCCGATCGCGCCACCGGCCATCGCTCCAAGGTACAGGCTGGGAGCAAAGATCCCCCCAGCATTTCCGGAGGCGTACGAGACAATCGTCGCTACTAGCTTCGCGACACATAACAACAGCAACGTATTCAACAAGAGCGCGCCATTCAGCGCCTGGTCGGCGTACTCGTACCCCACGCCGAGTACCTGCGGAAAGAAAATGAGGATGACCCCAATGACCAACCCACCCATCGCGGGCTGGTAAACGCGGGTCCGCTTCGGCATGGCGAGAAACACTTCCCGCAGCCGCAGCAAACCCTTAGAGAAGGCCAACGAAACCACCCCACCGACGAGCCCGAGAGCCACGTAGGCAATCAATTCGGCCGGGTGAACCAGATGGTATTGAGGGACATGGAAGATGGGGTTGTTTCCGAGGATGGAACGTTCGACAATCACGGAAGCCACCGATGCCACTACGGTGGAACCCAGCAATGCCGCGTTCATGTCCCCGATGATCTCTTCCAGCGCAAACAGCACGGCCGCGACCGGGGTATTGAACGCCGCTGACAGGGCGGCGGCCGAGGCCACCGGTATCAAGCTCTGGGCCCGAGCGGGTGATAGATGAAACCACTTCCCGATCGAGGAGGCGATGCCTGCCCCGATCTGCACCGAGGGCCCTTCCCGTCCCATGGAGTGGCCCGAGCCTATGCACAGTACGCCCGTCACAAACTTTCCGAACGCTACGCGGGCAGGTACGTGTCCCTGTTCAAGATGGTAAGCGGCTTCGGTTTGAGGAACGCCGCTACCGCGAGCTTCGGGGAAAAACTTTGCCAGCAGAAATCCCGTGACTAGACTGACCAAGGTTGGAACCAGAATGTAGCGCAGGGTGGAGGGCGATATCCCGAACAGCAGGTAGGTCGTACCCTTGATGGCCAGCGTAAACAGTACGGCGGCCAGCCCGGCGAGAATCCCGATCAGTATGGTCAACGCCAGAAATATGTGGTTCTCGCGCAGACGCAGCCGCTGGATCAGTGGCAGCTCCGGGGTCTTCATTTCTTCCCGCCATTGTGCTTGAGGCCGATCAGCAGTAGCGCCTGATCCGGCACCGATGGTTCCCCGCAGTGAGCTGAGGCTGCCGTTTGTATCCTGAAGATGAGGTCTACCCCAGCCTTCACCATGTCGGAGTCTGGCGGATGTCTCCGCCGGGTCAATTCGGGTTGCATGGCGGCGGCCTCTGTCTTTAGCGACTCCATCTCAGCCGCCTGCTCGGCCGGTGTTTGGGTAAGACAACTTTCCAGTCGTTGGAGAGAGAGCGTAAAGTCTTCGAGCAATCGGTCCTGACGCTCCCGGCCGCCAAGATGCGGGGCGAGCGGGTCCTCGTCCAGCACTGCCTCCGTAAGTGCGAAAAGCTGTTTCGCCTTCCGGGAGTCTGGTGCTACCTCCAAGGCAGCCTTCAGGTAGTGGGCAGCTTTGGTGTAATCGCCGAGCTGGAACGATATTTCTCCCGCTCCAGTCAGCGCATCAACATTGTGATTATCCAGTTGAACCGCTTCAACGTAGTTGTTTAAGGCATGGTGGAGATCACCGGCATCACGGAAGAGATCGGCAATTTCCACGCGGGAAGGGGCTGAACTGGGAAGCTCGGTTTCAAGAATGAGCAGTTCTGAAACCGCCAGGTTGTGCTGCTGGTGCGCGAGCAGCAAACGGATTAGTTCGATGCGCAGGTCCCGCCGACGCTCATCGACCCCGTCTCCACTCCACCTGCCATACAGAGCATTCTGGTAGTAGCGCACGGCGTCAGGGATTGCATCCCGCTTGGCCGCCAGTCTCGCCAGGTAGATGTTGATCTCCGCATTTTCGGGATCGGCTTCCCTTAGCCGAAGTAATAGCTGTTGCGCCTCCGTATTGTGATTGCCGCGAGCCAAGGCGCCGGCTAGGGCCAGTGCATATTGCCGGCTGCCCCTCGCGCCTGCGGTTGCCTTGCGAAACGATTGAATCGCGTTCTCAATTTGTCCGGATCCGAGGTACTGCTCACCACGTTCATACCAGATCCCGGCTATCCCGGCTTCCATCCGCTGTTCCTTGGCGGCCACCCTTCGGGTAACGACGAATACCCCGAAACACACAATGGCCAGAACCACCAACAGGACAATCTCTAGCTTTTGGACTCGAGGTGTCGCTCCTTCTTCCACAGGGTGCAGACTCCAGAGGCTGACCAGACCGCAGATGCCTGGGATGAGTTCATAAGTGTCGACTGCTCAAAGCCGGAACCCATTTTGTGCGCCTCAGCTAATGTAACGCCGCTGGCTTTGCAACGCCAGCAGCGGCGGGTGCACGATGATGCTCGCGAACTGCAGTGTGACCTCAGCGGGCCGACTGTGCCCCAATCGCCGCCTGCAGCGCACTGGCGATCGTCCTCACGTGCCGCACCATGGCTTCTTCCGACTCGGCCTCGACCATCACACGCGCCAGCTTTTCCGTACCGGAGTATCGCACTACCACACGACCATTGCCGTCGAGTTCTTGTTCTGCAGCACGAATGGTTTTCATGACTGACGGCAACTGCTCCATGGGAAGCTTCTCGCGTACCTTCACGTTCTCGATACGCTGGGGAAAGACCTTCATGTCGCCAACGAGTTCAGCCAGCGGCTTGCCGGCGCGCGCCACAACTTCCATCACGCGCAGCGCGGTCAGGATGCCGTCGCCCGTTGTGGTGTCCATGTCGCGAAACAGGATATGCCCCGACTGCTCGCCGCCCAGCGTGGCGCCGGTCTTGAGCATCTCTTCCAGCACATACTTGTCGCCCACGGCCGCGCGCAGCATGCGAATGCCGCTGTGCTTGAGCGCGGCTTCGAGTCCCATGTTCGACATCGTAGTCGCCACCACGGTGTCGTTGTGCAGAAGCACGTGGGCCTTCATGTCGCGCGCCGCCAGCAGCAGCACGCCGTCGCCGTTTACCACGTTGCCCGCCGCGTCGGAGAACATCGCGCGATCGCAGTCTCCGTCAAACGTGATGCCCAGATCGTACTTCCCGTTCGATTTCGTCACTTCCGACGCCACGTGCTCGGCATGCAGCGCTCCACAGTTGGCATTGATGTTGCGCCCGTTGGGATCGACATGCAGATAGTCGGCATTGATGTCGCAATCCTTAAAGACCATGGGAGCGATGCTGCTGGCCGCGCCGTTGGCGCAATCCACCAGCACCCGCAGCTTTCCGAAGCTGCCCGGCCCCACCAGCGATGCCAGCCACTGGGCGTATTGCTCTCTCAGCTTCGCGTCGCCGGGCAGCATGGTGTAGCCGGCATGGTCGGCCTGCGACGCGCCCGCCGCCAACTGTTCAATGTGCGCAAAAATGTCGGCCTCGATGGCGTGCTCCAACTCGTCCGAGAGCTTGTAGCCGTCGGCGCCGAAGACCTTGATGCCGTTGTCTTCCCACGGATTGTGCGACGCTGAAATCACGATGCCTGCGGAGAACTCGTTCTCGCGCGTGAGGTACGCCACGCCCGGCGTCGTGATCACTCCCGCGCTCACCACTGTCGTGCGCGACGCTTCCAGTCCGGTCGCCAGGACCTGGCTGATCCACGCGCTTGACTCGCGCGTGTCCTGCCCAATCACCACGCGTGCGTTACTGTCGCGCTCAGCCAGTCGCTGGCCCAGCGCGCGCCCAATCGCATACACGGTCGTGCGATCCAGCGGATACTCTCCCGCCACTCCGCGAATTCCGTCTGTCCCGAATAGTTGTCGCTTGAAGTTCTGTTGCGAAGTAGCGCTCAAGGCTGGCCTGCTCCCCTGGGTGATTTTCCTGTCGTCACGGTCACGTGAATTGGCGCTGGACGCCGGATCCGAACCAGCGGATCCGGCACATAGGCATGGGTGGTGAAGGTTGCCCTGCCCATCACGCCGGTCGCATCCACCGGATCAGTGATCGCCATATCGATGGCGTTCACCCGGTTTGCAGGCCCTTCAATGACGATGGTTGACGGGTCCGCTGTAACCTCGGTGATGCCATACCCGCTGACAAACGTGCCGATCACGCGCGGCCGCACCTCGACCGTGCGCGTGGCGCTGGGACTGAAGTTGATATGGATCTGCGACGGCATTACCCGTTCCACCTTGACGCCGCGCGGAGCGTGGATTTGCTTCGGATCGAGGTCGAAGGTCCGCTCGCCGGGCTTCACTCCGGCCAGGTCGATGACAGCGTTGATCTCGGCCTGGTCCATCGAGCGAATGGTGCGTTCCGGCCCGCTCACTGCCACTTGTATCTCGAACGGGGCGTCCGCTGTCATCACCAGGCTCTCGGGCGCATGAACAAACTCTATGGGGGCTTTCACGATCGATTCCACGTTAGGATCGCGCGACACCACCCACCACAATCCCACCGAAATCGCCAGCGCCATCAGCTTCAGCCCCAGGTTGTTCAGTACGTATTTGCGGAAGAATTCGCGCATCCTCAGAGCTCCGCCCCGCTGGCGAGGTCCTCGTCCTGCGCCATCTCCTCGGGAGCCGCTTTCCCATTGGCCAGTTCGCGGTCGGTCGCCGCGGTGGGCAGCGTTGTGTGTGGAATATACCTTCGCAGCAATTCGCCGATCCGCTCGCGCAGGTGCTCTACCGTAATATCGCGCTCAATCTCTCCGCCGGAAGCAATGCTGATGCCGCCGGTTTCCTCGGATACGATCACGGCGATGGCGTCGGTGTCCTGGGTAATCCCGATGCCTGCGCGATGCCGGGTCCCCAGTTGCGACGACAGTTGCGGGTCCGTCGCCAGCGGCAGAAAACACGCTGCCGCGGCAATGCGGTCCTTCTGCACGATGACCGCACCGTCGTGCAACGGCGCTTTGGGAAGGAAGATGGTCGCCAGCAGGTCGTATGACAGGTTCGCGTCCAGCGCCAGGCCGCTGTCAATGTAATTGCCAAGACCGTCCTGACGCTCGATCACGATCAACGCGCCGGTTTTGTTCTTGGCGAAGAGGTTGGCCGCCAGCACGATGTCGTCATAGGTCTCAACCCTGCGCCCGCCCCAGCTCGACGCCGAAAAACTTCGGCCCAGGCGGCCCAGCGCGTGCCGGATTTCGGCAGCGAACACCACGATCAGCGCGAACACCGCCAGCGGAAGCACCGCCGACACCAGCCAGTCAACCGTCTTCAGTTGCTCGATATGGGCCGCGTACAAGGCAACGCCAACCGCCGCCACGCCCAACAGCGCGGGCATGGCGTGGGTGCGTTTTAACAGTTTCAGGAACCCGTAGATCACGACTGCCACAAACAGGATATCGACCACCGAAGTCGCCGATAACTCTCTTACGTGGCCGAGGCTCTGCAGCATTCGCGGTCCTTTCGCATGGCTCTGCTGGGTCTGGTTTCATTCTAATGCAGGCTCCTGCGGCGCGACGGTGTGACTCCTACTCCGTGTCGGAGTCGAGCTTGATCCCGTCCACAGCGGCGGTGAACTCTCCGCGGCCAAGTTGCGCGCGGACCGCGTCGCCGCGATGCAGTTGCGAAGCGTCCTTGACGAGGTCGCCTGCGGAATCGAACACCAGCGCGTATCCCCGGGCGAGGATCGCCTTGGGCGACAGCCCACTCAGGCTGCTATGCAGCAACTCCCACCGCGAGCGGCGCTTGATCAGGATGGCTTCGCTCGCGCGACCCAACGCCGTGGTCAGATCGTCGACCTGCAGCTTCTTGTTTGCCAGCAGGCGTTCCGATTGCCGCTGCAGTGCTACGGTGCGGGTCTCCAACTGGCGGCGCACCGCGCTCAGCCGCACTCGCAGGTCCTGGTGCCGCAAGCGGACGTCGAGTGCCTCGTGCTGCCGCCGCAGGTTGTTCAGGTTACGCCGCAGCGCCTGCTCCATGCGGTGAAGCAGGTCGTCCGCCCGCTGCTGGCGGCGTGCCACAGTGTCAGACATGCGGACGAACGCCGGGTGCTGCGCCAGCCGCGACAACGCGTTGTGCGAGCGCAGCAGTTTGTAGTTGATCGCCTGCCGCAGCCGGTCGCGCAGCATCGCCAGGCGGCCCGCCAGTTCCTGCTTCGACTGGATCACCAGCTCGGCCGCCGCCGACGGCGTGGGCGCGCGCAAGTCGGCCACGAAATCGCAAATCGTGAAGTCGGTCTCGTGCCCGACCGCCGAAATCACGGGGATCTTCGAGGCTACAATCGTGCGCGCCAGCTTCTCGTCGTTGAAGGCGAACAGGTCTTCGAACGAACCGCCGCCTCGCGCCACCACGATCACATCAATGCCGCGCACGCGATTGAAGTGCTTCACCCCGGCGCTCACTTCGCCCGCAGCACTCTCGCCCTGCACCCGCGCGTCGTAGATCAGCACCGACACCGACTCGTGCCGCCGCCGCAGAATGTTGAGGATGTCCTGCAGGGCCGCGCCCCGCGCAGAGGTCACCACGCCAATGCGCCGGGGCAACGCCGGAATCGGCCTTTTTCGTTTTGCGTCGAACAGGCCCTCCGCAGCGAGCTTGGCCTTGAGTTGTTCGAACGCCAGTTGCAACGCGCCCGCGCCCTTAGGCTCCAACATTTCGGCTTGTAGTTGCAGATCGCCGCGCTCGTCGTAAATCGTCACCCTTCCGCGCGCGATCACCGCCAGTCCGTTCTCCGGACGAAACCGCAGCAGCCGCGCCTGCGTCCGCCACATCACCACCCGCAATTGCGCCGAGCCGTCCTTCAGCGTGAAATACAGATGACCCGACTCCGCCGGTCGGTAGTTCGAGATCTCGCCTTCCACGTAGATGTCGGTGAAGGCGCGCTCCACCTGCGTGCGTAACGCCGCCACCAGTTCGCGCACCGCATACACCTTGCGCTGCGGGGTCGCAAACATCAGCCCGAGTTGTTCGCTGTCGGCCATGTGGATCGTGTGGTCTCGAAGGCAGTGTAACCCAGCACGTTTCGCGTTCACAGCACGGCGCCACCGGGCTGGATGCGCGATGCACGCTTGATCTTTCACCACAGAGGCACAGAGGACACGGAGCAGCACTTACGAAGATAACTCCGTGCTCACCGTGTCTCCGTGGTGAAATCGTCGCGTTTCGAGAACAATTGAACTACTGTAGTCCGAGAGGTAATCCATCGATGACCACAACTTCCCGTCGCGACTTCCTCAAGATTGCCGGCGCCGCCTCGGTTGCGGCGATCGCTTTCCGTGACCCGCTCCCGCTCGAGGCCTATCCACTAGGCTTGCCACTCGGCTTGCAGCTTTACTCGTTGCGGGAGTTGTTGCCGAAAGACTTCGACGGAACCTTGAAGGCAATCGCTGCCGCCGGATACACGGAAGTCGAAGCCGCTGGCTTCTACGCCATGAGTGCGCAGGAGTTCAAGACGTCGATGGACAAGGCTGGCTTGAGTTGTGTCAGCGCGCATTATCCCTTGTCGATGCTGCAGCCGCAGTTGGAGTCCATCCTCGACTACGCGAAGCAGTTGGGGTTGCAATATGTCGTGTGCGCTTCGCCCTCGCTCAAGGATCCCTCGCGCGTTAAGCTCTCACCCAAAGACCCGGGCTATCACGAAGCCTGGGTGCAAGCGTTCACCCTCGATGATTGGAAGTGGAATGCCGAACAGTTCAACCAGATTGGAGCGCGGGTGAAGGGGTATGGCATGAAGTTCGGGTATCACAATCACACCACCGCATTCCGCAAGCTCGGAAAAGTCGTGCCCTACGACGAACTCATGAAGCTCACCGATCCCGACCTGGTCACTTTCGAAATGGATTGCGGATGGGTCGCGGTCGCCGGTTACAGCCCGGCTGAACTTCTGACGAAGTATCCGACGCGCATCTCAATGCTGCACGTCAAGGACTTCGACCTGAAGAAAGGCACCGAGCATCTCCAGTCCACTGAGCTCGGTCGCGGCACCATCGACTATGTCCCCATCTTCGAAGCCGCAAAGAAGAGCGGCCACATCACGCACTACTTCGTGGAGCAGGAGGAGTTCGACATGTCCCCGCTGGAAGCCATCAAGATTGATGCGGAGTACATGCAGAACCTGAAGGTGTGAGGGTCACCTCCGCATCCGGTTCACCACCCACAGCACCAGCGTCAAGATCACGCTCAGCACGACCGACGTCATCAGCGGGAAATAGAACGTCGAGTTCTTGCCGCGAACCACGATGTCGCCGGGCAGGCGTCCGATGGGCAGGTTCATCTTGCCCGCGAGAATCAACGCAACACCTATCGCGAGCAGCACTCCGCCCAGAAACACCAGCATGCGGCCTACGTCGCCCATGCGCCCAGTTTACCGCCCGATCAACCGTTCCGCTGCCAAACTCCGCCCTTCTGATATGCTGTCGAGTTTGCCTCGCTGGGCGGGGTCATTTTCTTCTGGAAGGTCTTCCTTGGCTGCGAATCCTGTGATCCTGGTCCATGGAGGCGCATGGGCAATTCCCGATGACGCCGTCGACGCTCATCTGCAGGGCGTTCTGTCCGCGGCGGCGGCGGGCTTTGACACGATGCAACGCGGTGGAAGCTGTCTCGACGCCGTCGAAGCCGCCGTGGTCAGCATGGAGGACGACGAGACCTTCGACGCCGGACGCGGCTCCTTCCTCAACATGGATGGCCGCGTGCAGCTCGACGCCTGCATGATGGACGGCTCGACCTTGCGTGCCGGCGGCGTCGGATGCGTCGAGCGCATCCGCAATCCCATCTCGGCCGCCAAGAAGATCCTCACCGAGAGCCCGCACGTTTATTTTGTCGGCAGCGGCGCCGAACGCTTCGCTCAGGAGCACGGCCTCGAACTCTGCTCGAACGACGACCTCATCCTCCCGCGCGAGGTCGAGCGGCTGCGCGAAGCTAAAAAGCAGAGCTATCTCAAGATGCCCGACGAATTCGGCCCTATGCGCTCACACGATACGGTGGGAGCGGTCGCGCTCGATAGCGACGGCAACATCGCCGCTGCCACGTCGACGGGCGGCACCCTCAACAAGGCCCCGGGGCGCGTGGGCGACTCGTCCCTGATTGGCTGCGGCTGCTACGCCGACAACCTTAGTGCCGCGGTATCCACCACGGGATGGGGTGAGCCGATGATGAAGCTCGTGCTCAGCAAGTGGACCGCCGACCGCGTGGAGCAAGGCTCGGCCCCCCAGGAGGCCGCCCAGCGGGCGCTCTACTACCTGAAGTCGCGGCTCAACGGACATGGCGGCGTCATCCTCGTCGACTGCAAGGGCCGTCTGGGCATAGCCCACAACACTCCGCGCATGGCCTGGGCCATGGTTTCGCAGGACTCGACCTCCTCCGGAATCAAGTTCGAAACCTAGCTGGCCCCGCTTCGTTCATTTGGTGCTTGCTTAAACCCCGCCATTGTTATAAAAACCGAACGTTTGTCGGGATTGGAATTCTATTTCCCAACTCCAGTGATTCGGCCCATGATTTCCGATATCAACCGGCACGGCCGGGCGAAGATTCGCGGACCCGCTTTCCGCCGTGTGGTGAACGGGCCACGCTCCACTCGGGCAGTATTCTCCATTCGTTTGAAGGGAACATTATGAACTTCGCGCGCAGACTCTCGTGCTTGCTGGTCGCAATCGTATGCCTGTCGGCCGGCGCCCTGGCGCAGGTACAGACCGCCGAATTGCACGTCATCGTGAAAGACGCCAAGGGCGCTGTGGTTCGCGACGCCAGTGTCACCGCCGATGAGGCGGGCCGCGGATTCTCGCGTGCTGCCACTACCAATGCCGACGGCATGGCGATTCTGCTGTCGCTCCCCCCTGGCCTCTATTCCGTGACCGTGGAAGCCCCCGGCTTCGCCAAGCTGGTGCAGAGCTCGGTTCGGCTCACCATTGGCCAGGTCGCAGAGCTACCGGTTGAGCTATCGGTTGCCGGGGCCAACGAGACGGTTACCGTCACCTCCGAGGCCGAACTGGTGGAGACCCAGCAGACCGCCTCCGCCACCACCATCGACCAGACGCGCATCGCCAATCTGCCGATCAATGGCCGCAACTACATCAGCTTTGCCCTGACCAACTCGCAACTGGCGCGCGACACCGCGCCCAGCATCGGCGCCGCGCCCACATCGGGCCTCAGCATCGGCGGCCAGCGCGCGCGCTCGAACCTGATCAACATCGACGGCACGAATGCAGTGGACAACTCGGTCAACGGCATTCGCTCCACCGTCTCGCAAGATGCCGTGCAGGAATTTCAGATCCTCACCAACGGCTACGCCGCGGAATACGGTCAGGCAGCGGGCGGTGTCATCAACATCATCTCCAAGTCCGGCAGCAACCAGTTTCACGGCAGCGCTTTCGGATACCTGCGCAACCGCTACATTCAGGCCACCAATCCCTTCAGTAACGTCAACCAGCCGGCTTACACTCGCGCCCAGTACGGCTTCACGGTGGGAGGCCCGATCAAGAAAGACCGCACCTACTATTTCTTCGGCTTTGAGGGAACGGACCGCCATGAGAGCGGCTTCAACGATATCGGCGCTGACAACTTTGGCCTCAACGCCCAGGCTGACGTCACCCGATACGTTAACGCTGCCCTCGGCATGCATTTGCCCCCAGGAACGTTTGTCGCTCCGGTAACGTCTGCGCAGGCTGGCTTTCTCAACGCTGCTCCCATCAACGCGGCCACGATTGGATACGCGTCACTGGTTGCAACCAGCGGCCCGGTGGCAATCACAGGCGTCAACCCGTTGACCAAGTTCATCGGGTTGGGCGGCGGATATTTCGCGCAGACGGTTCCCGGCCAGTTCGACCCGCTGCCGGCTTCGTTTGTTCCGTTGCAGTCCGTCCTGGGGAACTTTCCCGTCTACGAGTTCGGCAACATCTACTCGCTGCGTCTCGACCACAAGCTCACCAACAATCAGCAACTGATGTTGCGCGGAAGCGTAAGCCCGTTCAACACCACAGGAGTTCAGGTCAACGCCCAAGGCCCGCAGAACTTTGGCCAGAATGCCTGGTCGCGGACTTCGGTCAACAACTTCCATGACTGGAGCCTGATCGCCGAGCACACCTGGACCATCGGCAACAACAAGGTCAACGAGTTCCGCTTCCAGTACGCACGGCGCACTGTGAATTACACCTATTCCAACGCTCCCAACGGCAGCAATGTGGCCGTCAACATCCCCGGATATGGTTTCATTGGCCGCGAGCCGTTCTCCTATGTGCAGCGCGAAGAGCAGCGATGGGAGTTCCTGGACAACTTCTCCATCACGAAAGGCACCCACAACATCAAGTTCGGGGTTGACTATAACCTGATTCCGCTGACTGCGGATTTCACCGTGAATTTCGGCGGCGTCTATAACTTCGGACAGGTGGCCGTCAGCTCCAGCGCACCCCCCATTAACCCGGTTCAGGCCTACGGCGCTGCGCTGCCGCAGTACCTGGTGCAGGGTGTCGGCAATCCCCACTTGGCGTTCAACAACAACACCATCGGCGCGTTTATCCAGGACTCATGGCGCATGACTCCGCGGCTGACCGTCAATTACGGCTTGCGCTATGACGTCGAGTTCCTGCCGCAGTACGCCCCCACCACCGTACTGGCTGGCGCGGGCTTCAAGACACTGGGCATCACTAAGGGCATTCCTCCGTCGAATACCAACTTCCAGCCCCGCATCGGGGTGGCCTACGATGTTTTCGGCGACGGAAAGACCGTGGCGCGCGCGTCTTATGGCATCTTCTTTGACCATCCGCTTTTAGCGCTGGTCTTCGACTCGGCGGTGGCTGACGGTACCCAAGCGCCCCAGATTCTGCTTTTCGGCGGCAGCCTGAACCCATGTAGTGCGCAGAATATCGCCAGCGCTCTCAATGCAGCGAACGCATTCGCCGGACGGCTCGGTTGCCTGCCTCCGGCTTTCACCTATCTGCCGAACCAGCAACGTTTCAATCCCACGCCCAACACCGAGTCGGTCTGGATCAACCAGAACTTCCTGCAACCCGGCCAGCCGCCGGTCCCGCTATCGGTCCTGCCCTTCGGGTTTCCCGTGGCCCAGAACTTCAAGTACAGCTACTCGAACCAGGCCAATCTCGGCATCGAGCACGATTTTGGCAACAACTTCTCAGTCTCTCTGCAGTACAACTTCAACGGCGGGCGCCGCCTCAACCGGCCCATCAATTCGAACGCTGCCTACGGCCAACTGCTGACGCAGAATTGGTACAACGCCATGACCGATCCCGCGGTGACACCGGCCCAGAAGGCCGCCTTCTTCAACGACCCGCGGACCGTGAACATCGCCGGCGTCAATCCCGTCGTGGCCGCGAAATGCGGCAGTGCGGCCTGCGGCGCCTACCTTCCGCCCGCGCTGGTCAGCTTCTTCCGGCCGAGCGGGTTCAACGCCACCCTGGAGTACTACGCGCCCGCGCAGGTCAATGGCTTGGCGCAGCAAGTGTTGAGCTACTACCACCTCGGCTACGGAGACCAGGTGATTCCCTTCAGCGATATGGTCGCCAACTACTCCAGCGGCACGTCCAACTACAACGCCTTCACCGTTAATGCGAAGCGGCGTTTCTCGGGACATTGGGAGATGCTGGCTTCCTACACCTGGGGACACGCCATCGACGACTCCACCGACCTGCAATCCACGCTGGAGCCGCAGGACAACTACCATCCCAACCTCGACCGCTCCAATTCGCTCTTCGATTTGCGGCAGCGCTTTGTCTTCAGCGCCGTGTATCAAAGCAACCGGGTGGGCTCGGGCTTCGCGGGTGCTCTGCTCAGCAACTGGACCGTCGCTCCCATCATCGAGGTGGCTTCAGGACGCCCGTTTAACATCGTCACGGGCTTCGATCAGAACTTCGACTTCTCCAGCGGTACCGACCGTCCGATGGCCGGCTCACGCCGGACAGACCGACTCTTGCGGCAACGTCGCAGACGGCTTCGAAGTATTCTCCCACCGGCTATCTCATCCCAACCTGCTTTGCCGACATGCTGGTCACCGGTCAGGTTCCCGTGCTCATCGGCAACCTGGCCCGCAATGCCGGCACCAAGCCCACCACCGTGTTCAACGACTTGCGCATCGCGCGAATGTTCAAACTGGGCGAGAGGCTGCAGCTTCAAGGCATCATGGACCTGTTCAACGTCATCAATAAGTACAACGTGGCCGACGTGAACCCTATTTGGAACGGAGCCGGGACGCCCACCGCGGCATACGATCCGCGCCAATTCCAGTTCGCCCTGCGTTTGACCTGGTAGGGCGGAACGCATTTTGATCGTTATGGCGCTCGCATCTGCGGGCGCTTTTTGCGCCCGTCATCTTGAGCGAGGACGGGGAGAACAATCCCCGTCCGAGTCGAAGGACCTGCTTCCCTTCGAAACTTGAAATTCGAAACTGTCTCTAGCCACTGCTTTACAATCGTCTCTCCATGAAACGCCGTTCTACCGACGCCACTCGCTGTGTTCACGCCGGAGAAGACCGCCACGGGCAATCCGCTCCGCTGACCACGCCCATCGCGCAAACCTCGGTCTTCGTCATCCCGTCACTCGACGAGTTGCGTGGCTATGCCGAAGGCAATCGCGACATCTATCTTTATTCGCGATACGGCAATCCGACCGTCAAGGCCGCGGAAGACAAGATCGCAGCGCTCGAAGGGTCTGAAGCGGCCGTGATCACTTCCAGCGGCATGTCGGCGACGCTCGTCGCTGCCCTCGCCGCCTGCAAGGCCGGAGACGAGATTGTCTCGATGCTCGACATCTATGGTGGCACGATGAAGCTCTTCGAGGACGTGCTCGCCCGCTGCGGCATCAAAACGCGCTTCATTCCTTATCACGACCTCGGCCACGCGGAGCGGTACTTCACTGCCAAGACCCGTATGCTCTTTCTCGAGACGCCTACTAACCCCACTTTGCGCTGCGCTGACATCGCGGCGCTGTCCGCCATTGCTCATCGGCGTAAGGCTTGTGTCGTGGTGGACAACACCTTCGCGACTCCGGTTTTGCAGAAGCCGCTTGCGCTTGGCGCTGACGTGGTGATGCACTCCGCCACGAAATACCTCGGCGGACATAGCGACCTCACCGCGGGCGTGCTGGCAGGCTCGAAGAAATGGATGGACCTTGCGCGCGAACTGATGATCCTCACCGGCGGATGTCTCGATCCAGGTTGCGCCTATCTTGTTGTTGCGGGGATTGAAGACTTTGCACTTGCGGGTGGAGCGCGCCTGCCGCAATGCTGCTGCCATCGCCTCGGCCCTGCAGCGGCATCCCAAGGTTTCGCATGTGTACTATCCCGGACTCCCAGGCCACGAAGCCCACGAGCTGGCGTCGCGCCAGATGACGGATTTCGGCATGATGGTCTCCTTCGACCTGCGTGGCGGAGAGCCGGCCGTTGACCGCTTCATCAAAAGGCTCAAGCTCTGGTACCTGGCCACCAGCCTGGGCGGAGTCGAATCGATCCTCTCCTATCCCGTACTTTCCTCGCACATCGGACTCAGCGCCAAGCGCCTCAAGCTGCTGGGGGTTACGCCTTCGACCGTTCGCCTCTCGGTAGGAGTCGAAGATGCGGGCGATCTCATCTCCGACCTCGAAGCCGCGCTGGATCAAACCTGACCACGGTTTGTGAACAGAGGGGAAAATTCCTGAGACTGGCAAAAATAGTCCTTGCCTTGCCGGCTGACGACCCATCACCCACGGATCCGATGCTTGGACGCTGCGCGCGCCCTTCCGCCTTTTTTGCGAAAGGTGGGAGTCATGCAGCCCGTGGCGTCCAATTCCTTCCCGAATACAACGTACGGTAGCCGTGGGCCCACCAACCCACGGCGTGAGCCCCGCGCGCCGTCACTTGGTCCCGAACAGATTCCGGGCAGCTTTCTCTTCGAGTGTGGCCACTTCGGCATCCACCTCGAGCATCGTGCGCACGAAGAGTTCCCCCAGGGGCGACAAACTGCGGTGGGCGAGCCGCACGATCTTCAGGTCGGAGCTCAGCATTGGCGCCGCCAACGGCAACACCGCCATAGTCTTCGCCTCGAGGTCGGGCAGCAGCAAGTTGAGCGGCAACAGCGCCACCGTATCCGATTCCAGCGCGATGTTCCTCATCATGGCTAACGACTCGCACGCGATTGATGGAAAGCTCTTCGGACCCGATTGTGCCGCGTTCCCGCCGTCGGCCGACTCGCTGACGAGCTGCCGCAACACTCCCGGAGGAAAGCGCCCCGTGCTGATGAACGGGTAACGCAAAACGTCGCCCAGGCTGAGCCCCCTTCTTTGCCGGAGAAGAGGATGGTCCGGCCTGACCGCGAGGTAAGCCTGGCGATGCGACAAGGCGGTGAGGTGAAATTCCTTTTCCGGCGCAACGCCAATTCCGGCCACCACCGCCAGATCCAGTTCGCGATGGCGCAGCAGTGGCAGCAGGCTCGACCAGTTGTCGTTGGCGATTCGAATCCGCACCTCGGGATGCTGCCGCACAATCCGCCCAATGGCCTTGTCTACGTATCCGACGCCGGGGTACGTGCCGGCTCCAATCTGTAACTCCCCCTTGGCCAGCCCCGCGAACAACTCCATTTCCCGGCCAAGATCGGCGGAACGCAGCATTACTTCTTGCGCATGTTCCAGAAAGACCGCTCCGACCTCCGTGACTTCGAGCTGGCGTGAGCTGCGTTCGAAGATCTGCACCCCCGCCTGCCGCTCCAGGGCCTGGATGCTGCGCGTCAGCGACGGTTGCGATAAGTGCAGCGCGGCGGCAGCGCGGGCGAAGTTACGGTACTCCGCCAGCGTAAGCGCGCAGCGGAGGAGTCGGATTTCGAAATCCATACGCTTAGGCTATCAAATTGATACGGGAGAAGTATTGGACGCATTATTGCAACAAGCGTAAACTCTCCGCTAAACGTTCGACCTCGGCGACAACCCGAGGTTTTTGCCTCCTATTTAACAAATGCATGGACAATATTCGCGCAGCTATCGTGGCGAACTTCGCGTTGAGATAACCATGTTTCCTTTCTGGTGGTGCCCTCTGATGGGTTGAGCTTTCCCATCGCAATCCTCCCCGAGCGGAGGCTAACCAGTAACCATAAGGAGATTCGAAATGGATTTTGGTGCAGGAATTCGAAAACTGACACTGGGGGCACTCGCCATCTCCAGCTTTGTGCTGGCGGGCGGCGCCGTTCCAAGCATGGCGCAGACGGCGCAAAAACCCAACATCCTCTTCATCATGGGAGACGACATCGGATGGATGCAGCCCAGCATCTACCATCGCGGCCTCATGGTCGGGAAAACCCCCAACATTGATCGCATCGGCAATGAAGGTGCCATCTTCATGACCTATTATGCCGAGCAGAGCTGCACAGCCGGACGTAATTCCTTCTTCACCGGCATGCATCCGCTGCGCACCGGCATGATCCCGCCACAACTTCCGGGCAGCCCGTCGTATCTGCGGCCCGGCACCCCGGCGCTTGCCTGGTTCCTGCGCGACCTCGGCTATAACACGGGCGAGTTCGGCAAGAACCATCTCGGCGACCACACCGCGGCGCTGCCGACGGCGCATGGCTTCCATGAGTTCTGGGGCTACCTCTACCACCTCGATGCGATGCAAGGGGTAAGCTTCCCCGACATCAACAAGACTCCGCTGGTGCAGGGTGTCGCTCCGCCGTGCAAGAACACTCCGGTCAAGGGACTCCCCGAAGTCCCCGGCGCCGTGGATCCTAAGACAACAACTTGCCTGACGCCCCCGCGTCCGGTGATCTGGTGTCACTCATCGGATGGGACCGAAGCCAATCAGACCTGCCAGGACGAAGGACCGCTGACGCTGGAGCGATCGAAGACGGTGGACGAGGAAATTTCGGCCAAGGTCATCGACTTCCTCGACCGAAATGACCCCAAAAAGACCAACAAACCCTTCTTCGTGTGGTACAACCCGGCGCGCATGCACATTACGACCATGCTCTCGGACAAGTACATGGCCATGGTGGGTGAACCGGGCGGCATGGATTGGGGCGTCAACGAAGCCGGCATGAAGCAGATGGACGACAATATCGGCTACGTCCTCAAGAAGCTGGAGGACATGGGCCAGCTCGACAACACTATCATCGTCTTCTCCACCGACAACGGCGCCGAGAACATTACCTACCCCGATGGCGGCATCACGCCTTTCCGAGGCGGGAAACTCACGACCTGGGAAGGCGGCATGCGTGCTCCGTGTGTCATTCGCTGGTCCGGCCACATCAAACCGGGCACAATCTATGACCAAATCTTCGCGTCCCTGGATTGGGTGCCGACGTTTGTCGATATCGCCGGCGGACCCAAAGGCGATGATCTGAAGCATGAGATCGAGGCCGGCAAGTATCCCGGCATCGTGAAGACGACGCTCGACGGCGTCGACCAGCGTGCCTATCTCGAAGGAACGTCGGAGAAGTCGGCACGCGACACCTTCTTCTATTACACGGGTGCGACCCCGTCGGCGGTGCGGTACAAGAACTGGAAGTTTTATTACACGATGGTGCCCACAGCCAATCCCGCCGACGCCTTGGTTGGAGCCGTGACGTTCCACTGGAGCCTGGTTGACAACATCAAGCGGGATCCGTTCGAGATGGCCACCGGGGAATCGCAGGGGACCATGTTTGGCATAGGGGGTGCGCTGGCTGGTCCAGTGTCCGCCTATGTCTACGACTGGAACATGCTGCCTCTCGGCCAGCAGTTGTGGCTCAAGGAACTCGAGACTTACATCGCATACCCGCCGCTGCAGAGTCCGGAGTCTTACAACCTGACTCAGGTCATGGAGCAGGTCAAGAAAATCCGGGCAACCAGTCCCGCCGGCGACTAGGGCCTGAACACGCGGACTCGACAGAGTCCGTAAACCAAAGTGGAGGCGAGGGAGGCAGTATGGCCTTCCTCGCTTTCCGTCTTGTCTCGTCGCAGCCCTATCATAAGTAGGCGAAGACACAGAAAATCGTTTGCGGGCGCAGTAAGATCAGGAGATGCAGGAATGAAGACCCGTCTGGCATTTCTCTCGTCGCTATTCTTTGTTCTTATTGTCGCCGGTTGTACCAACAACTCGACACCAGCCACTCCAACCGGACAGCAGCCGGCCGCCACGGCTGCTACCGACCCGTTGCCCTCCTGGAACGATGGCCTGGCGAAGCAGGCCATCCTCGACTTCGTCAAGACCACCACCGACAAGGCCAGCCCGACATTTGTTCCGCCCGAAGATCGCATCGCCACCTTCGATCAGGACGGCACGACCTGGGTCGAGCAGCCCATCTACTCGCAGGTGCTGTTCATTTTCGCTCGCGTGGCTGAGCTCGCCCCACAGCATCCGGAATGGAAGACGAAGATGCCGTTCAAGGCCATCGTCACCGGCGATCGCGAAGCCATGGCGAATTTCACGATGAAGGACATCGAAGGCCTCTTCGCCGCGACCTCCACGGGTATGACCACGGAAGCCTTCGGGCCGATCGTGAAGGACTGGATGGCGACGGCGAAGCATCCGCGCTTCGACAAACCAATTCCCCAGATGGTGTACCAGCCCATGCTGGAGGTGATGAAGTATCTGCGCGACAACGGCTACCGGACCTACATCGTGACCGGAGGCGGGCAGGACTTCGTTCGCGCCTATGCTCAGCAGGTGTACGGCATCCCGCCGGAGCAGATCATCGGCTCAGCGCTGGATACGAAGTACGCCTACAACGAAGAAGGACAGGGGATCCTGATGCGCGATCCGAAACTGCTGTTGAATAATAACAGCGCGGGCAAGGCGGAAGACATCTATCTCTTCATCGGGAAGCATCCCAAGGCGGCGTTTGGCAACTCCACCGGCGACCAACAGATGCTTGAGTACACCCAGGCGGGCGGCGGAGCTTCACTGGAGATGCTGGTGCTGCACGACGATGCGACGCGCGAATACTCCTATGGCCCAGCGCAAGGACTGCCCGACTCCAAAGTCGGCACCTTCACGCAAGCTCTGTATGATGAGGCCAAGGCAAAGGGCTGGACCGTCATCAGCATGAAGAACGACTGGAAGCAGATCTTCGGGTGGGAGAAGTGAACAGTTGTAGCACCTCAATTCTGACACATTAGGAGTGCCTGCCAAGGGCGGCGGGCGTAATTCAAGCGACAACAAACCCAAGGAGAATAGCGATGATGTTTCATTCGAAGAGTTCTAACGTATTGCTGGCGGGACTGTTCGTTCTGGCTCTATCCATTGCCTGGCAGAGTGCAGCCGCAGAGGATGTGGTGCACGCCGTCAGCGGCATCGTGAAGTCGGTGGACAAAACTACCAAGACCATGGTCGTCAAGACCTCCGACGGCACGGAACACACCATCAAGTGGACATCCAAGACGACCGTGAAGGGCGTCGACGCGTCCGGCAAGGCCGTAGCAGCCGGCAGCGTGGACTCCTATGACGGTCTCAAAGACGGCACCAAGGTTTCGGTGAAGTACACCGAGACGGGTGGGGAGAAGACCGCCGTAGCGATAAAGGATGCCAGCAAGGCGACAGCTAAAGCAGTAACACAGTGATGAACCCGAGAGTGCGCGCCGCTGGCAGTGCGGCGCGCATTCATCCCCAGGAAGCACCGCCATCATGCCCGCGCAGGTGGCTTTACGCGCGAGGATGAGAGTGTTTTCAGTCGACCCATCCGATCGAAGAAGCCTTAGGTCCATGCTGTTGTTGGTTCTTGTACTGGCGGCGGGATGCCGCACGACATTAGCTGCGGCCGAGTCTCAATCTGCACACGTTTCGGCTACTTCATCGGACAGGGCCCCGGTCCAGTCCTCTGACGCGGGGTTGCCGTTGAGCTTCGAGCGCCATACCGGCGACCTGGACGCCATGGTCAAGCGCGGCAGCATCCGTGCGCTTGTACTCTACAGCTGCTCCGGGTTCTTCTAAGTGGAGCAGGTTCGCGAAGTGACTGCGGGTTGCGCAGCGTGGGTTGTTGGAGGATGAGTCCCATGAACGAACAGCTCGCTACCGGCACCGCCGGACGCTGTACGCATGCAACGGAATCCCGGTGCACAGTTCCAATGCCCTTGAACGCCGCTGCGCCAGCCGCCAGTCTACCCTGAAGGCTGGGGGGAAGCCATAGTACTCCTCGCGCCGCACGCCCCGATAGCGACGCTCGACTCTGCCGCCTACGACCCTGCGCCTAGCAGCCACGTCGACTTGATGGGAATGCACGTTTGGCAGGGACGGGTTGCATCGCCGACCCGCAGAAGACTGCTAAACTTAGGCATACGGTAACGTCCCTGGTCGTACGGAAATGACAACCTCTGAAGCAATCCGAATCGCTTTACTCTCGCTGTGGGCCAATAAGCTCAGGTCAGTGCTGACGCTGCTGGGGGTGGTGATTGGGGTTGCGGCCGTGATTGCGGTCGTCACCTTCGTCAACGGCATCAACGGTTATGTAGCCGAGAAGATCTTCAATCTCGGTGCCGATGTTTTCATCGTGGCCAAAATGCCCAACGTCATCACCGATGTCGATCAGTTTATTGAGGGCAACAAGCGCAAAGACATCACTATGGACGAGTACCAGGCCGTGGTTGACGGATGCACTGCCTGCAAAGTGGTGGGCGCGTCCATCCGCAGCTTCACCGGCAAGGTGGCATACGGGACCGAGAGCAGCACGGACACGATTGTTCGCGGCTGGACTCCCAGCATGGGTCCGATTTACGATCTCGACGTCGTCATGGGCCGGCCCATGAACGAGTCGGACCAGAACAATGGGTCCGCGGTGGTCGTGATTGGGCAGGATATTCGCGAAAACCTGATGGCCGGAACTGACCCCATCGGCAAAGAGATCCGCGTCGACGGGCATGTATACACGGTCATTGGCGTCGGCAAGAAAGAAGGCAAGACCCTGGGGCAAAGCCGCGACAACTACGTGATCATGCCCATCAGCACGTGGTTCAAAGCGTACGGCTCGCACAATAGCCCGAATATCTGGGCCAAGGGATTCGACGTAGGCGCTCCCATGGAGCGGGCGGTTGACCAGGTGCGCGTCATCTTGCGCGCCCGGCGTCACGATCAACTGGGCGAAAAAGACAGTTTTTCCATCGAGACCAATGACAGCTTCCTGTCGATCTGGGCGAACCTCAGCGGAACGTTTTTCATCGTGATGATCGTGATTGCCTCGATTTCGCTGATCGTGGGCGGCATCGTGATCATGAATATCATGCTGGTTTCGGTCACCGAACGGACGCGGGAAATCGGCATCCGCAAGGCCTTGGGCGCACGGCCGCGCGACGTCATGCGCCAGTTCCTGATTGAATCGAGCACCATGGCGATGATCGGCGGCCTGATTGGTGTGCTGGGCGGTATCGGCATTGCCAAGGTGGTGACCCTCGCCATCGGCATGCCGTCGGCCATAAAACTGTGGGCCATCTTCGCGGGACTGCTGGTCTCGGCGAGCGTGGGAATTTTCTTCGGAGTTTATCCCGCGACCAAGGCCGCCAAACTCGATCCCATCGTGGCCTTGAGGTTTGAGCTATGAGCATGCGCAGTGGCGACTACAAGGAAATCCTGCGCATGGCGCTCGATACCATCGCCAAGAACAAGATGCGCTCCGGCTTGACCGTGCTGGGCATCGTCATTGGCGTGATGATGGTCATCCTCATCTCGTCGGTGGTGCGCGGCCTGAACTCCAATGTCGAGAACATGGTGAAGGACATGGGCTCCGACATCATCTTCGCCTTCCACATCGAACCATTTACGTTCGGAAGACCGACGACGGAGATGCTGACGCGCAAGGAACTCACGCTGGAAGACGCGCTGGCCATGAGAGATCTTCCGCACGTGAAGGCCGTGACCGACGGCGTGCGGCTGCAACTGCCGCAATTTGGCACCGGCTCGTACTCGGTGAAATACGAGGGCCGCAAGACCAAGAACACCATCCTCGATGGCGACCTGCCGGCGACCATGAACGTCTTCGACCTGAAGCTGGACAAAGGTCGCTGGTTCACCGAAACCGAAAACGACACTCGCAGCCCGGTGATCGTACTGGGCTACGATACCAGCGAGAAACTGTTTGAGAACGAAGAACCTCTGGGCAAGGAAATCAACATCGAGGGCCAGTTGTTTACCGTGATCGGTGTCCTCTCCAAGCGCAAAGCGGCTTTCGGCAACGGCTCCAATCCGGAAGACAATCTGGTTTATTTTCCGATCGCGACGTTTCACAAGTTGCATCCCGAGCTGAAAGCCGCACTGGATCAGCGTGAAGGCGACCTCGCACGACGATGTTCCTCTGGCCATGGACGAGATGCGCGCCCTGCTGCGCCGTCGCCGCCACCTTGCTCCCAATCAACCGGACAATTTCGCGGTTTTCGGCCAGGACTCGCTGAGCGACGTATGGAACCAGCTCACCGGCGGGATCTTCGTCTTCATGTTTGCGGTGTCGAGCGTGGCCCTCATCGTGGGCGGCGTGGGCGTGATGAACATCATGCTGGTGTCGGTGACCGAGCGAACCCGCGAAATTGGGGTGCGCAAGGCCATAGGTGCGCGCAAACGCGACGTGCTGCTGCAATTTACCCTGGAGGCGATCACGCTGACCGGCATTGGCGGCATCCTCGGCATCGTCATTGGAGGCCTACTCACCGCCATGGTCCCACTGGCCTTTCCCTCGCTGCCAGCGAGTATGTCCCTGTCCTGGGTGCTGACAGCCACCCTGGTGTCGGTTGCGATCGGCTTGATCTTCGGTATCTATCCGGCCTACAAGGCTGCGAACCTCGATCCCATCGAGGCGCTGCGTTACGAATAGGCTCGTCTGCTAAGCTGATCAGCTTGTCATGCATCCAGCCCTCACTGTGTTCGCGGCGGTGTGCGCGCTGCTGGCCCTTGCCGGCTCGGCGTATTTCGCGCTCTGTGTCTGGGCCGCGGGGCGCTTCCGCCGCGAGAACAAGACGAATCTGCGTACGGATTTCACTCCACCCGTCAGCTTGATGAAATCGCTGAAGGGGCTCGATCCGCACATGTACGCGGCCTTTCGCAGCCACTGCCTGCAGGACTACGGCGAGTACGAACTACTGTTCGGAGTCAGCGATGCCCGCGATCCTGCATTGGAGCTGGTGACGCGTCTGCAGCAGGAATTTCCGCAACGGCAAATTGGCGTGGTGCCTTGCCCCAAGAGCCTGGGACTGAACGGCAAGGTCAGCACCTTGGCGCAGATGCTGCCGCACGCCCGCTACGAACATATCCTCATCAACGACAGCGACATCGTGGCTCCTCCTGATTACCTGCGCCGCGTGATGTGCGCGTTCTCCGGCGAGCATGTCGGCATGGTGACCACGCTGTACCGCGGCCTGGCGGGGGAGACGCTACCGTCAAAACTGGAAGCTCTGGGACTGAGTACCGACTTCATGGGAGGCGTGCTGGTGGCGCGCGAGCTGGAAGGCGGTGTGCGCTTCGCACTCGGTGCGACGATCGCGACCACCAAGAGCGTTCTGCGCGAGATAGGCGGCCTGGAGGCGCTAGTAGATCACCTGGGCGATGACTACGAACTGGGAGCGCGGACTGCCGCAGCGGGATACAAGGTCGCGCTCGCCGATCCCGTGGTGGAGACGGCCCTGCCGGATTACACCTGGCGCGAATTCTGGGCGCACCAGATGCGATGGGCGCGCAACGTGAAAGACCGCCGCCGTGCGCAATACTTCGGGCTCATCGTCACTTTTGGGCTGGCGTGGGGAATTCTCGCAGTTTTGATTTCGCCGCTGGCCTGGTGGACCTGGGCGTCGTTGGCGAGCATCGCGGTACTGCGCGTTGCCGCCGCGATCGCAGTGGGACGAGGCGTGCTCACCGATCCCGATCTGCCTCGCAACTTGTGGCTGCTGCCGCTTCGGGACTTCGTGGCTCTCGCAGTATGGCTGGCAAGCTTTGCGGGGAACGAAATCGAATGGCGGGGATTGAAGTTTCGAGTGAGGGACGGAAAGCTGGAGCGAATGTGATTTCCGCTGAAAGTCCCACAACGTGAGACTAACGTTACAAATGGGCGCGCCGCTTCCGGTCGTCCCGCTTAGGATGACCGCGACAAGTACCTACTTCTTCCCCTGCACGGCGGCAAGGCAGCGCCCATAAAGCTCCAGGAGTTGCCCGGCGTATTCCTCCGCCGCCTTGGACAGGACACTGCCCTGGAAGCCCACTCCCGGCGCTCCCGTCTTGCCAAAGCCGGTAGTAACAGCGATGAACTTCATCAGGTCGAGCGCGATGTCCTCATTGCGCCGCATGCCGACGCCGCTGGTGATGGTCTCTTCCATGTGCCACTGTCCCCTGTGAACTTGCCGGCGAAGGAATCATAGCAAAGCTCCGCCGTGCGTTTCAGGATGGTCTTGAGCTCGACAGAAATCGGCAGCTCTCAAACCTCGACGGCGATGTGACAGACGCGCCCGACAATGTAGTCCGGGAAGCCCTTGCCTTGGACGATCTCCACCAGCTCAACCGGCCAATCGGGAGCATGAGGGCGTAGGATCACGCGGCCTGGCGCTGCCGCAACATAGCGAATGACACACTGCGTCCCTGCCCGCACGGCATAGATGTTAGGCATGCCGTGATGGTACGGGCGCAGCGAGTTGTAGTGGCGGTCAAGCAGCAACACCGCTCCCGGCGCCAGGCGTGGAGCCATGGCACGGGCGTTGTCGGCGTCGGCCTTGACCAGCACGAAGCGCAGCCAGTCGCCGCGTTCCCCGATGGTATCGGGCTTGAGGCGGTGCAAAAAACGCTTGCGGAACTTCAACGAATCCCGCGCCTGCCGGGGCGGAATGCGGGCAGCGAAAGCAGCGTCGTACAGCGACACCAGAGGCACGCTGTCGAACGATGAGGCGCGCTCCGGGCGCTGCAAGGCGCGCAGCCGCAGCTCCTCCGGGTCCGCGAGGTCAAGGACGTCGAGCTCCAGAACATCGAGTAGCCGGTCCATGGCTTCGGGGCTGAGGCCGCGACGGGCATTGAGGAAGTTCGACATGTGGGCCTGCTGAAAACCGGCGTCGCGCGAGAGTCCAGATCCGGTCAATTCCCCACGGTGGATGCGGGCCCAGATATGGGCGCGCAGGTTGTGTTCGAGGTCGGCAATTCGCATTGTATTGCTGAAAGCTATACATGTACTTTCGTAATATGCCTATAGCAATAAAGTCATTGACCCTCGATTACCTCGGTGTCATAGTGAAGTTACTCGCGGGTAATGTGACCGCAGAGGGGGACAATGAAAGACGCACATGAGGAAGACCGGGCCTTCCAGGAACTTCGCCGAAAGATCAGGGAAGCCCAAGTGCTCTCTCCTGCCGTGGAAGCGCTGCTGGCTGGGGTGCGATTCACGGGAAGGCTGAGCGTGGTAGTGCAGAACGGACAGATCTTGAAATCGGGGTACGAAGAGGGCTACTTTACCCGCCGCCAGGAGGAACGGCTGGTGGGCTGAGCCTACGCGTACGGGGGTAACGCAACAACCAGGACAATCATCCTAAGCAGGTCATCGTAACTGAAACGAGCCCTGTGCACGCTTCCCGAATGGTGGAAGGGAAGCGTCGCAGGGCTTTCGTTATTGAACATTTCGCGCCGAGGAACAGACATGGAAAACATTAAGTTCGAGCTGAAGTATTGCGAACGGTGCGGCACGTTGAAGCTGCGCCGGGTCGACTCTGTAAGCACCTATTGCCGCCGCTGCGAGGGTTTGCTGGCACGGTACACGAGCCCAAGCGGCGTCACGGCCGCCAAAACGGCTCCGCTACGCCGTGTGCGAGGGATGCTGGCGGCAATCCCGCCGCCGGTCAGCAGCGGCAGGATCGCAGGGAGGGCGCAATGATCGGCCTTGGTTTCGCGCAAAGCAAGTTCCATCTTCAGGCGACCCATGGAGGCCGAGCCATCAGGCCGCCAAAGGAAGTCACCTGTACGCGGCCTGATGTGATGTTCTTTCGTGCCCAAGTGCTGGCAATCGTGCGCCATTTTTTCGAAATCTCGTGCCAGGTTGGGCGCTTGCCTTCGATCCTGGGGCGCGAGTTTTTCCGCGCCAAGGTGTCGCATCGTGGTATTCCGAGCTTCGAAGAACAGGCGGTATTTGTCCACGATGTGGAGCGCGCGCTGGCCCGTCTCAGCCCGCATCACCTTGAAGTGATCAGCCTGGTAGGACTTTACCAGTACTCGCTGGACGAGGCCGCGGCGCTGTTGGGGTGCGGCCGCACCCGCGTGGTCGAGCATTTTACGCAGGCAGTTGATACGCTGGCGCAGATATTTCTGATGTCGGGGTTGCTGCGGGAAGACCGGCCCGACCGTCGCATCCAGCGCTTCCGTGCCGAGGAAACTCCAAAACAGGTGAAGGAACCTCCGCCGAAGAAGCCGTGTGCCTCAGCCGACGCCGAGCCGTATCACCCGGTGACCAGCGATTGCCCGAAGTACTCATTTGTCGCAGGGTACCGAGTGGTGTGAAGGGCCGCCCGTTGGGGGCTTCAGCTCCCGGTAGTCGCAACGGAAATGGATGCGATTGGCGGAAGTCCCAGTCGCAGGCGGCAGTCATCGAGTATTTCGGCGGTTCGGGTGGCGCCGACGCGGGAGACACCCAGAGCGCGCACTTCGAGCAAGCTATCGAGGGTGCGTATGCCGCCGGCGGCTTTCACCTGCACGGCGGGCGGAGAGTTGCGTCGCATGAGTTCGAGGTCGGCGAAAGTGGCTCCGCTGGCGGCGTAGCCGGTGGAGGTCTTGATCCAGTCAACGCCGACGTCGCCGCAGATCCGGCACAAGCGGATCTTTGCTGCGTTATCGTGGTACGCGTTTTCGAAGATGACCTTGATCTTCGCGCCGGCCGCGTGCGTGGCTTCAGTGAGCATGCGGATTTCGCGCTCGACATACCCCCACTGGCCACTCCGCGCCTGGCTGATGTTGACGACCATGTCGAGTTCGGTAGCGCCGTCGTGGAGCGCCTGCTCGACCTCGGCGAGTTTGACGGCGGTGGCGTGGCCTCCGTGGGGAAAGCCGATGGTGGTGCTGGGCTGGACCGCGCTTCCCGCAAGCAGTTCGCAGCAGCGCGCCGCATAGTACGGCAGGATGCACACGCTTGCCACGTCGTAGCGCAGGGCCAATTGGCAGCCAGCCTCGAGTTCGGACACAGTAAGCGCCGGATTCAGCAGCGAGTGATCGATCATCTTGGCGATGTCGGGGTAGGAATAGTCGATCGTCATAGCGGATTTTTACCCTGAGCTATTCTCGCAAAAATGCTGGGGCCTTGGGTTCCGGCGAATGACCGCAGGTATGGATCTGCTGTAAGCCCACGAGCGCCGCAGCCGCTGTAAAGTTTGACGGGCACAGGTAGAGGCACGCCAAATGAAGGATTTGGTTGCGGATTTCTGACTGAAGTGTGACATTGGGAGGACACTTTCGCTACGGGCGCTGGCCACCTGCGGCCTCGGACGGTCAATGCCGTTTTGGGCAGCCGCCAAGTCAAGGGGCGGTTTTGGGCAGAAGCATGACGGCCTGCGTTTGCAGCCAAAGTGACGATGGAAATCTAATCGGACGGCCGTGGAGGCCTCATGAATCGTTCCCTCTCTGCCCTGCTGTGCCTCATTTCACTCCTCTCGCTATCCTGCGCCGTTCTCAGCCAGGAGCAGGCTGCACCCAAAACCGGCGAAACTCCGGCTCAGCCGACTGCCACAGCAAGCGCGCAAACCACCAGCAACGTGGCGCAGGCCGCCGCCACACCTGCGGCCAAGCCGGCTGGAACCTTCTGGGTGCCGGCGCCGGAAGAGCGCTGGTGGCTACCCAAGGGCAACTGGGTTTATGGTTTCGCCCAGTTCGACCTGGCCCCGCCGCACAACGAGCCCGACCCCAACTTCTGCGCGGCGAACGCGGGAGACTACGGCGGCGTGAATTCGCAGTGTAATCTCTTCGCCCGCTACCTGATCTGGGGCCAGGTGACGGTGCGCCCGTTCGGCAAGACGGTGCTGCGGCGTGTCAAGATTTTCTGGAACCCCACATTCGTGTTCGGCAATAATGTGCCGCAGTACAAATACACATGGTCGTGGGACGGCATCGGCTGGGAGCGGCAGTGGGGCGCGGATGTGTATCTGGGACGTCGCTTCGACCTGCGGGTAACGCAGCAGAACCTGTTCGAGCGCTTCAGCTCGCGTCCTCTGGGACCGGCCTACCTGGGGCCGAATGGGCCGTGGGGCAGGTTCTTTACCGTCGGAGTGCGGAAGTACTTCGGCAATCCAAGAGTCTTGGACGAAGGCGCGCCGTAGCCGCAGCGGCCTGTTGTTCGAGACGGCATTTCGTAATCGGCCGCACTTGAGCCGCATTTCCGCCGCGGCGAAGGGACGGTATCAATCGCGTGCAGGGTAAGGCCATCGATCGAAGTTCGACCGAGCTCACTGAGGATCGGGAAAGCGCCGCTACTCACCCGGTTGACCTGGGGTTGGCGTGGCTGTCGCGCCGCTCGAAGCTGTTCTCGCGCGGGTGGGGCGACGAGTCGATCCTGGCGGAATTTTCTGACCGCAAGCGATACCTGGCCAAGCCTGCGCCTGTGACCGTTGAATGGAGCGCGCGGCGAAAGCGCGGTAGAGACGTGTGTCGCGATGGTACCTTTCCCTCGCCACTCAATGCGCTGCCGGATGCGGCAAAGACGGTCCATGTCCGAGCCCTGACGCGGAAGGGGAACCAGACCGCCTGCGTGATACTTGCGGCCTCGCGTGACGAGGGCTACTGGGTCCGCGAGCGCGTGTTCGGACCGCTCACTGGACGAGCGATCGATCTATATCTCCTGGAGAATCCTTACTATGGACTGCGGCGGTATGGGCGAGGCCCGTCGGACATCACGGTGAGCGATCACGGACTGATGACGCTCGCCATGGTACTGGAGGGGCGGGCGCTGCTCAATTTTCTGCGCGCTCAGTATCCCAAGCTGGCGGTTGCGGGGTACAGCATGGGAGGCCATATGGCGGCACTCACGGCCGCGGCAACGTCGCTGCCGGTGACATGCGCGGCGTTGGCCACCGGAGCTTCGGCCAGCGCTATCTACACCCGCGGGCTGCTCTCGCGGAGCGTGGACTTCGAGGTCCTGGGTGAGGGAATGGAAGGGGGCGGCGTGGCCGCGCGCGAGCGTTTGCGGAAGTTGTTCGATACGGCCGATCTGACGGGGTATCGGCCGCCGGTCAGGGCGGACGCGGCCGTGGTGTCGGGTTGCACTCGCGACGGATATGTCTTACAGAGCGAGACCGAGCGCCTGCACCGGCACTGGAAGGGCTGCACCCTGCGCTGGATCGATGCCGGACATTTCTCCGCGTTGCTGACGCAACGGCGCGCACTGTGCGAATGCGTCGAAGCGGCCATCGCAAAATTGTGACGGAGTATTTTCTTTTCGCGACAAGCGTACTCACAACACCGCAGTCTCGTGCAGCAGTTCACCCTTGGCGAAGCGAGCGAGACTCAGGGCTTCGACATTACTAACGACATCCGTCTTGCCATTCAGAATCAGGTCGGCGAGGATGCGTCCGGTTGAGGGCGCATGCATCACGCCGTGTCCGCTGAACCCGTTGGCGCAGAAGAAGCCAGACACATCTTCGACCGGCCCGAGAATGCAGTGGTGGTCGGGCGACATCTCGTACAGTCCAGCCCATGCGCGCTTGGGATTCACAGCGACATTCTCGAAGCAGGGGACGCGATCGGCGGCGCGAATGAGAATTTTCTCGATGAACGACGGCTCGAAGTCGGTCTTGAAGCCGATGGTTTCTTCGGGATCGTTCCAAGCCAGCAGAAAACCCAGGCTCTCAGGGCGGAAGTGGAAGCCGTTGGTCATGTCGATGACCATGGGGATGTCGTGCGAGACACCGTCGAACGGCTCAGTCGGAACCAGCATACGGCGCAGCGGTTGCACTGGAAGGTCGATGCTCACAAGCGCCGCCACCTGCGCTGCCCAAGCCCCAGCAGCGTTCACGACAACCTGAGTACTCACAGGGCCGCGCGTGGTTTCGACTCCCGTAATGCTGGAGCCGTCGCGATGAATGGCCGTGACCTCTGTGGATTTCCAAACTTTCGCTCCGCGTTCAGTCGCGCACGTGGTGAACCCGACCATTACGCTGTAGGGATCGACGAAGCCGTCGGTGGGGCAGAAGCTGCCGCCGAGGATGTCGTCAGAGCGGAGCTGCGGGACACGGGCGACGATGTCGTCGCGGGTGACCATGTGCGCCTGGGTGAGGCCGAGCGAATGCTGCAACTTCTGGTTGGTGTGCAGGTAGTCGAGGTGCTTTTGCGCGGTGGCGACGAACAGGTAGCCCTGGGGACGGTATCCGCCGGGCTGGCCCAGCCGCTCATCGAACTCGGAGTAGAACTGGATGGAGTACATCGACATCTGAATGTTGGGAGCAGTGGCAAACTGGGCGCGCACACCTCCCATACTCTTGCCGGTGGAGCCTTTGCCCTGGTGCGATTCGCGCTCGACGATGAGCACGTTGCGGCAACCCTGCTCGGTGAGATGCCAGGCGATGCTGGCCCCTACGATTCCTCCACCAACAATCACCACGTCTGCGGTTTCCATATCTGAGGTCCCTTGGCTGTCGCGAGCCATTGTAATCTGCGCTGGCGTGGCTGCGATGTGCCAGTCTCCAGAGGTTTTGAAACGATACGGCTCTCATTTGTGGCGGGCGTCACAACCTCTCGTGATAGCGGGCACTGCGGGTCTGCCCCGTCCGTCCTAGCCTTGTGTATCGGGCCCCAAGAGTAGTGGGTAACTCCAATGTCATGTGTTCAGTCTTGCCGGGAGGTGCCGTATTGTGCACCGCAACCCGTCCCGGCTGAAATGCCATGCCCGCAAAAGGAAACGACATGCCTCTGATGAATGGTTTCTCGAAAGCCGTAGTCCGCGACTTCTCCATCGAAGAACTCGAACAAGCTGCCTGCCTGATGCGCGGCTACGACCTGGTGGCCTTGTGTGCTGCGGGTTCGGGACACTCCGGCGGAACGCTGTCCATGATGGAGATCGTCGCCGCCCTCTACCTGAAGGTCGCAAATCACGATCCCAACATGCCCGACTGGCAGGACCGCGATCGCATCGTGTGGTCGGGCGGGCACAAGGCTCCCGCGCTGTATCTCGGGCTGGGATTCGCCGGCTACTATCCGCTGGAAGATGTGGTCACGCTGCGCAAGTTGTACTCGCCGTTCCAGGGGCATCCGCACCGGCTGAAGCTGCCGGGCGTCGAGGTGTCGAGCGGATCGCTGGGACAGGGCCTGAGCATCGCGGTCGGCATGGCGCTGGCGGGCAAGATGGCCGGCAAGCAGCACACCGTGTTCTGCATCATGGGCGACGGCGAGCAGCAGGAAGGCAATATCTGGGAAGCGGTGATGGAAGGCTCGCACTACAAGCTCGACAACCTGGTGGGCATCATCGACCGCAACCGCCTGCAAATCGATGGCTGGGTCAAGGACGTGATGAACGTCGAGCCGCTGGAAGACCGCTATCGCAGCTTTGGCTGGGAGGTCATCGAGGTCGACGGTCACAACATCCGCGAGGTCGTTGAGGCGATTGCAGAAGGCGAAGAACGTCCCCGTCGCCGGCAAGCCGACGCTGCTCCTGGCGAATACAGTGAAGGGTAAGGGCGTCAGCTTCATGGAGAACGTGGCGGGCTGGCACGGCAAGCGCTCCGACCTACGACGAGTTGGTGAAGGCGCTCGACGAGCTCGGACTGAAGGAGACCATCGCGTACGACGCGCTGCTGAAGAAGGCCGCTGAGTATCAGAAGGAAGTCGAGGCCAAGCTGGACGCCAAGATGCCCCACTTCTCTCGCGACTACTGGTGGAACGCGGCGAACACCCCGCAGGTAAAGATGGAGCCGACGCGCAAGGGCTTCGGCAAGTCGCTGGCCAACAACGGCGACGACGAACGCGTCGTGTGCCTGGGGCTCGATATCTCGGGCTCGATCACGATCAGCGAGTTCTACGCCGGCAAGCCGGAGCGCAAGGACCGCTGGATCAGCATGGGAATCGCCGAGCAGTCGGCGACGGCGGCGGCGGCGGGACTAGCGCGTGAAGGCAAGCTGCCGGTGTTCGGAACCTACGGGACGTTTGCAGCGGCGCGTAACCTCGACCAGATTCGCGTCTCGATCTGCTACGGTAACTTCAACGTGATGATCGCGGGCGCGCACGGCGGTGTCTCCGTCGGTCCCGACGGCGCAACTCACCAGGCGCTGGAGGACCTGTTCGCGATGTGCGGCCTGCCGAACATGGTGGTTTCCGTGCCCTGCGACTCCGTCGAAACCCGCAAGGCGACGGACTACCTGCTGCTGCAGCATGTTGGACCGAAGTACATCCGCTTCGCGCGCGAGGCGACGCCGATCGTCACCAACGAAGACACGCCGTTCGTGTTTGGCAAGGCCAACGTGATCCGTCTGCGGCGCAAAGCCGAGCAGATGATCGATGCCTTCGACACCGTGCTGGCAACCGAGTATCGCAATGAGCACGAAGACCTGAGCATCATCGCCTGCGGGCCGATGGTTCCGGAAGCGATGCGCGCGGCCTACATCCTCAAGCAGGAGTTCGGCTACGAGACGCGGGTGCTCAACATCCACACCATGAAGCCGATTGATGAAGCAGCGATTGTGCGCGCGGCGAAAGAAACTGGCGTCGTGGTTACCGCCGAAGAGCACCAGATCGGCGCACTGGCTTGGCGAGTGAGCGGAATCATCACGGAGAGCCCCGAGCTGTTCGGGACGCCTGTGATTACAGGCGCCATCGGCGTGAAAGACCGCTTCGGTGACTCGGGCGCGCCCTGGGAGCTGATCAAGGAGTTCGAGGTCAGCGCCGAGCACATCGCGCAGAAGGCGGCGGAGTTGATCGCCATCGCCAAGGTGAAGAAGGAAGAGGAGAAGCTGGAGCTGGTGCGGTAATCGAGTTTTTCGAAATGGCACGGGTTCAGGCGCGCCGCAAAGACCCTCTTGTTTTTGTCATTCCTCCCGGGTCACGTGGGTTGGATGCCCGAACCCTCGTCAATCGGCGGAAAAGGCATCATTGGCTGCGGTGGGTTGTCGGGCGCGAGTTCTGTTTCCGGAATCGGCTGCGCATCGATCTCTGCCAGCGCCGCGTAGGCCCCGAGTCGCGCCAGATATAGCGCATCCGCTCCCGCAAAATAGACCATCGCAATCAAGTACATCATCAGGAGCACCCATCCCACCGCAATGTGCTTCGCCAGGCTGGTGGGTGCGAGCAGCAGCAAGAACATCGATCCCGCCCAAACCAAACGCAGTGCCAGAAAGCCAAGCGACAACCCGAACAGCCGTCCGCCCTTTCGCGAGCAGAAGTCGACCGCCAGCCACGCGGAGTCGCGGGCACTCGCCCGATTGCGGATGCAGAACAGCGGCGCCAATCCGAAGAACCAGTTCAACACCACGCCGAAGACAATCGACAGCGCGACACCGAAGACGTAGAAGAACGCCGCTCTCGCCGCCCGCTGCTGTTGCAGCATTGTAGATCCCAGGAAGATCGATCCGGCAAAGCATCCGATAGCGATCCACGTCCACAGCGCCCGCAGCAAATGAAGCTCAAACATGGGACGGAACTGCCAGCCCGCCTCTTCCGCGCTATCGTCACCGCCTAACAGTGCGACCAGGTTGCGCAGCGATGCGGCGCGCCCAGCGGCCGCAGCCAAGCACCACAGCAACGTTAATCCGGCGAGGACAGTGAACTTGATCCACACGAAACGCAGCAGCGTGCCCTGCAAGATGTGCGACAGCGCAGTGGAAGCCAGCGTCGGCTGTAGTGTGCTCAGCAGAAACCGGTCCGAATGCGAGAGCCTGATGCTGCCGAGGAACAGTGCCGCCGCAGCCACCGCCAATATCCATGCGGCCAGCGCGAAGCACCAGCGCCAGGTCAGCTCGGCGGCCAGCAACAGCGGCTCTTCGCGCAAGGCGGCAAAACCCTCCTGGAACGGCGAACGCGAGCTGCCGGGCTGCGACATGGCATCAGGATAGCAGCGAGGTGGCGGCGTGCGACAGCCTTCCGGCCCCCAGGCTTGCCGGCAAAATCAGTGGTCGTACCAATCACCCACAGATCGATTGCAGCAGCCTAATTGGGCTGGACTGACCGCGATCGGCATCTAACGGAAAATTGGCTAGACATCGGCTCTAGCGTGAGCAAGAGCCAGGTGCGACAAACGGGCAGAGGAAAGCCGCAGGTCATTTCCCCGGCTCATTCGACTCAGCATCAAAAGAACTAGAGGCTAATCTTGCGCCGGATTACGCCAGCCAGTCCAAGCACACCGGAGCCAAGCAGTAGCAGGGTGCCCGGTTCAGGCGTTGGCAGGAAGGTGTAGGTTGCTTGCGTGTAAAAGAGCAAAGTTAGGCCATTATCGACAACTGAGCCGATCTGTACCGCAACCTGGCCGTTGCCCGTGAGAGTGGGAAGATCGGCGGCGCATGCACCGGTAGAATCTATCGTCCCACACAGCGAACCAGTAAAGGAAAAGGTCCCGGTGTAAGTCCCAGCGCCCATGTTTAGGACGATTCCGGGCCCAGTAATGTCAAAGATTGAATAGCCGAGTGCGTTCAAATCGCCCCAGTTTACGCTCGGAAAGCTGTTGCCATTAATCGTTGCGGAACCGGTGCCAAAGTCATTGCCAACCTCTATGCCATCGACGCTCAATACAGTGTTTTCAGCGCAAGGATTACAATGCGTCGGGCCCCAATTGCCATCCACGAAAGCTCCTGTCGCAACAAACGTACTACCCGACAGGCTGAATGTTCCAGTCGGTTCTATGCCGGTGATCTGGATAGAGCCGCTGCTGATTGTTGCTCCAAACAGCGGCACTGAACAAAAGGAGAGACAAACAAGCCAGAAAATTACAGTGACTACACGCATAATTTACCTCCTCTCGTATTTCGATTATGCTCCCTTTCGGAGATCATAGCTCGACCATTTTGTTTTACTCGCCATAGAATACGATTGGCGTAGTGGTCAGCCTAAGCCGGACCCACGGTCAGGGCTCGTGCCAGTTCGCCCGGAGTATCCACCAAAACGTCCGGATGCGTGCGCTCCAGCGTGTGCGGGGCGAAGCCGTAGGTTACGCCGATGCTCCACAAGTTGGCGTTGCGCGCGGTCAGCACGTCCACTTCGGAGTCGCCCACCATCACCGTCTCATCCGCTTCGGCACCGGCTTCTCTGATCAGCGTCTGTGCGCCCAGCGGATCGGGCTTCTTGGTTTCGAAGCTGTTGCCGCCGTAGGTCTGAAAGAAGTACTGTGACAGCCCCAGTCCCGCGAGAATGTCGCGCGAGACGCGTACCGGCTTGTTGGTCAGAACCGCCATCTGTCGCGGACGGCCGCCGAAGCTGGCCACCTGTCCCAATGCCTCCGGAATTCCGGGATACGGCAGTGTGTTGTCGAGCTTGTGCTCACGGTAATGAAGCAGGAAGAAATTCAGCGCATCCTGAATGACCTGGGCGTGCGCCGGGTCGCCCAACGCTCGTCTGATGAGCATGGGAGCTCCGTCGCCGATGTAGGTGTCAATGACTTCCA
The DNA here is from genome assembly GCA_963758255.1 of uncultured Acidobacteriaceae bacterium. Classification (GTDB taxonomy): domain Bacteria; phylum Acidobacteriota; class Terriglobia; order Terriglobales; family Acidobacteriaceae; genus DASRAA01. Next base: position 680,396 of record CAVWUX010000008.1, read on the forward strand.
GCGGCAACTCCTTGCGCCCGAAGTGCCGCAACATCGCATTCACGGAGGCGGCCAGGTCCCTTTCCGAGTCGATCAGGGTGCCGTCGAGATCAAACAGCACCAGCTTAATTTTTTTGAGTGGAATCGGCCGAAAAGTGCGTATCATTCCACTGCCAGTATAGCTACCTGACCGCTGATGGCAGACAGGCTGCGTAGGCAAGTAACAGTGAAAGCCGGGCACGGCATCGCCCCGAATTCGGGCGGATCGTTCCTTAGGATTTACAATGGATCAAGTTCTTGTCCGTTAGCGGGTTCCTCAATTCAAGCCCGAGGTCATGGATGGCAACCACCAAGGTCGAGCCTAAGATCGCCGCTGCGCAGCCTGCGTCCTCCGAAAAGTATGAAGGGCTGACGACCCAGCACCTGATCGAGATCTACCGGCTGATGTACGAGTCGCGCAAGATCGACGACCGGGAAATCATGCTCAAGCGACAGCAGAAGGTCTTCTTTCAGATCTCGGGTGCGGGACATGAGGCCCTGCTGGTGGCGGCGGGCACCCTGCTGCGGCCCGGCTACGACTGGTTCTATCCTTACTACCGCGACCGCGCGCTCTGCCTGGCGCTGGGCAACACGGCCTACCAACAATTACTGCAGGCGGTCGGCGCGGCCGACGATCCCGCGTCCGGCGGACGCCAGATGCCCTCGCACTGGGGCAATCCCAAACTCAATATCGTGACTGGGTCGTCGCCCACGGGAACCCAGTTTCTGCAGGCCGTGGGTTGCGCCGAAGCGGGACGTTACTTCAACCAGCATCCGGCCGCCGCGGAGAAGAGCACCGGCGACTACCGCCAGTTCAAAGATGTCGTCTTCCACGGCGACGAAGTTGTGTACGCATCCTCGGGCGACGGCACCACCAGCCAGGGCGAATTCTGGGAGGCGATGAACTCCGCCGCCAACCTGAAGCTCCCAATGTTGTTCGTGGTCGAGGACAACGAATACGCGATCTCCGTGCCCGTGGAGGTCAACACCGCTGGCGGCAACATCAGCCGGCTGGTACAGGGATTCCCCAACTTCCATTTCGCCGAAGTCGATGGCACCGACGCGCTGGCCAGCTACTCCGCGATGAAGACCGCCATCGACTACGTTCGCGCGGGCAAAGGCCCGGCCTTCGTCCACGGACACGTCATTCGTCCCTACTCGCATTCGCTCTCTGACGACGAAAAGCTGTACCGACCCGAGTCAGAGCGCAAGCTGGAAGCCGAACGCGATCCCATAACCCGCTTCCGGGCATTTCTGCTCAGCGAAGGCATTCTCGACGAAGCCGCGCTGCACGAGTTGGAGCTCGATATCACCGACGAAGTGCAGGAGGCCGCTGACAAGGCTGTGGCGGCCGCGTTCCCCAAGCCCGGCACTTATCTGCAGTATTTGTACTCGCCTGATCTCGATCCCACCTCGCCCGCGTTTGCGACCGAGCCGATTCGCGCACCACTGCCGGCCAAGCCGGCGGGTGGCGAGAAGACGATGGCCGATCTCATCAACTCCTGCCTCAAGGACGAGATGCAGCGCGACCCGCGCATTATCGTGTTTGGCGAAGATGTGGCCGACTGCAGCCGCGAAGAATACCTGCACGAGAAACAGGTGAAAGGCAAGGGCGGCGTCTTCAAGCTGACCGGCGGCTTGCAGAGTGCCTTCGGCTCCGAGCGCGTGTTCAACTCGCCGCTGGCCGAGGCCAACATCGTCGGCCGGGCAACTGGCATGGCCACGCGCGGATTGAAGCCGGTGGTCGAAATCCAGTTCTTCGACTACATCTGGCCCGCGATGCACCAGCTACGCAACGAGTTTCCCGTCATCCGCTGGCGCTCCAACAACGGCTTCTCCTGCCCCGCGGTAGTGCGCGTCGCCATCGGCGGATACCTCACCGGCGGCGCCATCTATCACTCGCAGTGCGGCGAAAGCATCTTCACCCACACGCCGGGCATGCGCGTGGTGTTTCCCTCGAACGCGCTCGACGCCGCCGGACTGCTGCGCACCGCCATCCGTTGCGACGATCCCGTGATGTTCCTCGAACACAAGCGCCTGTACCGCGAGACCTATGGGCGCGCGCCTTATCCCGGGCCGGACTATATGGTCCCATTCGGCAAGGCGAAAGTCGTGCGCCTCGGGCACGACCTCACCGTCGTAACCTACGGAGCGCTGGTGCCGCGCGCGCTGCAGGCGGCGCAGCGCATCGAGCGCGAGCACAACGTCAGCGTCGAGCTGGTTGACCTGCGCACGCTCAACCCGTATGACTGGGAGGCGATTGCCAACTCAGTGAGCAAGACCCACCGCGTGCTGGTCGCCCACGAAGACACGCTGAGCTGGGGATACGGCGCCGAGATCGCTGCGCGCGTCGCCGACGAGCTGTTCGACGACCTCGATGCTCCGGTAAAGCGCGTCGCCGCCAAAGACACCTTCATCGCCTATCAACCGCAGGTCGAGGACGAGATCCTCCCGCAAGCGAATGACGTCTTCAACGCAATGGTGGAGTTGGCGGGGTACTGACGCGACCAGTGGTGCGTACCTACTCCACCGTCATCCTGAGTGGAGCCCGCTTCGGGCGGAGTCGAAGGACCTGCTTTCCCGCCGTCATCCCGGTCGCAGCCTGCCACGTGACGCTCGGTTCGCTACCCTGGCACGTTACTCAGGAAGCCCTCTCCAAATTGGCATGGCCGTTCCACCGTCACTCAGTTTCAAGCTACTGCAAACCATCGTTGGCCGTGCTCACAACCCGAGGCGGTTTGTCAGCCGCGGTCTGCATCTGGGCCTCGACCAGCGACTCCAGCCGCAACAGCCGCTCCTGCATCGCCGCGTTCTGCAACTGCACTTGCGCCTTCAGCCCCTCAATCTCCTGCTGTTGCGCCTTGATCACCTCGGCCTGCGCCTCGGCCCGGTGATACTGCTTCTGCATCTCGTTCAGCAGCATGGTCGTCAGGTACTGATACTTCACCGTGTAGGGCTTGCCGTCGGATTCGTAGGCCACGAGTTCGGGATAGACCTCGGCCACTTCTTCCGCGATCAGGCCATACTGCAAGGTCCGCGCGCCCTTTGTCGTACTCGGGCTTGTAGAGGAAGGTCACCGGCCGCAGCTTCATCAGCGCATTGGTGCTGTCGCCCATGTCGCGGATCTGCTCTTTGAACCGGCGAGAGGAGGAGTTTGTCCCTAATTGTCCTGCGCCATTGACGAAAACCTGGGTACCGCCGGAGGCCACCGAGCCCCATATGCCCGCTATGTAGGTGGTATTTTGTTGAAAGTTCCCGGTTCCCTGTGTGCCTATTCGAATCGTGTTGTTTTCGGTGCAAGGAGCATTACAGCCTAGGTTCCCGAGATAGATATTGCTGCTACCTGTAGTTACGTTGGTACCAGCGTCGATCCCAGTGAAAACGTTGTAACTGCCTGTCGTGTTGTTGTCGCCGGCATGCCAACCATAGAATACGTTGGTAGTGCCGGTCGTGTTTCCTTGACCAGCGGAGATGCCTACGAAGAGGTTCCCGGCGCCAGTGGTATTTCGGCTTCCAGCAGCGGAACCGATGAATGTGTTAAAGGACCCTGCGTTGAGATAGCCAGTATTTTCGCCGCCAATAAAGGTATTATCGAATCCAGTTGTGTTGAAAACGCCGACGCCAGGCCCGACGAAGACGTTATCGTGGCCGGTGCTATTCATCTCTCCAGCGTATAAGCCGTAGAAGGCGTTGTTGTAACCAGTAGTGTTATTGTGGCCAGCATGGTAGCCCGAAAAGACGTTATTCGTCCCAGCCCCGGCAGTATTGCTGACGCCCGCGCCCACACCGAGAAACAGGTTCTTGTCAGAGACATTGCCGATACCCAACACGTCGCTGCCGCCGATCTGGTAGGTGGTGGCGCTGTTGAAGACGTTGGCGGAGCCCGTGCCGCTGACGTTAAAGTTGGCGCTGGCCTGCTGCGCCGTACCGTTCTGAATGTAGTTCGCTGACCCGACTGCGGGTGGCACCCCCGTCAGTCCCGCACCGTTTCCCGCGAAGGAGTTAGATTGGTTGTTGAGCGTCAGTGCATTGGTGTAGGTGCCGCTGAGCTGCGAGTTTCCGAGCACTCCGAAAAGCATCGAGAAGTTGTAATCATTTACCGCCGGATGCACCACTCCGGTGCGGCCGTTGAACGAGGTCACAACACCCGACCCGCCGAAGGTGCCCAGCTTACCGGTGGAGTCAATGAAAACTGGCACCCCTGAATTTGTGTCAGCGCCGCTGATCCCTGCAATGAAGGTATAGGATTGCCCGCAGGGAGGTTGTAAGGGGAAACACACGCTACTATTAGTGGTAAAGGGGAAACCGATCCGAATGGCGTAGCCATCATTTCCGACCCCGGGGCTTCCTATATATACTACGTTGTCGACCGAGCCCGCGGATCTGCCTGCGCCAGCACCAATAACTGTGTTGCCAGATCCGCTAACACCTGCAAACGCCATAGCACCCACTAACGTATTGTTAGATCCGGATAGTTGTGAGCCGGCATTAGCGCCGAATACACTGTTGTTTGACCCAGTAAAACTGAAAGCACCGGCCTCTGTGCCGTAAAAGCTGTTGAAGCTTCCAGTCGTGTTCTCACTTCCGGCAAAATCCCCAAAAAACGCGTTAGAGGCGCCGGTCGTATTGGATGCGCCCGCTCGCAGGCCGAAGAAGTGGTTTTCGGATCCGGTTGTATTATTTTGTCCAGCTTGCGAGCCGACGAAGGTGTTGTCAAACCCGGTCGTATTAGAAAAGCCAGCTTGATAGCCGGAGAAGATGTTGGTTGCGCCGGTGGTGTTGCTGAAGCCAGCCTGATATCCCGAAAAGACATTGCCCAGTCCCTGCCCAGCAACATTGCTTGCACCTGCTCCCACGCCAAGAAATAAGTTGAAGTCGGCAGAGTTGCCAATTGTCAAGACGCTGCTGCCGCCGATTCCGTAGGTCGTGGCGCTGTTGAAGCTGTTGGCTGAACCATTCCCGCTGATATTGAAGTTCGCACCGGACTGCAGCGCCGTTCCATTCCAGATGTATCCGGGTGACCCGCTGGCCAACGCGAACGCGCTCGCCGCATTCCCGCCCAGCAGGCTGGCATTCAGGTTCGGCACCAGCGTGGTCGATGCGACCTGCAACGGCGCCGTGCCGGTTGCCACCGTTGAGATCAAGCGCGTGCCGGTAATCGTGCCTGCGCCAGTGTAGCTGCCGAGGGTGTTGATGTTGCCCGTGCCACCCACTGTGAATTGCACCCCGCTATTGGTCCGAGCGCTGATCAGCGCGCCGGTGATCGGACTGGTCGCATTGTTCAGAATCAGCGCGCCGAATGCCGCTCGGACTGTAGATCCTGGCCAACATGCCCACCGTGTTGCCGCTGGTGGCCGTCTCCGTGGCATCGATGGCAAACCCAGCCGTGCTGCTGGCCTGACCATCAGTCCAATCGTGTTGCCCGTGCCCAGCGCCATACCATTCAGACCGATGCCGTTGGGACTGTAGGATTGCCCTATGATGCCGATGCCCGGGCTGACTCGAGGTCGAGGTGGCGCGGCCAAAGACGCCGTAGCTGCCGGGCAATGACGAGACGCCCTCCACGCCAGCCACGACATTCGCCACCGGGCTGTGCGTTGGTCGTGCCTACCACGCCACTGTTGCTTACCGCGCTGGCGCTCAGGCCTACGCCCGTTCCGTTCTGCTGCACCTGCACTACTTGGTTGGTCGTGTTGTCCACAAAATTCGTCGCCGGATTGGTGACCGCCGCAGTCACGCCATTATTCCCGCTCGTGCTGCTCGCGCTGACCGCGCTCGTGGACGCCACCTTCGACCCCTGCTGCAGTTGCTCCTGCACGGCGCTTTGCAGGTTTTCCGTGGTCACAAACTCGCTGGCAGCTGTGCCCGGCCAGCCGGTCCGCTTCTGCCGCCTTCATTGCATACGGCACGCTTACTAACAGCACACGCGGCTGCTCGGCCTGCCCCTGCACTTGCACGCCCAGCCAGCGCTCTTCCTGTGCTGTGAAGAGGTCGGCGGGGAGACCCGGCTCGACTGTGCTCCCCAGCAAGACGCTGTAGCGCCCGCCCGCATCCAGCGTGACGTTCTGCGTCTCCAGCCACACCGGCGCTCCACCCTCCTGTTGCTTGTAGATCGCGAAGGTTACACCAGCTACTTTCGACGAGTCTGCTGCACTACCGCGTTGAATGAGCGTCCCGCCATATCGGATGAGGTTCGGGACCGTAGTGTTTGTCTCTTGAGCTAACGAGTTGACAACCGCAAACAAAATAGTGAACAGGGAAACGACGTAGGCGAGACGGCGCATGAGAAACCTCCACTTGAACGAATCAAGCAAACACATTTCAAGCAAAGCTCCGGAACGAGCCTTTGCCAGCAAAAGTGGCCTAGAAAAACTGGCAGACACTCTACCCCGCATTCGCCAATACATAAAGTGCTAATTGTTACAGTGCGATATCACGGTTTTGGTCGGCTGACCTGGTTGCCGGGTGCCCAATTGAAAACTGAACACTGGCGAATGGCGGCCCAGTCCGCGCGCGTCGAGCAGAATCCTAACGTGGGTGGCCCATCCCGGCTTCCGTTGCCGGAGTGGGTCCTTTGATTTTCGCTGACAACTGGCCACTCGCTACTGACCAATGGCGCTGTTTATCCGTCACACTCAACCGTGATGAACTCGCTTGGTGTTTCCCAGGAATCGTCGTAGACTACCGCCGGAAGCATGAGGGAGAGCTGTCGTCCCACGAGTCGGCAGCTTGAGGCGCTTTGCGGGCGTCTGAGCCCGCAGCCGAAATCTTGGGCGAGCGCAGCGAGTCGAAGGACCCTATGTCCGCTCTTCTTTCGGACGAAAGCTAGGTGGTTCGACCTGTGATGGGTCACGTTTGTTCTCGATTTTTCGCCCATCTGCCCGCCAACGCCTCTGTCCAACCTAAAATAATTCCGCCTAACTCCTTTGTTAAGAAGACTTTACCCGTAACCCCTACGGGTTCAAGACTTTGCGCGGAGAAATTGTGCAAATCTATGAAAACAAGGATTTTGCACATAGGGGGAGGGGGGTATCCCCTCTGATGAAATGGTAAGCCGTGGCGACCCGCTTGGAACTTCGACACCTTCGCTATTACTCTTGCCTCATCATGGATACGTTGGCGCAGAGAAAAGCCGGAGCGGCTAGCTCCGGCTTCTTCGCCCGGTTCGGGCTTGGCTGTTCTTAGTAAAGGGCGACGACCACATCGACAACGCCGCTCGACGGACCCTTGGCGAGTTGCAGTTCCTTCTTCAGTTCCTTCTCCTGATCGGAGGTGGGAACGGTTATCCCTTCGCTCTGCGAGTTGCGCCAGATCTCAGCCAGGAAGTACTGGTTGCCGACCTGATGGAACACCAGCTTGGCGCTCGTGCTGCGAGCCTGCTCGCGTCCCACGATCGACGCTGCGGTCGCACTGGTCTCACGGTTCTGGACCATGATCGCCCTGTCGGAGGCCATCTTGATTTCGTAGGTGCCGGCGGGCAATTGCGCCGATCCGACGTTGAAGGCGAACGGCACATTGGCCTTCGCATATGACTGTGCGTAGGCGCTGGTGGCGCTGACCAGTACTGCCATCACCACTAGCGTCAGGATCCGGACAAGGCTCTTCTTCATGACATCCTCCTTGGGGGCCCCTTGCAGTGGAACCCAAACTGAATTTGTCGTTTAGCGCCGTGCCATCGCTGGCGGCTTGCTATGACACTCTGGATAGAGCAAGCCTCGTGCCAAACTCCGGCCGGACATCCCATATGGGCAATTCCGCCGCATTTGTAATGACATAGCTAACAGGCGTCTTCAGTTCCGCTCGCCAATTGGCCAAGTCCGGTATCCGATCGGATACCCGGAAGTAACCACTAGGCTCCCTTCAGCGTCGCGTCGCCGCCGCTCTGGGCTACACTGGAGTGCCGGAGGAAGACTTGCTGAACCCGAGGCTGGTGGCAATTTCCGGCCCCCTGGAGGGCACGGTCCGAGCGGTGGAGGACGGCCTGCTGTCCCTCGGCAGGGACGCTGCGAATCAGGTCATGGTGGGTGACCCTGCGGTTTCGCGGAAACACTGCACCTTCAACGAAGTCACTGCCGGCGTCTATGAGGTCATTGACCTCGACAGTCACAACGGGACATTCGTCAACGGCGTTCAGATAAGCCGCACGGCCATCCAGCATGGAGACCGAATTCGCATCGGCACCAGCGAGTTCGTGTTTCTCACCGGACCCGATGACGGCTCACTCTTGTTGCCTTCGCGTCCCGAAACCGGCTCTACGAGCGTCGGACTGAAAACAGTCTTCCTCGATCAGCGCTCCGGCCTGCCGTCGGATTCCTCGGGCATAGGCCGCATGGCGCGCGACCTGACCGCGTTTTTCAAGATCGCTAACGTCATCAACTCCACCCATGACGTGGAGGCGGTGCAGCGCGAGCTATTGGGCTTGATTTCCGAAGTGGTCCCCGCTGCCCAAGGCGCAATCATCCTTCAGTCGGATCCCAACGAAGAGCCTTCCCCGGTTTGCACCTGGAGTCGAGAGGGTGGTGCCGCGAAGGAACTGGTCATCCGGGAAGAATTGGCTCAGCGGGCAATGTGGGAGCGCTGCGCCGTCTACACTACGTCTTCAGACGGGCCCGACGCAGCCGAGCACGTGCTGTGCGTGCCCCTGATCGCGGTGGAGAACATTCTCGGAGTAATCTACCTGACCGCGCCGGCGACCTCACCGGCCTTCGGCGAAGATCATGTGTATTTCCTCACTGCCGTTTCCCGCATCGCCGCGATCACGCTGGAGAACTTGTTGCAACTCGATTCTCTGCGGGCCGAAAACCAGCGCCTCCGTGCCGATGTCGGCTCAGACGCGCTGATCGGCGAGAGCCGGCCCATGCTGCGGGTCACGAAGTTCATCGCGAGAGTGGCCAAAGGCGATTCGACCGTCCTCATTCGCGGCGAAAGTGGAACCGGCAAGGAGTTGGTAGCGCGCGCCATTCATGCCAACAGCCTGCGGCCGGACAAGCCTTTCATCGCCATCAACTGTGCCGCTATTCCCGAAACCCTGCTGGAGAGCGAGTTATTCGGCCACGAGAAAGGAGCTTTCACTGGCGCGGCCGCGGTCAAGAAGGGCAAACTCGAGGCCGCCGAGGACGGCACCCTGTTTCTCGACGAAATCGGCGAACTGGCTCCGCTCCTCCAGGCCAAGCTGCTGCGCGTGCTGCAGCAGCGTGAGTTCGAGCGCCTGGGCGGGACCCGCTTGCTGCCGTTCAACGCGCGCGTCATTGCCGCGACCAACAAGAACCTGGAGCATGCAATCAAGTCCGGCGAATTCCGGCAAGACCTTTATTACCGCTTGAACGTGGTCTCGGTGGCTCTGCCCCCACTGCGTGATCATCGCGAAGATATTCCGCTGTTGGCCCTGTATTTTGCCAACAAGTTTGCGGCGAAGTGCAAGCGCGGCTTCAAAGGCATCGCCCCGGAGGCACGTTCGCTGCTGATGCACTACAGTTGGCCCGGAAACGTGCGCGAACTGGAGAACGCCATCGAACATGCCATCGTGCTGGGACTGACCGACGAGATCCTTCCGGAGGACCTTCCCGAGCCTCTGTTGGAGGAACAGTCGTCATCGGAAACAGTGGCGGCACTGTACCACAACACGCTCAACCAAACGAAGAAGCAACTCGTGCTCACAGCGATGGCGAACGCGAATGGGAGCCACGTCGAGGCCGCAAAGCTGTTGGGAATTCATCCCAAGTATCTGCACCGGCTCATCAAGAACCTCGACCTGAAGGCTGATTTGAAGCGACAAGAAGAGTAGGCTGGCAAGCTCGGCAATCAAAAGCAGGTACGATTGCCCTTCTGTCACCCCGGCTCGTAGCACGAATCACAGACACTCGTCAGTTGAGCCGGTTACGCTACCCTCGACGGTTCGACGGCTTTCATCCTCATCGCTACGAGTGTGTTCATGGATCATCCTCAACCTCGCTTTCCGGCACTGGCTGCCAAGACAATGGTGTCTCACACCATCACCTACTTCATCATCGGAGCACTGGCGGCCCACTATCTCGACTATGCTGCCGTAATGGCCAGCCCCGACTCGGGCATGCGGCCGATCACCAGTCCCTGGGTCATGGCCGGACCGCTCTTCCAGCCGCTGCGTGGCCTCGTCTTTGCACTGGTCTTCTACCCCCTGCGTAATTGCCTGTTTGGCAGGAAGTATGGCTGGCTGCTGATGGGCTGGATGCTGATCGCGATCGGCATTCTCTCCACATTCGGTCCAGCGTCGGGATCGATCGAAGGCATGATCTACACTCCGGTGCCGATCCGGTTTCAGCTTCGGGGCTGGTTGGAGGTCGTGCCCCAAGCCCTCCTGCTTTCCGCGCTGCTGTGTTACTGGGTCAATCATCCGGAAAAGAAATGGCTGAACTGGCTGCTCGGAGTTGTTTTCTTGATCTTGATGGCTATGCCGGTCCTGGGCCTGCTGGTGCGCAAGGGATAGGGCGAACATGTCTCCATTGGGCGGAGGCGGTGCAATAAAACCTTGCTTGCGGCGCTATTCTATGCAATGAAACCTAATCCATGACTCCGGAGAGCCAGGCCCACGCGCGCTTTGTCGCCGAGGTGATTTACCTCATCTCCGGCACTATCTTCATTGTCATCGGGTTGGTCGCTCTCGTCGTCGCCGCGATTCGCCGCCGCGCCAGCGGATGGCGGGCGGTCCTCTGGCTGGGCATCTGGAGCGCTCTTTACGGCAGTCAGAGAATTAACGATTGCGGATTTCTTGTTGCGCTTCTGCCTCATGGAATGCAAGTGAGCGTCGCCTACGCGCACGGTCTTGCCACCTACTTTGTATTGGTTGCCGGACTCCTCACCTTCCGTGAGCTAACGGTGGGTAGGCTTCGGCAGATAGTGACTCTTCTCGCAGCCTGCGCAATAGCGATCGCCGTAGTCGGCTTTGGCAACTTTGTCTTCACCGGTGAAGAATATGCGCTGATTCGGCTGAACACCCTGGTTGCCGTCGTCGGACTCGCTGTTTTGCTGGTCTTCTTCAGCGTCCCTCGACTGAACCGCCAATACGGTGTTGTGCATGATCGCGGCGTCCTGCTGGCGGGCGGCATCATCTTTGGCACCGAGGCCCTTCTGACCAACTTCGTGCGCTCCTTCGGCTACCGCATCGCCAGCATCTGGGACGACGCCGGCTTCCTCGCCCTCCTGCTTTCTCTGGCCTACGTTGCCATGCGCCAGGTTTACGCCAGCGAGCGCCGCCTGTCGACGATTGAGAACGAGCTCGCCATCGCTCGCCAGCTGCAGTTCTCCATTCTTCCCACTACGACCCCTGAACTCCGCAACCTCCGCATTGCCGCCGCTTACGAGCCGATGACCGAGGTGGCTGGCGACTTCTACGAATACTTGCCGGTGGACGACTATCACGCCGGCTTCCTCGTTGCCGACGTCTCCGGCCACGGTGTGCCCGCCGCTCTCATCGCCTCAATGATCAAGGTTGCCGTCCAGTCTGTGGCTGACGTTGCCTCCGATCCCTCCCAACTTCTGTGCAAACTCCGGAACGTTCTCTCGGCACAATTGCAGGGCCAGTTCGTCTCCGCTGCCTATCTCTGGATCGACACTCAGTCCCGCACCGCGCGTTACTCCGCCGCCGGACATCCTCCGCTGCTGCATTGGCATGGCTCCGACGGCACTCTCGCACGCATCGAGAGCAACGGCTTGCTCTTCGGCGTTCCCATTGACTCCGGCTATCCCGTCCGCGAAATACGCTTCGCAACCGGCGATCGCTTTGTGCTCTATACCGACGGATTGAGCGAGCCCGAGAACGCCGCAGGTGAAGCCTTTGGTGATCAAAAGCTGGAGCAGATCCTGCGCAGCCATCCTTCGCTCCCCGCCGCGGAGTTGTCGCTGCTTCTGCTGTCAGACGTCCGCACCTGGCAGCCCGCTTCAACACCACAACAAGACGACATTACCCTCATTGTCATCGACGTCATTTAGACCGGCTTCCGATTTGGTGTGCGGGTGGACCCCTTCAGCCCGAATCAACCCATTCCAATAGAAAAGACCCGCCGCGCATCAATCGCATGGCGGGTCTCTCCGGTTAGCTGTTGGGATTGGCTTGAGGCTGTCCACTCTCGTGGCCTCAGCGAATCAACTCGACAGCATTTCGAGTGATGCGAGATCTAGAGCGGAAGCCCTAAGCCTCAGCCACCTCACTTGAGATACAACTATGACAATCAGATTTCATATATTTGGATCACCCTCCTTTCCAGTGTGAAAAGACAATAGCACTCTCGCCAAATACCGTCAAACGAGCGTCTTTCAAAACAAACCAATCTCGTTTGTGCTTTCCCAGGCGGGTCATCTGGGATATAGTTCGGCGTGATTCAGCGCCGGTAAGTAGTCTTCACCCCGGCTGTCAAATCTTGGAACAAACCCGAGGATGATGTGACAACAACGACGATAGCGGCCGTATTATTGCAGAGCAATGTTAGCAATCCGGTAGCGGCTCTCTTCGGCGGTGTGATGCTGTTGGTTTGGCTGGCGGTGCTCGTGGTCACCATCATCGGCGGATGGAAAATGTTCGAAAAGGCCGGGCAGCCCGGATGGGCGATCTTCATTCCGTTCTACAACATCTACATCACTTCTAAAGATTGCGGGCCGACCGGGGTGGTGGCTCCTCCTGTTTCTGATCCCCTTGGTCAACTTCATCATCGGGATCATCGTGGCTATCGATATCGCAAAGTCCTTCGGTCAGAGCGCCGTCTTCGGCATCCTTCTGCTCGCCATCTTCGCGCCGATCGGCTACTTGGCGCTGGGCTTTGGCAGTTACCGCTACCTCGGCCCGGCCGCAGCGAATCCGTAGCCTCGTCCGCCGCTCTGCGGGGTGCAGTACATGAGCGGACATTCGCTGACACGCTCTCGAGGTTCGCAGGCTGCGCCCGTTTCCTCGCGCGCGCACGCAGCCTACTTGGCAACCAGCTTTTCCTGAATTCCCTCCACCCATCCCACCTGGAACTCCGGCGCAATCGTCTGCGCCAGCGTCAAGGCTTTCTCGTAAGACTTGCTGCGCTTCCTGTTTCTGCCCCAGAGCCGCGAGTACGTCTCCCAGCACGACATTCGCCTTGACCGACGTCGGCGCCAGTGCTACCGCCTGCTTTGCCTCCTGCAGGGCGTCTTCGAATTGCTTCGTTGCCAGGAATTCCTGGGACTTTTGCACGTGCCCGATCGCCGCTGCCATCGGAATTGCGAAGTGGCCATCGAAGACATAGATGCCGTTCTGGATTACCGCCGTCGGCCTCAACTGCTGGAACTGTGCATACGGATTCAACTCGGCAGGACCGTATTCGTAGCCCGACAGGTTGCTGCCGCTGATGAGCACTGGGCCGTCGATCTCCGCCGGCACATCGTAGAACTTCTCGCCGATCCACTGGGCATCGGGCGTCGGAAGTGCCTTGCACGGAATCCCGTAGTACTGGTACGGCACCACGCCCTCGGCAAAGTACGAAAACCAGCAGTCCTTCACCCCGCGTTCGCGGAGATAGCGACTGGTGGCCTTCAACTGCTGCCCCCAGTCAGCGTTGGAATCGCTCAACAGCTTGTACGTCTGCGACGAGCCGCCCCAAAGCTCGTTGGCATACGGGATGTACTCGGGAAATGCCTTCACCGACGTGACGACCTGCATGGCAACCAGGACGATGAGGACATAGAGCCACTTCCTGCTTTCGCGCGCCAGCGTGGTGGCGGCGCCGGCCTCGAGCACCGTGAGAAACGCGTACATCGGCAGCACGTGGCGCATGCCGATATTCATGTGCGCGCTCATCGCCACCGCCAGGTACAGCGCCGGCGGCAACGTCAGGAACCACACCTCTCGCGCCGGGCAGCTTCCGCCGCACAATCGCCCACACCGACATCGCGAGCAGCACCAGGAACGGCACAGTGGACTTGATCGCCATCGCCACCGGAAAGTAGAACCACACGCCGTGCGGATACGGCTTGCCCAGCAGGTAGCTGGCGTAAAAATCCGAGATCATGCGCACGTCGGCAAGTCCGTAGATATACGACTCGGGTAGCAGGCGGTAGTGCGCGATGGTGGTCAGCAACTTCGCTTCGCCAGGACGCGATAATTGTTGCAGGTATTCCGCCGCGGGAGGATTCAGCTCCAACCCGGCCGGCCGCGCCGCATAGCGAAAACCGTAGAAGGCCCACAAGCACAGTCAGACTGATTGCGGCAGTCGCCAACAGCGCTATTGCGGCGCGCGAAAAGGAGAATCGCGAATTGGGATAATCGCTTCCTTGCGTGTTCGCCACCACTCCACCAGCGCCAGCAACACGATGCTCGGCGCCGCCAGAAACCCGGTGTGCTTGGTCGCAAACGCCAGGCCTGTCGCAATCCCCACGACAACGAGCCGCGAAGGAGACGGCTGTTTCACGTAGCGATAGAACGCGTACACCGCCGCGAACAGAAAGCACGACAGCCCCGCATCGGTCGTCACCAGCGCGCCGTGCGCCAACAGGTTGGGATCGAACACCAGCAACGTCAGCGCCACAAATCCAGCCGCCAGCCCGAACATCTCGCACGCCGCCAGAAACACCAGCAGCGCCAGCAGCACCGTCAACAGCGACGCCGCCATGCGGGCCCGAAACAGCAACTTATCGGCGTCGTTTCCGAAGACGAACTCCTTGCCGTTCAAAAACGCCTCGTGCTTGAACTCCCTCCCCTGCAGAGCCGGCACCTTCAGGTCCATCGACAGCAGCGGCAGTGCCGCCAGCATCTTCACCAGCGGCGGATGCTCGGGGTTCAGCCCAAAATCGCCGGTCTTGAGCGACATGTAGCCGGAATAGATGTGGTCGTCTTCATCCCACGTGATCGATTCCTGGCTGATCGACAACGCCAGTTGAAAAACCAACACCGCGAGAAGACCAACCACTCCGGCGACGACTAGCGCAGGCTTCTTTCTCGATTTTCTCCGCAAGACTCCTCCTGACGACGATTCACCAATATAGTGGACGCGCGCGGCTCGATAGCACCGTGACTCGGGTCACATCTCAGTGTCGGAAAACGTGCGGCCACGAATCGCACGCAGTCGAATGTCGATGGATTTTGCTTGTCTCCCACCAGAGAACCCTTACAATGAGCAGCCATGAGCGCCGCGACCTCCAACACGCCCGATCCCATCATGGATCGCCTGGAAGACCAGATCGCCTGGTATGACAAAAAGAGTTCCACCTGCCAGCGCAATTACAAGCGCATCAAACTCACCGAGATTACCGCCGCCGCGCTGATTCCGTTCATCGTCGGCGCCCACATTCCGTATGCAGCGTGGGCCGCGGGTGGCTTGGGCGTGCTGATTACCGTCCTGGAAGGCGTCCTGCAGTTGTACCAGTTCCAGCAGATATGGGTTGCCTACCGCGCCACCGCCGAGGCCATGAAGCACGAGAAGTTCATCTACCTCGCCAAAGGCGGGCCTTACGCGACGGCGACCGATCCTCGCGCACTGCTGGCCGAGCGCATCGAGGCCATCGGCTCCCAGGAGAACACCAAGTGGGCTTCGTTAGTGCAGCAGGAGCAAAAGGTCAAGACTGGAACATCGCAAACGGTTTGACCGACTGAAGCGAGTGGGCGGGCCGGAGCGTTTCGAGCGCCTCTAACCACAGTTCCGGCCCACATAGGACAATCCCCATGACTCGCTCACAGACGGGAGTTACTTGAGCCGTTGACCCGTCGCAGGGTCGAAGACGGCGTTGCGCAGGAATTGCTCCGTGGACCAAGGCGGTGCGTCTCCTCCTAGATACTGATGGAACCACTCAAGGTGCGCGGTGTAATACAGAGCCATTTCATACCAACTGGGCCAGTGGCCGGCGCTGGAGTAAATGATCAGCCTGGACGGGACATTCATCTTTTGCAGCGAGGTGAACATCTGAAGTGACTGTGTGTAAGGGATGCGATAATCATGCTCGCCAGAGATCACCAGGCAAGGCGTCTTGAAGTTTTTCACGAAGTTGGAGGGGGAGAACTTTTCGTATTGGTCGGAGTTCCACGGCTGACCTTTGAGGTCCCATTCGGGGAACCATAACTCTTCGGTCGATCCGTAAAAGGAACGCAGGTCGAAAATACCCATCATGGAGGCAATCGCCTTGAAGCGGGTGGTGTGGCCTTCGAACCAGTCCATCATGTAGCCGCCGAAGGACCAGCCCATAGCGCCGATGCGGTCGGAATCGACGTACGGAAGCTTGATCAGTTCATCGGTGACCTTCATCAGGTCCTCAAAAACCTTGCCACCGAAGTCCCCAGAAATTTCCGCCGTGAAATCCTGTCCATAGCCGGTGGATCCGTGTGGATTGGCGAATGCGACGACGTAACCGGAGCCGGGATAAACCTGCCAATCACCGCGAAACGAATCCTGCCATTGATCCTGCGGGCCACCGTGCACGTTGAGGATGAGCGGATACTTCTTCGACGGATCGAAGTTGTGGGGCTTGACGATGAAGACTTCGATCTTCGCTCCGCCGGCTCCCGTTACCCACATGCGCTCGGCCGGACGGAGATCCACCTCACGCACGACTTCCTCGTTGAATTGAGACAGGCGTTGCGGCGTCGAGGATTTCCCATCAACCAAGTTCACCGCAAAGAATTCAACTGGTTCGCTGACGGAACGCCGGGTGTAGATAATACGGCTGTCGTTATGTGGGAGTTCAAAGGAGTCAATGGTCTTATCCACCAAGACCTGCTGAATGGAACCGGAGTCGAGGGTCACGCGGTAGATAGGATTGTCGCCTTCCTCGGGACTGCTGAAGTAGAGGGATTTCGAATCCGAGGCCCATTGGAAGTCGCCTGCCCAGTTACGGTGGGACTCGGTGAGCACGCGTGATGTGCCAGTGGAGCGATCGTAGACGGCTAGGCGAACGAGGTCGGATTCGTAGCCGGGTTGCTTTTGCAATTGATAGGCGATGTATTTTCCGTCGGGCGAGTATTGCGGATGACCGTCGAAGGCGGGATTCGCGGCGGTGATGTTACGCGACGGCTGACTGCCAGCGAGCGGGACGATCCACACGTCACTGTTTGTGGACGAAGCGAGGTCATGGTCATGATTGGAGTCGAAGGCAAGTTCGCTGCTATCCGGTGAGAAGTCGTATCGCAAGGATCCGCCCAGCTGAAACGGTGGCGAATCGAAGTCCCCTGGCGTCAGGTCGCGCACCGCACCGGTGGAAACATCGGCCAGGAGGATGTGGGTGCGCTTACCGTCTTTCCATTGCGTCCAATGACGGTAGAGCAAAGCGTTGGCCACATGGGCTTGAAGCGGCCCCTTGCTCCAGCGCTCGGCAATCTTCTTGTTGCAGGCATCGTCGGCGCCGCATTCCGGATAGACGTCGCTCGAAAACGCGATCCATTTTCCGTCCGGAGACCAGAGCGCGTCGGAAACGCCCGTAGAAATGTTGGTGAGTTGACGGGCTTCGCCGCCGCTGGTGGAGATAAGGTAGAGATTGTCGTCGCCATCCCGCGAACTGACGAAGGCGATCCACTTGCCGTCGTGTGAGAAGCTGGGCGAAGATTCGCCCTTTTCGCCAAACGTAAATTGGCGCATGTTCTTGCCGTCGGCGTCCATCAACCACAAGTGCCCGGTGCGCTTCGCCTTCGCCAAGTCGTTCGTGTACAACGTAAACAGAACGGTGCTGCCGTCGGGAGATAGGTGCCAGTCTCCGATTCCGTGGATGCGGTAAACGTCTTCGATCGTGAAGGCACGTTTCGCGGCAGTGCTGGGGATAGCCAACAGCAGAAAGCAGACTACGAACGAGATCAGTCGCCTATACATGAATCCCCTCGTCTTAAGGTGGAACCGTGTCAATAACTCGCGAATTTAATCACACTCCGGATGCTTCGCGCCAGCGACCCCGCCGACCCAGTTGATCACGGGATCCTAAAGCCTGTGGATTGGAATATGGCCGGCCTCAGCGCTGCAAGGGTGTTTGGAGCAGATCGAGTATCTGTGTGCAGTCGGAGGCTTGCACGCGCCGATTGTGATGTAAGTTATTGAAAATTAAGTGAAATATATGGTGCCGGGAGGGGGGGTCGAACCCCCACGAGGGGTGAACCTCGGCGGATTTTGAGTCCGACCGACTCAAATCATAACATGAGTTAAATCAATGATTTAGAGCCACTTAACGAAACGCGACGGTTTGGTTTTGTGCGGTGAAATTGGGCCTTCCGACGGTAGCTGCATCACGTTTACATCACGACGCGCTCGTGATCACTGAGACAACAACATACATGTGAGGAATGCCTGCCTTCGAGATCTCCCGCATGTAACAGCGTTCGCTCCAGAGTTTGTGAGGACAACAAACGGGGCTGCCAGCCCGCAGCGACAACGATCTCCTTCTGTATCTTTTGCTCTCTTCTCTCCAGCTGACTTCTCCAATCCGCGACAAATGCCTGAACTGCGCGTGAAAGATCTTCGCGTTCCTCTGCTGTAAGTTCGTGCTGACCCAGCATGCAGTGTATGGGAGTAAAAGCCTCCTCGACCGCAGGGTCTAGAGTCGCTTTGTATCCAGCTGCTTGCAGTAACGAGTCTCTCGGGTGGCTTGGGCCCCAGCGTCGAGGCAAGTGCGAGCGCAACCGGAAGAGTTGGGATTTTCTTGTCCTTCTCAAGATAGGAGACGTAGCTTGCGCTGATGTTAGTTCTCTTTGCGAGCTCCGACTGTCCCATGCCAATATTCGTTCTCCACGACCTCAGTTGATTTCCCAACGCCTTCTTGTCAATTGCCATCTTCAGATGCCTTTCTGCCAAAGAACCTAACATGAGGCCCCAGGCTGCCCTACCGTCGGCACAGAAACCGCTTCGAGTCGGGCCCGATTATCTTCGCCACTGCGCATGGTCAACACGACTGATGCTTAGAGTCATGACCGTAGTCAAGACAGCCATATCAAACTCCAGTCTAACTGCAGTCATGACCACAGTCATTAATTATTAAAACATACTTGACAACAGTCACCACAAAGGATACGCTGATTTTGGTTAGGCACTATCGACGGAGGTTGTGATGAACAACAAGCGGGTAACGATCGTATCTCTCTTCACTTGCGTGCTGCTGGTCGTTGTTTCAGCCGCAGCTCAATCTTGGTACCAGCTCCCCACAGCGGGTGCACCCCCAACGTCAGGCATCGGGGGCGTGGGCTACGACGCCACTAACAATCGCCTGATCGCCTATTTCCCGTCAAGTTCAGGCGCACAGGTCTGGGTGCTCACCCACGCGAATGGGATAGGCGGAGCCGCTGTATGGACTCACCTATTGAGTCTCGCATAATATAGTTACAAAGGGAAGAGTTCGGCCTGTTCCCAGAAGGCGCAGACTAGGGTCGGCCGGCGGCGCATGCGTTGCAACGCCCGGCGAGCTTGGGCGCTCAGTTGCCCGAAGTCTTGCGGGCAGAAGTTCGGCAGTTCGTGCTGTTTCCAGTGCGACCACAGATACTCGACTGGGTTCAGTTCCGGAGCGTAGCCGGGAAGATACTCCAACCACAGACGTCCTCGCTGCTGCTGTACAAACTCCCACACGGCGCGGCTACGATGCCCAGGCAGCCCATCCCAGATAATCAGCAGCTTGCCAGGAATGTGGCGCAGCAGATGAGTGAGAAACTCGATGATCTGGGGGCTGCGGATGGCTCCCGGGAACAGGCGAAAGTAAAAGTTCCACCACGTCACCCCAGCAATCGCCGACAGGGTTTTCCAGTTGAAGTGATATTGCAGTACCGGCGTCTGTCCGCGTGGCGCCCAGGTACGGCAGCGGTGCGGGCGCTCGCTCAGTCCGCTCTCGTCGATGAAGACGATCGTTCGACCTTCGTTTTTGGCCTTTTTTTTAACGCCGGCCAGCGCTTCTGCTTCCACCGCCGGATCTTCTCTTCGTCCCGCTCCAAGGCTCGCCCCGCCGGAAGCTGACAACTCCATCCCAACTGCCGCAGGATGCGCCAGGCGTGGCCTGGGTGATACGCAACCCCGCATTCCCGTTCGATCAACTGCGCCACCCGCGCCGAAGTCCACAAGCTGGTTCCGTAGCCCAGAGCTTCCGGGCCCTGCTTGAGCCCGCGCTCGATCTTGCTTAACTGCGTTGCACTCAGACGCGGCTTGCGGCCCGCACGCCCCGCCTGCTTCAGCCCAGCGCGGCCTTTCTCGCGCAGTTCGCTCGCCCACTGGCTCACCGACTGCCGGTGCGCCCCCACGCGCCGCGCCACTTCCGACTGGCTGTAGCCCTTCTCCAGCAGCCGCGCCGCCTGCATCCGCCGCCGCTCCAGAGCCGAAAAATCTCTGCGAACTCCCGCTGGATTTCCCATGCCCACACAATAGCATGAAATGCAGAAAATGTCAGTATATTATGTGATGCTCAGTAGCACCCACCGGGCCCGCACCCGACGAAACTGGGGAGTCCACAGTTGTCTACGACTCGACCGCAAACCAACTTATTGCCTACGGTGGATGTTCAGCCAATTGCGGCTCACCTCTTTCAGCCGTATCTGTGCTCACTCACGCAAATGGACTCGGTGGCGCTCCGGTGTGGTCTCTTAGCTCCACGAATCCGCCTGAGCCACGGGAAGCGCAAAGCGCCGTTTACAACTCGTCCAATAAACGGATGATCACCTTTGGTGGTGGATTGGCATTTTTTGGCACGGGCAGAACGACGTTCGCGTTCTTGCTCCCGCCAACGCGAGCGCATCAAATTGGACCGCACTGGCCCCGATGGGTGCGCCTCCTGGAGTGCGAGAAGGCCACACAGCGACTTATGACCGAGTACACAACACCATGACAATTTTCGGTGGGGCTGATGCGATCAGTACCTGCTGCCCATACAACATTAGCAATTACAACGATGTGTGGGTGCTGACTAATGCTGATGGCAGCAGCAGTTCCACTCCAACATGGACACAATTAACTCCGACAGGCATGCCCCGCCTCCCAGGCAAAATCACTCCGCTATCTACGATCCGACAGGGAACATTATGTATCTTTTCGGGGGGTTACAGTGGAGCAACGCAACACAGTCGTTCAACGTGCTGGGCGACGTCTGGAAACTCTCAAATGCCAATGGCTCGGGCTCAGTAGCGCCGGCATGGATCCAGGTTGGACAAAAAGGCACCCCGCCCGGAGCCAACTATGCGCAGGGCGCGGTGTTCGATTCGGCTCATTATCGCATGATTGTGGTGGGCGGCGGAGACCGCAATTTCCGCAGCCACAATCTCACGTTTATTCTTGACCTGTTGCAGCACTGACATCCGCGTCCGCGGTTGTCCGGGTTGGCGTCCTCATTCGGGTGCCAACCCGTATGTGCATTTAACAATGGCGAAAGGCACTTTGAAAGGCCCAGACCGTTAAACCAGTCAGGTCACGCAACTTATTTTTGGAATGTGCCAACAGCATAGCGGAAGCCCATAGTGCATCATTTCGTCAGAATCGAAGGACTGACCGCAATCAATTCGATTCCGGGGGAAATTGCTAGAGAAGAGATTGGGCCATGGGCCCCTAAGCCGAAACTAAGGGGAGTCTCGGTGAAGATCACTGCGTTGCTTTAGCTTTTCACAACAGTCGCGTTCGCACAGCAACCGCCCCAACTGCTTCAGGCGGTTTCTTCAACCCCGTCGCTACCCTCAACGGCAACACCCACATTCCAGACGCTGTACACCACACCGGGCCTTTCTCTATTCGCAGGAGATGCCCAAACAAATGGCGGCAACACGGATGCCTCCGCAGGCATCTTCTTCAACGTGTACAACTCGGGCTCGATGGCTTCGCGAGCCGCCATCCTTGTTCGGTCCGGAGGCAATTGGGGTGAGTTGTCGTTCCATACTCAGTACAGCGAAAATGGTTTTCTGAACGAGGTGATGAGAATCAACTCAAGTGGCGACGTCGGTATCGGAACGACGACTCCCTTGGGTCTTATGCACCTCTCGCTGTCCTCCGTCCAGCCCGCAATGGTATTTAGTGGTACGCGCTACTATGATTCGGGCACCAGCGGCCAACCTGGTGTTGCCGTTCTGCATTACTGCGACGGCACGGCAAACAAACAAATCTTGTTTGCAGACGCTAATCAGCTCAACTCCAGCTCCATTCCCGGCGTCAGGATTGTAGTTGGTTACGCCCGTGCAATTATAGACGCGCCGACGCACTCATCTTCAAGTGTTTTGTTAGGCTTGGCACCTTCCCGTTTGCGCCGAGTGACCTGAATTGCGAACAATTGGCCAGCAGTTAGTACCTAGATTTCGTGCAATGCGCTACCACGAGATTCGGGCGCTGCTGATCCGTTAGGGTTTCAACTTGGCAGGAATCTGGTGTATCGATAAGCTTTGACTGGGAACACGTTCGAGGCGGCGAGCAGTCTGTAAGCACATTCGGTAGAACCGGATGGTGGACGAGCCCAACTTGTGTGTTATTGACACTTTAGGTAGGGCTGAGAACCCGCTACCGAAGCAGGGGCTTCACTTTCTCGTTGTGGTCTGTGTGTTGGGTGAAAGAGTTCGTCCTGACTGCCCCGGAAGATCTTTGCTGGTTGGAAATGATGGCGTTGATGCCATCCGGGATGCTTTACTTCCGCAATTCTCCGGCGCCGGCACGTGGCGAGTGGCTCCAATGCCATTGAATGGAGAGGGCCGGGTGCATTAGTGCCAGCCCGACCTGCTGGCCCGCCTTAGGCCCTTCCGCCGAATCCGGAGTTGTTTCCGGCTCATTTCTTCCGACCCTCTACCCTCACGACCGCCAAGATGCCGTCGCCAATCTCGGGTTCGCGATTTAGCTGAGCCTTCGCTTCGAACGTACGCTTCACGACCGCAACCCAATAGACTTGCCCGAGATAGATTTGTGTTTGAAACGAACCGTTTGGGAACTCCACGTACGGAACAGCCCTTGTCGGTTGGACATACGCGATTCCGTCACACGCAAAGGCATATATCACTAAGCGGTATTCCTTCGGCGACACACCAGTCACCGTTCCCGACATTGTGGCCCGTTTGTCCGGGCCACCGCAATCATATGGAGGTATTTCCGTGATTGTTATGACGGGCCGCGGCGTTGTCCCATTGTCCTTCTGGCAAAAGGCGACCCCGGCCAACCCCCACATGAGGGTGAAGCTGAAAAAACTAATCGCAAGTATTCGGTAGGGCATAAGACGCTCCCGGAATTTGTTGCGGTTCTCATAGGCTCGAGCACGCCACCTCACGCCCGAAACGCCCCGTCGGAACTGCCTTCGTAGTTGTCGGCCCCATCACCAGCCTCTCAGCAGAAGGCACAATAAATGGCGCGATTCGCGGCGGGTCTCACATGGTGCTCGGCGCAGCCCCGCCAGCTGCGACGCCGGACGACCGGGTTGCATTTGCGCGGTCCGTTTCTGCCTTAATTACCGCCAATAGATTTCTCGTAAAGTATGGAATCACCGAAATCCACGACGCCGATTGGCGCAGTTGCCGCGCGCGGACCTCATATTGTTGATCTCCCGGGAGATCTTTGCCGAGCGTCAGCACCGTATCTTTGGGCTTGCTGGGGACGAGAACTGCGATGGCGTAGACCCGGGACGTAGGAGCGTCGATGTGAGGAAGAATCCGGACCTTGCTGTCTGCGAGGTCGGTGATGAGGATGAATATAGACCCTGACTCTTCGGTGTCGGCAACGCGCTTGAGCATGCCCACGACGTTTGACATTGACGCTTCATGCCTGAACTCTGGAGATACTCTGACCTCATCCAGGGGCTTCAGAGCTCCTACAATCTCTTCTCGCACGCGGTTCGCATGTGCGTGGTCGAGCGCGTGCCTTACATTGCTGAAGTCGGTCAGTTCTGTAGAAGGGGTGTGATTTGTGCCGCCGGGGAGAGGCAATTCCTTTAAGCGCGCCCATTGCCAACCGTCTCCCTGGAACGCCCAAAGCACGACCGAGCAAACATTCAGCGAGTCGACGATCTCGGGAAGTTCCTGCCTCAGATTCGTCCACGCCTCCTGGACTGCCAGGTCGACCGGCGAACCCGTGTAGTCGATTACGATGTTGAGGCTGGCCTGCCCATCGCAGGGGTTAATCTGCGCATGTTGGGACGGTGGACTAGGGCCTTCGCCGGCCGGCAAAGCACGCGAGCAAGCGGTCGAAGCCCACACAGGGAACAACACGACAGCCAGAGCCAGGCAATTGCTAATTCTTCCGGAAACGACCCACCAACTCCGGGTGCGTGGCCGTGGCCGCGTTGTGCTCTTCAGTAGAGCCTGCATCTGATACCTCCAATTTCGTGATGGATCCTGTCGGTATGGCCGAATCCCCACCACGTAGTTCGCTCAAGAAGTTTTCGTTCTCTTGCATGCGCTGTTTGGTGGCCCAGTACTCGCGCGCTGCCCGTCGGCTCCAATTGAGAATGTGCGCGATGGTGAAAAGGCCCGCAGACAATACGAGCAGTGACAGGGTGCCCAGCCACAAGCCGATAGAGAACGCTGGCAACAAGATCAACACAAACGTGGGGTCGTAGGTGTAGCGCGCCAGCGCAAACACCGCAAAAGCAACAAAGAAGATAAGTGATGCCGGAGCCACCGCATAGCGCTTGATCAGATAGATTGCTCTCCGAGGCCGTTCTTCCTCGTATGCGAGTACATGGAATGCGCCGTGAAGGACTACCGTAACCACAACTGCCGTCACAGCGCCAATCCACCAAGGCACCTGCCAGTGCGCAAAAATCCAAGCTGCCAGACCAGCCTCACCCAAACCAGTCAGCAGAGCAGCAGCCAGGTACAACCGAGCGCGATGAACGTCGTCCGGAATGGCGAAAGGTCGCACAGCGACGGAAACCTCCTCCGTCAACCAGGCGGCCAGCAAACGCCGGAAAGCTTGCGCGTCAGCGTCAACCTTCTCCTTCATCATTTCGATGGAGCCGGCAACTCGGAGTACTAATGCCCCGACATAGCGCCGACGGTCCGCGGGACTGCCAGCGTGCTCGAGGTTTCGTCTCGCTATTGCGATTTGGGAATTCATACGCACCCCCTTCGGCGGATGTTGTGGTTCGTCTGTATTACTCAGGTCCACTCACAACTAGCTTCTACTCAGCCCAACAGCAAATAGTATAAGTGTAATGTGACTGTTGTCAATTCATTTTTAACAAAATATGACGGTAGTCATGACCGACGTCAACTTATAACGCGCAATGGCTGTGTGACTGTTGTCATCGTGCTGTTTTTGCCGGATGGCAGTCTCGCTCGAGAATCTCACCCTAATCAAGACAAGCGTGGGTTCTGAACAAATAGGCTTTTCTGCTGTCAACAGACTCGGATAGGTATTCCTTCAAAGTGGACACGCGTAGGGTCTTCGAATCTCAGTACAACTTCGCTTCGTCTCATGAGTCAGGCTTTCGCCGGCCCGGCCGTGTACGCCGTACTCCACTCGGTCGAAGATCCAGACTTTTCGTGTCGGCAGAAGCCCTAACCATTCGGGCACTGAAATCGTTGGCGGAGAGCTCTCGAATTCCGCTGCAATGGCAATTGGTGGCCTCTCACCCCCTTCGCCGCAAAATGTCCACGTAGCTGAGGAAGCGCGACCTATCTCGACGGCTGTCAGCCTCCAGTTCTGTGCATTCCTTCCAGCATTCCTCACTGGCAAATGGATTCGACAGGTCAAGCGTCCGTCCATCCGCGGAGTTGACGATGTACTGCCAGTCGCAGCGCCACGCGCCGCGCTCGGCCGCCAGGCGGCGTATCGCGATCCCGCGAATGTGAGCGCGACCAACCGCTGGAGGCTCAGTTTTTGCCTCCCCGTTGTGTCGGCCGCCTGCGATGCGGTGATGGAGCACTCCCGCCATATCGAGCGAATGAAAAATCCCCTTCGGGCCAAGCTGCCCGAAGCGGGTGTCGATTTCAAACAATCGGTTTCTGGTATCCAGCAGCCGTCTCAGTTCGTCCCAATCCAGGCCTTTGGATCGCAGAAATTTCGTCAGCCGCTCCGCCTCGCTGGGAATCGGGCTGCCCGCACCGATCGCGGCATCCAAAGTCACCTGGGTTTCGTCGCAGTTCGCCTCCTTCAGCGCAACGTCCAAGCGGTTCACGATTTCGTTCCAGAACTTCACCCGGTCCCAGCGTATCCCCAGCTTGGCGGCCTGGTCGGAGTAGAGCGACAGCTTCAGGCTCCAGTCGAGAACACGGTTCCGTGGAGCGCGGGTCCTCGGCCAGTTGTTCGAGAACATCGCGCCACATGCGGCATACCTCAGCAGCCCAGTCGGGCATGTATCTTTCGTGCGCGTGCGCCTCCGCATGCTGTAGGTAGTGCCGCTGAATATCGATCGCCGTGAGCCGCCGCCAGTTCTTCATCCGCACCGTCTTTTGGCAGGTGGTGTCCGCCGCAAATACGCGCAGGGCATCCAGTGGCGCCTCGATCTGAACCTCTCCACCGGGATTCACACCAGCTTCAGCCATGGCGACGATCAGCGCCGTCGTGCCCACCTTGAGGAACATCGCCGTCTCCGAACACAGGCTTTCGCCGCAGATAATGTGTAAGCGGTTGTACTCATCCTGGCAAAGCGGTTCATTCTTCGTATGGAAGATGCCGCGATCTTGTCCGGTGGAGTCTGCCGAAGCCACGCGAGTGATGTACGCCACTCGCGGCGACAGCGAGAACTCCAGGCCTGACGACTGCGGATTGAAACCGCCGGCGCCCGTGTAAACGATCCGCGATGCCAGGTGGGGAACGATCTGCGGCTGCAGGCTCGCCGGGTTCGCGCGATGGAGGTACGATTCATGGCTGCCCCAGGTGCTGTGCGAGTCGATGTAATAGTCCACGTTGCAGCGAAAGCACATCACCTCGGTTCCCGGCGGACGCTCAGACTCCACCGCCTTCGCCAGTTGGGCGAGGATCTGGTGCCCCGCCTGGACGTAGCGCACCACGCTCCACGGGTCGGTGCACTCCGGCGTGGAAAGTTCCGGGTGCTGGCCGCAATCGATGTAAAAGCGGGAGCCGTTCTCCAGAAACATCCCACCCGAGCACAAATCGGGCAGGTACACCAGCCGCCGCCGGGCGGCCTGCATCATGGCGTGCAACACCTCCTCGCGATCGACCGCCGAGCTGCCCTTCATGGCCGTGATGGCGTATTCCGTTTCCACGCCGAACAGAGGCTGATGATCGTTCACGATTATTCTCCGCCGTGCTGCTGCGATGCCCGCAGGAACGATTCGCTGTTACTGTTGCCCAGTGCCTGCTGAATGGCTTAGTTTCGCCGCCGCCAGTAACTGGCTGCCCTCGGCCCGTGCCGCACCCAGCAGGCCCTCGGGTCCACCGCCGCCGCCGTTGTGTACCTGCTGATTGTCTTGCCGAGTTAGAAAGCGCATGGTGATCGTCTCCTCCCGCTGTGATGTATCAGTTGATGGACTCCTGTGGCCTGTCCACTGCATTTGGTGTTAACGCGATGCTTACTTGCACCGGCTGGCTGGAGACGGCATCGATCGCGTCCAGCACCTCCTCCAGAGTCCCAGCCTGTTCGAAGATGGGTTCCGCTTCCGCGCGTGTAAAGGCCAGGGGATTGGCCAGGCTGACCTTGCGATACGTCGGCCAATAGTTCTTGCCCCGCAGCTTGAATTCCACCGAGTCCCAATCGACGCTATCGACGGCTGCGCCCGCGCAGCGCAGGAGCATGGCGCGTGTCCAGGCCCGTGTATCTTCCGGCGGCGCCGCCGCCAGCCGCGCGATTTCCTCGTCCCTCACCAGCCTCTCCGCGAACCCACTCGTTTCGTAGGCCCAGTAAATTCCGTCATCGTCGAGGCTCGAATACATGTGGTCGAGGACTTTGATCTCCGGCGAGTCCCAGTCGAGCTCCGGACGCTGGTTCAGTGCGCGCTCCAGGCTCGTCAGCTTCATCAACCAGTCGATCCGAGGCGCCAGAGAAAGCAGGTCGCCGGATCTCAGCTTCACCAATGTGTCTTCCCACAGGTCAAGGATTTCCGCTGCCCTTGGCACGACGCCATCGAAGCCGACCGTCGCGGCAAAACGGCGCGCATCCTCCAGAAATCGCTCTTGCAGTTCAACCGCGGTCAATCGCATGCCGGAGGCCAGCTCCACGCACTCCGACAATGTGGGATCATGGCTGATCCGCACTACCGCATCGACAGGATCATCGAGTATGAGCGCGGGATCGCAGTGTTCCGCCTCCAACATGGCCAGAATGATCTGCATCACGCCTACCTTCAGCAGGCCTGAACCGTGCGCCAGCGAGCTGTCGAAAAAGATGGAGTGCAGGCGCGCGGGAGCGTCCTGCCGCACCGCACTGCCCGCCGGCCCGCACAGGCTTTCACAGCGAGAATTCACTAAGCCCCTGCTAAATGTCGTGGGTTCCGACGACAATCGCACGAACAGATCCGCCCGCTGCGAAAGCTGAAAGGGCGTGTCCGGCGCGCCGTTTTCGGCCCCCACCTTGCCCTGTCCGGTGTACACCAGGCTCGACACTTGGAACGACGCCAGGTACTGCAGGTAATGAAACTTACGGTCAAAGATGTTTTCCCACGCCCGCCGTGTGATGAGAAAGTTCAAGTGCGAGCCGTAGGAATTTCCTTGCCCGTCCGAATTGTTCACCAGCACCTGGATCTTGCGGCCATCGGGCTGCTCCGCGTTGGCCGCATGCAGTACCCGGCGGCCGATCCGTAGCATGGCATGCGTGGCACTTAAATGGTCCCACGCGTTGGTCACCTCCGGAATGCACAGCTCTAGGTGGTCGAGGTCGATGTAAACGCAACCGCCGTTCTCCGCAAGGAACTTCCTCCCCCAATCCTGCGGATGGTAGCTGTCATCGGTGGAGCAGCGGTACGACTGGCCCCCGCTGCTCTGCCGACCGCCATACACCACCGACTGCCAGTTCGCCGGTGGGCTGCTGTAGCGGTACAGCTCCCGCTGCGGCAGCCCCTTGATCGCAGCCAACAGCGCTTGCGAAGCCGCGCGGCCGCTGCACTCTGCGTCGTTCAAGCCGAGAACGAAGTTGCCCAACTCGAAGTCTGCGCCACAGAGTTTAGGCAGCCGCGGCGGATTTTTGTCACGATGTGCGTCACGCATAAATTCAGCCACCTAATTGAAGTACCGGTACGGATTGCGTACCTTGCGCCGCACCGGCTCCACCCGTACAACGTCCACGTCTTGCGGCAGGTCTTCCAGGTAGTTGCGGCAGTTTGCCGGCGTGAGCACCCGCGTGCTTTTTTCCATGAACGCACTCACGCCTTCCAGCAGGTCGGGCAGTTCCACGCCGCTTGCAGCGCTTCTGTGACTCCCTCACGCAGGCCTGCTCGATGGCTGCCTGCGCGATGCCGGCAATCTCCGCGCCGTTGATCATCTCGCTGGCCCGCACAACCCGCCGCTTGCCGTCGCGGAACGTGACGTTGGCGATTTCGCTGTCCTCGTTGGCGGCGTAGAGCTGGGACACTGCCGAGTCGATGATGGCCTGGCGCGCGGCTGCCGGCCCTTCGCCGTACACGCGTACGGAATCTCTTCCGGCATGTGCCGGTGAAAGATATCCCTCGCCGCCTTGCGATTGGGCCGCGGTATCTTCAGCGCCAGGTCCACCAGCCGGCCGTTGCGGGCCACAGCGATGTCTAACACCGAAAGCAGGTTGGTCGCCGAGACCACCACCACGTTGCCGCGCTCCTCCAGTCCGCTCAGCTCCGCCATGAACGCGTTCACCAACCGGTCGTCGATGCGGTGAACCGACTCCCCGCGCATCGAGCCGATCGAGTCCACCTCGTCGAAGAAGATGACCGTGAAGACGTCAGGGTCCTGCGCTCCGGCCTCTTTCGCCACGCGAAAAACCTCGCGGTAGTTCGCCTCGGTCTGGCTGTACCACATCGAGTGCAGCGCGCCGGGCTTCACGTTCATGAAGCGCGAACGGCGGTGCTTTGACATCTGCGCCAGCCAGTTGGCTAGCGCCCGCGCGATCATCGTCTTCCCCGTGCCGCTCAGGTTAGGTACAGCAGCACCGAGCGTTTCGGTTTGTGCCGGTACTTGCGCACGATGTCGCCGTGGAAGCAGTTCAACCCGAAGATCCGTTTGATCTGCTCGATCTCCCGCTCCAGGCCTCCGATTTGTTCGAACGTTTCCGGCGGGGTCTCCTGCAGGAAAACTTCATTCCCGTTCGAGCGCTCAACCTTTTCGAACGCCAACCCAAACGTCCGGTCGAACCGCACCAGGTCGCCGGCCGTCAGGCCCGATGCCCGCATGCCAGCGTCGCAATCACCACCATCTCGTCATCGCGCACCTTGATCACGCAACGGCCGCCGGGCAGGAAGCCGAAAACGTCGCCAACTCGCCGCAGTCGAAACAGCTGGTGCCCGACCTGGCGATGACGACGTTCCGTTCGCTCGCCAGCAGCACTTCGTCGCCGGGCGTAAGTTCGTCCGCCTCCACGGCATCGCCCAGCGCCACCACCCGCAGCTCCGTGCCCAGCCGCACTATTGCGCTCGGGCCGTTCTCAGTATCGACAGTGTTCTGAAAGATCGCGGGAAAGTACGGAGGCGCTGTGAATTTCTCCAGCATCTCTCCCAACTCCTCTTGTTTCTGACGGGCAATTTGCAAGCCGCCGTTCAGTTGACCGTACCGTTCGAGCAGGCACCGGTCGATGTCTTCCGGCGGGGCCGCCGTTCGCAGCAGTGCCAGGTGCCTGAGCTTGTCGTCAACCGGCAGGCCGCTGTCCATCAGCGCGCCCAGTTGCTCCTGCAAAAGCTCCGGAGGTATTTCGGAATTAGCTGATCTAGGTTGCATGATGGTCTCCCATGAGGTAGTAGGCGCGAGGCTGGATTGATCCCTCCCTCCAGCCGTACCAACTGAAGGTCAAGTCCTGGAATGCGGTGTCGTTGGCGACCAGCGCGATGCTGTGTCCACGAGGGAAGACAGTCCTCATGACATTTTCATCATCCGTACTGAAGATACTGGCCAGTTTGCAGGTAGCTTGCTTTTCCAGCGTGCACTCCCGCGTCTTGCACCATTCAAAGACCGGATGACTGTGCCAGTACCCGAGGTAAATTTCGTTTCGTCCGCGCAGCTTGATGGCCGCGTCCACCGCTGCCCAGGTGTCGTGTGTGAAGGTGAGCTTTACCGCGTCGCCGCGTGTGTGCTCGGCCGGAATTTGCGCCGTCACCTCCGCGAAGATTTCCGGAAGCGCCGCGTCACGATGCAGCTTGCCAATAAGGATGCCGCCAGTCTCGCGGCCTCGCTCGGCCAGCGTCTGCGCCGCCACCTCGTCGAGCAACTGTTGCGGAACGAAAGCCGGCATGTCGTCTGAATCGACCAGACCCACCGGCGTCGCCCGCTGTTGCCACTCCTGCAGACTCGAGTCGAGCACGTGCAGTGGCGCGACCCGCTCTTCCACCTGCTCCCTGCTGATGTCGGTGCTGCGCTCGCCGCATCCTTTACTTAGAGCGCGATCGCCACGTAACGGAAGATCGCATCCTTCTCCAGCTTCCCCTGTTCCACGAACAGCGCAGCCGCCTTCGCCGCCAGGCGCCGAAAGTAGCTCGGCGGAAAGTCCGGCAAGTGCACGGAGACTGTCCGCTCCGCGCCATCGACACCCGGAAGCCGCGCAGGTAGGGCTCCCCCACCTCACAGTTCACCAAAGCGGAAGGATGGACACGGTCCCGCAACCGTTGTTCAGCGGCAATTCTCCCCGGCGCAGGAAGTAGAAGCTCGTCCATTGCACGGCCGGCTCCCAGTCCACCTCCACCGCGGCTTTGCCCAACGGCTCGCCCTCCTCCCCGAAGAGGGCAA
Source organism: uncultured Acidobacteriaceae bacterium (assembly GCA_963758255.1). Classification (GTDB taxonomy): domain Bacteria; phylum Acidobacteriota; class Terriglobia; order Terriglobales; family Acidobacteriaceae; genus DASRAA01. The sequence continues at coordinate 712,111 of CAVWUX010000008.1, forward strand.
GAAAGTAGTTGTGTTACTTACTTCGGCGCGGGGAAGGCCTCCTTGGCAGTGCAGGCCTGTCTAGCAGCGCAGGCCTGCGTCGATGTTTGGCTCAGCGTAAGGTGATCACCCATCTCCAAAACGTCTCCGATTCGTTCCGAAGCGTGGAGATGCCGGCCCTCGCGTTCCAGCCTTGCGTGGTAGTTGAGCGGTCGTCCGCCCGAGTCCGATTGAGGCAGGCTCATCTTGCCCAGCATGTCCTGAATCAGTTCCCCGACGGTGCCGTCCGCAGGTGCGTTGCCGACAACGAAAATCTTTTGCCCGGTCACGTCGCTAACGGACAGCGACAGGCCGGTCGTGGTCTCTGGCTTTCCCATTCCTTAGAACTCCTCTCTGGCGAGCGTTGGTTGTAGGTTCCGGATGGCCATGTAGCATTCAGCCACCGACTTGTCGAGCAGGCTGTGTACCTCCTGCTTGCACGCCCAGCAGGCGACGGCGAGCGCCTCCAGCGCGTGTTCGAGTTCGCTGGCAGTCGTGTCCGCCGGCCAATCGCACCTCGAATCCACAAACGAACTGATCTCCCGTGCCCGCCGCATACGGACGCGCCAAGCGCACCGACCCGCTGGCGCTCAACAGCAGCGTGGCCATCGCCAGCCGCGAGGGCGGATCGGGTACATCGACCTGCAGTAGCTCAACTCCTGCGCGCAACCCCGCGTCGGTCGCTTCCACCAGCACCCGGCTCGAATCCCCCCGAGTTGGCAGTTCTACCGCGGCAAGTTCCGGCGTCCGCTCCTGAAAGGGCCAGCCTGTCTCGCGCAGTAGCGCATACAGATCCTCGGCGCTGTGCCCCGACTCTCCCGGCTCCAGTGCCGCGCGTGACGCAAGAACTGCGCCCGCCGAGGCATCGCTGTTTGCCAGAAGCGCACACGCTTCATGCAGCCCATCGAGGGTTGCGGCGATTCGGGTCGCCATGTCTGCGTCGTAATCAACGGGCAGCTCCGCGCGCAGCCGCAACCGCCACGGACGCGGCGTGAGCGCGAGCTTCGCCTCTCCCGCCAGCCGCGCATTCCACCGCAGCCACTGCGGGGCCTGCTGCAACTGGCAAGGCGCGGATGCCGGGGCATCGAAAAGCAGAAAGCCTTCGTCCATGGTCGCCGACACCCGCAGCGGAGTTCCGTTCTCCAGCGCGAGTTGCCAGCAGCGGTCGTCCACCTGCCTGACATCGGGCGCCGAGCGCCGCAAGCACGCGTCGATCGACGACTTGTTGGGCATCAACAGAAGCTGGTTCATTGCGGGCTGACCTCCAGGTTTAATGGCCTTCTCTTGAGTGGGCGCCGATCGACCGGAAATCTGTGCTGGTGCTGGCGCGCCCAACTGCAGCACGCCTTGTTCAGGCAATCGTTCTCCAGTGAAGTGAACTTGTTGAAAGTTATGAGTTCGAAGATTTGGTAGAGGATGTCCACCAGCGACATTCCCGGCGTCAGCCGCCCCACGCAAATCAGCGGCATCGTGTCCGAGATGTTCGGGTGCCAGATGTTCGGCGGCCCAAACCATCGAAGCATCTCGAACGGATCTGCACGCCGCAAGTAATCGGGTGGGAACCAAATACCGGCCTGGAAATAATTCGCCTCCTCGATCGACCCATCCGCCAGTCGCACCATGCCGAGGCAACGAAACGTCGCCAGGAAGCTCGGCCAAGCAGACCGGGTACGCCTCCAGTTCCAACAGGTCGCTCGCCGCCGCCAAGCCATACCACCTCGAGCTGGCGCTCCATGAACCGCTCGTACACCACGGTCACGACCCTCGTTGTTTTCGCTCATACCCCCGCCAGAAGCTCATACTGTTTGTCCGCACCGGCCACCACGTCACCGGCGCAGAATCCGACGTTCGCCAAGCTGCTCGCCATGTATTCCGGCGGCAACGTCGCATCCAGCTCCGCCAGCATTCCATCGAACCCGGGCGTGATCATGCGCGCCCCCGCATTGCGGGCAGCGCGCTTTGGGCCTGTCCAGGCGCAGCCCTTCCAGCCGCAAACCGCATTTCGGGCACACCAATGCCGGCACGAAGCGATGGCCCGCGACCCGCAAGCGCCCGGTGATGGCCAGCGCCTCCCCCACCGTCAGTCGCTGCAGGGAACAGCGCAGCGGAACGATCTCCCAAATCGCGTGATCGAACCGGCAGGCGCGGTTGCGGCGAAAGGATGTGGTCAGCATGCGATGCGTGCGCGCGTCCACCGTGACCTGCCGGCCCACCGCCGCAAACCTCGCGTCGCCCTCCGGCGTCTTTTTTGGCACTCGATTGCCGCCAACGCCCCCGCCAGTGACGCCAGGGCCGCACTGGTGTCCGACGGCTGCTCCGCCGCACCCCCAGCCCCGCAGGGATACTCGGCGTCCAGCAACTTGTAATCCGCCTCCGACCACGCACACTCCAGGCATGACGCGTCCGGCGCCGGCGAGTACACGTTTACGCGCGCCAGCTTCCCCGACCCCAGCACTCCTGTGTCGATCCAAGGAATGCCCAGCCGCCACGCGATTTCGTTGATCGACTGGCGCGCGCCCAGCGAGTCGACGCAAGCCACGATCAAATCCCCGCGCAGCATCCCCGCCGGAACGTCTTCGACGGCTGCCGGAAGCGCCGTCACCTCCATGTCGGGAGACGCGGCGCGCTGGCGGCGGGCCATCGCGGCAGTCTTCAGCTGGCCCACATCGCAGCCGAAGATATTTTGGTTGTGCAAGTTCGCAACCGTGAAGATGTCGGGATCGACGAGCGTAACGTGGGTGACCCCCGACAGCCGCGGCAGCAGCCCCACCAGGTACGAGCCGATGGCCCCGCACCCGACGAGGACAACGTGAAAAGACACTCTCTGGCTCATGCGGCTACTCCGGTGGAACCCAATTAAAGCCCGCGCCCAGGCACCGTGGCTGCCGGGCAGTAGTTGCAAATTTCGGAATACGTGAAGCATTTCAGTTCCGGCGTCTCGTGGTACCACGTCCCGCAGCCCACGCAGCGCGCTGCGGGGTGCCCGCGCACGACTTCCTGCCGGCACCGCCCGCACAGCACCACCCGGGCCAAACCGGGAAAGTCCACAACTTCAGCCAGCGACTCGGTCGAGTAATACGCCGACCCCACCCCGGGGATCGCCAGTTCGTCGCGGTCGCCCAACACGCGCGCGCCGACAGCGCCTAACGGAATTCCGTTCACCCGCAACTGCGCGTCCGGCCCCGCCACCACCATCCAGCGCTCGACCGCGCCGTCGCGAAACGAAACCACCCGCGCCGAAACCGCCGCGACCAGCGGGCCCGCCGCGCCGCCCGAGACTGCGGAAACCAACAGTGCCCGCAACTCATAGCTGTCTTCGCGCAGCGCGACCGGCGCCCACAATTGCTCAGCGGTCTGCACAAACATTTGCGGCATTAAGAACCTCCGGATGCCCAATTGAACCACGCAAAAACCAGCGCTCCCGACCGCCACCTGACGACTGCGGATGCGCCCGTAGTTAACTCCAATGCCGCCAGCGCCCTGATCTGACGGGATCTGGCCCGGCAATCACAAACGGTCACCAGCGACGCTGCTCACCACGCGCGGCGACAGGCGCGACGGGCGGCGCAGCGCGAACCACACCCCCCAGCGCCGATGGGTGAGGACCAGCGGCCGCACGATCCCAGCTTGAGCGAGGAGCTTGCGCAAGTCCCCGACGCGCTTGTTGTCATGCTTCTGCGACACGCGTTTGCCGCGTTGCTTCTCGAACCACTCGGGCGACGGAGGCCGCGGCTCCCACGCCACCGGCATGACATCGGAAGCGACGGCGTCCGATGCCAGACGCTCCAATAAGCTCCGAATGACCGAAGCCGATTTGAGCCCTCCAGCCATCTCTCCGCTCCTTGTGTACGCCGACCAGCTCCTACTCGCCTTACAAGAAACAGCTTAATCTTTGCTATTGACCAGTGTCAAATAATAAATACAACAAAATGACCACGGTCATGACTGCGGTCACGCGTAGCTGGGGCGCGGCTGTTTTGACTCCGGTCATGCCCCGAAGCGCAGGTCGTGTGTACCATTCGAAGTAGCGGAAGTGATCCTGTCTGGAGCTGGCAGTTTCGTGCCGACGGTAGGGCAGTGGATCCGCATGTTAGGTTTTTTAGACAGAGGGATTCGAAGATGACGATTGACAAGAGAGCCTTGGGGAATCAACTGCGGTCTTGGAGGACAAATATTGGAATGGGCCAATCCGAGCTCGCGAAGAGAACTAACATCAGCGCGAGCTACGTCTCCTACCTTGAGAAGGGCGAGAAGACACCGACCCTGCCCGTTGCACTTGCGCTGGCCTCCGCGCTGGGGCTCAAGGCGACTGAGAGAGACTTCTTACTACAATCAGTCGGCTACAAGCCGATTCTTGACCCTGCAGTCGAGGAGGCGTTTACTCCGATACACCGCCTGCTGGGAGAGCACGAGCTTACAACAGAAGAACGGGAAGATCTTTCACGCGCAGTCCAGGCATTTGTCGCGGATTGGAGAATTCAGGTAGAGAGAAGAAAGCAAAAGATACAGAAGGCGATCGTTGTTGCTGCTGGCTGGCAGCCACGCTTGCTGTCCTCACAAACTCTAGAGCGTACGCTGTTACATGCGGGTGAGGAGATCTCGAAGGCAGGCATTCCTCACATGTATGCCATTGTTTCCGGAGACACGCCTGATACTACATTTGAGCACCTGCGCAAGAGTCTCGGGAATCCAAAGGGCAAACATAAAGTCCCGGTAACGATTACGCGCATTGTGCAGGAACAAGCCCTTGGCTTGGGGAATGCGATACTGATGGCTAGGCAGCATCTTGACGGAGCGCCAGTGGCCGTTGTACTGCCGGATGAAATAGACCCCTCGCGAGAAACGCTTGCCAAGATGGTGGCTCTGTACGACCTGGAACGTCGGTCTATTCTCGCCGTTAATCCACCAGTGATTGCCTCGCAGAACCGCGAGACTCGATATTATGGGCTCGCCGTCCTCGATGAAAGGAAAGCGTCGTCTGGTCGCCTTCGGCACATCAGCAAAGTCGCTGAGAAGCCATCTCGCAATACCAGATTCGAATCCGAAGTTCGTACAATCGCGGGGCGGTATGTCCTGACGTCCGAGGTGATGGATGCACTGCAAAGACTAAAGCCAAACGAAAGAACTGGAAAATACGAGTTAACCGACGCAATCTCGTCAGTGCTTCAAAGCCAAACCATCCTCGCGTTTGAACTTGACAGGCCAATGCTTCCATTAGAACCGGTGCGATCCTTAATCGAGTTGCTTGTGATGTCGATCGACGACCGCACAAAATTCGAGTCTGTCCTGCGATTGACCGAGAAACTAATCAGAGATATTGAGAAGCTACGAACTTAAACCCACGCTGCCCCCCGCCGCCAGCGAATGTCCAAGTTTCGCGAAGCCGCGCCCGGCAGGTTATGCCCGCGGTCCATGCGGGACTTCATCTATGGCTAACACTTGAATGTTGCCGTCCGCCTGTACATCAACCGTTGTCCCATCCAGATCATCCTCTATATCGCCGCCTGCAACAATACTCTCTCTCACATGAACTCCCTTGCGTATTGTGTGTCTGTCGATCAGTTCTCGATCTCCCATTGGAAGCTCGTGGCCTTCGTTGTCGAAGTAAGAGTATCTCTGCCACAAAACCGAGTGCTCTATATGTGCTTTCCTCTGCACTGTCCAATCATCCCCGATGACAGCATATGGTCCGAGGACAGCATCGGGTTCGATCACGCAGTTATTCCCAATTATCACGGGCGGAATCAAAGTCGTCCTTGCGAAGTCGATATGGACGTTGTTGCCCAAATAGCCCCATGGCAGCTTCTCATATGGAGTTCGAATATCCTTAAAATTACCGTCGAGGATAAACTCGTTGACCCGTAGGTAGTCGCGCTTCTGACCCACATCAAACCAGTGGCCGTCAAATTCAACACCCCAGCAACTAAAGTCCCGCAGATCAGCGTACGGAAGAGACCGAAGCAAGGCGGGGAACACGTGCTTGCCGAAATCATAAAAAGGATTGGGAACATCCAATGAAGCCTCTGTACGAAGCGGATCGAGAGCTCTTATAAGATCCATTTGCATCATGTAGATAGAAGCATTACTCAGATTACTTGGGGATTTCGGGTCTTTCTCGAAGAACTTCTTGATCCGACCATAGCCAGAGATCCTAGAGCGGTTATCGCTGCTGGATCCTCCGTTATTCTGCCAAGTTTCAAGTTTCTCGAAAACCGCTGTTCCATAATCCGTTTTACGTTCGTCTGGTACTGCAACGAGCGCAATTGTGAGCGCCGATTTGTTTTCGATGTGAATTTGATACATCTGCTGCAGTAGGTCTGGTCCAAAGTCACAGACTATGTCACCGCTAGGCACTATGAGAGTCGAACCTCCGAATGGCTCCATCGTTGGATGGGGGCCTTGCGCATGGATAAGTTTGGAAGCTTTGCCCAATGCCTGTTTGCAAACACCGCCCAGAGTGCCGCTAGGAATCTCTTCGTCCACGTAAGAGATGCTGGCACCGAACTTGAGGCCATCCCGAAAGTGCCGCCTAACTGTGTCTGCCAATACACACAGGTTCATGGAGATCTCCGGAATGCCAGACTCCACAGATCTTCTGACCCACACCTCGGCCATGGGTATCTTTCCGACCAAAGGGAACATCGGTTTCGGAAGGTGGCGTGCCGTTAGCGGATCCATGCGCCTGCCCAGACCTGCGGCAAGTATGGCGGTCTTTAAATCGTTGCTCACGCCCATCTTGTGAGCCCAGCCACTTGCGCGGAACGGCGGAGTGAATTCAACTGGCATGCTTATCGGTTTCCTCAAGGTTCAAACACAGCGCGATACAAAATTGCTAAACGTTAGACCTTACATGTGGCCGCACGGGATGTCCAATCGTGTTAACCGCCCGAACCGGAGACAGCGGCCTCAATCCGCTGATTGCGCAGGGACAGATCAAGCCGACTATGCCTTCGAGAATTCGAACTGCACCGGGGTCATGAAATCAAGAAGGCAGCGGTTCGCAGTAGCCGGCTGGGTGAAATTTGGTACACTGGCCATTATCGTTGGGAGGTTCGGCCAAATGAATTCTCAACCCCTTACCGAACTTTTAGTGTGGACGATCGACGGGTACGAAGGCCGATTCCTGCAATGGGACGGGAATTGTTGGCGAGCGTATGAGCATCGAAATTACCGGCACTGGTGTAGCGATCCTCAGGCCCCGAACGCCAACGACATCCAAGCCCTTCGTGAGAAGTTCCAGGTCGCTGTTGGGGTCCTGCAGGACAGCGAATTAGTGCGGACATCCCCGGCTGAGTTGGCCCGGTTTTCGACCATTTGATCGCGACGTTGTGCATCCAAGCCCGGAGCCACGTGGCGCCCCCAGAACCTTACCCTTTATTAGCAACGCTCCTGATGACCGAGAAGGATCTGCCCGCAATCCTGCGATTATGCTTGACATGTAAATCGAATGTAGAATATAGGGTATATTTAAATTGTCTTGTCAATAACAATGCCATTGTATGATCGTGGCACCAGAGTTTAGAAAGAACGGTTGCAGTTCGCCAAGCGGCTGGCTTTAGGCTGTTTTTGCGTCCATAACGTCTTCCAGCACGAAGGGACTTGCGCCATGAAAAACGTATACGAGTCCGAGCATCCACATCTCCAAGTCTTGAGAGATAAGTTTGGACAAGACGCCGCCTACGACCTTCTACGTGTGCTTGTGTGGTGCCCCTCCGCCGAACCGAGGCCGAAGCTCTCCTGTCAGAGCTATGTCCGCGGAGCAACGAGCATCAACTACTTCCAATGCGATGACGACAACGAGAAGATTGTCTGGGAGGTAGCTCGGTGGTCGAACGCGTTCGACAGTTCTCTTGCCGACAAGAGCGATGATCGTCGGTTGTTGCATCTATCGAGCGCGTTACATAGCGTTCTTTTGACCCAGCCATCCGACGAGGCGAAGGTTGTCTTTGCGCGCACGCTTCGAATGATGATGTTCTACGAGTGGATTTTGCTCGGAACAAACTGCTCTAATACGAATCCGTATGCAAAGCTGTTGCCCAGCTTGTGGAATCAATTCCAAGAACTGGCAACTGAACTGAGAGCAGGGCAAACGAGAGTCCTACAGACGGCTGACGGCAGTTGGTGTGTTTCGCTCCCGCTCCTAGTTCTATTGGCGATCGGTAATTATAATGCGAATACTACCAACCCTTCGCGTGGGAAGCCTACAGCTCGGGCCGGGCTCGGGATGAAATGAGGCGCAGATGAGCCGATGAGCTCAAGCTGAAGATGGATCGCATGCCAGCCGACGCTAGTATTCGTGGGCGGCTTGAAGGTCTAGCTAGCGTGCTTAATGCAATGGCGCTGTTTATCCGGTGTCAGTCGAGCGTTGGGCAACACTGTCGTCAAACAGGAAGTCCCAACTTCGTGCGACTCGTCACAGGCTGTGCCCCCCCTTTGCTTCAACAGATCCCAGCTATTTGCGGCGCTTAAACTCCTCGCGGTAGTAGAAGAGGCTCGCAACCACCGGGTGCCGATGGAACCGGAACCCTGATTCCCTCGCGCGAAGATGGACTGAAACGCCGGCACCGAAAGAACGTTCGTTCCCGGATCCATCGGCGCCGACTGCCAGCTTTATCTTGCGTTCAATCCGACAGAAGCCCAAACATCTGGAGGTGTCCCGTCGCTAAGCGCTGTGAGTACTGCCTTAGCGGCGGATACGCTCCGAACAGCAACAACACTGGCCCTTATTCGCTCCCAAGACCATTGGCCTAGAGGACAATGAAGCAAGTAAATCAGACGTGCGCTGCTTTAAGGAAACCATTCTCGCGACGGCGAAGACTGAAATCGAAGAACTGAAAAGGGGCGGAAGTGCTACGCATGCCGCATACGACAATATTTCGCTCGGCAGAATTCAAGTTCAGCCGCCTTTGCAAGGCCTACTTCGCAGCATTGTTCAGCACTGGGGTGAGTACTCTGACGACAAGCGTCGACATGACTTTCGCCGAGTATTTCCGGTTTAGAATGCTAGGGTACGACATCCTTTCGTCCACACAGAAAAAGAAACCATATTACAGGTGATGCTAAGGGATGATCTCGCAGCACTCAGACTTTTATTTCCCTCGAAAAGTGTAGAGATACTGCTGGCGGGAGCCGTCGAACCCAAGCCGTCTATTGACAATGCAGGAGAACTTTTTAAATATCTTATCGACCGCGCCCGCCAGGAGCTCTTGCTAGGCAGAGATGGATCTTGGAAGGACTCTGACCGTCGCGAATCTGCCTATGTTCCTTATCCGCTGGTGCAGCGGATCCTGGATATTGTGCACCGGCTGCGGCCAGATACGTGCCTTACTCTTCCAATTGGTGTAGATCAATCATTTACACGCTGGATCCAAATCCCCTATGGTATTGGCGTTCACGACAAGTTACACATAAATATCATCGCGAATTTCGTTTGGGCAAGTATCTTGAATTGGGCAATGAGTGCCGGCTTCAACCGTGCCGATATCGACCTACAGAATCTTGATATCCCTCCCTCTGTTACTCCCGCCAACTCTGGGGAACTTCTCACTGGGGAAATGTGGCAAAAAGAGATTAGGTCTATGTATCAGGAGGGAGGCTATCAAGTCCTCCTGGACCACTATTTGCGAGACTACAATACGCCTTACAAAAATATTAACTTTGTGACGAACCAATCGCCAGTTGCGCGAGTTGGCCCGTCCGTCTCTGACTCGTTAGCTATCGGAAGCATTGGATCAGACTTGAGCCGATATCTGAAGGCCCAACAGGAGACGAAGGCCACGGATACGAATACCCCTGACTATTGGCTGCTGGGTGCAGACATTGGTGGCACCCTCACAAAGTGCCAGTTGTTTGGTTTCTGGGTTGACCAAGGACGGACGATGCCGCTTAGCAGCCCTTTTCTGATGTCAACACTGCCCCTTCCAGGGAAGGTCGGCAGTCCGGTGGACTACGCCCAAAGGCTGGTAAAGCTGGTGAAAGAGAAGCTGGACGCTGAGGTGAAGGAGGATCCCGGCAGTGTACTGAAAGGACTCAACCATTCGCGTCTAGTGATCGGAGTCTCTTGGCTGGGGCCGGTAAGGGAAAATCATGTGGCTGGGACAAGTGGTGTCCTCCAGTATTTCGGCCCATTCAAAAGAAACATCCCGGAAAACAGGATAGATGATGTTTGGAAAGTCGATATCGCGGGTACGGTCTTACAAGCATGGATTAAGCAGTTTGAGGATCAGTTTCAGGGTAACGGCACGCCTAAGGGCATACCTTTTGTCGCGCTACTGAACGACGGAGACGCAGAGGCTGTCGGTGATGTACTCCTGGCAGGTAACGAAGCGCGAAGATCCGCATCGAAGTCGCCGCAGGTTACGCTAGCGATAGTAAAACTTGGCACTGGGCTCGCGGGGGCACTGCTGGAGGGCGGAGATGGCAACTTGTCGCTTCTTCCCGGCTTATTTGAATGGGGCAAACTAGTGCTTGATGTCGGAGCGCCTCGGTGGAGCACCTATCCGCAGGGCGCGGCTGCGGGGTACCTCTCGAAGAAATGCTTGCCGCGCCTAGCTAAAATGCGGGGAGCTGAAACAGGCTATTTTCAGCAGGATGATGCTGATAGCGCAGAAATAGGTCTTCTTCTGGAAACGGGATCCAAAGGCCTGGAAGGGTACAAGAAACTACGAGCGGAATGCGGCGTGATTCTGGCCAAATTGCGTCCTCCATGGGGGGTGCCAGTCAGCGAGAAGTTTTGTGTCACTTATACAATGATCCCAAAAGTGATCCGGACCTTCTTTACGAGGTTCGCCTAGCTTTAAGGGAGTTCGAAACAGCTGGAAATAGTTGCAGCAACATATTGACAATTATGGACGGATCAGGCTGGAGCGTCTGATTGGATTTGCACCGCCTGCTGCAACAGATGAAAAGGAAACGAATGCCCTATGCGAGAGCGTCCAGTTCAAAATTGCCAATACATCACCCTAAAATGTGTTGAGACGTTGGTCGATATCTCGGTGATTTTATTGTTTTGCTGCATGATCAGTGCGGCGTGGACAAGCTAATTCTGACTGGTGGCTTAAGCGGTGTCACAGGCGAGCGGGCAATTGCAGAGGCGGCGAAACGAGTGGAGTTTTATGGCCAATGCCTGAAGCCTGCGGAGGACAAGAATTCATATTATGTCACCGAACACACCGTCGAAGATCAAGAGTTCCACAACTCGACAGAGCAACCCTCCAATGATCTAGAGCCGATCACGATTAGACATCTGTTACTGCCCCTCCTGTTGGAGGGCTGTTCGAGATTGAGCGCGGGGCTTTTGGGGCAGCGTGCTTCGCCGCCGCTTCTCTGTTGCAGAACAATAAGGAAAGTGGTCTGCAAAAACTGCGGCCCATGTTGCTTCGCCTCGCCCCGGGCGAAAGTGTTCACCTTAAGAGAGTCGACTTCGAAGGATCCGAGAGAACTGAAGTCAGCACCTAAAAAGAAGGTCCGCTCGATTTTGCAGCTTATGCGTTGTCCTATCAGGAAGTGCTGAAGTTTCTCGATTCACGGGGTGTCGATTGGCATCTATATCGATCAGAGGGTGGCGACATGCAGCCGTCCGAAACTGCTGAGGTTCCGCAAGAGGCACACTTTGTGAGGTACTGAGCGTGAGGATTCTACTTGAGATCGGCCTGCCCGAAGCAGTAAACAGAGCGGCAGTGGTGTCGGTTGACCGCGATGAAATCAGGAACATTGCATTCAACATCGCGTATGCTGCAGAACGAAACCGTACGGGGCTTTATATGCGTCGACACCAAAAGTGGGGGGACGGAGAGGCTGGCGTGACCGTGAGCCCCAACAATCCCTTGCGGTCACCGATAGAGCCAAAGAAATTGACGTTAGCCCAACATGTTGAGCAACTCGAGACGTTGAAGCTGATCGCGAGGGCATCGACCAGTCGCAGCGCGACAGGAAGTGAAAAATTCCAGACTCAATTTGCTAAGCTGGCGGTGTCGGTAACCGACGTTGTCGCCAATTTCATGAGGCCCTGTTTCTCAAGATTAGGATTCGGGACTAAACGGATTTTCTATTTCCACGATGAGCCAATAAGCCTCAGAACATACTGGGCAGCGTGCTTCTTTGTAGATCAAGACAGTGCGCCGACTATGCAGTTGATGGACATTCGATTTGATCTCAAACAAGATTCAGTATTCTCTGTCGATGGACAGAACTTAGTCAAACTAGGATTGCAATGGGCGGTCTGTTTGGGCCCGTTGGTACGAAACTCCTTGCCAGTCAGCCCGCATGAAATCGCCGAGAATGATTATGATCTAAGACAAATCGTCGGGCGAAACGAAATAGACGCAATCGATCAAGCTTACGAAGGTTGGTATAGCGAGTGGAGTACGAGGGTCGGACAAATTGTGCAAAGGCACATTGATCGTGGATTACGTTTCGAGGTGTTCTATCACAGCATTCTTGCCCTGGATGATCGTGGGTCAATTCGCATTTACCAACTTGACGGCGCATTGCCAGATCTGGCGTCAAGGCTGGTGTCGGAAGGAATTGTGGCGGCTGGGCTACTCGATTCTGGCGGAAGTTGTGCGTTGTACGACCCTTGGATTGGTGGCTATCTAAACCACGGCTGGTACTTCAGAGAGCCCCGGGGAGCTGCTTTGGTGTTCGAATTGAAAGCGCAGGAACGACTTCCCGAGCCTCGCTGGAATTCGTGGTATGAATCAACTGCCGCACAGTTAACCGCCTTTGAAGATATCAACACTCGGGGTTAGTTGATCTTGAGAAGCGTTCCGGCCTCCGAGACCGCCCCTCCAACATCCGTCCTCTTGGCATGAATGGCTAGAGCGTAGACCAGGATACCAACCTTACGCTGAAGTTCAATCGCGTCGGTTAGTTCAATGGGTCGTCGGCCACCGTCCTTGAGTTCAGCAAGCGCAGAAAAGATTGATGGATCGAGTAAATATCTACCGACTATTCCAAGGACATTCTCTTGCATGCAGATCGGGTCTTCTGGCGCCGGCTTTTCTGTAAGCTGCGTTACTTTGGCTCCGACTATATGACGCGCGCCATCCTGCTGAATCCGAACGATTCCGCATCGTGCCATCTTAGATTTCAACACCCGAGTTACGGCCAATATGTGGCCAGCACCAAGTTCCTGATGAACTTGTATCATTCGTCTGAGTTCCCGCTCGAAGTGCCGCCCAACCGGGTACTCCACTATGTCGTCGGGTAACAAAACAGCGAATATCTGATTCGAGACTTGGCTGCGGGTCTGCAGAACGGCGTCCCCGAGACCCATTGGATCAGGCTGCTCCACGCACAACAGTGTGATTGGCGGCACAATACTGAGCTGGACGGCCTGGTTCAGAGGCTCATACAGTGATTCGCTGGCCCCCGGAGCCAATACAAGCACAATCTTCTGAATGCCGACACATACTGCTTCGCTGATCGTACGAATCAGAATCTTCTGCATGACGCTGGCCGAAAGCACGCGGCATAAGCTGCCAGCAGCCGGAATAACTGCGGTCTTGACCGGGCACTGGAGGGCTCCAACAGTGTAATCAAGGCAATTTGACACGCTACGCGTAGCCTGCGCCTGTTCTCGAGGTGAGGCGCCCGCGATGGCACCCAGGAGTCTGTCGAGCAGCCCGCTAGTGAGACCCATTCTTTCGAGGTGCCGTACTCGTGATGCCACTTGGCTAATGCCAGTTTTCCGTCCGCTACCAACCACTGGAGCGCGTGCGTGAGCCGCGGCGTGCACAACTCTACCATCGGCATAGGCGCATGTCCGGCGAGAACCAGCCACTCGTTCAGAGATTCGTTCTTCGCCCCCAACTCATCCGCAAGGGCAATGGTTAATTCGGGACTTGGTCGCCTGTTTTGGCTTTCTTCAATTCTCCAGATATAACTTTGGTCGACGCCGACCCGTTCTGCAAGTTCTTGCCTAGTCAGGCGGGAATGTTCCCTTGCTTCACGGAGCAGGCGGCCAAATGAAGTCGCGGTTTGTGGACTGCGTTTTGTCACGAACTCAATCTACTGCGTCTCTGTTGACAAGGCAAGACTGCGCCAATGCTGAGCATAACTTTGGCTCTTGCCACGCATAAGCGAACACAAAAGCCTGACATGCCGCGCTTTCCACACTCATGTAGAACTCAGGATCTCAATACCGTCTTCAGCGGTTCGGGTTCCTACACCAGCGCTAGCTGCTACTTGTGTTTTCCGTTCGCTTATTCTCGTGCCCGGAACGACGCCGAACAAGTTCTTCATGCTCACTGTGACCCCTGACAAGTGCTGGGTCTCGATTTTGGGCACGGAAACCTGGGAATCCGCTTTCACCACTGTCCGAGAGAGCCAGTGATACTTCACGCTCCCAATAGCTTGAGAGCGCGCGCGAAGCGGCGTGGCAATCCGCCGCGCTTCCGATTCGCCTGAAAAGTCCGACGCGTGTCATTCTTCTGAACATCCACGGCATTTTCTGACCGAGAATGTCGGCTTGCAGGGAGGGTTGAGCTTTCCGACGATTCAAATCATCGCCACAAACCGAATGATCCTAAAGGGCTTAGAGTTGGTGCCGGGAGGGGGGGTCGAACCCCCACGAGGGCTGAACCTCGGCGGATTTTGAGTCCGCTGCGTCTGCCAGTTCCGCCATCCCGGCGTTGGTGAAAGTGCCGTGTGAACTGAGACTACGGCGCTTCGCTGCGAGTCAACGAGCTCCCACGTGCGGATTTCGCGCTCGTGCTTGGCTTGGCTGCGTAGTTCAGTATCGCACAGCGACTCGATCGCTGCCAACGGCTGGTGCTCCGACGCGGCGCCGTGATTTCTGCTCTGCCGATGCAACTTATTAAGGCTTGGCCACCGCACGATACAGCACTGAAGCATGCGGGCGCAGTGTAACCTTTAGCGCGGTGGCGTCTCCCATGTCCCGCAAATTCCACAGATCACGCATGGCATAGTTGGAATTGGGCAGGCCTAGCTTTGTCCATTCGTAGGTCAGGGCCTGCTCTTTGTCTGCGAGGTTGAAGGCGGCGACGTAGAATCCGCGTCCGTCTTCCGGTGTAGACATCCAGACGACTGCGGTGTCGGTTGCAATGACGGGCCGGTGATCCTTGGAGTGCTGATCGACGGCCAGCACCTCAGGGTTCGTCAGGAGCTTCGTGGTCCAGTCGTCATTCGACGGGAGGTCGCCACCCATGATGAGCGGCGAGCGAAAGATGCACCAGAGGGTCATGAGTGTGATTTGCTCGTCGCGGGTGAGCCTGGTTGACCTCGCCGGACCGCCGTCACCCGGGTGAGGGCCGATGTGTCCAAGTGGCAGCATGTCGGCATCGGGCCATCGCCCTGGTTCCTGAAATGACGCCCACTTCGCGGCCGTAGCAAACTGCGCGTGCACGCCCTGCGACCAGGCCTTGTCGGGTAGCGGTCCCCAGTGGTCCCAGAAGTCGTCGGAGATGCGCCACATTTCGGCATAGCGGGCGACTACGTCTGCATGATCGCGCGCGGTGGGGCCGGGTGAGAGACTCAGCACCATATCGCGGCCGGACTCCTTCAGGGCCAGGCTGATCATGCGGATCTCGTCTGGCTTGTAGGGATGATCGGAGATGCAGTCGGCCTTGATAAAGTCCACGCCCCAACGAGCATAGAGCTGAGCAATCGAATTGTAGTAAGCCTGTCCTGAGGCCGCATTTTGGACTCCGTACATGTAGGAGTTCCATGGACAGGTGTCACCGGTGTCAGCCGCTTGCTTGGCCGTGTACGGCGACGCCGCGATGCGCACATTCTTTGCGACGGCTTCGCGCGGAATGCCGCGCAGGATGTGAATGCCGAACTTCAGGCCAAGTGAATGGATGTAGTCAGCCAGTGGCTTGAAGCCGGCGCCGCCCGCCGCCGACGGGAAGCGGTCCGTCACCGGAATGAACCGGCCGTATCCGTCGAGTGAAAACTTGACTTCCTCGGGTTTCGCTCCCGGGTTCAACACGTACCAGCCTTCGTCGATGACCACGTATTGCCAGCCGAATTGCTTCAGATGTCCGGCCATCCAATCGGCATTGGCACGCACCTGGGCTTCCGTGATCGATTCGCCGTAGGAGTCCCAACTGTTCCAGCCCATGGGCGGGGTTGGGGCGATCAGTTTCGGATCGTAACGTGCCGGCAGTTGCTGCGCTGTTGCGGAAGAGTGTGCCGCCAGAATCAGCGCGGAGACGACGAGGAGAGCTGATAGCTTACTCAAGGTAGTTTTCATGAGTCGGGTGCCCGAATGACCGCGTCGAGCGCGCTCCGGAATTGTAGCAAGTGAACGCTGAGGAAGATCGCGGCACGCTCTTCCGGCGATTTCGATTCCCACATACACTACATAGATGAATCGCATCCCGCCATTGTGGAGCGCGCCGAACCAGCCCGAACGATTGGCTGAGTTGACGGCGAAGAGGTCCGACTCGAACAAGGTGGCTCCTCTGCGGCGCGACGTACGTTCGCTTGGCGTTCTGCTCGGCTGGGTGCTGGTGGAGCAGGCCGAGCAGGGGCTGTTCGACACCGTTGAACGCTTGCGACGGTTGCTGATTCAGCATCGAGAAGGGGCCGCGGCCTCGCAGAGCGGCGGCGGTGAGGCGCTGCTGGACGAAGCCAAAACCGAGGTCGCGTCGCTCGACGTTGCCACCTCCTACAGGGTCACGAAGGCGTTCGCCGCGTATTTCGAACTTACGAATCTCGCGGAGACCAATCATCGCAAGCGGCGCCGCCGCGCTGCCGAGCTGCATGCCGACGAACCGCCGCTGCCAGGATCGTTTCGAGGAACACTGCTGCGCTTGAAAAGCGCGGGGACCACTCTTGAGCAAGCGCTGGCTGCGCTCGGCGAGATCGAAGTACAACCGGTTTTCACCGCGCATCCCACCGAGATCACGCGGCGCGCCGTTTTGTTGAAGCGACGGCGGATCGCCGGGGAACTGGAGAAGCTCGATCAGCTTCCGCTATCGGACTCACAAGCGCGGGCATGCGAGGAGGTGATCCAGAGCGAAATCACCGCGCTGTGGCAGACCGACGAGGTGCGCCTGCAGAGACCCACGGTGGTCGACGAAATCCGCACAGGGATCAGCTACTACGTGATGACACTGTTTGAGGCGGCAGGAAAGATCTATGAGGGCATTGCCGCGGACTTCCGCGAGGTTTATGGCGAGGAAGTGGGGATGGCTTCGCTGCCAGTCTGCCTTCGCTTCGGATCGTGGATTGGCGGCGACCGCGACGGTAATCCATTCGTCACGCCGCAATGCACAAGAGAAGCGCTGGAGTTGGCGCGCGCGATGGTACTGGCGCACTACATGCAGGAGTTGGCGCTGCTGGTGCGTCGGCTGACGGTTTCCACCCACCAGGTGGCAGCCTCGGTGGAGTTGCGGGAACGATTGCAGCGCTATGAGAGGGAGATCGCGGAGCCCCTGGCGGAGTTGTCGCGCACGCCGCATTCCGAGGCCTACCGCCGCCTGCTGCTGCTGATGGGAGCACGGCTGCGCTACGCGCGTGACCAGCATTCTCATCCTGGCGCCTATGCCTCAGATATCGAATTTCGTGACGACCTGGACATCATCCGGCGCAGTCTGACTGAAGACGGTGGCGTGCGCCTGGCGACGAGCCTGCTTGATCCGCTGATGTGCAAGGTGCGGACGTTTGGGTTTCGCTTGCACACGCTGGATATCCGGCAGCACGCGCGCATGCATCGCCAGGCACTCGCTGAGATCGCGCAAACCTCCGTTCCCCGGACCTCAACTGGCCCTCTGCGAAGTGTCTCCGCGGCGAGCATGGAACTGCTCGACACATTTCGCACGGTTGCTGAGGCGAAGAAGAGCTATGAGCCCGAAGCCATCACGCGGTACATCATCAGCGGCGCCGAGTCGGAAGACGACATTTTTGCGGTACTGCGGCTGGCGGCGTTGTCCGGGTTGCGTGCTGCGGGTTCGGAGGGTGATCCCGGAGTGATGCCGGTGCCGTTGTTCGAATCCATCAAAGACCTGCGGCACGCTCCGGGGGTGATGAAGCACGTGTGGAGTTCTGCGGAATATCGTGAACTGCTGCCCTCCTGGCATGGCTGGCAGGAGGTGATGCTGGGGTATTCCGATTCCAACAAGGACGGGGGCATGCTCTCCAGCACGTGGGAGCTGCACAAAGCACATCGCGAACTCCACCGGGTGGCACGCGAGATGGGAGTGAAACTGCGCATCTTTCACGGCAGGGGTGGCACAGTAGGACGCGGCGGAGGCCCGACTCACTCGGCCATTCTGGCGCAGCCTGAAGGTGACTTCACCGGAAGAATTCGCATCACCGAGCAAGGGGAAGTGCTGAACTGGAAATACGCCGATACCGTACTGGCAGAGTGGAACCTTGAGATCATGATCGCCGCCAGCCTGGGCGCGCTGGTTCGCCCCGGCACCTCCCATGCTGATGGCGAGGCGCGCTGGCATGAGCCGATGGAGCAGTTGTCGCAATCCGCCTTCGACTTCTATCGCAAGAAGATTGTGGAGAACTCGGACGTACTGCAATATTTTGAGCAAGCCACGCCGGTCAACGAGATGGAACTGGCGCGAATTGGATCACGTCCCGCGCGACGGAGCAGCAGCCGCAAGCTGGAAGATCTTCGCGCCATACCCTGGGTTTTCGGCTGGATGCAGAGCCGTCATGCGGTTCCGGCATGGTTTGGAGTCGGCTACGCGCTGGAACAGTACGCCGCCCTGGGCGCGCAGCAAGAGGAGCAACTCCGAGACATGGCGACAGGATTTCCGTTGTTTGCGGACCTCATCCGCAACGTCGAAATCGCCATGGCTAAGGCAGATTTCTCTATCGCGCGTCTGTACGCGTCTCTGGTGGACGATACTAGTTTGCGTGACTCCGTTTACCAGATGCTGGCGGAGGAGTTTCATCGCGCCCAGCGCATGATCCTGCTGCTCACCGGCCAGCAGGAGTTGCTGGAGCGCAATCCTGTGCTGTCTCGCTCGATCCGGCTGCGCAATCCTTACGTCGATCCCATGAGCCTGATTCAGGTCGAGCTGCTGCGCAGAAAGCGGAGCGGAGAACAGGGTGCAGAATTGGACTATGCCATCGGCGCGACCATGAACGGAATTGCCGCGGGCCTGCAAACACCGGCTGATCGCACAAGAAGAAAGGCGGCATCCCGGCAAGGAAGCCGCCGTGTGCTGCCTCAACCCCCTAGAACAGGCGTCCAATGCGGAAGAAGAACTTGCGGTGTCCGGTATCACCATAAGCGTAAGCCGCTTCCACCGGGCCGAAAATGGTGTTGACGACCAGACCTAGGGCGCCATCGGTGGGGAAGCCCGAGGCCTTGTTCAAAACATACGAAGGCTGGTTGTAAACTTGGGCGGCCTCGTACACGCCCAGGAAATAGATGCCGCCGCCCAGCAACGGAGGCAGCCTCGCCAACTGCCGCAGGTAGCCCACTTGGAACAGGAAATATTCGTCCATCAGCAGTTCATTTTGGCCGTAGGCCACCAGAAGCTGTGAGCCTCCTAGAGAAAACTGGGGCAGGCCAGTCCGGCGGTTGAAGGTGGTCCCGGCAAAGCCGGCCAGGAACACCGACGACGGCTCGCTGATCCTAAAGAAGTTCCGCGAGCCGACCTCCAAGGATGGGAACGAGCTTGGAGGGAGCGGATTGGCGTTCGAGTACAGGAAAGTGGCATCCAGAGCTGACCCCTTACGAGGGATTACCGCATTGTCCAGCGTATTCAACCTGAATTGGGCCTTAGCATTCGCGTAGGCTCCGGACAAAGTAGGCAACAAATTCTGATTTCCGGTTTGTTGTGAGAAGTTTTCCCATCCACCTTCGTACCCTACACGCAACTCGCTCACATTTCCGAACTGATAGCCGACGTCAATGCCGCCTCCTAGATTGTTTCTACGGTACTCAGATGTCAATGTGTTGTTGGTGTAGACGTACAAGGGACTGCTATCGGCCAGCCCCCTGGGCGCGATGAACCAGTGGGTGGTCGGAGTGAAGGGATGGTAATACTCCGACCTCAACCCGTACTCGGAGAACAAAATGATGTCGGTGCGCCACTCCGAACGAAAGCCTCCGATATTCAGCCAATTGAATCTTGCTCCCAGGTTGAACTGAACGTTTTTGAGATTGGCGCCGTCTATCAAAATCAGCGGGAGAACATAAGGCGGACCGTAAGTGGTTTCCTCGGCCCTCACCTCCAAGCCTTGTTGACCATTTCGTTCGACGAACTGATAGTTCAGGTTGGACAATTGTCCCATGCCCTTGAGGCGCATGATCTCAGTATCCAATTCGTTGTAGTCGACGGGTTTGCCGACAACGTCTGCGAATTGCTCCTCGACCCGCTGCGCAAGATACCCGTTGACTCCCTTGACCGCTACGAAAGTCGGAACCGGCGGATTGACAATGCGGCGGGCATTGCGCTCGGCCAGGTACTGGCTCCAGGTCGCGTCGTCCACCGAATACGCCATCAGGACCTTGGACTTGGCGGCGGCCGCATCGTATCCCGCCTTGATGATGGCGTCAGCGTCGTCGAAGCTTAAGGCTCCCCATTTCTGCACCGGAACCGAGAGAAGGACGTCCGCCATCTCCATGCTCTGCAGCTCATTGGCGCTGATCATGACCGAGATAGACTGGCCGAGCACAGCGAACGAAGAGAGATTGGCGTCGGGCTTCAGCGTTTCCTCGGCCAGGTGAACTCCCAGCACGATGTCGGCGCCCATCTTTTTCGCTACCTGGACGGGCAGGTTCTCCATCAGCCCGCCGTCGGCGTAGATGGCGCCGTCTTCCCGGACCGGCGAAAAGATACCTGGTAATGACATGGTGGAACGCAGCGCCAGCGACAACGAGCCGCTGCGGAAGACGTGAGCCTTGCCGCTCACCAAGTCGGTGGCCACGCAGGCAAAGGGAATTGGAAGGTCGTTGAAGCTCTTGATTTCGGAGTACGGAAGAGCAACCTTGTCCAGAATCAGCGAAACTTGCTGGCCGGAGTTGAATCCTTCTGGAAATTGCAATCCCTTGCGTAGCCCAAACTCGAGGCTGTTGGGATAGGCGCGCGCGTCTTCCTTGCGGCGGAACGATAAATCGCTAAAGGGGGTTTGTCCGGCCATCACCTGGTCCCAGTTGATGCTGTTTACCACTTGATGAAGTTCCGCGGCGTTACGGCCGGTGGCGTAAACTCCGCCGACCAGGCCACCCATACTGGTGCCGGAGATGTAGTCCACAGGAATGTGGTGTTCCTCCATCCACGTGATCACTCCCACGTGCGCCAGGCCGAGGGCCCCGCCACCCTGCAGGGCCAGGCCGAGCTTGGGCCTTTCCTTGGCAGGTGGAGCTTGCTGGGCAATTCCAGTAAGGGATGAAAACACAATCAGGCCGGTGAGAAGCCCAGCCTTGGAACGGAACAAACTCACGATACTGCAGAGATATCTCATATTTGATGCCTGCGTTAAGGTGCTGATCCACCGAATTCACCCGCACTCCCATTGGCTCGCCCGGACTGTCCAGAGTGCGGGCCTGGCGCATGCCGGATCAGGAATCCCGGGTGCGCTATCGACTATGGGGATACGCGGTTACTACAGACTACGGGTTTCGCGGCAAACTTGCCAGTGTCAAGGCAGGCTGGGATCGTCCAGGTCGTCGCACTTACCCATTGAGTCCGGGGCTGCACCGTCAGGAAAGCAAGGGTTTGCGAGACGAACCAGCCCGGAATCGGTATTATTGTTGGGCGACTACTGCGCGATTTCGCTTGGCCGGATGTCTCGGCTCGTCGACCGCGCAGGCGCAGTAGGATAAATCTGGTGTCTTAGATCTTGTAACTTAGGGTCGACCCCCAAACTTTTTTTTGGATCCGGGCTGTCTACAGAATCCGACCCAGAGGCCGAGACACAGCACGATGATTCGCGGAGTTCGCCATCCGCGAAGCGTGAAGATTTTGAGTAACACAAAGGTGCGGGAACTCAAGGCTTGCCCCCGCGAGCCAATTTCCTGCTCTCAATCCCACAAACAGAACGAGGTTCGCAGTGCTGAGAAAAATCTGGTCATTGGTACTACTGTCGCTGATTTGCGGTAGCGCAACCCTGCGCGCAGAGGAAGTGTCGCTCAAGAACGGCGACCACTTGAGTGGAGCGATCGTCAGCATGGACGGCAAGAAGCTAGTCCTTAAGACCACGTACGCAGGGGACATTTCCATCGACTGGACCGAGGTAACCCAGTTTTCCTCAGACAAGCAGTCGCTGGTGGTGACCAAGGCCGACAAGCAATTGGTGTCGGGAACGGTCACGGTCGAAGGCCCCGACTTGGTGGTGACCACGGCGCAGGGAGTGCAGCGGGTCCCACGCGCCGACGTGGCCACCATGCGCTCTCCCGCCGACCAGGCAGCGTATGAGAAGTCGCTGCACCCCGGCATGCTGGAGGGATGGACCGGCGGTGGAAGCTTCGGCTTCGCCCTCGCGCGCGGCAACAGCCAGACTACCAACCTGGCGCTGGGCTTCAACAGCGTGCGCAAGACCACGACGGATGCGTGGGTGGTAAACGCGACGTCGATTTATTCGACCGACGAAAAATTGGGAAACACCACGGCAAACTCGTTAGGCGGATTTGTTCGCTATGATCACAATCTCAACAAGAAGGTTTTCGCCTATGGTGTGTTCGCGGGCATGTACGACGCCCTGCAGGACCTGAATTACCGCATCATGCCGGGCGGCGGTCTCGGGTATCATGCCATCGCCACGAAGACCACCACTTTGGACTTGCTGGGCGGCCTCGGGTACACGCGTGAAAGTTACTACGACGGCACCATCAACAATCTGCTCACCGCAACCCTGGGCGACGAGTTCGCGCACAAGCTCACTGCGAACACGTCGATTACCCAGAGCCTCTACTACCTGCCCTCGCTGAACGACACCAGTAATTACCGCGTGAACTTCAATTTTGGCCTGGCCACCAAGCTCAACGGCTGGTTGACCGCCAATATGAACTTCAACGATCAGTACGTCAGCCAACCGGTGCCGGGCAACAAGAACAACGACGTGATTTTTACCACGGGATTGGGATTCACGTTCGGAGGCAAGGGGAAGTAGGCCCTTCCGATGGACACGTGCCCGGCGCCGAAAGTCGCTCGGCCGGTAGTCTCGCCTTCAAAAGTTGATGCAGGCTACTCCGGCCGCACCACCAGCAACTCGAAGGTGTCGGGAACGATCTTCCGCCTCTGTCCCGGCGGCGGTGGGGTCGGATCGAACTGAGCCGTGACGGTGTAAACGGTGTTGGTCGCAGCATCTAGCGTCATGGTGCGCGCGCCTTTCGCCGTCGGAACGCTCTGCACCACCGAGTACTTGTTGGGCGAATCTTCATGAATGACGGTTAGCACGCCGTCCGCGCCACAGGACATGAACAGTTGCTGCGTTTTGGGATTGAAGGCGCCGGCATCCACGCCGCCCCCGATGTCCACGGTAGTGATGAGCCTACCCCCGTCAGGATCGACCACGGCCACGATCTTGCTCGCACATCCGGCAAACAGGCGGCGATGGGCAGCGTCGAAGACCAGCGCACTGGGTTCGTCGCAGCCCGCCATGGGATAGTGTTCGGCCACCGTCAGCTTGGCGGTATCAATGCGCACAATCTCGCTGCGGTCTTCAATGTTGACGTAAACGTGCCCCTTGCCATCCGTGACGCCGGTTTCGGGCTTTCCGCCGAGCGGAACCGTCCCCACGACTTTTCCAGTGCTAGCATCGACGACCGTGCTGTCTTGGGACTTGGCGTTGAAGGTGTACACGCGCTTAGCGGACGCATCGTACAGAATGGCGTCCGGACGCTCGCCGACTTTTACCTTGTCGAGGACCTTCAGTGTCTTGAGGTCGAAGATGGCGAGCGTGTTGTCGCCACCGCTGGTGATGAAACCACGTCCGAGGTCGTGTGCCAGCGCGACTCCGTGTACTCCTGAGAGGTCAGTGATGTCGGCGGTCTGCTTGAGAGAGTTGGCGTCCACCACCATGACGTGCGTGCCACGAGTGATGAACAGTCGTTTGCCGTCGCTGTCGTAAACGAGGTAATCCCAACCGCCCTCGCCGCCAAGCTTGACGCGGTCAGTGACTTTGTACGACTTCTGCGCGACGGCAGGAACGGCGGCGATGCTTGCGACTGCGAGAATCATTGCGAGAATGCGTTTCATTGGGTTTCCTTCCTTCATGGTTAGGTCAACTTTGTTTCCGCGTGACTGAGGTAGTAGTGAACTGCCGGGGTGATGATCAGCGACAGCACCATGGAAATCGTGATTCCGCCAATGACCGCGATCGCCAACGGTTGCAGCATCTGCGATCCTGCGCCCAGAGCCAGGGCCAAGGGAAGCATGCCGGCAGCGGCGGCAAGTGCGGTCATGAGGATCGGGCGCAGACGGCGGCGTCCGGCCTGGATCATGGCATCGTGCGCCGAATAGCCGAGGCTGCGGAATTTCTGGTCGGCATCGAGCAAAAGAATTCCGTTCTTGGCGACGATGCCGATGACCATGATCAGCCCCATGAACGACGCGATGTTGAAGGTAGTGCGCGTGATGAGCAGCCCGAGAAATACACCGGATGTGGACAGGATCGCCGATGACAGGATGGCGAGCGGCGCCGCCAGCGTTCGAAACTCGAAGAGCAACACGACAAACACCAGCACGATGGCCAATAGAAGTACCAGCATCAGGTCGTGGAACGACTGCTGTTGTTCGGCGTAGGTTCCCCCATAAATGACACGAATCGAGGGCGGAAGATGCAGGCCGTCCACCACCTTTTTCACTTCAGCGATCGAGCTGCCGAGGTCGCGGCCTTCCAGGCGGGCCGTGACCGCGACGTCGCGCTGCAGGTTTTCGCGGCGGATTTCGGTTTGCCCCGGCAACTCCTTGACGTTGGCGAGTGAGCCCAACGTCGCCGTATGTCCGGAGGCGCTGTTCAGCAGGGTATTGCTCATGGCGGCCAGCGAAGAGCGATGAGAATCCGGATAGCGGACACGGATGGTGTAGGGAATGTCCTGCGCAATCACGGGAGTCGCGGCGGGCTCGCCTTCCAACACCGCGGTGGCGTTAACGGAGACTTCTTCGGGAGTGAAGCCGGCACGCGCTGCCACCGTCGGATCGACACGAAACACGGTGGCGGGACCGCTGATTGTGTTCTCGATTCCATCGAGCACATCCACGACGCCATCGATCTTCTTGATGGCCTCACCAACCTTGGGGCCCCATTCCTCCAAGAGCGCACCGTCGGGTGAGAAGAGCTTGATCTGCACCGGCTCCGGCGAATCCGACAAGTCCCCGATCATGTCTTGCGTGAGTTGCACGAATTCCGCTTTGATGGCGGGTTCCTCACGCGCGATTTTCGCCCGCAACTCGGAGGTCACTTCGTCCACGCTGCGGTCGCGCTTGTCCTTGAGCTTGACGGCGAAATCTCCGCGATTGGCTTCGGTGACGGCGGCCAGGCCGAGCTGTAGTCCGGTCCGCCGCGAGGCGCTCTCTACCTCCGGGGTTTCGCGCAGTATCTGCTCCACATGACCTACGATGCGGTCGGTCTCCTGCAACGAGGTTCCCGGAGGTGTGAAGTAATCGAGAATGAAGCCACCTTCGTCCATCTCGGGCAGCAGGTCGGTACCAAGCGCCTTATATGCCAGAGCAGATACGGCAATCACAGCCACGGCGAAGACGGCCATCCACTTGGGCCGTTCCAGTCCGAAGCGCAGCCAATGCTCGTAGAAGTCCACCACGCGGCGGAAGCGGCCGGTGATGGCGGCATCCTCAGCAGCCATCAACTTCTCTTGATCGGTGAGGTCGTCGCCCGGCGGAGCTTCGGAATGCGTGCCGCGAATGAAGTACTGGCTGAGCGTAGGCGTCCAGGTAAGCGCGAGAGCGAGAGAGGTCAGCAGCGAGGCGCCCACGGTGACCGCCAGCGCGCGAAAAAATACTCCAGTCACGCCGGTGATCGCAATTAGGGGAAGGAAGACCACGATCGGCGTGATGGTGGAGCCGACCAGTGGCACGGTGATTTCACCCAGCGCACTCTGGATGGCTTGCAGCCTGCCTTGTCCGGCGTCGCGATGGAGCGTGACGTTTTCGACCACGACGATGGCGTCGTCGATGACCAGGCCGACCGCCGCGGCGAGCCCTCCCAGCGTCATAAGGTTAAAGCTTTGGCCGAGCACTTTGAGCGCGATGAAGGTAATGAGCACGGTTGCGGGAATCACCAGCACGGCAACGATCGAGGTGCCCCAGTCGCGCAGAAAAAGCACCATAATGAGCGACGCGAGAATGACGCCGATCAGGATGGCATCGCGCACACTGTGAATTGAAGCCACCACCAGGCTCGACTGGTCGTAGTAGGGTTCAAGGTGAATCCCCGGAGGCAGCGACTGCCGGATGCGCTCGACTTCGGCGTGCACCTCGTTGGCGACGTCGACCGTGTTGCTGTCAGGCTGGCGGTTGATGCTCAGCAGAACGGCAGGCTTTCCGTTGGCGGTGACGATGGTGTACACCGGCTTGACGCCCGGCGCGACCGCGGCCACGTCGGCGATTTTAACCGGTATGCCGGTTGCTGTGTACTTCACCACGATCTGCCCAAGCTCTCCGGGATCGTGCACTTGAGCGTCCACCAGTCCCAGGTACAACTGGTGATTCTGTGGGAGCAGCCCGGGGGAGTCGATGAGATTGGTGCGCCTTACCGCATCGAGGATATCGGTGACAGTAATGCCCGCTGCCAGCAACTTGGCGGGATCGGGCGTGATGTGGAACTCCGGCTCCTGGCCGCCCTGGACCTGCACAGTCGCAACGCCGTTGAGCCGGTTCAAACGCGACTTCAGCTCGTAGGTGGCCAGCGTCCACAGTTGCGTCTGCGGGACCGTGTCCGACGTAAGGCTGTACCCGATGATGGGGAAGCTGGCGAAGGTTAGGCGATTGGTCTGAATGATGGCCGTCGGCGGCAGGGAAGCACGAACGTTGGCCAGTGCCGAATCGACGAGTTGCAGCGTCGTCACCATGTCGACATGCCAGTCGAAAAACAGGTCGATTTCGGCCGAACCGCGGCTGGTGATCGAGCGCACCTGTTGCAGACCGGGAACGCTGTTCACTGACTCTTCAATGGGGCGGGTGATGGTGACCATCATCTGATCGATCGGCATCACTCCGTTGTCCACGGCAATGATGACGCGGGGAAAGTTGGTGGCCGGAAAGACCGCGATGGGGATGGTGAACGCGAGATACGCGCCCGCTGCCACCAGGATCAGAATCAGGAAGATGATCGACTTGGAGAAGCGGGTAAACCAGTAGCGCTCGCCGTCTTCCGACGGGGTGCGCATACGATCAAGCAGGGATTGAAGTCGCTTGCGCATCAGTCCTTGGCGCTGTCCGCGGCAGACTTGCCTGATGCGGGCTTCCCGGCTTCGCCGCCTTGCGCTTCCGCAATCTTGACTTTGGTCTTGTCGGGAAGCGCATAGGATCCGCGCACGATGACTGTCTCGCCGCCGCTGAGGCCCTTGGCGATTTGCACCTGGTCTCCGTCGCGAATGCCGGTTTCGACTTCGACAGTTTGCGCGTGGCCGTCTCGGATGACCATCACCGAGGTTGCGCCTTCTGGCGTTTTCAGCACAGCCGACTCGGGTACGACCACGGCGTCGTTGACGGTCTGCGCGACCATTTCGAGCGCGACGTTTGTGCCGGGTCGCAGCCGTCCGTCGCCATTCGGGGCCTCGACCCAGACTTCGACGGTGGTGCTATTGGGATCGAGTGCCGGACTGACGATGGTCACTTTGCCTGCGACTTCGATGCCGCCCGGCGCTTTAATCGTGGCGGCGTCGCCCGGCTTCAACTGCACTGCCTGGTCCTGTGGGATGTGGGCGCGAGCGATCACCGACGAGGTATCCATGATCGTCAGCAGCGGGGTACCCGGCGGAGGCGTTTCACCCGCGTAACTGGGGCGGTCGGTGACTACGCCGTCGATCGGGCTGCGTACCTCCGAATAAGCAAGCTGCGCCGCTGCGCCTTGATACTTGCCCTTAGCGGACGTGAGTTGGCCTTCTGCGGACTTCAATTGCTGCTTTTTCCCGGCCGATTGCAGCGCTGCCATGTGCATGGCGGCGATCTCGTATTGCGATTTCGCCTGGGTCAATGCAACCAACGATGAATCGAATTCCTTGCGCGGCATCGCGCCTTCCTCAAACAGTTTCTTGCGGCTGTCATAGACCTTCTGCTGGGCGTCGTAGTTTTCCTTTGACGCCTTGAGGTCGTATTGCGCTTTCTCCCATTCCTCGGGCAGGGCCGATGTCGTTTCGATCTGGTAGGTGGCTTCGGCCTGATGGTACGAGCCCTTGGTCTCGGTTTCGGCCGCGGCCAGATCACGGTTCTCCAGCACCGCCAACAGCTGCCCGGCATGCACGCGGCTGCCGCGGTTCACATAAAACGCCTTCACCGGCGCTACGATCTTGGGAGTGATGGCCGCCTGGTCCTTCGGGAACAGCACGGCCTGACTGCGAATGATCTGTTGTATGGACTGCTTCTCGGCCTTGGCCGCCTGCACCGTGACTTCCGGCTCCGGCTCCTGCTCGTTCTTGGAGCACGCCGCCAGCGACAGGAGAACCATCCCCACAATGAGGGACAAAGCAACGCCCGCATTCCGGTGAGCATTCATCTAAAAAGCTCCCGTGAGTGTTTGCAGATTGGCGAGGGCGAGATGATAACGGGCCTCGCCGTCGTGATAATTGTTGCCGGCAGCAGTCAAAGTGTTTTGGGCATCCACCACTTCCAACGCGCTGGCTTCGCCCGCTTGGTATCGCAGGTTAGTGAGGCGCAGGCTCTGCTCGGCAAGCTCGGTGGACTGCTTCAGCACTTGGAGTTGGTCATAGGCCAATTGCGCCTCACTGTAGAACGACTGCAGACCCGCGATGGCCTGGCGTTGCGCGGCGCTGAGCTCCACCTGCGCCTGGTGACGCAGTAACTCCGCCTGGCGCACCTTGCTTTGAGTCGCCCCCCAATTCCATACGGGAATGTTCAGCGTCGCCGCCCCGGCGTAGCCGAGGTTCTGGATTCCGTCCGGTCCGCGCTTAGCGAACTGGTTGGCGTCGATGCCGTAGAACATGTCCACTGAAAGAGAAGGCAGATAGCCCGCTCGAGCCACACCGACTTGCTTGTTAGCGACGGCCATCGCCGCGAATGCAGCTTGCAGCTCGGGATTGTTTGTCGCGGCCATCGTCTGCAGCTCGTTCATCGGAGGTAATGCGGGCGCGGCGCTGAGATCGTTCACCAGCGTAAAGTCTTGAAAGAAATTCGGGAAGAGCAGCACAGCCAGCGACAGTCGCGAGTTTTGTTCGGCAAGCTTGGCCTCATCCCGCGCGCGCATCAGATCGTTGGCCTGGATCTGCGCCTTGATGGTATCGGAATGTGCCACCTCGCCGCCTGCCTCCAGTTTCTGGCTGAGATCGAGGAAACGCTGGCCTTCGTTGTAGGCGCGCTCAGCGTTGACTGTCCTGGTCTCCGCCGCCAGCAGACCGTAATACGACTGCACCAACGTGACGGTGAGCCCGCGGGAGGCGATCTCGGCGCGCGCCTTCGCCAGCGCATGAGCGGCCGCGGTGCGCTGATAGTCGAGCACTTCGGCAGCACCAATCGTCTCATGAGCGACGCCTGCACTGATGTACTCGTGCACACCGTTGTTGCCAATGTAGCGGCCGCTCGCAGTGCCGTTCCCTTGCGTGTAGATAAAGCTGTTGTTGTAGTCCACACCGGGCAGCAGCGAGGCTCGCGCCTGATAGCGGTCTTCGCGAGCCAGCCCCAGTTCCGTAACGGCCGCCTGAAACTGCGGACTGTTCCCCTTGGCACGCGCCAGCGCGTCCGCCAGCGTCAGAACCACCGGCCCCGACTGTGCTTGGGTGGTGGCGCTGGTTTGGGCCGACGCCGGCAATTCCACCGGTAGCAGTGCGAGCAAAGCAATCGTTATGTGCGCGAGTTTGGCCATCACTGGTACATCGCTCCCATCAGAATGCTAACGCACACCTTAATTAAACCTGAATCAACGATAGGGGCGGTTACGAATGGTTAAGCGTGGAATCTATCTTCAGCGATGCACCGGCAATGAGACTACCATCCGAGTGCCTTCCCCGGGACTGCTGTGCGGTTCGATAGTGCCACCATAGGCTTCGACAAGAGCTTTGGAAATGGCCAGGCCCAGACCGTATCCGCCGGTATCGCGAGCGCGTGATGAATCCGCGCGGTGAAAGCGCTCGAAGATGCGTGGCAACTCAGAAATCGGGATGCCAGGTCCACGGTCGGCGACTTCGACACAGCCATGCCCGTTGTCGGAGCGTACGCTCATCCGCACGGTCTCTCCTTCCGGACTGAAACGGATCGCGTTCTCCAGCAGGTTCGACCAAACCAGTTCCAGGTCGTCGGGATCGGCGGGCAGTCGAACCGGAACATTGGAGGTGAAGTCTATTTTGACGCCACGCTGATGCGCTACCGCCTCAACCCGCTCGATTGCCATTTGGCAGGTCATACCGAGATCGACGGGTGCGAGATCGCGATGCAGGCTCCCGCTTGCCCACTGCTCCGCCCGCGCCAGCCGCAACATGGAGTGCAGCAACTTCTCCAGGCGGGCCATGTCGTCGAGTGCTTCCTCGAGTCCGGTGCGGTATTCGTCGGAAGTGCGGGGCCGCTGCAGCAGTGATTGCAACGTGGACTTGAGTATGGCGACCGGCGTCTTCAGTTCGTGGGCGGCGTTGGCGAGAAACTCACGCTGCTGGGTGAACGACCGGTGCAGACCCTCGAGCATCGAGGTCATGGCCCGAGTCAGCGGCGCCAGCTCGAGCGTTTCGCGAGCTTCTTCGGGCGGGTTCAGCTCCCAGTTTGAGGTCGAAATCTCGCCGGCGCTGTTCGCCAGTGCCGCCAACGGCCGCAGGCTTCGCCGCAACGCCCATATGGCAAAGCCTCCAGAAATCATGAGCAAGAGGATGCTGCCCACCACGATGTATACAATTACGTCGCTGACCGCTTGCATTACCGGATCGACGGGCGACCCATAGGTGACTGTCAAATAGTCCGGTGCGGACCCGTCACTCTCCCGATCTAGTACCGGTATGCGCTCCAAACGAAGCGATCGGTACGCAATCCCATCGACCACTGACGTCGCGATCCATCGGTCAACCTTTGGCGTGCCGATGTCGGATTTTGCAGGCCAATTGGATGAACGCGCGATCCGGATGCGATTGTTCGCGACAACCTCGTAAAGATCCGGGACTCCCTGCTGGAGGGAGGGGGGTACAAGCCCGCTTTCGAATATCAATTTGTGTGAGTTGTCTTCGGAGTAGCGCACCAGCGCAGCGATGCTCATGGCCCGTCCGTGTAGAGCGACGTCGAATGCGTCTCGCATCTGCGAGCGGATGACAAAGATGGCCAAGTCGATCAAGCCGATCGCCAGCACGAGTTGCGAGATCGCTATCGCAACGATGAGCCGGCGCTGGATGGAGGTTTTCGCCATGTCAAACCCGCAGCATGTATCCCTGGCCGCGCAGCGTGTGGATCAGTTTGGCTTCGTTGTCTTCCAGTTTGCGGCGCAGGCCCGAGATATAGACTTCGATCACGTTGCTGAAACGTTCCCAGTTGAAGTCGTACAGATGTTCGAGTAGTTCCGTCTTGGACACCACCGCGCCGGGACGATGTGCCAGATACTCCAGCACCCGGTACTCCATGGCCGTGAGGACCACGACTCGCCCCTTGCGTCTGACCGTGAGGTCGGCTGTGTTGATTTCGACGTCCCCGACCTTCAGCACGGCCGCGCTCTGTCCTTTGCCGCGGCGAATCAGCGCCTTGGCCCGCGCCAGCAGTTCGCCGAGATCGAACGGCTTGGCGACATAATCATCGGCTCCCGCATTCAACAGCGCGACAATCGACTCCTTCTCGTCGCGCGCCGTGAGCACCAGCACAGGCACGTCGGCGCCACCGCCGCGCAGTCGCTTGAGCAGCGTAAGTCCGTCTAGTCTCGGCAGCATCAGGTCGAGGATCAACAAATCATACGGGTTCGACTGCGCCATATAGAGGCCATCTTCGCCCTCCACAGCCACATCCACGGCATAGCCGGCGCTTTCGCGCAGACTGCGGGCGATATTTTCCGCCAGCCTCCGCTCATCTTCTACGATCAAGACCCGCATGAATCCGCGTCCCCTCGCGTTCAGTGTGCTCCGCTTACGCGCCGGGAGCAAGCACGGAGCCACATCGTCAGTGTTACTGTAGGAAACCTGAAGGCATGCTTAACGCAGGAGGACCTGCCGGTATGTCAGCGCAGTCGTATACACAGATACACATTGAAGCCCATAGGATGGTCCCCGTAGCACGCCTTGATGGAAACGGGGATTCCGTAAAGCGAAATATTTGCGCCCAAGCCTGTCTGGACGCCGGAGAAGACGCCGAGATCGCGCGTGTATCCGATGGTATAGGCGTTTACGTTGAACCATTGCGCGCCTGTGGCGGTCGCCAATTGTTCCGCGAACTCGGGATTGTTGGCGAATAGTTCATCGCGCCGCGACCATTCGTAGCGGCCTGTGATGAAGTTCTTGCCGCGAATAGGAACCACTGTTTCTGCCAGAGCGGCGTTCGATCCATACTTCGGCTCAGTCTTCCAGTTGCGTCCCCAGGTGAAACTCGCTGCCCAAGAATTTCCGCTAAGGCGTGGCAGGAATGGGGCCCACCGCCCTCCATCCGGCGGAGGTGCTGGGGAGTACCCTCAGAAGGTGACTTGTGGGTTGGTTGGTAACAGGCCTAAATAGGCCATCCCGACTGGGAGTAGAATCTGAGCACTGCAAAGTGCAATATTTTGCAACAGATACGTCATTGAGACCCAGTTACCGCAGATTACTTTTTGGTTACGGAAGGTGTATTTACATCCCAAAAGCTTTAGCGCAGAATCTCACTCGTAGTTAGGCAGTTCTGGGGGAGGGCTGCCTTCTAGGCGCTCTGCGGTTACCGCAGGGCGCTTGTTGATTTTGGGTCATTTTTCTGCACGCCTGCCTGCCGATGTAAAGTAGGTTCCCGATCTACTCCCGTGTGCCCCGACGACGCGGCCGTGCAACCGCTCGACCCAGGTTGCATCTAACAGTATGTTCCAGTCACGAAATATTGAAATGGTACGATGTGAATCGTGGCTCGGCATGTGTCGCGCTGATGCGCGGCGACCCCTCAGGAGGATACATGGCAAGTGACGCAGTTTTGGAAGTGACGGACGCCAATTTTGACCAGGCGGTGTTGAAGTCTGAGCAGCCGGTGCTGATCGACTTCTGGGCAACCTGGTGTGGGCCCTGCCGGGCTCTGGCGCCCATCGTGGATGAAGTAGCGCAAAGCTACAGCGGCCGGGTTAAGATCGGCAAAATGGATGTCGATAAGAACGTTGCCACCCCCCAGCGCTATGGCGTGCGCGGCATTCCCACGCTTCTGATTTTCAAGGGTGGACAGGTGAAGGAGCAGATCGTCGGCTATGTATCGCGCGACGTCATCGAGAAGGCCCTCGACAAGAACCTGTAAGGGATTGAGAGTTTTTGCCAGGCGCGGCTGAGTCCGCGCCTTTTTCGTTTCCTCTCGCGATTTCAGAGGCGCCCGCAGCAACAGCAGTTCAGTACTTGCGCAACACGCCAATGACCCGGCCCTGGATCTGCACCGAAGCCGCCGCCACCACGATCGGCGCCATCGCGGCATTCGAAGGTTGCAGCCTGATCTTGTCGCCCTCCCGGAACATCCGCTTCAGGGTAGCGTCGGAGCCATTCACCAGCGCCACCACAATCTCGCCATCGCGCGCGGTATTGGTCTTCTCCACCAGCACGTAGTCTCCATTGACGATGTGCTCGTCCTGCATGCTCTCGCCGGTCACCTGCAGCACGTAGACATCTTTCGAGCGGGTGAAATCCGCCAGCGAGATCGACTCCGGATTTTCCAGCGCCTCCACTGGGCGGCCGGCGGCAATGCGGCCCATCAGCGGGAGCGTTAGTCCGTTGGCGGCCGCGGCTCCGGCCAGCACTTGTTTCATCCGCCCGCGAGGCTTCAGCAGGTCGATGGAGCGGCTGCGGTTGTAGTCCCGCTTCAGCAGACCCTTCTCTTCGAGATTGCTGACGTGTTTGTGGACGGTGGCCAGCGAACTCAGGCCGAGTCCGTCGCCGATCTCTTCGAACGACGGCGAATAGCCGTGTTTCTCCACGAAACTTGCGAGAAAATCGTACACCTGTTTTTGGCGGCGGGTAAGTGCCATACGCGGACTGAGCCTCCGTCAACATTGTCAGCGAAGAAAAGGCGAAATGTCAATCGAAGTCTAGCATGGGCGTTATTTCTGCTGGTTCCTGCACGGCTACGGCGCTGGTCTATGGCTCGCTCCAATCCACCATATTGGAGTGAATCAGCACATTGGGTGAGGGGCCAGGCGAAGACTCCTCCCAGGTCGTGAAGAAGTGCAGTTGGGGTTTCTTCTTCTTCCCAGTAAGGTCGGCATAGATAAACGATCCGCGATTGTAGTCGCCGATAAAAAGCTTCATTGGGTCCGGGTTCCAACTCCAGGTGTAGGAGGCGCCATTCTTCACCGCCAGCGCCTTGGGATCGGTCCACAGCAAGCCGCGACGCACGGCCATGTAGTTCGCAGTCGACTGGCCTTTCGCAGGAACGTCCATCCAGTACACCACCGTGGCATCGTACAGCGCATCGTTGTTCTCGTCAGGATGGAATTCGAAGCGATCCGTGGGCACAAAGGTTGCCTGCAGTATCGAGTGGCCGCTGGCGCCCTTGATCAGCAGATTGGAGGTAACTACGGGATTCTTGTCGCCCGCAACTTTCGTCGTCACCAGCATGACCGCCGCGACCTGCTGGTTGTTTACGACCCCTGAATACATCACGATGACATCATCCACGCTGGCGCTTCCCCAGCGAGTTATACCCACACTGGGGCTGCCTGCTCCAATTTTGTCCTGCAAGTTGGAAGAGGCGACCTGTCCGCAGTCCAGTGGCGACGCCAAGGTTTGGTCCTGGTACTTGATGGTGAGCGAGTCCTTGTCCCTGAAGCTGGCGCCATAGTCGTCGGACCAGTAGAGCCTGGGCTCCGTGCCTTCGCAACGGAAGGCGTACACGCGGTGGTTAGGCGTGGTAGTGATGACAGTCGGATTGCCGCTGGCATTGGCATTCTCGCCCGGCAGGAGCACCGGAGAAAGCCAGTCATCGCCTCCATCCAGCGACTTCAACACCATCGTCTTGCCTGCTTTGGGACCCATACGAATGGCTGCCGTCAGAAACACGGCCGTCTTCAGTGGGAAAGGGAAATACGGATCGACCCATACCTCGGGGCGGTCGATGGCGTATCCCGTCTGATTGGTGCCCCCCTGTGCATCGTACTCGGGTACGGCCCAGGCCCCGTTCATGAAGTTGGGGTCGTTGAGGTCGATGACATTCTTCTTCGACCAGTTATTGCCGCAATCGGTGGACCTAACGATCGCAACCGAGCAGGTGGTAAAAGGATTGTTGCAGCCCACAGGCTGAGCCGCATCGGTGCGATTGGGCACTGGGGATTTCGGCGCATGATTGGCCATTACCAGGTAAATGTGCAAAAGATCGCCGGAAGCCACCCGGGTCATCAGCGAGTCGGTGTAAAAGATGTTATCGCGCTGCACCTGCTGGGTGGGCGCTTTGTTTGGGTTGCAACTGAAATTCTGCGGATTGCCCGCCCCATTCCACTGCTTCTGAGCGGTGAAGGTGATCTTGTCACCGTTCAGTTCGCTGGGGAACTGCTCCTGAAAACAATTGGGCGAAGCGTTTAGGTAACAGTCGAGATCATTGCTGGCCATCCGGGTAGCGCCGTATTGACGGCCGTAAGTGACGAGCACCCGCCCGTCCTGGCAACTCGGATTGACCGCGGGAGGCATCACGGCGGAGGCGGTCTCCACCTGGATGTAATTCTCCGACAGCAGCGGTGATCCAGAACTCAAGACCGCGGTGGGCTTTCCCGGCTTGCCCCCACACGCACTCCACAACGCAGCAAGTCCCAGAGCCGAACTTAGCGTCCAAACCCGTAACTTCATAGCTCGCCCCCGCGCGGAGTCCACCCCAGCGGAGCTACGCTGGGCCTTTGCTCCAGCGACATTGGGCAAATGAGAGCACAGAATGGCAGGACGGCGCAATCGGTAAATTGCGGTTGCTTGGGTTGCATGACAACTTCATTGCAGCAGGTTCGCCTCCGAGCGCCTTATGCCCTCACCTTCATTTCGCTCAAGATCTCTTCCACTGCGGCGATCCCTTTGGTGAGCTCTTCGTCGGTGTTGTAGAAGTGCGGCGAAAAGCGAACCCCTGCCTTGGGACGGTAATCCACCAGCACATCGCGTTTCAGTAGTGCCTCGCAAACCTCTTGCGCGTGGGGCATATCGATGGAGACGGTCCCGCCGCGACGCTCGGCATCGCGTGGCGTGTTGACCCGCCAGCCATGACGGTCAGCCATCTCGATCAGCAACGCTGTTTGCCGCATTGACTTTTGGCGGATGTTTCCGACACCGGCTTCAGCGATGATCTTCAAGCCCGGCCGTGCGGCGTGCAACGCTGGAATGGCCGGAGTCCCCTGCGTGAAGCGATAGATGGAATCGGTGTAGCGGTTCGCTCCGATCTCGAAACCGAAGGGATTACTGTGACCCATCCATCCCGTGAAACTGGGTTGTAGCTTCTTCGCCAGGTCGGGACGCACGTAGAGATAGCCAGTCCCAGGTCCGCCGCATAGCCATTTGAGTACGCCTCCGGTGCAGAAATCGACGTTGAGCTCTTGCACGTCGAAGGGCACCGTGCCCAGCGCCTGAAACGAGTCCAGCAAGACATACGCACCCACTCGGTGCGCTTTCTCGACGATTGCCGCGACATCCTGGATGAAGGCGCTGCGGAAGATCACGTGCGAAATCGGAACGATCAGCGTCTCCTCGTCGATAGCGTTAAGCAGGCGTCCGGTGTTTACATGGATGGTGTCGTCGTTCGGTACCATAACGACACGCGCCCCACGCGAGCGTTGCGCCTCCCAGAAATACATGATCGAGGGAAAGTTCAGGTCGGTATAAACCACCTTGTTGCGCCGGCCGCTGAAGTCCAAACAGGAAGCGACCGTTGCCTCGCACGTAGTGACATTCTGCAGGCACGCGACCGAACCCTTGGGCGCATTCATCAAGGCGCCGATTTCGTTGCCCACCTCGGCGGCCAGCATCCACCATTCTTCTTCCCAGGCGCGCACACCGCGTGTGTTCCAGGTCTCGGAGTAGTGACGCAGCGAGTCTCCAACGCCTCGCGGCATGGCTCCCAGCGAATTGCTGATCATGTAGGTGGTGCGTTCAAGAATGGGGAATTCAGCGCG
The DNA here is from genome assembly GCA_963758255.1 of uncultured Acidobacteriaceae bacterium. Classification (GTDB taxonomy): domain Bacteria; phylum Acidobacteriota; class Terriglobia; order Terriglobales; family Acidobacteriaceae; genus DASRAA01. Next base: position 749,452 of record CAVWUX010000008.1, read on the forward strand.
GAATCGAAGCAGGTCGTCAGCCATGGCGGGTATTCTAGATCACCGCAACTCCCGAGAATGAGAGACGAAGCGCGCCGACCTCCGAGTTCATCTAAAATAGCAACAATCTCGGGTGAGGAGTTCTCCCATGCGCAAAGTGATACCTCTGTTCGTCGCCTTCGCATTCGGTCTCGCGTTGTCGTTGCCAGCTCAGCAACTTCGCGGAGACTACATCGAGTCGCGCTCCACCGACGTTTACGTGGCCCAGTGTTTCGCCAACGGCGAAGTCGGCCTGACCGGCAACTACGCCTTGATGGCGTGGCACGTCCGGGAGGGCGCGTGGAATGGCGTCAAGCTTGATGGCCTGACCGTCGCCGCGGCGGTGCGGGCGCGCGCCACCCTCGGCGACCCCTACGGCGATCCCTATCCGGCGCAGGCCGTACTCATGGTGGACGACGCCGCCAACCCAGCACAGCGTCAGGCGCTGATTGCGCTGGCCCAGCACCAGGGTGGGCGTCTGCTGGAAAACGTCGTGCGCGTGGACTACGTGCCCGTCATTCTTGATGTGCCCGCCGATTTGCATCAGGGCAACGCCGTGCTGCGCGCGGGACATCTTGGCCAGCATCGTTACTCGTCCGCTGAACCATCACGATCACATCTGCGGCAACGAGAGCAACTACTATCCACCGCTTACCAATGTGGACCATGCCATGTCGGCGGTTGCCTTGACGGATGAGTTCCAGGGCGAAGGGCTCGATTCCCATTGGACCAGTCACGGGCGCCGCAGCGCCTACATAGGTACGTTCAGCGAGGGTGGAGCCGCGATGGCGGCCTCTGCTGGATCGCTCGCGATGCATCCAGCGGGCGAATAGCGCGACGCCCTCCCATCCTGTGACGAAGACACTTGCGGCGGGCTCACCTGAGGCGATAAGTTCGCCACGGGAGGTTCCATGCATCCAACGGTCCGCAATGCTCGGCAGTTCCGCTTTCTCGTTATCGCTTGTCTTGTAGTCGGGTGCTTGGTGGCGCCGGCATACGCCGTCGGTCCGACCGTCGAGCGTACAGCAGCGCTTTCTGCCCCCGGCGCATCGGACGATCTAAAAAAGGCGGTCGAGGACAAGGGTTACCGCGTCGTTCTTGACGACGGATGGGCAGCCGAATTCTGGTTCGCCCGGGCCCTGGCCACAGCGTCAAAGGAGTCCCCGGGCGCGCTCTATCCGGAACTGTCGAACGGCGAGTTCGTCGGCGTCGTTAGCTTCCCCAAGGGCAGCACGGATTATCGTGGTCAGGCCATTCCGGCAGGCACCTACACCCTGCGCTACCAGTATCTGCCTCAGGACGCTAACCATATGGGTGTTTCGCCCAACCCTGACTTCCTGCTCGCAATTCCTCTGACTGATGACCCGGATCCCGCCGAAACGCTACCGTTCAAGAAACTGGTACGCCTGAGCGCCAAGACGACTGGTACCGCCCATCCCGCAGTGATTGCCATGGGAACTGCAGGAACCCCTGCCGCCGTCGCCACCGACGACGAGGGGATGACCATCCTCACCGTCGAAGTGCCGACTGCGGTATCAGGGAAGACCGACAAGCTCGGGATCGTGATTAAGGGACAGGCGACACAGTAGCGAGTGCGGGAATCTGGATCTGCATAGATCGGATTAGCAATTACTGCGTCCGCGCGGTTTTGGGTAGAGCTGAGCTTTAGAGTCTGTTGCGAAACTCAGCTTGCGCTTTCGGCGGCGGAACTTTAGAGAGCAGTTTCATAGTTGCTGTATCCCATAGCCGGAGTGGCGGAAGAACGCTCGCGCGTTCTGAGCCGTGATCGCAGACAAAGCGTGGGCGATGGCGGCTTCGAGTTGTTCCAGCACGCGGGCCTTCACGCCACGCAGCGGTTGTTTCAGCTTGGACCAGGGCTGCTCGATGGGATTGAAGTCGGGCGAGTAGGGCGGCAGATAGAGCAGTTGCGCGCCCCGGTCTTCGATCAACTGGCGGACACCGGGAACTTTGTGAGCAGCGAGGTTGTCGAGGATGACGACGTGCCCAGGTTCGAGTCGCGGCGCCAGCACCTGTTCCACAAAAGCGAGAAAGACGTCGCCATCGGTGGGCGACTCGATGGTCATGCTGGCCAGCACGCCAGCGCTGGTCAGCGCGGCCAGCACCGTGAGCGTGCGCCAGTGGCCGGCGGGTACCGCTTCGGAAACCCGTTCGGGGCGCGGTGCCCAACCATAGCGGCGTGTCCTTTCGGTGGTGACGCCGCTTTCGTCGAGAAACACCAGACAAGCCGGATCCAGTTCGCTTACCTGTTCCCACCAGCTCTGCCGGCGCCAGAGGTTCTCCCCGCTCTCCTGTTCTTGCGCCCGGAGCGATTTTTTTTATGCCGCAAGCCCAGTCGCTGCAGCCATACCCACAAGCGCGATCGGCTGATGCTCGTGCCCGCTCGCTCGGCCAGTCGTTGTTGCACTTCGGCCAAGGTCAAGTCGGGCTTCTGCCGGAAGGCAGACCGCAACTGCTGCTCCACGGCCGGCGTCTAAGCTGTCGGCAATAAGCAATAAGCAGTCAGCAATAAGCTAACGGCCAACAGCGAGTTGTTACAGGCTGCCCAAGATGGCGCAGCAAAGTCCTACAGCGTTCCGGTGGAGGGCACACCCCCACGCTATAAGCGTGGCAAAAGGCGGAGAGGGATTGCAGGGATTTTGTGGAGAAATCTTGCGCGAATTCCCAATTGGGGAAATTTGATTGGGTTTCGCCAGAGAGGCACGGAGGACACGGAGGAAAGCAGGGGTTGAGTTGCGGGGTTTGTTGTGCGCTTCGGAAAGGACCCACACAAGCAAAGACGGCTTGTGTTGGGGCGCCCGGTCCAACAAAAGGCCCCGCCCTACCTTCGGTAGAACGGGGGCACCCAGGCAGATTTCGTT
>CAVWUX010000009.1:0-38383 GCA_963758255.1 uncultured Acidobacteriaceae bacterium
CCCAGCTGCGCCTGGGTTCGGTCGAGATGAGCTTTGAATACTCGAAATATTTCGGAGCCGAGCCCTACACGGGCTATGAAGTCTTGCTCTACGACTGCATGATCGGTGACCAGACATTGTTTCAGCGTGCCGACATGGTTGAAGCCGGCTGGAGAATTCTCGACCCGGTAATCGATGTTTGGAAAGCATTGCCGGCGCGCAATTTCCCCAACTACGCGGCAGGTTCCTGGGGCCCCAAGGAGTCGGATGATCTGATGGCAGAGCGATGGTCGTCACTGGAGGAAAATCGAATGATTCTTGCCGGCGATATCAGCGGTGCCGATGCGAGACTGGCGGCCTTTGAAACCGAAGGCAACCGCTTGCAGTGCGTGGTGGAGAAGGTCTATCCCAGCCGCGAGCACAGCGGGTTGGCCGAGATTGTTGCGCACTTTGTAAAGACCGAGGGAATACCGGCCCAGTCTGCTTGCTTCGGGGTCGCGGGCCCGGTCAGGGGTCGACGCAGCAAGATCTCGAACCTGCCCTGGGTGATCGACTCCCGCGAGCTAGCCGCCCAGTTGAAACTGCGCACCGTGGGCTTGATCAATGACCTTGAGGCTTTCGCCTATGGCATTGATGCCCTGGAGTCCAAAGACTTCGTGACCATAAGCGAGGGAGCGAGCGACGCCGAAGGCAATATTGCCGTGGCGTCAGCCGGTTCCGGGCTGGGTGAGGCCGGCCTTTACTGGGATGGTTTTCGCCATCACCCGTTTGCATGCGAAGGTGGGCACACCGAATTCGCACCCAAGAACGACGTCGAGATCGAGCTTCTCCGCTATCTAATGAAGAGATACGGAAATCAGCACGTCAGCTACGGGAGAATCCTCTCCGGGCCCCCGGTGTTAGAAACGTGTACGATTTCCTCAAGGACACGTCCAAAGAAGAGGAGCCTGAGTGGTTGAAGGAGCAGCTGTCCGGGGCTGCCGATGCCCCGGCCCTGATCTCAGAACTGGCCCTGAGCAAGAAAGCCCCAATCTGCGACCGCACACTATCGATCTTTGTCAGCGTATTTGGTTCTGAAGCCGGTAACTGCGCACTGAAATTCATGGGAACCGGGGGCGTCTTCGTTGCAGGAATCGCGGGAAAGATCGTAACGAAAATGCAGGAACCAATCTTCATGGAGTCGTTTCTCGACAAAGGTCGCATGCGCTCGCTGCTGGAGGCTATACCAGTAAAAATTGTGCTCAATGATGATTCCGGGCTGATCGGCGCAGCCCGCTATATTTCGTCAGAAAGCATTCCGGACGCAGTGAGGGTCTTACCGGCAACACACCATTCCGTCCGCTTGGCGGCAATGTGTCCAATGCCAGTCGGAGTACTCGCTACTCAGACGTTCTCTCTTGCGAAAACCGGATTGGCATCGATACCGAACGGAGATGGAGATCACGTTGGGGAAATGGAATCTCGATGTTCTCCCGCTTGAACAGGCTGAAAATGGAGAAGTAAAGATCGCTCTTCAGAGCCATGGGAGTCCGAGTCTGGGTCGTCGTCCACACGCGCAACTCGAAATTCAAAGAGCTGTCACCGAAGGCTACGAACACCACGTCTGGAGCCGGAACGGCCAGAACATCGGGGTGTTCGCCTGCCACTCACATCAGCAGACGCTTCACTTTTTCCGGGTCACTCGAATAAGAAGTGCCGACGGGCAGGCTGATCCTCACGCGGCGGTCATTGGCGGTGCAGTTCATTCTCTTGGAAGTAAATTCTGAATTTGGCACGATGATGACCACATTGTCGTTGGTGCGCACCCAGGTGCTGCGCGCAGCGATTCTTCCACATCTCCTGTCAGCTTTTCGATCTCCACCCGGTCTCCGACCTTGATTGGCCTCTCCATGAGCAGAATCAGTCCGGAGACAAAGTTGTTGACGATGGGCTGCAGGCCGACGCCGATTCCGATGCCGATTGCGCCACCAGAAAGGCCAGACTGGACAGGTTTAGACCCAGCGACTGCAGTCCGATCGTCAGGCCGACGAAGAAGATCAGATAACCCGTGCCGACCGCCAAAGCGTACTGCAAGCCCTCGTCGATGGACGTGCGGACAAGTATTCGGTCACGCATGACCCTTCGGCTCACGCGCGCCGCGATAGCCAGAAGAAACAGGAAGATCGCGGCCTTCAGCACGAAGAGGGGCGTGACTGAGAGATTGCCAATCCTGAAGTACGATTGGTTAAGAATCCGTTCGGCTATCTCTCGCGCCGTCTTCAGCGGCCCCGGCAGTATCCCCTCCCACGACCAGAAAATGGCGAAAGCGGCCACGACAATGCCACCCCCGATTATGCGAATCGTCGTCTTCATTGCAAGGTTCCGCCCTCACTCAACGCGACGGCACCAACGGATTGCCATTCACGTGGGCTCGTTCGCGCTTCGTGCCGGCACTGTGTAGGCACTCGATCATACCTCAGTTGCCAATGACGGGCAGGGCCTTGCTCGGCTTACTGGGAGCTCCAGCCAACGCGCTGGCACTGTTGCCCCGCAACTCCCGTACAATCATCGCAACAACTCGCTTGCTTCTACCGAGCTGCGCGGAAAGCCGTGGAGGGTTTCATGGAAGAACAGGTTAAACGCTGGCTCTTTGACCCGACGTTGGGAAAGTTTGTTGCTGCACTAATCGGAGTCGCTGTCGTCTATGCACTAAGTCGCGTGGCGCAGCATTCGGTTGCCCGATATGTCTCCGGCTCGGATACTCGATACCGGGTCCGGAAGTTCGTTACCTTTCTCGGATATCTCATTTCTCTCGGCGTCGTGGTAACTATTTTTAGCGATCGTCTCGCCGGCCTGACGATCGCCTTTGGTGTGGCTGGGGCGGGAATAGCCTTTGCTCTCCAAGAGGTCATCACCAGCGTGGCAGGATGGGTGGCTATTTCTTTCGGCGGATTTTATTCTTCCGGTGATCGCGTGCAACTCGGCGGAATAAAGGGAGATGTGATTGACATCGGCATTCTTCGGACCACCCTGATGGAAGTCGGACAATGGGTGAATGGCGATTTGTACAACGGCCGCATCGTGCGGGTCGCGAACAGTTTCATATTCAAAGAGCCGGTTTATAACTATTCCGCGGATTTTCCTTTTCTTTGGGACGAGGTTACGCTGCCTGTCCGTTACGGTTCGAACTGGGAGTACACGAGAAATATACTGGAGCAGGTCGTAAAGGAAATCTGTGGCGACTATGCCATCGAATCGCGTGCAGCCTGGCAAAATGCGGTCACCAAATACCGATTGGAAGAGGCCAGGATCGAACCGATGATCACCCTGGCGGCCAACGACAACTGGATTGAGTTCACGGCGCGCTACATCGTGGACTATCGGAGGCGCCGGTTCGTGAAAGACCGACTCTTCACCCGTTTCCTGGAGGAAGTGGACAAGTCCAACAATCAGATCCGGCTGGCTTCGGCTACTTTTGAACTCGTCAACCTGCCTAGACTGGATCTCAACTTCGCAGAGGGCAAGGGGGCCATCGACCCGCGGTATGTTCCTTAGACGGAGTCCAACAGCCCCTTCAGAATTCCTTGATAAGACTGTGCTAGTCTGATCGTAACCACGAGTTGCCGTTCGTTATTCTCCTCCAACATGCCCCTTAACGCTTTCTTCGGCTTGCTCGGCGGTCTCATCGTCCTGGCGTTTGTCGCCAACATCCTCTATCAGCGCACTCACATCTCGGACCTGGTAGTACTTATCTTCATCGGTATTCTGCTGGGGCCAGTCCTCCACTGGATCGACGTTGACAAGTTCAGGCCGGTGACTCATGCCTTTGGCACGCTTGCGCTTATCGTGATCCTGTTCGAGGGAGGGCTTGAACTTAAACTACGGGACACCATAAAGCACTTCCCCGGCGCCTTTTTTTTGGCAATTTTGGGTTACGTGTTGACGGTGGCGCTGGTGGCCCTGGTCGCTCACTTCGGCCTGCAACTTTCTGTCATCCCCTCTTTGATGGTCGGCGCCGTCGTGGGCTGCACCAGCAGTTCCATGGTCTTGCCCATCTTGCAGCAGTTGAAGATCTCCGAAGCGACCAAGGTAACGTTATTGCTTGAGGCTTCACTGGGCGATGTGCTCGCGGTTCTCACCGCCGAGAGCCTGATCGACCTGAACGGCACGGGCTCGCTACACGGCGTTTTACCCGCTCTGGCGCGCGAGGTCGGCATCCCTGTGGTCCTCGCCTTTATCGTGGGAGCAATTTGGTCCCGTCTGTTGCCGTACTTTTCTGAACAGCGCTTCTGGCACGTCCTTACCTTCGGTATCGTCTTGCTGCTGTTCGCGATAAGCCAGACATTTCACGGCAGTGGCCTGATTGCAGTTCTGGTCTTCGGCCTGACCCTGGCGAATTTCTCCGGAGCCATCCAGCCGCTCATCGAGAGCGCCTCGGAACTTGGCGTTTCTCCCGGAGAAGAGCATCTTCCCGTCCTTACTTTCCATTCGGAATTAGCGTTCCTGCTACGCACGTTTTTCTTCGCCCTGCTGGGGGCCGTGATGGAGTTCGTGGCGCCTCGGTACATCCTGCCAACTATTGGTATTCTGGGCGCCATCGTGCTGGCGAGGTGGATCGCCGCGCGAGCTAGCCGCTGGTCGCGACAAGAAATTCCAGAGCATGAACGCGGATTGGTCCTCTGGATTTTGCCCAGAGGCTTGATTACGGCCGTTCTTGCCATTCAGGTTGTGGGATCCATCGGCAAAGAATTCGCTTTTCTTCCGGCCATCGCATTTGCGGTAATTCTTGTAACCAATGCAATCGTGGTTGTGGGCAGCCTGATCTCGCGTCCGAAGCAGGGCCCGGAAGCTGCCGCTTAGAGTAGCAATAGACTCGCAGGAGCGCGGATGCCTTCAGCGCGGCGGACTGGTTGCCGATCGCGTTTGAGCTTCGGCGGCAGGGTCGCCCTTACGGCAACAAGCCTCTCTGCAGGTCCTTCTCCGCGATGGCGGCGGGCTCGACCATGATCACACGGAGGTTCGCTTCCGCCTCCATGTCTGCCACAAAGGCATCGAACTCCGCAGCCTTGAACACGTTCCTCGTGGAACTCCTGGTCGGACGCCCGATCACCATCACCTCGGCTCCGGTCTCGATGGCCATCTTGCGAAGTTGAGTGCGAACATTTCCCTCGCGCAGAAGATAATCGACCTGGGCGACGCCGCGGGCGCGGGCGCGATCGCACAGGATCAGCATGACGAACTTGCCCATTTCGTGCAGCTCGCGGTAAACGACCCGCAGCGTGCCATGCGTGGCGTAGCCGAGAAACTCCGCATCCATCGCGTGGAAGAAGGTCAGTTTCGCGCCGGTTTCCAGCGCCACATCGATGGCACGTTTGACCGTTTCCCGGCTTTCCGGTCCGCTGCGTACCGCGCAAACGATGTGCCGGATGGGCGTTGATGTCATCAAAGTTTCCTTTCGGGCATTAGCCCAGCAGATAGAACCGCAGCAGCAACCATAGGGTGGCGATTCCGACCGTCAACAGAACAGCGGGAACACCCTTCTTGAGGAAATACGCGTAGGTAATCGGGAAGCCCGCCCGTTCGGCAATTCCCGCGGTCACCATGTTGGCGGAGGCGCCGATCAAGGAGCCATTGCCTCCCATCGCACTGCCGACCGCCAGACAGTAAAAGAGCGCCTTGCTGCCCCCGCCCGGCACGGTGGATGAGAGGTGTGCGATAACCGGCAACATGGCGGCTGTAAATGGAATGTTGGCGATGACCGTGGAGAGGACCGCTGACGTCCAGATCACGGCGAGCATGGCCAGCAGCAGGTTGTCGCCCACCAGCCAGCCCATACCGTCGGCGACATAGCTGATGACGCCCACCTCCTGGATGGCGCCCACAACGATGAAGATAGCGATGAAGAACACCAGGGTTGTCCAGTCGATCGCCTCCATCATCTTTTCCATGTCGGGCTTGATCCAGGCCAGCAGCGCGGTTGCGCCGATGAGGGCGGTGACCGAAGGCATTAGGTGGATGCGCTCGCCGAACAGGAACAGCACCAGCATTCCAGAGCCCACCCACCCGGCTTTGCGCAGTTCCTCGGGTTGCAGGATGCGCCCTCGTTCTGCCAGTCGTTGCAGCAGGTCAACCGAGGCGCTATGGCCTGATTTCAGCTCGTGCCGGTACTGCCATTCGCCGTAAGCAATCAGAGCTCCCAACGCCAGCAGGACCCCAGGAGTGAGATTCACGAGAAAACCGCTGAAGGAGATGCGAGCGTAGGACCCGATGAGAATGTTGGTTGGGGTCCCGATGAGCGTGCTGATTCCGAAGACGTTGGATGCCAGTACTTCAGGCATCAGCAAGGCCAGGGGGTTCATCCCCAGCGCGAGAGCAATCTGGACGGTGATGGGGGCCATCAGCAGCATCGTGGTCACGTTGTCGAGCAGCGCCGAGGTGACACCCGTGACCACCATCAGGATGGCCAGAAGCAGCCAGCGCCGGCCGCCGGACAATTGGTAAGACTTGAACGCCAGCCATTGGAAAACGCCGGTCTCCTCCACCACCGCGATGACGATCATCATCCCCATGATGAGGAAAATGACGTTCCAGTCCACGAAGAGGAGCGCGCTGCGAAAATCGAAGATGAACAGGTCCGGCCGAAGCGGGGGGCCGAGATAGCTGACGAAGAACAGACTGGCGACGCCTACCAGGGCGGCCAGAGTGTTGTGCTGCTTGCCAGTTGCCATCAGGCCCAATACGGCGAGGAAAATTAGCGTCGTGATCCAGAACGCCGGCCCACGGCTGCGCAACAGAAGGGTTAGCGGCAACACAATGGGGCGGCCCTCGCGCAAGCTCTCGAGGTCGGACGAGGACAGTTCGATGGCCTCAGTCCTATAGTGGTCACGGTGAATTTCGACGGTGAGTTTTTCAGGGAGGATCTTTGGCAGAACGAGGATGAAGCGGCCGTCGGCCTGGGTAAGCCCCTCAGCGATCGGTTCGCCACCCGGAGTGGGGACAACCGTAACTCCGGCACCCACGACGGCCTGCTCCTGACGGTTGGCCACGCTGCCCATCACCAGTGCCGTGCCGACGTCGAGTTGGGCGGAGGCCGGACCCTCGATGCGTGCGCGGCGCGGCGTCAATACCAGTACCAGGCAGACCCCGAGGAGAGCACTGGTCAGTAGTGAGAGGCGAAACCGCCTGCGAGCCTGGGCACGCATACCGTCCCAGCGTTGCTGGCGTTCCCCTTGGGCGAGCCAGGCACGCACCCGCTCCCGAAGTTCATCAATCAATATGCTGCCTGCCTCTCACCGATTGCCGTCATGCCATTTCCGATGACGCGCAACCCAAAGCGGTATTGCTCCTTTGGCAGGTTCCTCCCAATGCTTGGTGCCATGAGGAGCGTTCTCCGCCAGAATCTCAACTCTTGCCACCTGAACTGCTCGTGTCGTCCAGGTCATCAGCGAATGTACAAGGTTGTGGTTGGATTCGCGAAGGAAAATGAAGGACAAGAAAATGGCCCCAGAGAGGGGGCCATTTTTGCGCATCCTGCGAACGGAAGGAAAGGACTTAGACTGCCACCGCCATGGTCGACGCGGCCACTTCGTAGGTCTCAACCGTCGGGGGAGCCTGGATCATCGGGCCCAGCTTCTCCACCAGCTTTGGGAACACCGTGTTGTTGTACGTATCGGCATTCTTCCGGTTATCCCAGAAGCTAATAAGCAGCGCCCGGTTGTTGTCCAGCAAGGCCAATTCGTCGTGGAAGCCGGCCTGTTGGCGAAGCACCGGTAAGACCTGCGACTCAAACGTCTGGATGAACTCCTTGCTTTTTCCTTCTTTGATCTGGACGTGCACATTGCGAGTAAATTTCAATTCAAAAATCGATTCTCCCTGTCGAAATTCCGGCCTGTCACAAGCATTGTGATTCTTGGTGGCGAAGGCAGGGGCTCATCGCCGTCTCCAGACCTTTTCTACTTCGTTTTCCTTTTTCCCACTGTGTCTATAATACCACATGTGAGCGACTAAGTCAATTATTTGCCTTTATTTAGAGCACTTCGACCTCTGGCGTATGCCGGGGAGCGCCGCCGCAGGGCCTGTTGGCAAACTCCGATCGCGCCTCTTGCGGTAGTTCAAACTATGTCTGGCAGCGCTCGCTGCAGCCGTGCAGCGGCGATGTGGGGTACGCCTCAGCCTCGGAAGCGTTGCCTTCGGCTCCAATCGGTATGCTTGCCGTCGTCCTGCCCTCCATCCCACTTTGGGAAAACTAGGTACTTTCGTCACATTGGCCTGCCGATTTCTGTTGGCTCCGCCACAGTTGGTGCTGTATTTCTGACTCTGGCTGGCCCGGCATAGGCCCAAGCAAGGGTTCTGCAAAGCGCAGAGACCTGCCAGCTAAGTTCTTTGATAACAAGACTTTACGTATAACACGTTTGTTTACAAGACTTTGCAGGGAATCACGCAAACGGGCAAGTTTTGCCGCCAAAAGACCCTAAAAATGCGACCTAACTTATGTGTTTGTAAGACTTTGCGTATAACTCATTTGTTTCTATGACTTTACAGCAGAAGTCGCTCAAACAGTCGAGTTTTGACTGCCAGAATCATCGCAAAAAACTACCTAACTTACTTGTTTATAAGACTTTACTTATAACTCATTTGTTTAGAGGACTTTGCGGGGAATTTATTCATAAGTCGTTGATTCTGCACGGTGAGGGGTAGGGGGGGTATGGGATACCCCAATTTTTCAGCGAACCCCGTCTCAGTTGCCATCCGCCGGGAGCGCATGGCTCTCGCTTTTGCTGTCTTGATTGAAACCGCCCGAGCCCCTGAAGGGAATCGCTTACAGCTTCTGTGAGAGTGCTCGAATAGGAAGGCAGCGATTCAGGAGTTGTGGCAGGGTAATCCGAATGCTCGAGCAGTGCGCCGATTGCCCTCTTGGGCTCCGTTGCCTCCAGGCTGTCTCGCCGGATGCACGCGGTCAGGACATCTTTTGAGCGAACTTACGGTGATTCGGTTCGGTAAGTCCAGTTCGTCGACGTTTCGCGAGCAAGCTATAGGGGAGAAAGTTCGTTTTCCTTCTTGTTGTCTTCCTTTCGGTCCTTGCCAAACCGTTCCTCGAGGAGCTCCCGGGCCAGATACTGTCCCCCCAGCCCAAAGGCTATCGCCACAGCAAACATGGCGGTGCCCAGCACAATGCCGAAGGCCAGCCGCACCGTCCCTTCCGCCAGGCCCAGTTCTTCAAAGACCGCCGATCCGGTGAAGACAATAATCAGAATTCGGACTGCACCGCTCAGAATCCGGGGAGATCGCAAATCAGCGTTTACTGCCCATAGCAATGCTGACCGTGAGAAGAAGTTTGCCGCCAGCAAGCCAATGAAAAAGAAGAGCAGGGCCACAAACAGTCTGGGCAGGAACAAGAAGAACTTGGCGGCGTGTTCTTGAAGGCCCACGATCCCGAGCGAACTGATTCCGAGCAGGACAAAGCCCAGCCAGGTCACCCAGAACACGAACCGGCTGAGCAGTTCGGTCGAGGAAGGCAAGGCCGCCTTGGTAAGCAGTTGCGCTGCGCCGGTGTTCTCGGAGAAACGGTCGAACCGGGCGAGGTACAAGATGCTTCGCAGGATCCGTTTCACCACGTAGGCTATGAGCCAACCCAACAGCACGATAATCAGCATGACCATCAGCCGGGGCAGGAAGTGCGCGACATTCCGCACCAACTCCTGCATCGCCTGAGTCAACTCGTTCACGATCATCTCCCGCATAGTAACCTCGCTTCTATTTCCACCGTTCCAGCAGGATCGGCTTCAGCCGTTCAAAAGTTTCACAAAGCCGCTCCACGTTATCGTTTACTTCATCTCCTGAAGCGTCACGGTTTTCGACCAGAAACGTGTAGGTCTTGCCGCGGTAAAGTGGCGCTAATGCCTGGAGTATGTGGTCCCGACTAATTACTGATTTGTGATAGGAGACAGCAAATTCGTAGACCGTCTGGACCCACAATTCGTCGCTGTACTGAAAATCATCCTCGGACAGACCAGCAATCCGTTGCAGATCAGCCAGGGTTTTCGGAAAAAGTATTGTCTGGAGCACGGGCTTCAGCTCGGCCACACCCGAACAAAACATTTGGTGCAGACGCTTTCGATTTACACGAAGAGGTTCGAGGGTCACTTCGCGGCCGGAGTGAAGCATAGGAACCGGCTGCGTTTCGTGGCCGGAGCTCCAACTCTTGAAGTTGGCTTCCATCGACCAGAAGAGCGCACCAACGGTTTGGCGCAACGCTGTCACCAGGTCGGATGAGCGGCTATCAGCATGCGCCTTGCTGCCCAGAAAGGTCTGGGCAAGACGGAACTCTCCCGTCATGGCAGCGACGGTGAGGCAGATTTCCGCGCCTTCGCGACCCGCGTCGCTCTGCCACACGTCCTGCCCGCGAAAGTGGCTGGCCAGACGGCCGGAAAATGAGAATTCAGAGGCATAGGGCTCCCAGATGCTCTTGCCGTAAAGTGCCCGCGTCATGGGATAAATCAGTGTGCTCAGCAACAGTCCGTCGAACTTGTGTCTGCGGTAGACCGGCATCACCAGATCCACAGAGTCGCGGTAGACGGGTCGAAGTAAGCGCTCGATCCACTCGGGCTCCAGGTTGGTCGAGTCGGGTGCAATCACAGCGCATGCAGAAGCGCGCAGCAGTTCGGCCGCCGCCAGGATGCTGCGCAATGCGGTCCCTGACGCCTGCGCCCCTTCGTACTTGGCACTTATGCAATGCAGGGTGCGCAATGTATGCAGGTCCGCCACGGACCGTTGATCGCTGACTGACGCGTCACGGACGAGATCTTGCGTGCCGTCTCTCGATCCGCCGTCGGCATTTACGATGACAGTCCGCTCCCGGGGGAAGCTCTTCACCAAACCGGTGCGTATTGTCTGCACCACCTGACCCACGGTTGCAGCGTTGTTGTAGGTGGGCACTCCTACCAGGATGTCAGCTTCGCCGACGTTGATAAGCTGGCGAAGAAATTCATCCGTGAAAACACTTTCCTCAGCCAAACAATACCTCTCTAAACGGATGGCCAATCAGCCAGCCGTACCTTCTCAAATCTTCCGTAAACGAAACCAGTAGAACTGGTACGGGCCCAGGGTCAACAAATAGGGTGCGTCGCCTGCGCGCGGGAAGATGTTCCTGCTCGACATCTCAATCAGGATATTGCCCTTGAAGCGGCGCAAGTCCAATTCGACAGCCTGAGCCGAGCTGGACAAGTTGTTCACGGCCAGGATGGTTTCCCCACCAAGCGTCCGTACGTAGGCCAATATGCGGTGGTTCTCGGGATACAGGAATTCAATCGATCCTTGCCCAAACACAGGAGTCGACTTGCGTATCCGGATGAGGCGCTTCATCCAGGAAAGCAAAGAATGTCCAAATCGCTTCTGCGAGGCCACATTCACGGCCTGGTAACCGTACACGGGGCTCAGGATGAGCGGCAGGTAGAGGCGCTCCGGATCCGCGGGCGAAAACCCCGCATTCCAACTTCCATCCCACTGCATCGGCGTGCGGACTCCATTTCGATCACCTAGGTGGATGTTATCCCCCATCCCGATTTCGTCCCCGTAATAGATGATCGGAGTGCCAGGTAGTGACATGAGCATGCCATTCATGAGCTCAATGCGGCGGCGGTCGTTGTCGAGCAAGGGCGCCAGCCGTCTTCGGATACCGAGATTGATCCGCGCGGATTTGTCCTGAGCGTAGGCGTCGTACATGTAATCCCGCTCCATGTCCGTCACCATTTCCAACGTCAACTCATCGTGGTTGCGAAGGAAAAGGCACCACTGGCACGATTCCGGTATCTGCGGAGTCTGTTGCAGAATCTCTGTAAGCGGCTTGCGATCCTCCAACTTCAACGCCATGAACATCCGCGGCATGAGCGGAAAGTGAAACGCCATATGGAACTCGTCCCCGTCCCCGAAATAGGGACGAAGATCTGTCGGCCATTGATTGGCTTCTGCCAGCAACATTCTGCCCGGGAAGCTCTCATCCAGGCGGCGGCGCAATTCGCGGATTACCGCATGAGTTTCGGGCAGGTTTTCGCAGGAGGTCCCTTCCCTCTCCACGAGGTAAGGAACGGCATCAAGGCGGAAACCGTCAACTCCGATCTCCAGCCAGAACTTCATTACGTTCCACATTTCTTCGCGAACCGCCGGATTGTCATAGTTAAGGTCCGGCTGGTGACTGAAGAAGCGATGCCAATAGTATGACTTGGAGACCGGATCCCAGGCCCAGTTCGACAGCTCGGTGTCCAGAAATATGATGCGGGTACCGCGATACTTGGCGTCGGTGTCGCTCCAGACGTACCAATCACGCAGAGGGTTATCTCGCGAACTCCGGGATTCCTGAAACCATGGGTGTTGGTCCGAGGTGTGGTTGAGGACCATTTCCACAATCACGCGGATGCCCCGTTCATGGGCTTCCTTCAGAAAAATCTTGAAGTCATCGAGGTCGCCGTAGCCCGGATGAACGGACCTGTAATCCGAGATGTCATAGCCGTCGTCACGCAGCGGAGACGGAAAGAAAGGCATCAACCAGAGCGCATTGACGCCAAGTTCTTGAAGATATTCCAGCTTTTGAGTAAGGCCGCGGAAATCGCCGTTGCCGTCCCCATTCGTGTCACAGAATGCCCGGACGTTCACCTGATAGATGACCGCGTCTTTGTACCAAAGTGGATCCTGAGGCAGCACCTAATGTTCTCCCTGCCGCGACCGCAATCGTCTCCCGAATGCGAAGGATAGCGAACCTTGCCAGCGATATCGACCCTACGTCAGAAAATCGAGCCCGGCGAGGGTATTCGCGGTTGAGATAGGACCTGTCTTTGGGGCAAATCTATGCGGTCCAATCGCTTCTGACGAGGATCAAGATTCACAGCACTGGCGATAGCACAGGAAAGGCTGTCAGCCATTTTCCCGGAAACGATGATTTCGTATTTATCGACCTTGACGAACTCGCAGGCACCAGAGTACAAGACGCAACCGCATGAATCAAGAAGCTGATACGCCGGGTACGTCAAGCTGTTTGTGCGTCCTGACTGCCCGACGGCGTGAATCACAACTGACACGTGAGTCGTCAGAAATTCAGGGTACTTCGGGTGAATCCGTCCGGCAGGTACAGTAAAATGGTAATAGATGTTCCAGACTGCAAAAGTCGAGATCGCCCTCGCGCTGGTGTTGGGGATCAGCTTGGTGTGTCTGCTGCCGACCCTGCAGTTGCTACCGGCAACTACGCGAGCCTGGCGGCGGGCGAAAGCACTAATGCCGACAGTACGCGGGTTTGCGCGTGCGGCCACCCAGTTGGTCGCCAACCCCCTTGCGGAATTATCTGTAAGGCCATTAGAGCCAACGACTTCCATTCCTCCAGACATTGTCTCGTTGGAATGCGCCTGGCTCTGTTAGTCCTTCGTCCGACCCGGGTTTGACTCGCGTCTCGGTCGCACCTGCCGAACCGGTCAAGTAAGAAGAAAACCGAGCTGCTGGTCACATTGTGTCGCGCGTCCGGGGAGTATTCGCGATCCCGATAGCGAGCATTTCGCGGGCTGCCGGGTGAAGCGAGACCCGACGACACGGCACCAGCAGCCCCCAAAGATCATATTAACCAATGGGAGAGATGGATGCCTTTGTTGATGCAAATGAAATCGTTGATTCCGGATCTATATCCAGCGCTCGCTCATATCATTCGAATTGCTCTGATTCTGGGTGTGGCTTATGTGGCCACCAGGATCCTTGTCCGTTCAGTTCCGAGGCTCCGGAAGCGGATTGTGCGCCGCATGACGAGAGACGGCTCGAATGTTGAACTGGAGAAGCGGGCAGCGACGATTGGAGGAGTCTTTCGCAAGACGGTAGGCGCAGTAATTTGGATCATCGCGGTCATCATGGCGTTGCGGGAGGCGGGCTTTGATATCGCACCGATCCTGGCCGGCGCCGGCGTCGTGGGCCTGGCGGTCGGATTTGGAGCGCAGAATCTAGTGAGGGACGTGATCTCGGGCGTTTTCCTGCTGCTGGAGGACCAGATTCGCGTCAATGATGTGGCTGTCATCAATGGCACTGGGGGCCTGGTCGAGCAGATTAACCTGCGCACTACCGTGCTTCGCGGGTTAGATGGCACGGTTTACGTTTTTCCCAACGGCTCCGTCACCAGTCTCGCCAACATGACGCACGGATACTCGTACTATTTGTTCGACATCGGCGTGGCGTACAAGGAAGACACCGACCATGTGATAGAGGTGTTGAAAGAGATCGCCGACGGCATGATGCACGAGGAGCAGTACAAGAACGACATTCTGGAGCCGTTGGAAGTGCTGGGCGTGGACAAGTTTGCCGACTCGGCGGTCATTATCAAGGTCCGCATCAAGACCATGCCCATTCGGCAATGGGTGATCGGACGCGAAATGAACCGTCGCATCAAGAAGGAATTCGACCGCCTGGGCATCGAGATTCCCTTCCCCCACATGAGCCTTTATTTTGGCGAGGCCAGCAAACCCTTCGCGCTGAACATGCAGCGAAGCGATCGCGAACAACTGAAAGACGCTATCCGGGAGGTACTGAACGAGGAAGGTCTGCAAGCGTCCCCGAAGCACCAGAACGAACGGCGCGCAAGTTAGGGCACGGAAAGACACTGTTTCTGGTCCTCCGGCTCGGTGACGCTGAGATAAAGCGCGGCGGAGAACTCAGCCAGCGGAATCTCTAGTGTCTGGTTCTCCGCAACGAGAAGCTTCGGCGGTTGAGTCGAGTCTGGACTGCTCCCGTAATTCGCGTCCGCGGTTGAGAGTGCCAACTCAAATCGGCGGCGAACAGGGCCAGTCGGGACAGACTGCACATGGGCCGAGAAGTTGCAGAGCAGCATCGCTCGGGCTTCAGAAGTATCGCCCCTGGTCATTACCAGCCACTTCGCTTGTTCATCGAAGGCGAGGGCAGTGAGGTCCTTACGGCAGTTGTTCAGACACGCATACCTCTGTCGCAAAGAGAGCAGGTCACGATGCAAGCGGAGTATTTCTGCATGAGGGTATAAAGAGAGTTTGTTCCAGTCCAGCTTGCACAGTTCAAACGTCCGTTGCGCCTGCGGGTCGGGGAAGTCTTCTTCTGCGTAGTAAGCAGCGAACTCTTTCTTGCGACCCGCGCGCACGGCCGCCACCAGGTCCGCATCCTGAAAGCTCGTGAAGAACAGAAAGGGAGCGGCCTCACCGTATTCCTGTCCCATGAAGAGCAGCGGCAGGAAGGGGGAGCACAGCAGCACCGCCGCTGCCAGCTTTTGCTTCTCCAGCGACACCAGCGAAGCCAGCCGCTGGCCCTTGCTGGTATTCGCCACCTGATCATGATTCTGAATGCAGGGTACGAACTGCTCGCCCGGCCGCGGCACTGACGAGCTGCCGTGGCGCCGGCGCCGGTAAGGCGAGTACTTGCCGTCGTAAACAAATCCCTCGCTAATCGACTTGGCGAGATCGCCGATCGAACCGAAGTCCATCAGATAGCCGTCGTGATCGCCGGTCAAAAGGGTGTAGAGGGCATGGTGGAAGTCGTCGTGCCATTGCGCATCGACGCCATATCCGCCCACGGAGCGCGGGTTGATAACCCGGACGTCGTCGAGGTCGCTCTCTGCGATCAGCCACGCCTGACGGCCCAATCGTTGCGCTTGCCGATGAGAGACCCCGCCCAGCTCGTCGAGAATATGGTGAGCGCTGAAATCGAAGATCGCATGAATGGCGTCGAGCCGGAGCGCGTCCATATGATATTCGGTAAGCCAGTAGAGGGCGTTGTCAATGAAATAGCGGCGCACACCGTCGCTGTCCGGCCCATCGAAGTTGATGGCCTTTCCCCATGGCGTTCGGTAGGAGTCGGTGAAGCAGGGAATGAACTCCGGAAGGTAGTTGCCCTCTGGCCCGAGGTGGTTGTAAACCACGTCGAGCACTACTGCCAACCCATGCTGGTGGGATGCGTCGACCAGGGCTTTCAGCCCGGTCGGCCCCCCATAGGCAGAATGCGGAGCATACAGGCTGGCGCCGTCGTAGCCCCAGTTCCTGGTTCCAGGAAACTCCGCGACCGGCATCAGTTCGATGGCGGTGATTCCGAGATCTCGCAGATACGGCAGCCGCGAAATCGCGCCCTCAAATGTTCCCTCCGGCGTAAATGTCCCGATGTGGAGTTCATAGGTGACAAAGTCCTTGAGGGGCATTCCCTTCCAGCCGGAGTCCGACCACGCGAAGGAACTGGGATTCACTACGCGAGAAGCGCCGTGTACACCGTGAGGCTGCCAGCGTGAAACCGGATCGGGGCGCAAGCGATCCCCTTCCAGAACAAAGAGATAGTCGGTCCCTTCCGCGACGTCTGGGACAATGACGGAGAACGCATCGCCCGCCTCGCAGCCCATGGGGACGGTGCGGGGGTGCGACCCGAGGATTCGGACGGCAAGACTGGTGAGTTTCGGTGCCCACACGCGAAACTCTGCACTCCCGTCCGCGACGCAGTTGGCCCCGAATCGCATTTGCCACGCCGCCGAGGTGAGATCAGGCGGCATGATCCTGTCCTTGGCTAGGGGTTAACAGGGCGACCGGGAGATGTGCGAACGCCTCCCACACCGGAAGCACGGCATGGCCGTTGCGTCTTTCAACCGTAATAGTTCGGCCCGTCAAGATTTCCCGATAGCTCGTGTCAGCGAATTCTCTGCGCAACATGACTGCAGTGTCGCTCCATGCCTCTTCGCCCAATGGCGGCTGGATATCTGCGGCTAGCTGTGCGAAAAGGCGACCAGCCATAACCACGACGCGGCCGCCGCGGTGGGAACGAGCGAAGGCAACCACATGCCGGTGTTTCTCGCCAATCGCCCGCAGGGGCAAGTAGGCGCCTTTGGCGAAAAGCTCCCGTTTCGCCTGCCGGAAACGCAAAGCCGCTCGGGTAAGGTACAGCTTGATGCCGCCGTCTTCCGGAGACTGAATCAGCCGGTCGACCAAATCTTCCGGATTTCCGCTTTCCTCCGAGCTAAGCCCCGCCAGTAGGCTGCGAAGGGGCGAGTAGTCCACGGGTCGCCTGTTGTCGGGATCGGTCAGGCTGAAATTCCACACCTCCGTTCCCTGGTAAAAGTCGGGAACTCCGGGTGCGGTGATCTTCAGCAAGACCTGGGATAGCGAGTTGAAGATTCCTACTTTCGCGATCCGTGTCTGGAATGGGAGAAATGCAGCGAGAAATGGATTGTTGGGGGAACCGTCCAAAACAGCGGTAAGGAAATTGTGAAAAGCGTTCTCGTATTCGACGTTGGGACTGACCCAACTGGTCTGGATCTTGGCTTCACGGAGGGCCTTCTCCATGTGGACATGAATTCTCTGGACGAACTCTTCGTGTTCCCGTTCATTCATTCGTGACAATGGCCAGGCTCCAAGCAGAGTCTGGTACAGGTAATACTCCTCATTCGGGCTGGGCACCGGACTCCCCGCGACCCAGACTTTCTTGTCAGCGTTAATCTGTTGCCAGGAGCGAATTGCCCGATACCACTCGGTTGGCAACTCGGACAGCACATTGATCCGGGCTCGAACATCTTCACTCCGCTTGTGGTCATGTGTCGAGCTGGCCAAAAGCGAATTGGGCCAGAGCGCCTGGCTAGCGACGTTCCTGGCGTGGAAGGAGGACACAGATGTTCCAAACGGCCGCGGAGAACCTCCCACCTCGTTCAGAGACAGCAAAGGAGCGTAGCGATAGAAGGCGGTGTCCTCCAGGCCCTTGGCCATGACCGGCCCGGTGAGTTGCTGAAACCTCATCACGAAGAGCCGGCGTTCCGCACGCTCGGCCTCGCTGATACCGTCCGGGTCATTCAGCAGGAGGACATCTTGAATGAAATCGAAGACTGACCCGCTAAAGGCCGCGTTGCGACGCTTGGCGGATTCGATGGCCTGCCGAATATGGCGCCGGTCCTCGTCACCAGGATGGACGGTGTTCTCCCGGAGATACGTGCGATAAACGGGGAAACAGGCAATAACTTCGTGCAGGGCATCGTGAAGACTGTCCTGTGTGAAATCGCGAGACCACCGATGTTGCTCGCCGATCCTGTCGAGACGTCGAGACAGCAAGGTTAGTTCGCTGGACATCGATACCTGCAGCACCAACCGTTTGCATTCGTACACCAAGTCGCTGTACGACTCCGACCAGCCAGTGAATTGCTCATATAGCCGAAGCACGGCCCGCTTCCTCGAACTGTCGACAAACAATCCGTTTAGCAGGTTGAGGAAACCATAGCCCGTCGTTCCTTCAACGGCCCAAGAGGGCCTCGGCTCTTCTTGTCCCACCAGGACCTTTTCCGCAACCAGGAAGAATCTGCGGTGGGAGGCCGCCTGGTTGAGGCCCGGAGGCGATCCACCGGCAATAGGGAGTTGCTGCTGGAGGTCGTGAAAATACTGCTGTGGGTCGAACAAGCCATCAGGGTGATCGATGCGCAATCCAGATATCTTGCCTTCTCGCACGAGGGCGAATATCAGGGCATGCACCGGCGCAAAGACTTCAGGGTCTTCCACCCGGATGGCAGCAAGCTCATTGATGTCGAAGAAACGACGGTAGTTGATCTCATCTGCCGCAACGCGCCAATAACTGAAGCGGTAGGCCTGATCGGCGAGCAAACGTTCGAGCTGATCGAAGCTGTGCGAGTCGCCTTTGCGGCCATTGATCGCGCTCAGTGATTCATCCAAAGCCCGACGTATCGTAGGAGTGGTTTCCACCAGCGTGGCCAGGCGCCGCTTCGTGATCTCCTTTTCCCGCCGCCGCTCGTGCACCTTGGCCGCGTCGGTTTCCTCTCTCGCGGGCAAATGGGAAATGGACGTGAGAATGCTCTCTAGCTCAAGAACCTCGCCATGCGACGCTCCCAGTTGACCGTGCACCTGCCTAAGCACTTCGTCCAGCACTACCGGCCAGGTAGCGGGGGCAACCGGAAAGAGTACGCCCTGGCAATCGATGAAAAACGCCCCGCCATCGTAAGTCACGACCAACTGCTGGTTCTCCAGGGTCAGGCCGAATTGATCGGGCAGGAAAGGCAGCAACACTTTGTTGGCCAGTTCGATCTTGGGGGGGGTCCAGTCGATATCGAAGTACCGGGAATACGGTGAACTGGGTCCGTTCTCGAGTACATCCCACCACCAGGTATTGGAGGGATGTGTGACGCACATGTGGTTCGGTACAACGTCAGCAACCAGGCCCATGCCGCGATGCTTTAGTTGCATCGCGAATTGATCAAAATCCCGCTCATCGCCGATTTCGGGGTTCAAACGAGTGGGATCTGTTACATCGTAGCCGTGCATACTGCCGGGCCGTGCCATGAGAAAGGGGGAGGTGTAGCAATCGCTGATTCCAAGGTCCTGAAGATAGTCCAGAAGAGCCGCAGCCTGGCGAAAGGTGAGTAGACGGTTCAGTTGCAGACGGTACGTGGAACAGGGGACGTATTGGGGTTCTCCTTCGGCTCGATTCGCCACGACGTTGCCTCTGGTTCCTAGAATACCTAACTGAGAGAGGGACGCAACCTGCGTCGTGACTATCAGAACGGATGGAGATGAGGAGTGCCCAAAAGATGCGTTTGAATTGATCCGGAGTCATCATTGGTGAGGACGCGCTGCCGGACTAGATTGGGCCCGCTGCTGCCCTGGGCTGCTGGCGCGCATGAACTCGAAGGCAGCATTAATCAGCGCAATATGAGATAGAGCCTGGGGAAAATTACCCAAGTGCCGTTGCGCCTTAGGATCGTACTCCTCAGCGAGCAAACCCACGTCATTGCGCAAGCTGAGCAAACGATCAAACATCTGCTTCGCATCATCGTCTCGACCCAGCATCTTGAGGGCGCTGACCATCCAGAAGCTGCACGCGAGAAATGCCCCTTCTCCCGCGGGTAGCCCATCATCCGAAGACTCCGTTTTGTACCGCATGACGAAACCATCGAGCATCAGATGTTTTTCGATGGCGGCGACGGTGCCACGGACCCGCGGGTCGGTCCATGGCAGGAAACCCACCAGTGGCATCAGCAGCAAGGACGCATCGAGCTCTTTCGAGCCGTACGCTTGTGTGAAGCTGTCCAGTTGCGAATCGAAAGCTTTGTTGCACACGTCATCATGGATCTGGTCTCGTACTTTCCGCCACTGGTCAACCGGACCGTTCAGCCCAAACTGTTCCGCACTCCTGATGGCGCGATCAAACGCTACCCAGACCATGATCTTCGAATAGGTGAAGTGTTGCGGTCCGCTCCGGATCTCCCAGATGCCCTGATCCGGCTGGTTCCAGATAGTGGCGAGATGATCGGTCAGCGACCGCTGCAGAGCGAAGGCAGTCGGCGTGGGAGCTATCCCGCCCAGGTGGCCATGCAACAGCGCGTCCGCTACCTCGCCGTAAACATCCAGCTGGAGCTGCTCGGAAGCTGCGTTGCCGATGCGAACCGGCTTGGAGCCTTCGTATCCGCAAAGCCACCCCACTTCCCACTCCATCAATTCGCGTTCGCCACGAATGCCGTACATGATCTGCACCTGGTTGGGACTTCCGGCTGCAGCTCGCAGGAGCCAGTCCCGCCATGCACTCGCCTCTTCAAAGTACCCGGCATTCATGAGGGCAAGCAGAGTAAAGGTCGCGTCACGCAACCAGCAGTAGCGGTAGTCCCAATTTCTCTGGCCCCCGAGGCACTCTGGCAGAGACGTAGTCGGCGCGGCAACGATTCCGCCGGTATGGCGGTAGGTGAGAGCCTTCAACGTAATAAGTGACCGTTCTACCGCGTCGGAGTATTCATCTGTTAACTTGGCTCGGCCAACCCAATCTTGCCAGAAGCGGATGGTCTCCTGCAGCGCCTCTTCCGGATCAACCGGCTGGGGAAGGTCCTCGTAAGACGGCCCGTAGGTCAGCACAAACGCGGCCGTCTCGCCCTCATGAATTGTGAATTCGCTCACGGTTCTGAAGTCCTCGCCGCGTGTGGCCGCGGGGGAGTGCAGCACTACCATGTCGGGGCCCGCGATTGCCCTCAGTGCGCCATCGTCAAGCCGAGTAACCCACGGAACCGAACGGCCATAGTCGAAGCGCAGCACCAGTTCCATCGTCATGGGCACTTCGCCGCGAATTCCACGAACGATTCGCACGACGTCGGAGTTGCGTCCGCGGATTGGCATGAAATCAACGAGTGCTACAACGCCATCCTGCGTCTCAAAGCGCGTCTCCAGAACAAGAGTATGGTCGAGATAACGTCGCGTTCCCGGCGCAGCGTCCTTGGGAGCGATCGACCAATGACCATTCTCTTCGGTTCCCACCAGGGCAGCGAAACATGCCGGCGAGGCAAAGTGCGGCCAGCACAGCCAGTCGATTGAGCCGCGGCGGTTGATCAGCGCCACCGTTTCGCAATCGCCAATGATCGCGTAGTCTTCGATGCGGTCGGACATGGTCAATTCAGGATACGTCAGGGTCAAGAATTCGGCACCGCCGAACGAATCGCAATACAGGAAACCGAGTTCCATCGCCTCGCGAGTCTGCCACGTTCGCGAATCGCACACCAAAACGAGGACCGAAGTTCACTCAGCCCTGCCAATCAGCTTGTCCAGCTCCAGGTCCTCTGTCTCGATCAATTTGTCAGCGCTCTGCTGAGAGATGAGTCCATCATGAACGGCCTGCTCAATGGCACTCTTTTCGGCGGTAATGAGCTTCATCTTCGCCATTCGAATTTCAGGGAGAATCCTTGAATTGTCTTTCCCGTAAAGCTCAGCAACCCGCTCTTCGGCGCTTTCGAGTTGCTTGTCGAGTTCTCGCTCAAGCTGCCGGTAAGCAGGGCCAGATAACAGATGGCTCCGAAACAACTCGTCGAGCTCCGAACGGGCCGACGACACGGCGATCTGTTGAACGCGTGCCAGTTCATAGGCGTCCTCGCGTACTTGGCTCATGCCAAGAATGCGCAACAGGGGTCGAATCGCCAGTCCCTGGCAGACGATGGTGAACGCCACGACGCCGAAGGTCATGGCCAGTATTTGATCGCGATGAGGAAAATCACGCGCCAGGCTCAGCGCCAGCGCCAGAGCCAGAGCGCCGCGAATCCCGCCCGCCACCAATACGTGCTGCCAACGGACGGATATCCGGGGTCGAAAAAAGTTACTGATCGGCATCAGTCCATAGACCGACACGGCGCGACCCAATACCACGGCCGCAATTGCCAGCGTCATCGCCGGCCAGTCCCGCAGCAGAGTTCCAATCCGAACCTGCAAGCCGATCAACAGGAACACCAGAGAATTGACGATAAAGGATAGGTATTCCCAGAAAGACCACACCGCGATCCGGGTGCGGGGGCTCATGCCGGTTCTGGCTCCAAGATTGCCGACGGTCAGCCCCGCCGCGACGGTACCGATCACGCCTGAAAGGTGCAAGGACTGCGCCGCCAGATAGGAGCTATAGGCCAGAACCGTGGTCAGCGTGATCTCGATCGCCGGTTCGTCGATCTTCTGAGTGAACTTGCTGAAGATGTACCCGAGTGTCGATCCCACCGCCACCCCGCCCACAACTTCAACCACGAAATTCCGCACCCCGGTCGGAACGCCAAGCGTTCCCGAGCCAACGCCAGCTACCAGAATTCCAAACAGGACTGCGGCCGTTCCGTCGTTAAACAGGCTCTCCGCTTCCACAATGACGGACAGCCGTCTTGGCACCGTCAGCTCCTTGAAAATCGACAAGACAGAGATGGGGTCGGTCGCGGCGGTAATAGCTCCGAAGACCAGCGCTACCAGAAGCGGCAGGCCCAGAAGCCAGTGGGCGGCGAATCCGGTGATGAGAGTGGCGGCTAGCACACCAACCGTTGCCAGCAGCAGGATCGGCAGGGCGTTCTCGCGCAACTGGCTGACTTGCAGCTTGAGGCTGCCTTCGAACAGCAGGGCAGGAAGGAAGATCACCAGTACGATGTTCGGTGTAAGCCAATCAGGTTGATTGCGGAATAGGGCCTCGACGATGGGAAAGTGGGTCGATCCCAACGCCAACCCGCCGAGCACCAGCGCCACCGTATAGGGAATTCTGAGCCGGTTCGCCAGCACGGCGATGACCGACGCTGCGATCAGAAGCCAGATCAGGAATTCCACTGCAGCGTTCGCGGTCATCGTCGGGCTTCAGTTACCCCCAGAGATGCTTGTGTCATTTTGATCGTGGCTCCATTCGGCGGTGTCGCGTGGATAGCCCGATTAGACGTACCGTCGCCTCCTATTGACCGGAGGGAAGCGACTTGAGATAAGCCACCACAGCTTCCGCGTCGGCGCGCGTCATATGAAACTTCGGCATGGGATCACGCAGGGGCTTACCGGTGATCCACACCCCGGTCGTCAGTAAGTTAACCATCCCAGCGTTGCTGGTTGGCGGCAGGCCAAAGAGCCGAGGGGCCACGGTTGGCCAACCGGGCGTCGGTTGAACCGGCATGTATGGTACCGGCGCCCCGGCCAGCCACCGGCTGTGGTCGAGTTCACCATTCGGCATGCGAGGCGTGTGGCAGGTTCCACACATCGCGACGTCCGTCACGATGTACTGGCCACGGGCAACCAGCGCGGAACTGCTGGTTGACTGAGTCTGGGGTGTCTTCTTGGTTTCCTGCGCGGTGAGCAGGCGTGGATGGCCAATTGCAAGGACTGCACACGCGGTGATCGCAAAAACTCCGATCCCGCCTCCTAGGAACTTGGCAGTGCTCCGGCTTACAAGAAACATGCGATCCTACCTCGCCTTTCTGTCGATGCGTTGGACTCCAATGGCGCAGCAACTCCGTGCGGTTCCGAAGAAAGCCCATAATACTACTGCGCGAAAAAATCCCTGCAATTGATCCCTTCAGACCCCATGCAATTGATCAATGTCCTCGCGGCTCATGATCTCCAGCGCGCCCAGCCCAGCCTTGTCGCCATGCGCCCACCAACATGCAAGGACCGTGTGTTTGGTTGCAATTGATTCTAAAGGGAATCACAACCGCCCGAAAACAGCGAGTTGATTGCTCCTTATCTCGGCCGCAAGAGACAGTCACCAGTCACGACACGAGAGCGCAGTTGCGGCTCGGAACGGCACTCCGATTTGTTCCTGTTGCGCGAGACCAAACGCCTAGATTTGGACCTCGCTGCGGCTCGAATCTCGCCCGGGCCCCGCTAGTCAGCTTCATGGCGCTCACGTCGGCGTTCACCCGGACTCCCTCGCCATCAACTTGGCGGCCTCAACAAGGTTACCCAGCCCGTCGCGGGTATTCAGTGCTGGGGGACGCGAGGGAGACAAGTCGAACCTGGTTTTCGTTGGCCAAACGGAAGATTTGCAGAAAGCCTTTGAGGGCGCGGAATGGGTGAAAACTGACAAATGGAAGCCGATATTCGTCTGGCACTTGTTGTTGCACGGAACCAACAATGCAAAACTACCGATGGCCAGGTCTTACTTGTTCGGAAGAGTGCAGGACTATTCGTATGCCTTGCCTGAACCGGGTGCAGTGGTCTCGCGGCGTCACAACGTTTGAATCTGGAAAACCGATCACACGATCGATGGGACACCCGTCTGAGCGGGTCCGGCCACTCACGACGTTGCTCTTCAAATCGGCACGGCGAGACCTATCGTTCCGACAGCAGAATTCTTCTCTTGGATCTCCAGCACGGCCCTCCCACTAACATCGACGTATCAGCCCTCGTTCGTGCGAGTTCACTTCCTGTCGAAATTCCAGCGCAACCTGTCCGAAGCAATGTGATATTCCCGCACTAACATGCCTGTTATGCAGGGTCGAGCGGTGGACGCTTCTTGCGGAGCCTGACGTGGAACAGATGCCCGCTCCGTGCCCATCATATGGATTCGATTTCAAGCGAAGAAGGAACAAGGATTCCAAAACCGCGCTGCTCGAAACAAATGCCTCGGATCATTGCGCTTCGTAATCTGTGAACGGCAAAACGGTGTATCTGGCGTGATCGGGTGTAGTGGAAGAATGCGACGTTGTTGCGGTAGACTTCCTGTCACGGCAGTGGGGCAATGAGTCTCGTTTCTCTACAGCGAAAACTTCGGGCAGCTTCTTGGCAGTTACGGCAAGTCCGCGTGGTTGCCAAGGCTATGCATTCGCGCTATCACCCGATCGTGGCCCATATCATTCCGGTCCGACGCTGCAATCTCGCGTGCGCCTACTGCAATGAATACGATAATTTCTCGCAGCCTGTGCCTACTGAAATCATGCTGCGCCGCATCGATCAGCTACATCGTTTGGGAACCACGATCATCACGTTCAGCGGGGGCGAGCCTTTGCTGCACCCGGACCTGGACGACCTGATTCGCCGCATTCGCCGCCTCGGCTCGATCGCGACGCTCATCACCAATGGCCTTCTGCTTACTCCTGATCGCATCCATCGCCTGAATCGTGCCGGGCTCGATTCTCTGCAGATCAGCATTGACAACGTCCTGCCTGACGAGGTCTCAAAGAAAAGCCTGAAGGTGCTGGACAAGAAGCTGCAATGGCTTGCCCAATATGCGGAATTCAACGTCAACATCAACTCCGTGGTGGGATCATCGATTCAAAATCCCGAGGACGCAGGTGTTATCACCCGTCGGGCAGCCGAACTCGGTTTACAGACCACCATCGGCATTATTCACGACGGCGGTGGCCAGCTTGTGGCCCTGGATGACACGCACCAGCACGTCTATCGCGATCTCGTCAGCATCAGTTCTAAGTCTTTTTCTAGTTTCGCCTACTATCAACAGTTTCAAAACAACCTGGTGGCCGGAGTTCCAAATCGCTGGCATTGCCGCGCAGGCAGCCGCTATCTTTACATTTGCGAAGATGGGCTAGTGCATTATTGCTCTCAGCAACGTGGTTTCCCGGCGATTCCGCTTGAGAAATACGATACCGCCGACCTAAAAAGGGAGCATGAGAGCGTGAAGCCTTGCGCTCCTTTCTGTACGATTTCTTGCGTGCATCAGGCCTCGATGGTCGACCAGTTTCTGGAGAACCCTTTCCAAGCACTTAGTGACTTCTTTCCTCCGCGGACTGGCCAGGCAGATCCTTACGATCTGCCGATTCCGCTGCGCCCGCTGGTGTGGCTTCTTCTACCCTCGCCCGGCAGCAATCGGCAGCGCTTCGCTAAGGCGATGAGACATGCGACACTCCGATTCCTCGGCGTGAAGTAATGGCAATTAAGTTGTGACGCTGCTGTTAGCTCCGACAGGGGATCGTCGGATCGGTAAACCGACTGGCATCTCGGCATAGATGCGGAACGCTCAAACGGACTGGCCCTGGTCGGTCCGACTACCTCGGCGATCCAACCTCCACCGCTCAGAGCTGTGGCAAGCAGGGAATCCCGGTTACACTGCTATTGCAACTCTTCCCTAATCCGGTTGTTTCTGGGGTAGTCTGTGTGCAGAACCGCTGCAGCGATAAACGAACCGACTGGTCTTTATTGGCATCATGGTTCGTCGGCGGCAGTTGGCCTGGGTTTCCGTTTCTCCTAGACCGGTGCTTTCCCCGGCGGCGCGTCGAACCCTCTGAACTACCCCCGTGGAGACGGTGATCCTCGGCAACGGCCAGGGTTTCTCAACCACTCAGCCTGCATTCGGCTTCCCGGCCGGCGGACTCGGTCCCGACAGACGTGGTCGGCCGGAATCAGCTCATCCAGCGTCACCGGAAACATCGTCCCCTGCTGCCGCGCTTCTCCTGTGAGGTACGCCATGTCACCTAAACTAACTCTTCCCCTGAACCACTTCCTATCGCACGTTTCGGTAGTAATCGAGTTTCGTAACAGACTCTTGCGCTCGGTGCGACGCAACAGCAGACTGCCGCCGTCGCTGGTCATGTAGGCGCCATCGAAGCTCGCCACCACCCGCCGCGAAAAATGATCTGCAAACGCGAACGATTCTTGAGTACACTCTGTCATGAGAAAGGCCGTTTCTTTTTTTCGGGCATCGACTTGGTTTCACACCGCAGTTATGCCTGAAAAGACGGCCTTTTTCTACTGTGAATTACGCCCGAGTGTTTACTATTGGTGAGAAATCCGGGCTAGCCCCTCTGCGCCCGGTCCAGTAATCGACCCAGGGAGTCGCGCAGTTCGATGATGAGAGGCATTTGCCCGACCGCATGGGTAGAACAGGAAAGGCACGGGTCGAAGCAGCGGACGGCAGCCTCAACGCGGTTGAGCATCCCTTCCTGCAACCTGCGCGAGGAGATAAAATGGCGCGCGGTCTGCTCAACTGCGCGATTTATAGCGAGGTTATTCTGTGCGGTCGCGATGAGCAGGTTGACCTT
This sequence comes from uncultured Acidobacteriaceae bacterium, assembly GCA_963758255.1. GTDB lineage: Bacteria > Acidobacteriota > Terriglobia > Terriglobales > Acidobacteriaceae > DASRAA01. The sequence goes on from CAVWUX010000009.1 coordinate 27,170, forward strand.
GCTCATGAGGCCGTTGTCATCGACCTCGTAGTCGTGAAAGAGCACCCCGCGTGGCGCCTCGCATGAGCCCACCCCATGGTTGCGGTTTTGTCCGGCCTTCGCGCGAACGTGTTCCCGCAGCAACTCGGGATCACTGGCCAGTTCCTCGATGCGTTCGATGCAGTGCAGCATCTCGATAAGTCGAGCCAGGTGAAAGAAAAACGATTGGCAAACCGCGCCCTCGCTACGGTGCTTGAATTCTCTGAGTTCGCGGTCCGCGAGCGGCGTACCCGCCGACTGAACCACGTTGAGGCGGGCCAGTGGTCCCACGCGATAGGAGCCCCCGGGATACCCGAGCGGTTTGTAGAAGGGAAACTTCATGAAGGACCACTCTTCACTGGCCTCGCCAATATAGGAGGCATAGCGGTGCGGATCCAAGCCGTCGGCCACGATATTTCGCTCCGCGTCCACAATGCGAATGAGGCCGTCGTAGAACTCAAGGGTGCCCTCCGGAGTTACAGTACCGAGGAATAGGGTGGGGAAGTTGCCGATGTGTTCGATCTCGGGAGCGAGTGCATCGAGCAACGGCTTGAACTGGCCAAACGCCATCTCCATTGACTCCATCGCTTCGGGGATCCAGCCAAGGATTTCGTCGCGGTTGGCAGTGCTCACGGTGCGCAGAACTCCCCCGGGTATTCCCCAGGTGGGGTGGATGCGTCTTCCGCCTACAAGTTCGATGACGCGCTGCCCGAACTGGCGCAGGCGAATGCCACGGCGCGCGAGTTCGGGATTGCTTTCGATGAGGCCGAACAAGTTGCGCTTTTCGGGGGCTGTGTCCATGCCGAGAAAGAAATCGGGAGAGGACAGATGGAAGAAACTCAGCGCGTGGGACTGCAGCACCTGAGCATAGTTCACGAGGCGGCGCTGCTTGGCGGCCGCACGCGGAATCTCCACGCCGAGCAGCATGTCGCCAGCCTTGCAACTGGCAAGAATGTGGCTAATCGGGCAGATGCCGCAGATGCGGGACATGAGGCCGGGCATCTCGTGGAAGGGGCGTCCCTCACACAGCTTCTCGAAGCCGCGAAACTCGGTCACGTGAAACTGCGCGGAGGAAACCTCGCCGGAATCGTCAAGATAGATGGAAATCTTGGCGTGGCCTTCGACTCGCGTAACTGGCTGAATGACGATACGCCCAGTCACTACCCGAACCTCCCTTCGAGTGGTGGCCTACGTCCGTCCAGCAGCGCCACGATGCAGTCATAAATGACGTCGGCCGAAGGTGGGCAGCCGGGAATGAAATAGTCGACGTCTACTACTTCGTGCACTGGACGCACACGCGCCAGCAGGCGCGGCACCACGGAGTTGCCCGAGGGTATGCCGATGACCACCGCCGCAGTCTCCCGGTAGGCGCGGTTCAGGACTTCGTCAACGCCGTACATGTTGCGCAGCGCCGTTACGTTGCCGGTGACTGCGCAGTCGCCGAGAGATACCAGGATCTTCGTTCGCTCGCGGATGTTGCGAATCTGCTCAAGGTGCTCTTCATTGGCAACCGCACCCTCGACCAGCGTGATGTCGGCTTCGAGGAATTCCTTGTAGTCGGTCAGGGGAGTAGCGCAGAACTGGACGCGGCCGGCGAGTTCGATCAGCCGCTCATCGAGGTCGAAGAAGGACATGTGACAGCCGGAGCAGCCGCCCAGCCAGACGGTTGCGAGCCGGGGCTTGTTTGTCATCCGATCCATTGTTTCTTTTCCCGCGCGGTCACAATGTACTTCAGGAAACCGCGGTTCCTGCGCATCTCAGCGATACCCTTACCCTTCTCGAACAGCGCGCCGGTGGGGCAAATCTGGATGCACTTACCGCAGCCAGTGCACGTGTCGGAGGAGCCCCACGGCTCGCCAAGGTCGGAGATGATGAGGGAATGGACACCGCGCCCGCTAACGTCCCAGGTGTGCGCGCCCTCGATCTCGTCGCACACGCGAACACAGCGGGTGCAAAGAATACAGCGATTGTGGTCGAGGCCAAACCGTTCGTGGCTGGTATCCGCGGTAAAGCTGGGAAACTGGTAGCGCAGCCGCACGTGGTCGATACCGAGCTTGGGGGCGAGATCCTGCAATTCGCAGGCCCCGTTGGCAACACAGACGGAGCAAACATGGTTGCGCTCGGTCAGCAGTAACTCAACGATCAGCTTCCGGTACTCCTGCAGACGCGGCGTGTCGGTCTTAACCACCATGCCCTCTTCAACCGGAGTGAGGCAGGAAGCCTGCAGCTTCTTCTGCCCCTCAACTTCCACGAGGCAAAGACGGCATGCGCCAACATCGCTGAGGCCCCCCACGTGGCACAGTCGCGGAATATGAATTCCATGTTCCCAGGCCACCTTGAAGATGGTGTCGCCATCCACGCCGGTCACCATCTGTCCGTCGATCTGCAGGGTCTTTACGCTCATGCAGACACCTCCTGCTGCGCGGGCGCGAACTGGCAGTGGCCGGCGGCGCAACGCCGCTCGCGGATATGCGCCTCATACTCCTCAGGGAAATATTTCAGCGTGCTGACAACCGGGTTGGGAGCCGTCTGCCCGAGCCCGCAAAGACTGGTTTCGCGCAACAGCGTGGAGAGGCGCTTCAGGATTTCCAGGTCATCCAGGGAAGCTTCGCCAGTCGTGACGCGCCGAAGAATGTCGTGCATCTGCACGGTGCCGGCGCGGCATGGGATGCATTTACCGCAGGACTCATCCATGCAGAATTCCATGAAGAAGCGCGCCACATCCACCATGCATGAGGTCTCGTCCATGACAATGAGGCCGCCAGACCCCATAATTGAGCCGATCTTGGCGAGCGATTCGTAGTCGACTGGCGTATCGAGGAACTGCTCCGGGATGCAGCCGCCCGACGGCCCGCCGGTTTGGGCAGCCTTGAACTTGCGTTCGGGAACACCGCCGCCGATGTCAAACAGAATTTCACGCAACGTCATTCCCATCGGCACTTCGATCAGTCCTGTGTTGGCGATCTTGCCTGCCAGCGCGAACACCTTGGTGCCTTTGCTGGTGGCAGTGCCTATCGAGGCAAACCAGTCTCCACCTTTCTCAATAATCGGAGGGATGTTGGCGAAGGTCTCAACGTTATTGATCAGTGTCGGCTCGCCCCAGAGCCCCGAAGCAGGTGGATAGGGAGGGCGCTGGCGCGGTTGTCCACGCTTGCCTTCGATGGACGCGATCAATGCTGTCTCTTCACCGCAGACGAATGCTCCCGCTCCGATGCGCAGGTCGATGCGAAATTGAAATCCCTGCTCCAGGATGCGGCTGCCCAGCAAGTGCTCGCGCTCGGCCTGCTTGATGGCGTTTTGCAGCCGCTGGATCGCGAGGACATATTCGCCGCGTACGTAGATGTATCCCTGCTGCGCTCCCACAGCATAGCCGGCGATGGCCATGCCTTCGAGCACGCGATGCGGGTCTCCCTCGAGAACACTGCGGTCCATGAACGCGCCGGGGTCGCCCTCATCCGCGTTACAGACTACATACTTGGTTTGCGCAGCTTGTTTGGCGACCAGTTCCCACTTCAGACCGGTGTGATACCCAGCTCCCCCGCGTCCACGCAGTCCGCTCTTCCTGACCTCTTCGATTACCTCGCTGGGCGTCATCTCTTCGAGCGCCTTGGCCAGCGACTGATAGCCACCAGCTGCGATGTAGTCCGCCAGTTTTTCAGGATCAACGCGCCCGCTATTCGCCAGGACGATCTTGTTCTGCCGCGTGAAGAAAGGCGATTTCAGGTCGAGGGATCGCCCGGCAAGGCTGGGTTGTTCGGCGGTGTTTCCGGACAGGATGGCCGGCGCGTCCGCAGCCGTGACGTTGCCGTAAAGCCGTTGTTCGGCGGAGTCCAGCACCAGCGGTCCCCGGCTGCATAATCCCATGCATCCGGTGCCGCCGACCTCAACTTTGCCGGTCAGGCCCCTGGCCTCGACCTCAGCCCTGAGCGCCTGCCTCAGACCGTCGGCGCCACAAGACAGGCACCCGGCCGCCGTGCAGCAGAGAATCCGGTTCTGCAGACTCTTCAGGCGCGCCAATTCTTCGGTTTGTTTATCGCATAGCTCTTCTGCCGTCATCGCACACCGATCTTGTCGAGTTCCGCATCCAGTGCGTTAGGTGTAACCCGCGCCAGGACGTTGCCGTCATAGATCACCGCCGGGGCCAACCCACACGAGCCGATACAGCGCGCCGTCTCGACGCTGACCTTACCGTCTTCCGTGGTCTGTCCGGCCTTGGTGCAGCGGTGCTCGAGTTTCTCGACCAGGCCGAAGCCTCCTGCCACGTAGCATGCCGTTCCGGTGCAGACCACGAACCTATGTTCACCTTTGGGTTTGAGCGAGAAGAAATGGTAAAAGGTCGCCACGCCCAGCACCCGGCTGGGAGGCAACTTCAGCTTATGTGCTATCGCCCGGAGCAGCGGGAGCGAAAGGTATCCGTACAACTCCTGGGCCGTGTGCAGCACCTCGATCAGCGACGCGCCCGAATATCCGTGGCGCGACATGGCGCGCTCGAGCATCTTCTCCCGATTGTCTTTAACGGACGATGCCGGAGCACTGGACGAACTGGAAGCCACGGGTACTTCTCCTCTCGTCGAACCACGAACTCACACGGAACCGAATGTTAGATCCGCGCTGTACGATCGGAACGAACACTTCTTTCGTCAACGGCAAATTGTAGACTTGGTAAATGATCAAAGTCGGTGTTCTGCGTCACATACGTAAAGGTTGCGACACCGTCGGAAACCCCGGCTGAGTCGAAACCGGAAGTATTCCTACCTCGGCTCAACGGCGCGCTTGGTAAATCACTGTGTCGAGAACGCCGAAATGCGGGGGCCGCAGGACGTCGTCAGTCGTCGCACGGCGTTCTCGATGCGCTCACACGCTAAGAAGAACCAGTAGTCCTTGGTCAGCGCCAAATCTGTCCGTCAGCCACGCCGTAAGCTTTCTTCCGATTGGTAATGACAAGTCTCAGGGCTGTATCTGAAGCGCCCATCACGCAACAGTCCGCAGTTGTACGATCTTGGAAATGGCGCTTCGGATACAGCGACTTGGGGGAAGCCGCCCGTCGCCGAGCCTGTGGGTTTTGTATGTGGGTAAGCAGATCCCGACGTGTTGGTGGCTGTGCGCGCCAGTTGCAGCGAGAGACGGCACAGAGAGGAGTCTCGCCGGGGTGCTCGGTAGAGGTGTACGTGAGGTTTCGGAATTCAGAAAGGTGACGGTCGAATCAAGCGCCTGTGTCGCTAGGCGCCAAGGCAGAATTCGATGGACAATACAGAGAAGAACCGCGTAGCCAAGACCGTAGTAGATCGATGGTGCTCTTTCCACGAGGCGCTTTAGCGAAAGTATCCGACGCGAGAATTCCTTTCGTTCGCTGAGGCCGCCCGAAGCTACATCGACTTGACGCAACATGATCAACTCATACATAGAGACGTCGCCAACGCCATAAACGGCTTGACAGAGTTTCTCCGGCTGGAGAGAAAGCGAGTGCCAGGCAGAATTCTCTCTGACGCGGACCGGCTGGAGTCCTTATTCTTCGGCGGGTTCGATCCGCACTTCGAAGGCGACGAGCCCCCTGGGCTGTAGAACGGGAAGACTGCTCGCCGCAACGTCGGCCGCAAGTGCGTAATACGTTTATGTGCTGAACAGCAGGGAGGCCGAGCTTTGTTTTCGGCCGCTCTTGTTTCGAGGATTTCCGCTTGGCGTGTCTGCTCATTCCAGCCGCCTCCACCGCGGCTGGCTAAGAGCCTATGCCTGATGCAGACGCGCGTCGGGCGTTTTACGTCCAAATGAACCCGCAACCCCGGCATCGACTCATCTTCGTGCTCAGGCACGTACAGAGACTCTGTGTCTTACTCCACTCAGATCGCTACCACAGATTGCCGGACAGGGCGCAGGGCGCGCCAGGTGCGCCCTGCCCAGATACCGACTTCCTAGGCGCTTTGCTGGTGAATTGCCCGCCGCTCGGGAGGAATCCCAGCGATTGTCGGGGGCAGACTTCCCCGATCAGGACGTATGGACAACTACCGGGCCGACCCTCCAGTGTGGGTCGCTACTCGGGGGGAGATGAGTCTCGCCCCGAAATTAAATCTCCGGATCACTGCTGGGCGCCGACGAAACCAGCGTGCAGCAAGGCCCGGGACGAAGCCAGCGCGGCTTCTATTCGCTCGGCTGAGCCACGATTGCGGGTTGCAGGCGATCCCTCAACGACTTCTCACCGTGCGCAAACAGCTCCTTCTTGGAAAGCTTTCCGGCATCAAAATCTGCCAAGATCGCTTTTTGGGCCAGGTATTCCTTGTTTACAATGCCTGCCTTGCTCTGCAGCATCCGCCATGCCTTGCGACGCTCAACGCAGAACAGAACCAGTTGCCGCGAGATCGCCCGGTACTCGGCGTCGCCATTGGCGCCCTGGATTTTGATGTAGACACCGAAGTCCGGGACGTAAGAGCGGTGCTCAGGGCGCAGGTAGCGGCGGTAGACCACATCCTGCTGCGTAATGCGGACCAGCATGTTTTCCAGCGGGATCAGTTTGTCGGCCTGGTCTTTCTTGATCTTCTTGAAGTGGTTGCGGAATCGGGCCTCGGTAGCGCACCAGTGGGCGACGGTATAACGCGAAACCTCTTCCGTGCCCTTGACTTTCGTCTCGTACCAGTCCATGTCGAGCGAGGGATTGCCTTTAAGGTCGAGCGCTTCCTGATAGGTCTCGCCGAGCCGCGGATTGAAGACGAACTCGGGCGCGCCACGCGAGTCCCGCACGCGCTGCGCCTGGGTGAGCGCCATGTCGTCGGCCACGCCGTGCTCCGGCTGGCAGGTGGTGAAGCACTGCAGGAACGCGGTGCCGCGGTACTCGATGCCGTCGAGAATGGCCCGAAATAGCTTCGGCGCGTTGGCGATGGAAACCTGGGCGACGAACGGCGATCCGTGTCCGGCGAGGAACGTCTCCGCGACGGCCTTCTTCTCGGTACTCTTGCCCTGGGTTGCGTCGCCAAAAACATTCATGTCGTTGCCGCCTAGCATCGGCGTCGAGTCGGAGTTCTGTCCGCCGGTGTTCGAGTAGACCTGGGTATCGAGCATCACCGCCTTGACGTTGGGCCGGTTCTGAAGAATGACCTTCGAGATGTTCTGGTAGCCGATGTCGCCCATTCCGCCGTCGCCGCCGACGACCCACACCTTCGGAAGCTCAAGAATCTCCTGGTCGGTCATTAACGCATCACTGAAGTGCGTGTACTCGTAGTACTCGCGGGGCGTGATGACGTCCTGTTCCGATTCAGCAGAGCATCGGCGAACCGCTCAGGGATGACCGAACGGCGTCCGTGATCGACAATGAAACTCTCGCCGAGCAGCCAGCCAACCGTGACGCCGTCCTGGAAGAGCGAGTTCATCCACGGATAGGGGTGCGGGTTGTTGGGAGGAGTCGAGCCGTAGACGGTGTTGCAGCCTGTGTGCGCCGCCATCGCCATGACAGACATGCCATTCGGCAGACGGCCGTCGAGCGCCTGCAGGTCCTTGTGGTTGAAGGCCTCCTGCCGCATGACCGCCGTGAGGGCGCCGACGATTGCCTGGTCGGAGATGGGGCCGTTCTGCGCGATTCGCTCCTTGGTGTCCTTTTCGTCCTCGCCGCCGAGCCCCATGAGCAGATGGGCGAATGCTTGCCGCAGCAGGTCGTACTCCTCCGGGTTTCTTGCCTTCAGCGCGGCGAGCTTCCGTACTCCCGACGCATCGAGTTCATCTGCTTTGGCTCGGAGGCGGTCGGCCTTGGCATGGTAGAGCGGACGCATGTAGGCTTCGGTGGCGGCAGCGATGGCGCGCAGGACGCTCTTCTCGCCGCAGCCCGCGCAGGCGCCGTCGCCCGAGACCAGCGCGTCGTAGTTCTGCCGCACCATCAGCATGTTGCGCAGCGTTGCGGTCTTGGAATCCTGCGGCCGCGAGTCGTTGTAGAGTCCGAGAAATTTCTGCGGCGTGTCAGGAAGCAGATTCAGGAAGGCCGTGCCGCTCTCGTGCTCGGCATTGACTTCTTCGGTCTCCTGCACCATCCGCAGCGCTTCGTGCTCGCCGCAGGCGGTGACGCAGGCCGCGCAGCCCTTGCAAAGGTCGGAGACGAAGATCGAGAAGATGCCGCCCGAGCCCGGATTCTTTTTCTCTGGCGTCGAGAAGATCGCGTTCGCCTTCTGATACGCCATCGGCACCTTGTCGATGACGGCGAAAAACTCGTGCTTGGCCTCGGGCGAGAATCCATCCACGTCGGCCATCACCTCGCGGAGAATCTGCGGCAACGGTGTTCCCGAGTTCTTCGCCGCCGCGTCCGTCATCCTTTGTCGGGCGCGCCTGTCGACCTCAGGGATGGACTCCATCATTTTCCTGCGCTCGCCGGGGTCGGTGACGTAGCGCGTTATGGCTGTGTTCAGGAGCGTCTGGAGATCTTGCGCGCAGTTGGGCAGAGCCGTGTCAGGACACACTGCGATGCACTCCATGCATTGCGTGCAATTCTCAGCGATGTAGAGTGGCGTCTCGCGGCGGGCCACGTACTTCGATGCGGTGTCACCAGTGCCCGCCGCCATAACACCGACAGAAGCATAGGCATTTGACGGCTGGTGGTAGCCCAGGCCGGCGCGGAACTGACCATCAAAAGTTGCAATTTGCGTCACCGGCGTGCGATCTCCTTGTCCGGCGGGAGCACGGTAGGAGCGGCAACCGATGCCGCATGCGTCGCCGTCCTTCCTGAAGGATGGCAGCAGGGCCACACCGCGCAAACTCGATCGATCGGGTGCATTCAGCTCTCCCACTCTGATTTCCCGCACCTGTTCGAAGCCCTGGGTCATGACTTCCATGTTTGACTTGACCACAGCACTGCCTAAGCGACCGAATTTCTTCACGTACTGCTTGTGCACCACGTCGAGGAACTGCTCGTGGGTGATGCGAAATTCCCCCAACAACGGCGAAACCTGAAAGAAGGCTCCCAGGAACGCGTTGCCTTGCATGCGGAGTTGCAGGTCAGCGCGGTCGGTGGCGCGGCGGGCGATCTGGAAGCCCGGCAGGGTGAACACGCGGATTCTCTTTTCGATGATTTGTTTGCGCGCCCACAGGGGCAACTGCTCCCACGCCAACTCGCCTTCCTGGTCGGATTCCCAAACCAAACTTCCGCCTTCGGCGAGGCCGTCGAGCGGATTGGTATGCGTGAACGCCTTCGGGTCGCAACATAGCACCACGTTGACGTGCCGAAGATCACAGTTGACACGAATGCGTTCGGGCGCCGCTACCAGGAAGTAGGCGGTGGGGGCGCCTTTCTTCTCCGACCCATACTTCGGGTTGGCGCTGACGTGAATGATCTCTTTGGGGTTGCCGAAGTCATCGACGATCTTGTCGCGCTCGAAGAGCAAGTCGTTAGGTCGCCGATGATCGCCCCCAGGTTCTTGCCCGTCGTGATTGCGCCCCATCCACCGATGGAGTGGAAGCGGACCGCCACCGCTCCCTTGGGCAGCAGCGATGGGGCTTCGTCTGACTTAACTTCGTAGGGATGATCAATTCCGAGCACAAAGAACGATGTCCCGTCAGCAGCCTGTTTCCCGTCCTTGCGAGGGCGGGTTCCGGCGGCGAATTCGTAGGCGCCGAAGATGTGCTCCGGCCGGAAGTCGCGGGAGCCGCAGCCATAGATGCCGGAAAAAAGACGCGGCATTTTGTCCGCGGTAAGAGGCGGCAGGCCCGCGACCGCGGGATGGCCATCGGTCTGCAACGCTTTGTTCAATGCGGTCCGAATATCGCGGCCCATGGGGTTATCCCCCGCCATCGGTTCGTCGGTGCGCTCCAGCACGATGACATTCTTCTTGCCGGCGAGCGCCTTGATCACGGCCGCTTCCGGGAAAGGCCGAATGACATTGAGGTGAATCGATCCTACCGGCGCCCCGCATGCTCGCGCAGATAATCCACGGCGGCTTCGATGTTCTCCGCCGCCGAACCCAGCGAAACAAAAACCGTATCGGCGTCGTCGGTCTTGTAGCAGTGACAAGTCCATAGTGGCGGCCGGTAAGCTTGCCAAACTCCACGTAGGCCTCTTCCAGGAATGGCAGGATAGGTTCGGTAAAGTTGTTTCGCCGCGCCGCGACACCCTGCATGTAGTGTTCCTGGTTCTGCACCGGGCCCAGCAGCACGGGATTAGCGAGGTCGATCATCCGCGGCACACGCCGGCGTTTGGGCCCGAAAAGGATGCGCTGGCTCTCGGTGGGACACTCAATGATGTCGTCGGGCGATCCCAGATAACGGCGGATCAGTTCCGCTTCGTGCTTATAGAACGTCCGCTCCAGGTGCGAGGTCAGGAAACCGTCCTGGAAGTTCATGCCCGGGGTCAGGCTCAACTCGGTCACGCGCCGCAGAATCAGCGCCTGGTCGGCGGCTTGCTGCGCGTCTTTGCCGAAAACGATAATCCAGCCCGTATCCAGCGCGCCATAAACGTCGTCGTGGCCGCAGTGAACATTCAGCGCATGCTTGGTCAGAGCGCGGGCGACAACTTCCAGGACCATGGTCGAACACTTGCCCGGCGCGTGGTAATACTGCTCCACGCCGTAGACGACGCCCTGACCGGAGGTGAAATTCACCACCCGTTTGCCGGAAACGGAAAATGCGATCGCGCCGCCCTGGGCGGCGTGCTCTCCCTCGGCTTCCACCGCGATGGTGTTGCGGCCGAAAACATTGAGTTTGCCTTCGGCAAATGCCTGCTGAAAGAGCTCGCCGCCCTCGGTCGAAGGCGTGATGGGGTAAAACACACCGGCATCAGCGATGCGCGTCTCGGTATGGTAGGAGACGAGTTGATTTCCGTTGGCGGTAACGCGAATTCCCGGGTAACGGGGTGCGGTAGTCATGATCTCCTCCGCGCATGTGCGCCTCCCGGTCAGGTCGGATTCGACACCGGATAACTCTCTCGAACTGTGTTTTGCGAGTGGACGCCGAACACGGAAATTTTCACCTACGCGACCCACATCTGTCAGTGATCTGTGCAGCATTAGGAAGTGAGATAGCGGATTGTAGAGGGTACATCCCGACCCCTGTTGCCTGTGCGACCGACTTCCCCGACTAGCTATCGATTCGCAACAGGTTGACGTCGTCCCCCGGGATTGTTCCCGGATCAGGGACCAACTGGAGATTGGCCACCGGCATATGGGAGATTACTCCCGCGAAGTCGGCCAGCGTCCGGTGACGACCCGCAGGCCAACTTGTCGCAGTAGGGAC
>CAVWUX010000010.1:0-166912 GCA_963758255.1 uncultured Acidobacteriaceae bacterium
CCCGGCCAAGCACCTGAACAGCCGGTCCCGTAATCGTTTTGGGCTGATTATCGCTCCGTTCCCCTCACAATGCATTTGAATGTTTCTTTGAACTTCAGCATAGATGGAGGCAGCTTTGTTGTCGGCAACGCATGGGGATTCTCGAACACGACGAACTCATATTCGAGTCCACGCGACGGCACTCCAGAGAAGAAACCGAATACCGCTAATCCGCCAATGTTCTCAAACCGGTTCGTCGTGAAATAGCCGTCCTCACCGTAGAAACGTTTTTCTCCATACAAAGCCGCATCAACTTGAAAAAGCGTGTCGTGAAGCGGCACATGAAGGTCATCTGACATGATCAACAGATTCGATTGATTCCCTGTGAATTTCGGATATGTCTTCGGGGAAGCGATACAGCGGTGAACTGCTTGCCAATTACCAATAGCCCCGCCTTCAAGACCGATGTACTTCGGCTTTTGCGCCCTCCCCGCCTTAATCTGTGCAGGAGATAATTCACTTTCCGAGCCGGGACTCTTAACCTCAGTGAAAATCGGCGTTTTCTCCGGCGAATCCAGAAGAAACTCACCAACTCTTCCATTCGCACCTGGCGGGTCCCACATCAGAACCGAAAAGCCAAGATTCTCGAATAGATATGCCAGTCGTAATTCGTTCAGTGCCTTATCTCGCTGCTTATCTCTCGCCTCAAGGTTTGGCACGAATCGCGCGAGGCACCCATGCTCGTCCGCGAATTTCAGCAGAACATCAAGCTCTTTTACATATGATGGCGGCCCCGGATAGCCATCAGTCCAAACATCCGGCGAGATTAACTTCCGTGCGACCGGTCCTAATCGAAATGCACCAGATCCTGGCATGGCATCATGATAATCCCACTTGTCCTCGCGCCTCAGTTCGAGTTAGTTCACTGTATACAATTGATATATGCCGTCTGTTGGGAAGAAACTCCACCATTTCGTTCCGAAGTTCTACCTGCGAGCATGGGCTCCTGACGAGCAAATATTATGCCTTCAGGATGAGCACGTCACGACTCGCAATCTTGAGAAGGTAGCAGCCGAGAACTACTTCTACAGGCTGAATGAGATCAGCCCCGAGGACGCTGACTTCATCGAAAAGGGGATAATCGCGCAGATTTGCCCCGCGGAAGGCTTGAGGGAAACGCACAGGTTTCTTGTTCACGCCTTCACGGTTCCCCAGAGCCAGAGTATTGGAGGAAACAGGAAGGGCTACCTCCGCGGCTATGGCGATTGTCGATCAGCAGATTGTCGAGATGAATGAGAACTTTCACACCTCGATTGAAATCTGTTTCAGCCAATCCTTCTGTCAATGAAAAAGAAGGTGATCTCACATTCCTCGAAGATCAGCAAAGAGGAACGATTTCTATTTTGGGCTGTCGGTGCAGTATGCGCGCGCGAACCACCTCAAACGCGGGCGCTTTTCGATGAAAGAGGAAAACTACGAGCGCTATTTTCCTGATCGCCAACATTCTCACGCATATCACGGCAACGAACGTAGGCTGCAGCCTGGCTGGCGACCATGGCAGTTACAGGGTTGTCCTGTTGGATAACGCGAGCGAAATCCCGTTCTTTGTGACCGCAGATCAGCCGGTAATCAACTTGTCTGCCAATCCGAAGGACTTCAAGGCGCCAGAGAAATTCGAGCTGTATTACCCGCTGTCGCCCACGAAGGCAATGATGCTCGTGGAATTGGAAAGCGCGCATTTGCCGCGAGCAGATTCGGTATCAGCCGAACAGGCGCACATCTACAATCTACACATGGCGGCCCATTCTTACCTTCAGGTTTACGCGAATTCAAAGCCTGAACTCGAAGCGATCAACGCGGAACTGGACGCTTTTCTTAGCTGTTTCTGATTTGTCTTTGCGGTCTTTATCTGCGGTCATTTTCCCAAACTGTGAACTCGTCACCAACTCGTCACCAAAACTAGGCCGTTTTCGGGCCTTTTTGAGGCTGTCCAACCCGGAAAAGCAAGACAGGCAAAGGGTTTTAGGTTGTTGAGATCAAAATTGACACGGTAGAGGTCAGGAGTTCGAGTCTCCTCGTGCCTACCATTTCTTCTTTAGATTCAGTGCCTTGAAGCGAGCCCTGCGCGGAGCGCTACCGCAATTCGTCACCAAACGCACGAATATCAGCTTTCGCATGAGGCACATGCGAACCGATGCGTCAGCTTTCTTCCGGCGCTAGAGAATGTGGCGCTTGATCTCCGACCACGGAGCAGCGTCTTTCCGGTCTTCCAAGTCTCTCCAGCCGTTCGCGCACCACCGTCGAAATCAACTAACGCCGCCACCGTAAGAAGCAATTCTCCGGGCCGCAGCGGATGCACAATGGATCGTCGACATGGTGCTTGGCTTCCATCCAGATATTGGTGCGAAGTTACGTGAGAGGCGCTCGCATGACGTCTATCTAACTCGGAAGGAGTTTGAACCGCAAACCGGAGATTCCAGCCCGGCAGTAGCACACGGGTAGCACAGACCCCGCCTACCAAAGCAGGCCCCGAATCGGATATCGCTCGGAGCCTCATGTTTACTGCATAAAATGGCTCCTCAGGTAGGACTCGAACCTACAACCCTCCGGTTAACAGCCGGATGCTCTGCCATTGAGCTACTGAGGAGTGTGGTTGCAATCGCAACTGCGCTTTGCGGTTTTCTTATTGTAGCGGCCTGCCGTCTCGGCGTCAAAGTCGGACACACTGCCCGGTGACGCTTGCAATTGACCCGACTTTTACCCGCATGCTATAAAGTGACGCTTCGCATTGCATCGTGGAACCCGGGGGAGTACTGGCCCGGTGTGCGAATGCAATTGCTCCTTACGCGGCCAAACCTCAACACTTCTGTCTTGAAGTGGAAGCGCGAATCAGGGAATTGCATAGGTCAATCGATGATGGTGAATCGCGCTCAATCGGAACGCAGCCTCGAAGTCCGCGTTGACCCTGACGGTTCGACGTTAGTTGGCTGCATGATGAGCCCAATCGCTGGCGATCATTTGAGAAAGCATTACTGTTCGAAAATTTCATTGGGCAATCCCGAACCAAATCGGGCATGACCCATCGGAGGAATTTTATGCAAAGCTGGTTTGCCACCTTGCGGCGGCTGTCGACATCAGCCGCATCGGCCGCCCGTCCTGCCAAGATGATCGGTGCGGCCCTAACTCTCGTAATCCTGAGTTGTTCGCTGGCATTTGCACAATCGGGCGAACCCGCCGGAGAAGCCAACCTGCAACTCCCGGATCTCACATCAGTGGACTTTCTCGGCCTTAATGGACATAGCTTGCTCCTGATTGGCTTGCTCTTCTGTGTCTTCGGATTGCTGTTTGGGCTGGCGATTTACATGCAGCTCAAGAACGCTGCCGTCCACCGCTCCATGCGCGAGATTTCCGAGCTGATCTACGAAACCTGCAAAACCTATCTGATCACGCAAGGGAAATTCATCCTCATCCTGTGGGCTTTTCATCGCGGTCATTATTACTGCGTACTTCGGATGGCTGGCTCCCGTTCCCGGCAAACCAATCGGCGTTACCTTGCCGATCATTCTGCTTTTCAGCCTGGTCGGCATTGCGGGCAGCTACGGCGTGGCTTGGTTCGGTATCCGGGTGAATACCTTCGCAAACTCGCGCACAGCCTTCGCCAGCCTGCGCGGCAAGCCCTATCCGATTTACGCCATTCCGCTTAAGGCGGGCATGAGTATCGGCATGATGCTGATCAGCGTCGAGTTGCTGATCATGCTTTGCATTCTGCTGTTCGTTCCGGGCGACTACGCCGGCCAGTGCTTTATCGGATTCGCGATCGGCGAGTCGCTGGGCGCAGCCGCGCTGCGTATCGCCGGCGGCATCTTTACCAAGATCGCCGACATCGGTTCCGACCTGATGAAGATCGTCTTCAAAATCAAGGAAGACGACGCCCGCAACCCCGGCGTTATCGCCGACTGCACCGGCGACAACGCGGGTGACTCGGTCGGCCCCAGCGCTGACGGCTTCGAAACCTACGGCGTGACCGGAGTCGCGCTGATCACGTTCATCCTGCTGGGCGTCAAAGATCCCCATGTCCAGGTGCAGTTGCTGGTGTGGATCTTCGTCATGCGCATCATGATGCTGGTTTCGAGCACCGTCGCGTATTTCCTGAACGAGGCGGTCGCCAAGGCCCGCTACGGCAACGCCGACAATATGAATTTCGAAACGCCGCTCACCTCCCTGGTGTGGCTCACGTCCATCATCTCCATCGTGCTGACCTACATTGTTTCGATGGTGATCATTCCCGATCTCGGCGGGGATTCCACGCAATGGTGGAAGCTGGCGACGATCATCTCTTGCGGCACGCTGGCCGGCGCGATCATTCCTGAACTGGTGAAGGTGTTTACCTCAGTGACGTCGGGACACGTGAAGGAAGTCGTCACCTCGGCGGAAGAGGGCGGCGCTTCGCTCGACATCCTATCGGGACTGGTTGCGGGTAACTTCTCCTGCTACTACCTGGGATTTACGATGGTCATCCTCATGAGCATCGGCTACGTACGTAAGCACGTATGGACTGGGCATGCTGATGCTCGCTCCCGCCGTGTTCGCCTTCGGGTTGGTGGCTTTTGGATTCCTGGGCATGGGACCGGTGACGATCGCCGTCGATTCCTACGGCCCGGTTACGGACAACGCGCAGTCGGTATACGAATTGTCGCTGATCGAGCAGGTGCCCGGCATCGAGGGCGAACTGAAGCGCGACTACAACATCGACGTTAACTTCGAACGCGCCAAGCACATGCTGGAAGAAAACGACGGCGCGGGCAACACTTTCAAGGCCACAGCGAAACCGGTGCTGATCGGAACCGCGGTGGTGGGCGCGACCACCATGATTTTCTCCATCATCATGGCGCTCACTCACGGACTCACGGAGAATGTCGGCAACCTCTCGCTGCTGCACGCTCCGTTTGTGCTCGGACTGATCAGTGGAGGCGCCATCATCTACTGGTTTACCGGCGCCAGCATGCAGGCGGTCACCACCGGCGCCTATCGGGCGGTTGAATTCATCAAGAAAAACATTCGGCTGGAAGGCGTCGAGAAGGCTTCCGTCGAAGACAGCAAGAAAGTCGTCGAAATCTGCACCAAGTACGCGCAAAAGGGCATGTTCAACATCTTTCTCGCGGTGTTCTTCGTGACCCTGTCGTTTGCCTTCGTGGAGCCGTTCTTCTTTATCGGCTACCTGATCGCAATTGCCATCTCCGGCTTGTATCAGGCCATGTTCATGGCCAACGCCGGCGGGGCGTGGGACAATGCCAAGAAAATTGTCGAGGTCGAACTTAAACAGAAGGGTACGCCACTACACGATGCAACCGTGGTGGGCGACACGGTCGGCGATCCGTTCAAGGACACATCGTCGGTGGCAATGAATCCGATCATCAAGTTCACCACGCTCTTCGGACTGCTGGCGGTGGAACTCGCGGTGCAGTTGACGGCCACGAGCGGCACTACTTTCGCGCATGTCCTCGCGACCATCTTCTTCCTAATTTCATTTACATTCGTATGGCGGTCCTTCTATTCCATGCGCATCGTAAAGGCCCTGTAGCACTTGTGCAGAGAAATCAAAACGCCATCCCGCAAGGGATGGCGTTTGGCTGTTCATGGCAAACTCGAACTTCGAAGTCAGTTTCCGCCTTTCATCTTTTCTTTCACCGCATGTGCAAGTTTTTCGATCTGCTCGGCCTTCTTGATCACATCGAGCGAAATGATGTTCTCGTTCGTCTTGTCTACATACTGCTTCAGCTCGGTGGCCAGTTCCAGGAGTTGGCCGGTGTCCTTCTTGATGTCCTCTTGACGTTGGGCGTTCTGCTTCTTGACCAGTTCGCGTCTTTGTTGCTGGGTCCAGGGATCTTCAGCATCGCGCTGTCGCTGACTACCAGACATGCTGGCATCAGGCACCTGGACAGGCTCGACAACCTGTGCCAGCACGTTGCTGGCGTAAAGGGTCAATATCACCATCATCAATGCTGCGGACACAACATGTCCCAAAATTCTTCGCGACACTAACCGCAATCTCATAGCAGCTCCAGACCGATACGCGCAGGAAAACACACAGTCAACGCCCTGTGTACGTCGCCTTGGGACCCACGTCCCATTGTTATAATCGCCCAACGATGATCATTCCCGCCATCAAACCGGCCTTGGGAGCAATTATGGCCCCAAACCGCGTCATTGAGGTAATCAACGACTGGGGCGATGATGCGTATGGTTTCATCAGGCACCAGGTTCCAAAGATTCTCGCGGTCCTCGTCATTGCTTTCGTACTAAGCCGGCTGCTCAAGCTGGTTTCACGGCACCTTGCGGAGCTTGGCAATCGGCAGGATCTTCCGTCGTCGGTCCGTTCCCAGCAGCTCCGAACGCTCTCGACCGTCATTTACAACATCGGCGTAGTCGTCATCATTTTCATCGCCGCGATGCAGATCCTGCCTCTCCTGGGCATCAACATGGGCCCGCTGCTGGCCAGTGCCGGCATCGCAGGTCTGGCCATCGGATTCGGCGCGCAGACCCTGGTCAAGGACGTCATCAACGGCTTCTTCATCCTGGCGGAGAACCAATACGACATAGGAGATACGGTGCGTCTCGCAGGCGTACAGGGGGTGGTGGAAAACATGACCCTGCGGCGAACCGTCCTGCGAGACGCAGACGGGACCGTCCATACCGTTCCCAACAGCGAAATTAACGTAGTGAGCAATCTTACCCGAGACTGGACGCAGGTCAATCTGCGCACTTCTGTCACCTATTCTGCCGATAGTTTTCGAGTAATCGAATTGCTAAAGCAGGTGGGAGCAGAGGTTGCCGGCGATCCCAGCTTTGCCGAAATGATCGTCGCCAGTCCGGAGGTCCCGGGAATCGACAAGGTCAACGGCAATACTGTCGAATACCTGATGCTGGTGAAGACCAAGCCCGGGTCGCAGTACGTTGTCAAGCGCGAGTTGCAACGTCGAATCAAGGCGAGCTTCGAGAAGAACCATATCGAGCCCGGCGACACCAGCCGAGTGGTCATTGCAGGCATCGGGAAACATTCCTGACGGCGCTTGCCGGCAACCTACTTCGTCGGCCCGCCAAATCCCGCCCACTTTTCCAAGAGTTGGATAGTAGCCGCGAAGTCGAGGTCGTCCCACCCCTCTTCGCTGGACAACTCGTAAATTTCGTCCACAGTCTCCAGGGCCGGCAGCTTGACGCGTACCTCTTTCGCCGTGTCGAGCAGCAGATGAATATCTTTGTGCATTAGCCGCAGCGGGAAGTTGGGAGAATAGTCCCGCCGCAACACGAAAGGCGCTTTGTAATCGACCACACCGGAACGAATCATCGATGCCTGGATCAACTCAATCATCTTCTGCGGCTCGACCCCAAGCTTTCTGGCCAGTGTCAAACCTTCAGCGAACCCTTCATAGATCATCGCTATCTGCAGGTTCATGCAGATTTTAGCCGACTGTCCTTTGCCGGTCTCGCCGACGTGAATTACAGTCTTGCCCATGGCCTTGAAAATGGGCTCCATGGCCTGAACCGTCTCCGCAGGTCCGCCCACGATAAAAATGAGATGTCCGCTCTCAGCTCCGATCTTGGAGCCGGTAACAGGAGCGTCGATCCATTGCACACCCTTTTCGGCGACGCGCTGGGCGAAACGCAGAGTGGCCGAGGGCGAAATGGTACTCGAATCGGCGATCACCATTCCTTCCCGCAGCGATTGCTCAACACCGTCGGCGGAGAATACAAGCCGTTCGACCGCGGCGGTATCGGCCACGCAAATCCAGACAATGTCGGCATCCTTGGCCGCCTCAGCGGGCGACACGGCGGTCGTCGCGCCATCAATGTGCTGGCGCGCTGTACGGTTCCACACAGCAACTTCGTGTCCCGCTTTCACCAGGTTCGAGGCCATTGGCCGCCCCATGATCCCCAAACCAAGAAACGCGATTCGCATGCCTCTCTCCTTAAGACCGCAATCTGATTTAAGCTGAGCGGCTCAACAAGGTCAAGGAACCTCTCCAAAGGGGGACAGCGGGCTGAACCGGCGGGCGGGTTACGGGCGTCTAATGGACTGAACTCTGATGATAGCAACCTCAATCAGGCGCAAGGCCAGGCAGTTTGGCACACTTGTGGGCCGCTCGGCGGTGACGCCGCGCAGCGGCGTCACCGGGAGGCCCGTGCTGGCGGGCCGGGGACAGCTTGGAGTTACCTTCATCGGGCACTCCAGCTTCTTTCTGCAAATCGGCGGCAAGAATATCCTGATCGACCCAAACTTCGCGCGGTGGATTTTCGTGCTGAAGCGACTGCGCCGTCCCGGGCTACGCATGCGCGATCTGCCTCCCATCGACGCGGTGCTGGTCTCCCACGCTCATTTTGATCACTTGCATCGTCCGTCGCTACGAACGATCGCGAGTCTGACTCGCCGGAAATCCGGCAAGCGGCCGGTCATTGTTGTGCCGAAACACTTGCGCGATTTGGTGGCTGATCTTGGGTTTTCGCGCGTGGTTGAACTGGAATGGTGGCAGACCTTGC
Source organism: uncultured Acidobacteriaceae bacterium (assembly GCA_963758255.1). Taxonomy (GTDB): domain Bacteria; phylum Acidobacteriota; class Terriglobia; order Terriglobales; family Acidobacteriaceae; genus DASRAA01. The sequence goes on from CAVWUX010000010.1 coordinate 8,515, forward strand.
AACTCGGAAGCCTGGAGGTCGCCCACACGCCATCACGGCATTGGGGAGCGCGCGTGGTTCGCGACGTTCATCGCGGCTACGGCGGATATGTGCTTAGGGCCGGCGGGCAATCGGTGTACCATGCAGGCGATACCGCGTACTTCAACGGGTTCAAGGAAATCGGAAGCCGTCTCCGGCCCGACTTGGCGCTTCTGCCCATCGGCGCTTATCATCCGCCCTCATTTCGAAATGTTCACGCCAGTCCGGAGGACGCCATTCAGGCTTTTCTCGATCTGCGCGCACGCTGGATGGTGCCGATGCATTACGGCACGTTTCGCTTATCCTACGAGCCTGTAGAGGAGCCGGTGCAGCGCCTGTTAGCCGGGGCCGAACAACAGGGGATAGAGAACAAGATCTGCGTTCTGGAAGAAGGCGTAACCAGGTTCTTCGAGTAGGTGTCAGCTAAAGTGCCGCCAGGGCCTGATCGAGATCAGCTATCAAGTCTTCGACATCTTCGACCCCTACGGAGATTCGGACCATGCCGTCAGTCAGGCCGATTTCTTTCCGGCCCTTGGCGCCTATCGCGGCATGAGTCATGGTCGCAGGATGCGAAATTAGGGTTTCGACACCTCCCAGTGACTCGCCGAGTGTGCAGACTCGTACCCGCTTCAGCAGCTTTTTCGCGTTGGTCAGTGAGCCAGTCTCCAGAGTGATCAATGCGCCGAAGCCTGACATCTGTCGACATGCCAACTCGTGTTGGGGATGGCTCTTGAGCCCGGGATAGAAAACTCGTTTTACCTTGCGATGGCTACTGAGGAAGTCGGCAATCGCGCGCCCGCTTTGGTCGTGTTGCTTCATGCGAACGGCCAGGGTCTTGACCCCACGTAACACTAGCCAGCATTCAAACGGCGACAGGATCGCCCCAACCGCCTTCTGCACGAATGCCAGCTTCTCAGCTTGATCTTGCGTAGTACAAACCAGGACACCGCCGATTCCGTCACTATGCCCATTCAGGAATTTCGTCGTTGAATGCAACACCATGTCAGCACCGAGTTTGATGGGCTGCTGAAAGTATGGAGACATGAAAGTGTTATCGACAACCACCTGACAGCCGCGCCGGTGCGCGATCTCACTGACGACAGCGATGTCGGTCAGCCCCATCAGCGGATTGGTCGGCGTTTCGATATACACATATCGTGTGCTCTTGCGGATGGCCCTAGCTACGTTGCGCGGATCGCTGGTATCAACGTAGGTAAATTCAAGCCCGAAATTCGCCAGCACCTGGTTGAACAGGCGCGGGACGCCTCCATAGAGATTGTTCGACGCGACGACATGCTCCCCGGCTTTCATCAGGCTGGCGAGGGCCGACACCGCAGCCATTCCGCTGGAAAACACGCGCGCTGCGACACCGCCTTCCAGGGATGCCAAGTTCTGCTCCAGGCGAGTGCGCGTTGGATTGCCTGCGCGCGAATAGTCATATCCCTTGGTCTTGCCCAGCTCTTCCTGGGCATACGTGGAGGTCGCGAAAATTGGAGGTGCGACTGCTCCGGTGGATGGGTCGGGCTCGTTCCCAACATGAATCGAGCGCGTAGCGAATCCTGCTTGTTTCTTGCTCATGAATTCTTCTTAGTCCTGGCCTGAAGAAGCAGGCGGTGTCGGGGCTTCCGGACTATCCATTGAAATTGAATATGTCCTTGGAGAGATACCTCTCTGCCGAATCAGGAATGATCGTCGCCACCCGCTTGCCCAGGCCCAGCCGTCTGGCGACCTCGATCGCTACGAACACGTTGGCCCCGCCGCTCGACCCTGACAGTACGCCTTCCTGCGCAGCAAGCTTCTTCACGGTTGCAAAACCGTCGTGATCGCTGACCGCGATGATCTCGTCCGCCAACGATTCATCGAACGTTTTGGGAATGAAGCTGGCGCCGATACCTTCGATCTCGTGCGGCCCTTTCGGACCGCCGCCAAGCACCGACCCCTGCGTCTCCACGGCAATCGCCAGCAGATGTGGGTTCCTCTCCTTGAAATAACGCGCCACGCCCGTGAAGGTGCCGCCCGTACCGGCACCGATTACTACGGCGTCCACTCGTCCCTGCAATTGATCGTAGAATTCACGACCGGTGGTTTCGTAATGGAAGTCCGGATTCGCCTGGTTTTCGAACTGTCCGGCGAGCCACGAGTTTGGAGTCTGAGCGGCGCGCGCCTTCACCAAATCGATTGCGCCCTGCATGCCTTCGGAATCGGGAGTCCGGGTGACTTCAGCGCCGAGAGCCTCCATCAGCATGACTTTCTCCTCGGAAAACCGCTCCGGCACCGCCAGCACAACCTTATAGCCGCGATTGCAACCGATGAGAGCTAATCCGACTCCAGTGTTGCCTGCAGTAGCCTCAAAAATAGTGGCACCCGGTCGAAGGCAGCCCTCTTTTTCGGCACGCCGAATCATCCCCAGAGCGGCGCGGTCCTTGATGCTGCCGCCGGGATTCAAGTACTCGAGTTTGGCGAAAATGTCAGCGGCATTGGCGGGAACAATTCTGCGAAGGTGGAGGACAGGAGTCTCGCCGACCAGTTCGGTGATCTCCTCCGCCACCCGAAGAGAGGCCATTTCAGCAGTTTTCATGAGCACCTTGAAGTTGACGGCGTTGACTGACAAGGGTACGTGATGCCGCTTGGCCTGGTCAACGTGTGACCGAGGCGCTTTTCGGGCTACTTGGCAACGGCCTTGTCGGCGGATGTATCGGATGCTGCCCGACTCTGCCCGGCGTAATATCCGCTGCGGGTGCGAACTTGAAGCTTTTTGTATCCCTTCGCGTTGGCGTCCACCTTTACAGTGCGAAATCCTCCTTCACTCTGCGGCTTGGACGGCTTGTATCCAATGGTGTATTGATTCCGGATGTCATGTGCGATCTGCTGGGTGATTGCTTCCACTTCGCCCAGACCCTGCGGGAAGAAAGCAATTCCACCCGTCTCCTCGGCCATCTGCCGAAGCGCACGACGCGCCCGCTTCGAACGCTCTTCGCTCAGCAATCCGATCGTGTAAACCGTCGGCCCGTTTTCCTCTTGCAGGCGGCGAACAGCCTGCTCCAGAGACTCACGACTGGCGTTGTCTTCGCCATCCGTCACCACCAGCAGTACCTTCTTTTCCAGCAACCCCGACTTCTTCAAGTGATCCGAAGATGCTACGACCGCATCGTAAAGGGCAGTCCCTCCGCGAGCTTCGATCCTCTCGAGCGCATCCTTCAGCTTCGGAATCGACGCGGTGTAGTCCTGGTCCAGAAAGAAATCTTCGTTGAAGTTGACAATGAATACCTTGTCCTGTGGGTTGCTGGACCTGACGAAATTGATCGCGGCGGCGTTCACGGCGGGACGCTTGTCACGCATGGAGCCGGAGTTATCAATCAGAATGCCCATCGCGACGGGTATGTCTTCCTGGCGGAATGACGTTATCTTTTGGGGCTGACCGTCCTCGTAGACTGTAAAGTCACTGCGGTCGAGGTTAGTAACCAGGCGGTTTTTGTCATCTACCACTGTCGCATGAAGCGTGACTTCGTCAACTTCCTTGCGAAAGACGTAGACATCGCCGCTCTTCTCAACCGGGGCTTGTCCCCGTTCCGAGGACGGGCCCGCATCCGAGGGCTTTCCTTGGGCAGGGGCCGTCGCAGTCTGTCCCGTCATCAACGACCCCAGAAGAATCGACGCTGCGATCAGCAGAAAACAGCTTCTATTCCGTAGGCGCATAGTAACCCGTTTTGGCGTAGACGTGCAGGGGCGGCAGGCCCTTCGGAGGATTCAACTTGACTTTAATTTTACGCCACTTCCCATCCCGGCTCGGGTTGCTGGGACGGTATCCAAGTACGTACTGATTCCGCAACTCAATCCCGATCTTCGTCGCTACATCCGCAAGTTCATTCGGTGATCCTATGGTGAAAGTACGTCCGCCGGTAACGTCCGATATCTCGGTCAGGAGTTGTGGACCCTCGCGCTCCTCAGGCGTCTTGAAATCACGGTCGTAGAGGCCAATGGCGTAGATCTGTACGTCTGCCTCCTTCACCATCGACTTGATTTCGCCTTCCGTGTAGCGGCTGTGGTTGTCGCCGCCATCCGATATGATCAACAGCGCTTTCTTCTCGTGCTTGGCCTTCCGCATTCGGTTCATCCCGAGGTATATGGCGTCCAGCAGTGCAGTCCGTCCTTTCGGCACCGCATATACCAGCTTGCTCTGGATGTCCTCAATCGAAGTCGTGAAGTCCGCCAGCACCTCGGGCTTCTCCGAAAAGGTCACAACGAAAAACTCGTCTTCCGGATTCGCCGTCTTGAAGAACTCCACAACCGCATCGCGAGACTTATCGATCTTGTTGGACATCGACCCACTGATATCAAAGATGACGCCCAACGAAATCGGAGCATCTTCGCTTGAGAAGTGCCGTATCTGCTGGGGCTGTCCGTTGTCCGTCAGAAAGAAGTTGTCCTTTTCCAGCCCGGTCACCAAGCGGTTCATCGGATCGGTGATGGTCACCGGAACAAGAACCAAGTCGACGTCTTTTCGAATGGGCTTGGTGTGGGTCTTCAGCGAAGGATCAACCGAAACTCCGGCTTCCCTCGCTTCGGCTGCGACCTCGGGGGGCATCACGGTCGGATCCGGGTTGGCGCCCTTTTGCTGCTCCCGAGGGACTACGTGGACGTCCGTTTGTTCGTTTTGAGCGAATCCAGGAATAGCGGAACAGCTCGACAGCAGCAGTGCTGCAGTCAGTACGGCGAGATGGTTACGCAGGCACAACAAGACTTGGACGGGATGGAAAGTAAAACGTCCCGCCCGATCAGGGTAAAACCCGGGCCGAATCACGGAACTGACTGACCCGGCTCCTTTACTGCCACCGCGGGCCATGGGAACCTCTACGCACGTGGGCTGAATCGTATCACGGCGCGACCGTTCTTGTTATCGTCGCCGCTGCTCTCCGGGCTTGCACTCGCCTTCCACACTTCTCTGGATGTTGCTGCAAGCACTCCAGTTTCGTTTTCTTGAACTGCTACAATCGAACTTCCTCCTGAGTGCGGCCTGGCGTCCAGATTGCGCATCGGGAAACCGATCCCTATGGCAAAAATACACCCTTTTAGAGCCCTGCGGTATGACCCTGCCAAGGTTTCACCCGCCGATGTGGTCACCCAGCCCTACGACAAGATTTCTCCGGCCATGCAGGACCGTTATTACGCGGCCAGTCCATACAATCTGGTGCGAATCATCCTTGGCAAGGCCGAGTCCGAAGACAATGAACAAAACAACGTCTACACTCGGGCGGTTGCCAGCTTACAACACTGGCGCGCGGACCATGTTCTGGTGCGCGACGCCGAACCCAGCATTTATGTTTATACGCAAACCTTCAAGGTCCCGGGCGACCCTGCGGGAAGCCAACTCGAGCGCCGCAGTTTCATCGCTGCCGGGCAGCTTGAGGAATACGCGAACCAAGTGGTCTTCCGGCACGAGCAGACGCTCAGCAAGCCCAAGGCGGACCGTCTCAACCTGTTGAGGGCGACCCAATGTCATTTCGGTCAGATTTTCATGTTGTACAGCGATCTGGTGGGCTCGATTGACTCGATTCTGCGGCAGAATCGCCCTCCCGACGTTGAAGTGACCGATGAATACGGCGTCGTGCATCGCTTGTGGAAAGTCTCCGACCTTGCGGTCATCGAGAAGGTCCAAGCCTTAATGCATGACAAGCAACTCATCATCGCCGACGGCCATCACCGGTACGAAACCGCGCTGAACTATCGCAATGAAATGCGCCGGCAAGTCGGTACGGATGAGAACGCTGCCTATGAACGCGTGATGATGACGTTGGTGAACATGGACTCCTCAGGCTTGGTCATTTTGCCGACTCACCGCGTTGTCTTCGGACTCGAAGGCTTCGACGTCGCCGATATGAACGCGAAGCTCGGAAGGCACTTTGACGTCGAACCACTCGGTCCCGTTACCGATCTGGGTGCTGCCATGGACCGGTTGCGCGAGGCGGGCCAGCAAGGCGTCGCCTTGTTGGCCGTTACTGACGGTTCGACTTTCCTGATCCGCTCGCACTCGGAACAAGATTCCCCAGCGCTTGCCGGCCAGTCGCAACGTCAACGTGGCCTTGATGTCGTGCAATTACATAAGTTGATTCTGGAAGAAACGCTGGGGATGTCGGAGGAAGATATTCGCAATCAACGCCACCTGAAGTATGTGCGCGAGGCCGGGGAGGCGATTGAGGAGGTCCGGAAGGGTGCGGATGTCGCCTTTCTGATGAATCCCGTGCGCATGGAGCAGGTGCGCGACATCGCCTTCGGTGGCGAAGTGCTGCCGCAGAAATCGACGGATTTCTTCCCCAAGTTGCTCAGCGGCCTCACCATCTATTCCTTGGAGGACGACGCCCAGTACGCGGTGACAGGAGCGCAATAGATTGAGGCTATCGCGCCTGAAGGCGGTTCCCATTGCGGCGACTTTGATTGCGCTGCTTGGCGGAGCCGCCCATTTACTGCGGCATTCCAGCGTGCAGGCCCAGACGCCGTCAGCAAGCCAGCTATCTGTCTACTCGCCTCAAACCTTTTACAGCGTCCCTCTTCTCAATCTGAACGGCCAGTTGTATGTTGGGCTGGTCGAATTACTCGAGCCATTGGGCAACGTGGACGCTCGCGCTGACGGCAAGAAGTACAAGCTGAAGTTCACTCCGCCGGGCGCCCGAGAATTGGAACTTCAATTTCAGGAAGGCAAAGACAATGGGAAGGTCAAGGGCGATAAAGTCAAGCTGCCGTCGACCTTCGCCTTCCAGAGTGGCCGGGGCTACGTTCCGCTAGCGTCGGCAAGTGAAATCTTGTCACGCGCCCTGGCCACTCAGATTCGACTGAATCCGACAGCACGGCGGCTGTTTATTGGAGATGTCGGCGAGCGGGTCACGCTCGATCTGCGCAAAGGCAACCCCTCGAAACTGTTCGTTAGTTTCGATTCGCCGGTAAATCCCACGATTGCGACCGAGCCAGGCCATATTCGCTTCACCTTTCGCCGCGACCCCGTCGTTTCTCCCGTGGAGCACGAGGTCTACTCCGATCCATTGATTACCGGAGTAAAGTTCTCGGAACATGATGGCGTCGCCGAACTGGACATAAGCGGTACTGCGCCGCTGATGGCCAACTTCGCAGATGGTCGCAAGACCATTATCGTGACCGCCACGCCGCCCCCGCCCCCACCTGCCATTGCGCAACTGCCGATCCCGCAGGCGAATGTTCCTCCACCCACCGCCCAGCCGCCGAAACCTCCCGCGGGACCACGATTCCTAGTGCTGATCGATCCTGCCCATGGCGGCACCGAAATCGGCGCTGCCATCAGCCCCACGCTGCCGGAGAAGGATGTAGTGCTCGCTCTCGCCCGCCGCTTGCAACACGAATTGCAGAGCCGCGGCATCGCTGCCGGACTGTTGCGCAACGCTGACATAACGATCTCGCTGGATCAGAGGGCGATTTCGGCTAACGCCGCCCGCCCGGCGATCTACGTGGCGCTTCATGCTGCTAACAGCGGCAAGGGAGTGCACGTCTTCACCTCGCTACTTCCAGCCGAAATAGTTTCGACTCGCGACTTCCTGCCCTGGGATACTGCTCAAACTCCCTTCCTCGAACTCAGCGGATCGGTGGCAGGTTCGGTGGCGGCCGAACTGGAGACGCGAAAGCTTACCAACGCCACTTTGGCGGCTCCGCTCCGTCCGATGAACAACATCGCGGCTCCTGCGATCGCCATCGAGATTGCTTCGCCGAGCAACGACGTCAACGATATCGCTAGCGCCGCCTACCTCGACCAGGTAGCACAATCGATCGCGGCGGGAATCGCGGGCGTGCGCGGCAAGATTCCGGCGGTGCGCCCGTGAGCCGGCCCATCGTCGCAATGTTTCTGGTGCTGCTGGTAGTCGCAGCCGGTCTGGGATATTACGCCTATCACCTGAAGAACAAAGTCGCTCTTGAAGAACAGCGGTTGGCCCAGCAGTCGCAAGTGGTCGTGCCTCCCGTGAGCGGGCCAACCACACTGGTCACGCTCTATGTTGCCTCCGATCAGGATGGCGGGCTGCGCCGTTCACAGATCAACGTCGCGCTTCCGCAGGAGCGCAGCGAACGTGCACGCGCTGTATTGCGCACACTATTGGCTACATACCTTCAGCCTGGATCGCCGCATCCGATCGGATCGGGATCCAACATTCGTGACATCTACCTGCTGGGCAGCGACACGGCCGTGGTCGACACCAGCGCTGGATTCGCCGACTCGCATCCCTCTGGCGTGCTGGCTGAAGAGCTGACGATCGCGTCGATCGTCGCAACCCTCAATGCAAATGACCCTCAAATCACTCGCGTGAAGATCCTGGTCGATGGCAAAGAGCGCGATACACTTGCCGGCCACGCCGACTTGCGGCGCTTCTACCAGGCCAGCGGTATTGCCCTGGTTGTGAAGGACGCCAAGTGACTCTTCCTCGAATTGGAGTGTTCGACTCGGGCGTGGGCGGATTGACCGTCTTGCGCGCCATGGCCGAGCAGTTTCCGGCGCACTACTTGTATTTTGGAGACACCGCCCGGCTCCCCTACGGAACTAAGTCCGCCGAGACGGTGGCACGGTATGCTATCGGTGCTACCCGTTTTCTGGAGTCCCACAATATCGATCTGCTAGTCGTCGCCTGTAATACTGCCACCGCGCTGGCGCTGCCGCAGATCGAGCTTGCTACGCAGGTTCAGGTGGTGGGGGTTGTCGAACCGGGGGCGACCATGGCCGCCGAAATCAGTCAGAGCCGGTCCGTCATCGTGGTCGCGACTGAGGCAACCGTCAGCAGCCATGCATATCGGGATGCGCTGAAGCGGCAGGGTTTGGAATGTCACGAGAAAGCGTGTCCGTTGTTGGTTCCGCTGGTCGAAGAGGGTTGGATCGAGCATCCCGTCACCGAGCAAGTTGCACGCATTTATCTCGAAGACGCGTTGGCTGCATCGGACACAGCCGACGTGCTGGTGCTGGCCTGCACCCACTACCCACTGATCGCTGCCTTGTTGCGGCGCATTACGCCCGATCGCCTGAAAATCGTCGATTCAGCCGAATCGACCGCGCGAGTTGTGCGCCGCCTGTTGCTGGATGAAGCGGCGCGGCCCGTGTCTCCTGACCGGCGGATCCTAAGCCCCGGCACTCTACCCGACCATCGCAGCTTTCGCTTCTTCGTAACCGATTCGGTCGACAAGTTCAAACGGCTCGCGACCCGCTTTTTGGGACGTCAGGTAGACCACGTCGAGCACGTGGATCTCGGTGGCTGACCGCATCCGCGACTTCCCTTCTGCTGACACGCCGGAACGATACAATCGTTGCTTATGGTCTATCGCTCCGACAATCGCATGCCCGACCAGATGCGGTCGCTGAACATCATCCCCGGGTTCATCTCCACTGCTGAAGGTTCGTGCCTGATCGAACTCGGCAATACTCGCGTCATCTGTACTGCCACCATCGAAGACACAGTGCCACAGTTTCTCCGCAATAGCGGCAAAGGCTGGGTCACCGCCGAGTACGGAATGTTGCCCCGCGCCACTCTGACCCGCACCCCCCGCGAGGTCACTAAGGGCCGCGCCAGCGGGCGCACTCACGAGATCCAGCGACTCATTGGCCGCTCCCTCCGGGCCGTGACCGACATGGACAAGTTCGGCGAACGCACCATCTTCATCGACTGCGATGTGATCCAGGCTGACGGCGGCACCCGCACCGCCTCCATCACTGGAGCTTTCGTCGCCATGGGCCTCGCCATGACCGCCATGGTCGAAACCGGCGCGTTGAGCGTCGCGCCGATTCGCGACTATGTTGCCGCCACCAGTGTCGGCATCGTGGACGGCGCAGTTATGCTCGATCTCTGCTATGAGGAAGACTCACGCGCTGACGTGGACATGAACCTGGTGATCACCAGCAGCAAGAAGATTGTGGAAGTCCAGGCGACGGCCGAGCATCGTCCATTCGACGATGCCCAATTGGGCCAGATGATGTCCCTTGCGCGCAAGGGAATCGAGTCGCTCGTGGCTCGCCAGCAGGCCGTACTCACGGGTTTGCCACTAACGCAATAGGAGTCGCGCGATAGCGGAGTCTTTATCATGCCCCAGGTCCCGAATTCGTTTAGAATTGAGAGTCCTGCACTTCTGCATCGCAGGACCAGCCATATTCTGTAAGGCCGAATTTACATTTCATAAGAAACCGGGCGCACTGCGCCTGAGGAGGTTATGCCGTGAAACTTACTCCTGGAAAACTTGCTGGCATGAAGGCCGTCTCCAACGATAACGGCGTCATCGCTGCTGCCGCAATGGATCAGCGTGGTTCGCTCAAGAAAGCCCTTGGAGCCCGCGCCACCGACGAGGGGTTGACGGAGTTCAAGAGCTACGTCACCGAAGTTCTTACCCAGCACGCTAGTGCGATTCTTCTCGATCCCGAGTGGGGACTGGGGCCGTCCAAGCTGCGCGCCAAGGGCGCCGGCCTGCTGCTGGCCTACGAGAAAACCGGCTACGACAAGGCCCTGCCCGGCCGCCTGCCCGATCTACTGGACGTGTGGTCCGTGCGGCGCCTGAAAGAAGCCGGCGCGGATTGCATCAAGATTCTGCTCTACTACTCGACCTTCGATGACTCCAAGATCAACGATCACAAGCAAGCTTGGACCGAGCGCATCGGCGACGAGTGCCGCGCTAATGACATCCCGTTCTTCCTCGAATTGATCGGCTACAAAGAGGGTCTGGAAGACAAGGGACCCGAGTACGCCAAGCTGAAGCCACAAGTCGTTGCAGACTCCATGGCCGAATTCTCCAAAGATCGCTATGGCGTGGATGTGCTGAAGGTGGAAGTTCCCGTCAATCTGAAATATGTGGAAGGCGCCCAGTCATTCCAGGGCCCCAAGGTTTACACCAAGACCGAAGCGCTACAGTATTTCCGCAATGCCGCGGCGGCGACCAACAAGCCGTTCATTTATCTGTCGGCGGGCGTCAGCAATCCTGAATTCATCGAAGACCTCGAATTCGCCAAGGAAGCCGGCGTGAAATTCAACGGCGTGCTCTGTGGCCGAGCCACCTGGAAAGATGGCATTCCGATCTTCGCCGAGAAGGGTGGGAAAGCCTTCGAAGCATGGCTGAAAGATGAGGGTGTGAAGAACATCCAGAATGTGAACAACGCCCTGAAGGCCGCGACTTCCTGGTACAGCATCTACGAGGTGGCCGAGCCTGCGCTGGCCGGAAAGTAGCCAGCACCACATTTCGTAGTTGAAATGAGACGAAGGCGCGGGGATCCAACCTCGCGCCTTCTGTGTCTTTCGTAATGAGACCGCACTACCGTCTGCACCCGACACAATATCCGCCAATCTCGAAGCGCGCGATCAGGATGTGAAACTGGCAATCGCGCTCGACCTGGCCCTTCACGCGGTCGAACAGGTCACTCTCGAACTCCTGCACCTTTCCGCAGCGCAGGCACGTCATGTGCATGTGATCGCGCTGCGGACGGCGCTCATAGAAATGGCCTTCCCCTTTCACGTGCAGCAGATCAAGTTCGTCCACCAATCCATGACGCTTCAGCAGAGACAACGTCCGATACACGGTCACACGGTTAATGCCGGGATCGACCTTTGCCGCTTTGCGCAGAATCTGCGCCGCGTCGAGATGTTGTTTCGCGGTCTCGATGATTTCGAGGATGATGCGGCGCTGGTGCGTCAGCCGGATCCCGCGGCTTAAGAGTGCATTCTGTAGTGAACCCGGTGTGGCGGATTCCGGAAACGGCATCGCGCTTTTCTCCTCGGTCAAATCCCCTTGTTACAGCTTGTTGCAACGGAGTTGCAACAAATTTTGGGATACCTACTTGACTAGCATACATCTACGAATTCAAATAAAAGTACATTAGTTGCAACTGCGTTGCAACTTGAAATTATAGCACCTATGTCAATTCCGCTGCACAGTTTCTGAGGTTTCCACATGACCAGTGGTTATTTTCTAAAGACCCTTCTCTCCGCATGCATCCTTTGCCTGACCGTCTCCGTCGCCTCCGCTGGCGAGCGACCCTACTTCGTCGCCTACGACCAGACAATGGAGGAACCGGGAAATCTGGAGATCGAGGTGCAAGGCCTAACCGCTTCCCCCCAGGGCGGCAACCAGTTTCTCTCGGGTGTTACCGAATTTGAATATGGAGCCAAAGGTTGGTGGACGACCGAGTTCTACCTCGACGGGCAAACCACGGCCAACCAGAGCACCATCTTTACCGGCTACCGCTGGGAGAATCGCTTCCGGCTGCTGATGCACGAGCACATCATCAATCCGGTTCTTTATGTCGAGTACGAGGACGTCAACGGAGCTGACAAGAGCCTGCTTGAAGTCGTGGGGTTTGACTCGCAGTTTGACGGCCTGGTCCCAAATAACGAATCCAGCCGCGAACGGGAACGCGAAATCGAAACCAGGCTGATTCTGTCCAGCAACCTGAATGGCTGGAATATTTCCGAGAATTTCATCGCCGTGAAGAACCTCGCGGGAGAGCCTTGGGAATTCGGATATGCCGCCGCCGTCAGCCGGCCGCTTTCCCTGATGGCTTCCCCAGATGAATGCACCCTCTGCCGCGAAAACTTTCAGGCTGGCGTCGAGTTCTACGGCGGGATGGGCACTGCTAATAAGTTCACCATGCGGGGCACGTCGCAATACATCGCTCCGGTGCTCTCATGGCAGGTGCGCGACGCGGTGTTCAAGGTGTCGCCAACCTTCGGGCTAACCGACGCCAGTTACCGAGCCATGTTGCGTTTTGGAGTGCAGTACGAAATCAGCGGATTCGGCCGCAAGCTCGAGAAGCTCTTTCATTGAGGCGCCCCTGTAAAATACGAGCCAGGAGAGACTCTTGACTCAACGCTCGCTCCGTCTGATCGGCATTACTGCGTTCTTTGCTGCGGTAGCGATACTGTTTGCGACGGCCCATCTCGCTGCCCAATCAATTCACGTAGCGCTCCCGCCTCAGCCGCCCAGATGAAGAATCCCTACGCCGGTGATGCGCAGGCTGCAGCCGGAGGCAGGAAGCTCTACGCGCAAAACTGTGCCCAGTGTCACGGCAATAATTTGCAGGGAATGGGACCAGCGCCTGCGTTACTGAGCCCAACCGTCAAGAGCGCGCAAGCCGGCCAGCTTTTCTGGTTCATTACCAACGGCAATCTGAATAACGGAATGCCTTCGTGGTCGCAGTTGCCCAAACAACAACGCTGGCAAATCGTCACCTTCATCGAAGCAAAGAACTCCGCCGGTAATTAGCACGAACTTCTCTGATTCAGCTCGCAAGACTGCGGCATCAGTACCGGGAAGACGGGATTTGATGACTGTGCCATGCAAACCGACGACGAAATCCGCTATAACTGAACCGTGAGTACCAGCAATCCCTTCTTTGCTCCGAAAACAGCCCTGATCACGGGCGCGTCCAGCGGTATTGGACTCGAATTGGCGCATCTCTTTGCTCGCGACGGGTACCGCCTGGTGCTGGTGGCGCGCAATCGCAGCACCTTGCGTCAACTGGGTGACGATTTGCAGTCGCGCTACAGCATTACCGTTCGCATCGAGCCCAAGGACCTTGCCCATCCCGCGACTCCCGCCGAGCTTTACCAGGACCTGCAGGAGTCAGGCATCCTGCTCGACGTGCTCGTGAACAACGCCGGATTTGGCGGTGCCGGCGATTTCGCCCACACCGACTGGAACCACGAAGCCGAAATGATGCAGGTAAACATGGTGGCGGTCACTCACCTGACGAAACTGTTCCTGCCCCAGATTCGCGCTCGCGAAGGCATGATCATGAACGTCGCCAGCACCGCCGCATTTCAGCCCGGTCCCTTCATGGCCGTCTACTACGCCAGCAAAGCATACGTGCTCAGTTTCACCGAGGCGTTGGCAGAGGAGTTACGAGGAACCGGCGTCAAGATTTCCTGCCTTTGCCCCGGCCCGGTAAAGACTAACTTCCAGAAGCGCGCCTACATCACCAACACACCCTTGGCCAACAGTCCCCTCCTTGTCGATGTTCGGGAGGTAGCGCGTGTTGGCTACGAAGGCCTAAAGCAAGGTAAGCGAATTGTGATTCCCGGATGGAAGAACCGCGTAGGCGTCGAGTTGTTGCGCATTTCTCCGCGCCAAATGGTCACCAAGGTCGTCAGGCGGATTCAGGAGAAGAAGAATGGTTGAGGCCTGCCGGCAACCAAGCTACGACTCCAAATTGTCGGGAGAACCTACAGGTTGAACAATTCGCGCAGCCGCTTGGTCTGCGCCCGGCTAACCGGAATCTCGGCCTGCTTCTTGTCGTCCATGCGGATCTGATACGAACTCTTGAACCAGGGAACGACTTCCTTGATCCGGTTGATATTGACCAGGTAGGAGCGATGCGCCCGCCAGAACATTTTCGGATCGAGCGAATCCAGTAGTTCCTCCAGCGTCCGGCAATTCGACTGCCCCTCCATGCTGGTCGCAACCACACTGATGATGCCGTCCTCAATCGATGCGTAGCAGATATCTTTTTGATCGACCAGGAACAGCCGGCCGGCCGATTTCAGGAGCACTTTGGCCGCCTGCGGCCTTTGTTGCTGTTCCAGCATCTTCACCAGGGTGTCCAGTTGGTCATTGGACGAGCCAGCAGCTCCCAGTTTCTTGCGCGCCTTCTCAACCGCCTGCACCACGCGCTTCTTGTCAAACGGCTTCAACAGATAGTCGGCCGCATTGACTTCAAAGGCTCTCACCGCGTACTGATCGAATGCCGTAGCAAAAACGATTTGCGGTATCGCCACCTTGCGATCCAGCAACTTCTTGATCACGCCAAAACCGTCCAGCCCGGGCATCTGCACGTCGAGGAAAACCAGATCAGGCGACAGGTCTTTGATCAGGTTCACTGCCTCGACGCCATTCTTGCCCTGCGCAATGACGTCCACTCCGACTTCTTTCAACAGATACGCGAGTTCGTCTCGCGCCAGTTGTTCGTCATCGACAATGACTGCCGAAATCGACATGCACGCTCCCTAAAGGCGAATTGAAAGGAGAGTATAAACCCAAGGGGGTTGAACCTCGCACGCTGCCCAAGCGGTGCTCCGCCGTTCCTGTCGTAAACTGATAATCGATGGTCGTCATCTTCGGTATTCATGCAGTCAGTGAGGCGCTCAAGTCCGGTGCTCGCAGCTTCGATTACGTGGGCATCGCGCGCGAGCGTCACGACCAGCGCGTGCAGCGACTGATCGACGACTGCCGCGCCAGCGGAGTGCAAGTACGGTTTCTGCCTCGGGAGGAACTCGACCGCACCGCTAACACCCATACCCACCAGGGGGTTATCGCGGTCACCAGCAGCAAGCAATATGCCGACGTCGACATGCTGTTAGAGCAGCGAAATGGCGACTACAGTTTTCTAGTCGTGCTCGACGGAATCGAAGACCCACACAACCTGGGCGCGCTCATTCGTACGGCTGACGGGGCGGGCGCCGACGGCGTCATTATCCCTGAGCGCCGCGCCGTCGGACTTACTGGCACCGTCGTGAAAGCCTCTGCAGGAGCCTCCGAGCACCTCGCGATCGCGCGTGTGACCAACATCGCGCGCACCCTCGAAGAACTGAAGGAACGGAACGTCTGGACCGTTGGGCTCGATGAGCGTGGAACCCAGACCTACGATGAACTCGATTACAAAATGCACTGCGCTATCGTTCTAGGAGCCGAGGGAAAAGGCCTGCACGATCTGGTGCGCAAGCGCTGCGACTTCCTGGTTTCCATCCCAATGCTCGGGCACGTGGCATCGCTGAATGTGTCAGTCGCGGGAGCGGTCGTGATGTATGAGGTAGCCCGTCAGCGGCGAGCCGTGAAGAGCCAGGAGAAAGCCAAGCGGCCCCAATGAAACGGTGTTTGGCGCTCATCCTGTTTGGCTTGGCCCTCACCTGTTCCGCGGCAGCTCTCGATCGCGAGGCGTTTACCATTACCCGCTATCAGTTGGAAGTACAGATCGATCGCACGTCCCATGTGATGGCCGTGACCGGACAGTTGACCCTTCGTAACGATTCCAAATCCCTGGAACGAAATGCGACGCTCCAAGTCTCGTCCTCTTTCACCTGGAATGGCGTCGCACTCAATAACGAACCGCTGGCGTGGATCGGCAATGACTATACCTCCGACATTGATCACACGGGACATCTGTCGGAAGTCGTCGTGACCCTGCCCAAAGCGGCGCTGCCCGGGAGCACCATCACTCTCGATGTGCAGTACGGCGGAACTGTGACGCCGGACTCCACCCGATTTACCCGCATGGGAGCACCAGCTGAGACGGCGCTGCGAAACGACTGGGACCAGATCAGCGAGCCCTTCACGGCAATACGAGGCCTGGGGTACGTCGTCTGGTATCCGGTGTCGCTGCCGGCAGTCAGCATGAGCGACGGTAACGCCGTGTTCAATGCCATCGACGCCTGGAAGTTCCGGCATCAGCGATCCGAATTCGACGCGCGGATACATGTGATCAGCGGAGATGCCAGGCTCTGCATCGCTGGAATTGCGACCGTCTCAAGCTGTGGCCAATTGAGCGAGACAGCCGACCCCCGCACCGGCGGTGACGTGCAGCAGATCACCAACCGCATTCACCTCAGCGGTCTCGGTCAGGTAGTACCAACGTTTTCTGTAGCGAATTACGTACAACTGGACCGCCCCGGCCTGGCAATCTTTCATACCCCCGACAAAGTATCGTTGGCGCGTGATTACGCTGCTGCCGCCGAAGCCAACGAGTCATTGCTCAATGAGTGGCTGAAGCCAGCTCTGCAATCGACGACCTTGATCGAACTCACGGATCCCAACGCCAACCCCTATCAGAACGGCGCGGTGTTATTCACGCCGCTGCGTCAATCCCAGGCAGCCACACTCGAACTGCTGCTGACGCCGGTACAGGTCGCGGCACGTTTCTCCTCTCCCCATCGGTGGATCGAGGATGGGCTGCAGCGATTTCTACAGGCTGTCAACGTGGAGCGTCGTTCCGGCCGCAAAAGCGCTCTCCAGTTTCTGGACGAGTACCTGCCACCGCTGGTAAAGGCTGAAGAATCGCAATCCACGCCGCCAGGCGCCACAGCAAAGCCCCGCGAAAATGAAGCGGGAACCGACACCTTGTTGAATACCTCCGACGAGATACTACTGCGAGGCAAGGGGAGCTTCGTCTTTTGGATGCTGCGCGACATGCTGGGCGACGAAGTACTCCAGCGCGCGCTCTCCGCTTATCGACCCGGTGCTGACGTGAACCCGGTTTATTTCCAGAGTCTACTTGAGGATGGCAAGAAGCGCGATCTGGAGTGGTTCTTCGACGATTGGGTGTACCGTAACCGCGGGCTCCCTGAATTCCATGTTGACAGCGCATACCTGCGCCCTCTACTCGACAATCCCGGCAAGATCATTCTAGTCACGGTGACGATTGAGAACCGCGGGGGCGTCGGCGCCGAGGTTCCCGTACTCATCCAGACCCCTGAGGGCGAAAAGATCGCGCGAGTGTTGGTTATGGCGCATGAGAAAGCTTCTGGAAGGTCGTCCGTCCCTGCCGCCCCAACCAAAGTTGTGGTGAATGATGGCAGCGTACCCGAAACCAACTCAAGCGACAACACGTTCGATTTGCCGGCAAGTCCGGCTCCTTAGGGGCTTCCTGCTTGCCAAAGGGCAGGGTCAAAAGCTACAAACGTGTTTGATTGCAGTCGCGCGGCCAGCGCACGAAAGGGGTCCGCTTGAGCTACATCCAGTTCCTGGGAGCCGCCGGGGTGGTTACCGGATCGAAACACTTGATCAACACCGGTGATGTTAGCGGCAAGCGCGGTATGCAAGTCCTGGTTGACTGCGGGCTCTTTCAGGGACAGAAAGAATGGCGCGAACGCAATTGGCAGGACCTGCCCATCCCCGCTCGTGAAATCGACGCCGTAATCCTCACTCACGCGCACCTCGACCATTCAGGATGGATACCCCGGCTGGTAAAACAGGGTTTCCACGGTCCGATCTACGCGACCCCGGCCACCATCGATCTCTGTGGCATCCTGCTTCCTGATTCCGGGCACTTGCAGGAGGAAGACGCGGCGTTTCACAACCGGTTCAAGACATCGAAACACGACCCGGCTTTGCCGCTCTATACCATGGAGGAAGCGCAGCAGTGCCTTACGCTTTTCAAGCCCGTCGATTTCCGTGACCCCAAGCGCCTTTCCCCTGAGATCTCATTCCAGTTTGTTCGGGCGGCGCACATCCTCGGCTCGTCCATGGCGGAAATCACGCTGACCGCCGACGGAAAGACCTCGCGTTTGCTCTTCACCGGAGATATCGGCCGCGTGCGTGACAACGAGATATCTCCCGGACGGGTGTTGCATTCCGGCCCCACGGAAAACGAACGCTGCGATTACCTTGTCATGGAGAGCACGTACGGCAATCGCCGGCATCCGCACGATGACCCCAGGCCCGAATTGGCCGCTCTGATTCGGGCCACTGTGCAGCGCGGCGGCAGCGTTGTGATTCCGGCATTCGCTGTCGAGCGCACCCAGAAGTTGCTTTTCATGCTCAAGGAACTCATGGAGACCGACCAGATTCCGCGCGTCCCGGTTCACGCCGATAGTCCAATGGCGATCAAGGCCGTCCAGATCTTCCTGAAATACACAGGTGAGTTCAGTCCGGCGACCCGGGCCCTCATCGACAACTACGGATCTCCGGTAGATTGGCCCAATTTCTACTTCGACCAGACCCAGGAAGACTCCAAGAAAATCAACGAGTCGAAGTATCCCGCGATCATCGTTTCATCCAGCGGCATGGCCACCGGCGGACGGATACTGCACCACTTGATGCTGCGGCTTCCTGATCCCAGGAACCTGATCTTGTTCATCGGCTTTCAAGCACAGGGGACCCGCGGTTACGACATCAAGAACCATGCCGGCGAGGTCAAGATCTTCGGGCACATGATTCCCGTTCGAGCTCAGGTGGCGGCGCTGGAGCAGTTCAGCGACCATGCCGACACCCCCGAATTGCTGGAATGGCTGCACACCTTTCAGGCAGTACCCAGGCAGACCTATCTGGTTCACGGTGAACCCACCGCGTCTGCCGAACTACGCGAGGCAATAAAGAACGATCTCGCTTGGAATGTCGAAGTCGCCGCCTATAAACAGAAGGTCCCAATCGTCTGAGCGAGGAGCGCGTGATGGCAATCTATGGCTTGATCGAGTATGCGGACGCTACACCGGAAGTGCGCGAGGTCTATGACGACATCATGGCAACTCGCAAGGTTGATTGGATCAACAACTTCTGGAAGGCGATTGCCCACGACCCCGTCCTGCTGAAACGTACCTGGGAGAGCATCAAACAGATCATGGCGCCCGGTAAGCTCGATCCCGTGGTCAAGGAGATGATTTACGTCGCTGTGAGCGTGACCAACGGCTGTGACTACTGCATTGCCTCCCACACAGCGTCGGCCCGCAAGAACGGGATGACTCCCGAGATGTTTCACGAACTGATGGCCGTAGTCGGCATGGCCAACGAGACCAATCGCCTCGCCAACGGATATCAGGTCGAAATCGATGATGCCTTCAAGACGCCGCCGGAGTGATCGCTCATCGTGACCCGCGATAGCCGCGGCGGTGTCGGTATAATGAGGACACATCTATGAAAGCTTACGTTTACGTTTCGCTCAAAAAAAGTGTGCTTGACCCTCAAGGCAAAACCATTCACGGCGCCCTGAAGAAGATGGGCTATCGTGGGGTCAGCGACTTGCGCCAGGGTAAATACTTCGAGATTGCTCTCGACGACAGTATCGGACCGGAAGACGCCAAGGCCGAAGTCGAACGCATTGCGCGCGAGGTGCTCACGAACCCTGTGATAGAGGAATATCGCTTCACCTTGGAGAACTAGCGCTGGCGTCAGCTCCCTATGTGAGCGCGATCCGGCTTGTTGGTTACGACAGTAACTTTCGCCTCCCCCCGCCGAACCGCGAAATCGGATAAGATTTAGCCATACTGTGCTCGTTGTCGAAGGCCAGTATCTGACCTTCAAAGTCCGCAAGAATGCGGACAACTCAGTTCCTTTGGAGCATACGAAAATGTGCGGCATCGTGGGTTACGTGGGCAAGAAACGGGTCGTCCCTGTCATCATAGACGGTCTGCGCCGGTTGGAATATCGCGGTTACGACTCGGCCGGAATTGCCGTCGCGGGCAACGGCGAAGGCCTGCAGGTGCGTCGGGCGGAAGGTAAGCTGCGCAACCTGGAAGATGTCATCCAGCTCAAGCCGCTCGATGGAACCTACGG
Organism: uncultured Acidobacteriaceae bacterium; assembly: GCA_963758255.1. GTDB lineage: Bacteria > Acidobacteriota > Terriglobia > Terriglobales > Acidobacteriaceae > DASRAA01. The sequence goes on from CAVWUX010000010.1 coordinate 28,768, forward strand.
CATCGGCCACACCCGCTGGGCCACTCACGGTCGCCCCACTGAAGAGAATGCCCATCCCCATCGCGACTGCACCGGCAAGATCGTCGTAGTCCACAACGGCATCGTTGAAAACTACATGATCTTGAAGAAGAAACTTATCGAAGCTGGACACAAGTTCCGCACCGAGACTGACACTGAAGTCATCGCCCATCTCATTGAGAAGAGCCTGGCAGATGCCGATCATAAGATCCCGCTGGAGCAAGCGGTGCGTGACACGGTTAAGCAACTGACCGGCGTCTTCGCCATCGCGGTGATCTATTCCGATGAGCCGAACAAGATCGTCGCCGGGCGTAACGGCCCACCAGCCGTGATTGGATTGGGTGATAACGAGTATTTCGTAGCCAGCGACGTGCCCGCAATTCTCTATCACACCCGCGACCTGTTCTTCCTCGGCGACGGCGATCTGGCCGTGATCACCCCTGCTGGTGTGCAGTTGACCGACTTTGACGGCCATCCCATCTCGCGTCAGGTCCAGCACATCACCTGGGACCCCATCATGGCCGAAAAGGGCGGCTTCAAGCACTTCATGCTCAAGGAGATCTTTGAGCAGCCCCGCGCTGTGCGCGATACCACTCTGGGGCGCGTCTCTCTCGATTCCGGCAAAGTCTTCCTCGACGAGATGGACATCACCGAGCAGGACCTACGAAATCTCCAGCGTGTCTACATCGCCGCCTGCGGTACCAGTTGGCACGCCGGCCTTGCCGCCAAGTTCATGATTGAGCGCCTGGCAAAAGTCACCGTCGAAGTCGACTATGCCAGTGAGTTCCGCTACCGCGATCCGCTGACCGGTCCCGCTGATCTCACCATATTGATCACCCAGTCGGGCGAAACCGCCGACACCATCGCCGCCATGCGGGAGTCGCGGGCCAAAGGTTCGAAAACGCTGGGCGTCTGCAACGTGGTTGGCTCGATGATCGCCCGCGAATCCAATGGCACGATCTACACCCACGCCGGGCCTGAGATCGGAGTCGCTTCCACCAAAGCTTTCACCGCGCAACTGACCGCGCTGTTTCTATTCGCCGTATACCTGGGCGAAGTTCGAGGAACAATCACTACTGCCGAGGCCAAGAAGCTGCTGACCGAACTCACGTTGATCCCCGGCAAGCTCGAGTCCCTGTTAGGCGGCGACGACGAGACCGAGGAGTTGGCCAAACGCTACCACCGGGCACAGGATTTCCTCTATCTGGGACGCGGCATTCACTATCCGATCGCGCTCGAGGGCGCGCTCAAGATGAAGGAAATCTCCTACATCCACGCGGAGGGCTATCCCGCGGGCGAAATGAAGCACGGCCCCAACGCCCTGATCGACGAGGATCTGCCCGTCGTCATCATGGCTACCCGTGACCTCAATGACCCCAGCTCGGTTCAGCGTTACGAGAAGACGATCTCCAATCTGAAGGAAGTAAAAGCGCGGTCGGGAACTGTGATTGCCGTGGCCACCGAAGGCGACGAGGAGATCAAGGAATCCGCGGACCATGTCCTCTATGTTCCGGACGCACCCGAATTGCTGGCTCCAATTCTGGAGGTCGTCCCGCTGCAACTGTTGGCGTACCACATCGCAGTTCGACGAGGATGCGATGTTGACCAGCCTCGCAACCTGGCAAAATCCGTGACTGTCGAGTAGATCGGCGAACGCGAGCGGCACGCGCGAGTGACGCTAATTGCCCGGCACCCGCATCTAAGTAACGTGAGCGATCCCAATCCAGTAGTGTCTCCGGCTGTGGAATCCAGCGCACCCGCCCGCCAACCGGCCGAGAGAAAGCTGTTGTCGGCGCGCCTGGCGCGTTCCCTCCTGCTCTCGGAGCAGACCAAGCACCTCGAGTTCGCGGTCGAAGGAGTGGATGAGTTCAACTTCACCCCCGGCCAGTTTGTTTCGATCCAGCAGCCGAAGCCTGACGGCAAGACCCACACCCGGGCGTACTCTCTCGCCTCGACCCCTCGTCACGGGGCGCAATTCGACCTGTGCCTGAATCGCGTGGAGCAGGGGTTCCTGTCGAACTGGCTGTGCGATCTGGAAGAGGGCGCAACCGTCCAGTTCCACGGGCCCCACGGGATGTTCACGCTCCGTGAACCCCGTCACAATGCCGTGTTCATCGCCACCGGCACGGGGATCGCGCCGTTTCGGGGCATCGTGCATTGGCTCTTTGAGCAACCCGACCGCCATCACGGGCACGAATATTGGCTGGTCTACGGAACCCGCTACCAAGACGGTCTCTACTACGCCGACGAGTTTCGCGCTATCGAGCAGGCGCATCCTAACTTCCACTACCTACCGACCCTGAGCCGAGGCGATGGCGAATGGCAGGGGCTGCGCGGATACGTTCAGGACCACGTGCGCGAGATCGTGGCCGGCCGCACTGACCTGCGGGCCTACATCTGCGGGTTGCACCAGATGGTGGACGCCAATCGCAAGCTGCTCAAAGAAGAGCTGGGCTGGGACCGCAAGCAGATCGTCTTCGAGCGGTATGACTGATCCCGCAGCTAGCTGAGTTACCCTGGGGTGCTCCTCTCCGGAAGCAGAACCGAACTGCGGCTTTTTGGACACACGGTGTGGCAAATCTGCGAATTTGCCACATCTTTCTTTTTCACGTGATGTTTAGAATCAGTGGTTTAGCCGGAAATTGTTCGCAAGTGATTGATAAATATGTAGGTTATACGTATCCATTTCCTGGGCGTGGGAGTTAGGTGGCACGATGTTCGTCTTTCGTTCGCCTATTGGTCAGGGGGGTGGGGAGAGCGGTGTCCGGGTCCACTGCCCCAGTGACGGATCGCTCTGCACACTTTTTCATGTCCGATGAGGGGTTGCGCGGGTTTGCAAAGATCAAGCAGGGTCCGCGGCCTGGGCGCGGAGCGGGCAAGGCGCACCAATCCCTTGCTTCACGATTCACTTTCTACACTGCAGTAAACCGAGCGCGAAAGGACGTGGGACACATGACGGTGTGATAAGGCATGGCTGATGAAAATGCGGCAACTGCGGATCATAGGAAACGCCGGAGCCGAGTGGGCACGGAAACAGTCTGGTTCTCAATTGCCGAAGGCAATTGTGGGCCACCAGCGAGTGGCTCGCGATACGGAAAGAATCCGTCGCGGGCTGCGGCGTCGCGATGCCGGCTGTCACTCGACGGGGCCACCTTGCGGCTATACCAGTGTTTTGTGAAAATTTCCACTTGACTTGAATCGAAACGGTACTAGTCTGTCAGCAGTACCTGGGACTTCGGTGCGCCCTTCGTCCAGTGCCGGCAGGCTCTTCGGCGCCGCACTCGGCCTTCTTGATTGGTTCCTTGCTTTGGCCACGATGTATACGATCGTCGGGAACGGCCGATTTGCCGAGAATCAGCTTCTTCCCGTCCGCGCTGAGTAAATCTTTGGCGATATGTGTGGCCTAGCGCGTGTGGGCGAGCGCCAGGGAACTCCATTCATTCCCCGCCCGTCGAATGTGTCACCCGACCATATTCCTTGGCAAACGAAAACGGTTTCGTGACAGAGTCGGAATTTGAGCACAAGGAATCGCGTCCTTCCGGATAGTTGTGGCACTCGCAACCATGGGAAGCCATTGAAGTACGAACCTATACAACTTTCCGATGCGGCTCGGAATCATCTCTTGTGCGCGCTATCGCTTGCCGAACTGGGGCGTCTACTGCCGCATTTTCAGCGTGTGACATGTTCCCTCGGCCAGATCGTTTACGAACCGGGCGAGCGCATCGAGTATTGTTACTTTCCAACCGACTGCGTCGTGTCGCTGGTGTACACCATGCGAGATGGCACGACTGCGGAAATGGGCCTGGTGGGAAATGAAGGTGTCCTCGGTGTCGCGCTATTTCTAGGAGGCGAATCTACCTGCAGCCGGGCTCTGGTACCGATCGCCGGGGAAGCACTCCAGTTGCCGGCCAAGCTGTTGCAGGAAGAGTTCGCGCGCGGCGGGCCGCTGCAGCGCTTGCTACTGCGCTACACACTAACGCTCATCACCCAGATTTCTCAAACCGCCGTCTGTAACCGCTTGCATTCCGTGGAGCAGCGGCTCTGCCGTTGGCTGCTCCTGTGCCATGACCGGAAGAATCGTACGGAATTACCCATGACCCAGGAACTCATTGCCAACATGCTCGGGGGACGTCGCGAGAGCGTAACCGTAGCCGCCGGACATCTGCAGGACGCCGGGCTGATTCATTACTGCCGCGGTCATATCACGATACTGGATCGGGTTGGCCTCGAGGCGGCCGCCTGTGAATGCTATTGCGCCGTGGAAAATGAAGCCGACCGTCTGATCGGCAGGAAGCGGAAACCCGAATCTAGCAACCCCGAGGCAGCTTTTGAAGTAGCCGGCTAACAAAGAAACGTAGCTGATCAAAATTGTCAGGCCGCGTCAGGTAGACGTTGCTCCCGACTGCCACCTCCGAACCCTCATCGAGACTGGCCACGCTGAAGATGACAACCGGAACATCTTCGCCCAGTCCAGCGCGTTCGCGGATTCGCCTTGCGATTGCAACCGTAAGAAGAGGATTCAGTCCCAGACTGAAGAGAATCAGATCAGGACTCTGGAGACCGGCCTTCAAGACCGCTTCTTCCTCATCTCTGGCCGTACTTACCCGGTAGCCACTGGATGTGAGTAGTCGCTCTACGCCATGGCGGGTCTCTTCCACATCCTCAACCACCAGGATGACCGAGCGGCACTCTTGATTGGATGTCACGGTTTGAGCTATGAGCGAACATCACTTTTCTACCAGAGTCATTCTTGGCCGTCTGTGCGCTGAACTACAAAGCTTCTGTCCCGAAGTGCACGGGTGTTGAAGCTACGAACGAGCAGGCGAGATGTGACAATTTCTTGCGCTATGTGCGCTACCGCACCGACGCCCGTCCGCGTTTGCCCTCATGCTGCTTTCGAACAACGCGCCGCGACTCGACTCGCTCGCGAGTGAATCCAACGCTTGCGGCCCAGTTGCCAGGCATTAAGTTCGGAGGGATGTTATGAGTGATGTGATCTCGTATGAAGACGCAGTCAGCCGGTTAGCCTCGCAGTCCGGTGCGGTTGGGCAACTCGCCCAGGACGCTGGCGCATTCGCGGCGGCTGTCGCTGCCTTTGAGGCAAGAGATGCAGACGCTTATCGCTGGGTGCTGGATCGGGTCGAGATGCTCCCCTATTGCGAATTGATCTGTGAGTGGGTGCGCGTCAAATTGGGGGTCTTGCGCTGCTACGAGTTGTGTGGCGTGCCGCAGGAAAAGGTGCCAATTCCCGATCTGCAGCAGTTCGCCGCTGCGGTGGTACAACTCGCGTCAAATGAAAAACTGCTGCGCCAGGTTGTGGATGCGGTGGCCTGCGGTAATGGAGACGAATACCGAGCTGCCATCGCCGAACTCAAGCTCACTGAGTTCTGTTATCTGCTGTGTCATTGGGTCTACTTGATCATCTACCGCCGGGTTTGTGAGGTTATCTGCTCGCCTGAACGCATCCGCCTTGAAGATGCGGTGAGCGAGGTACAGGCCGCCAGCAAGGTCGTCGCCAGCCTGTTGGCCAATGAGAAAGCCATTGCCGTCATCGGCAAGGCCGCAATCAACCTCGACTGCCTGGTCATACGGTCCCAGATTGATGAGATCGGTTTTCGGCCATTCTGCGAGATCATCTGCTGGCTGATTTGTACTTGGCGGTGTGCGTGGGTCTGCCGGGAACTGTGCCTGATTCGCCCGCCGATTCTCACCGGGGTCGATGCGATTGAGGAAGCGCGGACCTTCGCGTTGGCAACCCGGCAGTTCGCAGGCAAGCCTCGCGGGCTGACGGACTTGGTGACCGCGGTTGCGAGTCGGGACGCACAAGCTTACAGCGCGATCATTGACCGCTGGGGTCTCGGCCCGTACTGCTGGCAGGTGTGCGGGTGGATCTGCTGGGCCATCTGCCGCGAGTTCTGCATCTGCATTTGTCCGCCGCCGGTGCGTCGCCCATGGTTTGTCACCGTAGGCAATTTCGACATCTACACGCAGATTGATCCCGGCACGGGACGAACCAACACGAGTCTTGCACCCACCATCAACATGCCCTGGGGCGGCGGACCTAACTTCGCCTTCTTCAACGAGTTGAAGCTAGGCGGCTTCTGTCCCGCCGACTCGCCGACGTCACCGGGCATGCCGATGCGTTATCGCTTCCTCTACGCGAAGGACAAGACCACATTGTCCGGTGCAATAACGGCTGCCCAGGGTTCGATCGATGTAACCAGTGCGGGCGCACCGGCTCCGCCCTTCAATATTTCGGTCTGCGTAGACGGACAAAGCGGCGAGACGATGACTGTGACCGGCGTTTCAGGTACCCACTGGACCGTCACACGCGGTCAGGATGGCACGACGGCGGCCGCCGCTGCCGCGGGAGCCGAGGTGTGGATTGACCCGAAGCCGATCACCGGTCCCCTCGTCGGCTCTGAGCTCCTGGTCGGGCAACGATTCATCTCCTGGCCGCAGAACACTGCCGGCGTCGCTGGGCCCGGGTTCGATCCGAACACGTTCGAACCAATCTATGTAGGTTACGGTACCGACCCACTTCCACCAGCGCTGGGAACGACGTACTATAGCCCGAAACACTACATCAGCCCAGATATCACCACCGGCTGGATTGAAGTCGACCCAAACAGTCTCGCTGGAGCCTTCTTTGACCTACTTAACTTCGATTCGGCACAGGTCGTGGCCGGCGGCTGCCCGCCACTTCCCAACCCCGATCCCCACCCATGCTTGAATGACATGCACTCGCCAGGTGGCGCGCCGGCTGGCAGTGCCGTGACAGGCGCCGGCCAAGGAGCCGGCACGGACTTGGCGATTATTTTCCAAGCCACTCGCGTCGGCGTTAGCTCTATCGATTACTCCAATTCCCTCTGCAAGATCCACATCAACAACTGGGTTGAGGTGAACAACCTGTGGATACAGGAATTCAATGGCCCAAGCACATGCTGTACGCCGATTGACACAACCCTCAGCGTGCAATTCACCGTGGACCACGAAGAGATGGACGCGGGTGGGTGGACCCTGGAAATCCTAAGTTGCAGCGGGTCCGCGCCGGGCGTCATTACACCGACGGCTTCCAGCCTCGGCCCGCCCCCGGTCACTGTGTCTTCTCGCGGCGGTTGGGGAACTATCGTTGAGAACACGACCGGCTGGACCAACTGCTCCTATCAGGTGTGGCTCATAACCAGACCCGGGCTCACAACTGGCCTGCACGATCGGCATGAGGAAGATAATCTTTTGACCTTCTGTATCTGTGGACACGGAGGCCTTACGGCGCCGGCCGCCGCGGTACAGGCAAAGAAGCGCTAATGTGGAGGTTCGTTCTGGCCGTTCTCGCAACCTGGCGGGTGACACACCTGCTGGCGAGCGAGGACGGCCCGGCCGACATCATCGTTCGATTTCGTGCGTTGTTGGGCCGGAGCATCATCGGCAAGCTGATGGACTGCTTCAATTGTCTCAGCCTGTGGGTCGCAGCTCTGGCGGCTCTTTACGTTTCGCGAAAGCCTCTGGAGTGGTTATTCTGCTGGCTGGCGCTGTCCGGTGGCGCCTGCCTGCTCGAACGCTTGGGGCAGGAGCCGGTCGTGATTCAACCCATGTCGCAGCCGGCAGAGGGAGATAACAGCGATGTGTTGCGGTCAGAATCGCACGGCAATGCGGAACATTCTGGCGCAGGGGACCACACGGAGCATTCCACAATACAGCTCCGGCTATAGCCAGGCCCAAGCCGTTCGAACCCGGCCTTCGACGCCTCCAGCAACGCAGACAGCTTCACCACACCCGGTCGCCATCCCGCAGGGTCAAGGTGTCCGACTTCAGGCCACGACGCCGGTCTCAGCACTGCAATCTGCCATGAGTTTGCGCTATCTGGAGAAGTCGCCCATCCGAGTGCGCGGACTTGCAACCGGCATCCTCTACGAGTTTTCGGGCGCCGCCCCTATTCAGCAAGTGGACACCAGAGACGCCCCGCCACTGTTGAACACACGATTCTTCCGTCGCGCATAAGGGTGCAAGACGGATTCGCCCGATAAAGCAAATCGAATTGGCGGAACTCAGCGCTCTCGTTGCAAGCTCCAAGGCGAAGACTCCAAGGTCCTCGGCCGGTGGCCCAGCCCGCGCGGGTCAAGCAGAATCTTAACGTGGGTGGCCCATTCCGGCTTCCATTGCCGGGGTGGGTGCTTTGATTTTCGCTGACAAATGGCCACTCGCTACTGACCAAAGGCACGGTTCATCCGTCACACTCAACCGTGATGAACTCGCTTGGTGCTTCCCGCCCCATGCGCATACACTACCAGCGGCAGGATGAGGGAGAGCTGTCGTCCCCGAAGATGGCAGCCGGACACTACCCGAGTCCCCAGTAGGTGCCTCGACCTGTGATGGGTCACGTTCGTCCTCGATGTCTCGCCCATCTGCCCGCCCACGCTCTCGCCCCGTCCGAAGTAATCCTACTTAACTCCTTTGTTAACAAGACTTTGAATATAACTCACGTGTTTGCAGGAACTTACAGCCGATCGTGCTGCAAACCCTTTGTTTTCAAGAACAGGGGTAGGGGGGAGGGGTACCCAAAACCCCTCCCGCTCCAGAACGGGAAATGCCGTCCAAAATCGAAGCTGACTCACACCTCCGGCGCGACCGGCGCAGCGGATGCGGTTCCGCTGAATCGCCGGGATTGCGCTCGAACAACTCGCTCAATCGTCCGAATTCCCTGTTCACCCAAGGCCATTGCTGAGTCGACCCATTCGGTCGTGATGTCCTGCAGTTCTAAGATGGGCACACTCTCATAGCGCTGATAGACGCGGTTCACCGCCTGGTGGGCCAAGGGGGCACGGCGGCGGTCCTGCACCAGCCTGTGGGCCGCTGCGAGACCCTCACCGCGGGGCACGAGCATATCGACAATGCCAAGCTGGTATAGCTCCTCAGCCTTGTAGCGCTGCCCATTCAGAACCATGCGCTGGGCGCGCATCGCCGAGGTGCGGCGACGCAAGAACGAAAAGGCGCCCATGCCGGGGAAAAGGCCGAACAGCACTTCGGGGAAGCCCATCTGCACGCCCTCCTCGGCGATGAATGTATTGCATGCCAGGGCCACCTCCAGTCCGCCGCCCAGGGCGTCACCTTGCACCACCGCGATGGTATGCACTGATCCCGCCGCGATGTCCTGAAGCGCTGCGACCACCTCAACACAGAGCAAGGCGTATCGCAGCAGCGTTTCGCGATCACGGCGGCGGATGCAGCGCGCAAACAGCTCCAGATCGCCGCCGAGGTTGAATACCGGCGCATCGCTGGCGATGACCAGGTGGGTGAGCGGCATCACTACGTTCTCGCGTTGAGCCAGCGTCTGCGTCCGAACAAGCTGCTGCTGCAACGCTTTTGCATCCTCAAGAATGGGCCAGGAACAACAAGGACGCGATTGATCGATGGCGTGCATAAACGCCCAATAGATGTTGCTTTCCGTGTCGTGTTGGGTGCGCATGTGGCGGTCAACACAAGAGGGTGGAAGGGGTGTCAGAGTGCTTTGAAGTCGAGTGGCGGCATTCATTCGCAGGGACCTTTCGTTTCGGGATAACATCCAATAATTCCGACGAAACACGATTTGCTCTGCGTCTGGAACTGTTCTTACTGGGGCTTGGCTTTTGAGTAGGGTATCAGACCAACCGTTTGACCGGCTCGGAAAAACCCCGCTGGACATTTTGCGGCGTGGCTTGGCCGCGACGGCCGAGACCCCGGTTTCGAGGCCGGCACCGTTGGCAACAGATCCACGGTTGCATTTCCACAGGAGAGATCGGAGGCCCGTTCGGGCGGACTCGGCAAGGTAGCGCTACGATAACGATGCCCATCGAAACGTAAGGTTAAGGGGCTTTGCCGTCCACATGCATGTCAGTTGATGAAATCGCTACCCCGTAAGTAACGCGAACGGCGGTTCCGTTATGAAGCGAGTTGTGCCTGTCGCCGTCACTGCAGCGCGCTGGTCAGAAAGCCTCCAACCTCCTGCTTCAGCCGACCGAGAGCGTCGCTCTTGATGTACATCATGTGTCCGGCGTCGTAATAGCCGAGGGTGATCTTGGCGTGCTGCTGGGCGTTGAGGTTCATGTGGCTGAGCGTGTACTGGGTCGCGAAGTAGGGCGTTGCCAGGTCGTAGTAGCCGGAAGCCACGAACAGCTTCATGTAGGGATTCTTCACGAAGGCCAGCCGCAGCGCCTCGCTGGTATCGGGGAATCCTTCTCCGGCCGAGCCCCAATCCCAGTCGGTAACGCCTCCGCCGAGCACGTAATACTCAAGATCGGTTTTGTAACCCAGATCGCTGCGCACGTAGTTGTTGAAGGTTGCGGTAAACGGCGGACGTATCACCGACATGGAAGGGTCGTAATACATGCCCTCACCGCGCACGCGTGAGAGGTCGTCGCCGGTGAAGCGGCTATCGAGACGGCCCACCATCAGCCGCTGATTGCGCAACAGCTCGCGGCAAAAAACACCCTGCGTCAGGCGCATATCGTTCTCGTCCACGACGCTGCGATCGATTCCGGTGAATCGTGCTACCTGGTCGACCAGGGTCTGGCGCTCGGTTGGCGTCAGGTTGTCGCCCTTCCCCAAGGCGCTGGCATAGGGCCCGGCGGCAAACTGCTGGGCGTCACTCAGGACGCTGGCCAGGTCGCGCTGCTGCAAATCCGGCGGCAGCTTCTTGTGGTACCACGCCGTCGATGTATAACTCGGCAGGTAGAGGATGTACGGCAGATCGTTGCCGCGGGTGAATTCCAGGGTCTGGAAGTTCAGCACCGAGGAAACCAGCACGACGCCACTGAGGGCGATGCCGCGGTCAACCAGGTAGCCGCTGAGTCCGGCGGCGCGGGTGGTGCCGTAGCTCTCTCCGACCAGAAACAGCGGGGAAGTCCAGCGCTGGTAGCGGCTGAGGTACAACCTGATGAAATCGGCAACCGACGAAATGTCGCCTTTCACGCTGAAGAACTTCTTGGCGAGCTCCTTCTTGGTGGCCCGGCTGTAGCCGGTTCCTACCGGGTCGATGAACACGAGGTCGGTCTGGTCGAGCCAAGTGTCTTCGTTGTCTATCAGCTCGAAGGGAGGTTGAGGCATGCCGCCGTCGGGCAGCATTTTCACACGGCGCGGACCGATGGCGCCCAGATGCAGCCAGAGGGATGCCGATCCCGGGCCGCCGTTAAAGGAAAACATCAGCGGCCGCTTTGCGGGGGCGTTGTCGAGGGTGTAGGCGACAAAGAAAATGTTGGCTTCAACCTCGGTTCCCTCTTCGTTGCGGATCGGCATGTAGCCGGCGGTCGCGGTGTAGTGCAGCGCGCGTCCACCAACCGTGATCTGGTGGTGGGTGACAATCGGCGGCTCTTCCTTGGGGGCTGCGGGCTTCTCCGCATCGCCGGGAAGCTTGCCGGACTTCTCGGTGGTTTTGTCGGCGGGCTTGGCGGATTCGGCGGCGTCCTTCTGCTGTGCGGTAAGGCAGGGGGCAAAGAAAAGCAGCGTTAGACAAATAGCAGCGGCACGAACATGGCGCATTAAGATGTCTCCCTCAGGCTAAATAATCTACATCCGGTCGATGGGGTAACGCGTGCAACTGTAACATGCGGAACGCGGGGCTAGGACTTAGCGGCTTTGCGCTGCTCGCGCTCGGCTTTCGCAGCCTCGCGGCGGCGTAATGCGCCTTCGTAGCGCCGCTTCTCGTCGTCGGTTTCGGGGATAACCGGATTCACCGGCAGCCGGCGGCCATGACGGTCTACGGCGACAAACGTCAAATAGGCTTTCGCTACCTGTTGGCGCGAGTTAGAGATGTAGTTCTCGACTGACACTTTTACTCCCACCTCCATCGAAGTTGTGAAAACCCGATTCACCGAGGACTGGAACAAAACCATGTCGCCCACGTGAACCGGCACCAGGAAGTCAATGTGGTCCATTGAGGCGGTCACAACGTAGGAATGCGAATGGCGATGGGCGGCAAGGGCACCGGCCAAATCGATCCAGTGCATCAGGCGGCCACCCAAGAGCGCGCCGAGCGGGTTGGTGTCGTTGGGTAGTACCAGTTCGATCATCTCGGACTTCGATTCACTGACTGGCCTCGGCTGCAATACTGTTTCGTTTTGCTCCATCTCTTTCTCTTTCCTTTTGGCCTGATCTCCCTGATCAGACGTGATGATTGGGCTCCGGCATCGCAGGCCTCGATTCCCCAACAGCTGAATAAGGGCTAATTTGTCATTGTAATGGCCACGCGTTCCCGCCAGCACGTGGCCGGCACAGCCGTCGATTGAGACGTTGAGATTGGTGTACGGCCTCCTGTACCATTCGTTCTAATCCCTGGAGAAACGATTTATGGCCGATGATTCCCGCGTGGCGGCGTTACAGGAGATCCTGAAGGGGAACCCGAATGACGCTTTTGCGCGCTACGCCCTAGGTCTGGAATACTCCGGCGCAGGCGAAACTGACGCTGCCCTGGCGGAATTCGCCAAGTTGCTGGAAGCGCATCCCGACTATACCAACGGATATTTCATGTCAGCCCAAGCGCTAGCTCGCGCGGAGCGCATCGAGGAGGCCCGAGCCATGCTGCGAAGCGGAATCGAGTCGGCCCGCCGCACCAACAACCGCCACGCTCTTTCGGAGATGGAGGCCATGCTCGATGAATTGACCACTGCCGGCTGAAGACGCTGGTACACGGGGCTTGGCCACAAGCCGGTGTCCTCCTACCGAAGATTTGCGCTGGTCCGACTGCGCTCATAAGCGATAATTACGCCAGCATGTTCCCATTGGAGAGCAGGGCCATACCTACGAACCCCGTTAGAGTCATTTCGCACTTCGGCGGCTTGGCATTTTTCCGATCGCTAAGCGCCTTGGCGTTGATCGTTCTGGTTGGCTCGGCGACTGGTCTCGCGCAATCGGGAGGCACGGAGAAGCCGGGATCGAAAGCATCCGGCAAGAGCGCCCCAGCCAAAGCTGCCACCAATCCCCTTGCAGGCATCATGCCGGGCAAGCCGGCGGTGCCGATTGCAAACCAAGAGCTGCCGGCGGCAATTCCACCGCAAGCGGCTGCACTCAGCTACCCGCTGCCTGAGGTGGCCGCGCGTTCACAGGAATTGGGCCAGACGCTGCGCAGTCTGGGCGGCCAGTTGCCATCGCAAGAGCAATTGGAATCGATGCGCACCGCTCTCGCGCAACTAGAACCGGAGTTGCAGTCGAAACAACGCGAGGCAGACGTTCTACTATCTGCCACTCCGAATTCGCTCGAGGTCCGGGAGCAAGAGACGTATTGGCGAGGGATGCAGACCTATACCGCGGCGTGGCAGGGACAATTACTGGCGTGGGGCAACAGCGTGCAGGCCGTGATCCAGACACTTCAAGAGCAAGAAAGCAGATGGGATGCGACCCTCCAGGAAAACCAGGGAGATGCCGATCTCGATGCAGTAATCAAAATCATCGACAGCAACCTGAGCGACATCCGCAAGCTTCGCGCACTGGCCAAGGATGAGTTGCAGACGATCGTAAACATGCAGATCCAGACCGGTGCAGATATCGATATGGCCGGCGCGGTGCTTGATCGCCTGTCGCAAGCGCGGAAGCAACTCACCGGGCACCTCCTGCATCGCGACAGCCTGCCATTGTGGCAAATCGCCACACGCCGCCAGGTCGGGGAGATTCCGCAAAACTACGGGTCGTTCAGCGACCGCTGGATCGCAATTAAGGCTTTCTTTCATGAAAACTCAGGGGCGATGGCCGTTATTGTCATCCTGCTGATGGTCTCTCAGGGTTTGGCCTACCGTCTGCATGTCAGGGTGATGGAGAGCAAGGCAGAGTTGGAGCCGTCGGTGGTACAGATACTGAGCCATTGGTTTGCACTGGGATTGCTTCCTCCACTGATGTTCGGCTATCTGCTTGTTCCCAGCGCTCCAATGTCGCTAATTGGGCTCGCAATCCTCATTTCGCTCATTCCCATCCTGGCATTGTTGCCGCCGTTTATCGAGCGCCGACCGCAGTTGATGCTGTACTTCCTGGTGGGGTTCAGCGCATTCACTGCCCTGCTCACATGGATTCCGTTGACGGCGGCACACCGGCGGGAGCTGCACTTTCTTTCGAACGCCGTGCTGTTCGCTTACTTTGTGTATACCCTGCCGCCTTTCAGTGCTGCCCGCGCCAAGGACCACAGCTACATGCGCCGCCTGGTACTGCTGGGATTGTGGCTCGCGGTTGCGTCCATAGGAATCTCGCTGTTTGCTAACCTCTTTGGCTACGTGAGGCTGGCCCAATTTCTCGCCTCCGCCAGTCTCTATAGCGCATTCATCGCTTTGAGTGGGTTCACCGCGTACCGAGTTTTCACCTCACTGTTCCTGGCGGGCATAGCATCCCCAATTGCAGAGCGGATCGCCGCAGTACGACTGCATCGCTACCCGATCACCCGTTGGGTCCCTCGTCTTGTAGCAGGGATCGGGGTCTTCATCTGGCTCACAGCGACGCTTGATCTGCTCAGCCTCGGCGAATCGTTCAGCGACGCCGTCACCCGTTTTCTCGACTTTCATATCGCAGGAAGAGCGGCTGGAATCACCCTGGGCAGCGTTCTAGGATTCTTCCTTATCTTGTTGATCGGGTACTTTGCCGCCGCAGTGATTCGTTTCAGCCTCCGCGAGGAGGTCCTCAAGCGATTCCAGTTGTCGCGCGGCCTGCCCGAACTGATTTCGTCCACGTTGTACTACGTGATCCTGGTGCTGGTATTCCTCTCTGCGGTCAACGTTGGAGGGGTGGAGCTGAACAAGTTCACGGTTCTGACCGGCGCAATTGGCGTCGGCTTCGGCTTTGGACTGCAGAATATCATCAACAACTTCGTTTCCGGACTGATTCTCCAGTTCGAGCGGCCTATTCACATCGACGACATCCTGGAGGTCGACAACAACACGGGCCGGGTCACCCGCATCGGAATCCGTTCCAGCACCATCCGCAGCTTCCAGGGCGCGGAGGTCATCATTCCCAACGCCACACTGATCTCCAATAAGGTGATCAACTGGACCCTGTCGGAGTCGCAACGCCGCCGAGAATTGCCCGTTGGGGTAGCCTACGGTTCCGACCCTAAAATCGTGCTGAATATCCTTAGGGAAGCCGCCGCGAAGCACGAACTCGTACTCACCAAACCGGAGCCGATGGTCTACTTCAAAGGGTTTGGAGACAGCTCCCTGGATTTCGAGCTGCACTTTTGGATCATGCAGGAAAATAACTGGCTCCAGATCACCAGCGAAGTGGCACTGGCCGTGATGCAGAAGCTCGCCGACGCCGGCATCGAGATACCCTTTCCGCAACGCGACATGCACCTGCGGTCGATCGACTCGACCGCGACCGGTCTGCTGCCGTCCAATCAGCGGCAGGAGGTACCCTCGCTCGAAGGAAAGTACGAATCTCTCCCGCCGGAAGTGGGCGGAATACGACGCAGCACGTGAGGCCCGCCCTGTGTAACGGGAGACAGCCCCCCATTTTCTTTTCGCCCAAATCTGGAGGCGCTTTGGGCGAATTCGTGCTACGAAGCCCGCAACTGGCAGCTGAGAAACCTTATCCGGTACTCGACGCGCCGGATCGAGAGCAATCCAACACTCGCTCCATTCGGAGGCAGCCTCCGCGCTGGCGTAGAATACGAACAATCGATCGGCCATGTGGGGCAGCGGTCGTGACCCGGGAGGTGTCCCAGCCTTGAGTAATCTTCCACAGACCCTTAGCGAGCTTCGTCGCCATCCGCAATTTTCCGAGGAGCGCCTGCGCACCCGCCGCGTGAAAGACGAGCTGCGCGACAATCTCATTGTGCGCCTGCGCAGCGATGAGCCAGTGTTTCCCGGCATCGTAGGCTATGACGATACGGTTGTGCCACAAATCGTCAACGCTGTTCTCTCGCGGCACAATTTCATATTGCTTGGCCTGCGCGGACAGGCGAAGAGCCGCATCCTGCGCGCGCTGACCACTCTCCTCGATCCCCGGGTACCTTATCTCGCCGGGTGCGAAATTCACGACAACCCGTATGCTCCGCTCTGCCCTCGCTGCCGGCAGTTGGTCGCGGACGATCCCGAAGGAGCGCGCATCGCCTACCTCACACCGGGCGAGCGCTACGTCGAAAAGCTGGCCACGCCCGACGTGACCATCGCTGATCTCATCGGCGACATCGACCCCATCAAGGCCGCCAAGGGTGGTCATGAACTGGGGAGTGAGTTGACCGTGCATTACGGGTTGCTTCCGCGCGCCAATCGGGGGATATTCGCGGTGAATGAGCTGCCCGACCTGGCCGGAAAGATCCAAGTCGGCCTGTTCAACATCATGCAGGAAGGCGACGTCCAGATTAAGGGCTACCCGGTGCGTTTGCCCCTCGATGTCCTACTGGTTTTCAGCGCCAATCCCGAAGACTACACCGCCCGCGGCAAGATCGTGACGCCGCTCAAGGACCGCATCGGCTCAGAAATCCGCACGCACTATCCCGCCACGGTCGAGGAAGGTATTGCCATTACCGATCAGGAAGCCTGGATTCAGCGCAACGGGCATCAGTTGCAGGTCCCCGACTTCATCCGGGAGGTCATCGAGCATACCGCCTTCATCGCTCGCGAGGATAAACGCGTCGACAAGCGCTCCGGAGTCAGCCAGCGGCTGCCGATCAGCGCCCTGGAAAACGTCATCTCGAATGCTGAGCGACGAGCCATCCGTTCAGGCGAGAAGCTGGTGGTTCCGCGCGTGGGTGACATCTACGCTGCCATGCCGGCCATCACCGGCAAGCTCGAACTGGAGTACGAAGGCGAGCTGAAAGGGGCCGACAACGTGGCCCGGGACATCATCCGCGCCGCGGTCGCTCGCGCCTACGATCGCTACTTCCACGGCAACAACAACATGAACCAGGTGGTGCAGTGGTTTGACCTGGGCGGTGAAATCCAATTGCGCGATTCTGCCAGTGCGCAGGAGATGTTGCACAAGCTGCGGGGGATTCAGGGGCTGCTCGACAAACTCAGCGCTCTCGGACTCAGCGGTAAGGAGCCGTCTGAGGTACTGGTTTCGGCGGCGGAGTTCATCCTTGAGGGCTTATACGCTCACAAACGCATCGGCCGCAGCGAGGAGCGCCTGTTCACCGCCGGAGAAAAGCAGCCGCGCCGCGAGAAGCAGACCGTGCGTGAGGAAGACGAGGAACGCGATTTTCGCCGCCAGCGCAGGCCCTACAATTAGTGGCTAGCGGTCAGCGGTCAGTGGCTAGTGGCCAGAAAATCGAGCGAACTGTCCCGCGATTAGGCGTAATTGAAATCAACATGGAAGAGCCATAAGTGGTTCATGAACGACTGGCTGCAGGAACTAGCCACTAGCCACTGACCACTAACCACTTTCTTATGAAGTTCGTTAAATACAAAAAATACGTCCCGGAACCCGCGTCGGAGATGAGCATGGAAGACCTGCTCGCGGCTCTCTCCGACCAGCTGCTGCAGAGCGGGTTTCAGCGGCAGTACATGGACTACTATGACCAGCGCGCCGCCGAGCAGACGCTGGAGGATCTTCGCAACGCCATTGCCGATGCAATCATGAACAGCGATATGCTCGACGAGCAACTGCGCGAGCAGATCGAGTCCATGAGCGCCGAGCAGTTTGAACAACTCATCGAACAGCTTATCGATCGCATGGAGCAGGAAGACTACATCACCATCGATCAACCGCACGATCCGTCACGTCCCTCCACCGTGGATGGGAAGGCCAGCGAATCCCAGGCCCAGGCGCGGTTTGAAGTTACCGATAAGGGACTCGACTTCCTGGGGTTTCGAGCCTTGCGCGATCTACTGGGGTCGCTAGGCAAGTCCAGCTTTGGACGCCACGACACCCGCGACACCGCGACCGGAATCGAGGCCAGCGGGGCGTCGAAGACTTACGAATTCGGCGATACCCTGAACCTCGACATTACTGCGACGCTATCGAACGCCATCCAGCGCGAGGGACTGCATCTTCCGTTGAACATCGAGTACAACGATCTGCAGGTTCACCAGTGCGAGTACCAGTCGTCATGCGCAACCGTGCTGATGCTGGACTGCTCGCACTCCATGATCCTGTACGGCGAAGATCGCTTTACGCCCGCCAAGAAAGTGGCCATGGCGCTGTCGCATCTCATTCGTACCCAGTATCCGGGCGATTCGCTTTCGCTGGTGCTGTTTCACGACTCCGCCGAAGAAGTGCCACTGTCGCAATTGGCGCGGGTGCAAGTTGGTCCTTACTACACCAACACGCGCGAAGGGCTGCGCATGGCGCAACGCATCCTGCAGCGCCAGCGCAAGGACATGAAGCAGATCGTCATGATTACCGACGGTAAGCCTTCAGCACTGACTCTCGAAGACGGTCGTATCTACAAGAACGCCTTCGGTCTTGACCCCATGGTGGTCAGCGAGACCCTGCAGGAAGTTTCGAAGTGCAAGCGGTCGGGCATCCTGATCAACACGTTCATGCTGGCGTCGGAGTACGGACTGGTGCAGTTCGTTCAGAAAGTCACGGAGATGTGCCGCGGCAAGGCCTACTTCACGACGCCCTACACTCTTGGACAATATCTGCTGATGGACTACATGTCGCGCAAAACCAAAACAGTGCATTGAGGGAATCAACTGCTGTGTCCTGAATGCGATGACTTGCCAAACCCTCGTACGCAAGGTTTCGCGTTGTGACTTCGACCGTAGTTAGTGTCAGCTAGCCTCATGCCCAAGCTTCCGCGGACGCGACGACACTTCGTAAGTCTTCGCACCATTCTGTGGCTGGCGCCGCTACTAGTTTCCTGCACGGTCTCCGCGGGCGTTTTGCTTTCATCACTGATGGGCTCCTGTATTGACGAGAACGGGAAAGCGATGGCTGGAGCGGTATTGCGATTCACCGACCCGGCCACAGGCAGGCACTTCGAGGTGACGTCGAACTCCGAGGGTAGATTCACCTATATTGCGGTCGAGCCATCACGCTACCGGCTCGACGTTATTCGCGATCGCAAACAGCAAGTGTCGTTCGCGAACGTCGATTTGCAGTGGAGTTCTCATCCCCTGCTGATCGAGATCAACCTTCAGCTCAACTCCGTTAAAGTCACCCGGCAGGTGCTACTGGCGGAATCCTTCCAGACGGAATCTCCACCGTCGGAAATAACCTCGCCGCCGAATACGGATAAGACTATCGCCGACGCAATCAACCAGCAGATTGCCGCCGCCAAAGCCTTCATGGATGCCGAAAATTGGGAGGGCGCGCGCGCCGCCGCCGAGGCCGCGACTGCAATCGATCCCAAGCGCGATCTCCCTTGGGCTTGGCTTGCCAGCGTTTACTGCCAGCAGGCCTCGCACGCGACAGTGCCTGCGGATTCGCTGCTGCAAAATTGCATTCGGTATTACAAGTACGCCATTGCCATCGCGCCAAGCGCGACGTACTACAACAACCTCGGCACAGCCTACACTTCGATGAAGCAATGGCGGGAAGCTGCGGACAACTTCCGCACCGCCGGACAGATTAGCCCCGACCACGCCGGCCTATACCACAAGAATCTCGGAGCTGCTCTTCTGAAACAAGCTGAGTCAGGTCCGGCCGATGACACTCAGGAAACGCTTCAACTGGCTGCTGATGCTTTTTCGCTAGCTGCCGCAGCCGTGCCGCCAATTGCCGAGGCCTACTACTGGAAGGGGCTGTGTCAGCTACGCCTGGCGGCGCTCGGCGCTCCCGGCTCCACCTACAAATCGACTGGCGAGTCTTTTCAGCATTACTTGCAGCTCGCTCCGAAAGGACAGTATGCGGCCGAGGCGCGCGCGATGGTCGATGGACTGAAAGATGTGCCGGCCGATGCCGGTTCGGTTAGTCCCCTGCCCCAACCCAAATAACAAAGGGGAGCGCGCCTGGCACTCCCCTTGTAGGTGCCATGGTTGGCGGCTTAACTTTTCGGCGGTTCAGGCGTAGCTTCGTCGATCTTCTTCACTGCCGCTTCAGCTCCCTGGAATCCGATCTTCGAATGGGTCCCGTCGCAAAATGGTTTGTTCACTGATCCGCCACATCGGCACAGCGAAAATGCCGGCTTCCCAGTCAAGTCGTAAGGATTCCCGTCGGCGTCGACGAGTTCAATCGATCCTTCGGGAGCCTCCACGCGGTATGGCCCGTTCCTGCGTACAGTGATCTTCACTTGCGCCATTGCTCTCATCCCCACTTTCGCGGCGGGTTGCGCCGTCGGTTCATTGTAGCGGAGATTGTGGTTCGCAGTTCCCTGTCCGGCAACGGACAATCGCGTGCGCGCTTGGACATCACCCGCGAAAGACCGTCTGTAAGCCACTGAAAATAGGAGCTATCGGATGGCTGCCGTCGTGCATGTTTTCCTTTGAACCTCGCGCGCGTGAATCCCGTACCTTTGTACGGCCAGGCCAACCGTTGAAGTCAGGAGACAGACCGTGCACTCAATCGCACAAGAACTTCGCTACGCAATAAGGCAACTTGCCAAGTCACCCGGATTCGCCATCGTATCCATCCTCACCCTCGCGCTTGGCATTGGCGCCAACATCGCGGTCTTCTCCGTGACCAACGCGATCCTTCTGAATCCCAGCGGAGTTCCGCATGCGGCGAACCTGGTTGCGCTGCGCGCCCGCTACGGTGGTCTGGCCGACCTGAGTAACATTTCGATCTCCGCACCTGACTTCGCCGATGCGGATGCCGGAAAAGACATTTTTGCCGCAGCCGCTGTCGCTAACGCCACGAACTTCAATTTCAGCCGGGAGAATGCGAATCCCGAATTGGTGAGTGGCGCGCAAGTCTCATCGCAATACTTCGACGTTTTTGAGGTGCGTCCTGTCCTTGGGCGCGTGTTCACCTCGGAAGAAGACCAGCCGGGCGCCGGCCCTGTGGTTGTGCTGTCGCACGATGTCTGGAAGAAACGTTTTGGATCTGACCCGGAGATCGTCGGTCGCTCCATCGTCCTCAATCAACGATCGTATCGGGTGATAGGAGTCATGGGCCCGGAGTTTAAATGGCCCAATCAGGCCGAGATCTGGGTTCCAATTGCGCTTCTTCCCGCGCGCTATCACGACCCAAACTACCGCTATAACGAATATCTCTTCGGCGTCGCCCGCCTTCGGCCCGGAGTCACGTTGCAGCAGGCCAATGCCTATCTCAACAAGAAGGCCGAAGAGAACATCACCTCGGAAGGCAGCAATAGCTACGGCAGAGTCAGCGGCTGGGGAATGTTTTCCATACCTCTCACCGAATTTATCGGGGGCAATCTTCGCAAGCCGCTGATCGTGCTGCTGGCGGCGGTTGGAATGGTACTGCTGATCGCCTGTGCCAACATTGCCGGCCTCCAAATGGCACGCGCTTCGGCGCGTCAACGCGATCTGGCGGTGCGGATCGCTCTGGGTGCATCCCGCTGGAAACTGGTTCGCCAGGCGTTGATGGAAAGCGTTGTGCTGACAGTCTGCGGACTCGCCCTTGGCTTTGTTGTCGCCTATGTTGTTGCCCCTTTCCTTTTGCGCGGCCTGCCGCCCAATCTGGCCGAACATTTGCAGCTCTCTTTCCGGGGACCCGTGCTCTTTTTCGTCGTTGCAATTGCCGTTGTCTGCTCATTGCTCTGTGGTGTCGTACCCGCCTGGCACCGCACGCAACCCGGCTGGTTCAGCGCTTTGCATGAGTCCGGCCGCTCCGGTACCTCCGGACGTCGCAGTCAACGGGCGCGCTCCACGCTGGTAATCGCGCAGATCGCCCTTTCACTCATGCTGCTAGCCGGCGCTGGTCTTCTGTTCAGCAGCCTCCGCGCTGTCGAGACGGTCGAAACCGGCTTCCAAGCCTACGGTCTGGCCTCAGCTTCGTTCTCACTGCCAAAAACCGTATACGACAAGGATGAGAAGCAAGCCGCTTTCCTCACCGCCCTGGAGGAACGTCTGCGCAACATCCCTGGCGTCAGTTCGGCAGCGCTGGTCGATTCCCTGCCCTTCAGCAACAATGGCGGTATGTCCAGCTTCTACATTCAAGGACGTCCGAAGGGACCCAACGACCCCGGCCCTCATGGCAGCATCCGGCTGATCTCCCCGGACTATTTCACGACTCTCCGCATTCCTCTGTTGCAGGGCCGTGATTTTACTGATCAGGACCGCAAGACTACCGAGCAGGTGGCCATTGTCGACGAAGTTCTCGCTCATCAATATTGGCCGGGGCAGAATCCTATCGGCCAGCATATCGCCTTCGACGATCCCAACAAAGGACCGTGGTTCACGATTGTCGGTCTGGTAGCTCACTCCCGTTCCAACTCGCTTGAGGCCGACACCAACGAGGGCTTCTACTACATCCCGATCGCACAGCTCCCGAGCCTGGCAACCTCGCTTGTGGTACGCTCCTCGCGTCCAGCGGAGAATCTGACCTCTGACCTGGCCGCTGCTGTTCGAGCGGGCGACTCGAGTATCCCCATTTACGACGTTAAGACCATGGAGGAACGGGTCAACGAATCTCTGGTGGGCCGCAAATTCCTGGTCATCCTGCTCGGCGCTTTTGCCGGTCTGGCGCTGCTTCTCGCGGCCCTGGGACTCTACGGCGTCATCAGCTTTTCGGTCCGCCTCCGGACTCGCGAGTTGGGGGTGCGGATGGCGCTGGGCGCACAGCGCGGCCGAGTGCTGCAGCTGGTTCTGCTGCAGGGACTGCGCCTGGCAGTATTTGGGGTGGCGTTTGGACTGGTCGCCGCGGCAGTGCTGGGACGGTTATTCAGCAGCCTGTTGTTTCGGGTCAGCATCCTGAACTTCCTCCCGTGGCTCACTGCCATCGCCTTGCTCGTGGCAACCGTCCTGATAGCGAGTTATCTTCCCGCGCGGCGGGCGGCGTCCATTGAGCCGATGAAGGCACTGAGAACCGAATAGCCATTTGACTCAGGAGATGAGGAACTGATGGGAACGATCCTGTACGAAATTCGAATGGCACTGCGGCAGATCCGCAAGGCCCCGGGATTCGCCATTGTGGCGGTGCTCACGCTGGCATTAGGTATCGGCGCCAATACTGCGGTTTTCACCCTGCTAGACCAGGCTCTGCTGCGCCGGCTGCCGGTATCTCATCCCGAGCAGCTGGTGCGACTGCGATTTGCCGGGTCCAGCCCCGGGCACATTCAGTCGTATGGCGGAGACGACCAGGATTATTTTTCCTATCCGATGTACCGCGATCTTCGCGACAAGAACACGGTGTTCGACGGCCTGCTGGCCAGCGATCAGTGCCAGGCAGGCATCCAGTGGAACAACTCGCCGGATCTGGTGAGTTGCGAGATGATCTCCGGCAACTATTTTCAGGTGCTGGGGGTACAACCTGCGATCGGCCGGCTCATGGTGCCCTCCGACGACGTTCCTAACAGTCCACCGGTTGCTGTCCTGAGTTTCAACTACTGGAAGACGAAGCTGGGCGCCGATCCACGCGTGATCAATCAGACGCTGCTGATCAATGCCCACCCGTTTATGATCGTCGGAGTCTCGGCTCCGGGGTTTCACAGCGTAGTCGCCGGACAGACTCCCAAGATCTTTGTGCCCATCACGGCCCAACCTGTGATTCAGGCTCGTCTCCAGATTTTCGACGATCACAAGTCGCGGTGGTTGACGCTGGCCGCCCGCCTCAAGCCGGGCGAAACTCCGGCAGCGGCGGAAGCCGGCATCAACCCACTCTGGAATGGACTTCGAGCGGAAGAGTTTCCGTTATTCAAGAGCACCTCTGAGCACTTTCGCCAGGCATTCTTCGACAAGGCGCACCTGTTCGTCGTTGACGGATCCAAGGGCTTCTCTCCGCTGCGCGATCAGATCGGAGAGCCACTGCTCATCGTGATGGGCATGGTAGGGCTCGTGGTTCTGATGGCGTGCGTGAACATATCCAGCCTGCTGCTGGTGCGCGCCTCGGGCCGTGCGCGGGAAATGTCGGTCCGTTACGCGATGGGCGCCAGTCGGTGGCAGATCATCCGGCAATTGCTGATCGAAGGCCTGCTGCTGGGTACGTTGGGAGGCATCGCCGGCCTGATCCTCGCGCCTCTGGCTTCAAGAGCATTGGTCCGCGCCGTCGTCGTGGGAGACGTCTCTCAATTTCCCTTCAACACGAGTGTCGACCTGCGTATTCTGCTCTTCAACTTTGTCATGGCCTTTGCCGCCAGCGTTGTCTTCAGCCTGGCGCCCGCGTTGCGTTTTCTGAAGCCCGATCTGGTGAACTCGCTGAAGCAGCAGAGCGGGACGACCGGCGCGTCGCCGTTGCGGTTTCGCCGAGTCATGGTGGGCTTGCAGATCGGATTGAGCCTCATGCTCGTGGTCGGTGCGGGACTCTTCGTGCGCACGCTCCATAACCTGGAGTCGCAGGACGTTGGCTTCGTTACCGATCACCTCGTAACTTTCGGCATAAGTCCGCAGTTGGCTGGATACCAGCAGGAGCAGATAAGTCCTTTACATCAGCGGGTGCTTGATACGCTCGCAGCGCTTCCCGGCGTCCACTCCGTGGGCGGCACCGACGACCCTGAACTGGCGAACGACGACATCGTCAGCACCTTTTCCATCGGCGGGTACGAGGCCAAGGAGGATGAAGATATGGGTATGGAAGCTCCCTCCGTAACCCCCGGCTACTTCGCCACCTTGCGGCTTCCACTGCTGGCGGGAAGGGTCTTCACCGATCAGGATGTGGTTGGCCAGCCGAAAGTGGCGGTGGTGAATGCGACCCTGGCGCGCAAGTATTTCGGCGATCCGCAACACGCCATCGGTCGCGCAGTTGGACGCGGGCACGGGGACGGGACCAAATTCGACATCCAGATCGTAGGAGTCGTCGGAGATACCAAGCACACGGGCGTGCGCGATGAAATCCGGCGCACCATCTATCAGCCGTTTTCCCAGAACGAAAAGCAGGGCGGATTGCAGTATTACGTTCGCACCTGGCAGTCGCCGGAAGCTGCCGAAGCGACCATTCGTACTGCCCTCCAGAACCTGGATTCCAAGCTGGTGCTCGACACCATGCGCACCATGGATGAGCAGATCGCCGACAATCTGATGAACGATCGGCTGATCGCCTTGCTGGCGGTGGTATTTGCAACGCTGGCCACGCTGCTCGCTGCCATCGGCCTCTACGGGGTGTTGGCCTACTCGACCGCCCAACGCACCCGCGAGATCGGCATCCGCATGGCCATGGGCGCCCAGCGGATCAGCGTCGTTCGCATGGTGTTGGCGGATGTCCTGTGGCTGGCCGGCGTGAGCATTGTGCTCACCATTCCGCTCTCCATTTTGTTGGCCCGCATGGTTCGCAGCCAACTCTACGGGGTGAGCTCGTTTGACCCGCTCACTCTCCTCGCCGGCACCTTGCTGGTCGCATTGGTGGCGCTGCTGGCGGCCTTGTTGCCAGCCCGGCGGGCTGCTTCCATCGAGCCCATGAAAGCGCTGCGAACGGAGTAGTCAGTGCGTCCTGCTCCCCAACGCGGGAGTGGCGGTGGTCGGCATGCGAGGGCGTTCCCGAGGTGCGTCCACGGGCGTGCCTTCCAGCTTGAGACGCATGTTCTCGGCGAGCTCATGTATGACTTGGATTTTCTCGGCCATACCTTCGGCTACCGATGGCGTCCGTAACGCCAGTTCGCAGTTCAGCAGGATGCCGGTCACCTCGCCCCGCAGCAGGTTGCGCAGAACGCTTTCCGCCGTCCGCATGGCAGCCAGCTTCTCCCGCACAAAGCGCAACATGCCGTTTTGCACTTCGCGCGTCACTCTCTCCGTGCCGTGCAGCGCCAGATTGACGTAGATGGGCATGGCCGCTCCTGCGTGGTTCAGCAACTGGCTTACGCCTCCAGTGTCGACATGGTTGAACGACTCGTCGAGAACCACGGCGTCGTATTCGTGCGCTTGCAGGCACTCGACGGCTTTTGCCAGCGATGACGCGATCTGTGTTTTCTGGCGTATCGTCTGTTCGATGGCCGCGGCACACTCTCTGGCTCGCGGCGATGTTGTTATCAGGATAACCATAGGATCCTCCGGTCAACAGATGTGGGCGCACTTCACCGGCCCCGCACAGAAGCAGGTATGCCCAGAGAGATGGATGCGGCCCGGCGGCTACACCGTCGAGCCGTATTCTTTCAGTTTGCGATACAGGGTCGTCTTGCCGATTCCCAGTTGCCGGGCGGCCTCCAGCTTGTCGCCGTTCAGGACCGTAATGGCGTGCAGAATCGCCCGCTTCTCCAGATCCGCCAGCGACGCAACGCCGGCCAACTCGAGACTGGTCGGAACCACCGCCGGTGTCTGCGTCTGAGAGTTCTGCAACGCAGTCGGCAAGTCAGCAATGTGGATGGTTGGACCCGAGGTCAGGGCGCACGCCCGTTCCAGGCAGTTCTCCAGTTCGCGCACGTTACCGGGCCAGTCGTAGTTGAGCATCAGTCTGAGGGCGTCGTCGCTGATGTTGCGCTGAACACCCGTGGTGCGGGCGACTCGTTCCAGAATGTGTCCCGCCAGCAAGGGAATGTCTTGCTTGCGCTCGCGCAGCGCCGGCACCCGCAACGTCAATACATTGAGCCGGAAGTACAGATCGCGGCGGAAGGTTCCCTGTTGTACGGCCTCTTCCAGATCGCGATTAGTGGCCGCCAGGATGCGCACATTGATGGGAATCGCGCGGGTACCGCCGACCGGCCGGATTTCTTTCTCCTGCAGGGCCCGTAACAGTTTTGCCTGTAGGTCCACCGGCAATTCGCCGACTTCGTCCAGAAACACGGTCCCACCATCGGCGGCGGCCATTAGACCGTCTTTGGCCCGGACCGCGCCGGTAAATGCACCCTTCACGTAGCCGAACAGTTCGCTCTCGATCAAGGTGGGCACCAGCGAACCGCAATCGACAGGAATGAAGGGCTTGTCGCGAAAGGAGCCCGAATAGTGGATCGAACGCGCCACCAACTCCTTGCCTGTGCCGCTCTCGCCCAGGATGAGCACCGGATGCGTGCTGTGGGCTGCCTTTCCGATGATGCGATAGAGCCGGTCCATTTCCGGCGCCTGTCCCACCATCGCCCCGAATCCATGCTTCGACTTCACCTGCTCGCGCAGCAGCCGGTTCTCCGTGGCGAGTTTCAGGTGCGCTGTCACCCGGTCCAGCACCAGGCGCAGCTCATCGAAGTTGAAGGGTTTGGTGACATAGTCGTAGGCGCCAGATTTCATGGCCTGAACCGCCGACTGCACGGTCGCAAATCCAGTCATGATCACGACTACGGTATCCGGACGGCGTCGTTTGATCTCGCGCAGCACTTCCACGCCGTTCGTGCCCGGAAGCCGCAGATCGAGCAATACGACGTCCACGTTCGTGCTATCCAGGACCCGGTAGCAGTGTTCGGGTGAATCCGCGATCTCGGTGCTGAACCCCAACGCCATCGCGACCTCACGACAGGACTCGCGCACCGAGCGTTCGTCGTCAACGATCAATAGGTTAAGGAGATTTGTATCGGCGGTCTGTTCAATGGTTGTAAATGTCTCGGCAGTATGCACGGCCAGGTCCTCTTCCATACAACTCGGATTGACGAAGCAATCGCAATTAGATTGTGGCAACGTCTGCATGACCATTGTCCCTTTTTGGGAAATCGACGCTAGTACGGCGGTCACACCATCGTGTGAGGAACCTTTTCTGGGTCTGGCAGAATAACCGTTGCCGGCTCGACGTTCGCCTCAAGCTTGAGTCCCGCCGCCTTCAGGGGATCGGCACGTGGAGGCGAATTCGTACCTTCAATCAGCGTCAGCGCGCTCGCTTCTACATATCTGCAACCATCGTTCGACGCCGATTGCTCCCCGGCTTCCAATTTCCTCAGCAGACGCTTCAAGATCTCGCCGCCCCGCTGCGCGCTTCGCTCGATCTCGTGCAGGTAGCGCTTGCCGCGGCTATAGGACGGCATCTTCCATTCCATCACCTGGGCGTTCAGCAGTATTCCGGCCAATACGTTGTTCAGGTCGTGCAGGATTTCAGCGCAATCTGCGCAGGTAACTTTGGAACATACAGTGGCATTGCGGCTTCCCGCGCTAGCGCTGCCTTCACCCATCCACTCTTTGAAATGGCCTCATGACTCGTCCCCTTCCAGAATCCTGTCATCCGAACATCCAATTGAAAGGCACGAGTAATGCCAAACCCGAACCGTGGAACAACATCTGTCTTTTCAATACGCTAAGGACGGGAAAGAGAGGTGCTCGTCGTACCGGGAAATTTGGCTTGAAGTTCCGAAACGGGACGAACTGCAGCTCGCAGGGACTGTATGTAGCGTGAAATGTGGATCTTGGCCCATGAATCCCGAAACAGAATCAATATGCCATCGGTTCCCAGAATGGGCGTCGAATCTCCAGGTAGATAAGAAAGCGCAAAAAAACGGGAGGCTGACTGCCCCCCGTTTTCTCCGTCGGATTAAATGAACTTCTAATCCTGGTTCTTAGCCCCTGCGCTTCCACCCCCAACAGCCGCCGTCGATACCGAAGCTGCAGTGCCGGCCCGCTGCAAAAGCAATCCGTTATGCCATGAGACCGCTAGCAGAAGGTCCTGATAACCCATGGCCGAACGAATGGAGAATTTGGCTTCGGAGCTCAGCTTCCAAGTCTTGCCGCCATCGACGCTTTCAAATACGCCGCGCGAATTCATTGCCGTCGCCAAGAGCCGCTGCGCCTTCTCGTCGTAGTTCACGCCCAGCACATAACTAGAGGCCAAGCCGTTCATAACGTGCGACCAATCCTTGCCTTCATCGGTGGTGCGCAGCGCGCCTTCCCGGGTTGCCAGCCAAAGCGATGAATCCGGAGTCATGGTGAAGTTATAGATGCCGGTGACATACTTCGGAGGCGTGATCTCCGACCAGGTTCGACCTGCGTCCCGCGAGAGGAACGCCCGCTTGACACTGGCCAGGGTCAGAGTCCCATCAGGATAATCGTTGGCAGCTACGAAGTCACTTTCGCCATCGACCGGAGTGCCGTACCACTTTTTACCGCCGTCCACGCTGATGAACAATCCTTCGTTGGTGGCGGCATACCATGCCTTGTCCGTGATCTGGATGGAGCGCACACGCGGCGCGATGGCGATGGGAATGGGAACTTCGATCGGTTCCTTCTTCTTCGCGGTCACCGCCGGCTTCCTGGTTGCGCCTTTTGCCGTCCGAGACTTCACCGCCGTCTTCTGATGCACCGGCTCGGGAGTCTCTTCCACTTTCTTGGGCTGCCACTCGGGAACCGGTCCGCGAAACATGCTGGCAGCGACCCATGTGCCGCTCAACGACGGAAGCGAGAAAATGCCATGGTTCGTGCCGGCAAAGATGACTCCATCGTCTGCCTGTTGCATGCTCAGTATGTCGCGGTCGCCCAGCCCCTTGCTGACCTGCTGCCAGCTCTGCCCCATGTCGTCGGTGCTGAACAAGCCACCATGCAGCCGGTCGTTGACGATACCCACGTAAAGGCGATTGGGATCCTTGCGGTCGGCAATCACGGAGCCGATCATTCGGTGTGAAAAACCGCGATTCGACGACCGGTACTTGGCGAATCCGTCATTGCTCGCCAGCACTCCTCCGCGATCGGTGGCGACCAGCACCCGCTGCGGATTGCGAGGATCGATCAGAACATCGTTCACCACAACATCGTCCGAAGTCACCAGCGACCACTTGGTGCCGCCGTCCACGGTCTTCCACAGTCCGCCGGTGGTGCCGGCGTAAACGATCGAAGACCGATCCGGATCCTGCTTCAAGACCCTGGTTCGAATTGCGGAATGAGGCAACCCTTGCACTCGACGAAATAACTCAGCGCCATTGTCGCTTTTGTAGATCCCCGAGCACGCGCTGGCGTAAACCCGCGAAGGCGTTCGGGGATCGACGATGATGCTGAAAACATCGGAATCGTCGAGCATGCCATCTTTTACGTTACGCCAGTTCTTTCCGCCGTCGGAGGTCTTCCATGCCAGATGACGGGTGCCGGCGTAAACGATGTCGGGATTCTGCGGGTCGATCGCTACGGACACAAAATTCTTCATGGAGGCGTGGTTCTCCAGTATCTCCGGGTTCTCCGGGGTCATGCGCTCCCAGGTCGCACCTCCATCTTTCGAGCGAAAGACGCCATCGAGTGCTCCGATCACCAGCACATTATGATCGATTGGCGCCATCGCCAGCGCGCGGATCGACTTGCCATGCACTCCCTCCAGTGCGAGCCAGGTGGCACCGCCGTCATCGGAGCGGAAAACATCGCCCTCGTCGTCGTGGTACAGGCCCCAACCGGCCGCATAGATGATCTTTGGATTGGTGGGATCGAAAACGATGTGGTCGATGACCAGGTCGTCGCCCTCGCCTAGATGCACAAACGGAGCCCAGGAGTTGCCGCCGTCGTGGGAGACAAACAACTCCCCGACGCTGGTTCCTATCAGGATGCGGTTGGGATCGCTGGGATCATACGCCAGGCAGCGCACATTGCCACCATCGGGGCCAATTAACCGCCACTCGGTGGCGACTGCAGCTTGTGTGCTTACCGTGTACAGCAGGGCAAAGCCGATCGCCAGCGTCGCGACTGAACCAATCAATTTCCGCATGACCACAACGACATCTCCCCTAAACAAGTATTGAACTCAGAACACGCATCACAATCATATGCGTGCGAAGGTCGTGCCGCACAGTATCAAAACCAGTGCGTCTCTACCGCAATCCCAACTTTCCAACGCCGGACTTTGGGTTCTTGGTTATCAGGAAAAAGCCGGTGAGAGGTTTCCCTCTCACCGGCGTGAGTCAACTGCGGCACTTCAGCTATTGCGCTGGAGCTTCCGCAGGCTTGGCTTTCGCCTTGTGCTTCTTCGGGGCAGGCGCGTTACGGGACTGCGGCTGCACCTGGGTTTCGTCAACCGGCGTTCCCTCTACCGCCTGGCCAGAGCACAGGGCTCCGTCCGGCAGATAGAAGAAGTGGGTCGCCTTACCCTTGGCCCCGCCCTCGCGAGGCTCGACACGGCTGCCGTCGATCTTGGTCGGGCCATCCGTAGTCAGGTAGTACTTCACGTTGACGGAGCGCTGCGCACCGAGTTCCTTCACCTTGACCGACTCCGTCTCGTCCGTGTAGCCCACGATTTCCAGCTTGCCGGTGGGCATCTGTTGCAGACGCAGAGCCAGTTTGTCGAGCGACGTCCTTGCAATCGTTGTCGACACGCCACGGTTTCTTGGGGTTCTTCTCGAAGGTACACTCGCCCCAATCCTCGACGCTGACGCACTTGATTTCCTCAATCACGCCAACCGAGGTGGTGCAGGTGCCGGTCAGGCCATGCGAATCGGTCGCGGTGACCGTCACATTGACCGTCGAGCCAGGCAAGCCCGTTGTGTCGAGGGCCGCCGAGGTCCCGCTGCCGCTGATCTTGCCAGCCGAAGCGGCGTACGCATAGCTGGTGATCTCCGCGCCATCCGTGCTGGTCGCGTTCGCGGTAATCGAGGACGTCTCACCCGACTTCACAGTCGCCGGACTCGCCGAGCAGGTTACCGTCGGCGGAGTGAACGGCTTTATGGTGAAACTCGTCGAGCAGCTCGCCGAGTTGTTCTTCTTTTCCTTGGGATCGGTGATGGTTGCGTTGGCGGTGTAGCTGCCTGCAGCCAGACCGGTCGTATCGATGGTGGAAGTCGCCGCGGTCGGCGTGGCTAGCTTGCCACCCGTGGCGGTCCAGGCATACGCCAATGTGTGCTTGGGACTGAAGTTCGTGCCGCTCGTCGTCACCGACACCGGCTCGCCCGCAAACACCGGAGTCGTCGGGGTCGCCGAGCAGGCGGCCGACAGCGGAGCAGTGTAGTAGTTGCCCAGATTGAACACTACGCCGGCCGACAAGCGAACGCTGTTCCAAGTCGAGCTATGGGCGGTAAACGTCTGCGGATTGTAAGTCGTGTAAAGCCAGTCCGCCTGTGCAATTCGTAGGGAGATAAAGTTTGTGAGGGTCAGGTCGAAACCGCCACCGCCTCCCACCGCCGCACGCCACTCTGAGTCCAGTCCTGCCGGACTGAGATGCGCAGCGCCAACCAATACGCGCACAAACGGTGAAAACTGATCGTTGCGAAACTTGTACTGCAGTCCTACCAACCCAAAGCCGGCATTGGCGTACGTGCTGTTGTAGTGGCCACTGCCATCAATCACCACGCCCAATTTCCGTAAGTTGGGGAAATAAAATGTGCTGGAAGCATTCCAGCCGTGAGCGATGTCGGGGACCTTGCCCCAGTCAACGTAGCCATTCGGGTGGTACCACGAATAGCCGCCGAACACTTCCGCTCTCGGCTGTACAGTAACTTGCGCTGTGGCAAGAGAGCCAAACAAACAGAGTACAAACGCAAGCGCGATCGATGTCGCTACAAGCCGTTTCGGAACTCCATCAGAAAACGCCATTCTCAATCCTCCGGAACTCTAGCAGTACCTTCAGCAAAGTGGCCCACTCGGGTTCAGTCTTGAACTTAATTGGGTACAAAGAGATCTGATTGCTACGTAACAGCTCCCGATTGTACAGCATCGGGCCTTTTCTACAAAACTACTGTTTTCCGATGTTTACTGACTTTATAACCGGGTCCTTCGTGCCGTTCCCGCAAGATCACTTGCACCTCGCCATTCCGTCCCACGATGCTATCGCGAAACGTACGCCCCGACGCACAGCCGAGTTGCAACTGCTATTGTCATATATCGTACAACACAGGTCGGCGGCGCAGTAAAGGGAATTTTTTGGGAAGAAATCAGATCTGCGGGGTGGTCTCGCAGTAATGCCCCACCATGGTCGCGTGCCACTGCTCGCATCGATTGCTCAAATGACGATCTACTGCGGCAGCGACCACGCGAGTCTTTTCCCAAGATGGGCTCGAGTCACCGAGGTTTGCCGATTTATTTTGCGCGTGTCTACGCTGTCGATCGCTGCCCCTCGTCTTTGACCCGACCGCGTCCTAAAAGTGTTACCTTTACAGGAAGCCGCCTTGTCTACGACATCCTGCCCGGAGTGCAATACTGGAAACCGGTGCGGGGTCGCTGGCCACACTCCTCAAGAGGCATGAGAGGCGTTCGACAAATATCTCGCTAGATTCGCCACTTCCTAGAGGCAGCTTTTGGGAATGATCCAGGAAAAAGTACTGATTGTCGAGGACGAAGAAAACGAGCGTACGGGGCTCGCCGAACTGGTGAGCGCCTGGGGCTATGAAACCGCCACCGCCGAGGACGGTGTTGACGGATTGGCAAAAGTAACGGATTGGGGACCGGGGATCGTGGTCACCGACCTGAAGATGCCCCGCATGGACGGTCTGGAGCTACTGGAGCAGATCGCCGCGGCACCGCACCCGGTCGCAGTCATCCTGCTGACGGGTATGGGGAAGGTCGACGCAGCCGTGACCGCCATGAAGCGCGGAGCCTTCGACTTCATTGAGAAGCCGGTCAATCCCACGCGCTTGAGAAACATTCTGCAGAATGCAACCCGGATTCGCGGCGCCGAGCGTGAACTGGAAGCCAGTCGGCGCAGGTTGCGTGATGTCGGAGTGCTGGGATCGCTGGTCGGTCCCTCGCGAAAAATGCAGGAGATCTTTCACCTGGTTGAAATGGTCGCTCCCAGCACCGCTTCTGTTCTCATCACCGGAGAAAGCGGAACCGGCAAGGAGCTACTGGCGCGCACCATTCACTCCCTCAGCCCTCGCAAGTCGAAACCATTCGTGGCCATCAACTGCGCGGCAATTCCCGAAACTCTCATCGAGAGCGAGATCTTCGGGCATGAGAAGGGCGCGTTTACCGGGGCAGTCGACCGCCGCACGGGGTGTTTCGAGCTGGCGGAGGGCGGGACCCTGCTGCTCGATGAGATTGGCGAGATGCCAATTGCCACTCAGGCGAAGCTGCTTCGCGTGCTGGAAGACCGCAAGCTGCGTCGCTTGGGCAGCAAAGGCGAGACCTCCGTCGACGTCCGCGTGCTTGCCGCCACCAACAAGCCCCCCGAGGAAGCTGTAGCTCGTGGCGCACTGCGCAATGACCTTTACTATCGGCTCAACGTCTTCAACATTCATATGCCGCCCCTGCGCGAGCACATGGACGATTTGCCCGAACTGGTTCATGCCCTGCTCGCTGACATGAACGACAAGCATGGACGCAGGGTCGTGGGAGTGGGCGAAGCCGTTATGAGCGCCTTCCAGGCTCACGCCTGGCCGGGCAATGTCCGTGAATTGCGCAACACCCTGGAGCGGGCAGTGATTATTTGCGACGGTCCCATGATCGAACCGAAGCACCTCCCTCCGGGCTTCGGACAAGCCTTTGTCCGGGCTCCTGTGCACGACGCCAATTCTGTTCATCTCGGAGTCGGGACAACGGTCGGCGAGGCTGAACGACAGTTGATTCTCAAGACCCTTGAATCCACACATAACAACAAGACTCGGGCCGCCGAGATCCTTGGAATCAGCCTCAAGACGCTGCATAACAAGCTGAAGGAATACGGCCAACAGGAGACCAACAGCCGCGGCGAGTTGGATTCAGCAGCCAGTTAAGCCTGCCTCCACGCTTGGCGAACCGGCGACAGCGCCTGTACAATCAAATCTTGCCGACGCAGTGAGCGCTATTTTTCGCTCGTTCGTTTCCCGCGCCGAAGTGGCGGAATTGGCAGACGCGCATGGTTCAGGTCCATGTACCCGCAAGGGTGTGGGGGTTCGAGTCCCTTCTTCGGCACCAGTAATCAGGGCGCAGACCGCCAGGTCAACGATTGTGCCTTCAATCGGCCACCGTCATGCGCTTACACGACCGCGGCGCGCGACGCCACTCCCAGGTACTGAATAGCCAACAGGGTCTCATCATCAGCGAGTTCCCGGCCTCCACGGAATTGTTCTACTTGTTCGCGGCAGGCCTTGATTAGCCGCTCCGGGCAGCACATGCCGCGCTGTTGGAGCAGATTCCTCAGGGCTTGCACTCCGTACTCGTCGCCCGCATGATTCTCCGCCTCCGAGATGCCGTCGGTGTACAGCACCAGCGTGTCACCCGGCTGCAGGTGCGAGGTCGAGGCCTTGAATTGCTGGTCGCAGAACATTCCGAACGGAAGGTCCGTGCTCTCGAAAACTGTTGTGCCCCGTTCGCCTGCCAGCAGCACCGGCAAGTGCCCTGCATTCACGATCTCCAGGTCGCCACCTGCGCTCACCCTTCCTGCAACCAGCGTGGCGTACTGCGTGGGCAACGTGCTCTCGCAGAAAAGACGGCTCGCTTGCGCCAGCATCTTCTCCATGCTCAGACCGAGGGGAATCAGCGCGCGAAACACCGCCCGCAGATTGGCTGAAAGCAGCGCTGCTGCGATGCCTTTTCCCGACACGTCGGCCAGCAGAAAGTGCAGCCCGCCGTCACCCGAGCCGATCAGGTCGCAGTAGTCTCCGCTCACCACGCCCGCCGGACGGAAGTGATATCCAATGTCCCATCCCGGAATCGCCACGTTCGGAGGAGGCAGCAAGCTGCGCTGAATCTGCGCCGCCAGTTCCAGGTCGTGCTCCAGAGACCGCTGCTGCGCGGGAGACAGGCAGCCCAGGCACACGGAAATGGTAGGGTCGTTCAGCAGGCGGCCGGCTTCGATGGTGTCGTGGCAAACCTCACACAGTCCGAATTTGCCGACGTTCATGTTCTCCAGCGCGTGATCGACGTCGGCCAGAAGGCGCCGCATCTGGTCCGATTCGTTGCGGGAGAGCACGTCTTCCAGGCGCGCCCGCCGGTCGAGTAACTGCTCCCGAATTTGGCCGGTGAAAGGAGTATCTGCAATTGCCATGGCTAACCACCTTACCTGCTTTAGAGGGTTATTTTAGCTCCAGGATGCAAATTCATTGCAGGTATTTTGACGTCCCCTCCGCTCGAATTTACCGCCATGCATACTGTAGCGCTTTCCGGTTTCAGGGGCCTTCCGATTCTTGCGCTTGAACCAAAGTAACCCGCCGGTTCTGGCCACGGCGCACGCCACTTTGACGTTCATCGTATCCTCAGTTAGGCATGGTCCGCATCCTCAACCCACGTCCGCGGCGCATCGAAGAGGTCCAGGACGCCGCGCCTGGCTTGGCACGCTATTTCACCGTTGCCGCGACTGCCCTTCAGCCATGACCTCACAGGTTCATCGCACGCGCTTCGTGATCATGGCAGGGCTGCCAGGCACCGGCAAGACTGCTCTCGCCCGAGCACTGGCCGAACGCCTGGGTGGGATCGTCTTGAGCAAAGATGATGTGCGCGCCGCTTTGTTTCCGCCGGGTGCGATCACTTACTCCAGCGGCCAGAACGATTTCTGTATGTCAGTGGTATTAATGGCAGCACAGCGCATCGCTGCCGAGCACAGCGTACCCTTCGTATTTCTAGACGGGCGCACGTTCTCGCGTACTCATCACGTGAGGCAGGTCGCGCAGGCTGCCGCTTCGATCGGAGCCGGCTTCAGCATTCTGTACCTGCATTGTCCGGAGGCGCTCGCGCTCGAACGCATCAAGCAGGACCGTGACAAACACCCCGCCAAGAACCGCGATCCGCTGCTGTATTTTCTGGTGAAGTCTTACTTTGAACCGATTACTGCGCCGAAGCTCGACGTTGACACCTCGCAGAGCCTGGAAACGTGCGTGGAGCAATGCGTTGAGTATCTAGCCACAGGGACAAAGAGGCACTGAGGGAATGCCTCGGCGGTGAATCACTGAATCAGCTTCTCGACCACGTCGTAGCTCTCGGCCAGCGCCGAATCCAGCGCGCCGGGGTCTTTTCCTCCAGCCTCGGCCATGTCGGGGCGGCCGCCGCCGGAGCCGCCGACTTTCTTTGGCGACTTCGGCGATGATTTTGCCGGCCTGCATTTTCGCAGTCAGGTCTTTGGTGACGCCGACGATGAGCGCGACCTTGCCGTCGCTCACTGAGCCGAGCACGACCACGCCGGAACCAAGTTTGTTGCGCAGGTTGTCGATAAGCACGCGCAGTTGGGCGCGCTCCAGGTTGTCGGCGCGGGTGGCGAGAACTTTGACGCCTTTGACCTCGCGGACGTTTTCGGCGGCCGACTGCACTGAACTCGACGCGGACTTCATGCGCGACCTGGTCGAGTTCCTTGCGGAGTTTCTTGAGTTCTTCTTCGCGGCGCTCGAGTTCCTGCTTGAGAGCTTCGGCCGGAGATTGATCTTCGCCGACCGCGCACCAGCGTGGCCACGACGTTCTCCAGCTGGTGGTCTTTGCGGAAGTGGCGGAGCGAGCCTTCGCCGGTGACGGCTTCGAGACGGCGAACGCCGCTGGAGACGCTTCCCTCTTTCAAAACTTTGATGAGGCCGATTTCGCCTGTCGCTGCCGTGTGCGTGCCGCCGCACAGCTCGGTGGAGAAATCGCCGATGCGGATGACGCGAACTCTGTCGCCGTACTTTTCGCCGAAGAGCGCCATCGCCTTGTATTCGTTGACGGCGACGTCGATGGGCACGTCTTCGATGACTTCGACGCGATCGTTGCGCAGGACTTCTTTGTTGGCAAGGTCTTCGATGTCTTGCAGTTCTTCGTCGCCGAGCGAGGCGAAGTGCGAGAAGTCGAAGCGGAGGTGCGTGGGATCGACCAAAGAGCCAGCCTGCTTGACGTGGGAGCCAAGGACTTCACGCAGCGCTGCATGAAGAAGATGGGTGCCGGTGTGATTGCGCATGGTGGCGCGGCGGACTTCGTCGTTGACCACGGCATCGAGCTTGTCGCCAACGCGAATGGGTTGCTTTGCGACAACGCGATGGGCGCGCACACCCTGCACGGGATACGTTACGCCTTCGACATCGGCGACGAGCGTGTTGTGGTCTTCGGCGTAGAGCCAGCCGACGTCGCCGACTTGTCCGCCGGCATCGGCGTAGAAGGGCGTGTGATCGAGAACGATCTCGCCGCGTTCGCCGGGCTTCAGCTCCTGCGCGCCGACACCAGCGCCGTTCTCGGACTTGATGATGGCGAGGACTTCGCAGTTGTCGGAGCGCGTTTGGCGGTAGCCTTCAAATTTCGTCTGCGGCAGCGCCTGATAAGCGGGGCTCGCTGTGGCTTTGCCACCGCCCTTCCAGGAAGCCGCGCGCGCTTGCGCTGCTCTTCCATGGCGGCGTCGAACCCGGCCTGATCGAACGCGATCCCGCGATCGCGGGCTGCATCGTCCATGAAGTCGAGAGGCAGTCCAAAGGTGTCATAAAGCTTGAATGCTTCTTCGCCTGGAATGCGTCGGTCGCGCATTCGAAAGTCAGCGAATAGCTTCCGGCGCTGACTTC
Organism: uncultured Acidobacteriaceae bacterium; assembly: GCA_963758255.1. Classification (GTDB taxonomy): domain Bacteria; phylum Acidobacteriota; class Terriglobia; order Terriglobales; family Acidobacteriaceae; genus DASRAA01. Next base: position 66,908 of record CAVWUX010000010.1, read on the forward strand.
GATCCCAAGCGCCCGGAAATGCTCTGACGCAACGCCTCGTCGGTGGTATTCGGAAATGTCCAGCCCTTTTCGGCACGGACGATCAGTTCTTCCAAACGATCCAGTCCTACATCCAAGCGTGTGCGCGAAGCGGGTCTCTTCACCTTTGATCGTCTCGGACACTCGATTCGCGGACTCGATCAATTCCGGATACGCATCTTTCATCATGTCGCGGACGGCGAAGACCATCTCGTACAGAAACGGCTTCTCCGCGCCGAGCAGGCGTCCGTGGCGGATGGCGCGGCGAATGATCTTGCGCAGCACGTAGCCGCGGCCTTCGTTCATGGGCAGAACGCCATCGGAGATGAGGAACGTCGCAGCACGCGCGTGGTCGGCGATGACGCGCAGCGATGCCGCCTGGTGGTGCTGCTCTTCCCAGTCCTCGCGCTTGAGCTCTTCATCGAGTTGCTTCGTTCCAGTCAGTTCAGCGGCGCGCTGGATGAGCGGGACAAAGAGATCGGTGTCGTAGTTCGAGATCACGCCTTGCAACACTGCCGTTACGCGCTCGAGGCCGGCGCCGGTGTCGATCGACGGCTTCGGGAGCGGGTTGAACTTGCCGTCGGCGGTCTTGTCGAACTGCATGAAGACCAGGTTCCAGATTTCGACGTAGCGGCCGCACTCGCAGGGGAACTGGCAGTCGGTGTGTCCGGCGTCGCTGGCGGCGACGCCCATGTCGTAATGGATTTCGCTGCAGGGGCCGCAGGGGCCGGTGTCGCCCATCTGCCAGAAGTTGTCTTTCATTCCCATGGCGAAGATGCGCTCTTTAGGCACGCCGACTTCGAGCCAGAACTTCTCGGCTTCGTCATCGCGCGGAATATCGCTCTGTCCTTCGAAGATGGTCGCGTAGAGCTTGTCGGGTCGATGCCGAACCAGTCTTTCGAGGTCACCAGCTCCCAGGCGTAGGCGATGGCGTCCTGCTTGAAGTAGTCGCCGAAGCTGAAGTTGCCCAGCATCTCGAAGAAGGTGTGATGGCGGTTGGTGAAGCCGACGTTTTCGAGGTCGTTGTGCTTGCCTCCGGCGCGCACGCATTTCTGCGAGGTGGTGGCGCGGGAGTAGTCGCGGTGCTCGAGGCCGAGGAAGACGTCTTTGAACTGGTTCATGCCGGCGTTGGTGAAGAGCAACGTGGGATCGTTGGCCGGGACGAGCGAGGACGAATGGACGATCTTGTGTCCCTTCTGCTCGAAAAAGCGCAGAAACATGGAACGAACTTCGGAACCTGTGGGCTTTGGGCTGGGCATAAGAACCGGGTAAAGCGCATCGCTTCCCGCGAAAATGGTTGGTTTGGGCGGAAGGCGGAAAAAGTTGATTTTAACATTGGTGAGAGGTGACGATGCGGCTCGGCGAACGGCGGGGCATTCGCGGTGCGAACCGAAGGAACCGCAGATCGATCTGTAACGGCCTGTAACGGCGCTTCGCGGAGACCCCGCCGCGTCCTCCCTCAGCCTCAGGATGACAATCGTCGTTGGTCAGGCGCAAAAATGCCAAGTCCTGGTCGCGAGCTAGCATCCCCGCACCCCCTTCGCCAATTGACCGGCGCCATTAATCCGCCTCATAATCTGTATGCTCAGCGAATCCGCTACTGACAAGGTGGCCAATCGTGAACACTCAGGATCCCAAAGGCCGCCGTCCTTTCTCGACGGCAGGCCAGAAGCTCGACGACGTGATCGGCGATACCGCGCAACGCATCGAAGAGGAGACCAAGCAGCTCATCGCCTACATCAACGACGAGGTCGTTCCGATGGTGCGGGAGCACTCGACCAAGGGGCTGCGGGTTGCGTCGGACAAGTTGAAGGAACTGGCCGACTACATGGAAACGGCAAACCAGCAGAAAAAAGGCTGATCACGCGATTTCCTGTCCTCGCCCTCGTTGCCGTCGGCATGCTCCTGTTGTCGGCGTGTGGCCGGCACAAGGCGGCGTCTGCAAAACACGTTCCGCCTCCTCCCACCGTTGCGCCTGCGCCGCCCCCCACTACGACCGCCAAAGCCGCGCCGGAAGGCAAGATCACGGTTTCGCCCAAGGCCAAACCCATTTATGTGGAAACAGGGCTGGCGAGTTGGTACGGACCTCAGTATCACAACCACAAGGGATCCAATGGCGAAGTCTATGACCAGAACGGGATGACCGCGGCGCACCGGACGATCCCGCTGAACTCGGTGGTGCGGGTCACCAACGAGACCACCAAGCACTCCGCCATTGTGCGCATTACCGATCGCGGACCGTTCATCGACAACCGCATTATCGACCTGTCACTGGCGGCGGCGAAGGCGGTGGACGTCTGGCAACCCGGCACCGCGATGGTGAAAGTCGAAGTGCTCTCGGCTCCCGTTCCGATTGCAGAGGGAGGACGCTGGTGCGTGCAGATCGGCGCCTTCCAGAGCGAGCGCGACGCCCGCAAGCTGAAAGAGAAACTGCAGGACCGCTATCAAGACGCCAAGGTCATCCAGTTCACCGGCCCCACCGGCGAGTGGGTGCGCCTCCGCCCCGAGGGTGACAATAAGCAGAAAGCGCAGGAAGTCGCCAGCAAGACCCACGTGAAAGAGGGTGGCGTGTTCCTGGTGCGGCTGGATTAGCAAGCTGGCTTTGTCTCCCCTGGTTGTACTGCGCCGGAACCAGAGTTTCGCCATCGTCTCCTTTCCGATATTCTGAAAGCCATCACGACCCGTTCTTATGCGAAGCTCCCGGCGTCAACCTACTCCCGAGCCATTCGTCCCGCTCACCATCCGGTTCGACCACGCGCTGCTGTTTGCCGCCCAGGTGCATCGCAATCAAGACCGCAAGAAGAGCGGTATTCCGTACCTGTCGCACCTGTTGGGAGTGGCCGCGATCGTGCTCGACTACGGCGGCGACGAAGACATGGGGATTGCAGCCTTACTGCACGACGCGGCGGAAGACCACGGCGGGCGCGCCATGCTGCGCTCGATCGAACAGATATTCGGACCGCGCGTGGCGAAGATTGTCGACGGCTGCACCGATTCCTACGGCGACGAAGACCAGCGCAAACCCAAGTGGTATCCGCGCAAGCTGCGTTACCTGCGCCGGGTGCGCAATGAGGACGCGGAGACCCGCTTCGTTTCGGCCGCCGACAAGCTTTACAACACGCGTGCTGTGTTGCGCGATCTGCGGCAGGCAGGCGACTCGGCGTTTGACCGGTTCTCCGCCCCCAAGGCGAAAGTCCTCTGGTACTACCGTTCGTTGGTGCGCGAATTCCGCGCCGGCGGCGTGACCCATCTGCTGAAGCCGCTGCTCGACGACTATGACCGCGCCGTCACCGAACTCGAACATCTGTCGGGCTTGCTGGCGGCGCCGAGCCGCGCGGCCAAGCCCAGGGCCAAGCGCAAGCGCTAGAACGGACAGACCACCTACGTCAGGATCGCAGGAGCCGCCATTGTGTCTACCACCGAAACCGATCGCATCACGGAGTTACTGAAGACGGCACAGACCATCGCTGTGGTCGGCCTGAGCGACAGTCCTCGCCGCACCAGTTATGGTGTGTCGGAATACATGCAGTCGCAGGGATACCGCATCATTCCCGTCAATCCCGAAATCCGCGAGACGCTGGGCGAGAAGGCGTATGCCACATTGTCAGAGGTGCCGGAGAAGATCGACATCGTCAACGTGTTCCGGCGGCCGGAGTTTGTGCCGGAAGTTATGGAGCAGGCGATTCAACTCAAAGTTCCCGCCATCTGGATGCAGGAAGGCGTGATTCACGAAGCTGCGGCCGAGAAGGCCCGGCAGGCAGGCATCTTCGTGGTCATGGACAGGTGCATCCTGAAAGAGCACGCAAAGAGACTGTGACGCGGGACACCCAGTATCGGTGCGGGGGCAACGGCTCCACCCACGTCGAGCTCAGTGTCCTGTAGTTGCCGGGCTCTCCACCCAGTCGGGCACGCTGCCTTCGGGCTCCTGCGATTCGACTGCAAAATTGCGGACCACCCGGTGATACAGCCAGAAGGCGCATACCGCCGACACCACCAGCAGCACTAGTCCCACAATCGGTTCGTGCAGAAGAAGCTTGCCCGTGCCAAACAGGCAGGTGTAAACCATGGCGCAGCCCAGCAGCCATGCTCCCAGATTGGCGCCGAGGTCACGATTGGCGGGGATCGCCGGAAGTAACTTTGCGACCGGCTTCCATCCCCGAACGTCGGGACGCACGTTGCGGTAGAAGCGCGTCAGGACCTCCTGCGGCTCGGGCTTGGTGAGCAAGCGTGACCGTCACCCAAACCAGCGTTGTTATAATGGTTGTTATAATCGCACTTTTAGCGAACACGACGGAGCTATTGCCGCTGAACGGATGCCAGCGGCTCAGGACCAGGCTGATTGCAAGCGACGAGGCCATGGCGGAAATCTCACTCCACGCATTAATGCGCCACCAGTACCAGCGCAGGATGTACACCGCGCCAGTGCCCGCGCCAACTTGCAGCACGATCTCCCAGCCGGAGGCGATGGAGCCGAGTTGCACTGAAATCCACGCGGCCACAATCACCAGCAGCACGGTGCAGAGGCGCGAGACCAGCACGTAATGTTTCTCGGAGGCGCCGGGCTTCACGAAGCGGCGGTAGAAGTCCGACACCAGGTACGACGCGCCCCAGTTCAATTGGGTGGCGATGGTGGACATGAAGGCGGCGAGGAATCCCGCGATGGCGATGCCGCGATACTGGTGCGGCAGGTAGGTGTTGAGCACCAGCATGTATCCGGTCTCGGGATGAGCGAGCCCGGGGTAGAGAACGATTACGGCGATGCCGGTGAGGATCCAAGGCCAGGGGCGAATGGCGTAATGCGCGATGTTGAACCAGAGCACGGAGAGCAGGCCCTGCTTCTCGTCGCGGGCGCTGAAGATGCGCTGGGCGATGTAGCCTCCGCCGCCGGGCTCGGCGCCTGGATACCAGAACGCCCACCACTGCAGTCCGATGAAGACGAAGAAGTTGGCGAGCGGGACCATCCACATGGGCTCGGAGGTTACGCCGCGCGAAAAGTTGGGCAGGAAGTTGAGCGGGCTTTCGGCGTTGCCGCCGGCATGTGCCTGCATCTGTTGCACGCTGGCAATGACGGCGCTCATGCCTCCGCAGGCGCGGATGGCGTAATACGCCACGGCGATGACGATGCCCATCTTCAGCACGAACTGGAAGAGGTCGGTCCAGAGCACGCCCCACAGGCCGCCGAGCGCGACGTAGAGGCCGGTGAAGGGGATGAGGAAGAGCACGCAGATGGCGAGGGCAGCTCCATCGTTGCCGCTCCAGACCGAGCCGAAGTGGCCGCCCATGAAGGCGCTGATGTTGTTCAGCATGGGGGTGTTGGCCAGGGTGGTGCCGACGATGGAGGTCATAGCCTTGGTGACCCAGCCGAGGATGACGCAGTTCATCAGCAGGCCGAGATAGATGGCGCGAAAGCCGCGCAGGAATGCTGCGGGCTTGCCGGAGTAGCGGATCTCGGCGAACTGCACGTCGGTGAGCAGGCCGGAGCGGCGCCAGAGGCGGGCGAAGAGGAAGACCGTCATCATGCCCGAGAACAGGAAGCCCCACCACAGCCAGTTGCCGGAGATGCCTTGCGAATAGACGAGGCCGGTGACGACCAGCGGCGTGTCGGCGGCGAAGGTGGTGGCGACCATGGAGGTGCCGGCCAGCCACCAGTTCACATTGCGTCCGGAGACGAAGTAGTCGTCAACGCTCTTGCCGGAGCGCCCGCGAAACCACAGGCCCAGCACGAGAGTGATGCCGAGATAGCCGATGATGGCGGACCAGTCGAGAAGGGTGAAGGACATAAGTGGACAATTATCGTTGAGGGCCGCGCAAAAAGCAAAAGCGGGCCGCGGATTTGCGCGGATGAACGCGGATCGGATCTCGGAATGCTTTATCCGCGTGATCCGCGGTGTGATCGGTTACCGAAGCTAACTCATAAGTGCCGCGAGAGAGGAATTTGAATCCCCTCAGGGGCTGAAGCCCATTGGTTATGACGGTTTGCCGGCACGGCTAAAGCCGTGCCCCTTCAAAAACCAATATTCGGTATCGGCCTTACGGTTTTGCGAACTGCACTTTCACAGTCTTGATCTCGTACGCGTTGGTTGGCACGGTGACGACCTTGCCGCTGCCGTCCAAACTCAAGGGAGTCGGCGCCACCTCCATCAAGTTGGTCTGCCACGCTCCCGCTGCGGATTGCGGCAGCATCAGGTGGATGTCGCCCGTCTTGCCCGCCCACTCGTAGAAGCGCACGATCAGCGAACTGTCGTCTTCATCTTTCTTGATGGCGGTGATCACCACGTTGTCCTCCTGCGTACCGAAGAACGATTTGCTGGCCGGCAGCGTGCCCGGATGCTGCTTAGTGGTCGTGGCCATCAGCGGATAGTTGACTTCGTAGCCTTGGCGAACGGTCAACGCCTCGCGCCAGGTTCCCGCGTGTGGGTAGAGCGAATAGGTGAATTCATGATGGCCCTGATCGGCGTTGGGATCGGGCCACTCGGGCCCGCGAAGCAGGGAGAGGCGCAGGACGTTGTCTTTGGCGTCGTAGCCGTATTTCGAGTCGTTGAGCAGGCTGAAGCCGTGGGTCGCGTCTGACAGGTCGGCCCAGCGCAGCGCCGGAACCTCGAACTGCGCCTTCTCGGCCGGCGTGTTACGCGTGGTGGGACGCTCGACGGTGCCATAGGGAATTTCGAACGTCGCCTTGTCGTTACGGGCGCTGAGCGGGAACGCCACTTTCAGCAGGATGTGCTTCTCGTGCCAGTCGGCCTGCATGTGGACGTCAACGCGCGGCGATCTAGCGTTCAGCGTGATGTCCTGAATGAAGGTGGAGCTTTGCCATGTGTGCTTGACGCGGATCACGGCGCGCAGCGGAGTGTTCTCGATGAGCTTCACTTCGTCGGCTTTCAGCAGATCAGTGTGATGCTCGATGAAGTCGGCGTCCACGTTCCAGGCGTCCCACTGCTTCGGCTTGTCCACGAAGGCTTGCAGCAAATTGCCACAAGGCTTGCCGTGCAGGCAAGTTGGCGGGAGCGCCGACGACCGGGCACAGCCGGCGCGAGCGCTTCGGTGTTCGTGCGCTTGTCGACGATGCTGGTGATGCAGCCGGTCTTGGGATCGATTTGCAGGCGAAGGAATTCGTTTTCGAGGGAAGTGTCCGTGGCGATGAGCTGACTCGGGGGGCCCGTTCCAGACGAGACGCTGCTTGCTGGTGAAGCCTGATCAGTTGGTAGCCGTTAGGCGGAACATCTTCGGCGACAACCCGCAACCGCGCGCGGTTGGTTTGTTTGTCCTGGCTAACCACATCCGACACGCAGAGTCCTCTCTTGTGCATCGGTCGCCGATAGTGCCATTAGCGGATCGGGGAATTGAGTGTCGAATTCGATTGGGCCGGTGCGCTTCCACGAGAGCGGATTGAAGATGACCACCGTGACATCGTCGGTCTTCACCCGCGAAGCCATATCGTTCAGCGCAGCCTGTATCGTGTCGCTGCTGAAGCGCTGCACCTCGGCATACTTCCGCGCCGCATCCACGTAGTTGATGCCGATCCCTGAGCCCGGCAGGATGTCGTGGAACTGGTTGAACAGCACCTTCTTCCACGAATCGTCGAGGCCCGCCTGCGGATACGGCTGACCGAACAGCGTGCCAATCGACGCCAGCTTTTCCGCGTCGAGCAGCGCGACTTCACTCTTGCGGTTGCCGCGCTTGGTCTCCGACTGCGTGGTCTGCACGCCGCGGTGGTACTGGAAGTACAGCTCGCCGTTCCATACCGGCAGATTGAGCTCGCTTTCGTTTTTGCTGAGATTGTTGAGGAAGCTCGCCGCCGTCGAGAACTCAAGTTTCGGGTAAACGATGTCGGATTTCTGCCAGCGCAGTGCGGTGTCGAGATCGACGCGCGTCGGGCCGCCGCCGTGGTCGCCCACGCCGTAGAGGTACATCATCTGCAGCGCGCCGTTGGGTGCGGAGTCAGTGCCGCCGTTGTACTTCCACATCAGCGGGCCGTACACCGCGGAATCTTGGGCCATGGTCACCGGATCGATCTGGCCGCTGTAGGTGCTGGGGAAATACGTCATCAGACGTGCTGCCGTCGGGCGCCTGCCACCAGAAAAGACGGTAGGGGAACTTGGTGAACTCCGAGGCCCACAGCAGCTTTTGTGTTACGAAGTAGTCGATGCCCGCGCGTTTGTAGATTTGCGGTAACTGCGCGTTGTAGCCGAAGGAGTCGGGGTTCCAGCCGATGTTCACGTCCACGCCGAACTTCTGCTGGAAGTAGCGCTTGCCATAGAGGATCTGGCGCACCAGCGATTCGCCGTCGGGCATGTTGAGGTCGGGCTCGACCCACATGCCGCCGACGATCTCCCAGCGGCCTTCCTTCACGCGCTGTTCAATCTCCTGGAAGATCGCGGGGTACTTCTCCTCCATCCACACGTATGCCTGCGCAGCCGAGGCAGTGAACTTGAAGTCGGGATACTCGCGCATGAGTTGCAGTACGGTGCCGAAGGTGTTGCGGACGACCTCGACGGTTTCGGTCTCGGGCCACAGCCAGGCCATGTCGATGTGGCTGTTGCCCACGGCCTTGATGGTGAACTGGCTCATGTAGGGTTTGAGGGGGGCGAGCTTGGATTGAGCGGTCAGAAGCGAGGCGTCGAAAGCGGCCTGGTCGCCTTTGTCGAGCGCGGTGAGGTCGATGGCGTGCACTGCGGCGTCGAGCTGCTGCTGGCGTTCGGCCTTGCCGTCGGGATAGGCGGAGACGAGAAGCTCCGCGGCCATGATCTCCTGGCGCAGTATTGTGGGATCGGGACGAGCCTCGCCCGGAGTGAATACCAGCGAAGCAGCGGAGAGGCTGGTTTTCGGCGGCCCGCCGCAGCAACCGACGGTTCCGGAAGGAAGGACGCGGACAGCAATGAGCAGCTTCTGGCCCGGTTGCGCGCTTTGCGTCAGCGCGATTGGTACCTGGGAGTCCTGGTCGCCGCGCGCGACCATGTTGCCGTTCACGAAGACCGAGATCAGGATGCCGGTGTTTCCGCCGATGTCGAGGTTGAGAGACACGCGAGAGCCTGTCGCCGAATAGCCGTTGAGTGCAGGAGGGATTTCGACGCTGTGGTAAAGCCAGACCGGCAGTTGCAGGTCCTGCTTTAACGCCATGGGTTTGGCTTCGGCCATCGAAGCGTCCGGTGTCTCGCCGTGCGGCAAGTCAGTGGCGATCATCTGCCAGTGATCCAGCGGCATGGTCGTGATCGCCTGCAGCCGATCGAGGACGGGCTTGTAGGGATCGGCGGGAGGTTGTTGTTGAGCAATCGAGAAAAAGGAGCTAACAAACAGGAAGAAAATCATGCAACGGAAGAATTTCATAGTGTGGTCTCAACCCCGGCGGCACGACAACGAAACGAATCGGCGCACCATGCTACGCGTGTCTGCTTTGTAGCAGTGCCGCCGCTACGCGGCTCGTGATGTATTGTTCAAACCCGACCGCGGGCTTACGCCCACGGCTAACTCATATGCCGCCGCAGAGCGGCTGTTCCGAACGCAGAATTGTCAGCTGCGGCGCAGACTCCGTCAGTGAATCTCTGAACAAGCTTGCGATTGCGGCCGGGGCTAAAGCCCAAAGTTTAAGAAACCCCGGAGCGGCACGGCTGAAGCCGTGCCCCTTCAAATCGTATTTATGAGACCAGTACCAGTACCTCACGGCTGAAGCCGTGCCCTTTCAAATCCTGCCGTCAGTACTCGATTCCCAGCTTGTGCTGCATCTCTTCCAGCGTAATGCCTTTCGTTTCAGGGAACGTGAACATGACGACAAAGAACATGAGCGCCATCATGGCGGCGAAGAACACGAACGGGAAAGCGCCGCCGAAGCGCTGCACAAACACCGGGAAGATAAACGCGATCAAGGCGTTCATGATCCAGTGAGTAGAGCTGCCCAGGGCCTGGCCTTTGGAGCGCACGCGGTTGGGAAAGACTTCGCTGATATACACCCAGATGACCGCGCCTTGCGATATCGCGAAGAAGGCGATGTACGCCACCAGAAACCACACCAGCAAGTGTTGGTGGGCATGGGTGAAGAAGATCGCAGCGACACCCGCCAGACAGAACGTCATGCCGGCGCCGCCGATCATCAGCAGCGTCTTGCGGCCGAGTTTGTCGATGAGGGACATGCCGATCAGCGTGGCAACCAGGTTCATGGCTCCGACGGCGACGGCCTGCAAATCGCCCGAGACCTTATTGAAGCCGGCCATGGCAAAGATGTAGTTGAGGTAGTACAAGATGGCGTTGATTCCTGCGAGCTGATTGAACGCAGCCACGGTGAACGCCAGATAGATCGGCAAGCGATATTTGCGCTGAAAGAGCGGCTCGGAGTGCGCCACGCCATCCACGTGAATCGAAGCGATGATGTCGTCCAGTTCGCTGGCGCCGTCGGGCGAGCCCAGGGAATCAAGCACTTCACGCGCTTCGGGAATGCGGTTCTTGGTCACCAGCCAGCGGGCCGAACGCGGAATTCCGAACAGCATGACGAGGAACAACACCGCAGGAAGCGCTGCGATACCCAACTGCCAGCGCCATTCATTGAGGCCGAAATTTCCCAGGCCGATCAGGTAGTTGCTGAGATAGGCAACCAGAATGCCGATGACAATGTTGATCTGAAACGACCCGACCAGCATCCCACGCCACTTCGCGGGAGCGATTTCCGCGATGTACACCGGGCCCAGCACCGACGAGCCACCGATCCCGAGACCACCGATAAAACGGAAAACAAGCAGCGAGGGCCAGTCCCATGCGAAGGCGCAACCCAGCGCTGAGATCACGTAGAAGAGAGCCAGGATGCGCAGGCTTTCGCGGCCGCCTAGATGGTCGCCGAGAACTCCAGAGGACATGGCGCCAATGATGGTCCCCACCAGCGCGATCGAGACGGTCCAGCCCAGTTGGCTCGGCGACAGGTGGAAGACGGACGTCAACTGCTGCGTGGTCCCGGCGATGACCGCGGTGTCGAAGCCGAACAGCAGACCGCCCAATGCGCCGACGATGATGCTCTTTACCAGATAGAAGTTGAGTTTGCCCGGCCCGCCTGGTGCCTTCGAATTCGTGCTGACGTAATGCATTATTCGCTCCACACTGCCAGTTCGTTGCCGTTGGGATCGGCAAAGTGAAAACGCCTTCCGCCCGGGAACTCGAACGTTTCGACGACGATCTTTCCGCCCGCCTCGATGACCTTGCTCCGCGTCGCTTCCAGCGTCTTCGCATACAGGACGACAAGCGGACCGCCCTTCACCGGCTGGGCACTCATGGTAAAACCGCCAGCCAGCCGGCCATCGTGGAAGCTGGTGTAGTTCGGGCCATAGTCGGTAAAGCTCCATCCAAACACCGCATTGTAGAAGCGCTTGGTGGCTTCGATGTCGGTGGCCGGAAACTCAACATAGTCGATTTGAAGGTTGTGGTCTCGCTGGTCCATCTCTAGCCTCGTAGTGAGTATCAGCGGGCAAGATTAGCACACCCGCTTTCGTCGACACTTAGGAATACGGTTGGCAGGCGGGATTCTCGCCGCTGCGCCGCTGCTCGGAGTTGCGCAACGGCGCCGGCTGCCTCATAATCCGCCGGTGAAGCAAGACGCGAATTCCGCCGTCGCCCAGCCTGAAACTGCCGCCGCTGCGCGCCGGTCTGCGGTCCTTCATAGAGCCCTGAACAAGGACTATCCGGTCGCCGTCAGCGGCGAAGGCGTGTGGCTGTTCGATCGCGATGGCAACAAGTACCTCGATTTCGCCTCCAGCGCCGTCGTCAACTTCATCGGACACGGTGACCCGGCTGTCGTCCGCGCGATGGCAGCGCAAGCATCGGAACTGGAGTTCGCGCACTCAAGCAACTTCACAACAGAAGTCGCTGAGCAGTTCGCGCAGGAGCTCCTCGACTTCGCGGGCCCGGCGTTTCGCGACGGCGCAGTTTTCTTCACCAGCGGAGGCTCGGAGTCGGTGGAGAGCGCGCTAAAGCTGGCACGCCAGTATCAGGTGGAAAGCGGACACTCCGAGCGCTTCCAGATCGTCAGCCGGCGCCAGAGCTATCACGGCGCGACGCTGGGCGCGATGGCGGTCAGCGGGAATCAAGCGCGGCGCGGGATTTACCTGCCGATGCTGCGAGAATTCCCGAAGACCAACATTCCCTACTGTTATCGCTGCCCCTACGATTGCGGGAATGGATGTGCCGATTGCGGCCTGAAGTACGCCGCTGAGGTCGAGCAGGCCATCGGCGAATCCAGCGGTGCCGTCGCGGCATTCATCATGGAGCCGATCAGTGGCGCCACCTTGGGTGCAGCAGCCCCACCTCCCGCGTACGTGAAGCGTGTTGCTGAAATCTGCCGCGAGCAGCAAGTATTGCTGATCGCAGACGAGGTCATGACGGGATTCGGCCGCACCGGCCGCCGCTTTGCCATGGATCACTATGATGTCGCTCCCGACATCATCGCTGCCGGTAAGGGAATCTCGAGCGGCTACGCCCCGCTGGGGGCCGTCATCGCGCAGCGCCGCGTTGTCGATGCCATAACGAACGGCAGCGGGATGCTGCTGCACGGATTCACGTACAACGGTCATCCAGTATCCGTTGCGACCGGCCGGGCTGTACTAAAGCGTCTCATCGAAGACCGGCTGGTCGAAGCCGCCGACTCGGACCGTACCGGCAGTGTCGCGTCGATCCTGCAAGACGAATTGCAAAAGTTGTGGAAGCTGGACTGCGTGGGTGATGTTCGCGGGCTCGGACTTACTGTGGGCAGTTGAGTTCGTTGCCGACAAGCTCACCAAGCAACCGTATCCGGCGGAAAAGAAGTTTGCCGCCAGCGTGAATGAATGTGCCATGAAACGCGGTTTGCTGCTTTATCCTATGCAGGGTTGCGTGGATGGCAAGCGTGGCGACCACGTAATGATCGCGCCTCCCGCGATCATCGCCGCGGACGAAATTCGCTGGGCGGTCGAGCAGGTAGCTGAGTCGATCGCAGAAGCGGCGCACTGATTTTGGGGGCAACGGCACGTCCCAGGTACAGGAGGATGCCAAAAAAACGATAGGCACATCTAAGCGCTGGGTCGCTTCGCCCTCGTCAACTGACCGACTCGAGGTATCGGGCACCCGATCCGACCATGGAAAAGGCGCGGACGGTCCGCGCCTTATCACTGCACTGAATTTGCCGGGTTCGCTTCTACTGGGTAATGGTCTTCACCGCGTCACCGACCTTGAAGCCCGCGCCCGAGACCGGTGTACCGACCGCGGAAATGGCGTCCACGTCCGTAAGCTTGATCACACCAACCGTGGTGCTCATCTTACGAATCACCTGCCCGGTTGACGGGTCTTTGATCTCCTTCGTAACCCGCTCCACGTTTAGCTGGTCTCCAACTTTGAGTCCAGCCTTGCCGCCCACGTTGAGGACAACCTGCCCGCCATCCACCGCGGCCACCAGTCCTTCAACCGAAACCGTGCGTGCTTCAACCTTGGGAGCATCAGCGATCAAGCCGGCGCTCAAGTCCTTTACCGCAAGGTTGACTGCCTCGCCGATGATAGTCTGCTGAAAATCGCTGCTGCCGAAGTCGGCGTGACCGGCGCCGAATCCGTGCCAGTTGCCGCCACCACCCGTCATCGAGGTGCTCTCGCGCGACGATTCGCCCTTGCCCGACGCTACGCCCATGATTTCGGCGGTGTCGATGTTGATGATCCGCGCATCGACCCCAACAATCGCCTTGCTCTTTTTGTGGCCAAAGCCCCCAAGGCCGTAGCCTGCCCAACCGCCTCCTGCGCCGCCGATGTTGGTGTTTTTGGTCTCGTTGCCGAACTGAGTGACGCTGCCGACGATAATCGCGTCAACACCCAGTATCTTGCCCAGTTTGGCCGCCGAATTAGGATTGGCGCGATCGCTATTGGAGAAGTTCTGCTCGGCCAGGATCTTGTCCATGGCCTTGCGGTCGATCACCGAATACGTCCCATCCTGCACCAGATATCTCACGGTGAGGTCGCTCATTCCCCTGCCTACATCCACATTGGTGCCAAAGATCGCAGACGAATAGCTCTGCACGGTTGCGTAGTCGAAATCAAAGACTGCCACGCGCTTCTTGCGGCCTTGGTTCTGGACAGCTCCGGAAGCTGGCATCGCTGCCGTATTCTGCGCTGTGGCATCCGCCAGAAACAAAGCTCCTACCAACGAAAGGGCCAAGACGATCCTGCTCATCATGTCGCATCTCCCAACGAGAAGGTTGCGGTTGAACTGGTCAGAACTGCAATTTTCTGTCTGAGGGTCCCGAACACGGAATTCTACACCCGACCAGTCCGCTGCGAACCCTCAAAAGTAGGCCGATGTCGGTCAAAAAACCCAGCAATAACGAAAGGGCGCGGCTCCCGCCGCGCCCCTGCGTGCCTCCAAATTGCAGATGCTACCTATTGCTGAGATGAGCCACCGGGCACGTTGTCGTGCTGTATGCCCAACTCATGGGGGGAAGACATGACGGCCGTGTCCGGATTCAGCAGGCCCGTCTTGTCAGGCCCCAACCCCAGCTTGATCAATGCCCGTGAGTCCGGGGTGACTTTGGTCTGCCAGCCATTCTCCGACTGATAGCGCACAAGGGCGTCTTTGGTGTCCTGGTCCCATTTACCGGTTGGCTCGCCGGAAAGGTAATGCTCGCGAATCAGCGCCTCTTGGATCGCGCGCGCGCGTTCCTGATCGATCCCGTGCTGGCCGCGCGAAGCCGATTTGGTGGACTTCTTCTTGGATTTGCTGCTGGAGCTTTCGCGGACTTGCTCGACTTCGAGGACTTGGACGACTTATGAGAACTGGAAGACGACTTCGTCGACTTCGCTGGTTTGGTTGATTTCTTCTGACTCGTGGTAGCTGTCGCCGCTCCTACAAATAGAAGCGCGGCAGCCACTATTGCGGTTGGATGAAGAATTCCTAGACTCAAGCGCAAAGGCAGCACCTCGGGGGAAAATCTATGAATTCCAGAAGAACGGGGTAATTGTAACCGCCCATTCACCAAAATGGGAACCACAAAAATCAGCAGAAACCAAAAAGGCACTCCGGCGAGAAACAGCTCCCATTTCCACAAAGGCTCGGGCGGAGTATTCCTCCGCCCGATGTCGATCGAATGCCGGCTTTTGCCTTACGGAAGCGTTCCCCCCATGAAGACGGTCCCGGAATTGGGACCCAAGCCGCGCGGCCGTACCAGGAAGACGACGTCCTGTCCGGGCTTGAGTTGCGACTCCAATTTGCGGAAGTCGGACTCGCTGTTGACCGGCTGTTTGTTGATCTCAAGGATGACGTCGCCGCGGCTTACGCCCACGGTGTCGCCAAACCCATCGGGCTTTACGTCTTGCACGATGACTCCCTTGGAGTTGGGAAGTTTCATGCGATCGGCGATCTCAGGGGTGATGTCTTTCACAATGACCCCGAGCTTGCTCTCCTCGGGTTTGGCTTGTTCGCCGCCTTCTTCCTCATCCCCGAGCCGTGTGGCGAATAACTTCTGGCGGTCGGCTACGGTTACCTCAGCCGTGTTCTGTTTCCCGTTGCGCACGTAGCCAAGCTTGGCTGTGCTCCCTGGCTTGATCGCCGAGATTTCCGCCACTAGCTCGTCACCCGAAGTGATCGTCTTGCCGTTAACCGAAACGATGGTGTCGCCCGTCTGCAGTCCGGCTTTCTGGGCTGGTCCGTTGGGAGTGACATTTGCGATGGTCACGCCACTGGAGACTCCGTACACACGCTGCACCGCCGGATTGGGTACGGCGTTGAATTCCACTCCGATGGAGCCGCGCGACACTTTGTGGTCGGGACTGATCAACTGGTTGTACACCTGCACCACGGTGTTGGACGGCATGGCGAAACCCACGCCCTGGTAGCCGCCTCCGCTGGTGTAAATCGCGGTGTTAATGCCGATTACCTCTCCCAACATGTTGACCAGCGGGCCACCGGAATTGCCGGGGTTGATGGCTGCATCGGTCTGGATGAACGACTGAAACTGGCGCTGTGGAACGATGTTGCGCCCGCGCGCAGAAACGATACCCGCAGTCACGGTTTCTTCGAGGCCAAACGGGCTGCCGATGGCCAGCACCCAATCGCCGACCGCCATGCTGTCCGAATTGCCAAGTTTGGCCGCCGGCAGAGGCTTCTTGGCGTCAATCTTGATCACCGCCAGGTCGGTTTCCTTATCGGTACCGACGACGGTCGCGTCGTAGGTCACGGTCGCCGGATCGTTCATCAGCTTCACCCGGATGCGGTCAGCCTTCTCGACGACGTGAGCGTTGGTGATGATGTAGCCCTTGGAATCGACAATCACGCCCGATCCCAGAGAACGCTCGCGCAAGTCTTCGCCGCCGGGCGCACCCGGCACCTGGCCGCCTTGACCGCCAAAGAAGCGGTCCAGGAAGTCCTGCATAGGGTTATCGTCGCCGCCGTTGTCGTCCGGAGTGCCCGGCGTCGTCCGTCCGCCGCGGCGATGGGGGTTCTTGATCGTCGATTCGGTATTGATGTTGACCACCGCCGGCTCAAGCTGGCGAGCGATTTGTGAAAACTGATTCGACAGTTGCTGCGGCGAGGGCACTTGCAGAGGGGTCGCATCCGCAGACGAAACCCCCTTCTCTTTTCCCTTAACGCCCCCCGATACCACCGTACCGATCAAGATGCCCAGCGAGAGGGTCGCCAGCACCACCAGGGTTGAGGCAAAACGATTCGCCTTTAACCTTTGCCTGAAACCCGTGACTTGCCGATCCATTGAGTATCCTCCACCGATTAGAGCCAAACTTTGATTATACGTTGCCTAAAGCCACGACCTGCGTCGTCAGCGGGCGCAGAAACTCCTCAGACCCTTTAGACGTTCGGCGCAGAGGTTTAGTTACCAATTGTTTAGTTGTAAGGTATTTCTCAGGCTCTGCCTGGCATTACGGCGAGACGATATCGGCCGGAAAACCACTGCCTCCTCGCTATCTACTTCGGCGCCTGATATACCGTCTTCCCGCCTACCACCGTGCGCAGCACCTGAGTCTTCAGAATCTCAGGCGGCCGTCACCTTCGTCAGATCGCGGTCGAGGACCACGAAGTCCGCCAACATTCCAGGAGCCAGCGTGCCTTTCTCTGTCTCGGCAAACTGGGCATAGGCTGAGCCTGTCGTGTATGCCGCGAGTGCCTGCTCGATGGTCAGCTTCTGCTCAAGGTAGTACTCTTTGGTTCCTGCCTCGTTCTTGCGCGTGACTGCGGCGTAGACGCCGCGAAAGGGGTTGATCGGCTCGACGGGATAATCCGTGCCAAAGGCTATCGGAATCCCGTTGTCGAGAAACTCCTTCCAGGGATATGAGGTCTTGGCGCGCGCCGGGCCAATTCGCTCCACTGCCCAATTCATGTCAGTCAGCAGATGGCTGGGCTGCACCGATGCCACGACACCCAGTTTTTTGTACTGCGCGAACTGATCGGGCGCGATGACCTGGTCGTGTTCGATGCGAAAGCGGAAATCGTGCGGCGACTTGGCGCCCGGTGCGGCATGAGCTTGCGGATTGCGCGCGGCTTCCGCAAAGGCGTCAAGCGCCATCTGTGCGGCCCTGTCGCCGATGGCGTGAAAGCCAAGCTGGAAGCCCGCTGCTACCCGCTGGCTAGCCAACTTGTTCAACGTGGCCTGATCGTACTGCGGCAGCCCGGAATTGCCGGGATCGTCGGAGTACGGCGCCAGCAGTGCCGCGGTTCGCGAACCCAGGGAACCGTCCATGAATCCCTTGAGCATGGCAGTGTGCAACCAGGGGTCATCGGCGGAATGATGGGCGCGATGTTGTTGCAGAGTGTCGACCGAATCGTTGAAGCGCAGCCACTCGCTGATACGCAACGTCAGCTTGCCTTCGCGCTCCAGGTCTTCGTAAACGAGAAAATCTTCCCATCCAGAATTGTCCTGGACTGAAGTGACTCCCCACCGTGAGGCCTCGGTCAGGGCCAACTCGGCCGCGTGGCGACGCTGCGCCGGGGTCGGCGGGGGTACCTTGGCAAACACAAGTTGCTGCGCACCCTCGCGCAGTATCCCGGTCGGCTCGCCCTTGGCGTCGTGGTCGATCTTGCCGCCCTTAGGGGCAGGGGTTTGGGCTGTGATGCCCGCCGCATCGAGCGCCGCCGTGTTGACGATCGCGATGTGTCCGTCCACGCGCACGAAGATCGCGGGATGCCCGTTGGTCATCACATCGATGTCCTGACGTGTCGGCAAGGTCTGTCCCGGCCACAGCGTATGGTCCCAGCCGCTACCCTGGATCCATTCACCGGGCGCAGACTGGTTCACCCGCAATCCAATGCGGTGCTGCATGTCCCGCAAGTTTTGCGTGCCGCGCAGATCGACGCTCATCTGGCTGAAGCCGCCTTCAGCGAGGTGCAAGTGCGCGTCGTTGAACCCTGGCATGACGAAGTTCCCGCCAAGATCGATGACCTGGGTGCTCTTCCCTTTCAGCTTCTGAATCGCCTCGTTGGATCCGACTGCCACAATCTTTCCCTGACTGACCGCGATGGCCTGGGCCCGCGCCGGGGTGGACTCGGTGTAGATATCTCCGTTGACGAAGATGGTGTCAGGCTGTTTTCCCCTGTCGTCCGCCACCGAAAGAGATGTGAGAGCTGGAACCATCAAAATTGTGGATACCACGCAGGCGAACAAGGACCATTTCATTCTTCGGCAACTCCGCAAAGGGCCAGGGTCAGCAACAGGATTCGTTTCAGGCCCAGATCGCGGCCCGCAGGATCGTACCACTCGTTCATGGTGTGGGCGCCTCCCCCGCTGCCGCCGGCGCCAATTGCAATGGCATCACGGCCAAGTGACAGGGGGATGTTGGCGTCCGTCGAAGCACGCTGAACACGGGAGACGTTGTTCAATTGCGCATCGACGGCGCGCATGACCTTGAGGAGGTGTGCATCCTGAGGGAGGTCGGCGGCGGGACGGTCCCCGATCACCCGCACCGCACAAGCAAGTACGTTCTGCTTCTTTCGCCCATTGGCGTCCGCAGCTCCATCTTTCACCGCTTCGCGCAAGGCGCGCTCCAGCCGGTCCAGTTGTTCAACAGACGCAGAGCGGGTGTCGACCCGCATGGTCGCCGACTGCGGAATCGAGTTCACCGAAGTCCCGCCCTGCACAATGCCGATGTTGAAGGTCGTCTTGGGCGCGCTGGGCACGGTAGTCTGGCTGAAGCGGTCGATGATGCGCGCCAGCGTCACGATGGGATTGGCAATTCCGAAGTCGCTCCAGGAGTGTCCACCCGGCCCTCGCACGGTGACTTCGTAGCGGCGGCTGCCCAGACCCTCGGCGATGATGGTGTCAGTTCCGGCTCCGTCGAGTACGACCGACGCGCCGATGCACTGCAACCACCTCGGCTGTTCGAAGATGTGCCGCATCCCGCGCAGATTGCCTTCGCCCTCTTCTCCCACGTTGCCAATGAACAGAATCGGAGCGGCGTGGGCGATACCCGAGTCGCGCAGCGCGCCGGCCATGGCCAGTAAGGCGGTTATCCCAGAGCCGTTGTCGGAGATACCGGGCCCGAACAGCTTGCCCCCTTCCCGGGAGACGGTGATCGCAGTGCCTTCTGGAAACACGGTGTCGAGATGTGCACTGAGCGCAAAGAATGGCGCAGCCGTGTCAGTGCCGGGACGAATGCCAAAGACGTTTCCCAGTTCGTCTTGATGGACCTCCGTCAGCCCCAGCTTCTCGAATTGCGCCTGCAGCCAATGACTGCGCGCCGCCTCGCCCCATGGAGGGGCCGGAATAGCCGTAACCTCGAGTTGCATGTCCTCCAGCTCGCGAGCATGCGCGCGAAACCAGGCGAACGCCGCGTGAACGGAGCGAACCTCCGACACCCGCGCCACAACCTGCTGCGCCGTGAGGATACTGCCCGCTTCGCCTGTGCCAAGCGACACCGCTTCGCCAAACGACGGTCGCTGCTGAGGACCAAGGGCCACAAGTGATGGTAATACGTTTGGCGTGAACACGGAGCGCTGTGTTTTGGATTCGGCCTATGAAGACCTTATGACGCGAAAGAAGTGCGCACGCCTGCGGCCTGGACGCACTCCAGGATTTCGGATTCAGTGAGCATGGTCGCGGAATTCTTGGCGCGCTGGAAGATGCGCTCCACTAGTTCAGGCGTGTCGGGAATGCCGTGGCGCTCCAGCCAGAAGTGCACATTCGACTTGCCGCTCATGGGGCCGATCTCGATGATCTGCTCCATTCCGAAGTAATGCGAAGGCACGCCCGAGTAAATGCTGTTGGCCAGCATCACGTCGTTCTTGCGGTACGCCTTGATGACCGCAGCGGCATGCACACCGGTGCCGGTGCGGAAGGCGTCTCCGCCCACCACCGGATAGTTGTGCGGGATGGGAACGCCGGTGGCCTTGGAAACGGCTTCGCAATATTCCTTGAGACCGTTGAGGTCCTGGCTGGCCCACGGCTCGATGCCCATGAGCTTCAGGTTCACCAGCATCTGGTCCATCTGAGTGTTGCCTACGCGCTCGCCGATGCCGCAGGCGGTTGCGTGTACCACTTCGGCTCCCGCCACCAGTGCGGCGATCGCGTTCGCCACCGCCAGTCCGCGGTCGCAGTGCCCGTGCCACTCCACGCGGATGTCCCGGCCTGAGGGTTTCACCACCTCATTCACCACGAATTGCATCAGCGCGACAGTCCCCATGGGGGTCGCGTGACCGGCGGTGTCGCAGATCACGATGGCGTGCGCTCCACAATTGATTGCCGTCGAATACAGCCGTTTAATCGTCTCCGGATCGCAGCGGGTCGTGTCCTCGGTCACGTACATGACCTCGAGGCCCTGCGACACGGCGTACTTCACCGCTTTTTCCGTGGTGCGCAGCAGGAAGTCGTCGGTCCAATCCTCGGTGTAGCGGCGAATGGGGCTCGATCCGATGAAGGTTGCCGCTTCGATAGGCACGCCGGTTCGCTGTACGATTTCCGCAATCGGACGGATGTCGTTCTCATGGGTGCGGGCAGCGCAGTTAGGCTTGATCTTGAGGCGAGCTCGTCCGATCTCCCGCGCCAGGGCTTCGCAGTGCGCGACCGCGCGCGGTCCGGCTCCCGGCAGCCCGATGTCGAGCATGTTGATGCCGACCTGCTCCATCAAGTGCAGGATCTCGATCTTCTGCTCGATGGACGGATCGCGAACAGAAGGCGACTGCAAGCCGTCGCGCAACGACTCGTCGTTCAGCAGGACACGTCCAGCCGGCTTCATCGACCGCGCATAGACTGTGTTCCAGTCGTAGATCAGCTCAGAAACTTCTGCCGACACGGTTGCCTTCCGTCACCAAACGTTGAGTCACAATGGCCCGTGGTCCGGCGCCCCACAGCACCGAAACGGTCCTCCATCCCCACAGATGGAATTTGACGCCTGCGCGTTGCAAATCCTCGCCAGCCGAGGACTAGTGGTTCTCTTCTGCTCCCGCCGCCGGCGCCGCAGCCGCCGGGGAACCCGCAGCTGGCGGCGTCTTCGGTACCACCGTCACGCCAAACACCGAGAGCATGCCAACCCCGGCCACGTTCTTTCCCCGCGGCTCGTCGGCAGTCGGCAGATACAGCGTCTTGCAATGCTCACAGCGGTAGATCTCGCCGTGGTCTCCGTAGGCTTGCCGAACGTCACCACACCCTTGCTCGATCACATCGGCCGTATAAAACCAGCGCTTCAGGTGGCCGCCGCAGAATTTTCCCTTGTCGTTCTTTTCGTTGCAGGAGCGCTGGAGAGGCTTCTTGTATTTCACCTTATGATGCGGCAATTGGGCCGGGGAATCGATCGGTTCATCAGGCATGATGGCGGCGCAAACCTCCGGAACGGGTCGTCTGCCTGCTCACAACCTGCAGGAACCACGCGCCCGATCTCTGGTCGTAACCGCACATTGTAACCCAGCCTCGGTGGGCTGCTGGTGGTTTCCTAGGTCTCTGGCTGGGGAGCTGGTTGTGTTTTTCACGGGAGTTCGGCTTGCGGTAAACTCCTTCATCATTCTAAGGAGGTCATGTGATTGCACGAATCTGGCATGGATACACCAAGCCCGCAGACGCCGACGCTTACGAGGCCATGCTGAAACCGGAGCTCCTGCCCGGAATCAGCAAAGTGAACGGTTACCGCGGCAGCTACCTGCTCAGGAGAGACCTGGGCAATGAAGTCGAGTTCATCACGATCATGCTCTGGGATTCTGTTGAAGCCATTCGTGCCTTCACAGGGCCGGATTACGAGGCTTCCGTGGTGCCCGAGGAACGACGCAAGTTCTTGTCCCGGCACGATGCCAAGTCGGTACATTACGAAGTCGCGTCGACCCATGCGTCAGGTGCAAACGGAATCTGATTCACCACTAAGCGCCCGAACTGGCGGTCAAATGCGATTCGATCGCCGCAACGCACCGACCGCTTTCAACGCACCTTTCACCCGCGCGCCCCAACTGCTGCCGAACAGCATGTCGATAAAGCCGGACATCTGGCGCTGAAAGGCTGCGCCATATCCGTACCACCACACCTGCTTCATGCGAGGTAGCAGGTCAATATCGACGTACTTCACCTGCACCATTTCGGCGAGGCCGAGCTTGCCGTGAGTGCGGCCGATGCCGCTCTGCTTGAATCCGCCGTGCGGGGCCTCGGCGATCCCGAATCCCGAGATCGCGTCGTTGATCATCACCGTTCCCGCCTTGATAAGCGAAGCTAGGGCTTCGCCTCGCTTGCGGCTTCCGGTCCAAACGCTGGCGGCCAGCCCGAACTCGCTGTCGTTGGCCAGCGCCACGGCATCGTCGTCGGTGTCGAACGCGGCGACCGGCAACGCGGGGCCGAAGGTCTCCTCACGCATGATGCGCATCTCGTGGGTGACGTCGGCGAGCAGCGTGGGAGCATAAAAATTCGGGCCCAGCTCCGTCATGCGGCGACCGCCTGCCAGCAGTCTTGCCCCTCGCGCAACTGCGTCGTTGACGTGCTCCTCCACCGTGCGCAGCTGGCGCTCGTGGATCAGCGGCCCCATCTCGACCTCGGAGCCCAATCCCTCACCCACTCGTAGCTTTTCGATTTTCTGGCGGCACAGCGCGAGAAACTTCTCGTACACGCTGCGCTGCACATAACAGCGTTCAACCGACAAGCATGTCTGTCCGGCGTTCACCATCGAGCCCCACACCGCACCGCTCGAAGCCACATCGAGATCGGCATCTTCCAGCACGATCATGGGATCTTTGCCGCCAAGTTCCAGTACGACGGGCAGCAGCCTCCTGGCGCAGGTTTCGGCCACGCGCTTTCCCGTGGCTACGCTTCCGGTGAAGACCACCTTGTCGATGTCCGACTCCAGCAGCGCTCCGCCCACCGCGCCTGCCCCTATCACGACCTGCATCAGGTTGGGCTCCAGTCCCGCTGCGTGCAGTAGCTTTTGCAGTTCCAGCGCAATGAGCGGCGTCAACTCCGACGGCTTCAGGACAACGGCGTTGCCCGTCACCAGCGCCGCCAGCGTCTCCGTGGCCGGCAGTGAGAATGGATAATTCCACGGCGCGATGATCCCGATGACGCCGTAAGGCTCGCGCACCAGCTTGCCACGCTTGGTCTTCATGGCCAGATTGCCGTGGGGCAGCGGCTCGTCGCGCAGGAAATTGTGAGCGGTGCGAATGCAGAACTCGGCGGCATCCAGCACCACCAGGATTTCCGTGGTCAGCGCCTCCACAGTGGGCTTGCCTGCCTCGCGGGAAATCAACCTCGCCACCTGCTCGCGCTGCTCGCTCAGCTTGCGCTGGAAGCGCTTGAGCACCGCGATACGCTCCGCCACCGTCAGCGCCTGCCATGCCGGCTGTGCCTGCCGGGCGCGCCGTACCGCTTCATGCACGGCTTCCGGGGTAGCGCACCCCAGTTCGGCCAGCTTCTCGCCGGTTGCGGGATTTGTGCTGATGATGGTGTTCTGGGTAGCGACTTCCGTGACCGTGGTCATAACATTCCATACTCCACGCCCACCAGGTACAGACCGCGGGCAGGCGCGGTCGCCCCGGCAGCGCTTCGGTTCTTTGCGGCGAGGATGGCCGGAATGTCCTCCGGCTTCAGCGAACCCTTTCCTACTTCCAGGAATGTCCCCACCAGGTTGCGCACCATGTGGTGCAGAAATCCGTTACCGCGCACGGTATAGCTGAACTCTTCGGGAGTTCGCGCCCACAGCGATGAGTGGATCGTGCGCACATTACCCTGCTTCAGGGCCAGCCGGTCGGGACTGTCCTCGTCGTCGGGATCGATGGCCCGGAGTTCAACCTCGGCAAGCACATCACCCAGCCCGACGACTTGGGCCGCCGATCCTGCCATGACCTCCTTCCGCAACGCCTGGGCCTCGCCCACTCGTGCGCTGCGCTCCGGATCCGAGGCCGCGAAAGAGCTGAAGTCAAAGGTCCCGACAATGAATTCCGACGCTCGAATCATGGCCTCTTCATCCAGGGGACAAGGATCGTGATGCACATAGCGCGCCAGGAACGGCGGACAAATATCCTCGCGATAGATGCGATAGCGGTAGGTCTTCGCCGTCGCCGAATGGCGCGCGTGAAAACTGTCGTCAACCCTTTCTACACCGGTCACGCGTATCGCCGGAGGAAGAATATCGTTCAGCGCGATCAGCAAGTTCCGTTCTGGGATAGGCGAGTTGAGCCGCACCGAGGCAACTTGCGCCAGCGCGTGCACCCCCGCGTCGGTCCGCCCGGAACCCTGCGGCAAGACGTTTTCCCCGGTGATCCGTCCAAGGCACTCGGCGAGGACGCCCTGTACGGTGGGGAATCCGGGCTGAATCTGCCAACCGTGAAACTCGGTTCCATCGTAGGCCAGGTCGATTTTCAGGTTGCGACTCACGATGTCGTCCTCAAAGCCGCGTGTGTGAATGCAGTGAAGTGTTAAGCAGTGTAAATCTCGCACCGGCATTCACCGTTAGCGGTATTGTGTCAGCTATACTAAGCCATTACTGCAACTTACGAGGCTCAAATCGATCTTGTCCGCGCCTCGTGCTCGTTTGGCAGTGAACCTTCCGGGCCTCTCATCCGTATTAGAGGAAGGCGACAGGAATTCTCACGAAGGACACAAAGTTCACATGCACTTTTCTGGAGTCAAGGGAATGCCGGTTTCTTGTTCAGTGACTGTAGCTCTCCGCAAAGCCCTAACGCTTGGCCTGGTGGGATTGCTCGCCACCGCGGGATTTGCCCAGGAGGCGGCGAAGCCTGCCTCGCCACCAACTCCGGTCTCGGGGGCGCTGGTTCCTATGCCGCAGGCACCCAAGCCGCAGGGAGACGCTTACAAGCTCTATTCGGATCAGAACTATACGAGGGGACAGTCGCAGTTCCCTAACTTCTGGTCGGTGTGGGGCGTGCGCCAAGTTCCGCAGGCCAATTTCACCAACACGCCCTTGATTGACCAGGTTATTCGTGATGGCAAGATGTACCTGTCTCTGAGCGACGCCGTGGCGTTGGCGCTGGAGAACAACCTCGACATCGCCATCCAGCGCTACAACCTGATTACTGCTGATGTGGACATTCTTCGCACCAGTTCTGGCGCGGCATCGCTCGGCGTCAATACCGGCCTGGTGCAGGGAACTCCAGGCGGAGCAGGCAGCACCGCGACTTCGGGCACCAGTGGCGGAGGCGCCGGCGGCACTTCGATTGGTATCGCTGGAGCGGGTGCTGGCGCGGCAGGTATCGTGACCTCGACCCAAGGTGAAGGCGCGCCGATCGACAACTTTGACCCGGTTCTTGACGGCACGATTCAGGGGCAGCGCGCCACCACGCCTCAGCCCAACACGATCTTTACGGGCACTCCGACGCTTAACGCAGAACACCGAACACTACAACTTCGGCTACACCCAGGGGTTCTCTACCGGCACCCTCATGACGGTGGGCTTTCAACAACAGCCGGGTCACCTCCAATTCGCTATTCAACACTGTCGAATCCGTATGTGACTCGACAGTTCAGTTTCCAGTTGCGCCAGCACGTCCTGCAAGGATTCGGCTTCAATTCCAACCAGCGCTGGATCAAGATTGCCCGTAACAACCGGGCCATCATGGACGCGGCCTACCAGAACCAGATCATGACCACGGTTTCCCAGATCCAGAACATCTACTGGGACCTGGTGAATGCCTACGAGAACGTCAAGGTGCAGCAACGGGCTCTTGATCTGGCGGACAAGACACTTTCCGACAACGAGAAGCAGGTGGAAATCGGCACGCTGGCTCCCATCACCGTGGTGCAGGCGAAGAGCTCGGTGGCCACTGCGAAGCAGAACCTGATCATTTCGCAGACCAACTTGCAGTTGCAGCAGTTGCTGATGAAGAACGCGATCACCCGCAACAACACCGGCCCGATCCTGGCCAACGCGCCGGTCATCCCCACTGACACCCTGCAAATCAACGAGCCATTTGAGGTGCCGCCGGTGGAACAGTTGATCGAGACAGGCGTTGGAGCACCGCCCGGAGATCATTCAATCGCGCATCAATTTGACCAACCGCCAGGTCGGTCTGAAGGCGATCAAGAACCTGCAGTTGCCGACCCTCGACGTGTATCGCGTTCTACGGCGCGGCAGGCCTGGCGGGCGACCAGAATTCTACAACACCT
The DNA here is from genome assembly GCA_963758255.1 of uncultured Acidobacteriaceae bacterium. GTDB lineage: Bacteria > Acidobacteriota > Terriglobia > Terriglobales > Acidobacteriaceae > DASRAA01. The sequence continues at coordinate 93,445 of CAVWUX010000010.1, forward strand.
GCGGCAATCCGGGAGTGCCTCCGAACAATTGCCTGCCTCCAGGCACATTCCGAACACTGGATACGGCCATGCCTTCGGCAACTTGTTCAACAGCACTGCGCCCGACAAGGGCATAGGTGTCAACATCAACATTCCCCTGCGCAACCGCCAGAACCAGGCGGACCAGGTGCGCTCGGTCATCGAGTATCGCCAGGCGCAAATGTCTGCCCAGCAGCAGGAAAACACCATTACCCTGCAGGTGCGCAATGCGCAGTTTGCCTTGACGCAGAACTATGCCGCCCTGCAATCTGCAGTTGCTGCCCGCGACTACGCCCGCGAGAACCTCGATGCCGAGCAGAAGAAGTACTCCCTTGGCGCTTCGACCTCGACCCTGGTGCTGCAGGCATCGAGCGCGCTAACGCAGGCCGAATCCAACGTGCTGGCTGCCGCGACGAACTATGAAAAGTCTCGCGTACAGCTCGACCTCTATACCGCTGACACGCTCACCAAGCTGGGCATTTCGATGGCGGACGCACAATCCGGCAAGGTCACGAAGATGCCTACGGTCCCGGGCATTGTACCCGGCACGCCTCCGGGCACCTCTGCTCCGCCTGCGACGCAGCCGGAAGCTCCGCCGAAACAGCAGTAGAAGCACAGCGTATCCAAACCGGCATGTCGTCCCCAACGGGCGGCATGCTTTTTTGTTTCGGTTGCGTTCCTCCCGCGGTTAGCATGGACTGCTTGAGCCTCTCTGTGGTCGTCATCACGTTCAACGAGGAAGCCAACCTGGCGCGCACGCTCTCGAGTGTCGCCTGGGCCGACGAGATCGTCGTCGTCGATTCCGGCTCGACCGACCATACTCGCGAGGTGGCCGAATCCTTCCACGCAAAGTTCCACGTGGAACCATGGAAAGGATTCGCAGCGCAGAAGAACTCCGCGCTGGCGAAGGCCACGGGCGACTGGATTCTCTCGCTCGACGCCGACGAAGAGGTCGAGCCTGCCCTGGCGGAGGAGATTCGCGACGTGCTGAGGGCCAACCCGTCGGTGGCCGGATTCTCGATCCCTCGCAAGAACTTCTTTCTGGGCCGCTGGATCAAGCACGGTGGCTTTTACCCCGATCCGAAACTGCGATTGTTTCGGCACGGCGCGGGCAGGTTTGAGGACCGTTTGGTGCACGAAGACATTCAGCTCGACGGCGTCTCGGCCCGAATGCAACACCACTTGCTGCACTACGCCTATCCCACAATCGAGGACTATATCGAGCACATGAACCGCTACTCGTCGCTGGGCGCAGAGATGGCGGTCGCGAAAGGACCGCACGGGTTCAGCCTTATCGATATCGTGATACGGCCGAAACTCACTTTCCTTTACAACTATGTGTTTCGCCTGGGATTTCTCGATGGCCGCGAGGGCCTGCTGCTGCAGCTTTATCACTCAATCTACGTGAGTTGGAAGTATGCCAAGGCTTGGGAGATCGGCCGAAGGAAGTGAGACCAGGGTTAGACGCTGACCGGCGAATAAAACGCGAGAAGGCCTGGTTAGCGGCGTGCGAAGGTTGTGATCGCCGTGCGGCCCGTCCGTTGGCTTTCCGATTTGTCGCACAGCCGCAGGTCCTCGAAGTGCACATCGTACGAGAGCCCGCAGGTCTGGCACACCACGCGATATAGCATCTTCGCCTGGTCGCCGAAGGGACGATGCGCAGACTCCAGGTTGACCAGAATCTCGCTGTGGCATTCCTGACATTCGCAACAATAAAGGCTGATGCTCATGGCCTGATAATGGTGCCATAGCCGGCAACGTGTCGGTGATATTCGTCACGTATCGAGTACTATGGTAACCACCGACGGGTTTGCGCTTTGGTCAAGGCTCACTCGCTCCCTTGCCCTGAACCGACGCATCTACTAAACTGCAACGTCTGCTGATAGCGCCGAACCAGTGGGGTAGCTCATGCCTGACAGCACCAAGCTCAGCGGTAAGACTCTTGCCGAATCGCCGGTCACCGATCTCTTGGAGAACGGTCGCCAGCCCTCCGCCGCCGAGCAGCAATGGGCGGAGAAGACTCTTGCGCCCAGCTTGGAAAGATCTCCCGAGAAGCCCATCGGCGCGCCCACGGGCGTCAACGTCGATGAGCACGGGCACGCGCGCTTCACCACCATCTCAGGCTTGCCGATTCGCCGCCTGTACACCCAGGCCGATCTTCCCGCCGACTGGAATTACGATCAGCACCTGAACTATCCCGGCCAGCCGCCCTACACCCGCGGCATTCACGCCTCCGGCTACCGCGGCAAGATGTGGACCATGCGCCAGTTCTCGGGCTTCGCCTCGCCCGAGGAGACCAACGAGCGCTACAAGTACCTGCTGGCGCACGGCGGCCAGGGCCTCTCCGTCGCCTTCGATCTTCCCACGCTCATGGGCTACGACAGCGACCACATGATGAGTGAAGGCGAAGTCGGCAAGTGCGGCGTGGCCATCGACTCGCTCGAAGACATGGAAATTCTCTTCGACGGCATCGATCTGGAGAAGACCACGGTGTCGATGACCATCAACTCGCCTGCGTCCATTTTGTGGGCCATGTACCTGGCGGTCGCGGAGAAGCAGGGCGCGGACTGGAAGAAGATCTCCGGCACCATCCAGAACGACATCCTCAAGGAATACATCGCGCAGAAGGAATACATCTATCCGCCCGCGCCCTCGATGCGGCTGGTGATCGACACCTTCGAGTTCGGCACGAAGTTCACGCCGCGCTTCAACACTGTTTCGATCAGCGGATACCACATTCGCGAAGCTGGCTCGACCGCGCTGCAGGAGCTGGCCTTCACCATCTACGACGGCGTGGAATACGTCGAATGGGCGCAGCGACGCGGCCTCGATGTGGACGACTTCGGGCCGCGCCTCAGCTTCTTCTTTAACGCGCACAACGATTTCTTCGAGGAGATCGGCAAGTACCGCGCCGCCCGCAAAATCTGGTATCGCCTGATGAAAGACCGCTTCGGCGCGAAAAACGAACGCACCTGGCTGATGCGGTTCCATACGCAGACCGCGGGCGTCTCGCTCACCGCACAGCAGCCGATGAACAACATCGCCCGCGTCGCCATACAGGCGCTGGCAGCGGTGCTCGGCGGCACCCAGTCGCTGCACACCGACAGCTACGACGAAGCGCTGGCTCTACCCACGGAAGAAGCCGTACGAATCGCACTCCGCACGCAGCAGATCATCGCCTACGAATCGGGCGTGGCGCAGACCGTCGATCCCCTGGGCGGCTCGTACTTCGTCGAGCGCATGACCCTCGACATGGAGAAGGGCGCATTCGACTACTTCGAAAAGCTCGACGCCATGGGCGGCATGGTCAAAGCCATCGAGAAGGGTTATCCGCAGAAGGAAATCGCCGAGGCCAGCTACCAGTTCCAGCGCGCCACCGAAGCGAAAGAGAAGATCACGGTCGGCGCCAACGAATTCGTGGTCGAAGAGCCATCGCCGAACATTCTCTACATTGGCGAAGAAGTCGCCCAGGCACAGACCAAGAAGCTGAAGTCGCTCCGCCAACGCCGCTCCAACGAAGAAGTCCGCGTTGTCTCGACGCGCTGAAGAAAGCCGCCGCGCAAGAGCCACAAGCTCCCACCGACGGCACCATCTCTCCGGTGAATACGATGCCGTTCATTGTCGATGCGGTGAAAGCGTACGCGACTGTCGGTGAAATCTGCGACGCCCTGCGCGAGGTGTACGGAACCTACGAAGAGAGCACCTTCGCGTAAACTCTCAGATCAGCTCGTCGAGAGTCCAACCGCTTTAGCCAACCGTTGCTGCCGCTGATCGAAGGTCCAGAACCGCTCAGCTCCCAGTTCGAGCGCCGAAGCAACGTGCAGCGTGTCAAGTGTTGCCATCCCGATCCGAGTTGCTTGTTGCTCTGCCAGTTGGATACAGCGCTCAAACACCATTTCCGGCAGGCCCACCTCAACCCAGACGCGGGACTGGCGATGCCTTTCAAACTTGTCGTAAAGCGCTTGCACCTCGCCCATTGATATATCGCGCTGAAAAAGCCGCCGGGCGACGGAATGCGCCCATTCCGCACGATGAAGCGGTGTGAGCCAGATTCGGTCGTGTTGGGAGAGCAGGCGCCTCGCCGCCGGCGAGTTCTCGTCCGGTATATAGAGTGCGACCAAGAAACTGGAATCGGCGTACGTGCTCAATACCGCGCCCGTTTGCGTTCCTCGAGTACGCCATTTGGAAAAACGCGGTCCCCAAAAATCTCCTTTGCTTGCGCTTCGAAGTCGGGCCACTCCACTTCTTGCGGCTCGGGACGCTCGGGCACAATGCGGCCCAGGACACGGTCCCTCTCGCGCAGCTCGACCGTCTTGCCTGCCTTAAGCCACTCTTTCAGGCGTCGCGTATCACGTAACTGCCGGAGATTGATGGAGGGGGTTGGCATAATCTCAATGTGCCACATTATGTGTCACGTTGTCAAGAACGAGAGTGTCGGTGCAGCGAGTGCCCCGCGGTGCGATCGTCGTACACTGCAATCGATGCCCTCGCATTCTTGGATTGCACCACGGTGGGCTTTTCTTAGCCTCGCCGTCTTGCTGATTTCCGCACAGTCGACTGTCGATGCCCAGGAGCGCCCCTGGTCCGTCTCCTCCTGCGAACTGCTGAAGAACCCCGGCATGTACAACGAATCCCTCGTCAGCGTCCCCGGGCTCGTCCTCTACGGCCCGCACGAATTCAGCACCCACGGCTACGACTGCGCCGACGACTACGGGGTACTGCGACTTCAATTCGGCGGCCACCCGACGGACCCGAAAGACCGGTTCCGGTTGTCGCAAGCCGAACTGGAGGCCAGCGCCGTACCGCTCAAGAAAGACGCCGACTACGACACCATGCAGCGGCTGATGCAGTCAGCGGCTGCCTCCGAACAAGTCAAGATGCTTCGCGCAACGCTGCTCGGCCGATTTTTCGCCGGACCGGCAGTGGGCTTGAAGTCAGGGGAGATCAAGCATCCCAACGCGCGTCTGGTGATTTCCGAGGTCGAACTGGTCACGAACCATTTCGAAGATCCCATGGACTTCACCCCGCTTTCTCACACTGCGCCGAAACTTGCCAAGGGCTGCAAGACCACGGAGATCGCGGTTCCCTCGCGCGAGGACGAAGACAAGCTGCAACGCCTGAGCCGCGAGCCTTCGGAGAACCTCGGCTATCTTACCGACGCCAAAAAGGTCGCCGCCCATGCCGTCGCAGAGCAAGAGAAGCTCCCCGCCGACGAGATCGAAAGCAAGTTGCGCGCGAACGGCGGAGGCATCGCGCTCAAGGACTACACCTGGACCTCGCCTGACGGCTTGCGCACCTACGCCATCACCGTAAACAGGCCTTATTGGCTGTTGCCCAGCACGTACTCAGGCGACACCGTGATCTGGGTGGCGAAGAGCATCGTAGTCACCACGTGCACCGGGAAAGCGTCGCGTTAGTTACGAAACTCCGAGATAGGTTTATCATTCTCGGTTCAGCAAATTGTCGACTGCGAGCTGCCTCATGCCCACTGACCGCAAGATCCGTGTACTCGTTGCCAAGCCCGGCCTCGACGGCCATGACCGTGGCGCCAAAGTCATCGCCCGCGCCCTGCGTGATGCCGGAATGGAAGTGATCTACACCGGCCTGCGCCAGACCCCTGAGATGATCGTCACCGCGTCGCTGCAGGAGGACGTGGACGTCATCGGCCTCAGCATCCTGTCAGGAGCGCACAACGCCATTGTGCCGCGCGTCATGGACCTGCTGAAGCAGAATCAGATGGAAGATGTGCTCTTGCTGGTGGGTGGCATCATTCCCGACCAGGACGTGGACGCCCTCAAGAACGCCGGAGTCGCCGCGGTGTTCCAACCCGGCACTCCGATGGATTCCATCATCGACTTCATCCGCAGCAACGTGAAGCCGCGCGGAGTGCCCGCGAGCTAAGTCTTCATTACTGAGGCACGGAGCACACGAAGAAGAATCCAGGTTTGCTACTCTGCTCTGTGCCGGAATCACCCGTCCCATCTCCCGAAAAGTTGTGCGAAGTTGAGATGCACGGCGAGGACGCCGTCTTGCGGCTCATCTCCGATGACGGCACAAATCGATTGACCCGTGCTCGCGTCTCCGCGCTGACAGCAGCAATCGAAAACCTCGCACCTGAACCTCCCTCGCGTCTGGTCATCACCGGCAACCAGCACTTCTTCTCCGCCGGCGCCGATCTGCACGAAATCGCCGAACTGCACGGCGCCGAGGCCTTCCGATTTGCTCAGATGGGCCAGCGCCTGATGGATGCCGTGGCCGCCTTCCCTGCTCCAACTATCGCGGCAGTGCATGGCTACTGCATGGGAGGCGGACTTGACTTGGCGCTCGCGTGCTCGCGGCGCATCGCCGGACCCCACGCCATTTTTGGACACCGCGGTGCGGCGCTCGGCCTGATCACCGGGTGGGGAGGAACACAGCGGCTGCCGCGACTTGTCGGCAAAGCTCGTGCCTTGCAGATGTTTCTCGCGGCGGAAAAGCTGCACGCGCGGGATGCCTTGCGCTATGGGCTGATCGACGCCATCGCCGAAGATCCATTGACGGCGGGGCTGGCAATCTGAAAAACCGCCTGCAAGTCGTGGCGGCGCCGAACACTCGGCCAGAATTGCGTTCCATACGCTATGATTCATACGCAATGCCGGGTTCGCTCCCTCATCAGGACCAGAAACTAGTGCAAATCGTGGACGCAGCTCTGCTTGATGCGGAGCGGCGCAGTGGCGATTGGCTGATCTGCAAGCCGGGGTGCACGCCTTGCTGCATCGGAGTCTTTGCCATCGATCAACTCGACGCTCTCCGTCTGGGGGAGGGCATGGCGGCACTGGACGCCACCGATCCCGAGCGTGCCGCGCGAGTGCGCGAGCGTGCCCGGAATTCGCTAGAGCGTATTGGTCCCGAGTTCCCCGGCGATGTGCAGACTGGCGTTCTCGGCGACGACGATGAGGCGGCTGCGCGCTTCGAAGAGTTTGCCGACTACGAACCCTGCCCGGCACTCGATCCCCAGCATGGAACCTGCGACTTGTACGAGTGGCGTCCCATTACTTGCCGCGTGTTCGGTCCGCCGGTGCGGTCAGATGGCGGCCTGGGCGTATGCGAGTTGTGCTACCACGACGCCAGTCCCGACGAAATCGCTGCTTGCGAGATCGAACTCGACGAAGCCAATACCTTGCAGGCCGAGTTGGTCGAAGAAGTGGAAAAGTCCGGCACCCGCGGCAAAACCATCGTTGCATTCGCGCTGGGGCCATCAGCGGGCAGTGACTAGTCGCCAGTGGTTACATTGCGCACACTCGCATCGCTGCTTTATTGTTGTCGGTCTGCCCTCAGGCCTATGAAACGCCGTCATGACTGATCACACGCACGCCGAATCCTCCGTCCAGTTACCGACCAAGGTGAAGACCAGTTCGCCCCGCTTCGAGCACAACCAGCACGCCGTCGCCGATTTGGTTGCGCAGGTTCGGATGGACGAAGAAGCCATTGAGCTGGGCGGCGGCGAGAAGGCCATCGAGTCTCAGCACAAGAAAGGCAGGCTCACGGCGCGCGAGCGCATCGAACGGCTGATCGACCCGGGCTCGGACTTCTTCGAGCTCGGCTCCTACGCCGCTTGGGGCATGTATGAAGACTGGGGCGGTGCACCTTCGGCGGGGGTGGTCACCGGCTTGGCGCGCGTACAGGGGCGGCTGGCCATGCTCATCGTCAACGATGCCACCGTCAAAGCGGGCGCGTTCTTCCCTATGACCACCAAAAAGGTCATTCGCGCCCAGAATATTGCCATCGACAACCGCATTCCCACGATTTACCTGGTGGATTCAGCGGGCGTTTTTCTACCCTTGCAGGAAGATGTCTTCCCTGACACCGACGACTTCGGCCGCGTCTTTCGCAACAACGCCGTGATGTCGGCCATGGGGATTCCGCAGATCGCGGCCATCATGGGAATGTGCGTGGCGGGCGGCGGATACCTGCCCGTCATGTGCGACCACGTGCTCATGACCGAGGGCAGCGGGCTATTCCTCGCCGGACCCGCACTGGTGCAGGCGGCGATTGGCGCAAAGTATTCCGCCGAGGAGCTGGGCGGGGCGAAGATGCATGCCCAGATCAGCGGCACCGTGGACTTCCGCGAACCCGACGACGAGCACTGCATCGCGCGCATCCGCTCCCTGGTGGACAAGATGGGTAACCGCCAGCTTGGCGTCTTCGACCGCAAGCCCTCGCGCGAGCCGCTCTATCCCGCGGAGGAGATCTACGGCATCTTCGACGACGATCCGGCCCGGCAGTACGACATGAAGGAGATCATCGCGCGCATCGTCGATGGCAGTGAGTTCGACGAATACAGGGCCGAATACGGTGAGACGGTGCTGTGCGGTTACGCCCGCATCGGAGGCTACGCAGTCGGCATCGTCGCCAACCAGAAGACGCACGTGCAGCAGGTGGATCGCAGCGGTAACAAGCGTATCGAATTTGGCGGCGTCATCTATACCGAATCCGCGGAGAAGGCGGCGCGCTTCATCATGGACTGCAACCAGAACCTGGTGCCGCTGGTCTTTTTGCACGATGTCAACGGCTTCATGGTGGGACGCGACGCCGAGTGGAGCGGCATCATCCGCGCCGGCGCCAAGATGGTGAATGCCGTATCCAACTCCGTGGTGCCGAAGATCGCGGTGATCATCGGGGGTTCGTTCGGCGCGGGACACTACGCCATGTGCGGCAAGGCCTTCGACCCGCGCTTTCTGTTCGCCTGGCCGACGGCCAAGTACTCGGTCATGGCCGGAGCTTCGGCGGCAGGAACGCTGGTGGAAATCAAGATCAAGCAACTGGAGCGAGGCGGCAAGAAACTGGGCGAAGAAGACCGGAACCAGCTGTTCGACGAAGTCAAAGCCACTTACGACGAGCAAATGGACCCGCGTTACGGCGCAGCCCGTCTGTGGATCGACAAGATCATCGACCCCATGGAAACGCGCGAGGCCCTGATCACCGCGATCGAGGCAGCGGCGCTGAATCCTGACGTGCCAAAGTTCAGTGTGGGCGTACTGCAGACATAGGAACCCGATGTCACTCCTAATCCGGCCAATCCGTCACTCACTTGGCGCTCGTGCTGCACACTGGCTCACGGCCCGAGGAACCCCGGTTGCTTTCCCCGGTCAATGGGTCCACAATTCGTAGTTGCTGGGACAAATGGAAATGCCGGATGGATGACTGAATCGGACTGGCTTTTGTTCCGCGGAAACACGAGGCATTGTGGCAAAGAAATCAGGAACTTCCGATAGAGTCTACAAGCTGGTGGAGGTCATTGGCACCAGCACCAAGTCCTGGGAGGACGCGGCGAACAAGGCCGTGGAAACCGCCGCCCAAACCCTGCGCGATTTACGCATTGCCGAAGTCGTCAAGATGGACATGAAGGTCGAGGGCGGTAAGGTGATCGAATACCGAACCCGCGTTTTGCTCTCGTTCAAGTACGAAGGCTGAGAGCACGCCCCGCTAGGTCCAGGTGCGCGCCGGGCCCCAAACGCTAACCCCTGTTCCAAATCAAACGGAATCACGACTTTGCTCACTATAGCCAGTGGCCAGTCCATTTTCTGAGGATTCTTGCGTGAGCATAGGGCGCGGGGTGTCCTCGAAAGCTTCCAAAAAATCACCCTGAAGCTTCTGGAGCACTTCGACCTCTGGTGTATGCCGGGCAGCGCCGGCGCTCGCCTCAGCCGCGCAGCGGCGATGTGGGGTTCGCCCCAGCCTCCAATCGGTATGCTTGCCGTCGTCCTGCCATCCATCCCACTTTGGAAAAAATAGGTACTTTCGTCACATTGGCCTGCCGATTTCTGTTGGCTCCGCCACAGTTGGTGCAGTATTTCTGACTTTGGCTGGCCCGGCATAGGCCCAAGCAAGGCTCCTGCAAAGCGCAGAGACCTGCCAGCTAAGTTCTTTGATAACAATACTTTACGTATAACACGTTTGTTTACAAGACTTTGCGGAGAATCGCGCAAACGGGCAGGTTTTGCCGCCAAAAGTCCCTAAAAAGGCGACCTAACTTATGTGTTTGTAAGACTTTACATATAACTCATTTGTTTCTGTGACTTTACAGCGAAGTGGCTCAATCCAAGCGAGTTTTTGGCGCCAAAATCCCCCAAAAAGCTAAGTAAATTACTTGTTTATAAGACTTTACGTATAACTCATTTGTTTGTAGGACTTTGCGGAGAATTTATTCATAAGTCGCTGATTCTGCACGGTGAGGGGTAGGGGGGTGGGTAGGGGGTACCCAGATTTTTCAGCGAACCCTGTCTCAGTTGCCAATCTGACCGGGAGCGCATGGCTCTCGCTTTTGCTGTCTTGATGGAAACCGCCCCCTGAGGGGAGTCGGTTACACCTTCTGTGAAAGTTCCCTAGGGTTGGTTACGGGGGCTTTCGCGATAGGTCACCGCCTCGGCGACGCCCATCCAGATATCAACCAGTCCGAGACCGCTGACCACTCCGCGCACGAAGTGGTGGTTCAGGAATTCCTTCAAGGCGGGAAACGACATCAACAGCGAGTTATCGGTCCAGAGGCGCGTCCAGGGAAGCACGGTCAGGATGATGCCGACTTCCAGGCAGAAGAGTACGAACACCACCAGCCACAGGCGCTGCAGCCAGAGATGCGGCCGCTTGGGCTTCTTGGCCGGAGGCATGACCAAAACCGGCCCCCCATGCGGCTGTGCGTTGTCAGGATCAGGCGACTCGGCAAAGTAAGTGAGCGTCATTCCTCCCAGGGTGGCAGAAGTGAGCCACCCCGCGATTTGGCGCTGCCGGAAGATAAAGTTGCCGCCTGGGACCGAAAAGTTCATATCTGCGGATTGTACGTCCTGGATGCAAGTGCTGCCGAACACCAAAACGGCAGGGATCGCGCCCTGCCGTTGGATGTCGAGTTGCGAGACCGCACTACAGCAGCTCTTCGTTCCAGCCCTCGAGGAATTTCTTGACTTCCATCATGAACTGGTCGGCGACGGCGCCATCGATGATGCGATGGTCGTAGCCGATGCTGAGGTGCATCATGGAGCGGATGGCGATTGAGTCGTTGCCGTCCTTGTCGGTGACGACGACCGGCTTCTTGACGATGCCGCCCACGCCCATGATGGCCACCTGCGGCTGGCTAATGATGGGCATGCCGAACTTGGCGCCGAAGATTCCGGGATTGGTGATGGTGAAGGTGCCACCCTGAACCTCGTCGGGCTTGAGCTTCTTGCCGCGGGCGCGCTCGCCGAGGTCGCTGATGGCGCGCTGCAGACCGACAAAGCTGCGCTCCTCGGCATTCTTGACCACGGGAACGATAAGTCCCCAGTCGAGGGCGACCGCGATACCGAGATTGACCGCAGAGTGGTAGCGAATGTTGTCGCCTTCGACCGACGAGTTGACGATGGGCCACTTGCGCAGGCCGTGTACGGCGGCCCTTGCGAAAAACGGCGTGAAGGTAAGCTTGCTGCCCGTCGCCGCCTCGAATTTGGCTTTCATCTTTTCGCGCAGCTTGACGATGCGGGTGACGTCCACTTCAAAGACACCATGCACATGCGCGCTGGTGCGCTTGGACATCAGCATGTGCTCGGCAATCTTCTTGCGCATGGTGGTCATGGGCACGACTTCGCCGGGCGTGACGCCACCTACCGGCTGCAACGGCGTGGTCACCGCGGGAACAGCCGCAGGCGCCGGCTCAGTGGGCACGGCAGTAGCCGCCGCTGGAGCTCCACCGGCGTGCTTGGCGATAAACGCCTCAATGTCTTCCTTGGTGATGCGGCCACCCAGTCCTGTACCGGGAACTTTCGCCAGGTCCACGTTGTTCTCTTTGGCGATCTTGCGGACCAGCGGGCTGGAACGGACGCGTCCTTGCTCGCCGGATTCGGCCTCGGGTTCGGGCACAGCAGCGGGGGTAGGCGGGGGAGGCGCCGCCGCTTCTTTCCTGGCTTCGGGCGCGGGGGCGGGCGCGGCGGCCTTCGCAGGCGCCGGAGCAGCGGCTCCGTCGCCGTCGCCGATGACGCCGACTACGGTGTTGACCTGGACGGTCGCGCCTGCTTGGACCTTGATCTCCTGCAGCGTGCCCGACGCGGGGGCGGGGATTTCGGCGTCAACCTTGTCGGTCGAGATTTCGAACAGAGGCTCGTCGCGTTGCACTTTGTCGCCGGGCTGTTTGAGCCACTTGGTGATGGTTCCTTCGAAGATCGATTCCCCCATCTGGGGCATGACGATATCAGTAGGCATGGTGTCCTTCCGCAGAAATGCTGGTTAGAAATCCGGGGCAAACGCAATTTCACATTATATCGCGACGCAGGAGAGGGCTGAGCGGTCATAGGCTGACGCCGGAAATCGAAGAGCAGGCCTGGGGGCGATCCCAATCGCAGCCTGTCGTCCAAAATAAGGACGGCAAGGGTGGGCACCGGGAATTGTGAGCAGCTATCTGGCGTCGGACGAATGCCCTTTTGCGATTGGCGGTGAGTTGGCCGTCGATGGAGGGACGGGAGCGCTGTAGCGGCGGGATCGTTCTGACGTTTCTTGAGAGTGAAGGCGCGGTGCACGAGTCAGGGTCCGCGGCTTAATTACTGTTCCCTCATTTGACTCTCCTCTCGCCGTGTTCTAGCCTCGATAGCTTGTACTCCCGTCACGCGCCCGGGTTCTCCTGCTGCGCGTTCAGAATGAAAGCGACTCGGCAATTCCTCAAACTCGCGCTGATCTTTGCCCTGTGCGCGCAGGCGCTGGCCGGCACCATGGTGCAGCCGACGCACGCTGCCAAGGCCATGGTGGCCACGGTGCAGGGCGACGCCTCCGATGCCGGAGTGGAGATCATGAAGGCGGGTGGAAACGCGGTGGATGCCGCCGTCGCGGTCGGATTCGCGCTGGCGGTCACCCATCCCCAGGCGGGCAACATCGGTGGCGGAGGCTTCATGCTGTTCCGCCGTCCCGATGGCGAAGTCCACTTCCTCGACTACCGCGAGAAGGCGCCGTCGAAGGCGAGCGCCGACATGTATCTCGACAAGAACGGCAACGTAATCGAGGGGATGAGCACGCTGGGATACAAGGCGATTGCCGTGCCGGGATCGGTGGCGGGACTGGCCTACGCGCAGCAGCACTGGGGCAAGCTCACGTTGCGGCAGGTAATGGAACCGGCGATTCGGCTGGCGCGGGACGGTTTCGTGCTCGACTACGGAACCGCGATGGACCTGCGCGACGACGACCTGGCGAAGTTTCCCGAGTCACGACGCATCTTTCAGCGCGATGGCAACTTCTATCAGCCGGGCGAAGTGTTCCAGCAGCCGGAGCTGGCGAAGACGCTGGAGCGCATCGCGAAAAACCCTGACGACTTCTACCATGGCGATCTGGCGCGCGAACTCGCGGCTGCCATGCAGAAGGGCGGCGGACTGATCACCGCCGAGGACCTTGCGGCCTACGAGGTGAAGGAGCGACAGCCGATTCGCGGAACGTATCGCGGCTACGAGGTCATCGGCGCGCCGCCGCCGTCGTCGGGAGGGGTGGCGCTGGTGGAGATCCTCAACATTCTGGAAGGCTACGATCTGGCCAAGCTGGGGAGCAATTCGGGCGCGAGCATCCACCTGACCGCCGAGGCTTTTCAGCGGGCGTTCTTCGATCGCGCTGAGTTCATGGGCGATCCTGATTTTGCCAAGATCCCAGTGGCGCAATTGATCGACAAACGCTATGCCGAAGCCTGGCGCGAGACCATTCCGCTGCGGCGCGCCACGCCCGCCACCGACGTGAAGCGTCCTGCGATCTTTACCCATCTCGACCGCTATGCCAGCGCACATCCCGGGCCGCAAGCGATTCGCGAGCCGGAGCACACGACCCACTACTCGGTGGTCGATCCCGAGGGCAACGCGGTCTCGGTGACCACGACGCTGAACGACAGCTTCGGCTCGCATGTGACTGCCGAAGGACTGGGCTTCCTCATGAACGATGAGATGGATGACTTCGCCGCCAAACAGGGTGTGCCCAATATGTATGGCCTGATCCAAGGCCCGGCGAATGCGGTGGGGGCGAACAAGCGTCCGCTATCAGCCATGACGCCGACCATCGTGCTGAGGGACGGCAAGCTATTTCTGGTGCTGGGTTCGCCCGGCGGCCCTACGATTATTACTACGGTGGCGAATGTGCTGATGGGCGTCATCGACTACGGACAGAACATCCAGGAGGCAGTCAACGCGGAGCGATTTCACAATCAGTGGATGCCCGATCTGTTGATGATGGAGCAATACGGTCTCTCGCCCGACACGGTGAGCATCCTTGAACACATGGGACACAAGATCAAAAGCGACCATGAATTCTGGGGCGACGCGGAGTGTATTGCCGTCGATCCGAAGACGGGCGAGCGCATGGGCGCCAGCGATGGTCGTAATAACGGGAAGGCGGTTGGATTCTGATGCGGCGCGCGATGTCCACGCTGGTGTATGCGCGGCGGGAGCGGCTGCATCCTGGGCTGCTCGACAAGATGGTCTCCGGCGGCGCGGAAGCGATCGAGATCTTCGCGGCGCGCGGGCACTTCAATTACTCCGACCGACAGCACGTCCGCGAGATCAGCAACTGGTTCCGCAGCACGGGCGTCTCGTTCCATTCGATGCATGCGCCCATGCACAGCGATGACGAGTGGGGACGCAGTGGAACTCCTCCGCTGAACATCGCGGCGGTCGAGAAGCGCGATCGCATCGCCGCCATGGACGAGATCAAGCGGGCGCTTGAAGTGGCGGAGCAAGCACCGTTTCAGTTTCTGGTGCAGCACGTGGGTGTCGGCAAAGAAACATCCACCGAACAAAAGCTGGAATCAGCCATGACGTCGCTCGAACATTTGCGCGCCTTCGCCAAGCCGCTCGGGGTGCAGGTGGTGGTGGAAAATATTCCCAACGATCTCTCCACTCCCGAGAGCCTGGTGCAGTTGCTGCGCACGGCGCGTTTTACCGACGTCGGCGTGTGCTTTGACGTGGGACATGCCCACTTGGCGCCGGGCGTCCCACAGGCCTTCGAGACGCTTAAGGAATTTATCCGCACCACGCATGTTCACGATAACCATGGTGAGCGCGATGAGCACCTGTGGCCGGGGCAGGGCACAATCGATTGGAAAGAGACGATGGCGCTGTTGCGTACCGCTCCGCATGTTCCAGCGCTGTTGCTGGAGATTGAGGGTGTGGAGGACGAGAATATTTCGGAGAAGATGGCGGAGGCGTATAGGGAGTTGGAGGGGTAGCGTTCCGGTTCGGCATCTTGCACCATGGTGATTTTGATTGGGTGCCGATGCCTGGCAGGAACAGCAGGTGCTTCGACTCCGTACTCGCCCGGCCCGCAAATTCGGCGGGCCGAAAACACGGCGAGTGCTCCGCTCAGTATGACGATTCATAAGCAGAATTCTCGCTGCGCATCACGAAGCAGCGACGCCCATTCCAGGATGCGGCAGGGAACCAGGACTGATGGAAACATCGACAGCAACTATTTCGACAATTCGCGACGTTGGCCAACACGAAGGTCAAAGCGTCACCATCCGCGGCTGGCTGTATAACTTGCGCGAGAGCGGCAAGCTGCTGTTCCCGCAATTTCGCGATGGCAGTGGTGTGATTCAGGGTGTAGTGCCGAAGAACGCCGTTTCGCCCGAGTTGTTCGAGTCGATCAAGACGCTCACGCAGGAATCGAGCGTGATCGTCACGGGGAACGTCCGCGCCGACAAGCGCGCGCCCGGGGGCTACGAACTCGACGTGACCGATGCACAGGTGGTGCAGCGGGTGAATCCCGACGATCCCTATCCCATTACGCCCAAGGAGCACGGCGTCGATTTTCTGATGGAGCACCGCCATCTGTGGATGCGCTCGCCGCGGCAGGTGGCGATCCTGCGCTTGCGTGCCGAGATCATCAAGGCGGCCCGCGACTTCTTTGACGAACGCGGCTTCACGCTGACCGATCCGCCCATTCTGACGCCCGCCGCGTGCGAAGGCACCACCACGCTGTTTCCGGTGGACTACTTCGAGGAGCAAGCGTACCTCACGCAGTCGGGGCAACTCTACGTCGAGGCCACGGCGATGGCGCTGGGCAAGGTGTACAGCTTCGGGCCAACGTTTCGCGCGGAGAAATCGAAGACGCGCCGCCATCTGACGGAGTTCTGGATGGTGGAGCCGGAGGTCGCCTACGCCACGCTCGATGACCTGATGGTGCTGGCGGAGGAGTTCATCACTTTCATCGTGAAGCGCTGCCTGGAGCGGCGGCGTCCGGAGTTGGAGACGATTGGCCGCGACCTCAGCAAGCTGGAAAAGATCGATACGCCGTTTCCCCGCCTGAGCTACGACGACGCAGTCAGAATGCTGCAGGAAGCGCATGCCAAGGGCCTACTTGAGAACAAGTTCGAGTACGGCGGCGACTTCGGCTCGCCTGACGAGACCTATATTTCGTCGCAGTTCGACCGTCCCGTCATCGTGCATCGCTATCCCGCGGTAGTGAAGGCGTTCTACATGGAGCCCGATCCTGAGCGGCCCGAGCTGGCGCTGTGCATGGACGTGCTCGCGCCCGAGGGCTACGGCGAAATCATCGGCGGATCGCAGCGCATGGCGTCGTATGAACTGCTGCTGCAGCGCATTCACGAACATGGACTGCCGGAAGAAGCGTTCCAGTGGTACCTTGACTTGCGCAAGTTCGGCGGGGTTCCGCATGCGGGCTTCGGCATGGGCATCGAGCGCGCGGTGGCGTGGATCTGCGGTTTGGATCACGTACGCGAGACCATTCCGTTCGCGCGCACGCTGCACCGTTTGTATCCGTAACGGAGAATGAGAAGAGCGTACAAGGTTTCTGGGTTGAGTAGGGGCCTCCGGCCCCGCTCCCTGCGGTCGAGGCGCTCAGGATGACTCCATGTAAGGTTGGTCTCGGGGGAAAAGTCTCTTCGATTCCGCGCCGTCGAAAATCATTCACCACGGAGGACACGGAGTCTCTTTGATGAAAACTCGCTGTGATGTCGGTACCTTGGTACTGATTTCATATCTTCAGGTGGCCTAAGGGCCATGAAATTCGGGATGACTTATGGCAACTAGTCCGGCTACAAAACCGCTGCAGAACATCGTCGTACCCAAGCAGATTCGTATTATCGGGGTTCCTCTTGATCTCGGACAGTCGCGCCGCGGGGTTGACATGGGGCCTTCGGCCGTCCGTGTCGCCGGGCTGGAGAGCAAGCTCGAAGAGCTGGGCTACCAGGTGACGGATGGAGGCAACGTTTCGGTCGCGGTGCTGGAGACGCGACCCGAGGGCGATCCACGCGCCAAGTATCTGACCGAGATCACGGAGACCTGCTCCAAAGAAGCAGGGCTGGTGATGAAGGCCCTGGAGGCTGGTCAAATTCCCATTGTGCTGGGCGGCGACCACTCCATCGCCGCGGGCACAGTCTCAGGTGTGGCCGAATTCTATCGGCGCCAGAACCAGAAGATCGGACTCATCTGGATCGACGCTCACAGCGACATCAATACTCCTGACAGCTCTCCCAGCGGCAACGTGCACGGCATGCCCCTGGGCGCGATCATGGGGCTGTTCGAATCGCCGCTCACCCAGATGTTTGGGTTCTCACCCAAAGTGCATGCCAACAACTGCGTGCTGGTGGGCATCCGCGACGTGGACAGCCACGAGCGCGAAAACATCAAGCACTCCGGCGTACATGTCTTCACCATGCGCGACATCGACGAGCGTGGCATGCGCACGGTGATGGAAGAGGCGCTGCGCATCGCCGGACGCGGTACCGTGGGCTATCACGTTTCGCTCGACATGGACTGGATCGATCCGGAAGACGCACCGGGGGTGGGGACTCCGGTTTGGGGCGGCGCCACCTATCGCGAAGGCCACCTGGCAATGGAGATCATTGCCGACCACGGACGCATGCTGAGTTTCGAGATCGTGGAAGTGAATCCGGTGCTCGACGAGCGCAACCAGACGGCCGAACTGGCGGTGGAGCTGACGCTGTCGGCGTTTGGGAAGAAGATCCTGTAGGGGCGAAGCAGACCTTGCCGCGGATGTTAAACATGTTTAACATCTACCCAGCAGGAGGTTCCCCTGATGTTGGGTATTCGGCTGGAGCCAGAGCTGGAAAAGCGGCTGGAGCGGCTCGCCAAGCAGACCGGACGCAGCAAGAGCTACTACGCGAAGCTCGCCATTCGCCAGTACCTCGAGGACCGCGAGGACTATCTGCTGGGCATCGCCGCGCTGGAGCGAAAGGAACCGCGCGTTTCGCTGGAGGAACTGGAGCGGGAGATGGCCTGGAAGGTTGAGTTCCAGCGATCGGCGGCAAAGCAGCTCCGGGCCCTGGACGGGCCCACCCAGCGGCGAATCTTGCGATTTTTTCGAGAGCGAGTGGCGATGTCTGACGATCCGCGAAAGCTTGGAAAGGCGCTGACCGGCGACAAGGGCGGATTGTGGCGCTACCGCATTGGCGACTACCGCGCCATTTGCAAACTGGAAGACGAACGGCTGACCGTGTTGGTGTTGGAGGTCGGCCATCGGCGAGAGATCTACCGCTGATATCTGATCGCCAGCACGACTTCGCAACCCTATTCATGGACGTCCTGAAGCAGCTTTTCGAACAGCATTTCCACGCGCCCGCGACGCGCGTACAGCCGCTGCTGGGAGAGCTTGGCGGATCGGGGCGGAACATTGTCCGGCTGGCCAACGACCGATCCACAGCGATCGGCATTCTGTATGGCGTGCGGGAAGAAAATGTTGCCTTCATCGAGTTTTCCAGATGCTTTCGGCGCCACGGCCTTCCGGTGCCGGAAATCTATGCAGAGGACTTGAGCCAGGGCGCCTACCTGGAAGAAGACCTGGGCGAAACTACGCTCTATGACTTTCTGTCGGCGAATCGTGCCGGCGAGGAAATTTCTCCCGAAGTAGTCGCGGCATATCGCAAGGTCGTGGAGGTGCTGCCACGGTTTCAGGTCGAAGCCAGCCACGATCTCAATTACAAAGTGTGCTATCCGCGGGCGAGCTTCGACCGGCAGTCCATCGCCTGGGACCTCAACTATTTCAAGTACCACTTTCTGCGGCTGGCGGGAGTTTCGTTCAGCGAGCAAGCGCTGGAAAACGACTTCGCGCGCCTGACGAAGTTTCTGCTGGAAGCCGATCGCGATTATTTTCTGTATCGTGATTTCCAGTCGCGCAACGTGATGCTGGTAAACGGCAGTCCCTACTTCCTCGACTACCAGGGTGGGCGCAAGGGAGCGCTGCAATACGACATCGCTTCCCTGCTGTTCGACGCCAAGGCGGATCTGCCGCCGCAACTGCGCCAGCAACTGCTCGATCATTACCTCGATACGCTTGCCGGGTTCATTCCCCTCGATCGCGGCGCCTTCATGCACCACTACTACGCCTATGTGTACGTGCGCGTGATGCAGGCGCTGGGAGCGTATGGCTTTCGCGGGTTCTTCGAGCGCAAGCCGGTATTTCTGCAGAGTGTTCCCTATGCGCTAAAGAACATCCGATGGCTGCTGCACAACGTGAAGCTGCCGGTGGAGTTGCCGGCATTAATGGAAGCGTTTACGGCGATGCTGGGCTCGGAGAAACTGCAGGGCTTCGCCGCGGAGCCTGACAGGCTGACCGTGCGCGTCACCAGCTTCTCGTTCCATCGTGGCCTCCCCAAGGACGAGACGGGCCACGGTGGCGGCTTCGTGTTCGATGCACGGAGCCTGCCCAATCCCGGGCGCGAAGAGAGTTTCAAACCGCTCACCGGGAAGGACGCGCCGGTAATCGAGTACCTGGGCCGGCAGGAGAGTGTGCACCAGTATTTCGCCCATGTGACTGCGCTGGTCGATGCCAGTGTCCGCAACTACCAGGAGCGCGGATTCAAGAGCCTGGCGGTTTCGTTCGGATGCACCGGCGGCCAGCACCGGTCGGTGTACCTGGCCGAGCAGTTGGCAAAACATCTGCGGGAGCGCGGCGGAGTGGACGTGGTGCTGCGTCACCGCGAACTGGAAGGCGCCAGGAAATGAAGGCCATGGTGCTGGCGGCAGGTCTGGGCACTCGACTGCGTCCGCTGACCGACGAGCGGCCCAAGGCGCTGGTGGAAATTGAAGGCCACACGCTGCTGGAGATCACGCTCGCCCGCCTGCGCGAGTTCGGCATTCGCGAAGTGATCGTGAACGTGCATCACTTCGCGGACATGGTTGTCGAGTATCTTGCCGCGAAGCGGAATTTCGGTATGCGGATTGAACTCTCGCGCGAGGAGCTGCTGCTCGACACCGGAGGCGGCTTGAAGAAAGCCGCGTGGTTCTTCCTCGAAGGCGGGAGCGACGAACCGTTCCTGCTGCACAACGTGGATGTGCTGAGTAACATCGACCTTGGGCGCATGGCGCAATTTCACCAGGAGCATCGAGCACTCGCGACGCTGGCGGTGCAGGAGCGGACGAGTTCGCGGTACTTGCTGTTCGACGAGCAGGGATTGCTTGTGCGGGCGGCGCTTCGAGCGTGAGCAACGGACGGAGATGGCGCGCGCGGCTGAGACTTTACACCCGCTGGCATTTTGTGGGGTGCATGTGATTTCACCGCGACTGCTGACGCTGATGACGGAAGAGGGGACATTTTCGATTATCGACACGTACCTGCGCCTCGCCGCGAGCGGAGAGAGACTTTTGGCCTTCCGAGCGGATGAGTATTACTGGCGCGACCTGGGAACGATCGAGAGTCTGCAGCAGGCGGGTGGAGAGTTGCCCCGCGGGGTGGTTCAGCAGTAACCCTGCCGTTGCTGATAAATCTGTCGCGCTTCTTGGCACGTGTAACTTTGGGAGGCAGCAGTCGATTTAGACTTCATTCATGAAGAGACTCCGGGTTGGTGTGTTGTTTGGCGGGCGCAGTGGTGAGCACGAGGTGTCGCTGCTGTCGGCGGCCTCGATCCTGAACGCCATCGACAAGAAGAAATATGAAGTCGTTCCCATCGGCATCACCAAGGAGGGCCGCTGGGTGACGGCCGCGCACGCTGAGCGTCTGCTCAAAGGCGACAAATCGTCTGGACCGGAGCCGCGGCATTTGCGCGCAGGCGATCCGCAGGCCACCTCAGCGGCCGCCGTGCTTGCCAGGGGCGGGGGCGTGATGGTTCCACCCATGCCCGGGCACGAACATTCGTCGCTCGTGCCTTTCGAGACTGATGCTTCGCAGGTTCATGCGGCGGCGAATTCGGTCGATGTGGATGTAATTTTTCCCGTGCTGCACGGCACGTTTGGCGAGGACGGAACCATCCAGGGCCTGCTGGAGTTGGCCGATATTCCTTACGTCGGTGCGGGCGTGATGGGCTCAGCGGCCGGCATGGACAAGGACGTGATGAAGCGCCTGTTTCGCGACGCCGGGCTCCCCATCGTGAAGCATGTCACCGTGTCGCGCAGCGCGTGGCGCGAACAACCGAAGAAAGTTCGCAAGCTGGTCGAGGGGGCGTTGAAGTATCCCGTGTTCGTGAAACCCGCGAACCTGGGCTCATCGCTGGGTATCAGCAAGGTACACGATTCCTCTGAACTCGCCGCCGCGATGGACGACGCGGCCCAGTTCGATCGAAAGCTGGTGATCGAGCAGGGTGTGGGCGGTAAGAACGGCAAGGCGCGAGAGATCGAATGCTCGGTGCTGGGGAACGACAATCCCATGGCTTCGGTTCCCGGCGAGATCGTGCCGATCAAGGAGTTTTACGACTACGACGCCAAGTACCTCGTGGAGGGCTCGCGGCCGATCATTCCGGCCAAGCTGCCCAAGGGCAAGCTGAAAGAAGTGCAGCGGCTGGCGATCGCGGCGTTTCAGGCAGTCGATTGCGCTGGCCTGGCGCGGGTAGATTTCCTGATGGATCCGCGCTCGGGAAAGATCTATGTCAACGAGATCAATACTATGCCGGGGTTCACCTCGATCAGCATGTATCCCAAGCTGTGGGAGGCGAGTGGCCTGCCGTATTCTGAACTGATCGACCGGCTCATCTTGTTTGGACTGGAGCGCCATGCGGAGAAGAAGCAGAACCAGTACAGCCGGTAACCGTTACTTATGCCGCCCGTCAATCTTGATGCAGGGAGCGATGCTTCACAGGGCATGTAGTGGCTTCCACTCCGCTGGAACCGCATACCCCAGCGCCGCACGCTGTTCTCTCCGTTCACACGGAACCAAGCCAGGCTGCTTCACGTATCAAGGCGTGGAGGAGCCTGTGCGCAAACTCAGCCTGATTCTTACCTTCTGCCTTCCGCTGCTGGCCCTGCCGGCCTTTGCTCAGGACTGGTCGAAGACCTACACGGTGGGGGCGAAGCCCTCACTTCGGATCGATACCAACGATGCCGCCATCGAAGTCACCCGGGGCGCCAGCAACACCATTGCCGCCCGCGTGGTCACCGAAGGCTATAAGAACGGCGCCGCCGATCTTCATATCACGGAACATCAGGACGGCGACAAAGTCGAGATATCCGTTCGTTTCCCCAGCGAAATCGGGATTCACATCAATTGGCACAGCCGCCGCGCGCGGATCGAAGTGCAGGTGCCGGAGCAGACCGCTCTCGATCTGCACTCCAGCGACGGGCACATTAACGTGGATGGGACCAACGGCGCGGCGCGGATCGACACCAGTGATGGTGCGGTGGAAGTACACAATTTCACCGGCAACATCCGCGCCCGCACCAGTGACGGCCACATCACGGTCGAGGGCGTGGTCAATGAAGTGTACTTGAGCACGGGCGACGGCCACATCGACCTGACTGCCCGCCAGGGATCGAAGATGGACCGCGGCTGGCTGCTGCATACCAGCGATGGCCGGGTGGACGTCAAGCTGCCGGACGACTTTGCGGCGGAACTGTACGCTCACACCGGCGATGGCCGCATCTCGCTCGACTTCCCGGTGACAGTTAACGGCTCGATGGAGCGCTCGCGGATTCGCGGCAAGCTCAATGGCGGCGGTCAGTTGCTGGAGATCACCACCGGTGACGGCGGGATCCACGTGGGCAAGCTGTAAGTCGCGGCCAGAGAAGATCAGTCGCCATTGGCGCAGGCTGCCCGGTGCCCGGTCGAGGTGCGCAGTAGTAAACTGTAGTCGTCATGACCCTGTTCGAAACTGAACCGTATGATCCGGTGCGTGCCCGCAAGAAACGTATCCGGATCATCGCCATCGTCAGCATCGTCCTTATCTGTGCAATCCTCGCCTGGAACTTCCGCCACTATCCCGAAGAGCGCGTGGTCGACCATTTCTTCGCGGCGCTGCAGCAGCAGGACTACGAGAAGGCCTACGGCATCTGGAACCACGATCCCGACTGGAAGCAACATCCGCAAAAATATTCGGGATATCCGTTTCAGAGTTTCATGCAGGACTGGGGACCGGGCGGCGAGTGGGGCCTGATTAAGAGCTACCACATCGATGGATCGGCGGTGCCGAAAGGCGGCAACGCGACCTCCTTCGATGTGGGAAGTAGTGGCATCGTTGTCGTGGTTACGGTCAACGAGCGCGTCGCCCAGAAAGCCCACATCTGGGTGGAGAAATCGGACAAGACGCTGGGGTTCTCGCCGTTCTAGGGGCACAACTATTCCGGATGCCCCGACGCCACGCTGAAGTGGTTGACGGCCTTCTGCAGCGACTCTTCGTCCTGAACGCTGACGCAAGAGCGTGAGCGGTCGATCTGCTTCATCAGCCCGCAGAGGACTTTGCCGGGGCCAACTTCCACGAAGTTCGTGACTCCCAGCGCGATCAGTGCCCGCATCGACCTGACCCACTGCACCGCTCCGGTCACCTGGCGGATGAGCGCGTCGCGGCTCTGATCGGCGGTCGTCACCTGCGTTGCGTCGACATTGCAGATCACGGGTACCTCCGGGTTGTGAAAGCTGAGCGCGCGCAAATCCTCAGCGAGCCGGTCTTGGGCGGGCTGCATAAGAGCGCAATGGAAGGGTGCGCTTACCGGCAGCAGAATGGCGCGCTTGGCGCCACGGTGCTTGGCCAGCTCTACCGCGCGTTCCACGGCGGCCTTGTTGCCCGAAATCACGGTCTGGTCGGGAGAATTGAGGTTCGCCGCCTGGCAGACTTCTCCCTGCGCAGCCTCGGCGCAGATTTGTTCCACCAGTTCGGCTGGCAGGGCGAGAATTGCCGCCATCGCTCCCACTCCAACGGGCACCGCCTCCTGCATGTACTTGCCACGATTGCGTACGGTGCTTACTGCGTCGGCAAACGACAGCGTTCCGGCGGCGACGTTCGCTGAATACTCGCCGAGGCTGTGTCCCACAACGTAGGAGGGAATGATTCCCTTCGACTGCAGTACGCGCCAGGCCGCGACCGAAACCGTCAGGATGGCCGGCTGGGTGATCTCCGTCAGTTTGAGCTGGTCTTCGGGGCCCTCGAAGCAGAGCTGTGAGAGCTTGTACCCCAGCGCGGCATCGGCCTCGTCGAAGGTCTCCCGCGCCACCGGATACATGGCAGCCAGTTCCCTGCCCATGCCGACGGACTGCGAGCCCTGTCCGGGAAACAAGAACGCGATGGGAGACGCGTGCGAGCTCACCGAGCCTCGCCGAATTGAAAGGAGCGCATCATGAGAATTGAAGGATCTCCGTCACTGGGTCATTTCGGCCGGGGAATTTAGGGACAGATTGAGCATCACGTCGTCCGGATTTTCACGCCGTAAGCCGCAGCGCGCGTACATGGACATAGCCGCAGCATTCGACTGACTCGTGAGTGTCCAGACCTCGAAGGCCCCGGAAGCTCGCGCTTCGGCGATGAATCCGTTTACGAGCGCCTCCCCGACGCCACGGTTGCGCCATCCGCCATCAACGTCGATTCCATAGAGAAGGAACTGCGGCTCTGGGCGATCTGGACGCCGGAGACCATAGCCAATCAGGCGACCGACAGCCTTGCCGGACGCAATCGCAAGGAGAAGATAACGGCTCGAATCACGGAGGAATTCCCGCAATGCGGCTTCATCCACGGTTGCGCGCCCCCGCACCGATGCAAATGCTTCTGTGGCAACATGTTCATCAACTGGTGTTGCACGCTGTATCGTGAACGCACTCTCGGACGCGTTCCGCACGCTAGTCCATGCCTCGTCCCATGGAACCGGCGTGCGATGCCATGGCGGACTTGCCATTGAGGATATCGAGTTGGCTGCTGGCCGCGGCGAGTTCCTTTTCGATCACGCCGTTCATGTGGCTGGTGGCGAATTCGCTGGCCACACGTATGGCGTTCTTGATGGCGTTGGCGTTGGACGAGCCGTGGCTGATGATGCACACGCCCTTGACGCCCAGCAGGGGTGCGCCGCCGTATTCGGAATAGTCGAGACGCTTCTTGAAATCCACAAACGCCTGCCGCGAAAGCATAAAGCCCACTTGCCGCGTGATGGTCGCCTGCAACGACTGCTTCAGCAGGTAACGCACGGTTTCGGCCATGCCTTCGGAAATCTTCAGCGCGACGTTTCCCACGAATCCGTCGCACACCAGCACGTCAGCCTGGCCGTTGAACAGGTCGCGGCCTTCCACGTTGCCGACGAAATTCAAGGGCAGCTCCTTGATGAGCTTGAAGGCTTCCTTGGTCAGTTCGTTGCCCTTGGATTCCTCTTCGCCGATGGAGAGCACGCCCACGCGAGGACGGTCGGAGGTGGGAAAGCGTCCGGCGAAAATGGTCCGGAAATACACGTCCCCCATGATGGCGAACTGCTGCAGATTTTGCGGCTTGGAATCGACGTTGGCGCCCACGTCGATGAGAATGGTCGCTGTACCCTGTGCGGTCGGGAACACGGCCGCCAGCGCAGGACGGTCTACGCCGGGCAACGTGCCCAACACCATCTTCGCGGTGGCCATGCACGCCCCGGTATTGCCGGCGCTTACGAATCCGGCGGCCTTGCCGTCGCGCACCAGGCGCAGTCCCACTCGCATCGAGGAGTCGCGCTTGGAGCGCACTGCCTGCGCCGCCTTCTCGTGCATGCCAATCACTTCCGACGCGTGGACAATCTCTATAGGCAGACGCCGCCACAGCGGATGGATACGAAGTTCGTTGCGGATGAGGGTCTCGTTGCCCACCAGCAACACCTCTACGCCATAGTGACGGGCGGCGAGAATCGCGCCATCGACCTCGGGTTTAGGCGCGCGGTCGGCGCCCATCGCGTCAAGGGCAATCGTGGTGGGCATGCTTGCCTGTGGTTCCGTAGCTTCCCTGCCGGTTCCGGCGGACCCGTGCGTTAGCTCTTGGCTTCTTTCTGTGCAATCACTTCGCGGCCATTATAGTAGCCGCACTTGGGGCATGCACGATGCGGCAGCTTGCGCTCGTGACAATTGGGGCAATCGGACAGCGACTTTGCTGTCAGGTGATCGTGGGCGCGGCGCTTCGACGTTCTCGCCTGGGAATGGCGCCGTTTCGGATTCGGCATGAAAAACCTCGCATCAAGATCGCACAAGCTTGAAAATGGCGATCGGAACTTTAGCTTTGCAGCTTGTTTCTCAGTTCACTCAGCGCGGCCCAGCGCGGGTCGCCGGGTTGCTGACAATTACATGGCTCGACATTCAGGTTGGACCCGCAGTGCGGGCACAATCCCTTGCAGTCTTCGCGACAAACCAGTTTCACGGGCGTCGCCAGCAGCACCTGCTCGCGCAAAACGTCTTCCAGCAGAAGACCTTCGCCCTCATAATAGCCGATTTCCGTGTCCGCCTCGGTTATGGCGACTTCCTCGGCCCGACGGTCAACACCCAGGGGCCGATACAACAAATCGAACGCCCAGTTCACCGTGTGCGTCACCGGCTCGAGGCATCGTGCGCAACTGACCTCGAGGGTGACATCAAGCCCGCCAACCACGCGGATGTCGTCTATGTTCTGCTTGTGTCCGCGATGCTCAACGATCAGCTCCGCACGACCTTTGGTGTGGAGGGCACCCACTTGGCGGAAGTCGGGGCCAAACTCGACCGCTTCGGGCGGAAAATCCTGGTTGAACTCCAGCTTCTGAAGTTGCAAATCAGAAACCCGAATCAGCATAGCAGCATCGCCTAACTCCTTAGCGGTCAGACACTTCCCAAAACAGCCGAATCTCCGGCCGTAACCGGGTCTGGCAGGCCAAGCTCCTGACGGAAAACTGTGGCAGGTACAGACAGGTGGGAGTCGCACTAAGGCAAAATACAAGAATAAGGTGGAGTCACAGCAGTGTCAAGGAACTACTGCAACTTGACGTACTCTGCCTTGGCTTCCCGCAAGATGGGCACCTCGGGGTCGGCGTCTTTCCAGAGCGTGAGAAATTCCTTATACCCGGCCAGCGCCCGGAAGCGAGCGGCATCAGCATCGGCTCCCTGTAAACTCTTTGCCTCCAAGGCATTGGCGCGGGCGATTCCTAAATGCGCTAGTGCTCCGGTCCAGCAGTTCCAGACCACACCACTGTGGTCGAGAACCCTCTGGAACTCGGCAGCGGCGGCGCTGGCCTGTCCGGCGGCCAGATAGGCCTCTCCGCGAACATACGCCGTATAGAGACATGAGAAATTGTTGATAAACAGGATATTGCCCAGTTCGATGGGCGCCGGAGCTTGTAGCACATTGAGAGCGAGAGACGGGTCTTTCCGGTTCAGCGCCACCTGCGCCCTGATGGCTGGAAGCCAGATGGACTGCACCTGGGTGTCGAGTGGGAAGCGCTTTGCCAAGTCCTGCGCCAGGGATTCTGCTCGCGCGGTGTCGCCTGCCAGGGCCAATGCCAATGCCGCTTCGACGGTGGTGCCCTGACTACTGGGAGCAAGACCCAGAGCCTCGGCCGCCTCCTTTCGGGCCTCTCCCTTGTTGCCGTATGCAGCTTGCCATTGGGCGGCAATCGCGGCGGCAATTGCGCCGATCTCCTTGCTGTCAGCTCGAATGGCAGCGTCCACTGACCGCTGGCTTAACTCCCGCGCCTTCCCCGCACGGCCGGCATAGGCTTCGGTGTCAGACTCGAGAGCCAGCCCGGTACTCTGATATTCGGGCCTCTCTGCGAACCACTGGAGTTGCTCCTGCATGAGCGCAGGGTTGTTTTCAATAAATGCAAAACCATAAAGAGGTGACCGCAATTGATCGAGTTCGTGCGGCGACGCCTCTTGAATGATCTGACGCATCTTGTCGAATTGTTGTAACGCCAGGTGATAGGCTTCCTGCGTCCGCGACTCGGGATCGCGCGCTATCAGGAGATCGACCATCTCCATGGCATTGCCGTAATTTCCCTGTTCGGAGTAGACGCGGGCCAAATCGCCGTATGCCCTGGCTTCCCGGGGATAACTTGCAATCTCCTGCTGATATACCGAAGCCGCTTTGTCGAGCTCTCCGGTTACAGTCGAATAGTAGGCGGCGTCAATCGTCAACCTCTCCCTTTGGCTGGCATGTTCCCGCAACTGGAATGCCCGGGTGTGATATTCGCTGGCCCGCCCTTGCTGCCCCAGATATGCGTAGACCAGACCTATCGCCCGGTATCCCATGGCAAAGGTCGGATCGATCTCGACGGCACGCTGATAGTACGGCAGGGCCGCCGTAGGTCCTTTCTCACGTTCGGTCCGGGCGCCCACGCTGTAGACCCGCAGGGCGTCGAGCGAAGAGGTGGTGGCGGCCACCAAGGGAACATCAAATTTCTGCACCGTGGACAACGATTCGCCCAACTCAGTGCGCAGCTTGGCGGCTGCCTCGCCCAGCGCGCCCAGCACCCTCTCCTTGGATGCGGCCGTTACCTGCTCCTGTGCCAGGGTGTCTCCACTTTGGCAACTCACTGCTTTCAGTGCCAGCACATACTCACTGCCCAGCGTGGAGATCGACCCGGTGATGAAGGCGTTACTGTTCGTGCGCTGGCACAACTCCCGAGCCACCTCGGGTGTAAGGCGCGTGTCGGCCGGACGGGTCATCTCTTGCAGGGTCTTGGTGACTTTGGCGTCGGAAAGCACATTGAGGAACGGAGATTGCAGCAGGGCAACGTTGAGCGCTGTCTTCAACGTGTCATCGAAGACCGGATCGCCCGTGCCGTTTGCGAAGTCCGCGAGAACCACGTTGTCCTTCTCGGTCAGTCGCTCCGATTGATGCCAGCGATAGTAAAGCCAGCCCCCCACCAGCAGTGCAACGATCAGGACTGGAAACACTATCGTCCAGAGCTTTCTGCCTTGTGCCACGGGAGTTTGTGCCGACCGCACTTGCCGAAGAAGAAATGGGTCTGCTCTCGCTGTCCCTCTTGAGCCGCTGCAGGTCGGTGCGCATTTCCGCAGCGTGCTGGTAACGCAAGTTGCGGTCCTTCTCCAGGGCCTTGTCGATGATCCGCTCCAATTCCGGGGGCACACTGAAATTCAAGCGCAGTGGAGGCGGGGGCACGTCGTCGAGAATGGCTTTCGAGATAACTCCCGAACTCTCTCCCCGGAACGGCGGGATTCCGGTTGCCATCTCGTACAGGACGACGCCAAACGAAAACAGGTCGGTGCGGGCATCCAGATCCTTGGCGCGCACCTGCTCGGGAGACATGTACGAAACCGTGCCGGGCGCCGTACCCGGGTAGGTCAAACCCGCCTCGATCGTTCTCGTGATCTCGTCGGGCGCACCCGATTGTGACGTGTTTCGCAAACGTGGCACTATTTTGGCGAGACCGAAATCAAGTACCTTAGCGTGGCTGCGCCGGGTGACAAAGATATTGGCCGGCTTGATGTCACGATGAATGATCCCCTCGGCGTGGGCGGCATCCAGGGCATCGGCAATCTCAATCCCCAGGCCAAGGAGAACCTCGGTATCGAGCGGCCTTCCGCCAATGAAATGCTTTAGCGTCGTGCCATCGAGAAACTCCATGGCGATGAAGGGTTTGCCGTCGTGTTGCCCGACTTCATAAATGGTGCAGATATTGGGATGGTTCAAGGCGGACGCCGCCTGGGCCTCGCGCTCGAAGCGGGCCAGGGCTTGGGGGTCGTTTATTACGTTGTCCGGCAGGAACTTCAGGGCGACAAAGCGGTGGAGAGTGGCATCCTCAGCCTTGTACACCACACCCATACCGCCGCCGCCGAGCTTCTCGACGATGCGGTAGTGCGAGATCACCTGGTCGATCATTACGGGATTCGCTGCCTAGGGATTTCAACATCTTACGAGCATGGAAGCCCTCCGTCAACGACGAAGGGTGTGGGTTGGACGTTTGTCCACTCGAGTACGGTAGGCGATACTGGTCAGAAAACCACGAAATACAGCCGTCTTCCGTGGTCTTCCGAATCACTGATTTCAACAATTCCCCTACTGTGGGGGGTACTGACAAGTATCATTCGGGCTGATGCTCTTGCCATTCGCGAACTTCACATTTCCGGGAGCAAAGTAACTGTCGCTACTGTACGGGACGAACAGACTGTCCGCCGGCGCCATCGGGGTCGCCGTGAAATTTTGCGGCATGGTGAAGCTGAAGCCAAAGCACTGCATGCCGTTGGGATTCGTTGGGTCAACCGGGCAGTCCATATCATTCGGCCCCCAGGCGCAATCGGAATCGACGCACCCGCTACTGGAGTCTTTGCACACACAACTGCCACCCTTGTCGGTGCAGTAGCTCTGCGGCCGGCAGAATAGGGGCTTACTTTTGGTGAAGGCCGAAGTCTGCCCGCTGAGGTCCACCTTGATTCTCAGAAGCGACTTGCCGTCATAGTAAGTGTTGTTGTTGCCCGCGGGCTTGACGAAGCTGACATCGGAGGCCGTCGTGATCTTGTAAGGCGGGTTCGGATCAACCCGGACGGCAGTTACATCCAGTTCGGCGTCGCTGGTGCCCGGCCCCACATAGATGTCATAGTTCTGTTGCAGGCTGTCCTTGGCATAAACAAAATACACGTAGTACTTCTTACCTTTCAGGAAGACGCTCGGTCTGTAGGGGCCCTGGTATGTCTTGCAGGTGCCGTCCGGATTGTACGCAGTGCATTTCGGACACCCTCCTTGCGACGTGCAATCCTGCGTCGTATCGATGTAGTAGGCCGCGTGGTTCAGGGAAAGCGTGCTCCTCTGCGAGGTATCCTGTCCCATCATTCGGATCTGGGGACGGCCATTATCCTTGGCTTCCTGGTCGGTTAGATACTCACGGTATAGTGGAACGCCGCGGCAGGAAGAATTGCCGCAGTCATGCGCCCACATCGTAGGGGCGTCGCCGGAGGCCCTGCACTCGATTTTGCGATCCAGGGCACAGTCCGCGATGATGGCGGTGGTCAGCCACTCGTAAGGACTCGTTCTGGCGGTATCGAACGGGGCTGGATTTGCGGTGGGAGTCACACCCACATCTGACAGGCACTCCGGCGTGGTCACGGGCGCTTTGAAGTAATCGTCCTCATTGATCGAGATCGTCGCGTATTTTGTGCCACCCTCGCAGTCCGGGCCCGTACCGCCCTGGCAGCCAAGTAAGCCTGTCAGAGTGCCGTCGTCATCATTTAGCACCGTCTGGCGGTCAATGTTGTTAAAGCTTGCGCTGAACATGTCAGAGCTGGAGGTGCAGTACCGCTCAGCAACCTCTTTTGGGTTCTGTTGGAACGGGTTCGTTTCGAGCGGTTTGATCGGCAGGAACAGCGGCTCGACTACGAAGTGCCGAATGTCGACGTCTTTGAACCACAGGTTGTTGGAGTGGAAGGCAGGCGGATAGTAGAAGCCATTCGGCTGCTTCCAGCCGATGGCCGCGTTCGGCAGGTAGCAATAGCTGCGGGGCTTATCGTTCAGCACGCCATTGTTTCGGCCGTAGGGTATGGGGTCCTTGGAACAATCTTCCCCGGGCTTGCAATCGAGCTTCGCAATATTGATATCCAGATAAGCATTGTGCGATTGGTGCGACGGGCCGTCGTAAATATTCAACAGTTTCTGTCCGGGGAAGGGGTTGAGATTAAAGCTCACTCCGCCGTGCGCATAGGCGCAATGGTCCCGGCTGGAATCATCGCATTTCAGGCCCGAGAATTTGTTGAACGGCCCCACATCCTCGGCGTAGGGATTGGCCTTGGTATCGTCGGAGCGCGAGGGCTGGGTATGTCCGATGAAGACACTGTTGCGCGCCAGCAGCCATTCTCCCAGGTTGACGTCGGAGCGGGTATAGCCGCCGCCGGTGATGAAGTTTAGTCCCCCGGTCTGGGTGTCTGTAATGGCGCTGTTGGTGACCAGGTCCCAGCCCTTCCGTAACCACACCGCCGAGAAATTAGTCTGGGAAAAATTAAAAGACGTGGTGTAGTGGTCCAGTTGCGTAACCGTGCAGGTGTGAAACGTGTCGGCGCCATCACAAGGGTTGATGTTCTTGGAACAATCCCCATCCTCGGCCGTACAGAGCGTGGGGCTATGCAATCCGGTCAGCACCGGATAGTAAAGTTCCCAGCCTCCCCGGCTTGGCATTGGAGCGTTGGATGCAACTGCCGACAGAGGCGTGTTGGTAGCAGGATTGGTTTGAACTCCAAGGCAATCGGCGGTTGTCGAGTTCATCTGAAACGAGCTCATGGCCGCCACGCAGGAATTGCCAACGAAGCTCTTCAACGGCGTCAAGCCGGCGCGGCCAATGTTCGTGGCCGGAGGATTATTGGGATCGCCCGCGTCGATTTGCTGCGCCGCATAGCTGTCCCAGTTTTCGTACTGCGAGGGACCGCTGTTGCCGGTCGGCAGCCACCAGTAGCAGGCGCCGCAGGTCGCCGCTCCGGCGGCCATGTTGTACCGGAAGTCGTTCCAACCGTTCGTAATCCAGAAGACTGTTGGATGGTTGACGTCGGAGCTGTAGGGCATATTGTCCTGGTCGCCGGTCTTGTCCGAAAGGATTCCCGGGACCTGGCGCGGGTTGTGGACCTTGTCCTGGACTGCCGCTTGCGCCAGGATGCCAATGTTTCCGTAAAACTTGTTGTCGATTTCGGTGGCGTCCTCCAGATAATAGCCATGCCCGATCGACTTGTAACCCACGTTGCGCGCGATATACATGCCTTCCGTGGCATGCACGGTTACAAAACGCGTCATGGAATCGTGGATGGAGCAGTCCTTCAGATAATTAAGAGGCGCCGGAGTCGGGTCGGTCCCGGTCGGTATGGGTTGCGCTGTCTTGCGGGCCATATGGAAGTGCACCGGGTAACGGCCCTTCGCGCCGCCCTGTCCTAAATGAGTAAACTCCACTCCCTGTACCCGATAGCCGGCAAAACCCTGCCGAACGATCGTGTGCCCGCCGTAGAAGTAATTACTGGGCATTTGCGCGAAAGTCTGGAGCAGACCGTCCCCCTCCGACACGATCTGGATGTTCCGCGTCAACAACGCTACCGCGGCACGTGTGTCCACGGCCCGGTTAATCTCCGGAACATTCGGGTCATTTTGCGGTCCGATGTCCGCAGGCATTTCGACCGGCAGGGTGTAGGTGGTGGCATTGTGCGGATACTGAAACCCTTTTAGCTTCGGATTCGCATTCTTAACGGTAAGGGTCTTCCCGCCGACTGCATCCTTGGTGAGGATCATTTCCTCAGAATGCGACGGCAAATAGTCCGTGGTAGTCACTACGATGTGATCGCCTGCGTGCCAGGACACTTCGCGGTTGATGGCGATGGTCTGCGTCTCGCCCACAAGGTCGTTGATCCCCGTGAGCCGCACCCAGCTCTGGCCCGTGGACGCAGGGTTGCACTCCGTATTGGCCGTGTTGGGATCGCACTTTTCGTTTTCACCCAGATAGGTCGTTCCCTCGGCGCCAAACAGTTCCAGCGTTCCCCCGTAGGAGAGAGCCAGGACCTTGTGACCGAAATAGGTCTTCTTGTTATTCTGGGGTTCCTGGATCTCATATTGATAGAAACAGTCATTTCCCGGCAGTAATCCGTTGGACGGCGTGCACTTCGCATTCTTGTTCCAGGGCAAGGTGGGCATCTTCCCGCCCATATTCATGTGATTGGCCATGCCCGGATTGCCCTTCCAAAGCTGGTCCGGTATGCCGCAGGGCGCGCTGTCAGGACCGGACTTCATACTCTTGCACTCGGCGCCGTCGTCCGTAGATTTGCCCCAAAGGTGGATAGTAAGGCGGGATTTGAACGCGTCGGCGCTGGACGCTGAACCAGCCACAAGCGACCCATTGTTCTCAATCAGAATCGACTCCGCCCAGAAGTCAATTTCGCCATCATCCACGAATACCAGCTTGCCGCCGCCGTAGATGTTTACGTTGTGAAACTTGTACGGGGTGTTCTTGTGTTTAGCGAAGCAGGTGCCCGTATAAATCTCCAGGTCGTCGCCGTTTCCTTGCGGCAGTTCGCCCGTAGTGCACTTGCACACTCCGTTGGGGCAAGACAACTGCGCGGCGACCGAGGTCGACAATGTCGCTGCCACCAGCCATCCTCCTAGTACCAAGGCACAAGCGGCGCTGAAGGATTTCACTATTCGGCTGTGGGGGTTGATGTGTTCGTACAGGAAAGACATTGGGCGCCTCCTGCATCGCCGTATGCCGGCGAGGCCGACACACGCACGAGTAAATTGCGAATGACTATATCCTATGCTGCTTGCGCGTGGCTGATGGATCAGTTACCGAGCCCCAACTGATCGCCTGCCTGGTGCCTCCAACACTCCAACCCGGGGACCGCCACATCTGCCAGTCGACTGTCCGAATCTGGCCAGCCGACGCCCTGAATGGACAACCCTCGCAGGTAAGCGCTCGCGCCAACCGCCATAGATCTCGCGAGTTGAACTTCTTCGGGGGTGGCAGCGTAAGTGCTTGTAAGGACTCATGGAGGAGACTTCCGCATGCACGATATTCGGGTCGCGTTCCGGCAATTCCGCAAGTCGCCCGCATTCGCAATAACCGTCATCCTCACCATCGCACTGGGAATCGGCGCCAACACCGCCATCTTCACACTCGTGCACGCGGTGCTGATGAAATCGCTGCCGGTGGTCGATCCCAAGACGCTCTACCGTGTGGGCGACAAAGATGACTGTTGCGTCAATGGCGGGTTCCTGAACGACGAAGGCGACTTCGATCTGTTTTCGTACGATCTGTACCTTCATCTGCGCGACACAACGCCGGAATTTGAGCAACTGGCGGCCATGCAATCGGGGCAGGAGATGTTGACGGTGCGGCGGGGATCGGAGCCTGCTAAAGCGGCGCGCAGCGAGTATGTATCAGGGAACTACTTCTCGGCTTTTGGAATTGGCGCGTTTGCCGGGCGCATGTTGACGCCCGCGGACGACGCCACGGGCGCCGCTCCGGCCATGGTGATGAGCTACCAGGCGTGGCGCTCGGATTACGGTGGTGATCCTTCGATCATCGGTTCCACCCTGTACGTGCAGGGTCAGCCGGTCACGGTCGTGGGAATTGGACCACCGGGATTCTTTGGCGACCGTATCCGCAGCAGTCCACCGGCGTTGTGGCTGCCCCTGGCAATCGAGCCGGTGATTGACGGAGAAAACTCGTTGCTGCACGTGCCGGACAGCAATTGGCTCTACGCCGTTGGACGTCTCAGGCCGGGCGTTGAAATCGGGCAACTACAGGCAAAGCTGTCTACCACGTTGCGCGTGTGGCTGGGAACTCGCGAAGAATACACCCGCAACGGCGGGTCGACGGTGATTCCGAAACAGCACGTGGTGATCACTCCCGGAGGGGCGGGCATCCAGAACCTGCAGCAGCAAACCGGCAAAGGGCTCTACCTGTTGATGGCGATCTCGGTCCTAGTTCTGCTCGTGGCGTGCGCCAACGTAGCGAACCTGCTGCTGGCGCGCGGCGCAACGCGGAAGGCCGAAACGTCAATCCGTATGGCGCTGGGTGCGGGGCGCACGAGGCTGATCCGCCAAATGCTAACCGAGAGCGTCCTCCTGTCCTGTATCGGCGGACTCGCTGGACTGGTGGTGGCCTACGCAGGGACCAAGACCATTCTGTCGCTGGCGTTTCCCGACGCCGTCCACTTGCCGATCGACGCGAGCCCCTCGCTGCCGGTGCTGGGATTTGCGTTCCTGATGTCGCTGGTAACTGGGGTTGTCTTCGGCATCGTGCCGGCCTGGATCACATCGCGCTCCGATCCGGCGGAGGCGCTGCGCGGAGTGAACCGCTCGACCCGTGACCGAGCGTCTTTGCCGCAGAAGTCGCTGATCGTCTTTCAGGCGGCCTTGTCGCTGGTATTGTTGGTCGGCGCCGGGCTGTTGACCAAGAGCCTGCAAAACCTGGAGCATCAGGACTTCGGTATCCAGACGGCCGACCGGTATGTGGTGCACCTCGATCCCGCAGGCGCCGGATACACCCAGGCGAGACTGCCCGCGTTATACCAGGCGTTGGAGCAGCGGTTTGGCGCCTTGCCCGGAGTGCAGAGTGTGGGATTAGCACTCTATAGCACGTTGGAAGGCAACAACTGGGGTGAGAGCGTATTTGTCGAGGGACGGCCCGACCCAGGTCCGAGCGCTCACAACGGGTCATCGTGGGACCGGGTAAGCCCCAGGTTCTTTGAAACCGTCGGGCAACCGGTCGTTCGTGGACGCGGCTTCACCGATGCGGACACCGCAACCTCGCAAATGGTGGCCGTAGTAAACCAGGCATTCGTCAAGAAATTCCTTCCCAAAGAAGACCCGATTGGCCGGCACTTTGGCGTTTTTGAACTAAAGTTTTCCGGGGCGTTCGAGATCGTGGGCGTCGTGGCTGATGCCAAATACACCAATCCCCGCAGAGAAGTGCGGCCGATGTATTTTCGCCCCCTCACCCAACAGCTGGCAGTGACGGAGCCAAACGAAGTCATGGCGGAGGGGCGGTCACTCTACATCAATTCCATTACGCTGCATTTCAAGCAGCCGCCACAGAATGTGGATTCCCTGGTGCGGCGGACGCTGGCCGACATCGATCCCAACCTGACGGTGATCGACCTGCATTCGCTCGACTACCAGGTGGCTGACAACTTCAATCAGGAGCGGCTGATCGCGCGGCTAACTATGTTGTTCGGCCTGCTGGCGCTGGTGCTGGCATCGGTGGGGCTTTATGGCATTACGTCGTACGCAGTTGCGAGGCGGACCAGCGAAATTGGCTTGCGCATGGCCCTGGGCGCCGACCGCGGCAACGTGGTGCGCATGGTGCTGCGTGGTGCTTTTGCGCTAGTCGGTTTGGGGATGGCACTGGGAATTCTCTTTGCGCTGATCGGTGGCCGTCTTATGGCTGACCAGTTGTATGAGGTGCGTGCCTATGACCCGCTGAGCATCGCGATTGCTGTGGTGGTGCTGTCCCTGGCAGCGGCCTTGGCGGGTTTTATTCCGGCGCGGCGCGCCGCAAGCATCGAGCCCATGGAAGCGCTGCGTATCGAGTAGGAGGGCGGAGCGTAGATCTGCCGTTGGGCTCTTGGGATGCAGTGGCGGATGTCCACGCCTGAGCTGGAGCACTTCCACCTATGGTGTATGCGCTGCGCTGCGCCGCGCCGCTGCAGGCCTCTTACCAAACTCCGATCGCGCTTTTTGCGGTCGTTCAAACCATGCCTGGCAGCGCTCGATTTAGCCGCGCAGCGGC
This sequence comes from uncultured Acidobacteriaceae bacterium, assembly GCA_963758255.1. Taxonomy (GTDB): domain Bacteria; phylum Acidobacteriota; class Terriglobia; order Terriglobales; family Acidobacteriaceae; genus DASRAA01. The sequence continues at coordinate 130,785 of CAVWUX010000010.1, forward strand.
GACGTGGTGTTAGCCCCGACCTCGGAAGCGTTCGACCAGTACTTTTGCAGTGGTCCTGCCATCCGTCCACTTTGGGAAAAATTGGTTACTTTCGTCACATTCGTCTGCCGATTTCCGTTGGCCCTGCTACAGCCGATGGAGTATTTCAGATTCTGGCTGGCCCGGCATAGGCCCGGACGAGGCTCCTGCAGAGCGCAGAGAGCTGCCAGCTAAGTTCTTTGATAACAAGACTTTGCATATAACTCGTTTGTTTCCAAGACTTTGCAGAGAGTCGCGCAAAACAGCCAGGTTTTGGGCGCAATGACCCCTCAAAAGGTGACCTAACTTCAGTGTTTGTAAGACTTTACATATAACTCATTTGTTTCTATAATTTTACAGCGAAATGGCGCAAATCAGGCGAGTTTTGGCGCCAAAATTCCCCCAAAAATCTACCTAACTTAAGTGTTTGTAAGACTTTACGTATAACTCATTTGTTTGTAGGACTTTGCAGGGAATTTATTCATAAGTCATTGATTCTGCAAGGTGAGTGGGTAGGGGGGTAGGGGGTACCCCGATTTTCAGCCTACCGCTCTCAGTCGCCTTCGACGCGGAGCGGAAGTGCTCTAGGACTGCCATCCGAAGAACAACATCGTCACGCCAAAGGTGTCGATGAAGCCATGGGCCAGGATGCAAACCCACAGATTTCGTCCTGACAACAGGTACGCAGCCCCGAGTACCAAGCCGGCCATGCCGGAGTCAATCATGCCTGCGGGGCCTTTGTAATAGTGGCCGAATCCGAAGAGCACGGAAACCACCAGGACGCCGGCCCAATAGGCGGCCCTGGAGCGGCCGCCGACGTCGGCGGCGCGTGTCAACAGGTATCCCCGGTAGCCGATTTCCTCGCCGAACGCGGCAAAGGTCCAAACCAGCAGCAGCCAACGAAGCGCTACCATCAAATTACCGGTGACTTGCTCGATGTCGGCTGGCGCGACTGCTGCCGGCCAGAAATGAGCGGTGAGGGGATCAACCACCAGTTGGCCGAGCAGGAGTCTCACGGAAGCCGCTGCGAGAGCAAACAAGATAGTCCTCCGCCACGAGGCCGGCCAGCCCAGGCCCATGGCCTTCCAACCGCCATCTCTCAGCCGCACGGAAACGAGGCCGAGTACAAACAGAATGGGCACTTCGTTGGGAACGACATGATAGACGTTGTGACCGATTACAATCGCGCCTCCCAGGGCGAGTTCAGCCAGCGATAGCCAGCGTTGCGCGGGAGTCAGTTGGTTTCGCAGAGACGAAGCGTGATGGTTTTGCGGATGTGCAATGGTGTCGGTTGGGTTAACTGTTTCGGTCATTCTCGTGTTCCTTCCACTTCTCACGCCCGGGGATTAGCGTCGCGGCAAGACGCGCGACTTCCGGTATTGGCCGACACACCATAGCGCGAACCGCGTAGTCAACATCACTAGCCAGAAACCGAGTGCCAGCCCAATCGGTACGATCCACCAACCCAGCACTTCTCTGCCGCCCGCCGGTACGCCCCCAAAGCCAAGTCGAAGCGAGAACTGGTAATCGCCAGTGCCATCCGGAAGAATCCACAAGCCGGCGCTATGGGGATGAATCGTTTTCAAAAGGGCAACGAGTATGAACACAACCCCGAGAAAATATCCCAGCACCGAACCCATCAGGACAAAGAACCCGGCCACACTCAAGCTTCCCCAGCGGAACAGGCTCTCGAGGATTCGGACTGGCGACCGGCTGGCCTCGGCTCGGGCGAGCAGGGCGTCGGTCATGTACTGGCCGGCCAACTCTTCAGGACTGCCTAGCCCAGCAATCGCCGCATCGACTCCGCCTGCCGTAACTTCTCCACCTGCCGACGCCTTGTCTGTGATATGACTGCGCAACTCTTCGACGATCTCGCGCCTGTCACCCTCATTCATGCCGCGCAGCCGCTGGCCCAACTGGCCCAGGTAAGCGGCGATCTTCTGTTGCGCATCGTCTGCCATGCTCATCTATTTCCCCTTCGCGAGTGGAGCGAGCAAGCGCTCCATGCTGGCTGCGAACCGGGTCCACATCGCCGCCATCTCGCGGCCCCTCTGTCTACCGGCCGGCGTGAGCGCGTAGTATTTCCGCGGGTGTCCGGCATCTGACTCCACCCATTCGCTTCGCACCAATCCCAGCACCTTTAGCCGGCTGAGGAGTGGATACACCGTCCCTTCCGAGACGATCAGGTCGGAGTCGCTTTCCAGCCGCCGCAGAATCTCCAGCCCATAGAGCTTTCCATCCCACAACGCCGCCAGAATGGCCAGCTCAAGACATCCCTTGCGGAGTTGAACTTCCCACTTGTCGCCGGGATCCTGCTCGTTCGCCTCACGCGTTTTCATCGTGATATATACCTTGCATTACAAGGTATCATGTTGTCAAGTGTAATCGCTCAACGGAGAGCGTCTTCGTCTCGCGGCGTTCGTCACTGCCCTGCTGGCCATTTACACTGCTGCAAGCAGCACTGATATCAGGGGTTTTGAGCATGAAGAGGTCGTGGTGCAAACATCGATATCCATCGGGACAACCAGAACGGTGAGGCAATGAAGGGGTTCACGACGAAAGCCATCCACGGAACGCCGATAAAGAAAGACGCGCACGGCACACTGCGCATGCCGGTGTATGACAGCGTGGCTTTCGAACACGAGTCTGCCGAGAACATGCAGGCGGCCTTCGAGGGGAGGCTGCCGTCGCACTCTTACAGCCGCATCTCGAACCCGACTGTCGAGGACTACGAGCAGCGGGTGCGGCTACTGACAGACGCGCTCGGAGTGATCGCCGTTTCTTCCGGCATGGCTGCCATCAGCAACGTGATCCTGGCGCTGGCGGAATCGGGAACGAACATCGTCACGTCGCGATCGTTGTTCGGCAACACTTATTCCCTCTTTGAAAGTACCTTGCGGCCATGGGGATTGGACATCACCTATGTCGATCTGTCGGATCTCGATGCGCTGGCCACTGCGATCGATGAAAACACTCGGGCCGTCTTTCTGGAAACCATCACGAATCCTCAACTCCAGGTTATCGACGTCGAGGCGGTTGCGAAGGTCGCTCACTCCCATGACGTGCCGGTGATTGTCGATGGCACCGTGACGTCACCCTACCTTTTCCGCGCGAAGGATTTCGGCGCTGACCTGGAGGTGATGGCCTCGACCAAGTACATCTCGGGAGGTGCAACCTCCGTCGGTGGGTTGATCATCGATTACGGAACATTCAACTGGCGACGCAATCCCAAGGTCGCCCCCTGGGTGGCAAAGTTTGGAGCCGGCGCGCTACTGGTGTGGATGCGGGCTGACGTGTACCGCAATCTCGGGTCGTGCCTGTCGCCCCACAACGCCTACCTGCAGACCCTGGGACTCGAAACCCTGAGCCTCCGCGCCAACAGGAGTAGCGAAAATGCGTTGGCGGTCGCTCGATACCTGGAGCGCGCTCGCGGCAAAGTTCACGAGGTGAACTATCCCGGATTGCCCAGTTCCAGGTTCCACGACATCGCGAAGCGACAATTTCCGCACGGATTTGGCGGCATTCTGACGTTCGACCTGGGCAGCAAGGAAGAATGCTTTGCCTTCATGGACAGCCTGCGGCTTATCCGGCGAGCCACCAATATCAATGACAACAAAAGCCTCATCCTGCATCCCGCTTCGACGATCTACTGCGAATATTCGCCGGTCGAAAAAGAAGAGATGCGGGTCAGTGAGTCAATGCTGCGGCTCTCCGTCGGCATCGAGGACGTGGGCGACATTCTTGAGGACTTGCAGCTGGGTCTATCGGGACTGTGATGCCCCACAACTTTCAATGTTGCTCCGCTTCACTCATGGCTTTGAGGCTCGTTCCCGTTGAGTCGGTATACCATGCCGGTCTTGGTGACGCCCAGCGCCAGCCAGTCCGCCACATCGTTCTGTAGAGAGATGTAGAACTGCGCGGCCAGCTTCTTCTGCTTGTCGCCGACACTTTCGCGGCGATCGAACTCCACCTGGAAGGCAAACTCTCCGACCAGCGATTTGTGCTCGCCGCGGGTGCGCCACAAGCCAATATCGCATTTGCCCAGCAGTCCTTTGCCGAAGTCGAGCTGACCGAGCGGAAGCAGCACCTCTTCCACGATGCCCCCGTTCACCAGGCTTAGTTTCTCGTCAGCTTCCCTTTGCAATTTGGCGAGCGCCGGGAACACTTTTACCATAGTGGCCATGGAGGACTTGTCGGCGTCGTGCATTTGGCTCAACCCAAACTGGCAGTTGTGCGAATACAGGATGCGATAGCCTCCGACCTCGTTCTTCAGAGGAAGGGCTTCGGCTTTGAACTTGATGCGGTACTTGCCGGCGATGTTGGGCCGCACATCCAGCGCGGTTGCTGCCTGCTCGTCCGGGTGCCGGAACTTGAAGACGATTTCGGGATCGCCCACCGGAAAGCCGTCGACGTAGGCGATGCGGCGACGCAGGATGAACGCGTTGTTGTAGAGCCGAAAGTCCGGAGTGTCGGCGAAAGTGATTTCGCGGATTTGCGGGCGGAGGCCGGCTTCGGCGTCGGGGATAAAACCAACACCAACCCGCTTCGCAGTTTTCTGCACGAGCTTGCCGAAATCGCGGAAGGCCTGTACCGACGTGAAGCGGTCTGGCTTCAGAATCAGTTTGGCCTCGAGGTAGGTTACCTGATCCAAAGGCGCGCCATCGGCATAGGTCGATCCGGAAACCTGTACCTGTAGCCCCAATGGCGCCGCTTTTTCTTGGGCCTTCTCTGCATTGCCCTTCTTGAGCTTGTCCTTCTTGCTTTTCTTTTCCTTCTTGTCTTTCTTTCCCATCAAATTCCTCCAAACAGATTCGCGACAAAGGCCCTATATAGGCAGCCGTTCGCAGCAGCCAATCAGGGCGAATCGAAACCTACTTGATCATCCAGGGTCGGTTTTCGCAGTGTATATCAGAGCGCAAGATTGGTCGTAGTCAGCCGGCCAGACAGTTGCACAGGCCTCTCATCGGAGCATGCAGTCATCGGCAACCGATCTTTCCGGCCGCAGGGAAAAAATCATGGCCTGCAAACGATGTCTAAGTTATATTGGTGAGCCGACACGAGCCGGAACTTATCTCAGAAATAACTTCGTCACAATCAACCACGACAGCCCCGGAGGATGAACCTGGTGGAGTCGAGCAACCCGCTTGAGAGGAGCTTATGACGCGATTGGGAAAAGGCCTGCTGATCGGCTTTATCGCGCTGCTGGCATTACTTTGCATCGGCATTACGTTCACGGTTGGATGGCGGCCGTTTATTGGGCCGAAAGCTCGTCGGCTGACCGACCGCAAGTTCGAGCGCACCCCGCAGCGCCTGGAGCGCGGGCGCTACGTCGCAACCGCTCTGGCGGGTTGTATCTACTGCCATTCTCCGCACGATTGGGCCGCCCCCGGCATGCCCATCGTGGAGGGCATGGAAGGCTCCGGCGAGGTCGAGCCGTACGGCGACCTTCCCGGCAAGATCGTTGCCCCCAATCTCACTCCCGATCCGGAAACCGGTGCCGGTACCTGGTCCGACGATCAGATCGCGCGGGCCATTCGCGAGGGAATTGGTCACGATGGCCGTGCGCTTTTCCCGCTCATGCCGTATCCGAATTTCCGCGACATGTCGGATGAGGACGTAGCGTCGGTGGTTGTCTACCTGCGCTCGCTTCCTGCCGTGCGCCACGAACTTCCCAAGACGGAGATCATCTTCCCGGTGAAGTACCTGATCCGCAGCGTACCCCAGCCCGTCACCTCACCTGTTCCGGAAACCACCATGGCAGACGGTCCGGTCAAGTACGGAGCGCACCTGGCTCGGCTCGCGGGATGCGGAGATTGCCACACTCCTCAGGTGGAAGGTAAGCCTGTGCCCAACATGGATTTCGCGGGCGGGACGCCCTTCCCCGGGCCGTGGCCGCTCGTGGCCAGTGCCAACCTTACGCCGGATGCGACCGGAATCATCTACTACGACCCTGCGTTCTTCTTGAAGGTCATCCGTACCGGCGAGGTCAATGGACAGATACTAAGTTCGGTCATGCCGAGTGCGCTGTACAAGAACCTCGCCGACAACGATTTGACCTCCATATTTGCGTATCTGCATTCGCTCAAGCCCGTCAAGCACCGCGTGGATAACTCGCTGCCGCCGACCGCCTGCAAATTGTGCCGGCAGCGGCACGGGGGAGGAGACAAGAACTAGGCGAGTAGCGCGGGGCAGCTCTCCGGTTCAGAATGCGGTCACGCGCACAATAATGGCGACCGCCTTTCAAGAGACACTCATCAGTTCGGTCCTGAGCCGGAGGGAATCATTGGACCCGGCATGCCCGTCGGAGGCTTCATCAGGCCGAGGTTAGTCAGGTAGGCGATGGTGCGCTGGGCAGCGCCGTCAAACACCAGTTGGCAGTTGATGAACTGGGTGTTCTCCCACATGACGTCACCGCCACCGTAAACGATCTTGCATTCCGTGAAGATGCAATTCAAGTAGCGCTTGCCGTCCATGTAAATAGTTTCGCCTTTGGGAGTCCACTTCTCGATTACCTGCATGGGTCGGTCTCCTCGGCTGCGCCAGAACGCGAATGAGCCGCGACAGAGGCGGCAGCCTGTCTCGATTCTATAGGGCAGAAGCGTGAGACCACATTCGCCAGGATGTCTGGCACAGAAACGAAACCGGCCGCGATGGCGACCGGTTCGGGTGCGAAAACGGATCCGCGAAGTCTACGGCTGAGGCGGACGCAGCGTCTGCAGCTTCTGCGCCGCCAGTTGTCCTACCGGCCCGGTCGGGTCGGACTTTTGCATTTGCTCGTAGAGCTTGCGAGCTTCCAGCGGCTGGTGGTTGGCCTCGTACAGGTTGGCCAACTCAAACTGGGCGGTGGTCTCTCCCACCGACGTCGTGGGACTTGCGATCAGACTCTTGTACAGTTCGATTGCCTGCTGCGTTTTCCCAGCATCCTGATCGATCGACGCCAGGGCGAGTTTCGCCAGGCTCGCGACTTCCTTGTCGTGGCTGTCGGCCACCGCCTGCAGTTGCTTCTCAGCGCCGGCATTATCACCCATGTCATGCAGGGTGATGCCCGCGAAATATCGCGCGATGCGTCCGTTGCGGGTAAAGGAATACTTGTCCGCAATGCGGGTAAAGTCGGCATTGGCCGCCTTGGCGCGCTCAGCCGACGAAGCATAGCTCAGCACTTCGGGGCTGGCCGGCTCGCCCGCGGGACGGATGGGGGCGTTGTACTTCTGCAGGGCCCCGGCAAGTTCGTCGCTGGCCTGTTGGTTGCGATAGTTCACGTAAGCCCAGACGCCCACTGCCGCAGCCGCCACCAGGGCAACGACGATGGCGCCGGCGATCAGTTTGTTGCGGTTTTCAACCGCCCAGGAAATGGTGTCGGCGGTGGTCTCGGCAAAGGCGTTTTCTTTGAGTTGATGTCGAGTGTAACTGCGCACGATTGTCCTTAATAGATATGCCGCTAGGCGGGAAACTTTAAGTCTAACAAGCCAGCGAATCGAGGGTCAAACGTAGAGCGAGGAGCGAGCGCCCTCCGGGTGGAACGGTATCGCGCATAGTAGGGCTAGCGCAATGCCATCCGCGTGGTGTTCATCGATGACGTTGCCCTAGAGTCAGATGCGATCAATGATCGGCGTCCGCAGTCACATCCCGGCGTGACCCGGCTCACGGCACCGACTCGCAAATTGCGTTCCCATGAAGTCGCACAGGAGTACGATTCAAATCGGCATCCGCGCCACGGTATCTCTGCAACCGCGATCAAGGGGCGAGACACCCGTTCCGGCGATCGCAGCAGTGGCGTTTAGCGGAGCGCTCAATGTCAAAGCCGTTGGGTCAGGAGACAGTCATGAGTACTTTCGAAGATCGAGTGCGGGAAACAAACGAGTACTTCGTCAGCCCGCGTTTTAACGGAATTATCCGTCTTTATTCTGCCCGTCAAGTGGTCGAGCAGCGCGGCACCATTGCGGCCGACTATCCCATCGCACGCCAGGCCGCCGAGGCCTTCTACGCCCGGCTGCGGGAGCTGTTTCAAAGCGGCAAGTCGATCACGACCTTCGGCCCGTACTCTCCCGGGCAGGCGGTGACCATCAAGCGGCTGGGCATCGAGGGCATTTACCTCGGTGGATGGGCGACTTCAGCCAAGGGAAGCGTCACCGAAGACCCAGGCGCTGACCTCGCCAGCTATCCGCTGAGCCAGGTACCCGACGAGGCTGCGTCGATCGTGCGTGCATTGCTGACGGCCGACAAGAACCAGCTGTTTTTGCGTTCGCGGATGACAGCGGAGCAGCGCGCGGCCACACCTGAGTTCGACTACCGGCCATTCATCATCGCCGATGCCGATACCGGCCACGGCGGAGACGCGCACGTGCGCAACCTGATTCGCCGCTTCGTGGAAGTGGGAGTGCCGGGATACCACATCGAAGACCAGAAGCCGGGCGTGAAGAAGTGCGGACACCAGGGCGGCAAGGTGCTGGTGTCGGAGAACGAACAGATCCTGCGGCTGAATGCCGCGCGCTTCCAACTCGATGTCATGCGGCGTGCCCGGCATCATCGTGGCCCGCACGGACGCCGAGGCTGCGAACCTGCTCGATGGTTGCGCCGACGAGCGCGATCAGCCGTTCATTCTGGGCGTCACCAACCTCGATGTGCCCAGCTACAAGGCCGTCTTCCTGGCCATCCAGCGCAAGTTTCATGACGCAGGTATCGATGAGGTACGGGGCTACCTGATGTTCGGTATATCGGACGCGGAATACGCTGCGGCGAGCGTATGGCTCGATCAGGCGGGACTCTCACCGGTCATTCGCGATGCCGCTAATGCCCTGAAGAAAAACCTGGATGGCATGCTGGAAAGCGCGCTCGACAAAGTCGTCGGGCGGTGCCTCGATGCATGGCAGGAGGCGGCGGACCTGAAGACCTACCGTCAGGCAGTAGCCGAGGAGATCGCGTTCCGCATCAGTCAGGGCGAGTCGTTCGAGCTGAGCGCCGAGGAGTGGCTGGAGTTCTCCAAGCGGGCATCGTGGTATGCCGCGCGCGAGAAAGCCCGCGCGATGGGAATCGAGGTGGCGTGGAGCAGTGATCTGGCCAAGACGCCCGAGGGCTATTTCCAGGTGCAAGGAGGCTTGGAGTATGCCGTCGCCAAGTCGCTGGCAGCCGCTCCCTTCGCTGACATTCTCTGGATGGAGACAAAGACTGCCAACCTCGAAGAGGCGAAGGAATTCGCAGAAGCGATACACGCTGAGTTCCCGGACAAGATGCTGGCGTACAACTTGTCGCCCTCGTTTAACTGGGACACGACGGGCATGAGCGATGAGCAGATGAAGCGCTTCCCCGAAGAGCTGGGCAGGCTGGGCTTCGTCTTCAACTTTATCACCTATGGCGGACATCAGATCGATGGTCTCGCCGCCGAGGATTTCGCTACGGCATTACGGCAGGACGGCATGTTGTCGCTGGCGCGCCTGCAACGCAGGTTGCGGCTGATCGAGTCGCCCTACCGCACGCCGCAGACGCTGGTCGGTGGCCCGCGGCTGGACGCGGCGTTGGTGGCGGCTTCTGGGCGCACGGCCACAACCAAGGCCATGGGCAAGGGATCGACGCAGCACCAGCACCTTGTGCAAACAGAGTTTCCGCCGAAGGTGCTGGAAGAGTGGCTGCAGATCTGGGCCGAGCACAACAATCTGCCACCGACATTCCACCCCCAGTTGCGTCCGCTTGCGGCGGGGTCGGACTTCCTCGAATTGAGCATCTTGAACGACGGAAAGGACAAGGCGGCCAACCTTATCTTTGTGGATGTGCAGGACCGGCATGGCTATAAGTTGCTGTCAATTCGCGACATGAACACCTACGATTCTTCTCTGCGGAAGAAGCGACTGATGACGCTGGTGCATCTGTTCTTGCTGCATCGTTACAAAGCAGGACTGGTGCACTACCTGAGTCCGACGGAAGACAATCTGCACCAGGCGCAGAAGATGAAGCGGTTGGGCATCTTCAGCAAGGTCGACACCGAGGGACAACTCATCATCGTGGCCAGCGTGAATGCAGCGCGCATCGCGGAGTTGCTCACGCCCGACCGCGAGTCGTTGAAGAGGCTGATCACCAAACAGGACCAGCCGCAGCCAGTGGCGTAATTGCATTTGGATGGCGCTGGCTTGCCCGGCATCAAAACAGATCCCGCTTGTGGTTCGCGGCGTGTTCTCGGTCACACGAACCAGCCGGGTTCGCGTGCTAGAATGCCCGCGAATCGGGTGCCTCTTGTGTCATCGCCTCCTTCCTCCACTTCAGTAACCGAATCGGTCGTCTCGTTTCTGGAGAAGATTCCTCCCTTCCAGTTTCTCCCGGCGTCTGAGATTCGCTCGCTGGCGCGCTCGATGACACTGGAGTACTTCCCCAAGGACGAAGTCATCATAGCCGCCGGCCGGCGGGCTTCCGAGTCGCTTTACATCGTGCAGAAGGGCGCAGTAAAGCTGGGCATCCGGACCAACGTGGGCAAAGAGTTGGTGCTCGACATGCGTAGCGAAGGCGAGGTCTTCGGGCTGCTCTCGCTGATGGGGCGGGACGTAGCGCGGCTGGACGTGGTTGCGCTTGAAGACACGCTTTGCTACAGCCTTCCCGCCAACACCGTGGAGGCCTTGGCCGCGCGCCACAAGGATGTGGCCGACTACCTGTTCCGCACCTCGGTCACGCGCTACATGGACCGCAGCCTGAACGAGTTGCGCACCCAGGTCAACCTGATGGGAAGCGCCGAGCAACTGCTGTACTCGCTGGCGGTGGGTGACGTGGCGCGGCATGGTGCGGTGGTGTGCGCGGAGACGGCGTCAATTTGCGACGCGGCGAAAGTGGTGTCAGCCGGAAAATCCGGTGCCCTGTTCGTGGTTGATGCCGAAGGCCGTGCGATTGGAGCGGTCACGGATCGAGACTTCGCCAGGAAAGTCGTCGCCGGCGGAATCGCTGTCGATCAGCCGGTTACCAAAATCATGACTACCCCCGTAGTCTCGGTGGAGAGTAGCGAGCGCATTTTTCAAGCACTGCTGACCATGCTAGCGGGCAACATTCACCACATCCTGGTAACTGAGGAGGGCAAGCCCAAAAGCGTCCTGACCAGCCACGACTTGATGCTGTTGCAGGGTAAGTCGCCGCTGAGCCTTGCGCGGCATCTGGAGCAGCAGCAGACACTCGGCGACCTGGCAGTGGCGCAGAAGCGCATCGGCGATCTGCTTCCGCTACTGATGCGGGAAGGCGCCCGCGCCAGCCACATTACCCGCGTGGTGGCGGAGCTGAATGACCGGCTGATGGCCAAGATCCTGGAACTGGCCGAGGCCGAACTGGGGCCTCCGCCGGTGCCCTATTGCTGGGTGGTGCTGGGCAGCGAAGGACGGCGCGAGCAGACCTTCAAGACCGATCAAGATAACGCGCTGATCTACGCAGACCCGGAGGAGCACGATCGTGCGCACGCCAGCGAGTATTTCGAGGCTATGGCCGCCTACGCACAGGAGGCGCTGGAGCGCTGCGGATATCCTCCGTGTCCGGGTGGGTGGATGGCGAGCAATCCCCGCTGGCGGCTGCCCCTCGGGGCGTGGCAGTTGCTGTTCGAGCGCTGGATCGACGAAGCGGAATATCATGCCACGGAAGATGCGCTCATCTTGCTGGATATGCGTCCCGTGGCCGGGGACTTCAGCTTGTTTGAACAGATCGCTTCGCGCAATGCCGAACATCTGAAGACCGCCGGTTTCTTCAAGTCGATCCTCGCCCTCATCTCGATTGGACGAAAGCCGCCTTTGGGTTTCTTCCGAACGTTCGTGCTCGAGCGCAGCGGCGAGCACAAAGAGGAACTGGATATCAAGCAGTTCGGCACCGGGCCCATCGTCGAGGCGGCGCGGGTGTTTGCCGTCGATGCCGGCGTGGAACCGACGAATACGGTGGACCGATTGTCGGCACTGCAAGCCGCGGACTATTTGGATGCCAAGGTTCTCACGGAATTGCAGGAGGCTTTCGAATTCCTTACGTTGTTGCGCCTGGAAAACCAGCTGCAGCAGGCACGCGCGGGCCAGCCCTTGAGCAACTATGTCAGCCCCCGCAAACTGACGGCCTTGCAAAAGAGCTTGTTGCGTGAAGCATTTCACACGGTCGCGCGAGCGCAATCGATGATCGACGATCGCTTCCGCACCGCAGTCTGGGCCCAACTCGGAAAGTAGGATGCCAGCCTGGCTCAAGTTCCGACGCAAAGCCGACCCGCTCGACGCCGGCTTCTCCAAAGACGCTCCACTGCGCGAGGTGTGCTACGCGGTGGTAGACACCGAGTTGACCTCGCTCGACAGCCGCAGCAACCGGTTGCTCTCCATCGGCGCTATCGCGATGGATGGAACCAAGATTCGTTTCGGTGAGCAGTTCTACCGGGTGGTCAATCCGGGAGTCCACGTGCCGGCGGCGGGCGTGCTCATACACAAACTCAGGCCCAACGACGTGGAGCAGGGAATATCTCCGGAGCAGGCGCTGGCGGAGCTGCGACAGTTCATCGAGGGCAAGGTGCTCGTGGGCCACTTCGTGCACATCGACCTGAAGGCCCTGCGCAAGGAGTTGGGCGACGAGCAACATCAGCTAAGCAATCCGGCGATCGATACGGCGCGCGTGCACCGCTGGCTCCTGCAGAACGGCCCGTGGCGGGAAGACCTGGTGCACCAACTCGAAAACATCAACCTGGTCGCCCTGGCGAAGGCCTACGATCTCGACTTCCACGAAACCCACCACGCGCTTGAGGATGCCTTCGTCACCGCCCGCCTGTGGCAGAAACAGCTAACGAAGCTGGAGGGGACCAAGATTGCTACGCTGGGCGACCTCCTGCGGGTGGCCAAGGCATAGTGACTCGGCTCCTCGGACCGCAGCCAACTTGGCACATTTGCTAAAATTGCTTTTCACGCCTCCTTTGCTTTCAATGGTTTGGGAAAAAATTGCCAGCAACTAATTGATTGCAAATGGTTTATAGCTATCCATTTCAGCCGTAAGTATTTATATCTGCAATTCCTTGCACATTCCCGTTCTTGTGCAAGGAATCCGTTCAACTTGTAACTGCCGCTCGAAGCGGAGACTATTCTCCCTGCCCGCTTCCCACGGATAGCGTGGGCACTCCGTGCTTGCGCATTAGACCGTTGAGTGCCGGGACGTCAGTGCTTTCAATTTGCTGCCACTGCGCCAACTGTGCGGTCAGGCGGTTGTGCAGCTCGTCATATACCTGAAGCTGTTGCGACGTGGGCGCCTGATCGAAGTACTGGACCAATTCATTGAAGCTGTAGTACTGCTCGTTGAGCATGTTGGGATAGCGCAGATTGCCTTCCGAACTTTTCATCTTCACCTGGATGAGCAAGCCTTCAACCGGTGCCATTTTCTGGTCGAGGGATTTGGCGGCGGCAATCACTTCGCTGTTGGCGGAGCCTACCGCAGTCCACTTCTCCAGCGTCTGTAAGTTGGCGCGCAGTGCGCGAATCTGGTTGACGGCGCGATGCAGTGCGTCGATGTCCTGCTTCAACTTGGCCGCAAGCTCAGCCTGCTTTTGCAGGTCCGCTTCGGTAACCTGGTTCTGAATGCGGGGATCGATCGTTACCTGCAACGGCGCAGTCTGGGACTTGCCTCTGACCGTGAACTTGACCTGATAGGTGCCGGGAACCACGAGCGGCCCGCGCGGCGGTTCGCCAGCGTAGAATGCACCCGGAATCTGCACGGGAGAATCGGTGCGGAAGTCCCAGGCGAATCGATTCATGCCCGCGTCGGCAGGCAACAGGTCAGCCGGCTTCTCCATGTCGGGCCACTCCGGCGGCTGCTCCTGGTTGCTTTCCTTGATGTTGGACAGTTGACGCACGCGCTTGCCCTGGGCGTCGGAAATCTCAATTGTGATCTCTTCTTTGTCCGCCGGCTTGGACTTTAGATAGTAGTAAAGAATGGCTCCCTTGGGAGGGTTATCTCCGACCGGACGCTTGCGGTCAACAGCATCCGGAAAATGCAGGCGGGTCGCGGTGGCGGGCTTGAATAGGTGGAAATCGTCGGCAGCGACGGCCGCGCTTGCCTGCCGCAGCGGGCTCACGTCGTCGAGGATCCAGAAGGAGCGGCCATGGGTGGCAGCGATGAGGTCGTTGTCTTTGACCGCGAGGTCGTGGACCGGTGAAGTCGGCAGGTTGAGCTGCAGTGACTGCCAGTGCGCGCCATCGTCAACGGAGAAATAGACTCCGGTCTCCGTGCCCGCGTAGAGCAAGCCTTTGACCTTGGAATCTTCGCGCACCGCCCGCACGTATGAGCCTGCAGGGATGCCTTCGTTGATCCGCGTCCAAGTCTTGCCGAAGTCGTGGGTCTTGTAGATCAGCGGGTTGAAGTCGTCGAGCTTGTGGCGGTCGATAGCGGCGTAGGCGGTGCCTGCATCAAAGTGACCCGCGTCGATGATACTGACCATGCTCCACTCGGGCATGTCTTTTGGAGTAACGTTCTCCCAGGTCTTGCCGTCATCGCGGGTAAGCTGGATAAGACCATCGTCCGTGCCAGCCCATAGCATTCCCTTTTGCAGGGGTGACTCGGCCAGCGAAAAGACGGTGTCGTAATACTCCACGCTGGTGATGTCGAGGGTGATGTCACCGCCCGAGGGCGTCTGTTTGCTCTTGTCGTTGCGCGTAAGGTCGGGGCTGATGGCGATTCCAACTGTGGCCCTGATCGCTGCTCTTGAGCACATACTGCGACGCGGTGTAGATGCACGTTGGAATCGTAGGCCGACACCATCACCGGCTCGGTCCACTGGAAGCGATATTTGAGGTTGCCTGCGCCGTTGCCCGAGGTATCGAGCGGATAGGGCGACGCGTCCTGCAACTGGTTGGTGCGGTGATCGTAGCGGGTGATGATCGCGGCGTCCGACCCGGCGTAGACAATTTCCGAATCGCGCGGATCAGGCGAGATGTATCCGCTTTCGCCGCCGCCGACTTCGTACCAATCCTGGCGCGCGATGACACCGTCGTCGGTCTGGCTGGCGATGGCTACGGTGGAGTTGTCCTGCTGCGCGCCGTAAACGCGATAGGGCCAGTGGTTGTCCACAGCGACGTGATAGAACTGCGCGGTGGGCTGGTTGTTCTGCTGGGTCCAGGTCTTGCCGCCGTCTAATGAGATCGTTACGCCGCCGTCATTGCTATTGAACAGGCGCTGCGGATTGGTGGGATCGATCCAGAGGCCGTGATGGTCGCCGTGGGGTGCGGGCAGCAGGTCGAATGTCTTGCCGCCATCATTGGAACGGAAGGCGCCGGTGTTCAGCACATACACCGTATCCACCTGTTTGGGATCGGCGAACACGTGACTGAAATACCAGGCGCGCTGGCGGTAACGTTCGTCGTCGTTCACGCGGGTCCAGGAGTTTCCCGCATCGCTGGAGCGATATAGTCCGCCTTCCTTGGCTTCGATCAGAGCGTACACGCGATTGGAGTCAGCTCCAGAGACGGAAATCCCGATGCGCCCGAGTTCGCCGTCCGGCAGGCCGTTGCCCTGAAGATGTTTCCACGTCAGGCCGCCATCGACAGATTTGTAGAGACCGCTCCCCGGCCCGCCGCTGGTGAAATGCCAGGGCTGGCGCCGCACCTGGTAGAGCGCCGCGTAAACGATGCTGGAGTTCCTGGGATCGAACACCACATCGATTGCGCCGGTGTTTTCGTCCTTGTAGAGCACCTTCTGCCAGGTCTTGCCGCCATCGGCAGTGCGGAAGACGCCGCGCTCCGCGTTCGGTCCCCAGGCGTGTCCGAGAGCTGCGACGAGAGCGATGTCGGGATTGCGGGGATCGATGATGACTGCGCCGATGTGGCGCGAGTCTTTGAGCCCGACGTTGGTCCATGTCTGGCCGGCATCGGTGGATTTGTACACTCCGTCACCATAGGAGATGTTCCCGCGCAGACAGGCTTCCCCGCTGCCGGCGTAAAGAATGTTGGGATCGGCATCGGCTACGGCGATGGCGCCGATGGATGAGATGGCCTGGTGATCGAAGGTCGGCGTCCAACTCAGACCGCCATTGGTGCTCTTGAAAATTCCGCCGGCGACTGCGCCGAAATAGTACGTGTTGGGGTCGCCCGGAACACCCGCGACGGCCAGCACCCGGCCTCCTCGAAACGGCCCAATCTGCCGCCATGTCATGCCTCCGACAATGGCGGGATTGGCCTGCGCCAATCCATTACAGGCAAAGATCGAACACAGTAGTGCGCTTACGGCAAGCACGCGTCGCATTCAGGTAGCCCTCGTCTACTAGGAGTCGCGTAATCGTAATGGCAAGGGACAGCAATGCGCAAGGATAGCCCCGGCGGGTCTCGAAACGGGCGGAGTACAGATCAACGATAACTAGTTGAAATTGGCACTTTAGTGGTCTTGCATTGGCGAAGTCCGAGGACTAGTGTCCGAAGACAATAGTAGTGGGACGGGGTGCTGCTCCGCGGGATTTGCAGTTGCTTTACGGGGGCGGACAGCGACAAATACCACCGTCCAAAAAGTCTGTCGGGTAGGCGTGCAAAAACGGGTTCCAGATGTCCGCAGATTCGTCTCGTTGTCTGGGATTATGAGTTTCTAAACTTGCAACCTTGTGAGGGGGAAAACCATGACGCGCGTTCGACTTCCGCTGCTCCATGTTTCAATAGCTGTACTCACTGCTTTACTGATCTGCTGCGCCTCGCTCCCTATGTGGGCACAGGCCGGTTCCCTCGGAACCATTACAGGAGTCGTGACCGACCCCAGTAATGCAGTGGTTCCCGATGCAACGGTCGCTATCAAGGACAAATCCACTGGTGACGTGCGAACCACGACGACCAACAATGCGGGACGGTACGTTTTCGTCAATGTGCACCCCGGTGCCTATGAGGTCACCATCACCAAGACAGGATTCGCGAAGGTCTCGATTCCGAATGACGTGGTTGAGGTCGGCATGGTTTCGACCAACAACGTGACCATGAAGGTTGGCACCGAGTCGCAGACGGTGGAAGTGCAGGCTACCGGCGTCGAACTGCAGACTCTGAACGCCACTGTCGGCAATCAGGTTTCTGGTCTTGCGCTCGACTCGCTCCCCAGCATTGCCCGTGACACCAGCACGTTCCTGACGCTCCAACCCGGAATTGCTCCCGATGGGAGCGTGGCCGGCGCGGTGGTGGACCAGAGTTCGTTCCAGCTTGACGGCGGCGAGAACACCAACGACATGGACGGCAGCATGAGCGTCTATACCACCAGCTACGCGGGTGACCCCACCGGTGGTGCTGCCAATCAGAGCTACGGTGTGGCTGCGGGCGCGACCGGCGTGATGCCGACTCCGACCGACAGCGTGGAAGAGTTCAAGGTGAATGTGGCTGGCCAGGGCGTCGACTTCAATAGTTCCGCTGGTGCTCAGGTGCAGGTTGTCACCAAGCGTGGCGGCAACCAGTGGCATGGTACGGGCTACGAGTATTACCTCGACAACAACCTCAACGCCAACACCTGGCAGAATAATTTCAACGGCATCCCGAATTCGAGCTATCACTACAGCCGCTTCGGCGGAGCGATTGGTGGACCGATCATCCCCAAGAAGATCCTGGGCGGCAAGACTTACTTCTTTGCCAACTACGAGGGCTTCCGCTTTCCAAACTCCACTACGATCGAACGAACGGTTCCCTCGGCCGCGATGCGTCTCGGGTTGTTGCAATTCCCGGATTCGAACGGGGTGACGCAAGTCTACAATCTCAACCCCACGCCAGTGACTTATAACGGCGTGACGTATATGCCGGCGCAGTGTCCGGCGGGTACCACCTGCGACCCGCGCCAGATCGGGATCAATCCCCTGGTTTCGCAGCTTTGGAACCAGCACATGCCCTTGTCCAACGAAAGTGGATGCGGCCTGAGCCGGTGCGACGGATTGAACATCTTGGGCTTTACAGCCAATATCTCAATTCCGCAGTCGTCCAATTTCGGAGTGGCGCGCATCGACCACGACTTCGGCGATAAGTGGCACTTCATGAGCAGCTATCGCTATTACAACCTCACGAATGCGTCCACCCAGCAGGTGGACATCGGCGGGTTCTTCGCAGGCGACACGGTCGGCACACCGGCGTCTCTCTCCAACAACCCGCAACAGCCGTGGTTCCTGGTCGCCGGCCTTACCGGTCAAATCACCAACAACATCACGAACGATATCCGCTACAGCTACCTTCGCAACTGGTGGCAGTGGGGCAGGCGTGGGGGCCCAGTGCAATTCCCGGGTCTGGGTGGGGCGCTGGAACCCTTTGGCGAAACTTACAACCAGGCGCTCATTCCTTACAACGTGAATACGCAGCAAACGCGTACCCGTTTTTGGGACGGCCAAGACAACATGATCCGCGACGACGTGACCTGGCTGCATGGCAAGCACATGATCCAGTTCGGCGGCATGTACCAGCATAATTTCAACTGGCACCAGCGCACCGACAACGGTGGCGGCATCAATTACTACCCGGTGTACCAGTTGGGGACAACACGCGGCGCGGGAATTTCTATGAGCGGCTACGTCCCAGACGCGGTAGGTTGCACTGGGGCGTTCGCGAACGATCCGAACTGTACCGATAATTCGACTTCCTGGGGTCGTGACTACGCGGCCACGCTCGGTGTCGTCTCGATTTCGCAGATTGCCTACACCCGCAGCGGGGCCGACCTGCAATTGAACCCGCCCCTGACGCCAGCTTCGGACAAGGTCACGATCCCGTACTACAACTTCTACGGCAGTGACACCTGGCGCATCAACCCGAGGTTCACCCTGACCTTTGGACTGGGCTGGACGCTGGAGATGCCTCCGACCGAGGAGAAAGGCCTGCAAGTCATTTTTGTGGGACCCGACAACAACCCCATCAGCACCAACCAATATCTGAACGCCCGCCAGCAAGCGGCGCTGCAGGGTCAGGTGTACAACCCGCAGGTTGGGTTCACCCTCATAGGCAACACCGCCCATCCCTCCAAGTATCCGTACAACCCGTTTTATGGGGAGTGGAGTCCGCGCGTCGCTGCGGCGTGGGACGTCTTCGGTGACGGCAGAACGGTCATTCGAGGCGGCTACGGCCGGACCTATGGGCGACTCAACGGCGTCGATTTGGTACTGGTTCCGCTGCTGGGTACGGGCGTCATCCAAGCGGTGCAGTGCACCGGAACGCGGTTGGATGGGAGTTGCGCCGGCGGCTCCGATCCGACGAACGCTTTTCGCGTTGGAACCGACGGGCTGGCAGCCCCACTGGCGGCTGCTAGCGCGACACTGCCCCAACCACTGTATCCCGGAGTGAACGGGATTACCGCCGGCGCGGGCGAGGCGCTCGATCCGAACTTCAAGCCCAATAACGTGGATACGTTCACTCTCACCTTCGCCCGCCAACTTACGAACAAGGTCAGCCTCGAGATTGGCTACGTCGGGAGGTTGATCCACAACGAGTACATGGGGATGAACCTCAACGCCGTACCGTACATGATGACCCAGGGCGGCCAGACGTTCGCCAGTGCCTATGCCAACGCGGTAATCGGGTACTGCGGTAGTGGAAACGTTAACAATATGGGCGGCGGGAACTGCGCCGGCAACACCGCCGCGGTGGCTCCGCAGCCCTTCTTCGAAACTGCATTGGCAGGCACCGGATACTGCAACGGCTATGCCAACTGTACCCAGGCGGTCCTAGCCAATGAAGGCAAGAAGGGTACCGGCAACCTCAGCACTCAAGCTGTCTGGAGCTTGTATAGCGATCTGGATTGCGTCGGCGGCGTCGCAAACGCAGCGAATCCATGCTACGGCACTACGAACGGCATTCCGGATGTCATTGGCGGGTTCAACTTTCCTCGCAGCATGATGAACACTCAGCTTCCCGGCCAGTTCGGCGCGACCGGACAGCTCAGCAGCGGCGTGGCCATGAACACCAGCATCGGCTACGGCAACTACAACGCCCTGTTCGTCACTCTGAAAACGCAGGATTGGCACGGCGTAACCATGCAGTCGAACTTCACCTGGTCGCGGGCCCTGGGCACCGGAGCCGCGGTCCAGGCAACCAGCGCAGCGACTGCCCCAGATGCCTTTAACCTCAGGACGGCTTACGGTCTGCAGGCCTTCGACCGTCCTTTCGTTTACAACCTGTTCGTGGTCTACCAGCCCAGCTTCTACAAGTCGCAGTCGGGTGTGCTGGGCCACCTGCTCGGAGGCTGGACGTTCGCTCCCGTCTTTACCACCGGTAGCGGCGTACCGGTGACTCTTGGCACCATCAACGGCGGCGGACAGGCGTTCGGCGAAGGCGACTCGGTCAACTTCTTCGGATACGGAAACTCGGAGAACGCCATCCCGCTCACTCCGGTCAACGGGAACGCCTCGCGGCACGACAACGTGCCGGGTTCGAACGGGATTGGCACCTCGGGCTTCGGTGTCAACATGTTCGCGAACCCGGAGGCGGCCTACAACAACGTCCGCCAGCCAATCCTCGGCTACGATACCAGGGCCGGCGGCTGGGGCGTGTATCGTGGCCTGCCCTATTGGAACATCGACTTGAGCGTCAAGAAGCGTTTCAAGATTACCGAGCGCTTCTCGTCCGACTTCCAGGTGGTCTTCACCAACTTCTTTAACCACAACCAGTTCGGCGATCCCATCGGCGACTACCTCGACACCAGCAATCCCGCCGGTTGGGGAACCTTGCCGGGCACGGTTACCAACACCAGTCCTCGAGCCATGGAGTTTGGCATTCGCCTCAACTTCTAGTGTTCTTGAAGTTCCTAGGCCGGGAGCTGTGCTCCCGGCCTTTTTTGCAGACGGGGACCGGCGAAAGCGCGATGGAGTGGTTTGATGACGGTGAAGGCTACTTATTCCACACCCATGTTGCACGTGGCGGAGATCGAAAGATCGATCCGTTTTTACGAATTGCTGGGATTCACCACGGTGGACACGGACCGTTGCAGCCCCCTGGGATGGGCGCGAATGCATTGCGAGGGCGGCGCAGTGATGTTCTTGCGGGGAGAGGCGGAGCACCCATTAGACGCGTCGGCACAGGGAATCATGCTGTACATGTACACCGCCGACTTGGTGGGCTTGCGCGAGCAGTTGCTGGCTGGCGGCGTGAGTGTGCCTCCGATCAAGCGTCAGGAATACATGCCCAGCGGCGAGATCAACATTACCGATCCCGATGGATATAGGATCGCGGTGGCACATTGGGGAACCGCGGAGCAGCAAGCCTGGGAAAAACGAATCAGCGGAAATCAGTGACTGACCTTGTCCGCTGCCAGCGGTTCGATTTTTGGCCTGGGCGTCTTCAGGTCACACGGCTCAGACAATAGTAAAATTAGCCAGGTCAGCTCACGCGGAGGGATGTGTGAGCGGTTGAAACAGGCGGTCTTGAAAACCGCTGTACCTGAAAGGGTACCGGGGGTTCGAATCCCTCTCCCTCCGCCATTGCTTACGCCAGCAATCAATCCCGGAAGAGGTCCCTCGCCGAGTTCGGGATTTCGGCAGAAGGCTCCCGCTGCGCTCACGCCTTCTTGACGCCTCAAGTTCGAATCCCTCTCCCTCCGCCAGCAAGTCTTCGACCGCGGGTCCAAACCGAGGCGGCTTCTTCCATCATTCCTGTTTCGCCGACCCGAGGCTGCCGGGAGCCGCCAGCGGGGCGAGGTTACTGCTCTCGAGAGCGCGATTGAACGCCGGGAGATCAGCTTTCAAAACCTTCCGATAGTCAGCCTCGGCTCCGGCTCGTTCCGATTCATACGTCTTCAGCAACTCTAGTTGGGTCTCGGTAGGGGCGAAGTCAGCCCCTCCGGCAACGTCGCCGCCGCCGCTACCGACCGCGGCATTCAGCCAGATCAGGTTGAGATAGACCCCGTACGGCTCGACGAAGTACTTGTCATCGCTGTTTAGCAACGCTTGCGACACCAGCCTGTGCTCGATGGCTTGCAGGTTCTTGTCCAGGTCCTCTGCTGCTTTCAGAAGTTGCGCCCTTTGTTTCACTTGAGCCTCGTCCAACGCCGGGGGCGGCGCAGGTGCGGGCTGTGGTTCATACTCGTCGCCTTCCTCGGCCAACGCTGGCTTCGCTTCCTTCGGTTCTTTGGGTGGCCTGAGCATGGCTTCGACAATCTCAAGCTGCTTGCGGAGCCACTCAATTTGGTTGACGGTGTCAGAGGCGCGGCTGATGTTGTCGGAGATTTGCAGCAGCGTTTTTACCGACAGCTCGATATCCGCGTCCGACCCCGGAGCATGGGGATCGCGCAAGACCATCAGCGGTTGCGTGTACGACTGGCCTTCCACCTTCATGCGCACCGTGTATTTTCCCGGAGTCACGATGGGACCAACCTCGGCTGGTTTGGTCCCCCAGTGAGTGATTGGCCGCGAGTCGGTATCGCGGAAGCGCGGTTCGTCCCAGATGTGCGGATTGTCGGGAGCCGCCGTCCGCAAGGCAATCAGGCGCGGAGAGTCATATCGAAGGTCCCACTTCACGCGGTTGAGGCCAGGTTGGCCTTTGGCTTCCAGCTTGCGAACCACCTTGCCTTGTGAGTCCAGAATCTCGAACTCTATCGGATTCTTTGGTGCGGTCTTCAGCGAGAAATTGAGCATCGCCACGGGAGCGCGGGCAAAGCGGTAGTTGGAGCGCGGTTCAAAGAAGACGACGGCGGCATCCGAGCGCTTCTTCGCGAGCTGTTCCAGCGGTGTGATGTCGTCGAGTACGTAGAGCCCGCGACCGTAGGTGGAGACCACCAGATCGTGAAACTCCTTCTGTACAACGACCCAGGTCACGGGTGCATGGGGCAACCCCGTCTGCAGCGCCGTCCAATGTTCTCCGTCGTCGAGCGAGTAGTACAGAGCGTTTCCCGTACCGGCGAACAGCAAGCCCGCAGCATTCGGATCTTCGGTGACACTGCGAACGTAGGACAACGCGTGCTTGGGCAGGTCGCCGGTGATGGACGTCCAAGTCTTGCCCATGTCGGCGGTCTTATAGATGAAGGGATCGCGATTGTCCACCAGATGGAAGTCAACACTGACGTAAGCCGTGCCAGCATCGAAAGTCGAAGGCGTAATGCTGGTGATCGTGCCCCACGGCGGCAACCCGGGGATGTTCTTGGTAACGTTGGTCCAGTTCGCGGCGCCGTCTTTCGTGTACCAGACCTGGCCGTCATTGGTTCCCGCCCAGATGAGCCCCTTCTGAATCTTCGAAGGAGCAATGGCGTAGACGACCTCTCCGTAGAACTGGCCCAGATTGTCTCCAACAAGACCACCCGAAGGGACCAGATGGGCTGGGTCCTGCGTGGAAAGATCAGGGCTGATAACTGACCAACTGTGACCGGCATTCATGGTCTTGAAAATCACCTGGCAGCCGTAATAGACGGTGTCGTGATCGAAGGGATCGACCGCGAACGGAGCGGTCCAATGGCAGCGATACTTAAGCCCGTTGGGAGGCGAGTCCAGGGTAAGCATCCACGGGCTGACCGAGTGCGCTTGTTTGTTGCGGGCGTCCCAGCGGGTGACCTTGTTGCCATAGCAGGTAGCCCACACGATGTTGGGATCGACAGTGTCGGGAATGGTGAAGCCCGACTCGCAACCGCCCATCCCGCGATCCCATCCGCCCTCCGGCTGATCAAAGGGCACGCTCGGGCCGCGCATGTTCCCGTCGTCCTGCATGTTGCTGTAGAAGTAGTAAGGAATTTGGTCGTCCACAGCGACGTGGTACATCTGGCCGATGGGCAAAGTAACCCGGTGGAAGCCGCGGCCGTGGACGGTCGTAATGATCATGCCGCCGTCATCGGTAATGACGAAACGGTCGGGATTGGTGGGATCGATCCAGATGTCGTGAGTGTCTCCGCCCCAGCGAACTTCGTGAAAATTCTCCCCTCCATCCAGTGACTGGTGGAAGGAACTGTTGGCCACCAGAACTTCGTTGTCGCTGCCCGGCGATACCGCGATTCGAATGTAATAGCCCGCGCGTCCAATCAGGGCGCGCTGGTAGTTGACGGCCTTCCACTGTTCTCCGCCGTCATCGGACCGCCACACCGAGCCCTGGTCTTTGGTCTGAATCAGCGCAAAGATGCGATTCGAATTGCTTGGAGCTACGGCGATATCAATCTTGCCCACGGGCGACTTGGGCAGGCCGTGTTCTTCGATGCGGGTCCACTTGGTCCCGCCGTCGTGCGAAACATAGACTCCGCTGCCGGGGCCGCCGCTGAATTCGCCCCAGGTGTGCATCTCCACCTGCCACATGCCGGCAAACAACGTCCGCGGATTATGTGGGTCCATGGACAGCCCGGAGCAGCCCACGTTCTCTCCGGCAAATAGCACGCGCTCCCAATGCTGGCCGCCGTCAATGGTGCGGAAGACGCCACGCTCCTGTTGCGGCCCGGTAGCGCGACCCAAAACGCAGGCGAACACGATGTCAGGGTTCGATGGATGGATAACAATCCGGCCGATGCGTCCGGACTCCGGCAAGCCCATGTTTGTCCAGGTCTTGCCGGCATCGGTCGACTTGTAGATTCCATTGCCCATCACGTCGGTGTCTCGGATTACCCAGGCCTCGCCCGTTCCAGCCCACACTGTGCTGTGATCCGATGGCGCCACGGCGAGAGAACCGATGGCGGCGGCGGGTTGCTTGTCAAAGATCGGCACCCAGCGATTGCCGCCATCGGTCGACTTCCACACGCCGCCGGACGCGGCACCCGCGTAGTAGGTGCTTGGGTCTCCCGGAATACCGGCCACGGAGGCGATACGATTGCCAACCTTTGGGCCCACGAAGCGGAAGCGAAACTGCCCTTCCTCCTCGGAGTCTGGCTGTTGCGCACCTGCCGACACCACGCTAGCCAAGATTGCAATCCCGGCAAAACAAAGCCCAAGTTTTCTAATGACCATTGCCTGCAATACCTCCGGCGGACCAGCGTGAATCTTACATTATGCGCAGTTCGCTCAAGGCGTGTCTCCTGGCGGCGGGGATCAACGCCTTCTCGAAGTCTTATCGCGCGAGATCGAAATGCAAGCAGGGTCTCTGGGGTCTTGCCCATCATTTCGCCGACTCAGGCTGCGTGACCTTGAGTGCGGGGACGTCCTGCTGTTTTACGAGATTGTTGTAGGCCGACACGTCGGTGGAGACGATCTCCCTCCACTTGGCCAACTGTTCGTTGAGCTGTTTACTGAGCATGTCGAACACTTCATACGACTGCAGCGTGGGGGCGGTCGAGGCGCTTCCCACTACGCCTCCCAGGGCCACCAGGTGATTGTTCAGCCGAACCGGAAAGTTGAGCACGTCCTGTCCGCTCTTGGCCTTGGTCTGGATGAGCACCTCTTCCACCTCGGTCATTTTCTTGTCCAGCGCTTTGCCCGCCTCGACAATCGCCTTGACGCTAGCTTCGTTGCCCACGTGCTTGTCAACAGCATTGATTTGATCGCGAAGACTGCGGATCTGCAGGATGGCGTCGTCCGTCTCCGTCACCGCATCGCGAATCTTGAGCAGCAGTTCAAACTGCTTAGTCAGGTCCGCTTGCGTAACCGTCAGCCGCGGATCAGGAACGATTTCTAGTGGCGCGGTATAGCTCTTGCCCAGCACCGTGAGCCGCGCCTGATACGTGCCCGGTAGCGCCTCGGGACCGTTGGTGTTGCCTCCCCAGAGCGGCGCTTTCGGGACCTTGGTCGCGCCTTCGTAGCGCAGGTCCCAGACGAAGCGGTTCAGGCCCGCGTCCGCTGGTAAGGGTCTTGCTGCCTCCGCCGTGACTGAAGAAGTCTTCCTCATCGCTTCCGGCTTCTTCCTTTTCTTTCTTGGGGAACTTGCGAATCGATCTTGCCGGAGGAATCGAGAATTTCGAGCGTGATCTTCGGGGGTTCGTTCTTTTCTGCTTCGCCCTTGCCCTGCGACTCGCCGCTGCTCGCACGCCTTCTTTCTTTTCGGGCTTCTTCATTGCGGTCTTCAGCCAGTAATCGATGACCGCTCCGGCGGGCGGGTTCTTCCCCACGTTTCCAGCCGCGGCAAACGGCGAACCCTCAAAGATCGTGTGGTTCGCGGACGCCGGGTTGAACAGGTGCGCTTCCTGCTGCGGAATCGAATCGTTGTACTGCCGCAGTGGCGTGATGTCGTCCAGGACCCAGAAGCTGCGTCCGTGGGTTGCCACCACCAGGTCGTTGTTCTTGACGACAAGGTCGTTAACCGGCGACATCGGCAGGTTCAGTTGCAGCGACTGCCATTGGCCGCCGTCATCGAAGGACATGTACACGCCCTGCTCGGTCCCGGCGAAAAGCAGTCCCGGACGACCAGGATCGACCCGTACCGCGTGGACATAATCGTTGGCGGGAAGGCCCGCGACCAGCTTGGTCCAGGTCTTGCCGAAGTCGGTGGTCTTGAAGATGTACGGTGCGAAGTCGTCCATCTTGTGACGTTCGACGGCGATGTAGGCAGTGCCGGCTTCGCGCGGAGACGCGTCGATCATGCTGACGGTGCCCCACTCGGGCATGGCCTTGGGCGTGACGTTCTCCCAGTGCTGTCCGCCGTCGCGGGTAAGATGCACCAGGCCGTCGTCCGTCCCGGCCCAGATCAGGCCAGCTTGCACGGGCGACTCGACCACCGCGAAAATTGTGTCGTAGATCTCGACGCCGGTGTTGTCTTTGGTGATCGGCCCGCCCGACGCCGCCTGCTTGGATTTATCGTTGCGCGTCAAATCGGGGCTGATGATCGTCCAGCTCATTCCGCCGTCGGTTGTCTTGAACAGCACTTCGCCGCCGTAGTAAAGCGTCTTTGGATCGTGCGGCGAGAAGACGATGGGCTCGGTCCATTGGAAGCGATGTTTCAGGTCAGCCGCACCCCACCCGATCGGGTTCACGGGCCAGGGATTCACCGCCTGCTCTTCGTGGGTGCGATGATCGTAGCGCGTGATCTCGCCGCCATAGGAACCTGCATAAACAACCTGCGGATTGGATGGGTCAGGCGCGATGTAGCCGCTCTCGCCTCCACCGACGGGGTACCAGTCCGGGCGATCAATGGAGCCGTCGAGACCTGCGCTGGCGATGGCTACGGTTGAGTTGTCCTGCTGCGCGCCGTAGATGTAGTAGGGGAATTGATTGTCGGTCGTGACGTGGTAGAACTGCGCCGTGGGCTGGTTGTAGAGGGTGGTCCAGCTTTCGCCGTGGTCGGTGGAGACGGTTGCGCCGCCGTCATTTCCGTTGATCAGGCGCTTGGGATTGGTGGGATCGATCCAGAGCGCGTGATTGTCGCCGTGCGGCACGCGCAAGCGGGTGAACGTCTTGCCGCCGTCATTGGAGCGATAGACCGCCGTGTTCAGGATGTACACAGTATCGGCAGCTTGCGGGTCGGCGAAAATGTGCGAGTAGTACCAGGCACGCTGGCGGAAGCGGTGGTCATCGGTCATCAGGTGCCACGTCTCGCCGCCGTCGTCGGAGCGGTAGATTCCGCCCTTCTCCGCTTCCACGATGGCCCACACGCGATTGGGATTGGCGCCAGAAACCGTGACGCCGATGCGGCCAATCACGCCTTCCGGCAGGCCGTGTCCCTTGATCTCCTTCCAGGTGGTTCCGCCGTCAATGGATTTGTACAGCCCGCTTCCCGGTCCGCCGCTGTCCATGCTCCACGGCGTGCGCTTCGCCTGCCAGAGCGCCGCATACAAGAATGTTTGCGTTGCTGGGATCGAAGACCACGTCGATGCCGCCGGTCTTGGCGTCCTTGTAGAGCACCTTCTCCCAAGTCTTCCCGCCGTCGTGCGTGCGAAAGATTCCGCGCTCCTGGTTCTCGCCAAACGGATGACCCAACGCGGCGACGAAAGCAATATCAGGGTTCTTGGGATTCACGATCACGCTGCCGATG
This sequence comes from uncultured Acidobacteriaceae bacterium, assembly GCA_963758255.1. Lineage (GTDB taxonomy): Bacteria > Acidobacteriota > Terriglobia > Terriglobales > Acidobacteriaceae > DASRAA01. The sequence continues at coordinate 158,561 of CAVWUX010000010.1, forward strand.
GCGTGTGTATCAGCCAAGCCAACGAATTTCCACGTCGCCCCCGCATCGATCGACTTGTACACCCCGTTGCCGCCGACAATATTGCCGCGGATGCACGCTTCGCCGGTCCCCACGTAGATGACATTAGGGTCCGACTCCGCTACCGCCAGCGCTCCAATCGAGGGCGACGCGTCTTTCACCTTGTCGAATATCGGCTTCCAGTTCAGGCCGCCGTCGGTGGTCTTCCAGACGCCTCCAGCCACGGCGCCAAAATAGTACAAGTCATTCTGGCCCACTACGCCGGACACCGCCTCCACGCGCCCGCCGCGAAACGGTCCTACCAGACGATACTGCATGCCTTTCCATGGTCCCTGGGATTCGCTTTCGTCAGCCTGCGCGTCAGTAGTGGGAGTCCCGGGCGTCTGTGATTCGGTCTGTTTTTGCGCAGGCTCGGCACTTTGTGTTGGCTGTTGTTTCTGGGCGAGAACTGGGGCAGCAAAACAAAAAACAAGAAGGGCGAGCGCAGTCGTTTGCAAGGCATTTCCTCCGAAGATATGAGTTTAAGAGCTAATGCTTGAACCAACAACCTGAGGTCATGAACAACGGTAAACGATATCGGGAAGCATCAGCCTCGGTCGACGGTTGCTGGTAACTCGATGCGGTTGTGCTGACGTTGCCACTTGAACGGCGGTCTTCCTTAGACCGGTGCGCCGCGGTATGAAATCATATAATTCCGACCAGCATGGTGAGGTCGCCCGGCTCAATCGTTCGTTGGCTCTTTTCCTCGGAAAATGGCGTCGCTGATGGATTGCTCCCCCGCTGGTTGTTCCTGCGGGGCCTTGGTCTCATCTACTTCTCTGCCTTCTATCCGCTGGTGTTTCAGATCAAAGGCCTCATCGGCCCAGACGGTATCCTGCCCGCAGACGAATATCTTCAGGCGCTGACGAAGCTCGGGCTGGCGCGCTTCTGGTACGCGCCCACTCTGCTGTGGTTCTCCAGCGGTTCGCACATGCTCATGGCCATCTGTTGGATCGGAATGGCGGCCGCAGTGCTGCTCGTGCTCAACCTCTGGCCGCGCGCCATGCTCGCAATCTGCTTCGTGTGTTTTTTGTCGTTCGTCTGCGCGGCGCAGGACTTCTCCGGCTATCAGTCCGATGGAATGCTGCTGGAGGCGGGCTTCATCTCGCTCTTCTTTGTTCCTCCAGGGCTGCGGCCCGGTTTGGGTCGGCAACATCCCCCGTCCCGCGCCAGTTTGTTTCTGCTGCGATGGGAGTGGTTCCGCATCTACTTCGAGTCGGGCATGGTCAAGCTCGCCAGCGGCGATCCGCAATGGCGCAACTTCACCGCCATGGACGAGTACTACCAGAACGGCCCTCTGCCCACCTGGATTGGCTGGTACGTGCAACACCTTCCGCACAAGGTCCACGCCTTCGCGACCGGCGCCACGATTGTGCTGGAGTTGGGCCTGGTGTGGATGTTGTTCATGCCACGCCGCTGGCGTCTCCTATGTTTCTTCATCGTGACGCTCTGGCAGATTCCCGTGATCCTTACCGCGAACTACACCTTCCTGAACTACCTTGTGCTGTTGTTGGGCGTGCTGCTGCTCGACGATCGCTTTCTGGAGCGCTGGCTGCCCGAGTGGCTGCTCGAGCGCATCGGCAAAACTTCGAATGCGATCCAACTTTCTGCGGAGTCGGAGGGCAACGCATTCCGCAAGGCATTCAGCCATATCGGCGCACTGAAGCTGGCTGTCACCAGCGTGATCCTCATCTGGATTTTCTACGCCACCACCGTTGAAATGATCTGGATCCTTGCACCCCGATTTCCGTTTCCGACATCGCCCGTGGTTGCACTGGATCCGTTCCGCATCGCTAACCGCTACGGCTTGTTTGCGGTGATGACCCGAGGCCGTTACGAAATCGAATACCAAGGATCCAACGACGGCCAGAACTGGGTCACGTATCCCTTCCGCTACAAGCCGCAGGACCCGGCGAAGGCGCCGGGCATCTATGCTCCCTACCAACCGCGCTTTGAGTGGAACCTGTGGTTCGCCTCGCTGGGCGCGTGGCGCGACAACATGTTCGTGGTCAGCGCCGAGGAGCGTCTGCTGGCCAACAGCCGGGACGTCCTCTCGTTGTTTGCGAGCAACCCGTTCCCCGATGCGCCTCCCAAGATGGTTCGGGCGGTTATCTGGCAGTATTGGTTTACCTCGCTCGCTGAGAAGCGACAGACCGGCATGTGGTGGCGTCGGGAGTTTCTCGGCCTTTATGCCCCGACGTTGACATACATGCCCGATGGAAAGCTCGGCGTGGTCGAGTGGCCGCCACCACAAATGCCAAGACCGTGACGTGCACACGGGTCCGGCCGCGCATTTCTAGTTGCAGTGGCTCTCTGGAGGTCACGTAAACACGAAGCCAAAGTCCGCATGCGTCATAGGGGCCGGACCGAACGGACTCGCTGCCGCCATCGTCCTCGCCCAGGCCGGACTTTCGGTCGACGTTTATGAAGCCCAGCCCCAAGCCGGAGGCGGCGCTCGCACACTCGAACTCACGCTGCCGGGCTTTCTGCACGACTTTGGTTCGGCGGTTCACCCGCTGGCGGTGGGGTCGCCATTCTTTTCGTCGCTGCCATTGCAGGATCACGGACTCGAGTGGATTCAGCCCTCCGCACCGGTGGCGCATCCGCTGGACGACGGCACGGCAGTGATGCTGGAGCGAGATCTGCGGGACGCAGGTACGGCTCTTGGCGAGGACGGAGTCGCATGGTGCAAGCTCATGGAGCCGCTGGTGAACCATTGGAGCGAACTCGCGCGCGAGGCGCTTCGCCCTGTCCGGCTTTTGCCGGAGCATCCTATCCTGATGGCCCGCTTTGGGCTGGCCGCCTTGCGCTCGGCGCAATCGCTGTCCAATGGAGCGTTTCGCAACCCGCGCACCAAGGCACTGTTCGCCGGCATCGCTGCGCATTCCGTCCTGTCGCTCGATGAGCCGTTCAGTGCGGCTGCAGGCGTGCTGCTGGGCGCGGCTGCGCACGCGGTGGGATGGCCCATTCCCCGCGGTGGTGCGCAGTCTATTACGAAGGCCCTGTGCGCCCATCTAGCGCAATTTGGAGTCTCGATCCGCACCTCTGAGCCCGTGGCGAACGCTCGTCCTCATTGCCGAAATACGATCTCACGATGTGTGACCTCACCCCGCGCCAACTCCTGCGCATCGCCGGAGACCGCCTGTCTGATCGATTCCGCCGGCGCCTGATGAAGTATCGCTACGGACCCGGGAGTCTTCAAGGTTGACTACGCATTATCTACCCCAATTCCGTGGAAGGCCACCGAGTGCATGCGCTCCGCAACTGTCCACGTGGGTGGGAGCATGGAAGAGATTGCCGCCTCCGAACATGCCATGAGCGACGACCAACACTCCGAGAAGCCATTCGTGCTGGTCACGCAGCCGAGTGTCTTCGACCCATCGCGCGCCCCACAGGGCAAGCACACGGCATGGGCGTACTGCCATGTTCCCAACGGCTCGACGTTTGACATGCTGGAGCGGCTCGAAAACCAGATTGAGCGCTTCGCCCCCGGGTTTCGCGACTGCATTCTGGCACGTCGCGTCTTTCAGCCTGCCGATCTCGAGGCCATGGACGCCAATCTTGTGGGCGGTGACATCGCCGGCGGAGCCGCCAACCTGCGGCAAATGCTGTTCCGCCCCACATGGCGCCAGTATGCAACCTCGGCGCCGGACATCTATTTGTGCTCGTCGTCCACGCCCCCCGGCGGAGGCGTCCACGGCATGTGCGGATACCATGCCGCAAGCCTGGCACTTTCGCGAAGCGGCACGTAGCCCCTCGAATCTCGGCCGGTCGAAATCGCAAGATTGCCTGTATCATTCCCTGTGGGCAATGCTTAACACCAACAAAACGCCCGCATCGAGGCTGTCTCCTCCACGCGAGGCATTGTTCGAAAGGTCGATTTGCGAGGCAAGGTCAGCGAGCCGACAAGCGAAGTCATACCCGGGAGCCGGAGAAAGATAAAGAATGGCGACAAAATATAGAGTTATCAAAGTCAAGGGAATGGAGCCGGAAGCATTTCTGGTGGTTGGAATCGATTTCGACGAGCATGCTATCAAGAGCACTTCGCAGGTAATGTCGTTAGACGGCCTGAGTTCGCACTTGCGCGAGGCCGGCGCATCTGCCGATGAAGTCAGCGCCTGGATCGAGCAGGCGCGAGCCTATCCGGGGTAAGAAAAACAAAGCTGGAGGTGGATTGCGATGAGCATCGCCGATACGTTGATGGCGCCGATGAAAGGCGCGGAGCACCGCGAAGTCGGTGGAGTGCAACTGGATACGGTCGCGGCCGGGAACTGCCGCGTCAAACGGGCCGTCTATCCCGCAGGATTCCGCTGGTCGACAAACATGAAGCCGCTGGTGGGCACCGACCTGTGTATGCACGCCCATGTCGGATTCCTGGCGCGCGGCGAGATCCATATGGAGTTCGGCGACGGCTGCGTGCTGGAATATCGCGCTCCGCAGGTGATCTCGATTGAGCCCGGTCATGACGGATGGGTGGTGGGCGACGAACCGGCGGTGGTGATCGAATTCGATTTCGGCAGCGATACGGTGCGCAACCTGGGAATGCCGGAACAGCATTCACATGGTGGCTGAAGCGGCGGGTGCCCACAATTGCCCTTGGCAATTGTGGGGTCTTGAGAACCAGCCCGTGCCCACTCGGCTCCAGCGTTTCCATCATTCGCAGTTGCCGCATTTTTATCATCCTCCTTTATCACACCGTCATGTGTTCCACGTCCTTTCACGCTCGCTTTGCCCCAGTGTATGAAGTCCATTGTGAGGCAAGGGATTGGTGTCTCTTGCCACTTCCGCTCCAAGACTGCGGACCCTGCTTGTTCTTTGAAAACCCGCGCAACCCCGCAAGGGCTGGGAAAAAAAGTGTGCGGAGCAATCCGTTGTTGCGGCACCGGGACCGGACAGGGCAGCCCAATTCCATGACCTGTTAGAAGAACAAAAGACGAAAACAATGCCGCCTAACTCCTACGGGCAGACATGAATCACAATCCTGGTGGCCCACAAATGCCCGCAACTTGACCTCGGGATCCGGCGCTCGACGATCGTCGAGCGATGGATTCCAGACGAAGTTCCACGCCAAAAACTGTAAAGGATGTGTCGAGACAAACTGTAAAGCATGCGTTGAGACTGGACAAATGTCAGGCAAGTGTCCGCCAGCCGCCACTATTGAATCAATCGGTACACCAACTCGAGAGATCGCGGCCTAAGAGAATACTTAACCTATGAACATCGGGCTCGACTTCCTTGGCCAACCGTCGCCTCAGGCAAAAGTCCAAAGGGGCGCGAGGCTCTTCCACGAGATTGAGGCGCTCCACCAATCGAGCAATATTTTGTCGAGTGCGCCTTGGTATCACGAGTCGCGTAATCGATCGAAGTCTACCGCTCGGGTGCCCGATGAAGCCTTGCAGAGCCGCACTTCTAGCACGCTTGTTGACGTTCACATGATTAAATGCGGCTCGTTGGTCGTTCTCAAGGCCCAGGAACGCCAAGACGTCCCTGTAGACGTCGGCGGCAGACAGCAGCAGGTCGTCATAGACGATTACATGGACCCTGTCGCGAGTGAACGTTTGAAAGTAACGTTGAAGCTGTACAGTAAATTGCACGATCTGCAGGTAAGATGGGCGAATCACTTGCTCGCCTCGGAAAGGGCCTGCCTTCCACGTTCTAACTGCATCTGAATCCAATGCCGCCCCGAAGTCTCGGATTTGCTCAAATCTACCCAAGAGCCGCTCATTGTGTTCTGCATACATCACGTCCACCGGATTGCGGAGCATTACGATTATCTTCGCCTGCGGACTGAATGCTTTGAGTTTCTCTGGTGCGGAAGCTGACACTAAGTAACAAGTAGAAGCCTCCCCTAGCTGCTGTGACTTACTCGCATGTTTGAAACATGCAATGTAGCTGTCCAAGTCGATGATATTTCTCTGATGCCCGCAGACGTCCTCTGCAAAGAATTGAGGCTCTTTCGGTCGGGACATCGAAATCTGAGGATGAGTGCTAAGCCAATGATAAAGCGCCGTGGTTCCGCACTTGGGGGCCCCCACTATGAAGATCGTCGGCACGTCCATCGGATCAGGAGTAGTTGATGCGGCTGCGTGCGTCAATTTCAATGCGCTTGGGATAGCTGCAGCGGCAATTAGGGCACTGCAGTGCGAAGGCACTGCGCGCGGCGCGGCGGTGCTCGTTTGAATAAAGCAGAGTGGCAAGCCGGGTGGTATGGAGATTACCAAGTTTGAAAGTCACGTAGCACATCTGTACAGTGCCATCCGCACCGATCCAAAGTAGCCTATAACGCTCGCACGGAACTCTCATTCCCGGACCCTTGAGGAACCAGTCGGGGATCGACCGTAGTGCCATAAGAGATTGCTTTATCAACTCCGGGCGAAGTGCCTTCAGTCTGATCAGTTCGGCGACGACCTCCTGAATCTGGTGCTGATCCTCCTCACGAAGTTGAAGCATTTTGTCCGGGCCTTCAGTGAAGTAAGGGAGGGAGTAGTGGATGAGATTGACTCCGATCGGTGTGGAGAATCGCTCCGCGAACCTCCACAACTCCCCAATCGCGGGCAGGGTGCAGGTGGGACGCATTAATAGCCAGCCCAACGAGAGGTCTATAGTTGTGCCATATCTGTTACGAACATACGCTATGCTCTCTTCAACCCGCCGATACTGACCCTTGCGCTGGACATACTGATCGTAATTATCGCCGATCCCATAGAATCCTACGTCGATGCTGCGCAACCCTGCATCATAAAGGTTATCGATCTTATCTCTTAGCAGTATGCCATTAGTTGTCAGCCAGGGCTTCAGGCCGAGGCTAACCGCGTAGTCCACTACACGTGGTAGTTCTTTGTAAGGAGAGGTTCGCCCCCATATAGACGGACACTGCGAATCCCGAATGACTTGCAGTCATCGAGCAAATCTCGAACGATCTCCCACGAAAGCTGGGCCCCTGGCATGAAATCCCTACCGTAACGGCACCCCAAGCAGCGAAGGTTACAGTTAGCCGTAAGCGTCACATAGATTTCTCGGGGATCAGGTTGAATAAGTCGCGGGAATACCCGAGCCGCAGTATGGCGGAGCAAGTCGGCGGAGATATCAACGGAGTGGGCTACACGCTTGAGCTCTGCGTGGTCGCGCAGCCATGGCATCAACCGAAGCACTCGGTTCTCGAATTTGCATACTCGACCTTCCTGCGGCAGCGGTGCAGCGCGAGCGCCACCCCACACAAAGTCATGTTCCGCTAATCCCACTCCGCAACTACGGACAGAGCACGAAGCCCCACAAGACTACACCAGTCAGTGACGACATAGCTGGTGCGATGAAACGCAATCGGCCGTTGCCTCGACAACCAAGGGAGAACCCCCCGATGGAACTCAAGCAACCGGTCAATGCGACTGCAAGTAGGAGGTTATTGGTGTGGCGATCTTGAACTGAGCGAGGGCACACGAGGAAAAGCCCCGTCAGGCGGCATAAGGCGAGGCAAATTCCATACTCGCGAACGTCCTTTTTTCAGGTGAATCCTGAACATTAAGCTCGTCAGACGAACGTCGATTCAGAACCCTTCCAATGAGCATGATGATCTTGTACGGGATAACCACCATGATCAAGAGGGGGTGCCGGAAAGGATGCCAAGCAATAACCCGGCCAACACGACAGTTGGTACGCCAATCAAGCGCTCCCAAAAGGTGTATCGCGTGGGAACCGTGACATCTTCTTCAGAATTCGACAATCTTTGAAGTTGTAGCTGGCGGTGCAGCTCCACTCCTCGGAAATCTCCGAGGATATGTCCAGCGGCATACGCGAGATCCGTACTCCGAGAAAGGACAGCCGAACAGTAGCCAATGGAGTCTTATCTGCCCCTAACATGGGCAACACGAGGACAAAGCAAAGCGCGAGGCATCGCATTTCCGCCTCCTCGGCAACTTTCACTAGTTTAAGTATGTTTAGGAAGCCCAATCTGACAAGGACACGCGTCACAGCTTAACGTGATCATTGACTGTGTGATCTGTTCCGTCGCTAGTTAGCCTGCACTATTCGTGAATGTGCCGCGAGCGGTGTCCAACACAATCCTGACTTTGGATTGTGTGGGAATTCGGCCGGTTCCCCGCCCACTGTGGTGAATTTGAATTTCCCTTATCACCCTGCGATGTGTTCCACGTCCTTTCACGCTCGCTTTGCCCCAGTGTATGAAGTCCATTGTGAGGCAAGGGATTGGTGTCTCTTGCCACCTCCGCCCCAGCTGCGGACCCTGCTTGTTTTTTGAAAACCCGCGCAACCCCGCAAGGGCTGGGAAAAAAGTGTGCG
>CAVWUX010000011.1:0-490000 GCA_963758255.1 uncultured Acidobacteriaceae bacterium
GGAGCTACGAGCGATTCGCACGTCTGGAAGTCGTCCACCACGATTCTTTGTTGATTACCTGAAATGGAGCGACTCGCAATACGAGTCCGGCGTCACGATCAACGGCGCCCCCACCGCAGCTGGCCGCGCAACGCTTCAGCAATATTTCGGTAACCTTCCGCAGGTTCAGGCACTTCTTAAGTCCGTGCCGGCCGGTACTACTAATCTCTCAACCGTCTTCGCCAGTGGCCAGGCCATTGAAGTTGGCAGTCTGACAGGTTCCCTGCCGGCGACATTCGACGCCACACAGGGTTCCGTTCGCATCGACCAGGTATTCGGAGCTCGCAACCTCTTGTACGGCCGCTATCGCTGGAGCGGATCGACCGAGAACGGAGAGCAATCGACTCCGCCTGGACTCGGGACTGTGGCCAAGCTTGACACTTACGCGGCCACTCTTGTCTGGAACTCATCCATATCGAGCCGGCTCTTGAACGATGCGCAGTTTGCATGGACACGGTTGGACGGGCGCTACACAGCGCAAGATCTCGCTTCCGGCGCGATCCCGTCCATGAGATGGTAGAACTCGGAATGAATGGAACGACGCATTATCCGGGAAGGACGGCTTTCGGGATGGCGGTCAATTTTCCGCAGACCCGAAAGACGGATCTGTTTCAAATACGGGACAACATTTCGTATCTGCGGGGAACCCACTCGATCAAGTTCGGCGTGGATCTTCGGCGAAGGAATGTCGGTAGCTTCTTCGTTGCCAACACTCGCGGTAGGCTGCTTTACACCACGCTCGACAACTTTCTCAGGACGCTTCAGATTGCGGCCATCAATTTGCCACTGCAAGGTGGCGAGTTGTTCGCCTCTTATGGATGGAACGAGGTCTTCGCTTATGCGCAGGATGAATGGCGCGTCCGACCAACATTAAGCCTGACGTTTGGTCTTCGCTACGAATATCCGGGGGAATGCTTGGCAGCCTCGTAGCGCTGAACGACAGAATCCTGCAGGCCAACAACAACGATCCGGCATTTCGGTTCAGCCCTCAGCCGAGTCCCGATACGAACAACCTCATGCCGAGGATAGGCTTCAGTTGGAGCCCTCAGACGGATAACACGGGCGTCATTCGGTTCCTTACAGGCGGAAACAACTCCGTCATTCACGGAGGATACGCGCGCGGCTACGACGCCAGTTACCTCATCATTAACGCGATGATTCGCAATGCGTTCCCCTTCGTGGCAATTCGCGGTGTTACACCGACCATGCCGAGTTTCGCAACGATTCAGTCATTTCGAGGCGAATTCGCGTTCATACCGGGCCCTGCGGTAGCCATGCAGATTCCGAGGACGGCGGTAGCGGGCGATTTTCGATTGCCGCCCGCGATCAATTTTCGCTCGACTACCAGCGTGAACTGACCCGGAACACTGTCATCAGAATCGGATACGTGGGAACGTTCGGGAGCAGCTTGCTTCAGACTGTGGATGCGAATCCCAGGCTTCCTTGTCCTTACGGGTCGGGCTTACCGAGCACGAATACCTGCAACAACACTGGAATCGATCCGTTGCCTGGCGCGGCAGTACCGATTGTATTGGCGGCACGAGTTGATCCGTCGCGGGGAGTGATCCAGATTCGTTCCAACAACGCCAGTTCCTCATACAACTCATTACAAGCCAGTTTCGAGAAGCGACTCGGCGGCGGTCTTACCGCCAATGTGTACTACACCTGGAGCAAGTTCATCGATACAGAGTCCGATGTTTTCAGCGAGGACGCTGGAATTTCAATGGATTCCTTCAATGTCAGCGCGGATCGTGCCCGGTCCAGCTATGACTACCCTCAACGACTCAGTGCAAACGCGGTTTACCAGCTGCCCTTCGGCAAAACGCAAAAAGGATTCGTCGGACAGCTAGTTGGCGGGTGGCAAGTTTCGATCTTCACATTGCCGAGCGGGGCGCCGTTCTCCGTACTGAACGGCTCAGATCCGCGGGCGCGTTGGATGGCATCGACAACTTCGTCGGCCAGGTAATCCGGCCGAATATCTATACCAATCTTGATGTCTCGCATTTGTCGGTTGCGGAGCTGTACACGATCAACCAACGCCTGCGCAATCAGGCGCTGGCAACAGCCGCTGCCAAGCTTAATGCGCTGCCGCCCGGCCCATGTGTGCCCGGGATTCTGCCTGGGGCCCCAGTAAACGCTCTCCTGTTGCGAGACCCATGGCACGGATAACGTGCTCGCCGTCCGGCGCGCGCTCTTACATCCTCGATTTCAATGGAGTGGAGCCCGGACAGCGCTTCGGAACTTCCGGGCGCAATATGTTGCGGTCCGACCCACTTCAGCTTGTGGATTTTAGCGTTGCCAAGAACACGCGGCTCAGCGAAAGATTCTCGATGCAGATCCGCGCAGACGCATTCAACCTCTTCAACCACCGGAATTTCGGAGTTCCGGACACACAGCTAAGCTCCCCGAATTTTCTTGATAAATGGGCAACGGATGGCGGGAATCGCCGCATTGTGTTGGGTATGAATGTAAGCTTCTAGCCGTGGTCTGGGTGTCATTCCGTACTCTTGTGTGACGCAAATACTTCGATAAATGAAGTGGACTGCTTTGCCTTCACTTTCGAGATCGTCTCCCATGCCATGTCCAAGATGTTGCAGTTCTCCATGCTGTCGCCCCGGCACGGCTCGAATCGGATCACCCAGGAGTAGATACTGGGGTTTTGCTCCAGCCGCTCGCCACCGGGTGTGGAAAACGGCTTCCTGCGATTGCAAACCGAGGACCAAGGCTTGGGTGAACTCGCCGTCCGCCGACATCCAGAAGCTTGATAGCCATGCCGCGCGCGGTTCCTTTGCCGTCCTTCTCGAACAGCTCCTGCGAGTTCGAGAAGTGGACGATGGCACTACAGGTGCGACCGGGTTGGGAAAATATCCCATACCGAAGATCGGGCGGAACATTGTCAGCGATGCGGAACTCCGCCGTGACACAGCCTGTGGCTTTGGCATGCTGGCCGCGTCGAACGTGCCCGTCGATAGGTTTCATCTGGCTCTCGATGAGGTTGACCATCCGCTCGAAGACCTTGGGATCATCGAGTTCGGGATATTCGCGATTCAGTTCTGGTGTCATGATATCGGATCTCCTGTTCGTAACTCCCAGCACTCCCAGTCGTACTTTCGGGACGGTAATAACAGCTCCTCGGCAGCATCCAGTCGGCGGCATGCTGCAAGCGCTTTTACTTAACGAACCAGTATTCCGAGTGAGCGCTGGGTTTGCTATCCAGCGACTGGTGCCTGATGAATACGTAGAGCTCGGACTTCCCATCATGCTGCTCTACACGCAACCACATCTGGTCTTGATAGCCACGAGTTGAAACATTTCCCTGCGACCATTCCTTTCCCTTGGACTGGCGCTATACTGCGTTCTCGGCCAGTCGTCGGTAGAACGTCCCATTCGACTGTCTGACCCAGACCCGCACGCTGTAATGAGTGCTTGAGCCTGTCTCCACACCATTGAGTTGGGATTGCCGCGCCTCAAGCAATCTGGTCTAAGTTCGGATACGTCCTGTTCCTTCCGATTGGGCACATTTTGGGCCCAGTTAAGGGGGATCAATGGGAGACCTCTTAGGCTCCAACGCGAAGTGGTAGCCTGCCGCGACATGACCGCCGCGTGCCGCGCAAACACCTTTGCTGCGTTCACCATCGAAGAATAGCGTTTCGCACTTGTTGCAGAGGCGCCAGTCGAAGCTCCAGTAGTCGAACTGCCGCCCAAGAGAGGCCGGCGTGGCGTCTTCTCACGCCCTGCCGGAAGTGCGGCTTGACCGAACTATTTGATCTACCATCCGAACTAGTGGCCTCCTCATTCCCCTCCATCACGGCGAACCAGTTGAGCTAGCGACGCAGCGCGAGTGGGTCCCTCGATGAACTGCAGGCAAGGCTCAGGATCTGAATTATCATGTCTCATCGGCACGCGGGCGGCAGTCGCATTCGCTAGAGATGATCCGCGGTTTCATTTGAACACGAAGGAGTACACCCAGTTGGTTCGCATTGCGCCTCTAATTATTTTTTACTATTGACCTGACGAGCCAACTAGCATTGACTAACGCTCAATCTCTTCATCGCTGCCGCGGGGTGGTGGCGATGAAAGCGACTGTTTCATAGCGACAATTCAGCAACTTTGGAAGCCAGGGGGATACCGTGCGCTTACACACTCGGGGTGTCTGCTTAGGGATGCAGTCTGCTTGTCTGCTCCTTTTCGTGTTATGCATTAGCGTTCCGCCTGCTGTAGCACAGGGATGCGTCGCCGCGCACTCGTGTACGCAGCCGATGAACGAGCTTTCCGATCTCTACTTTGCCAACTCAAATCCATCGAAGGGAAGCTGGTACCACAAGTTGACGTTAAGCCTTGGCTACCGGGTGTACAGCTCCAACAAGTACTTTATCGGTACAAAAGAAATCAATCGGCCGAACGCGGTCAAGAACCACCAGAATATCTTTGACGTTGGCTTCAACTACCAATTCACGCCGCGTTTAAGTGTCATAGGTGACATCCCGTTCTATAGCGGAACGCGTAATCAGATTTACCCGCCTACGGGGATTTACCAGGTTGGCGGCATCGGCGACATCACCGTGGGGGTGCAGGGCTGGGTTTGGCGCCCGCCAACAGAGAACGGAGGCAATATCGCCTTCGACGTCGCCTTGTCCATGCCCACGGGCATTTACGGCGCACGCGGAGCCGGACTGCTCGGCGGTCAGACGGTCAATGCGGTGGCTGACCAGTCGCTGCAGCCGGGCACAGGAGGCTGGGGCTTTGTTGCTGGTTCCCAGGCCTACAAAAGGATCTGGTTGAAGACGATGGCCTACTTCCAGGGTCAGTGGCTGTTCAGTCCGGTCGACACCAATGGCGTGCCGACCTATCGCAAGCAGGTTGGGCAGGGTGTGATGTCGGTGCCCGACCAGTACCTGTTCCGCGCCGGCGCCTCACACAATGTGCCCGGACTGAAGCACCTCGCCCTAAGCCTGGGTGTACGGTGGGAAGGTGTGCCCGCGCATGACGTATTTGGAGACAGCAACGGATTTCGGCGGCCGGGCTACATCGTCTCGCTCGATCCGGGACTGGTCTACGGCTTTCGCAACACCACTCTCACGGTAGACGGCCCTTGGGCCCTGGATCGCAATCGCGAACCGAGTGTGCCTGAATTGGAGAATGGAACGAAAAACGGAGACGCATTTTTCGCGGACTACACAATTCTGGTGAATCTGTCACACCGCTTTTGAAGAACATGACTGCACTGAAGCAAAAGTTCAAACCCTCGTCGCGAAGCTGGCTAGTAGCCTTTGTCGTCATCCTAGCCGTCGCGTGCGAGATGCTGGCTCAAGCGCCAGCGCCCTCACCACTTCCCAAGCTGTCACTAATCGATCAGACGGGACAGTCGCAACAGCTCTCGGACTACCAGGGCAGGATCATCGTGCTGAACTTCTGGGCGACCTGGTGCGGCCCATGCCGCGACGAACTGCCGATCCTCAGCAAACTCGCTGACAAATATTCGGACAAAGGCGTGGTGTTCATTGCCGCTTCGATCGACGACAGCGACACCCAGCCCAAGATTCCAGAATTCCTCAGACGAAAGAAGATCACCAACCTCCCAATCTGGGTGGGCGCCACCTCCGACACCTTGAAGCAGTTCGACCTTGGAATCATGGTGCCGGCCACGGTCATATTCGATCAGGACGGACAAGTGGTCGGTCGCATCTGGGGAGAATCCTCCAGCAAAGACATCGCTTCGCGTCTGGACTGGGTTCTGAATGGCCGTACGGGGAAAGCGCCCAAGGCCCTGCTCAAACACGTGGGCTGATCGAAAAATACGAGCCCATGAAATGGGTATCTCGCCGGCCCGCACAGGTAAAAAGCGAAGCGAAGCAGGGCAAAGCGAAGCAAAGCAAAGCAAAGCTGGTATCCCCTCTCCTTGGGAGCGTGAGTTGATGATGACGGCGGGTGTTGAGACGAGGTGACGCAAGCAATGGCTCGCCGGTCGCGAACAATTCCTTGCTGGTGATTAGTTAACGAAGAGTTGTCTTGGCCGCGCAGACGGCCCAAGGGTAGACGCTCATTCGGCATCGGGGAAACGTCCAACAGCCACACTTTCTCCACAGATCGTCGCGGACAGGCGCAACTATTGAACAGAAGGCAATTGTGTATTTCTCGCAGAGCGCGCAACTGATCCGAATCAGTTGTTGCCTGCCTCTGTATGCCTGAAAATCAATGACCGGACATTGAAGATAGAAGGCCAAGGGATTCATTTGGAAGGGGATGCTGTCGGTAAGTTGTTGATTCTAAAGGTTGGTGAGCGCGGAAGGAATCGAATCCGCGTGAAAACGTAAACACAACAACTTACAGCGCAGCAGATGGCACGGAATACAGCGTTTTCGATCTAAAGCAGCGCGAACGGCACGGAAACGGCACGGAGAAACCAAGACCTCTCCAGCAGATGGCACGCCACTTGAGCACGCCTCAAAGCCGCTCGGGCATCGAGGCGTGACGACAAGCGCCATTATGCAAAGTGGGTGGAGGAGCGGCAGGACCGGTCAGACGCGCTTGTCAGTACCACGTGGAAGATATGGCCAGACGAAGTCGCCTTTGTGCTGCTGATTCCGAATCAATAACCAAGTCCGCCGAAACACAGGGCTCGCGCTGCTTAGAATCCGAGTAGGAAGGCCGAGTCGTGAGGGTCGAACTGTCCATCTAGCTCGCAGAAGTTCCATCTGCTATGGAAGTCCTCAACTAAACCGTCGGTGGCTGTATTTTCGAGGCTGACAGGGCGCCCAAGCCGACGAAGAAGTGAACCGAGCCGATAATAGTCATCATCATCATGGATAGAGCTCTCTTTTGGAGTATATTGCCGAAACAGCGCTTCAAAACGGTAACCACGAGCAGTGTCTTGTGCAATTTTGCCGGTCTTTACCAAGGAGAGCCCGGAAATTGGACTGCGGGCACTTTCGCCGGATGCCGCAGTTGACTTACTTGAACAGCTCGGCATGGTTGCTCCCCGAGAAAAGCTTCGCAATCTGGCTCAATCTCTTGTCTATCACCCGCTGGCTTTGACTGGCTTCGCCCGTGTCGCCAAAAGAGTGGGAAACAACTGGGAATCCCTGCTATCCGGCCTAGGGACCGACCCGAGCAAAGTCTTCCACTCGCTTGTCGATGAAATTCGCAAGCATCTTCCGAATCGCCAGCACTCCAAAGCAATCCTAAAGTACGCCTCGCTGTTGCCGGAAGGAGCCCCACTCGGAATACTCAATTGGCTGCTACTAAGTGAGGAAGAAAAGGCCACCTTGCCAACGAATGAGGTGGATTTGGTGGCGCAGGTTCTCACATTGGCGGACTGGAGCCTGCTGATTTGGGATTCACAGGCGGGTTCGATTCGATTGCATGCCTTGTTAGCCGAATACTTCGGAGAGTTACTCGCCGACTCCGAAAAGGATTCGATCCATAGCCGGGCAGCCTCTTGGTATGAAGCGTCGGCAATTGGTTCCGGCGGAGTGGGGGTGAATCACTGGGTTCTCGCGCTTCGGCACACGATCTTCGCAAAAGATGCTGAGTGTGCATACAGAATCATATTCAAGAGTTCGACCGAATCTCTTAGCCTATTAGAAAGGCTGGTGTTCAACGGGCATCTATGGGAATGCGCTGAGTTACTAGCGGGGCTGCAAGCAGTCGCAACCGGTTTGCAAAAGGCGCAGTGTATCCTCGCGCGAGCGCAGATTCTCAACGACCTCGAGCTTCCACGTCGCGCACTGGCAGATGTGCAAGACGCCACGGTATTGCTTCTGGCCGAGGGCGAAACAGGCTGGTTGCCGCTGCAGTCTTTGCTCGCCCAATCTTACGGTCTTCAAGGTGTCATTCATAGCGCAACTGGCCGGGCAACCAACGCCTTGCCGTTCTTCAATCAGGCAGTGTCTTTGTTTGAATCATTGATTCTCGAAGCCAAGAATTACGAATCTGACCTCGCCAAAACTCTGGCGAATCGAGGCCTGGCAAAGTGGGCCTGTGGCGATTGGACGCCGCCGCCGAAGACTACAAACGAACGCTAGCACTTGTATGCGCGTCCGATCAGGAAGGCCAGTGCATCGACACTCTGATGGCTAACGAAGTCCGCGCCCGACTAGCCGCGCTCGACATCGATCGTGGCAACCCAGTAAGCGCGTTGCAAACTCTAGAGATTGCCGTTGGTGAGTTGCGCAAGGCCCAGAGTCAATCACAGAGTCGTCCCACGAAGAACTGCCTGATGGCTCAGATATATCTCGTCGTGGATTAAGAGCTTCGTCCGGCCGACCTGCGGCGTTGTAGGTGCCTCGGATGCGGCGATCCGTCTTTATGAGGATCTCGTTCAAAGAGAAGCACCGCAGTTCGAGGGACAGCTCAGCAACGCCTTGTTCCGGCGCGCCGAGGCGCGCCTCCGCTCTGGATATGACCGCGAAGGAAGCACCGATTTGCACCGCGCGCTGGAAATCTCGAGAGTCTGGATGCGAGACTGGTTTGGGGAATGCAATATCCAAACCGTTTTCATCGACAACGCGCTGCTCGGCGCGCAACTCCGAAGTAAGCGAGAACTCCTCTGGAACTCGGTCCTCGAGAATCTCCGCAATGCCGACTTTCAGAAGATTAAAGCGCAGTTTCCCGAGCCGCACACGACGTTATTCCGTGCGATCCAAATCAGCGTGGACGCCTTGGACGAAACCGCGCGCCAACGCTATCTGGCGCTAGCGGTTCTGCTCGAAGACATGGCAGTCGCCCCGCTGGTGCAACAGTGTCTTTGGGGAGTGGATGAAAACCAGGCGTCAGAAACTGCGGAACAGTTTGTCAGTCTGTCGTTAGCGCAGCGGGACCAGCCCGAGGGAAGTATCCGACTGCACGACCTGCAACTAGATTCCGTGCGCGCCCAGTACAAGGACAAGGAGGCGCTGGAACTGATACGCGGCGCAGTCGATGCCACGTTCAATGCGGTCTACAAAACTCTTCAGCGCGCAGCCAAACAGGTTGGTTTCCGTCTAACCGCGCAGACGACATTTGGGGAGACCCCACGATAATTCAGGATGTCGTGTCTCGAATAGATCGATCAGGCATCGTTATCTGTGATTGCTCGGGGCGCAATCCTAATGTCTTCTATGAAATCGGCATCGCGCACACGCTCGGGCGCGAAGTCAGTTTCTGATCGCTCAGTCTGGAGCGGATATTCCGTTCGACCTGCGGCATCTGCGATACGTCACCTATCAGAACAACGCCGAAGGACGCAGGGCGCTTGGAGCCGCCCTGTTGCCTAAATTGACAGAACTGGCCGCTTCAAGAGTGTGACGGAAAGCCAAGAGCGACTCTTCTCGGCACTTGAGAGAAGAGATGTCTCCCGATACGCACACCGTCCGATGTACATTACGCAAGGACCACTGAAAAGAAAAGGCCTCCAGACGCAAGTCTGCCATTCTGTACTATGCCATGCTTTTTCATGTCTTCCGGCGACCTATTGCAACGAACGTTCACCGGTTGCTGTGTGTAGATCGCCTCGCCCGTGAAAAGACGAATCGGCACTCTCGGCCCAGAGTAGCTAAAACTCACAACGGGGCTCTATATTTTGGCGTATCCTCCTGGCTGCGACTGGGGAAGGTTGCTCACATATGAAAGCCGCTTCCGGGAGTTTCCGCTTATCTGCTAGTGACCTAAGCAATCACTTGGCTTGCCGCCATCTGACATCCCTAGACTTCGGCGTCGCTGTCGGCGCAAGGCCCGCGCCAACGTGGCATTCGCCTGACCTGTGGGTACTTCAGAAGCGCGGACTGGAACACGAGAGTGCCTACGTTGCCCATTTGCTGGCCCAGGGATTGTCTCTTGTTGATCTGCGGGACACGAACGAGGACGAAGCAGGCCGCGAAGTCGAAAGTGCGATGAAGAAAGGTGTGGATGTCATCGTGCAGCCCACGCTTGTGAGCGGACGCTGGTTTGGACGAGCCGATGTACTTCGTCGTGTAGAGCGTGCTAGCAAATTAGGCGCGTGGTCCTACGAAGTCCACGATTGCAAGCTCGCCCTCGAAACCAAGGCGACAACGATCCTCCAACTATCGCTGTATTCGGAGTGCCTCGCTGGTGTTCAAGGGACATGGCCGGAGTACATGCACGTCGTTCCGCCAGGGGATGCCTTCACCTCTGAGCCATACCGGGTTTTTGATTATGCGGCATATTACCGGCACGTGAAAAAGCGTCTTGAAAGTGCGTTGGACAACAACGGCAGTGTCACCGCAACCTACCCAGAGCCCACCCCACACTGTTCGATTTGTCGCTGGTGGGCCGAGTGCGACGGGCGACGGCGGAAAGATGATCACCTTTCGCTAGTGGCTGGCATTAGCAAGCTGCAGCAGAAGCAATTGCATGCGTGGGATGTCAACGCTGTGGAAAATCTCGCAGTCCTTCCGCTGCCGCTGGATAGACGTCCGGAGTACGGGTCTGCGGGAGGATATGGTCGCGTCAGGGAACAAGCACGAGTTCAGGTCGCGGGCCGGGTTCAAGAGAAGCCCGTGCATGAAATCCTTGACCTCAATGAGGACCATGGTCTTCTCCTCCTGTCCGATCCTTCACTCGGCGACATGTTTTTTGATTTGGAGGGTGATCCGTTCATTGGCCGTGGTGGGCGCGAATATTTATTCGGCTCCGTCACCGATGATGGGGCGGGAAGTCCTGACTATGCCTCGGAGTGGGCGGTCAACACGGAAGAAGAGAAGCGGGCATTTGAAGGGTTTGTTGACCGGGTGATGGCTCGCTGGGCGCAGTACCCAGAGATGCATGTGTATCACTTCAGCGGGTACGAATCCGGGGCGCTCAAGAGACTCATGGGGCGCTACGCTACTCGCGAAGATGAGATCGACCGGATGTTGCGTGCATATCTGTTAGTGGACTTGCACACGGTAGTAAAGCGAGCTATCCGCGCCAGCGTTGAGCAATATTCTCTCAAAGCATTAGAGCCCTTTTACGGCTTTCAACGAAAAGTGCCGCTAGAGGACGCGCGCGCCGCCCTGCGCCAAGTGCAGCACATACTTGAGCTTGGGGAAACGGCACAACTCGACGACGCACTGCGCAACACGATTGCTCTGTACAACGCCGACGACTGCAATTCGACGCAGGCTCTGCGTGGCTGGCTGGAAAGCGAACGCCAGAAACTGGAACGCGCCGGACATCCCATGGCAAGGCCGACGCGGTCAGACGGAGCGCCGCCGGAGGTCCTAGATGAGAGGCAACAACGCACGGCTGCGCTCGCCGCCGCTCTTCGTGCGGGTGTGCCGGACGACCAGGAAGAGCGCAGCGAAGAACAGGCAGCGCGGTGGTTACTCTCGCATCTGCTTGATTGGCATCGTCGCGAGGTGAAATCCGAATGGTGGGAATTCTATCGTCTCGGTGAACTGTCAGATGAGGAACTCCTCGATGAACGCTCTGCCTTGTCGGGGTTGTCTTTGGTAGAGAGGCTGGGGGTTCAACGCAACATACCCACGGATCGTTACGCTTTCGAGAAGCAAGAAACCGGACATCCGAGCAGGAGAAGAGCTGTGCGCCAAGAAAGAAAAGATTGGCGAGGTCATCGCGATTGATCTCGCCGCCCGGTCGATTGACATCAAGAAGACGAAGAAGACGGCTGAGCTTCACCCTGCTGCAGTCTATGCGAAAGGGGTAGGCCCCGGCACGGATGTCCTTGCCGACGCGCTCTACCGCATTGGTGCATCGGTTGCAGCAAACGGAATGGATGCAGCCGGACCTTACCGAGCGGCCCGCGACCTTTTACTTCGGCGGTCTCCGCGCCTGACGAGCGCTTCTGACGTGCTCCTCATTCCCGAAGAGACCACGGTAGATGCGGCAAAACGCTTAGGTACGCTGCTAGATCATTCGATACTCGCTATTCGGGGACCACCGGGGAGCGGGAAAGACTTACACCGGAGCTCGGATGATCTGTGAGCTGGTACGCCAAGGCAAACGTGTAGGGATCACGGCAACCAGTCACAAAGTAATCCGTAACCTGCTCGGGGAAGTCGTGAAGGCTGCCGGAGAAGAGCGGCTCACCGATCTAAAGTGCGTTCAGAAGGTCAAAAAGGAAGACAAACCGGAGCAGGACGCGCCTCATATTCAGACCACGGTTGACAATGAAGACACACTCGCAGCTTTTCTGAGTGGTGCCAATGTCTTGGCGGGGACACAGTGGCTTTGGGCGCGCGAGGACTATTTTGAAGCAGTGGACGTGCTCTTTGTCGATGAAGCAGGACAAATGTCGCTCGCGAACGTGATTGTCGTCTCCCAAGGTGCTAACAGCCTGGTGCTACTGGGCGATCCACAGCAATTGGAGCAACCGCTCAAGGGAAGTCACCCGGAGGGTGCCGACCTCTCCGCATTGGAACATCTGCTCGCTGGAGCAAAGACCATCCCTTATGACAAGGGCCTTTTTCTGGAGAAGACGTGGCGTCTGCATCCCAAGCTCACTCAGTTCACCTCGGAGGTGTTCTATGAAGATCGCCTCCGATCGCCCGACGGGCTAGAAACTCAACGCATTGAAGGGCATGCTTGGCTTGGACAATCGAGCCTCTGGTATGTTCCAGTCGAGCATGAAGGCAACCGGAATGCCTCGCCGGAAGAGGTTGAGGTTATCGCTGGCTTGGTAAACAGCCTCACAGAGCCCTTTGTCAACTGGATCGATGACAAAGGCAACAGCAGTCGGCAATTGCAATTAGCCGACATTCTGATTGTGGCACCCTACAACGCCCAAGTGTCTGATCTTTCCTCGCGCCTTCCCCATGCCCGGATAGGGACGGTAGACAAGTTTCAGGGTCAGCAGGCCCCTGTCGTGATCTATTCGATGACCACCTCATCGCCCGAGGACGCGCCACGCGGAATGGAATTCCTCTACAGTCTGAACAGGCTGAATGTAGCGACTTCTCGGGCTCAGGCAATGGTCATCGTCGTGGCAAGTCCTCGACTTTTAGAGCCTGAATGTCAAACACCACGGCAAATGCAGCTTGCCAATGCGCTATGCCGGTATGCGGAACTTGCGACGACAGCCTTATTCCGGTCAGCCGAGTAGCAACACCGCCTTTTTCGCCATGAGTCCGATTCTCCGCGATGCGTGGGGCTGGCATCACCACGTTAGTCTAGTGTGGCTTGCAAACTCTTCCGTGCCGAGGCAAATGGGACTATACTGCATCCGCCAACAGGAACACACGAAATAGCACGGAAAGGCAAGAAGCGCCGCCTTGCCTTCCCGATGGCGAATTCCGCCCGGAGGGCCTTTCCCCCAGGTCGAAGCCCATCGCGCTAACGCCGAAGCTGGACGATGAGACGCACGTTCTCTTCTGCGCCGGGGGCCACCCAGCGGCGAACGGAGTGAGGACGTTCTTTGTGAAGCGTTGCACGATTTCCTCAAACAGGCGGCGAGATGACACTCCTTCAAGGGGGCGTTTCGAATGAATCACCTGATTGAATCGAGACAGTTCTTTGGGATAAGTGCTCCAGTTTTTGCTTGGATTGCGGCTGGCCTCCTGCTGCTGTTGCGTTCTCCGCCATCGTTAGCCTGCTTATCAGAGTCTAGAAACTTTGCGCCTCCGCCAAGCGGCGGGCTAGCACTTAATTGCGTAAGGTAACGATAGTATTGCGCAACTGCGAACCTTTGACTTCGCGTTTACGCCAGACGAACGGCTTGGCTTTGGGTCCGTAGGCTGCCACGAAGTCTTCAATCGCTTTGCGCAACTGCTCGATGTCGCGAAAAGACGCTCCCCGCAGTGCTTTGCGGCTCAGAATACCAAGCCAGACTTCAACTTGGTTCAACCAACTGGCCGAGGTTGGCGTGAAGTGAAAGAACACGTTGGGATGAGCCGCCAGCCAGGCATCGTTTTTCTTGTGGATGCAGTAATTGTCCAAGATCGCGTGGATTTCTTTTCCCACCGGGAGATCGGCGACCACGCGATCCATGAATTCGAGAAACTCAATTCGCCGCTTCTTGCCGGTCGTCTGCGTAGGAACGGCGCCCGTGGCGACTTCCAAGGCGGCAAACAGATTTAAGGTGCCGTGGCGCTTATAGGTGCTCTTGAAACCGCGGACGATTTTCCCACTGTCCGTTTCCACGAATCCCGTCTTTCGCTCCAACGCCTGAATACTCGGCTTTTCATCCACGGAAAGAACCAACGCGTTCTGTGGGGGATTCAAGTACAAACCCACGACATCGGCGGCCTTGGCCGTGAACTCCGGGTCCGTGCTGACGCACCAACTGCGCTGGCGTGCCAAACATACGCCTTCTTTCCGCAACACGCGCCAGACTGCATGCACTGATGTTTTCAAATACTCCGCCAGTGCCGGCCCATCCCATACCGCTTGTCCTTTCGGCGGCGGTTCTTCCAGCGTGGCCAGCACTTGCTTGCGAAACTCCCCTGTATATCGCGGCGGTTTGCCCGATCGCGGACGGTCCCGCAATCCCGCTATTCCCTCCGCCGCAAAGCGCCGACGCCAATCGATCACCGTGTTCGGCCGCACCTTCCAACTCCGGGCCACCGTGCTGACCGGCTTCCCTTCCAGACATCCCAAAACGATTCTCGCTCGTTCCACCAATCGCGCTTCTATCGTGCGGCTGCGCGCCCAATCTTCTAAAACCTGGCGATCTTCTCGCGAACATTCCGGTACCGGTGCTGGTTTTGACAAAGGCACCCCCTTTGCCAATCACACTACGTAATATCCATCACTAATGCAAGTAAGCACTAGCAGCAATTTCCCGGACCCCGCAGAAGCAGAGTTTTTCGCACTGGGCCCACTTAGCGGATTAGCTTCGGTCTGCTGCCTGGACGACACTATGCCCTGCTGAGTCGGTAATATTCGGTAATATATCGT
Source organism: uncultured Acidobacteriaceae bacterium (assembly GCA_963758255.1). Lineage (GTDB taxonomy): Bacteria > Acidobacteriota > Terriglobia > Terriglobales > Acidobacteriaceae > DASRAA01. The sequence continues at coordinate 14,872 of CAVWUX010000011.1, forward strand.
GGATGCGGGTTCTCAATGACGACTTTGGTCATAGGGGCACGTTCCGGATCCAGCAACCTGGCAGCCCGTCAGGTTGCGCAATGTCTCACGGCTGGGTGAAGCGAGCCATTTTGGCAGATGAGCGTCTGAATCCCTCGCTGCTGTCACGCCGAATAGGTCAAAGCAGGACTTTGGGACTGACTACCTGCGTGAAATAAGAAGCCTCTTCAAGGGAGGCGTTGTGATTCTTGGAGTTTGCATGTGCGCCCTATCGGCAACTGTCTTACATGAAAAAGCTTGAGTGGAGGATGGATGACAATGACAGAGGAACGCCTCGACAAAGCAGCGGTTCTCGGCATGATCGCCATGGGCGTCGCCGTTCTGGTTGTAGCGAACGACTTTACTTCTCTGTCGGTTGCGCTCCCTGCGATCGAGAAGGCGTTCAGTACTGACATCACCACGGTGCAGTGGATAATCAATGGCTATGCCATGGTGTTCGGCGTTGCCATCGTTACCGGCGGGCGGTTGGCCGACATGTTCGGCCGCAGGCTTGTCTTTTTTGTTGGAACGGCGATCTTCGCCGCTTTTTCTTTGATCGGCGGGCTTGCACCGAACATCGGGTTGCTGCTCGCTTGCCGATTTGCCATGGGCATTGGTGGGGCGATGATGTGGCCTGCCATTCTTGGCATGACCTATGGACTGTTGCCCGCAAGCAAAGCCGGACTGGCGGGTGGCATTATTCTGGGCGCTGCTGGATTCGGCAACGCCGTTGGCCCGCTGCTGGGAGGCTTGCTGACCGACACGCTGGGCTGGCGCTGGATCTTCTATCTCAATCTGCCGGTTGCGGCTGCGGCGGTCCTAATCGTTTTCCTAGTTGTGCCTCGTGATGCAACGAGGAAAGGACACGAACGGATTGATTACCCCGGGATGGGAACGCTGTCCGTTGGGCTGTTGGCGTTGTTGCTCGCCCTTGATTGGGCGCTCGACCTGGGCTGGACCGCTCCGTTGATTCTCTTCCTGCTCGTCATGTCGGCGGCGGCGTTGGTCGCATTTGTATTTGTCGAGCGACGGGCCGGTGACGGCGCTCTGGTCCCCAAGAGTGTGTTGAAGAACACCGCGTTTGCCGGAGCTAGCGTGGCCACACTGTTGAATTCGGCCATCTTCTTCGCGGCGCTGCTCTACCTGCCTCAGTTTATGTCCAAGGTGCTTGGCTTTAACGCGATGCACGCGGGTGCCGGGTTGCTGCCGTTGATGGGAACGTTCATGGTGACCTCATTCGTGGCGGGACGCCTGTATGCTCTTCTCGGACCGAAGCTCATTGTCTCGCTTGGAGCCGTACTTCTCGGAGCCGGCATGATTCTCCTGTCCGCAATTAACGCCTCGACAACCTACAACGAGCTCGTCTTCGGGATGGTCGTACTCGGCATCGGGGTCGGATTGTTCTATTCGTCGGTTACGACGGCGGCGATCACCGCGCTCGATCCATCGCAAGCCAGCCTCGCCGGCGCCATTGTCTATATGTGCCAGATTGCCGGCGGATCAATTGGGATTGGCTTCAATACCGTGATCGTGGTGTCGGCGGCGTCGATGCCATCGGGGATCCATACCGCGTTTCTGGTCAATGGCGCGTTGGCCGTCGGCGGCGCGATGGTTGCATTGCTATTCGTCGGTGGCCCGATCGACAGGGAGCGCCTGCAAGCCCTGCGGCACCATCATCGGGCCCACGCCTGACCGCCAATGTCCCGCGTGCAAGCGTGGTAATGCATGAGTAGATTTGGACGCTACGGAGATGCGTCGAAGGCACGTCTTGGGTTCGATTCGTTCGGAGCTCACCAAGCCTTGACCCGATGGCTGAAGTCGAAGTTTTTCGTCCATTCCTTCATGTTTTGGTGTCCTAACGTGGATTCCCTCAAGTTGGTCGCGACGACAAGATCACATGAACATGTGACCCGCAGTTAGAATTGCGTTGCGTCTGGGGGTGCCGTCCCACCAACATTTTTTCTTGACGGGGCTTGAAGCTCCTCGCCCGCGGCGGCATAATTACAATAGACTCCAGGGGACGGAGATGGGGAATCAGTCCCCGAAATTGTAAGACGATTTGTCCAACACTTTCGGCTTAGCACAGTTTTAGTCGTGAAATTGTTGACCAGCTGCGGCCTCTGCTGTAATTCACCCATTCCTCCTGTCTGTTCGGTCCCCTGGCTGTCTCTGCCAACAAGAACACAACTAGAGAAAAATTCAGCGCATAGAGGGAGCTCACCATGCCCGTAACTCGCATCGATTTCCCTTTGGATGAATTGACGCGATCTCACTCCGAAGAAGAGATTCAACGCAAGCTGGCGCAGGAACGCGCACGGCTGGCCAGCATGATGGGACTCGATAGTGGAGTAGTCCATCATTTCCGCCGTCCGGTAGAACGGCCTTTCACCGCCGAAGAGCGTGGCAAGGTGACGATATTGTTCGGTGGCCTGACATGGAAACATGAACGAGTGATCCAATCGGTGTTCGAAGGCTGCGGATATCGCTGCGAGATTCTGCCTGTGCCGAACGTCGCGGCCTTCCAGCTCGGTAAAGAGTACGGAAACAACGGGCAGTGCAATCCCACTTACTTCACCGTCGGCAACCTGGTGCAGTACCTCAAGAGCCTTGAGGACCGTGGGATGACCAGGCAGGAAATCATCGACAACCACGTTTTCTTTACGGCCGGGTCGTGCGGGCCGTGCCGCTTCGGTATGTATGAATCCGAATACCGGCTGGCGTTGCAGAATGCCGGATTCGACGGCTTCCGCGTGCTGCTGTTCCAGCAGAACGACGGCGTCAAGGCCGCCTCGGGCGAAGCCGGACTGAAGTTCACCGTAGACTTCGGCATGGGCATGTTCAACGCCCTGAATCTCGGCGACATCATGAATGAAATGATCTACCGCATTCGGCCCTATGAGGTCGAGAAGGGCCAGACCGATCGCGTCTTTCAAGAGTCAGTGGACACGCTTTGCACGATGCTGCGCGAACGCAAGCCCTTTGAGGACCACCGTGACCTGCCGGAGTGGCTGGCGGGGAAGATCCGCGCACATAAAGGCGCGAAGTGGGAAATATGGGTCAACTCGCTGGGCAAGGTGCGGGAACAGCTCTACGGCGAGCCCTATAAAGACGCGCTCGCGGTCGTGCGGGAGAAGCTTGCGACCATCGAGGTAGATCGTCTTCGGGTAAAGCCGGTGGTCAAGATCATCGGCGAGTTCTGGGCCCAAATCACCGAAGGCGACGGCAACTTCCATATGTTCGAATTTCTTGAGCGCGAGGGCGCACAGGTCTTGGTCGAGCCCATCGGAACCTGGGTGATGTACATGATGTACCAGGCGAAGGCCCGCGCCGCAGCTAAGCGCAAACTCGATGCCCCCTACAAGAAGGTGCAGTGGTGGGAGCTGCACAAGATGGCCGTGAACGAACTGAAGTTTCGCCAGAAGCAGTGGCTGTGGGGAATTGGCGAGCGCATGTATGCACGGCAGTATCACCGCGTTGTGGCTGGGCTCGGCAATGTTGCCCACGAGTTGATCGACCAGAAGGAGATGGCCGACCTGGCCAACCCGTTCTACAACGAGTTTGCGCGCGGCGGCGAGGGACACCTCGAAGTCGGCAAGAACGCGTACTACACCAAGAACCGCCTTTGCCACATGGTGCTGGCACTGAAGCCCTTCGGGTGTATGCCGTCGTCGCAGTCCGACGGTGTGCAATCGGCCGTGGCCAACCACTTCAAGGAGATGATCTTCCTGCCCATCGAAACTTCGGGCGAAGGGGAGATCAACGCCCACAGCCGAGTGCAAATGGCGCTGGGCGAGGCCAAGGTCAAGGCACGATTGGAATTCGAGGAGGTGCTGCAATCAACCGGCAAGAGCCTGGACGACATTAAGGGCTATGTCGCAGACCATCCCGAGTTGCGTAACCTGTTTTATCCAGTGCCGCATCGCCATGGAGTAACCGGCATCGCCGCCAACTTCGTACTACACGTCAACGATCTGATGAACGGCAAAACGCGACTGGCGCGAGTTCCCGTGCCATTGCGAGAAATGGAGGCTGCAGCGGCCTGAGGCCGGCGAAACGGTAATTCGATTACGAGCTTTGCATATCGCAGAAAGGAGCCAGAATGCCTGACCTGCAAACGCCCGGAACCACGACCTCGGCCCCGACCCACCGGTTGGATGTGCACGTTCACGACCTGCTCATGAAGCCGCCCGAGCAGCCCCGTCTGCTGCCGCCTCCGCCGAGTGGCCAACTGCAGACGCTGCCGAAACCGGTGTTTCCGCAACACCCTGAGCTGATGGCTGCGCGCGACGAGGATTACTTCCCCGTGAATGGCGGCCGCCGCACGCACAAAGCGAAACACATTTACCGCGCCGCCAAAGGATGGGCTTTCCCGTTCTTCCGCTCGCGTGTCATGCCGGGAGAGTTCTACCCGATCATTGCGTACCTGTTCAACGAGTGGAAGTGCAATCTCGACTGCCACTACTGCTGGGCCTTCGACAACAGTGTGCGTGGTATGACGGAGGACACGGCCAAGCGCTCCATCGACTGGCTGCACGACACCGGCTGCCGGGTGCTGGCGCTGATGGGCGGCGAGCCACTACTGCGGCCCGACTTCGCCCATAAGATCATTTACTACGCCGCGAAAAAAGACTTTTGGATCTACCTGCCCACCAACGGCCGCCTGCTGCGGCCGGATGTGATCGACAAGGTCGCCGACGCGGGGGTGGCGACGGTGAATCTAGCGGTGGATTCGTGGGATGACGTACCGGGCAAGGGCCTGCCCAAGGCCATGGTGCCCATCCGCAAGCACTTCGATTACCTGGTCAAGAAGCAGTACAAGTACGGCTACTCGGTATTCTTGAATATCAACATCTGCGCCAACAACATGGACGACGTGCGTCAGCTTACGGAGTTGGCGCACGACAGCGCCATCGCCACGGATTACCACATCTGCGAGTCGCCCATGACCGAGCAGCCACATTTCAAGCACCTGTACACGAATCCGACTTTCATCCGGGAGAAAGACCATCCTAAAGTCGCCGAGTTGGTGGACTGGCTGATCGAGAAGCAGAAGTCGGGCTACCACATGGTGAACTCAGTGGAGCGGCTGGCGCAGATGAAGAGCTTCGTGCACGGCAAGCTCGAAGACTGGAACTGCCGCGCGGGCCACAACTCGCTCATCGTCCGCGTCGATGGCACGCTGGCGCCATGTTTCCCGATGTATTCCGCCGGATACGACTGGGGCACCATCGAAAACCACAAGTTCGAAACGAAGCAGTTGAAGGAAATGAAGAAAGAATGTCAGAAGAGCTGCTTCTCGACCCTGAACCATATTCTCGCGTTTTGCTACAACGATCGCCGGGTGATTACCTGGTTGTTACGGCAGGCCAAGCACGGATTCCGGCACGTCGAGGGCAATTTCGGCGACTGAGTCTCTGCGTCTTTTAGGAGGAATAGTGGAATCGCATCCTCATCACGGTACTTGCAGCACGGGCGAGCAGAAGATCGACGTCCAACTGAGTGCACTGCAAACTTCCGCGCCCATGGAAGACTCGTTGCCGGCACGCATCATGGCCAAGTCGCGCGAGGTCGCGGCGCAGTCGGGACACGCCGCTGTCTACACGATCGGCATGGACATCGGCTCGACAACCGTCAAGGCGGTGGTCGTCACGACCGTAGACGACCAGATTGTGTGGCAGGACTACCAGCGCCACGAAACCAAGCAACCTGAAAAGACTGCTGGAGTTCCTGAAGCGCATGCAGGAGGAGATCGGCATTGCTCCCCACAATTGCCGCATCTTCGTTACCGGCTCGGGTGGTGGCGCACTCGCCAACCTTATCGGCGCAAAGTTCGTGCAGGAAGTCACGGCGGTTTCGCTGGCGGTCGAGAAGTTGCATCCGGAAGTGAACTCGGTGATCGAGTTGGGCGGCCAGGACGCCAAGATCATCGTCTTCAAGGAGGACGAGAACACCGGACGCAAGAAGAAGATCCCGTCGATGAATGACAAGTGCGCCGGAGGCACGGGAGCCGTCATCGACAAAATCAACGCAAAAGTGAAGATCCCGGCTGAAGCTCTCTGCAATCAGGGCTACACCGGCATCAAGCTGCATCCCGTCGCGGGCAAGTGCGGCGTCTTCGCCGAGACGGACATCAACGGCCTGCAGAAGCAAGGCATTCCACCGGACCAACTCATGGCATCGCTGTTTGATGCCATCGTGCTGCAAAATCTGACGGTGCTCACGCGCGGGCACACGCTGCGACCGCACGTGCTGCTGCTGGGCGGTCCGAACACGTTTATTCGTGGGATGAAAGAGGCGTGGCAGCAGAACATCCCTAAGACGTGGGAGGAACGCAAAGTCCCGTTGCCCGAAGGCGCAAAGCCCGAAGAGCTGATCAAGGTTCCTGAGAACGCTCAGTACTTCGCAGCACTGGGAGCGGTCGAGTTCGGCAAGGATGAAGATCCTGAGGTCGGCATTTATCTCGGCACCGAGTGTCTGGAGGACTACATCGCGGTCGGCAGGCAGGCGGAGAAAGCAGAAATCCGGCAGCGCCGGTCTGAGCGCCTCCGATGCGGAACTGGCGGAATTCAAGCAGAAATACACCATCCCCAAGTTCATCGGCGCGAAATTCACGGCGGGCGAAGTGGTGAGCGGATTCATCGGACTCGATGGCGGCTCAACCTCCACCAAAGCCGTGCTGTTGTCCGAAGCCGGCGATGTGCTCTGCAAGGCCTATCAGCTTTCCGGAGGCAATCCGATTCAGGACACGATCGACATGTTCGCGTCGCTGCGCCATCAGGTTGAGTCGCAGGGCGCAACCCTCGAGGTGCTGGGAGTCGGAACCACCGGCTACGCGAAAGATGTGTTGAAGGACGTGCTCAGGGCCGACGTGGCCCTGGTGGAGACCGTCGCCCACACGGAATCTGCGATGCGTTTCTACAAGAATCCCGACGTGATCGTGGATGTGGGAGGACAAGACATCAAGCTCATCGTTTTGAAAGATGGGCGGGTCAAGGACTTCAAGCTCAACACGCAATGTTCGGCCGGTAACGGTTACTTCCTGCAAGGCACTGCGGAATCGCTCGGCTATAAGGTGGACGAGTACGCCGACGTTGCCTTCGCGGCGAAAACCATGCCGATCTTCGGCTATGGTTGCGCGGTGTTCATGCAGTCTGACATCGTCAACTTCCAGCGCCAGGGCTGGCGCGGTGAAGAGATCCTTGCGGGACTGGCCAACGTTCTGCCCAAGAACATATTCCTTTACGTCGCCGGAATTCCCAATCTCGCGAAGCTGGGATCGCGCTTCATCCTGCAGGGCGGGACCCAGAAGAACCTTGCGGCGGTAAAGTCGGAAGTCGATTTTGTGCGCTCGCACTTTCATGGGGTTGCTCACGAGCCGGAAGTCATCGTGCACGAACACTGCGGCGAGTCGGGAGCAATCGGCGCGGCCGTCGAGGCAGTGCGTCTCTACAAGAACGGACGCCGCACCAGCTTTATCGGCCTGGACGCGGTGCAGAACATCAGTTACCACACCACTCGCAGCGAAGACACGCGCTGCTACTTCTGCAAGAACAATTGTTTGCGTACCTTTATCGATGTGAGCGTCGGAGAAGCCGAAGCCCCTTCGCCGCTGCCGATATTCAAGTCGAAGGTGCCATTGCAGGCGGGCGAACGCCGGCTGATCATCTCAACCTGTGAAAAGGGCCAGGTTGAGGATGTAAGCGCGATGCGCGGCATCAAGGCCGGCCTCGACGCGGTGAAGAAGGACAATCCCAACTTCGTCGATCTCGCCGCCCACGATGTCTGGCGGTCACGCAATCCGCAGAAAGTGGCCGATCCGATTCCAATCCGCGCATGGACGGCTGCCGCCAAGCAACGCGTCGAGCTGATGAAAAAGCGCGCGACCTATCGCGTTGGCATGCCGCGAGTGCTGAACATGTACCTGTATGCCCCGTTGTTCAGCGCCTATTTGGAGAGTCTCGGAATGGAGCCGGAAAACATCATCTATTCCGAGTTCACCACGCAGGAAATGTACCGGGCGGGCGCGGGACGCGGCGCCATCGATCCCTGCTTCCCGTCGAAGATCGGCATTCCGCACGTGTACAACCTGATCTTCCAGAAGCATGCCAAGAAGCCGCTCGACGCCATCTTCTTCCCGATGATCGACACGTTGCATCAACCGTTGAAGAACTGCAACGGCTCGAACGCCTGCCCCACGGTGACAGCCACACCGAACGCGGTAAAGGCTGCATTCATCAAGGAGAACGATGTCTTCAAGGAGAACGGAATCCTGTATCTCGATCCCATTCTGAACATCGACGACAAGAAGTTGCTGGGCCTGCAGATGTACCAGACGTGGGCGCCGATTCTGGGCGTCTCGGAAGAGGAGAACGAGCGCGCCCTGGAGGCAGCGTTCAACGCCTTCGAAGAAAGCGATCGCTCCCTGCGGCGGCGCGCCCGCGAGGTACTCGATACCCTGGAGCGCGAGAACCGCATTGGTATTGTCATGCTCGGCCGCGTGTACCACCACGATCCCGGCTTGAACCACGAGATCATGGAGGAGTTCCAGAAACTGGGCTACCCAGTCTTTTCGCAGACGTACCTTCCTATGGACGAGGACCTTCTCGACCGGCTCTTCGGCGATGAGGTGCGCTCAGGCGCGATCACGCATCCGCTCGACATCCGCGACGTGTGGAAGAACGCGTACTCGGCCAGCACCAACCAGAAGATCTGGGCGGCGAAGTTCACGGCCAGGCATCCCAACCTGGTCGCACTGGAGGTCAGCAACTTCAAGTGCGGACACGATGCGCCCATCTACACGGTGATCGAGGAGATTATCGAGAACTCGGGCACTCCATATTTTGCCTTCAAGGACCTCGATGAGAACAAGCCGACCGGATCCATCAAGATTCGAGTTGAGACCATCGACTACTTCCTGAAACGCTATCGCGAGGATTTGGTGAAGAAGGCCGATGCAGCTCTGGATTTGGAGCAGCAACTCGCCGAATATGAGCGAGCCTTACGCATGAAACTGACCCACAAGTCGCATGAGCACGAAGATATGCCGTTACCCCTTCCGGCGGCTGATTTCTCCCGGCAGGCGGAACTTGCAGCGGGCAACGATTGATCCGACACCATGACAGACACGACCATAGATGCGAAAAAGGTGATGTTCGAGATTTACCGCGATACCAGCTTCGGTGGAACCTACAAAGTTGTCTATTTCACCGAGTTGGGCGAGCATGACAAGGCGAAAGAGATCGACGATGCGATGCGCGGCGACCACGTCTTCGATGGCTTTCTTCTGTATCGGGAGAGCCAGCAGGCGAAGCGAGTTGTGGCCGAGATTCTGGACCAGCTAAATCGCGGTGAATCCGTAGATATGAGCGTAATCGAAGCGAAGCTCAAGCCCTTTCTTGCGTAGCAGCACGGCAACGGGGTCAGCAGCAGCGCTGGTTCAATCAGGATGGAGTTTGCCCGACGCCACTAGCAATGATCGCCAGTTCGATCGGTGGGGCTGGCGGCGGGGCACTGACTACGGTTCGCACAGTGTTTGCCGCCTGTTGCCACCATCCATCAAAGGCTGTTCCGTCAGAGCAATGAGCCCGTAACGGATGCCAGATGGTGCCGGAGGCGTTCGATCGATCACGCTCACGAACCTCTTTTACCGATTCCCCAATTTCTTCGAACCAAAGGCCTTGCGATTCGACCATACTGACTTCGACACTTCGGGTGTCGGCACGCAGCCCGACGTGCAGCGCTTTCAGGGCGCTCTCCTTCGCGCTCCATAGCAGAGTCGTTAGAAAGGCTCGTTTGTCTGCACTGGCCCGATTAATCAGTCCCTGCTCTTCCACCGTGAAGTAGTCGGCGATGAACGCATCGCTTCTCGCTTCGATGAGTTCCAGGTCGCAGCCTAGTTTCACTTTACCCATGGAGACGGCGCAAACGGCGAGACCGTCGCGGTGGCTGATCGAAATGGTGACTGTTTCCGCTCTATCGCGGAGGGTCACTTCGGGTTGACCCCCCGGGGCTGGACTGATTTCGATTTGCCGGAGGCTTTCAGGATCAATCGACGATGTCAGACAGGTCGCTACAGCACACTTTGCAGTCCATCGCCCCAAGCGCCAATCAGCACGGCGCTTAGGGACCCGAAAGCCGGACAATCGGGCGGCTTCGCTTTCGCTTAGCCAATCGTCTGAGGCCGGAACATCTCGTTCGGACTGTTCCAGCCAATACACATCCATCATGAAACCAGCGAGGCAGTGGCCGTGGCAGTGATTGCTGCGGTTTCTGATTTGGTGATTCTTCGGAGCCCAATTCCCTCACCCTCGCAATGCCGCTCTCCACCGCATGAATGAGATAAGGGCGAAGGTCCGCAGGCGGAAGAATGCGATGCAACGCACCTACTTCGAGGGCGCGATGCACACTGTGCACGCGATCAAATTCTTCTGCCATTTCTCCCAGTTTTTCGGAGTGCACGACTTTGAAAAGCTCGTTCCACTGAGCGTGCAACCGGTTCTTCTCCACTCCGTCGGCTTTTGTCATCGCCTTGTTCATGGCCTCGGTCAATGCCCGGAGACGTGGATCCTTGCGGGTTCTAGCTTCGACCTCACCGGCGAAGACTACGGCCGCCGCCGGCGCACCGCCAATCACGGAGGCAAAGGTCCCCTCCAATGCAGCGACTTCGAGATTCTCGTTCAAGGCCCGCGAGAAGACAACGTAGGCGCCACCGTGATACCGGGAGATCACGCAAAAGACCATCGGGCCGTTGAAGTTCACCACGGAACGCCCAATCTCGGCTCCGTACTCAAGCTGCAGCTTGCGCAAGGACTCCGGCGAACCATCGAATCCAGACAGGTTGGCCAGAATCACAACGGGCCTGTTGTTGCTCGCTGCGTTGATGGCGCGAGCCACCTTCTTGGAGGACAGCGGAAAGAGCGTCCCCGCGGTCCATTGATCCGGGCCGTCGGCGGGAACAAATCCTAGCCGGGGCACGGGACGGGATTCGATTCCGATCAGGCAAACAGGATAGCCACCAAGATGTGCATCCCAGACCACCCCGGTCTCCGCGGCCCGCATGCCGGACCAGCGTTCCAGAGGAAGATGGTCCTGATCCATGACAGCTCGCATCACTTTGCGAATGTCGAAGGACTTCTTGCGCCCGGGGTTGGTCTCGTCGGCGAAGATTTCACCGACCCGGGCGAAACCGTCGCCATCATGAGTATGTGGATAGAGCCGGACATCGCGATCAATGGGATCAGCGGTCGCACCTCTGCGAGGGAACCGCTCGCCCGGCGCAACGTAAGTATGCTCATAATGGCGCAACAGAATCTGGCAGGCTTCATCGATGTTGCGGGCCCAGTACTGCGCCTGTCCGTTGGGACCCATGATGCGGTCGTAGCCGCCGATGCCTTCATTGTCCTCAGCCGACACGCTACCCGAATACTCCAACGCGCGCTTGCCGGTGAGCACCATCGCAGCTTTCGGAGTCATGACGAGAATGCCCCGAGTGTGCATCAACATGGTAGCCTCGGCATTCCAGTACGGCTGTGCCCCGACATTGATCCCATTCACCAGCAGGTTGACTTCGCCCCCAGCCTGCGTAAATTCGATCAGGCGACGCAGGACACGGGCGATCCAATCCATGTTCTCGACGCCGCTATCCATTGAGATTTTGGCGCCGGCCGAGATGGGGAACCATTCCAAGGGAACGCGCATCTCCTGCGCGAGATCCAGGGCCGCCAGGATGCGGCGGCATTCGGACTCAGCAATGGCGCCCAGGTCGCGGCTCGGATCTCCAAAGAGTGCGACCCGCGTCATCCCCTCGGGATATTTGGAGGTGAAGTTGCGGATGAGGCCAGCGATGATATTAGAGTTGTTCTTCCCATAGGGACGATCGACCGGAACCAAGCGGCCATCTGCGTCGAGATCGTGCTCCACAAAATCACCGGAAGGGAATTGGGTCGCTGTCCCTTCGGGGACAGGGGTTAGCATTCTGATGATTTCGTACGGGTAGATGAGCCCGCGCTGACGCATGCGGACGACTTTCTGAGTGTACTCATCCAGCGGCCTGAGCGGTTGCAGTTTGCTGGCCGGCCGGAAGGTCATCATCTGCCCCGCACCGCCCGGACTTGAGATGCGGACGATCATGTCGCGCAATTCGCCGGTCGCCGGATGCGGGATGCGAGCACGAACCACCACCTGCTCCAAGCCCAGACCGTCTGTCGACGGGGCAAGCTTGTGTACGATCTCTTCCAATTCTTTCCGCTTGAAATTGAGTGGCGGCCAAACGTACAGCAGAATCCGGTTCCAATGGAGCCGCCGATTCGGGTTTCGCCGTGACTGGAACAGACGCATGCCTGCCACCGCTTCAGCGAACATCCGCTCCAAGTGAGGTAATTGCACGATGCGGCCTTCCTGGTCGCGCACCGGCGTCAGATCGCGAATTTCGACAACCGCGAACAAGCGTTCGTCCTTGGGATTGTCATTGGCAACTGCATAGAGAAGATAGACATCTTCCACCGACGCCAACCGCTCGACCTTGAAGTTGCTGAGCCGCCAGAGGTGCAACCGCTCGGCCATCATTGGGTGAACGCCACGAACCAGCTTTTCCTCCTCATACTTGCCATCAGCGGGACGATAGGTGAAATGCTGCATTCCGGCCATGCCGGGGCTGCGGCCGGGACCGGATATAGCCACCAGGATGCGCTCTATCCTTCGAGGGAACCCGACGTGGTTGAGCTTCTCTCGAACTTCCTGCTCGATGAACTCCTGGTCGGACAGGAACTCGGGATTCCACGCGTAGAAATCGATAACGACGTCATGGTCCGCGGGCACTTCCTCGATGCAGGCGAACATCGCACGGGCTGTGTTCGACAGATGGAGATACTCAGTGTTCGTGCTGAAAATGTGGACGTGCCTGCCGTCTTCCTCGTATTCGGCCGACACGCAACAGCCCCCTTCCATCGGCACGGTGCGAAATTTCGTCAGCGTCTGACCGCGATAGTAGCGGTTGGTGACCACCTCCAACATCAATTCCCTCAAGGCCGGAGGGGCAGCCGCGTACCGTCCCGAGAACAGGCCCGAAAGCGGCTGGGGACACTCCACCAAGGCGGCAAGTCTCTGGCGAAGGTCCGGTGGATTTGGGTTGGCAGCGAGGTAGGCGAGGTTCTCTTCGGCTTGCGCATAGATCTGCTTCCTGGCCCGCTCGAACACCGGCTGCTCGAAGCAGCGATACCTCACCTCGCGAGCCAGATCGCTGACAGCGGGAAACAGACCGCGGGTGGCGTGAATCAGCCGGCCCAGGAGCTTGCGAAAAGCTTCGTCGGTCCGCGGCGACAAAGCTTCGCCGCGCTGCAGATGCCTCTCCAAAAGTCCGATTATTGGAGCGACCTGATGCTCCGCACGTTGGTGCGACTTGCACAACCAGAGCAGGCACTCTTCCAATTCGGGCGAGCGCTCCAATGTCTCCACACCGTAGTGAACCAGTGCGCGCCGCAGTGCATCCACAAAGGTTGACGGAAGCGCCTTGCCACGCGTCTCCAGCATGTGCAAATACGAAAAGAGGTAGGTCTCGGAACTGCGCTCCTCACCGCCGTTGAGGTCGTCCATCTCCGGGCGCCGGTCGAACAAAGAGCAGATGTCGACGAAAATGCCGAGCATTTCGTCTTCACGCTCAGCTATTTGTTGAGCATCAGTGGCCGTTTCCGAGGACGGACTCCAGTCGGAGAGGCCACGCATGGCTTGCGCTGGATCAACATCGAAACCGAGCATGAGTTGTCGGAGTTCGTCCAGGCTCTTACTCCAACGGGACTGAATGGGTTCGGCGGTTCCGCCCTGGGTACGTGACGCTCCAAACTCCACCCGCCCGGTCGTGACCACCGCATTCTCGTCGCCGGCAGGTTCGATTTGCACCAGCGGAGCTCCGGTATCCACCTGCACGTGAGGTATCGCCAGGACCTGCCGAACTCTTCCAGAGAATGGAGCCGGGACCGACATCTCCATCTTCATGGCTTCCAGGACCGCCAGGGTGTCGCCGACCACGACCTCGTCGCCGGGCTTGACGGCGATGGAAACGACAACCGCCGGCGCCGGGGCGTGCACCACGCCACCATCATCCCGATCGATAGTGTGCGATACGCCGTTCACCTCGATGCGGTACGTCAATCCTTGAAACGAGGAAACGACGTGGAAGCGACTGCCGAAGGCGATGAGCCAATACTCGAACTGACCGAGGTTGTGGATCTGAACATCAACATGGGTTCCATCCACTTCCACACGATAGCGCTGGAGGCCGATGCAGCAGATCCTAAGCGAATAGGAATGTCCGCGATGGAGCAGTTGCACGGTCCGGCCCACTTCACTCCGAACCTGTGGCCGCCCACGCACGGCCGATGCATAGAACTGAATCTGCTCCACTGCCAGGTCGGCGGCATACGATTCGATGGCGGCTTGCACCAGCGCCACATCGGCGTAGCGCGCAGATAAATGGCCGCCTTCGGCTGCCCTGCGGTCCAGCCATGCGATATCGGCGGTGGCTTGAAGCACCTCGGGGCAATTCAATAACTCCAGCAAAAATGCCTTGTTGCTGGCTCCTCCCCTGATGACGACCACACTCTCGCGCAGCGCCCGCTGCATACGCGAGAGCGCTTCTTTCCGGCTTTGACCGTAGGTGATGATCTTGGCGATCATCGAATCGAACTCCGCTGGAACCGCATCGCCCACTGCTACGCCAGTGTCGATACGCACACCCGGACCATTGGGAAGCTTGAATCTCTCAATCATGCCCGGCGCCGGCGCAAAACCGTTCTCTGGATCCTCGGCGTTTAATCGCACTTCGATGGCGTGACCGTAGGTCGCCGGTGGATTGCCTTCGAGACGCTCACCTCGCGCAACCTGAATCTGCAGCTTCACCAGATCCAAGCCAGTCGTACACTCCGTGACGGGATGTTCCACTTGCAGCCGGGTGTTCATTTCCATGAACGAGAAGCGCTGGCTAGCTGGTTCGTAAAGGAACTCGACTGTGCCCGCGTTGCGATAGCCAGCCACTTTGCTCAATCGCACCGCTGCCTCACGCAGGGCCTGGTCCTGGTTGGCGGTCAGCGCGGGCGAGGGAGCTTCTTCGAGAATCTTTTGGTGTCGGCGCTGGATCGTGCAGTCGCGCACTCCTACGGCCCAGGTCGTTCCATAGTTATCGGCTATGACCTGGACCTCGACATGGCGCGCACCCTGCACCAGTTGCTCCATGAAGACGGTGGCGTCGCCAAAAGCCTTGAACGCCTCGGTGCGCGCGCCTTCAAAAGCCCTTGGAAGCTGGTTCGCGGAATTTACCCGGCGAATCCCATGCCCGCCGCCACCGGCGGTGGCTTTGATCAGCAGCGGATAGCCAAGTCGGTCAGCGTGGCGCGTGGCGTCGTCGATGGTTTCCACTGGCCCGTCGCTCCACAGCGTAATGGGGATGTGTGCTTGCTCGGCAAGACGCTTGGCGGTGATCTTGTCACCCAGCCGGCGCATCGCATCGCCGTCCGGGCCGATGAACACAATGCCCATGTCGCTGCAAAGGTCCGCAAATTCCGGGTGCTCTGCCACAAAGCCCCACCCTACCCACACCGCGTCCGCGCGCGCGCCCTCCATCGCCGTCTTCAACGATGTGAGATCGACGTAGGTGCTCTTGGATTGGTTGGTGACTCGATCGACGACCCGAGTAGCGCCGAGCGAAACCGCTTCGTCCGCTTCACGGACGAACATGGCATGCCGGTCAGGCTCGGTATAGAGCGCGATCGTGCAAATCGACGTGCCGTGTTCCCGGTTGAACTCCCGCACCGCGTGAATGAAACGCATTGCGGCCTCGCCGCGGTTGACGATGGCTACCCGTTGAAATTCGCGCTGCATAAACCTTCCGATCGCCAGAGATCCACGGTACTTCTACTTCATTCGTTACGCGGTGGCATGTTGCAGAGCCTGCAATGGTTCAGCGTCGACGCTATCGGGAAGCGTCGCTGTCCGATAACCGGTCAGACGCAAGTAACGGTTCCCCTGCGTATCCACAACTTCCGCATCGAATTTTTCCCCCGCTGCGTCAGGAGTGACGATTGCAAACAACGGTTCTTGAGCCAGGTCCGGAGAACGCGACCAACTGACCTGATGCACGTACAGCGGCAGCCCCATGCGGTTGTGCTCACTAATTTCCAAGAGGCCCGCGGTTTGGAAGCACAGCTCAATCAGCCGCGGCCCGATCAGCGTCGGCCCCTGCGAGGGATGGTGATCGCTAGGCAAATCTTCGGACATCTGGCCGATAATCAGATCGCCGTCCCGCCACGCGCGATCAAGCACTTGATACGCCGGCCCGTGGAAGTAGATGCGATATATCATGGACGCATCGACAATGCTTTCCGATGACAGCCGGACGGGCGCACCGGCAGATGCTTCCGGCGGCTGCTTTGTCACCCTCACACGAGCGGTAAAGTGAATCGTCTCTTGTGGCTGCGACTGATTCGGAAGAGTTCGCCGCCCGACCAAGCGGCAATCCGCTATCAACCTGTCGCCTTGCGGACGGAAGACAGCTTGAATCGTCACTGTCCGTGGCTCGTCCCGGTAGAACTTAAACGGCGCGAGGAAATTGACTTCCTCGATTGCCTCAACGTGCCAGCCGGGATGCACGCACAGGGCGGCCTCAGCAAATGCCTCGATTCCCATCACCCCCGGCAGCACGGGCGTGCCGTCGATGCGGTGATCGTACAAGAACGGGTGCGCCGCCGGATCAAGCGTCGTTTCCATCGTCAGACCACCATTGAGTGTCATACCGGTGATCTTGCCGACCATTGGTCCCTGCGCAGGAATCCGAGTCCCGAGCGATGCGGCCATCGCTTGGGTGTCCAGCCCGCCAGTCTCGTCCCATTCGTTCAGCATTACGCCGAGTCGCTGCGCAACAATCAGTTCGCCCCGCGTTTCTCCCGATGTCAGCTCACGGCGAATCAACGGAACGCCGGCCTCGGGCGAAAGCATGTCGATTCCCGCCATCTCCATCATTTTGGGGATGGAGCCGCGGGTTGCCATACCGATTCCGCCCCACGCCGTCCAGTCGATCACGATGCCGCGCGTGGCTGGCCGAGTAGTGCGGAAGCTGGAAGTGATCTTGCACAGCAGATCATTGGCGGAGCTGTAGTCCGACTGTCCTGCATTGCCGAAGCGGCCAGCAATCGAACTGAAGGCCACCGTAGCACCCAGGGGCATATCACCGATGGCATGCAGAAGATTGAACCAGCCGTCGCTCTTGACGTCGAAGACCAGGTCGAATTCACGCTGGTCCTTATCCGGCAGGAAGTGGCTGCGCTCAATTCCGGCTGCGTGCAGCATCACATCGATGCGACCGCTACGTTGGCGCACTTGGTTGACGATGTTGGCCACGCCGGCCGCATCGGTGAGATTGACGCTGAAGTAATACGGCGTACCGCCGGCCGCACGCACTGCGTCGATCGCACTCTGCGCCGCCTGCGCCCGCTCCAGAGACGCCAGTTCCTTTTCAACCAGCGCCGGTGTGGCGCGCTCGCCACGCGCTTTCATCCGCTCGAACAGATCACGCTTCAGGCCGTCCTTGTCGCTCACGAATCGAGCAAGGTCCGGATTACTGGGATCGGGAGTTGGAACCAGATCGAGCAGGTAGAACGTTCCACCGGACGCGGCCGCGAGGTCAGCGGTAATGGCGGACACGATACTTCCCGCAGCGCCAGTAATCACAAACACGCTATCCTGGTCCAACCTCAGGCCCTGCTGACCGCTGACAAGAGGCTGTTCCTGCAATCCAACCGTCCAACGCAGCCCATTCTTGTAGCCGATCTCGACGGCGCCGGGATCGCGAAGGGTCTCCTCGATAATGGTGCCCGCAACTTCCGAAGCCCTGGTCGCAGCTTCGAAGTCGACCGCTTTGACGAGGGCTTCCGTGCGCTCCCGCTTGTACGTTTTGGTGAAGCCCACGGCCGCTCCGCCCAGCGGGGCAACGGCCCCAGCTTCATCGTAGCCATGCTGTCCGCCAAACCGCGTGGCCGACACGAGAAACGTGCCAGGCTTTGCCACCTGTTCATACAGAACGCGCATCGTGGCGTAGAGCGACTTCACCCGCACTCGAAGAGCTTCACGCCAGCTCGCCAGATCGAGATCACTGAGGTCGCCTTCGTTGTCGAGGGCGGGCAGCCAGTACACACCTTGGATCGGGCCAACGGACAGCCAACTGTTGAGCCGCTCAGTAAGCGCGTTCGCATCCAACGCGGTCTCGAGCAACAAAACTTCCACACCCGTCGCCCGCAACCGTTGTGCCAACTCTTCAGCCACCCCGCCGCGGTCCGGCATAACTATGACGCGGCTGCCGGAGCCTAACGTCACACCGGTTGACTTGCAAGCGTTCAACGGCGGCCGCAAGTTGGGCACTGGGACGCGTCGCGGAATTGCATCAGCCGCGTCGAAACTTGCCAGCGCCGGGAGAGGGCGTGCAGCCGGGTTCGCCGTCGAAGATGTCGAAACCTCGGTGGGAGCATTTATCGTGGGGATTTCCACTAATTTCTGTTTCTCGCGAGCGAACTGGATGACGTGCGCCAGTGTGGGGAAATCGCGCAGTTTCAGACTTTCCTCGCGAGGAATGTTATAGGCCGCCCGCACCGAGGCGAACATCTCGGCCTGTTTGACCGTGTCCACGCCGAGGTCGGCTTCCAGATCGAGGTCCAGGTCCAACATGTCCTTGGGATATCCAGTCTTCTCGGCAACGATCTCCAGCACTTTCTCTCTGATGGCGTCGTCAGTTGCGAGTTGAACAGTGGCGGCCGGCACTGTGGTCGCGACCGGTTCAACCGTTGCGGACACAGTTGGAGTTCCCCCCGCCAGGTCGGGACGCTTTTCGAACACGAACCGTATTACATGAGCAAGCGTGGGGTAATCGCGGAGTTTGCGGTTCTCGTCGCGCGGGATGTCGTAAATCTCGCGGATAGCGGCGAACATTTCGGCTTGCTTGACCGTGTCCACACCGAGATCAGCTTCGAGATCGAGGTCCAGGTCCAGCATGTCTTTGGGATAGCCGGTCTTTTCCGCCATCAATGTCAAGATGCGCTCCTTCACCGATTCGCTGTCAGCGTGAGACTGAACTGGTGCGGGCGGTGCAGGTGTCGCCACCCCAGTGGTGACGACCGGCTCGGCGACGACGGCCGCTTCGACATTCGACGGAGCGGGTGCGGTTCCGGGAACGAGATCCGGGCGCTTCTCGTAAACGAACCGTATTACATGAGCGAGCGTGGGGTAGTCGCGCAGCTTGCGGTTCTCGTCGCGCGGGATGTTGTAGATCTCGCGGATGGCTGCGAACATCTCAGCTTGCTTGACCGTGTCCACACCGAGATCAGCTTCGAGATCGAGGTCCAGGTCCAGCATGTCTTTTGGATAGCCGGTCTTCTCCGCCATCAATGTCAAGATGCGCTCCTTCACCGATTCGCTGTCGGCGTGAGGCTGAACTGGTGCGGGCGGTGCAGGTGTCGCCACCCCAGTGGTGACGACCGGCTCGGCGACGACGGCCGCTTCGACATTCGACGGAGCGGGTGCGGTTCCGGGAACGAGATCCGGGCGCTTCTCGTAAACGAACCGTATTACATGAGCAAGCGTGGGGTAATCGCGCAGTTTGCGATTCTCGTCGCGCGGGATGTCGTAGATCTCGCGGATAGCGGCGAACATCTCGGCTTGCTTGACCGTGTCCACACCGAGATCAGCTTCGAGATCGAGGTCCAGATCCAGCATGTCTTTGGGATAGCCAGTCTTCTCGACCATCAAGGTCAGGATGCGTTCTTTCACGGCGTCGCCAGCACCGACTGGCGCAGAGACCATCTCGGGTGCTGCTGAGGTAAGTTCCCTGGTTTCCCTTTGCTCGGGCACCACCGCGGTGGGCTGCGCTGCTACGGAAACCTTCGGTCGGCGCTCGTTCACGAAGCGAATCACGTGGGCCAGGGTGGGGTATTCACGCAGTTTGATCTGATCGTCGCGAGCTATGCCGTAGGCTTCCCGGATGGTGGCAAAGACCTCCGCCTGCTTCACCGTATCGACTCCCAAGTCGGCTTCAAGGTCGAGGTCCAGATCAAGCATGTCGACGGGGTACCCAGTCTTCTCGGCTACCAGCGCCAGCACTCGCTCTTTCACGGAGTTACTTGTCGCATCGGGCGTGCCTGGCGTGACCACGGCTGCCGCGGCCATTTCAACTTGAGGCTCGATGGTGACCGGCTCCCTCTGCGTTGGCAACGGCGTTGGCTCTACTGCGACGACCGATGAGATCGGCAATGGTGCCGGTGCTTGAACGGTGGGAGCAGGCGTCGCCACCGGCATGGCTTCCTTAGCCGCCTCGGCAGCGACCTCGGCTATGCGAGCCGACAGCCCCTGATCGCGAACCCGGAGCGTACGGCTAACCACTTCGAGATCCGCGGCAGGACGTCCTGCCATCTGGGTCAGCCAAGCGTCCCACGCTGGCTGATCGACGATGCGATATGCGTAGCCCAGAGCATTCGGGCTGCGATGTACACCGTCGTTTGTCGGCACCCACCGCAGCATAATCATGCTGATCTGTGAACCGAATCCGGCGCCCAGGTGCAACGCATATTGCACGGGATACGCGCCTCCCTTTGACAAGTTCAAGACGCCCAACTCAGGATCAACTTCCTTGAAGTTCGCCACGGGTGGCAGTATTCCAGTCTCCAGGGCCTTTACTGCCAGGACATCTTCGATTCCGGTGCCCATGGCGTGGCCAGTCATGCCTTTGGTATTGGCGATCACAACTTGACTCGCGCTTTCCCCGAAGATGCGGCGCAGCGCGTTGACCTCGGCTGAGGCACTGCCGCCACGCGCCGGCGTGTAGGTCTCGTGGGAAACAAACACCATTTGCGGAGCTATTTCGTTTCGCGTAATGCCGCTACGCGCTTCGACCTGGGTGACCAGGTCGTCCATCACCTGCCCAATGTGCTGGACGTCGAGGCGGGTGCCGTGAAACGCGCTATTGGCTGTCACCGTGCCCAGTACTTCGCAAATGGGCTGGATTCCGCGTTCGCGCGCGGCATCCAGGCTTTCAATGACAAGCGCGGCAGCGCCCATGCCCATGATCATTCCATGCCGGCGACGGTCGAAGGGAATAGCAGCGTCTTCGACCTTTTCATCTGTGGCTGCCGTTCCACTGGCCAGAAAGCCAGCGCCCATCCAGCCGATCAAATTGTCCGAGGTAACATCGTCTGCCGAGATGACAATCACGCGGCGGCAGCGTCCGGCTCGGATCCAGTCCTGCGCAAGGGCGACGGCCTGGGCGGTAGTCGCACATGCGGAATTGATTTGCGTGTTAGGACCGCGAGCGCCAATGAGCTCGGCGAATTGCGAGTGTCCCATCGCCAGAACTCGGAGCAGGAAACGCCGGTCGAAGACGTATGGGTTCTTCTCAATCTCGGCGCGCAGTTCTTCGATCTTTCGAACAACTTCCTGAGCAAGTGCCGAATGACCATTGCTCCCTGCCACTGAAGCAACCATATTTTCCAGCGAAGCCAGCTGCTCGCGGCGGGCACGGTCTTCGTAGTAGCTCGACAGGATGTCGGCGAACGAGTCACATCCTGGGAAGGCGGAGCCGAATATCACCCCAGTGTCGTCGCGCATAGCGTCTGCCAGGCCCCATCGGTCAGGAAGCTGCGTGCCTTTGGTGGTTGTCTTGTAACGCATGACCAACGGGATGCCGGCATCACGCAGCGCGTCGATTCCCGCACCGATAGCCAGGCGAGTCACGCGGTCGAAGGCAGCGAGGTGATCGGAGGGGATACCGAATTCGCGTTGCAGATCGAAGGCGCCCCCGCGACCCGCTAGCTTGATAACATCCGCCACATCCGTGATGGACTCGAATGTCGGCTCTCCCTGGTCGCTCTTGACCAAGCGCCTGATGCGCTTGTCGAGAATGTCGCGGCGGAACTCCGCAGGGATCGCGCTGATGAACTGATCGCCGCGCAGAATGCGCTCGATGTTGCTATCGTCGAAGATGTGCTCGGTTCCGGGCAAGCCTAGCGAGGCTCCGGTGATGCCCACTGTGACGTTGGTCGCTGCGGGATTCTCGCCTTGCCGGATTTGCCAGCCCGACCGTTCGAGAGTGTCGGCGAACAAGCGGCCGAGTTCTTCGTACGCGCTGCCATTTGACGCGCCTGACGGCGCAGTCGGAGACGGTAGGGTGGCTGCCGACTGAGGCGCTGGCTTGGCGCTATTCGCAGACGCCGCAATTGCGGACTCTGACTGCACAGCAGGTTTCTCCGGGATTTCGAGTGCCGCTTCTGCCACTCCGCGACCCAATCCCGCAGCAAAGAGACCGCACAGTGCTTGATTGAAACTCACAATATCGCCAACTTTCGGATGATTGGTGAAGAACGTCACAACGTCCCCGCGATCGCCGAGCACTTCCTCGGCAAATCCCTGCAACGCCTTCTTCGGCCCGACTTCGACGAAGATGCGCGCGCCCGCATCGTAGAGCGTGCGCAGTCCCTTTACGAACTGAACCGGGCAAGCGACCTGCTTCGCGAGCAGTTCCAGCATCTGCGGAACAACATCCGGTCCCATTGGGTAAAACTCACCGTTCACGTTGGCGACAACTGGCAGACGCGGAGGTTGGATATGCAGGTGCGACAGCATCTCGCGCAGCGGCTCGCTGGCCGGAGCAACAATCGAAGTGTGAAACGCGTGGCTTACGGGCAACGGCACTACGTTGTAGCCCGCTTGCAAGAAGATCTCCGTGGCTTGCTCAACGGCTTTGCTCGCGCCGCCGATGACCGACTGTTGCCCACTATTTATGTTGGCAATCACAACGTAGTCGTTAATGGTCTTCAGGATTCGCTCGACTTCGGCGAGCGGTGCAAAAACCGCTGCCATTCTGCCTGTATCTTTCACTGCTACCTGGGTCATGCCGCGGCCGCGGGCACTGACGGCTCCCAATGCCTCCTCGAAGGTGAGTGAGCCGGACGCAACTAGTGCGCCGTATTCTCCCAGGCTGTGTCCCATTGTCATATCCGGGTGAACGCCGTATGCAGCCAGCATCCGGGTCAGGGCCAGGTCGATCGTCAGCACCGTCGGCTGAGTGATTTCGGTCTGGCGCAGATCCTCTTCCGCTTTCGTGACGGCATCGGCGTCGGTTTGGTCAACGAAGATGAACTCGCTCAGCGGCTTTCCAAGGAGAGGAGTCATGATGCGGTCCGCTTCGGTGAAAAGATCGGCCACGATTGGTTCGGCTGCGCGGAGCGGGGCGAGCATGTTGACGTACTGCGATCCCTGCCCGGTGTACAGGAACGCCACCTTGCCAGCAGCGCCATGTCCGCGAAAGATGCCTTGCGGGCGCAGCGCCTTCCAGATCGCGGCTTGATTGGCGGCCAATGCCTTCAGCGCCTTTGCAGATTTGTCGGCCAGT
Organism: uncultured Acidobacteriaceae bacterium; assembly: GCA_963758255.1. Taxonomy (GTDB): domain Bacteria; phylum Acidobacteriota; class Terriglobia; order Terriglobales; family Acidobacteriaceae; genus DASRAA01. The sequence continues at coordinate 38,306 of CAVWUX010000011.1, forward strand.
TCAGCAGCATCGGCGTAGTCGATTGCCAGACGCTCGGTCGCCCGTAGATCAGATTCTGCCGGAGCAGCCGGTGCCGGCGCATTTCCTGCCGCCGCCGCTTTCTGCACGGCGGTCAAACGAGCGATCAATCCCGCCTCTGAGTCCGCACCGATGACGAGGGCTCCGCGCAATGGCGCCTTGGCGGAAGCCGGAACCGGGGTCGTTGGGGAAATACAGCCTGCATGCATCGTGATGTCCTTTTCTGCTGTGGGCGGTGTGGCCGGTACTGAGATCGACCGCTTGCCATTACCGTTGAGTCTTCCGGGAATGTGCTCTTCCATCACCACGTGGAAGTTAGTGCCGCCAAATCCAAAGGCGCTGACGCCTGCGCGTCGCACGGCGCCAGATGGGATATCCCAGGGTTTCAGTTCGGTGTTGACGTAGAGCGGAGAGTGAGCGAAGTCGATATCCGGACTGGGGTGCTCGCAATGGAGACTCGGCGGCAGCACCTTGTCTCGCAACGCGAGTGTGGCTTTCAGGATTCCTGCGGCTCCGGCGGCCCCTTTGAGATGCCCAATGTTGGACTTGACCGAGCCGAGCGGCACGGACCTGGTGGGTAGATTCGATCCGCTTAGCACCTCGACCATACTCTGGGCTTCGACAACGTCACCCACGCGGGTTGAGGTGCCATGGCCTTCGATAAGCGTAGCTGCATCAGGCGACAAGCCGGCATTCTTCCAGGCGCGCTCGACGCATAGCTTCTGCCCGATCGGATTGGGCGCGGTGATTCCCTTCCCCTTGCCGTCGCTCGCTCCGGCAATGCCGCGCAACACGGCATAGATCTTGTCGCCGTCGCGCTCGGCATCGGCCAGCCGCTTCATCAGCAAGATCGCCGCACCTTCTCCCATGACGAAGCCATCAGCCCCCTGCGCATAGGGGCGCGTGCCGGTTGCCGAAAGGGCCCCGATCTTGCAGAATTTTACGAAGGTGGGCGCACCCATGTTGCGGTCGACGCCTCCGGTAACGACCACGTCGAAGTCATTGTCAACAAGTCCTCTGACCGCCGAACTGATGGCGGCCATGGCCGATGCGCAAGCCGCATCGCACACGTAATTAGGCCCGTGAAAGTTGTAGAGATTGGCAATTCGACCCGCCATGCAGTTGGCCAATTCGCCTGGCATCGTATCTTCTGTAATCGGAGTAATGCGCTGCCCCATGCGTTCGTGCAATTCGCGGGTGATGTCGCGCTGCACGGATTTCGGTAACGCCGCGAAGCTGAGTGATTCCTCCAGTTCGTGCGCATATTCCGGAAAGAACACGCGCAGCGATGAGAGGTAATGCTTTTCTCCGGCCATGGCGTTGCCGAGAATCACGGCCGTGCGATCAAGGTTCAATGGCCGCTTGGGATAGCCGTAGTCTTCCAGCGCTTCACGCGTGCAGGCTACCGCCCACTGCTGCGCCAGGTCCATGCCCTCGGCCACGCGTGGCGGTATCGGCAGGCGCCATTTCATTGGCTCCCATGCGAACTCGCGTACCCAGCCGCCAATTTTGGAATACGTCTTGTCCGGAGCGGCGGGATCGGCATCGTAATAAAACGCCGGATTCCAGCGGTCGGCAGGGACTTCACTGATACTGTAGTGTCCGTTCTTTACGTTGTTCCAGAATGCCGGTGCGTTGGGAGCGTCGGGGAGGATGGCTCCTACCCCCACAATTGCTATTGCGCGATGAGCGGTCGTTTCCATGATTTGTCACTTCCCTTAATGCATGTTCAAGCCCCATCTACGGGACACCAGCGAGCGCCCAGAGGAGTGACATTTGGAATGTCGGGTCTTGTTTCCTTCGCCGGAACAAGGAGAAGTAATCTACTCACAAGGCCAAGCTAAACCTGGGCGACCGCAGCTAGTACAACTTTGAGGGGAGGGCGGTATCTGTGTCAGTGATGGTGATGCCCTGAGCATGTGATTCGACGGCCACCGAGATGTGATGTACGACACTGACAGCTGTGAGTCGAACACGTCAGAAAGTGGTACTCAGTTCTGACCAGCAAAGTTCGGCAGTTCATGGCGTCACCCGATTCGACAACCCCGACAAAAAATGACAGGCACCTGGCGCACTCAAGTGCTCGCCAGATGCCTGTCATCAGTCTCTGAATCCTCAGGCGGACAGAGCTACCTGCTTTGCTGCGCGAGCGAAAAGCACATCAGCGACGTAGTCCATGTCGGCAATCAAGCCCGCTTGGGCGCGATGAATGGCCGGCAGTCCCAGGTCAACTTCGAACGCTGCGATCTCTGAGTCGCTGACGCCGCCGGCGCCGACAATCCACCTCAGCCCGTCTTCCGCAGTTTTGAGCGCCGCCTCCCGCGAAAAGACTCTGCTCAATGCTGCCTGGGATTGCGGGTCAAAACGGTCATTGGCTTTTTCATTCAAGCGGCCCTCGGCCGCACGTGCAGCACGGCGCGCCAGGCAGCCCGCGCTCTCCGCGTAAGCGATTAACTCACCCAGGCGCAACAGAATATGTTGAAAGCGAGTGAGCCGGGCGACACGGGCTTTCTCCATCACCTCCGCCAAAGCGTGCAGGGCAAGCGCCGCCGTATCGGCGCCGACATCGGAATGGCGGGAGTGCAGGGCTTCCATCTGGCGGGCCTGCTCGTGATAGTGTTGCCCGCGCGTCTTCAGATGAAGCTGCCAGCGGTCGCGGCTGATGGTCATCTCCATGATCTCCGAGGTGCCTTCGTAAATCGTGGTGATGCGCACGTCGCGCTTGATCTTCTCCACCATGTACTCGTGGGTGTAGCCGTAACCGCCGAGCGCCTGGATGCTGGCTTCGGCAGCCCGGTTCCCGCCTTCTGTCGCCATGTATTTGGCGATAGCACCCTCGGTATTCAAACTTCCTTCGCCAGCGTCGATGCGCTCGGCCGTTTCCTCGATGTAGGCGCGGGCAGCTTCCAGTTGGGCCACGTTCGGCACAATCAGTTTGTGCGTGTAACCTTGCTTTTCCGAAAGCGGCGAACCTGCCTGGATGCGTTTGGTGGAATACGGAATCGCGCGGTCCAACGCTGACCATCCCGCGCCAAGTCCGAAGGCGGCTACCATGAGGCGCGTGTAGCCGAAGACCGCCTGAGCCTGCAGCAGCCCCTGTCCTTCCACACCGCCTATCAGCCTGTCGGCATCGACGTAGGTATCGACAAAAGATAGAGCGGCCGTGTTACTCAGACGGATGCCGTGCTTGTTCTCCGGCTTATCGTGGCTGAAACCTTTCGCGCCTTTCTCCACCACGAACCAGCTCGGCCCGCTTGGCGTATTCGCCAGGACCGTATACAGGTCGGCAATTCCGCCATTGCTGATCCACTGCTTGCTGCCGTTGATCTTGTAGCCGACCACTTTGCCGTCCTGCATGACGCGGTCCGCAGTGGTCTTCAGCGAGCCAAGGTCGCTGCCTGCTTCCGGCTCAGTCGCGCCGTAGGCAAACAACACGCCCTCATTCGCGATGCGGCTCAGCCACAGCTTCTTCTGTTCTGGCGTGGCGCCGACCGTAATTGGATCGCTCCCAAGAAACGTAGCAAATAAGGACGTGGCAAGGCCCAGGTCGATCCGCGCCATTTCCTCGCAGATGAGATAAACATCGAAGGTGCTTCCGCCCAAGCCGCCGTACTCCTCGGGAACGAACAGTAGTTGAATGCCGAGCTGGTCGGGGTCGCACATGATGTGCACGATGTCTTCCGGGCACTCGTCGCGCTCGTCGAGCTCGATCAATACTTCGTCCGGCAACCGCTTCTTGCCGAAGTCCCGCAGCGACTTCAAGCTGAGCTTTAATGTTTTCTTGGTAATCATTGCCAATGCCTCACTTTTAGTGGGACGCGTGCGCGCCCTTCGCTTCGCGAACTTTGTTGGTCAACTCCGGCAGGAACTCCAGGATGTCGGCGACGATCCCCACATCCGCCACTTGAAAGATCGGCGCCTTGGGGTTCTTGTTGATAGCCACAATGAACGGACTGCCCTTGAGTCCAGCCAGATGCTGGAACGATCCACTGATGCCGCATGCCAAATAAATCTTCGGCTTCACCGTTTGCCCCGATGAGCCAACCTGCCGCGACTTGGGCAGCCACTTGGCATCAACTACGGGGCGCGAGCAGCTCACTGCCGCACCCAGGGCGTCAGCGAGTTCCTGCACAATCGAGAGGTTGTCCTGCTCTTGAATGCCGCGGCCGATCGAGACCAGCACCGGTTCCTTTGTGATGTCCACATCGCCAACTTCGGCGACGACCGTCTCCAGATAACGGCGTCCCGCAGTGAGCGCGCCTACTTCCCCTGACTTATCGACAACCGCCCCATTCGCCGCCGAACTTTCGACTGGCTTGAACGCTCCCGGACGAACGTTAATCACAGCTCCTGACGAAATGTCGCAGCGAACATGCGTGCTCACCTGTCCACCGAATTCCTGTCGAACCACTCTTAGACTAGTGCCGTCAATCCCATCGATTCCCACGACGTCCGACACATACGCCGCATTCAGCTTGATGGACAGGCCGGGCGCCAGGTCGATTCCAAAATGGTTGTGCGCAACCAGCGCAACACTGCCAGTCGGAATAACTTTCACCAGCGCTTTGCGGACCAGCTCGGCATTCGGATAAGCGAGGCTCTCATTCGCGATCTTCCACACTTCGCCATAAGAAGCGCGTAGGCTTTCGCACACAGCGTCGAGTTCGGCACCCCAGCCGCAGACGACTGCCGTCGGAGGCGCTGCGGGATCAAATTTCTTGGCCGCGGATAACAGCTCGGCGGCCGAATCATCGACGACTCCACCCTTGTGCGGGATATAAGCAAATACCCGGGCCGTCATTGCAAACCTCCTTTGGCCTTCATCAGATCAATGAGCTTGTCGGCGATCTCTTCGTTGCTCCCCTGCAGGATTTCCGCGCCCTTGCCGGCAACTGGCACAAAGTAATCGTCACGCTTCACTTTCGCAGCAGCTCCACCCACCGCGGCCTTGTCAACTCCCAGGTCGGCGGCTCCAAAGGCCGGAACCTCCAGCGAGGCGGCTTGCCGAATGCCTCGCATCCCCACGTACCGCGGCTCGTTGATGCCGGTCTGAATCGAGAGCACGCACGGGAGATCGATCTCATTCATCTCCTTATTTCCGCCTTCGATCTCGCGGCCAACCTTCAGCTTCTTACCGTCCGTAACCTCGATGGAATTGACCAGCGACGCGAACGGATAGTCGAGCATCGCTGCCAGCATCCCACCCACCTGCGCGCCGCCGTCTTCGGCCTGCACGCCGGTCAGGATGAGGTCGTACTTCCCCTTTTGCACGAGGCCTTTCAGGATGGTCGCAATGCCTTTGCCGTCCGATCCTTCGAACGCATCATCGGAGAGCAGCACGCCATGGTTGGCGCCCATGGCAAGTTCCCGGCGGAGGATTTCTTCGTCTTCGTCCGTGCCCACCGTGGCCACTGTTACGTTGCCACCTGACTTTGCGACGATCTGCAGTGCCTCTTCGACCGCGTAGTTGTCCGCTTCGTTGATCGAATAGACCAGGTCGTCACGTTCAATATCGTTCCCCGCACTGTTGAGCTGGATCTCGTTCTCCGACGTGTCGGGCACCCTTCTTGCGCAAACTAGAATCTCCACGTTGACTCTCCCCAACTTGCTGTTGCTCTGGCGTCACGCGTTTGCAGGCGCCAGTACGTTGCTCTCTTCTTCCGCAACTTGCGGACGCTTCCGTTCGATGTGCTGGTCAACCAGTTCAGCCAGGTCGATCGCTGTCATCTTGCCTTCCATCCCTGAAACCTTGATCGCATCTTCGATATTCACCATGCAGAACGGGCAAGCGGTCACAATCACATTGGCCCCGGCCTCGGCGGCCATCTGCACCCGCTTCACGCCCATCCTTTGTTCTTCCTTGGGCTCGTAGAACAGCATCAGCCCGCCTCCGCCGCAGCAGAACGACCGGTCGCGACAGCGGCTCATCTCCACTCGCTTCAAGCCGGGAATTGCATCGAGCACGTCGCGCGGATCGTCGTAAACCTGGTTGTGCCGCCCCAGATAACAAGGGTCGTGGTACGTGTACACGTTATTCCCGTTTTCGACGTGATTCAGCTTGAGCTTCCCTGACTTCACCTGGCGCGCAATCACCTGGCTAATGTGCTCAATAGGCGGCATGTCGTTGTAGTCGTGCTTGAGCGCGTTGTAGGCATGTGGATCGGAAGTGACGATTCGCTTGACGCCTGAGGCTTGGATCGCTTCAGTGTTGTGGTCGCGCAGCGCCTGGAAGAGCATCTCTTCGCCGAAGCGTCGCACTTCGTGGCCGCTGTCTTTCTCCGCCGCCCCGAGGATTCCGAATTTCTCGCCCGAGGCGGCGAGGATCCGCGCGGTCGCTCTCCCAATAGCCTGCATACGATCGTCGTAGGATGTAATGCTGTCCACAAAGTACAAAGTCTCTGCCGTAGCGTCGCCATCCAGCACGCTGACCTTGCAGGTTTGCTGGAACTCTTTGTCCTTCGCCCAGTCGGCTTTCTTCTTCTCCAGCTTGCCGTAGGGATTGCCCCGGCTTTCCAGCGCCTTGAGCGCCTTCTGAATGGACTTCGGCACGTTGCCGTCGTCAACCATCCCGCGCCGCAGATCAACGATCTTATCGATGTACTCGATCAGCAGCGGACACTCCTCTTCGCACGCACCGCAGGTCGTGCAGGACCAGATTTCATCCTCCGAGTAAATTCCGCCAATCAATGCGTGGCTATTGTTCGACTTGCCGAAGACCGGATAGTGCTGAAAGGCGTAATCACGCGCCTTGATGCTGATGAATCTGGGCGACAGCGGCCGGCCAACGGTATTCGCAGGGCAGTTGTCCGAACACCGTCCGCAGTCGGCACAGGAATAGAAGTCCAGCATGTGCTTCCAGGTGAAGTCTTCGAACTTCTTTACCCCAAACGACTTCACTTGGTCGAGTTCCTCGTCTGCGACTCCCCAGCGCACCGGTTTCACGGTCCCACGATCTAGTTTGGCGAAGAAGACATTGAACAGCGACGTTTCGACGTGGAACTGGATTCCAAAGGGCCGATAGCACAGGAGGAAATAGAACGTCAGGACGTCGAGCGCATAAGCGCCAAGGTGAAGCTTCCACAGCGTTGTCAGCGGTACCGAAGCGAACCAATTCTTCAGGAGCCATGGCAGCGAAAGGACGGGTAGAAATTCAACTGCAACACCCTGGTGTATCTGAATCGCGGCCCGAGTCGCCTCGAAAAGGCTTTCCGACGCCATCAAGATCGCGATTAGCACCAGCAGGAAAATGGCGTCGACCGGATGTCCCTTGCCATACTGCGGAGGCACTTCGTACCGCGCCGGCTTGAAAACCAGGCGGCGGAAGGCAGCTGCGGACACCGCCAGAAACACAATGGTTGCCGCGTAATCAGCGACGATGTCATAGACTCGACCGACGGCGCCGGGCGCAGCAAAATCGTCGGAAAGCCCGAAGACGAGCAAATAGAAGGCACGCGTCGCCAGAATCAGGAAACCAGCAAAAATCAACAGGTGGATAGTTCCTGCAGCCTTGTAACGGGGATGCTTCCATTGGCCCAGCCAGAACTTCGCTACCCTCTGTGATCGCAGCCATGGCCGGTCAAATCGAAAATCTCGCTCGCCCCGGACCAGCGGCAGCAGACGCCTGGCCGCTATGTAACAGAAACATGCGACGCCCAGAAGTTGCATCACCAGGAACAGATTCTGTCCCGGCACAGCGTCAGGTATTGCCAGCGCCCATATGTGAATGCCCTGCAACATCATCTATTGCCAACTCCGACGACCCGAGGCCTGATTGCACGCAGTACTTCGAAGGTTCGTTTCCATGCAGCAGACTGCAATCATGCCGACTGGCGGCAGCCTCAGATTGCAATGCGATCCCTCTTGGAAGTGGCGACCATGACGGCCGCGAGGAATCTTGCCCGGCCATCCGACTAATGAGTATGCGTTCCAGTTCTGACCGCGTCTGTGAAGCAGGTCACTACGAAGCACTCACAGGCTCACTCTCAAGAGTGCCCTAGGTCACAGGCGGAATGTTCATTGCGTCGGACCGCATTCGTAGCGCGCGTCCTCACGAACACAAAGGCTGGCTTCGTTTTTGAACACGTCTGGCCCATGCTTGCCGTTTACGCGTAATCAATCGGGTGACGCGCGAGCCAATGTTCGTCCCGCACCGTTCCCATGTTCTTGGCGGCGGCATGAACCATGCTCGCCGTGAGGTCGCGAGTCTTCCAGGTAAATCCGGCGAAGAAACCGATTGCGCTGCCCACAACCCCCAATGCAATACCCTTGGGTATGCGGCGGCGGCGGACGGACACAAGACACTGCAGCAGGCCTGCGCACGCTCCGATGGCCGCCAGACCCAGGGACGCACGCGCCTTTTGCGTCAAAACTTCACCCAGCGGCTTACCATTGAGATATGCGTCACGACCCCTGCGCATTCCGGCTGCGCCAGAGTTGGCGAGTGATCGACCATAGTGCAAGTAGCTATCGTGCGCTCGTTCCGATTCCATTTCGTGTACTCCCTCGAAGCTGCATCCTGAAGACTTCGCTTAACTCTTTCTTACAACCGGCTTGGACATTACCGATGTGACCGAAAACACAAACGTTCGTGACTATTGTCGCCCCAGCCTTTTATCACACTGTCTCCGCAACAGTTCGAAAAGCGTTGCGTGGACACGGCTCGACAATCAACCCGGCTTCGAAATGACCTGCCGGATTGTGACGATTCTCACAGAACTAACGGACAAATCATGGGATCGTAATTACGTCGGTCAGTTGGCCGGACGCACATGACCTGTGACCCAGGCTCGCGCCAGTACGACATCCATGGGTGTCGCCTTCCTCGGCACGGACGACGTGCTTCGCTTCGACCGTGCAGTCCAGTTGAGGCCTTCGAGATGAGATGGTACGAGGCTATCTGCAAATGAGCAAGGGGGACTAATGTCACAAACGGCCCGAAGTAATTCGCTCTCCTGGGGAGACACATTTTTCCTCTACCTGGAACGCGAAGGGCAGCCGATCAATGTTGCCTGCACATGCGAGCTAGAAGGAACGATTTCGCTCGCTGCTTTCAGAAAGTACGTCGAGTCGAAGCTCGACTTCATTCCTCGCTATCGGCAGCGTGCGGTATTTCCGCAATTCAACCTGGGCTTGCCGACCTGGGAGCCCGATCCTAACTTCGACATCCGGAACCACGTTCACCAGGAGGTGCTCAAGGGTGGAACGGATGCCGACTTGAAGGCAATAGCCGCGAGCATCATCAGTTCAACGTTGAACCGAGAACGCCCTCTTTGGGACCTCACACTGGTACGAGGGCTGAAAGGAAACCGTACCGGTGTTGTGATCCGCCTCCATCACTGCCTTGCTGATGGAATATCCGGCGTAGGGATCATGAACGTGTTGCTGGATACGTCCCCTACTCCGAAGAGTGCACCGCCTCAAGAGCGGCGAGGCGACGGGCCCCAAACAACCGACTCGGTTGCGCTGTTGCTCGACGGTTTGCTGAAGAATTACCAGATGTTCATGCAAGGGGCCCTCACCGCGCAAACCGAGGTAGTGAACATTGCTCGAGAGCTGCTGGCAGGCGCCGCCAAAGGCCAGACCGAAGAGTTGATCCACCTAGTGCCGGAACTGGTCTCCCCCTCGGATCGACTGCCGTTCAACAAAGTCTGCCGTGGACCGCAAAAGATCGCATGGGGCGAGATTCCGATGGCAGCCATTAAGGCCATTCGCGAGAACTGTGGGGGCACAGTGAACGATGTCGTCCTTACGGTGGTAACCTCGACGGTCCGCCGCTACGTTGAATTGCATGGCGCGAAAGTGAAGGGACGGCAACTGAGGCTCGTCGTTCCCGTAAATATCCGCGGCAACGGTGACGTCAGCGAATTGGGAAACCGAATTACTTTCTTGCCCATTAATGTGCCACTCGATGTCCGCGATCCTCGAATGTTACTTGCCAAAGTGAGCGAAAGAATGGTCTTTCTCAGGGGCGCTGGTGTAACGGAACTGGTCGGTCTGGTCGGCGCCATGGTATCCAAGATCCCGCTTCCTCTGCAGGCGCTTTTGGCCCCCATCCTTAGTCAACTGCCTCTCAGTCTCTGCAACATGATCTGCACCAATGTACCTGGACCCCAGCAGCCACTTTATCTGCTCGGGCATAAGATGCTACGCGCGTACCCGTACGTTCCGATCGGCGGTGAGATGGGGGTGAACGTTGCCATCCTCAGCTATGACGGGACGGCGTACGTTGGCTTTGGCGGAGACGTTCACGCGGTGCCTGATATCGACCGCTTTGAAGAGCTGTTGCGTGCGAGTTTCGGGGAATTGCGAGACGCTGCAATCGCCAAGCCAGCTCGGACGAAAACCCCGGCTGCGAAATCAAGAGTCGTAAAAGCGCCGCGAGTTGCAAGGCGGAAGAAGGTCGAAGTATCGCCGGCTTCGCGGGCTGCCCAACCAAAGGTAAGATTGAAGCTCATTCCTATACCGGAGCCGGAAATACCAAAACGTCAGGCGAAGGTGGTCACCGCGGAAAGTCCCTTTCCATCCGCATCTGAAGCGGCGCCCGCGGCCATGAGGTCTCGACAGCTAGCTGTTGCACAGACCGGCGATTAGCCGTTGGCGGTCAGCGCCTCCCGGGTGGATCTGAGGGTATTGACGAGCGACTCCCGCGGAAGGTTTTTAATAATTGGCTCAACGATCCATCCCAGACCAAGAGGCACGTCCCGTGTCAACGAAATGGCACGACATTCAACGATGACCCCAGCTCCTACTCCCATGAACTTCCAGTAGGAATACAAGCGCCACAAGAAACCGTATCCCGTGTCGGGCGGATGCACTTTCTCTTTCGCGGTTCCAGCGTCGTCCACTTCGGCGATGCGCGTCGTCTGCGAGCGACAGAACCACTGATCATCGCCCACCTGCTGATAGTGAACGTCATGATAGGTGTCTAACACTACGGTGATAATTTTCTTCTTCAGGAGCCGCAAGTAGATGGTGAAGTCATTTCCACGATGACTCACCAGCCGCGAGTCCATCACCTCGGGCTTATAGATGTTCTTGTGATTGTCGTAGTCCTGAACACGGGACAAGGTCTCCTCGATAGTCGCTCCGGAGATGGATATGGCCCCGATCCAGTCGTGGATTAGACCATCCGGAACGCGAGTGGGCGATTGCCCCGACCAGAGCTGTGCCAGAATTTCTCCTTTGCGGACTCGACGAGCCCGGTCAGCATTCTCGTCCGACCACAAGAAAGGGGAGCTTCCTTTGAACGACGCTTCCATCCCGGCTTCGACTTCGCGAGTGTAAGACAAGAAGGCGGCGAGGGTTTCCGTCTTCAACTGCACGACGCTCACAGCTTGAGTCATCAGCGCCAATCCTTGTCGCATCGTGAACTGCAGGTACTTGAATGTCAAGGAAGGCGCCACGGGCGGTCACAAAATGAGCGCCCGTAGACTGCAACAAAACTTCCCGCAACCGTCTCATCCGGCGAGATCGGGCGCGGATACGCTAACGCTATGGGGAGGTTGCGCCATTCCCCTTTTGGGATACAAAAGAATCAGCCCTGCCCAAGCACCCAACCAACGCAAGTGCTGCGCACACTGCAACTTCCGGCGATCACCACTGCGGCGGGTGGAAGTTCGCCCTTCGGGTTTCCCTGCTGCATCGCAATATTCTGCGATCTATCTTGACATTCACGATACGTAATATTAGATTGTAGTTGTATGCTGCACTGCAGCAAACAAGGAGGGGTTATGAAACAAGATTATAAGTCCGAGCCTCAGGTTCGGGAGTCGTCCTTCATCAATCTTATGTCGGGATGGGTGCAGCAGGGAGTGGAGAATTTCTTTGCGACACAGCGCATCCTTGTGGACCTGGCAATGCGTCAGAACGGAACCGTGATCGATGTGGTGCGCGAGAAACTGACGGCGCCTGATTTTCGCCCGGTGGCGGTAATCAAGGAGTTCGCAGGCGAGGGCTTGGCCAACTTCATCGAGGGCCAAAAACTGATTCTCGGACTCGCGCAGAAGGAGAGCGAAATCCTGGCGACCGGCTTGAAAGAGCGGGTCGGCGGATTCGTCATTACCGACGCTTTGGTCGAGACCATTAGCCGCAGCATAGACACCTTTGTCGAGATGCAACTGGAGTATCTGAAGAGCGCCAGCAAGCAGCTGCATGGGCGTCTGGCTGCCGTCAAAGCCGGTGAAGTGTACGAAGGCGAAGGCGTCGTCGAGCTGGCCCGGGGGGGACTGGAGAACTTTGTCCAAGCCCAGAAGAAGTTCCTCCACGTCATCGCCGAGGAGGCATCGAAGGTGACCGGCAGCAAGGAAGTACCAGTCAGCAAGGCCAAGAAGACTGAATTGACTGCGCTGGCGCGGGAAGCGGCCGACTCCTTCATTGATGCCCAGAAGAAGTTGATGGACGTCGCGGCACGGCAAGTGCACGTCAGCCTGAAGGCCGCTGGAACTGCAGCGAAGATGATGCCTGACGTTCCCTACAGGGAAATTCCAGATCTGACTCGCGAAGGCTTCAGGAGTTTCGTCGAGGCCGAAAAGGCAGTGATCGAGTCCGCAACCAAGCGGCCGGAAATGAAGAAAGCCCCGGCCAAGGGAACACGCAGGGCAAAGCGCACGACAAAAGCGCGGAAACCGCGCGTCATTCCAGTGACTGCCTAGTAGTAGAAGGCCGACGACAGGATCTCGCCTCTTCCCCCCAGGATAGGGTGAGAATGCGATGCTGATCACACCCAGGACGTTCCGTTGCATGACGGGCGGGACGTCCTGCGGATTTAGCTTGGCTTTTGCCCGGTGTGCGCAGGGGTGGGAGTGAAGTAATGGATAACGCACTCGGTCTCGTGATGACAGGCGGTGGCGCCCGTGGAGCTTACCAGGCCGGTGTCCTCCAGCGCATCGGGGAGATACGGCGTGTTCAAAGCACAGGCAATCCGTTCCCCATTATCGGAGGTTCATCCGCGGGAGCGGTGAACGGTTGCTCTTTGGCGGTTGGATGCGACGAATTTTCGATTGCCACCAAGATCCTCGCGCGGCTTTGGGCCGAGCTCCGGCCTAACGATATTTTTCGCTGCGATGTTCTTGCACAAGCACGCAACTCGATTACCTGGATCCTGGACCTGTCCTTCGGTGCAGTTCTTGGCGGAGGTAATGCCCGGTCGCTCCTGGACGCTAGCCCACTGCGGCAATTTCTCAACGCACATCTTGACTGTGACCGAATTCAGCAGAACATCAAGCGCGGGCATCTCTACGCCCTGGCCATCTCCGCGACGAACTACAACTCCGGCAAGAGCTACCTTTTCATTCAAGGGGTAAAGGGGCACCCCATGTGGAATCGAAGCCGTCGGGTCACGCTGGCGACGAAGATCACGACCGACCACGTATGCGCGTCGGCGGCGATCCCCCTGGTCTTTCAGCCAGTGAAACTGAAGACAGCACGAGGCACAGCTTTTTTTGGAGACGGGTGCCTGCGCCTTCAACAACCGCTCAGCCCAGTCATTCGCCTAGGTGCGGAGAGAGTTTTTGGCATTGGGGCCCGCGGCCAGAGTCTCGAACACCAGGAAGAAGCCTCGAGCGACACCGAACCCTCTCTGGCTCAAGTCATGGGAGTCATCTTCAACGTGATGTTCCTGGACCATCTTGCAACCGATATCGAGCACCTCAATCGCCTGAATAGACTTCTCAGCGAAGGCCAAATCAAGCAAGCCGGGATGGAAGGCTGCGAGAAGATGAGACCGTTGGCTACATTTCTCATTACGCCGTCGGTTGATCTATCTGAACTGGCGAGCCAGCATCAGAAAGACATGCCTTATTTGATCCAGTACTTTGTGAACGGTTTGGGAAGGGATGCGGCGTCGTGCTCCGACCTGATGAGTTACTTGCTGTTCACTCCAAAATACACGCGGGCCCTCATTGACATCGGATACCACGATGCCGACCAGCGGATCGATGAAATCGAGGACTTTCTTTTTGAACCAACGAGCGCTGGCGGGCGACCTGACGAGGAAGAGACACCCAAGTCGAAACTGGCGGGTGCAGCAACGAAGCGTTAATCAAGTCCCGGCGCGGATGGAGCGATGAAGTTCGCGATCTATTCGTGCCTCAGCGATTCGATTGGGTCCAGCTTGGCGGCTAGTTTGGCTGGGAGCGTGCCGAACGCGATCCCCACGGAGCACGAAACGACTATGGCGATCAGCGCAGCCAGCACAGGTATCGGCAGGTAGAAATTGGTGAATAGCCGCAGGGAGAACGGAACGGCCAGTCCCAGCAGGGTACCTATGACTCCACCGACCAGCGAGATAAGCACCGCTTCCGTGAGAAACTGTAACTCAATTTCGATCCGGGTGGCTCCCACGGCTTTGCGGATTCCGATTTCCCGAATGCGCGCGCTCACCGTGGCCAGCATGATATTCATGATTCCCACGCCGCCGACGATCAGCGTCACCACGGCGAACAGCAGCAGGATGACAGTAAATGCATCGGCGGTCTTTTCGGCGACCTTGAGCACATCCGTGAGGTTATCGACCTTGTACTCCGATTCCGGGCGATGCCGGGATTTGATTACCCGCAGAATCTCCCGCGTACCAGTGGGCACGCTGTCAGTGTTGAACATCGTGAAGTAAATCTGGTTTATCGACTGGGTACCCGCCAATCGACGCGCCACTGTGTATGGAATGAGGATGGTGTCGTCCTGGATCTCCGACCGGCCAAACGTCTCCATGCTCTCGCGGAAGATACCGATGATCACGAAGGGCACGCTCACGATCTTGAGTCGCTGCCCCAGTGCCAAATCGCTCCCACCGTAATGGATTTCGGCGAACTTCTGCGTTATCAGGCAAACTTTATTGAAAAGCTCGGAGTCCTGTTCGTCAAAGAACCTGCCGGTCACCACCAGCATGCGCCGGACGTCTTTGTAGCTGGGCTCGACTCCCAGAACCAGAATGTCCAGTTCCTTGTCTCCGCCCGCAGCGATTCGCTCATGAAGATTGAGCACTGGCGTTGCCGCCTTGATCTCGGGTACCTGTTGCTCGGCGGCGATCATGTCATCGTAAGTCAGATAGTCGCGCACCGACGCGTTCGCACCGGCATTGACCAGGCCCTCGTACTCCGCCCACACCAGATTCGTACCGATGTTTTCGATCTGGGCTAGAACGTACTGCTTTCCCGACAACGCAATCGTGACGACCAGGATCAGGGAGCTGGTACCGATCACCATGCCCAAGGCTGTCATGGTGGCACGCACTTTGTCGGCACGAAACGCGGCAAATGCCTGAGCGAGAAACTCCCCGAAGGCCAACCGCCTAGTCATGCCGGCAATCGCCGCGGCCTTGGGCGTCGCGCCCAAATGCGACATCGATTCTTACCCCTTTCCCAAGAACACCAGGGTGACACCGATACAGACTAGAACAATTCCAGTCCAACGCCGCAGACTGATGCGTTCACCGAGCAGGAATTTGCCCCCAAGAGCCCCGGCCACGTAGCTCAATGCTGTAACCGGCACTACGAAGCTGACTTTTTCGATGGACAGGACCGCCAACAACGAGAAGAATGCCAGCGTCATGAGCCCAACGCCGATTCCCATCCACTTCACCCGCGACGCCCGCAGGATGACTTTCACCACCGCCGCCGGACGGAAGTCCTTGACTTCTCCCGTCTCCTTCATGGCCCGCGAGACGCACAGTTCTCCGGCCGTGCCCGCCACAAC
The DNA here is from genome assembly GCA_963758255.1 of uncultured Acidobacteriaceae bacterium. Taxonomy (GTDB): domain Bacteria; phylum Acidobacteriota; class Terriglobia; order Terriglobales; family Acidobacteriaceae; genus DASRAA01. The sequence goes on from CAVWUX010000011.1 coordinate 54,014, forward strand.
AATCAAGAAAAAGTAGATGAACTTGATCACAGTCAGCGATGCTCCGTTGTGCGCGGGTTGGTTCGGCCCACGATAAAGACGCCGAGCGATATGATGGCGATCCCCGCCCAACGCAAGGGCGAAACACCCTCTCCCAACACAAAAACCGACAACAGGGCAACCACTCCATACGCCAACGACGAAGCAGGCTGTACGAAGCTGTAGTCCGCCCACGACAGTACCAGAATGTTGGCGACAAAGAAGGTCAGCAGCGAAGCCACACCCAGCCAGACCGCGCTGGAGGCAAAAACCCGTTCGACGACATGTCCCAAATCCGAGACCGAGGCGATTGCAGTGGTGCCGACGTTTTTCATGCCTTTGCCCAGAAGTACATTGCCCATGGGACCGGCGATGATCATGATGAGGATCATGACGAACGTTTTGAACTGGAGCCGCTTGTGAGATTCCATCAGGCTCCTGAACTCGTCGGTTGCAGCAAATCATGAAGGATCATGAAACAATGCTATAACACCCTACGCTCGCAGATGGCTGCGAGGCTTCATCGAGGAAATCCGACGCTGATTTTGCCCCATTCAGGGGAAAAAATTCAGGTTCCGTTGGCGTTTCTTGCAACTTTGGTGGGGTGTCAGGCACTCTAATAGAAGCAGTAAATCGCAGACATCCTGATTTTTTTCGATACTCCGAGGAGAAGAACTATGAAGATCGCCGTTCTAGGAGGCGACGGTTTCTGTGGCTGGGCAACCGCTCTCTATCTGTCCCGTAAGGGACATTCGGTTGCTGTCGTGGACAATTTTGCCCGCAGGCAATGGGACCATGAACTTGGAGCGCAGACCTTGACCCCGATTCGCCCCTTGGCGGAGCGCCTGGCGGTCTGGCAGCAGCTCACAGGCAACACGATCGAGTCCTACGTGGGTGATGTCACCGATTACGAGTTCCTTTCCTCGATGGTCACCTCCTTCGAGCCTGACGCAATTGTTCACTTCGCCGAACAGCGCTCAGCTCCGTACTCGATGATCGACCGCAAGCATGCCGTCTTCACACAGACTAATAATGTGATTGGGACGCTCAATATCCTCTACGCAATTCGGGAATTCACCCCTGACTGCCACCTGGTAAAGCTGGGCACCATGGGCGAGTATGGCACTCCCAACATCGACATCGAAGAAGGCTACATAACCATCGAGCACAACGGACGCAAAGACGTGCTCCCCTTCCCCAAACAGGCGGGTTCGTTCTATCACCTGTCCAAGGTGCACGACAGTCATAACATCGCATTTACCTGCAGGGCGTGGGGGATACGCGCCACCGATCTTAACCAAGGCGTGGTTTATGGAACGGTCAGCGATGAGGTGGCCATGGACGAGGCCCTCATCAACCGTTTCGACTACGACGAGGTCTTCGGAACCGTGCTCAACCGATTCTGCGCACAGGCTGCCTTGGGGTATCCGCTCACTGTGTACGGCAAGGGCGGACAGACGCGCGGATTCTTGGATATTCGCGATACCGTTCGCTGCATCGAAATCGCCTGTCTGAATCCTGCGAAGCCGGGCGAGTTCCGGGTATTCAATCAGTTCACGGAGCAGTTCAACGTACTGGAACTGGCACAGATGGTGAAGGAAAGCGGAAAGGAACTTGGGCTAAAAGTAGAAATCGAGCACCTGCCCGATCCACGCGTCGAAGCCGAGGCGCATTACTACAACGCCAAACACTCGAGTTTGATCAAGCTTGGACTGCAACCCCATCTCCTGTCCAACTCCCTGTTGGATTCGCTGATCAACATTGCCATGCGCTACAGGGAGCGCATAGACCCGTCGCAATTCCTGCCGACGGTGAATTGGCGCAACGCGCGGAATGACCGGCGCGTGGAGAAGTCGCAGACGCAGGCGGTGCTCGACAAGAGCCTGGCGTAATACGACTAAGGAGGACTGGTGCCGGCTCAGGCGCCAGTCGCGCTGACGGCGACAGGCACCAGTTCTCCGTCTCGGATGTAGTAGTCTCGATCGCGCCAGCGGATTGTGCTGCGCGTAAAGCTGGCTAACCAGATCAAAAACGCCATTGCATCCCAGACCGGAATCAACGCGAGACCGAGCCACGGCACGGATTGCTTGAGTCCCCATGCTTCGATCTGCAGCGTCATGGCAACGCGCAGAGCGAGGTACAATGCCAGGAATAGACCCGCCACCGCGGCGCTGGGAGCGATCGCGATTGCCACCAGTGACCATGGCAGTCCCAGAGTGAATATCAGTCCCAAGTGTCCCCATGGCCGCATGTGGCGCATGACCACGATCCATCGCAGGCGCTTCAGAAACAAGTCGCTGAGCGATTGGAAGTCAGCGACCGTCAGCACAGCATAAGGAATCAGTCTGACTTCGTAGCCTTGTTCCGCGATCAATCTCCCGACCAGCAAGTCGTCCGCTGGACGGTTCTCGATTTTCTCGTAGCCGCCGAATCCAGCCAGACGCGTCCGTGAAGTGGCAATGGTGGGCCCCAGCGCGAACTTCACTCCGTCCAACTGCCATGCCACCACGATTCCGGGATAGAAATCGGAGTACATACCAACCGTTTGCAGCTTTTGCACCAGAGTTTTTTCATCGGTCGGCACGTAAAAGCAGGTCACAGCGCCAACTTTCGGGTCTGCGAGTGGGGCAACTAAAGTTCGCAGATAGTCGGGCCTGGCGCGCACATCACTGTCATTGATGACCAGGATCTCGTACTTCGCCTCTTTGGCGAGACGCGCCAACTTTGCCACTTTGTCATTTGTGGCTTCGCGACCTGAGCCGAAGAGGACTCGGATCGTCCGCTCCGGGAAGTCAGTAATCACTCTCTCGATGATTGGCAGCACTGGGTCAGAGCGGTCACCGACGCAAAATACGATTTCATAATCGGGATAGTCCTGTCGGCAGAAGCTCGCGAAATTCTCGTAAGCATCGGGGTCTAGCCCACGCACCGGCTTCAGGATGCTGACCGGTGGAGTAAATCCAGAGATCGAAGCTGCAGAATTCGCCCCATGGCGAAAGAATCGCCATGCGCTGAAAAGAGCGATGATGTAGTAAATAAAGGGGATGGCGGCGACACCAAGCAGGGCATACCAAATGATCGACGAAGCCATTCCACCTCTCGGTTAATGCGGTCCTCCGTTTATTATCGCTGGTTGTGCAGATAATGCAATTGAAAGACGAGCGCGCTCAGTTGCCTCGGTTGCGACCGCAGGTTCGTCGCCGCGCGGCACGCCGGCACGATCTCCATGGCGGAGCCGCCGCGATTACGATGCCGCGCGTCCCGGGGATTCCTGGGTGCCCAGAGGCCTGTAACCTAAATCGTTGTTCGGGCGTCTTAACGATTATGCACGCCAAGGTATTGTCCGGTGTTGCCGCCGTCTTGATAGTCATGTCGCTTTCCGCCTGCTGGCCATTGTCAGCTTCAGCTCAGCAACCGGTCGTGATTGAGCTTTTCACCTCCGAAGGCTGTTCCAGTTGCCCGCCTGCAGATGCCCTTCTGGCCCAGCTCAGCCGCCAACGTACGGCGGGAACTGTTGAACTCATACTCCTGGGAGAACATGTCGAGTACTGGAACTCTCTGGGATGGACCGACCGTTTTTCTTCTCCCGCTTATACGGAACGCCAATACGACTATGTCAGGCAACTCCACCTGGCAACCGCCTACACGCCTCAAGTCGTTATCGACGGACATCTCCAGGGCGTAGGCAACAATGCTGCCGCGGTGCGCCGGATGATCGCCGAAGCTTCGGCGAGTCCCAAGCCGGCATCAGTCTCATTGCGTCTGATGACGCCAACCAAGCTGCAGGTCTCGGTCGAAGACCCTGGCCAGGACCGACAGCGTGTGCTCCTCGCGATTACCGAAGACGACTTGACGACGAACGTGCGAGGCGGCGAGAACGGTGGGCGCGTCCTTCGACACAGCGCCGTGGCAAGAGAGTTGAAGACACTGGGCACCACCTCGAGCGGCAGGTTTGAAACGACCGTGCACCTCGCCGCCAAGTCGGATTGGAAGAAGCAGAGCCTGCGCGTTATCGTGCTGGTACAGAACCCCAACTCGGGACTGATTCTCGGCGCGGCGTCGATTCCGTATCCGGCAGAGTATCCTGCTGCAATTGGACAGCTGACCGACCGTGGTTGTTTGGCGCCACGGATTTCACCGGCAATCGATGCATTGCACAGGCGCGCAGGTGACAACTTCATGCCCCACTTAGTGTTAGCCTATTGATGTTGTTCCGCGGATGCGCTCACGAGGTATTTTTTTGGGTCGCGTTTTCAAACTTATTCTTCTGCTGATTCTCGCCGTCACGTGCTTCGCTGACAGTCTCACCTACTTGCGCATCGAGCAGCCGGTGATCGACAAGCGGTTGCAGACCGTTCCGGCCACGGACAAGGAGCGAGTCGACACCATCCGAGCCCAGTTTCGCGCTGCAGGTTGTACTCCAGATCAGATTCAGCAGCAGTCCGTGCCGGATGAGGATCTTCCCAACGTTATCTGCACGCTGCCAGGCCCGGAGCCGGGAGCGATCGTAATTGCGACTGGTTTGGACTCAAAAACACATGGCGAGGAAGCGCTTGTCGATTGGGGCGGCGTCGCTATGCTTCCCTTGCTTGCCGAGTCGTTGAACTCTGCGCCTCATCGCCAGACGCTGGTCTTTGCGGCTTTTGCCGGGCATGATCGGGGATTCGCGGGCGCTAATCGGTATCTGAAGCAACTAAGCGACGACCAGCGCGCCCAGATCAGGGGGATGATACAGATTGACAAAGTGGGGAGGACGCCTGCGGCCTACGCGTTCCCGGGGCCGGACACCTCGCGCATGGCATCGGTGGGCCAAAAGCCAGTGCTCCGGGAGACTGCTCACGATCCCACAACGATGAGCAAGGTACTACCGATTGCCGCGCGCAGTCTCAAACTTCCGCAGGACCCAAAACTGATCAACGATATTCCCGCCACCGGGGCGCGGGCTTTCGAGGATGCGAATATCCCATCGATCGTGATCCATTCCGTCGCCTATGCCGAAATTACTCCGCCGGGGAAGTTCGAACAGGTCCGCCTCATGCGCACCCAGTTGGATCCCAAGGTCTACGACGAAACCTACAACCTGATGTGCGTCTATGTTCTCTACCTGGACAAGGTGTATTCCCTGGCATGGTCGAAAGCGCTTGAGCTCCAGAAGGCGCAAGCTGGACCCGCCCCTCAGGACAAAGGGGCGGCTCTGGGGAACTCTCAGTCGGCGTCCGCAGCGCCGACGGCTACATCACCTTCAACCGACACAACGCTTGCGGCTAACGCAGCCGCTCCTTCGACCCCGACCGCTGAATCTCACCTGCAGCAGGCTCCTCCGCCAGGCGGAGGGACCGCCCACCAACCCCGTGTTCCGAACCACCACGCGCCTGGTCCAGGTCGACGTCGTGGTAACCGACAAACAGGGACGCCCGATCCCCGGCCTTAAGCAGTCTGACTTCACCGTTCTACAGGACGGCAAACCGCAACAAGTGCGAGTATTCGAGCCGCACACCGGCGCTGCAAGCGCTCAGGGCTCGCAATCCGCAAGGCTGAGCACTCCAAAGCTACCGCCGAACACCTATTCCAATCACCCGGCTGCAGCCACCGCAGACAGTTGGACCATCGTGCTGTTTGATCTGCTGAACACACCTACTGCGGATCAGGAATACTCACGAAAACAACTGATTGAAATGCTTCAGGCCGCGCCCAAGGGACAGCCTATCGCTCTCTATCTCCTAACCAGTCGGCTGGCGATGGTCCAGGGATTCACCGACGAGCCTGACAAGCTGCAGCAGGCGGCTGAGAACTTGAGGCCCAATCGTTCACATGTGCTGACGACCGAAGCGGAACGCCAGCATGCTGAAGGCCAGATCGCATACGCCAACGCCGAATCGACGGAGAGCGCTCCTGCAAGTTCTCGGAACAGCCCGATTATGACGCAGATGAATCAGGTCAAGCAGCAACAGGTTCGTGACCTAGCGGCTTTTCAAGTCGCAGACCGGGCTAGCTTCACCCTGGCAGCCTTTGAATCTTTGTCTCGCGCGGTATCTGGCTATCCCGGACGCAAGAATTTGATCTGGCTCTCCACCAGTTTCCCCATCCAAATCGAAGCTGACCCCAAGATGGACTCACAGCCGTGGCGGAACGCTACCAGTTTCAAGAACCAACTCGCAGCTGCTGGTGCCCTGCTGGCCAAGTCTCGCATCGCCGTCTATCCGGTTGACGTTCGCGGATTGCAAGGGCGTGGCGTCGACATTTCCACCAGCGCCACGGAATCCGGACTTTACACCTCGGCGCCAAATTCGGCCAACTACGGAGATCTGCTCGCAACCCAGGCCTCCAACTATAGCGACGAGCGCTTCACGATGAAGCAGGTGGCGGAGCAGACCGGAGGCGAAGCCTTCCTCGGCACGAATGACCTGAAGCGTGCCATGCAGCGCAGCATGGAAGACGGGTCCACCTATTACACGCTGGCCTACACTCCTGACAAGGTCGATCCCCAAACCGCGTTCCATCGCATTGAGGTCAAGGTCAATCAACCCAGCGTTAAGCTCGCCTACCGTCGCGGCTACTATTCTTCGCCTCCCAAGGCGGGATCACCGGCCACGGAAGGGGCGGCACTGCGCGGCGCTCTCCAGCCGGGAATGCCTCAGTCGACGATGCTGTTCCTGACCGCGTCGGTATTGCCTCCCGATGCCAGTCACAAGAACGTGCGAATCCAATACATTGTCAACCCTAACGGCGTAACCTTTGCGGACATGCCCGACCAGCGCAAGCACATTACTCTCGATTGCATTGCCGTAGCATACGACAACGACGGCAAGGAGGTCGCTCACGCGTCCGACACGCTCGACGGAACCATCAAGGCGTCAGCCTACGAAACCGTAATGACTAACGGCATTCCGGCCCAGCAGGAATTGACCCTTCCGCCCGGAGCCTACAATTTGCGCCTGGGTGTGATGGACCGCTCATCCCAGCAGATTGGCACCGTGGACGTGCCGCTGATCGTTACTGCTGGAGAGGCGACTGCGAAGAAGTAGCTGCTAGCTTGGCGCGGCAGCCAGACTCTTGTAGTACTCCTGCAGTACGAAGTACGCTTTCTTCTTTTGCCCTTCGTTCGAGATCAGGCCTTTGCGGTTATAGAAATCCTGTATGCCCGGCAGCTCGCGCCGCGGCGAGCGAAAATCCATCAGGATCCAGGGGCTGATGCCGCGCAGAAATGGAATCTGCTTGAGCATCGCAATCTGCTGGCGATAAACGCTTTCCTGGTACTCTTCCGTCCATCGTTGGTCGAGCGCGCCGTGCAAACCATACTTGGCGCCGGCGCCGAACTCGCTCATGATCAGCGGCTTGTTGTATTTCGATGTCCAGCGCGTGCGGCTCGCAAGCTCCGGCGGCCCTTCGTACCAGCCGATGTACTCGTTGCATCCCAGCACGTCCAGGTACTCGCCCAAAGGGTCGTCGAGAACCTTGGTGCGAACGCCGTCCGTTGATTCCGCGGAGGTGGTCACCAGCAGCGCCGCGGTGACCAGTCGGCTGGGATCTTCCGCGCGTGCCGCTGCGATCAGGCTCTTGAGGAAGGTAAGCCGTAGGCGGGGTGTTCGGCGTTTCATTGGCCATCGACCACAATATGACCGACGCCTTGTTGCGATCGCGCCGGATCATCTCCCGCAACTGGCTGGTGGCGTTGGCCAGCGTCTCGGGATTCTCCCACTCGATCATCCAGTACACCGGAATCTCAGACCACACCAGGATACCCATGCGGTCAGCCAGTCGCGTCATCCGCTCATCGTGTGGATAATGGGCCAGCCGCACGAAATTCGCACCCAAGTCCTTTGCCCAGCCGAGCAGTGTCTCGGCATCCTGCTCGCTCCAGGCGCGGCCCGAACGATACGGCGCTTCCGCATGAATGGACACTCCTCGCAGAAAAATCGGATTGCCGTTTAGCAGGATGTTGTCTCCCTGCACTTCAATGGTCCTGAACCCGATTGAGTCTTTGAGGTGGTCGTCGCCGGCGCTGATTTCGACGTCGTAAAGCTTCGGTATCCCCGGAGACCATCGCTGCAGCTTCGTTGCCATCAGAGAGAACGCGGCCCGCCCCTGAGCATCGCAGGCAGCAGTTTGCGTGAGATCGAGCTCGGGGATATTCACCGTGACTTGCGTTCCCGCTTCGGAGCCAACCACGTGGACCCATCCGGAGATCGTCGAGGCATCCGATCTTTGTAGTTGCAGCGAATAATCATCGACAAACGTGTCCGGCGTCTCGATCATCGAAACGTCGCGCGTCAGTCCGCCGTAATTCCACCAGTCAGTGTTGAGCGTGGGCACGCCGTCGCGCAGCCGCTGGTCATTCACACGGATCACCATGAAATTGTCGCCGTCGTGGACAAGGCTCGTGGCTTCGCAGTCGAAAGGAGTGAATCCACCCGTGTGCTCGCAGACTTTCTTGCCATTCACAAAAACGGTTGCCACATAGTTCGCTGCCCCGACATGAACGAACGTGCGAGTGTTGGGCTTGCGCTGGTATTGAAAGTCCTTCTCGTACCAGACCGTGCCTTCGTAGAAGAAGAGAGTGTCACGCTGAGAGTTCCAATCGCCAGGCACTTTCAGAGTTGCCGACGTGGCGAAATCGTACTCCACCAGATTGTTGCCCGTGCCCGGCTTCTGGTTGAGAAAGTAGCCATCAGGCCGGGGCTGCATGCGAAAATCGTAGTACCCGTTGTCGTAGGGATCGACGATCGCGTGCCATTCGCCATCGAGCCTGATGGACGTCCGATTGTCTACGTCGACCAGCAAGGTTGGCTTCTCGTCGGCGGCGAAGAGCGATGCGGACAACCATGTCGCCAGCAGGAGCGTCCCTAACAAGCCACGGCAAATCCGCTGCATGAGAGGCTTCGACACGAAGAAATATCCCTTGTTTCGCGCGGTCAACGTGCGGCACTGCTCCAGACTTCGCATACGGAGCAGCTTACATCAGCGATTACGCGAGAATCTTGTTCAGATATTGATAGCTGATGCGCAAACTCTCCATGGCCGGAGTGCTGCCTGAGTCCCGCTCCACAAAATAGCCCTTCACGCCCTGTGCTTGCGCGACCGCCAGAATCGTCTTCCAGTCAATGGTGCCGCTCCCGACTTCCGTGAAATGTTCTGCCGAGGGATTGAGTGTCTGCGACGTTGGGGAACCCGGCTTCCGGTCCTTGAGATGGAGCAACTGAATACGACTGCCATATTTCTTCAGCATTGCCACCGGGTCCTGACCCGCCTGGGTAATCCAGTAGCAATCCATCTCGAGGCACACAAGTTTCGCGTCGGTGTTCTGCGTCAGAATGTCGAAGCCGGTCACGTCGCCGAATTTCTGAAACTCATAATTGTGATTGTGAAAACCGAACTGCATCCCCATGCTGTGAACTTTCTCGCCCCACTGGTTGAATTGCTCCGCGGCCTTCTTGAATCCGTCGGCGGAAGTCCACATGTCCTTGGGAAGCATCGGGCAAACCACGTAATGCACTCCCAGTTCTTTTGCATAGTCCAGCTTCCCAGCCAGCCCGTCATAGTCGAAGTGGCCGCTGGGAGCACTCAATCCGTTGTCAGCGATCATCTTCCGCAGTTCCGGCGCGGGATGCGAGTAGATGTTCCAATAGGTCTCAACCTGCTTGTAGCCAATCTTGCTGATCTGGGCCAGAACCTGATTCAGATTCTTCTCGGCCTGCTCTCGTACAGTGTAGAGTTGAACGCCCAGCGGAATGTGACTATCGGCGGCAAACGAGAAACTGCGCAAAGCCAGTGTTCCCACCCCGGCCGCTGTGAGCTGTAGAAAATCGCGTCGTGTGATCATGACTTGTCCTCGGGAGAAAAGATTGTGTATCGCATCTCAGTGTGGGTGCTGGCTCGTGTAGGGAGAGCAGCACGGTGTTTGTACGGGAGTGAATTCCATTAATTCCACTCGCGTTCCGTCGGGGTCGTACAGATTCAACTGCCACTTGCCGTCTTTGCCGATCTGTTGCTTCTCGTCGTTCGTTGGCTTCCAGCCACGCGTCTTCAGCAACTGAGCGGCCTCGCTCATCTCCGGAACGCCCAGGGCAATGTGATTCAAAATACCCATCACCCTCGGTGATGGCGGCTCCGTTCCCCGAACCAGCATGTATTCCAGCCACTGGGTTCCATCCGGCACCTGCATATCGACCCAGTCCGTCTCACCGTCCTTCATGCCGCCTTGCCAATACAGATGGAAGCCGAGCAGGTCCTTGTAAAACTTGTCCTCGGCTGCGCGGTCATGCACCACGAAACCGGCGTGAATCATGACCTTCGATACGGGAACCTCCGGACTTCTGCCGGTCAATTCCGGACGGGATTGCACGAACTCTATCGGATTCCCTTCCGGGTCTTCCATCGCAAACCACAACGTACCATCGCCGCCGGTGCTGACTTTGCTGGGCACGGTCACATCATGGCTCGCAAGATATTTGCGCAGCCCTTCCGCATCGGAAGTCGCGAAGGCCACGTGAGAAATCAAGTCCGGACCGTGATTGGAAGGCAGCGGCTCCAACTCCACTGATTGCACTCCGACGTGGTAGACGTTGGGACGTGACTGGTCCATCGCTAATCCCAATAGCCCAGCGTAGAACTTCTTCCCGGCAGCAAGATCGCTGCTATAGAACGCTACGTGAGAGATGCCGGTGATCGCTGGTCGTTGAACGCTGTTTTGAGCGTGAGAAACAGAAATGAGAACGAGGGCGAGTATCGCCAGCCACATGGACTTTTGCATAGAAGTGACCCGAGGTGCTTGGCCTCTAGGTGCCACAAATTATAGTTCACAAAGTGACTTGATCTGCGACAAGTGGGAGGAATTCAGCGGGGTCGTTGGGACAAAGAAGAGAAGGAGCAAATTGGGAGTCCCGCATGGGGTGGGGCCATAAGGACTCGCAACTTGCTCCAGAGAATCGCCAGGCTCTAGAATCGTTCACCAAGCCTTGCATCTCGAAGATACCTGCCGCCCAACAAGTGCTGCAATAGCCCAAACATACTACAGCCTAACTGGCCCTCAATCCGTGTAAGTTACACAATATAATATGGTTACAGTATTTCTAAGGAATATTGACCAGCCCGTTTCGAATTGCGTACACCACCAACTCGGCGGTTTTATGTATTCCCAGCGCATCCATGATGTTGGCACGATGCACCGCCACCGTATTCGCGCTCAGGTTAAGGTGCGACGCAATCTCTTTGTTCGACAGCCCGCCAACGATAAGCTGCAGAATTTCCAACTCCCGCACTGTGAGCCCGGTTTCGCGTTCCCCCTTGAGCGTGACCCGGCGCGCGATCTGGGAATCAAGTACCTCTTCTCCCGCCGCGACTCGCCGTATGGCCGTAACCAATTCGAGATCGACCGCATTCTTCAACATGTAGCCGCGAGCCCCGGACTCGAGCGCCTGCCGGACCCATGTATCTTCCGAATGCATGCTGAGCATCAGAATTGCGGCCTTAGGATCATGCTCAAGGATCTGCCGCGTGGCTACCAGTCCGCTCATTCCTGGCAGGGCGCAGTCCATCACAATAACCTTGGGCTGCAGTTGCCGTGCCAGGCGCACGGCCTCTTCGCCATCGCTGGCCTCTCCCTTGACGACGATGTCTTCCTCGTCTTCGAGCATTCGCCGAAACCCACGGCGCACCAGCGCGTGATCGTCAACCAGCAGTACTGAAATCTTCTCGGTCATGTTCTCCTATGCGCCAACCTCCGCGGCTTCCTTCGGCACGGAAAGCCGGACCAGGGTACCACCACCATGCGGGTGCAACAATTCCAGTTTCCCATTCAGAAGTTCGGCCCGCTCCCGCATCGCGACCAGCCCAATGCCCCTCTTGCCGTTGGACTGAAAACCGCTGCCGTGGTCTTCCACATCCAGCTCCAGCGACTGTTCTCGAAACCGCAGCCTGACCCATATCTCTTTCGTGCCCGAATGTCGCGTCGCGTTGTTAAGGGCCTCTTGCAGCACTCGATAAACGTGGATCCCAGCGCGGCTTTCCACCGGAAAGGACGCGCCGGTCTTACTGTAGTGTATGACGATTCCGTTCTGCCGTTCCACAACCGGGAGGTACCAGTCCACCGTACTCTCCAGTCCGGCTTCTTCCAGCGTCACAGGATGCAGCGCTTGCGACAGACTGCGCACTTTGTCGAGCGTCGACTGCGCAATCTCCGATACTTCCACCAGGTCCGCTCGTAGAGGCGATCCCTCCGGCGCCTGTCGGCCGGCCCGCCGCAGCATCGACCCGATGGCTGTGAGAATCTGTCCAAACTCGTCGTGCAATTCGCGCGAGATGTGCAGCAGTGTCGACTCCTGGGTGGCGATCAGCTTCTGCGCCAGTTCGCTGCGTTGCTCCGACAAGGCAGACAACCGCTGAAACAGCAGCCGGTTCGACCGAATGAGATACAAGCTGGTGAGCACGATGGGGACCAACGTCGCCAGCAGGAAGAGCAACACCTGTCGCTGAACCCGGTAATAAATCTCCTGAATCCGCTCTCCTGCCTGCTGTTCGGCCTCGTTGTTGGCGACGAGCTGGCGCGCCACCGCAATGCTCAACGCTGCCTCGTGCGCCTGCAATGACACCCGAATCTGGTGCCGCGCCTCGGCTTCGTTACCAGCCGACGCCAACGCGAACATGTGATCGGCCGCGCCCCAGAACTGCTTCATCAGGTCTTCTATGTAGTCCCGTTGCTCGGCAGTGCGGTAGGCAACCGACAACTCAGCTTCTCTGAGCATGGCATCGCTCAGATCCTGTCGGATGCGCTGAAACTGCGACGACCACGCGCTGAGAGGATAGGGCTGGCTGGCATCGAGCATGTCGCGCATGGCGATGCCCAGCGAGTTGAGGTCGTTCTGGATGCGTAACAGTTGCAGCGAGTCTTTGCGGTTGCGGTCGATGATATTGCTCTGCAACTCCCGCAGTCCCTTGATCTGGTAGGTGATGTAACCGGTGTAGGCCACCACGGCTGCCAGCGTCACGACCAGGCCGAACAGCAAACCGGTGGTTGGTGTGCGGCCCGATTTCAAGGGGTTTGCCACGCTCCGAGAATACAATGCACCGCGCGCACTCGCCAACGCGATCAGCTTCTATCGCCGGCCACGACCGCTACCCACCAGCTTCAGGCCCATCCGTTAGAGACTCAAGAAGTGAATTCCTGATGTTCTGGCGCAGTCGCGTCGAGCAATGCAATCTTGCGCGCGTAGAGATCAATCCCTGGTTTGGCAGTCAGTCCATGGGCAAAGATGCTGATCGCCACGGTCAGGATAACCACAAGTCGAATTATCGGTTCGCCGGGCAGATGCATTTCCTGCTCCAGATAAACCAATCCCAGAACGATGGAGGCCAGACCACGCGGACCGAACCATCCCATGAATACCACGCTGGCACGACTGAGGCGCGCTCCTGTTAGTGCGAGCGCCACTGGTGCCATGCGCACCACCGTGAGGCTCAGGACAGCATAGAGCCACGGCCTCGCGTCGAACGCCTCCCAGTTCCGCACCACGATCATTCCGAACAGGAAGAACACAGCCAGGTTGAACAGTTGGCCCCACTCCTCCGCAAATTCGACGCTGTGTTTGCCCGCCTCTCTGAATCCGACTTGCACCGCGAGTCCTGCGACGAATGCCGCGATGAACATGCTCGCACCAACCAGCTCGGAAACTCCCATGCCAATTAGTGGTATCGCCACAACCCCGAGTTGCAGAAAGGAGTCCGCCATCCAGCCTTTGCGTCGAGCGAAGCCCAGCATCCATCCGCCCACCAAACCAGTCGCAAGACCGACTAGCACCCCGAAACCGAGCTGTTCACCCATGAATTGTGTCAGGCTGGTAAAGCCACCTTCGACCTTAGCCGCCGCCAGAGCGATGAAAAACAGCATGAATGGTACTGAAAGGCCGTCGTTGAGACCGGCTTCCACGTTTAGCGCCTGGCGAACGCGTATCGGAATCCGCGGACTGTTGACAATGATTTGTCCCAGTCCGGCGTCAGTCGGCGCCAGGATGGCGGCCAGAATACCCGCCTCCCAAAACGACAGCTCAGGAAACACCAACTTGGCTGCAGCCGCCCCAACTGCAATGGTAAGCAGCATTCCGGTGCTGAGCAGCCTCGCGGGCAATGCCCTAATACTGCGTAGGATGCTCAAGTCCGTACGGCTGGCGTCGGTGAAAAGCAGCAATACCAGGCCAATTTCAGCGGTCCGCAGGAACACTGTCGCGTTAACCCCGGCACTGCGGATCGCCGGAAACAACGGAACCATCAGCATCCCCGCAACCGTGAACAACATGGGAGCCGTGACAATCGATTGTTCCACCCGCCGCGAGAAGAGAGCGTAGGCAAACAGGAGCAATAGAAAAAGAACAAGTGGCGTCACGTGCAACCGCCCTTTCCGCTAACGCAATCCCAGCGCGTGCAGCACAGTTTCGTCCTCGACGGTCGTGCCGTTCTTCTTGGTCACGACGCCGAATCCGCCCTGATAGTCCCACATCGTCCAGCCAATCCTGTTCTGCTCCAGTGCCGTCCGCACCGCCTGAAGCCAGCGCATGCGGTCGTCGGGATTGGAGTAATTGCGATACACACCAAATTCGTTGCAAGTCAGCGGCACGTGGCGGGCCCTTGCCCATTCCGCCGCGAATTGGATTTCGCCGGCAATGTGCTCCGCATCCCAATGCTCGAGGCCGTACTGCGTCAGCTTCCAGCGCGCAAATTCATCAGTCTGCTTTGCGATGGCGGCTGCCACCAAGTCCGGCGTTCCCGGAAATGGCACCTGCCGCAGGCTGGCCCAATAGCCCGCTCCCCACGAGGCGCCCTGATGAGTGAAAATGTGCGGCGAGTAGTAGTGAAAGTTGACGATGAAATTGTCGTCGGCCACCTGCGGCATCCGCACCAAATCATCCGGATTGGAGTACTCTCCGCAGGTCACGATGATGGTGCTACCCGGCGCTGCCCGGCGAATGACTTCCACGACGCTCTGCTGAATTCCGGCCCAGCGATACAGACCGACCTCGGGCTCATTCAAGACTTCAAAGAACACCCTCTCCGGATCGGTTTTCGCGTAGTGGCCAGCGACCCGGCCCCAAAGCAAGGTGAACCTGTCGACGGCCGTATCGCTGCTCGACAACTGTCGTTTGTAGTCGTCGTTGGGATGAATGTCGATAATCACCGCCAGGTCCTGCGACAGGGCCTTGGCGATCGCCTCATCAAGAATCTGCACGCGCTCGCACTGGTCCCAGGCCCCGTCGCATTGAAAGATCGCCGGATCGATGCTTAGACGGACGTGGTCGAAGCCCATGGCATGCATTCGGGCGATATCGTCGAGCGTAGTGTAAGAGCGCAGTCTCTGCGGGCTGTAGTCGTGCGACTGCGCCAGCCACTCGCTGGCATTAATGCCATGCCGGAGATGTTCCGCCCGTTTCCAGGCAGGTGAAGTTGGCTGAGTATTCGCAGTGGCACACATTAAGCAGCACAGTTGCAGAGAGCAGAAGGCGTCGCAACATTCTGGATTCCCATCCTGAGCAAGTACGATTGATTCGCATAGTACGCAGCAATGTTAACAAGTCGGTCGAATCCGAGCTGTGACCGATTGCCGCATCCGCTCATCCTTTACACTGGCTGTCTATCTTGAATCGATCGGTTGTCGGAGGGCTGTCATGACTGACGTCGGACTGATTGGCTTCGGGTTCGCTGGGCGAACTTTTCACGCGCCAGTGATCGCTGCAGTTGAGGGCCTTCGCCTGGCAGCCATACTCCAGCGTCACGGCACGGAAGCCGAGCAGGCGTATCCCACCGCTCGCGTTGTTCGCAGCCTCGACGAGCTGCTTGCCATCGACAGCGTTCGCCTGGTCGTAATCGCCACCACCAACACCACGCATTTCGAGCTTGCCAGGCAATGTCTGCTGGCCGGACGCGACGTGGTGATCGACAAACCGTTCACGACCACCCTGGCTGAAGCTGCAGAGCTGGTCGACCTCGCCGAAGCCAAGCAGCGGCTGCTTTCGGTGTATCAGAATCGCCGCTGGGACGGAGACTTCCTCACCGTGCGGCAATTGCTTGGCGAGGGGAAGCTGGGGCGGATTGTCCTCTTCGAGTCGCACTTCGACCGTTTTCGCCAACAACCCAAGGCTGACGCCTGGCGCGAACGCCCGGAGCCCGGCAGCGGCTTGCTCTACGACCTCGGCCCGCACTTAATCGACCAGGCGATGGAGCTGTTTGGCGTGCCTGCGGCCCTTAGCGCCGACGTCCGCATCGAGCGCGACGGAGCTACAGTGGACGACGCCTTCGACATCGTCCTGTACTACCCGGAAATGCGCGCCCTGCTTCGTGCTGATGTCCTGGCCAGCACCCCCACGCCGAGATTTCTGATTCACGGCACCCAGGGCGGCTACCTGAAGTACGGCCTCGATCCGCAGGAGGACGCCCTGAAACGCGGCGACACGCCTATGGACGAATCCTGGGGCCAAGACGGCCCTGACCGCTGGGGAACGCTGCATCTGGCGCAAGGGAACTCGCTCGAAGCCAAGAAATTCCCCACCGCTCGCGGCGACTACCGCAAGTACTACGAGAACGTCCGCGACGCCGTCCTCGGAGATGCGCCTCTTGCGGTTACTCCGCAGCATGCACTTCGCGTCATGCGCGCTCTTGAACTGGCCGTCGAAAGCAGCCGCCAACGTCGCGTTTTGCCATGGAAAGGGTGAACGCCCTTATTGCTGCTTGGGCTGGGGACCGCCCAGATCCCGCTTCTGAGTCTTGATCTCGCGATACACCTGCAATTCCTTGTCGGCATCGGAGGTGCGTCCTGCCTTGCGATAAGCTGCCTGCAGTTGGTAGTGAATGTAGTCTTTGTCCGGGTCCAGTCGCGCTGCCGCCTCGAGGTGCACGATGGCCGTCTCGTATTGCCCGCTATCTAAATCCGCTTTGCCGAGCTGATACTGCGCCTGGGCGTGGTCCGGATGCGCCGTGGTCAGGCTTCGCAAGATGGCCATGGCTTGGTCCTTCTGCGAGGTTTCGAGCAACGCGTAAGCAAGGTTGTATTGGGTATCGGGATCGTCGGGAGACAACTTCAGCTCCGCCTGCAATTCCGGAATAGCCTCTGACGGACGACCCAGCCGTATCAGCGCCACGCCGGCAAAGTGGTGGGCGCGTTCCATGTTGGGGTCGAGCTCGATCGCTTTCCGGAAGCAGCGCAGGGCGTCTTCGTAGTCATCCACCTGGGTGTAAAGGTCGCCGCTGGTCATCCACATCTCTTTCGGCAGCGGTTGCGAGGTCAGCCGACCCAAAACCTCTACAGTCTTTTGCGGATCGTTGATGCGGGCCAGCGAGAAGGCGTACGCATAAGCCATGCGTGGGTCGCGATAGACGGCATCGCCGATCTCGTCGAAGCTCTTGGCGGCTCCGGAATACTGGTGCGAGGAATACAGCGAAATGGCAAGCATGGCACGGGCCGACTCGTCCTCGGGGTCCTTGTCCACAGCCACTTGAAAGGCGCGTGCGGCTTCTTTCGCGTCTCCCAGTTTGAGCGCAGCCAGACCAATGTTGCGCATCAGCCCTGGCGTGGAATCGTCCCACTTCTCGGCATCCTGAAAGTGCGAAAGCGCCATCCCATACTGTCCGCGCTTGGCCTCCGACGTCCCCCAGTCGTTATAGCTGTTTCCCAACACCGCGCGCAGGAACTTCACGCGTTTCTCCGCCTCCTCCAGTTGTGCCTGCGTCAGCCGGGTATGCTCCAAATCCACGGCACCGATGTCGGCCGTAAAGTCGACCTTGGTGGACTCGGCAAGAGGTAGTTGCGGCTTGGGAGCTAGCTTACTCGGAATGACCCCAGGCGCTGAATCTTGGTTGGCTGCCATTTCAGACTGAACGGCCTCCGCGCTCAAATGCAGTGCTTGTTCACTCAGCACCTTCGCTTTGTCGAAGTAGGGCTGGGCCTCATCTTTCTTGCCCTGGCTTGCCAGAATGCGAGCCAGCGCGATATAGCCCCTGCGTATATTGTACCCGTTGCGGGACGTGTCATCTCCCGTCAGGGTGATCGCCTTGCGCAGATACGTCTCGGCCGTCGCATTGTCTCTCTGCTTAAATGCGTTGAGCCCCAGGAATAGCCACGGATCCGGGTTGTTCGGGTCGGCTTTGGCCGCGACCATCAGGTGCTGATTCGATTGCTCGTACTGGCCAGCCCCAGACTCAAGTCCCCCCAGTGTGTAGTTTCCGAAGAAATCGCTAGGGAATTGTCTGACTTCTTCTTCACATTCCTTGAAGCTATCCGGTGACGGGCCCATGTTATTGTTTTCCAGGTACGATAGGCAGAGAAAGTAATGAACGTGCGGGAGGTTGGGGTCGAGTTCGAGCGCCTTCTTGAACTCACGGATCGCATCTTCCGGGTACTTGGCATCGCGGTAGGCACCGCCAAACACAAAATGCCAGATTGCCCGATTGCCGTAGTCCCGCAGCATCTGCTGAAAAACGGCTTCTGCCTTCTGTTTCTCCTTCAAATCTAGCAGTGCCTGTGCCTTCAGCAACTGGGCGTTTGCGTTACGAGACAGTTCTAGTGACCGCGTAACCGCCTCCACTGCTCCTCCGTAATCCTCCTTGGCCATCAGAAGCCGGGCCTTGACATGCCAGGCCTCGGAATTCTTCGGGTTCGTGGCTAGGATCCGGTCAATCTCAACTAGACCTTCATCGTATGTTCCCGCTGAAATGCAGGCGGTCGCTAGTTCAAGCCTTGTGGCCGCATCGTCCTCAAGAGCCAGCGCCTGCCGGTACAGTTCGACCGCCTGCGGCCAGGCAGCTTCCATTGCTCGGATTTGCGCCATTCCCTGCAAAGCAAACGCAACCACGGCCCGGCTCTTGGTCTCCACGGTCGCAGGATCGCCCGACTGGATGGCTTGGCGCTGGGCCTGCAGCCGTACTTGCAGTTCCTCATAAGGCGAGGGCTGGGCATTCTTACGTTCTGACTGAACGGTTGGGGTGACCGGAGGCTTGCGCCCGGCTGGCCCCTGCGCAGGCGATGCGAAGCTCGCCAGCGGCATGGACAGGAGCATCAGGGTCATGGCTAGCGCTGCCCAACAACGGAAGACGATACCTGCCGACGCCATGGCCGTGGAAACTGTTGACGGGGAGAACCTGGGGGGCCTCATCCAACCACTCGCAAGTGCGCCCCACAAAAACATCACCGGCAGTACCTGATTGTAGCAGGCACTGCCGGTCATGGTTATTGGTCGTTGGTCAGTACGATTAGAAGATAATCTTCATACCGTACTGCAGTTCTCTTGCACCCTTGGTAGCGGTTGCGAACCCCGCATTGTTTCTAACCTGATTGGTGATGATATTGTTGCTCACGCTGCAAGGATTGTACTTGCCTGCGGCGTCGACCGGCCCGCAATTGACGCTTGAGAAGCTTGTGCCGCCCAGCAAGCCGTTCATATTGTCGCCTCGGAAATTGACGTGGTTGAAGAGGTTGAAGAAGTCCATGCGGAACTGGATACGGACTCTTTCACCCCACACCCGCCAGTTCTTGTCAACCGAAAAGTCCGTGTTGACGTTGCCGGGCCCGTGGCAATAACCACGCGGTTCGACGCCCGCCCCATACGGAAACGTCCCGATTTGGTAGCCGATCAGTGTGACCGCCAACGGATTGACCACCAGATTACCAGGGTGGGCGTAATCTACGTTGCAACCTTTCCCTGAGATCAGCGGACGCTGCGGCCCCGTGAAGCCGTCACCGAACAACGCGTTAAGGGCTCCAGCTCCGGTTGCATTTGGGTCCACAAGATTGCCCGTCGCTTCGTTGACGCCGGCCTGGCCAAGGGCTAACGAGACACCCGTGGCGTATTGCGTAATTCCCGCCAACTCCCATCCGCCGGCTATGGCTTGCACCCACCCGCTCTGACCCTTCAGGTCAGGCAGGTAGTACACGGCGTTTGCTACGAAGATCTGGGGACGGTTGATGCCCGTGTTGCCACGGTCTTTGTAAGGAGTTGCTCCCACCGTAAAACTTTCCGCATTGACCCCACCGCCATTCGAGTTGGTCAGGTCAATGTCACCGATGGAATGTCCCCAGGTGTAAGCAGCCTGAAGCTGCAACTTCTGGACCTGATATTTGCCCAGGATCTGCAGAGCGTTGTAAGAGGCGCTGCCGTTGTTCTGCCACCACGTCAACGAATTCCAGCCCGTGAACGGCCTTAGGGCGTTCACACCGCTGCCTCCGAGGAACGAAGCCTGGGTCCACTGCGACTGCGGCACCGGGTTGACGTCCCAGTTATTCAACTGGTGAATAGCGTGGTTACCGACGTATCCAACTTCAATCGTTGCGTTCCTGGTGAAACCGTACTCCCAGGCAAGGTTCCACTGCAGGGAATTCGATACATTCGAACTCGGGTCGTATCCACCTGCTGGCGATGCGGCACCGCCCAGAACGTTCGCCGGAGGCGTGTCCAGGGTGCGGGTAAACGTGTTGCTGACCGAGAACGGGGCGTTGTTGGCGTTTACGTACGCCGGAGTCGTCCGGTCGCGTTGGTAAAAGATACCAAAACCGGCGCGGAGTGCCATGTTGCCGTTGCCTGTCGGATCCCACGAAACACCCAGTCGAGGAGCGAACAGATGGTAGTTGACATCCTTCAAATACTTGTTTTGACCGTATCCGGCCGGAGTAAAGTTGGTCCCGTAAACCGCGTTCGCGCTCTGGCAGGGGCTATAACCCGGCACGGTGATCAGGCCATTGCAAGCATCTGAGGACCCGTATTGGTTGTAGAGACCCTGGCTCCAAAGCTGCGGACGGAAGCTGGTGAACTGGTTGTTGGGTTGGAAGGGAGGAGCCAGAATTGAGTACCGGACACCCAGGTCCAGCGTCAGGTTGCGACGCACCTTCCAGTTGTCGGCGGCGTAGAACTCATAATCCCGCCAGCGTAAGTGGACGTTGGTATTCGTGGATTGCTCGCCCAGGTTATTCCAGACCGCGCCTGGGGCAAGAAGGTTCGCCAGGTCGTTGCCGGTTTTAATGGTCGTCCCGCCGTCCCCGGTTGTGAACTGCGGATACTCACTGGAACTGGTGGAACCGGCATATTCGTTCTTGCCGTTCCAACCAAGGAAAGCTCCAAATCGCAGGGTCTGCGCCCCAACCACCTTGGAGAAGTCGTCGCGAACTGTGTAGATGTCGAGACTGTTATACCAGGGAGCAATCAGCCATAACGTATTGTTGCTGGTGTAGTTGCCGAACCCGCTCCACAGCGTCGGAGTCCCCAGCTTCGCGGTCTTGAGTGCCTCTGGGTAGCTCGGTGGAAGTGCAGCGGTAATCTGTGGCAGCAGCCCGGGATTGGTGCCACCCGGGGTAATGTTGATGCGGTTGTCGGAATACGCAAACTCGAGATCGTTGACCATCGAGTTTCCGATGGTTGACGTCAGGCGGGCAACGATCTGCTTGGACGGCTGTGCCCAGTTGCTGTTCAGTGCGGGGTAAATCGCGTCGCCCCACAGACCCAGGGTCGAGTTCCCGTTAGGTGAGTTGTTAGTCCAGCTGTCCTTGGTCATGCGGAACATCAGCGTCTGCGAGTGGCTGATGTTGTAATCCAGACGCAAGTTCCACTGCGACCAGTCGATCGGCGTGTTGAGCGACTGGCTCCAGCCGTTCGACCCGATGTTTGGCAAAGGCAGCCACTGCTCCAGCGTTGCGCCGGCGTTATCTAGCGCATTGAGTTTATACGGCGTCGCTGGATTCGCTAGTCCAGCGGCTACCAGTCCTACCGGTTGTGGCTCGCCGCAGCCTGGGTTGGAGAAATCGCCGGCGCGCTCGGCCGCCGACGGCACACACGACGAACGGGTGATGCCGCGGACTTCCTTGTTCCACTCCTGGCTCCAGAAGACGAACAGCTTGTCCTTCTTGATAGGCCCGCCGATGGAGTAGCCGTAGTCGTTGCGCCGCAGCTCGTTCTTTCCGTTGTGAGGCAACGGCGTCCCAGCGGCCGCCGCAGCTTCGGCGCCCTGCTTGGCGAACCACTCTTCCGCGTTCAGGGCATCATTGCGACCGAAATAGAGAACGTCGCCGTGCCACTGGTTCGATCCGCTGCGGGTCACGATGTTGATGACCGCGCCGGATGCCTGCCCATATTCCGGGCCGTAGGAGTTACGCAGCATCTTGAATTCGCTAATCGCTTCGATCGAGGGGTAAATCAAGATGGTGCGGTTGGAACCTACGTCGTTATTGTTGGCGCCGTCAACCAGGAACAGGTTGTTCGTGGTTGCGTTGCCGTTTACCGAAAAGTCAACACCAGCCAAAAGGCCCTTGTTGTTGGCGCTGAAGTTGTCCGCAGCAGAGACGCCCGGTTGCAACTGGGTCAACTGAACAAAGCTGCGTCCGTTCAACGGCAGTTCACGAACCTGCTCGCCCGTGACGACTTCGCCCAGTGCCGCGTTGTCAGTCTGAACCTGAACTTCGCTGGCAGCTACGGTGACTTGCTCCGAGGTGCTACCAACCTGAAGCTGGATGTTTAATGTCTGGGTACTGGATGTGTGAAGGTCGACATTCCTCGAAACCGACTCCTTGAAGTTCGGAGCCTTGACGGCTACATCGTATGTGCCGACGGCGAGTTCAGGAGCGACGTACTCGCCCTGGGCGTTAGTGGTTACGGAGCGCACCTGTCCGGTCTCTGTATTCGTAATCGTGACCGGAACATTGGCCACGACAGCGCCTGACGGATCGGTGACAACACCCCGGATCGTACCTGATGTCTTCTGCGCCACCATCGGCACAGCCAGAAGCGATACGATACACAGACTCAGTAATATCCAGCTACCCAAACGATTCATTTGTTCCCCCACCAGAAACGGTTTTCGTAATAACGTGCGCCGACGAGATCCTCGCACTGAGTTCCGCCGCACACGCCAAAAGCAACGTGCGATCCAAAACGGTTCGTCAAAAATTATGCCCAAAGATTACCGGTTCTTCCCCACTTAGAGAACCGATTCTGTTCACAACCCCGCGAGTAGTTAATTTATGTTATTGACCGGTAGTGCTGTCAACAAAAAAACACAATCTTTTAGGATTTCGTGCATCTTTCGTGTTGCAGGGGCGTGGATTCCCAAAACGGAACCGATTCGGAGGGCTTTTTTCTGGAATGATGTCTTTTGCAGCAAGAAAATCGATTGCCTAGACCCCGAACTCGTGGTTACACTGCCAGTCTGTGTGACGAGCGCATGCCGGGACACACGAAACCACCCAACCCCGACGGAACCACACTCAAGGAACTGGCTAAACACCTGGGACTGACCAAGGGTACGGTTTCCGCAGTCCTGAATGATTCTCCGTACGCCAAGGCGATCCCTCAGCACACCAAAGATCGCATCTTCCTGGCCGCAAAAGAACTCAATTATCATCCCAACTTCTTTGCCCGCTCCCTGCGAAAAAAGCGGACGTTTACTGTTGGCGTCATCGCCGCGGAGATTGGCGATGCCTACGGCAGCGTAGTCATCAGCGGCATTGAATCCGCACTCAGCGAGCGCAAGTACCTGTTCGTAACGGTTGTGCACCATCACGATCCGGAATTGCTGCGCCAATATTCTGACATCCTGCAGAGCCGCGGATCTGAGGGTTTCATCACCATCGACACAACCGTCAGCCAAAGTCCCCGGCTGCCCACAGTCGTGATCTCCGGACACCAGAAGATTGACGGAGTCACCAACATCACACTCGATCACTTCAAAGCGGCCCAGTTGGTTCTTGGACACCTATCTCAAATGGGCCATCGCGAAATCGCGGTCATCAGGGGTCAGCCCCTCAGCGTCGACTCGGGTGCCCGGTGGAATGGCATAACCGAAGCAGCGCACAAGCTGGGGATCGAGTTGCGTACCGAACTGATCACCCAGTTGGCGGTCGACGATCCCTCGCCTCAGCAAGGCTATGAGGCCACTAAGGAGCTGTTATCGAGAAAGGTTCCCTTCACTGCACTCTTCGCCTACAACGACATTTCTGCGGTTGGAGCAATCCGTGCGATCAAGGAAACCGGCCTTCGCGTGCCGGAAGATATCTCGGTTGTCGGCTTCGACGATATTCGCGAGGCGGCCTACCACTTGCCCAGTCTGACTACCGTCCGCCAGCCGCTGCGCAAGATCGGCATCATGGCGGCGGAAACGCTGATCGATCGCATCGAGGGACGCGACGGTCACGAAGTTGGAATCCTGGTGGAGCCGGAACTCGTAATTCGCGAATCGACGGCGCCCGCGGCGAAAACCGCACGACGGTAATCAACCTTTTCAGACCAGCTCGGCCGTCAGCTGGTCCCTCTGCTTCGTTTCCGGATGGAAACTCGATAACTAGGCTAGCGAGACTGGGCGCTCGCTTCGGGCGTCGCGGCCACTGGCGGCAGCGACAGGTCGCTCTGCTGCTCATGAGACGCCCCGTATGCCTGGCTGCCCCGCGAAGCGCGCTGACGCTCCGCGATCGCGTTCAAACGCGCGAAGATTTCCCGTTCCTGATCAGCCTTTTCCGGTTGTTTGGCTTTGCTGTAGGCGCGAGCGAGGTGGAAGTGAATTTCGGGGCTGTTGGGCATCATTTCGTTCGCAGTCTCCAGTTGCTTGATGGCTTGGTCGGCATCGCCGGTGGCCAGAAGCGCGCGACCCAGCACGTAGTGCGCTTCCGGCGACTGCGGTTCCAATTGGGCTGCCCGCTGCGCAGCGGTCAAGGCATCCGCCGAGCGATGCGTTTTCAAATCGATGAATGCCATTCGCATATAGGGCAGCGCGTTGTCTGGCGAGATACGGATCTCCTCGTGCAATTGCGCCTCGGCTTCGTCGTACTGTGAAAGTGACGCCAGCGCCGAGCCGTAGGCGTAGTGTATGAACGGAGTGTTCGGGTAATCCTTCGCTAGCTTCTTCAGAATGACAAAGGCGTCGTCATACTTGCTGTTGGCCAATAGGGACGCGGCCTGACCTGCCGCAAGAAACATTGGCTGCTGGGATGCACTTACCTGATCAGGCAATAGCGGAACCCGCAGCAGTCCCATTCCCAGCGCGATATTCCACTGCGTGGCAAGCTGCCCTTCGGCATGTCCCACCGATAGCAGTTCGACCGCCCGCTCGAACTCGTGATTCTGATTCAGCAGCACGGCGAGGCGGTATTGCGCGAGCCTTATCGCCTCAGGGCTTCCCTGGATACCCAATCCCTGCGCTTTTTCGAGGTGGATCAGCGCGTTCTTGTAGTCTTTGGTCTCATATTCGCTCAAACCCAGCATTGCCCACGCTGTGCCAAATCCCGGTTTCAGGTCGACCACCTGCTTCAGGGGATCGATCGCCTCCGAATATCGAGCGTTGCTGAAATACACAAGGCTGAGGTCCCACCAGCCTTCTTCCCAACTTGGACGCACTTGCAGCGCGCTCCGGAATTTGCGGACCGCCTCGTCAGTATTGCCGGAATCTCTGGCTGCGATTGCCTGTTTGGCAAGTTCGTCAAAGCTAGCTGCCCCTCCCGTACCAGCCCTTACTCCGGCTTCGCTGCTGCTCTGTCCAAGTCCCGGCTGACCAGCCAGAGCGCTTCGCTCGTAGAGTCGAGCCACCCTGGCTGCCTCTTTCGGTTCTTCCGGCTTCAAATCCGCTGCTTTCGAGAGCGCGGCGGCTTCGTCATTGGTCTTACCCGCCGCCTTCATACCTGCCGCGAGGGCCTGATACGGCAGGTCACTTAAGGGAGACACTCGCATTTCCTCGCGCAGTTGCGTTTGCGCTTCATCATTTCGGCCTGCTGCAGCGAGCGCCACTCCGTAGGCGAAATGAAAATAGGGGGCCTGCGGATAATCCTTGATCGCCTGCTGGAACGCCTGAAATGCCTTTTCTTGCTGGTTTTGCGCGAGAAGCGCGGCGATACCTCCCGCCGTTGCAACCACCGCATCTTTCGAGGGATCGATCGCGTTGGGCAGGAGCGGAACCCGCAGCATGGCCAGTCCCAGCGCGACCTTCACCTGATCAGCGACCTGCCCATGCACGAACTCTGACGAGAGCAGGCTCGTGGCGCGTTCGAATTCTGAGTTGCGAATCAGCAGCAGTGCGAGATGGTAATCGGCGACCTTGCCAATTTCCGGGACTTGAGCCGACCCAAGTCCGTGCCCTTTCTTCAGATCGGTTAACGCTGCCGGATAGTCTTTGGTCTCGAACAAACACAGGCCAAGAAAGCTCCATGCCGGCCCCAGCTTCGGATCCAGTTCCACCACCTTTGAGAAAGCGGGGATTGCTTCGGCAAAGCGGTTCGAGTCATAGTACAGTGAACCGACGTACCACCAGCCCTCTTCCCAGTCGGGATGGATTTGCAGGGCTTGCTGGTAATAGCGTATGGCTTCGTCGGTCTTTCCTTGCTCGCGCGCAGCCGTGGCCTGGCGGGCGACGCTTTCGAAACCCGCGCGGTCGCCCCCTAAGGCATTGACTTGACTCCACAAGAATTGAGACGACAGGGCGAGCAGAAAAATGCTGATCGTCACAAGCGGAAAACCGGGTCGGCGCAATCGCCGGTTAGGCATGACCGTACAACCTATGCAAGAGCAGATCACTCTCGATGGTAGCACGCAGGATTTTCTTGCTCACTCCGCCCAATTGAGCGCGTCCGCAGGTCGAGGATCATGCGCCGTTTCCGCTCACCCGAGGCCGTCGAGCTTCATGTTATGTTTCTTTCATGAGGAGGGAGATGTCTTTTCCATTTGCGACGTGGGGTTCATCCGCCATCACGCGTCGGCTCTTTCTCCAAGGCCTGATTTCCTCTTTCGCCGCCAGCCAGTTCTCTCGTCTTGCTTACGCGCTACCCGGCACTCCATACCCTTTTGTCGAAGTGCCGCCTACGTCGAGCAAGATTACCTGGGTCCACACTGCCGGAAAGTCCGAACTCAAGCACCTCCCCGAGATCAGCGGCGCAGGCTGCGCATTTCTTGACTACGACAACGACGGCTGGATGGACATTTACCTGGTCAACAGCGGCCAGGCCGACTTCTATACGCCGACTAAGCCTCTGCGAAATGCGCTGTACCACAACAACCGCGACGGAACGTTCACTGACGTCACCGAGAAGGCGGGTGTGGGCAGCGGTCGTTACGGAATGGGAGTTGCCGTCGGAGACTACGACAACGACGGCTTCCCCGACATCTATGTGACCCAGTACGACCGCAGCATTCTTTACCACAACAACGGCGATGGAACGTTCACCGACGTTACCGAAAAAGCTGGCTTGGCAGCCCCGGGCTGGGCTTCCAGCGCCGCATGGTTCGACTACGACAACGACGGCCGCCTCGATCTCTTCGTCTGCCACTTTGCCGCTTGGGACCCTTCTCAGACTTGCGGCATCACGGCGGATGGCGCGCACCACTATTGCATCCCGCGCATCTTCAAGCCCACCTCGAGCTGGCTCTTCCACAACAATGGCGACGGCACCTTCACCGATGTGAGCAAGGAAGCCGGCATTGCTGAGCACCTCGGAAAAGCCTGGGGTGTGGTAGCCACCGACATCAACAACGATGGCCTCATGGACGTTTTTGTCTCCAACGACACCGTCGCCAACTTCCTATACCTGAATAAAGGAAACGGTCGCTTCGGGGAGATCGGGCTGCAGGCGGACGTGGCCTACAGCGCCGAGGGCAAGGCCCGCTCCGGCATGGGAGTGGACTCCGCCGACTTCAATCAGGACGGCCGGATGGACCTGTTCGTCGCCAACATCGATGAAGAAATTTTCGCCCTTTACCGGAACAATGGTGACCTGACCTTCGACGATCTTGCCATGCCGCTGGGCATCGGTATGGCCACCCGCTGGATGAGCGGCTGGGGCCTCAAGTTTTTCGACTACGACAATGACGGTGACCTCGACCTCATCGTCGCCAACGGCTTTCCCGATGATCTGGTTGAACAGTTTTCCAACCGCGTCACTTTTAGGGAGCGTGTGCTACTCTTCCACAATTCCGGGAAGCAGTTTCAGGATGTCAGCGCTCAAAGCGGTCCTGTCTTCGAAAAGACGTTCTCCGCGCGCGGTCTGGCTGTCGGCGATTTCAACAACGATGGTGGACTCGACGTTTTGATTTCGGTGAATGATGACGCGCCGGTGCTGCTGCGGAATGAGATCGGCAAGCTCAACCACTGGCTGGGAGTGCGGCTGGTCGGAAAGAAATGCAATGCCGACGCCGTCGGCGCCCGAATTGCCTACCAGAGCGGCGACTTGAAGCGCAGCCGGTTCAAGGTTGCAGGCGGGAGCTTCCTGTCATCGCATGATCCGCGGGTGGTGCTGGGAATCGGCGAGCGACCGAAGATCGACTGGGTGGAAGTCACCTGGCCGCAGCCCAGCGGCCAGGTCGAGCGCTTCACCAATCTGCCGATCGACCGCTATGTGACGCTCGTGGAAGGCAGTGGGAAGTGGAAGTAGCTATTTCGGTGCATTCGCCGAGGCAGGACTACTTCTTTTTTGGCACAATCTGGTCGCGATCCACAATTCCGCTGCCTTCCAGCACCGCATAGAACTGATCGCCCTTGAGATCCTTGATCGTCTCGACCTTGCCTGAAGGCCAGTGAATTTCCAGTGAATCGATCTTGGCGGCCCCGCCCAGACCAAAGTGCACACGGAAGTCGTGGTTCGACAGATAGCTGCCGCCGCTGCGGATTTCTTCCGTCTGCGTCATTCCCCCCGCCACAATTTTCAGGCGAGCGCCTATCGCCAGCCGATTGCTCTTGGTGCCGGCCAACTCGAAGCTTACCCAATGGTTTCCCGGCAACCCTTCGTTGTGCAAAACCATCGGAGCGCCGTCGAGGTCGCCGATCACCACGTCCACGTTGCCATCGTTGTCCAGATCGGCGATTGCCAGTCCGCGGCTTACGCGGGGCTGCAGCAGGGCCGCTCCCGCCTGCGCCGCCGCATCGCAGAAATTTCCGTTGCGCTCGTTCATGAACAGGTTTTTCGGCTGTCGATACCGCGCGCCCGATGGCAAGGTGTCGACCTGCGGATACACCTGCCCGTTGACCGAAATCAGGTCCAGCCACCCATCGTTGTCAAGATCGACGAAGGCGTCACCCCACTTCACCCATGGCAGCGACGCCAGTCCCACGCCGGCGTCGAACGCAACATCGCGAAAGTCGTAGTCGCCTTCGTTGCGGTACAGCTCGTTATATTCGTCCGCAAAATTCGTGACGTAGATTGAGGGCCTCCCGCTGTGCGTGTAATCGCCCATCGCCACACCCATTGAACCTTGCTCTGAGCCGTCAGCGCTCACCGCTGTTCCTGATTCCAGGCCAATCTCCGAGAACTTGCCGTTGCCGTCATTCTTGTAGAGAAAGTTTGGAGTCGAGTCATTGGCAACGTAAATGTCCGGACGCCCACTGTTGTTGAAATCAGACCACATCACGCCGAGTCCATAAAACCCGGAAGGATCGCTTACCCCCGCCTGTTTCGAGACCTCAGTAAACGTGCCGTCGCCATTATTGTGATACAGAGAATCTCCCGCTCCTCGTAGACCGCGAGGCCCGCACTGCACGTCGATCCCCCGATATTTGCATGTTGGGCTGCTGCCGAATCCCGGAAGATCGTTCAGTTGGAAGTCCACGTACCGGGTCACCATCAAATCGACGAAGCCATCATTGTCGAAGTCGGCGAAGGCGGCGCCCGTCGCCCAGCGCGGATCGTCAATGCCCGCCTTCTTGGTCACATCGGAGAATGTGCCGTCGCCATTGTTCTGGTACAGGATCGTGTGTCCCAGACACGTAATCGCCATATCGGGCCAGCCGTCGTTGTTGACATCGCCCACCGCCCCACCCATGGCGAAGCAGGGCGAGGCAACCCCTGCCTTATCGGTGACGTCGGTAAATGTGCCGTCGTGGTTGTTGTGGTAAAGCGCGCCGCGCGAGGCCTGTCCCTTCAGCGCCATGGCGACAGTGGGCGCATTGGTGAAGTAGATGTCAGGCCACCCGTCGCGATCGTAATCCAGCACCAGCACGCCGCCGCCCATCGATTCCACGATGTATTTCTTCTCCGGATCGGCGGTGTGACTAAAAGTGATGCCGGCCTTCGCCGTTATATCCACCAGTTGCGGGACCACCCGCCCCTCGCAGACCCTGGTTTTCGCGGTAGGCGGAGGAGACGGCGCCGCCGCGTGTGCCTGACCCAAAACTTCGCAGGCCGGGAGCGTTATCAGCAAAAGCGCAGTACCAGTTCGTAGTCGGTCTACAAATCCCATAGATTGAAATTCCAATTTACTTATTATCGCAGCTATGATTCGGGCTCCTTCTGCGCTCTACAGTTTTGCAGTATCGCATCGAAACCATGCTGAAGGTGTCACGCCCAAGCTTTAGGTCGGCCACTGCGCGATCGGCGGGGGCGAGTACCCGAATTCGTGATCAATCACCGACGCCAGCGTCAGCACAGTCTCATCCTCCCAGGGACGACCCGCGACCTGCACGCCGATAGGCAATCCTTCCGGCGAACGTCCCACGGGAACGACCGCCGCGGGCGCCGCCAGCAAATTGAACCACTGCGAGTAGCGCATTGCATCGAGATACTCGACCTGTTGTCCTTCGATCGTCCAGCTTCGCTCATCGTGGCGGAACGCTGGGACCGCGCACACTGGGCACAAGCAGCAGCGGAAACTCCTGCATTTGCGCCAGCAACTTTCCGCGGATGATGTCCGCCTCGGCCCATGCCTTCAGCAACTCTTCCGCCGTAAGCGGCGGAGCAGCATCAGCGCGCGCCAGAAAGTCGCGGAACACTGGACTCAGCTTGTCCTCGTGTCCGCGCACCAGTGGCTCTTCAAACATCGCTCCGCAGCGCACGAAGAATATCTCCCACAGCTTGCGCGCCTGCTCCAGGCCCTTGGGACGAAACCGCAAGACATTGAACCCCTGCTTCCGCAGCGCTTGCACTGCATCCTGCACCGCCTTGCGAGTCTCAGGAGTCACCGGCGTCAGGCCATCATCCTCGAAATATCCGATGGGCAGGCCGCTTGATGTCGTCGAGGGTTGGCGTGCGCAATGTGATCGGCGGGCTCACAGGATCGACGGAGTCTTGTCCCGACAGCACGCGAAAAAGCAACGTAACGTCATCGACGGTTCGCGCCATCGGCCCAATTGCGCCGAGAAACGAGAATGGCCCGATGCACGGTGGCAGATGGCCGTCTCCGGGTATGCGACCCGGCGTAGGCTTCAGCGAGCAGATGCCCGTGAAGTGCGCCGGCACACGCACTGAGCCACCGCTATCGCTGCCTAGGCCACCGGCGGACATCCCGGCGGCGATTGCCGCCGACTCTCCGCCGCTCGATCCGCCGGGAGTGTAATCGAGGTTCCATGGATTGTTGGTGCGACCATGCAACCGGTTGTCGGTCACATAGGCCATCAGATACTCGGGGCAGTTCGTGGTTCCGAGAATCACTGCGCCCGACTGCCGCAGACGTGCGACGACTGTCGCGTCTTTGGAGGAAACGTTCCCGCGATTGACCAGGCTGCCAATTTCGCAGCGGTAGCCGGCCGTCGAGATCGACGACTTCACGGTAATCGGAAGGCCTGCGAGCGGACCGGATTTGGTGGAAGAATTGTCGCAAGCCCGCGCCAGCTCCCGGACCCGCTCGGCGTCGAAGTCCACCAGCGCGTTGATCTTGGGATTCAGACGCTCGATTTGCCGGATGTATTCATCTGCCAGCTCGAGCGCCGAAATCCTGTTCGCGCGGAGCAGGGCCAGCAATTCACTCGCAGACTGTTGCGTGACGGCCTTCATCGAGCAGCTTTGCGTTGTCCAGCCGCCTGAGCCGCAGGCGAAGCCTGCGCCCCGTACGGCCGCTGCTGCACGATGCCGGATCCTTCCTTCACTGTGATGGTCTGTCCGGCTGCGATCTTCGACAGCTTGTCCACCTGTCCGCTTGGCCAGTGGAGTTCGATCTGATCGGCCTGACCTGATTTGCCGAGTCCGAAGGTAAACACCAACTCACTTGATGAAAGATACCCCGAACCGCTGCGCAGCATCTCGGTTTGCCGTTCGCCGCCCGATGTCACAATTGCAACTGTCCCAATCCCGTCACGGTTGGAGCGCGTGCCCACCAGCTTGATGCGCAAGCTGTGGTTGCGTTCCCGCCATCATTGCGGAAGAGCACCGCCGGCCCCGCGTTGGTCGTCATCAGGACGTCAAGATCACCGTCGTTGTCGATATCGGCATAGGCTGCTCCCCGTCCGACACGCGGAGTGCCCAGGTCCGGGCCGACCGATTGCGTGGCATCGGCAAACTTGCCCTTTCCCCTGGTTGTGGAAGAGGTGGGGAGACTCGGCGTACTTGACGCGCTTCTGAATGCGCTCAATCTCGTTTTCGATATGGCCGTTGGCCACAAAAATGTCATACCATCCGTCGTTGTCGTAGTCGAAGAAAAGAGTCGCAAATCCCAGCGTCAACAGGCTTCTCCGCCCAACCTCCGAGCGTGGCGCCTCATCCACGAACAGACCGTTACCTTCATTGTGATACAGCGCCAGCATCTGGTTGGCGAAGTTGCCTATGACGATGCTGGGCCGCCCAGTATGGTCGTAGTCTGCAGCATCGACGCCCATGCCGGCGCGCGCCACTCCGTCTTCACTGAAGGCGATGCCGGCCGACACTGCCGATTCGGTAAAGACTCCCTTGGTGTTGTTCACGTAGAGTTTGTTGGGCTGGGTGTCGTTGGCAATCACCAGGTCGGGCCAGCCGTCACCGTTCACGTCGAGCACGGCCACACCCAGCGACTTCGACGAGTTGTCGAACAGGCCCGCCTTTGCGGTGGCGTCTTCGAACTTGCCGTTACCCAGGTTGTG
Source organism: uncultured Acidobacteriaceae bacterium (assembly GCA_963758255.1). GTDB lineage: Bacteria > Acidobacteriota > Terriglobia > Terriglobales > Acidobacteriaceae > DASRAA01. Next base: position 86,786 of record CAVWUX010000011.1, read on the forward strand.
CCACAGGCGCACCGAAGCGCCCTTGTAGGACTCCGGAGTGCAATAGGATTTGTGCGTCCCATCGAGCGTGCAATAGATGTCGCCCTGCGGACTCCACTGCACATAGTTGACGACGATCAGGTCCAGCTTGCCGTCGCGGTCGTAGTCCAACCAGGCCGCGCTGGTGCTGAACTCGTTCGGGCCCATCATCCCCGCAGTCTTGGTGACGTCACTGAACCTCCCATTACCGTTGTTGCGGAACAGATGGCTCTGGCCCAGCGCCGAGACGAAAACATCGTCGTTGCCGTCATTGTCGTAATCAGCGACCGCCACGCCCATCCCGAAGAGCGAAATCGCCAGCCCGGCCTTGGCGGTGACGTCGGTAAAGGTGCCGTTGCGGTTGTTGTGGTACAGCTTCAGCGTCGACGGCTTGCCCGTCTTGCCCCAGTCTTTGCCGTTGACCAACAGGATGTCGGGATAGCCGTCATTGTCGTAGTCAATGAAGGCGCAGCCCGGGCCCATGGTTTCCGGCAGCCACTTCTTGCCCACTGCGCCGTTGTTATGCACAAAGTTAATACCTGCCTGCCTGGTGATGTCGCGAAAGGTAACCTGCGCAGGTCCGGGGTAAGCCAGAACGACGCCCACAAGAACAAGGAAGGAGGTTTTTATTATAACTCTCATTATAATGCTATGATTTCCATTGTAATTTCATAGTTTGGGTTACTTGCCCGCGGTCGCCGCCCTGTGTTTTTCAGCCACCGCCGCTGGCGATTTCTCCGCTGGCCCGAGCGGCGACGAAACATGCTCGTGAATCAGTTGGCGTTCGTTGTTGTCCTCAGGATGCAGCCTGCGATAAGGCCCCGTAATCACCTGCGATGACTCGTCGGCTTTGAATCGCAGGTAGAGCCTCTCGTACTCGGCGGCCTTGGCGTTGTCACCCATCCCCTTGTAACAGAGCATCAAGTTGTAATTGGCTTGCAGGTCCTCGGGATCGACGGCAATCGTCTGTTGAATTTGCGCGATCGCCTCCGGATAGTTGCGGGAGAGGAACAGCACGCGTCCCAGGTCGTTGCGCGCCACGCGGTCCTTCGGGTATTGCTCAAGCACCTTCTGCAGTTGCTGGGCTGCGCCATCGTAATCGCCGTCGGAGCGCAGCACCCGCGCGTAGAAATAGTGTGCCCGCGCCAGATTCGGGCTCAGCGCCAGTGCCTTCTGCAACACCGTCCTCGCCCGCTCCATGTCGCCTTCCTGTACCGCCACCCGGCCCAGGTTCACCCAGCCGTCAGGATTGTTGGGATCGGCCTCGGTCACCTTCTGGAAGGCGGCCGCCGCTCCCTTAAAGTCTCCCTGCAGGAACAGCCCGATGCCGTAGTCGTTCCAGCGCTGCCAATCGGCTTGCTCGACGACAGTTTTGGGAGCGTCAGCCGGGGCGCCCCTGGGCAGCACGCGCAACTCAACCGTGTCCTCGGCCAGAACGACGATTGGCAGGTCAGGAATCTCTTTCAGCTTGCCCGAGACCTTTTGCAGATCGCCGTCAAAAGTGAATTGCCGGTCGTCGTAGTCTTTGGTGGTTTGCGGGCCATCAGGGCCTTGCGCCGACACTCCGGCATAAGCGAAGTGCGTATTCCACCAGGAGAACTTGCGATAGCACAGTCTTGCCGTGAGCGTGATCTTGCTGCCAGCATTCTGCGGCACGTTGAGCCGGTAGTGCACGGTGTCAGCCGCACCTGGCGGAATCAGGTGCACGTACACTACAGCTCGCGTCGCCCAGGCATTTCGCTTGTTGATGGGATTGCCGTGCTCGTCGATCTGCAGTGAGCGGTAGAAGTGCGCTCCCGGATCGACCGGCCCCTTGCCATCCTGCTCAACCTTGCCGCTCCAGAACAGCACCTGCCCCTTGTCGTCCACCGCTTTCAGTTCTATCCAGGTGTCGGGAGCATCCACCGTGCCGCCGGGGAAGAAGTGCCCGACTTTGCGGGTGCGCACCACCACATCCACACGCGCGCTATCGCCGCGCCGCACCGAAGCATTGGTCTTGTCGAGCGGCGCTGTCACGGGAGCTACCACGCCGCTGGTCTCCCCCACAGTCTTCATCTCTGCTTCTTCGCCGACGGCGAAAGTGGTTTGCAAATCAGATTGCGGACCGCCCGCTGAGCTGGTGACTGGACCAGCGTTCGACAAAGCAAAGATGTCGATGCTCACCACGCCGCTTTTCAGGAAGTTCTGCGTGACCTCCATCTGGTGAGCGTCCTGGTTGGCCATGGGCAGCGCGGTGTTGGCAGCCGGGAAGGAGTGCGAATGAATCATGCCCGCGACATTTCCCATGTCGTTCGACCGGGTCTCGGGCATGTGGCAGTCGGGACACCCCTGCGGCTTCGGCGGATAGTAGAACGAACGCGCACCCATGCCGGACACGCCACTAGCCTGCCAGTTGTCGTACTCGTTGAAGCCGCGGAGCCAGCGGTAATTGTTCACCGGCACGTCGAGATGCACTTTGTGACACGACGAGCAGAACTCCGGCGTCTGTTTCTGCATGAACGGCTTCAGAAAGACGCGCCGGTGCGGCTCGGGATTCAGCTTGATACTGAAGTCGTGTACCCAGCGCATCACCGGGTTTTTGGTGGCTGCCAGCTCGTGCAGTTCGGGATATTCGAGCATGAAGTCGCCCTGGCCCATCGTGCTTTTCACCTTCACGATGGAGTGACACATCATGCAGCCCATGCCCGCCTGCGCCTCGGGCCGGTGGACGATTTCCTTGATGGGCGTGTCCATCATGCCGCTGTAGAGCAAGGCCGGATCGTGGCAGCCCGCACACCATTTCGATGGCTTCACGCCATTCACGTCCTGCATGTACTCAACGCTCTTGCGGTACCACTGATTATTGAACGAGGAAAAATGGTGGGCCGAACTTTGCCACTCTTTATAGATGTCCTGGTGACAGCGCTGGCAGGCATCCGACTCCATGAAGAACTTCGATGGGATCTTCCGGTCGCCGGCAACCTGTGAGGAACTCGGAAAGAACTGCCCCTTTGCCCCATCGCCTTCGTTGTTCATGGACAGCGGCGCCATCGGTGGGTTTTCGATCACGTAGCGCTTGCTCCAGGAATCGCGGGAATACGTCGCTCCAAGGGCAATCACAATCGCCACGGCTATCATGCCCATCGCGGGCACCCAAGCACTTCGGTTCGTTTCCTTGCGCTGGCTTAGCCACCAACCGGCCAACAAAGCGACCGCCAATGCCGACAGCGCTCCGTGCGACCAAAGCAACTTGGTGTACGGTCGTGTGGCCCCGGTGTAGATCAACGTCAGCCCGAGTATTGCGCCGATGGCAAGCGCCAGCGCACCCAGCTTCACAATCGCAGGTTGGCGCATCACCGTCGGCAGCAGGCGCAGTCCCCCGATGCAGAACGCCACGCCCAGGCCAACGTGAAACAACACCATTCCCGCGTAAAACAAATTGGCGGACGGCCAGGCATATAGGTAGATGGCCGAAATCGTCAGCGCAGTAAGCGAGAATATTGCCAACTTCTTCATCGTTGTAAGCTCAAATCTCCGGTACTACGAATTCCTGCCTTCTTGCCAGGCTGCAACGAGTTCACCACGGAGACACGGAGAGCACGGAGTCGGTTCTTGTTTCCTCTTCTTCTCCGTGTCCTCCGCGCCTCGGTGGTGAAATTACTTGCTCCGAGCGCTCGCGATTCGGAGTTATCGGCTCGGGATCAACTGCGCGAGGCGCGAATTCAAAGCGGTAACCCCGCGCATTGTTTGCGCCCGACTCGAAGCGATCGTTCCACTGCAGCCGATATCCAGTGGCCGCTGTATCGTCGGGATAGTGCTGGTTCGCCGGATACGGATAGCTGCTCATGCCGTGAAACGGCATTTCGGCAACGGTGAACGGAATCGCTTCGTAGAAATCCATGTCTTTCACGAAGCCGTTGGCGTAGAAGAAGTAGTCGCGCTTCCAACCCTCGGGCAGAGCAGGCAGGGACGCCGCGTCAAACTCGGCGTCGATATCTTCGCCCGTGCCGAAAACTGCGAAGTGGTTGTCGATGGACTTAAGCAGTGCCGTCACATCGCCGTACCGCGTGTAGCTTCCGCGAAAACGCGAGAATGGTCCAGTGGTGCTGGCCTGCTCATAGTGATAGGTCAGGTCGCCGGGGGTCGCGCCGTCCACTTGCCGCGGATAGCCGCGGAATCCCAGCGTCGCCGAAGCCAGCGACAGTTCTGTGGTACGGACTTCGTTCTCGCGCGCCGGGCCGTTGTCCACCAGCACCTGGTCCCAGTAGATCTGCAGGTTCGACGTGATGCGGATGCGCTGCGTGCCAGCCGGAAGTTTGCCGGTCAAATCGACGGTAATGGTACGCGGCAGCCCCGCGGGAAACCCCATCTCTTCGACCACGCGCTTCCACGTGCCGTCGGGCAACTGCGCCTCGATGTAGGGCGAGATCGGCTTTAGCCCCGCCTGCCAGGCCGCATACATCGAGGTCGCGCTGAAGTACTCGATGAAACCGCTGAGGAACAGGCGCAGCGGTTTCTTCGGCGTCCATGTCCCAAGATCGAGCGTCAGCGAGTGCGTGTTGGCGAAGCCAGCATAGGGCAGGTTGGTGAAGTCGCGAACGTACTGGTGATCACGCGCGCTCAACAGCTGCCACACGTCGCGGCCCTCATTGTCCCATGCACCCGCCGCAGGATGCGGCGCAGAGGTCGCAACCGTCTTGCCGCTGGCGAAAGGCGGATCATCCAGGAAGCGCTCGTCGGGATACACATCGATTCCTGCGGGATGATCGACCGCAACCATGCGAAGCTGATCGATGTAGTTCACTTCTTCCATCGGCTCGCCGAAGCGCACGCTCATGTAGCCGTCTTTAGCGCGCAGCTTGGAGCCGTCGATCTTCACCCACTCGTCGGGATCGGGCGTGTTTGTCGCGGTCGGCGAAATCCAGTGGCCAACCACACCCGCGCCAATCACGTCGGTGATGAACTCGTACTTCTCGCCATTCCATGCAAATAACGTTGGACACGAACTGCCGCGCCGGTCGAGCTCCATGAACGACACAGGTTTGTTCACAGCGACATCAATCTCGTCTTGCAGCACGCCTGTCGGCCACAGCATGCGAACGATATCAGCGTTGGTGTTCTTGCCAAGTCCCGCCAGTACCTCCGGCGGCCCCTGGCTGAGATAGCCAGCGCCTCCCGCCACTTCGAATTTCTGCCACAGTCCGTTAGAAAAAACTTCGACCTTCGTTCCCAAGCCGGTCTTGTTGTCGGCCAAGCCCTTGAAGTCGATCTTCAGAGCGTGGTTCTTGTTGCCGCCATCGTTGCGAAGCACAACCGGGTCGCCGCCCAATTGCGTCACGATAAGGTCAGCTGCCAGATCGTTGTCGAGATCGGCGGCAATAACCGAGCGTGGGTCGTGCAGCTTCAGCTTGTCGAGTCCAAGCGACACGCTGACGTCTTCAAATCCCTCGGCGCCCTTGTTGCGAAACACGCGCAGCTCAGGACCCTTCGCTGTCTCCACCACCGCGGCGAGATCGATCCAACCGTCATTGTCAAAGTCAATCGCCGTGATGCCCCAGCCTTGCGTTGCGTCGTTGATCGGCAGCGTCACGCGCTCGAACTTCTTTCCGTCCACATTTCGCCACAGGCTTACACCTGGGGCGCCCGCGTGTGTCAGCGCGACATCCATCCAACCGTCCTTGTTGAAGTCAAGGACATAAATGCCGTTCGCACCTGCCGCACTGGTGAACAGCGGAAATGGTTCAAACCTCCCTTCGCGGGGGTTGATCCAAATTGTCGCCCCGGTCGATCCCGCCGTGACGAGGTCAACGGCGCGATCGTTATTGATATCCGACAGAGTCGCACTATCCGTAATTGACTCACCCCCTAGTCCGGTCTGCTCCGTCCAGTTGGTGAATGTATTGTTTCCGTTATTGCGCCACAGGACGCTGTCGGTCGAGTCCTTGACGCCGCTCAGCCGCTTCCCCGTGATGAACAAATCGAGGTCACCATCGTGGTCAAAATCCACGAAGGTCATCCCTGTAGGCTCGTTGAGTGTCGTAATTCCAACCTTGGCGGTAACATCGCTGAACTTGCCACCGCCCTCGTTGTGAAACAGCACCACCCGATCGCTGAGCGCCACGGCCAGATCGTTCTTGCCGTCGTTGTCGTAATCGCCGACCGCGCACGAAACGCCTTTGCCCTTGAGCACCAAGCCGTACTTGCTCTCGGGCTCCTCCTTGAACTTCCCTTCCCCGAGATTCCGAAAGACCTTGACAACGGAATCACCCTCCGCCAACGACACGATGTCGAACTTCCCATCGCCGTCTACATCGAGCATGCAAATCCCCGCGTGAACCGTTCTTTGCCCCACCCAACTCCTGCGGCACAAATCTCACCGGAATCATCGGCCCCACCGCCGGCTCGGTGGTGATCACGTCCTGCGCCACGGAATAACGGCCCTGTTCACCATAGGTCAGCGTGATGGGAGCGGAAATCTTGTCGTGCGTCAGGTGCTCGAACTTCTTCAGATGCACACGCGCCTCGTCGGTCTGGCCCGAACGCTGTAGCGCGCGCGCCAGCCCAAACTCCGCCGAAGCGTGCAACGGGTTGATTTTCAACGCCTGCTGAAACGCCTCAATGGCCTGCGGATAGTCCTGCTGCTGGCTGTAGAACGTACCGAGGAAGTAATACGCGTCGGGGTCGGTGGGATCGATCTTCAGTACCTTTTGGAAATCCGAGATCGCGTCCGCCGCCTTGCCCTCGCCGCGATGCACCAGCCCGAGGTTGTACCAGACCCGTGGATTTTCTGGATCTTTCGCTGCCGCCTGCTGCAATGCTTCCTCCGCCTCCGGCAGCTTCTGTTGATTGAGCAATGCGATGCCTTTGTTCAGTTCGGCAATTGCCAGCGACGGATCCAGCTTGTACGCGGCGTCAAACTTCGCCACCGCTTTCTCCATTAGTTGCTGGTTCATCATCGCGACACCCAGGTTATTCAGCTTGGCTGCCTCGGCCCGGACCTGGGGTGTCTCGGCCGAAGAGGCACTCACCAGCAGGCAGGTTGTCACCAGGCCCGGTATCCACCGGCGCAGCAATGCAAACATTCAGGATGTCTCCTCGGATTCGATGGCGAGAGTACCCATAATTATAAGGGTCGCCACAGCTTCCGACTCGACTTCCCCATGTCACCGCGCTTCACGAAACCCGGCAGTTTTCGCGCCAATAAAACATCGGCTTGAACCCACTTGAGCCATGCAAGCCATTCGCCGCCACAACCTGCCAGCCGACCATCCGGCGGGTACGCAGCTGCCGATATCTGATCAGTTCTAGTTTTCCGTGATTCTCTGTCCCGAAGCAGCTTCCGGTCGGCAGCAGCCTCGAGTCATGACGGAACCCCATCCGTTCGCAGCGTGCCTCGCTGCTCATCGCAGATAACAGTTACTGGGATTACAACGCGGTCAAAACTCCTGAACAATAATCGAAAACCACTAGAAAACCCGCTTCTTGCTATCCGGGGTCGGGCATAGTCCGCAGAAACTTTCCCCACGATTGGGGTGTCTTACTAGATGACAACCTGGGCTAGAATGACAGTCAGCGCTGTCCGTGGGGCCTGGTTTAGGAGCGGCGTGATGTGGTTCCCAGATCGCCTGCGCACGACTCTCTGGCAATGTCGGTTGATCGTCTGGATCGCCGCCTGGCTGGTGCCTCGCAACCTTCGCGCCCATTGGCGTTCCGAGCAAGACGGGAAGTTTTGGCACTGGTGCCATTACCTTGCAGAGTCGGGACAGCTCACCGAACAGAACCGATTGATCATCGCTCGGCACTGCTGGGCGACGTTTCCCGACGCGTTCTGGAAACGGGTCGATCGCGAAAGATTTTCTTCCAATTTGCGTGGAGCGTTCGGATCTCCCGTCACCTTCCTGGCAGTCTTGGCCTTGGCCCTTTCGCTGCTGGTCTTCGGCAGCGGCTTCGTTCCGGCCGTCCGGGTGGCAGCTTCTGCTCCGGTTCCCCATCCCTCTGAGATTGTGCTGATCACTCTGAATGGCGATGGAATCAACGGGAAGTTCAGCCGCACCCGCTCCGACACGCTGCTCGACCTGGCCTCGATCTGGAGCAAATCGAAGTTCGTGGATGGGCTGACACCCTTTTCCTGGGGACCCGGCAATCTCCTGCTGCAGCGGCGAGACTTGCCGGTTGCGACCGCGCGGGTTGGTCCGGAGTTCTTTGCGACCCTGGGATTGAAGGCCGCTCTGGGACGCACATTCGAGGCCGGCGACCTCCAAAACTGCCCCAGTTGCGTCGTGCTTAGCAACTCCGCTTGGAAGCATGAGTTCCGCGCTGATCCGGACATCGTCGGCAAGCAGGTCGATCTGAATGGCACGCCCCGGCCAGTAATCGGAGTCCTGCCACCCAGCTTTCGCCTGATCTCCCCCACTATTGCGGTATGGGGCCTGATCGACCCTGCCATGTTGTTCACCAACTTTCAACGGCGGGTCGGAGCCGTGGCTCAACTGCGCGGTGACGCCTCAGCCAGCAGAGTGCAAAGCGATCTGTCTGACCTCACTGAGAGTGCGGGATACGTTCATCCTTCGTCGCATTTGCAGGTCGTTGCGGTCGATGCGCAGTTGCGGCGAGACCTGCTCGGTACGATCTGGTTCTTGCTTCTGGCCATCGGCTGTGCCGTGCTCGTCGTCGTCCTTCGTCGTCCCGCCAGCAGCCTCGGCAGCCTCCCTGAAGGTCTCGCCGCGCGAACCGTGTGGCTAGGATTCTTGCTGGCCAAGTCCGCGTTATTACTGGCCACAGCAGCCTTGGGGTCCTGGTGCGTGGTGCATTGGATCGCTGACCTAATGGTCGGATCGGCTTACCCATTGGTGGACGATTACTCGATTTGGGTGTTCCTGCCGGTGGCAATTGCTGTCTTGTCGTGGTCGGTCCGCGACCAGCACTGGCGCTGCCGTGCGTGTTTGCGGCGCCTGGAATTGCCTGTCGAGATCGGACGCACGGGTTCGGTGTTGCTGAATTGGGCGGGGACCGAGATGGTCTGCCCCCAAGGCCACGGAGTACTTTACCTGCCCGACTCGCCTGCCAATTCGCTGGATCGCGATCGATGGAGCAGTTTGGATGAGTCGTGGTCGAGCCTGTTCCGCGTTCGTTGATCCCAGCAACCTTTTCCCTTCGCCACAGCGAACTTGGAGTACCGGATGTCAGATCGTGTGGAAGTGTCAAGCTGTGTTTTGTACTACGGAGATTGAGTCGTTCTCGTTGATTGGGTGGGGCCGCAACGCCAGTATCCGATGGATTGCACGGGACAAGTCGGAAACGCTAAAGGGCTTTTCGAGAAATGAACTATCCTGGTCTAGCATCTCGCGGCAGGCAACACTGTCCTCCGTGTAACCCGACGTGAAAAGTACCCGGATGTCGGGAAACCGCTCCGATAGCTTTTTCGCCAGTTCTCGTCCACCCATGCCGGGCATGATGAGGTCCGTCATCACCAGATCGATTTGTCCCCGTTTCAGTTCACAAACCTGCAGAGCACCTTCGCCACACTCGGCCTCCAGCACGTTGTATCCCAGTTGATGCAGGCAATCGCGGACGTTGCCTCGTATCGCCGCTTCATCCTCAACCACAAGGATTGTCTGGCCGGTCGCGTGCCCCGCAGCGTCGGCTCGCCACGGCAGCATTTCGAGACCCGCTTTGGTCGTGGGGAAATACAGTTTGAATGTGGTGCCTTGCCCCGGCTCGCTATAGACCCAGATGTATCCCCCGCTCTGCTTTACGATTCCGTACACGATTGACAATCCCAGTCCCGTTCCTTTGCCCAGTTCCTTCGTGGTAAAGAATGGGTCGAAGATGTGCGGCAGGTCTGACTTGGCAATGCCCGTTCCGGTATCGGAGACGGCCAGCATAACGTAGCTTCCCGGCTGAACCGATGGGTGTGTCCTGCCGTACAGCTCATCCAATTTAACGTTGGCCGTCTCAACGTGGAGCATCCCACCTTCTGGCATTGCATCCCGCGCGTTCACCGCCAGGTTCATGACGACCTGGCCAAGCTGGTCTGGGTCGAGCTTGGTATTCGACAGGTCATCAGCCAATTTGATGACGAGCCGAATGTCCTCGCCTATGATCCGGCTCAGCAGATGCGAGGTGTCATGGACGATGGTATTCACGTTGACCACGCGCGCCTGCATCATCTGCCGGCGGCTGAAAGCCAGCAGCTGTTTGGTTAATGCGGCCGCCCGGTCGGCCGCGTTTGAGACCTGCAACAGCGACTTGCTCAAGCGACTGTCTGGCGTAATCTGGCCCAGCATCATCTCGGTCGACAGCTTGATCACCACCAGGATGTTGTTGAAATCATGAGCCACGCCACCTGCCAGGCGGCCCACTGCTTCCAGCTTCTGGACCGCGCGAATTTGTTGCTCCAGCGCACTCTGTTCTCTCAGGTCCTCGACGTAAGCCTCGACCTCCTCCGATCTCCCGTCGTCATGCGCGGTGAGAACGGCCGAGACTCGCAACCGTATCGGGCTTCCATCTTTCCTGAGAAACGTCAGTTCGTGACCTTGCAGTCTGCGATTGCGACGCAACAGTTCCATAAATTGGACCCGGTCGCCAGGGTTGGCATAGAGCTGGGTCTCAAGCGACAAGCTGAGCAATTCTTCTCTGGAGTAGCCCAGCATCTCGCAGAATGCCGGATTGGCGGTCTCGAATCGTTGTGCCAGATATCCGCTACGGGCGATACCAAAAGGGGCTCGGTCGACCAGTGACCGCAGCCTCGCTTGCGACTCGTGCAGCGCCTCCTCGATTCCACGGGCACTGGCGGCCGTTGCATGCAGCTCTGCGTTAGCCCGCGCAAGCTCCCGGTTGCGAAGTTCGCTTCTCCGCAGACTGCGTGTCCTCATGATGACGGCCATGGCAAGCACGAGCACCGCCACCAGCAGACAGCCTCCCAGCAATCCGATGACGAACTCCTGGCGGGAGTTGTTACCAGCGTGACCACCGCTGAAATACGCCATCGCAACAATAAATAAGATGATTGCCGATGCTATCGGCCATGCATGGGAGATGCGGTCTCCTATGGTTGCGGTCGATTTTGGAGAAAGAGTCGGGCCGGTCTGCGTCATCAAACGCACCCCACCTCGTTCCAACCTCGGACCGTCTTCCATTTGGAAGTAACGAAGTAGGCGCGGCCCGGGACATACCAATGCTTGTCATTTAGCGCCATTGAGACGGCAATTGCCGTGACGCAGTGCACATCATGGTGTGATGCATGTCTCAAGATCCTGAAACTTTGCAATTCAAGGGACGGGAAGGTGGCGGAAATCAAGCAGCTTGTCCAAATATTGGACACCGGTTCCGGGTGAACCACGCGTCTTGCGGTGTGGAGTGGCGCGGTCAGCTTTGAGGCATTCCCCAGCAGTTCACGTCAGCGACGGTACGCGACCTGCGTGGGCGGAATGTAGCGATTTCGCCGAACCAGCCAGACAATGAGCAAGACTACGAGAATGACGGGCAAAAGCGGAACAATTATCAACCCTAACAGGATGATGGGCCCAGATTCGCTGACCACTTGGCCATTGACGACAGCGTTGGGATGCCGGTAGACGCCTTGCCCAATGCCCACCGTATCACCGCTGACTTCGGCATCCTCGCCCAGTCGGATGCCTCCACCCACCGAAACGGCATCTCCGCTCACCGTTCCGTCGACAATAATGTTGCCCAGGATTGCGACCGTGTCGCCGGAAGAACCTTCGATTCGGATCGAACAGAAGATGCACACCGCTTCCTCAACATGGTCGTCAGAGCCTACCGTGATGTTCTGGAAAAACTGGACTCGCTGCCCGCCATCGTTTGCAAAGGCAAGGCTGGGTGCGATGACGAAAGCTACCAGGATAGACATGAGGATGGCGGAAGTGCGGAGGTTCATCGATTCAATCTCCTTCCGGATACACCAGTGGTTGATGAAATATACGGGCGTTCGCAACATTTTGTTCCCCGGATCATTGTCGCATTTGAGACCTCATCCGACCCTTTCGTGCCATCCTGCGAGCGACACCACGATCAGCTGGCGTGATTCTCAGGAAAAACCGCAAGTATCCCCTTTGTAACGAAATCCAAGCTGGCGAATCAAAACAAATAAGAGATAGATGGCATTTACCAGTAGATCAACGGGAGCAGTAGATGTTTGTGAAGAAACCGTCGGATATTCCGTCTTCTGAAATCACCCCAAAGGGCTTGTATCTGAATCGACGCAGTTTTATCGCCGGTGCCGGCGCACTGGCTGGACTAACTCTCGCTGCGAACAGGCTTCGCCACATAATGGCGCCTTCCGACGAGGTCGTTGCAGCCACGAAGCTCGAGTTCGGCAAGAGCTCCTTCAGCACGTCTGAGAAACAGACTCCATTCAACGACGTTACGCACTACAACAACTACTACGAGTTCAGCACCGACAAATACGAGCCGGCCGATCTCGCCAAGAATTTCAATCCGCGCCCCTGGACGGTGAAAGTTGAGGGCCTGGTCAATAAGCCGAAAACATTCGACATTGACGCGCTGCTCAAGATGCACCTCGAGGAGCGCATTTATCGCATGCGCTGCGTCGAGGGCTGGTCGATGGTGATTCCCTGGATTGGCTTCCCGCTCAGTTCGTTGTTGAGCCAGGTCGAGCCGAATTCCAAGGCCAAGTTCGTGGAATTTACTTCACTGTACGACCCCAAGCGGTTTCCGGGTCAGCAGCGCAGCGTCCTCGAGTGGCCGTACGTCGAGGGTCTGCGGATGGACGAGGCCATGCACCCGCTGACAATCCTGTCCGTAGGACTCTACGGCGAAACCCTTCCCAACCAGGATGGTGCGCCGATTCGTTTGGTTGTCCCGTGGAAGTACGGATTTAAGGGCATCAAAGCCATCGTGAAAATCAAGCTGGTCGAGCATCAGCCGACATCGACTTGGACCAAGGCCGCTCCCAACGAATACGGCTTCTACTCCAATGTGAATCCCAGCGTCGACCATCCCCGCTGGAGCCAAGCGAAGGAGCGCCGCATCGGCGAGTTCCTCAAGCGGCCAACCCTGATGTACAACGGCTACGGCGATCAGGTCGCGTCGATGTATGCCGGAATGGACCTGAAGAAGAACTTCTGAGGCCCCGACTCGTGAAAGCGAAGTATCTCAAGCCGATCATCTTCCTTGCGTGCCTTGTACCCCTGGGCCGTTTGGCGTGGAAGGCCTACAACTCTGCCCTGGGCGCCAACCCGATTCAGGTCATCACCTGGTCGACGGGTACGTGGACCCTCGCGTTCCTGATGGTGACCCTTTCCGTCACCCCGGTTCGCACGCTGACCAAGCAGTACTGGCTCATACAGTACCGGCGAATGCTAGGATTGTTTGCCTTTTTCTACGGTTGCTTGCACTTTCTGACTTACATCTGGCTCGATCAGTTTTTTGACCTGCACAGCATTGCCAAGGATGTCGTAAAGCGCCCGTTCATCACCGCTGGCTTCACAGGCTTTGTCCTGATGATTCCCCTGGCGCTCACCTCAACCAAGCGCGCTATTCGATGGTTGGGCAAGCGTTGGCAGGTCCTCCACCGGCTCATCTACGTTACCGCCATCGCCGGCGTTATTCATTACATCTGGCTCGTGAAAAAGGACGTTCGGGTTCCGGTCATCTACGCCGCAATCGTCAGTGTGCTTCTCCTCTATCGGATCGTTGTCGGCGTAACGAAACAGGCGTCAATCCAGCGGCGCATGGACAAACCAACCGCCCGCATCAGCTCCAGCAGCGCTGCCGCTGACTAGAATCTCATCGCCGAAGCGGCCGCCCGAGTTACGGTATCATCGTGGTGGCACGCAATCGTGCTCCCATGCCCGCCTCTGCCATGGATGAACGCACTTTCCAAAAGCTGCTCCGCCGCACCATCGCCATACCCGTGGCGCTGCTGGTTCTGCTTGCCGGCGTCCTGGCCGTCGAGATCCTGTCGCTGACCAGCTCGCTGCACCGCGTCGACCATACCGATCAGGTGATTTCCAATGCTCGCCAGGTAATGCGGTACATGTCGGATATGGAGTCCAGCGCCAGGGGTTTCGAGCTGACGGGCGACCAGAAGTTCCTTGATGCCTTCGAGCGCGCCCGATCGCAACTGCCTGCAAGCATCGACGCCCTCACCAAGTTGACCGCCGACAATGCCCTGCAACAGGACCGCATTCGAGACATCCACGGTCTTGACGAGAACTGGATTCGTTGGGCGGAGCACGAGATTGCGATACATGCCAAGAAGAAACCTAGCGGCGACGAGTTGATGCAGGGCGATGTTCTTATGCAGGAAATCCGGCTGCGGCAGCGAGACATCGTCGCCGAAGAAGAGCGATTACTCCACTCGAGGACGCAACAGGCCAGAAACTTGGGCCGCGTGGTTCTGATTACCGCTGTCCTATTGTCCATCGTCGTTGCGGCCCTGCTCTTCGGCCTGACGCGCCGGGAGTTGCGACAACTCTCCAATTCCTATGAAAAGCATCTATTGGCCGAAGAAGAAAGAAGCCGGCAGTTGGCGGAGAGCCGCGAACAGTTCCAGATCACTCTGAACAGCCTCGGCGATGCCGTCATTGCGACAGACGCGGAGGGAAACATCACTTATATCAACCCGGTAGCGCAGCAACTCACTGGGTGGACTGACTACGTGGAGGCGAGAGGTCATCCCCTGCGAGAGGTGGCGCGGCTCATCGACGAACGTACCCACGTTGATATGGCCGATCCCTTTGAGACCGTGCGCGACGCGGGCAAGGTGGTGGGGCTTTCCAATCACAGACTCCTCGTCAGCCGCTCAGGGCGCGAATACCCTATCGAGATGAACGGAGCCCCCATCATGAACGATCGCGGCCAGTTGATGGGAGTCGTAGTGGTCTTCCGTGACATCACCCAGCGCCGCCAGACCGAGCAAACGCTTCGCGCCAGTGATCGCCTCACCCAGGTAGGACGGCTCGCGGCAACCATCGCCCACGAAATCCGTAATCCGCTGGACACGGTCTCCAACCTCATCTTCCTGTTGCGGCACGAATCCTACCCGAAACCCGAAACCAAGCAGTACCTTGACCTGGCGAGCGAGGAGTTGGCGCGCATCACCCAGATCACCGGACAACTGCTGACCTTTCACCGCGAGGCCCAATCCCCCGTGCAGGTGGACCTCACCAAGGTCATGGAAAGCGTGTTGACGCTGCACGCTCCGCAGATCGGCATGGCCGGAATAACTATTACTTCGCGTTTCGACACGCACCGTCCCGTGCGGGGGTTTCCTGGCGAATTGCGGCAGGTTTTCTCGAACCTCGTCTCCAACGCGATCCACAGCATGACGGAAGGCGGGAAACTTCTCCTGCACGTTTATGAATCGAGCCTGTACTCAGACCCTGGTCGCAAGGGAGTCAGGGTGACGGTGCTAGATAACGGCAGCGGCATCCCTCCGGGTGTGCGCATGAACTTGTTCGCGCCGTTCTATACCACCAAGGGCGAAAGCGGCACCGGACTGGGGTTGTGGGTCACTCGCGGGATCGTCGAGAAGCACGAAGGCACCATTCACTTCATCAGCAGTGTGCAGCCCGGCAGGAGCGGAACCGTCTTCTCCGTATTCCTCCCGTTCGAGCAGATGTTCGGAAGGCTGGACCTGCCCAAGCCGCCGGCTGCCTCGTAGCAGCGCAAGATCGCAGCAAAAAGCCGGGCACTGGGCCCGGCAATTCGTTTTGCGCTCTATGCGTTACTGGAGATCGAAGTTCTCCTGGTGGATGAGGGGATCGCTCTTCACCAGGACCGTCTTCCCGGTCAGCTCTTCCATCTCGGTGATGAGCTTCCCGTTGTTGGCCTTCAGGGCTTTCGCAACCTCGGGGTGAACGCGCAGCGTGATGTCGGTGCGCTCATGTTCGCTGATCATCTTGCGCATTTCGATATAGATCTCGTTGCAGACGGTAGTCACCGATTTCACAAAACCTGCGCCCACGCAATACGGACACGGCCCTCCCAACGTGCGTTCCAGTGACTGCTTGACGCGCTTTCGCGTGATGGCGACCAATCCGAAGTCGTTGAACTGGAGCACCTTCGACGGCGCACGGTCGGAGCGCAGGGCCTCTTCCAGCGCCAACATCACTTTTTGCCGGTTCCGGCGCTCGTCCATGTCGATGAAGTCGATTACGATGATGCCGCCCAGATCACGCAATCGGATCTGCCGCACGATCTCCTTGATGGCATCCACGTTGGTCTTGACGATGGTGTCTTCCAACCGCTGCGTCTTGCCGACATACTTGCCGGTGTTGACATCAATCGCCACCAGCGCTTCCGTCTGGTTGATCACGATCGATCCGCCGCTCTTCAGCCACACCTTCGACTTCAGCGCATTGTTGATTTCGTCCTGGATGCCGAAGTGCTCATAGAGCGGAGCGCTTTTCGTGTACAGCTTGATGCGCCTCACCAGCGATGGTTGAAAGCGCTGCGCGAAACGCACCACGCGCTCGTATTCGTCCTCGGTGTCCACCCAAATCTGTGAGAAGTCGGCGTTCACCTGGTCGCGGAGCACCCGCTCCACCAGGTTGAGGTCGTGATAAATCAGCGCCGGGGACTTGCTGTTTTCGGCGCGGTTCTTGATCTCCGCCCACAGGTGCTTCAGAAAACGAATGTCGGCGCGAAGCTCGTCTTCCTTGATGTTGGCCGCCGCCGTCCGGACGATGAAGCCGCCCAGTCCATTCTCGCGCTCGCTGGTGACAATGCGTTTCAGGCGCTGGCGCTCTTCTTCAGAGTTGATCTTGCGCGACACGCCCACGTGGTTCACCGTCGGCATGTACACCAGAAACCGCCCCGGAAGCGCAATGTGACTGGTGATGCGAGCGCCTTTCTTGGCGATTGGCTCCTTGGCGATCTGCACCAGGATTTCCTGGCCCTCTTTCAGCAAGTCAGAGATCAGCGGCTGCGGACGATGAGAGTGAGGGCCGGAGCGGACATTATTGCGACGTGCTCCTCCCCGGCGGAAGCGGTCGTTGCGGCGATTGAATCCTTGACGTTCGCTTTGGCGTTGCTGATAACCGGCAGTGGGCGGGGCGCCCCTCAACTCCGCCCGGCCATTGGTTTCTTCGTCGCCTGCCTCTTCGGCTTCACCCTCATCTTCGTCTTCGCCGGCGGCATACCTGGTTTCGCCGCGTTCCTCGGCGGCAACAACTTCGTCCTCGTCCACATCAGCGACCTTGGGAACCCAACGCTCCGAATAACCATTGTCGCTATCGAGGGTTTCTTCCTCCAGCTCAAGTTCCAGGTCGCCGGCGACTTCGCTGAGCGCCTCGATGTTCTCGGGCATGGGGTGGAATTCCATCTCGTCGTCGTCGAGCGTCTCGTGCTCCAACGTGCGTCCCTCAGGAGCTTCGGAAGGCGCGTTGTGCTGCGGATGTCCGGCGTCGAATCGCCGTGATTGTGGAGTTTCGAGATATGGATGTTCGTCCTTAACTTCGTCGGCCGCAACTTCCGCCATCTCGTGTCTCGCCTCGGCAACATGCTCGGAGTGTTCTCCAGACTCACTTCCCCGGCTCGGCGACTTCTTCTTCGCTGGCAACCGCGACTTGCGTCTCATGGACTTCAGCAATCGGCTCCAACGCACCCGATGCTCCCAGTCGGGCCGTGTCTTCTTCCTGGTCTCTAACCGCATCAGCTTCGACCTCGGAGGCAGCTTCGACTGGAAGCTCTTCAACGACTTGCACCTCATCCGTCTCACCGGCGGTCCAGGTCAACGGTTCTGGCTGCGCAACGGTCGATTCGAGCTTGGCCTCAATTTGCTCGTCCGCTACCTCCACTATTGCGGAACCCGCATCGTGCGCTTCGACTGCAGGAACGAAATCTTCCAAAGCGCCAGTGACAACCGTCTCTGTTGGCTCCTCAGACTCCTCCGCCACTGCAGCCGTCTGTTCCGCCAGCGCCTGCACCATGTTGCGGTACTTGGAGATCGATTCTCCCGGTAGCACCATCGGCGAGTATCCAGGAGGGGGGCCGAAATCGGAACGCGAACGTGACTCCCCGCGCGAGCCAGTGCGACTCTCCCCATAGGCAGCGGGACGCGAATCCGGTCGTGACTCGGGACCATGCTCTGCCGATGCTTCCGGCACCGGCTCTTCCCCTGCAGTTGGCTGTTCTTCCGGCTTGGCAGCCTCAACCTTGGGCCCTGCGCGTTCGGGATGTTCATCTCGACCGCCGCGCCGGCCTCCGCGCCGGCGACGCCCACGCCAGCGGCGTGCTCCTTCTCCTGACGTTTGGTCTTCGGCAGGTGAAGCAGCACTCTCGGTGACCTCGGCTTCGTTTTCGGTCTCGATGGCCTGGACGCCCTCTACTGCAGCCAGGAATTCCGATTCTTCGTCGGCTGGAGGCTCGGCCCGTGGCCCTGTGGCCTGGGGCGACTGAATCAGGTTGACTGTAGTGCGGGGAGCGGGAATTTCTCCAAATTCCTCGGAATCTTCTTCGTCGCCTAATTCCAGAAAGTCGGACACGTACAGAAACGCATCGCGCTCCAGACCGATCTCGACAAATGCGGATTGCATTCCTGGTAGCACGCGGGTGACGCGGCCTTTGTAGATGGATCCTGCGAGGGTGTATTCGTTGTCCCGCTCGAAAAACACTTCGGCGAGCTGATCATCCTCCACCAATGCCACTTTGGTTTCGTGGGGGGTGGAGGAAACGTAAAGTTCTTTGTTCATGGACGCTCCGGTGGACCGGCGCGCGTGCTCAGGAGGCAGACAAGAAGGTAATCAACGGTGTAATCAGCTTGCAGAGGACGAACTCGGGCATTCGCCCGGGCGCGAACCCAGCCTGATCTTGGCTACGGCAATCTTTGGAGTCGTCTGCACCGTAATTTGGCAAGCTCCTGGAGGTTTGTGACCACACCTTCCGACCGCGGAAGGGGTCGTTACCCGTCTCCCTGAGCTTACGTTGCAATCCTGTCCGGCCCTTTCACCTTGCGGCCGATACATGCCCTCGTACGTGAGGGCGCTCGTAATCTTTTTGTCACTCTTCGAAGGCGTTGTTACCGCTTCGGACTGCCTTCCCGGCGAGTGAACCCGGTGTCTGCTGGTTCCCCGCTCCAACAGGGGGCGGTTTCTCCTGGACAGCAGAAAGTCTACTTTAACCCTCAGTTCACGAACCTGCGCATGCGGACGTTCATCACGATGCCCAGCGCCAGGAACATGAACAGTACCGATGAACCCCCGTAACTCATTAATGGTAAGGGGATTCCCGTGACCGGCATGAATCCAACCACCATGCCCACGTTGACCAGAATGTGAAACGCTAAAACCGCGACCACACCCATGACCACGAAAGCACCAGCCCGGTCAGGGGCCGTCTGAGCGTTCTGGATCAGACGCATCAGCACGATAAAGTATAGCAGCAGTAGCCCCATAGCGCCTATGAATCCGTGTTCCTCGGCGAAGGCAGCGAAAATAAAGTCGGTATGCGGAACCGGCAGGAACTGCCCCTGCGTCTGGCTGCCCTGTGCCGTACCCTTTCCGAAGATGCCACCCGACCCCACCGCCACGAGCGACTGTATCAACTGGTAACCCCGGTGCTGGGGATCGGCCTCTGGCTCGAGAAACGTCGTCAGCCGGTCTTGCTGGTAGGGCTTGAGGAAATGCCAGCCAACCGGGGCCAGCAGCGCCGCGACCAGCACGATGATCAGCCCGTGTTTGGCCTTCATCCCGCCAAGAAACAGGCCCATCACCGCAATCGGCATATAGGTGAGGGCGGTACCCAGGTCGGGTTGCGCCAGCACCATCAGCATCGGGACACCCACCAGTGCCCCGGCTTTCACGATGTCTTGCGCGTCACACTCGCCTTTGTTGTCAGCGAAATACTTGGCCATCGCCAGGATGAGGGCCAGCTTCACCCACTCTGACGGCTGAAAGTGAAACGAGCCAATCTGCACCCAGCGGCGGGCTCCGAGGTACTTCTTACCGAAGATTTCCACCGCTAGCAGCGACGCGATCGATAACAGGTAAAACACCGGCACCCGCTCGATCAAGGCCTGATAGCTCACGACGCTCATCGCAAACATCAGGGCCACACCACCCAGCACCCAGTAAATCTGCTTGATGTGTACGCCCATGAACTTGGTGTTGAGCGTAGCGCTGTAGATCTCCACGACTCCCAGCGCGCAGATCAGCAGCACCAGTGCCAGCAGTACCCAGTCGAAGTCGCGATACGACACGTATCGGCTCATGGCTGGCCCCTGCGTAGAACGGCTGCCGCCGGAGCAATCGCGGGCTTTGCGGCCGGCTTTTTGGGCTTTAACTCAGTTGGGATCGACCCGTCCGGCGCCCCCTCCTGCCGCAGCGGAGGCTGTGTGGGTTCACCCTGCGGTGGAGTCTCGGCTTCGGGACTGGCCATTTCCGAATGGACTTCTGTCGCTTCCAGTGTCGAGGCCGGCAGAGCATCGTGGCCTCCCGACACGCCGGGTGCCGCCGTCACTGGCTTCGCGCTCCGATCGAGCGGTATGGCGAAATGTCCGCCTTGCAGTTTGTTGTTGCCAGGTGTGCCGTCACCCTCGTGCCAAACCGCCGCAACTTCTGCCTCATTGGGACCGGACGCCTTGGCCTTGGCCACCTGGGTCTCACGGTTGCGCTGCTTCTCCACGTATGCCTTAATGACCTGCGATGCCGCGCGTGCCGCGAAGAATCCGTGCTCGCCCTCTTCCAGCAACACCGCAACGACCAACTCAGGATTACGCCGCGGCGTCACCCCCACAAACCAGCCATTGTCCTTGAACTTGCTCTTCTCACTGGCCGACATCTTCTTCTTGAGTTCATTGGATACGGTTTGGGCGCTGCCCGTCTTGCCGGCAAAGTCGATGCCGGGAAGGTGCGCGCTTCCCGCCGTTCCTCCCGGCGAAACCACCAGCGCCATCGCGTCGGTGATCGTCATCCAATTCTTCTCATCGATCGGTATCTTGGTTTCGTCGTTATACTGGGCCACCTGCTTGAATCCCGGCGGGAATTGGTCCGGAAATGCGATATGCGGCCGCCGCAGGACTCCGTCGCTGGTGATCGCGCCGATGGCCCGCGCCATTTGAATGGGCGTAGTCGTCACCGCCCCCTGCCCGATGCCCACCGAAATGGTTTCACCGGCATACCATTTCTGCTTGAAGTTCCTGATCTTCCACTCTTCCGACGGAATCAGTCCCGAGGACTCATGCGGCAGATCGACCCCGGTCTTCTGGCCCAGTCCGACCATGGTCGCGTACTTGGCGATTCGCGAGATGCCCAGCTTCTCCGCCAGCGTGTAGAAGTACGAGTCGCACGACTGATAGATGGCCTTGCTGATGTTGACGCTGCCATGCGAGCCGTGGCCCGCAATCCAGCACTTGAAGAAACGTCCGTAGAAGGTCTTCCCGCCGCCGCAGTTCACTACCAACTCCTGCGCAATCCCTTCCTGCAGGCCGGCGGTCGCCATGATGATCTTGAACACGGAGCCCGGCGCCAACTGCGCCTGAATCGCCTTGTTCAGAAGCGGTTTACCCGGGTCCTTGATCAACTGGTTCCACTCGTCGCGGGTTACGCGTACGGCGAACGCATTAGGGTCGAACGCGGGACGGCTCACCATCGCCAGAATCTCGCCGTTGCGCGGATCCATGGCCACGATCGCGCCCGGTCTGCCTTCCATGGCCTGTTCGGCGGCAATCTGGAGATCGAGATCGATCGTGAGTTTGAGCTGTTTTCCCGGAACCGCCGCCACATCGCTCAGCGTGCCCACTTCTTTGCCGCGGCTATTGACGATCACCTGCCGCGACCCGTTCTGGCCCATCAGAATATCGTTGTAGTACTGCTCGACTCCTGACATGCCGACGATGTCGCCCGGGTTATAGAGCTCCCACTGCGGCTGGGTCAGCATGTCTTCGCTCACCTGGCCGACGTAGCCGATCACGTGCGCCATGAAACCATTCTTGGGGTACAAGCGGCGATGCACAGTGATGATGTCGAGCTCCGGAAGGTCGGCGCGGTGCGACTCGATGAACGCCAGTTCGTCGGGCGTGATGTCGTCTTTCAAAAACAGGGGCTGGTAGCCCGGCACCGAGGCCATGCGCTTCAATCGCGCCCTTAGTTCGTCAGGGGCGATGTGCAGTCCGTCCGCGATCTTGTCGGCGTCAGCATCGAGATCGCGGTTCTGGTCGCGCAGCAGCAGCACCGAGAACGAGGGATAGTTGTCAACAATAATGCGGCCTTCGCGATCCAGCAGCTTGCCGCGCGGCGCCAGGATGGGAACTTGCTTGATGCGGTTCTGTTCGGCCACCGAGCTGTAGTAGTCGCTGCGCGCGACCTGCAGCCTCCATAGGCCGAACGCGAGAAATAGAAAGATTCCCAGCAGCACGTACTGCACTGCCGTCAGCCGGAATGGAGAAACCTTTTCCTCGCGACCAAACATCGGTAACTACGACTCTCGATCAGGGCGTGTCACTGGCTCCATTGCCCACACCGCCGCACACGCGGCCTTGGCCTTCCCAGATCCAAGAGCCAAGTTGTGGTTCGGCATCACTCACGCAGCTGGAAGAATGGCGCAAGCCCCTGTCCTCATTGTAGTCTGAGTGGCCGCCGCCGGGATGTTAAAAAATCCATGTAACCCGTGACGGCTGAGCGTCCTGGCTATGCGCCCCCAGCCCTTCCTTCCGGGCACACCGAGAGCCCGCCTACTACAGCGACCCCAGCGATCATCGTTGCTTAAAACGATCCAGCAGATTGAACACGAAGACTCCAACGACGGCGTTGGCCAAAGCGGAGATGGCGACATGGCTCCAACTCCATTCCAGCGACTGCCGCAGCAGTCCATGTCCCACTCCGAAGTACACCGCCTGGTGGATGACAAAGAAAACGTAGGTGATCAGGAAGCGCGAGCCCGGATTCTCGACGTCGAGTTTCACTCCCAGCGACGAGGCCATATATCCGATGATGGTGTCGGTGATGCCGTACATCCCTATGGGATGCGCCGGACCTCCCAGCATGTCCTGCAACAGTCCGATGATCGCGCCGGTGACACATCCGCTGATGGGATTGCGCCGCGCCACTGCAAAGAAGATCACTACCATCATTGGCAAGTCGATGATCGGCAGCCAGCGTATCTTCGTCGGTAGAAACGCCTGAACAAAAATGGCTGCCAGCGGAATCAGGATGACCGCGGGCCAACTGAACTCGTAGACCGAAACCTGTTCCCGCGAGGTGTAGCTTCCGCGAAATTGCATGGCTGGCGTCGTCATTGCGGCGGTGTTGCCCCCGCATTGGGCTGCGTTGCCGGTTTGGCCCTGCTGGCGTCCGGCGGAACCGAGGCGGGCGGCTTACGCACGGGTTTGGGTGCCGTCGCCCCAGTCGCGGCGGCGCCGGCAGAACTGGGATTCGCTGCTGTCTGCGGCTTCGCGGCTGCAGCGCCTCCCGGTACATTCGCTGGCGCGGAGTTGTCCGAGCTACCCGCACCTCCCGCCGCGTTTCCGGCTGCATTCGCGACTGGAGTGTCCGGCACTCCGGGCAGTCGCTCGCTGAGAATATCCGATGCCCGAATCGGGCCGAGGTCGGACGTGTCCGGCAGTTTGTCCTGGATCTTGGTGATGACCAGCACCTCTTCCAGCCGGTTGAGGCGGGCGGACGGAATCACGCGAATGTTCAGGAACAGGTCCTTACCGGGCTCCACCGAAGCCACCGTGCCCACCGGGAGTCCTTTCGGAAAGATGCGGTCGCCTCCACTGGTGATGACTTCCTCGCCGGGTTTCACCGGCTCATCACTCATGATGTACTGCAGCGTAGTCGTGCCGTTCGGAGCGCCTTTCAGAATTCCCTGCAACCGCAACGACTTCAGCGCCGCGCCTACTCCGCTCAACTGGTCGTTAATGGGCAACACCTGCGCCGATCCCGGAAATACCTGTACCACCTTGCCTACGATGCCGGTGGGCGTGATCACCGCCATGTCAGTCTTGACGCCATCATTCGAGCCCTTGTCGATGTAGAGCACCCGCGACTGTTCACTGCCACTGGTGCCGATCACCTGCGCCGCAACAGTGCTCTCTATGTATTGCTCTTTGAAGGCCAGCAGCGTCTGAACGCGGCGCGCCATGTTGGCATCTTCGCTCAGCCGGGCCTGTTCCAGCTTCATGCGCTCGATCTCGGCCCGCAGTTGCTGATTTTCGTTGCGCACGTTGCGCAGGTAAACGTAGCCCGTCCATTTGTCTTGGACCCACTTCTGGCTGTGTACCACGGCCTTCTCGAGGGGGGTTACAGCAGCAATTGCCCACACGCGGATCAGGCGGGTTTCGCCGTCCTGCGCCGGACGTCGCACCTGCACCGCGAGCGCGATGATCTGGGCGAACAAGATGGCCGCCAGCACAATCAGGTTCTTATAGCGGCCGAGAATCGTGTCCATACCTATGCCGGCACCAGGAAGCCGGAGTGATTACAGCCAAGTAGGTGTGTCCGGTTGGCAAAGGCAGACGGCGAGACGCTGCCGCCGCCAAAGACCGGAAAAATCATGCCGACTTTTCCCCAGCGGATTCACGAAGGACTCGAAGCGCAAATGCAAAAGCAGACTCCGTGTTCTCCGTGCCTCCGTGGTGAAAGAGAAAACTAGTCGATCGAAATCTTGCGCAGCAGCTTGAAGTCGCTCAACATTCTTCCCGTGCCCAGCACCACGCTGCACAGCGGGTCGTCGGCAATCGAAACCGGCAACCCGGTCTCTTCGCGAATGCGTTTGTCGAGGTTCTTCAGCAATGCACCGCCACCGGTCAGCACGATGCCGCGATCGCTGATATCGGCTGACAACTCGGGCGGAGTACGTTCCAGAGCTACGCGAATCGCGTTCATGATGGTCGAAACGCATTCGCTCACCGCCTCGCGGATTTCGCTATCGTCAATGGTGATCGTCTTAGGAACACCCTCGATCAGGTTGCGTCCCTTGATCTCCATGGTCAGCGGCTTCTCCAGCGGATAGGCCGAGCCAATCTCAACCTTGATCAGTTCGGCCGTGCGCTCGCCGATCAGCAGGTTGTACTTGCGCTTCATGAAATTCATGATGGCTTCGTCCATCTGGTTGCCCGCCATGCGGACGGAGCGCGAGTACACGATGCCGCTTAGCGAAATCACAGCAATGTCCGTAGTGCCGCCACCGATGTCCACCACCATGTTGCCGCTGGGTTCGGTAATCGGCAAACCCGCGCCGATGGCTGCCACCATCGCCTGTTCCACCAGGTGCACCTCGCTGGCCTTCGCGCGATAGGCGGAGTCCATGACCGCGCGCTTTTCCACCTGCGTGATCTCTGACGGAACTCCGATCACGATGCGCGGATGCACCAGCATCTTGCGGTTGTGCGCCTTGTGGATGAAGTAGTTCAACATCTTCTCGGTGACTTTGAAGTCCGCGATGACGCCATCCTTCATCGGCTTGATGGCGACGATGTTGCCGGGGGTGCGGCCAAGCATCTCCTTGGCCTCTTTGCCCACCGCTTCGACTTCACCAGTGTTCTTGTTGATGGCGACAATCGATGGCTCGTTGACGACGATGCCCTTGCCGCGTGCATATACGAGGGTATTGGCCGTCCCCAGATCGATGGCCAGGTCGCTGGAAAACATGCTGAACAGCGACCGTATGTTGCCGACGCGCGCGGGACGATTATGGAATCCGTTCGATGACATTACGACTGCTTCTTTCTATGAGGACCGAATGATATTATGAGAGTGCTGCTACAGTTATTCCACACTTCGTACGCATGTTCTGGCAACCCGATGCCATCCTCGTAAACCCTTGAGGATGAGGAACGTGCTGCAACGCCAAAATCTTGTCGTTCCGAGGACACCGCCGGCAGGACCGGTCGGCGCGCCTGCACATCGTCACGACTGCACGGCATTTCGAGTTCGTCCGCTCCGCCCGTCACCGGGGACCGGTTTGCCTCGAAGCCCAATTGTACGGGAAACCTGTGGCCGCTCCGCGTGAAAACAGAGTATCACTCAAGGCTAAAACATTGAAATAGCGGCCAGTGCTACTTTGGCGATAATTCGGGACCAACTAGAGAGCCAGTCCCGCCAAGGCCGCAGAGCTTATTGCAACGCTTTCGCCTGCTCGATGATCTGCTCGGGCCGCGCCCGCACCCGATAGTCCTCAGTGAGGTTCCGCCAGCGAATTGTCCCCGATGCATCTAGAAGGTATTCCGCAGGCCGGGCGATATCGTGTCCGTTGGGGCCCGCGCCGCGATGCAGCAGGTCATAGCGGCGAATTACCTCCGCATTCGGGTCTGATAGAAAGGTGTAGGTGTATCCCGCCTTCGCACAAAGCTCGCGCGACGTCTCCGGCGTGTCCACGCTGATGGCCACTGGGCGGACCCCCAGTTGCTCAATTTCTGCCAGCTGTTTCTCGATACCCCGTAACTCGGAGTTACAGAACGGTCACCAGTAGCCGCGGTAGAAAACCAGCAGCACTCCTTTCGGAGGCGTCTGCGGTCCCGGCAATGGAGCGGTCAGCAAACTCGAAAGTGCAACCGGATTGTTGTTCGTATCGGGAAGCACAAACTCAGGGGCCTTCTGACCAACTTGCAATGCCGCGGAAGGCGGTGGCAACTGCTTCGTCATATAGAAGACGATGTAACAAAAGAACCCCAACGCCAGAAGGCTAAGTGTGGCTAGAATCGGCCCCGTAATTTTTCCGCGATAGCGCTGCGCTTGTCCAAAAGCGCGCTGCAAGCCGACAACGAGCAGCACCCCTCCCGCCGCAAAGAGCAGGAAGTTGGCCCACGGGATGTCGCGGGTGATTGGATACTTGGCGAAAACAAATGGGTAGCTGACAAAGCCTGCGAGGCAGAGTAGAAATCCCGCATACAGGTGCCAGTTCCAGCGGCGCTTCATCGCGACTCCTCCACGCTATTCGGCAAGGCATGCATGTGTCGGTCAATTTTACTTCCGGACGATGCACGTTAAACCACAAAAGCGCTGCGTACCCGATGAGACTGACTCCCAGCACCGCCGAACTGACACCGACTCAGAGTCCCGGGAACCTGACAACGCAGCGGCGCCGCGTCGACCATGAGACAATTTCCCCCTCTGCCACGTATCCCTTGGCAGGAGAGGTCCATCATGAAGATCGCAGCCTTCATTCTCGTTTTGCTGTTACTCGTAGCGCTCGCCGCCTGCGCCCCAGGCCCCAACAGCCTGAAAGGCACGCCCGGCCCCAAAGACACCGTCGCCGGGTTTTGGCTCGGTCTCTGGCAAGGCTTCATCGCGCCATTCGTCTTCGTCATCTCGCTGTTCAAGAGCGGACTGAACATCTACGAGGTCCACAACAATGGAGCCTGGTACAACTTCGGATATCTGTTCGGACTCACCTGCATCTTCGGAGGCGGTGGCAATCGCGCGAGGCGCCGCAAATGAAATCGTAGTAACGTCCGCTCAGCGCTTGTTCTTGAGCTCGATCTCCGCCAGTCGCGCCTTGACCATCTTCTTCACCAGGGCGGCTGGCAGCGGCTTGTCCACCGGAAACTGAATGGTCCCCTTGGACGTGGTGTAGCCCTTGAGTTCGTCCTTGAACTGCTCGATGACTGCGGCGGTCGGAAACAAACTGCAGTGCTTCGAAAACGCTGCGAACCAGACTACCGACACTTTGTACTTGAACGTCGGAACGCCATAGCTGATGCCCTCCGTCGCCTCCGCCGGCAGCACCGACCGAATCACCGCGCGGACCTTGTTCAAAGTGGTGCGGGCGGGCTCCGGGACGCGTGCAAGATATTCGTCCACGGTTTTCGGAGCAGCATAGCCTTTCGCAACCGATTTGCGACCGCTGGAAGTAGCTTTCTTCATGCGGGTACTATTGCAAGGGTGTTCCCTTCCAGTCAAGCCGTGGGGACTATCGATTCGGGTTGAAAATCCCAAGGGAGCACACCCTCTCGAGCGTTACATGATCCTATAAGATCGTTCTCTGAGGTGAGGATATGTCCTCTGACCCAAAACCATCGGCTTCGTTCCACTGCACAATTGCGCCCTGGCTGTCAGTCCGGAATGGCGCCCAGGCGATCGCTTTCTACAAATCCGCATTCGGGGCGACCGAAGCCTATCGTCTCGAAGACCCCAGCGGAGGCGTCGTGGTCAAGCTCTCGGTTGACGGCGCCGAGTTTTGGGTCAGCGGCGGCGCCCCGGAAACTGCCGACATTATCCCCGAGTCAGTGGGTGGCGGCACGGTCCGCATGATCTTGACCGTCGCTGATCCGGATGCCATGTTCGCGCAAGCGGTCAGAGCCGGCGCAACCGAGGTCTTCCCTGTCGGCGAAGAATACGGCTGGCGACTGGGCCGCGTGGTCGATCCCTTCGGGCTTCACTGGGAAATTGGCCACCAACTCGCTGAGTAGCCTTTCGACGTATGAGGGCTTGATTTTTCTTCTTGGCCTCCTTTGTTTTCAACGGTTTAGCCGGAAATTGTTCGCAACTCATTCATTTTACAGATAGTTACAGCTATCCATGTCAGGCCGTTGGACTTAGCGCCTCTGTTTCTGCTGCCCGGCTCGGGTTCTGAGTGTCTGCGGAGACGGACGCGGGAAGCTTTTTCCCGGCGAGTTTCTGTTCGGCCAGTCTTTCGGCGGCGAGGCGGAGGTTCTTCTCCAGCGCGATAGCGGCATAGCGCTTGCGGCCGACTGCCACTTGGCGGCGATGCTGGTTGCGCTGCTGTTGCTTGTAGCGCTCGATGGCAGCATCCATGCCCTGGGTTGCCTGGATTTCGTGGAGCTCGGCGAGCTCCGGCGTCTCGGGGTAGTCGGCGCGGATGGTGTGTTCGGGGCAGCCGGGGCCGTGTTGGCAGTAGTCAACGGTGGGCATCGCAGAGAGGCCGGGGGAAACTTCCAACCCGGCGCGATCTGCCGGGACCAAGGGGTCCTTCGACTCCGGCGACGCAAAAGGCGCGCCGCCTCCGCTCAGGATGACACTCTCGGGGAAGGCGAGGTCGGGAGGGGTGTCGAGATCGAGATCGCGGGGGAGTCCGAACTCCTGTGCGATGTCGATTTCGGCGGGCTGGTCGGAGTGGTAGAGGTCGGTCTGCCACTTCTCGGGGTGGCGGAAGTTGAGTGACATGAGGCGCAGGACGGAAAGGAGCGAGTTGGCGCGCTTGGGATCGATCATGTCGGCGGCCAGAGCTTCGGCGAGTTGCGATAGGGCGGATTGCACGGCGTACATGCTCTCCAGCGGCGGAATTTGGATGTTGAAAGCGCTCGCAGCGGGCGCGCGCCTGGGCCATGCGAAGCTGGCGCGCGCGGTAGCGCAGGTGGTGGGGGCAATATTTCTGGTCTTTGGCAGCGACGGAGTTGCAGGTGTCGCCGGTTTCTTGAATGTGAGAACAGGTACGAAGTGGTTGAGACATGAGTGCTCCTCTGAGGCGGGTAGCTGGTAACTGGCAAGACGCTATTCGCAAATCGCTTTTCGCTTTTCGCTTTTCGCAAATCGCTTATTGTCGTCTGCAACAGGCACACAGGGGCTATCCGCACGAAAAAATGTCGAGAACGATCGCGGTTCGGCGAAAGGTCTCCAGTTTTGAGGGTGCGGAGGCGAAAGGGAAGAAGCAAGAGGTATCGCAAGTGTGCAAGTTACGTTGGTAACCGGATTTTCCCGATTTGGGAAGTTGTTGTCGGGTGTCAGAAAAGGAAACAAGGGTTGGAGAAGCAGTAAGCAGTAAGCAAGCAATAAGCGATTCGTTATGTGCGCTTCGGCTGTCGGGGCGAACTGCGGCAAGCCTTCGGCGAGTTCAGGACTGGGGTACCCGGCAAAGTGGTCAGTAAGAGCTGGGTGATACAGATGCCTATTTCGGCGCGGAAGCGGACGCGAGGCACGAGGTCAGCTTGGGATCGTTGATGCCTAGATCCTGAGCGATGTCGGCCATTTCAGGACTGGCGTAGCTCATCTCGCAAAGCTTCTGGAAGTCGTTCTTGATGTCCTCAACTAGCTTGCGCTGCTTATAAGGGACGTCTTGAGTGCCATGTATTTGCTCTTCGCTTCTGCAGCTAAGCAGTAAGCAAAATGCGTCCGCCTCGTTTACACCAATCCAAACCTGTGTAGGGTCTTCGTGAAGTCCTTTCCGTGCATCAGTTAAAGCCTCAGCAGGCCTTCCGGCCAGGATTTCATACCATGCCAGGTTGCCATAGACCACCGCCAGATCAGTTGCCACTGCCTTTTGATCCTTGGGGTCGGAGGCTGTCCTTTTCGCTGCAAGCAGGATAAGCACTGCCTTTAAGGAATAAGCGATAAGCAGTGGCAAGTCATTCATAAGCAGGCTGATCAATGAAGAAGTAAGCAATAAGCATTAGCAAGTAGCGTTCAGTATGGGCGCTTTGTGTCGCTTCGGCATCGAGAGGAATGGCAAGTCCATCAGCTTCTGGCAGCCGAGTATTCCTTGCTATCGGTCAACACTTTTACTGCGTCCGAATAGATCCCATCATCATTAGCGTGGCCATAGGCAATCGCCAGGAACTTTTGCTGCCATTCTTCGACAAGGTCATTCTTTTGCACTTTCCGGGCGTCTCTAACTACATCTGCAGCCCTGTCCATCTCGAATTGAAGGTAACTTGGGTCGGATTTCAAGCCGTAGGCCTTAGCTTCAGCGTCAAATGACTGCGTATGGAGATGAATAGCCGAATCGTAGTCTTTGTTTAGCTCTGACATATCAGCACGGAACTTATGGATGTCGGACAGATTATCCCAATCCAAAGCGTGGAAACTACCTTACCTCTCCCCGACGTTGTGGATGACTAGCTGCATCCCCTTCTCAGCGTGGGGATAGCATTGCGTCGTGAAGTTCGATCAGTAGATACCTTCCAGCGGTGACGTAGGTTCGAGCTGCCACAATTCTGGTCTTGTATCTTGTGTCTTTGCTAAAGGAGTCAGCTATTTC
Organism: uncultured Acidobacteriaceae bacterium; assembly: GCA_963758255.1. Classification (GTDB taxonomy): domain Bacteria; phylum Acidobacteriota; class Terriglobia; order Terriglobales; family Acidobacteriaceae; genus DASRAA01. The sequence goes on from CAVWUX010000011.1 coordinate 117,644, forward strand.
AATGGCTGCGTTGCAGTTCTTGTGCCCCGTCTCCGCGTCTTTCCGTTGACTCGCAGAGTAGGCTGTCAGCACATTTACCCGGCCGAGCGACGCCGCACCTTGTGGTGTCTGGGTCAGGTTGATGGAGCTCACTGGGCTGTTGATAGAAGGGGTTAGACAGGCACAACGGGTGGCATTGGACTTCGATATTTTCAGAACCTCGGGCATGGCTTCGTCGGCGGAGTCTCTGAAGGCAGTCGCGAGGGTGTCGAAAATGCCAAAAGAAAGGAACTTACGTCGAGTGCGAGTTGCGACTTCCGTTCAGCCTCCTTCTTGGCGGCCTGCGCCGTCTGCATCGCCGTCTCCGCCTTCTTCTCGGCTATCTTGGCCGCATCCGCGGCTGGGGCGGTTTTCTCTTGGCGATCCAATGCGCGGGCTTGGGAGGGCCTGGGACTCCGCTTTCTTTGCAGCCTCTGCGTTTTGGCGCGCGTCCTTCTCGGCGACCAGCGCTTTGGCGGCGTTGTCGAGAGCCTCTCTTTTCGACTTATCTGCCGCTGCCTTTTGCCTTAATGCAAAAACGCTCACGCCTAGAAACCACATCGCTGCTACGCCGTTGGGTACGAGCCGCGGGGTTGAGCAACTTGCCATGGAGGATTTGGGACGTTTTGCTTCTTCGAGAGCGGCGCGCTCCTGAGCCTGCTTCTTTTCCCAGGTTTCCTTTTCCAGTCGTTTCTCCCGGCTTCGCTTGACGGGTTCGAGCAAAACGTCATGGGTGAGTTCAAGCCGCGGCGTGCCACGGTAGTCTTCAATGTGCAGTAGACGGTGATCAACCAGTTCGTCGATCGCCGAGCTGGGAACGCCAGCGCGCTGTAATTGGTTCTTCGCATCCTCGAGGTCGATATTGTTGCGGTACCCAAGATCGGTAACCAGCTCATCCTCGATGAGACGCTGCACCGCCACAGGCTTGTCGCCCACGCAGCGGTGGTAAAAATCGTCGATGATCGTCTTGGCGTTTCCGGTAACGAGATCGCTGGTTATCTGGGGCAGATTGCCGCGTTTAATACTCAGCTCACGGCAAAACAGACTTAGGATGGCGGGAGCGACTTCCAGGTCAGACAGTGGCCTTCCTTCTCCACCCCGGGCATGTTCCGGACCAACACCACTAGCCCCGGCTACGAACCGCACGATCAACCGGGATACGTCATCGCTTACCAAATTCGGATTGGGCTGCGAAACCGCCAGCAAGGCCTGTTCGCCATTCATTTCCTGGAGATACATCCGGCTGTTGGCAAAGGCCAGTGAAGGTACGTTGTCTAACCCCTCCAGCTTGGTGACAAACTCCCACGGAGCGAGCCAACGAAGCGGGCCGGTTGCGGAGAAATCAAACTGCGCGGCAAGCTTTGGGCTGTCCACTAGCCTATCGCGAAGTTCCTGCGGAATTGTGTTCTCCACCAGGTCCGCAAAACAACTAAGGAACTGATCACGAAGTTGCTGCGATGCATCGTTGCTCGCACCTAGCGTGAAGACCTCTTCGAATTGGTCGAATACGAGAACCGGACAGACGACACCGCCAGACCGATCAATCAGGTTGCCACCCCGATGGTGCAGATATTCCCACAGCGACTCATCGGGGGCGGGGGAGGCGACCTCGGCGAGATCGGCACTTGGCAGGGCACTCTGCAGGGCTGATTTCACCTGCGATCCAGCGATCCTGCGGCCCCGGTGTAATTGAGGCGAACATAAACCGGAAGGAAACTACCTTCGCGCAGGCGGGGAAACAATCCGGCTTGCAGGAGGGACGACTTGCCAAGGCCCGACTTGCTGTACAACAGAGTGATGACATCGCGCTTGACGCAGTGAAACAGTTCATCGACTTCGTCATCGCGGCCAAAGAAGTACTGACGTTGCTCTTCCGTGAAGGGGAAAAGGCCCGGCCATGGCCGGCTGGCGTCCACGACCGTCGTCATCTGAGCTTTGGTCGCTTGAAGCGGGTTCACGGTTTCACTCTCCGAACCTGGTGCCTTTTGCAGGAGACCGCGCAGGCAATCGATCAGGTTTTGGCCGGCTTCTCCCCGTGGGCAGAAGTACATCTGGGCCTCGGCGAATTCCTTTGGCAGACCGCCGAAGGTCTGGGGAGCCTTGAAAACATCGTCTACATCGTCTACGACAATGGGTACGATGGGAGATTTGGCGCTGCCAAAATATTGATTGTCCAAATCGACGGCTTGCGGCCACTCCTCACGGAACTCGGCGCGTCCCTTCGCAAGGCCTCTATCGAGACGAGCGGAATGAAGATCGAACAGTTGGCGATGCACTTGCGGATCTTCTCCTTCCATACGTCGCCTGCCTGCAGACCTGCGTCATACCATGCCGGGATTGATTCAACGTGGAGCTTGGCATAAAGGGTCTCGACCGAGGCCCGGTCCGTGCGCGAGTAGCTCAGGAAGATCGCGCCTTGGGGCATTTCCGTGGGTGGCCGTGATCCTGGATGAGCTGCGGGCCGCGTCCTTCGGACCACCTTCGATGGAGTTCAGATACAAATTCTTACGGCTCGATCCCTACAACCCGTCGTGTCGCTGAAGCGCTTTAGGAAGAGCACGAGGGACCGATCCTGACCAACCTTTGGGTCGGCCAGATACTCGCGCAACTCCCGATTCGGCAGGCTGAAGCCGTGCCCTTTCAAATCAAAGTAAGAACGTTGCTGACGAATCGCTGAAGTAGACGCCAGCAAGAGCAGGTGCTTGTCCGAAGTTCGTCGAAGAGCCGCTTAGGACGGTACTTTGCATCATGAAGCTTGATCAGGAAGCGGAGAATCTCGACTTCACAAATCGCGAAGTCGTACTTTCCCGCTCGGCCCTGCCGAAGAGATAATAGAGAAAACGACGTCCATCCTTTCGTACCTTTTGTAAATCGCCAATGTCGTCTAATGCCGAACCACGATAAACCCTGGTTTCCAAGGGCACCCGGCTACTGAGCACCCGCTCCAACAGGGGATCGAATGTGGACGTCACGAATAGATCAAAGTGGCTAATCTTCGCCAACTGGGCTAAGGCAGGAGTTGTCTGCAGCGGAGATTCGTTGACGATCTGCCAAACCCTGCTATGTAGCTCTATAGGCCATTGATCAGGGCGTTTCTTTACGCACACCGACATGACATCGTTCAGTGTCGCCTGCTCCATGCTGACACCAGTGGATACAAATCAGCTACGGTGAAGCCGTATGCCGGTCTTTGAATCAATTGGCGCGCCACGTAGTGCTCGTACGTGACCGATTTATCTCCGACGGGAATGCGGATTAAGTGCAGGACCGATGACCGGGATACTCCCTCTGCCTAATCGTGCTGGTGAGGAGATCCCAGTCTTCCTCTTGCATGCGAGGGATGGTGTCAAACGCGGTTTGGTGCTCGTACTCATGTGTCGCCCGATTGGAGCCATGAGAAGAACCTCAGTGATGCCGTATGCGCATATTAAGTAGCCATTTGTCTCACAAGTCAATAGCTAATCGACAGGTGGCCCACATTCCCTGTAGTTAGGAAATGTGGGTTCGTGCAGCGATGCCGTTCTGGCTGCCAAGCTCGTCTGGAACTCTTCGCTCTTCCTCCGCGTGCGCGCCGGTGTGACGCAGCGCTTTCGACTGGAAGCGGCCGCTGCTACCGGCAAACACCGGCGTTCGCCATCACGCTCAAGTGTGACTAACTCGCTTAGTGGTTTGTCAGCTCGCTCATATAATCCCTCGTGGAAGAATGAGGAAGAGCTGTCGACAGCGTAGTTGGCAGCCGGACAAGCCCTTATCCGCAGTAGGTGGTTCGACCTGTGATGGGTCCTGTCGCTCGATTTTTCGCCCATCTGCCTGCCAGTACCCCTCTCCATCCTCAGAAAATCCGGCATAGGTCCCTATTTCCTGATATTTTGCCAGCAACTTCTTTGTTTCCAATGTTTTGCACCCGAAATTGATTCTATCTCCAGCAAAATTAAGGATTTGTGGGAAGGGGGAGGGGTATCGCCATTCCCATTTGGATCTACGGCGATTTCCAGAATCTTCAAGGTCGAATTACTCCAAATCCCGCCAATTCGCTCCGACGCCGAGATCGACCTTCAAAGGCACGTTCAGCTCGAAGACATTTTCCATCTGCTCAGTGACGAGTTGTTTCATCACGTCGAGTTCGGATTCGGGGACTTCGAAGACCAGCTCGTCGTGGACCTGCAGCAGCATGCGCGATTGCAGGTTGCGCTGGCGCAGCTCGGCGTCGATGCGGATCATGGCCAGCTTGATGAGGTCGGCAGCGGTGCCTTGCAGCGGAGTGTTGACGGCAGTGCGCTCGGCAAAGCCGCGCGCGTTCCAGTTCTTGCTGAGCATGTCGGGCAGCGGACGGACGCGTCCGAAGAGCGTCGAGATCTTAAGCTCGGCGCGCGCCTGCTCCAGCGTGCGGTCGATGAACTGGCGCACACCCGCGTACTTTTCGAAGTAGGCGTCGATGAAGCGCTTGGCTTCTTTCTGGTCGATGCCGATTTGCTGCGACAGCCCGAAGGCCGAGAGGCCATAGACGATGCCGAAGTTGACGGCCTTGGCGCGGCGGCGATGTTCGGCGTTGACCTCGGCAGCGGGCACTCCGAAAACCTGCGAGGCGGTGAGGGTGTGGATGTCGTCGCCGCGGCGGTAGGCTTCGACCAGCAGCGGGTCGGCGGAGAAGTGGGCGAGCAGGCGGAGCTCGATTTGCGAGTAGTCGGCGGCGAGGAGAAGGTTGCCGGGCTCGGCGACGAAGGCGGCGCGAATCTCGCGGCCCAGCTCGGTGCGGATGGGAATGTTCTGCAGGTTGGGACTGATGGAGGAGAGGCGTCCGGTGGCCGAGCCCGCCATGTTGAAGGTGGTGTGGAGGCGCTTGGTGCGGGGATTCAGCAGCGCGGGCAGCGCGTCCACATAGGTCGATTTCAGCTTGGTGAGCTGGCGGTAGTCGAGGACAAGGCGAGGGACTTCGTGCTCCGAGGCCAGGCCTTCGAGCACGTCAACGGCGGTGGAGATGATTTTGCCTTTGCCCGACTTCACCGGCTTGGGCAGGTTGAGCTTGTTGAAGAGTACGTCGCCGAGTTGCCTGGGCGAGTTGATGTTGAACTCGGCGCCGCACTTCTCCCAGATTTCGCGGGCTTTTGCGTTGGCGTCGCGCTCGAGGCGTTGCGACATTTCGGCGAGGACTTCGGTGTCGATCTTGATGCCGGCGGCTTCCATGCGCGCCAGCACGGGCGACATGGGGAGATCGATGTCGTCGTAAACGTTCTTCAGGCCGGCGGCGGCGACTTCGTCGCGGAGCTTGGTGGCGAGGCGAAGCGTGAGGTCGGCGGCTTCGTCGAGGTTGTCGCTCATCTTGAGGTTGAAGGCGCGGAGAGCGAGGTCGTCCAGGCCGTATTTCGTGTAGGTCGGGTTGAGCAGGTAGGCGTAGAGCAGGGGATCGTGCTGCACGCCTTCGAGGGTGATGCCGCGGTCGGCGAGGGCGTGGGTTGCGGCTTTGGAGTCGTGGATGGCTTTGGGGATCGCGGGATCGGCGAGCGCGGGCTTGAGCGGATTGGCCGCAGCGGAGTCGTCGAGTGAAAGAGAGAACGCAGCGCCTGGTTTCGCCGAAATCGCGAGGCGAAGTTGTGCGAAGGGCGGTCGCGTTCTCGGGGGATGCAGCCAGCGTCATTTGCTTGTCTGGTTCGTCTTCGCTTTCGTCTTCGTCGGATTGGGCGACAGGTTCGCCCGTGCTTTCGAGCGCGATGGCGAGTACGCCGTCCGGAGTCTTGCGAACATCGGCCAGCAACGCTTCGACATCTTTGGCGGAGGCGGCTTCGCGATAGTCGGTCTCGCCGAGTTCGGCGCCCTCGCTGAGAAATTCCCGCGTCAGGGTGTTGAACTCCAGCTCGGTGAAGAGCGCGCGAGCGGCTTCGGGATCGGGCGGCTGGGCTTCCATCTTTGCGGGCTCGAAGTCCACGGGCACGTCGGTGTGGATGGTGACCAGCTCTTTGCTGAGCAGCACCATGCCGCGGTTGTTCTCGAGGGACTCGCGATAGGTCTTGCGCTCGACTTCGGCGGCGTGATCGAGCGCGTTCTCGACGCTGCCGAAGCGCTGAATGAGATCGACGGAGCCTTTGTCGCCGATGCCGGGAGCGCCGGGGACGTTGTCGACGGAGTCGCCGCGCAGGGCCATCACGTCAATGACGCGCTCGGGCGGAACGCCGAGAATTTCCTGCACCTTGGCGGGGTCGCAGATGAGGTTGTCTTTGGGCGGGTTGAGCACCCAGACGCGATCGTTGACGAGCTGCATCATGTCCTTGTCGTTGGAGACGACGAAGACGGAGTAGCCATCGGCGGCGGCCCTGCGGGCGAGGGTGCCGATGACGTCGTCAGCCTCGTAGCCCTCGGCTTCGACGATGGGAATGCGGAAGGCTTCGAGGGCGCGGCGGATGTAGGGAATCTGCTGCAGAAGATCAGGGGGCGTCTCGGCGCGATAGGCCTTGTAGCCAGCGTATTCGACGTCGACGTAGGTCTGGGTCCTGGCGTCGAACTTGCGGTGGCTGGGCATGGCCGCGGCCTGCTGGTCGCGAAAGGTGGGGCCGGCGAGATCGAACGCCGCAGCGATGTACTGCGGGTTGAAGTCGGCGCGAAGCTTGCGCAACATGTTGACGAAGACGAAGGTCGCTCCCGTGGGAATGCCGGCCTTGTTGGACATGGGGCGCTGGTGTCCCATGGCGTGATAGGCGCGGAAGATGAACGACATGGCGTCGATGAGGAAGATGCGGCCCTTGGAGCCTTTCGGCTCCGCGGGAAGAGCAGGGGTGGTTTCGGGCTTGGGAGCGGCGGGGGAAGGGGCGGATTTTTTCTTCGAAGGCAAGGGGGAATTTTACCGGAAGTGCAGCGGCAAATCCCCGCTCAAGCTTCGACATAGCTCAAGGTTGAACGGGGCACCCGGAAGACAATCGGTCAAGGCTTCCGCTTGCCTCCCTGGGGTAGATGACTGGTGACCTCAATCATTTTCTCGACTTGCTTCTTCTGTAGACCCCCTCCATGAATTGCTTGATTACGATGACGCCGTACCAAATGAAGCTCGTGCTTCTGAGGTCCGCAACCCCTCCGTTCTGCAGCATACTCGATTAGATCCACGAGGTCGCCCTTTAAGTCTGTCCGATTCTGTCTCCAGGCAGCGAAATCGCCGGGATCAGTCACAAAGCTTTTCAGGCAGGCTTCGAATTCGCATCCGGCGATCTTGCCAGCCAGATTGTCGTCAATGCCTATCAGGAATCGGGCCTGGTCCAGAGTGGAGTACTGTTGAAAGAATCGTCCAAGGGAATTGTCGGCATGCCGTTTGCGCACCCAGGGGTCATCTTCGAATACCCTCTTGTAGTCCTCACGGTTCACGAGATCAACACGGGGCCCATAGACTCGTTCATAGAAAACCCAAAGAGCCCGGTCGGTCTCGCCGACAGACTTTTTCGGGAGGAAATGCTGGCCCCAGGCAGCGAGCTCATCACAATACGCGAGGTAGTGCAATACTGGTTCCGCGATCGGCACCTGTAGCAAGCACAACAAAGGCGGACTATAGATTCCAAAGTATTCCGGATGAACGCAGCGCAAGAGTACGGAGGTGAGTTCCAAGCTTCCGAGTTCGCGGAACAGCTGATTAACTATTTTGCCGCGCCACGCGGTCCAGCGCTTCACGTCCTCGGCCTCACTCGGGCAGTCCATACGCAGCGAGATTTTTTTTTCGGCTAGTTCCTCTCGATCGAAGGTCGAGGGCAACTTCCAGAATTCTCCAAAGTGCGTCTTGTCGAGCAACTCGTCCAGGTCTATCGGGTGCAAGGGCCGGCCCGCGCGTAGTATCCGCCACGTAGGTTCGAGCTGCCGCAGATCGTGTGTCCTGCCGGGTCCGATCAGACGCCGCTTGCAAGCTATGTCGTACCACTCTTCGGTGGCGCACATCCTCACTACCTTTGCGAAGTCCGAAGGCATGTCCATTCGCAACCTCCCAGTCCGTGGTGTCCCTCATGTTAATGCGTGCAGATAAAGAGACCACATTCAAGGGCTCGCAGCAGCTATCTTGCTACTCCACAAACATGCAGTCGCCATAGGAGTAGAAGCGGTAGTGCTCGTCCACGGCGTGCTTGTAGGCGGCGAGGGTGCGTTCGCGGCCGGCGAAGGCGGAGACCAGCATGATGAGCGTCGATTTGGGCAGGTGGAAGTTGGTGAGCAGGGCGCCGATGACGCGGAAGTCGAATCCGGGATAGATGAAGATGTCGGCTTCGCCGGACTGCGGAGTGATGCGGCCGTCGGGCGATTGGCGCGCGGCATACTCAAGCGTGCGGACGGTGGTGGTACCGACGGCGACGATGCGGCGTCCAGCATCGCGAGCGCGCTGAATTTTCGTGGCGGCTTCGGGCGAGATGGAGTACCACTCGCGGTGGATCTTGTGCTCCTCGACCACTTCCACGCGGATAGGCTGAAAGGTGCCGAGCCCGACGTGCAGGGTGACCTCGGCAGTTTCAATCCCTCGCTCGCGAACGCGCTCAAGAATTTCGGGGGTGAAGTGCAATCCGGCGGTGGGGGCGGCGACCGAGCCGAGCGGCCGGGCATAGACAGTCTGGTACTGCTCGCGATCGAGCGGAGTGTCAGGACGATCGATGTAGGGCGGGAGGGGAACGTGCCCGATGCGCTCCAGCACGGCGAAGAAATCGGCGACGGGATCGAAGCGGAGATGGCGCTCGCCAAACTCACCGCGAGCGACGATTTCGGCCGCGAGTTCGTGAGACTGTTCGGTGGCGTCGAGTCCGAAGTAGATGCGTTCGCCGATGCCGAGTTTGCGACCGGGATGGACGAGGGCTTCCCAAGCATTCGGTTCGGTGGAAAACCGGCGGGTGAGGAGCACTTCGACTTTTCCGTGCAGGAACTGTGCAGCGGAGGGGTTGTGCGGAGAGATGGGCTGCGCCCGAGAACCGCTGCGGTGTCCGTAGAGTCGCGCCGGCAAAACGCGGGTATTGTTAACAACCAGTAAATCGTCAGGGCGGAGGAGGTCGGGGAGCTCCTGGAAGATGGAGTCGCACAAGCGCCCGCTGGTGCGGTCCATGCGCAACATGCGAGCGGCAGCGCGGTCGGCCAGGGGCTGTTTTGCGATCAACTCTTCCGGAAGATGGTAGTCGAACTGAGAGACGAGCACAGAGCGATTATGCCCTACCAACAAACTGCGGAGGGGCACCTTCGGGCTTTTGCGGAATTCGAAAAGTGGGGTACGATAATTAGACTGAGGGTGTCGCGATCCGTCAGTCCACGGCATGAAAACCGTACAACAGCATCGGGATGAGATCATCCGCTTCGGGAAATTGCTGCACCAGACTGGATTGGTTGCGGCCACCGATGGCAACCTCTCGGCGCGGCTGGGCGACGGCACATTCCTGTGTACGCCCACGCTGATGAGCAAGGGGCTGATGGAGCCAGACGACCTGGTGGTTGTGGATGAGCGCGGGCAGAAGATCAGCGGGACACGCAACGTGTCGAGCGAAATCGCGATGCACCTGTTCATCTACCGGAGGCGTCCTGATGTAAACGCGGTGGTGCACGCGCATCCTCCCACGGCGACCGGATTTGCCGCCGCCGGAATGCCGCTGGACAGTGCGCTGTGCTCGGAGATCGTGATCACCCTGGACAAGGTTCCGCTGGCGAGCTATGGAACGCCGGGCACGACGGAACTGGCCGACGCTTTGGCACCGCTGGTGGGCGATCATGACGCGATCCTGATGGCGAACCACGGGGTCGTGACCTACGGCGAAGACCTGCTCACCGCTTACATGAACATGGAGACGGTGGAACACTACGCCAAGATTGCGCTGGTTACGCACATGCTGGGCAAGCAGCAACCTCTGAGCGACACGCACGTCAGCAAGCTGCGCGAGATCAGGCTGAAGTACCACGCTCAGAACCATGTGGCGGCGGGACGGGGCGACGACTGAATCAGTGGCTAGTGGTCAGTGGCTAGTGGCCAGAAAAGCAAGGTTCGAGCCTCCATTTTCGAATGAAGGCTGTACCATCTGCGCGTTAGGTCGCGCGCATCTCTGATCTCGTCACCGCGGTTGACGAGACCGTGACGAATCCTCTCGGACAAAAGGGACCCTTCGACTCCGCTCAGGATGACAATCTACGCCCGGGACGACACTCGACAGCGATAGCGTTCCTCACTCCCCGCCAAAGCGAAATCGCAGGCCGGCGCGGAAGTTCGCTTTCAGCGCGGGATAACCCAACACTTCGTTGTAGTGATTATTGAGCGCGTTGCCGAGGTTAGCGTAGGCAGTGACGTGATGAGTCACCTTGTACCAACCCCCGAGATCGACGCGCGCATATCCGGCGGCGTAGTAGATGGGAGGGATGTATCCGAAGAGAAAATCGGAGTCGGGACGGCGGCCGACCGCGACTGTGCCAATCGTCGCGCCAAAACGCGAGCGGACGTAGGTGAGCAGAAGCGTTCCGGCTTGCTTGGGACGACGCAGCAGGGGCGCGCCGACGCCGTAGATCAGAGGATCGCAGTATGGAGGATCGCAGGGCGGCGCTGCCTGTATCTGAGTGGAGGTGTAGGTGTAGGCGCCAGTGAAGGAGAAGTGGCTGCCGATTTGTCCGCGTAACTCGACTTCGGCGCCATGCGACATCGACTGGTTGAAGTTAACGTACTGGCTGGTGAAATCGACCGGATTGGTCTGAAACTCGATCTGGTTGTGGAATTGATTGCTGTAGTAGAGCGCGCTGAGCGAAAGCTTGTTGCCCCAGAAGCCTTGATCGAAGCCCGCCTCCCAGGAGCGGTTCTGCTCGGGCTGAAGATTGGGGTTGGGCAGAACGGGATAGGTACCGGAAATCCCGAACTGCTGCTGGAAGCTGGGGGCTTTGATGCCCTCGGCGTATCCAGCGCGAAGACGCGTGCCGCTGAAGGCTTCGTTGCCGCGAAACAAGAGAAACGACGCCGAAGCGCGAGGAACAAACTTGCTGCCAAAGCTGGTGTTGTTGACGAAGCCGGCTCCTCCCAGCAACGCCAGCCGTTTCCAGGTAATCAATTCCTGGGCAAACAGATAGTTGTTGAAGCGCAGCCCGTGGGTGTAGCTCGACGATGCGTAGTCGGTGCCGGAGGCAAAGTTGGAGGCGATGTTGCCGGTCTCGTCTTCGAAGGTGTAGCCAAGGCTGGTTTGCGCCCAAGGGCGAGGTGTCCATTGTCCCTGATATTCGAAGCCGGCGCGATTGTACCTGCTGAGGTTAGAAAAGGGACTGTCGATGAACTCGCGTCCGGGATCGACATACGCCTGCGAGTTGGCTTGCAGATGGTTGTATTCGAATCCGCTGAAGGTGTGCTGCCAGGCTCCGGGGCCGCTGACGGCAAGCTCGGCACTGGCGAGGAAATTGTTCTGGTGCGCAACCTGGTTGGAGTTGGGCGGCAACACAGGGTCGCCGTTGAACCACCAGTTCGACTGCACGCCCGTCCAGTTATTCGAGTGGCGCAGGCGCAAGCGCAGGGCAACGCGCCGCGAGAAGCGTATGCCAACATTGCCACCTTGCAGTGAGTTGGTGTAGCTGTCGTTGATGCCTTGTCCCTGGGTATCGAACTGGTTGAGGAACAGGTTGTAGTCGTAGATCTTGTCGGCACCGGCAACCGAGAAATACCCGTTGGCGGTGGAGAACGTGCCCCCGTCCGCGCCGAATTCGAAGACGGGCTTCAAGGTTGTGCCGGTTGTGGTCCAGAGCTGCACGACGCTGGTCATGGCGTCGGTGCCGTAGATGGTGCTCTCCGGGCCGCGCACGACTTCCAGTCGCTCGATGCTATTCATGGGCGTCACGCCGAAGTCGTAGAATCCGCCGGGATCATTCACGGGTACGCCGTCAATAAGGACTTTGTTATAGCTGGATTCGCCCCCACGAACGAAGAGGCTTGCCTGGCTGCCGCGGCGTCCGCTGGTGTTGACGATGGCTCCGGGAATGTAACTGAGAGCTTCGGCGGCGGCGGGCGGATTGAGCAGGGTGAGCTGTTCGCTGCTGAGCATGTCGAGCGATACCGCCGTCTGGTTCACGATGTTGGGCGTTGCCGTGGCCGACACGACGACTGTCTGCGGGGTGGTTGCCAGTTTCAGTTGCACGGCGAGGGGCTCGACCTGCGGAACCGCAACCTGTAGCGACTGGGCCGCGAATCCGGGTGCCAGCACGACGGCCCGGTAGTCGCCGTCAGAGAGGTTCGAGAACGTAGCAAGGCCGTCACCCGTGGTAGTAAGTATTCCAACACCGGCGTTGTCGCTGGCGCGGAAGAGTGAAATTTGCACTCCCGCGACACGCTCGGCCGGAAGGGCTTTGCACGATGAGTTTCAGGTCGGCAGCGAAGAGAGAGCTGGCGGTCAGGAGCCAGGAAAGAAAAATACAAGTGCGGGTCAACTCTCCTCCTCACGCGAAAGGGGTTGGAAAAGAAATATGGCTGCGCCGGTCTCCTGGCTTGCGAGTTGCGATGTGGACATCGCGAACAACGGCGGCGGCCTTCCCGTTTGCACAGTGGCCGGGCGCCCAAACAGCTCGCATACAGTTGCGCGGCAGCGCGGGATTCACACCCGCTTCCCAGTTCCGTCCCAGTGACGGAACGCGCGAACCAATCGTGGATGATCTGGAAAGAACAACCTGGAACAATATTTTGCCCCAAGGGAAACTCTGACTGTATCGGCGGGAATAGAGCGGTGTCAATCGTGGATTGAAGAAAACTGCGAGTCAGCGTAAGCAGTGACTCGTTCCAGCGCCGCCTGCATTTCAGCGTGGGCAGCTTCGAGCGCGGCATCGTCGGCGTCGGACGACACGAAGATTTTGCGGGCGACGCGAATGTAGGCGCGGGAGAACGGCCGGGGAATCATCATTGCGTCCCAAGTCTTGAGCACCCAGGCATTCTCCATGGCGACGTAGAACGCGGTGATGGGGACTCCGGTAGTGCGCGCGAGCAGCACCGGTCCCTTCTTGGCGACGAAGCGCGGGCCGCGCGGGCCGTCGATGGTGAAGGCGGCACCACCGCCGTTCGTGACAAAGGAGTGCATCTCCAGCAGGCCGCGCGGGCCGCCGCGGGAGCTAGAGCCGCGTATCGGAACGTAGCCGAAGTGCTGAATGACGCGGGCGATGAATTCGCCGTCGCGGCTTCGGCTGGTGAGCACGGCCAGGTTGCGGTGGCGGAAGATCCACGTTGCTGCAAGAACGCAGCGGTGCCAGAAGGGATAAATTCCCGGATAAACATTGTCCATGCTGCCGATGGAGCCCTCTTCCCAGGAAAATGTGACCTTCAGGGTGCGTCCAACCAGCGAGATATATGCGGAAACCAGCCATGTGACGAGCGTGAACTGGATTCGCTGCCACAAGGTGAACTGGCGTTCGCCGGAGTCTTCGTTCGATTCGGGAGACACGGGAAGAGTGTAAATGAGTGGTTAGCGGATAGTGGTTAGTGGATAGAAAAGCAAGTGTCGAGTTTCGAGCAGAAACAAAAGCAGATCCCTCCACTCCGCCGCCGAAGCGGCGGCTCCGGTCGGGATGACAATTCCTTGAGCGCACTTGCGATTCGCGGCTTCTCATCCCGAATACCGGAGCCAGCGGCGCAACTCCTGTAGCGTCGGACGTTTGCCATACATCAGGATGCCCACGCGATAGATGCGGGCGGAGAGGCCGAGGAGCCCCCAGGTGGTGAGCAGCATCAGCGCAATGCACAACGCCAGTTGCCAGGCCGGTGGGGTCTCGACCATCACGCGAACGAACATCAGAATGGGCGCAAAGAAGGGGACCATCGAAGTCCAGAACGCCAGCGGTGAGTTGGGGTGTTGCAGCACCGGAGTGCTGAGCACGATGGAGAAGATGATGGGCAGCATGGCCGGCCACTGCACCTGCTGGGCCTCCTGATCGGAGTTCACCATGGAGCCCAGCGCGGCATACATGGTCGCATAAAGGAAATAACCCAGAACGAAGAAGACACCGAAGGCGATCACTCCCGCCATCGGGATGTGAATGTTGGACATCACCGATGGCGAGGCCATGAGTCCGACAAAGGAAAAGCCGCCGGCGATGGCCAGCCAGATGATGACCTGGGTGAGGCCGACGGCACCAACCCCGATGATCTTCCCAGCGAGCAGTTGCTTCGACGTCACCGTGGAAAGCAGCACTTCAAGAATGCGCGAGTTCTTCTCCTCGATGATGGAGCGCATTACCGCAAAGCCGTACACCAGCACATTCACGTACAGCAGCATGACCATGGTGAATGAGACCAGGAACACGGAGAGGCCGCTGGCTCCCTCTTTGCCCTTCTCGATGCGGATGGAGTCGAGGTCGATGGGCTTGAGCAGGTTTTCGACTTCCTGGCCGCTCATGCCTTTCAGGGCCAACTGGCGCTTCATGAGCGCGGTCTGGACCGCGTTGCGCAATTCGATACTTTCGCCGAAGTCAGTCACATCCCTGGCGCTGTAAATGACTTTGCGGTTCGCGAGGTCGTCGTCGGAAAGCCAGAGGAAGCCGTCGATCTTGCCGTCGGTAATCTGCTGCCGCAAGGAAGCGCGTTCGGCGTCCGAGGTATTGGTGTTGATGTCGATGTCGTAGCGCGGAGCAGACGTACCGGGCTCGGATTTGGCATCGGGGGCTGTCTGGCGCGGCTGCTCCCCCAGCAGTTGCCGTTTCACCGCCTCGGCGATCTCGGAATTGTTGGCCACCAGTACGATGTGCCGCGTGCCCCCGGATTTCATGCCCGATAGCAAGGCGGGTATCAGGATGCTGGAGGCCATGAATACCGGCATGAGCAGCGTCATGATGATGAAGGCTTTGGAGCGGATGCGCTCGAGGTACTCGCGCTGAATTACCAGCCACGCGCTATGCACGGTGTCCCACCATGTCGATGAAGATCTCTTCCAGCGAAGGCTCGACCAGTTCAAAGCGGCTGATGCGGGCGTGTTGCGAGACCAGGCGCAATAGCTCCTGCGGGTCGGCGCCGGGCTTCAGGCGGACCTCCACGTAGTTGCCATAGTTATTGACCGAGTGGACGAGCTGGCTGTGATCGAACTGCGGGTTGCCCTCGTACTGCATCTGCACAGTGTTCTTGCCGTAGCCGGCCTTGATCTTCCTGAGGTCGCCTTCGAGCACGCTGCGGCCATGATCGATAAGGCAGATGGAGTCGCACAGGCGTTCAACCTGGTCCATGCGATGAGTGGAAAACAAGATGGTCTTGCCGGCCTTCTTCAGCTCGATCATCACGTCTTTCAACATAACGGCATTGGCGGGATCGAGTCCGGCGAAAGGCTCGTCGAGGATCAGGAGTTCGGGATCGTGCAGTAATGCGGCCACGAACTGTATCTTTTGCTGCATCCCCTTGGAAAGCTCTTCGACTTTCTTGTGAGTCCACCCTGACAGTTGCATGCGCTCGCACCAGTCCAGGGCGCGCTTCCGGGAGCCGGCGGCGGACAATCCGTGCAGGCGTCCGAGGAAGATGAGGTGATCGAGCACCTTCATTCGTTTGTAGAGGCCGCGCTCTTCCGGCAGATAGCCAATACGCTGCAATTGCCGGCGATGAAATCTCTCACCGAAGAGCCAGACTTCGCCTTCGTCTGGGATGTTGATGCCGATCATCATGCGGATAGACGAGGTCTTACCTGCGCCATTGGGACCGAGCAGCCCATACACGCTGCCACGGCCAATGTTCAACGAGAGGTGGTCCACTGCGACGAACTGGTCGTAGGTCTTATGAATCGCGCGGAGTTCGACGGCATCAGGCATGGTTTCGGCAAGAGTACGAAACAAACCCCACGTTTCCGGCGGAAGAGCTGCTGCCGGGGAAGGCCGTGACGATTGTACCGATTCGTGAAAGCTGGATGAGCTTACAGGAGAGCTTATCGAAGGTGGGTTCCGGGCATCAACCCAAGCGCATACGAAATTCGACATCGCGGCCGGCGTCTTCGGCGAGCCGTCGCGCTGTGATGTCGAGATTAATCCCGACCATTCGCCTGGGCTTTCCCGACGCGTCGTAGAAAGCCTGACCGTGGCTGGACATCCAGCGGGTGCGGCCGCTGGCAGTGCGAATGCGATATTCCATCGACCAGATGTGGAGCTTGCGAAGGAAGAGTTCATCCAGTTGGCTGAGGACGCGGTCGCGGTCGTCGGGATGGAGGCTCTCCGCCCATTTCTGGCGTGACGGCTTTTCGCTGAGCGAGAAATCGCAGATTCGCTGAAAACCGTCTGACCAGTAGACCGTGTCGCTGGCCACGTCCCAGTCCCATACACCACCGGTTACGACTTGCTCGGTGATGCGCAGGCGCTCTTCGTTTGCCAGCAACTGTTGTTGTACGGCTTTGCGAATCTCAGCCTCATTGGAGGCTTGCAGGATCGCCTCCCGGCTGGCCTCGCCTAAAGCGGAGATGACGAGACCGGAGACGGCGAACATTAAGGTGCCAACCACCGACCGGGTGTCAGGAAATCCGAGGGTGTAAAGAGGCGGAATCAGGAAGTAGTCGGTCAAAGTTACGGTGATGAGGACGGAGACGATTCCTGGGCCCAGACCCCCATAAAAGGCAGACAACGCGATGGGAAGAAAAAGAGTGGCAAAAGGGATGCCATCGTCAATCACGAAGCGCCCGAACAGCCATCGGGCAGCGATGAAGGCAACCGAGAGCAGAACGGCTCCGCCATACCGCACGATGACGGTCTGGCGCGAATCGCGTTGAGGAATGCCTCGCAAGATGGAACGGAAATCGAGCATCACACAGTCCGGCGAGCAGGAGTCTAGCCGCCGATTATCACTTAAGTTGACGCTCACCGGACAAATTTCGCCATAGCCATTAAGTGGTCTGCCCGCTGCACCATTGTAGGAAGTTGCGGACCATTTGCTTGCCGTGGGTAGTGAGCACACTTTCGGGGTGGAACTGGACTCCCTCGACGGCGAATGTACGATGTCGCAGGCCCATGATCACGCGGCTTCCGTCGCGATCGCGGCAGGTCGCAGAAATCTCCAGCGCGGCGGGAAGATTGCTTTCTTCGACGACCAATGAGTGGTAGCGGGTGGCGATCATGGGAGACGGAATTCCGCGAAAGATGGTTCGCCCATCATGCTCAATGGAGCTGGTCTTGCCATGCATGAGATTGGCAGCACGAACCACGTTGCCTCCGAAAGCCGCGCCGATGGCCTGGTGTCCGAGACAAACGCCAAGAATCGGGACGCGTCCGGCGAAGTGCCTGATTACGTCGATGCTGATGCCCGCCTCGTAAGGCGTACAGGGGCCGGGAGAGATCACGATGCGCGCGGGACGAAGGTGCTCGATTTCGTCAACCGTGACTTGGTCATTGCGGCGCACCACAACCTCGTTGCCCATCTCCCCGATATATTGCACCAGGTTGTAGGTGAAGGAGTCGTAGTTGTCGAGGACGAAAATCATGGGAGTGGATAGTGGCTAGTGGCTAGTGGCTAGCGCCGGTCTCCTTTCTCCTCTGTAAGGATGTAATCAAGCCATTCAAGATACGGCCCAGTTCCGAGACCCTCTGAATCAGCGTATCGCGCTGCACATTGGAAAGATAGGCGAGGTTGTTGGCGACGATGACTTGCGTTTCGAGCTCATACAGTGATCCACGCGCGTGACAGAGAAACTGAATGAATTCTCCAGTCGAGGCACGGCCCTGTCCCTCCGCGATGTTACTCGGAACCGACACAGCGGATCTTCGAAGCTGACTTGTCAGTCCATACACTTCGTGGCGTGGAAAATGGCTGGTTACTTCGTAAATGTCAGTCACGACAGCAATGCCTTTCTGCCAAGCGACCAGATCCTGATATTTCTTAACGGTCACGGTGCCTGTTCCTTTCTAGCCACTAGCCACTGGCGCGCTCTGCGGCGCGCAGCAGCGCGCTGGCCTTGTTCATGCACTCCTGGTATTCGCTCTCTGGATCGGAATCGGCGACGATGCCCGCGCCCGCCTGAACATAGGCGCGGCCGCGATGCACGACCATGGTGCGAATGGCAATGCAGGAGTCGAGATTGCCGGCGTAGTCGGCGTAGAGAATAGCGCCACCGTAAACGCCACGGCGCACCGGTTCCAACTCTTCGATGATCTCCATGGCGCGGATTTTGGGCGCGCCGCTCAAGGTTCCAGCGGGGAAACAAGCCGCCACCGCTTCGAGGGCGTCCAACTCGCCACGAAGCTGGCCTTCGAGGGCGGACACCAGATGCATTACGTGCGAGTAGCGCTCGACATACATCAAATCGCGCACCTGGACGCTGCCGTAATCGCTGACGCGTCCGAGATCGTTGCGGCCGAGATCGACCAGCATGACGTGTTCGGCGCGCTCCTTCTCGTCGTTGCGCAGCTCTTCGATGAGGCGTTCGTCGTCGCTGGCTTCTTCGCCGCGGCGTCGCGTTCCCGCGATGGGCCGGTATTCGAGCTTGCGTCCGGTGATCCGGACAAGCATTTCGGGCGAGGCCCCGACGACGTGCATATCGTCGAGCTGGAGGAAAAACATGTAAGGCGAGGGATTGACTGTGCGCAGGGCGCGATAGATCTGGAAGGGCTCGGCCGGCGGCTTGAAGTCGAGGCGCTGCGAGAGCACAACCTGGAAGATGTCGCCCGCGGCAATGTATTCCTTGGCGCGGCGCACGCTCGCGAGGAACTCTTCGTGGGTCGTGCTGGAGTGCACCTTAATGGGCTTGCGCTTCGCGGGAGCTGACCAGCCCAGCTCCTGCTTATGAATGCCGCGCACCAGCTTGCGCTCCAGTTCATCGATGTCGGCCAGCGCGCGGTCGTAGGCCTTGCGCGGTGACTCGGTGCGAACATCGGCGGCGGCGATAATGTGCAGTTGGTGCTTCAGGTGATCGAAGGCGAGCAACCGGTCGTAAAAGGTGAAGACGCAATCCGGCAGATCGACGTCGGCCTTCGCGGTTTCGGGAAGCCGCTCGAACTGCCGCACCAGGTCGTAAGCGAAATAGCCGACGCCACCGGAGGTGAACGGCGGCAAGCCGGGAACCGTCGCCGGACGAAACTGCCGCAGCGTCTCGCGCAACACGTCGTTGAGGTTGCCGGTGCGGCGCTCTTCCGTGTTTCCCCGCCGGATCGTCAGGTCCTTGCCACGGGCCGTGAGCACCATGCGCGGCTGTGCGCCGACAAACGTGTAACGGCCGATCTTCTCGCCGCCTTCGACCGACTCCAGCAGGAAGGAATACTTTTGTTTGGCGGCTACGCTGAGGAATGCACCCACCGGGGTCAACAGGTCGGCGCTCAACGTCTTGGCGACGGGGATCAAGGTGGCGTCGCGGCTAAGCTGCAGAAAACTCTTGTAGTCGGGCGTAACCATCGGGTCCTAGATGTTGGATGCTGGGTTGATTCGGATTATACGAGAGGCTTTAGACGGTCGCGGCGGTGGGCGGGCGATAGCAGGTTCGACAACGAAAGCAACGTCTAGTTTCGGACTCGCTTTACTCGGCTGCGGAAGGCCGTCTTGCGGGCCAGCCTTCCGGCTCGAAGAAAGGCATGCAGGCGCTTTCCGGGTTGGCCAGCTCGACCGCCAGCAAGGCAACTCCCACCTCACCTTTGTAGAGGCTTTCCGGAGTGAGCTTCATCGCCAGGTAGTTATCCGTCTCCCAGGCGCCAGCACGGGAAGCCAACTCGCGGGCCCGCTCCCGCCAGATGCTTTCTCCGGTGTGCTTGTAAAGATTTAACAATCCGTACGCCTGTCCTGCGAGACCGCAACACAGGTTGCTGATCGAATCCGTGGATTCCCACGCATTCCATGCGGCCCTCTCGGCAAGCTGCAGGTAAGCATCATCACGGAACGCGCGGTGCGCGGCCGTCCACAAGAAGACGTAGCCGGCGCTCCCGTTGCACCATCCCGGCATGTAACTGGCGGCAGCGCCCTGTCTGCCCTGAGGAAGGACCCACGGCCAGCAAACACCGCGGCCCGCCGGGTGGGCCCATTCCATGAGCTGCCGCAGTCGTTCTTCGAGCTGAGGCGGCAACTCCGCGCCTGATGACCTTTGCCAGCACAACGCTGCGTAGAGTATTCCTGCCCAGCCGTGAGCAATCCCGAGGTAGGTGATGCGCGTGCCCTCGCGTAAGGGCGGCTCTTTATCGATTTCCTGCCAAATCGAGGCCATCGTCTGGTTGCCGAACTCCAACAGCGGAGCCGGTGCAAGCTGGCCGTCGTCGCGCAGGGTATCCAGCAGGAAGGAAGTGGCCAGCAATGTGCCCGAGCGGCCGAGGGCCAGATCGAGATTGTCGCATGGCTTTTGCGACGCCATCATGAAGCCTTCGAGCGCATTCGCTTGCGACGCAACGTCGCACATGGCGTGACCTACCAGCGCCCGCACAACGTGAACTCCGCTCAGGGTGTGATAAGGCGAAACCGATCCGACGATCTCGGGAGTGATCTCGATCTCGGAGTTGTAGTAACCGTCGGCGTTGTCAGGATCGGACGCCGCGCGGCTGCACCACACATCCGCCAGCGACAGCAGACCGGCATCGTCGCGTGCACATGCGATTCGATACAGCGCGTAAGCAATTCCGGCAGCGCCATAGGTCACGGAAGCCTTTGGAGCCGTGGCCAGGCCGGAACGTGCGAGACTCCCGGCGAATCCGACTCGCGCCAGCACCCGGCCCAGCACTCGATCCAAAGCCGATGGATCGGCACCCGGCGCGCCGAGGCGCCAGCCATCCTCGGGCATCTCTACTGCGCCGAGGCTCTCGGCAAACTCTGAAACTGAAACAAAGCGCGCCGACGGATCTTTGCTCAGCGCCTTGGCGAGGATGTTCTCTACTTCCGGCCACGCTGTCATGCCACGCTGCGCGAAGGGCACGGGCAGGTCTTCCAGTATCTGGCGCATCATCTCGTCCTTGGTCAGCGAGAAGTCCAGATATTGGGCGCCGGTGAGCAAGTTATAGATCAGCGCGGCGAGGGCATATTGCTCTCCGAGGCGGGTCGCACATGGAGGCTGCTGACCCTTGCTGACCGCCGCAGCGTATTCCGGCTCAAAGTAGAATCCAATGCCGCCTCGCGAAGGTTCTCCGATTTCGCGGTTTATGTTTTCGTGCCACGCCAGTCCGAAGTCCACGATTTTGACATGGTCGTTCTCGTCCACAAGGATGTTTCTGGGATGGATGTCGGAGTGAACGACTCCCTGCTCGTGCAGACGCGCATACCCGAAGAGGATTTGGCAACATACCTCGAAGAGCTTCTTTTGCGCCTCGGCGCTTCGGTCCCGATGGAGGCTGGCGGAGGCGGTTCCCGCATCGACGCCTTCACACCACTCCAGGAGGAGATAGCGGCGGTTCTCCCAGGTGCCCGCTTCGAGCAGTGCAGGGCTAACCGAGCCCGCCAGCAGCCGCAGGATCGCGGCCTCACGATCGAGCATCAGGCGGCTTTCGCGGTTGGAGCTGGATCGCAGTATCTTGAGGGCGGCAATTTCACCCGTAGGGCGGCGAACGCGATAGATTTCGGTATCTTCGAGGGACTGGAGGCATTGCAGCACTTCACACTGCGCTACCTGCGCTCCACTCTGCAACGACGGCTGAATCTCCTCGGCCTCCTCGGAATCCGGGGGGACCAGGAGCCTCCATGCGATCATCTGCGTGAGCATCGGCAGCGCGTCTTCGAGTATGCGATCGGGATCGCTGCTCACCGCGCGGCTGTAGTAGGCGATCGCCTGACCAATCGTCTTCGGGGTCTCGAACTCCTTGAGCAAGGCGGCGGACTGCGGGTCGAGTATGCGCGAAGGCGTGCGAGACTGAGGCCTTGAAATAGCGAAGTCGCCGTCGCGCGCGTCCACCTGCTCACGCAGCTTGGCGGGAAGCTCTTCGACGGGAGTGATGACGATGCCCTTGGGCAGGACCCACGGATCGGTGATGCTCATGAAGGCCTAATTCCCCACACCAAAACTTTGTTTCCAGTCGGAGCCAGCCGGGGTCCAGGAGCGCGTATCGACGCCCTCGAACTGCAGTCGCCGCAGAGCAAACTGCCACGGCTCGAGATTCGCTTCTTTATTGGTACCGGCCGCGATCAGGGCCACTGCCAGCCGGTTGGTCACCCACAACCGCCAACTCTCGCGGCCCATCCAGGGCAACATCTGTTCCTCGTCAGGCGGATCGACGCCCCATGAGAGCAAGCCGTCTCCGGCCAAGCTCCGCAGTAAACGGAACACCATGCGCGGGACATCCCGCCAACTCCTTCTTCAATTGTTCAACGGTCTCGATCAAGTCCTCGTAGCTGCTGAAATAGGCCACCATCTTGTCGGGACGCAACAATCCCGGGGCGTCCTTGCCAACCTTGAAGTGCCGCACCCGGGTGCGGCTCATCGCCGTGAGAATCACCGGAAACGCCTCAGGCAGGTGGTCGGTCCGGGGGCTGATGTACAACTTACATCCGATCATGTTGTGGTCACCTAGAGAAACTCTGGCGTCCCATCGGCGCGACTGCCAGGCGAGCCATCCGTCGTTTTGGGCTGGGTTATTGACGCCAAACCATTCGCGCTCGAGCAGTTCACGGCTTGCGCCTTGCCGAATGCCCAGATATTCGGTGACGGCTTCGGTGTCGGCCAGTGTTCGTTTCCAGAACGGGGAAAGCGGCGTGCGGTTGTAGCCGTAGAGCCGACCCGAAAGCGCGATGCGGTCGGTGATGCCGAGACACTGGCCATAATGGAGTGCTTCGAGCGAAAGGCGCTCCAGGAAGCCTTCAGCCGTAATGGCGGCAGGTAGTTCTCCGGCGTCGGCATACATCAGCGCGGCTGCCTCGGAGCCCGAAAGAAACTTGCCGTCACTCTCGACAGCCAGCACTCCATCCAACACCAGCCGCGTGATCTCCTGATTGCACCGATCACCGAGGGATTCTCGAACGTACTCAGGGATGGGGCCCGGCTGTTGCAGTGTCAGGTAGAGCAGGGCGGTGTCTCGTGAAACCGATTTCACCCCCAGGCCCGAGTTCTCCCGGGGACGCAGAATCCCATAAAAATCGGAGTCCTTCCGAAGATCTTTCAGCATTTCCCGCTGCTCTGCCGGCAGGCGATCAAACAACACCAGTTCGTACGTGGGATTGGTCGAGAACACGCCTTCCTGAATGTTGTCCGATTGAAGGTGCTTCATAGAAAATCGACTCGAAGAAATCGTAGTCTAAACCACAAAGAGCGGAAGGAGTCGAGACTCTCGCTTCCGCTCGGTGAGCTTGCAATGGACCCGAACATCAACATCAACCGCGGTGAAGCGCCCTCATGAAATCGGGCGCCTTCCGCAGCGGCTATTTTGCGGTCTTCTTCGACGACCCGGCCAACCGCTTTTGCACCGCGTCAACTTCCTTCAAGGCGGCGTTGAGCTGGGCCTTCACCGCAGTCAAGGTTTCACGGTCAATGCCCTCGTAAAGGATGGTCGGATCGTTTGAACCGGCACAATAGATGGTTCCTCCGCAAGTCACGATCGTTGCGAAGCAGGTGTAGGTTCCGAACCTGCACGGTACGAACGTTGGCTGCAAACAATGGGTAATTTGGAACGTACATAGACAGTAGTACGTCGGGATTGCGCAAAATTTTGAGGGGTGACAGCCAAACTGTCCGCTCCCCGCCTTGGTGATGTCGATCATCAATTCTTTCACGTCAAACGCCATTCTTGTTACCTCTCTTTCCAGAAAACCGGACTCCAGGCCCTCCTAAAAGATAACGGCAATATACACCCGATTTGTCGCTCGGCGCAGCAGGATCAAACAACGCCAGCTCGTGCCGGGGACTTTTCGAGAAGACCACTTGCTGAATGTTGCCGGAGTCACGTACTTCATAGGGAATCGACTCGAAGAAATCGCTGGCTAAACCATAAAGAGCGGAAGGAGTCGAGACACTCGCTTCCGCTCGGTGAGCTTGCAATGGACCCGAACATCAACGTCAACCGCGGTGAAGCGCCATCATGAAATCGGGCGCCTTCCGCCAGCGGTTATTTTGCGGTCTTCTTCGACGACCCGGCCAACCGCTTTTGCACCGCGTCAACTTCCTTCAGGGCCGCAGTGAGCTGGGCTTTGACCGCAGTGAGAGTTTCACGATCAATGCCCTGGTACAGGATGGTCGGATCGTTTGAACCGGCACAATAGATGGTTCCTCCGCAAGTCACGATCGATCCGAAGCAGGTGTAGGTTCCGAACTTGCACGCTACGAACGTTGGCAGGTGATGACAAATGGTGAATTGGAACGTACACAGGCAGGTATACGTGTGGATTCCGCAAAAAACGATCGTGGGGTAACAGACATTCCCCACCTTGGTGATGTCAATCATCAGTTCTTTCACGTCAAACGCCATTCTCGTTACCTCACTTTCCGGGAGACGGGAGTCAGTCCTCCTAAAGATGACGGCAATATACACCCAATTTGTCTCGGCGCATAGAAGGATCGGTGGCAGAATGGCGGCAGGCCTCACGGGTCTGGTGCGCGGTACGGCTGCATTGAGTGCTTGCACACCTTCGGGGACGTGCATATACTCATAGGGTTTGCCCGCCTGACGAAGGCTTTGCGCGCCTCGCAGAGGCTAACAACGGTCTGGACCGCACGTGCCCCGCAGTTTTCGGAGAATCTCCATGGAAACCACGCTGACACTCGAACAAGAAAAAAATCCCTGGGAATCACAGACGGCGCGCTTCAAAGTCGCTGCCGAAAAATTGAAGCTCGATGAGGGCCTGTGGCGGGTGCTGCAGCAGCCCAATCGCGAAATTATCGTCCACATCCCGGTCATGATGGACAACGGACAACTCGAAGTCTTCACCGGATACCGGGTGCAGCACTCCATCGCCCGCGGCCCGGCGAAGGGAGGCGTCCGCTACGCTCCCGACGTCTCGCTGGATGAAGTCAGGGCGCTGGCCAGTTGGATGACCTGGAAGTGCGCGGTGGTGAACATCCCGTTCGGA
This sequence comes from uncultured Acidobacteriaceae bacterium, assembly GCA_963758255.1. Taxonomy (GTDB): domain Bacteria; phylum Acidobacteriota; class Terriglobia; order Terriglobales; family Acidobacteriaceae; genus DASRAA01. Next base: position 142,512 of record CAVWUX010000011.1, read on the forward strand.
GGCGCCAAGGGCGGCATCATCTGCGACCCCAAGCACATGTCGAAGGGCGAACTCGAGCGCATGACGCGCCGCTATACCTCGGAGTTGATTGAGTTCATCGGCCCGGAGAAAGACGTTCCCGCTCCGGACGTAAACACCAACGAACAAACCATGGCATGGATGATGGATACCTACTCCATGCACATGCGTCAGACCGTGACCGCGGTGGTGACCGGCAAGCCGGTCAGCATGGGGGGATCGCGAGGACGCCGTGAGGCCACCGGCCGCGGCGTGATGATCATCGCGGATGAATCGATCAAGTATCTGAAGATGGCACGCGAAACCACGCGCGTCATCATCCAGGGCTTCGGCAACGTCGGGTCGAACGCGGCGCTGCTCATGCACGAGGCGGGTTACAAGGTCATCGGCATCGGCGAGTGGGATGGCGGCCTCTACAACAGCAAGGGGATCGACATCGCTGCGCTCACGGAATATCGCCAGAAGGAAGGCACGATTCACGGATTCAAAGGTGCTGAGTCGGCGATCACGGAAGAGTTGCTGGTCACCGATTGCGACGTTCTGGTGCCGGCCGCGACCGAGAATGTCATCACCTCACTCAACGCCGACAAGGTGAGGGCGAAGGTCCTGGTCGAGGGCGCAAACGGCCCGACGACGGCGGCGGCGGACGAAATCCTCGCTGACAAGCACGTGTTCGTGATGCCTGACATTCTGGCCAACGCGGGCGGCGTAACCGCTTCCTACTTCGAGTGGGTGCAGGACCGCCAGGGCTACTTCTGGAAAGAGTCGGTGGTCAACGAGCAACTGAAGGACATCATGGTCGAGTCGTTCGAAGCCGTGGTTCGCTTTGCGGAGACCCATCAAGTTAACAATCGCATTGCGGCGTACATGCTGGCGATTGACCGGGTGGCGTTTACCATACGGCAGCGCGGGATTTACGCGTAGAGGATCGGACGAAATTTCTTTTGGATGCGGCTCCCGAATGGGGGTCGCATTTTTTTGCATATTTGCGCTGATTTGCGTCGCGACGAAAAAAAATCGCGAAAAAAATTTCTGTTACGCACCCACAGCAGCCACGGAATGGGGGCATAATAGTTGGCAAGGAAGTGGCCGTGGGGAACGCCCGATCTAAGGTCAGCATGCTTCGCCTTACCTTATTCCTCCGTGTACTTGCGGTGGCGGTGAGTCTGCCAGTCATCGTGCTGGTCATCGCCGGCGCAACCCTGCTGCATCCCATTGCCTCACTGAAGACGAAGTTCCACACATCACTCCGCCTCTGGATGAGCGTGACGGACTGGATCAAGGGCATCCCCATCGGCTACACCTACTGGGTGCAATACCATGCGCCCAGTATGCTGGACGAGATCGCGGTACACCACGACGAATAGCATTTCAGACCTGATTTCAGCGGTTGCTTTCATAGCGAAGCGTGAACGATAATCAGCGTGGCAGTGGCGAGACGGCGCCGCCGCGCACCGGTCCGCTTTCGTGAACCTTCCGAACTACATCACGCTGACGCGAATTCTCAGTATTCCTGTGCTGATCTGGATCCTGTCGAGCAGTCATTTCAGCTCGACCAACGGCGAACGGGAACTGCTGGCTTCCGCGGTCTTCATCGCCGCTTCGCTCACCGATGCCATCGACGGCTACCTGGCACGCAAACGCGCGCAGGTCACCACCATTGGCATGCTGCTCGATCCAGTGGCCGACAAACTGTTGATCGCGGCCGCATTCATCACGCTGGTGCAATTCAATCCGCGCACCGTTCCCGCATGGATGGCGGTCATTATCATCGGCAGGGAGTTCCTGGTCAGTGGGCTGCGTTCGATCGCGGCATCGGAAGGCTTCACCATCGAGGCCAGCGATCTGGGTAAGCTGAAGATGTTAGTGCAGATTGTGTCAGTCGTGGCCGCCATCATCGACCATCACTGGGCCCATCTGCCGTGGTACTTCCTCAGCCTGCCGGTGCATCCCATCGCGCTGGCGTCAATCTGGGTCATGGTGGGCCTGTCGCTGGCGTCAGCTGCGGACTATTTCGTCGCATTCTGGAACAAGATCAATCGGCATGCGGAGAAGCGCCGTCGCCGGCGTTCTTTCGTGTTGAGCCGGCGCAGGAAGCGCAATGATGTCCACGCGGTTTGAACCACAACCCGCTTCCATAGCCACACCCTCCAGATACAGTCAGGAAGAGCGCGAACTGCTGCTGCAGTTGGCCCATCGCTCGATAGAAGCGTCGCTGGCAGGGCGCGAGATTGACCTGACCCCGCCCAGCGGGCACCTCGCGGAGAAGCTGGGCGCCTTTACCACGCTGCACCTGGAGGAGCGGCTGCGCGGTTGCATCGGGTATGTTGTTCCTACGCACTCCTTGTACCAAACTGTCGCGGAAACGGCACAGGCAGCCGCTTTCGAAGATCCGCGCTTCCCGCCGGTGACGGCTGAGGAGGCTGCCCACCTCAGGGTTGAGATCAGTGTGCTTTCGACCCCAAGTGCGATTCGGCCAGACGAGGTTGTGGTTGGAGTTCACGGGCTGATCGTAACCAAGAGCGGTCGCCGTGGGTTGTTGCTGCCGCAGGTTCCGGTCGAATGGCATTGGGACCGCGAAACGTTCCTTTCGCAGACCTGCCTCAAGGCCGGCCTGCCGCCGGATGCATGGATACATGGCATTGATCTACAAGCCTTTACGGCAGAGGTATTTGGAGAAGAAGGGCCCACCTTGGCACCTCATGACCATTAGTCATACGTGGCGGGACTTTCTGCAGTCCCGGTGCCGATTCGGCAAGAAATTCATTATTCCAAAACAAGAAGGTTGCAACCTTTGGCTCGCATCTGTACCATCGGGACGCTCATATGCACGTCTCATCGACCGTTTTCGCCTCTCGCATTCAACGCTTCCGCCTCCCCCGCGTCTGTGTCGCCGTGGTGGGTGAGGATGCCTCCAAGATCATCGACCGCGCCGAGTCGCTCGTGCGCGATAACCCGTTCATGGAGTTCAGGTTAGACTACCTGTCGAACCCGGCGGCGGGGTTGCCCAAGCTGAAGCAGTTTCTGGACTTGCACCCAGAAGCGACGGTCATTGCCACCTGTCGCCGGGCGGTCAACGGAGGCAAGTTCAAGGGAAGCGGCGCAGCACAATTGGACATTCTGACCAAGGCCGCGGCTACGGGCTTCCAACTGGTCGATATCGAATTGCAAACCGCCGAGATACTGAAGTCAGGCGAACTGGCGGAGCTCAAAGACCGCGTGGGAGTGATCCTCTCCTACCACGATTTCAAGGCAACAAAGAAGTTGGAAGAAACCTTCTCCGAGATGACACGCTACCCGGCCGACTTCTACAAAGTCGTCTCGACGGCGACCACCTTGTATGACAACGTGCAGATGATGAAGTTCCTGCAGGCCCACTCGGCCCAGCACGAGATGGTGGGGTTGTGTATGGGCGAACAGGGAATCATCAGTCGCGTTCTGGGTGTGCGGGCGGGCAGCGTGTTCACGTTTGCGGCAGCGACTCGTGGTGAAGAAACTGCACCCGGCCAGGTGACGGCCAGCGAATTGCGTGACACCTATCGCATTGGGATGGTCGATGCCGCGACCCAGGTCTATGGGGTTGCGGGCGACCCGATCGCACATTCCATGTCGCCGACCATGATGAATGCGGCCTTCCGGCGCGAGACGGTGAATGCAGTTTATCTGGCGCTGCATGCCAAGTCGATGAAGGACCTGCTGGCGTGCGTTCCTGACATCCCTATTCGTGGTCTGAGCATCACCATGCCGTACAAGCAGGACATCGTGGAGGTGCTGTCGAATTCCGACCCACTGACGCGTCAGATTGGCGCCTGCAACACCGTGGTCCGCAGCCAGGACGGAAAGCTCTACGGGTTCAATACCGATGTGGCTGGTGTACTGGTACCGCTGGAGCAGCGGCTGACCCTGCAGGGCGCGAGGATCCTGCTGGTCGGCGCCGGTGGAGTGGCGCGGGCCGCAGCGTTCGGACTGAAGAACAAAGGAGCGGAAGTCTTCATCGTCAATCGCACGGCGGAGAAGGCACAGGCACTGGCGCGGCAGGCAAAAGCCAAGTACATGAAGCGCGCTGACGTGGCCAAATCAAGCTTTGATGTCATCATCAACGCCACTCCTGTAGGAATGGGCAACAATCGTCAATCGCCGCTGGAAGACAAGGAACTGAACACCAAGTTCCTGTTTGACCTTGTGTATGTGCCGGCGGAGACGAAGTTGATGAAAATGGCACAGGCCAAAGGCATCCAGGTCATTCCGGGACTGGAGATGTTTGTACAGCAAGGTGCGCGTCAGTTTGAGATCTGGAGCGGCAAGCCTGCGCCCGTCGCGGAAATGAGCTTCGTGGTGAGCAAGGCGCTGGAGCGTCTCGAAGGGCCGCCGGTTGAAGACGAGTTGCCAGCTCCGATTGCCCCCCCTGCGTCGGCGGAACAGCCAGCACCGAAGCCGCCGGCCAAGGCGGCAAAGAAAGTCGCGAGTGCAAGGACGGCTAAGTCCGTCCCTAGGAAACCGGCGAAAGCAGCTGCCAAAAAGTCAGCCAAGAAAGCACCGAAGAAGCCAGTAAGGTGATAAACTCCGCGCTGTTCCGCCTGGGTTGTCGCACCAGAATCTCCGTATCCTGCGCGGCATGCACTCACCACCGATCATGGCGATGCCCGAAAAGCGCCGTCCAGTGCGGGTTTCAGAGCACAGTGGGTGGGTGATCGCGAAAAAAACGTGAATTTCCTGCGAATTTTGGTTGCAGTTTCACTACGATGGGCATAGGATAAAGAAATGGAAGCGGTTCTCTTCCGCTTCCACCTAAAAACCAGAACAAAAGCCCCACGTTCGAAGTCGGATAACCCGTCGTGCGCAGGCGGTACTGCTGTGTGCGAGCATCCCAGGAGAAAACCGAGATGGCGTGGTACGCGTACTGCATTACCGAGCAAGCAGGCCTGCAAACCGGTAGTCGAGCCCGGCGCCCATTTGCAATCGAGAACCTCAAAGGCGTAAGCGACGCTCCGGTTTTGGCCTATCCCAGTGGAGATTTCGCGGTCATTGTCAGCGAACACTCCCCCGAACAGACCCTCACCCAGCAATCCATCGTCGAGCATGCGCGAGTCATCAGCGAATGTTTTCGAACCCTGACCGTTCTGCCATTTCGTTTTGGGACCATCTTTGAGTCCGACGAAGCACTGCGCCGCGCAGTGCGGGGAAACCGGAAGGCGTTCTTGGAAAGTGTCGCCCGTCTGCGGGGCAAATCCGAGATGCACGTCAAGATCCTCGTGAAAGACGATTCTGTCGAGGAAGCGATCACCGACATGCCCGTAGGAGTAGGCGGCGAGTATCTCCGCAAGCTCCGCGACCGTGCCAGTCGGGCGCGGGAGCGCCAGACCAAGGCCCGGGCGGTGTCCATGCAGGTACACAAGCTCTTCTGTCCCCTGGAAGAGGATGTGGTCTGCAAGCGCACCGACTCCGGTACCATGCTCATGGACTTCGCCCACCTGATCGACTCCACCACCATAGCCAAATACCAGAACCGCTACTCTGCCGCCACCCGGCATTTCAAGGACTGCCAGGTCACCATTACGGGACCGTGGCCGCCCTACCATTTCATGCCAGGGAAGTTACGTACGGTACCAGGCGGAAATTCCTAAAGACGACATAGCTGATTACGCGATGAGGGCGGCCACTGGCCGCCTTTACCGTTGGCGCAAGCTTCGCAAAAACGGTATTGGCTCAGTAAAGTCCGCTGCGATAAATCACCCACCAGCTCACGAAAACAGCGACGAAAGTTTCACCCACGCCCCACCAGAACGGAAGGAAGAACGCTGCCAGGCTGAGCAGCGCGAACAGCGCCCAAAACGATTTCTTTTGCGAGTCCAAGTCAATGATCTACAGTTTTCGTGCGGGTTGATGAGTGGCGCGTACAGTACCGTAGCAATCAATTGTAAATTGTAGGGGGAGGAATTGATGGGTAGATACACCTTGCCCCATGGCCTCGCGGGCGAACGACAACGCCTGGCATTGATGTCCACGCTGCTCGATTCCCCGGAGCGAGCCCACATCGAGCGGTTGGGATTACGACCGGGCTGGCGCTGTCTGGAAGTGGGCTGCGGCAACGGATCGATCGCGCTGTGGCTGGCAGACCGTGTGGCGCCTGCCGGCCATGTCGTCGCCAGCGATATTGATGTGAGCTACATCGCCGATCTACAGCGTCCTGGTCTCGAGGTGCGCCAGCTCGACATTCTTAGCGACGAAGTCGAGGAGGGTGCCTATGACTTGGTGGTCGCGCGCGCTATGCTCCACCATCTTGCGTCTGCCGAGAAAGCGCTGGAGCGAATGGCTGCCGCGCTGAAGCCCGGCGGTGTACTCCTTTCCATCGAACCGGACATGCTTCCCTGCACAGTTACCGAGCCCGAGCCCATCCGCACATTCTGGCAAGGGTGGCTGCAGTGGTCGGTGGAAACCAGTATCGACTACTTTGTCGGGCGAAAAGTTCCCGCCTGGCTCGATTCACTTGGCCTGAAGAGCGTCGCAGGCGAAGGCCATACCGCTCTCTTCAACGGCGGCTCGGATTGGGCAACCTACTGGATCATGGGCGTACGGGAGTTGGGACCCTTACTCCTGAAGTCGGGTCACGTCACGGAAAAGATGTTGGAGGAGTTCCACACCCGCTACGAGGACCCTCATTACTGGACAAGCGTCATCACCTTCACAGCGAACTGGGGGCACCAACCGGCGTGACGGAGCAGCTATAGCCTGCGGTGCCCCGCGGCACGCCGACGATAACCGAATCGCTCCCGTCCCAACTTGGGAAAAAATCTAGGGGCGGCAAATATAGATTGCGGGGAAGGTTGACGCGTTCCTACGCGGGGAATATTATCTTCCATTCGCCATGCCGGAATTGTCGCTGAGGGCGCTCCGAGGCTGGCAGGCGTGAGGTGTGCAGCTATGGACAAGAAGAAGTTAGATGCTTTCAAGAAACGGCTTGAGGAACGCCAGCGGGAGTTACGCTTCAACGTGACCCGCACCGCCCAGGACGGTCGTGAGGCCGATGCGGAAGCGGCACAGGACATCGCCGACCGCGCTGCCAACTCCTACACCAAGGAGTTTCTGTTCAGCCAAAGCAACAGTGAGCGCCAGATCCTGCAGATGGTGGATGGCGCGCTGGATCGCATTCGCGAGGGGACGTTTGGCGAGTGCATCGCCTGCGGTACGGAGATCAATCCCAAACGACTCGAGGCCGTGCCGTGGACGCGCCATTGCATCGAGTGCCAGGAGAAGGTGGAGCAGGGTCTGCTGGAGCCGACCGGAACATAGCTGCCTCAGCCAGTCACCCCCAGATACAAAAGCCGCCCTTGTGAGCGGCTTTCATTTTGCGAAAATTCAGCCGCAACTATTTCGGCGGCTTCTTCTTGGTGTTTCCACCCAACAAGCCTCCCAGAACGTTCTGCAACTGATCGGCGGGAGATTGCTGCTGTGCGGGTGTTCCAGCCTGTTGCCCCTGGGGCTGCGACTTTCCACCCAGGAACGATCCGAGAATGTTGCCGGCCGACGGAACGATGTTGTTCAGCTTCATTTGCGCGATCTTGGCGACATCGGGAGCGACCACGGGATGGCTCATGGTTCCAGTGATGATCACCGGCAATACCAGTTCTCCGTTCTTGTTGCCTAAGGCCGTGTTCAGGTAGCCTCCGACACCCGTGCCGCCCACTGATTGGCTGAATGCTTTATCGAGCACCGCCGTGAGATGAAGCGCCAAGGCTTCGTTGACGAGATTAATGGATCCAGTCGCAGCCATGCTCCCTACGTCGAGAGCGGCCTTCAGGTCATTGGTGTTGGCGACTCCGTTTCTCACGTCGAAGGTGCCGCTCATGTTCGAAATGGCGGTGTATCCTTTGGATCCTCCTCCGAACTTCCCGATCTTTCCCAACTCGTTCAACAGATCAAGCTTGGCAAGCTTGCCATTGGTGAGGGTGAAGGCAAACGGTCCATTCAGAGTCTGCGCTACGTCGCCTGAAGCCGGCGCCGAAAAGGTTTGATTGACCGTAGCGTTAAGTGTTCCGTACACGCTGTCCTTCATGTTGGCCACGGCCGTGAGCAACTGGTTGGCGTCGGCGCCGGCTAGCTTGGCGTTAATGGCGAAGCTCGATATTTCATGCCGAAGGTCGGCGGTGATGCTGCCGTTGATCTGTCCTCCGTAAACCTGCGCCGTCAGCGGACTCATCTGAATGACGCCGTGATTCAGGTTGACGTTGGAGCGCACGTTCGACAGTGCGGTGCGGTCATAGACCAGGCTACCGACTGTAATGGTGCCGCTGCCGGTTGCTGACTCCATGAAGCCCGGCTTAGGTGCGGGCGACGCATCGGCGGTAGGCACGAGGCTCCACGATGCCTCGGCCTTCTTGGCGGGAGCGGGCCTGGCCGGAACCATCATTTTTTCCAGTTCCGTGAGATTCAGCTTATCGACTGCGAGTGCGAAGGTCAGCCGTGGCTCCTGGAAGTTGGCGATGCTGAGATTGCCGCTGGCGTTGGTCGATCCCAGCGACGCAGACAGGTTCGTCATGTTGAGCGAGTTCTGGGTGAACTGCAGGTTGGCGTTGCGAACGTTGAGGGGCTGGGTCAGCGTCGGCATCTTGAGCGATGCGTTCTGCACCGCGCCGTTGCCGGTGAAGACCATGGCGTCGGTGTTCTTGATGGGACCGGCGGCGTGCACATCAATGGTGACGGCTCCGCTGCCGCTCATACCCTCGACTGCGCTAATGCCATATGCCTTGGCGATGCTGAGCAGTTCATCCACTTTTCCGTTGACGGTTTTGAACGTGGCGTCCACTGTGGGCGACGGCGACGTGTATTGGGCGATGCTCAACTGGCACGCCAGCGTGGTCGCGCCGGAGGTGGCGGTAAAGGCACTCGACCGGATGTCCTGCGGCGTCATGGTGAGGTCGAGCGCCGGCACCTTGACGGCCTGCCGAATGTCCTTGCCGGTAACTTCCAGGTTGCGGCCATTCACGGCGCCGTTCATCGCCAGCCGGTCGGTCGGGCCCTGGGCGTGGACGTTCATTGTGAGCTTGCCAGTGATCTTGGCGTTGGGACTGAAAGCGACGCCAAAGGCAGCGGCGAGCCGGGCGGCATCTTCGATCGATGCATCCTTGGCTTGCACGTTGACGTCAGCCACTGTGGTCGCGCCGTGAGTGTTCAGCATTCCGGTGAGCGACAACGGAGTCGAGCCCAGCTTCACCTCGCCCTGCTTGATCTGGATCACGTCGCTGCTGAGATCGTCGGTGAGGTCGAAATCGGCGTTGATCGGATATCCGACCTGCACGTTGTGAATCACGGCGTCGTTGATCTTCAGCGAGCCCTTGGCAGCTATCTTTCCACCGGCATTGGTCAAATCGGTGGAGCCAGACAGCATGGCATCGGTGCCTTCCAGGGCGGCGGTGTGCAGGAACTTCTGTGCGCCCGCGACCGAAACTTCATTGAGCTTGAGCTTGCCGTCAAAGGGCGTGCGCAACATTTCGGCCTGATTGAGGGGGCCAGCCTTACCGCTCAATGTAAAGGTCTCCGCTCCGCGGCCGGGAACGTGCGCAGTCAGATCAACGGAGAACGGCTGGTTGGCGGCATAGTCCTTCAGCGTCAGGTCGATGTGGTCATAGACAGCGCGCGCCTCATGTTTCTGGAAATCGGTGACCGCGATCTGTCCGTCCGAGATCGAAAGTTCATCGAGGGCAAAGCCGCCTCCATTTGCCGCAGGAGTTTGCGCTGGGGCGGGCGCGTTCGGCTGTGCCGGAGCGGGCGCTGCACCCGTGGCAGGAGCCGGCGGGGCCTGGCCGAGGCTGGCGAAGTTCCATACTCCGGCCTGGTCCTTGATTAATTCAATCTTGGGTTGCTTCAGTGTCAGGCTGTGGATCGCAATGGTCTTGCTCAGCAGCGGAAACAGCTTCACGCTAATGTCCATCTCCCCGACCTGGGCAAAGGGAACATTGGTGTGGAACCGGGCGTCTTCTCCGATCATCACGTCCTTCACCTCAACGCGAAGGGGGAAGACCGCCAGCGACATCGCGCCGAGCTTGACCGGACGATTCAGCCGACTTTGCAGCTGCGCCTGGATCTGGCCCCGGTACTGGTTGACGTCGATGAAATGCGGTAACAGCAGCATCGCGACAACAAGCAGCACGATGACAGCGGCAACAGCGATGATGACTTTACGCATACGAGCCTCCCATTTTCGACCGCCGGCTGGCGCTGATTCAAGTTTACGGATAGTCGCCTACTTTAATAGAAGAGATTCCAAGGCGCGCAGGTGCAAATTCAGAGGGGACTACAAGTAGTTCCTAACGATCGGGGCGTCAGATCTTCGACAGTGCTGTAGCCGATTGTATCGCGAAAATCGCCTCTACGAGGCTGCCGTGGAAGGCTCGTCCTCTTCGGCGTGGATGAGGCCGAACTTCTTTAGCTTGTAACGCAGCGCGTCGCGGCTGATGTCGAGCAGACGGGCGGCTTGGGTCTGATTGCCGTTGGCTTGTGTCATGGCCATCTCGACCAGAGCGCGTTCCACTTCTTCCAGCGAGGTACCGCCTTCGGGAATGGACAGCTTCGGCAGGCTGCGGCCGTCGGGCAGATGCGTGGCGCTGTCCCCATTACTGCTGCCGGATGACATCTCGAATGCAGTGTACGAGGCCTGCTGCTGGGCCACGGCGAAAGGCAGGTAGTCCGGCCGCAGCACGTCGCCTTCTTCCAGGATCATGGCGCGCTCAACCGCATTCTTCAGTTCGCGCACGTTGCCCGGCCAGTCGTACTTGAGCATGAGACGGCGGCTCTCGTCGGTGATGCCCTTCACCGCCTTACGAAACTTGCGGTTGTAGCGATCGATGAAGTATTCCACCAGTGGCAGGATGTCTTCCTTGCGCTCCCGCAGCGGCGGCAGAAAGATCGATATGATTGCCAGCCGGTAATACAGGTCCTGCCGGAAAGTGCTTTCTCGCACTGCGCGCTCCAGGTCGCGATTAGAGGCGGCGATGACGCGCACGTCCACCTGCATGTCGCGCACTCCGCCCACGCGGCGAATGACCTGGTCTTCCAGCACGCGCAGCAGCTTGGCCTGGAGCAGGGGCGACAGTTCTCCGATTTCGTCGAGGAAGAGCGTGCCGCCGTCGGCCATCTCAAACATGCCCTTCTTCATGGCCTTGGCGTCGGTAAAGGCGCCGCGCTCGTGGCCGAAAAGCTCGGCTTCCATCAGAGTTTCGGGAATGGCCGAGCAGTTGATGGCAACGAACGGTTTGTCCTGGCGGCGGCTCTGGTAGTGAATGGCCTTGGCGATCAGGTCCTTGCCGGTGCCGCTCTCGCCTTGAATGAGGATGGTGGTGGCCTCGCTGGCCGCGACCTTGTTGACGAAACTCAGCAATTCGGCCATCTTCGCCGAGACACCTACCACATTGTGGTAGCCGGCGCGGCGGCGAACTTCACCCCGCAGCGATTCGACCTCGGTACGCAGGCGGGTGGTCTCCAGCGCGTTCTTGACGGCGACCGCCAGTTCGTCGAAGTCCAGCGGCTTGCCGACAAAGTCGTAGGCGCCCAGCTTGAGCGCGGTCTTGACATCCTCCAACTGCGGGTCGGCGGTGATCATGATCACGGCACGAGCGTCGTTGGATTTCTTGATCTGTTCCAGGATGTCGATGCCGCTGGCATCGGGCAGGCGCACGTCCAGCAGCACGAGGTCGGGAGACTCGTTGTGGGCCACGCGCAGCGCAGCCGCGCCGTTGTCAGCCTCTAGAACGCGATATCCCCACTCTTCGCACTTCTGTCTGAGAGACCAACGAACCAGCTTCTCGTCGTCGACGATGAGAACCTTTTCCGAAGGCATTGCGTATCACTAGCTTACTACGCTGGCGCGCAACGGGAGCAGTCCATCCCTTTCCACTGCGGGGCTAGAAACGGATTGAGGAAGGGTAATCGATGCCTCGGGTGGGTTGTTCAACGGCGGACACGGAAATCGTGTTACGGACAGCTTGCGGCGTGAGTTGAAAAGCAGTAGCGCTTATTTTCAGCCACTTCCGTTGGTGGTAAGAATGCAGGAGCTCTTAGGGGATCCAGTTCGCAGGAGTTGCTCTTATGGAAACGGTACTGCAGGACCTTCGCTTCACCGCTCGTCAGTTGCTGAAGAACAAGAGTTTCACGTTGACGGCGATCCTCTCCCTCGCCTTGGGTATCGGGGCCACCACGGCGGTGTTCAGTGTGGTGTATGGCGTGCTGCTCGACCCGTATCCCTACAAAGACGCCAGCCGCATGGTGCATGTGCAGTTGCTCGACAAAGACGGCCGCATGATGGGGCTGGTTTTCAACACCGGGCCGGAGCTCGACGAGCTTAAGCAGGCCAAATGCGTGGACGACATCTTCATGCAGGGCGGCAGTACGGTGACCATGACGGGTGACCAGATTCCCGTTTCGGTACAGTTGGGCGAGTACACGCCGAACCTTTTTGAATACATGGGAGTGCCCCCGCTGCTGGGCCGCCAATTCACCAGCGCTGACACCGCGGATGGGCAGGCTTCGCACGTCGCAGTCCTGAGTTATCTGTTCTGGAAAAAGCAGTTCGGAGCCAACAAGGATGTGCTCGGCAAAACCGTCGAACTGGACCGCAAGCTGTACACCATCATCGGAGTGGCGAATCCACGCTTCACCTGGGGCGACTCCGACGTGTACGTTCCCTACATTCCGACGGGCGACCCACACGATTATCGCACCAGCTTCATTAAGCTAAAGCCTGGCGTGACGCTGGAAACCGCGCGCGCGGAGCTCGAACCGTTGATCTTGCAGTTCAAGGAGCGTGACCCCAAAGGGTACCCGCCTGTCACCAAAATCAATGTGGTGACCCTGAACGAGCAGGTGCTCGGTCAATTCTCGGGGACGCTGATGCTGCTTTTTGGCGCGGTGACGCTGCTTTTAGTCATCGGTTGCGCCAACGTCTCCATCCTGATGCTGGCCCGCGGCACGGCGCGCATGCATGAATTGGCGTTGCGCGCTTCGGTGGGCGCCTCTCGCTGGCGCATCATGCGGCAACTGCTGACCGAGGCGGTCTTGCTGTCGTTGGTGGGAGCGGCCCTCGGGGTATTCCTGGCATTGTGGGCGGTGAAGTCCATCGCTGCCGCGCTACCCTTTTACTCGTTCCCGCACGAAGCTGCGATCCAAGTCAGCCTGCCCGTGCTCGCGTTTTCGGTGGCAATTGCTGTGTTGACCGGCATCCTGTTTGGCATGTCACCCGCACTGCAACTCTCGCGACCCAATCTGAGCGAACTGATTCAGTCGGGTTCAGGCCGGCACTCCGGCGGAGGCGGCGACCGACGGACCCATCGCCTGCTTATCGCCGGACAGGTTGCCCTCACCCTTGTGCTGTTAACGATCGCCGGTGCCGCCACCCGGGCATTTCTGACCGCGTACCGTGTGCCTCTCGGCTTCGATGTTGACAAGGTCACCAGCCTTCAACTCGCATTGCCGAAGAAATCCTATCCGGGCTGGACGGAGCGCGCCAATAAATACGACTCCATTCGTCAGACGGTAGCCTCGGCGCCGGGGGTGGAACAGGCGAGCATCGCGACCACTTGGACGCCACCTTTGCAGGCATACACCAACAAGGTAGAAATCGAGGGCAAACAAGATTTAACCGGAGTTCAATCGCAGTTGGTGCTGATCAGTCCTGAGGCGTTTGAGACCCTCGGCATTCCTCTGATCCAAGGTCGCGTGTTTACTCAATCGGAGATGATGCGCGCAGCACACGTCGCTCTGGTCAATCAGGCGTTCGTCCGCAAATATTTGGGGAGTGGCGATCCCATCGGCCGGCATGTGCGAAGCCCCGGGTTGAAGTTCGATCAGCAGGACTTCGTGTTTGCTGAAGGCAACGAAGGCTGGTTCGAGATCATCGGTGTGGCTGCCGACGCTCGCAATAACGCCGGCTTCAGGAATGGTCAGGACAATGCCCGCGAACAACAAGTGGAGCCGGCATTTTACGTGCCGCACACGGTGGTCCTGACTCCATATGTGAACTTGCTGGTTCGAACCAAGGGCGACCCGGAGACAGCCATCTTGTCGGCGGAAAAGAGGCTGCAGGCACTCGATCCGGAAATTGCAGTGGTCGAGCAACATCCACTCACCTGGTACATGGAAACCATGATCTGGGGACAGCAGCGCTTCATCGCTGCGCTGTTTGGCATTTTTTCGCTTCTTGGGCTCGTCCTGGCCGCTACTGGTCTTTACAGCGTGGTGTCGTACTCGGTGAACCAGCGCAACCAGGAGATGGGGATTCGCATGGCGCTGGGCGCGCAGAGGTTCGACATCGTCCGCCTGGTGTTGCGGTCGGTCGCCGCGACGGTTGGAGTCGGGATCGTGGCTGGGCTTGTGGTCAGTATCGGTCTCAACCGGATCATCTCGCATTGGGTCCAGAGCAGCTCCCGCGATCCGCTGACGCTGCTGATTGTCGCGATGATTCTGGTTTTCATCGCGCTCATGGCATGTCTGTGGCCGGCGCGCCGGGCGGCCACTCTGGATCCGGTAAAAGCATTACGCACCGAGTAGCTGCAGGGCAGCCGGATGACCGGAGTTCACAGAGCTGGCGACGCCGGTCGCCAGCTTTTCGTGCAACTCGTCACATTTCGGTGTCCTCTGCCGCCACCGCTGCCACGGAAATGCGGTAAAATCTGCGAAGTTTCTGCGTCATCTCTTCTGTTGTGTTGACTCCGTTATCTGTGCCCTCGTCTCGAATTCAAATCCGAAGGAGGCACCATGAGTGCAAAGGTATCCCCAATCCCAACCGGCTATCACACCATTACTCCCCACATCGTCGTAAACGACACCAGGAAAGCAATTGAGTTCTACAAGCGGGCATTTGGCGCCGAAGCTCGCGGCATCGCCGAGGGCCCGGACGGCCACGTCATGCATGCCGAGGTCAAGATCGGCGACTCCATCCTGATGCTCAACGACGAAATGCCCAGCTATGGGGCTCTTTCGCCAACGTCTACCAACGCCGACACCTGCGTGAGCTTGCATCTGTATGTGGAAGATGCGGACAAGGTGTTCGAGTCAGCCAAGGCCGCCGGCGCTGTTGTGACCATGCCACTGGAGGACCAGTTCTGGGGCGACCGCTACGGCAAGCTGCGAGATCCCTTCGGCCACTCGTGGTCGATTGCAACCCACATCAAGGACCAGAGCCCCGAAGAAATGAAACGCGCGATGGACGAGGCCATGGCCAAGATGCACGCGCACGCATAGTGTCCGCGGTTACGAGCTAACGCGCTTAAAAACCCCGGAACGCACTCTGCGCGGGCGCGTTCCGGGGTGAGCGAATGCGAATGCCGGAGCCAGCGCTCCGTGCTTCACGATAGCTTAGCCTTTAGTAGCGCCGGCTCCGTGCATTTTCGCGCGCTCAATCAGCATCTGTACCTGGTCCTTCTGGGCGTAGTCGGGATTCGCCTTGAGCAACTGCTCCCACACCACGACCGCGCCTTTGGGGTCCTTCTTCCCCTGCCACATCACAATTCCCTCATTGAACAGCGTTCCCGGATGGTTAGGCCGGATGGCCAGCGACTTGTCGAACTCCGCCAGGGCCTTGTCCGGTTCGCCGCTGTACCAATACGCAGTCCCCAGATCGGTGAGAACATCGGGATTCTTGGGGTCAACCACGAGGGCCTTGTTGTAGTACTCGATGGCCTGAGGGAAGGCTTGACCGTCGTAGTACAGATTCCCTAGCTGTGCCAGGGTTTGGGAATCCTTGGGATTGGTTTGCAACTTGGCAAGCAATGGCTGCGCCGCCTGCGCCAGCATCTCCGGTGACGCTCCGCCTTGTTGCTGGGTTCCGATTCCCGGCAGTTGCCCGGCGCCCATTCCGGCTCCGCCACCCATTCCTGAAGGTGCGGCCGTGGGTGCAACTTGTGCTGCTTCGGGCGCCACCGATGCCGGTGCCGACCCACGGGCGAAGTAGCCCACGGCAACTCCGATCACCAGCGTGATGACCGCCAGCGCATAGGCTTGCACGCTGGTGAAGCCCAGATTTGTATTTGTTTTGTTGTCTTGCGCAGATTCAGGCATTTACCTACTCCTCCGAGTTTGATTCTTTACTGTCAATTTTCCTGCCCAGCTTCCACCATGTTTGACTGCTCCAACTGGAACAAGCGATGCACCGCCACGGTCAGCATATCTTGCCCGCTGCGGTCCGGAAGCTCCCTCAACTCCCTTGCTAGAGAGGCAGCGATCCGCTGCGTGATGTGCGCCGCCAGCGTCGTCAGCACCTGATCCTGGTCCTCGGTGAAGGGGCCATACTCCTGGCGAACGAACTCCACTTCCTGCTGGCAGAGATCGTCAAGCCGCTGGCGCAGAGCGACGACCGTCGGAATCACCCGCTCCGCCATGAGCCTGCGACGAAAGCCCTGTACTTCTTCGGCGACGATCCTGTTTGCCGCATCGGCAACCGCCCGGTGCTCACCGACGTCCTTCTTGACGATCCGCTCCAGGTCGTCCAGATCGAACAGATGAATGCCATCGACGTCACCCACTCTGGGATCGATATCGCGGGGAACGGCGATATCGATCATCACCACGGGCTTGCGCTGCCGCGCCCGGGCGACTTGTTGGGCATCGTCAAAGCTAATGATGCTGTGGGGACAGGACGTAGAGCAAACCACGATATCGGCGCATTTCAGGTGTGACAGGCGGTCGTCACTGGAAACCGCCTTGGCATCGAGTTTGGAGGCCAACTCCTCTGCCTTCTCGCGCGTCCGGTTCATCACCGCCAAACGGGTCGCACCGGCGTTCCGTAGGTTTCTGGCCGCCATTTCGCTCATGTTCCCCGCGCCGATCAATAGCACCTCGCGGCCCGAGAGGTCTCCCAGCGCCTCAATCGCAAGCTCAACCACGGCGTAGGGAATGGTCAACATGGCGTCGGAGATCGCGGTCTCGGTGCGGACACGTGCGGATACGGCGAGGGCCTTCTGCACAATCCCATCCAGGAAGCGTCCGGTGGTGCCGGCCTTTCGCGCCTGCTCCAACGCTTCCCGCAGGTGCACGGCGGTTTCGGGGTCACCCAGGACCATGGAATCCAATCCGGCTGCCACCTGAAAAATGTGGGTAAGGGCGACGTCGTCCATCAGACGATAGAAGTGCGACCAATCGCACAGCTTTAATTGATGCTCGTGCGTCAGGAAGCGCAATACCGAGTTAGCCGCGGCAGGAACGTCGTTGGCCCACACGATAAACTCGGTGCGATTACAGGTGGCCAGCACGATGACCTCTTCGATGCCCTCGCAGCGCACCAACTGGTGCAGGGCCTCATAGCGCCGCGACCCGGCGATCCAGAACCGCTCGCGGATCGCTACGGGCGAAGTCCGAAAGTTTAGACCGATTACCGCCAACGTCGGTTCCACGGGGATCTCTCCAACCAGAAAAGGAATACCTAAACAGTAAATGCACAACCAGTGCCAAACTTCAGGGTTCATTTGTAGTGTGTTAAGACGCTGAAAATTATGGACTTATGTGTATTGCGAGTTTCGACTCGCAGATTCGTGGGGCAGGCATTTGTGCCATATCACGCGGCATGAGTGTTTTTTCCCTCTCAATCCAGGGAAACCGATGTGGAAAAGTGCGGGCCGGAGAGTTACATTAGTTGCGCCGTCTCAGATGGCTTAGATTTGCTCGCGAAAGACTCGCAAAGCAGTTGAGGCGAAGGAGATAACGATGACGTTGGTAAACAGAATCGCACTCGTAGTTCTGGCCTTGGCATTGGCGACCCCAACGATCGCCATGGCTTCCCCCGGCCAGGACGTTTACAAGGCAAAGTGTGCCATGTGCCATGGCGCCGATGGCAGCGCCAGCACCGGCATGGGCAAAAGCATGGGCTTGAAGCCGCTCGGCAGCGCAGACGTACAAAATATGTCGGACGCTGACATGACCGCCCTCATCACCAATGGCAAAGGCAAGATGCCGGCCTTCAAAGGCAAGCTTACCGATGCCCAGATCAGTGATGTTGTGAAGTACGTAAAGACGCTGAAGTAAGAGCGCCGCACAGGCCGGAGCCAACACGGGTGGCGGGTCAACTGAGTCGTCGCCCCTTTTGTTCCATTTCGGTCATATGCAGATGTTCCGCGTTGCGCCGCGGCTGTCCCGCATCAGGGCAGCGGAGTTATACTCGCGATCATCGGTAACTGGCACCGCCAGGGATACCGAATGTACTTGGCAGCACGAGCCCACTTCTCATCAACATCGGCTCCTCCCAGCTTCTGTGAGGCTGGTGTTCTTCTCACGTAATCCTTCGTGGAGGCAAGATGAAAGACGACGACGCACTCAAGCCCGAAACGACTTCGGGGGTTTCGCGGCGCGACTTCATGAAAATCTCTGCGGTGACCGCCGCAGTTCCGCTGGTACTGGGACCCAAAGTGGTCGAAGCCGCCGGCGAAGAAGTTGCGGTGCACGGTCCCGGCAAGGTGCCGGTCGCACTCAACGTCAACGGCAAGAAGATGAGTGCCGAGCTCGAGCCGCGTGTAACCCTGCTGGACGCCCTGCGCGGGCCCTTCGACATCACCGGCGCCAAGCGAGTCTGTGATCGCGGCGCCTGTGGTGCTTGCACGGTCCTGCTGGATGGCAAGCCCGTGTATGCGTGCTCGGTTCTGGCGATCGATGCTCAGGGCGCGAAGATCACGACCATCGAAGCCCTCGCGGAAGGCGATGCGCTCAGCCCGGTGATGCAGGCGTTTGTCGCCCAAGACGCGCAGCAGTGTGGATTCTGCACTCCCGGGTTCGTAGTTGCTACCACCCATTTTCTGCAGCAACATCCCAAGCCAAGCGCGGACGACATTCGTCGCGGGCTGAGCGGTAACTATTGCCGATGCGGAACTTACAACGGTATCCGCGCCGTGGCGCTTGCCCAAGCGGGAGGTAAACAGTCATGAGCCAGTACAGTTGGCCCGATCCGGCAAAGCGTCCCCTGCTGGGCAAGAGCATCTCGCGTGTCGATGGCCCCTCCAAGGCCTCGGGACGTGCGAAATATTCGTACGACTACAATCCGCAGGGGCTGCTCGCCGGAAACATTTTGCGCTGTCCTTACGCCCATGCCAAGATCACCAGCATCGACACCAGCGCGGCCGAGAAGATGCCCGGCGTGAAGGCCGTCGAGGTCATCCAGGGCCCGGGCACGGAGATTTTCTGGGCAGGCGACGAAGTGGTGGGCGTGGCTGCGGTGGATGAAGGAACGGCTGAAGACGCCCTGCGCGCCATCAAGGTGGAGTACGAAGTGCTGCCCCACTTCGTGTCCGATGCCGAGCCTCCGAAGAACCTCGCCGCCGAGACCGGCCCTCTCAGTCGAGATGCCTTCGAGGACATGGAAGAGAACCAGGTGCCGGATGAGCAAGTCATCGAGCGCATCCAGCAGAGCGGCATCAGCTTCAAGCCGACCGAAAAAGACTACGAATCGTACAAGGGGCTGGGCGTCGACCACAAGGTTATCGATGCTCTGCGTAAGGCAAAGTTCGTGGCAGCTCCGCCGACGGCCAAGTCGCCCTACAAGAAGACCGCGGCTCAAACGCAGGGCGATCCCGATAAAGCGTTTGCCTCAGCGGCTGCGGTATCGGAAGGCATGTACGGCACCCCCTGCATCGTGCACTCGTGCCTGGAGACGCACGGCTCGGCTATCGAATGGCCGGCCGAAAAGGAAGTGGTCGTCCACATCTCGACGCAAAACGTATCCGGCATTGCGGCGCAGTTGGCCGAACCGCTGAGCGTTCCAGCGGGAAATATCAACGTCTTGCAGCAAAACATCGGGGGGGGATTCGGAAGCAAGTTTTCCGCCGACCGCTGGGATGTCAATACCGGCAAGCTGTCCCAAAAGGCCGGCGGCAAGCCGGTGAAGAACATGCTCGACCGCAAGGCGGAGTTCGAGGTTGCCGGGATGCGGCCATCTGCCTACGCCCGCGTCAAGATCGCCGCCGACAAAGACGGCAAACTCGTCGCATGGGAATCGAATTCGTGGGGAACCGGCGGTGTGGGCGGCGGCGGAACGCCCCCTCTGCCGTACATCCTCGAGATCCCGAATCAGCGCAAGCAGAACACGGCAATCTCTACCAACCAGGGCAGCGCCCGTGCCTGGCGCGCACCCAACCATCCTCAGGCGGCGGTCATCACCATGGGTGCGATCGAAGACCTGGCAGCCAAGATGAACATGGATCCGCTGGACTTCATCACCCGCAATCTGGATATCGCCGGACCGCGCGCCCAAACCTATCGCGAGGAATTCGCCATCGCCGAAGAAATGATGGGATGGAAGAAGAACTGGCACCAACGCGGCGACAAAACTCCCGGCAATATCAAGCGCGGGCTGGGACTCTCGATGCACACTTGGGGAGGCCGTGGCCACAACAGCAATTGCGACTTCACCATCCATCCTGATGGCTCGGTCGAGATCAAGATGGGCACGCAGGACCTGGGCACCGGCTGCCGCACCATCATCACTATCGTTGCCGCCGACACCCTCGGTATCCCCATGAGTGACATCAATCTGCTGATCGGCAACAACCGCTATCCGCAGTCGGGCGGTAGCGGCGGCAGCACGACGTCGGGCGGTGTTACGTCTTCGACCCGACGCGCAGCCGTGGATGCGCGCGATCAACTCTTTGCCAAAGTCGCTCCGGCTCTGAAGGCACAGCCCGCAGAACTCGAGGCGGTGGAAGGCAAGGTGCGCGTGAAGTCCGATCCCGGCCGCAGCTTGTCGTGGAAAGAGGCCTGCGCCAAAATCGGCGCGGTGCCGCTGACCGTGCGTGGCAAGAATCCCGATAAAGAGAAGCCACCCGATCTCACCAACAGCGGCGTCGGAGGCGTGCAGATGGCCGCTGTCTCCGTCGATATCGAGACCGGCATCGTGCACGTGGACAAGATGGTCGCGGTGCAGGATTGCGGTCTGGTCGTGGACGTGAAGACCGCAGCGAGCCAGGTGTATGGCGCGCTCATCATGGGCGTCAGCTATGCGCTGTATGAAGAGAAGATTCTCGACCCGGTTACCGGTATCGTACTGAACCCGAACTTCGAGTTCTACCGCCTTGCGGGATTGAGCGACATTGGTGAGCTCCACGTCCACATGATGACCGGCAAGGGCTACGACGAGCGTGGTGTGATCGGCCTGGCGGAGCCTCCGGTGGTTTCGCCGGGCGCATCGATCTCGAACGCTGTGGCCAACGCTATCGGTGTGCGCGTGCCATTCCTGCCGCTCACGCCCGATCGCGTGCTCGAAGCGCTGGAAGATGCGGGGGGTTCACATGCGTAAAGCGGGCGCTTTGAAAGGGCACGGCTTCAGCCGTGCCGGTGAGGCCCTTTATTTTTTCTCCCTCCGCGGGGACTTCAGTCCGCGCGGGGCCCTTTTTGGAGGCCCCCATGCAAGCGTTTGAATACGCCACCGCCAGCAAGAAGGAACAGGTGGCCGCGTTGCTCGGCGATCAAGGCGCGATCCTCGCCGGTGGCA
Organism: uncultured Acidobacteriaceae bacterium; assembly: GCA_963758255.1. Taxonomy (GTDB): domain Bacteria; phylum Acidobacteriota; class Terriglobia; order Terriglobales; family Acidobacteriaceae; genus DASRAA01. The sequence goes on from CAVWUX010000011.1 coordinate 163,987, forward strand.
CCGATCTGCTGGCGCTGATGAAAGACGACGTGGTCGTGCCCAAGCGGCTGGTCAACGTCAAGCAGATCGACGGCCTGAGTGGCATCACCTATCAGCCGGGCAATGGCCTTCGCATCGGAGCGTTGACGACGATTGCCGAGCTGGCGGAAGACAGCAACACGGGTCAACATTATCCGGCGCTGGCGGAAGCGGCGATCGAGGCGGCGAGCCCACAGATCCGGAACCTTGCAACGATAGGCGGCAACATGTGCCAGCGCCCGCGCTGCTGGTACTTCCGCAACGGCTTGGGGCTGCTAGCTAAAACGCCCGACGGCAAGTCGATGGTAGTCGAAGGTGACAACCGCTACGCTGCCATTCTCGGGAATGACGGGCCAGCTTACTTCGTCAGCCCATCGACGCTGGCTCCCGTGCTGATCGCCTATGGCGCGAAGATCCGCATCTATTCCGCCAAGGCCTCGGGCACCGGCGTGCGCGAACTGCCGCTGGAGAAGTTCTTCGTTATCCCCACCGCCGAAGGCCAGCGCGAGCACGACCTCAAGCCCGACGAGATGGTGATCGAGTTGATCGTGCCTCCGCCGGCGCAGAACCTGAAGGCTGCCAGCTACGAAGTACGGCAGCGCGCCGCGTTCGACTGGCCGCTGTCGATGGCCAGCGTGACGCTGGAGATGGATGGCAACACCGTCAAGAGCGCACGCGTCGTGCTGGGACATGTTGCGCCCATCCCCTGGATCTCGACCGAAGCCGCGCAGGCGCTGGTGGGCAAGACCGTCACGCCCGACACGGCGATGGCAGCGGCCAATGCAGCCGTGGCGCAACGCCAAGCCGCTCAGCCGCAACAAGTACAAGATCACGCTGACCAAGGCAGCGGTGAAGCGTGCCATCCTCAACGCCGCTGCGGGCCGCACAGGAGGTGTCTCGTGATGATGTGGTTAGATCAGGAGCGTTTCGACACAAGCGGCGAGAGCCTGTGCACCTCGCTGCGCTGGAAGCAACAATTCATCGGCGTGGAGCACGACCCCACGGTACCGCCGTCGAACGACGGTCTCTTCTGGTGCATCCACACCCAGACCTGCATCGGCCCCGACGGCGAGCTGGCCGAGCCCGGCAATTGCTCGTCGCCGGATCGCAAGTGCCACGGAACAGGGAAGTGTCGCTGAGCTATTGAGTATCTGACCGGCCGCAGCTCGGTGCACGCGGATAGGGAGTGATATGGCGATTTCTCGTACGTAATCTCGAAATTTTCGTCGCAGCCTGCCCTTGCTGTTGCAGCGACAATGCGGCTCAAGGCTTGTGATGTCACTGCGTAACGTTCGCCTCACACCCGTCAGTCATTGACGTGTAGACGTGACGCCCGTACGATGATGCAATCCGCAGCTCCGGCCGTCCGCTTAATGATTGACAAGGTCATCTCACACTACCGCATCGTTGCTAAGCTTGGCGGCGGTGGTATGGGTGTGGTTTACAAGGCGGAAGACACCCGGCTGCTCCGCTTTGTCGCGCTCAAGTTTCTGCCGGATGACGTGGCCCAGGATCCCCAGGCGCTCGCCCGTTTCCGGCGGGAGGCGCAGGCCGCCTCGGCGCTGAATCATCCCAACATCTGCACGATTTACGACATCGGCGAAGAGGACGGCCGCGCCTTCATCGCCATGGAGTTTCTCGATGGCCTGACGTTGAAGCATCGCATTGCCGGGCGGCCGCTCGAATCGGAGCAACTGCTGCCCATCGCCATCGATATCGCCGACGCGCTGGATGCGGCGCACTCCAAAGGCATCATCCACCGCGACATCAAGCCAGCCAACATCTTTGTTACGGCGCGCGGCCACGGCAAGATTCTCGACTTCGGACTGGCCAAGGTTACGTTGAAGGACGCCCTTGGCAGCGCCGAGTCCGAAACCGTAATGTCAAGCCCGGATCCCGAACACCTCACGAGTCCGGGAGCGATGCTGGGCACGGTGGCCTACATGTCGCCGGAGCAGGTGAGTGCGAAGGAACTGGATCCGCGCTCCGACCTGTTCTCATTCGGCGCCGTGCTGTACGAGATGGCGACGGGCAGGCTGCCGTTCGACGGATCGAGTTCGGGAGAGATCTGCGGCGCGATTCTGCACAAGGAGCCCCCGTCACCGTCGCAGCTCAACCCGCAGGTTTCCGCGGGCCTGGAAGCGGTCATCGGGAAAGGGCTGGAGAAAGACCGCAACCTGCGGTATCAGCACGCCTCTGACCTTCGCACCGATCTGCAACGGCTAAAGCGCGACAGTGACTCATCACATCACTCGGTTGTCGCCCCGGAATATGAAGCGGAATCGGCGCAGGCCGGGGTCACAAGCAGGGGTTCAGGTTCTAAGCAGCGAGTTGCGCCGTCGAGTGCGGGCGAGGCCGAATCTTTGCCTGCCGTGCAGCAACGTCGCGGCGTTCGACGGAAGATCTCGCGCCGGTGATTTTGGTGCTTGCGGCCATTGTCGCAGGCGGATTGTACTGGCGCGCGTACCGCGCTCCGATTCTTACCGAGCAGGACACGGTAGTGCTGGCTGACTTCAACAACACTACCGGCGATGCCGTCTTCGACGACACCTGAAGCAAGCGATCTCGGCGCAACTGGGGCAGTCGCCGTTCCTGAACATCCTTTCGGACGCAAGAACTCGCGCCACGCTGAGGCTGATGGCCAAGCCGGCTAATACCAAGCTGACACCGGAGGTGGCACGCGACCTCTGCCAGCGCGCAGAGGCCAAGGCCTACATTGCCGGTTCGATTGCCAGCTTGGGCAGCCAGTATGTGATCGGCCTGGATGCCATCAATTGCAAGACGGGTGATTTTCTGGCGCAGGAACAAGTGACCGCCGAGAACAAGGAACACGTGCTGCGGGCCCTGGACGAAGCGGCGACGAAGCTGCGGAAGAAACTCGGTGAGTCGCTCAGCAGCGTGGACAAGTTCGACGCTCCTCTCGATCAGGCCACCACGCCCTCGCTCGGGGCATTGAAGGCGTTGTCGGTGGGAAGAAAGATTCTGCAGGAGAAAGGGCCGGAGGCGGCGATTCCGTTCTTTAACCGGGCGGTCGAACTCGACCCGAATTTTGCCGCTGCGTATTCGGCACTGGGAATCTCGTATACCAACTTGCGGGAGCCGGGATTGGCCAGTGAGAATCTGCAGAAGGCCTATGACCTGCGCGACAAGGTAAGCGAGCGGGAGAAATTCCGCATCTCGGCGAATTACTATCTGCTGGTCACCGGCGAACTGGAGAAAGCAATCCACACCTATGAGACCTGGGCTCAGACCTATCCGCGAAACAATGAACCCTGGGGCAATCTGGGAGTCGATTACACGTATCTGGGCCAGTACGAGTCTGCAGTCAATGCGAGTCTTGAAGACCTTCGCCTATTTCCGGGTAGTGCCGCGGCCTACACCAACCTGGTTGGTTTGTACACCGCCCTGGGTCGTCCAGAAGATGCGAAGGCGAAGTATCAGGCGGCTGTTGGGCACAAGGTCAACAATCCGTTCCTGCACGGCAATCGCTACGGGGTTGCATTTTATGAAGGCGACACGGCGGAGATGGAGCGGCAACTGGATGGTGCGAAGAACAAACCCGGGGAGGATGTGCTCCTCTCCTTCGCATCCGATACCGATGCCTATTACGGGCATCTCGGCAGCGCCTGGGAAAAATCGCAGCGCGCTGTCGAGTCTGCCCGCCGTAGCGATGCCAACGAAACCGCTGCGGAATGGCAGATGAACGCCGCCCTGCGCGAAGCAGAGTTTGGGAATATGGTGCGGGCGCGTCAGGAGACCGCCGCGGCGCTGGACATGGCTGCAACCCGCGACGTGCAGACGCTGGCGGCCCTGGCTTTGGCGCGAAGCGGCAATGCCGTGCAAGCACGGAAAATCGCTGACGATCTGGCCCACCGCTTTTCGCTCAATACGATGATCAATCGCTATTGGCTGCCCACGATCTACGCCTCGATCGAGATTGGCCGCAACAATCCGGCGAAAGCGCTCGAACTCTTACGAACTGCGGAGCAGTACGAATTGGGAACGCCTGCTCCGCAGTTCGAGGTCGGGGGTTCGCTTTATCCGGTGTACGTCCGCGGCCAGGCGTATTTATCGCTGCATCAGGGGGCAGAGGCGGCAGCGGAGTTCCAGAAATTCCTGGACCACCGCGGTGTGGCGGTGAATTCCCCGTTGGGCGCTTTGGCGCGACTGCAACTGGGTCGCGCCTATGCGCTGGCAGGAGACAAGGCCAAGGCACGCAGCGCGTACCAAGACTTTTTGGCTCTCTGGAAAGACGCTGACCCCGACGTGCCCATCCTGCAGCAAGCGAAAGCTGAGTACGCAAAGCTGCAGTAGTCTGGCAGTTGTTGCAAAAGACTCCACGCAGTATCGCGCCTTCATAAGACCGGTTGCGCTCTTGCGATGACGCACGACTCAATTGGCGGGCGGCGGGCAAACTTGAAGCTAGCTGTCCCCAGGTAAATGTTGTGAACAGGCCAAGTCGTACCCTAACCGGAAGAGGGCCGCTCAGCCCGGATTGCCTAACACATGGCGATGTCACGTCAGTTTCGATTTTTGTAAGCGAAGAGTCTCACTTCGCCCAGGGTGGTCGATTGCCACCTAAGAACGGGTTCGGAGGTGGCGGTAAAACTGCCGTGTTTGCCATTAGTCGGTATCCGAGTCGCGTATAGACTTCGTCGCTGAAGTGATACCGAGCAGGGGAATTGGCCTCCGGCTGCCACACGAGTGCTTCGGCAACTATCCGTGGTGAAAATGGAACAAACAAAGCGCCAACGTTCGCAAAGAAGCTCGGGCACAGTGCTTCCTTGAACCGGCAGTTGTTCAGGTTAACGCCGACCAGTCTGCAGCCCTTTTCGACCGCGACCTCGACCTCGTCCTTCACAAACACCGTCTTCGTATACGTGTCGTTGCCGATTAGGAGGACGAATGTATCAGTCCGGCGGACCTTCGCAGCACACCGCGACTTGATGTAGTACGGGGTTTTCGAGTTAATAGCCTCGTCGAGTTGGAAGTCAGCGAAGTTGAAACTAATGTGCTCGTGGGCTTTCCACGCGCACATCAGGTCGTACCGCCCCTTGTCCGCGCTGCTGAAGCTCACGAATGTCCGTGCTAGGTCGGCCATGTCATTCCTGCCCGGTGTGATTGCAGCCTTCAACCCCATGAACGAGGTACTTCGTCCAGCAGTTGCGAGGTCACATTGTTTTTTGTAAAGTCGGCGTCATTGTAGCACTTGGTGACGCCATGGTGTCTCGGGTTCATTCAATCCGCGCAAGACGTAGCAAAATGGCCGACCGCGTCGCTGTGGATGCACAAAAGAAACATCACTTCACTATTCTCCAGCGTTACTGTTGCTAACAGGCCATCTCGTAACCAATCCCGAAAAAGGAAGCGGGCTTGGCGGGTGGCCGACATTTGTCGTGAGAAATCTCCGCTCACGAATCTCACCCGGGTGTCCGGGCGCAAGTGGTTACTTTAGTTTCTTCCGCCGTCTGATTTCTCTGGCGCTTCCTTCTCGCACCCGCTACAAACAGTTCAGGGACGAGGCAGCGCTGAGCCTTGCCCATCCGCGGCCAGTCCGCAGACAGCGTTTCGCTCTTTGACAAATTTTCCGGAATCCTTCCGACGAGCTGGCAGGTGGCCTTTTTTCATCGCACGAGAGCGTTATAGTGATGTAGTTACGTAGTTGTATATATCAATTAACTTGGATAGCTTTGTATGAACTAAGCTACTAATTACAAGAGACATACAACGTATGATGCCGTGTTCTAGTTATGTATAGCTAATTTTATTTTTAGGATTTAGTGGTCGCGAGAATCAAACTTCCAGCTACCGCGTGTACTCCCGTATCAACTCCGCCACATCCGGATACTGCGCAATCAACTCGTCGCGGATCCCCGTCTCGTAGTCGGCATAGTCGAAGCCGGGAGACATGGTCGTCCCCATCAGCGCCCACTTCCCGCCGGTCTTGAGCCTGCATCCTTGCCACACGTTGCCGCGCACTACCACCTGTGGCTCCTGACCATTGGCCAGATCCGTACCCAGCGTCACCGTGCGCGACATGCCGTCAGGGTGCAACTGCAACATGACCGCGGGATCTCCCATGTAAAAGTGGAAGACTTCGGAGCCCGGCAGCCGATGCAGCGTCGAAAATGTCTCCGGAGTGATCATGTAATAGATCGCCGTTCCGATGGAGCGCGGACCGCGTGTGCCTTCCGGCAGATATTCGGCGGCCACATGCCACCGCGAGCGGTAGGTTTCGCGGAAGTATCCGCCTTCCAACTCCAGCGGCGTCAGTTGCAGCAATTTTCGGACTTCTTCGGCAGTCATGACCTCCACAGCGTAGCACCGAATCATGGCTGCGTGCCTCCGCCACGGTTACGCAGCGGCCCTCGCTGTCCGTTGGCGGACATGTACTTCTGCTTCTGAACGCCCAGCCTTTCACGCTCTGTTCACAATGTGCCGTATCTGACATCAACGCAACAACTTGCGCATAACGAAGATATGGCAATCAAAGTGTATGTACTCCTGTAGGCGTTGCAGAATTTGGTTCAAGAAACATAAGAAATATCACTAACAATCGCCGAATTCTCACGTCTTATGACCAGCGAGGAGGCAGTATGGAGCGTCGATATCTAGCAGCGACCTTGGCTCTGGTGGCGACCTTTGCGATCTTCTCCCGGGAGTTCCGTTCGGGACACTTGGCCAACCTCCCCAGTTCGCGTACCGAACTGATCTCGGAGTTGAAGTGTGCGCGGCAATACGTAACCGATCAACTGCTGGCCAAGGCGCGTCCGTTCATCCAAAGGGGCGTGCCGGAAGAGGCACAGATGGTGGCCGAGCTGAATCTGCCGGTGCTGGCTGGAGTCCATGAGCGAGTTGCCGCGGTGGAAGCGCGGGTGGTGGAACGCGCCACCGAGAAACAGTGTGACGCCGCCATTCGGGCACAGGAACAAGCCCTTCGCGCCCAGGAAGCCGGATTTCGGGCGCAGGAGCGCGGGCTTCGCGCGGCAGAGCGTGTGCAGGAACGGGCTGCCGAGTTAAGTTTGCGGGCTTCCGAACGGGCCCAACGCATCGCCGCACGGGCGACGGAACGCGCTCAGCGAGTTATGTGGAATTCTCCCGGGGTATTTCCACCACCCCCCGTAGCGCCAACACCAGCCGTCGCGCCGGTTCCACCCTTGCCGATCGACTTCGAAGTGACCTTGCCTTCGGACTTCGATCAGCAGGTACAGGCTGCAATCGATAGCCATATTACGGTGAAGTGTGTGCGATCGAAAGCTGCCGCGCAGCAGGTGCGGACGGTCACGGTCCAGCGCGCAAACCAGAACCTGGTGAAGAACGTAAATGTGGTGGTGACAACGCAGGATGTGTCGGGCTTGAGTTGGTTGACGCACAGTCCGGCGTCACAGAGCGCCATTCATCGGCTTCAGCATGATGTGCAGCATTTCCAGGATCACGCCCTGCGAACCATTGACCGCGCTTTTGCCACACTTTAGTCCTCCCCGGCCGGACATCGATAATGCTGCGAGAAACCAGCTCGCGGCATTTTCTATCTCTGACGGCTGACGGCAAACGGCGAGTCGGTCGCCTGACCGCCCGGTTCCGAACACTCCCTGCCATTGGCGGACAATTCTGCAACCTTCTATTGCCTGAGACGCACTCGTAAACGCTTATCCCCCAACGTTCTGCAGGCCAGTCCTACTGGCACGGCAAATGCTCTCATCTACGGCGAAGCTCCACGCGAGCACGGGGAGACTATGGCCAGCAAAGAACGCACTCGCCAAGTGGTTTCGGCCCCATTTGGGCCGGAAGATCTCAGTCAACGGCTGGAAGCAGGATGGAGACCGGTCGCAATCGAATGGGAACGCGAAATTCCGGCTGAAACTGCCACCCAGACCAACGCGGCTCCGGAGGTCCCCTTCGGGCTGAAGGTGGCGGGCGACTGCTCGCACTTGGAAGAAAACCCAGTTGAGCGCGAGGTGCTGTTCCAGATCATGGAGCTGACCATCCAGGACGGCCCCTACTCAGGGATTGCCGAGGAGTTGAACCGCCGCGGCTTCCGCACCCGTCAGGGCAAACGCTGGACGCCCGTGTCGGTGTTCCAGATGCTGCCGCGGCTGATCGAAGCCGGGCCCGGAATCCTCAACAGCGACGAATGGCATCAGCGCCGCCAACGCCTGAAGATCGAAGTTAAGTGAAGTAAAAGCTCGCCGCCCACATCGGACAGTCCGGTACCGACTCGAACCCTTGCTTGACTGACGCCTGCAAAAGCAGATAATGTCCGCATCTCAATTCGGAGGGATCACCATGGGACATTACGTGTCACTGCTTCGCTACACGCAGCAGGGAGCCAGCAAGGTTAAGGAAAGTCCGGCGCGGTTGGACGCAGCCCGCAAGGCCGCCGAGGCCGCCGGTGGCAAGATCCAGTCCTGGTATCTGACGATGGGAAAATACGACGCCGTAATCGTCACTGAGTTTCCCAACGATGAGGCGGCTGCGAAGTTCATGCTGAAGACGGGGTCGCTGGGCAACGTGACCACCCAGACCATGAAGGCTTTTAACGAGGAGGAATTCCGGAAGATCGTCGGTTCTCTATGAGGGAATAGAGCAGTTCCAAACTATAGTGGCTTCGTGACCACTCGGCAGGAATCCGTGCCACCGGAGACTTCCCCATTCCGGTTTACCAGTGGCATGCGCGGGGTGGGCATATTCCTGTTCGTCGCAGCCACGATGGCCGCGCTCGCGGGCACGACGCTGGTTTGGCGGGGTACGGTCCTCGATCGCATGTGGGAATTGAATCCCACTGCGTATTCCCAGCTCGCTCCCCTTGGCCGAGGAGTTGGCGCAGCATTCCTGCTTCTGAGCGTGGCGTTGGCCACTGCGGGCATCGGATGGTTCAGGCGGCGGGTCTGGGGATGGCGTCTAGCTGTGGTCATCATCGCTGTTCAGGTCGCCGGCGATCTGATCAATGCAGTCAGAGGTGAAGTCGTCAAGGGAACGACAGGTATCGTGATCGCAAGCGCACTGTTGATTTACCTGCTCCGCCCGGCGGTCAGGGCCATCTTTGACGGTAACCACAACCGATAGAGGCTCCACCCGTTCGTCGTGCGATCAGGTGGAGCATCCGGTTTGAGCAGCTAACGATTATGCGGCCCTCTGTGGCCGGTCCAGCGCGAGGATTTCGGTCTCGGCGCTGTACCAGTCTTCCTCCTGATGTCCGGGAGTGCACCCGCGCGCTTCGTACAATTCATACGCACGCTGCCGGATTCGCTCCTGCAAGTTCTCGCTGAGCTCATCCATGGTTCGCTTCTGCAATGGTTGTGACGGTGACTGGATTGCTAACGTTTTAGACATATGTCCTCCTTGAAGACGTGTTTCGGTTGGTTGGGTTGTGGCCGTTAACGCTGGCGAGTGGGCGAACCTGTGAGCCGGGCGCGACATCACTGCCGCACCAAGAGCGCAGGCACGCCACTCATGGCTTTCCGAAATGACGCGAAAGTGGACGCAGAACTAGCGGATGGGCGGAGGCCGGAGATGGGACTCGGGATCGAATCCGCTAAATGTCGGTGTATTCGGCACGACCGCGGGAAGCAGGGTTCCCCGCCGCCGGATGAAGAGGAAAGCCGCAAATCCGCCGACACACCAAAGCAGAAGGGGCGGAATGTCAGACAGTTTTCCGCGCGAATCCCTGCCGTCGAGGAAGGCCCTCGTGGAAGACTGATTTACTGTGTGCTTTCTAAGTTCATCGCGGGAGAGTTTCGCGTTGGCGCAGAAGACAAGCACCAGTGCGCACAGTATCCATGCACGGTAATGCCGCATCGTTGCCTTACCCGTGAAGCGGTTTTCTGCACCCCGTAAGTCGCGCGACATGAATGACCCTCGCATCTGTAAAACCCAACAACGCCTTAAGAGTTTCGCAGATCGACAAGCGGCACTCGAGAATTTCCGCCGCGACTCATTGCCTTTCCCACAGGAGACCGCGCACCACTGGCAAGTTCGAATTTGCGCAATTCACGTCAACCTATGGCAGGTGCCGCCCGATCTCGACTCCGATGGGCGCAGGGTTGCTCCCCGCCTTGTTGACTGCGATGAAGATGGCCGCGTCTTTGAACGGGTTGACCAGAATTACAGTGCCGAAGCCCACCGTTCCCCCGTTCTTCAAGATCTCAGGATGCATACCTGCTTGTTCATTGCCGAGGTTTGACACCCACGCCATCCCCTGCCTTGCCTTCCCTCCCGGCAATGGGTAGATAGGTTGTTGGGCAGCCTTCATCGCGGCAATGAGTTCATCCGGAACCGGCTTGCCATCGATTTGCTGGTGCCCGAGATTGGCCTCGCCGAAGCGCAGCATATCCACCGCGGTCGAGCGTAAGCCGCCAGCGGCGTACCAGGCATAGATCGGCCACGGCGGCGCATTGCTGCCATTTCGCCGATGCCCCATCGCCATGCGTTCGTGCTGTTCGGGTGAAGGGCGCAGCTCCGTGTCGCTCATGCCGAGCGGTCCCAGGATTTCACCGTTGAGCTGCTCTTGCCATGGCTTACCGGTCGCGTTATCCACCAAGTAGCTCAACAATCCGATTCCGGCGTTCGAATACAAATAGGGTGCGGGCGGAGGAGTGGCGGGCTTCCAATTCGAGACCCAACTCAGGAAGTCCTTCACAGTGTAGTGCTCGATGCTTCTCATCTCCAGGCGGGGAGGAAGGTTGGTCGGATCGTCAGGCATTCCCGACGTAAAGTCAGCCAACTGCAACGGTGTGATCTGTTGTGCTAAGGGTTGCAGGGTGAATCCCCTAGGCATGTGCTTCTGTGCCGGCTCATTCGCAGCAATCTGATTGCGACTGATCGCCAACGCAAACAGCGTCGTGGTGAATACTTTGGTGCATGAACCGATCTCGACCAGAGTGGTGGGGGTAAAGGGTGTACCCGTATCCCTCGCCTTGCCGTAGTGGAAGAAGTATCGCTTGCCGCGAATTGAGACGCCGACGATCGCGCCTGGAATGCGGTTCGTCGTCATGAACGGCCGCATGTAGCCGTTCACGATCTGTCGAATTGCCGCTTCATCACTGCTGGAACTGGGCTGTTGCGCGCTGACCAGCGGCAAAAAAAAGAAAAACAGCAGCAACAAACTGTAAAAGCGGCAAATTCCTTTCACGTTCGAACGGCTCCCATTGTTAACTTGAACTCGCGCCATGAATGCACCGCTGGCAGGACCGCGATGTCCTTCTGGGCTAAAGCCGGCCGGGCATTGCGGCACGGCTGAGGCCACGCCCTCTCAAGACCCACTCAGGTTCCAGGGCAGCGATGGTAGCGCTCCCGACGATGCGCAGCAAGAAGATTCTTGCAGACCTTGCTGCATGAAAGGCTGACTCCCAGGGACATCGAATGTTTACCGCTACTCTCATACATGTAGCGATGCGGCGATGTCACGCGCGAGTGAGGCGCGCCGCCAAGTACTCATACTCAAACAAAACGTTACTTACTGGGGCAGCGGATTCCGCGATTTGGTTTCGGACTCTAACCGAAGACCTGAATCTCAAAACGACGGAATTCTTGGTGGATTCCGAATAGAGAACGATTAGGAGAGGTGCCGGTCCGCGAGCATCAGACGGCCTTCGCAACTGCCAGAAACACGGCCCCAGTCAACCCAAAGACCGCTGCCATCGCCAGCATGATCAAAGGCAGAGCAAAATACGTCCGGTTCCATCCTGCGCCGATGCGCGCCCGCGCGGGGTCCGCCGGATCGTAGCGCACCGCGTGGTGGCTGCCGACCGGGAACTGCTCCGTTCGCCGCAACGTCGCGTCGTAGTTCGAGCTCTCGAAGCTGGTCAGATCCGAAGTAATGGGGTTCCCGTTGACGGTATAGAGCACCTGCAGCTTGGCCCGATAGACCATGTCATGACCTGCCGATGGCTCGGTCACCACTTCGCTGCGCAGAACTTGCGCTTCAGCCTCCGGCCAACTCCGCAGGACTTGCACCTGCCGCCAGAAAAACGGCAGGCTGAAGACCACGAAGAGGCCGCCGAAGATGAAGTTGGCCGCGGCAATCACACGCAGGGTGCCGCGCTTTTCGCTGCTCACGCCTGCTTCCTCACGAAGACCGCTTAAGATCTCTCATTTCTTTGCGAACCCGGCGGTAGCGGCTGAGCAGATAACGCAGATAGCCCAACTGGATGATCCATGTCACCGCATACGCCGCTTTCAGTGCGACCGGACCAGTCATCGCGTATCTCCCTGGAGCGCCAGTTGCGCGTGCGCCGACTCCACTTCGTTTTCCATCTGCTGCAATCGGTAGCGGGCCACCACCAGAACAATCCCCACGCAGGTGAACGCCAGGAGGTTCCAGAGAAACGCATGCAGCATGGTGGGATCAAGTCCCGAGTTCTGACCGCCGCCCATCACGGGCGAGGGATGCTGCGTGCGGAACCAGCGTATCGACATGTAGACGATGGGGACATCGACGAAGCCAAAGATCCCCAATACTGCTGCCAGGACCTGCGTCTGACTTCCTGAGGCGAAGCGCCGCAGCACCAGATAACTCACATAGATCAGCCACAGCACCAGGGTGGTGGTCAGGCGTGCGTCCCACGTCCACCAGATGCCCCATACCGGGCGCGCCCAGATGGGGCCGGTAATGAGAACAATCGTGCAAAAGACAACCCCCACCTCGGCGCTGGCTGCGGCCAGGCCGTCGGCGTTCAGACTCCGCTTCCACAAATATGCAATGGATGCCAGGAAATTCACGAAAAAGCACAACCCGGCTACCCAGGCCGACGGCACGTGGTAGTAAAAAATGCGCTGCACTTCGCCCATGGTTTGCTCCGTGGGAGCCACAACCAGCGCCTGGTAGGTACTGAACCCGAGCAGGGCGAGCGTGAGGACAATAAAGGCTATGCTGAGAGGTTTCATTCCGCGTTTAACACACTTTCGAAGAGCAAGAGAGAGATTGCCGTAAACACCACATCGTAAACCAGTAGCATCTTCAACCAGAAGTCGGGTGTCCCGTCGCCCGTTAGGATCGTCGTGGTTGCATCCACCATGGCCAGCAAGCGCCGGAATCGAGATGGGAAACAGGATGAGAGGCAGCATGATCTCGCGGCTGCGGGTGCGGATAGACATCGCCGCAAAAAATGTTCCGTTGACCACCAGCGCCCACGTCCCCAGCAGCGCGACCACCACCAGCTGCCAAACCGGTCCCACCGAGCGCAACTGGTAGAACACCACAAACAGCGGCGCCATCAAAGCTTCCAGGATCATCACAAACAGAAAATTCCCCAGCGCCTTGGCCAGGAACAATGCACTCGGCGGCGCGGGTGACACTCGGTACGCGTCCAGCACCTGGTTTCGCAATTCCCGTGCCCAGGTCTGGTTCAGCGCCACCACTGCCGCGAACAGGAACGCCACCCAGATCAGCCCGCCGGCAATCAGCCGCGATTCTTCCGCCGTGGGATTAAACGCGAAGCTGAAAATCACTACCACCAGCAGCGAGAAAAACAGCATGGAATTGATGGCGTCTTTGGAGCGCCACTCCATGCGCAAGTCTTTCCACAGTGTCGCCCGAGCCACGCTCAACGGACTCATCGCACACCTCCGCCACTCACCGGGACCGCGTTCCGTTGCATCACACTGCGGGAAACGATCTGCCCCGCCGACATTTGCACAAACTCGTCCGCCACCTCTTCCATGAGCGGCGCTTGGTGGGTGACAACCACAATGGTCTTTCCCTGGTCGCGAACCCGGCCGAGCACGGTCGCCATTTCGCGCGCCGAGCGGACATCGACATTGGAGAACGGTTCGTCGAGCAACATCAACTCCGGGTCATGTAACACCGCCCGAGCCAGAGAAAGCCGCTGTCGCATCCCCTGCGAATACTGCCCGACGCGGCGTTCGAGTTCGGGGTCGAGTCCCACCCGCCGCATGGCATCGCTGCATAGGCGGTCGTCGCGGAGGCCGTACAGACCCGCGAAATAGCGAAGGTTCTCCATTCCGCTCAACTCGTCGTAGAGCAGGGGAGCATGCCCCATGTATCCAATGCGATGGGCGACCTCACGGACGGTCTTCGCTCCCAGCAGCGTGACCGAACCCTGGCTGGGCTCCATTAGCCCTGCGACCACCCGCAACAGCGTGCTCTTGCCGGCGCCGTTGTCGCCTACCACGACATACAGCCGCCCCGGCGCAAAGCTGTCCGAAATGTCGCGCAACGCGGCAAACCGCCCGAAGAACTTGACCAGGTTTTGAAGAATGATGACAGGCTGGACGGAAGACTCGGTTATGCCTGTCATGGGTTGCGTTGGGGTGAGGCCGGATGGCGGCAAGCTACTGGCCCTGGCCTCCAGCCTGGGCTCCATTCAACTCCGCCTTCTGCGGATTTCCACCCGCCACCGGAGCGGCTCCCGGTTGTCCCGGCTGCTTAGGGGCATACTTCGACGCGCATTTGGCCTGGATATTGGTGGCATGGAAGACGCCGTCGCGCCCGTACTTGCCTTCCGCCAGCGCTTGCGCATTGTCCTTAAACGTGTCGGGAGGAGCTTCGCTGCCGGCATAGACCACCGGAATCGTCCGGCCTTCTTCAGACAGCAAAAACTCCAGATGAGTTCCCTGACGCTTGATCGATCCGGGGGCAACGTTACCGGCCACGCGCAGCCGCTTGCTGTACGCGTCCGGACCCATGCCGTTCAGTTCCTTGATGGTGACGTAATAGCTTTTGCTGTCGCGGACGCCGGTGTACGCGAGATAAGCCAGCGACATTACGATGACAACGATCACCGCGCCAAAGCGCACATACTTGCGTCCCTGCACTGACATACGGCAATAACCTCGTGGAATCGGACTTCTGCCTTGAGACCGAGAGGCGCGTTCCCACTAACCGTAAGGATACTGCGTTTGGCAAGCCTGCGCTAGGTGATTCAGATCACATCATGCTGTGACGCTTCAAAGGTTTTCGCGACTCATGACCCCCCTGCCAATCGATAACGGGAGCCGATTCCGGGGAAACGGCTCCCATGAATGCCAAGTCGGTTGGAGGAATGGGCTCTGAATTTGGCCCGCAACCAGCTAACCCGCGAACCAAGTGATGAAAACTTGCCGTCGCAGGATGAGCATAACCATTGCAAGCTGCGAATGCGTCAGTCTGTACTAGGCGATCGACTCGCCGCGGACCTCCGCTACTGCTTGGAGCCAATCCTGCTCCGGAGATCCACCATGTCCCCCCCGTTGCAGGAACAGCTCATAAGCCCGAGCGCGGATTTTCTCCTCAGTCGAAGGCGACGACTTGGTTTCTTGGGCGCGCACGGGCGTCGCCGCAACCGCCACCACTTTAGTGCCATTACCGACCTCAGCCTTGGGCTTTCGGGTTCGCTTCTTGGGTGTCGCGCTATCCGTGGACCGGGTTTCTTTCGCCATTTTTCCTTACTCCTGGTTTCTGGTGATTTGCAACGGGTCTGCGCTGTACATCGGTCGCAGCCGGTTGCGTTGCCTCCATGATAACCAATCTCGCCGTGGCGTGCTGCACCCGAGTATCGTTTTCCACAACATTTGGCGACCCGGAACAAGATTCCGCAACTCGCCCCCGATTTCTCTAAGTTGGTACCTTTGTGTTAGTTGAGCCGTCTAAAGTGTCAGATAATGGTAGCGGCCACGCTGATCGAGACTGGAACGAAACGGCGTCAACATTCGTATTGATCGATAGGCAGGGGTCCCGGTCCATCCATGCTATTTTTCGAAATCCTCCGGCAGATGCTGCGCACTCTGTGGGCGCATAAGCTGCGCTCATTCCTGACCATGTTCGGGATCGCCTGGGGCGTTGGATCGTTGCTTCTGCTGGTTGGCTTGGGAGAGGGCTTCCGGTCGGGTAACCGCAAGGAACTAAACTCCATGGGCGAGGACATCATGTTCATGTTCCCCGGCCGCGCCCCGGCGGTGGCGGGAAACATGAGTTCCGGCCGCCCCTACAAGCTCACCTACAACGACTATCTCGACATCAAGGCGGAGGCGCCACACGTGCTCGCGGTCGCACCCGTTCTCATGCGAGAGGACATGCGTGAGGTCAGCGACTACGGCAACACCAACGGTCAGGTCATCGGCATCCCTCCCATGTTCAACACCATTCGCTACCTTCCTCTGGCAGAAGGACGCTGGCTGAATGACGCCGACGATACCCAGAAGCGTTTCGTCTGTGTCATTGGCGACGAGATGCTGAAGAACCTGTTTCCCGGCGGCAGGACCGCGGTTGGAAACACCATCCTGCTGAACGGGGTTCGCTTCGACGTCGTGGGAGTGGTACAGCGCGTGGGCCACGGGGACAATAACGCGACCAACAACCGCGTCTTCCTGACCTACAACATCATGCACCAGTTCTTTCCCCTCAAGGGCGAGGAAGAGGACAACGCTATCTCCTTCCTGAACTATCGCCCCAGAGTGCGTGAAGAGCACGATCTCGCTAGGCAGGAAGTGCGGAAGATAGTCGCCCGCAATCACGGATTTGACTGGCGCGACGAGGACGCTTTCGAGGACTGGGACACGGTGAAGAACGCCGAAACTGTGGGCAAAATCTTTGACGTGATGGACGTCTTTCTGGGCGGAGTCGGTTTGGTGACTCTGATGCTGGGCGCCATCGGCATCATCAATATCATGCTGGTGGCGGTGTCGGAGCGCACCCGCGAGATCGGTTTGCGCAAAGCCCTGGGAGCCACCAATCACAGCATCCTGTTGCAGTTTTTCCTGGAAGGCGCGTTCCTGACGCTGATGAGCGGTGCCATCGGAATGGGCGGGGCCGCGCTACTCATGAAATTACTGAGCGGCATGGGCGCCGCTGCTCCTGGTTTCGACCCGCCTACAATGTCCTACATGTCGGCTGCAGTGGCCATCGGAACCCTGGCTGTGGCAGGCATCATTGCCGGACTGTATCCGGCGCGTAAGGCCGCCATGTTGCAGCCGGTCGAAGCCCTCAGGCAGGAGTAGTCATGGTTAGGGATTTACTATCGCAGGCCTATGAGGCAATGCGCTTCAATCGTCGCCGCACCGCCCTGACCATGCTGGGCATGGCCTGGGGGATTGCCACCGTCGTGCTTCTTCTCGCCTACGGTAACGGTTTCGGCCGCGCCATCGAGGTCATCTTTGCCAACTGGGGAACGCGCCTCATCGGCGTCTTTCCCGGCCGTACCTCGCAGCAAGCGGGCGGACAGAAGGCCGGGACGCAAATCCGGTTCACCATCGACGACATCGACCGCATCGTCAATGCCGCGCCCATGGTCAAGCGCATCACGCCCATGGTGTCTAAGCAGTGCAACGTGAATTACGACGTCCGCACCTACACCTTCCCCGTGAATGGCACCTATCCCAATATGTTCAAGATCCAGGCTTTGAACCTGGGTGAGGGGAGGTTGCTGAACGAGGCCGACGAAATGTCCCGCGCCCGCGTAGTCGTCATCGGCTCGGAGGCCAAAACCAAGCTCTTCTCCGGTGTCTATGCCCTGGGCCAATACATTCGGATCGACGGCATCAGCTTTCAGGTGGTTGGCGTTCTCAGCCCGCACATGCAGGAAGGCGACGACAGCATCAACCGCGTCAGCTACATTCCCTTCACCACCATGGGAGATCTGAAGGACACCCATTACCTCGACGGCATCTGGCTCGACTACGAAGGCAATGAATACGAGCAGGTGGAGCGCCAGGTGCGCGGGGTGCTGGCCCAGCAGTACAACTTCAAGCCCGACGACAAGCGAGCCATCTTCGTCTTCAACATGATGAAACAGCTCAAACAGTTCCAGATCATCACCATGGGTCTGAAGGTGCTGCTGGCATTTATTGGCACGCTGACGCTGGGCATCGGCGGAGTTGGGCTGATGAATATCATGCTGGTTTCCGTCACCCAGCGCACCCGCGAGATTGGCGTGGAGAAGGCGCTCGGCGGCCGCCGCCGTGACATCCTGTTTCAGTTCCTCGCCGAGGCGCTGGCCATTACCTTCGTCGGCGGCATTGCGGGCATCGTTCTCGCTTATGCTGTTTCTATCGGCGTGGGACGTCTGACCTTCTACAGCGCCGTGGCCAAGAATGCCGAAGCAGCCGACATTCGCCTGATCATCGATCCAACTGTCGTACTGGTGGCAACGGTCATCCTCGTCTTCGTGGGCCTGATCAGCGGAATGCTGCCCGCCATCAAGGCCTCACGTCTTGATCCCATCGAGGCCCTGCGGTACGAGTAGGACGAGGCCGCCGTTACGATGCCTTGGCGAGCTTGACGACTAGATGCACACCTTCTTCCCGCTGCAGAAAAGCGATGATCTCGAAGAGATTTTGCGCCTGGGGATTCCCATTGGGACCGAGCATCCGCATTAGACTCTTGGGTGAACGCTTCACCGCTTTGGCAAGTTCACCGAAGCCGATCGTCGCGTTGACGCAATCGCGCAATACCGCTTTTCCGGTTTCGACATCTCCAGATAGAAATGCTTCGACTCCTTCGATGAGCAACGCCTTGCGAAAGCCGGGATCGCGCTGCACACGCGCCTGAACGGTTTCCTTGAAGTCTCGCGTAAGTACCATAGTCACCTATCCTTGATGTTTTCGCTCGGCGTAGTCTCGCCACCGGATCTTCGCATTCTTGATATCTTGCGCCTGTCGTTTTTTTGAGCCGCCGCCGAGCAAAATGACGATTGCTTCACCATCCCTGCCAAAGTAAATGCGAATTCCGGGGCCGTAGTCTAGCCTGTATTCAAATACGCCACCGCCCACGCTCTTCACATTGGAGAAGTTGCCCGTCGCAATCCGCGTGAGGCAGACGGTCACCTTCGCCGCGACTGTCTTGTCCAGCTGGTTGAACCACGCTCCAAAAGGGCTTCGGTCGCGCCGGTCGAGATACTCCCGAAGCTCGATCATATCATTATAGTAACACAAATGTTACCATCTCGAAAGCGAGAACGCTCGTCTACAATTCCTGCATGACCTCGGATCGCCTGGCGCGCGTACTCCACCAACTGCGGCTCTACGAGCATCCGCTGGTCGAGTTCGATGCCCGCGCCAAGGACGAATCGGTCGAAGTGATCATCAAGCCACGCTTCTCCGATCCGCCGGTCCACACCTATTACTTCGATCTGCACCCCCGCGACCTGGACGATCCGCAATTCGAGTGGGCCTTTCAGCGCCAGCTTTTCGACTGCCTGCACGACTACCTGGTCGAGATGTTCATCCGCACCCCGCAACATCGCAAGGAACACCAGCAGATGGAGCGTGAGGGCAAGTTGTGAGTCTTCGCCGACTCATCGCGGACGAAATCCGTCGCGATGGGCCCATGCCGTTCTCGCGTTACATGGAGCTTTGCCTCTATCATCCCGAACTCGGCTACTACTCGCGAGCGACTGAGCAGTTCGGCAAGGCAGGGGACTTTTATACATCTAGCGACGTCCACGCCGTCTTCGGCCGTTTGTTGGCGCGCCAGTTCGAGGAGATGTGGCGCGCTCTCGATTCGCCCGACCGCATCGACCTGATCGAACTCGGTCCCGGCCGCGGATTGTTCGCCGCCGACGTCCTCGACTGGTCGGCCAAGCAGTTTCCTGATTTCTCCCGCGCCCTGCGCTACCAACTGGTCGAGCAGTCGTCGAACCTTCGCACCCGCTTGCAAGAACGCCTGTCCGCCCACATCGAGAGCGGCAAGGCAACGATCTATGACACGCTGGAGAAAGCAGCTGCGGACGCGGGCGACAACCTGATCCTCTTCGCCAACGAGTTCTTCGATGCCTTGCCGGTCGAGATCGTCGATCATCGCGGCTCGGTGCGAGTCGTGGAGCGCGAGGGCCGCTTCGCCGAGCAGTTTGTTCCACCCTCACCGCTGGAACTGGCGTTTCTCGATCAATTCGGAGTCCACCCGGAACCCGGTGAGCGCGTCGAAGTTCCGCTCGCGTCCCTTCAATGGATGGACCGCATCGCAGCCGCGTTCAACGGCAGACGAGGTTTCGCCATCCTGATCGACTACGGCTACACCCGCGAAGAGCAGCTTGCCGGTCGTCACCGCGATACCCTCATGACCTATCGCCGCCATCAGGCGAGTCCCTCGCCTTACGAAGCTCCCGGCGAACAGGACATCACGGCCCACGTGAATTTCACCGCACTTCGCTCAGGAGCCAACGATCACGATCTCAATCCAATTGCGCTGCTGACGCAATCGCAATTTCTGCTCGGCATCGGGGAAGAAACCCAATTCGCGGATGCGTTTCAGGAATGCAAACTCCCGCAGGAGCGCGCCAAGGTCGCACTCCAACTCAAGCACCTCATCAGCCCTGAAGCCATGGGAGAGACCTTTCAGGTGCTGCTGCTGTCCCGCGGCGTCTCAAACGAAAAGGCCGCCCAGTTGAGCGGCCTGAAACTCGCGCGTTGACTTACTAACCTACTGTCCGCTTTGTGCGCTCTGCGGAGTGAACGGAGCTTGCAGGTACTTGCGTGCTTCATCGAGCGCGCCCGCGGTATTGTCATTGGTTTGCAGCGCCTGGCGGTACTCGTTGCTGGCGCGCTCGCGCTGTCCCGTGAGGTCGAAAATCTTGCCTAACTGAATGTGGCTCCAGACCTCGGTCCACCGCGGCTCGCCATCGCCGTTGAGAGCTTCACGATATGAGTTGGCCGCGGACTGGTAGTTATGCTGCAGAAAGAAAACCTCGGCAATGCGGTAGTGCGCCAGCGAGCTATTCCGGTTGACGTCCAGGGCCTTCTGAAATTCCTTGAGCGCCTCGGTCAGGTCGCCCTGTTCGACGTCCTGCTGACCACGCACGATCGAGGTGCGCACCTGCAACTCCTGCGAGTTCTTCAGCACGCGGTTGTTGGGATCGATGGTGATCTTGCGCGGCTTTCCAAACGTCTCCACCGCAAACGCCGAATCCGTGCCCGAAACCTCGATGCGCTTGGTTTCCGTCTTGCCGTCGGTGTCGATTTTCAGCTCCACCGGCATGCGGAACAGGTCAAGGTCCTGCTGCACTTCTCCCACCACGCGAAAGCCCTTCTGGGTGCGATAAATCGTGTATTTCAACTTGAACTCAGGCGCACCGGTGGAGTTGAGCCACTGGGTAAAGAACCAGGTAAGCTGCTGACCCGAATCCTGCTCGGCAACCTTTCGCAGATCATCAACCGTGGCCGGCTTGCCCGAATACTGCGCCAGAAAATCGCGCATGGTCTTATCGAAGGCCTGGTCCCCGATGACCCAGCGCAGCATGTTCAATATGCTGGCGCCTTTGTCTGTCACCAGCGACTGGAACTCCGGCGAAAACACATCCAGCTTGCCCACCTGCGAGAGCGGAACGCTGATGTAGGCGAGTGCGCCCACCGCCATGTCCTTGGTCACGTCCTCGAACGCCGCCGCCCCCGCCACGTGCTGCACATAGAGGGCTTCCGAGTAGCGCGCAAAGCCGTCATTGATCCACCAGTCGTCCCTCGTCGCGGGGCTGACCATTGTGCCCCACCACTGGTGCGCAATGGTATTGGCCAGCAGTCGGTAGTTCACCTTCGGAACGAAAGCTCGCGAAGCGATGGCGGCGATTTCCGGTGCCCAGGCCGACGGAACCGTGTCATTGGGCAGCTCCACCACGCTCAACTTGCCGCTATACGTAGGACCGAACGATGACGTGAAGAAGAAAAACGCTTTGCTCGCAGCGTCGGCGTACGCCTGCGCAACCGCCTTGTTCTTCGGAGTCGTGTAGACGGTGATATCCAGCCCGCCCTCAGTGCTCTTGGTCTGATCGTATTTGCCGATCAGGATGGTTCCCGGAAAACTCTCTTTCGCGTAGGTGAAGGTATAGGTCAAATCTCCGGGAGGAATAACCAGCTTTCCAGGGCCGGCATCATTCGCGCCTTTCTTGCCGGCAGCGCGCGGCGCCTTCGCCGCTTCTCCTTCGACTTCTCCCATCGACGGCATCGCACCTGTGGTTTCCTTGCCGCTGCCTATCACGGTGTAGCCCGTAGGCGCGCTGATGCTGATGGTCGAGCTGAAGCGGTCCGTCCCGTAGCCCGTCATGGGAAACCACGCGCCGGCATAGAGCAGATAGGTGATCGGATCGCCGACATAGGCCAGCTTCAATCCCGGTTCTGGACTGTCATCCGCAGACTGCAACGTTCCCTCGTACTCAAACGTCAGGGTGCTGCTGTTGCCTTTCAGCAATCCGTTAGGCAGGGAGATACGCACCGTCGAATCCTGGCTGATGCGTTCGGCCGAAAGAACTTCGCCATTCGCATTGAGCACCCGCGTAGGCCGAAGTCCGTTGTGCAACTGAAACGTCGCAATGCTGATGTCGTCGAGTGCGGTGAATTTCACCCGGGCGATGGCTTTGAGCTGGTGCGTCTCCGGAGCGACGACCGCCTGAATCACGTAATTCTCGGCTTGAATGCGCTGTCGGTCAGCAGCATAGGACGACGGTATGAGCGCCGCCAGAGTGAGAATGACAACCACGCGCCCCAAGGATCGCGCTGCGATTTGCATTATGGAGAGAACTCCTGCCCTTCTGACTATAAATGATGAAAAATCTGCATGGAAGGATCCGTACCGCACCCTCACGATGCCTGTCCCAAAACGGCGAGTACGGCCCTCGCTGCGCGTTCGCTAGCATTGCCTTCGGTATCGGACGGGCGCAACCGATGTCGTACCTCGTCAAAACCCTGCATCATCGCATCGCGTGCGCTACCGTCGCCTAAGACGTTACGCAACTCGGCACAGACTCGTTCGGCGGTGAATCCGTCCTGCACCAGTTCGGGTACGACATCACGTTCCGCGATTAGGTTCACCATGGCGAATCGGTCCACCTTTACTAGACGGCGGCCGAACGTCCAGGTGAGCCGAGCTACTTGGTACACCATCGCAAATGGCGTGCCGATCAGCGCCGCCTCTAGTGTCGATGTTCCGCTGGCCACTGCAGCCACGCGCGCGTGACGCAGAGTACCGCGGGCATCGTTGGTAAACGTAATCGGCGGACCTGTGTAGCTGTCGAGAAACGACGTCATCCAGTGGGCATCGAGGGTTGAGGCTACCGGTAGTATATAAACGTACTCCGGGCCTAGAAGTTGCGCTGCTTTCAATAGCTTCGGGAAGATCCGCGACACCTCGCCCCGCCGGCTGCCCGGTAACAGCGCAATCCAAGGACGCTGCGGATCGACGCCATATTCGGCGGCAAACTCCTTGCGCGTGATCGATGGCAGTGGCAAGTCCGCCAAAGGATGCCCCACGAACTCGGCCTCGATGCCGTGTTCGCGATAGAACTTCTCCTCGAACGGAAAGATCACCAGCATCTTGCGGACATGCTTCCGCACCAGCTCGATGCGCGATTGCCGCCACGCCCACAACTGCGGACTCACGTAGTAGATCACCGGAATTCCGCGCTTGTGCAACTCCCGCGCCAGCCGAAAATTGAAGTCGGGGAAGTCGATCAGGACTGCGGCATCCGGACGTCGACGCTCCGCCTCCGCGACCAAGCGACGAAAGCGCCGATAGATGCGCGGGAGGTGTTCGACGACCTCGGCCAGTCCTACCACCGCAATCTCGTGAGCGTTGACTACCAGTTCGCACCCAGCCTGCTGCATGCGCTCGCCACCCACGCCGAAAAACTCCATCGCAAGCTGCGGCGATCGCCGTGCGCCTTCCTGGCGCAAGGCCTCGATCAGCCTTGCCCCGTAAAACTCGCCCGAGGCCTCTCCCGCCGAGATGAGAATTTGCACGTTGGAATTATGACAGCTGCGTTACATATCGGCGGTGCCCGGCGTGTAGGACTCGTCGAGGACAAACAGCCATGTGCCGTCCGGTTGCCGCCGCACCACCTCAGTGCTGAGCCCGGCCACTTGGTTTTCACCGCGATGATACGTCCAACTTGCGTGCAGCACCGCGAGTCCGTTGCTGTTGTCAAGAACGCCACGTGTCTTCAACTCCATGCGAACGTCGGATTCGAGCATCGGCTTGTACGCCTCGCGAATTTGCTCCCAGCCAACTGCCATTCCGCGTCCCGTTACCAGTACGGCGTTGGGTTCGTACAACGCGACCAGTGCCTCCACGTCAGCGTGGTTGAACGCTTCGAGAAATAGCTT
This sequence comes from uncultured Acidobacteriaceae bacterium, assembly GCA_963758255.1. Lineage (GTDB taxonomy): Bacteria > Acidobacteriota > Terriglobia > Terriglobales > Acidobacteriaceae > DASRAA01. Next base: position 188,026 of record CAVWUX010000011.1, read on the forward strand.
GTGCACCTCTTCCGGCGTGTTTGCAGACACAGGATACCTCCCTTGATATGCGTCCTATAGTATTGTGCAACGCGCTCGGTCGCGCGATTCCCTTACGGTGAACCGATGCCAGACGCTCACACCCGGCAATTTCGAGAGTCCACCGGCTTCGGTGCCAGGGCGCTGTCCTTAAAAAGTTCACGCGCTTACGCCCGCGCCCTGATCTCCGGCTATGTCGATTCGTATGCGCTGTTGAACTTCGGCGTGTATGCCTCGTTCATGACCGGCAACACTACCTCGGGGGGCTTGCACGCCGGACAGGCCAATTTGGCTGCCGCCGGCCACAGTTTGCTCCCCATTCCATTCTTTCTGCTCGGCATCCTGGCTGGAACACTCCTGGGGCGCGCCGATCAGCAGCGGGCATTGCGCCGGCTTTCTCTTCTGGTCGCCGCCATGCTCGCCGTCGGCGTAGCCGGGGCTTATTTCGCCTGGCCCGGTTGGCTGAGCATCATGACACTGAGCCTCGCTATGGGCATCCTGAACACCTCTGTCACCCATGTGGGCGGCCAGGCCGTAAGCCTGGGCTATATGACCGGAGACCTGAACAACTTGGCCCAACATCTTGCCATGGGTATCACGCGCGCTCCCGTATCCCAGGCGCAGGGGCCGAGGGATACCCACTGGCGGCGGGCGGCCCTGTTGAGTAGCTTGTGGACTGTCTTTCTGGCAGGAGCCGTGCTCGGAGCGGCACTGGCGGCCAGCTTAGCGGCCTGGACCTTGCTATTTCCTGCCCTGATGTTGCTGGTTCTCGCCGTGTTGGAGCCGGCCGCGATTTCGGTCGACTAGGAGCCCGCGACACGTCCCGGTCATTTGCTCCCCAGTCAGGGCGCTGTTAGACTTGACCGTTTGCTCAGACAGTCGCCTCGTCACATAGCCGTCTGATCAACCCTATCCAGCCATGTCGAACACATTCCCCGAAATCGCAATCGTCAACGGCGCGCGTACGCCCATGGGACGCTACTGCGGCAAGCTGCGCGACTTCTCCGCCCAGGAGCTCGCCGCCATCGCCTCGGTCGAAGCCATGAAACGCTCGGGCGTTGAGCCCGCCGAGATCGATCACTGCGTGATGGGCAATGCGCAGCAGACCTCGTCCGACGCCATCTACGGCGCGCGCCACGTCGCGCTCAAGGCCGGAGTCCCCATCGAAGTCCCAGCCGTGACGGTTAACCGCCTTTGTGGCTCGGGTATGCAATCAGTGGTAACGGCGGCGCAGATGATCCAGCTCGGCGAATCCAAATGCGTTCTGGCCGGCGGTATGGAGTCGATGTCGCAGGCGCCGCACGTCATCCGCGGTATGCGTTGGGGCGTCGGCTTCGGCGAAGGCAAGCTGGAGGACTCGCTCTTTGTGGCGCTCACCGACAGCTACTGCAACATGCCCATGGCCGTCACCGCCGAAACCTACGCCGGACAGCAGGGCGTCACCCGCGAGATGCAGGACGCCTACGCGCTCTGTTCGCAGCAGCGCGCCGACGCCGCCTACAAGGCCGGGCGCATCCAGGAAGAGCTGACGGCGGTGCCACTGCGCAACAAGCGCGGCGAGCCCACGGGCGAGATGTTCACCGAGGACGACCATCGCCGTCCCGAAACCACGCTGGAAAGTTTGGCCAAGCTGAAGCCGTCGTTCGGCAAGAACGGCTCCGTCACCGCAGGCAATGCCAGCGGCATCGTAGATGGCGGCGCGGCAGTCGTGGTGATGTCGCTCGAAGACGCGCAGAAGCGCGACTTCAATCCGTTGGGACGCATTGTGAGCTGGGGCATCGCCGGCGTCGATCCGTCGCTCATGGGCTCGGGCCCGGTGCCCGCGACACGCATCGCGCTGAAAAAAGCCGGTCTGACGCTCGACGACATCGACCTGATCGAGCTAAACGAAGCCTTCGCGGCTCAGTGTCTCGCGGTGATGAAAGAGCTCGGTCTCGATCCCGCCAAGACAAACGTCAACGGCGGTGCGATTGCGCTCGGGCACCCGCTGGGCGCGACCGGCACGCGTCTGCTCATCACTCTGGCGTACGAACTGCGACGTCGCAAGGCACGCTACGGACTCTCGACTGCGTGCATCGGCGGCGGCCAAGGCATCGCAGTAATCATCGAGAACTTGCAGCGGTAGGGACGACGGGTGGAGCACGCCTTCAGGCGTGCATGAATGGCGGACAGTCTTTGAAAGGGCGTGGCTTTAGCCGTGCCGTAACCGATCACTTAGTAGAGACGAGCCGCGGAGCGGCGGCACCATGTCAAACGTCATGTTGCGCACAATCGGCGGAATCGTCATCGGGTACCTGATCTTCGCCGTCCCGTCGTTTCTGCTGTTCCGGCTGACGCACCACGATCCGCACGCACCGGCGGGCATCGCCTTCGAGATTGTTGCGGTTGCGTCCGGAATGGTCTTCGCGTTGCTGGGCGGCTACGCCGGCACGGCCATCGCGGCACGCCGAGACATGTACGTCGCCTGGTATATCGCGACCGTCATGATCGTTATGGCGAGCTGGTCGCTGCTTGCGACCGGATACTCATGGTCGCCGGTCGCAGCACTGGTATTCATGGTCCCGGCGGCGGTCATCGGCGGATGGCTGTAGTGCGGCGGAAATCCCGATGAACAAGGAGGTCTGAGCCATGACACCACGAAGAACACCCGCTGATACGAAATCGTCGAGAAGTTGGAAGATGCCTGGAACCGAAGTGACAGCATCGCCTGGGCTTCGCAGTTCGCCGAAGATGCCGACTTCATCCACATCCTGGGCGCTCACTTTCAAGGGCGCGAGGCCATTGAGCGCGGGCACCGCACGATCTTCGACACAATCTACAAGGGCAGTCGCAACCAACTCAATGTGGAGAAAGTTCGTTTCGTGCGGCCGGATGTGGCCCTCGTGTTCATCCGTACCAATCTGAAGTGGTATCTCGATGGGGCGGAGCAGGAGGTCCAGGCGCGTCCGACGCTTGTGGCACAGAAGAAAGACAATGGCCAATGGGAGATCGTCGCCTTCCAGAACACATTGATTACGCCCGGTGGCCCGACGCCAGAAGTGGTGAAGAAGCTGACGGAGGCGCATCCCCACAAAGGAGATACGACGGTAGTGTAACTCGCGCTAGTAACCGCATGGCCGGAAGCACCGTGGACGGAAGTACCATGCGAGGAAGCGCCATAGGTGGAAGCGCCGGGCTCTAGCCCGGCGAAATACGCCGCCTCGGTATGCGGCTTTGGCCGCGGTGGAAAAGGCGTTGCTTGTTTTGAAAGGGCATGGCTTCAGCCATGCCGTCGGATGTAAACACATAGTGGGGCTTTAGCCCCTGAGGTAATTACTCAGTCCGTTATTGCTAAAGCTAATTGCTAATTGCTATCTAATCGAGGGGTCTTCATGAATATCAAAAAAGTTGGCGTACTCGGTTGTGGTCTGATGGGCTCCGGCATCGCGCAAGTCGCGGCCACGGCGGGCTGCGATGTGATGGTGCTCGAGCAGGAGCAGAAATTCCTCGACAAGGGCTTTGCCGGCATCGAGAAGTCGCTGTCGCGTCTGGTCGAGCGCGGCGTCGAAAAGGGCGGCATCACTGCCGAGCAGAAGACAGCCACGCAGGCGCGGCTCAAGGGCACCACCAACATGCAGGACCTCGCCGACTGCGACATCGTCATCGAGGCCATCATCGAAAACGTGCCCGAGAAGCGCAAGACCTACGCGCAACTCGATACGATCGTCAAGAAAGACGCCATCTTCGCCACCAACACTTCCTCGATCTGCGTGGCCGAGCTGATGGGCGCCACCCAGCGTCCCGAGCGCTTCATCGGCCTGCACTTCTTCAATCCCGTCCCCATGATGAAGCTGGTCGAGGTGGTCAAGACCATCGCCACCGCGCCCGAGGTCTACGAGACCGCCGTCGAATTCGGCAAGAAGCTGGGCAAAGTTCCGGTGCGCACCGTCGACAAGCCGGGATTCATCGTCAACCGCCTGCTGGTGCCCTACCTGCTCGACGCCATCCGCGCCTACGAAGAGGGCGTGGGCTCCATCGCCGACATCGACGAGTCCATGAAGCTGGGCTGCGGCTACCCCATGGGGCCGTTCACGCTGCTCGACTTCGTCGGCCTCGACACCACGTACTACATCACGCACGTCATGTACGACGAGTTCAAGGAGCGTCGTTTTGCCGCGCCTCCGCTGCTGAAGCGGCTGGTGCTGGCCGGATGGTACGGCCGCAAGACCGGCAAGGGATTTTACGATTACACCGACCCGAAGAATCCGGTGCCGGGGAAGTTTGTGTAGATGACAGGTAGTTGCGAATTACCAGTTACCAGTCACCAGTCACCCAAAGCTAGTTGCTAGCCGCTCCGAGGAACTTATGACCGACTTCCAGAACCTCCATCTCGAAACGAAAAACCACATCGCCTACATCACCATCGACCGGCCCAAGGTGCTCAACGCCCTGAACATGGCCACCATGGACGAGCTGCGCCAGGCCTTCGCCGCCGCTAAAGACGACGCCGAAGTCCGCGTGGTCATCCTCACCGGAGCGGGCGAGAAGGCCTTCGTCGCCGGCGCCGACATCAGCGAACTCGGGCAGCAGTCGCCCATCGCGGCCAAGGAATACACCCACCGGGGCCAGGCTGTCGTCGACTCGATCGAGAACCTGGGCAAGCCGGTCATCGCCTGCATCAACGGCTTCGCCCTCGGCGGAGGCTGCGAGCTGGCGCTGGCCTGCACCATGCGCCTGGCCAGCGAAAACGCCAAGCTCGGCCAGCCCGAGGTCAAGCTCGGGCTCATCCCCGGTTACGGTGGCACGCAGCGCCTGCCGCGCCTGGTGGGTAAGGGTGTAGCGCAGCAGCTCGTGCTCACCGGCGAAATGATCACCGCCGCCGAGGCCCTGCGCATCGGCCTGGTGAATGAGGTGGTGCCCGCAGCCGAACTCATCCCGCGCGCCGAAGCCATCGCCGCCAAGATCATCGCCAACGCTCCGCTGGCCGTGCAGTACGCCATGGAAGCGGTGAACCACGGCCTCGACATGACCCTCGCCGAAGGACTCTACCTCGAAGCCACGCTCTTCGCCGTCTGTTGCTCGACTGAAGACAAGAACGAAGGCACCCGCGCATTCCTGGAGAAGCGGGCAGCGCAGTTTAAGGGGAAGTAGTAGCTCTTGGTTGGCGATTAGAAAAGAAGCGGGCGCCCCGAACAATCCAGGTTTGTGATCCTTAGGGACGTACGCCTCAAACTTCGGCGGAATTAATGAACCCATTGTCCACGCCGGCACCAAATCCTTGTCCGGCGAGGCCATCAAAACGAATCGTCACGCTACCCGACGTCACGACAAAATCGAACTTTCTTTCTGCCTTTAAATGGCAACTGACAACTGTCTTCTCACCCTTCCCACACAAACGCGTCGAACACCCGCTTCTCGTCGAACCCCAGCTTGCGATAAAGATCCACCGCGCGATGGTTCGCCTCCGTCACCGTCAGTGTCAGCAAATTGAATTTGCGTCGCCGCAGCGCATTGCTCGTCGCCGCCATCAGGGCCTCGCCAATGCCCTCGCCGCGATGTTCGGGAAGCAGGCACACCTGGGTCACATGGCCCACATCGCCGCGCACCCGCGAGCACAGAATCAGCCCAATCATCGAATCCGTCGGCTGATGAATCGCCACAAAAGACGCCTCCGCATCGAACACGCCGCACCCCGGAAAGCGCACGATATTGTTCAGAAAGCGCAACGACCCGGCGTTGGTGCGGTACTGGTCATTGATCTCCGAATCGATGTGCGCCCGGTACGCAGCGGTAATAATGCCGGCCGCGGGCTGATAGTCCTGCTCCCTCCAATAACGTATCGCGACATCTCTTTTCAACGGCCGCGCTGCCACCATCGTCGCCGTCTCCCGAGCCGCCAGGTCCAGGCTCAGAAACAGCCGGCGAAAGCGGTGAAACCCATTACTCACAAACGGAGCGGCAACCTCCCCCGTATGGTGTGCCAGCAACTGCGCCTCCACCCGATGCACCCCCGGCGACTGTTGCAGCGTCTCGATCACGTGCTCCAGCAGCCGCACCTCGACGGCGCGCGCCTCCGCCCGCCGCGGCGACACGAACAGGTCGCCAATCACGCCCTTGCTGCCTTCATAGACGAAAAACGAGTAACCCACCAGGCTGCCGCGCTCCACCGCCGCGTACCCCGGCAAAATCTTGGCATCGACATAGCGCAGGATCATCTCCGACGAACTGCGATAGTCCCACGCCAGCGTCTCGCCCCAGATCTCGACCTCTTCGTCGAGCAGCGGCCGCAAGTCCGCCGACGCAAAGTGCCTCAGGTCGAGGACCTCCGCCCCCGTCGCTGGCCGAATTGGATTGCGTACCGCCATAGGTCCACTTCACGGCCATTTTACTGTAAGGGAATATATCTCTTGAGTGCCGATGTCGCGAGTGAAGACGGGTGAGCCGTCCGGCGCGACACTGATTTCAGTACCACCAATCTGAACCGAGTCCACCACGCGACGAAGGTCTTTCAAACTGGTAATGGTCTCGATCTGACGGTCGGCGAATCGCAGGCGCTGCACCTTGGGGTCCGCGCCACCGGTCGTAAAAGTGAGATATTTGCCATCCGCCGAAATTGCCCAGTTCACGAAGTTACCTGCAGCAAGTTCACTCCATTTCTCGGTCTTGCGATCGAAGATCAGCAGCTTCGTGCCGTCCCCCTGAGCCGCTACTACCGTGTCCTGACTGATCCACTGGCCACCCACCTTGCCCTCAGAAGAAGGCACCACGGATATCTTCCCGTTTCGGACGTCGAGAATCTTTAACTGCAAGGGGTTTTTGTCGCCGTTATGCTTGCCCTCGACCAATGAGGTCATGATCAACAGGTTCTGGTCAGGGGAGAAGTGCGCGGCGCTGGAATGATCATCAATCCGTTGCGGCAGGCCGCCGTCCATGTCGATCACATAAGTTTCATAGCAGCAAATCGTGAAAGCGACTTTCGTTCCATCCGCCGAAATGAATGGCCACGACACTTCCATGGGAGAGTAGGTCAACTGCCTGCGTTCGGACCCGTCGCTACGGCTGCGCCACAGCGTATGATCCGGGTAGGAAACGTAAGCAACCCATTGCCCATCCTTCGAAAAGCGCGGGCTGATCGCCGAGATTCCGGAGAGGAATGGGACGAATTGATGAGACTTCACGTCATAGCGAACCAATTCGCCTCGCCGCTTGGTACCGATAGCAAATATCTGCGTGCCGTCGCGACTAGTGCGTGGGCTTGAGTAGTGCAGAGGCCCATTGGTGAGTCGAATAGGCTCTCTTGACCGGTGGAAGATCCTAGTTTGCATAGGTAGCGCCCAAAGATCGGAGCCGCGTCCATGCTCGACTGGATACACGAAATATGCGCCATCCGAACTCCACGCCCCCGAACCGAGGCTCTCATCTTGGCTAACCTGCAGGATCGTGCGGAGATTAGTACCGTCCGTCGCGACTTCAAGCAACGAATTAGTCTTGCCACGACCCATCCCGAAAACAATCCGCTTTCCATCCGGCGAACCGCTTGAGTACCAAATGGTATCTGCAACCGATACCAGCTTGAGCGGGTTCGAGCCGTCCTTCTCGGCGACAAACAAATCTGACCCTGTGCTGAAAGTGATGCGACCATCCGGAAGGACTCCAGCATCCAGCGCAACTACGCTGCCGAGGCGGCGTGGCTCTCCTGCCGGGAGCGGCAGCCACCATAACGGATACGACGAATCCGCATTGTCACCGAGCAAAGCGAGTAACTCGGAACCATCGGGTGCCGATCCCTCGATCTCGGGATTCACCAGACGGGTGTCAACAAAAACCGTACGTCCACCGGTGACGGAAACTTGTGCGATCTTCCAACTTGCGGCCGGCCCTTCATTGAAATAAACTCGCGATCCGTCACTCGCCAACCTGCCTTGCTTTGGTTCGCCGTCGTCGGTGAGTTGTTCTACAGCTTCCACTACGGGAACGGCAGGCGAGCGAGTCCACCACAAGATTAATGAAGCAGCAATGGCGCCCATGACCGCCGCAATCGCGATCCATTTCCAGCTCCGGTCAGATGACGGCAAGGTTGCGACCTGCCCATCCGGCCCACCTGTCTCTCCGAATTCGCCTGCACCCGGCTGAACTGCCAAGGGAATGGCTGATTCGGGCACGGCCGCAGAGACCGCAGGTTCCTCCTGCTTCGTTACCAGAGCCAGGGGCGCTCCTCGGTGCGCGGATGGCTTTGCGCGTTCAGCAGCGTCGACGGTTACTTGTGCTATGAAGCGGTAGCCCCGTCGCGGCAAGGTTTCGATGTAGCGAGGAGTTTCGGCATCGTCGCCCAATGCGGTGCGCAGCTTTTTTATGGCGATATTCAGACCATTGTCGAAATCCACAAACGTGTCGGCCGCCCAGAGCTTGCGCTGCAGCTCTTCCCGCGTCACAACTTCACCCGCGCGCTCCAGCAACAATGCCAGGATCTGAAAGGGTTGTTCCTGCAGCCGGATTCTGGTCCCGTTGCGGCGCAGCTCGCCTGTCTGCATGTCGAGATCGAAGTTCTCGAACCTCACCATCGACTTCTCGGGCGATCGCTGGTCCATATTCTTGTGGCTTGGTCGTACAGTTTACACCTGAAATCCAATTGTTAATTGCAAATTAACCCACAAGAACTTTCTATCTCAGCACCTTGGATTCAGCGGTTTATCGGTAAAGACGAAGTACATCCGCAGTACAGGCGCCGTTCATTGATCGCGCGCTGCATTGCGTTCAGAGTGTGACCCACCTCGAAGCCGCTTGCCGAAACGGACGTGAGCAAAAAACTTCGAATACTCAAAAGGAGAACCCATGAAACGCAGGCTCTTTGTCTACGCTATCGCCGCAGGCGTGTCGCTGCTGCTGATCGCCGCCCCCACCCAAGCGCAAAACACCACCGATGACCGCGGCGTTGGTAGTACTTGGCTCGGTACGCTACTGACGCCAATAGGCAACCCGACATGGAAGCCAGTCGATCTCCACGTCTTCACCGCGCCCGTTGGCACGGCAGAGGACGGTTATGCCGAGTTCCAGCAGAATCAAGTTGCGCTGCTCCCTCCGCCGAATCACCAATTGTGTAGTGAACTCGGCATCGGTCCCGGTGCTCCCCACAGGCCTCCCTACAACCAGGAAATCGATCGCAACCTTGACCGTACGAACTTCAGGGAGTCCCTGATCTTTCGCGAGTCTGAGTTCTCTCCGCCCAACGGCGTCTGGGTGGTGTGGATGGTGGTCCCCCGGCCGGGGACGGTTGGTTCTTCCCCTGACTTCACCGCGGGACCAATCATTTCGAACACTCTCTTTCCCATACACGTGGCCGGACAAGCCTTCCGTAACAACGTGCTTTGGGACCCCTACCTGGGAAGCTCCGACGTGCCGCCGCTCACCGACCAACTGAGCTGTCCCTTCTCAGTAGATGGCCACAGCCACTTCCCCATCTACTTCGCTGATAACACCAGCTTCGGGACTGGCGGACGGTCCGCCGGAAACTACGAATATCGAATGACCATGGTGGACGCGACTAATAACGGATGGTCTATCACGGTTCGGTTCAGGGTCCGTCCGCAGAACTAACGCGCCGTGCTGACAACCAGCCGCATGCAGGCATGAAATTCCGTTTCAGGTGTCGTCATGCGGCTGCCACCAACTGGCCGAGACTTTGCGGGTTCACGGTCCCCGCCGCCAAGTCAACTAACGACCGGCTCCACAAACGCGCGAACGGGAGGACAGGGATCGCACATGGCCACGACAACCTATCAGACTCTATCGAAACTGCGGAAGACCGACCTGGTCGACCGTTGGTTCTTCACCGGTATGGCCCTGGCGATGCTTACGGTGGCGGTTGCCGGATTCCTTCCCTCGATCGTGCATACCGCCGGACGACGCGCGCCGATTTCGCCCTTGGCCGCGGCACACGGAATTCTGTACTTCGCCTGGCTCATCATCTTTCTGGTTCAGAGCAGGCTGATCGCGACCGGGCATGTCGCGCTTCACCGGAGAGTCGGAGTCGCCGCAGCCTTTGTCCTTGCGATGATGATCCCAGTTGGTTATGCAACGACTGCCGCGATGGTGCGCCGCGGCTTCGATCTCAGCGGCGATCTTAGAATCGATCACGACCCGCTGTTTGAATCCATATTTACGTTCAGTGGCCTGTTCATGTTCACCGTGCTGGCGATAGCTGCCATCGCTTACCGGCGCCAGCCAGACATCCACAAACGCCTGATGCTATTTGCAAACATCGCGCTGATGACTGCCCCCCTCGCACACTTCATAGGTCATACTCCCCGGCTCGCGGCTATGCCGGGAGCAATCATCATGGTACCCACCTCCATGTTTCTCATTGCCGCTGTCGCCAGAGACTATTGGTTGACAAGGAAGGTGCGTCCGCTGACCTTGGGATTGGCGATTGCGATGTTCCTCGCCGGCCCGCTTCAAGCGGCTCTTATCGGGCCAAGCGCAGCATGGCACCGGATTGCGAGCTGGCTCGTTCGGTAGCTTCCGACAAACGTCAGGCCCGACCGTCCAAAAGAAGGTCACCCACCCGGACCTTTGCCATCGGCGAGTGGTCCGGGCAAGCAATGATTCCGTCGGGTGCCCCGTTCAAGCGAAGCTTGAGCGGGGGTTTTCTTATCCCGAGCGCGCGGCGGGTGGCCTGGTCAACGCAAAACCAACCTGGGGTGGCCCGCCGCCTTCCCCTATCACATATCACACTATTACGTGATCCACGTCCTTTCACGCCGGCTGGCCATGTTGTACAAGTCGATTGTGAGGGGAGGGATTTCTGTCCCTGCCCCATTCCGCGCCTTGGCTGCGGACACAAACAGCTCTTTGAAAACAGCGTCTTCGCAGGCGGCCTAAGTCATTTGATTAGAGGACTTTACCCGCAACTCCCACGGGCTCACGATTTTGCGCGGAAATCGCGCTAAAGCCCTGATTCTAAGGATTTTCAGGGGAGGGGGAGGGGGGGTACCGTGCCAGGTACCGTGCCCCCCGAAACCACGTAGAAGTCCAGGTGCTGCGGAGCAAAGCCGCCGACTCGCGTGACGCGACGGCCTTTCAGGCGAAATTCCAGTTCGGCTTTCGATCCCGCAGCAGCGACCACCAGATGGTCGCCTTCAGGAATTTCGTTGCGCTCGTAGCTGGAGATCTTCTGATTGCGGTAGAACTCAAGCCCGTATTCGACGCTGCGCGGCACGTCATAGACTGCGACAGTTGGAATCTCTCCCAACGCCGTTTCGCTGAGACTCAACTGTACCGGTCGCGCCGATTGCAGCACGTCGATGATTGGCGCGGTTCCTCGCAACACCAGGGCAAAGGCAATCAGCAATGGCACCAGCGTGGTGAAGCGCAGCAAGCGATAGCCCTGCGCTCGCAGGCTCACCAGCAACGTCAGCATTGTGATAATTGCCAGCGCGGCTGCCACAATCATCGCGGGCTTGCTGACTTCCACATGCAGCAGCTTGAACGGAACGATAAGCGCCGCAACCGGCAACGCAGCGCACAAGACCGCATGAGTTATCGCCAGCCACAAGCTTGGCTTGTCGCCCTCCTCTTCGCGGCGGAGCACGAAGTCAGCCAGCAGAATCGTCCCCGCCGGAATCGCCGGCAAAATGTATCCCGGCAACTTCGACTGCGAAAGCGAAAAGAAAACGATCGGCAGCAGAAACCACAACGCCAGAAAGGTCCGCAGGTCTTCCTTGCCCTGCGGCTCTTCCACCGAATAGCGCCAGTCGCGAATGGCATCGACCAGCGCGCTGATGACGAACACCGTCCACGGCAGCAGTCCGATGAGCGCCACCGGCAGGAAATACCAGAACGGTTGCCTGTGCCTGAAAGCGTCGGTCGTGTAGCGCGCGAGGTTGTGCTCCAGAATGAAGACGCGGAAGAACTCAGGATTGGCGCGTTGCACTGCGACGAACCACGGCAACACAACCGCGACGTACAGCACGATTCCCGGAAGCCAGAGCGTGCGCAGTACCAGCCGCCAATCGCGCCGCAATGCGGCGAACGCCACGATGATTAACGCTGCCAGAAAGACCGCGACCGGCCCTTTGGCCAGCGTGCCCAGTCCGGCAAAGGCGTAGAACGCCAGCAGCCACGCGCGGTTCTGCGATTCATACCAGCCATACCACGACAGCATGGCGATAGTGAACGTCGCCGCCAGCGGCATGTCGGTGCTCGCGCCCCTACCGAAGCCGATGACGATCACCGATGCCGCCGTGATCAGCGCCGCGTCCAGTTGCATGCTCCGGCGAAAGCGCCGCGCCCACACGTAGATGAAGAACACCATCAGCGTGCACAGCACCGCCGAGGGCAATCGCGCCACCCAACCGCTCACGCCACCAGCCGCTTTGTACGCCAGCATCTCTCCCCAGTAGAGCAGGGGAGGCTTCTCCAGCCACGGTTGCCCCCACAATGTGGGAGTCACCCAGTCGTGGCGCGCCAGCATCTCGCGCGCAATCTGGGCGTAGCGCGGCTCGTCAGCCCCAAGAAGACCGATCACCTGGAGGCCGGCGAAATACAGGAATCCGCAGAAGGCGACGAGCGCAATCAGGTCCGTGGAGCGGCGCGCGCGCTCCCTATACTGCTTATCATCTCTCAGGTTGGAAGTTTTCAGCGGGATGGCTATTGCACCTTGCACTCGTAACCGCGAATGCGCAACTGCGCCGCCATGCGCTCGGTCGCCACTGACAGAGGACCTTCGATGGCGCACCCGCTGGCGCACTCATGACCGCCTCCGCCGAACGATGCCGCCACGGCGGCAACGTTGACCGCGCCCTTGCTGCGCAAGCTTACCCGAAAGCGACCGTCGGGCTGCTCGCGAAAGAACAGGGCTACCTCGATGCCCTCGATGGCCAGAGCGTAGTTGACCAGCCCTTCGCAGTCTTCTTCCTGCGATTCGCAGAGTTCCATAGTCTGGTGGGTGACGTGCATCCAGGCCAGGCTGCCATCACGATGCAGCGAGGTGAGAGCCGCGCCCAGCAACCGCATCTTCGAGAGCTGGGTGGAGAAATAAACGTGCTGCGCGATCTTCACCGGATCGGCGCCGCAGCGAACCAAGTCTTGCGCCAGCGCGAAGGTGCGCTCGCTGGTGCCGGCAAAGCAGAACGAACCGGTGTCGGTCAGGACGGCAGTGTACAAGCAAGTCGCGACTTCAGGCGAAATCTTCACCCCCGCTTCATTTGCCAGGCGGAAAATCATCTCGGCGGTCGCGCAAGCGCTTTGATCGATCCAGTTCACGTCAGCAAAGGGCTGAGCTGTGGCGTGATGGTCAATGCTGATCAGGAAGTGCTTCTCCAGCCCGCTGAGGCGGGTGCGAGCCACCCCATCGCATTCCAGGATGATCGCGGCCTCGGCATCAGGAGCCTGCTCGATGTCCAGCAGCACAGAATCGGCATACGGCAGCGGGCGATAGAGGCCCGGAACGCCGTCGCTGAGTACGACCTCCGCCTGCTTGCCCATGCTGCGCAGGATTTGGCAGCACGCCAGCGCCGATCCGACGGCATCTCCATCGGGCCGCGCGTGCGAGGTCAGAATGAACTTCTGTCTCCTCCCTATCTGATTCAGAACTTCGTCCAGCATCCCCTTTGGTCCCGGCTCAATAGTGGCGTCTTCGTTTCTCGATGCGCTTCAGCAATTCTTCCACACGGTTGCCATGCTCGTCCCGGTGGTCGAGTATGAACAAAAGTTCCGGCGCGTGCCGCAGGCCCAGATTCGCCGTCAGCGAATGGCGGATAAATCCGCGCGACGCATTCAGGCCTTCCAGACTCTCCTCGACTTCTTCGTCGCTTCCCGCAACCTCGATGAACACGCGGGCGACCTTGCCATCCGTCGCCATGACAACTTCATTCACTGTCACCAGTCCGATGCGAGGGTCTTCCAACTCGCCTTCGACCAGCGTGGTGATCTCCTCGCGCAGCGCTTCGCTGCGTCGCTCTCGAAGATATTTCTGGGTGCGGTTCTCCATCTTTCCTGCTCTATCCGGCGAAAAAGGTGAACGTTAGAGAATACGCCAATCTGTCGAGGTGGTGGTGATTACAATCACGGTTCCCCGGTTATTCGATCTCCGAATTCCGCTTCGCTTAGAAATTCCAGAAATGAGTCCGTGACTTCTCCGCCGCTGTTATTGGCTGCACGAACGGCAAAACTCTCCACGTTTCGCATCAAGCCGTCGAGATAATCGCGTGAGGATGAGATGCTCACCACGCCCAGGGTGGCTCGTTGCCAGGCATCGCTGGGATCGATTTCGGCCACCGCAACGTTAAAGCGGGCGCGTAGCCCGTCTTTTACGCTGCGCACCACCTGCCGCTTGTCTTTCAGCGAGCGTGCGCCCTCGATGCGGATCTCCAGGGTGAGATGCGCGATCATGCCAACGTCCCGCTGCAAAAAGTCCCGAAGACTGCACACCTCGCTTCGAGGAGTGAGCTCCGGGACACAGGCTTCGATGCGGTTTGTTTAGGCGAATGCTTCCGCCGCCACCTTCTCGATGACATAAGCCTCGATGACATCTCCGTTCTTGATGTCACCGTAATTTGCGATGCCGATGCCGCACTCCATGCCATTCGTGACTTCCCTGGCGTCGTCCTTGAAGCGCCGCAGCGATCCGACCTTGCCCTTGAACACGACGATGTTGTCACGCAACAGTCGAACATCGGAATCGCGCTTGATAGAGCCATCGACCACCAGGCAGCCGGCGATAGTTCCAACCTTCGGGATGCGGAAGGTATCGCGTACTTCGGCCCGTCCCAGGTAGGTCTCCTTGATGATGGGCTCCAGCAGACCGGTCATGGCGCGCTTCATTTCGTCCTGCAACTCGTAAATGATCGAGTGCAGCCGGATGTCGACTTTTTCCTGCTCGGCCAGTTCCTGCGCCTTACGTTCGGGGCGGACATTGAATCCGATAATCACGGCGTTCGACGCCGACGCCAGCAGCACGTCGGACTCGGTGATGGCGCCCACGCCCGTGCGCACGATCGTGATCTTCACCTTTTCGTTTGACAGCTTGCCCAGCAGGTCGGTGAGAACTTCGACCGAGCCTCCCACGTCGCCCTTGAGGATGATCGGCAAGTCTTTCTGCCCCGCAGTTTTGAGCTGTTCCGCCAGCCCTTCGAGCGAAACTCGCGAGCTCTTCGCCAGTTGCGCTTCGCGGGCCTTGCTTTCGCGGTATTCGGAGATATCGCGCGCCTTTTCACGATCGACAACAGCCACCAGTTGATCACCGGCTTGCGGCAACCCATCGAGTCCGAGGACTTCGACCGGAGTTGCAGGAGTCGCCGCTTCCATGGCCACACCGCGGTCGTTGAACATGGCGCGGACCTTGCCGAACACGTTGCCCACGACGAAGTTGTCGCCTGCATGGAGAGTGCCGTTCTGAATCAGTACAGTCGCGACCGGGCCACGACCGCGATCCAGCTTGGCTTCGAGCACGGTTCCAGTCGCAGGGCGATCGGGCACAGCCTTCAGGTCCTGCAGGTCGGCCACCAGGCAGATCATCTCCATCAGCAGATTGAGGTTGGTCTTCTGCTTGGCCGAGACGTCAACGAACACCGTGCTGCCGCCCCAATCTTCCGGCATCAATCCGCGGTCGGCCAACTGCTTCTTCACTCGCTCCGGAAGAGCATCGGGCTTGTCGATCTTGTTGACCGCAACGATGATCGGCACATTCGCCGCCTTGGCGTGATCGATGGCTTCCAGCGTCTGCGGCATCACGCCGTCATCGGCGGCAACCACCAGCACGACAATGTCGGTGACCTTCGACCCGCGGGCACGCATACGAGTGAACGCCTCGTGGCCCGGGGTGTCGAGGAAGACAATCTCGCGTCCATACGCGGGCGAGTTCTTGTCGGTGATGGCGACTTTATAGGCGCCGATATGCTGCGTGATTCCGCCGGCTTCGCCTTCCGCCACGCTGGTCTTGCGAATAGCGTCAAGCAGGCTGGTCTTGCCGTGATCGACGTGGCCCATGATGGTGACCACCGGAGGCCGGGTCACCGCGACCGCGGTACTCTCGTCCCCGGCGCCTTCACCGGGCGCCGTGTCCTTCGCCAGTTGCTCTTCGAAGCTAATGACGTCGGTGGTCGCTCCAAAGTGGCGAGCCATCTCCGTGGCCAGCTCCGCATCAAGCGTCTGGTTGACGGTGGCGAAAACTCCCCGAGCCAGCAGGCGGGCGATGAGGTCCTTGGCCCGAATTTCCAGCTTTTCAGCGAGGTCTTTCACGCTGATTCCTTCCGGAATTGTGATGCTTCGCGTGATCGGGAGCGGCTCGCTCGACAAGGACAACCGCGGCGGAGGAACAAAGCCCTTCATCGGGCCTTCCTTCACGCCACGCGGAACGTAACGCTGTCCGGGACGCGCGGGACGTCCCATCGGGCGTCCTGTGGGCGGTGGCGAAGCAACACCTACTCCCCCGCCTGGCCCAAATGGCGGTCGGCTGCCCGGAGGTCCTGAGCGTGTAGGATGCGGGCCGCGGCGCTCACCGGGACGCAGCGGTGGCCGATTGGCTCCGAAAGCGTTTTGCCCTTGGCCGGGTCCCTGACCCTGTCCAGGCAGGTTGGGACGTGGGCGCTGAAAGATGGGTTTGCCTCGTTCGGGCATTCCGCTACGAGCTGGAGTCGTGCGTGGCTGCGTCGGCGACGGTGGCGGCGCCGCGTAGACCGGACGAGGTCCGGTCTGCGGAACAATCAATCGCCGCGGTGCAGGCGTTGGTCGATGCGCTGGCTTTCCAGCAGCTGTAGCAACGGTGGCGGACGACGCGGCAGCTTCGCCGCTTGCCGTTTCACCGGTAGCTGTAGGTGGGATTGGGGACTCCACCGGCGAGACCGCAATTTCAGGCGCCGATGCTTCGGTTACCGCCTCGACCGTATCCTGCACCCGCTCCTCGATCGGATGTTCAACCGCCGTGGCTGTTTGCTTGGCCGCTGCGGCGGGCGAAGCTTTTGCCGGCTTGGTTGGAATGGTGATCGTGGCCGGTGGACGCGCCACCGACTGCGGTGTGATGAAGCGTGGCGCAGGCTTGGGCGTCTCGACAGGAGCAACCGGTGCCGAACTAGCAGCGGCAGCAGGCGCCTTGGCCACACTGCTGGGAGGACGCGGAGGAACCGCCGAGGGAGGCGCCACCGTTTGCCGTGGCGAAGCCGCCGGAGTTGCGGCAGCGGCTGGATGCGGAGTCACTTTGGGCTGGTTGGCCTTTTGCGTGATCGCTTTCAACACGTCTCCGGGCTTGGAGATGTGCGACAGGTCGATCTTGGGCTTGAACTCCTCCGTCTGTGCACGCGAACTTCGGCTGGTCGTGCTGCTGCCGTGCTCGCCGTGCTCAGCGAAGTACTTTTTGACGCGCTCCGCCTCATCCACTTCGATGGAGCTGGAGTGCGTCTTCTTCTCCGTGACTCCGACCTTCACCAGCAGATCGAGAATCACTTTGCTCTTGACCTCAAGCTCCCTGGCCAAATCGTTAATTCGAACCTTTTGATGCATTCCGCCCTGTTTCCTCCGTTTTGTCCCATCTGCTTACGCGCTCATGGCATCCTCACGCTGTCGTTTGTAGATCCCTAACGCTGCTCACCCGGCAACTCTTCGTCCGGTACGCTTTCACCTTCGACAATGGGGCGCTCGTGGGTGGTGACTTCCGCCACATCAGCTGGAGGAGCATTCTCCACGCCATCCACGACTTCAGCTTCGTAGTACTGACCGGCCTCGACCAACTCTTCCACCGACTCCTCGGAAGCTTCTGCCTCGCTTGGCAATCCCATGACGTCTCCCGACTGTACGTCGGCATCCGCTGGCTGGTCTTCGCCTTCCACAGAAACCTGTTCCAGCTCTTCGGTGCTCACTTCGCCATCCACCGCCGCAATTTCTTCCTCAGCAATTGCGCCCTCTTCGACGGCCGCAGTCTCGTCGCCGATGGCCGCTGTCTCTTCCACGGGAATCGGCGCCACTTCGAGACTCGAAAAGTAATTGTTGACGGCGATGCTGATCTTCTCCACCGTCTTGGGTCCGACGCCGGGGATTTCTTCCAGTTGCTCGGGCGTCATGTCGGCCACCTGCTCCACGGTCGTTACACCCGCAGACACCAGTTTCTCGACAATGCCGGGCTCGAGGTCAGGCACAGACTCCAGCGGCGTCGATGGCTGCCCCATAACCTGCGACATCTGCGCTTCGACTTCCTGCCGCTTCTCTTCTTCACTCTTGATGTCGATCTTCCAACCCAGCAGCTTGGCGGCCAGGCGCACGTTCTGCCCCTTCTTGCCGATGGCAAGCGAGAGCTGGCTGTCATCGACGATCACTTCCAGGTGCTTGTCCTGTCCTTCGAGCACGGTCACACGGCTGACTTTCGCCGGCTGCAAAGCCTTTTCCGCAAAGGTAACTGCATCCTCGTGATACTCAATGATGTCGATCTTCTCGCCACGCAGTTCGCGGATGATGGACTGCACCCGCATTCCCTTCATGCCGACGCAGGCGCCTACGGGATCGACGTCCTTGTCCTTCGACATGACAGCGATCTTGGTGCGCTCGCCCGCCTCGCGCGCGATCGCCCGGATCACCACGGTGTTGTCGTAGATCTCGGGAACCTCGGTCTGGAACAGGTGCGAAACCAGTTCCGGAACTGCGCGCGATACCACGACCTGTGGCCCCTTCGACGCCTTCTCCACACGGACAATGACCATCCGGGCCCGCTCGCCGGGAGCAAACGACTCCAGGCGCGACTGCTCTTTCTTCGGCATGCGGGCTTCGGCCTTACCCAGGTCGACAATCACGTCCTGGCCTTCCACGCGCTTGACCATCGCGTTGATCACTTCGCCGACGCGTCCAATGTACTCGTTGTAAACCGTATCGCGTTCCGCCTCGCGAACCTTCTGGAAGATGACCTGCTTCGCCAATTGCGCCGCAATTCGCCCCAGCACTTCGGTCGGCTTATCAGTGCGCAACTCACCGCCCACTTCCGCTGCCGGATCGATACGCTTGGCATCGTCCAGGGAGATCTGCGCGTTCGGGTCCTCAATCAAATCGGAGTTCTCCACGATGGTCCGCACCGCGTAGGCCCGAATGTGGCCGGTTTCCTTGTCCAACTCTGCCCGCAGGTTCTCCTGCGTCTTGTAGTACTTTCGGGTGGCAACGACGATGGCATCCTCCACCGCGCTCACGACGATCTCCGGATTGATGCCCTTTTCGCGGCTCAGAGCGTCGATCACGTTGTACAGTTCACTTGCCATAAAACACCTGCCACCTTACCGGGAAACTCTTAGTCAATAGTTGTATTGCCATAAATCTAGAACTCGGGAACGAGGTTGGCTTTCTCCACATTCGCCAACTCGATCTCGACCGCGGCACCCGCCACAACTGCCTCGTGCTTCTTGCTCTTCTGGCGGCCGGTCAACTCCAGGCTCAGGCGGCCATCCTGAAACGCTTTCAGGCGACCTTCAAAATGCCGGTTGCCGTTTACCGGATCGCGCGTCATCAGCTTGACCAAACTGCCGGTGAAGCGCTCAAAATCCGCCGCCTTCGACAACTTCCGGTCTAATCCCGGCGACGACACTTCCAACGTGTAGGTCGTACCGGGGACTGCATCTTCCACGTCGAAAATGGTTCCCACTTCGCGGCTGAAGTTGGCGCAATCTTCGTGCGTCACGCCCTCCGGCTTGTCGATGAAGATTCGCAGCACGCGCGCCTTGCCACCGCCTCGCAACTCGACTTCGACGACCTCCAGACCGCTGGACTGCGCCACCCGCTCAACGATCTCGTGCATCTTGTCTAAACCCGCCGCCATTCTTCTTCCGCAAACTCCCCGTCGGCGATCAAGCGCAATCCACCCGACCGGCTTTCGTTGCCGCCCGGACTCGCCAAGAACCAGCGGATTGCAGGGTGGAATAATAAAGTGGGCTCTCGCCCACCGGTGTGCTTCGCCGAGTACGCTGGCGGCGTCCGTCCCGCTGCCGGGAGCAACCGGAGCCCTTTACACACAGCAGTACTTTCCTAATCATACGCCGGAAATCGCCGAAATTCAACGACCGCGCTGGGAAGCTGGTGCCAATCGTTTTGGCCTCTTGGTGCCCGGTAGATAGCTCGCTACCTCGGTGCCATCCCGTCCGTTTGCCTAACCGTCGGGCCAACTCTACAATGAAGAATTATCCTTCCCCGGATCCATTGCCATGATTCATTTCCCTGTACCTGAAGCGCTTACCTTCGATGACGTGTTGCTGCTTCCTGCCAAGTCGGATGTCGTTCCGGCCACAGCTGATACATCAACTCGCCTGACCCGTAACATCCTGCTCCAGATTCCCCTCATCAGCGCCGCCATGGACACTGTGACCGAATCGCGCATGGCCATTGCAATGGCGCAACAAGGGGGCCTCGGTATCGTGCATCGGAACTTCACCATCGAGCAGCAGGCCAGCGAAATCGACAAGGTGAAACGCTCAGAGAGCGGCATGATCGTCGATCCCATCACCATGTCGCCCGACGACAAGATCTCCGATGCGCTTGAGGTCATGCGTCACTACCGGATCTCCGGAGTGCCGGTCACCAAGAACAAGAAGCTCGTCGGCATCCTTACCAATCGCGACCTCCGCTTTGAAACCCGCACCGATATTCCCATCAGCGAAGTGATGACCAGGGAAAACCTCATCACAGTTCCGGTCGGCACCACGCTCACCGAAGCGGAAGCGATCCTGCACAAGCATCGGGTGGAGAAACTGCTGGTTGTCGACGATCAGTTCCAACTGAAGGGACTGATCACCGTCAAGGACATTCAGAAACGGCTGAAGTATCCCAACGCGGCGAAGGACCTTCAGGGACGCTTACGTGTGGGAGCAGCCATTGGCGCGACCGGCGACTTTCTTGAGCGCGCTGCTGAGATGGTGAAGAACAAGGCCGACCTGCTGGCAATCGACAGCGCACACGGGCATTCGACGCGCGTCATCGAAGCCATCAGGGAGGTCAAGGCGAAGTTTCCCGAGGTTGATCTAATCGCCGGAAATGTGGGGACGTTTGAAGGAGCCAGCGAGTTGGCGCGTGCTGGCGCCGACGCCATCAAGGTCGGCATCGGTCCCGGGTCGATCTGTACCACGCGCATCGTGACGGGCGCTGGCGTCCCGCAGATCACCGCCATCGCTGAGGCGGCGCGGGCCGCCCGCGACTCCAACATTCCTGTCATCGCGGATGGCGGCGTCAAGTACTCCGGAGACATCACCAAGGCCATCGCCGCCGGCGCGAGTTGCGTCATGATTGGTTCGCTGTTCGCCGGCACCGAAGAGAGTCCTGGCGAAACCATTCTCTATCAGGGCCGGTCCTTCAAGGCGTATCGCGGGATGGGCTCCCTTGCTGCCATGGCACAGGGTTCCAGCGAGCGCTACTTCCAGACCACCGACAACGACTCGTCGATCCAGGTGCTTTCCGACGACGGCACTGAAAGTAACCGTCTGGCCAAGCTCGTCCCCGAAGGCATCGAAGGCCGCGTTCCCTACCGCGGCACCGTGGGCATGATCACGTATCAGCTTGTCGGCGGAGTGAAGAGCGGCATGGGCTACGTCGGCTGCTCCTCCATCGCTGAACTGCAGCAAAAGGCGCGCTTCGTTCGCATCAGCGGAGCAGGTCTGCGCGAGAGCCACGTGCATGACGTCCTGATCACCCGCGAGGCCCCCAACTATCGTGTCGAATAAGTTGCAGCGCCCGGAGCACGACCCAACTCGACTCGCAACTGTCTCTGCGCGGGGGATTGAGCGTCCGCCCAAGCCCTCACTAACGCTTCTCGCCCGGAATTGGTGGCCGGTCGCGGTGTGGCTGGGCATCATCCGGATGGAGTCTACCGAATACGCCTCTGCCAGCAATACATTCACCCTGCTCTACAAGGCAAGCACCATGATCTTCGGCAGGGTCGATCCGCGACTGATCTTTGCAGTGGATGAGGTCGGGCGTAAGTGTGGACATTTCATCGGCTATGCCATCCTCAGTGCACTCGTTTTTCTGGCCTTGAAACACACATATCGCGACCGGTGGGAACCAGTAGTGCAACGAACCTGGGGAATCTTTCTTCGCGACATATGGCGGATCGACTGGGCCGTGATCGCCGTCGCGGTAACCATCGTGACCGCCTCCCTCGACGAGATCCATCAGACGTTCCTTGCTTCGCGAACGGGACGGTGGCAGGACATCGTCATCGATACCAGCGGAGCCCTGATCACACAGTTGTTGATTTATGCGCTGTCGGCACGCGCGCTGAGCCGCCGCCAAGGCTCAGTGGAAGAGCCGGAACCTTCACTTACCCGATAGGGTCATGATTTCGGCCATGAAGGCGTCCTTTGTCTTGGGGATCATCCGCCTCAAAATAAAACGCACCCGATTGCCGGGTGCGCTTCCTATCTCGACAACGCCGGCGGTCCAGACCCGCGCGACCATTTCGTGTCTGCTTATTTCTCTTCTGGCGTTTCTTCGCCGCCTTCGGCCTGCTTGGCTTCGGCAGTTGCTTCTTCCATGGCTTTGCGGGTTTCTTCCGCACGCTTGGCCCGCAACGCATTGCGCTTCTGGCGCTTCTCGTCCAGAGTAGCTTCGCTTCCCAGCAACTCGACAAACGCGATATCGCCGCCATCGCCCTGGCGGAAGCCGCCATGAACGATACGCAGGTAGCCGCCATTGCGATCGCCGTAGCGCGGCGAGATGGTGTCGAACAGCTTGGTCACAGCATCGCGCGTCATCAGGTACGATGCCGCCTGCCTCCGCGCCGCCACATCTCCGCGCTTGCCCAGCGTGATCATCTTCTCCACGTGCGGACGCATGGCCTTGGCCTTGGTCAGCGTGGTTTCAATGCGTTCTTCCACGATCAGCGAGGTCACCAGGTTGCGCAGCAGCGCTCTCCGGTGCTCTGTGTTCCGTCCTAGCTTCCATCCTGCTCTACGATGACGCATATTTGTGGTCCTTCACAATCTCGCAAAAGTCGCGGCGCCCATGCCGCGCAAAACAATTCTTTGGGATTGGGTGCCCCAGGTTCGCGCCCTGTTTTGGCGCTAACCTGGGCCTGTGCTCCCCTCAGAAATTCGGTTCGGTGTTTCCGCCGTAGCTCAACCCCGAAGTCAGCGAAGAGGCCTGCGACAACCCGGAACCGCTTCCCGGCACCGCGTTGCCGTGCTCGTCAATCTTCATGCCGAGGCTCAGGCCCATCGTCCCCAGTATCTCCTTGATCTCGTTGAGCGACTTCCGGCCGAAGTTCTTGGTCTTCAGCATCTCGGCTTCCGACTTCTGCACCAACTCTCCGATGGACTGGATGTTCGCGTTCTTCAGGCAGTTGTAGCTGCGCACCGAAAGCTCCAGCTCTTCCACCGAGCGGTTCAGGTTTTCGTTGCGAATCTCAGGCTTGCCGGCATCGGTTGCAGCCTGGGCCTCCAGCTCATCTTCAAAATTGATGAAGATGAACATGTGGTCCTTCAGCAGCTTGGCCGCCAGTCCCAGCGCGTCCGCCGGAGTCACCGAACCGTTGGTCCAGATTTCGATCGCCAGCTTGTCGTAGTCGGTGATCTGCCCCAAGCGGGCTGCTTCGACCGAGTAGTTGCACTTGCGCACCGGCGAGTGCACCGAGTCGATGGGAATGAAACCCAGACCCAGGTCTTCGTCGAAGTTCTTGTCGGCAGAGACATAGCCGCGGCCCTTCTTGAGCCGCATTTCCATGTCGAGCTTGCCGCCCTCGCTGATGGTGGCGATGTAGACGTCCTTGTCCAGCACTTCAACGTCGGAATCCGTCTCGATCATCCCGGAGGTGATCACGCCCGGCTGGTCCGCGCGCAGGTAGATCGCCTTCGGCGCGTCTCCGTTGAGCCGGAAAGGAACCTGCTTCAGGTTCAGGATGATGTCGGTCGCATCCTCCACCACTCCGGGGATCGACTGGAACTCGTGCAGCACGCCTTCAATCTTGACCGCAGTGACGGCAGCGCCCTCGATTGAAGACAGCAACACGCGGCGCAGCGCATTGCCGATGGTGGTGCCAAATCCGCGTTCAAACGGCTGTGCCCAGAAGTGACCGTATTTGTCGGTCAGGGATTCGGCGTCGGTGGCGAGCCGCTTCGGTTTCTGAAAACCTTTCCAAAGCATTCTTAACTCCTGTCTCTCTGTTCGGCCATGCTGCGCGGGTGACCTTGAAAGCGGTCACCATCGGCTGATCTGGCTCGACATTTTAGGAACCACGGCGCCCATGGGGAGGCGCCGCGGTTGATTACTTGCTGTAGAGTTCGACGATCAACTGTTCATTGATCGGCAGGTTGATGTCTTCGCGCTTCGGCAGAGCGAGGACCCGACCCTTGTAGGCATCGCGGTCGACCTGCAACCAGTTCGGCGGAGCCTGGTGGCTGGCGAATTCCTTCGCCGACTCGATCACGATCAGCTTGTTGCTCTTCTCGCGGATCGCGACTTCGTCTCCCGCACTGACCTGGAAGGAAGGCACATCGACCTTTCGTCCGTTGACTATCACGTGGCCATGGCGCACCAACTGGCGGGCCTGCCGCCGTGCTGACGCAAAGCCGAGGCGATACACCACGTTGTCAAGACGGCGTTCGAGTTGCTGCAACAGCAATTCGCCCGTGACTCCCTTGGACCGCGCGGCGCGCTCAAAGTAGTTACGGAACTGGCCTTCCTGGGTGAAGTAGGTGCGCTTCGCCTTCTGCTTCTCGCGAAGCTGAAGCCCGTAGCCCACGATCTTGGCCTTGCGGTCCTTACCGTGCTGCCCGGGCGCGAAATTGCGTTTTTCGATTGGACACTTGTCCGTGTAGCACTTTGCGCCCTTGAGGAACAGCTTCATCCCCTCGCGGCGGCAAAGGCGGCATACTGCGTCTCTGTACCGTGCCAAGTTACTTTTCTCCTATCGGACCGCCGTGGCGGCGGATCCGGTTATGGATCGGTTTACGGGCGCTTGGCGGCCTTTCTTCCCGATCGAATTCAGTGGCTAGTGATCAGTGGTTAGTGGCTAGTTAAAGCCGACCCCACTATTTCTATACTCTGCGGCGCTTGGGCGGACGGCAGCCGTTGTGCGGAACCGGCGTGACGTCGCGAATGGTGCGCACATCGAGTCCCGATGAGGCCAGCGCACGAACCGCCGACTCGCGTCCCGAACCCGGACCGCTTACCACTACGTCCACACTGCGCATGCCGTGATCGCGCGCCTGGTTGGCGGCATTCGCGGCCGCCTGCTGCGCTGCGAAGGGCGTACCCTTGCGCGATCCACGGAAGCCCAGCGACCCCGAACTCTTCCACGACACCGTGTTGCCGGCCATGTCGGTGATGGTGACGATGGTGTTGTTGAAGGACGCCTGCACGTGCACCAGTCCGTGGGGAATGTGCTTGCGCTCCTTGCGCTTGAACTTCTTACCCGACTTGCCTTTTTTGTCCGCTGCGGAACCTGCTGCTTTAGCCATGTTCTATGTCTTCCCAGTCGCTTTCTTCTTGTTGGCCACCGTGCCCTTGCGCGGTCCCTTGCGGGTGCGGGCATTGGTGTGCGTGCGCTGGCCACGGACCGGCAGGCTGCGGCGATGCCGGTACCCACGATACGATCCGATTTCGATCAGCCGCTTGATGTGCATCGAGGTGTCTTTGCGAAGATCGCCCTCGACATTGCCTTCCTGCTCGATGACCTGGCGGATGCGATTGACCTCATCCTCGTTCAGATCGCTGACTTTCTTCGTGCCTTCCACGCTCGCCGAGGCGAGAATGCTCTTCGACCGGGAATTCCCGATACCGAAGATATAGGTCAGTGCGATACTCACATGCTTGTTGCGCGGAAGATCCACGCCTGCGATACGTGCCATTTTCGCTCCAGATTAGCTACTGGACCCTAGCTTCTCGCGTTCGCTGTTCGCTCTTCGCTTTTCGCTAATTGCCAATTACTAATTGCTAATTACTTCTTTATCCTTGCCGCTGCTTGTGCTTGGCGTTTTCGCAGATCACGCGGACCACTCCGTGACGGCGAATCACCTTGCACTTGTCGCAAATCTTCTTGACCGATGCCCGAACCTTCATGATGACGTCAATTCCCTTCGGCTACTTGTAACGATAAACAATGCGTCCCCGAGTCAGGTCGTAGGGCGAAAGCTCCACGGCCACCCGGTCGCCCGGAAGAATCTTGATGAAGTTCTTACGCATCTTGCCCGAAACGTGAGCCAGAACCTGGTGCTTGTTCTCCAGCTCGACCTTAAACATGGCATTGGGCAGTGGTTCGAGCACCACCGCCATTACTTCAATCGCGTCTTCCTTACTCATTCAGCTCCTGAAACCAGACTGTTTCTCAACTCCTACTCGGTTAATACCACCGGCCCGTTCTTCGTCACTGCCACGCAGTGTTCGAAGTGGGCGCTGTAACTTCCGTCTTGCGTGACGGCCGTCCACTTGTCGTCAAGCAACCGTGTCTCCGACCGGCCCATGTTCACCATCGGCTCGATCGCCAGCACCATGCCATGCGCGCAGCTTCGGGCCGCTTCCTGGCGATGCCGTAGTTCGGTACCTGCGGATCTTCGTGCAGCTTCGTGCCTATCCCGTGTCCCACAAACTCGCGGACAACGCTGAAGCCATTGGCTTCGACCAGTTGCTGCACCGCCGCTCCTACATCCCCAACCGTATTGCCAATCCGCGCCGCTTCGATTCCGCGGTACAGCGAATCGCGCGTCACCTCGAGCAGTTTCTGCAACTCAGGCGTCAACCCGCCGTCCACAGGGACTGTTATCGCCGCGTCGCCGTAAAACCCATCCAGCACCACACCCGTGTCGATCGAGACGATGTCGCCCGCCTTCAACAATCTGCGTTCCGACGGGATGCCATGCACAATCTCGTCGTTGATCGACGTACACAGAACGCAGGGGTAGTCGTAATAAC
The DNA here is from genome assembly GCA_963758255.1 of uncultured Acidobacteriaceae bacterium. GTDB lineage: Bacteria > Acidobacteriota > Terriglobia > Terriglobales > Acidobacteriaceae > DASRAA01. Next base: position 214,882 of record CAVWUX010000011.1, read on the forward strand.
CCTTGAATGCCGGCTTGGCGCCCAACTCCCGGATCTTCCGTTCCGCCACCCGCTCCAGGTCCATGGTGGTAACGCCGGGAGCGACGACCTCCCTCACGCTATCAAGCACCTGGCGAACAATGCGCCCACTGCGACGCATCTTCTCGATCTCGGAACCAGACTTACAAACGATTGACATGCTCTATCGCGCTAAATGCCTGTGCTGCAACCAGTTCCACCGGCTGGTCGCCATCGATTTCAACCAAATGGCCCTTAGTGTGGTAATAATCCACCAAGGGAAGTGTCAGCTTCTCGTAGGCTTTCAGGCGTTCGGCAACAACTTCCTCCGTGTCGTCAGGACGCACAACAAATCGCCCTCCGTCGACATCGCAAACGCCTGCAACTTTGGGTGGCTGGAAATAGATGTTGTAAATCCGTCCACAGGTGGGACAAGAACGTCGCCCGGTGATTCGCTGCAGTAGACGATTATACTCCACCACCAACCTGATCACAACCGGCGTCATGGCGCTCGCTCTCGCCGCCACACTCTTACCTGTCCGCCTGCTTTTCAAATAGCCGTCCAACCATTCGGCTTGCACCACGGTTCGCGGGAAGCCGTCCAAAATAAAGCCACGGTCGCAATCCGGGTCTTGCAGCCGCTCTGCCACCATGTCGCACACCAGGTCATCGGAAACCAATGCTCCGCTGCCCATCAGCGCCTTGACCTTGATGCCCAAACCCGTCCCGCGAGCCACGTTGTCTCGCAGCAGGTCCCCGGTCGAGATCTGCGGGATGTCGTAGGCCTTGGAAATCAGCTTGGCCTGCGTTCCCTTGCCGGCGCCCGGCGGTCCCAACACGATTATGGTACCGACGATGCGTTCCGTCCGTATGACGCCCAATGCTGACGACGAAGTCTGTGCCTGCACGTCACGCCCCCGCGGGCCGTCCCGCTTTGGTCCTTTGCCCGCCCGGCGGGCCGGAGCCTCCCGGTGGCTCCGAGAAACCAGTGGCTAGCGGATAGTGTTTAGTGGATAGAAAAATCCATCGCACCGTACCACTCCCTGACGCTCCCCCAGCCTAACAACGAACCGACAATTCCTAACTGCCAAGTACCAGTTGCCTGTTACTCGTGCTGGGGCTTAACTATCCACTATCCACTAACCACTATCCACTTCGTTACCACGTCGCGCGCCGTCCCCGCACCCGTCCACTGCGCGGGGTGAATCCCTCGTAGTGGCGCATGATGAGCTGCGACTCCACCTGGTTGACCGTGTCCATGGCTACGCCGACCACGATCAGCAGCGAGGTACCGCCAAAGTAGAAGTTCACATTCAAGCCGCTGGTGATCCAGGTCGGCAGTCGTTCGAAGAATGCTCCCACCGGACCGTACAGATGATTCAGGTGGATACCCGTGATCATCCATTCGGGAATGAACGAAATCAGAATCAGGTACGCCGCGCCCACCAGGGTAATACGCGTCAGAATATCGTTGATGTAGTTCGCCGTTCGCGCACCCGGACGAATGCCCGGAATGAATCCTCCGTACTTCCGCATGTTGTCGGCAACCTCATTGGGGTTGAAGACAATGGACACGTAGAAATATGCGAAGAACACGATTCCAACCGCGTACAGCAGGGTGTAAAGCGGCTCTCCCCACCGCAGGGCATTGAAGACGGGGCCGAAGTAGCGGCTGTCCTTGAACATCGGCAGCGCGCCCAGCGTCTGCGGCAACGTCAACACCGAGGACGCGAAGATCACGGGCATCACGCCGCCCGAGTTCACCCGCAGCGGAAGATGCGTGGACTGGCCTCCCATCACCTTGCGGCCGACCACGCGCTTGGCGTATTGCACCGGTATTCGTCGCTCACTTCGCTCCACGAACACGATGAAGGCGACGATCGCAATCATGACTACGATCAGCAGCAGCATGGCCGGGACCGTAAATGCTCCCCAAGCCTGGGTGCGCACCTTGTCGTAGAGATCGGCCACCGCCCGCGGCAACCCAACTACGATGCCGGCGAAGATCAGCAACGACATTCCGTTGCCGACGCCGCGCTCGGTAATCTGCTCGCCCAGCCACATGATGAAGACGCTGCCCGTGGTGAGCGTAAGCATGGTCATCAACACGAAGCCAATTCCGGGGTTATTGACGAATCCCGTCTGCTTCCCGAGCGTGACCGCAATCCCCAGCGACTGTACCGCACTCAGCAGCAGGGTCAGGTAGCGCGTCCACTGGGTGATTTTCTTGCGGCCCAGCTCGCCTTCCTTCTGCAACTTCGCCAACGGCTCGTAGACCACAGTCATCAGCTGCAGAATGATCGATGCCGTGATGTAAGGCATGATGCCCAGGGCAAAAATTGTCAGACGGCGAAGCTGGCCACCGCTGAACAGGTCGATGAAGCCCAGGAACGTGCCCTTGTTCTGATCGAAGAACTGCGCCAGCACGTCGGCGTTGATGCCGGGCGTGGGGATGTGTCCTCCGAACCGGTACACGGCCAGCAGCCCGAGCGTAAACAGAATGCGCTTCCGCAGATCGGGAACGCGAAATACGTTGGCCAGCTTCTCAAGCATTCCTTAACCTCAGTTGCCAGTCGCCGGTTACCAGCTACCAGTAACCAGCTACGCTCTACAGTACGTTAATCTTGCCGCCGGCTTTCTCGATCTTCTCTTGCGCCGACTTGGAAAACTTGTGCGCGTGCACCGTAAGCGCCTTCGACAGTTCGCCCTGGCCAAGCACCTTGACCAGCGTGTTCTTCGAGGTGACGACGCCGGCCTTACGCAGCACTTCCGGGGTAATCTCCGTCTCGCTCAACTTCGCCAGCCGCTCCAGGTTCACGACTTCATATTCGGTCTTGAAGATGTTGGTGAAGCCGCGCTTCGGCAAACGCCGATGCAGCGGCATCTGACCGCCTTCAAATCCACGCATCAGGCTGGAGCCGCTCCGCGATCCCTGGCCCTTGTGGCCGCGGGTCGAGGTCTTGCCCATACCCGATCCCATGCCGCGCCCAACGCGCTTCTTGTTCTCGTTGGCCTTGCGGGGTGCCCGTAAATTACTAAGATTCATTTTGTACCGTACCTGTGCGGCTGTTCTCTGTGCGCCGCGTCACATCTCAAAAATCTCGTCATCCTGAGCGAGGTCGCCGCGGCGACCGAGTCGAAGAACCTGCTTTTCTTCGCCCTTCGCACTTGGCTTTCGCTAACTGCTGGCCTCTGTTACCAGTGACCAGCCACCAGTCACCCTTCCACAATCTCGACCAGATGCGGGACCTTCGCTACCATGCCTCGGATCGACGGCGTGTCTTCCCGCTCGACCACCTGATTCAGCCGGGTGAATCCCAGCCCCTTGATCACCAGCTTGTGCTTGACCGGCGTACAAATCGCCGAACGCACGTACTTGAGATGAATTTTCGAGCCCGCGGAAGCGGCCTTGGTTTCGGTCTTCTTGCGAATACGCGCCATGATTACAGCTCCTCGACGGCCTTGCCACGCGCCGCCGCAATTTCGTTGCGATCGCGCAGCCTGCCCAGTGCGTCAAATGTCGCCTTGATCACGTTGTGCGGGTTAGTCGTTCCGATTGACTTGGTGAGCACATTCTGCACGCCAACCGATGTCATGACCGCACGCACCGCTCCACCGGCGATCACTCCCGTTCCTTCAGGAGCCGGCTTCAGCATCACCATGCCCGCTCCATAGCGCCCCAGCACCTGGTGAGGAATGGTGGTCTGCGTCAGGTTGATGCGCAGCAGGTTCTTCTTGGCCGCCTCGATGCCCTTGCGGATCGCCTGCGGAACTTCCTTCGCCTTGCCGGAACCGTAGCCCACCACAGCGGCGGACGGATCACCCACTACCACCAGCGCTGCGAACGACATGTTCTTGCCGCCCTTGACAACCTTGGTGACGCGGTTGATCGAGACTACCTGGTCCTTGAGCTGGTAGTTGTTGGCGTCAAGTTTTTTCTTTACTGTTGGCATTCCCGTGATTTCTCCAAATTCTCTTGCGACTGCGCTTCGCTTTTCCTGGCTTCTCGCTAGTTGCTAGTTGTTGTTCTGTCGTCCAGTTACCAGCAACCAGTCACCAGTTACCGCTCTTAAAACTCGAGTCCCGCTTCGCGGGCTGCATCCGCCAGCGCCTTGATGCGGCCGTGGTACAAATATCCGCCGCGATCGAAGACCACCTTCTTGATGCCCTTTTCCTTGGCGCGCTCGGCAATCAACTTGCCGATTTCCTTGGCCGAAGCTACGTTGCCGCCGGTGGGCCGCTTGTCGCCCTTCAGGCCCTTGCCCTTTTCGACCGAAGTGGCCGACACGATCGTCGCACCCTTGGTGTCGTCGATCACCTGGGCATAAATATGGCTGACCGAGCGGTACACATTCAGCCGTGGACGCTCCGCCGTTCCGGCAATCTTCTTGCGAATGCGGGAGTGGATCTTGCCGCGCGTTTGATTCTTCGATGTCTTTCCAATCATTTCTATTCTTCCTTCATCCCGGGGTTCTGAACCGGGAAGACGGGGCGTCGCCGCCTCTCCGTCCTAACTTCACTTTGTCATCATTTCGCGCCAGTCTTGCCGACCTTCTTCTTCAGCCGCTCGTCGCTGTAACGCACGCCCTTGTTCTTATACGGATCGGGCGGACGCAGCGAGCGCATTTCCGCGGCAACGAATCCAACCTTCTGACGGTCGATGCCGCTGACCGTCAAGTGGGTCTGCTTGGGATCGATGGTCACGTCGATGCCCGCCGGTAGCGGGTACTCGATGGGATGCGAATAGCCCAGGGTGAATACCACGACGCCTTTACCCTTCATCTCCGCGCGGTAGCCGATGCCCACGATGTCCAACTCCCTGGTCCAGCCTTTGGTCACGCCTTCCACGGAATTGTTGACCAGCGCACGCACCAGGCCATGCACGGCAGCCTTGGAATCGTCTTCGCGGACGATGGTCAGCACACCATCTTTGGTTTCCAGACTCACGCCGCCGGGGATGTGGGTCGTTACTTTGCCCTTCGGTCCCTGCACCGTGACCGTGTTGCCTTCAACGGCGTAACTGACGCCCTTCGGCAGAGGTATCGGCTTTCTTCCAATTCTTGACATAAATGTGTCTCTCACTCTAGGTAACTGGTTATTGGTAGCTGATAAGTAAGCGCCGCAACCTATAAACTGCAGCCGGCGACCAGTTACCAGTCACCAGCTACCAGTAACCACTTAATAAACTTCGCAGAGCACTTCGCCGCCGAGCCCTTCCTTGCGCGCCTGGCGGCCGGTCATCACGCCTTTGGGAGTGGTCAGGATGTTGATCCCCAACCCGCCCAGTACGCGCGGTATCTCGGCATGGCCCACGTACACGCGGCAACCCGGGCGCGAAACGCGCTTGAGCTGCGAAATCGGCGACGAACTGTCAGAGCCATATTTCAGGTACACGCGCAGTACTTTGCGGCCCTCTTCTTCCGTCGCCTTGTAGTTCGCGATGTAGCCTTCATCTTTCAGGATGCGGGCCATCTCCACCTTTAACTTGGAGAGAGGGACATCCACCTTCTGGTGCCGTGCCTTGATGGCGTTGCGAACGCGCGTCAGAAAATCTGCGACCGGATCGGTCAAACTCATGCTCGATATCTCCTCAAATCGTCGCCCGTTAGCTTTCCGCGAACTCTCCGCGTGAGGCCCTGTCCCACAGGTGGGATGAGCGCTCGTGAAAGAACCAGCCGCGACGGACTCACTCAGCGTTCGGCGAACTTCCGCTTTACGCCCTTACTTCCGTGTCATCCTGAGCGGAGGCGCGCCGTCTTTGCGCGCCGCAGTCGAAGGACCCCTATGCCCGCAGCGGTCCTTCGCCGCTCCTACGTCCTACCAGGAACTCTTCGAAACCCCGGGGATCTCTCCCTTGAGAGCCAGGCCGCGGAAGCACAAACGGCAGATGCCGAACTTCCGCAGGAACGCCCGCGGACGCCCGCAAATGTGGCAGCGGTTGTGCTGGCGGCTGGAGAACTTGGGTTTCTTGTTCGCCTTGGCGATACTGGATGTCTTAGCCATCGTTTCCTTTACTCAGAGCCTGCGCTCTTGTTCATCTGAACCTGCGTTACTGCGCCGCGCGAAAGGGCATGCCCATGTGCTTCAACAGCGCGCGTGCCTGGTCGTCGTTCCCTGCCGTGGTCACAATCGTGATGTTCATTCCCCGCATCTTCTCGACTTTCGAATAATCGATCTCCGGGAAGATCAACTGGTCACGTACTCCCAGCGTGAAGTTGCCACGGCCGTCGAACGACTTGGTGGGCACGCCGCGGAAGTCACGCACGCGGGGCAGCGCAATATTCACCAGCCGGTCGAAAAACTCGTACATGCGGTCGCCACGCAACGTCACCATCACTCCGATGGGCATTCCCTCGCGCACCTTGAAGGCCGCGATGGACTTCTTCGCCTTGGTAATGATCGGCTTCTGCCCGGTGATCTGCACCACCTCGCTGGCCGCCGGATCGATCACCTTGGCATTCTGCGTCGCTTCGCCCACGCCCATATTGACTACGATCTTCTCCAGCTTCGGGGCCGCCATCGTGTTTTCCAGGCTGAATTCCTTCATCAGCGCCGGCAGAACTTCCTTGTAATACTTGTCGCGCATGCGCGCCGTGGCGCGGTTGTTCGCCTTCGGCCGCGACGGCTTACCCGACGGCTGCTCGCCGCCCGCTTCCATCTCCGCCGGCTTCGCCTTCTTGCCCTGCTGCTTTCCCTGGGCGGGCGCCTGGCCCTTCTGCTTTTTCTCGTCTGCCATTTCTTGCTTCACCTTTCTCACGGTTTCGGCTCAAGTCCGGTTCGTGAGCTCAGTGGCCACTAGCCACTATTTTTCCAGCGTCGTGCTGCAGCTCTTGCACACCCGAACGTGACGGTCGCCGCGCTTCTCGTGGCCCACGCGCACCGGCCTTCCACAGGACGCGCACATCAGCATCACGTTGCTGATGGCGATTGCGCTTTCCTGCTCGGCTATGCCGCCCTTCACGTTCTTCTGTGGATTGGGACGCACGTTCTTCTTCACCATCATCACGTGCTCCACCAGCACCTTGCCGGCGTGCGGCATGACCCGCAATACGCGGCCTTCTTTGCCCTTGTCGCGCCCGCTGATTACCCGGACCTGATCGTTACGTCGTATGTCGACTACCTTCTGCATCTCTCAAACCTCATCGGCTAACAGCTTTCAGCCGCTAACTCTCAATTACTTCGCCCTTCGCCTCTTGCTCTTCGCTAGCCACTGACCACTAGCCACCAGCCACTAAAGCACTTCCGGCGCCAGGGAAACAATCTTCAAAAACTTCTTCTCTCGCAACTCGCGCGCTACCGGACCGAACACGCGGGTCCCGACCGGCTCGCCGGTCTCGTTGATCAGCACCGCCGCATTCTGGTCGAAGCGGATGTAGGTGCCGTCGCGCCGCCGATGCTCCTTGCGCGTGCGCACAATTACGGCCTTCACCACCGTGCCCTTTTTGGCGGTGCCGTCGGGAGAGGCTTCCTTCACCGAGGCTGTCACCACGTCGCCCAAGTGGGCAACCAGACCGGTCGAGCCGCCCAGCGGCAGGATCATCTGCAGCTTGCGCGCGCCCGAGTTATCGGCGACATCGAGCATGGTCCTCATCATCACTGCCATAACTTTGTCTCCTGGCTCCGCAGCCTAGCTAATCGGCTGATCCTGGATCGGCGCGACCTGCGCGGCGCGACGAATCACATCTTTCAACTGCCAGCGCTTCAGCTTCGACAGCGGGCGCGTCTCTTCGATCTTGACCACATCGCCAAGTTTCGCGGTGCCATTCTCGTCGTGGGCATAGAACTTTTGCTGCGCTTCACCACGCGCTTGTAGAACGGGTGCGCCTTCTGGCGATTCACCTCGACCACGATGGTCTTGGCCATCTTGGTGGAAACCACTTCACCAATCAGCGTCTTGCGGTGCCCCTGCGTCGTTTCAGCAGTCGTTCCGGTTGTCGTTGTTGTCTCGGCCATGGCTTACTTCTTCTCCGTCGCAGCCGTTTTGCTGGCCGCCTTCTTCGCCTTCGCTACTTTCGGGGCTTTGGCTGCTTTCGCCGCCGGCGCTATAGCCTTTACCTGGACTGCGCCGTTACCGCCCGCCAATTGCTTTTCGCGCTCGATGGTCTTGATTCGCGCGATGTCTTTCTTCAGGTCGCGTATCTTCTTCAGACTCTCGGTCTGGCCCATCTTCAACTGGAACTTCAGCTTGAAGAGCTGGTCGGCCAGCTCCGTCTGCTGGTGCGTCATCTCGACGTCGGTTAAGTTGCGGATCTTGTCTGCATTCATTTCAAAATTCCTTAGTGGACGCCTTCACGCGCCACGAACTTGGTGCGAAGCCCCAGCTTGTGCGAAGCCAGACGCATGGCCTCGGCCGCATCGGCTTGCGAGACCCCTTCCATTTCGAAGAGGATCTTTCCCGGACGAACCACGGCGACCCAATGATCGGGAGCGCCCTTGCCCTTACCCATACGGGTTTCGGCCGGCTTCTTGGTGACCGGCTTATCGGGAAACAGCCGGATCCAGATCTTGCCGCCACGCTTCACAAAACGCGTCATGGCCACGCGGCTGGCTTCGATCTGCCGGTCGGTGATCCAGCCCGGCTCCATCACCTTGAGGCCGAAGTCGCCGAACGATAGCTCGCCGCCGCGCCACGCCTTGCCGCACATCCGACCGCGCTGCTGCTTGCGGTACTTAACCTTCTTTGGCATCAACATAATGATTTGCCCTATTTGCGCGGGACTAAAGTCCCGATTTAACTATGCAGTCCCTACGGGACTCGATCTCTTCTAGCTTCCCTACCGCGCCTCTGACGCTGCAGGATGCGGCTTCCAACCACTTCGCCAACCCAAGCCTTGTGTCGGCGCTTCTATAAGCTCCATTTCGAGTCTTACTTGAAACTCGAAACTTGCAGTTCAATCTAGCCACTAGCCACTAGACCACTGCTTTCAGAACGCTCCAACCGTCTGCGGCTCGCGCTTGCGCTCCCGCAGGATTTCGCCCTTGTACACCCAGCACTTCACGCCGATGATGCCGTAAGTGGTGTGCGCCTCGGCAAAGCCGTAGTCGATATCGGCGCGCAGCGTGTGCAGCGGCAAACGCCCCTGCAGATACCACTCCGAGCGCGCGATTTCATTGCCGTTCAACCGTCCGCTGACCCGCACCTTGATGCCCTTGCACCCGAAACGCAGCGCCGAATCCACCGCCTTGCGCATGGTGCGGCGGAAGCTGACGCGCTTTTCCAACTGCAGCGCGATGTTTTCCGCCACCAGTTGCGCGTCCAGCTCCGGCTTGTGTACTTCGAGGATATCGACGTACACATCGCGGCCGGTGCGCTTGGCGATCTCGCCCTTCAGCTTGTCGATCTCAGCACCCTTGCGCCCGATGATGATGCCCGGACGCGCGGTGCGGATGATGATGCGCAGCTTGTTGCCGGGACGCTCGATCTCGATCGAGCTGACGCCTGCCGACTTGAGCTTGTCTTTCAGCTCTTCCCTCAGCTTCACGTCTTCCAGCAGCAGTTTGTCGTAGTCACGCTCCACGAACCAGCGCGACTTCCACGGCTTGGTAACGCCGAGGCGGAATCCGTAAGGATGGACTTTTTGTCCCATAGTCTCGTTTACTCTCCGCAACGATCGCCTTCCGGCATCGCCGCTGTTGCCCGCCGCTCGCGCGACCGGCGAAAACCTATTTCAACCTCGCTGACAAAGTCGCCTTCAGCAGCTTTTGTATCAGGGCACGACTTCAGTCGTGCCACAGGCTTCGCTAGAACTGTCTCCCTCGCGGACTTTACTCCGCGAGGGTCCTTACTTCTTGCCGGCAAACTTCTTCGCCGGAGTTTTCTTCGCAGCCGACTTCTTCGCCGCCGCTTTCTTCATGATCTTTTTCGCGGCCTTCTTCACCGCACCAGACTCGCCCACCGTCGTCACCGTGTCGGCATTGCGGTTGTCGCCCGTTTTTTCCGCCAGCACCAGTTCCAGGTGCGAAATACGGCGCTGGTAGCGGAACGCCCTTCCCATCGGTGCCGGACGGATGCGCTTCATGCGCGGACCATCATTGGCGATTGCATGCTTCACGTACAGCCGGTCGAGGTCCACGTCCAGGCCCTTCTCGGCGCTCACGTAGTTGGCATTCTCCACCGCCGAACGCAGCAGCTTGTAGATCTGCGGGCGCAATGCCCTTCTTGGTGTACAGCAGCGTGTCGAGCGCCTCTTCCACCCGGCGGCCCTTGATCAGGTCCAGCACCAGGCGCGCCTTCTGCGGCGAAACTCGCACGTAATTCAGTTTGGCTGTAAATTCCATGTTCGTTCCCTACCTCGCCGCCGGCCTGGCCGCCGTCTCCGTGGCCGCCTTCACCGAGTGCCCCTTGAAGGTGCGGGTCTGGCTGAACTCGCCCAGCTTGTGGCCCACCATGTTTTCGGTGACGTACACCGGAATGAACTTCTTTCCGTTATGCACCGCCAGCGTGTGGCCCACCATTTCCGGGATCACCGTCGAGCGCCGCGACCACGTGCGCACAACCTTCTTCTCGTTGCGCGCGTTCATGCCCTCGATCTTCACCTGCAGGTGCTTGTCGATGAACGCACCTTTTTTCGTTGAACGTGCCATATCGCCTCAGTCCTACTTCTGTCTGCGGTTCACGATGAACTTATCGGTCCGCTTGTTGTTGCGTGTCTTGTAACCGCGTGTCGGCTGGCCCCACGGGGTCACCGGATGGCGTCCACCACTGGTCTTGCCCTCGCCGCCGCCGTGCGGGTGATCGACGGGGTTCATCACCACGCCGCGGTTGGTCGGACGAATGCCCATCCAGCGCGTGCGCCCCGCCTTGCCGATCGAAACATTTTCGTGGTCCGTGTTGCCCACCTGGCCGATGGTCGCCATGCAATCCACCAGCACCTTGCGGGTTTCACTGGAGGGCAGCTTCAGCAGAGCGTAGTCGCCTTCTTTGGCGACCAGTTGCGCCTGCGCTCCCGCCGAACGCGCCATCTGCGCGCCCTTGCCCGGCTTCAACTCGATGTTGTGCACCGTGGTGCCGGGAGGAATGTTACGCAGCGGCAGGGCGTTGCCTACCAGAATGTCGGCATCCGGCCCGCTGACGATCTTTGAGCCAACCTTCAGACCCACCGGGCAGATGATGTAGCGCTTCTCGCCGTCAGCGTAATTCAGCAATGCGATGCGCGCCGAACGGTTGGGATCGTATTCGATCGTGGCCACGGTCGCGGGAATGCCGAACTTGTCGCGCTTGAAATCGATCGTGCGCAGCTTCCGCTTGTGCCCGCCGCCCCGGTGCCAGATGGTCAAGTCGCCGGTATTGCGGCGGCCGCTGGTGCGCTTCTTCGCCTCGGTCAACGGCTTGTGCGGCCGGTTCGTCGTCAGGTCGTCGTTCACGGTGCTGGTGGTAAAGCGCCGCGTCGGAGTTACCGGTCTGTATGTTTTGATCGCCATGTTTGTACTCGCTTCTTCTAGCCACTAGCCACTGGCCACTGGCCACTGCTTTACAGGTTCTCCGCGTACTCGGGCATCTTCTCGCCCGACTTCAGCCGCACGTAAGCCTTCTTCCAGTCGGGACGGTAGCCGGTGAACTTGCCCCGGCGGCGTTCCTTGCCCACGAAGTTGGCGGTGCGGACCGTGTCCACCTTCACCTTGAAAATGCTCTGCACTGCGTTCTTGATCTCGGTCTTCGACGCCTTGGAGGAAACCTCGAACACCAGCGTGGCTTCCGTTTCCTTTACTCCCAGGCCCTTTTCCGTGATCACCGGACGGCGAATGATCTGGTATGCCGATTTCATCACGCCACCTCCGCCTGCTTACGCTTGGGCGCGGTCGCCTTCAGCGAGTCCTGCAGCTTCTCCAGCGCCGGACGCGAAAACACCGCGCTGCTGTACCGCAGCAGGTGATACGGATGCACCGACGTTGCCGGCAATCAACTCCACGCCCTTCAAATTGCGCGAGCTCAGGTGCAGGTTCTTGTTATCGTCCGAGGCGCTCTCCACCAGTAGCGTGGTTCCCTTGGCATTCAACTTGTTGAGCGGCTGCGCGGAACGGCTTGGCCTTGGCTTCTTTCAGCTCGAAGCTTTCCACCACCACCAACTTGCCGTCTGACAGCTTCGCCGCCAGCGCCGAGCGCAGCGCGCCCATCAGCTTCTTGCGCGGGAAGTCGTAGTCGTAAGAGCGCGGCTTCGGTCCGTGCACCGTGCCGCCATGCCGCCACAGCGGGGAGCGGATCGACGCAATGCGCGCGCGTCCCGTGCCCTTCTGCTTCCACAGCTTCTTGCCGGCGCCGCTCACCAGACCCCGGGTCTTGGTGGAGTGGGTTCCGGCCCGCAGACTGGCGCGGTAGTGCTTCACCGCTTCCCACAGCAGGTCTTCGTTGACCGCGCCGAACACCTCGTCGGCCAGCTCCAGCGAACCCACTTTTTCGCCGTTCAGATTCACTACATCAATCGTCGCCATAATGTTCTTCCGATCAGTTACCAGTTACTTCTTCTTCGTCGACTGCCGCTTGGAGGCCTTCAACGGATCGACCGTGCCCGAACCGGCGAATCCACGGCGCTCTCTCGGCGGCTTCTTCGCCTGCGAAATAACGACGTAGCCGTCCTTCGCTCCCGGTACCGCGCCTTCCACTACCAGCAGGTTCTCGTCGCGATCGATTCCCAGGATGCGCAGGTTACGAGTCGTGACTCGTTCGTTCCCCATGTGTCCCGACATCCGCATGCCTTTGAACACGCGCGACGGGAAGGCCGATGAGCCGATCGAACCTGTGATCTGGAACATCGAACCGTGCGAAGCCGCGCCGCCGCCAAAATGATGGCGCCGCACTACGCCCGCGAAGCCGCGTCCCTTGCTGGTGGCCACGACGTCCACGAACTTGTCGCCTTCGAACATCTCCACCAGGACCTTGTCGCCCACCTTGGCGCCATCCTGGCTCTCCGGGTCCACAACGATCTCCACTTCGCGCAGGAAGCGCACCGGCGGCAGGTTGTTCTTCGCGAAGTGGCCCTTCATCGGCTTGGTCAGCCGCGACTCCTTCACGAACTCGACCAGCCCGATCTGGGCGGCGTCATAGCCGTCCTTCGCAACCGTCTTGCGCTGGGTTACCACACACGGGCCGGCCTTCAGCACGGTGACCGGACGAACATCGCCCTTGTCATCGAACAACTGCGCCATCCCAACTTTCCTTCCTAAAATTCCGTTGACTGCCATCTCTATCCTCTGACTCCGCTTCCTGTTTCCGGTGTTTGCTGCACCGGGGGCTTAAGCCGCGGAAGCATTGTTCTTTACCAGTTACCAGTAACCAGCTACCTATTTATGTTCTTTCCCAAACGCCTTGATCTCGACGTCCACACCGGCAGGTAGCTCCAACTTCATCAGCGCGTCCACCGTCTGCTGCGTCGGCTCCAGTATGTCGAGCAGGCGCTTGTGCGTGCGGATCTCAAACTGCTCCCGCGACTTCTTGTCCACGTGCGGGGAACGCAGCACGCAGTATTTGTTCTTGACCGTCGGTAGCGGGATCGGTCCTGCGATCTGCGCCCCGGTGCGGCGTGCCGTGTCCACAATTTCAGTCGTGGACTGGTCGAGAACGCGATAGTCGTAGGCTTTCAGGCGGATGCGGATTCGTTCTTTACCAATCACGTTAGTTTCTCTCGTATCAAAGATCAGTTCAGGGGCTCGTCGAACTTTCGCGATCTGCCCTGCGGCTCTTGCCGCGGTTAGTAAGTGGGTGCGGCGGCTGCCACCGCACCCGGTATGAAACCCTACGCAATAATCTCGCTAATCGTCCCGGCGCCCACGGTGCGTCCGCCTTCGCGAATCGCGAACCGCAGGCCCTTCTCCATCGCCACCGGCGTAATCAGCTCAATCTCCAGTTGCACGTTGTCGCCCGGCATCACCATCTCCGTGCCCGCCGGCAGCGTCGCCACTCCCGTCACGTCCGTCGTGCGGAAGTAGAACTGCGGCCGGTAGCCCTTGAAGAACGGCGTGTGCCGTCCGCCTTCGTCTTTCGACAAGCACGTACACTTCGCCCTTGAACTTGGTGTGCGGCGTGATCGATCCCGGCTTGGCCAGCACCATCCCGCGCTCCACGTCTTCCTTGGCGATGCCCCGCAGCAGCAGCCCGGCGTTGTCGCCCGCCATGCCTTCGTCCAGCTGCTTCTTGAACATCTCCACGCCCGTCACCACCGTCTTGCGGGTCTCGCGGAAGCCCACAATCTCGGCCTCCTCGCCCACCTTCATCTTGCCGCGCTCGATACGTCCGGTCACCACCGTGCCCCGCCCCTGAATCGAGAAAATATCTTCAATCGGCATCAGAAACGGCTTGTCGATGTCGCGCGCCGGCAGCGGAACGTTCTTGTCCACCGCCTCCATCAGCTCGTCGATCTTGGCTTCCCACTGTGCTTCGCCGTTCAACGCACCCAGCGCCGAGCCGCGAATCACCGGCACATCGTCGCCCGGGAAGTTGTACTTCGACAGCAACTCGCGCACTTCCATCTCCACCAGGTCGATCAGCTCCGGATCTTCCACCGCATCGCACTTGTTCAGAAACACCAGCACGTAAGGCACACCCACCTGGCGCGCCAGCAGCACGTGCTCCTTGGTCTGCGGCATCGGACCATCGGTCGCCGCCACCACCAGGATCGCGCCGTCCATCTGCGCCGCGCCCGTGATCATGTTCTTGATGTAGTCGGCGTGCCCCGGACAATCCACGTGCGCGTAGTGCCGGTTCGCGGTCTCGTACTCCACGTGCGCGGTCGCGATGGTGATGCCGCGCTCGCGCTCTTCCGGAGCGTTGTCGATCGAGTCGAACGAACGGAACACGATCTTCGGATTGTGCTTCTGCAACACCCTGGTAATCGCCGCCGTCAACGTCGTCTTGCCATGATCGATGTGCCCGATCGTCCCTACGTTTACGTGCGGCTTGCTGCGGTCAAATTTTTCTTTCGCCATTTCGAGCTCCGTGTCTCTATGAAATCGTCTGAGTACTGCGTTAGCTTGGCGGGCTCATCGTCCGCCTCATGATTACTTCGTTCCTGCCGGACTCTTACCCTGCACCTTGGCCACGATCTCCTCGGCCACAGCGCGGGGCGCCTCTTCGTAACGCGAGAAATGCATGGAAAACGTCGCCCGGCCCTGGGTGTTCGAACGCATGTTGGTCGCGTAGCCGAACATCTCAGCCAGCGGAACCATCGCCTTAATCACCTGCGATCCGGCGCGATGCTCCAGACCTTCGATGCGGCCACGGCGGCTGCTCAGGTCGCCGATGATGGTGCCCATGTACTCCTCGGGCACGACCACTTCCACCGACATGACCGGCTCCAGCAGCACCGGGCTGGCCTTGCGCGCGGCTTCCTTGAACGCCATCGAACCGGCGATCTTGAAGGCCATTTCGTTCGAATCCACGTCGTGATAGCTGCCGTCGTACAGCGTCGCCTTCACGTCCACCATTTCGTAGCCCGCGAGCACGCCGCCTTCGAGCGCTTCCTTGATGCCCTGATCGACCGGCTTGATGAACTCCTTGGGAATCACGCCGCCCACCACTTCGTTGACGAACTCGTAACCCTTGCCGGGCTCGTTCGGCTCCAGGCGAATGCGCACATGTCCGTACTGGCCGCTGCCGCCGGTCTGGCGGATGTACTTACCCTCCGCCTGCGACGCCTTGCGGATGGTTTCGCGATACGCCACCTGCGGCTTGCCCACGTTGGCCTGCACGTTGAACTCGCGCATCATGCGATCCACCAGAATCTCCAGGTGGAGTTCGCCCATACCCGCGATGATCGTCTGCCCGCTGTCCGGATCGGTCGAGACCTTGAACGTCGGATCTTCCTGCGCCAGCTTGCCCAGCGCCACGCCCATCTTTTCCTGGTCGCTCTTGGTCTTGGGCTCGACCGCCACCGCGATCACCGGTGCCGGAAACTCGATCGATTCCAGAACGACGGGGTCTTTCTCGTCGCAAATCGTATCGCCTGTCGTTACATTCTTCATTCCCACGCAGGCGCAGATATCGCCGGCGTAGATTTCGCTGATCTCTTCGCGCTTGTTGGCGTGCATCTTCAGCAGTCGGCCAATGCGCTCCGACCGCTTGCGGCCGCTGTTGTACACGCTGTCTCCGGTCTTCAAATGCCCGGAGTACACGCGAATAAACGTAAGCTGGCCGACGAAAGGATCGGTCATGATCTTGAACGCCAGCGCCGAGAACGGGGCTTTGTCGTCAGCCTCGCGTTCCACTTCTTCCCCGGTGTCGGGGTTCTTGCCGACCACCGGAGGCACGTCGAGCGGCGAAGGCAGGTAATCGATGACGGCATCCAGCAGCGGCTGCACACCCTTGTTCTTGAAGGCGGTCCCGCAGATCACCGGGAAGACCTTCAACCTCAGCGTGGCTCGACGCAGCGCCGCTTTTAGCTCGGCCTCGCCGATGGGTTCGCCTTCGATGTACTTATGCATCAACTCGTCCTGGTCGTCGTTCTCAACCACGGTTTCGACGAGAATCTGATGGTACGCAGCAGCCTTCTTCTTCAGCTCTTCCGGAATTTCCTCGACGTGATACTCAGCGCCAATCGTCTCGTCGGCCCAGACGATCGCCTTCATCGCCATCAGGTCAACGACACCCTTGAACTTGTCTTCCTGGCCGATCGGCAACTGGATCGCCACCGGCTTGGCATTCAGCCGCTTGCGGATGGTATCGATCGCGTGCTCGAAGTCAGCGCCGGCCTTGTCGATCTTGTTGATGAAGCAAATGCGCGGCACGCCGTACTTGTCAGCCTGGCGCCATACTGTTTCCGACTGCGGCTCCACTCCGTGCACCGCGTCAAACACCGCGCAGGCGCCATCAAGCACGCGCAGCGAGCGTTCCACCTCGGCGGTAAAGTCCACGTGGCCGGGCGTATCAATAATGTTGATCCGGATGTCTTTCCAGAAGCAGGTGGTCGCCGCCGACGTAATCGTAATGCCGCGCTCCTGCTCCTGCGCCATCCAATCCATGGTCGCAGTCCCTTCATGGACCTCGCCAATGCGGTGCGTGCGTCCCGTATAAAACAGGATGCGCTCCGTGGTCGTGGTCTTGCCGGCATCGATGTGCGCCATGATGCCGATATTCCTGCAACGCTCTAATGGGACCTGTCTTGCCACTGTCTCTTCCGTTTCTCTCTGTGCAGCTCTGCGGCCGCTTTCAACCTTGGTAGCGCGGGCCACCAGCCCCGCCATTCGTTGTCATCCTGAGCGGAGGCGCGCCATTCTTGCGCGCCGGAGTCGAAGCACCCCTATATCATCGGGAATCCTTCACTCGCTCTTTGTCATCCCGCGCTGGGCGCCCCGTTCTACCGCCTTCTTTTGGCGGTAGGGCGGGATCGAGCCGCTCTACCAGCGGTAGTGCGCAAAGGCCTTATTGGCCTCGGCCATGCGATGCACGTCGTCCTTCTTCTTGATGGTCGCGCCACGGCCATTCGCCGCGTCGAGCAACTCATTGGCCAGCTTATCGACCATGCCCTTCTCGCCGCGTCCGCGGCTGTAGGTCAGGATCCAGCGAATCGCCAGTGAAGTGCGCCGGTCCGCGTTCACTTCCACCGGCACCTGGTAGTTGGCGCCGCCCACGCGGCGGGTCTTCACTTCCAGCACCGGCTTGGCGTTCTCCACCGCTTTCTTGAACAGCTTGATGGCTTCATCGCCGCCCTTCTCTTCCAGCTTCTTCATGGCGTTATAGAAGATGGACTGGGCCGTGCTCTTCTTGCCGTCCCACATCATGGAGTTCACAAACTTGTTGACCAGCGTGGACTGGTAGACCGGGTCTGCCAGTTGCTCGCGCTTCGCGATATATCCTTTTCTCGGCATAAATCCTCGACTAGGCCTTCGGGCGCTTGGCGCCGTACTTCGATCGTCCCTGCTTGCGATTAGCAACGCCCACCGAATCCAGCGTGCCGCGCACCACGTGATAGCGAACCCCCGGCAGGTCCTTCACGCGGCCCCCGCGGATCAGCACAATCGAGTGCTCCTGCAGGTTGTGGCCGACGCCGGGAATGTACGTCGTAACTTCGATGCCATTGGTCAGCCGCACACGCGCGACCTTGCGCAGCGCGGAGTTCGGCTTCTTCGGCGTCTGGGTGTACACGCGCGTGCATACGCCGCGCTTTTGCGGGCAGGACTGCAGGGCGGGACTGGCCGTCTTATACTTCGGCGCCGTCCGTCCCTTGCGCACCAATTGATTAAATGTAGGCACTCTTTGCAGCTCCTTGAAGGGGCGCGGCTTCAGCCGCGCCGTCAACCTTCGCTTTTCTCGTTCCACGTTGGCTTCAGCCCGCCGTGGTCGGCAGCCATACAGGCACACGCCTCGCGGCGCGATCCGGCTCCCAGCTTTGGGTCTGGGCACAAAACTCGTGGCCCTTCCGGGCCGTTGCACCCATGCTTCCCCAAAACTGCCGGGGAAAATCGGTTCGTTCAGGTTAAGCAAACGACGGTGGCGCCGTGGCCGTTCCCCACGCCAGCTACTTCACGAGAGCGTGGAGTTCTGGAACGAGGGCACTCCGTTTCGTTGCTTCGGCCCACATACCCACTGGAAAGCTCCAGCGGAAGCGCAGGCTCGTTTCAGCGAGGAATCCTGTAGCACGATCCTACAGGATCGAGAATTACTGCAGCACAGCCGGACGATACAGGCAGGCTAGGTATGACTCGCAGAACCTTTTAAGTCTAACAACTCGGATTCCGCCCGTCAATCGATTCCGGCGCAAAAAAACGGGCCATCGCCAGACCGCGGTGAGACCTCGATTTTTGCCGGTAGGCACGATGACTTTACCCACAAACAAAAAACCCTTCCACGCCGGCCAGTGCCTGGAAGGGGCATCGCGAACCCTGCGACGATTACACGCGTTTGCGAAGCCGTCCCACAAGCGCCGCCAATCCCGTTCCCATGAAGACCAGCGTTGAGGGTTCAGGAACTGCGCCATTCGTCAGATTGGGCACTTCGATGCCGTCGTGATAGTTGCCCAACGCGGTATTGAAACTGCCCAAGAGATTCCCGGCTGTGTCGTAGTGGTTAACCACGCCGAAGCCGCCGCAATACAGCGTGCCATCGGTGACATCGTAACCGACCCCGCCACAGGTGCTACCGAGGGAAATGGTGTTTAGCAGCGCACCCGACGTGCTGTAGTAATACAAGGCGTTGGTGCTAAGCCCCCCACTCACCCAAAGATTGGTACCGTCAAAAGCGATCCCACTGTAGCTGGTGTTCGCAACTGCGAACGAACTCATGATCGCACCTGTCTGGTCGTTGATCGCGAACACGTTGCCTTCATAGGTGGCGAGCCAAAGAGTGCTCCCAGCCCCATGACTCATGTCCTCGACCCACTGCCCGTTGATGGTTGCGACGAACGAGTTCAACATGTTTTGGGCGGAGTCATATTCCACCACATTGTTGTTGCCGAAGGCGGGAGCGACCGTCCAGACATTTCCGGCGGCGTCAATGGCAGAACCTGTGGCTCCGCCCTGACCGAAATTCTGCACGAACATCCCACTCGACGTGTAGATGGTTACAGGCCCATTGGTATCGTTTCCGACGTAGATGTTGCTGGCGCTGGCGGCTGTTACGAGCGCCAGAAGAAACAGCCCGGCGAGCAGAGTTCTTGGCATTCTAAACTCCTCCGAATTTCAGAATTGTTGTCAGGGCCCCGAGTGGCCCTCGCAATGGACGAAGGGCTTGGCTACTGTTGCGCACGTAGATCTCCAAATTGGCTCACGTTCGACCAATTCCTTTCAGCCACTTAGATCCCATGATTCCCAATTGTGCGAAATCATGTGCAGTTCTCTGCACATACTGGGAAAGAATTTCCCCACTCGAATGTGGTAACCAGCCGCTCGTCACCGGGCGCGGGCAATCGGCACTCTGCTGCCCGAGCAGTCCACAACTCGCCCTGTGAATCAGTGTTAGGAGAATTCGGCGGCTGACCGCACTGCGCCCGCATGGTGTCACTGCAATGGTTTAGGGGGCTGCGCCTTGCTGAAACGCAGGTCAGCTTCTACACTTGGGGATTCTGACCAGAATTGCATTTTTGGTCTTCAGACATCCGTCGGAGGCAACCCGGCGGGGAGGATACATGCGTCGGTTTTCATTGGCTCAGGATTCTAGCCGCCTTCTTTTCGGTCCTTGTTCTAAGCCTCCTGGTGGCATGCAGTGGTACCAGTTCGACAACCAATCCGGTTACCCAGATCGTCTTTAGACCGACTTCCCTCTCCTTGAACACCGGCCAGGTAGCTCAGCTTTTGGCCATCCCCGAAAACTCCTCCGGGGGCACAGTCATCGCCGACGTCAGCTACTCCAGCAGCAACACCAATTTGGTGACCGTCTCCCCTGGCGGATATGTTTGCGCCGGCATTTGGGACGCCAACTACATTAACTGCAATGCGCTGCCCGGCCAAAGCGGGGTTGGCCAGGTCACCATCACCGCCACTTCCGGTTCCATCACCGCCACAGCACCCGTCAACACTCATCTCCAGGCAGACCGCATCGTTGTCAATCCCATCTCGGGGTGCGTGAGTGTGGGCGCCACTCCCACCTACACCGCTACGGTCTATAACCTGACGGCACCGGGATGTTCCACCAGCAATCCCTGCGACATCACTTCGACGGTCGGCACCATTACGTACAACAGCACCGACCTGCAGGTCATGAGCAACAACGCGACCTCGGGTGTACTGACCGCAACCAATCCCGGAGCGACCTCGATCTACGCTACCGTCGCCGGGCTTAACAGCCTGCCGCAATCGGCATTGGTCTGCCCGGTGGCCTCCATCCTTATTCATGATGCCAACAGCTCGAACACTTCGTTCACCCTGGCGCCGGCCGCCACGCAAGCTCTGACTGCCGACGTCATCGACACCAACGGGGTTGCCATTACGCCCTTGCTGACCTGGGTTTCGACGCCACTGGGCAGCGCCAAGGTCACCGGTGCTGCCGGCGCTGTTACTGCCACCGCCACTGCTGTCGCCGCCGGAACCGCCATCATCACCGCAACTTGCAGCTCTCCTGATTGCAATCGCAATGTCAGCCCTCAGTACGGGCAGAATGTTGTCACAGTCACCACCACCGGCAGCTCGAGCACGACCGCTTATGCCGCCAGCACGAATTCCTTGACCCTCGTACCCATCGCTAGCACCGGCAACACGGCAGGAACCGCGATATCGTTGCCTTTCCTGCCAAATTCAATGGTCTCCGATTACGCTGGAGGCAATCTGTATCTGGGATCGAACGCTGGCTTGATGACAGTCAATACTTCAACCGGTACAGTAACGTCCACCACTGCGGTAATCGGGACTGTGCTGGCGATTTCCCCCGACAACAAATACCTGTTGATGTCCGATACCGTCGGCGGCGCGGTCTACATCTACTCCATTGGCGGGGCCTCGTCGCTTCTGTCGCAAGCTGTCGCCCCGACCGCGGGCGTTTTCACGCCCGACGGAAGGTCGGTCTCATTCCTGTCGGGACAGCAACTCTATTACGACACCATCGTGCCCACGGCAACCATTACTAATCTGCCCTATGTTCCCGACGCACTGGACATAAGCGCGCAGGGCGGCTTGACCTACGTTACCAGCGCAGCGTCCCACGCCATCGATGTTCGCACCACGTGCGATCAGGGCGACTGGCAGACATTGACGGCGAACAACCCAACGCTAGTCGCGCACATTCCCAATGCGACCGGAGCGGTTGTCGCCGATTCTCCCGCAATCGACGTAGTAACAACAGGCACCCTCGGATCCGGCTGTCCGCCATCCAGCCAAAGCACCGTGAACAGTTACAACCTGGGCGGCGGCAGCTTCAACGCCCGGCAACTGTTCCTCTCGTCCGACGGTTCGCGCACCTGGCTCATCTCCGACCTGACCTCCGTCATCAGCTTCAACATGTCCACACTGACGCCCACGCTTATACCGCTGGCAAACAGCGCTCAAGCCTACAGCGGCGGCATCACCCTCGACGGCTCCCACGTCTATGTCGGCGGCAGCGACAACAACGTGCATGTGATCGACGCCAACGCCGGCACCGATTCAGCCCAGATCGCCGTCAACCTGAAGGACGCCAGCTCCAACACAGTCCCTCCAAACCTGGTGGTGGTGTTGCCGAAGTAGTCTTGAATTGCTCGCCATACAAAAAGCCCTTCCTTGTTGGGGAGGGCTTTTGTACATTGTCCGAATGTTGGCGGAGCACTCTACTGAGGCTTTGCGGCCCCCAACTCCCGTGCCACGCTGTCCAGCACTCCATTGATGAACTGCACCGACTCCGGCGTCGAGAATCGCCGTGCAATCTCCAGCGCCTCATTGATCACCACCGGACGCGGCGTATCCGGAAACCCCAGAAACTCGGCGATTCCAGCCCGCAGCACATTGCGATCGACGGCCGCCATGCGCTCCATGCGCCAGTGCTCGGCATTGCGCTCGATGATCTCGTCAATCTCCGCTGTCCGCTCGGCAGCCACGCGAAACAAATCGTCCGCAAACCCACGCACCTTCCCGTCAAGGTCCCTGCGCTCGCTCCAGAATGTCTTGCGCACTTCGTCAGTCGTCTGTTTCCCCATGTCCAGTTGAAACAGCATCTGCAGCGCTAGTTCGCGGGACTTGCGGCGTGTGCCCGACTTGCTCATCGCTTCCCCGCCGTGTGTTCGGCCACTTTGTTGTGCAGTGACGCCATCTCCACCGCCACCAGCCCAGCTTCGTATCCCTTGTTGCCAGCCTTAAGCCCGGCGCGATCGATGGCCTGCTCCAGCGTGTCGCAGGTCAGCACTCCGAAAGCATGCGGCACTCCGGTTTCCTGCGCCGACTGCCCCACTCCGCGCGTGACTTCATTGGCGATAACTTCGTAGTGCAGCGTCCCGCCGCGCAGCAGGCATCCTATACAGACAATCGCGTCGTACTTGCCGCTCAGCGCCAACTGCCGCGCCGCCGAGGGAATCTCGAATGATCCCGGCACGCGCACGATGGTGATATCGTCTTTCGACGCGCCCGCTTGCCGCAGAGCCAGCAGCGCGCCGTCGAGCAGCCGCTCCGTGATGAACGAATTGAACCGCGCCACCACAATCGCGAAGCGCTTGCCCTGAGCTTGCAGCGAGCCTTCCACGTCTTCGTCGTTCGTCCGCGCGTAGGTGATAAACGCCATGCGCAGGCCGTTCACTTCGACCGCGAAAATCCGCGCTCCGTAAGCCGTATCACCAATCTCGCGCAGAATCTTCACGCCCCGCTTCTGGACAATTTCCCACGCCGCATCGGCATCGGAAACCTCGATAGTCACATCGGTTTCGGGTGCGGTTTCCGCGGCGATCAACTCCACCGCCCCGCTCGGAGCCTCGATCTGAAATGCCGTGGGCCCCGCCCTCGTGCCACTCATGGCCGGGCGTCGCCCCCAGCGCGCGCAACAACTCCAGCGCGGGCTGCAGGTCCTCCTGCGTCTTCCCCAGCACGCGGGGAACAATAAGATTGCGGATCATAGAAGTCCATTGTAGCCGGAGCTGGAAATGCTCCCTTTGCCTTTTCGCCCTTCGCTATCGGCGGGCGGCCAAAATCGAAACCACCAGATCAGCTTCGGGGACTGGCGCATTAGGATTCCAGACCAGTACCTCGGCAATGCCCTGGAGCGCGCCCCAATAGGCACTGCCAGCGCCAGCGGATCGCCACGTCTGATCTCGCCTTTTCGCTGCCCCTTCACGATGACGGGCACACTGGCCCGGATGGACTTGGTCGCACTGACGCGGCGCTTGACCGTGGCGGGGATGGAATCGAGTGAGAGCACCTGGTTGGCCAGGAGGAAGAGGTTCCGCGAGTACCTGTCTTCAAATGAGTGCAGGATCATCTCGGCCACAGATTTGAATGTCGCCAGGGACGCTTCGGCCGATCCGAGGCGATCCGCGACCATATGAATGCCTTGCTCGACCACTCCGATGTGTTCCTCCAACAGCGCCTGTTTCGAAGAAAAATAGTGGAACATGAGGCCCGTGCTGATACCGGCCTTGGCGGCGATCTGACGCACCGTAGCGCCGGCGTAGCCGCGCCGGACAAAGAGTTCGAGGCTTACCTCCACCAGGAGCCGCCTCGTAGTGTCGCTCTGTTCCTGCCGCGTGACTCTGCGTGGACGCCCCATCTTGCCCCTGCCGCCTCTCCAAGCCGCGAATTGAACCACGGACCGACTGTCGATTGTAGAGGTTCGGGGGATGACAACCAAGAACAGACAACAGGTTGACAAGGGGCAAGCGGCCGGACGATGTGAAATGGAACAGTCAACCGGCAACAGCCTGCGGCTCGGGCGCGCCTTGTGGACCTTCGCAGTCGCCTATATTGTTATCACCATCGTCGCTACCGCCTTCTCCCTGGCCTTGGAGAAAGCAATGCAAGTCCCGGACAGCGCACTGCCGCTGGAAAATTCTGCCTACCTGCTGGCCGAGCGGTTTTTTCCGCTCCTGAACTTAATGGTCTGGATGCCCGTTGCGGCCCTCTATTTCAAGGGACGCGGCCGCATCGAGGACACGCGCGAGGCCAAACTCCTCGGGGCCTTTTGGCTTGTGCTCGCCATAGTGGTCGACTTCGTTGGATTCGTGCTGATCAAGAACCCGATTTCGCTATCGCCTCACGACTTCTACATCGGGCAATTCCCGTGGATTTACCTCATCTACCTGGTCGTATTCGCAAGCCCCTGGTGCTACGTGGCCCTGAGGCGGAAGACGAGCTCGGGATCGGCCGCCCGTTTCTAAGAATTGCGACAGCCGCGTGCCCCCCGGCGCCCCTCCTATGGACTAATCCGGCGTTCGCAGCATTGTCACACGCCTCTGTGTCCTGCGTCCTATCCCGTCGGATTCCACTTCGATAAAACATGCTTCGTGAGGCAAAGGGATTGGTGTCTCTCGGCCTCTTCGCCCGCTATGGCGGGGAATAGATCGCTCTTTGACAACATCGGCTCTTCGGTCACCGGAATTGTCGCTCCCGGTGGAAGCGTGGGCCTTCAGAGCCTGCCCAGAGCGAAGTCGAAGGGCCCACGACCTCGCCGTCTCAAAAACCAGGGCCTTTAGGCCTGGCTCTCGGGCTCGATTTTTGCGACACGCTCCCGCAATGTCCTGCCCCATCTACCTCGACTACCGTCGCATACAACTAGTGTGGTGGTTATGTATAACAAGAGGTGGTTACTGCTATGAACTTTGCATCTTTATGATCGTAAATAACTTCCACATGTGCTACTGTGTTATAGTTATGTATAACAATAAAATTTCGCGGAGCGCGACCAGATGAACTTAGACTCTGAATGGAACGACGGTACACCGATTTACCGCCAACTCCGGGACATCGTAGTAACGATGATCCTGGACGGAACTCTCCCGGAAGGCGGCATTCTGCCATCGGTCCGCCATGTAGCTACCCAGTTTCAGGTGAATCCACTCACCGTCCTGAAGAGCTATCAGCTACTGGTGGGCGAGGGGATTGTCGAATCGCGACGGGGGCGGGGAATGTTCGTCAATCCTGGCGGCCGCCAGCTATTGCTGAAGACGGAACGGGAAAGATTTTTAGCGGAGGAATGGCCGAGGGTGTGCGACACGCTCCAACGGCTCGGCCTCAGTGCGGAAGAGCTGCTCAAGGGCGCGCCTCGGGAGTCAGGGCAGGAGCCCACCGACTCGTAAGATTTGGCCACCCCGTCACAGCGCCAAATTTTCCCGCAAAATCCCGATGTCTTTGTCGCCGCGGCCGGAGATGTTGACTACCACAATGTCAGATGCGCTCCCCTTCGGGGCGCGCTTGATGCACTCGGCTACGGCGTGGGCGGACTCGAGGGCGCAGATGATGCCTTCGAGATGGGCGAGCTGGCGGAGAGCGTCGAGCGCTTCGCTGTCGTCGGCGGAGACGTATTCAGCGCGGCCTTGATCGTGCAGCCAGGCGTGCTCGGGGCCGATGGCCGGGTAGTCGAGTCCGGCGGAGACGGAGTGGGTGAGGGCGACCTGCCCGGCGGAGTCTTGCAATAAATAAGAGTAGGTTCCCTGCAAGACGCCGGGGCTGCCTCCGCCTTCGGAGTCGAAGCGGGCGGCGTGCTCGCCGAGGGAGTGGCCGCGGCCTCCGGCTTCGACGCCGATGAGCGCGACGCCGGGGTCGTTGAGAAAGGCGTGGAAGATGCCGATGGCGTTGGAGCCTCCGCCGACGCAGGCGATGATGGCGGTGGGGAGCTTGCCTTCGGCTTTCAGAATTTGCTTGCGCGCCTCTTCGCCGATGACGCGGTGGAAGTCGCGCACCATGGTGGGATACGGATGCGCGCCGAGGACGCTGCCGAGCAGGTAGTGCGTGGTGCGAACGTTGGTGACCCAGTCGCGCATGGCCTCGTTGATGGCGTCTTTGAGGGTGCGCGAGCCGGAGTCGACGCTGCGGACTTCGGCTCCGAGCAGACGCATGCGGAAGACGTTGAGCTCCTGGCGGCGCATGTCTTCGGCGCCCATGTAAACGACGCACTCGAGTCCGAAGAGAGCGCAGACGGTGGCGGTGGCGACGCCGTGCTGGCCGGCTCCGGTTTCGGCGATGATGCGGTGCTTGCCCATGCGGCGCGCGAGCAGGGCCTGTCCGATGCAGTTGTTGATCTTGTGGGCTCCGGTGTGGAGGAGGTCTTCGCGCTTGAGGTAGATGCGGGCGCCTTGCAGTTTTTCGGTGAGGCGGGCGGCGTGGAAGAGCGGTGTGGGGCGTCCCGCGTAGGTGTGCAGCAGGCGCGCAAATTCTTGCTTGAACGATTTGTCGCGGCGCGCTTCGAAGTAGGCGGCTTCGAGTTCCTGGAGGGCGGCCATGAGGGTTTCGGGGACGTAGCGTCCACCGTAGGGGCCGAAGCGGCCTTTGGTCGACTTCTTTTTGGGTGCGGTGGTGGTCGGCATGGTTGGGTCCGTCTCCTTATTATGCGGGATGCGGGGGCGAGGGGTGGGATTTCAGTGTTGCGAGGGAACGGAGCCGGAGGCGGCGATGAAGGCGCGAATCTTTGCGGGGTCTTTCTTGCCGGTGGAAAGTTCGACGCCGGAGACGACATCGACACCACAAGGATCGAAGAGGCGGATGGCATCGGCGACGTTGGCGGGCGAAAGGCCTCCGGCGATGATGACGGGGATATCCAGGCTTTTGATGCGTTCGACGATGGGGAGGGCGGCGTTCCAGTCGAAGGTCTGGCCGGTGCCTCCGCGAGCGGCGGGCGAGCCGGAGTCGAGAAGGATGCCGTCGTAGGAATGACGCGCGGCGAGATAGGCGTCGAGCTTACTGGAGTCGGCGAGGAGTTCGCCGGCTTCCACCGTCTTGATGATTTTGCGCAGGCCGAGCGCGCGACGGAATTCGGGAAGTTGGTCAGCGGGCTCGTCGCCGTGGAGTTGCAGTCCGGTGAGGCCGATGGTTTCCGCGAGTTGCTTCAGAGTCTCGGGCGATTCGTTGACCACCACGCCGATCTTTTCGATCGACGACGGCAGGGCGGCGATGATTTGCGCGGCTTCGTCGGGAGTTATCTGGCGCGGGCTCGCGGTAAGAATGAAGCCGAGGGCGTTGGCGCCGGCGGCGATGGAGGCGAGGGCGTCGTCGAGATTAGTGGTGGCGCAGATCTTGATCCATATCACAAGGACAGTTTCAAGTTTCGAGTTTCAAGTTTCAAGTCAAAACGGAAGAAGGTGCGCGGCCGCAGGGTTAGTCGGAGACTCATCCGGTCTTGCCGAGCAGGGCGCGCAGGGCATCGCCGGGGTCGGGGGCGCGCATGAGCGACTCGCCGATAAGGAAGCCGTCGAAGCCGGCGTCGCGCAGGCGGGCGATGTCGGCGGCGGATTCGATGCCGCTCTCGGCGATCTTGACGACGTTGGCGGGAATGCGTCTTGCGAGGTCGAGCGAGGTGTTGAGCGTCACTTCAAACGTGTGCAGGTTACGATTGTTTACGCCGATGATTTCGCAGCCCGCATCGATAGCACGATCCAACTCAGGGGCGTCGTGGACCTCGCAGAGAACATCGAGCTGCATTTCACGCGCGCACTGATGAAGGCCGAGGAGTTCGGCTTGTTGCAGCGCTGCGACGATCAGCAGGACGGCGTCGGCGCGATGGGCGCGCGCTTCGAGTATCTGAAACTCATCGAGAATGAAGTCCTTGCGCAGGCACGGAATCGACGTCGCCTCCGAGGCCCGCTCGAGATTTGAGAGCGACCCGTGGAAGTAGCGTTCCTCGGTCAACACCGAGAGCGCGGCAGCTCCGGCTTGTTCCAGTTCCATAGCGAGGTTGGCTACCTGGAAGTCGGCGCGGATGAGGCCCTTGGATGGCGAAGCTTTTTTCAGCTCAGCGATGATCGCGGGACCGGACCGCGAAACACTTTGCAGACTTTTCCGGAACCCCCGCGGCATGTGATGCGCTGCGGCGGCCGACAGCATGCGGTAGTCTGCAGTGGACTTGGCCGCGGACACTCGATCGTGGGTTGAGGCGATGATTTCTTCCAGCTTGGTGGGCATGGGAGTAGAGAAAGTATAGCGGGTTGGAGGGGCCGCGTAACTATCTGTGATCCCGCCCTATCGACCAGAAGACAGTCGAGAGAACGGGGCAGCCTGGCGGGTTCACTTCCCTGATTCTGGCCGCTTTCGCGGATTGTTCCCCTCGGCACGAAGCCTATAATTAAGGTGCTCTGACGAATGATCCGCCGGACGCGCCTCATGCCGCACGTAGTGCGCGCGGGTGTGGTGTACCCGGAAGCTTGCAATCCCATGCCAAGCTTTTTCCGCGAATCAGGCGGACGCTCGGGCCGACGTTCGGCCGCGAACCTCCTTTCCTCAGCATGTCTTACCGCGAACCGGCGGTCGCCGCGGGTCGTACTTCTGCTTATCGTCTTCTTCGCCCTTTCCAGCGCAGGATTTCCGACTACAGCCGGGTCTTCCCGATCGAGCAAACAGGTTGCGCTCGCGCAGTATGAGACCGCCGAACGGATGCGCGAGGCGCTAAATGGGCGTTCCGCGAAAGAACGCACCCGCCGTGACTACCTGAACTTGGCCACCGCCTACCGCAAGGTTTATTACAAGTGTCCGGCGTCGTCGAAGGCGGACGAGAGCATCGTGGCGGTGGCGGAGATACTGGCAGAGATGGGACGCCAGTTTCCACCGGGCGACAAAGACCTGCGAGCAGCCATCGGGCAGTATGAGTTTTTGCGGCGGGAGTATCCCGGAAGCAAGTACCGCTTTGAGGCCTTGTTTACCATCGGGCAAATCTATAAAGAGGACTTGGACGACGAGAGCGCGGCGCAAGCAACGTTCGAGGAGTTCCTGAAGCGCTACCCGCGTAACCAGTTGGCTCCCAAGGCGCAGGAGGCGCTGGCGGAACTAAGCCAACCGAAGGCGAAGCCAAAGTCCGAGGTCGTGGCGCGAAAGGACGCGGGCGCAACCGATACCGAAGCGAAAGCAGAAGGTGAGAAGACGCTTTTGGCGCGGGTGACGGGCATCCGGCACTGGTCGACAGCCGACTACACTCGTGTCGCCATCGATCTGGATTCTGAGGTGAAATATGAGGCCGGGCGCGTGCCCGATCCCGACCGTATCTTCTTCGACCTGTCCGATTCCCGGCTGGTGTCGACGCTGGTGGGCAAGAACCTTGACGTACACGATGGATTCCTCAAGAAGATCCGCGTCGCCCAGTACCAGCCGGACTCGACGCGGGTCGTGCTCGAAGTCGATGATGTGGCGGAGTACTCGGCATTCCTCCTGCCCAACCCTTACCGGCTGATTATCGATATTCATGGCCGGGAACCGAATGCCAAGTCGCAAGTTGCGGCCAGTCCGCCTCCGGGAGTTGCGGCTGACGAGTACAACGCCAAAGGCGGGCCACCGGCTCCGTCGTCGGTGCGCGTACCGAGCAAGGTATCCCCGGCTACGGCAACGACCGAGCTGGCCGCGGGGAAGATTCCAAGCAGTGGCCAAGCCCAAGCTTCCAAGGCGTCGACGAAACCAAGCGTGGTGATCGCTGGCGCCGACCTACCGAACGATTCCAGCGACGATAGTCTGTCAGCAGCCACCAAGGCGGGTAAGAAGCCGACAGCCGCACCGACCGCGGTCACCGTAGCGCCCGATAAGAAGTCTCGCGGGAACAAGAAGGTGGCAACGGCGAGCGGAGCCCCAGCCATCCATGAAGCCTCGCCTACGGCCGATGGCGACCGGAGCCTGATCCGCGCCCTTGGCCTGAAGATCGGCCGCATCGTGATTGACGCCGGGCATGGCGGGCACGACACGGGAACCATCGGACCGAACGGCTTGCAGGAGAAAGACCTGGTGCTCGATGTCGCACTACGGCTGGGGAAGCTGCTTGAATCCCGGCTCGGCGCAGATGTGATCTACACCCGCGACGACGACACGTTCATTCCTCTGGAGACACGCACCGCCATCGCCAACGAACATCAGGCGGACCTCTTCATCTCGGTGCATGCCAATTCGAGCCGTGATTCGTCGGCGCGGGGGGTTGAGACCTACTATCTCAACTTCACCTCCAACCCGGACGCCCTGGAAGTTGCGGCGAGAGAAAACGCTGTCTCCGAAAAGTCAATTCATGAGCTGCAGGACCTGGTAAAAAAGATCACGCTCAAGGAGAAGATCGAGGAGTCGCGGGAATTGGCAACCGATGTCCAGCAGTCGCTCTACGCAGGGCTGTCGCCGAGGAACCCAACTCTGCACAATCGTGGGGTCAAGAAAGCACCATTCGTAGTGCTCATCGGCGCGAACATGCCCAGCATCCTGGCGGAGATCTCGTTCGTCTCGAATCCCGTGGATGAGAAGAAGATGGAGACGCCTGAATACCGGCAAAAGATAGCTGAGGCGCTCTACAAGGGGATCGCCAAATACATCAGCGGACTGAGCGGGGTGAAGGTGGCGGCAAAGATCGAGAAGGACGCGGGGAAGTAAGAAAGTAATCCAAACGTTCCGATTCCCATTCTGAGTTATCCTGCGTCCAGTGTCTTCTGCTGGGAATGCCCAATTCCGATTCTAATCCGGGCAAATACATGGCTGTCGCTCAACAGGTGGCAGGGCGATTCTCTTCCCTTCCCCAGGTGGAGGCAGTGGCGCTGGCGGGTTCACGCGTGTCGGATTTCACCGACGCCGAATCGGATGTGGATTTGTACGTTTACGGGACGGAAGATATTTCGCTGGAAACGCGGGCACAGATCGCCAGCGGATCGCCGAGGGTGGAGATCGGCAACACCACTTGGGAGCCGGGAGACGAGTGGATTGATGGTGCTACCGGAATTTCGGTGGACGTAATGTACCGACACGTGAGTTGGATCGAAGAGCAACTTGACCGGGTGTTGATGCACCATCAGGCGTCGGTCGGTTACTCGACCTGCTTCTGGTACAACATGGTCCATTCGCGGGCGTTGTTTGATCGCTCGGGATGGTTCGCACAGTTGCAGCAAAGGGCCAATCAAAAATATCCGCCCGAACTGCAGCGCGCGGTTATCGCCAAGAACTATCCGCTGTTGCGGAGCAAGCAGTCGTCCTATTTGCATCAGATCGAACTGGCGGTGAAGCGAGACGATGGGGTCAGCGTGAACCACCGGGTGGCTGCACTGCTGGCGAGTTATTTCGATGTGCTGTTTGCGGTCAATGAGTTGCCGCACCCGGGCGAGAAGAGGCTGATCCAACATGCCAACACGCACTGCTCAAAGCTTCCGCGCGACATGGAACAGCAGGTCATCGAATTGCTGGAGTCGGTCGGCCAAGCAGGTGAAAACACCGTGGCCAAGGTCAACGCCCTGATGAATGCTCTGGATGACGTGCTGCTGCGAGTAGATCTGATTCCGAAGGACCTGCCTTCTGCGCCTTAGCGAGTCAGGTGGCAACTTTGCAGCGTAAAAGTAGTCTAATGGTGTAGCTGAGGGTATAGTCCCCGCCCTGCGGCGTTGCGTTTTCGCATGAAACAATTCCTCAAGCCGATTCTCCTGACCACTCTGCTTGTGGCGCTGGTGGCGCGGGCGCGGCCGCGGCCCAGAATATCCTTCCCAAGTCCTTCGCGGGATGGACGCAGAGCGGCGAGGTCACGACCGCGACCAAGGCTCAACAAGCGGACGCCGCGTATCCAGCGGTACTGAACGAATATGGATTCGCCGGCGTGGAGACGGCGACGTACACCCGCGACGACGGACGGACACTGACCGTCAAGGCGGCACGGTTCAAGGACGCCACCGGCGCCTACGGCGCGTTCACCTTCTACCGCGATCCGGCGATGAAGAGCGAGCGGATCGGAACCAAGTCCGCGTCGTCGAACGACCGCATCCTGTTTTTCCGCAGCAATATTGTGGTGGATGCGAAGTTCGACCGGCTGACCGGCATGTCGGGCGCTGAACTTCGCGAACTCGCCGGAATGTTGCCGGAAGCCAAGAGTTCGGAGGCAAACCTCCCGAGTCTACCGGAATATCTGCCGAAGCAAGACGCAGTCGAGAATTCCGCGAAGTACATACTTGGTCCGCAGGCACTGGCTGCGACCAAGACTCCTCTGCCACCGGAGTTGGTGGATTTCGCCGTCGAACCGGAAATCCTGACGCAGAGCTACACGACCCCAGACGGACCAGTGAACGTGATGCTGGTGCAATACCCGACACCGCAAATCGCGATTGAGCGACTGCGAGCATTTCAGGCGTCGCCCGAATCTGCCGGTTCTCTCGTCGCGCGCCGGACTGGACCCATCCTCGTCATCGAGAGCGGCAACGCTGGGAGCGACGAGGCCAAGGCATTATTGAACTCGGTGAACTACGAAGCTGAGGTCACATGGAATGAGCCGACAGCGATCACCAAGCGCGACAATATCGGTAATCTTCTGCTGGCGATTTTTGGGCTGATTGGAATTCTGCTGGTCTTCGGATTGATCTTCGGATTGTTTTTCGGGGGGATTCGAATGCTCCTCACCCGCTACTTCCCGGGCACGGTACTCGACTTGCCGGAGAATGTTGAGATCCTGCAGTTGCACCTGCGGGAGGGTCCGACGTCGGATAAATAACTGAAAAGAGGACGTTTGTGCCGTGGTGGAGGCAAAATCGGGCATTTTCGGCTGATTTCCGCAGATCCGATGAATACTATGTATCTTGTTGAAAACACAGCAATTTAAGTCCTAGAAATTGCTTGACACGCTGGTAGCGTGAACCTACTATTTGTGCAGAAAGTTTTGACGGTCTAGCCTCCGTTGGAACTATTCTCCCTTGAAGAGAAGGCCGCCCTGTTGCCGGGTGGCCTTTTCGTTTGCGTCGCAGGTCTGCGAATGAACCAAAGATGGTGCGAACGGGATCGTGTCTTCGAAATTTGCTCTTCGGTAGGCGCTCCTCGTTGCGAGATTGAGCGGCGAGCGCACGAACCAGGAGTCATTGCATCTTCTATTAGTGTGGTGGCGAATCGCTCAAGCCATAAAGCTTCGCAGCGTTGTCGTGCATCACCATGTGTGCAAACTTGCTGGCCTGTTGGCGGGTGATCTCACCGTCCTGCATCATTCCAGTGAGCGCAATGGCAAGTGCCGTTCGGCCGGCTGTCTCTGTCTGGTAGCCGGTCTCTTCCCAGTTCAGCTGCGGGTCAAACGGATACAGGTCGGTGCCGAACAGAACCTTCTCGGGATAGAACTCCAACATGAAGCGAATGCTGGCCGCGATGTGGCGCGGCGAAGTCATCCAGGTTTGCTCGGAAAAGTCGGCGTAAACGTTCGGCTTCATGAGCAAGTAGGCGACCTGTCCCTCGTAGCCGCCAGCGCCTCCATGAAGCATGACGAAGTTGGTCTTGCGCAACGCTGGATCGTTGAATACAGAATCCAAGAGCAGAGGATTGCTCCCCTCCATGGCGAAATAGCCGCCGCAGCCCGCGCCGGTGTGAAGGTGCACCGCCAGGCCCAGCCGTCCGGCCTCGCGCGCAATGTAGCGGAAGAGATAGTCCTGTAGCGACTTGTACTCGGCGTCGCCGGGCGCGCCGGCTTTCACGTAGCGAGCATAGACACGGGCGGCATCGGCCTCGTTGGCGGGAGAGAAATCGAGCGCCCGCAGATAGGCAGCCTCGAACTTGATGGCCACCGCGCCGTCCTCCTTCTGCAGCTCAAGGATGGGGGTGACGACCTTGGCGGTGTATTCGGCCAGCGTTGGCGGCAAATCGTTCAGGTTGAGCTTCTTCAGATATCGCGCGAGAACCATCGTTTCGCGGCCATAGAAAAACTTGCGATCGGGCGATTGCGCTGCGAGCGCCGAATTGTTCAGCGGGAAGAGCAGCGTGTCGTCAAAGGGAACCCAGCGGAAGCGTGGCGGCTTCAAGCCACGTCCCATGGCGACCCGGTTGGCCAGTTCGGTCTCAATGCCAAGCTGGTCGAGCACCCAATTGGGATAGTTCTCGCCCTCCCGCTGCTTCACCTGCGCTCTGGCGGCGAGCAGCTCTTTCACGTGCTCAGGGCTGGCGTCGTCGTACTTGTAGCCGAAAATCTTCTGCCATGCCTTGATGTAGATGGGATTGTCCGAGCGGAACATCAACCCCGCGTCGGTAGGATCGAGCGGATCGCAGGGCAGCGCGTCGAAGTCGTCGTCCAATTGGCCGGCATCCTTGAGGGACGGAGGGTGCGAGTGGTTGTCGATCGCCTGTATGTGGTTGATCTCGTCGAGCAGAGCGGGGTCGGGCATGAGTTGATGATTCTCCTGGCCAATCAGCAGCAGGGGAAACAGGAGCATGGCAGCACAACCAAGCACGAATTTCATCGAACCTCCTTGATCTGCATTATGCTACTTGCGTGTCGTCGATAAAAGCGCCCACTGGTTTCCGAACCCAACGGGCGTCGGGCGGAATCTAAAGGTACTTGGCACGTTCACCCGAACGACAGCACGTCTCCCGCGTGGACCCCGAACCGTCGAAGTCGACGGCCAAGACGCCTGTCTTCAAAGCTCTGCCTGAAATCTGGGAACTCATCCGGCCGCGGCGTGGTCTGCTGGCGGTCGGGTTCGTGTTGATGGTCATCAATCGAGTTTCAGGATTGGTGCTGCCGGCGTCGACAAAGTTTCTGGTGGACAACATCATCGGCAAGCGGCAGTTGCACATGCTGCCCTGGCTGGTGGGGATTGTCCTAGCGGCGACGCTGATCCAGGGACTGACGTCGTTTACGTTGACGCAGACGCTATCGAAGGCGGCGCAGAAACTGATCGCCGAGTTGCGACGCCGGGTGCAGCAGCACATCGGCAGGCTTTCGGTTTCGTACTACGACTCCAACAAGACCGGCACGATGGTCGCACGCATCATGAGCGACGTGGAAGGCGTACGCAACCTGGTGGGCACGGGACTGGTGGACTTCACCGGCGGCCTGCTGACGGCTCTGATCGCCTTCATCGTGCTGATGCGTATCAGTCCGATCATGACCGTGATTGCCTTCGGATTTCTGCTGGTGTTCGGAGTGGGTTTGCGCAAGGCCTTCAAGACCATCCGGCCGATTTTCCGCGAACGGTCGAAGATCAATGCCGAGGTTACGGGCCGGCTGACCGAATCGCTCGGCGGGGTGCGGGTAGTGAAGGGCTACCACGCCGAAGATCGCGAGCATGCGGTCTTCAGTGGGGGCGTCGAGAGGTTGCTGCAGAACGTGTACAAGACGCTGACGGCGACCTCGGTGATGAGCCTGTCGTCTTCGAGCCTGATGGGAGTCATCGGCGCAATTGTGATGTTCATGGGGACCCGGCAAATTCTCGAAGGCAAGCTGACGCTGGGCGGGTTCTTTACCTACACCATGTTTCTCGGATACCTGGCGGCGCCCTTGTTCCAGGTGGTGAACGTGGGCACGCAGATCACGGAGGCCATCGCCGGACTAGAGCGGACGCGTGAGGTGATGGACGAGACTCCCGAAGACGAGGACCCGGAGCGCAAAGTCACCCTGCCGACGATCCGAGGGGATGTGGCGTTTGAGGATGTGACCTTCGCCTACGAGGCGAAGAAGACGGTGCTGCACGACATTTCGTTCCACTCCCAGCCGGGAACGGTGACCGCGCTGGTCGGATCTTCCGGGTCGGGAAAATCGACGATTATCGGGCTGGTAGCGGCGTTTCATAAGCCGAACTCCGGCAAGGTATTGGTGGACGGCATCGATCTGGCGACGGTGCGGCTGGAGTCGTATCGAACACAGCTCGGCATGGTGCTGCAGGATTCGTTCCTCTTCGACGGTACGATTCGCGAGAATATCGCCTTCTCGAAACCTGATGCGACCGAGGAGGAAGTTCTGCGGGCCTGTCGGATCGCGCGGGTCGATGAGTTTGCGGAGAAGTTCGAGCTGCAGTACGACACCATCATCGGCGAGCGGGGAGTGAAGCTGTCCGGCGGTCAACGGCAACGAGTCTCGATTGCCCGGGCGATTCTGGCGAACCCGCGGATACTGATTCTGGACGAGGCGACGTCAAGCCTGGACTCAGAATCGGAGGCGCTGATTCAGGCCGGGCTTTCTTACCTGATGCAGGGACGGACGACGTTCGTGATCGCGCACCGGCTTTCGACGATTCGACGAGCAGACCAGATTCTTGTGGTGGAAGCGGGTCAGATTGTAGAACGCGGGACACATCAGTCGCTCTACGATTTGGGCGGGCGCTACTACGACCTCTACACCAAGCAGCACGGGCTGGAGCAGAATTTGTTCCTGGCGCCGGGGGAAGGGGATTTGCCCGAAGATCGCAATAGCAGCTTGGCCTCGCCTGAAATCGACGCTGGTGAAGTGCTCGACCGGGAGCCGGTCTAACCATCCTTTGAAATCGGCCGCCAGTCGCGGTACGCTTGCTCCTTCGCGACAGGAGTGCAGGCGCATTGTCCATTGAGGGGCAAATCACGGTCGAAGTTACAGGCAATGTCAAACGGCGGAAAATGCCGTTCCTCTACCTGCTGATCACCGAGCTTGCGCTCATCGTCATCTTTCCCCTGACGGTCGGCAGCGGGTTGGAAGCGCATGTCTTCCGCCTGCTGACCACGGCGCTGTTCGTGGCTGCGCTGTACACGGTGCTGGGAGACCGTCGCATTACTATTGCGGCAGTGGTGCTGGGAGTTCCTCCGGTGGCGATCTACATCGCCAATACGATGGGGTACATTCCCGGGCTCCATTTGCTGGCGATGGGGCTGGGTAGTATCTATCTCATGTTCATGACGGGTGTATTTATCTACGAAGTCTTGTCGCACCCTGCCGTGACCAGCGATACCTTGTACGGAGCGATTTCTGCGTTCCTCATGGTGGGATTTACCTGTGGACTGATCTTTGCGGTCATCCAACAAGTTTCGCCGGGTTCGTTCCGGGATACGGTCGAGCCTGCAAGGGCGATCCGCCCTCCGGAACTCATCTTCTTCAGCTTCACGACCCTGACCACGGTCGGATACGGCGATATTGTGCCGTGGCATGGACTCGCAAAGTCGATCGCCATCTTGGAATCGCTGATGGGAGTGATGTACCCCGCGGTGTTTGTCGGCCGCCTTATCGGTCTGCATGCGGCGGCGCGTCGGGCGACGTGAATTGTCCCGAGGCTGACCGATCCGGGATGCGACAGGTCCCCGTGGGCGGACCCATCACACACCGCGCGGAACCCTGTGCTACTTGTTGATGTCGTCCTTTGCCTCGAGCCGACTGATGAGCCCCTGGATTTGAGACTTGGCGTTCTCGGGCGCGGCGTCCTTGGCGAGCTTCATTTCCTTTACTGCCTCGTCATAGTTCCCTGCTCCGACGGCGACGCGCGCCAGCCCGGCGTAGGTAAAAAGGTTAGTCGGGTACTTCTTGGCCATGTCGCGGTAGATGGCAAAGGCCTCGTCCTGCTTGTGCTCGCGTTGAAGCTGGCGGGCGTACTGATATGCCTGCATCGGGCCGGCTTTATCCAAAGCAAGGGCATAGAACTTCTTGGCCTCGTCAGTCTTTCCCATAGCTTCCAGGATCTGTGACTTCGTCATCAGGTTTTCGGAGCGTTCCTCGGCCTGGATGGACAGGTCGGCATACTTGAGCCCCTCGGGCAAGTCGGCCTTGGCGGTCAGGAAATAGTTTGCCGCGTCGTTGTAGCTGACCCAGGTGTATTGCACGATCCCACGAAACTGCTTGGCGAGGCTTGCCTCGACGGTCTGGGGAACATTGACCGCCACCTTGAAAGGTACGGCGAGTTTGTCCCAGCGAAGCGTGACCAGGGCGGAATCGGGCGTGAGCTGATCGAAGTCGTAGAGCAAGGCGTCGTGGAACTCGGACGCAGCGGGTTTGACGGTGACGCGAAGCACGTCTTCTTCAGGCTTGTAGGTAAAGGCTCCCCAGGCAGTGTTGGCCTTGGAGAAGATGATGGTCCACTCGTCTTCCTTGGGGATCATGAACAAGCCGTAGGTACCCTTGTCGAGCGGCTTGCCCTCGACGGTGACGGGATCGGTGAAGGTGATGGTGGTGTTCTCGTTGGCACCGGCGCGCCAGACGTCTCCGTAGGGCACCAGTCCGCCCCAAACTTTGCGTCCGTTCACCAGCGGACGGCTGTACTTCAGAGTCACGTTGGTGATGCCGATGGTTTGGGTGACTTCGGCGTTCTGGCTCTTGCGCGGCAGGTCGAGCAGGGCTGATTGTGCAAAGCAAGTGCCGGCCACAAGCGCCAGACCTAAGATGAGAAGCAGGAAGCGACGTTGGTACATGCGCAACTCCTATTGTGCAGAGATTCTGCAGGCGAATGAGCGTGCAGATAGAACCACAATCCCCAACAGTGGTGTGCGGCGGTTGGACGGTGGCAATCTCAGTGGGTTAGCCGAGGGGTGACAGGACGCTTCTGGGTTGATCCGGACACATTTCCGACAGGGATGAAAAATCATTCACCACGGGAGACACGGAGGACACGAATTCTCTTTGATGAAGTCCTTCCGTGATCTCTGTGCCTCCGAGGTAGCTTACATCTCCCTGGGTGGATGGAAGACGCCGTCCAGGGTGCTATCGCGCTAGTCAGACCAAGGCGCTGGCCGGCGGTCCCAGCGGTGGTGGCGGAGTTCGGCGATGAGGCCGGGGTCGAGCGGACCTTTGTCGCTGTAACTGATGTTGGCGTGCACGTGCTCAGGGCTGCGCATGCCGACGATGGTGGTGCTGACCGTAGGATTCGAAAGCACGAATCGCAACGCAAGCTCCGGGAGACTCATAGCGTCCGGCAGGATTTTCTTGAGGCGCTCGACCCGCTCGATAGTCGGCACCAGGTTCTCCAGCGTGAAGTAACGCGCGCGCCAGTCGCCCTCCGGAAAACGGGTATCGAGGGTCATCTTTCCGCCGAGACTGCCTTCGTCGAGCGGGACGCGGGCGATCACGCCAATGTTCATCTCGCGGCAGAGTGGGAAGAGTTCGTCTTCAGGCGCCTGGTCGAAGATGTTGTAGATCACCTGTACGGCATCGACCAGCCCGGTGCGGATGGCTCGGATGCCGTTCTCGGGCTCCCAACGGTTCAGGCTGAGACCGAAGGCGCGGATGGTGCCGTCGCGCTTGAGTCTTTCGATGGTGTTGCGAAAGTCGGGCTCGTCGGCCCACGCGTCCTGCCAGACGTGAAATTGCAGCAGGTCGATGGAATCGGTGCCCAGCTTGGAGCGGATCAACTCCGCGTACTGGAAGACGTGATCGGGCGGGAAGACTTCGTCGTACGTGTGTGAAGGCAGAGCGGGCCACCGGAGATTCATGGGAGGCACCTTTGAAGCCGCATACAAACGCTTCCCGGGATTTGCTGCGAGCAGTTGGCCGAGAAACTGGTCGCTCTTCCCTTCTCCGTAGCCCCAGGCCGAGTCGAAGAAGGTGCAGCCCGCGTCGGCCGCACGTTGCAAGGCGGTGGCAGACTGCTCGTCGTCTGAGCCTGACCAACCACTCATGCCCCACAGTCCGTAGCCGATGTCGCTGACACTCCACCCGGTGCGTCCGAAGTTGCGATATTGCATAGGAGTTCGATACCTCACATTCTGAGTCAGGCGGCCGGCGGCAGAGCCGGTGCGGCCGGTAACGCATGATGGTATCAAGGAGCGGTGTTGTAATGGCGAGACAGTCGCTCGGTTGAGCGCGCCGAGTGGTAACGAGTATCCTGAATATTGCGCCCTGTCGGTTCAGGATGGGCGAAGTCTTGCTTGCGAAGGGAGATACATTGGTTCGCGTAAATCATCGGCCAGCTTTCATGTTGCTGGTTCTTTTTCTGGTAGCCGGGGCCACACAACTGTGCTGGGCGCACGCCATCCTGATGGACTCGACGCCCAAGATCAATTCCACGGTCAAGGGTCCTGACGTCACCATCGATCTGCGGTTCAACGTGCGCATTGACGGCGGACGGTCGCGGGTGCTCTTGGTGTCGCCCGACGGAAAGGCATCGACGCTGACGTTGGCCAGCCAAGCGACCCCTGACACGCTGCAGACGCACGCTACGGGTTTGCAGCCGGGTGCCTATAAGCTGCAATGGAAGGTACTGGCCTCGGATGGCCACATGAGTAGCGGCGATATTCCCTTCACCGTGAAATAAGGCGAGATGCTCCTCAAGCTGGTCGATCTCTTCTCGTTCCTGTCGGTCGTACTGCGCGCCGGAACGCTGGTGTTCCAGTCGCTGCTGCTGGGAGGCGTGCTGTTCGTGCTGTGGGTGGCCCGGAGTTCGCCCGCGGCTTCGCCGGACAGTATTGCGAGAATCCAGAAGTCGTCATGGAGACTGCTGCAAATCAGCGCCATCGGCCTGGCGGCGGTGCAGTTGCTCTACCTCTACGTGAACTCGGCGGTGCTGATGGCGACGGCCGAGATTGGCTTCGACGGCGTTGTCGGCGCCAACTTTTTTATCTCGGGCTGCATTGTACTGGCGGCGGCGCTGGTGACGGCAATCGTCGCCAGCGGCAACAAGAACATCGCGAAGTACGCCCTGCCGGTGTTGGCCGTGATCGTGATGGGAGCGTCGGTGATGACCAATCATGCCGCCTCGCGCCTCACGGGACGGCCGCTGTTGATTGCGCTGTCGAGTGTCCATGAGTTGGCGACGGGTTTCTGGATCGGCGGCCTGCCGTTCCTGGTGCTGGGGCTGTTTCGCGCCAAAGACCTTACAACGCAGTGGTACGTCACCGAACGGTTTTCGCGGCTGGCGTTGATCAGCGTGGGATTCCTGGTGCTCAGCGGCACGATCATGAGCGTGCTCTACATCGGGTCGTGGGAGGCCGTGGTGGGCACCGCCTACGGCGTGATGGTCCTGGCCAAGGCGACCATGCTCGGGGCCCTGCTGATACTCGGCGGCGTGAACTTCCTGCTGCTGCGAAACACGTCGAAGGAACACGCGTTACCGAGACTGCGCCGCTTGATCGAGGCGGAGGTCGGAATCGGCATCACCGTGATTCTGACCGCGGCGTCGCTGACCTCGCAGCCGCCGGCGGTCGATCAGGTCAGCGACACAGTGTCGCTGCACCAGATCTATCAGCGCATCAGGCCCAAGCTACCCAGACTTACGTATGAGTATGTGGCCGAGGCGGCGAGCCCAAGTTCCGGCGCGGACGCCACTGGCGGTGCTGCAGTCCCGCAGAAACCGCTGGGGGTTAACGTGGACGGAGTTCCGCTGACCCCTCGCCTCATCAACAACTCGATTGAATCCGAATCCAACCACCATTGGATGGGAGTGGTTGTGTTGTCGATGGGACTGCTGGCGCTGCTGGCGCGGACTGGGAAGGCTCCGTGGGCCGAATATTGGCCGCTGTTGCTGATCGGCATCGCTATCTTTATCTTTCTGCAAGCCGACACCGAGTGCTGGCCGGTGGGATGGAAGAGCTTTGGGGCATGTTGGGCCGATCCGGAAGTATTCCAGCATCGCATTGCCGCGTTGGTGTGTGTCGGGTTCGCCGTCTTTGAGCTTCGGGTACGCCAGCGAAAGCGCGAAGGCGGTGGCATGGCCCTGGTTTTCCCCCTGATGTGCGCTGCCGGGGGTGCGGTTCTGCTGACGCACCAGCACGCCATCAGCAACGTGAAGGAGAACTTGCTGGTGGAGTTGAGCCACGTGCCTATGGGCGTCATCGCGGTCTTTGCGGGATGGTCGCGCTGGCTGGAGCTGCGGTTGCCGAAAGAAGACCGGGCGATTCCTTCTTGGATCTGGCCGATTTGTTTCGTCCTGATTGGGGCGGGACTGCTGAACTATCGGGAGATGTGAGCCGGGGAAGAGCTGAGCTTGCTGGAGCCGACGATCGGACTTGAACCGATGACCTGTCGATTACGAAATGATGCCGTTGTAACGTGCGCATATCTGGATGCTTGCTCCGCTCGTGCTTCGGTTCGCCCCGTTGCCGCAGCGAAGTAGTCTCGAGCCTATCGCGAGTTGATAGGCTGCCTCGACTCTGAGTCTTCCGCGTTCTGCCCAGCGTTCGCGCTGTGCGCCTCGCATGATACGATTCCCGCGTGGGCGATTTGACTGGCGTCGCGAGCTCTTCCTCGGACATCCCCGCCGCGACGGTTACGTCGCGGCACTCTGGCCTCGTCCGCGTCACTCACTGGATCACCACCCTGTGCTTTTTTGCCCTGCTCATCAGCGGCTTTGAAATTGTGCTCTCTCACCCTCGCTTCTATTGGGGAGAAACCGGCAACGTGTTGACTCACCCGTTGTTCCAATTGCCGATCCCTGCCTCGAGGTCGTTGGTGCAGACTGGCTACGGGTACGTGATGCCAGACCAGAACGGCTGGAGCCGGTATCTCCACTTTCAAGCTGCCTGGGTGCTGGTCTTGACCGGCTTACTGTATGCAATCTCAGGTTTGTTGACCGGGCATTTCCGCAAAAGCTTGCTTCCGGCAGCGGCCGATCGGTCGTGGACGGCGTTCTCGACCGCAATCGTTAAACATTTGCGCTTCGAGCGGCCGAGTGAGGCCGAAGCCTGGTCGTATAACGTGCTCCAGCGGATCACCTACCTGTTGGTGATCTTCATTCTGTTCCCCTTCGTAATCTGGACGGGTCTGGCGATGTCCCCCGCCTTTGTTTCCGCGTTTCCGGCGACCGTCACTGTGCTGGGCGGCCAGCAATCCGCGCGCACTCTTCACTTCCTCGTCACCCTGGCTCTCGTGCTGTTCCTGCTAGTCCACGTCGTGATGGTCTGTTTTGCCGGATTCAGGAGCCGCATGCGAGCGATGATCACGGGCCGCGTCCGGTAGACTTATGGAGCGCATATGAGCGACTTCTCACGCCGCAAACTGATCACCACCGGACTTGCGGCCGCGGCAGGCGTAATGGGCCTGGGCGTGGCCGAACGCATTGCGCAAAGATTTGGATTGGTGCCGCCCGATCACGGCGGAATCTACGGACTCGGCGAAACCTTGACCTACGCCTCCCAGCGCCTGCTGACGTGGCACTCGTTAGCTCGGGAGTTTCCTCGGAGCCAGATTTCGAACCCTCCGCTCGCCAACGAAATGCCGCCCCTGAATGAAGCGTTCAAGCGCCTTCAGGCGGGAGGATTCGCTGACTGGCGGCTTTCTGTCGACGGCATGGTCGCCCACCCAACCTCGTTTTCCCTTGATCAGCTTAAGAGTTATCCGTCTCACAGCCAGATCACTCAACTGCAGTGTGAAGAGGGCTGGTCATATATCGCCGAGTGGAATGGCGTGCCCCTCTCTCAGGTCCTGAACGTCGTGGGAACCCTTCCGCAAGCTCGATACGTTGTCTACTTCTCCATCGATCCCGACTGGTGGGAAAGCATCGATATGGCCGACGCCTTACATCCGCAGACTTTTCTCGCGTATGGGATGAACGGCGATGAACTTCCCGTGGGCAACGGTGGGCCGCTTCGCCTGCGGCTACCGCGTCAGCTCGGCT
Source organism: uncultured Acidobacteriaceae bacterium (assembly GCA_963758255.1). Lineage (GTDB taxonomy): Bacteria > Acidobacteriota > Terriglobia > Terriglobales > Acidobacteriaceae > DASRAA01. Next base: position 258,582 of record CAVWUX010000011.1, read on the forward strand.
ACAAGAGCGTAAAATTCATAACCCATCTGACGGTTACCGACAGCCTGAAAGGGTTCGGTAAGGGTCTGGGCTCCGCGGCTCCAGAAGCGGGCTATGCCTGGTACGCCGGCATCTGACAGCCGAGTTCTGCGCATGTTCCTTATTTGTCATCCCTTCTGGCTTCCTTGGCATGCCTAAAGACTCTATGAAACCTGCGTCCAGTCCAGAATGACCTTGCCGGTCTGGCCCGAAATCATCGCATCGAATCCCTTTTGAAAGTCCCGGTAGCTGAAACGGTGGGTGATGACCGGTGAAATGTCGAGCCCTGACTCGATCATGACGCTCATCTTGTACCAGGTCTCATACATCTCCCGTCCGTAGATGCCTTTTATGGTCAGCATATTGAAGATCACCGCTCGCCAATCGATCGACATCGGCTTAGCGGGAATTCCTAGCATGGCCATCTTCGCTCCGTGACTCATGTTCGCAACCATCTCCTCGAAGGCCGCAGGATTCCCAGACATCTCCAGCCCCACATCAAATCCTTCCCGCATGCCGAGTTGCTTCTGTACCTCCGCAAGCGGCGTGTCCTGGGTGTTCACTGCAAGGGTCGCCCCCATTTTGCGCGCCAACTCCAGGCGGAAAGGATTTACATCGGTGATCACGACATGACGCGCGCCGGCATGCCGGACCACTGGAATTGCCATGATCCCGATTGGCCCGGCGCCGGTAATCAAGACATCTTCGCCGAGCACTGGAAACGAGAGCGCGGTATGCACCGCGTTGCCAAAGGGATCGAAGATCGCCGCGACCTCCTGATTAATGCCGGGCTCATGCCGCCAGATATTGGTCATCGGCAGTGCGATGAATTCCGCGAACGCCCCCGGCCGATTGACACCAACGCCTGACGTGACCGCGCACAGATGACGTCTCCCTGCCAGGCAATTGCGGCAGCGTCCACAGATGACATGCCCCTCACCGCTCACGATGTCGCCGGGATAGAAGTCGTTTACGTTCGATCCAACGTCGACAATCTCTCCGACAAATTCATGTCCAATTGCCATCGGCACAGGAATTGTCTTTTGTGCCCACTCATCCCATTGATAGATATGAACATCGGTTCCGCAGATACCGGTATAGCGCACGCGGATCAGCACATCGTTGATCCCCATTGTGGGTTCTGCGACATCGTCCAACCACAATCCGCGTTCCGCGCGGCTCTTGACCAAAGCTTTCATGAATGCCTCAAGCGTGAATATTTGTCCTGCTCTGCAACATGCGATCGTACCAGTGAATCCTGCTTAGCTGAAATCGAAGGGAGGTTTGGAGAATGGGTTTGTGGGTTGCTTAGGAAACTTAGGAAAGTCGGAAGGGCGAAAAGCGGGTCGAAGTGATTCCCAAAATGGGCTCGGGTACCCCCCTCCCCCTATGTGCAAAATCCTTGTTTTCATGGATTTGCACAATTTTTCCGCGCAAAGTCTTGAACCCGTAGGGGTTACGGGTAAAGTCTTCTTAACAAATAACTTATGCGCTCGCTCGGGAGCTGGGCTTCTGAAGAGCATGGCGCTGTAGTGTTGTAGATCACCATCGCAAATTCTTTTATCACGCCTGTTTAGAATCAATGGCTTGGGAGGAAATTGTTCGCAAGTATTGATTCTAAAGATAGTTGCACGTATCCATTTCTCGGCGTAGGACTTAGGGCCATAAATCAGGGGTTTGCGGGGCGGATTTTGTCATACTTTCCATAGAAGTCATACAAGTAAGGTGTCATACAAACCATACTGATCACACAAGTATGACAACCACGTTCGTGGGTGTTTCGGGATAATGTGAAAGAGCGGATCGCTCGCACGCTAGCGGCCGGAATCGGGATTTCAAAGAACGTTGGCTCTCCGCGAACTGGCCGCGGAGGGCAAGAGACACAAATCCCTCGCCTCAGTATTCGTTTCTATACGCGCCGAGTCCCGGCGCGATAGGACGTAGGACACAGGGCACGGTGATAAGGCAGTTGTCAGTTGTCGGTGGTCGGTCCGGAAAGGTACTCGGGCACTCACTTGGCAGTAGCAAGTTGTCACTGGTCAGTTGGGAAGAGCGCTCGGACTGAGGCCCTCGCGACATCTGCCGTCCCTGCCGGGACTCCCGGTTCATAAGACAAGCCTACCCAGCGTTGAAACGCTGGGCTAAGCTCTCTGTCGTCCCGCGGGGCGGTCCGCGAGGCGGGACTGGATTGTCGTGGCTTCGGGCTCGATTGATGTCCGCGGGACCGGATGCAGGGAACGTCAAAGGCCCCACCCTAGCCAAAATCGGGATAGAACGGGGCCACCGATGAATTCGATGCCGGCGGGATTTGGCCGGGCCAGCGCCAGCCATCGCAATAGACCCGGAATGCCCTCGGCAGCGACAGGCTTTTCGCGGGTGCTAGTGAAGTTCCTTTCACGAATTGCATCGTAGTACGAGTAGAGTTTTCAACCGCGCACTGAGGGGCGAACGTCGCTGCGGGGCAGCTTTAAGGCAGGAAGGGAGGAATGCAAGATGGATGGTCTGTGGTCGCCTAACATGTGGGGGTACACCGTGTTGAAGCATTGGGTTAATTTCCTTTCCTTCCGGGACGGGAGCGTCGCGAGTTCGGGGATCGATGGATGTTTCTGGGCTGCGTGAGCCCAGCTCCATGCGAGAAGAAACACCAGGTTAGCGCCGAAAATCGCGTCGCGAACCTGGGGCACCGGGGTCGCGGCCCGACAAACTCCGCTGGTGGCGGCCCACATATCCCGTGGCCCATATCTGCCTTCTATGCGTTGCGCGACGCGATGTGGGGGCTTTTCGTCACAAGGCTACCGACGTCTCCTCGTTCGGGTTATGCGCGGGCGGGTCGCCCAAGTAACCCTCCGTTCACCTCAAGAACCTTCCCGAAGGTGCCCCATCAAGGGCGCGAAGCGACCTTGAGTGGGGGTTTTCGTCGGGAGTAGGCACAAGGCCGGTGGCCCACCCCGGCAACGGAAGCTGGGATGGGCCACCCAGCCACCCAGCTTAGGGATTCTCCTTGACGAATGCGGGCTGGGCCAGCTGCCGGATCAGGACAATTCCAAGCCGCACGTTAACGTTGGCATCCGCCCCACAATTGCCAAGGGCAATTGTGGGCCACCAGTCCAAGAGGTGGTCGACACGAGAATCGCAGCCTTCGGCTTCGCTGGGAACCGGTTGCAGGTAGAATTAAGGGTGGATAGGGCACCGCAGAGGGCGCATAATGGTGGTTGTTAGGTTTCCGAGATTCGCGGTAACCTCGTAGGTCAACAGAGGGCTCGGCCTATGCGGCCAGGTTTGTTCCAGGATGAAAGCGAAGAGCCAACGAGAGTTTGACCCGCAAGCATTTCTTGCCACCATCGGCGAGGGACGAAGCATCCTCGTCTTCAAGCAGGGAGACCCCATTTTCGTTCAGGGCGGCTTAACCGATGCGGTGTTCTACGTCCAAAAGGGCAAGATCAAGCTGACCGTGGTCTCGCAGAGCGGAAAAGAAGCAACGGTCGGAGTCTTGGGGCAGGGGAGCTTTTTCGGAGAGGGCGGCTTGGCCGGCCAGGCACTTCGCCTGGGGTCAGCCTCGGCCATGACGGATTGCATGATTCTGCGAATTGACAAGAAGTCAATGGTGCAGGCTCTGCACCGCGAGCACTCATTCTCAGACTTGTTCGTTGCGCATCTGTTGGCGCGCAACATCAGGTTTGAAGCGGACCTGGTGGACCAACTGTTCAATTCCAGCGAGAAGAGGCTGGCACGAATCCTTCTTCTGCTGGCTCATTTTGGCAAAGACGACATACCTGAGATAGTGATCCCTAGGATCAGCCAGGAGTCGCTCGCCGAAATGGTGGGCACAACTCGTTCCCGGGTCAGCTTCTTCATGAACCGGTTCAGAAAACTGGGTTTCGTCGAATACGACGAAACCGGAATGCAAGTGCACAGTTCATTGCTGAACGTTGTGCTGCACGACTGATGCTACAGCCGTTAACAAATCCTACTAACCGCTGGTGTGCGACCGCCTCAACGCGACCCGGTGCGCGGCGCGTTTTTTTTTCTTCTTCGCTCGAACGGCCTCGGCGCGCTTCTCAGCTGCGCGGTTAGAAGTCGTGTTCTGCCTGGGCTGCGGTTTGGCGTGCTCAACTACAGCCGGTGTTTCGGGGACTTCTACATCCAGGGTGGTCATGGTTTCTCCTTGGGCGCAGCTCATCTTCCGAGGAACAGAACTGAGCCGCACCGCGAGTACCCGTCGGTGTTACGGTTATCCGACGTGAATGTTCATGAGAGACTTCATCAGCCCGAAGATATTCAGCAACCACAACACGACGGCTATCACCACCACAGCGTTCAAAATAGACTTGATGGAACCCGCCATGGGGATGAAGCGATTGACCAGCCACAAAAGGACTCCGACAACGATCAGGGCCACGACAACTTGAAGTAACGGCATGTTCTTTTCCTTCTTCTGCTTCCGGTGGAAGCTGCTTTCTTGTATTCCTAAGTTTGGGACCACCCTCTCCGGGAGTGGGCACAGGCGCCTTGTTCCTGCTTGGCTTCCTTTTGTTGTTGTGCTGCGAACGCAGGAACCATCGTGCCGAGAGACACGAACAGGACTGCAGTTCCGATCGATGCGAACGCCTTCATTAGGGAATTGCCTCAACTACAGACTAGGCGTCCGATCTACGATTGACTGTCTCCTTTTGACCATTGGGGTTTTCTCGCTGTTGCCTGGGAACCCCATTGCAAGAGCGTGGTCACAATTGCTCAGACGCCACCAAGCGCGGGGTGCGAGAGTGATCAAGTAGGGTTCTTCTCTGAGTATCCAAGGCCGCGACGCTAGCACGCTGCACTAATCGCAAGCCCAGGTTTTTCTGGCGGATACTGGCGACGGATTCTTAGAGTTGAGGAGGAAAATATGATTGGAACTATCTTGATTATCCTGCTGGTCTTGTTTCTGGTGGGTGCTTTACCGACATGGAATCACAGCCGCTCCTGGGGGTACTTCCCGAGCGGTGGGATGGGTTTGTTGCTGGTCATCGTGGTCATCTTGTTATTGCTCGGCCGGATCTAGTTGGTTTCCAGATTTGGCGCTGGCAAAACAATACCTCCCGCGTGAACGCCGGCAGCAGTATGGGCTTCCCGGCCTGCAACTCGATTACACCCTCTAACTTCCGCACCCTGGCCAAGGAGAAACACATGCTCTGGACGGTTTTAGTAGTTCTCTTGATTCTTTGGCTGCTCGGATTCAGCCTTCACATAGCAGGCGGCCTGATCCACATTTTATTGGTCATTGCTGTAGTCGTCCTGATCATCAACCTGGTTAGCGGCCGCAGAGCAGTCTAGCCCTCCCGGCGCAGATCGCCACTCACAAGTTCGTCCACACAAACACAGTGGAATGAAAAGGAAGTGTTTTGATGAAGAAATACGCAATCGGTTTATTGACGTTATCCCTGGCGACTTTCGCCTTTGCCAAATCAGGACGCCCAGCGACGGAAGATCGCTTGCAAGCAGCCGGTACCTCCTTAAACGAGATCATGGCCGCGCCGGATAAAGGTATTCCGGAGGAAGTGCTCACGGGCGCCAAGTGCATCGCGGTGATTCCAAACATGGGGAAGGGCGGATTCATCGTCGGGGGAGAGCATGGACGCGGAGTTGTCACCTGCCGGACCAAGAACGGCTGGAGCGCACCTGCGTTTATCTCGATTGGCGGCGGAAACTTTGGCTTCCAGGCGGGCGCGCAGGAAGTCGACCTCGTTGTGCTCTTCATGAATGACGCCGGCGTAAAGAAGCTGCTCTCCAGCAAGTTCGAACTCAGCGGAGAAGCTTCGGCAGCCGCGGGCCCGGTTGGACGGCACGCTTCGGCAGGCACGGACTGGAAGATGAACACGGAGGCATTGAGCTATTCGCGGTCCAAAGGCCTATTTGCCGGAGTTGCGGTAGATGGATCAGTGATCCAACAGGACAATGATTCCACCAAGGCGTTTTACGGGAAAAATGTTTCCTTCGACAAAACATTGTCTGGTAACGTGCACGCCCCTTCAGGCACCGACTCGTTTCTCGCGGCCGTGAGGGCTGCCGAAAACAAAGCAGCCGCGCATGAGGCTGCTGAAGCCAAATAACTGCAATGTGGCGGGTCGCCCGGCGCTCCGCCACAGCAACCTCGGCTCAAGCACCGCTATTTCCACTCGTCCCGTTTCGTTGATTCACGCCTTTTCGCGTAGTACCATCAGCAGCGAGTAGAAAACTGTTTATCAGGAGATGGATTCCTACGAATGAAGTGGCTTCGCTGCATGGTTGCTCCCGCGCTGCTGGCTGTGCTCCTGAGCGCGGGCTGCGAAACCGACCAACCCAAGAAGACCGCCGCCAAGCTCCCTCCGCAAGCCACCGCTCCGACTGTCGCCGCTTCGACCCCGAAATCCGAAGCTCCTCAACCCTCCGCTGCTCCGGTGGCGCCGGTAGATCCTCAGGCTGCTGCGGCCGAAGCCCTGATCGCGCGGGCGGAAAAGCTATACGCTGCTGGACAGGCCGACTACAAGTCCGGACATATGGACGCCGCCAAACAGAGCTTCGATCAGGCCTTCAATGTCCTGCTCTCGGGCAGTGTCGAGGTCCGCGACAACCCGAACCTGGAGCACGAGTTCGACAAGATCGTCGAGGGCGTACGCAAGCTTGAGCTGGTCGCACTACAAGAAGGCGACGGCTTCAGCGAGCAACACTACGAGCCAGCGCCCATCGATGAAGCTAACGACATCACCTTTCCCATCGATCCCAAGATTCGCGCCCAGGCTGAGGCCGAGGTCAAGAACACCAAGTCCGACCTGCCGCTCATGCTTAACGATCAGGTGGCGATGTTCATCAACTACTTCTCCAGCCCGAAGGGGCGCCCCACGCTGGAGCACGGCTTGACCCGTGCCGGACGGTACCGCGACATGATCTCGCAGACGTTCAAGCAGGAGGGCGTACCCCAGGACCTGATCTATCTCGCCATGGCCGAGTCGGGATTCAAGCCCCTGGCGGTCTCTCGCGCCGGGGCCCGCGGGATGTGGCAGTTCATGGCGGGACGCGGATCCGAGTATGGACTGGAGCGTAACTGGTGGGTCGATGACCGTCAGGACCCCGTAAAGTCCACTCAAGCAGCCGCCCGGCACTTGAAAGATCTCTATCAGGAGTTCGGTGACTGGTATCTGGCGATGGCTGCCTACAATAGCGGCCCCGGCAATGTGCAGCATGCGGTCGAACGCACCGGTTACGCCGATTTCTGGGAGCTTTACCGGCGCGGGGTGCTTCCGCAGGAGACCCGCAACTACGTTCCGATCATCGTGGCTGTCACCATCATGGCCAAGAATCCGGCGCAGTACGGGTTGGAAAACGTTGTCCCGGACAATCCAGTGCCGATGGACCAAGCCACCATCAACTACCCGGTCGATCTCCGCCTGGTCGCGGAATGTATTGACACTTCTGAGAGCTACCTGCAGGAGCTGAACCCCAGCCTGCTGCGCATGACCACTCCGAAGGATCAGAGCTTTGCCCTTAATCTGCCGGCCGGCTCCAAGGACAAGTACGAGGCCGCTATCGCATTGATTCCGCCGGACATGCGAACGTTCTGGCGGTATCACCGGGTGGAGTATGGGGAGTCGCTGGCTTCTATCGCCCGCAAATATCACACCTCGACTGACCTGATCGCCGACGCCAACAACCTCACCGATGACGACGACGTAAAGGCGGGTTCGAAGCTGATTATCCCCATCGCCCCGGGCAAAGCGGGAGACACCGTCGCCTACTCGAAGAAAGCCACCCGTTATAAGGTCCGCAAGGGAGACACGGTCGGGTCGATTGCTGACGACTTCCAGGTGCCGGTCGATAAGTTGCGCAAATGGAACCACCTGCGCGGCAATACGGTCAAAGTCGGAAGCACCTTGCGTATCTACAAGCCATTGGCGGAAGGGGCGGGCTCCGAGGTGGCTTCGGCTGCCCCGAAGTCAAGCAAGAAGGGGAAGACGACGAAATCGGCCAAGGCTGGCTCTAAGGCGTCAGGCAGCACCCGGACCGCAACCTACCACAAGGTCAAGAAGGGCGAGACCCTCAGCGGCATCGCCCGGTCCTATGACACCACCGTTGCCAACCTCAAAAAGAATAATTCCGATTTGTCCGCCAACCTGCAGCCCGGCGACGTTCTCGTAATCCGGAAGTAACTTCGCCAGAATGCGCGGTGAGTTTCGTCACGGATCTCGGTTTGCGCCCTTCCCTTGTCGCCGGTGTTCTGATACAACAAGGCGCGTCGCAGTATTTCCATGCTGCGGCATCACAATTGGTGTATGGTTTTGCCGTGCTATAATCGCGCGCCTGTTGTGCGGCATTGTTTTGCGGTTCAACTTCTAATCAGCCTTGCGAGCTGCCTCCGTTCGTCAGCGGAGTCCGGCAACCTCAGGAGGACACATGACGCCTTTCGATGAGACTCTTTACGGTCGTGATGATGAAATGGATGACTACGGAGACGGTTCCTACGGCGATTCGCTCGACGAAGAGGAATACGAAGAGGAAGAAGAGGAAGAAGAAGAGCCCGAATCGATTTCTGTGATCGAAGAAGTGGTCGAGGTGGAGGAAAGCGAACCGGAAGTGACCACGGTCACGACCGCGCCGCCTCCGCCGAAGCCCGCGAAGAAGCCGTCGTCCAAACCTGCCCCACCCGCTGCCAAGAAGTCGGCGAAGAAAGTTGCTGCGAAGAAGGCGGCCAAGAAAAAAGTGGCGAAAAAGACCCCGATCAAGAGGGTAAAGAAAGTAGCCAAGAAAGCTGCGGCGAAAAAGCCGGCGAAGAAAGCTGCTGCGAAGAAGGCGGCCAAGAAGCCGGCTAAGAAGGTTGCGAAAAAAGCTGCCAAGAAAGCCGCCAAGAAGCCAGCCAAGAAAGCGGCAAAGAAGATGGCCATTCGCCGGCGGTAATCCTGCTCAGTATCTGGGAAAGCCGTGGTTGTGCCGCGGCTTTTTCTCTGCTGCTCACCTATTTCATAGCTGATTTTGCGAGGTGGCTCTGTGACCCACAATCCCTGGACTCGCCGTCAATTCATCCGCGTCGGAGCGGGCACGCTCGCCGCGGGTGCGGCCGCGAAAGTAATTCTTCTCGAACCGACCACCCTATTGGCCGCTGCGACGCAAGCACAATCCGGCGATACCGTTCGCTTCGCCTCGATCGGAACAGGAGTGCGCGGCTGCGAACTTTTGGAGGCATCGCTACGAGTGCCTGGAGTCGAGTGCGTCGCCGTCAGCGACCTCTGGGAGGGCCGTCTCACCGCTGCGCAGCAAACACTCAAGAAAACAGTTGCCACATCTCGCAACTATAAAGAGATCCTCGACCGCAAGGACATCGACGCCGTCATCGTCGCCGTCACCGACCACCAGCATCGTCGCGTCGTGGTGGACGCCTGTGCCGCCGGCAAGGACGTCTACTGCGAAAAGCCGCTCTCGCACACCGTGGACGACGGATTCGCCATGATTACCGCCGCACAGAAGAACAACCGCATCCTGCAGGTAGGCAGCCAGCGCGTCAGCTCGATCCTTTACGAGAAGGCCCGCGAAATCTACGCTTCCGGCAAACTCGGCGAAGTCTGCTGCATCCAGGCTTATTGGGACCGGAACTCCGCCAGCGGCGCCTGGGTCTATCCCATTCCTCCGGGATTCAACGAACAGAGTCTCGACTGGAGCACCTTCCTCGACGGCGCGCCAAAGGTCCCATTCGATCCAGTCCGTTTCTTCCGCTGGCGCTGCTTCACCGATTACGGCGAGGGCCTCGGCGGCGACCTCTTCGTTCATCTGATCTCGGGGATCATGTTTATCACGGGCACCAATACCGTCCCGACGCGTGCGCAGTCCACCGGCGGACTCTTCCGCTGGAAAGACGGCCGGCAGTTCCCCGATTTCATCGAAACCTATTACGACTACCCCAACTTCCGGGTTGACGTGCGCTGCAACCTGAACAACGACGGCGGCGAGTTCATCGGCTTTTACGGCGACAAGGGCACCATGATCATCAAGAACGCGACCCTCACGTTCTCGCCCCAGAACACACTGCCGCAGATGGAGGAGTATTCCACCAAGGGCTGGCCCGAGGATTTGCGCAATCAGTACGAGGCGAATTGGGAGAAGGAACACCCACTGCCTGCGCCCTTCGCTTCGAAGTTAACCGAACAGGTCGAATCCTATGTCCCACCGCCGGGATACAGCGACACTGCCGATCACGAAGCAAACTTCTTCAACGCGGTCCGTACTCGAAAGCCATGCGTGGAGAATGAGGTCTTCGGGAACAACGCCGCGATCGGCTGCCATTTGGCGAACTACTCGTATTTCAACAAGCGCCCCGCAATGTGGGATGCGACGGCGAAGAAGATCACGGGGTAGTGCGGCCCTCGCCATGGCAATCTTCCGCAGCGGCGAAGCCCAACTCGCTTACGAGACTACGGGTACCGGCCCGGACGTGGTGCTGCTTCATCCCTTTCCACTGAACCATCGCTTCTGGGATGCGGTGGTGCCGCACCTTAGCGCACGCTACCGGGTAGTCTTGCCCGACTTGCGCGCGCATGGCGACTCCGAGGCCGGAGAGGGGCCCGTGACCATGACGAAACTCGCCGACGACCTCGACCGCCTCTGTCGCGAATTGGATATCGCTCGCGCGATCCTCGTAGGAGTGTCCATCGGGGGCTATGCGTTGTTCGAATTTTGGCGGCGTCACCGCGTCCGCGTCGCCGCTCTCGTGTTGGCGAACACTCGCGCGGGAGGGGAGACCGGCGAGGGTCGCGCCGGGCGTTTGCAGATTGCCGACCAGGTGGAGCACGAGGGCCCCGCCGCTTTCATTGATGACTTGCTGCGGAAGCTCTTTTCGAGGACTACACTGACAAACCGTCCAGACATCGTTGAGGCGGCGCGCGTCATGGCGCAAACGATGTCGCCGGCAGACATCGCCCAGGTGCAGCGAGGCATGGCCGAGCGCGCCGATTCAATCCCAACGCTCGCCACTATTGATGTCCCCACTCTGGTGATCGCCGGTGAAGACGACAGCGTGCCTCTCAGCGAACTGGAGCTGATGCACCAGCGCATCGCGGGCAGTCAATATCGGATCATCGCCAATGCGGGCCACTACGCCGCCATGGAACAGCCTGCCGAATTTGCGCGCCTGCTGCGGACATTCTTCGATGCCCTACCGCGAACTTGAAGCAAAAGGCGCCGGGTGGCTGTTGACTATTTCTTCTTGGTGGCCTTGCCTTCCATCATGGTCTTCCAGTCCGTGCCGTCTTTGGACATCTCGTACTTGAATGTGTACGAAGTCGGCGACAGGACCTTCATGGTGTAGCGGCCCTTAAATGTCTGGCCGCCCATGTTCTCGTCGCTGGTCCAGTTCCAGGTGTCGCCGGTGATGGTGCCCTCCGAGTGGTTGGGTTGACCCATGCTGTTGTATTCGTTGTAGGTGTAAACCTTCTTCTCGGGGTCGTAACCCATAACAGACAGAGACACGCCGTCGCCCATCGCACCCTTGAATTTCGAGTGCATCACCAGGTAAAACTTGCCTTCCATCCAATGCGCCTGATCTGTAGAAGTGAACTTGCCGCCGGGCCCCATGGGGCCGGGTTGCATGTCGCCCTCCGAAGTCCAGTCGCCGGCGAGGTAGTCGAGTTGGCTCAACTCCGGCGCGGGCTTGGGCATGGGCATTTGCGCCGTCACGAAGGGGGTGGCAAGAATCAGCAGGGATAGACACGCTACGGACAGGATTATCTTACGCATAGATTGATCGCTCCTTTTACAAGTGGAATTCAACTAAAGTGGTAGGGCCTCGATTGCACGGAATAGTATGTCGCCTGCATGGCGTTGTCAAACCTGGTTTCCAGCCGGGCGAGATGCGCCCGCCCCCGGTTGTGACCACCATCACTCCGCCCACAGAGGCCACTTCAGTAGAATGGGGACGCCATGATCGATGCCTTTCTGGTTCCCGAAAACACCGTTATTATCGCCAAGGGCGACAGCGAGCCACTGGACGTGAGCGCCGCTTCCGATCCGGCGTTGCTGGCCACGCTCACCATAACCAAGATCGTCGAGCAGGAATCCATCGAGGTTTCGTTCTTCACCTCGGCCGATGGCACCACCTGGGAAGCCAAGCCGCTGGCCTCTTTGCCGCAGAAGTTCTATGTGGGGGAATATCCGCTGCTGGTGGATTTATCAAAGGCGGAAGGCGCCAAGTTTCTGCGCGCCCACTGGGAGGTTGGTCGCTGGGGACGCGGTCCGGTCACTCCAAGCTTCGAGATCGCGCTGCGGGTGCGCGAGATTCCCGCGGAACTTCTCGAGGAAGCCCGTGCCGAAGCCGCAGCACGGCGCTAGTGATTCGTGCCTTCCGGTAATCTAGATTCAGGTACTACGATTCATGCACGCAAAAGAGTCGGTGGTCATTCGTCCGGCGCGCAATGTTCTGGGAAGCATGCGCGTTCCCGGCGACAAGTCGATTTCACATCGCTACGCCATGCTGGCCGCACTGGCTCCAGGACGCTCGCGCTTCGAGAACTACTCGCCCGGCGCGGACTGCAACAGCACGCTAGACTGCATGCGCGCCCTCGGTTGCACCATCGAGCGCGACGAAAAGGGAGCGGTCGTCGTTGACGGCATCGGCCCACAATTGCGCGCGCCCAGCACGGCGCTCGATTGCGGCAACTCGGGATCGACCATGCGCATGTTGTCAGGTATCGTGGCGGCGCAACCTTTCACCAGCGAATTAACCGGCGATGAGTCGCTCTCACGACGGCCGATGAAGCGGGTAATGGAGCCGCTGCGCAACATGGGCGCGGAAATTACGGCGACCGACGATCATGCGCCGCTGCGCATCACGGGCACGCGGCTCAAGGGCATTGAGTATGCGGTGCCGGTGGCCAGCGCGCAGGTGAAGACGTGCCTGCTGTTCGCTGGCCTACTCGCTGAAGGCCAGACCACCGTTGAGGAACCGACCCCCACTCGCGACCATGGTGAGCTTGCGCTACGCGCGTTCGGCGCGGAAGTGGTTCGCTCGCGAAACTCGGTGACCATCGCTGGCGGCCAGTCGCTGCATCCCCTCGAAGCTTTTATCCCCGGCGACAGCTCTTCGGCGGCGTTCTTCCTCTGTGCGGCGGCAATCTTCCGCGAATCCAACCTGGTGATTGATGGCGTGCTGTTGAATCCCAGGCGCTCGGCACTGCTCGATGTACTGACGGCCATGGGATGCCGCATCTCGGTCCTGAACATCGAAGAACAGCATGGCGAGTTGGTGGGTACTCTGTCACTGGTGCCGGGAGTGGCTAAGCCTCTGGAGATTACCGGAGCTCAAACTGCATTGCTGATCGACGAACTGCCGGTGCTGGCGGCGATTGCTCCCTTCGGTGCAGGACTGGTAGTGCGAGACGCTGGCGAGTTGCGTGTGAAGGAGTCGGACAGGCTGACCGCGGTCACGCGCAACCTGCAGTCGATGGGCTCGCAGGTGGAGCAGACCGCCGATGGCTGGCGCATTCCCGGCGGCCAGAAGTTGCACGGCGCCGAGGTCGAGAGCTTCGGCGATCACCGCATCGCCATGTCATTCGCAATTGCGGCGTTAAGGGCGGAGGGCGAGACGCTGATACAAAACTCCGAGTGCGTGGGGATTTCGTATCCTGGGTTTTTCGCGGATTTGGAGAAGCTGCTGGAGCGGTAGCTAATAATCCGTATCGACCGGTTCTGGACGTTCGCCTTCGTCGGGTGCGATCGGTAGCTCGACTGGAGGTTCCTCGGCTGCGCTGAGTTCGCCCTCTTTCTTCTTGAGCCGCACCACTGTGATCTTCGCGAAGCCCTCTTCGAACTTCGGTGGACGCAGCTTGCCGGCCATGCGCATCATCACTTCTTCTGGAACGTTTCGCTCGCGGCGGCGATTGCGCTCGATGCATACTTCGGGCGGAACGTCGAAGAAGACCGCGTGTGCCTCGTAGCCGAAATCGTTCGCCAGCTTCACCCAGGTACGGCGTTCGTGCGGCGAGAGATTGGTGGCGTCCACGTAATTCCACGGACGCTTGGCCAGCAGGCGCGCGCGCAACATGGAGCGCAATGTGGAAAAAACCAGGTCCTGATAACGCTGTTCCGTGACGTCGTCAAACAGCAGGATGCGGACCATGTCGCTGGAGAGCGGAAGGATGTTGTGCCGCTTGAACCAGGTGCTCTTGCCCGAGCCGGGAAGGCCAATCGAGAGCACTACGGCGCCCTTGGTCTTTTGCGATTCGTGCGGAGCCGGCGGACGGGCAGCGGCTGCCGCCTCCGTCAACATGGGAGCCGTATCGGCTTCCGAAGCTTCACCTGTGGGCCCGCCAGGAGCGGGCAACGAAGGCGTCTGAACCTGCGGCCGGCCGCCACGTCCTCGGCGTCCACGGCGGCGATTGCGGTCGCGGCGTGGGCCCTGGGGAGGCTCTTCTCCGCCTCCGGTCTGGGCAGCGGGCTGGCTTTCGTAGGATTCCGGCTCGGCATAGGCCGCTGCGGGCGACTCATATTCGGACTGCTCCACGCGGTTGCCGATATCGTCGGGAATAGGTTCGGGAAACTTGGGTTGGAGGGGCGCCGGTTGGTCTGGCCCCTGCTTGTCGGGTTGCTGTTTGCGCCGCTTCGAACGGTCGCGCATCCATCTGCGCATATTGCACTTGTAACACGCTTAGGCTGGCGGCGGCAATGCTTGGTCCGGTACCGGTTCAGCCCAAAAAACCACATTGATGTGACGTGCGCCCCCCATATCTTGTGATGTACGGCATTTGCCGCTCCCTGCGCTGGATGCTAACCTTCATAGTCAGGGCAAGTTCTATAGGTTCGCACTGATACTCGGCTAATTTCGGATTATTAGCGTCAACCATACCGGCATTTCTTGAGAGGTGATATGGCAATCAAGGTAGGCATCAACGGTTTTGGCCGCATCGGCCGCAATGTTCTTCGTACCGCACTCAATGACAAAGAAATCGACATCGTGGCGGTCAATGACCTGACCAGCCCCAAGACGCTGGCCCATCTGCTGAAGTACGACTCCGTGCTGGGCAACCTGTCCAATGACATCACGGCGAGCGACGACTCCATCAGCATCGATGGCAAGAAGATACGCGTGTTCTCCGAAAGAGATCCGGCCAAGCTCGATTGGACGTCCCTGGGCGTGCAGGTCGTGATTGAGTCCACCGGAAAGTTCACCAAGGGCGAACTGGCCAAGCAGCACCTGCAAGGCACGGTCAAGAAGGTCATCATCTCCGCGCCGGCGACCGGCGAGGACATCACCGTGGTGATGGGGGTGAATGAGGGCAACTACGACGCGGCGAAGCACAACATCATTTCCAACGCATCGTGCACCACCAACTGCCTGGCGCCGGTGGCAATGGTCATTCATGACAAGTTCAAGATTGTCAGCGGTACCATGACCACCATCCACTCCTACACCAACGATCAGGTGATCCTGGACTTCCCGCACAAGGATCTACGTCGCGCTCGTGCGGCCGCTTTGTCCATGATTCCGACGTCGACCGGCGCGGCCAAGGCGCTCTCGCTGGTGATCCCCAGCCTGAAAGGCAAGCTGGACGGATTCTCGATGCGCGTGCCCACACCCAACGTCTCGGTGGTTGATCTGGTGGTGTTTGTAGAGAAGGCGACCACGGTTGAGGAAGTAAATGCAACGCTCAAGGCGGCGGCGGATGCGGGCCCGTTGAAAGGCTACCTGGGGTACGAGACCGCGGAGTTGGTGTCGTCCGACTACAAAGGCGACTCGCGCTCGTCGATTGTGGATGCTCCCATGACGCGGGTAGTGGCGGGGAACTGCGTGAAGGTCATTGCATGGTACGACAACGAGTGGGGATATTCCTGCCGTGTGCGTGACCTGATTCATTACATCGCCGGCAAGGGCCTGTAGTCCCACAATGTGGGATGCTGGCAAGTTGCGCCCGGGGCTGCGCAGTTTGTCACGACTGAGTTCTCCCGGCAGGTCACCAGACCTGCCGGGGAGCCCCATCGGCAGGATGGAGCACCGCCTGAAAGCACGCTCCGGCTGTCACGACGATTTAACCCGACAACGAACCTAAACTCATCACTACAGGCGCGGTATAGCACGGGGGTTTCATGTCGAAGTTATCCATTCGTGATCTTCCTCTCAACGGCAAACGAGTTTTCATGCGGGTGGACTTCAATGTTCCACTCGACGACGGACGGGTGATGGACGATACCCGCATCCGCGAGACGCTGCCGACCATCGAGTATGCGTTGCGTCACGGCGCGCGCCTGATCCTGGCGTCGCACCTCGGCCGCCCCAAGGGCAAGCCCAATCCCAAAATGAGCCTGAAGCCGGTCGCAGAGCGGCTGCGCATCCTGCTCGATGAAGTCTTGCGCCGTGGCGAGAACGTTGGCTTCTCCCCTGACTGCATCGGTCCGCAGGCCGAGGAGATGGCGCTCAAGCTGGAGCAGGGACAGTCCCTGCTGCTGGAAAACTTGCGGTTTCACGCCGAAGAGGAAGCGAACGACGTTGAGTTCGCCCGGCATCTGGCCAAGCTCTGCGACTACTACGTCAACGATGCCTTCGGATCGGCCCATCGAGCTCACGCTTCCACCGAGGGCATCACCCACTTCGTGGAGACGAACGCTGCCGGACTCCTCATGGAGAAGGAGTTGGAATACCTGGGCAAGGCGCTTAGTCATCCCCAGAAACCGTTCGTGGCCATCCTCGGCGGAGCCAAGGTCAGCGACAAGATTGGCGTGATCCACAATCTGATGACCAAGGTGGACGCACTGATCGTGGGCGGCGGCATGGCTTACACCTTCCTCAAGGCCCAGGGCCACGAGATTGGCAAGTCTCTGCTAGAGGCTGACAAGGTTGATCTCGCCCGGCAAACGCTGGCGGAGGCCAAGGCCAAACATGTGAAGTTTCTGCTGCCGATTGACCATGTCGTCGCCGACAAGGTCGCGGCCGACGCGCGCATACAGAAGGTTGGCGTTGGGCAGGCCATCCCGCCTGAAATGATGGCGCTCGACATCGGACCCAAGACGGTGGAGCTGTTCACCTCTGAGATTGGCAATGCGCGCACCATCGTGTGGAACGGGCCGATGGGAGTCTTCGAAATCGACGCCTTCGCCAAGGGAACCAAAAAGATCGCGGACGCGGTTGCCGACAATGGCGCAGCCATCTCGATTGTGGGAGGCGGCGACAGCGTCGCGGCGGTCAAGGCCGCCGGAGTAGCCGACAAGATCTCGCACATCTCGACCGGCGGCGGAGCCTCGCTGGAATTTCTAGAGGGTAAGAAGTTGCCAGGTGTAGAAGCGTTGACCAACAAGTAGTATGATTGCGGCCACAACAGACAGCAGGGGCGGCACTTCCTCTTGATGCCACTTCTGTGTCATGGAAAGGGGTGTTATGAGTTGGTTCAAGAACCTTTTTCACCACTTCAACCCGCACAATCTTGCCGGCGCTCTCGGTGCAGGAAAGGCTGCCATCGATCAGCTTGCCGTTATAGAAAAGTGGGATTGGATCTCTCAGTTCGATAAGGCCGCTGGTTCAGCGATCACTTCCCTCAATACCTGGCAAAAGGGGGATTCAACAGCTGAGATAACCCAGTCGCTAAACGCCGCTGTTGGGATTCTTAATTCCGTACAGGGCCTCAGCGACAAAGACAAAACGGTTATTACGGTTTTTGTGACCGCCGCCGAAACGGCGCTTGCTTTTTTGGGCTAAACAGGTAATGAGGCGGGGCCGGACCATCGGCCTCGCCGAATCGCCCCGTCGCATTAGAGATCCACTTCCGGATTAGTGATTCCTGTGGCGAGCGTTACCGAAACCGTCCGACTTTACATTTCAGCCGACCGCCTGCTCGTCGTAAAGGGCCCGGGCGACATCACGCGCGAAACCTGCGATGCCATCGTCAATGCTGCCAACTCTTCCCTCATGGGAGGAGGCGGCGTAGACGGCGCCATCCATCGCGCGGGAGGTCCGTCGATTCTGGAGGCGTGCAAAGCAGTCGTCGCCCGCCAGGGAAGATTGCCGGCGGGCCTTGCGGTTGCTACTCCCGCAGGATGGTTGGCGGCAAAATACGTGATCCACACGGTTGGGCCGATCTGGAACGGCGGCCAGCAGCGCGAGGCCGAGACGCTGGCGAGCTGCCACGCCGAATCGATCCGCGTGGCGGACGAGCTGCAGCTACAGACGATTGCCTTCCCTGCGATATCAACTGGAATTTATGGATATCCTATCGACCAGGCCTCGCAGGTCGCCGTGGCCAGCGCGGCCGCCGCCTTGGTGCGTGCCGCGCACGTTCGCGAAGTGAACTTTGTATTGTTCGATGGCGAAGCTCTGCAACATTTCTGCCGGGCTGCCAATTTATTTGCTGAAGGCAAATCCCTAAGAATGGACTCTTCTCATGTCACGTAAAAAAGTAATCGCCGCCAACTGGAAGATGTACAAGACACCCGAGCAGTCCACAGCGTTTTTGCAGGAATTTTTACCGCTCGTGGCAGACCACACCCGCGACGAAATTGTCGTGTGCCCTCCGTTTGTTGACTTGCACGCGGCAATTGCGGCCGCGAAGGGCTCCAACGTCGCCGTGGGCGCTCAGAACATGCATTGGGAGAAAGAGGGCGCGTTCACCGGCGAAATCTCCGCCCCCATGTTGAATGCGATCGGCGTCACCCACGTGATCATTGGACACTCCGAACGCCGCCAATACTTCAACGAGACCGACGACACGGTCAACCGCAAGCTGGAGTTTGCGCTGGAAAGCGGGCTGATCCCGATCGTCTGCATAGGAGAGGTGTTGGAAGAGCGCGAGGCCGGCCTGACCGAAGACGTGCTGCGCCGCCAATGTATGCGTGCGTTCAACGGCATATCGGGCAAAAAGGCAGCGAAACTGTGCATCGCCTACGAGCCGGTGTGGGCGATCGGCACGGGCAAGACGGCCACTCCCGCAGATGGCCGCCGACGCCCATTCCGTGATCCGCCACGAAGCCGCGAAAGCATTTGGGGACGACTTCGCGGCGGCGCTTCGCATCCTCTACGGCGGCAGCGTGAAGCCCGATAACGCTACCGCGCTGATGTCCGAAGAGGAGATTGACGGCGCGCTGGTCGGCGGAGCCAGCCTCGATCCGAAGAACTTCACCAAGATTGTGGAGTACTAGACGGAATATCGTTGGACGTTTGGAGCACTACCCTGTTTCTTGCGCAACAGATCTGAGGTAAGGTTGATCGCATAGCGCCGCTTGCGACGGTAGCTAATGGAAACGATGAGGGTCGCGAATCAACTTGTTCTGGCCGGGATTCTTGGACTAGCCGCCGCCCGCTCACCTGACCTGTGGGCGCAACCGCAACCGCCTGCGTCTCTTGAACATTCGAGTCAGGTGCAGTCATCCCTATCGATGTCGATTAAAGTGCCGTCGCCAGCCGCTCCATCGGCGACTCCACCGACGTTGAACTTCGATACTTCCGGCACAAAGTTTCGCATGGAAGCTCTGATGCAAATCCTGCGCGACAGCCGGCATGAAGGATGGGTGCTGGCAGCTTATCCCGATCCGAAAACAAGCCGGCCTCTGATTGGCGCAGGATTCAGTCTCAATGTCGAGGCCCGTGAGCACGCCCAGACCGACCTACGTAATCCCAACCGGTTTGTCGAGCCCTCCTCGGCGCAACTGTGGCAAGCGGCAGGGCTCGATACCGAACGCTTGCAGAACATACTCGACCAATTCGAACGCAACCTGAGCAAATGGAACAAGAAGAACTACCGCAAAAAGATCCGGGCCCAAAAGCTGCCACCACAGCTAACTGAGGCAGAGGCAACGAGCCTGCTGCGCATTTCGGCCGTGCAGGCCATCCACAACGCCAAAGCCTACTGCGTCAATTTCGACCAGCTCACGGCTCCGCAACAAATGGCGCTCACCCAACTGGTGTTTCAGATGGGCGTAAATCTCGAACAATTCGAGCAGTTCCTGAGCGTTCTGAATGGCTATCCCGTCCTGCAACTCGTAGCGCTGCGCGAGGGTATGGTTGAGAACCAAAGAGACCACTGGAGAATCGTGCAACAGACCCTAATCGACAGTGAGTGGGCCCGGCACTACACCACTCGCGCCGTATCCGTGATAGCGATGTTCGATCCCGATTATGCCGAGAATCCCGGTGCGGCGGAAGGCCGGGTCGATGCGGTGCTGCGTCCGCCGGCGAAGCATCCTCGCAAGAAAGCGCGGGCCGCACCGGCGCGCGCCGCGAAGGGGTCCTCCAAGACAACGCTAGAGGCCGCCCTCAAATAGAAGTCCAGCAGAGGCGTAATTGCCCTCTGGCGCCTTCGCGTGAATCCCTGTCTTTGCTATACTTGAAGGGCCTCTACGACCTGTTTGGAAGACGGATTTTTGCCGTTCCCGTCGGGTGTGCGGAAGTGGTGAAATTGGCAGACACACCATCTTGAGGGGGTGGCGCCCAAAAGGCATGGGGGTTCAAGTCCCCCCTTCCGCACCATGATTCAGCCCAGGTTATGGCGGCGAGATTTTGAATTTCCAATTGCGGGCGAGTTTGGCGAGGAGTCTAGCCGCCGCCCGAAACGAGAAGTGAGACATCCATGGTAGTTCTGATCACTGTTATTCACGTACTGGTTTGTGCCTTCCTCATCATTGTTGTGCTGCTGCAGCACGGACAGAGCGCCGACATCGCGGCCGCCTTTGGCGGCGCCGGCAGCCAGACCGCCTTTGGCACCCGCACTGCCGGAACCGTGCTCAGCCGGGCCACCACGTATGCCGCCATTGCGTTCATGCTGACGTCGATCACGCTTTCGGTGCTGGCTACGCGCCGCGCCGGTAGCAGCGGGTCCGTGCTCGGAAATACTAAGTCGGCTCCAGCGCAGAAGGCCCCTGCACCGGCCCCGGCTCCAACTACGCCGAGTCGTTAGAACTGCTTAGCAATTCCTGTATCCCCTGGCGCGCAGGGTCGAGTTGAGCTCTATCGAGGTCTGCATCAGTAATGTCCTACATTGCCATCATGAGGTCGCCGTGGCCCCCGAGGGACCGGCTGTTAAGGCCTCTTCCGCCAGGCGCTTATCACAAAGCGATGTGTCCTGCGACCTTTCCACCCACCGCTCCCATCCTGTAATACAGGGCAGAGTGAGGCAAAGGGAGTGGTGTGTCTCGCTCGGACCGCGCCTAGGCTGCGGTTCTAATAAGTACTTTGAAAACTCGGAGTCAATCGCTGTCGGCGAAGGATTGGCGAAAAATGTCGCTGTAATTACCTTTGTAATGATATGGATAGATATAACTTACTTACATTTCAACGAGTTGAGAACAATTTCCGCCTAACCTACTGATTCTAAACAACCGTGTGAAAAATAAATTCTGGTGTTGTGTTCTAGTCGACTATAACACAAGAATTCGACCCCCTACCGCTATAGAGGCCTCGTAAGTTTCGTTGCCTGCAGAGCAGCCTCTGACCGAATCGTAGGCTTCTAGGTTTGTTTGTCGGGAGAATTCGCTGCTGGTGGAGAGCTTTCGACCAAATACTCCAGCGCTTCTTCGCGGGTCTCGAACGTCGGGATTTCGCGCCCGGAGAACGTGAGCACCGATTCGTACAGCGTTTTGGGAAGGTTCTGAGTGAGCACCCAAGCCGCTTTCTTGACGTGCGGACGGTCAAACACGGTGGCAAGTTTGATGTGCTCGACGGTTTCCTTGGTGAATTTCGAGCGGCTGAAGTCGGCCAGGGCAAGCACAGAATTCAGGGGCTCCCGGGTCACGTGCTTGGGCACCTCATCGACGACGGCCACCAACTCCTCGGGCGAGCAGTCGCTGCAATCCACCAGCAACACCTGCTGGTTGCGGAACGTCAGGAATAGGATTCGCTCCATCGGCTGCTCCGGCTAATCAGCGCAGACATCTGGGCCGACCCAATAACGCGTGGGCGAAGTGTACCGCACTGCGTTTCTTTGTACAAGACCGAGACAGCTGGCCAGCCGCCCAAAATTTCCAGCAGCAGGCAAGTGCCGGCCAGCAGTCCAGTCCCGTTCGTGGTAGCTTGAAATCATGATCCACGAGATCTTTCCGGTGGGCCCGTTGCAATGTAACTGCTCCATCGTGGGCGATGAGCAGACGCGTGAGGCCATGGTCATCGATCCCGGAGACAACATCGACGAAGTGCTCGCCATCGTGCAGCGCCACGCACTAACCGTGAAGCAGATCGTGATCACGCACGCTCACATCGACCACATCGGCGGAGCGGCGAAGCTGAAGACGCATCACCGGCGCGCCCGTTCTGCTCAACGCCAACGATCAGGCGCTGCTGAAGATGTTGGATGTGCAGGCGACATGGCTGGGAATGAGGCCGCCCGAGAAAACCACGATTGACGCCAGCCTAACCACGGGTGACAAGATACAAGCGGGGAGCCTGGTGGCGGACGTGTTGCACACCCCCGGACACACCGAAGGAAGCATTTGCCTGTACTTTGCAGCCGAGAACAAGCTGATCGCCGGGGACACGCTGTTTGCCGGCTCCATCGGCCGCACCGATCTGCCCGGAGGTTCCTACAAGAAAATCATGGAGTCGCTACACGGCCCCGTGCTGGCGCTACCTGACGAGACCATCGTGGTCCCGGGACATGGCCCGCTGACGACGATCGGCGATGAGCGCGAAACCAACCCGTTTCTAGCGGGCTAACCCATGCCGTTCACCTTATCCCATGCCGCCGCGGCGCTCCCGTTCCGCAAACTCAAGCCCGTCTGGCCCGCTCTGGTTATCGGCACCTTCGCGCCCGATCTGCAGTACTTCATCTTGCTCTCAGACGAAGACCGCAGCGGCCATCATTTTCCCGGCGTCTTTCTCCTGACGCTTCCCCTGGCGCTGTTGGTGCTGTGGCTGTTTGAACGATGTGTCAAAGAGTCCGTGGTCGAGTTGTTGCCGGTGGCTTTGCAGCGCCGGCTACACGACAAGATCCAGCCACTGTCGTTTTGGGGATGGGGACAGTTCGCCTCCATCGTGTTGTGGATCGTCGTCGGCATCGCCACCCACGTTCTCTGGGACCAGTTCACCCATGGCCACACCTGGATTACCACCCACCTGGGTCTGCTCTACCAAACGGTGCCGGTTCCATTTCATTCGCCCATGGCGGTGTTCAAAGTCCTGCAGCACGCCAGCACGGTCTTCGGTCTGCTGGCTCTAGTGGCCTGGTTCGCAATGTGGTACTGCAAGACCAAGCCAGCACGCAGCGCCGAGCTGCGCCAGCTATCGTCGTTTCGCAAGTTCACCGTCGTCTTCACGATGGCGGTAATTGCGGTGGTGGCCGGATATCCCTTGGCAATGCTCCGCCTGGCTGGCAACGAGCTCCCAGTCAACCGAGTATTTTTCATCGTGACGGTCTTCGTGGCCATCACCCTCGTTTTTTGCACGCTGCTGTTGCTCTACGGACTGGGGCGCACGATTCGCGCCCCAATCCGGCGCGTCCCCGCCACCCGACTAGATGACAACGCAGCTAGATCACGATGATCATGTCATTGAGCCGGCGGGATAGCGGTTGATGGTCTCGCCTCTGATCACCGTGTCGGAGTTTACGGTTGAGGACGATCAGGATCGTGTCGCGAAAAATCCACGGTCGCTTTCGCTGGAAACTTGAAACTCGAAGCTTTCGACATCGTCAGATTGCAGCGAGGTTCGTCGCAGCACGCTGCGCACGATCATGCTCTGTGGCACCACCAGCACCAGCAGGTATGACAGAATCGTGCCCGCGATTACGCCCACCGACCCGATGCGTTGTACCAGCAATATGGAAAGCGCCAGGTTCACCGCTGCAGCAATGATCGACAGTACGCCCTGTTCGCGCGTGCGGTCCACCGCGGCCAGCAGGCACGATTCGACGGTCATGAAGCCGCTGATCACTGCCCACAACGCCATGGCCGCGAGCAACGAAGTCGATGGTACCGCCGCGTCCCCCGCCCACCACCCGATGATCGTCTTGCCCGCCGCGATGAAGATGACGCTGCCAACGAGGTTGAGCGCCAGGGTTCCACGCAGCGTGAAGCGGAATACCCGCCGCATCCAGCAGTAATCGTGGCGCGCATAGGCTTCCGCATAGGCCGGCCAGAGGGCAGGAAACACCAGTGACTGCAGCACGGCCATAAGCGCCACAAGTCTCCACGTCACATTGTACGGAGTCACTTCCGCCGCACCGAGATAGTGGCTTACTACCACATTGTCAGAGCTGAACACCACCGCCCCGGCAATCTGAATCAGGAAGAACCCAGAGCCCGAACCCAGCAACTCGCGTGCCGTGCTCCACTCCAGCAGTGACCACCTCGGCCGCAGCCATGGCTTGTAAGCAAGCAGCGTAACCAGCAGCGCCGCGAAGTTGCACAAGGTCACGCATCCCGCCGACATGACCAGCAACGTTGGCATCGAGACACTCAGCGCCATCCCGACAAACAAGCCCACAACACTCGCGGTCGCACCGGTTGCTGCCACTAGATTGGCCAGATGGACTTCCTGATACCCGGCAAATATCCGGTTCACCAGCCCTGCAGGCAGGCCGAGGAGCATCAGTGCAGCCGCCGCGGCCACGGTGTGACTTATTTCGCTGCGCGGCACGCTGACGGCGACATTGAAGAGCGCCATCCAGTCGATTCGTGGCCACACCGCCACAAGCGCCAGCCCTGCGACGCCCGCGATTGATGCAGTAAGAGCAAGTGCGTTCGTCGTGAAGCGCGCGGCGCATTTCCGATCTCCTACAGCGTAGGAGTGGGCGATGCGATTCGTCAGGGTGCTGGCGACGCCCAGGTCCAGCAGGTTCAGCAACACGACGGTGCTGGTAATCGTCGCCCACACCCCAAAGCGTTCCGCCCCCAGATAGCGCACCGCCAGGGGCAGCGATACCAGCGTTAGCAACGACGAGAGGATCCGCGCCACAGCTCCTGACGAAACCGCCACAGCGAGCCGGCCATAGCGCGAGTGTCTCCAAGTTGGCGAAGCGGACATCAAAGCGCTCCGGCGGCTTCGAGCACCGCCAGTTCCTTTGTCTGAACCACGCCGTGCCGTGGGAGCTCGCAGCGGATCACGGCGCTTTGCTCCGGCTCCAGCAAATCGAACGCGGCCTTGAGGACCATTTCCGCCGTCACCAGCTTGATGCAATGCGGCTGGCGCGAGCGGCACGAGTCGCGGCAATCTCCAGCGCCTGCCGGAGGCTGCACGACCCGGTACCGTGTGCAGCGCGGAGCAAAGCGCGCCGGGCTATTGGCGTGACCCGGATCGCCATGAATGGGATGTCGCGAGATCACGATAGTCGGGCAATCCATGGCAGCGGCAAGGTGCGCCGTCCCGCTGTCGTTGCCGACGAACAAATCGCAACGCTCCAGCACCGCGCATACTGCGCGCAAGGGAACTCCGCTGAGAATGTAGGGCGGAACGGGCAACATCAGCGACAGGGCCGACGCGTCTGCGTTCTCTTCGCTGGAGCAGACAATGACCGGCTGTACGTTCCGCTGCTGGTTCAGCCGTGCGATCAGCTCCGCGTAGCTCTGCAGCGGCCATCGTCGGCTGGCGGCACGCCCGCCAATGCCGACGGCCACCAGCATCCGCTGGCGATCATGGTGCGTCAGCAGCTCGCTCGCAAATTTGCGGTCGTTGACTGTCAGGGAAATTTCTGGCCGCCGACTTAGGACCTTTGCGCCCAGCGCCTCGATGATCGCAAGATTGCGGTCCACCTCATGCCGCACTGACCCCGGCGCCACGATCACATCGAAGACGGCATCGAATCCACGATTGATGCACCGTTTCGCCGCTGTCACTCGCTCGCTGTGGCCAAGGCGCGTGCCTGCGTTGGTGAGAGCACACAGCATTGTCGCCAGGCTCTCGTCCACGTCCCATCGCGGTGAAATCGCCCAGTCGAAGTGCCGGTGGCGCAGGACATGCCAGTAGAACCACAGCGCCGACACTAACCACCTGGCGCGCGCGGGAAGCCATTTCGCATTCTTTTCGCGCAGCGGCAAAATCTCATCGACATTGTGGTTCGTCGTGAGAATTGCCGCATAATCCGGTTGCACTACCACCGTGCATCGCGAGTTGGGATAGGTGCGCTTCAACTCGCGAAACAGCGGCGTGGTCAACACCAGGTCGCCCAGTTGATCGAGCCGAAAGATAATGATGCTTCGCGGACTGGATGGAGCCTTCGCCCGGCGCAGCCTCCGTGCCAGATGCTTGCGCCAGAAGATGGCCAGCAGCGTGGGAATTCGTACCGCGAAGAGCAGCGGCGCCATGGTCAGTCTCCCGCTGCCGCGAGTGCGCCCGACCGCTTGATCAGGCTGGTGGTGCTGCATCCCGCCACCAGAGGCACCAACTCGAGCCGACCTCCCCAACCGCGCACTTCAGCAGCGCCCACAACTTCATGCTCGCAGTAGTCGCCTCCCTTCACGAGCACGTCGGGCCGCAACGCCTCGATCAGTCGCAGCGGAGTGCTTTCGTCGAACATGACCACCGCATCCACCGCCGATAGCGCCGCCAGAATCCGGGCACGATCCTGTTCCTGCACCAGCGGACGTTTCAGCCCCTTGAGCTGCCGCACCGACGTGTCACTGTTGACGGCGACAATCAGCCGGTCTCCCCGATGGCGCGCCTGTTCCAGGAGACTGATATGGCCGGCATGCAGCAGGTCAAAGCAGCCATTGGTGAGGACGACCCGCATACCGCGCGATCGCCAGCCCGCAACCCGCGCCAACAAGAGATCAAGGGAAAGTATCTTTTCCTGTGACCCGGGCTGGAGTTCCTCCGCCAGTGCGCCCAACAGTTCGTTGCGCTGAATGGGGACTGTCCCCACCTTGCTGACCACGATTCCGGCGGCAAGGTTCGCCAGTCGCGCTGCCGCCTCGGCAGGCACTCCTGCCGCGAGCGCCACCGCCGCTACCGCGACCACCGTGTCTCCCGCTCCCGATACGTCGTACACCTGCCGCGCCGCCGCCGGAACATGCTGTCGCGAGTCTCGCCGCACAACAGCAATACCTTTCTCGCTCAGCGTCACCAGCATGAACTCCAGCCCCAGCCCGGAAGTCATCTCCTGCCCTGCCGTCAGCAGCCGGTTGAGGTCGCTGGCGGACTCTCCCGTGACCCCCGCCAGTTCCTTCGCGTTGGGACAAATTGCGGTGGCGCCGCGGTATCTCGTGAAGTCATTGCCCTTGGGATCGACCACGACCGGCACCCGAATACGCCGCGCCGCCTCGATGATGGTCCGGCAGACCCGCTCGTTCAGCGCGCCCTTGGCGTAGTCCGAGAGCACCACGACTGACGCTTCCGGCAAGGCGGCCGCCACCTCCGCCAATAATCTTTCCGTGGAAGCGTAGGAGTTTGCGGGCTTGGCTTCGGAATCCATGCGCAGAAGTTGCTGGTGACCGGCGAGCACACGCAGCTTGGAAGTGGTCTGCGTGCCGGGACAAGCAACGATGGCGTGCTTCACACCCGCAGATGCTAGAAGCGATTCCAGCGTCTGCTGGTCGTCGTCGCCGCCGCCGAATCCCATAACCGTCACGCGTGCGCCCAGTCCCGCAAGGTTCATGGCGACGTTGGCCGCGCCGCCCGGCTGCTCGCTGCGACGGCTGGTGCGCAGCACCGGCACCGGCGCCTCCGGTGAGATGCGCTCCACCTTCCCCCACACATACTTGTCCAGCATCAGGTCGCCAACCACCAGAACCTGCGGGTGGCCAAAGCCTCGTTCCACAATGCTTGATAGTTCGGTCATGATCGTCCTCATCCACGCCGGTCCGCTGTGCTTCGATTGCGTTGGAGATGCACACCGCCAGTTCTACCCAGTCGCACAGCATGTGGCCGCACAGCATGTAGGCTTCCTGAATGCGGGCAGTGTCGCGTGACGGAATCTGCAGCCACACATCGGCGGTGCTGCCCATACGTCCGCCGTGTTCGCCGGTGATGGCGATCGTGAACGCACCCATCTCCCGAGCCCGGATCTGAGCGACAAGTACGTTGCGGCTGTGTCCCGAAGTTGAGATGCCTACGAACACATCCCCGGGATTGCACAGCGCCTCCACCTGGCGGGCAAACACCTCATGAAATCCAAAGTCGTTTGCGATTCCGATCACCGCGGCTGCGTTCGCGGTAAGCGCCAGTGACGCCAGGCCCGGACGATCGCGGCGAAAGCGCCCAACCAGTTCCGCCGCCAGATGCTGTGCATCCGAGGCGCTGCCACCGTTGCCACACCACAGGATCTTGTTGCCCTTTAGCACAGCCCGGGTCATGCGGCCGGCGGCCTCTTCGAGGTTTTGCCGTTGCGATGTCAGCTGGTGAATTACAGCAAGGTGCCGTGAAATGGCTTCAGGAAACACACTTTCCAGATTCAGGGAAGACAGCATTACACCCTCTAGGCACACGAAATCCGAGGGTCTAGCTGCCACATTGGGAGGAACTGATTATTTGTCATTCTAAATGGCGCTAGTAGCTGTGCGGCCATCCCGACTGTCGAAAATTCACGCTGCCTTCCCACATTGGGAAAAATCATTGAACCGCCAGCGCCTCGAAAGGTGTCGTCTACTACTTACTTCGAGGTTCCCGCCATGGCCTCGATGGCGGCCGCTTGCCGTTTCTCCTGGATGAGCATGCGCTCTCGCAGGCTCTGATAGATGGGTGGAGACTTCAGCAGCATGGCCACCAGCATTGCGCCCAGCGCCGCTCCGAGCATAGCAAGCGTGAGGTCACCACGGCCCGTCATTTCAATGGACAATACGATCCCGGTGAGTGGCGCTCGCACGCTGGCGGCAAACAACGCGACCATGCCCACGATCGCGAAGTCGACAACCGAAACGCCCAGTCCGGGCGAGAAATGGTGTGCTACTTCGCCAAAGAAAGCTCCGAAGGAAGCGCCCAACAGCAGTAGCGGGGCAAACATTCCGCCTGGAGTCTCCGCCGCATACGACCAAGGTCCGAGAAAAAAGCGAACAACAAACACCATTCCCAGCGCATACATGGGGAGCTTGTTCGACAGGATCGATTGCGTCAGGGTATCGCCGCTGCCGACCACTGCCGGCGAAAACCAAGCCACTAACCCCACAACTGCCCCGATACAGGCGGCCCGCACGATGGCCGGATACTTCCCCAACCGCTCCGTCAGGTTCAAGAGGGCCAGCGACAGAGAGTTGTAAAGCGCCCCGGCCAGGCCCAGCAAACCGCCCAGCAGCAGGAAGAGCCAGGCGGCCGGCCCCCCCGGCGTCATCTCGGGAAGAACGAAAAAAACCGACTGGTTGCCGATCATTGAGCGCATCACAGCAATCGCGAAGGTGGCTGCGCTTAGCGTGGACAACAACAGCCATGGCGTGAAGCTTGAAGTCAGCTCTTCAAAGACAAACACCGATCCGCCTATCGGGGCGTTGAAGGCCACCGCAAGACCGGCCCCGGCTCCGGCAGCCAGTACCACACGCCGGTCCGCCGGATGGGGCACCAGCCAAGGGGCGACGATGTGCGCCAGAGTCGCCCCCATCTGTACGGTCGGACCTTCGCGTCCCAGAGCCATCCCCGACCCCAGGGAAAGAATTCCGCCAACGAACTTGACGGGAAGAATAGCGTTGGTACCCGGCTCGATCTGCCGCGCCATGATCGCTTCCACGCGATGCACGCCGCTGCCCGCCGCCTCGGGCGCGAAGCGCAGCACAAGGAAGCGCGCCACGGCAACGGCGACAAACGTCACGATCACCGGAACTATCCACCCGATCCATGGCGCCCCGTGGGTCCAAGCGATCAGCACATCACGCCAATGTTCGGCCTGCGCCAGGCACCAGCGAAATGCACCCCCGACCACGCCGATGGCCACACCAGCTAGGACGCTGGCAATGGTCAAGCGGATCAATCGAAAGTCCCAGGCTCGCATGTGGGTGCCGAAGTCAGCGGCCAAGCAGCCGCCTCGCTTGCATCTTCACAGAACCACCGTCACAGTTCAAGAGTTTGGTGACTGATCATTCGCCAAGCTGCCACCGACCGTTGGCCGCTAGTCACTGGACCCTGTCTTCACGCTCCTGCAGCCTTGAACGTCCGCGAGATCAACTCCTGCGCTTCGCTCTGAAGCCGTCGCAGGTGCTCGACGCCGGCAAAGCTCTCGGCGTAAATCTTGTACACGTCTTCGGTGCCTGACGGGCGTGCTGCAAACCATCCGCGAGCGGTTTCCACCTTCAACCCGCCGATTGGCGCCCCGTTCCCGGGAGCGGTGGTGAGCATTGCCGTGATCTTGTCGCCAGCTAGCTTCGTCTCGTTCACGTCGCTGGGCGAAAGTCTGGCCAGCACCGCTTTCTGCGCGGGGTTGGCGGGCGCGTCGATGCGCTCATACACCGGATCGCCGAACCGCGACGTCAGCTCGGCATACAACTGTCCCGGACCCTTGCCCGTACGCGATAGCATCTCCGCCGCCAGCAATCCCATGATGAGTCCGTCCTTGTCGGTGGTCCACACGGTGCCGTCAAGCCGCAGAAACGATGCGCCCGCGCTCTCCTCGCCGCCGAAGCCCAGCGAGCCGTCAAGCAACCCGTCGACGAACCACTTGAAGCCCACCGGTACTTCCACCAACCGGCGCTTCAGGCTCTTGGCGACGAAATTGATCATGCTGCTGCTGACCAGCGTCTTGCCTACTCCGGCGTCGGCGCTCCATCCCGGACGATTGCGATAAAGGTAGTCGATCGCCACTGCAAGGTAGTGGTTGGGATTGAGCAAGCCGAGGCTGCCGACCACGCCATGACGGTCCGCGTCGGTATCGCACGCGAAGGCCACCTGAAACTTGTCGCGCAGCGCGATCAGTCCCGCCATCGCATAGGGCGAAGAGCAGTCCATGCGGATCTTGCCGTCCCAGTCCACGTGCATGAACCTGAAGGTCGGATCCACCGTCTGGTCCACCACGGTGAGTGACAATCCGTACTTTTCCGCGATGCGTCCCCAGTACGCCACCGAGGCGCCTCCCAGAGGATCGGCGCCCAGCGCAGGACGCGCGTTGCGTATGGGATCGAAGTCGATGATCGCGCCCAAGTCGTTGACGTATGCCGAAACGTAGTCGTAGCGATGCGTGTTCGGCGAGCCCAGCGCCGCCTGATAATCAACCCGTCGCACTTCCTTCATGCCGTCGGCCAGGATGGCGTTGGCGCGGTCCTGAATCCACTTGGTGGCAGTGGTGTCCGCGGGGCCGCCGTTAGTCGGGTTGTACTTGAAGCCCCCATCGTCGGGCGGATTGTGCGACGGCGTGATCACGATGCCGTCCGCGAGATCGCTCTTGCGCCCGCGGTTGTATGTCAGGATCGCATGCGAAAGCGCCGGCGTCGGAGTGTACGCCAACTCCGTGTCGACCATGACTTCCAGGCCGTTGGCCAGAAGCACTTCCAACGCGCTCTCGAAGGCCGGCTTGCTTAACGCATGCGTATCCTTGGCAAGAAACAGTGGCCCGGTTGTGCCTTCCGTCTTGCGGTATTCGCATATTGCCTGAGAAATGGCAAGGATATGGTTCTCGTTGAATGAGGTCAGCAGCGACGAACCGCGATGTCCCGAGGTGCCGAACGCGACTTTTTGCGCTGGCTCGGAGACGTCAGGCTTCTTGTCGTAGTATGCGGCGATGAGTTGCGGAACGTCGACCAGCATGTCGGGCGTGGCCGGCTTCCCGGCGCGAGGATCGATAGACATAGCGACCCATTTTCGCACACCACCGTCGCAATTCCGGGCACTTCGCTCGGTTGTCACACTAAGCGAGGTGAGCCTTCCGCGGCCGATGAGCCACTTCCTTAGGAAACCTGCCAAATGACCACTGACCCGCTGCCTTACACCCTCTCCGCCACCACGTGAAACGACACCACCGAAACAGTCACGCGGCTTCGTCCATAAAAGAGGAACAGCCCCACCCGGGAGGCTTGCAGCAGCACAATCACTCCCGCCGAGGTCAATTGCGCCAGTCCCAAGGCCAGGTTCGGCGCTAGACCCTCATTCGGGATCACCGACAGCATCACAACCAGGTAGGCCATCGCGATGAGGGCCATCACCTGGTAGGCGGAAATACGCGAGTTTCCGCGATGGTCGGCGCGCAGCATCTCCGACAGCGACCGCCAACCCCAAGTCGCCACCACAGGAACCATTCTCGCCAGGGCTTCATCGCGAATTGCCATGCGCCACGACCCTGCCGCCCTTTCCGGATGTTCCTGCTACTTGCACCATATGATGTGCTATCGAGTTCACTCCTTGATAAACCTTGGGTAAATTATCCGTTAATCCCGTGCGCTGGCATCAAGACAGGAACCTCTTACATTGGAGGATGTAGCGCTTCGTCTGGTCTAGTCTCGCCGGCAACAAGGTTGCCACCCCGTTGCCGGCGTTTGAGGGTTAGCGAGTAACGGTGTTTTTCTCCGCCACTTCGCACTCGGCCTCTGGCTCCGCGCAAAAGCCTGCCGAATTAAAGGTCGGCGTCGCCCGGACTTCGATGGCCAGGTCCTGCATCTGGTCCCAGCTCGGCCGCGTCTTGTCCGAGTAGTTGGAGCAATCGCGGACCTTGAACGGCACCAGGATCAAGTCGGTCGGAAAGTTGCAATACGTGAGCTCTTCGCTCTCGCGAAATCCGCGCAGGATGTGCGCGTGCTCGCATTTCGCGCATTGCGACTGCGATCCGACCGGCGTTCCGTTTTTCACATACACTGGCAAGGCATGCTGCTTTCTAATCGGCGCTCCCGCCGAAGGGTTAGGTTTGGCTGGGATACTCGCGATGGAACTGCGTTACCTTCTCCATTACCTTGTTACTGCCCTGGTTGGGCCCTTCGCAGGACTTCAACCTGCGACCGCTATACCCAGTGCGAGTAGTTCGGCCTATTCCACCGGTCAAACAATTAATAGTCTGAGAGTTAGTTACGGGATCGCAATTTCCGCATACACCTCGCGCGCCTCCCTTGCGAACCCCTCAATCTTCACCAGCTTGCTGACGTTCCGCGTGTTGGAGTACCCAGTGCACTCGCAGACGGTGAACTTCACAGGGCGCAGGATACCAGCGAAGCTGCACGCGACCAACTCTTCGCCGCGGGTTCCGCGGGTGATCACCGCGTTCACGCAGGTGAGACACAGAGACACAGCCGGACCATCGACGCTGCGGTCACGCCAGGCGTAGCCGAGCCCACCCACAATCGCATAGACCAACGCAATTACTAAGCCTTCCATGCCTCACCTCCAACTCTCCTGCATCTCGCGCCATCGTTATTCCCAAAACCATTCACGCAGGTGAACTATTGGCAACAGTTGCGGTCGGACCGCCATCTGCAGGTGTCTTGTCAAAATGGGCTTACGCCCCGACGCCTGCATTCGCGGGTTCCGGCAGGGATTTCGGCCCCTGCGCTCTTTTGGGCGAGAGCAGTAACTGTTGCCTTCATCACCGGCGCGAGCCCGCCTCGCAAACCCGAAGTTTGCGAGAACTCATGACCAGGGAACCAGCATTCACGGCGTGCGGGTTCGAGGCTCCGCCCAATGGAGCGTCCCAGAAGTAACCGTATACTTCTCACTGGCCAAACTTAGCGCCGGAAGAGCAAGCGACTACGGGTGGCTCACGACACGGTGTCGAGGTATCCGTGGTCTTTACTACCCAGCAAGCTCTAATTAGTTTGCGGTTGCGTAGGATTCAATCGCCAGGGGTTAGCGACAATTTCCGAGGATCGCCCACCGGCTACCGCAGATGCCTATCTGCGGGAACCTACGCATCGAGTTTTGCGTTTTCAGTGACAATGGGCCTTCTCCTACGCGAATTCTAGCTTGCTACAACTTGGGAAAGAATGCAAGCACAATATTCAATCTTAACCATGATTTCTCAATCATGACGCGTGAGTTTCACGATTGTGGCGGATGCTCATCGATGAGTGTCGTCATGCTTCCCTACTTTGGTGGTGACCTATGAGTGGATGCGCCAGTCATTCGTGGTTTTGAATGAATAGAGGTGACGTAGTTTAGACTGGTGGTACTTTACATTGTGGGGCAAAGTTAAGCGCTATTATTTCAACGAGGTACGTCACATGCAATACCGCAATTTCGGCAAATCCGGACTCAAGGTCAGCGACGTCGGCTACGGCGCCTGGGGTATCGGCAAGGCCATGTGGATCGGCGCCGATGACGCAGAGTCTTTGCGTTCACTTCACGCCGCCCGAGACGCCGGTGTCAACTTCTTCGACACCGCACTGGTTTACGGCGACGGACACAGCGAGCAACTCATCGCCCGCGCCTTCGGCAAGTCGCCTGATATCGTCATCGCCAGCAAGGTCCCTCCCAAGGACTACGTTTGGGGCGTCGGCCCCGGCTCCCCGCTGCGCCGTACTTTTCCCCGGGAACACGTCTTCTCCTCACTTCACACGACGCTGCAGAACCTCGGCCGCGAACAGATCGACATCTACCAGTTCCACACCTGGCACGACGACTGGGCGACCGAGCCCGAATGGCAGGAGACCGTGCAACAGCTCAAGACCTCCGGCAAAGTGCGACTGATCGGGATCTCCATCCAGAACCATCAGCCGGCCAACGTGCTCAAGGCCCTCGATACCGGACTCATCGACAGCGTACAGGTCATCTACAACCTCTTCGACCAGTCGCCCGAGGACGAACTCTTTCCCTACTGCGAGCAGCACGGCATCGGCGTGATCGTTCGCGTGCCTTTCGACGAAGGCGCCCTGACCGGCAAACTGACCCCCGACACGAAGTTCCCCGAGGGCGACTTCCGTCACATGTACTTCCGCGGCGACCGCAAACAGGAAGTTTGGGATGCGGTGCAGGCCATTGTGCGCGATGCCGGCATCACCCTCGACGAACTTCCCACGCTTGCACTTCGCTTTTGCCTGTCTCCCTCGGCGGTCTCCACCGTGATCCCGGGCATGCGCAATGTCAGCCACGTGGCCGCCAACGTCGCCGCTTCCGATGCCGGACCGCTGCCGCCTGAGGTCCTGCAGAAGCTGCGTCCGCATCGTTGGGTGCGCAACTTCTGGCACTGACAGAAATCGAGCCACGGAGCGTCGGAATCAGCGCCGAGGTGGCCGCCAAGTCACATAATGCCTCGTGCACCCTATTGCCTCGCTTTCACAATTCCAATAACATCGCAGACCGATGAGCTTCCGATCGTTCTTCATTCCAGCCGCCCTCAGCCTCGCGCTTACATCGCCTTTGCTCGCCCAATCGAACTGCGGCGATTCACGTGGGATGACCCTTACCCGAGCCGCGCGCGACTGGCAATTCCTTGACGCCGTCAGTCCTCACGCCGGACTGCTCGGCCGAGAGGACGGCATCTTCGAGGCCTGGATCTTTCCTCTGAAGCTCTTCCGAGACTTCAACCTCAAATTCCGCCTCGGCGACATTGTGCTCTCCGGCGACGCTCTGCCCCGCACCATCACCGTGCGTCCCGAGTCCGTCTCGGTCCACTACATCTACGACTCCTTCACCGCCTGCGCTACCTGGTTCACTCCCGTCAACGAACGCGGTGCCATCGTGACGATCGAGGTCAACAGCTTCGATCCGGTCGGGGTCGAGGCGTCGTTTGTGCCCGATGTAGCGTGGATGTGGCCCGCCGGACTGGGCGATGCTTACAGTCAATGGGACCCGCAACTCAAGGCCTTCCGCTTTGGCAGCGACCGCCACGGCTTTTTCGCCATCGCAGGCGCCGCGGGAGCTAGCGCCCTCACCACCACCTACAGTGCCGACTATTCTGCCGAACATTCCGACGTGATTTCCTTCGGACCGCCGGCCAAAGGCAGTACAACTTATCGCTTCGTCATGGCTGCCTCGTTCGATAGCCAGCAACAGGCCGACACCCTCTACCAGAAGCTGCTCACCCCTGACGCCGCAGTCGTCAGCGAATCCCGCGACTACTACTCGCGCTATCTCGATAGCACCGTGAAGCTCTCACTGCCCGACCGCAACTTGCAGCTCGCCTACGACTGGTCGCGCGTGAGCACTTTGCAGGGCTTGGTGGACGAGCCCTTCGCCGGAAAAGGCCTCGTCGCCGGATACAACATCTCCAGCGGCAGCCATCGCCCCGGATTCAGCTGGTACTTTGGCCGCGACTCCATGTGGACGGCGCTGGCCCTCGACTCCATCGGCGACTATTCGACTACCCGCACCGCACTCGAATTCCTCATGCAGTACCAGCGCCCCGACGGCCGGATTCCCCACGAGATCGCCCAGACCGTGAAGCTGATCGACTGGTGGAAGGACTATCCCTATGGCACCGCCTCCGCCGACGGCACGCCGCTGTACATCATTGGCTTCGACGACTACGTGCGCTCGAGCGGCGACCTCGCCTTCGCCCGCGACCACTGGGACAGCCTGTGGCGTGCCTATCAATTTCTCAAGTCCACTTATGCGCCCAACGGACTCTCTCGGAACTTGCACATCGGGCACGGCTGGATTGAGGGCGGTCCGCTTCGTTTCATTCCTGCGCAACAGCCCAGTATCTCAGCGGGAGAGATCAACGGCGAGCTCTATCAGGCGGGCGTCGGCGTCGCCGGAGTTGAGGCGCTGGCCAGCCTCGCCCGCGCCATCGGCAAGTCCGATGTCGCGCAGGACCTCGACCACGAAGCTGCGCGACAGCGCGCCACGCATCGAAAAACTTTTCTGGTCGCCGGCGACCAACTACTTACGGATATGCGCTCGACTCCGCCGGCAAGCTCATCGCGAAACCCAGCGTTCTTGGCACCGTGCCGATGTGGTTCGGCGTGCTCGATCAGAGCAAGAGCGATCTCTTCCTCAACCAGATTGCCGCACCCGCGCACCAGGCCGACTGGGGTATGCGCATTATCTCCCAGCAGGACCCCAACTACTCGCCCACCGGATACCACTTCGGTAGCGTCTGGCCGCTCTTCACCGGATGGGCCTCCGTCGCCGGATACCGTTACCATCGGCCGCTCTACGGCTACGCCAATCTCATGGCAAACGCTCAGCTCGCGGACGATGGATCGCCCGGCCGCGTGACCGAGGTACTTTCGGGCGACTACTACACCCAGCTTTCCACCAGCACTCCCCATCAGATCTGGTCATCGGCGATGGTCATCACTCCGCTGATGCGTGGCCTGCTGGGCCTCGAGGTCAACGCCCTGAAGTCCAGCGTGGTGTTCGCACCGCACGTACCCGCCGACTGGAACGACTTCGCCATTCACAATGTGAAAGCGGGGAACGCATCACTCGACTTCACCTACCACCGCGCGGGAAACGACATCACCTTGGAAGTGCAGCGCCGCGGCAGTGGCGTGGTGCATCTGGAATTCTCGCCGGCCTTCAGCTTGCGCGCGAAAATAGTCGAAGCCGTCGTCGACGGCAAGAAAGCCTCGCCGACGATTGCCGCCAACGAAAACGATCAGCACGCGACCGTGTCGGTGCCGATTTCCGCCGACAAGACCACGATTCATCTGCGCGTCGACGGCGACTTCCGCATCGCCTATCCCATTACCGGCCCCTCTGACGGCGCGCCCAGTTCGAACTTGAAGATTGTTTCTGAGCAGTGGAACGAAGGGCACGATCGCCTGCAGATGCAGGTCGCAGGAGTAAGCGGCAAGACCTACGAGGTCCCGATCTACAACGCCTCCAGCGGCATGGCGGTCGAAGGCGCGCAGATCACCAAGCTGCCTTATGGATTGGCCCTCGAAGTCGCCTTTCCGCCCGGCCCGCCGGACACATACACCACCCGCACAGTCATACTTCAGTTCCCTGCGCAGTAAGGCGCCATCATTGCAGCACCTTCGTGCCTGTGATAGGTTTCCTTGACTGTTTTCCAGGGGAGGGCGCTCGTGCTATCGAGATTCTTTGTCCAGGTGATCGCTTCCATCGTTGCGTTGGTTTGTCTCGTGCCGCCTGCACTCGCGGCCGCAACTCCGGAAGACGCGTTGGCGGAGGACGTCAAGATCATCCTCGGCAAAAGCTTCAACACCGATTGGGACGGCCTCGATAAGCTCCCCGGAATCAGATGGGCGCCGCTGCCTCCCACCATGCTGGATAACTGTCTTCCCGACGGCGGCTGTTTCGCCCGCCAAGGCCGAATGACCATTGCCGGCAGGAACCTGGTCGTGGTGGCCAGCGGTGCGCGAACCATCGTCAGTCACGTCTATTTCAGGAATGCGGCCTCGCCAATCGGAGAAGCTGCGGTTTTGGCGGCGCTGAAACGGGCGGGGTTTTCTGCCGAACTGGCCCGCTGCCCGGTGCCGAACACCATCGGAGGCACGAATTGGTATCGCCTCAAGAGCGCGGCCACCGCCCCTGGCTATTTGTCGATCCAGACCTCGTGCAATGGCAAGCCCTGTGAAGGGTTCGCGGTATCGCTGGGCGAGGAATTGCCGCCGCTGCAGCCCAAACAACTAGCCCTCTATTCGGAGCAGTGCTCGGCGACGACCAGCGAGCGCAAGCCGGTCTCGACCGAGATGCCGCCCGAGCAACTGGCAAAGATTTTCGTGGGCCTTCTGCCGCAAGCCTCCGGCCCTGCGCTCTATGACTGGAAGACCTGCTGACTCTGGTGCCGGGCGCAGAGTGGAATCCGCCCTATCCGCCGCAGGCGGGCGTCTCCCAACGTTCCGCCAATCTCAAGCTGTCGGAGCGTGCCTTTTCGCTGCTGGCCAGTGGTTCGGCTTCGCAGGTCAAAACCATCGAGTTCAGCGAGAATGGGCTTGCATGCCCGCGGGGAAGACTTGCTGGGCCAGCTGCGCGCTCAGGGGCTCGATGTCCGGCTGCAGCGCTGCGGCCCGATTTACACCGAGTCCATCAACAACTGGTACAGTGTCACCAGCGCGAAGACTCGGCCTGTCATGCTGCGGCAATCGCTGCGCCTCGATGGCAAGCAGATACAGGACACTTACGAGTTGCGCCTCGATAACACTTTGCCCAAGCGCGATCCGCGCGACCGCGATCCGGGCGTAAATGGCTGCAAATAGGCCCTGGGCTGCAAGTAGGCCCTGCCGGCGTCAGCGATCGAAAAAGGATAGCGAGCATCATGAACGAACCTCGTCCTCCCAGGCGTCTCGGTCGAAGCCTGATTGCCCTGCTCGCCGGTATGTTTGCGGGCATCCTTCTATCCATTGGCACCGATGTCGTGCTGCACGCTGCCGGCATTTTTCCAGCTCTGGGCCAGCAGATGTCCGACCCGCTTCTCTTGCTAGCGACCGCCTATCGCACAATCTACGGGGTCGCCGGCAGCTACATCACGGCGCGACTCGCGCCCGATCGGCCCATGATGCACGCCCTGGTGCTTGGAATGTTGGGATTCGTCGTGAGCACGGTGGGAGCGGTGGTTACGTGGAACATGGGACCGGCCTTCGAGCCGCACTGGTATCCTGTCGCGCTCGTTGCCCTGGCCATCCCCAGCGCCTGGGTAGGCGGCAAGCTGCGCATGATGCAGTTACGCGCCTCGCCTGCCGAATCCTGAGTCTGTGTTTTCTCTATCGCGCCAGCGCGATCAAAGCGTAAGACTATTGCTGCGGCTCGTAGCTCCGCCACAATTCCGTTCATTCCCGTCCGGAATTCCGCTATACTCCGACCTTACTATTCTCAACTCACCGGAGACAACGAATTGGCCGTAGCGATCTCCCGCGCCCCAGCCATTGCTGCGGCCCATCTGGCTGACCACACGCGCCACCAGGTTGCCTTGCGGCTGCTTCCGTTTCTCTTCGTTCTCTACATCGCCAATTACCTCGACCGCACCAGCGTGGCATACGCCGCCATCGGAATGTCCCGCGAACTGGGATTCAGCGACCAGGTGTTTGGCTTGGGCGCCGGCGTTTTCTTCATCAGCTACGTGGCGCTGCAGATGCCGGGCGCTCTACTGGTCGAACGCTGGAGCGCGCGCCGCATGATTTCCGCCACCCTGATCGCCTGGGGATCGCTGACTGCGATGACCGCGCTGGTGCACACTCCGGCCCAACTCTACCTGGCGCGTTTTGTGCTGGGCGCGGCCGAGGCCGGTTTTTTTCCCGGGGTCATCGTCTACCTGAGCCATTGGTTCATCCGCGAGGACCGCGCCAAAGCCACCAGCAACTTCATGGCCGCGATTCCCATTTCATTCGTCATCGGATCGCCGCTGGCAGGCTGGATTCTTGGCCACCACTGGTTCGCCGTCGAGGGCTGGCGGTGGCTCTTCTTCCTGGAAGGCTTGCCGGCTGTCGTGCTAGGCATTGTCGCCTACTTCTACCTGACCGACTTGCCGGGGCAGGCCACGTGGCTCGCTCCTGAACAGCGGGATTGGATAGCGAGTAAGTTGCATGAAGAAAAAGCAGGCGACACGCAAACCATGTCGATCAAGCAGGCCCTCCGCTCTCGCACGGTGCTTTTGTTGGCCTCGGTAACGTTCTTCAGTTATCTGGCGCTTTACACCTTTATCTTCTGGTTCCCGACTATGCTCAAGCGTCAGTCAGGACTTTCGGACATGCACGTCGGTCTACTCGGCGCGTTGCCCTTTCTGACGACTTTCTTTGCCATGCAGCTTAACGGCTGGCACTCCGACAAGCGCTGTGAAAGGCGCTGGCACTCCGCAGTGCCACTCCTCGTCGCGTCCGCCGGGTTTATGGGCCTCGTCGCTCAACCGCGCTCCCTCGCGCTAACCCTGCTGTTGTTCACCATGGTGGGCTTGGGCTCGTCCTACCTCCCCGTCTTCTGGGCGGTTCCCACTGAGATCCTGAGCCGGTCGGCCGCCGCCGCCAGTGTCGGAATGATCAACGCCGTGGGCAGCATTTCAGGTTTTGCTGGACCGTACTTGTTCGGCTACATGCATGCACGGACGGGGTCGTTTGCCGCCGGACTGGCCGTAATGATGGTGGCGTCGCTGGCTGGCGGGTTGCTCGTGCTTCGTGCTCCCAGGAGTGCCTGACCACACATACGACCCGCTAGGCCGTCGCTGCCCCCGGATTCAGACGATATACTTGCCTTACGGACTCATGAAAATCGCTTCGACATTTGGGAGCGGCCGGCTGGTGACAGGCATAGTTTGCCTGGTGGTTTCTGCTGGCAGTGTTTCCTTCGCACAAAGCGCAGCGGAAGGGCAGTTTCCCTCCCATCCTCAACCCCAGGCTCCGACCCAGACGCCCTCAAGTCCGCAAACTCCACGCACCGCGCCTTCCTCCACTCCTGTGAAGCCTGCACCAGCCGGAGAGGCCCAGGCTGCGCCCGTCGTCCCCGCTGCCGCCGAGCGCCATTATCACGCTGCCCGACAGGCCGAAAAAGACAAGGACTACGAAACCGCCATCGAGGAATATCGCGCTGCCATCAAGGAATATTCCGACTACGTCGATGCCCGCTACCACCTCGCCAGTCTGCTCATGGACCGGCAGGGATACACCGAAGCCATCGCCCAATTGCGCATGGTCGTGATGTTGCGGCCGAACGACGCCAACGCCCGCAACGATCTCGGTTTCGCCCTGAAAAAGAGTGGCGACTTCAAAGGCGCGGCCTCTGAGTATCTGCAGGCGATCCGGCTCAATCCCAAGATGGCGGTCGCCCACAACAACCTCGCCAACCTCTTATATGCCAGCAAGCAATACGCTGCCGCGATCGAGCACTACCGGGCGGCGCTGCAGATCCAGCCCAACAATGCCGACGCCCGAATGAACCTGGCTACCGCGCTCGATGTGATCGGCAAAACCGACGATGCCATCGCCGAATATCAGGAAGCGCTGCGCCTGCGTCCCAACAACGCCAATATTCATTTCAATCTCGCCATCGCTTACCAGAACAAGAAAGACCTGTCGTCGACCATCGCCGAATTGAAGACCGCGTCGAAACTCGCACCTGATTGGATTAACCCGCGCGTGATGCTGGTAAACCTCCTGCAGAATTCCGATCCCAAAACCGCGCTCGATGAGTGCATGATCGCCGATGGCCTTTCGCACGACGCCAAGCTTCACGATCATTGCCTCGAACTGCAGAAGCGCGCGCAATAGCTGGGTACCGCTCCCTTAGATTCGCCTGCCAAGTCAGCCTCGCGTTGGCTGCTTGACCGCCGCTCCGGCCTAGGGATAGCCTCGCAGGGAAAAATCCCGGCCCCAAAATCTCGCACTTGAAGGAGTCTGTCCATGGTTCCTCTCAGCGCCCTTTGGCTCCCCATTGTGTTGTCGGCCGTTATCGTCTTCATCGCCAGCTCTGTCATGCACATGCTGCTGCCCTACCACCGCAGCGACTACCAGAAGCTCCCCGACGAAGACAACATCCGCGCCACCTTGCGTGCGGCGAACCTCAAGCGCGGTCTCTACATCTTTCCGTTTGGCACCCACAAGGAAATGAACTCGCCCGCCATGGTGGAAAAATACAACCAGGGACCGGTCGGAATGATGACGGTGCTGCCGAACGGTCCGCCCGTCATGCCCAAGTTCCTAGGCCAGTGGTTTGCCTACTGCCTGATCGTTGGCTTCTTCGTCGCCTATCTCGCGGCGCACACGATGGAGCCCGGGACCAACTATCTCAAGGTCTTTCGCGTGGTCGGTACGGCCGCGTTCCTCGCCTACGGGTTGGGCAACCTGAGCAATGGCATCTGGAAGGGCCAGACCTGGAGCGCCACCATCAAGGAAGTCGTCGATGGCCTCGTCTATGGCCTGCTAACGGCGGGGACTTTCGGTTGGCTCTGGCCGCGCTGATTCTATGATTTGCAATGCGTTTTCTCTGAAATTGATCAGCTGCCCATGCCCAACTTCTTCTTCGCCAGCGGGCGCGCAAAGGCGTTGGTGGGAGAGTGGCTGTTGATGGTCAGTACCTGGCGGTAGTACTTCATGGCTTCAGACTGGCTGCCCAGCTTTTCGTAGGCCTGGGCCAGAAGCACCAGGATGAAGGGATCCTTCTGGTCGGCGGTTTGCAGTTGCTTGATGGCAGCTTTGT
This sequence comes from uncultured Acidobacteriaceae bacterium, assembly GCA_963758255.1. Classification (GTDB taxonomy): domain Bacteria; phylum Acidobacteriota; class Terriglobia; order Terriglobales; family Acidobacteriaceae; genus DASRAA01. Next base: position 301,363 of record CAVWUX010000011.1, read on the forward strand.
AGTCGCCGGCGTAGAGCGCGACGTATCCGGTGAGATACGGATAAAAGCGCTGCTGCTCGGCATTCTTGCTTTTGTCGAGTGCGGCCTTCGCGGCGGCTACGTCGGCCTCGGCTTCGTGGTGTTTGCCCTCACGCGCCGCGATGCGGGCCTTGGCATTCTCTAGGCGGAAATTCCACAGCTCGCGGTCGGCCTCGGACAAGTCGGTCTTGCGCAGGGCTGTCTGGTACCCAGTTTGGTACCATTTGGCCGCGGCGGGGACGTCGCCGCACTCCAGGTAAATGCGTGCCAGTTCGTTGGCCGTGCCCGCGGCGTCGGTGAACTTCTCATTCTTCATCTGCCCGTCGTAAGCCTGCTGCTCATAGTCGGAGACCTGCGGCAACTCACATTGGAACGCATAGGAGACGGCCATGGTACGTAGCGCCTGTACTCGCCGCTCGGGTGCCGCCACCTCAATCGCGCGCTGCAGATAAGTTCGGGCCTTGCCGTAGTCACCCTTCAGGTCGAGAACGATACCGGCCGTCAGGTTGGCTTCATAGCTCTTTGGATCGCTGGCAAGCATCTGGGTGAGGATGGCGAGGGCTTCGTCCTGCTTACCTTCGCTGTTGAGCTGCTGCGCCTGCTTGATCTGGGGAGAGACGGGGCTCGCCGGAGGCGTGGCGGATGGAGGCGCTTGAGCGACGATCAGGCTGGAAAGCAGGAACAAAAGAAACGCGGACAGGGTGATTTTCATGGCGTGGCAAATTATGACACAACCGGGATGGATGCCCCAGGTCGCGCCGGTTCTCTGGGCCAACCTGGGAGCAAATCCACGCTTCTACTTCTTTGGTCTCGACTCCGGCGGCGTTATTCCGTTGGCGCGGTAGTAGGCGACCAGCAGTCCATAGTGCTCGCCGTTATGTTCCATCACGCTCAGCCACGGCTCGACTGACTTTGCGAAAGTCGCGTCCGGCAGCCCTTTCAACACCGTCTCGGAATCGCCAAACGACTGCTCCAGCAGCGCCACAATCGCAGCCTTGTCCGGATACTTGGAGGCATCCAGTTCATCCCACTTCGCTTTCTCGCCGCGTCCGATCTTGGCGGCGTAGACGTTTCCCGCCGCCAGATGCACCAGCACGGCCCCGAACGAGCGCATCTCCTTTCGCAGTTTGTAGTCGTAATTCTCAGCCGGAAAGTCTCGGGCCATGTCCAGGATCTTGCGGTCAACATCGATGAAGTTGTCGCGCAATTGTTTCGCAACCCCCGCGCCGGCGCTCTGGCCAAAAACGGGCGCGGCCATTGCGATAGCAATCGACACCACAGCCAACATCAGCACTACCGGCTTACGCTTCATGGAAATCCTCCAGTCCAACCAACGCGACAGGCGAGAATCTGTCACCGCGAATTTGCCGGTCGCGGCACTCATTGTTCTCGCTTTGATAATTCACGATAGGCTTTCCGGTCGCTTCCTCCAAGCTGAATTTACTCAGAACCGCGTTTCCTTCTCATTTAGCATGCGGCGCAGGCGAGCGGTGGGAGGCAGTTCGTCCGGTCGCGCCGTCTATTCGTCCCACTGGGTGAACTTTCCCTCCCCGAATCCGTTTATCGACTCATGACCAGAGACTGCCGTTATCTGCTGTGCATCTTCACGTCTCTGATAGTCCCCGCCCTCTGTTTGGGACAGGCGCCTGCCGCCTCTACACCGCACGAATCAGTTGTCTTCACTCATGTCAATTTGATCCCCATGGACACCGACCGCGTCCTCGCCAACCAAACCTTAGTAGAGCATGTTTCATAAATCAAATTGTCGCGCAACAGGAAATTCCCTCAGGGGCTAAAGCCCACATCTTAAGGAGTTCGGGATGGCACGGCTGAAGCCGTGCCCTTTCAAATCGCCATTTATGAAACACGCTCTAGTAAAGAGCGGCAAGATCGTCACTATCGGGCCTGCCTCGACCGTTCCTGTCCCCAGGAATGCCCTGCAAGTCGACGGAACCGGAAAGTACCTCATGCCCGGCCTGGCAGACTTGCACGTGCATTTGTTCGCCTCCGACGACCTGCTATCGTACGCGGCCTACGGTGTGACCACGGTTTTAAACATGCATGGCTCGCCGATGCACCTCAAGTGGCGCGAGCAGGTCCGCGAAGGGACGCTGCTGGGACCGACGATCTATACCGCAAGTCCAACCATTGATGGCATTCCCCCGCTGAACGAGATGTTCACGACAGCGGAGAACCCTGCCGATGCGGCAGCCTTGATTCGCGACGACAAGCAAGCCGGCTACGACTTCATCAAGCTCTACGGCACGCTTCGTCCCGATGTTTTTCACTGCATTCTACAAACCGCGCAGCAGGAGAAGATCCCGGTCGCCGGACATGTTAACCGCCAAGTCGGAGCGTTGGAAGTGCTGCAATCGAGTCAGGTGCTGGCCGCCCACCTGGAAGACCTGATGTTTGCCCGTTTCGACCATCCGCCCAGCGATTCCGAGCTGGAAGAATTCGCCGCGACGATTGCAGCCTCGCACATCACGGTCACCCCCAATCTCAACGTCAATCCGACCAACATCGCGCAGCTCAAAGACCTGAACGCGGTGCTGCAGTCCGACGAAGCAAAATTGCTCCCACCCGCCGCGTATTCCCAATGGATGCCCGCCAACAATCGCAATGAAAGAAACGATCAGACCGCCGAGCAAATCGAGCAGACAAACGCCGTGCAGAGGGCGCTCTACAAACTGGTGGGCCTGCTGCGTGTGCGCGGAGTCCGCCTCGTGCTCGGAACCGATGCTGCGCCCTACGGTTTCCCCGGACTCTCCGCCCATCAGGAACTGCAGGAGTTGGTCGAAGCCGGATTCACTCCCTACCAGGCCTTGCTTACGGCGACGCGAAACTCGGGAAGCTTCATCGCAGAATACGTCCCCTACGCACCACGCTTCGGCATCATCGCGGAAGGCTCTCCTGCCGACCTGTTGCTCCTCTCGGCCAACCCTTTAACCGATATCAACAACACCAAAAGCATTGCTGGAGTGATGCTGCAAGGGCGATGGTTATCGTCCGCGGAACTCGGCAAACTGCAGGCTGCCGCGCAGTCCCATGACGCCGCGATCAAGCAACGCCTGGTAGGGATCGATGCCGCGCTCGAATCGGGCGACGTCGCGCGCGCACGAAAGCTTGCCGAACCGCTTGCGTCCGAAACCTCGCCCTGGATCGCCGAATGGGTGTTGATGACCAAGGCCAGGAAGCTGCAATCCGACAATCTCCCCGCTGCCATTCAAATCGCACGATGGAACACCCAGCTTTATCCCCAGTCGTTTTTCGCCTACTACCTGCTGGCCGACCTGCTCTCGCAGGACGGAAAGCTGAGCGAGGCCATGACCGAAGCTAGGAAATCTCAGGCGCAGGAACCACACAATGCCGCCACCTTGAACCTCATGGAAAAGATCGCTGCCCTGCAGGCTCCCCTGCGCTTCGCTCCGGCAGGAACATACAAGATCACCTACACCAACGATCAGTCCAGCGAGGCGCAGACCGCCGAGCTGGTCGTCGAGCAGGCCTCCAACGGTCAATTGGGCGGCACGAAGAAAGATGCCGGCAGCGAGGCGAGTCCGCTGCGCTCGGTCCGGGCCGGCAGCAATCGCATGTGGGTAATGGCTGACACTCCCTATGGCCCGCTGGAATTTCGCATCGCCGTCAACGGCACAGACCTGACTGGATATTGGGCTGGCCCCTTCGGACACAATGGAAAGCTGATAGGGCAGAAAGTGAACTAAGCCGCGCAAGGTCGAGGAGGAGCGTTCGGCAGTGAAGGAAAGAGAGGAGTGGCCAGCACGAGGGGCATCGATTGGCTTGATTTTTCTCCTACCTCAGCCCCTTCCGCCGTTATTTTCTCCTCATGCAAAGCTCTGTAACTTCGCGCAGTCCTCGATACTCAAGCCCACATCTCTTGCATTGTGAGGAAGCGCGCTACTTTGCGAACAGCCGTGGCACTAGGTCTCCGGAATTCTGCTAAGGCGCATCGCAATCCAATCGCGCTCCCCGCACGTTAGATCAATCGAGCGGCCCAAAATCCCATAACGCTCAACAAAACGAAAAGGTGATGAAATCTATGACGAAGAAACTCTTGGTATCCCTGTTTACCCTGACTGTCGCAATCTCCACATTCGCGGCCGATAAGAACGACCCCACCGTGGGCGGAGCGGCCATGTATCCCAGCAAGACCATCGTGCAGAACGCCTCTGCCTCGCCCGACCTCACCACGCTGGTGGCGGCGGTGAAGGCTGCTGGACTGGTCGACACCCTCTCCAGCGCCGGACCATTCACCGTGTTCGCCCCCACCAACGAAGCCTTCAACAAGCTCCCCGCGGGCACCGTGGACACGCTGGTGAAGCCTGAGAACAAGGACACGCTCACTAAGATTCTCACCTACCACGTTGTGGCAGGTAACGTTTCTGCTGGCGAGCTGGTCAAGATGATCAAGTCCGGCGGCGGCAAGGCAACTTTGAAGACGGTCAACGGCGAAAACCTCACCGCGTCGCTCAAGGGGAAGAGCGTGGTGCTGACCGACGAAAAGGGTGGCACCTCGATGGTGACCATCGCTGATGTCTATCAGTCCAACGGAGTCGTGCACGTCATCGACACCGTTCTGATGCCGTAGTTCCTGAACCACCTCGTGCCCTGTCCAGGCTGCGATGGCCTGGGCGGGGCATCTGCATTCCCCGCTTTCAGAACTGCGTGGACTCGACGATGGCGATGTCGTTGATCCGGCGATCGAGTGCGGCGCGGCCACACGCCAGGGTTGAGCCATAGGAGTCAAACTTGCACCCGTACAAACCGGCCAGGGGCGCCTCACATTCGTCCTTCGCGAGGTCAACCACCCACCACCCCGAACCCGGCGACTTATCCAGAAAATTCTTTTTGCCATAGATGCCGATGAGAACTGCTCCGTCGATCGACTTGCCGTGCGTGCACCGCAGGCTGGCGCGCGCAAAAACATAGAGTATCTTCGACGATTCATCCCACAACATGTCGGCATTCACGATGTGGCCCGCGCCGTCCAGGTCCACTGGCTCATTCCAGAACGGGTCCTTGGGATCGCCGCTGTCTATCATGGCCTTACCACTCCCGATGGTCGACTGCCGCGACTTCTTCGTCGCGCCCTCCGCTGGCGATGGCGACAGGTATCTCTTTTGCAGGTCCGGACCGGGAAGGAAGTCGACCGGGCTGCTTGCCCCCTGCGCCACGCAGAGGGTCGCGCCGCCGACCAGAACAATCAGCAACGAGAGAAAGAATGCAGATCGATTCATACGCCTGTGCCCATCCTCGAAAACCATATCACTTCGACTGGATTCCCATCTCCCGCGCCAGTCGCACCTGGTCAGTCCGAAAGTCGGAGAGCGCCTTCTCCAGATTCGCTGCGGCACTCATCAGTTGTGCCGGAACCACCTTTCCCGGCTCCATGCCTTGCTGCACCGCCTTCGATTCTCTGGCGACAAAAGTGTAGGACTTGCGCAATCGCTTGGTCAGTTTCTTCAGTTCCGATTCCTGCGTCTTCGAAAACGAAGCCATGAAGCGTCGATTGTAGTGATCGACGTCATCGAGCGCGTCGCGCAGTTGCAGCGCCTTGCCATTCACGGTGGGAACACTCATGGCCTGAGGACCAAGCATTTGCAACTCGCGCGACTGCTGGAGTGCGGCGTCAGTGCTGGCGATGGCCGAGCGGTAATAGCCTGCCTGGTCCGGCCTGGCCTGAATTGCGGCCGCGCGAGTCATGGTCTCAAGCGCGGGATCGGGCACACCCGTCGGTGCAGCCTCCACCGGAGGCGTAGCGGGCGGAGGATGGGAATGTTGCCCCCAAGCAGGAAATGACAGAAACAACAACGACGCGATGCCGAGTATTCCACTCAATCGCATCGTTCGCATCAACGGGGGATCACAAGTTGTTCTGTTTCTCGGCAAGCAAAAAACCGGATGCCCTCATGGAATGAATTCATCATCATACTCTGGGACACCCGTGCGACCGGTTACTACTCACCAGCTACGACTTCACCCTTTGCAGCTCGCGATAGGCTTCGCTCTTCGACACCCCAAACTCTCTAGCGGCCTGCTTCAGCGCGGCTTTCTCGTCGAGCGAATCGGAACTCATTAGTTCCTTGACGCGTTTCGCAACGCTCTTGGGTAACGGCTGGGCCTGCGTGCCGTCTTCCGACTTGCCGATCAGCAGCGTAATCTCGCCTTTCACGTCGCCACGTTGATTGAGGGTGGCAAACACGTCTTCGGCGTGTCCACGCAGAAATTCCTCGTGCAGCTTGGTAACTTCACGCGCCACTACCACGTGCCGCTCCGGCCCCAGGAGTTCGACCAGATCATGCAGGGTCTCCACAATTCGGTGTGGCGCCTCGTAGAAAATCTCTGTGCGCGGTGAGTGCCGAATGGCTTCCAGCGCGCTGCGGCGCGCGCCCGATTTGGCAGGCAGAAACCCGCTGAAGTGGAAGGCGTCGGTGGGCAGTCCGCTGGCCACCAGCGCCGAGAGAAACGCCGACGCCCCGGGCACGGGCACGATGCGAATGTGATGCCGCACCGCCAGTGCAGTCAGCCGGTATCCGGGATCGCTCACACCCGGCATGCCCGCGTCGCTCACCATGGCGATGTTATCGCCCTGTTCGAGGTGCACGATCAGCTCAGCCGCGCGGGTCAGCTCGTTGTGCTCGTGGTAGCTGACCGTCATCTTCTCAATGCCGTAATGATCGAGCAACTGCACCGTATGGCGCGTGTCCTCGCAGGCGATGAGGTCCACTTCCTTCAGGATGCGCAGCGCCCGCAGCGTGATGTCTTCCATGTTGCCGATCGGTGTGCCGACCAGGTAGAGCGTCCCCGCGCCCGACGCGCCATCGTCGCGAACCTCGCGCACTGCAGTCTTCACCTTTGCCATACGACGCAAGTCTACACCCGCTGGCGCAGGCGAATGTCACCGGGCGCATCCAGCGGCCGGCGGAGAAATCGCGGCTGCATCCCCCCGTTACTCCGCGCGCATCACCGTCGAAGGATCGACCCGGACCGCACGCAGCGCTGGAGCCAATGTCCCCAGCAGTGTCATGATCACGCACAGCACCGCCGCGGCTGAGAATGTCAGCACATCCCCCGGTCTCACGCCCGCCAGCAGGCTCTGCAGCAGTCTCGCGGCCAGATACGCCAGTGCCAGTCCCGGCACCAGGCCGGCCATTGCCAACATCGCGCCTTGTCTCAATATCATTCCGAAGATGTCGCCTTGGCGAGCTCCGAGTGCCATCCGAATTCCGAATTCCTGCTGCCGCAACGAAACCGTGAACGACAGCAGCCCGTAGATGCCCAGACCAGCGAGCAGGATGGCGATCGCAGTGAAGATGATTAGCACCCGCATTTGAATCGCTCGCGACTCGGTTTCTCCGGCGACAATTTCCTCCATCGTCCTTACGTTCGAGATGGGCTGCTCGGAATCGGCGGCCGCGATGATCCGCCGCACCTCGGGAATCAGACGCTCCGGCGGCTGCGATGAATGGATTGCCAAATCTTTGGGCGTATAGCCGATGATCCATCCGTCGGGAACCTGCTTGTAGGAGAGATATACCTGCGGTTCGCTCGTCCTCTCCAGGCCCCGCACGCGCACGTCGCCGACGACGCCAACTACTTCGCGGTCATGTAGCGCAAATTCGAAATGCCGCCCAATCGGTTCCTGGTCGGGCCAGTAGCGCCGCACAAACGATTCACTCACTACCGCGACGAATGGGTGGTCGATATTGTCGGCTTCGCTCACGTCTCTCCCCGACTTGATCGGAATCCCTAACGTCCCGAAGAATCCAGGCGTCACATAGCGCAGGCTGGCCGAAGTGCCTTCCGCGCGGTTTTGCGAGCGGCCATTAACCACCACCGGCCAGATGCCTCCTCGCCACGTCATCGGGAGTCCGCTGATGTATGCCGCGTCGGTCACTCCCGGCAGGTTGCGAACCTCCGTCAACACCTTGGTATAGAACTGCACCCGAGTGTCGGTCTTCTCGTACTTCGGAATCGGCAACGCCGTCTGCATCGTCAGGATGCCATCCGTCCTGAATCCCGGATCGACCGCTTGCACCTTCCATAGAGCCCGAATCAGCAACCCCGACGAAATCAGCAGCACGACGGACACCACCACTTCCGCAATTACCAGTGCAGACCGCGCTCGATGACTTCCCGTTCCGCCGGTACGGACGCCTTCACGAAGCCCACTGAATCCTGCATTTCTGCACACCCGCACGGCTGGAGCAATCCCGAAGGCCATGACCGTAATCACAGTCAGAGCTAAAGCAAATAGCAACAACCTGGTGTCCACAGGAGGAACCTCCTGGATGGGAAGACCGTGCGGCACCAGGCGTGACAGCAGCGGCAAAGCCGCGGCGGCTAACCCGATGGCTCCGAGCCCACCAGCGATTCCCAGAATCAAACTCTCCGACAGCAGTTGCCGGAGAATGTAGCGGCGATTTGCCCCCAGCGACACCCGAATCGAAAGCTCTTTCTGCCGCGCCAGGGAACGCACCAGTAATAGATTCGCCAGATTGGCGCACGTGATCACCAGGACGCACAGCGCCGCCCCGCAAAGTGCCATCAGCAACAGTCGCGACTGCTTGGAGAGTTCGTCGCGCAGTGCAATCACGGACACATCCACGTCCTGATTGTCTTTGGGGTACTGCTGTCGCAGACGATTAGCGATCAGCGACAACTCACTGCCCGCCTGCGTCAGTGAGACGCCGGGCTTCAACCGGCCAATTCCGATTAGCCAGTTGTCGTCCCGTTCTTTGTACGCGTCCTCCTGAAATTGAAATGTCTTCCAGAACTGCGTCTCACGAGTGGGAAAGTGAAAATCGGGAGGCATGACCCCGATCACTGTGTATGCCTTGTCGTCGAGGATGATTGACTTCCCCACCACCCCAGCGTCGCCCCCGAAATCCGTCTGCCACAACCCGTAGCTCAGCATCACGGTGGCCGGAGCGCCGGCCTGGTCGTCACGATCGCTGAAGTAGCGGCCCAGCAACGCAGGTTTTCCCAGAGTGGAAAACAGGTTCCCCGTCACCCAGGCTCCCTCGACTCGCTGCGGCTGGCCCTCACCCACCAGGTTCATCGCCATATCGGTATACGCTGCCAGCGATGCGAACGAGTTCGTCGCCGCCTTGACGTCCCGATAGTTCGCAGGAGAGAGCTCCATCATGGAGTAGCCCGGATGCTTTTCCCAGACCTTGACCAGTCGCTCCGGCTCAGGAAACGGCAGTGGCCGCACCAGCACAAAATCCGCCAGAGTAAAGATGGCGGCGTTCGCCCCGATGCCGATCGTGACCAGCAGGACGATGGTGGTCGCAAATCCGGGCGATCGAAGTAGCGACCGCACGGAATAGTGCAAGTCGCGCCTGGCAATCTCCCAATGCACCGCTGCCGCGTTGGAAACCACTTCAACCAAGGTCGCAATCCAAAGCGCGCAGGTGCCCACCAGACCGCTGGCTCGCCGTCGTTCCTGTGCGAAGATGGCGCTCATCTCGTCGCCATATTCTGCGCGGTACGACGACGGATAAAGATGAAGCAACAGTCGATAGAGCTTCATTACGTTGTCCTGGGGGCGACCCCGCATAGCCGCGCCATTTTCAGCAGGTCCCGAAGACGTCCCGCTTCGGCCCGCGCCACTGCAGTTCCAAACGGAGTGATGTGGTAATACCGGCGGCGTTCGTCATCCATTTCCGGCGCCGGCCTGGTCTTGGTTTCGGTAATCAGTCCCAGCTCCAGCATCCGCTGAATCGAACGATAAAGCGTGCCCGCACTCAGCTTGATCTCCCCATTGGTGCGCCTGGCGACATCCAAGATGATCGCGTAGCCATGCCGGTCCTCGTCAGCAAGTGACAACAGGATGTGAAAGGTGGTGGGTTGCAGCGGAAGCAGAGATTCGAGGTCGTCAGTCATGGTGCCCAATTATATGCATAGTGGCTATATGTAGCAAGTGTATAACCACGTCGCACCGTATCTCGGCTGAACGCACTTTCCGGTTCCGCCTGTACAATGCCGTCACACTATGAACCTTCCTTTCCGCCGCCGCTGGCTGCCTTTCTTCGCCGCATCGATCGTCACGTGCGCGCTTCAGGTCGCCCCCGTTGCCCAGAATCAGACAGCAGAAGTAACGCGACAGACCACCCGTCAGCCTGCTCCTTACTGGGCCTATTGCGCTAACCCTCCGGCCGACGGCTCGCATCTCCCAGCCAAGTCTGCTGACGACGCTCCCCAGCATGTGCCCAATAGCACTGCGTCCTTCACCCTCGCGCAGATCGGCGACCTCTTTGGAGTGCCCGACTGGCATCCCGCCGGCCATCCGCCGATGCCTGAGGTGGTGGCGCATGGCAAGAAGCCGGACATCTACGCCTGCGGCTACTGTCATTTGCCCAACGGTCTCGGCCGTCCGGAGAACTCCAGCCTCGCCGGACTGCCGGCGGGCTACATCGTTCAACAGATGGCCGAATTCAAGACTGGCCGGCGCAAGAGCGCGGAACCCACTCTCCTGCCCGTGGCCTCGATGGTCGGCCTCGCCACCCACGCCGACACGACGCAGATACAGGCCGCCGCGGCGTACTTCGCCCGGCTGAACCCGAAGCCGTGGATTCGCGTGGTGGAAACCAGCTCCGTTCCTCGCACCCACGTTGCCGGCTGGATGCTGGTGGTGTCGCAGCCGGTGGCAATGGAGCCCATCGGCCAGCGCATCATTGAGATTCCGGAAAACCTGGAGCGGACCGAGTTGCGCGACGACACCTCCGGCTTCATCGCCTACGTTCCCCTGGGCAGTGTCAAGCGAGGCAAGACACTGGCTACGACTGGAGGAGCGGGCAAGACCCTGGCGTGTGCCACCTGCCACGGACCGGCTCTAAAGGGCAGCGGCGATGTCCCGTCCCTCGCGGGCCGTTCGCCCAGCTACATCGTCCGCCAACTCTACGACATGCAGATCGGAGCACGTGCCGGACCAGCCGCACAACAAATGGCGGCCCCTGTAATGAATCTCACGCTCGACGACATGGTGGCCATCGCCGCGTACACAGCCTCGCTAAAGCCATAACATTCGCGCCAACGTATATCGTCCTCCTGGGAGACTCGTTTGTCACTCTTGCGCCGCCTGATGAACCGCAACCTGACGCTCTACGCTCAGCTCGACACCCTGAGCGAGTGCGGCATCGTGCCCAACGAAGGCGTGGGCCCGGCAGAACTTCTGGCCCGCCACCGCGAGCGCGAATACGAAACCTCACCCTTCAAGCTGCTACTGTCGGTATTAGGAACTGAATCCCACGAGGCGCCCTATCTGCCATTGTCAGATAACGTCTGGCACATGCGCGCCGAGTGTATTGGCGGCCACGGCGATTACGTCAAGGTGGCGCGGCGCATGGCTACACTAGCCGGGGATGCGTTGCCGCTCGATGCCGTGTCCGATGAGTTTGACTGGCGACAGGGCGTAGCCTGGCTCGGATTCACGCTGCGCGGACACGAATCCCGCTGGCCCGCCAAAATCGAAGAGCGCTGGATCGATCCCAACATTCTGAGTCGCTTCGTGGCACTGCTGGAAGCTCAACCCACCGACCGGCGATTCACCGGTCTCGATCTCGGCGGGCAGGATTGCCTCATCGGTTGCGCAACGGGCGAACAGTTCGCCGCCCTGCGCAAATTAACTGGCCTGGAATTCGAGTGGCTGGGATAATTGGCCTTCTTCCGCACGACCGCAGCAGGCGTTTTCGGATCAGGCGAACCACGGGCGTTCCAACTTGCGTTACGATTTAGCTTCTGATCAGAGAAGCGAGTACAAGCCGATGAGTGACCAGAGGAAAGACGTCGCGCCCGTGATTAGCCCGAGAGTAGTTGGCGAAGCGCCTCCGCCGCCGAAGATTCGCATCATCGAAGACGCCGAGGCCACCGGCGAAACTGCCGCCGCCTACGACTACTGGCGCGCCGATTCCGGCCGAACCCAGGTGCCGGGCATCATCAAGTGCTTTGGCTCGCGCCCCGACTTCCTCCGCCAGGTCGTGGACTTCTCCAACACCATCCACTTCTCTGAAGGCCATCTGCAACGTCGGCACAAAGAGATGATCGCCAGCTACGTCTCCTATCTGAATCGCTGTCCCGTATTGACTGGACAGCCACGCCTACTTCCTGCGGGTTCAGGGAGCCAACGATCAATGCGTATCCGCAATTCTCGAAGGCAAGCTCGACGAAGCCGGACTTACTCCAGCCGAGCGCGCGCTAATGGACTACACCCGGCTCATCACCGAAGCCGCGCCTCGTTCCACCACGGAAGACGTCCAGAAACTGCGTGACCTCGGCTGGACCGAAGACCAGATCTCCGAGGCCGTGTACATCATCGCCATGTTCGCCTTCTTCAACCGCGTGGCCGACGCCTTCGGCGTCCCCCCGCAGCACTATCTCGAACTCGGCCGAATGACGCCGTAGAGAACTTGTTTCTTGTCATCCCGAGCCGACTTCATTCCGCGAGGGATCTGCGCGCGCCGTGGCTCACCGCCAACAAATCGGGAAACCCGAAGGCTCCCCCGGCTGGGGTCGGGCTTCGCGCTCAGTCTTCGCTTGAGCAGCTAGACGTAATCGAACAAGGCCATGAAGCCGAAGTCCATGTGCAGTTGCTGGTGGCAATGAAACAGCGTCAGGCCGGGATCGTTGGCGACGAAATCCACCTCAGCCTCCTGGTATCCGCCCAGCATCACGACATCTTTCACCACGCCTGAAGTCGGCAATCCGCCTATGCGCGTCAGCTCGAAGCTATGCCGGTGCAGATGAATCGGGTGGATGTCGTCGCTGGCATTGCGCATGTGGAGGCGGTAGCGCTTGCCTCGCCGCAGGTGAAACGACGGCGCTGCGATCTTCTGCTCCATGGGATACGGAACGCCATTGATGGTCCACTGGTTGAATCCATCAAGCGCCGCGTTCTGTTTTTCGAAGAGCATCTCGAACACCTCATCGGGCCGCGCCGATGGAGCGCCGGGATTTCCGAAGTAGGCGTAATTCCACTTGAAAGGCTCCGGCGCGATCCACTGCGGCTTGCCCTTGCGACCCGGCGTACTCGACCACAATACCCATGCCGTGATTGCGGTCGTCGTCCGACAGGTCTCCCATGATCCAGACTCCGGGATGGTTCATTTCCACCATCGCGGAAATCCGTTCCGCCGTACCCAGCCAAAGCCCCGGCACTCGGACCGGTCCTGGCAGCGGATTGCCGTCCATGGCAATCACGCTGAAGCTGTGACCCGGCAGTGCCAGGCTGCGAATCTCACCCGCGCTCCCGTTCAGAATGTGAAACAGGACCCGCTCGCCCTGCTTGACGCGCACCGGCTCGCCATGACCCAGCATGCGGCCGTTGATGGTGAACGAATCGTAGCCTACCTCGTAGCCGTGCGGCATGCCCTTGGCCAGCGAGGCTTTCATGCTGCTCTCGCCTAGATTCTTGAGTTGCGAAACGGTTGTCGCCGGCGACAAGAAGTCCATCGCCATGTCGCCGCCGCGACTGAACGTCGGCTGGAACTCTTTCAGCGTGAGGAAGACTTCGCGGTCATAGTTGCCGGGGTGCTGCTTTGGTTCGATGTAGACCGGCCCGACCTGTCCGCTGTACTGGCCCGCCGAAAGGTCCGCTCCAGCTCGAACATGGGTGTGATAGAAGCGCAACCCCGACGGCCTGGGTTCAAAGGAGATTCTGCGGCTGCCGTGCGGCGGTATGAAAGGCGTCCCTTCTTCGGCGGCTCCATCGACGTCGGTCGAAACGAACTGCCCATGCCAGTGCAGTTGCTCCGGCGTGTCCGTCTCATTGCGAATGTCAACCGTGACGCGCTCGCCTTCTTTAAAGCGCAGCAGTGGTCCGGGAAACTGCCCGTTGTAGTTGGTGACCGATATGATGCGATTGGGAGCCAGCTCGATGGGAGTGGTGGCAATGACGATGGTGTAATCCGCCGGACCCTCGCTCTGCGGGGAGGCACCCGTTTCGCCAACTCTTGCCGATTGACCAAACATCCGCGGAGACAGCAGAGTCGCACCCGCGGCTGTTCCCGCTGCCTTTCACGAAAGTCCCGGCGGGAAGGGCGGAAGAGAGACATGGTTCTCAGCCTCTTGACCAGACGACCACAAGTGGCCGCTCAATCTGACTATATCGAATTTCGGCGGACGCGTTGCAACGCTTGGTCTACTTGGGCCTGCCCAGCCACGACCACTGCCAGGCCACAGAGATACTCTGATAGTCGCCGCCGAATCTCACGTAGGCGCCATTACTGTAGCTGAGCTTCACCGACTGGTGCTTATCCAGGCGAAGCGATCCCGTGGCGCCGATGCGCGAAGCAGTTTGGCGGGTTGCCGGATTGGCTATGCCGTTCAGACTGGTGGTTCCTCCAAACCAGAAATTGCCGTCCAGTGAAACCCAAGTCCGCGGGTTCCAGTCATAGCTCAAGTGACCCTCGAAGGCGCCAATCGGATGCTGCGACTGTTCATTGCGTCCCGTGAAGTAGTTGGGATTGAGCGTATAGAACCAGACTCCGGCGTAGGCATCCAGAACCACCTTGCCCCATCGTTGCGAATAGCCAAGTTCAGGCTTGACAGCCCATCGATTTGCGCCCCAGTTGACCAGCTTGGTCCGGTCGTACTGTCCGGTCGGCGCTAACACCTTCAGGCTCACTCCGATCAACTTCTTCTGGTGCCACTTGTGGAACTCGGCGGGGGTCAACGGCGGACCGCCCTTGAGGTTGACGGCCAATCGGTAGGTCGAGTCGAGCAGCCCGGAACGATAGATGCCGCGTGGCTCTCCCTGCACGTCTCCGTGAAAGTTTCCCACCCCGTAGGGCAGCGCGGCCGTGATGTTGGCAAAATGCCCGAACATCCTGAACGAGTGGTAGTAGCTCAGCACCGGCACGTTGTATTTGCCGGTGGCATTGCTCACCGGGACCACACCGTTGAAATCCAGGCTGCCGGTATAGAAGCCGTAGGTGACCGTGATGGCATTGGCGTGTAACGGGGTCAAGGTATATGCGCGCGGAGCCAGATCCTGGGCGCTGAGCACGTGCAACAAGCACACCACTACCGCCAAGGGCATCGCGATTTTCCAGGCCAGTCGCATGTAACGGAATCAGCCAATATCCTACCCCAAACCGCGTGCCGAAAATCCCCAAAAGCAGGATGCAGTGGGTTGCAGGGCAATGCTCTCGATCAAGGTTCAGTCGACGGTCAGCGGCATGCCACAAACATGCTCAGAACCGGCCGAATTGCCTTGTGTCCGAATGCGCTCCGGACTACTATCACGGCACATCGTTTAGCCTTGTGGTCACTGGCAGGAGAGATTATGAGCATCGTGGATGCGATCGAAGCCTTCAACAAGACAAGCCAGCCTCAAATCACGGTACTGACAACTCGCGATGGCCGCGTCACCGCAAAGTTGCCACGAGTGGGCCGCGAGATCATCGTGCAGGACAGCTCCTTCAATCCGGAGGTGAAGGCCACTGCCGCCGACATGGCCTGGTTGTGCGAAGAGGCCCGTCGCGCCATGGCGCCAGGAATGGCGTTGCTCTCGAAAGCGCTCGACGCCCTCCACAAAGTCAATTCGTAAGCCCGGGCTTTCGGCCATTGGCGAGTTCACGTAATCCGGCACCGCAGCGCTTCAGCGCACGGGGAATCTGCTTCTTCTTGTCATCCCTCACGAGCGCCGGTTCCGCGGTGGGTAGGGTGGGAGCCGGTATTGCTTGGGCGGGGATTTCCATTCACCCACACACCCGTGCTTGCCCAGGACACCCCACAGGTTCGTATCTGGGAGTGTGACCTGCGGAGGGCGGCGGCGAACGATCTGGAGCAAGTGGCACTCTCGGCGCCGGACGTGATCGACATTCGCAAGGTGGTGCGGTTCCATCTGGGCACGATTCGCGGGATTGGCGACCCCGACAGTTACATCAAACGGGAGCAGCCGCAGTCCTCGATTCCGCCGGCCAAGATCAACATCTCGCTGTCCATGCCCTTCGACAAGCTGCCGGAGGACGTGCAGAACCAGATTCTTCCGATGTTGGGACTGCATAGGCTGCTGAAAAAGTTCGTTTCGATTGTGTTTTGAAAGGGCACGGCTTTAGCCGTGCCGCTAAGCCCTTTATTTTTGACCCGCCGCGCGGACTTCAGTCCGCGCGGCGCACTGGACTGCGACTTGTTCAGCAGTTTCTGCAACCGAGCGAAGAGCTCAAGCACGAGGCGACGATCAGCGCGGTCGGCAAGTTGTCTCAGGCGGCAGACCACGCCAGCAACTTGCTGTCGGCGGCCGAGCAGCCGGACGCGGGCCAGCAAAAGTCTGCGGCGGCAGGGCGCAGCGCATGATGGATTTCTCCGACCTGGAACGGCAGGTGTTGGAAGACCTGAAGGACAGCACACACCTCAGGGCGGTGCTCGAGAAGTTCTGCGAGTTGAAGGCGGAGGAGTGCCGTCGGGCGTGTACGCAGCACATGGCGCATGTCCCGCGCGACCCGGAGAGTCGCGGCGGATTATGCGGCCAAGGCGCAGGCGTATGAGACGTTCATGCAAGAACTAGCTACTTTCCGGTGCAAAATAGCGCTTCCTGAGAAGCAATTTGTGTACCGATGGTGATTCCATGGTGTTGAGGCTGCGGGTTTCAGGTTGCTCGTCCCATGAGGGGTCCGCCCCGTGCTTGCTTATGTGGGCTGGGCGACAAGCATCGTCCGATGTTTATCAGGTTGTCCGCGATCACGCCCAGTCCTACCCATCGCTTCATCCCGTCCATGCCCCGATACCGGCAGCGCGCCAGCCCGTGCCGGCGCTTGAGAACGCTGATTCGTCCTTCGCATCCGGTCCGCCACTTCTGTCCCCGCTTGAACCAGCGCTGCTTTTCGAGTTTCTTCCTTTCTGCGCTGCGCGTGCTGCGATTCGGAATCGAAACATATTTCACCCCCAGGAGCCGGGCTCCTTGCTCGTTCGCTTGCGAATAAAAACCCGCATCACCCGCGATCGATTGCGGCACCCAACCCAATCGGCGTTGCTGCGCGGCAATCGCCGGTAGCAGCAAAGTTTGATCGGCGGGTCGTTCTTCAAACACTTCGTAATAGGTGATGATCTGGTTTTCCGCTTCTTGCAACTGCACCAGCTTGCCAAACTCGTTGGGCTTGCCCGCCTTCCCCTTGCGAATAATTTCCGTGTACGGCTCAAACAGGCTGACCAGCTTGTCCGGAAACTTGGTGACCCCGGCGAAGATCCGCGCCTTGGTCTGCCGCACCACTCGTCGCACTTGTTCGGCCAGGGCCTCCAGTCGCTCGCCTAGCCCGCGCACTGCGCCTCGACGGTGAGAAGGCAAGGCTTCGATTTCTTTAACACCCGGTTGGAATCGTTCAGAATCTGTCGCGTTAACCGCAGCAGCTGCCGATATTCTCTTTTTCGCTTCTGTTCACCTTCTGGCCCTTTATGCCGCAGAGCGTGCGCGATGGCGATCACCCGCTTGCGCACACTGCGCTTGCGGTCCCGCACTCTCCTTCTTCAGTCCACCCACGCTTTGTTCGATCTGTCCATGGTTCGCGTCAACACCCGTGCCCCGTCATTCAGCAAACCACTATCGGTCGGGTAATGGATATTGCTCTCCACGACCGTCGTGTCCACTCGCAGCTTCCGCCCACGAATCACTCGCCGTTGTTGTGCCAGAGCCACAATCCGCTCGTGCAACTCGCTCATCGTTTCCGGACCAATCGCTTGCCCCAGGCGCACCAGCGTCTTCGCATCCGGCACTTTTTCCGTCCCGATCCGGCAGAAACTTCGGTACACCACATTGGCCCGTACTTCCCGTTCCAGCACCTCGTAGCTCCAGTTCCGCACATGTTTCAGGATCAACATGCGCAGCGCTACTTCCGCCGGCGTCTGCCGCCGCCCGCGCTGCCGGCTCTCCGGATGCCGTTTCCCTTGCGCCTCGTAGACCGCCCCCAACAGTTCCTCGTCCTCCAATAACTGATCCACCACTCGCATCCACGGTTCCCACAACTCTGCGACTTCCTCGGCAAACAATCCTTCCCAGATACTTCGCTGCTGGTGCCGCAATTGGATCACTGGCCTTCCTCCCGTCACTAGTGAACTCAACCACTAAAGCAACGTTGTAGCACGTAACCTGCGGCTTGCAGCCTGTGAATCATTGCTCAGAGTGTTCACTTTTGCACCGGAAAGTAGCTAGCGCCTGAAAAGCGGAGGGTTTGCCCCAGTCAGCCCTTAGAAGATAATCTCGGTTGGCCAACCGTTCGTATATATTCCTGCCCTGGGTAGGGTGTGAGGTCAATGAGTGCTGTGGGGAATTACCATTTCCTTGAAGCACGAAGACGGGCGCTGGGGAGGCTGGACATGATGACGTTGCCGACTTGGAAAGGCAGAAGCCGCTTCAAATATGAGGGAAGTGTCAAGAAGCAGGGAACGCAAATTTGGTTCGGCAAGAAGGGGTTCTCGGTCACAGTGTCGAACTCACAATACACGAAATTGCTCGATCACTTTAAGGGGCAAGAAGTTCCGGTGGGAACAAGTCGCGATAGACCGCAGGCCGGAAGTCTCGGCGAATGGTTACAGCGAAACGTGACGCGCACAGCGATTGCTTCTTACGTCGCACCGATACTTGTTAGGGAGAGGTACGCACGTCGCGTAACTGACCAAAGAAAGATCAAATTGAACTAGGTCGTGCGTTCCACGACTGTCCCTAAAGGACTCGGGAGCGCACTTTGCGGCATGGCAAGCAAGTGGCGGCCTCACGGACATGCATCTACTGGACAAAGCGGGTGAACTTCGCGTCTTGATCCTTGCCAAGGGCCATGAACTTATCTTTGTCGAGGAACTCCTCGACGGTGCAGTGACCGAAAAACAGTTGCTCTCCTGAAAGCAGGTCTTCAACGGTCAAGTCCATGCCTCCTTTCTGGGGTTTTGCGGCCTCTGCAACGCAGGAATTGCGACTGGGGCTGTAAGCGACCTTTAGTACGGCGACACTATTCTCTGCTTGGTACTGCTTCGCAATTTGCTGGCATCTGACATTCTGATCGAACAAGAACTTGCTGCGCTGTTGGGTTCCGTGCCAATAGAGCGATGCTGCGACTAATCCGATGATGATGCCCAGCGAAAGGACTATCAACGATCTCTGCATCCGTTATACCTGCGATTGATTGTTCGTTTGCCGACTGCAAGTTGTAGCTGCTGTGAACAGGCCATTACACACACAATCCTGCGCCGTTCGGGTTACTTGTGCAATGGGGATTTAGCATAAATCGAGATCCGCCTGCCCTCGCCCAGCGTCTTGCTGGAGCAGAGCCCGTTTATCGGGTACTGATGTGGCAGGCCTGTCGATCAATTGAGAAAGCCCATTTTGCGACAACGTGAAAGCACGTGGAAAAACACTGCGATCAATCTGCTCCCTACCCTTGCCCCAGATGGACAAGATACACGCGCAATTTCCTCGTTCCCTTGAACGTCCGCAAGTGCTAGCCTCCTATGCGATGAGAAAGAAGAGAATATCCGAAGCAGAAAAACAAGAAGCGGGTAAGACATTCATGGAGGTTTGGACTCGTTTCTTTCCGAATTTGCGCAAGCGGTACCCGCGTTACCCACGTGGCGTTTCGCACTATACAACGGTGCCAGGTTTGTTAGGAATCTGTCGGACCAATGCACTTTGGGCAACATGCGCGCAGTATTCCAATGACCGCTCAGAGGCTCTGTACGGAGCAGAAGTCGCTAAGGCGCTGTTCCCCCAGATTGATCAACCCGAGAAGTCAACTCTCGGAGTTTCATTGAGCGTTGTTATTGGCAAGCCTCTTTTTGCTCCTCCGCAAACAAGAGAGTGGGGCTCCTTTGATGCATTCATAGTTTCATTCTGTAAGTCGAAGGGCACTTCTAAGTCAGTGGAGAGGTTACTAACCGAAGCTTGGGTTTGAAATCAGGTTCTCCGGAATGGCTGTGGGAAACTCTGAACGTGGAAAAGGTATTGTTTCCCTGCAGTCTGATGCGATGCTCGCAGGAGCTTGGGCAAAACTCGAGTATGACCCAAAGGTGCAGCAGAACATGATCTCCGAGATCATGGCTCACATTGCGGATGTCCGAAAAGAGCTCGAAAGCGAGCCTTATTTCGACACTTTCCACCGACTGTTGCTGACGCAACTTGCTCTTATTGAAATTGCCAGATGGGTTCACTCTGTTAAGCATCAGAAGTTTGAGGAGGAGCAGGAATGGCGGATTATTGCTTTCCTTGATTCTGCTCCCTATGCACCGCTCGCGACGAAAGCCGCGGGAATAGAGTTTCGTGAAGGCCAACACGGGTTGGTGCCCTATATTGAGCTCCGTCCGACTAAGGGCAAGCTTCCTATTGCCGAAGTTGTCTGCGGAACCTGGCACACACGAGTCGCTAACGCCTAAGGCTGTCGAACTTTTGCTTGCAAGATATGGGTATAGCAACTTCAAAGTATCGACTTCTGAAGTGCCACTAAGGCAGCTATAACCTCGATGCGAGAAAAGTAAGTAATAGCTTCAACAACTCGGCAGTCTAAAACGAACCTCGGTGAATAGCCGAAGAACCACCAATTCCATAATTCCGGATTAATACTGCAAAGTCGGCCCCTGTCCAGCGATCCAGCCGGTTAGGCCTGTCAACTGGCGAGAACAGGCCATAGCACCAAAAACCCTCATCGTCGGGCTGACGAGCTACACGCAAATAACGCTGGACTGCCTAGTCAATGTAAATCAAAACCGCATCGGACGTACGCACTGGCCTCAATTAGCATTCATCAATCTTTACAACCTCGGGACGGCACACAAATGTTTTGGCGGAACCACCGCCGAATCTCGGCAGACCCACTGCTGAGAATAATAAGGAGCAAAACGTGGAACCTACTGAGCAGGTTGTGGACCAACCGCAACCGACAGCGACGACCACCACCCCGTCAGCAGAGACGACGGCAGAGCTGGAGAAGCATTCCAGTTTTCTCGGCTACCGTCCGGGCATCGAAGTGACTGCGGAGCAACCCGAAACCAGCGCAGACACCGAGACGCCGCAGGAAGGCGGCGAAACCGAAGCGGCTCCGGCCGACGCGCAACAGGCGGAAGAGGACGACCCTACCTGGCTCCCCGACGAGCAGCAAAAGGTCTTCACTGACGATGCCATCGCGCGTTATGCCAAACGCTACGGCTACACCGAGGAGCAGATTGAGCAGAATCCTCAACTGCGGCAACTCCTGCACGACAAGATCAACAGCGACATCTTCCTTGCGGGGTTTTCCTGCGAAGATGCGCGACGGCCAGAGCGAAGAAGGAGAGGGACCCACCCTCGAAACCGGCGAAGCTGAGGCCGGCGCACCGCAGACCCAAACCGACCCCGCTGAGCAGCGGAAGCAGTATTACTCGCAGGTCGAGAACATCGTCAATCAGACCTGCGACCCCGTGGCGTTCAACGAACTCGGCATGAACGTGCTGCAGGCGTTGAGCGTGGACGTAAACGACCCCGAAATGAAGACTGTCGTCGAGAAGGCCCCGCAGGTGGCCCACAATTCCCTCCCTTGGAATTGTGGGTTCCTCCCCAGCGGGAATGCTGGTTACTTTCGTTTCTTCGCCGCACTGATTTTGCGTGACTTCCCCTCCTCCCTTGCTTTATCCATGAAACTGGGACGGTTTGCCTAAGTGCAGAATCCGACGGGACGAACGTCGTCGTTCCGGCGGCGTCGAAC
The DNA here is from genome assembly GCA_963758255.1 of uncultured Acidobacteriaceae bacterium. Taxonomy (GTDB): domain Bacteria; phylum Acidobacteriota; class Terriglobia; order Terriglobales; family Acidobacteriaceae; genus DASRAA01. The sequence continues at coordinate 323,064 of CAVWUX010000011.1, forward strand.
GGATCTGGGTAGCTCAGATCACGCGTCTCGAATCGTTCTTTGAAATCACGAGAGTCTGCGGAAAGCGGCAAATGTGCAATGATTTGCAGATATAACTCCTTACGGATGAAATGGATAGCTATAACTATATTAAGTATCAGTTAGATGCGAATAATTTTCCCCCAACCCATTGAAAACAAATAGCCGTTAATTTTGTTTTTCGCGAATTTTGCGCGTTATCGGACGTTGGGACCCGCCCCGCCGAGCTTGCCGCGCGGCTCCTCCTCGTAGACCCCTCGAACCCCAGGGCCGCTTCCAGTTCGGCACCGGACGCTCTCGCCATGAAGACTCCTCGCAACTCGTCCGTATAATACCCGCAGTTGCTCGCTCCCCCAGGGTCACATGTCAACAACCGTTCGCATTATCGGGGCCGGACTGGCCGGTACGGAAGCCGCCTGGCAGTGCGCGCGGCGGGGCGTTCCGGTTGAGCTGTACGAGATGCGTCCGGTACGCTCGACCCCGGCGCACCAGACCGCCCACTTTGCCGAGCTGGTGTGCTCGAACTCGCTGAAATCCGACAGCGAGAACACCGCACCCTGGCTGCTGAAGGAAGAGATGCGGCGCGCGGGTTCGCTGCTGATGCAGATCGCCGCGCAGACAGCGGTTCCAGCGGGTCATGCACTGGCAGTGGATCGCGACAGGTTCGCCGAAGCAGTCACCGAAGCGATCGAGCGGGAGCCGCTGATTCGCGTGGTACGCGAGGAAGTCACCCGCATCGACGAGAACGACGGCATCACCATCATCGCCAGCGGTCCGCTGACGTCGGATGCGCTGACGCAGGAGATTCTGCGGCTAAGCGGCAGCGAGCAGCTCTACTTCTACGACTCGATCAGCCCGATCGTGGAGGCGGATTCGATCGACATGTCGCGCGTTTACATGGCTGCACGCTATGACAAAGGCACCGCCGACTACATCAATTGCCCGATGACGCAGGAAGAGTACGACGGCTTTCTCGATGCATTGCTGGAGGCGCAGTCGGTGGAGGCCAAGGATTGGGAGAAGTTGAACTACTTCGAGGGCTGCCTGCCCATTGAGGAGATCGCGCGGCGCGGGCGCGATACGCTGCGCTTCGGGCCGATGAAGCCAGTAGGGCTGCGCGACCCGAGGACGGGCAAGACTCCGTACGCAGTGGTGCAGTTGCGGCAGGAGAACTTGCGCGCCGATTCCTACAACCTGGTCGGCTTTCAGAACCACCTGAAGTTTGGCGAGCAGGCGCGCGTACTGCGGCTGATTCCCGGGCTGGAGAACGCGAAGTTTCTGCGCTACGGGCAGATTCATCGCAATACGTACATCAACGGGCCGGCACTGCTGCGGGAGACGTTGCAGATGAAGCAGCACCCCGGTGTGCTCTTCGCCGGGCAGATTTCAGGCGTAGAAGGATACGTGGAGTCCATCGCAACTGGATTGCTCGCAGGAATGCACGCTGCAGCGATGGCGGTGGGTGCGGAGCCAATCGCTCCTCCGCGGGCAACGGCGTTCGGCGCGCTGGTCAATTACATCTGCCACGCCGAGGCGAAAAGTTTTCAGCCGGCAAACATCACTTTCGATTTACTGCAGCCGTTGGACGAGGCCACGCGACGTCGGGTACGCGACAAGAAGCAGCGCCACGCGATGGTTTGCGAGCGGGCGCTGGCGGGATTGCAGCGGTGGCTGGCAGCGCAACGAGTTGCGATCGCCGCACCCTGAGGTGCATCGGTCCCATTGAACTAACCACGGGAGTTTCGCGTATTACGAAGCAGTGTGAGGTTCGTCCAAACGATGGGGCGGGTTTCTCACGGGGATTCCATGGTATTACGCGACCTCATTCGCGACGTGTTTCAGACGTTGTGGGCGCACAAGCTGCGCACGGCACTGACCATGTTCGGCATTGCCTGGGGCGTGATCTCGATTGTGCTGATGGTGGCGGCGGGCGAAGGCCTGCGGCAAGGCCAGCAGAAGGTGGCGCAGAACTTCGGCAAAGACCTGATGATTATCTTCGCCGGACGCACCAGCCTGCAGGCGGGCGGGGCGCGCGCCGGACGCCGCGTCGAGTTTCAGGATACCGAGATTCCGTATCTTGCGGAACAGTCTCCCGACTGCGAGTACATCCTGCCGGAGGTGGGCCAGGACAATGTCCGCATTCACAGCAACTACAACGCCAGCGCGCAGATGATCGTCGGCTCGTATCCGCCGTTCGCCGATATTCGCTCGATCACCGTGGGTGAGGGGCGCTTCTACAACTGGCACGACGTGGCGGACGCGCGCAAGGTCGCGTTTCTCGGCACCGAGGTTAAGAAACAACTATTCGCCGGGCGAAACGCGCTGGGCGAAAACGTCTATATCAACGACATCCCGTACAGAGTGATTGGCGTGATGAAGGAGAAAGACCAGGACTCGAGCTACGACGGCTTCGATGTCAACAAGATCTTCATCCCCTACTCTGCGATCCACGAGGACTTTCCCAACAAGCCGCCCGCCAAACCGCACGGGCTGGACCGCCTGCTGGTGGCTCCCAGATCGGTGGGGCAACATAGCGCCTGCAAGGGCCAGATTCTGGCGGCGCTGGCGCGCGTGCACGGATTCGATCCTCACGACACCGAGGCCGCCAACGTGTGGGACACCATCGAGGAGGCCGAGGCCTTCGAGACCATGACCAACGGCATGAAGACGTTTCTCGGCGCGGTGGGCTTCACCACCTTGTTTCTGGGCGGGCTGGGGGTGATGAACGTAATGCTGGTGGCGGTGCGCGAACGTACTCGCGAGATCGGCGTGCGCAAGGCGGTGGGGGCGCTGCCGCGCAATATCATGATGCAGTTCTTCATTGAGACCATGATCGTGGTGTTCGTCAGCGGCGGCCTGGGAATGGCGATTTCGTTTGGCTTCTGTGCGCTTTTCAATCTGCTGCCCATGCCGCAGTTCTTCGCCGGCCTGCAGCCTACGTGGCAGTCGGCCGCGATTTCGGTTGGACTGCTGGGAACCGTAGCAGTGCTGGCGGCGATGTATCCGGCGCGTCAGGCGGCGAGCATCGATCCCATTGAAGCGCTGCGGTATGAGGCGGGCGGGTAACCCATGTCAATGCTGTCCATCAGCCGCGAGATCATGCAGGAAGCCTGGATATCGCTGCGTCGTAGCCGCACCCGCAGCCTGCTGACGATGACCGGGATCGTGTGGGGAATCGTCGCAGTGACGCTACTGATTGCCTATGGCAGCGGCTTTCGCTTGGTGCTGGTACGGGCCTTCGAAGCCTTCGGGAAGAGCGCTGTGACCTGCTGGGGTCAACAAACCAGCGAGCAGCCCGGAGGCCAACGCGCCGGACGGAAGGTCAGGTTCGAACTGGCGGACCTTGACGCCGTAAGGGCGGAAGCCACGCTGGTGAAGCACGCCTGCCTGGAGACGGTGAAGTGGCTTCCGGTCGCTTATGGCGATCGCATGGCGAACACCGCCATCCGCGGCGTGTGTCCCGAGTATGGCCACATGCGCAACGAGGTCCCGGTCGATGGACGCTGGATCAGTGCCAGTGATGAGGTGGAGCGCAGACGGGTGGTCTTCCTCGGCTCCCGGGTCAAGAACCAACTGTTCAGCGGACGAAATGCAGTGGGCGAAACGGTGGAAATTGGCGGAGTGCGCTTCACCGTCATCGGGGTGATGGACAAAAAGCTGCAGTTATCAAACTACTTCACCAGCGATGACCGCTCGGTGTTTATACCGTTCTCGGCGGCCGGTGATTTGTGGAACACGCGCTACCCGCAGGTGCTGATCTTCGAGCCGGTGGCTCCGCAATTCGAGAAGAAGGCGGAAGCCCAGGTGCTGGCGGCGATTGCCACGCGACAAGGCTTTTCGCCGACCGACAAGAAAGCCATCCAGATGTTCGGGCGTGAGGAGTTCCGACCAATCATCGATGGCCTGACCATTGGGCTGCAGGTGCTGCTGCTGTTCATCGGGGCGCTGACTCTGGGCATCGGCGGCGTGGGTGTGATGAATATCATGCTGGTATCGGTGGATGAACGCATCCGCGAGATCGGGCTAAGGCGGGCGCTGGGCGCACGCAAGTGGCATATCCGGCTGCAGTTTCTCGCCGAGACCATGCTGATGATGCTGTTAGGTGGCGTGATTGGCATCATGCTTTCTTACGCGCTTTCGGCGGTGCTGCCGACGCTGCCGATGCTCGGTCCGCTGTTCGAGGACACCAGCGGCAAAGGCGATATTCACCTGCGAATCTCGGCGATGGCGGTACTGGGATCGGCGATCGTGCTGCTGATCGTCGGCGTGTTCAGCGGAATGATCCCGGCACTCAAGGCGTCGAAGCTGGATCCAGTGGAGGCGCTGCGGTACGAGTAGCTAGCGTTTGTCGCGCTCTTCGTGGCGGGCTCGGTTCTTGATCCAGATCGGCGAGCCGACGAATCCGAAGGCCTCGCGAATCTGGTTCTCCAGAAAGCGCTGATAGGCAAAGTGTAACTTCACCGCGCGGTCCACGAACAGGATGAACGTCGGCGGAGACACTGCAGCTTGCGTCATGTAGAGAATGCGAACGCGCTTGTTCATGGGGACCGAGGCGCGATCGAAATCGACCTTGGCGAGGAAGCGGTTCATCTCGCCGGTGCCGATGCGCTTGCGACGCTCTTTCGCAACCAGCTCCAGCGTTGAGTAAAGCTTGCCGAGGCCCTTGCCGGTTGAGGCCGAGACGAACACGATGGGCGCATAGTTCAGGAACTTGAGATGCCGCCGCGCCTGTTGCTCGAAGATGGCAGGGTCGGCGGCGGGCTTGCCGTCGGTGCGGTCGGTGGTGACCAAGTCCCACTTGTTGATGACGATGATGACAGAGCGTCCGCTTTCGTGAGCGTATCCGGCGATCGTGGCGTCGCTGGCGGTCACACCTTCCACGGCGTCGATCAGAATGAGCGCGACATCGGCGGCTTCGAGATGCTTTCGCGCCATTACGACGGAGAGTTTCTCGGCCATCAGCTCGGTCTTGCCTTTGCGGCGGATTCCGGCGGTGTCGATGAAGCGGTAGGTCTGCCCGTCGCGCTCGACGAGTTCATCGACGGCGTCGCGCGTGGTTCCGGCGACGGGCGAAACAATCGCGCGGCCAGTTCCGGTGAGCGCGTTCAGCAGGGTGGACTTGCCGACGTTGGGGCGTCCGATGATGGCGACCTTAGACTCTTTGAGAGCCGGTTCTTCTTCGGAGTTGGTTCCGGCCTCAGTTTCGACGCCGTCTCCGGCCTCGGCTTGCTCTTCTTCCGCCATTTTTGCTGCTTCCTCTTTCGCGACAGGCTCGCGATGGGGAAAGACGCTGAGCACGTGCTCCAGTAGTTCGGCGACTCCGTTGCCGGTCTCGGCGGAAATCGGCAGCAACTCGGTGATCCCGAGGCGGCGAAACTCCTCCGCGTAGGGCTCGAGCTGGGGCGTGTCCATCTTGTTGACCGCCAGCAGCAAGGGCTTGCCCATACGAATCAACTGGCGCGCCAGTTCGATGTCAGGTGCGGCAAGCTCGGTGCGTCCGTCCACCACCATGACGATGGCGTCGGCCTGCTCCAGCGCGACCTTGGCCTGGCGGAAGATCTCGGACGGGATCAACTCCTTGTCTTCAGGAATTATGCCGCCGGTATCGACCACGCGCAGCAGCTTGCCTGCCCACTCGGCTTCACCGTAGAGACGGTCGCGGGTGATGCCGGGCTCGTCGCCGACGATGGCGCGGCGCGATCCGACCAGCCGGTTGAAGAGCGTGCTTTTGCCGACGTTGGGGCGGCCGACGATGGCGACTGTGCCCGCGACGGGCAGGTCTCCGCGGGTCTTGCTGCGACCTTCGTAGTGAACTCGGCGGCTCATAGGAGTGCGGCTCCAGGATAGCGTTCTCAGCCGGTTACAAGCACTCTGACGAAAATACTTGACTGATACCTTCCTTAGTTATAGGTTAGAACTTAGGAGGTTGCCACCATGAACATTCGAGTCGCTGACGAAGCTTGGATCGCTACCGCTCTATTGCTGCACGAGCATCCCAACGCCGAAGACTTCAGTCTGGACGAAATACGCGATCGTGCGCGGCGGGAGTTTCATGATGATCGCCCTGGCGTTTGGCAGCACATCGTGAGTCACTGCGTCGCCTCGAACCGTCCCAACCCTGCCCAGTATCGCATGCTGCACAGCTCTGCGCGAGGACGCAGGAGGCTTTATCGTCAGGGCGATCCCGTGCATCCGGCGAGGAAAGGGAAGATTTATCCCGAAAAACGCGACATCCCGGAGCGCTATCACAAACTGGTGGACTGGTACTTGAGGGAATACAACAGGAAGCAAGATCCAGGGGGTGGATCGAATAGCCCCACTGCGGTACTGAAGTTCGTGGGATTGATCCCGGCCTACGATCTACAAAAGATGTCGGAGGCCATTCGTTCCGGCTGCGAGCGAGTGGATTCGAATGAGTGGTAGAGCGCTGCTGGATACAAACGCTGTGATTGCTCTTTTCGCCGGGGAGCCCGAACTCGTAGAAATGGTTGCGAGCAAGACGGCCGTGTTCCTCTGCGTGCCCGTAGTGGGGGAGTTGCGTTACGGTGCCCTCGCATCGGCCCGGGTGGAACAGAATCTCGCCCGCCTTGACGACTTCGCCCAGACCATCACGGTCCTCCCTTGTGACGCGGATTCCGCCGTGTTTTATTCGAGCGTGAAGTTCGACCTACGCAAGAAAGGACGTCCCATTCCGGAGAACGACGTTTGGGTTGCCGCTATTGCCCGGCAACATGAACTCTCGTTGATCTCCCGAGATATCCATTTTCAAGAGATCGATGGGTTGGAACTAGAACTTCTCTGAACCCCAAGCACCTTGTCGAGGGGCGACAACTTGTATGATGAGGTGTCGCTCCTTTCGCCGTGTCTTCTCCACCACAATCCGCGTCTTCCTCCGGAGCGTCTTCCGCAAGTTCGGCCGCGCGCATTCCGTCGCTGTACCAGTTCTTCGGGCCGGGCGGAGTGCTGGCGCGCAGCCATCCCGCGTACGAATTTCGTCGCGGACAATTACAGATGGCAGAAGCCGTCGAGCAGGCGCTCAAGGAGAAGCGGCACCTCATCGTCGAGGCCGGGACCGGGACGGGCAAGACGCTGGCGTACCTTCTGCCGGTTATCCGCTCGGGTAAGCGGGTGATCATTTCCACGGGAACCAAGACGCTGCAGGAGCAGTTGTTTTTCAAGGACATTCCCTTCTTGCAGGAGCACCTGGGCGAGCTGCGGGTGTGCTACATGAAGGGGCGCGCGAATTATCTGTGCCGCAAAAAGCTCTACGACCTCACCGACCAGCCGGTGCTCAACGGGCTGGAGGAGATCAACCAGTTCAAGCTCATCAGCGACTGGGAGAAGACGACCGCGAGCGGCGACCGCGCCGAACTGGCCGAGATGCCGGAGAGCAGCCCACTCTGGTCGAAGCTCGATGCGCGTACCGACCGCTGCATCGGCGCAGAGTGTCAGCAGTTCGACCGCTGCTTCATTACCGAGATGCGGCGGCGGGCCGCGGAGAGCGACATCATCATCGTCAACCATCACCTGTTCTGCGCCGATCTGGCCATTAAGGCCGCAGCGGACCGCGGGCCGGATTCGGGTGTGCTGCCGGACGCGGGCGTGGTGGTGTTCGACGAGGCGCACGAGTTAGAGGACGTGGCGACCGACTATTTCGGCGTGTCAGTGTCGAACCTGCGTGTCGAAGAACTGCTGCGCGACGTGGAGAACACACTGCGGCGGGCGGGCCTTCCTTTGGTGCAGGCACTGGCGGCCTCGGCGAGGGTGAGGGAGCGCTCGCAGTTTTTCTTTGCGCTGATCCCGCCGGGAGAGGGCCGCTTCGCATTCGAGAATCGAGCGGAATTTCTGGAGGAGAACGGCGACGAGTACATCGGCTTTCAAAACACGTTGCTGCACCTTTACAGTGAATTGCAGGGAATTCCGAATAAGCCCGACGAGGTTCACAACTTGTGCCGCAGGGTGGAAGAGTTGCGGGTGCAGCTCGGGTTCATCCTGGAGTCGAACCAGAAGAACACCGTGTTCTGGATCGAGCGGCGGGGTGATCGTCGCGGTGGGCGCGGCGGGCAGCACAACGTATTTTTGCAGGCTACGCCGATTTCGGTGTCGGACATCCTGCGGCAAACGCTGTTCGATCACCTGGAAACGGCGGTGTTGACGTCGGCAACCCTCGCGGTGGGCGGAGGGTTCGATTACATTCGCGGGCGCTTGGGGATCGAGCACGCACGCGAGTTGATCGTGCAGTCGCACTTCGACTATCCCAGCCAGGCGGTGCTCTACATCCCTCCTGATTTGCCCGATCCGCGGGAGCCGCAATTTGTGGAGAAAGCGTCAGAGCGTGTGCGCCAGCTACTGGAGATTACGCGGGGGCGGGCGTTCTGCCTGTTCACCAGCTACTCGTTCATGAATCAACTCTACGATCGACTGCTGGGGGAATTGGAATTTCCCATGCTCCTGCAGGGCAGCGCGCCCAAAAATGCGCTGCTGGAGGAGTTCCGCATGACACCCAACGCAGTGCTGTTCGCGACGTCGTCGTTCTGGCAGGGAGTGGACGTGCAGGGCGAGCAGTTGAGTTGCGTCATCATTGACCGGCTGCCGTTTGCAGTGCCGAACGATCCGGTGGTAGCGGCGCGCGTCAAAGCGATCGACGAGGACGGCGGAAATGCGTTCTTTGAGTACCAGGTACCGAGCGCTGTGATTTCGTTGAAGCAAGGGTTCGGAAGGCTGATTCGATCGCTGCACGATCGCGGCCTATTGTGCCTGCTGGATAACCGCATCCTGAAGAAGCAGTACGGCAAGGTCTTTTTGGACAGTCTGCCTGAGTATGCGCGGACGACGGATATTCGGGCGGTGGAAAGTTTTTTTGGAACGTGACTCTTGACGGCGATGCTCTCGATAGCTGGGATCGAGCGCGATACGGCGGGGGACAGACCTGCCCCCGAGCTGCGCAACGCTCGTCGTTAGATCCTGTTTGTCCCGACTTTTTGCGCGATCATTTCCGCCAACCGAACCGGCGAGATCTCTTTTAGGGAAAGATAAGCTACGACCGGTAGAAGACCGGGGATCTCGGTATCGTCGAATCTTGCCGGCAGGATGTACTCCCGATTCTCGAGGAATGCACGCGCCTGGGCACTCTGTACTTCGAGACTCGTCCAACGCTTCTTTGCGTAGTGTGTGGAGATAAACAAGACTGCATAGCGGGCCCGCTTGGAGTAAACCTCCGTGAGGTGCTGATAGATATTCTTCCCCCACAAATCAACGGCCTGGTTTTCGTCCCGATCATAGAAGTACGTGACGCCATGTTGCTTCAGTGCGGCCACGACCTGTTCGACATACTCCCTGTCCTCGGATGCGTACGACAACGCCACATCGAACTGGGGCGTGGCGCCCGCACGCCGAGAATCTGAGATGATTTTGTTGATGCGATCTTTTTCGATATCGACGCCGCCGGCGATTGCACTAAGACCCCAACTGACTTCAAAGGTTTCTCCTTCGGGAGGCGGAGTCCTCCAATGAACCGCCAGGCGACCCTGGAAATTCTTCGCCTCGTAGGGCAACGGATCGGGATCGCGTAACGTGTAGCCCTCCGGAAGGACCATCACGAACATCACGCCCCCACTTCGGTTGACGTCGCGCCAGGTATAGCGTCCACCCGCTTCGGTGGGGCGTTTCGTCGACGGCGGGCCAGGATGCACATTCGAATCGCGCACGTAGACAACGCCGCCACACATCGCAACATAACCCTCCGGTTGCTCCTCCGCATACCAGCTTGCAAAGATCTTATCGTCGGCTAGCTGCTCCATGCGCTCCTCGTGGCCAACCAGCTTGTCATGGCCGTCGAGCCTGAAGTCAATCGCGATGAGAAGTTGGGTTTCTTCAGGCGGCATTCGTTCACCTCAGAATCTTCGGAAACGTACCTTCGGGCAGAGATCTCATCCCTCTCATTCAACCAGGGAGGGACTTCTCCTTGAGCACTGCAATCGACCTGTCGCGGCTGACAATCGGGAATCGTCGGAATCCCGAAAACGCCGCCCTCAAAGAACCCAACACTCCCGAAAGGACAAGCCCGTCCCCCGGAGGACGGGAATGCCGCCGAGAATGGCTGGATCTTCGATAATGAGGCCGCACATCTGCCAGTCAGTCTAGCGCGCCCGGTGCCGAAACCCAACCTTCTGTAACTGGGGTGCCACTTCCAGCTAGAATAGAGGCTACTAGCCGCATCGCGCCTATTTGCGCTGCTGCGGACGGAGCACATGTACGAAGTCACTGTCGAAGACACATTTTCCTCGGGGCACTTTCTGCGCAACTACAAGGGCAAGTGCGAGAAGCCCCATGGACATAACTACAAGGTCCGCGTCACCCTGCGCGGCGAGACGCTCGACCACGCCGGCCTGCTGCTGGATTTCAAGGACCTGAAGGACGTGCTGCGTCCGGTGGTGAATTACCTCGATCACCAGATGATCAACGAGTTGTCGCCGTTCGATGTGCTGAATCCCTCGGCGGAGAACCTCGCCAAATATTTCTACGACGAGACCAACCGGCATCTGAAAGATAGGACTAACGGGCGGGTCGCGGTGAAGGACATTACCATCTGGGAAACCGACACCACGACGGCGACCTACAGCGAATAGTTCCGCATGCAGATCATCGAGATCTACAAGTCGCTGCAGGGTGAGTCGTCCTACGCGGGGTTGCCGTGCGTGTTCGTGCGCACGGCCGGATGCAACCTGCGCTGCACATGGTGCGACAGCGAATACACCTTCAAGGGCGGCCAGCGGATGACGCTGGAGGAGATCGTGCACGAGGTGCATCGCCTCTCGCCCGGCGCCGGATTGGTGGAGATCACTGGCGGCGAGCCCATGCTGCAGGAGCGCGAAGTGGTTCCGCTGATGGACCAGTTGCTGATTTCGGGATACACCGTGCTGCTCGAGACCAGCGGCGAACGCCTGCTGGATAAAGTGCTTGGGCGAGTGGTGAAGATTGTGGATGTGAAGTGTCCGCATTCGGGAGAGGGCGGCACGTTTCGCCACGAGAATCTGCAGTATCTGACGGTGCGGGATGAGGTGAAGTTTGTGCTGGCCAGCCGCCGTGATTACGAGTTCGCGCGCGACTTCATGCACGAACACGAATTGAGTGCCCGAGTGGGATCGGTGATCCTGTCGCCGGCGTTCCGCAAAGACGCGGCGGGCGCGCGGGACGTGTCGCATTGTTTGCTCGATCCTCAGGAACTGGCAGAATGGATGTTGGCAGACGGCTTGAACGCGCGGCTGGGGTTGCAGATTCACAAGTTCATATGGGAACCGTCATTGAAGGGCGTGTAGGCAATGGCGAGCAACAACGGGACAAAGATAGTCGTGGTACTCAGCGGCGGCATGGACTCGACCGTATGCGCCGCACTGGCGGTGCGTGACGTCGGCACGGAGCACACGGCGGCACTGCATATTGACTACGGGCAGCGCACTGAGAGGCGGGAACGCCGGGCATTTCGGGATATCTGCGATAGGATGGACATTCACACCCGGCTGGCAGTCGAGACATCTTTCTTTCGGGCGATCGGAGGTTCGGCACTGACGGACAGCCGGATCGCAGTCCCCCAGGCGGGGCCAGAGATCGGTGCAGAGATTCCGGTGACGTATGTGCCTTTCCGGAACTCGCATTTCCTTTCGGCGGCGGTGAGTTGGTCTGAGGTCTTGGGGGCGGAGCGGATCTATGTCGGCGCGGTGCAGCAGGACAGCTCGGGCTATCCTGACTGCCGTCCCGAGTTCTACCAGGCGTTCAATGAGGCCGTCCGTACGGGTACGAAAGAGGGGAAGATCCGGATCGAGACGCCGCTGATCGCCTTGAGAAAAGCAGAGATTGTGCGACTTGGCCTTGAATTAGGCGCTCCCTTCGATTTAACTTGGTCATGCTACAGCCGGGAGGACCAGGCCTGCGGCGTGTGCGATAGTTGCGTGTTGCGGGTGCGGGCCTTTGCGGCGACGGGGGCCAGCGATCCCATTCCTTATTTATCGCCGGCTGAAGCGCATTGATCCTTGTAGGTTCACGTTCAGGTATTGATATTGCCGTGCCAAGCGGAAATCGTGGCAGGACGATTGCGAACCGATTGCACGAGCTGGAGGAAGGCATGAAACGATACATCACTTTGGTCACACTGCTGGGGTTGTTGTTGGGACTCAGCGCAATCCCGGTAGTGGCGCAGCTGACGGGCTCCGTCAAAGGCATTTGCAAGGATGCGGAGGGCAAGCCAATCACCGATGGCGTGGTCGTGTGGACCAACAAAGACAACGGCCGCAAGATCGAGATCAAGACCAACAAGAACGGCGAGTATCAGTCGGTTGGATTCACGCCCGGAACGTACGACGCTGTACTGACGCGTAACGGTCAACCCCTGGACCAGGTCGGGGGCATCCCGATTGGCGCCGGCGAATTACGGGAAGTGAACTTCGACTTGAAGAAGACGGCGGCCAAGAGCGGCGTGTCGGAAGAGCAGCTCAAGAAGCAGCAGGAAGTGCAGAAGCAGAATGAAAAGATCAAAGGGCTGAACGCCAAGCTGGCGGAGGCGCGCGATCTGGAGAAGGCTGGCAACTACGACCAGGCGATCACGATTCTGCAGGAAGCCGCGAACACCGAGCCGACCAAGGACTTGTTGTGGGCCTATCTGGCAGACGCATACCGCGCCGACAAGAAGTATCCAGAGGCCATCGAGGCTTACCAGAAGGCTCTGGCCATCAATTCCGCCAGCGGCGCCTATCACAATGGATTGGCGGATGCCTACGCAAAGTCGGGACAGACCGACAAGGCCATTGCCGAGTATGCCGCCGCAGCACAGGCCGAGCCGGCCAATGCCGCTACCTACTACTTCAATGAAGGGGCGATCTTCACCAATACCGGGAAGGTGGATGAGGCCATCACCGCCTTCGACAAGACCATACAGACCGATCCCAACCGTGCCGATGCCTACTATTGGAAGGGCGTCAACATGATGGGCAAAGCGACCACCGGGAAGGATGGGAAGTTCATAGCTCCAACCGGCACAGCCGAGTGCTTCCAGAAATATCTCGAGTTGAAGCCGGATGGCCCGCTGGCACAGAACAGCAAGGACATGCTTGCCAGCCTCGGCGCACCGGTCGAGACCACATTCGGGAAATCGAAGGCGCCCCCCAAGAAGAAGCAGTGAGCTTCTCTCGCGAGTTGAACGAGGGCGGCCGCGTGCCGCCCTTTCTTATGGAGTCGGCGCCGTTGCGGTTTGGCTCGGCGAACTCGCGTCCAGTAGAATCCGCTGCAACGCGTTTCTATGACCGTCACATCCACAAATAGGCTGCTGACTTTCGCCGAAGCCCGGCGAATCGTCGAACGCCACGCCGCCACACTGACCCCGACCGAGCCGGAACGCATCAGCCTGCTGGACGCAATCGGAATGGTGCTGGCCGAGGACTTGCTCGCCGACCGCGACTTCCCGCCGTTCCCGCGGGCAACCCGTGATGGGTATGCCGTGCGGGCTGCGGACGTGCAAGCGGTCCCGGCACAGTTGCGGCTCGTGGGCACGATCAAAGCCGGCGCCACGGTTGAGGAGAGCGGCATCGTGGTGGGCCCAGGCGAGGCAGTTGAGGTCATGACGGGCGGTCCGGTTCCGGCGGGGGCGGATTCGGTCGTCATGGTGGAATACACCGACGCTGAGGACGCCATTGTAACGGTGAATCGCCCGGCCAAATCGGGCGAGAACGTGGTGCCCGCGGGCGCAGAGGCGCATCGCGGCGACGTCATGGTGGGCCGTGGTACACGCATTCAACATGCTGTGGTAGCCGTGGCGGCCGCTGTAGGTCGGGCCGAGGTAGCAGTCCATCGCAAGCCGACGGTGGCGGTGCTGGCGACGGGAGATGAGGTGGTCGATATCAATCTACCGCCGGGGCCGAATGAGATTCGTAACTCCAACAGCTATTCTCTGGCGGCACAGGTGTACGAGGCCGGCGGAGATGCGACGCTGTTGCCGGTGGCGCACGACGATGCCGCAGAGATGGCGATCCTGATTCGCAAGGGGCTGGATGCTGATCTATTGTTGCTGAGCGGCGGGGTTTCGATGGGCAAGTACGACCTGGTGGAAGAGGTGTTGGCGACGTTGGGTGCGAGGTTCTTCTTCACTGGAGTTGCGATTCAGCCTGGCAAACCGGTGGTGTTCGGAGAGGTCGAGCTGAGCGGTCGAACCACGCCGTTCTTTGGGCTGCCCGGCAACCCGGTATCGACGATGGTCACATTCCAGTTGTTCGTGCGTCCGGTGCTCGATGCTCTGGCAGGGGCGGCGCCCGAACCGCTGCATTTCGTGCGGGCGCGCCTGAAGGAGGCGTTTGCCACGAAGACTGGGCTGACGCGATTCCTTCCGGCGAAACTGGATGGAGAGGCGGAAGATCCGGGAGTGGAGCTAGTTCGCTGGCAAGGGTCGGGAGATCTGATGGCGGCTGCGAGAGCGGACTGCTACATTGTGGTACCTGCAGATTGCGAGCGATTCGAGGCTGGTGAAGCAGTGACGGTGCTGCTGTCATAGGAGTCATGGCCAAGGTCAAGGGAAAGATCCGAAAGCTGTCGCACTACGACGATGGCGGACACGCCTCGATGGTGGACGTGTCAGGCAAGAGTCCCACATTGCGGGAGGCCGAGGCATACGCGTTTGTTGCGATGAGCCGGAAGGTACTCGAGGCACTGCCGCAGAATCCCAAAGGCGATCCGCTGGAAGTGGCCCGGATTGCTGGGATTCAGGCGGCCAAGCGCACCTCGGAGCTGATTCCTATGTGCCATCCGCTGCCTCTCAGTAAGGTGGATGTCACCTGTTCAGTGAATAAGACAGGAGTGGCGATTCGGACCATGGCGCGCACAACGGCAGTGACGGGGGTCGAGATGGAAGCTCTGGTGGCCGCGTCCATAGCGGCTCTGACGGTGTATGACATGTGCAAAGCGCTCGACAAGGGGATCGAGATTCGCGAAGTCAGGCTGGAGCGGAAGTCGGGCGGAAAGAGCGGCGACTACGCGCGGAAGCCGTCCAAGAGAGAAGCACGATGACTGCCGCCGTGGTGACCGTAAGCGACTCGGCGGCGCGGGGCGAACGTGCCGACGCCTCCGGCCCCGCTACCGCAGAGTTGTTGCGTCAACACGGGTTCGAAGTGGCGATGCAGCGTGTCGTTGCCGACGATCGGCAGCAGATCGAAGACCTTTTGGCGCAGTTGGCGGAGCAGGTCCAACTGGTGGTCACCACGGGTGGCACCGGAATCGCGGAGCGCGATGTCACGCCGGAAGCCACCCGCGCGGTGTGCTACAAGCTGATCGAGGGTATCCCGGAGAAGATGCGTGCCCAGGGACTGGCGAAGACGCCGTTTGCGATTCTGAGCCGTGGGGTGTGCGGGGTGCGCGGGCGATCTCTGATCCTCAATCTCCCCGGCAGCCCGCAGGGAGCGCTGGATTCGCTGCAAGCGGTCATACACATTCTGCCGCACGCGGTTGATTTGCTGGCGGGGAAGACGGGGCATGGAGAGGCCGAGGCGTAGGTCGTCTGCGCTGGATTTTTTCGCCGAGGAGATACTTGGAACCTGTCACGCACTTTCTAACCGGCGCCTGCATGAGCCGCGCCGGGTTCAATCGTAAGACCGCGCTGGCCACGGTGACCATGGTGCTGGCGGCTGAAGCTGCCGACCTCGACGTGTTGTGGGCGATCAAGGGACCGATCGCGGCGTTTCAGCACCATCGCGGCATCACCCACAGCTTCGTGGGCGCTCCGTTCGTAGCGGCGGCAACGGTGGGCTTCGTGTACCTGCTGCATCGTTTCTGGCTGCGGCATCGAAAGGCCAAGAGCACCGAGCCTCCCCTGCGATGGGGATATCTCTACTGGCTGGCGCTGCTGGCTGCACTGAGTCACCTCCTCCTGGACTACACCACCGCATACGGCATTCGTTTGTTCGAGCCGTTCGATTGGCGCTGGTACTCGTGGGACATTGTCTTCATCATCGAGCCGATCATGCTGCTGGTGCTGATCCTTGGGCTGGTCATGCCCGCGCTCTTCGGGCTCATCAACCAGGAGATCGGCGCGCGCAGCAAGGGGCCTAGGGGCCGTGGTGGCGCCATCTTCGCCTTGGTGTGCCTGCTCCTGATCTGGGGATTTCGTGACTACCAGCACCGCCGCGCTCTGAACGCAATGGAATCGGTGCTGTACCAGCGAGCTGTGCCGATCAAGGTCGGCGCTTATCCCTATTGGGTCAACCCCTTTCGCTGGCACGGGGTGGTGGAAACTGAGAATTTCTTCCAGACGGTGCCGGTCGATTCGATGGTTCCGGTAGTTGACCCACGGTTGGAGGCAGATACCTACTACAAGCCGGAGGAGACCCCGGTCCTGGAGGCCGCAAAGGGCTCATATTTTGGTCGCGTGTACCTTGACTGGGCGGTGTTTCCGCTGACCCAGACGGAGAAACTCTCAGGAAATTTCAAGGGCTATCTGGTGAAGTTTGAAGACCTGCGCTTCGAGTATCCCGAATCGCGCGGGAGAGGCACGCTTGGGGGATGGGTGCTGTTGGGCCCCGACCTGAGAGTGCAGGAAGAAGGGACAAACTCAAGCAGGCCGTCGACGGACGAAGATCCCTAGTTTGTCACCTGCCGAAAATAGTTTTTCCTGCGCCGACGAGATCTCTTGACGCCGATGCCTGCGGCGTACAGAATCAGAAGGCGCTGTGTTTCCGTCGCGCAGACTTTTCGAGGTGAACATGCTGGCGTATCTTTTTCTGGTTTTTGCCGTGGCTGTGCATTTGCGGTTCCTGCCGTTGCCCTTCAGCTTCGCTCCGGTGACGGCGGCATTGCTGTATTTCGGCGCGAGCCGGCCGCGCAAGCAAATGTGGATCCCGATAGCCGCGCTGGCTGCGTCGGGCATCTATCTGTCGCGCACCGTATATGGCTATGCGTTCTCGGCCGATTTGCTGGTCACCTGGGCATGGTACGCGGGCATCGTGTTGCTGGGCGGCCTGCTGGCGAAGAGTGCTTCAGCGTTGCGGGTGGGAGCGGCCACGCTGACCGCGTCGGTTTCGTTCTTCCTGATCAGCAACTTCGCGGTGTGGGCGGTCTGGAGCATGTACCCGAAGACGGCCGGCGGATTGGCGACGTGCTACGTCGCCGGTCTGCCGTTCTTCCGCAACGCAGTAGTCTCGGACCTGTTCTTCGCGGCGGCGTTTTTCGGGATTGGATACCTGGTGAGCCATCGCCAGGAGCAGGGCGTCACCGTAGCACGATAAGTGACATTCCAGATTTGAGCGAGAGGGCCGGACATAGCGTCCGGCCTTTTTCACTCTTGGAAGGGATCGGACGGGGTGATGTAGTCGCCTATAACAGCTAAGAACTTTTATATGCGGTTGTTTAGAATCAATGAGTTGGGGGGAAATTGTTCGCAAGCCACTGATAAATAAAGGACTTATACGTATCCAATACTGCCCCTAGGACTTAGCTGGTATTTTTATAGTCCTTTCCTGGAGCAAACTCCCAAAATGGGAATTGTCAAAGAGACCTCATACATGCGCGCTCGGCGCTGCACGGGGCAGAGACGTAAGGGCCCCTGTCCTCACAGACTTTTTTAATGGGCCCGAGGATTCGAGCGCAAGGAAAATCGGCGGGCGAGAGAAACGAAAGTAACCAAACAAGGTGCGAGGGGTGAGCGGATAAGCAGTGACTCAACCGCTCTAGCTATTTGTCGACTGGTCTCCATTGCGCCCGGCGTTTTTCTTGCGCATCCGCCAGATCCACCATCCGATCAAAGCGGCAGCGGCGAACGATCGCAATCGCCAGCCGGGCGTGATGGTGGACTACGCTGCCGAAGAAGCCAACGATCTCCGGCCCAAACCGAATCACCAGGATCGAGAAGATGCAGAAGCGCAGGAATCGCCCGAAAAAGATGGCCGCCAGAAAGTGCGAGAACCGCATCTCCGCGACGCCGGCGGAGAGCACAAAGAGTTTGAACGGCGTCGGCGGAGGCAGCATCGACGGCAGCATCAGGGCCAGGAACTCGTGCTTATCGAAGGCCGTGCGGATTTTCTTGAAGCGCTCCTCGCCGATACGCTTGACCAGCAGGACTTCGCCGCCCTTGTAGCCGATCCAGTAGATGACGACGCTGCCCAAGGCCGAACCCGCGGCTGCCAACGCCGAGAGCAGCACGAACCGGTGGGGAGCGGCATACGCGTATCCGGCGACGATGGCGTCCAGCGGCATGCCGAGGAAGGCCGCGTCGACAAACGCGAACCCCATTATGCCCCACACCCCCAAGGGGGTCAGGATCGCGAGGATCCAGTGGGTCCATTTGGCTAACAGGTGCTTCACTTGTCTCCTGGGGAAATCTTCATTTTACGCGATGAGCGGCTCGAACTTCGGCGTTGCGGCGAGGGGCCAGGAGGTCGCTACGCAGCCAACGGTCCGGCTTGTTGCGATAGGCCGTTCGGCGTCAAATCTCCATGATCTTAAGCAGTTCGGGTGTTGTCACGCACCGCTCGAGGAAGCTGAACTGACCTTGGTCTCTCACCTCGCGCGCCGCGTCCAGCAAGCCGGTCATGGCCGCCCGGTACAGTGAGGTCGCCAGACTGATGCGCCTCACTCCCGCGGCAGCTAGTTCCCTCACTGAGAACGATATTCCTTTAATGCCCACCATGAAATTGACCGGTTTGGAAACCGCCGCGCAGACGGAGCGCACTGCGTCGAGGTCAGGAAGGCCGGGTGCAAACAGCACATCGGCCCCGGCTCTTTCGAAATCTTGAAGCCGGCGGATGGTTTCGTCCAAGCTAGGGGCGTCGTACAGGAAGTTGTGGGCTCGCGCGGTCAGCATGAAAGGAAACGGAAGCGAGCGCGCTGCCTCAGCTCCCGCGGCAATCCTTTCGACGGCCATCTCAAAGTCGTACAGAGGCCTCTCGGGATTGCCCGTCGAGTCTTCAATCGTGCAGCCCACGAGTCCCACTTCGGCCGCAAGCCTGACCGTTTCCGCCACCGCCTCCGGATCGTCCCCAAACCCCTTCTCCAAATCCGCTGAGACTGGTAACTCCGTTGCCTCGACAATCGAGCGTGCGTGCGTCAGCGCTTCCTCTCGAGCGAGCCTTCCATCTCTACGGCCAAGGGCCGCTGCGGAAGCTGCGCTCGATGTTGCCAGCGCCTGAAACCCGATACCCGCCAGAATTCGGGCGGAGCCCACATCCCATGGATTGGGGATGATGAAGGTCCCACTTTCGTGAAGCGTACGGAAGAGGATCGCCTTCTCGGACAGGGACGCAGCCATGGCAAAGTCCTCGTGTTTGAGATTCCAGCATGCTACTCCGCCAGCCGAGAGCGCGTCATCCCGGTCCCGGCTGGTCCGGACTGGTGGCTCGGGTCCCTCCTATAATGGCGGTCATGCCTGCCAGCAGCAAAGACGCGCAAAAGAAGATCGACGCGCTGCGCGACAAAATTCGCTACCACGAGCATCGCTATTATGTGCTCGACGATCCCGAGATCAGCGACGCCGAATTCGACAAGCTGATGGACGAGCTGATCGCGCTGGAAGCCGCGCATCCGGAACTGATTACGCCCGACTCGCCGACGCAACGGGTGGGCGGCAAGCCCAGCGAAGAGTTCGCCAAGGTTCGTCATTCAACCGCCATGCTTTCGTTGGCGAAGACTACCAGCGAAGATGAACTGCGCGACTGGGAGCGCAGAGTCCACGAACTGACCGGCCAGTCGCAGGTGGACTACGTTTGCGAATTGAAACTCGATGGCATGTCGCTGGCGTTGCGCTTCGCCGAGGGCAAGCTGGCGCTGGGTATCACGCGCGGCGATGGCACGGTTGGTGAAGACGTGACGCCGAACGTGCGAACCGTGCGCAGCGTTCCCCTGGCGATTCCGGGAAAGACGCTGGATAAGGCTGGGATCCCTCGTGACTTCGAGGTGCGGGGCGAACTGTTGATGCCGCTTACCTCGTTTCAACGCATGAACGAAGAGCGAGAAGAGCAGGGGCTACCGACGTTCGCCAATCCCCGAAATGCCACCGCCGGAACCGTGCGCACGCTGGAGCCGAGTGTCACCGCGCAGCGGCATCTCGCATTCTTTGCCTACGGATTGCTGGCGGACGGACGCCCCATCTTCGAGCGTCATTCGCAGGTGCTGAAGGCGTTGCAGGCAGCCGGATTCAAGGTGAATCGGCACCACAAGCTGGCGCACGACCTGGAACAGGTGATGGAGTTCGTCAACGAGACCGATACGATCCGCGACAAGCTTCCCTACGAAATCGACGGAGTGGTGGTCAAGGTCGATCGTGTTGGCTTGCAGGATGAGCTGGGCTTTACCGGCAAGGCTCCGCGCTGGGCCATCGCCTACAAGTTTGCGGCGCGCGCGGGTGAAACTCAGATCGAAGACATCTTCGTTTCGGTAGGAAGGACGGGGAAGCTGACTCCCGTGGCCGCGCTGAAGCCAGTTTCGATCGGCGGAACCACGGTGAGCCGCGCCACCCTGCACAACATGGACGAAATTGAACGCCTGGGCGTGCGCATCGGCGACTGGGTTGCGGTCGAGCGCGGTGGCGACGTGATCCCCAAGATCGTCAAGGTGCTGGAAGACCGGCCGCGCGGAACTCGTGAGTTCCACATGCCAACCGTCTGCCCGGAGTGTGGTGGCCACGTCGTGCGCGCCGAGGGCGAGGCCGATCATCGCTGCGTGAATGCCGACTGCCCGGCCAAGTTGCGCGAGAGAATCCTGCATTTCGCTTCCCGCGGCGTGATGAATATCGAAGGCATGGGCGACGCGCTGGTGAACCAGTTGGTGGACGCCGGGTTCTTGAAGAGCGTTGCCGACATTTACGACCTGACGGAAGAGAAGCTGGTCGCGCTCGAGCGCATGGGGAAGAAGTCGGCACAGAACATTCTGCGCGAGATCGAGAGCTCCAAGAAACTGCCGCTGGAGCGTGTGATCTACGGGCTGGGAATCCGCATGGTGGGCGAACGCACGGCGCAGTTTCTGGCCGAACACTTCGGGTCGATGGACGCCTTCGCGAAGGCAAGCGAAGAAGAGTTGCAGGCAGTGAACGAGATCGGCCCGCGAGTATCGGAGAGCATCCGCGAATTCTTCAATGAGCCCAAGAACGTGGCGTTGGTGGATAGGCTCCGCAAAGCGGGGCTCACCTTCACGGGCGAGAAGAAAGAGCGCGCGACCACTCTAGCGGGCAAGACGTTTGTCCTCACTGGAACGCTCAAACGGTATTCACGAGACGAAGCGAAGAAACTGATCGAAGACGCGGGAGGGAAGGTGTCGGGTTCGGTCAGCAAGAAAACAGATTACGTGGTAGCAGGCGAAGAAGCGGGATCGAAGCTCGACAAGGCACGCGAGTTGGGCGTGGCGGTGATTGGGGAGAAGGAGATGGAGGAGTTGGTAAAGGGGTGAGGGGGAGCTAGTCTCCTGATTCGGCGCAACGGGTGATGATGCAACACCGCGGGCACGTCATGCGCCGATTCCAAACTTCGTAACAATCGCGGTGATGTCGTCGCTTTGCTCCTGGGGGCTGAAACGCCGAACCTCACCGACGATGGCGGCCAGCAACCCCTGACATGAGAGTTCCCGATGTTGCCGCAGCGCGTCAATCAGCCGCCGTTCGCCAAATTCATCGCCTTGCCCGTCACAGGCTTCGGTGATGCCATCGGTGTAAAGCGCAAGCACGTCGCCGGGGGAGAGTTCTTGCTCCCGCATTGAGCAATCCCAGTCGCTGAACAACCCCAGCAGCGTGCTGGTCGAGCCAAGCTGCTCCACGTTACCGTCTGCTCTCAACAAAAGGCCGGACAAATGTCCGCAATTGGCGTATCGCAGTCGCCTCGTCGCATCGTCGTACTCGGCAAAGAAGAGGGATGCGTAGGCGTTATCGCCAGTGTTTTCATAGAACAGGCGGTTCACAGATCGGAGCAGTGCCTCAGGCTGCTCAAAGGCCAGCACCGACTGGCTCCGCAAGCTGGCCTGCAAGCTCGCCATCAGCAGAGCGGCGGCGATCCCCTTGCCGGAAACATCGCCGATGATCATGCCCAGCCGCTGCGGCCCGAGGCTCAGAAAATCGAAATAGTCGCCACCCACTTGCCGTGCCTGCAGGCAGATGCCCGCATATTCCAGCGTTTTCAACTGCGGTTGAATCTGGGGAAACAACCGCGCCTGCACTTGCTTGGCGATTTCCAGTTCATGTGCGGTACGGCGTTCAGCCTCGAGTTTCTCGGCGTGTTCCTGGCGTCGCAACTCCAGGCTGCGCCTCACCTCATCGAACCCTTCCAGTCCAAACGCATTCCCGTCCGCATCCTCGAACCGGGTATACGTCCCGCCCCACGGCGCGTTATCCGGGGGAGACACGAAATGAACCCCGCGCTCGCTCCACTCCTTGTACTTGGCCTGGACATCTTCCGTCATGAAAAGAATCCAGCGGTAGCCGCCAATCAGGTTGTATTCCGGCTGGTCGGGCTTGGGTGCAACCAGCGCGAGATTGGCGCTTCCATCCGGAGGCGCAACCTCGATCCATCCCACACCGTCAGTCGTAACGCGCTTATCGGCGATCAGTTCAAAACCCAATTGGTCAACGTAGAATCCCAGGCTCCGGTCCAGATCGCGAACGAAGACGACGATGTCCTGGATACACAGGTAAGGATCTTCCCGGTCTGGGCGAAGTACGGTTCGGTTCGTCCATGCGAGGAACGGGTCGCTGGCCATGGGCGTGATTATACTGGGCGGCCAATCTCTCTGGGGCGTCAGAATTTCGCCTTCAGCCGCTCGTAGGTTTCCTCCAGCGATTCAGGCAGCACGCGCGTTTCCCCGACGACGGTCATGAAGTTGGCGTCGGCGACCCACCGGGGGAGCACGTGCATGTGGATGTGCCCTGCCACCCCCGCTCCGGCGGCTTTACCAATATTCATGCCGAGGTTCACGCCGTCGGGATGATAGATCTCGATCATCACCGCCTCCAGGCGCCGCGACAATGCCATCATCTCGGCTGCGGCCACCTCGGGCAACTTGTTGAGCCGATCCAGATGCGCGAATGGAACAACCATGACGTGACCCGAGGTATAGGGATAGGCGTTCAGGATGATGAAGTTGTGCTCGCCACGGTGGACGATGAGGGCTTTGCGGTCATCGCCAGAGTTCTGCAGATCGCAGAAGATACACTCCGGCACCTGATCAACCGACGTGACGTACGAGTAGCGCCATGGGGCCCAGAGATAGTCCATCACTGGGCAGAGTACCAAAGGCCGGCGGCATCCCCAAACGGAGCGCCGGCGAAGATCACTGATGTGGGTTCAGAAAGCGATTTGACAAAAGGTAAAAATACGGGAAAATACCGTCCCGCTTGGAGTTACGCGGATTGACACTGTTCCGAAGCGATTGCTATAGTCAAAGAGTCTCGGGAAGGGGGCCCGTTCTCCGAGATCCGGCCGCTGGGTTGTCCAATGTCCCCCGAATAGGGGGAAATTCTATCTGAAGACACAAGCCAGCAGTGCCTATTTGCAGGCCCGCCATTGATCTCCAAGATTGATGGACCCGAACTCAAACCAATGTCTCTCGAAGAAACCTTAAGCGATACACCGACCACCTCAACTGAAGATTCCGGCGGCGCCGAGCAGGTTCCGGCCGGGCAAACTACTGATACCAGCACTCATCCTACTGGCGCCGAGACAGCCACTGCGGCTGCACCTCGGCCTGAAAAAGAACCGTCCATGGAAGACTTTGCCACTGCTCTCGAGACTTTCGAGCAGGAACAAGCACAAACCGAAGCCGCTCTGAACGATGAACAGATCGTGACCGGCACGGTCCTCAAGATCACTCCGCAGTACGTCGTTGTAGACATCGGCTACAAGTCCGAAGGCGTGGTTCCGGTCGCGGAGTTTACTGACTCCGAAGGCAATGTGACCGTGCAGCCGGGTCAGGAAATTCCCGTAGTGCGCGATCAGGGACACACCGAGGAAGGCTACATCAACCTCTCGTACCACAAGGCCCAGCGTCTGCGGGCGTGGGACGACATCGAGAAGGCCTACAACGACAAGGCGCCGGTGAAGGCCCACATCATCGACCGCATCAAGGGCGGCTTGACCGTGGACATCCTTGGCGCCCGCGCGTTTCTGCCGGGATCGCAGGTCGACTTGCGGCCGGTTCGCAACCTCGATGCGCTCAAGGGCACCGACCTGGAAGTGCGGATCATCAAGCTGAACAAGAAGCGCGGCAACATCGTGGCTTCGCGCAAACAGTTGCTGGAAGAAGAGCAGGGCGAAAGACGCACCAAGACGCTCGAGCAGTTGAGCGAAGACTCCATCCTCACGGGCACCGTAAAGAACCTGACCAACTACGGTGCGTTCGTTGATATGGGCGGCATCGACGGCCTGCTGCATATCACCGACATGTCGTGGGGGCGCTTGACCCACCCGCGCGACCTGGTGCAGGTGGGCGACCAGATTCAGGTGAAGGTGCTGAAGTTCGACCGCGAGAAACAGCGCGTATCGCTGGGCTTTAAGCAGCTCACACCCGACCCCTGGCTCGACGCCTCGGAGCGGTACCCGGTGGGAGCGCATGTCAAAGGCCGGGTGATCAGCGTGACTGACTACGGAGCGTTCATCGAGCTGGAACAGGGCATCGAAGGCCTGGTCCATGTCAGCGAGATGACCTGGTCGAAGCGCATGAAGCATCCCTCCAAGCTGGTGAACGTCGGTGACCAGGTGGAAGCCGTGGTGCTGAATGTGAACCCGACCGAGCGCCGCATCAGCCTTGGCTTGAAGCAACTGGAGTCGAATCCCTGGGAGTCGCTGATCGAGAAGTTCCCGGTCGGCGCGATCGTGGAAGGCAAAGTCCGCAACCTGACTGATTTTGGGGCGTTCATCGAAATCGAGGACGGCATCGACGGACTGGTCCACGTGAGCAACCTGAGCTGGACCAAGCGGGTGAAGCATCCATCCGAGGTGTTGAAGAAGGGCGACAAGGTGAAGGCCATCGTGCTCGCCATTGAGCCCGATCAGCGCCGTCTTTCGCTGGGCGTGAAGCAGCTTCAGCCCGATGTATGGGAGACATTCTTCGAGCAGCACCGGGTGGGCGACGTCATCCATGGCAAAGTGCTGCGACTGGCCAGCTTTGGAGCGTTCGTGGAAATCGCGGACGGAGTGGAAGGCCTCTGCCACAACTCCGAGGCGGTGGATTCGCATGGCACGCAGGTCAAACTCGAGCCCGGATTGGAATTCGATTTCAAGGTGATCAAGATGAACCCGGCGGAGAAGAAAGTGGGACTCAGCATTCGTGCGGTGGGCGAAGAGGCCACGCGGGCGGAGGTGGATTCCTACAAGGCCCCGGCGGCATCGACCTCGTCGTCTTCCTCGACCGGCGCCACAATTGGCGAGTTCATGTCGTGGAAACGCGCCAGCAACGAAAACAACTAGGTCCCGTCTGCACAAGAGTGCAAAGGCCGCCAGCGATGGCGGCCTTCGTTTTGCATGGCCCATCAGGACGAGTTGCCGCCTACTTGTTCAGATTGATCCGCAGGTTGATGGTGGGACTGAAACGATCATCGAACTGGCTGATCGTCTTGACGTCGCTTTTCTTGCCGTCTTTTTCAGCGTAGATTTCGAAATCGGTGTTCAGTGGCAATTGCGGAAAGCGATACGATCCGTCTTTCTGGGCGAAGAAACTCTTCACCGCCAGTGTCTTCATGTTCTTGAGATAAACCACCGCGCCATCAATCGGCTGATCGCTCTTGTCCATTACGGTGCCGTTCAGCGTCTTCGAGGTGGGTCGCGTTTTCTTGGGAGTCGATCCGCCCGACGAGCCGCCCATGGGAATCGAAATCTGGAGTGCCATGCAGCTCACGGAAACCGTCGCAATCGCGAGCAAACCCAACAACTTTTTCATGAAACCTCCTGAAGGATGCCTACGGTTTGGCTGGTCCCTGTTGCTTTAGATGCAAACTAACGTCCTTCCGTTCATTGTCTTCGATTTGCACCTTGATCTCGGGCTTGGGCTCCCCTTTGGGAGTCTTGATGTCGGCCAGGATGACGTAGTCCTGCGCGCCGGCAGGAACGCGCTGGGCGAACTCGCCCCTGCGGTCGGAAACCAGCTCCCACTTGGCTTTCTTGCCGGTGACGCTATGGATGGTGATGCGAACCCCGGGAACCGGGACGTCGTCCGGTCCCCAAACCGTTCCGACGATCAGCGCGTAATCTTTCGCCGTGGAGTTCTGCTGCGCTCCCGGACCAGGCAAAGGCAGGGGAGCAGCAATCAGGACACTGCCGACCAGAAGCAGCACGATCGCTACACCGAAACGGAGCGCAGAAATGCAACCGCGATGAGCCCGGCGAGCCCACACGCTATTCTTCTTCCTTGTCGTCTTCCTCTTCCTCTTCGTCGTCTTCGTCCTCCTCGTCGACGCGGCTCAACTCCAGCGGCTCGATCGCAACCACTTCGAAATCGGTGCCACACTCCGGACAAGAGACGACTTCTCCCTCGTCCACTTCATCTTCTTCGATGTCCAGATCGCTCTCGCACTCAGGACAAATGACCATGGCCGGCTTCCTCCAATCTGCGCTCGGCGAATGAGCCACTAAGAATCACAGCGCCATCCACTCTTTTATATGTAGAATCTCTTGCTACCAGCGTCAAGTAATAGACACCGGGAAAGCAATTAAGTTTTGCGAGGTCTCATGCCCAATTTGAGAGCGATTCCAGTCGCAATTGCGGGATTAGTCTTGACATTCCCGGCGACACCTGTACGGGTTTCCGGCCAAGCCAACGGCATTCCCGCGTCTCCTCCTGACCCGCAGATTGTGGCTGCTCTGCGCGACGTGTCCGCGCAGCGCATCCAGCAGACGATTGAGAAGCTGGTCAGCTTCCAGACCCGCCACACGCTGTCGTCGGATGTCCCGGCCTCCAGCGGCAAAGGCATCAACGCTGCTGCGGAGTGGATCCACAGCGAGTTCGAGAGCTACTCCAAGGTCTGCGGCGATTGCCTGGAAGTCAAGACCGACGAGTTCATCCAGGAGCCGGGAACGCGCATTCCGAAACCCACGAAACTCACGAACGTATATGCGATCCTGCGCGGCACCGATCCCGCCAACGCCGGCCGCATCGTACTTGTCACGGGACACTACGACTCACGCAACTCGGAGACCAACGATGCAGTCGGCGCGTCACCCGGCGCCAACGACGACGGCAGCGGCACCGCAGTAAGCATGGAATGTGCGCGCGTGCTGAGCAAGTACAAGTTTCCGGCGACCATCATCTTTCTCACCGTCGCGGGCGAAGAGCAGGGGCTCTACGGTAGCGCGCACTTCGCCAAGATGGCCGAGGCGCAGGGCTGGAACATCGAAGCCGTGCTGAATAACGACATCGTTGGGGGCGACCGGACCCCCGGCGATACGTTGCAGGACCCGCACACGGTGCGCGTTTTCTCAGAGGGAATCCCGGCCAACGCCAGCGAGGCAGAGCTGAAGCTGATTCGGGCGCTGGGAGGGGAGAACGACGGAGCCTCGCGCCAACTGGCACGGTACATCGCCGAGGTATCGAACGAATACCTTCCAGCGAAAGAGTTTCATCCTTTGATGGTGTTCCGTCGCGACCGCTATTTACGGGGCGGAGACCACACTTCCTTCAACCAGCAGGGTTTCGCTGCAGTGCGCTTCACGGAGTATCGCGAGAACTACAATCACCAGCACCAGAACATCCGCACCGAAAATGGCATCGAATACGGCGACCTGCCGAAGTTTGTAGACTATGACTACACGGCCAATGTGGCGCGGGTGAACGCCGCCACGCTGGCGTCGCTGGCGTCGGCGCCTGCGCCGCCTGAAAAGGTGCGGATCTTGACGAAGACCCTGCAAAACGATTCCACTCTAGTATGGGAGGCATCGCCCGGAGGCCTGGCCAGCGGCTACCTCGTAGTGTGGCGTGATACCGGCGCTCCCGACTGGGAGCATGCACAGGTATTCGGCAATGTCACTCAGGCCACGTTGCCGCTGTCGAAGGACAACGTAATCTTCGCGGTGCAGGCCACGGATGCCAAGGGGCACCGCAGCCTGCCGGTAGTTCCTGCGCCGGAGCGGTAGGCGCTGCGGCTGATTTTGGGAATGGAGCTTTGATGCGACGCACCACAAGCATGACCCTGAGCTTTCCGCCGTTCACCCCGGCGGTGAAACAGCTGCTTATCGCCAACGTGGCGGTTTTCTTACTCGTCG
Source organism: uncultured Acidobacteriaceae bacterium (assembly GCA_963758255.1). Classification (GTDB taxonomy): domain Bacteria; phylum Acidobacteriota; class Terriglobia; order Terriglobales; family Acidobacteriaceae; genus DASRAA01. Next base: position 351,281 of record CAVWUX010000011.1, read on the forward strand.
CCGTGCTGGGTGCGTTCTCCTCCGCGGACGTGTCGGGCTGGGTCAATCTGCACTTGGGCTTAGTACCTGCGCTAGCTGTCTTTCATGGCTGGATCTGGCAGTTTGTCACCTACGCCTTCGTGCACGCGGGTCTGTTCCACATTCTTTTCAATCTGCTGGCACTGTGGATGTTCGGCGCGCAGCTTGAGATGGACTGGGGCTACAACCTGTTCATGCAGTTCTACTTCTTCTGCGTGATCGGAGCAGCTATCTGCACGGTGCTGGTCTCGTTCACCGGGCTGCTGGGAACATCGCCGTTGATCTCCACGGTTGGCGCTTCCGGCGGAATCTACGGCTTACTGATTGCCTTTGGCATTCTCCACGGTGACTCTGAGATCATGCTGTTCCCCATCCCCTTCATGATCAAGGCCCGCTATTTCGTGATCGGGCTCATCCTTCTGGCGGTGTATGGAGCGCTGTCGTCGTCCCACAGCATGGGCCAATCGACCGCCTATATGGCGCACCTGGGCGGTGGACTTTTCGGATATCTATTCTTGAAGTTCGTTCCACGCCGGGGATTCGGATTTTTTACTTCTGAGCGGCTCTACGGCCTGCGCAATTCCTACTATCGCTGGAAGCGCAAGCGAGCAGCGCGCAAGTTCGAGGTATACATGCGGAAGCACGACCGTAGCGACTATCGCCACGAAGACTACTTCGACGAGAACGGGAACATGCGCGATCCCACGGCGCGTGACCGGCAAAAGAAGAACGGTGACGCCCGGCCGCCGTGGGTGAACTGAGCCGCTGACCACTAGACTAGCCGCTGGTTTCGAGCGTTTGCGACAGCTCTTCCCACTCCACCATCACCGTGGCGAGATCGCCCCGGTACTTGACCAACAAATCGGTCTGGCGCTGGGTTTCCTCTACGCTGACAAACGCCTGCAATTGCAACTCGCAGTCGGCGATGCCTTCTTCGAGACTCGCGATCTCAGATTCAAGCTGCTGGCAACGATCCTGCAACTGCCTGAGCTTGATGGGGTTCATGCGCTTGCGGGTCTCAACTTTCGGCGACTCGTATCCGGGTACATCTGACAACGTGGGAGTGCTGGCTCTTCCGCCTGGCGCTTCCGCATCTTCTTCTTCGGCGGCGCGTTGCCTCCGCCACTGATAGTCCTCGTAATTGCCAGGAAAGATCTCGACCCGTCCGTCGCCGATTTCGAAGACGCGCGTGGCCAGCTTGTCGATGAAGTAGCGGTCATGGGAGACGAAGACCACGGTGCCGTTGTACCTCTCCAGTGACTCCAGCAATACGTCTTTAGCCCTCATGTCGAGATGGTTGGTGGGCTCGTCGAGCAGCAGAAAGTTCGACGGATGCAGCAACATACGTGCCAAAGCGTAGCGGTTGCGCTCGCCGCCGGAGAGTACGCCAATGGGCTTAAATACGTCGTCTTCCGAGAACAGGAAGCATCCCAACAGGCCGCGCAACTCGGTCATTGTCTTCTGCGGCGCGACATCGGATAGGTCGTCGAGCATGCGGCTCGTAGGATCGAGCTCCTTGTACTGGTCCTGGGCAAAGTAGTCGGGCTCGACGTTGTGCCCGAGTTTGAGCGAGCCCGCAGTGAGGGGCTCGATGCCAGCCAGGAGCTTGATCAGCGTCGATTTGCCCGCTCCGTTGACGCCGACGAGGGCGATGCGGTCTCCGCGCTGAATGGTGAAGTCAACGTCGCGGAAGACTTCTTTCGGCCCGTAGTTCTTGGCGACGCCGCTGCACTCGACTACGCGTGCGCCCGCTGGGATTGGGCTGCGGGAAGCTGAAGTGGATGGTCTTCTCTTCCGTGGGAATTTCGATGCGCTCGATCTTCTCCAGTTCCTTGATGCGGCTCTGCACCTGCTTGGCCTTGGTCGCCTGGTAGCGGAAGCGATTGATGAAAGCCTCAAGCTGCTCGATTCGTTCGCGCTGGTTCTTGTAGGCAGCGACCAGCGAGTCGCGGCGCTCCTGCTTCTGCGCCAAATACTTCTCGTAGTTGCCGCTGTAGAAGTGGACGCCCTTGTTCCAGATCTCGATGATGCGATCGACGGTGACATCGAGGAAGTAGCGGTCATGCGAGATCAGGACATACGCGAACGGATACTGCAGCAGAAATCCCTCCAGCCAGTTGCGGGTCTCGAGGTCAAGATGGTTGGTGGGCTCGTCGAGCAGCAACAGGTTCGGCTTTGCCAGCAGCAGCTTGGCCAGGGCGATGCGCATCTGCCATCCGCCGGAGAATTCTTCCGTGAAGCGCGACCAGTCTTCCTTGCGAAAACCGAGGCCGTCGAGCACGGTACCCACCTGCGAATCCAGCGCGTAGCCATCATGCACGCGAAAGTGGCTGGAGATGGTGTGGTAGCGTTCGGCAACCTGCTGATATTCGCTCGACGCCAGATCGAGTTCACCCATCCTGTGGGTGAGTTCTTCCATCTCCGTTTCCAGCGCCTGCAGGTCACTGAAGACGGACATGCACTCATCGAACACGGTGCGGCCTTCGAGGCGCAGGCCATCCTGGGGCAGATAGCCGAAGGTGGTGTTCTTGGCGGAAGTGATGGAGCCGTAGTCGAGCGACTCGATGCCGCCTAGAATTTTCAGGAGCGTGGACTTGCCGGTGCCGTTGGCGCCCACCAGTCCGACGCGATCGTGCGGGGTGATGAGCCAGTTCAGATTTTCGAACAGCAGTTTAGGGCCGAACCGTTTTCCGGCGGAGGAAAGCTGGATCATGGCGCGGCGTCAGTTGATCTTCTTCTGGCCCCGGATGATGCGGTCGTCGATGGGTTTGCGCCCGGCAAAGCCTTCCGTGGTGCTGTGCCAGTGGCCGATTCCCTGCTCACCGAGTTTCCAGCAGAGCAGGATGACGTCGTCGCCCACCACGCAGGGGAAGTCGAGCAGCCCAATGTCGAGGTCTTTGACTTGCACCCCGGCAGCATCGATTTCGGCGACGGCGTCCTTGGCGCGCTGGATGGCCTTCTCGCGCTCGTCCTTGCGGCCTTTGAGCGCAACGATGTCGACAAACATGCCGCCGTTCACGAAAATCCGGCTCTTGAGGGTTTCGAATTCGGCATCGACTTCCTCGATCAGCGCCTTGGCCTGCATGGCGGAGCGCAACAACGATTCGAGGACGGGGAGGAGGGTTTCAGCTTCCGAGAGTGTAAAAGTGCGTGGCATATCGATAACTACCTGACCGCTTTCTGCCTGGTTGGGGCCCTGGCGGCGGTTCATGATGCGGCGGCGGTATTCCCGCAAGTCGGACCAATAGCGCGGAACGCGCCGCTGATATTTTTCCCGGGGACGCCTGCGTTGGCGAGTGCGAATCATCACTGGATTTCTAACATTCTATCAAGCGCCACGCGCGCCCAGGTTTTTACTTCGTCCTTCACCCTGATCGGGTTGACCACATTGCCCTCCACCAGGTTTTCCAGCGCCCAGCATAGGTGCTGCGGCGAGATGCGAAACATGGTAGTACAAAGACAGCCGGATTCGTCGAGGGTAATGACGTGCTTATCCGGGTTCTCCCTGGCCAAACGGTTAACCAGGTGAATTTCTGTACCGACGGCAAACTCGCTTCCCGCCGGGGCGGCTTGAACCTGCCGGATCAGGTAGTCGGTTGAACCAATGCCATCGGCCTTCTGGCAGACCTCCCAGCGGCACTCGGGATGCACAATCACCTGCATGCCCGGATATGCCGCCTTGACTTTGTCCACATGCTCAGGAAGAAAGCGCTGGTGCACGGAACAGTGGCCCTTCCAGAGAATGACCTTCGCCCGGCGCAGTCGATCAACCGTGAGGCCCCCCTGAAGCTGGTACGGATCCCAAACCACCATTTCGTCGAGGGGAATGCCGCGCGCAAATCCGGTGTTGCGGCCCAGGTGCTGATCAGGAAGGAAAAAAATCTTCTCGTTGCGGCGCAAGGCCCAGTCAAATGCTCCCCTGGCATTGGACGAAGTGCACACCATGCCTCCGCGCTCGCCGCAGAACGCCTTAATGGCAGCGGTGGAGTTCATGTAGGTGATCGGCGTGACGCCGTGGCCTTCGTCGTCTGTCAGTCCGAGGTTGACGAACTGCTCCCAGGCGTCTTCGACCTGCCCGATCTCGGCCATGTCGGCCATGGAGCAACCGGCGTTGAGGTCGGGAAGCACGACCGACTGCCCCGCGTGGGCCAGGATGTCGGCGCTTTCCGCCATGAAGTGCACGCCGCAAAAGACGATGTAGCGTCCGGCGGCCTGTGCAGCCATCTGCGAGAGCCGGTAGGAATCGCCGCGATAGTCGGCAAAACGAACGACTTCATCGCGTTGATAGTGATGTCCCAGAACCACGCACTCGCGTCCCAGGAGGTCCTTCGCCGCCCGGATGCGTTCGTCCATGGAGTGATCGGGGAGGACCAGATAGTTTTCAAGCGAGCAGGATGTTGCCTCAGTAATCGGTGCTGTTGCCACTGTATTGTCTCTGCCTTCAGCCCCAGCGGCGAAGCTTTTCTGGGAAGAAAAACCGCGCCCCGGAACGGGGATGTTGAAAGCTGTCCTGCGGCTCCAGTAGATCCACTACGCTTGCGCGCCCGACCTACGGGGATGTTGAAGCTGCGGGTTGACGCTTCTCTTACAACTTAGTAGATGCCCCTGACACGGCAATTGTTACAAAATCGAGAACCGCGTCTTCTGGACGCGGCCAGTCTTGTCACTTTACGCCTAGACCAGACACCCAGAGGCTATTTTCACGCCTGCTTCGAGTTTCTGCAAGTCAGAGGGTTTTGCAAGGCTGGACCCATGTCACCCCCCAATATGCACCATCGTTCGCGACGCTGGAACGAACCCCGGCTCACCAATGTGATGGCGCGCCTCCTTCTGGTCCACTGCCCGCCGGATGAAGTCGGCCATATCCTCATCGCCGGCACCCTTTGCCATGAGTCCGGCGAGATCGTGCTCCCGAACCGAGAACAGGCAAGTACGAATCTTGCCGTCCGAGGTCACCCGGATGCGGCTGCAGTGTCCGCAGAAAGGATGCGATACCGGCGCAATGATGCCGATCTCCCCAGCGCCATCTTCAAAGCGGTAGCGCCGGGCGGTTTCGCTGCGTTCGCGCTCGATCTCGCGCAGGGGCATGAACTCCGCCATGCGCCGCACGATTTCGTCGAGGGTGACAACGATTTCCGGCGACCAGACGCGGTCTTCTTCGAGCGGCATGAACTCGATGAAGCGGACCACAACGCCCTCCTCGCGGGCAAAGCGGCCAAATGCGGCGATCTGGTCGTCGTTAAAGCCCCGCAGCAAGACGCAGTTCACTTTCACCGGGTTTAGTCCGGCGCGCTGGGCAGCACGAATTCCGGCCAGCACTCGCTCGTAGGCATTGGGCACGCGTGTGATGCGGGCGAAGCGCTCTTCATCCACCGCATCCATCGAGACTGTTACACGCGACAGCCCGACGTCGGCAAGCGGTTGCGCCAATTCGCCTAATAGGTGTCCGTTGGTGGTGATGGCGATGTCGAGCGGCGCGCCGTCCAGCGTCTTCATCCGGCCCAACTCGCTCACCATCTCGACCAGCCCGCGGCGCAATAAAGGCTCACCACCCGTAAGGCGGACCTTGGTGATCCCCAGCCCGACAAACACTCGCACCATGCGCAGATAGTCCGCAATCGGCATCTCGGGAAAAGCTGGACCGTCATTGCCCGAGCGGCAATAGACACACTTGTAGTTGCAGCGGTCGGTGATGGAGATCCGCAGATCGTGGATGGTTCGGCCGTATTTGTCGGTTAGCAACACGCTATTCGAGATCCGCCCTTCGCTTTTCGCCAAAGCTTCTCGAGTATTCCGCGAAGAGCGAAAGGCGAACAGCGAAAAGCCGTTTCAGCTTGAACGTGCCGAAAGAGGAGGAGAAGCGCGAGACAAGACGAGTCTGTGCGGATTCTCGTTTCCTTTCCAAACACGGGAGGCGTGGACGTTTCCCTCCACACCCTCGGCCTCACTCACGTGAGGCACCGCCGCCGCAGCCCTGGGTTTTCCGGTAGGCCACGGAGGTCGGAAACAGTTTCGCTAATTATAGATGCAACGGCGAGCTCGCGGAGCGCACAGAAAAAATGCGCCCCGGCTGGTTAGCCGGGACGCGCCTGGCTGCAGTGCAATATGCACTAGAAGCGGAGTTTCGCTCCGATCTGGATCTGGCGGGTGGAATACGCAAAGTTGCTGTTGGCGTTATTCACCGTACCAAACGGAGAATTGTAGGTCAGCGTGGGAACGCCAGCCGCGCTGCCAATAATGTAACCGGTGCTGTTGATCCCAGTAACGTTAGGATGGTTCGCAAGATTGAAGACCTCGGCCAGGAATTGAAGGTTGAAGCGCTCCACAAGCTGGAAGCTCTTGGACAGCCGCATGTCAACAACGTAAGTGTTGGGGTAGCGGTAGGTGTTGCGTCCAACCTCCAGGATGCGGTTGGCGCCGCCGGAGCCGTTGATACTGGAGCCCAAGCCACCTGTGGGCGTTCCACTGGTAACCAGGCTATAGGGCAATCCGGTCTGGGCCGTAAAGATTGGCGCCAGTTCCCATCCGTTCGCTAGGTATCCCGCAAACCCCTTCACGTTCCAAGGAGCGTCGAGGACCGCGTTCAGCGTGAACCGTTGGCGGACGTCGAAACTGGAGGTCCCATATTCGCACTGCAAACAGCTCGGGTTCACCAGATCGTTGGTATCGCTGAAGGTTGATTCGTTCTGTCCATAGTCCAGCGCGTGTGCCCAGGTGTAGTTGGCGCCGAACTGAACGTGGTGGCTCATGTTGTGGTTCAACTGAATCGCGAAGGCGTTGTAGCTGGAATTGACCCCGCTGAAGATGTTGGTCATCGCTCCGAAATTGGAATTGGGGCGCGAGGTATAAAGCAACTGCGTCAACTTTGGCGTCTTGATCGGCCCAGCGCCATTGGGATCGACCACGTTGTAGGTGATGGTCGTCGGGGTGCTCAGATTGGTGTCCACGAAGTCGGGCAGCTCACGGCCAAAACTCCCCAGGTAACTAAGCGAGAGAGTTGTGTTCCAGCCCAACTGCCGTTCGAAGATCAAGTCGACCTCTTGAATCTGGGGATTCTGGAAATTCCCGTTGAAGAACACGATATTAGGCTTGATCGTCCCGGTCGGAGGCGTTGCCGGATTGATAATTTGCGGGAAAACCGCTCCGCCCTGGCTGGCAGTGAAGAAGTAGTTGAACTGAGAACCCGGCGCGCCGGTGTTGATCAACGCATTGTAGATCGTCGAATTGATGATGCGGCCGTAGTAAATGCCCCATCCGCCGCGAATGGCTGTGGTACCGTCTCCGAAAATATCGTAGGCGAAGCCGAAGCGCGGGCCCCAGTTGTTCTTGTCCGCGGGACGATTGCCGGTTTGAGGTGCGTTGGGGTTCACAAGGTTAGGCGTGGGCAGCATTTCGTACTCGTAACGCAGCCCGAGATTCAGGGTCAGTCGCGGAGTCGCCTTCCACGAATCCTCGCCAAAGAACGCCAGGTCGTTGGTAGTGAACTGCGCGCCCAAAGGTCCGAAGGCCTGTTGGAAGTTCGAGTAGCAGGGCGTCGGACTGGAAGTGGTACCGCAGGTATTCGGCTTGTACAGGTCAGAGAAATAGTTCAGCAAGCTGCTGTAACTGTAGCCGGCGTATTGGTATCTCAGGTTCTGGGTGTCGTCGCTGACATGGTTGTAGTCGCCGCCAAACTTAAAATTGTGTTTGCCTTTGATCCAGCTGACCGTGTCGGCAACCTGGTTGCGAACTTCATCAGGATATTTCGGACGCTGCAGGAAGCTGGGAACGCCGAAAGTGAAGCCATTGGTGATGCTGACCTGGGGTGGAAGTCCAAGCGGGTTGGTATAGCCGGGAGGCGTCACCAGTGTGCTCTGTTCGTATGGAGTCGGCGCCTGAGCATTCTCGAATTCATTGTCCCGCCCCCACTGATAGCGCAGTTCATTCGAGACGTGGGTGGAGATCAGCGAACTGAGCTTTGTGACGACCCAGGTGTCCTGCACGTAGTCGTTGCCAAAGCTGGCGATTCCAAATGTGTTGCTGGATTGGGTCTGAATGCCCGCGGGTGACGCCCAGCGCATGCGATTGACCGAGCCCGAAAACGTGTTTTTGTCATTGATGACCCAGTCGATCTTGGGAAAGGTGATGTTCTGGTTGCCGGTGCGCGGAGTTGGTCCGAGCATGGTCAGCAGCCCGTTCAAGCCGTTGTTGTAATCCACCTGCGCCTGCGCCGGAGTGACTCCCAGACGGGCTGCCAGGGTTGCGATTGTGGCGGCGCTCGGCGTCGCGAAAAATGCTGATGGGCTGCTGGCCACTGCCGTTCCCGGAAAATTGCGCCCGTAATTATCGTAAGCGACGTAGAAGAACAGCTTGTCCTTGATAATCGGCCCGCCCACGTCGAAACCCCAGATCTTTCGGATGTCTGTGGGCAAGTAGGGACTCGTTGTAAAAACGCCGGGAGAGGTCTGGGTAGTAAGTGTCGTAAAGGGATTTGTCGAACTCCAGGCGCTATCGCGATCCAGGAAGTACGCATCACCATGGAACTGGTTGGTGCCACTCTTGGTCACCGTATTGACGACGCCGCCGGCAGCACGCCCGTACTCGGCCGAGTAATCCGAGGTGTTGACCTGGAACTCCTGCACAGCAACCTTGGGCGAGGAATATCCCGCCCTGGTTCGTCCGCGTTCTTCGGAGAAAAATGCCTGGTTATTGTCGGCCCCGTCTACGGTGTTGTTATTGAGCAAAGCGCTGATTCCGCGGAAGCTCACTAGCCCAAAGCCGCTGAGATTATTGTTCACGCCCGGTGTCAGCAGCACGAAGTTCGACCAGCGTCCGCCGTTGATGGGAAGGTTCTGGATGGCCACATTGTTCAACGTCGGCGCGAAATCGGGAGAGGTGGTGTTGACCTCGGGAGCTTCTCCCGTCACCACCACTTGCTCAGTGGTCCCTGCGACACCGAGTTTCGGCGAGAGTTCGGTGACCCGGCCTACCTGAACGATGACTTGATCAGCCTTGTAGCCCGCAAATCCCGCTGCCGTCACCGTAACGGTGTAGGAAGCGGGCGGCAATCCCGTAACGCGAAAGTATCCGGAGGAATTGGTGGTGGCCGTCTGCTCGGCGTTGGTGCCGTTGTTGTGCACCACCACTTTAGCGTTCGGCACGACGGCATCGTGAGCGTCATACACCGTTCCACCTACGGCTCCTTCGGTAGTGGACTGCGCCAACGCTGAAACTGAAAGCAAAACGAAAATCGCGAGAAGGAAAGTTGAGAGGTTTACAAGTTTAGTAAGTGAGAAATATCCCAATTTATGGCTGTGGCCACACCCCGAATACATGACGACACTCCTGATGAGATTAAGCAGTTCTGTACCCCGCAAGGCACACGCGTTGTTCTTGTTTGGAACAAGAGATCCCGACTGGGCAACCTCCAGCTTACCAACCTGGCGGTTGATGTTTCATTAAGAAAATATTTATGGCAGATGAAAAAAATATTGATACCCCCAACGGCGAAAGTTGTGCGACCGGAGGAACCCCGCAAAGCCGTGCTCGGCGCCCAAGATCCGGCCCAGTCATCCTACGCAAGCCCTGATAGGACGTCCTTTATCGACTGTTAAACCACTCAGAATCATCTACATGCCTTCATAGTTCGGCCCGCCGCCACCTTCGGGTGGGACCCAGGTAATGATCTCGTAGGGATCCATGATGTCGCAGGTCTTACAATGCACACAATTGGATGCGTTCAGATGAATTTGCAGTCCGCTCGGGGTATCGGCTGCCTCCACCATTTCGTACACGCTCGCGGGGCAGAAATTCTTGCAGGGATTCCCGAACTCACGCACGCACTGTTCGTTGCAGATGTTGGTATCGTGAATGACGAGGTGGGCCGGCTGGTCCTCTTCGTGCTTGGTGCCCGAGTAATACACGTCGGTCAACTTGTCGAAGGTGAGTTTGCCGTCGCCCTTGGCTGCGTTAATGATGTGGGCTTCGGCTCCGCCGTCAGCGGGTAACTGCGAGAGCCGTTTCATGCGGAGATGGCCGGCGTGATTACTGTAACGGTCGTGCACTCCGCGCCCGCCAGTGATCTGCTGTATGCCGGCGTGCAGCATGCCGGAGAAAAAGCCCTTGTCGAAGCCCTGATGGAAGTTGCGGACGGGCCACAATTCCTCCTTGATCCAGCTCTTCTCCACGCGGTCCTGAAATTTTTCCAGTACGTCGAGGGAAAAATCGTCTTTCGCCATGGCCTCATATGCAGTTTCAGCGGCAAGCATGCCGCTTTTGATGGCAAGGTGGATCCCCTTCAGCCGCTGCGAATTCAGAAATCCGGCGGAATCGCCCAGGATCATCCAGCCATCGCCGGCGACCGGCGGGATACACCACCAGCCCCCGTAGGGGAGAGACTTGGCTCCATAGCGGACCATCTTGCCGCCTTCGAGGAGCTTCGCCATGAAAGGGTGCTTCTTGAATTCCTGCAGAACGCGCTGCGGATCGATGCGGGGATCGGGGTAATCCAGTCCGGTCACGAACCCCAGTGAGACCAGGTTGTCACGCGAGCCATAGATCCATGCGCCGCCGTACTCGTTGAAGCTGAGCGGATAGCCCATGGTGTAGATCACTTCGCCCGCAGCGATCCGGCCCGGGGGCAATTCCCACAGTTCTTTCACGCCGATACCGTAGGTCTGGGGATTGCGCTCGTGGTCCAGTTGAAAGCGGCCGATCAACTGCTTGGTCAGCGAGCCGCGGCTGCCTTCAGCGAGAATGACGACCTTGGCCTTGAGGTCATAGCCTGGCTCGAAGTTCGATTTCTGTTGGCCGTTCTTATCGACGCCTTTGTCATCTGTCCGCACGCCCAGGACACGCCCTTTTTCGAAGAGCAATTCGGACCCGGCGAACCCTGTGAAAATTGTGACGCCTGCGGCTTCGACTTTGCTGCCCAGCCACTTCACAAAGCGGTTGATTGAGATCACGTAGTTGCCGTGATCGCGCAGCGGAGGCGGCGTAATCGGAAGCTTGAACTTCCCGTTGCGGGTGAGATAGTAGACGGCTTCTTTCGTTACCGCGGCTTCGAGCGGGGCGTCTTGCTCGAAGTCCGGCAGCAGTTCCAGCATGGAACGAGGATCGAGTAGTGCGCCGGAAAGGCAGTGCGCCCCCACTTCACGGGCCTTCTCCAAAACGTAGATGTTGTCCTTGGAGAGCGGCGCATCGGGATGCCTGGCGTTGTGGTCGTCGATCAACTGTGACAAACGCAACGCACACGCCATGCCGGCGGGTCCTCCGCCGACGATGACCACATCTGCCTCCATCGCCGGACGATCAATATTGGGGAGCGGTTTGCGAAATACGATCATGCGCCTTTCGCCTTCTTCACTTCCTCGATGAGCGGCGGCACGATGTCGAACAGGTTTCCTACTACCGCGATGTCGGCGATCTCAAAAATTGGCGCTTCGGAATCCTTGTTGATGGCGATTATACTGCGCGAACCCTTCATCCCCACCACATGCTGAATCGCGCCGCTGATGCCTAAAGCGAGATACAGCTTGGGCGCAACGGTCTGTCCCGACGAACCTACCTGGCGGTCCATCGGCAGCCAGCCAGAGTCGCAGATGGGGCGCGAGGCGGCAATCTCACCACCCAGCGCAGCGGCGAGTTTCTCAGCCAGCTCGATGTTCTTCTGCTCCTTGATGCCGCGGCCAACCGAGACGATGATCTCCGCCTGCGTAAGATCGACCGCCTGTTTCGCCTCTTTGAAGGGAGCCTCGGGCTTGATGCGTATGACGCCGTCCGCAATCGCGACATTCACCGTCTCGACTGGAGCTGCGGCACTGCCCTCTTCGACTTTATCGCCGCGGAAGGCGCCGGACTGAAAAGTCGCGAAGTAAGGAGCCTCACCCGCAAACGACACATCGGCAACGAACTTCCCCTGGAACATCTGACGGGTGAACAGCAATCTGCCGCCTTCGTACTTGAAGCCAATGGCGTCGCTGATGAGGGCGCGGTTCAAGGCAGTGGCCAGCTTGGGCGCAAAGTCGCGCACCTGATAAGTATGCGGCATCAGCACCAGCCTGGGTTGCTTCAGCTCGATGAAGCCTTTCAACGCCGCGACAAAACCATCGGGCGTGTACGGCTCGAGCTTGGAAGATTCGAGGTCATACACTTTGGAGACCCGTTTCGTGGCAACTTCGTTAGCGATGTCGCCAACTCCGCTACCCACCACTGCCGCTTCCAGGGTCCAGCCGGTTTCCGCCGCGATCGCCTGCGCCCCCGTGAGCGTCTCCCACGAAACGCGGTTCAGTTTGCCTTCCCGCTGCTCTACCACCACCAGAATTGTGTCTGCCATTTCGATCCATTCCTGCGCCCTGATTTGAGCGCGTGCCGCGCGTCGCTGCCCACCGGCACAATTTGATCCCCCGACCTGATGCGGGCGGGTTCCCTCGCCCGTCCGCCTTGTGATGGCCCTTCTCGGCTAAGAGCTGCGCCGCCTGATCCGATACCCGTAGATGTTCAGCAACAGCCCTATGACGACCATTGCACCCGCAATCGCCCCAAATCGTATCTGCCCCAGCCGGGAAGCCGCTGGCTGAAAAAACACTACGAGTAACGCGAACAGCACCAGAATCCAGCCTACAACCATGAAGGCCCTTCCCGTCTCCCGGTTCTCTTCTTGCGATGGCATCGCCGCCTCCTGCTTGCGAGATACCAACTTCGCGCTCGCAATCGTGAGAACTTGCCCGATCACAACACGTGAACTTCGTTGCGCAACCTGTCGACCAGCTTCTTCGCTACCTCCGCCGGTGGACCTTCGATCATCTCGGTCTTCTTCGTCTTCTGCGGAATGTACAGCTTCTCGATCTTCTGCAGGTTGTCGCCAATCGCCGACTTGACCTCGTCGAAGGTAACTTTCTTCATGGGCTTGTTCTTCGCCTGCTTGATGCCGATCAGCGTGGCATACCGCAGTTTGTTGATGCCGGACTGGATGGTCAGCACCGCAGGCAACGGCATGTCCACAAACTGGAAGTATCCTGCCTCCAGTTCACGCTTCACCCGAATACCGGCGTCGTTCTTTTCAATCTGCATGATGATGGTAGCGTGCGACCAGCCCAGAAGCTCGGCCAAAACCACACCAGTCTGCGCAAATCCGTAGTCATCCGACTGCAGTCCGGTGAAGATCAGGTCGAAGTTCTCGTCCTTCACCGTGGACGCGAAAGCCTTGGCGGTGTTGAACGCGTCAAGCCCAACGAAGCTGTCGCCTTCCAGATGAATGGCGCGGTCGGCGCCCTTAGCCAGTGCCTCGCGCAGCACCTGCTGGGCCCGCGCGGGGCCGCTGGTAATGACCACGACCTCTCCCCCGTGCTTTTCCTTTTGACGCAGTGCCTCTTCGAGGGCATACGCGTCCGGCTCGTTGACCTCGTAGGAAACGTCTTCGCGAATCCATGTTCCGCTCTCATTCAGCTTGAGCGGAGCGTCTTTCTGCGGGACCTGCTTCATGCACACCAGGATCTTCACCCTGCGCTCCTTCGACCCGTCGTGTGTGCTCGCCCGCGTCACGGCCGCTTAGCAAAAATGGCCGCGAAAAAAACGATCGAGCACACTACGACGCTAGTCAATCGTCACTACCGAAACAGCCGAGTATAAATGACAGGCGTGAGGAAGCGAAAGGAAGTGCGACCGCGATTTCCATTACGGGAAAAAGCCGCTCGCGATGGTGGTGCAGAGAGGTTGTGCGGCTGTCAAATTCCGCTGCCAGCCCGCGCCCGAGGCTCTCGGCGCTTGATTCGACTCCAATCGGGCACGATCCTAGTTCATCTCGCTGCGACTGCTGGTCATGGCCAGCGTTTCTCCCGTTCCAGCAGCTTCTTCTTGCGCTCGATTCCCCAGCGATAACCAGCCAATTCGCCGTCGCTGCGCACAACGCGATGACACGGCACAGCAAGAGCTACAGGGTTGCTGGCACAAGCTCTGGCGACCGCGCGTACAGCCGTAGGTTCGCCAATCGTGCGGGCTACTTCCGCGTAGCTGCGAGTTTCGCCGGGCGGTATCTCGCGCAACGCCTCCCACACTTTCTTCTGGAAGGCGGTGGCGCGAACATCCAGAGGCAAATCAATCGTAGGGTTCTCGCCCCGCAGGCTGGCCAGGATCGGTTGCAGATACGGCCGTAGTGCGGCGTCATCCCGATGAATCGCGGCAGCGCTGAACTCTTCACGCAAACCGCGCTCCAACTCGGTCGCGGCTTCTCCAAAGCGGACAGCGCACAGGCCAAGCGGCGTCGCCGCCACAAGCACCCGTCCCAGCGGCGATGCAGCAATTGCATACCGAATCGTCATGCCGGCTCCGCCACGCCGATAGGTTCCCGGAGTCATGCCAAGTTGCTGACCGGCTTTCTCGTACAGGCGGCTGGGCGAGCCAAAGCCCGCATCGTAGAGTGCTGTAGTCACGTCGTCTCCTTTGCGCAATCCATGCTTGACCTGTTGCATGCGCCGCGCTGCCTGGTACTCGCGCGGGCTCAGTCCGGTGGCCCGCTTAAACAAGCGTTGCAAGTGAAATGGACTGACGCCAACCCGCTTGCTCAGCTCCGACAACGTCAGCACGCCTTCGGCTTCATCGAGCAACCGGCGCGCGCGCATTACCACCTGCGCTTGCGAGGGAATCTCCGTCGGCTTGCAGCGCAGGCAGGCACGATAACCGGCGCGCTCTGCCTGCTTTGGGTCGGGGAAGAACTCCACTGAATCGCGTCGCGGACGCCGACTGGGGCACGACGGACGACAATAAATCCCCGTCGTGCGCACGGCGAATACAAACCGGCCGTCCTGCCGAGCGTCGCGTGCCATCACTTGTTGCCACTGTGTCTCGGATTGCATATTGCGAAGGTAGCGCTGTCAGCTTGAGCGCGCTATCCGGCTCTTGCGGGCAAACCCACTTTCCTGAATTCCTCCGCTCCATCGCGCAGGCCGCTAGTGCGCTGCCTCGACAATTGCTGATTCGTCAGAGCCATTGCCCGATTCCACTTTTTGTTGCCGTTCGATCTGCACGTTCAGTTCCGCCCCCAGGAGGATCGCCACTGCGATAAGCTGCAGCCAAATCATTAGAACAATGAAAGACGTCAGCGTCCCATACATCGCATTGAGAGACGCAAACTGGCGGAAATAGACGCCCAGTAGCTCCGAACTTACAATCCAAATCACAACAGCGAAAAATGAACCAGGGAATTGCTGCCGCAGCGAGTGCCTGCGGTTTGGTCCAACGAAATACAGTACCTCGATCGAGGCCAGTACACAGGACACCACCAGCAACCAGCGCATCACCGGCCAAACGATCACAAAAGTGTGACTGATGTCGAAATAGATTTCCAATAGGCTGGCGAAGCTCGGCCCCAGCAATACCGCACTGAGACCCACGATCGCCAGCCCCCCTACCACGATTGTTACGTAGATTGCCTCCAACCGGCTCTTCCAAAACGATTGCCTCTCTTCCCCCTCATAGATTCGATTCAGCAGCCCAGCCATCACCGCGAAGGCGTTGGAGGCGGTAACCATCGCGAAGATAAAGCCTGCCGACAAGAGCCCGTTACTGGTGTGCATGGTCGATATCAGCATGCTCTTTACCATGGGCATGGTCTGCTCGGGGACAAAGTGTGCAGCGAGATTGATCATTCTCGTGGCCAGATGCTGGACGGGCAACAGGGCCAGAGCGCTGGCCAGAAAGATGAGAAAGGGTAGCAGCGACAGCAGAAAGTAAAACGCGAGGGCCGCGGAAGTCGTAAGCCCACGATGGTTGAGAAAGGCGCGCACCGATGCCACCACCATCTCTCGAAGAAACCTTAGGAGCGGAGTCAACCTGGGCAACCGTCCGACCCGTTCCTTCCGATCAACCGTCGCCATACGAGAAGGGTGCCATTCGTTTCGGCTGCGCGCAACTAAGATCGTGTCCGGTGCACTGCGCGGTCACGGAGTTCCAGTCCGCGCTCCACGATCTCCCGGGCCCGGGCCGCCGACTCGAAAAGGTGGGCTTCCATGCCGACCTGCCTTGCTCCGTCCACATTTCGCGAACGGTCGTCGAAGAACAGGGCCCGGGCGGGTTCGCAGCCCAAGGCGCCCAGGCAGGAGCGATAGATGGTCTCGTCAGGCTTGGCACAACCGTGCTCGCACGACCAGATTTGCACGTCAAACTCATCCAGCCAGTCGAATTTGGTCCGCAAGATGCCGAGTAATTCGAACGTCATGTTGGAGAGAATTGCGATTCGGCATCCAGCCGCTTTGACCTCACTGGCCAGCGCAAGCACCTCCGGATTGGGGCGGGTCCAAAGGCCGGATTCCCTGTCGATGAACTGCTTCACTGCGGCTTCGGATACTTCCACTCCCGCAGCATTCGCGGCGCTGTGCCAACTCTGCGAATATCCGGTTGCCGACCTTCCGTAGTAGTCGCGCGTTTCGGAATAAAGCTCGAAAAACCTAGTTTCATCGAGACCGCTGCTGCGGGCATATTCCGCCAAATCCTGGCGCGCAGGCGCATAACTGATCACACCGCCGTAATCGAAGATGACTGCGTCCCAGGGAGTAGATTTCATCTTCTCCATATTAAGGTGACATGCACCCCAAGGTCACCAATGGCGCACTTAATCCGATCCATCCTGCCGGTCCCTGTCATCCAATAGCCACCGTGCGCCGTCGCGCGATGGACTCGAATTTTCACCCCGCGAGATGATATGACCGCTACAGCCAACCACGGCCTGGTCAGTCTAGCCAGTAATCATTCGGTGGAAGAGACCGTGCAGCGCTTCGAAGCGCTGTTGCAGGAACACGGCATCGTTATTTTCGCTCGCGTGGACCACAGCGGAGAAGCCGAGAAGGTCGGGCTGCACATGCGTCCGACCAAGCTGCTGATCTTCGGCAGCCCGAAAAGCGGAACGCCACTGATGCAAGCCGCACCTACGGTGGCGATCGATCTGCCACTTAAAGCCCTGTTCTGGGAAGATGCCGACGGAAAAGTCTGGCTCACCTGCAACGACCCAGCGTACCTGCAAAGCCGGCACAACTTTCCGCCGGAGCTGGAGGCCAATATCTCCGGCGTCGCCGTCATGTTTCAAAAGGCGGTTGAGTAGAACATTCAACCGCGAGGTCACCGAGCTACGTGGCTTTCACCAGCATGCAGGTAACGTCGTCGTGCTGCGGAGCCCCTGCCACAAAGCGGTCGAGGTCCGTCATGATGCTCTGCAGCAGTTGGGCGGGCGTCAGGGTTGCGCCGGTATGCACGATAAACAGCAGCCGCTGTTCTCCGTACTCTTCGCTAAGACCGTTTTCCGCCTCCACCACGCCGTCGGTGAAGACCACCAGCCAGTCGCCGCTTTGCAGTACGGTGGACCCGGCCTCGTACGATGCGCCTTCCAGAATGCCCAGTGGAATGCCTCCCTGCTCCAGCCTTTCGATGCTGCCCGATGCTCGCCGCAGGATAGGGGTGTTGTGCCCGGCATTCACGTAGGTCAGGGCGCGCGTCGCAGGTTCGTACTCCGCGAGAAACGCGGTGGTGAAACGGCGCCCTTCCTGGCTGTTGCTGCAGGCGTACTGGTTCATGCGGCTGACCAGATCAGGCAGGCTGGAGGGGCTCGCAGCCAGCGTCTTCAGGCTGGCTTGGATGGTGGCCATCAGCAACGCAGCCGGAATGCTCTTCCCTGCTACATCCGCCATGGCCAAGACCCACTGCGCCTCTTCAGAAAACGGTCCGCGACGCGGAAATACATCGTAGTAATCGCCCGCGACAGTATTGGCAGGACGAGTGGCGAAAGCTATTTCCAGCCCTGGCACGGACGGAGGGCTGGCCGGCAACAACCACGTCTGAATTTCTTTTGCGATCTGTAGGTCGCGCTTCATTACCACGCGATCACCCACCTCCAGGATCAGCAGAACCAGCATCAGCAGGGCACCCCAGAAGTGGCTGTCGAAAGCCAGGATCTTGATCTGCCCGTCGCCGGTTTGCCATGTGGCTTGCCCGCTGGGGCCGAACATCAGTACCAGCGCGACCAGCAGCAATACTCGCCGCGCCGGTGTGAGCTTTTCCAGCACGGCCCAGAAGAACTGCCCCGCCAACCGGAAGTAATGCTTGCCTTTCGAAACACCGACACCGCGCTCGGCGTCCACTTCCTTGGAATACAGCCGGTAGCTGGAGCGCGCGTCGGTAAGGAAGGACCCCCAAAGCTGGTCCATGCGCATGCCCTCGGTCACCCGGTTCCAGAACTTGTCAACTCGTTCCATCACGGGAGCGACCTTCGCGGTCAATTCGTCGGGTGGGCGGGGCGCTTGACCGGGGGATGGGGAGGGAGTGGGCATGGCGTTGAGAAGGTGATTATATGGCGGTCGCGGCTTTTGGGCGAATCCTCCGCCGCAACGTGTACCGCGAAGCTCGGTCAGCCCGACCCTGCCTTAGAAACCGCCGGTGCGCCCGGTTACTTTAGTTTCTTCTGCTACCCGATTTCGCTTGCGATCCGGGATCACTGTCTCGTACAAACGGTTCGAGAGGCTGGAGGCGACGTGTCTCTGGCCGCGTCGCGCCTCGGTGCGGCCGATTTTCGGCTCTTTGACAATTCCCATTTTGAGACGAAGGTGCTCGAACAGGCGTGGAAGGATCGCCGCTAAGTCCCACGGGCACTGATGGATACGTATAACTACCATAAAAATCAATGGAATGCGAACAATTTCGCGGTAACCCATTGATTCCAAATGGTCACGAAAAATGTTTTTCGCGTTATCCTACGTAGATTTGGCCCACAAACCGGAGAACGGGTCAGTCCAGGAAGGCCACCGACTGCACGCTCGTGACCTCGAAGCGCTTGCGGCAGCGGATGTTCTTGCACGCAACCAGATCGTCGCGGCGCACCATGTAAGAGCGCGCTTTGGCGAACTTGGCGCGGTCGCGTTCGTCGGCCCGTCCGGGTATCTGCTTCTTCTTGGTGCGGACGAACCATCCCAGGTCGTACTCGTCGGACTGATGGCAATGGGGGCAAGTCATGGTTGCTTTCTTGGTTTCTTGCCGCTCATCGAAAAAATCACGCTCTTCCATCGGGCCCTCCGTCCGGTGCCGATGCGAACCCCACATCCACGCCAGTAACATTAGAACACAGCCTCCAAGCCAACCTCCGCGACATCAGGAGTGGTGACTCAACTTGGGAGTTTGGTTCGTCCCAAAACGTGAGCCATGAGCGCGAGACAGTGCTAACATATACGGTCAGGAGGGTCTTATGTTGAGCCTTCTTCTGCTATCCATGGCGCTTTCGGCGTCTGCGGCCTCTGCACCGACGGCAGTTGCCCCTGACGGCCCCCTCGCCGTCGAACAGCCGCCCTTGGTCCTCCTGCACCACGGAATGCCCCAGCAGTTGATTGAGGAACAACGGGCTCAGTCATTCGACGCGAACGACGTGAGGAAGGTCCCAGCCGACGAGGAAATCTGCTTCAAGATCCGTGCCTATGTCTTCAGCAAGGGCCCCGATCCGAAGTTCGTGCGGCAAACGACCTGCGGCCCATTGCCGGCGACCACCAAGCGAATTGATGGCTCCAAGCCCAAGCTTGTGCCTCTCGATGCAAGTGGAGATGGCGCCACGGGGTCGTCTTCGCCGCGTTGAGCGCGGGCTGACTGGATTCTGCCGATCGGTAAATGTCGTCTGGTTGATTCGGTATTCCTGCGACCGAATCCAATTGCGGTGATTTGTTCCTATTCCCCGCCACCCGCCTTTGCCGCATACCGGTTGTCGTCGAGCACTTCCCATACGGTATCGAGCACGGTGCCATCCACCCACTTGACCACCGCCACCGGACGCTCGCCGAGGTTGGGTTTCGCTGGCTTGCCGCCGCAGATCTTCTCGACTTCGGTTTTGATCTCTTCGATGGTGCGGATCGGAAGGCCTTTGCCTTTGACGGCGTCGAGCAGGTCTTGACGTTTCGGATTGATCGCTATGCCCCGCTCGGTGGCGATGACGTCAATCAACTCGCTCGGGTCCGGTGATAGTGGTGACTTCATCTACGATCACCGGAATACGATCGCGGAAGGAGGGCACCGCCAGGATTGTGCATCCCGCGAACAGGCAGTTTTGCCAGCCGCCGATGCCGTGCAGCAGCCGCCCGTCGGAGTGCGTCACCACGTTGGCGTTGAAGTTAACGTCCACCTCGGTCGCGCCCAGGACGCAGGCATCTACGATGGAGGCGAAATTCCCCTTGCCGTGGAAGTTGTAGGAAGTAAACGGACTGGTTGGCACATGCCGAGGATCGCTGGCAATCGAGCGCACTGCATCGAGGTCGAACGTCTGGCCATCGAGGATGTAGCCCACCAGGCCTTCCTTCAGCATGTCCACGAGGTACTTGGTCGAGCCGCCGCGCACAAAGCTGGCCTTTACGCCCGCCTCCTTCATCATGCGGGCGAGGTAATCGACGAAGGCCAGTGCGACGCCACCGGCACCGGCCTGAAAGGAGAAGCCGTTGCGCATGATGCCGCCGTCGCGCAAGAAACGGGCAACGAGCTCCGAGATGCGCAAACGGTCGGGGCTGCGGGTGATCTGCGTGGTGCCGCTGACGATCTTCGTGGGGTCGCCAATCGACTCGACCTCGACGACGTAATCCACGTTGTTGCCCTGGATCTGCCACGGAACGCACGGAAACGGCACCAGGTTGTCGGTCACCACGATCACGCGGTCGGCATAGACTGAATCGGTCAGAGCGAAGCCAAGCGACCCGCACGCCGACTTGCCATGTGCGCCATCAGCATTGCCGAAGAAATCCGCAGTAGGAGCGGCAATGACTGCTATATCGATGTGGACTTCGCCGTCCTGCACCGCCTGCCAGCGTCCGCCGTGGGAGCGCAGCACTCCCATGCCGCGCATGTTGCCATGGGAGCAGAAGTCTCCGAGCGGCCCATTCATGCTGCCTTCGATGTGGTGCACCGCGCCGGACTTCATCAGGTCGATGACGGGCTCGTGGCACGGGAACGACGCGCTGGGGAACCACATCAGGTCCTTTGCGCCCATGCGCGCGGCGGTTTCGAGCGCGGTGAGAGCTACACGATCACCATTGCGCAAATGATGATGGCTGCTGATGGTCATGCCGTCATGCAAGCCGCACAGCCGTAGCGCGGTCTCCAAATCGGGCACACGCTTGTCGCCGTTCCTGGGATAGTCGCTATTAGTGCGGATCGGCGGGCCGTACTTGTTGCCGGTGGGACGATGCCCGTCTACCCCTGCATAGGGCACCTGCTCGCGCCCATTCACCACTGTTGGGACGCGGCGCCCGGCGGCATTGGACACGAGTTCGGCGGTGGCAGTCGCGCTCATACCTGTCCTCCCTCACTGACAGGAACGAGTCCCATCTTCCGGGCGCGCGCTACCAGCTTGACGGCGCGATGTACTACCGGAGCGTCGATCATCTTCGAGCCCAGGCTGACGACGCCTAGCCCCCGAACTTGCGCGTCTTCGAACGCGGCAACAATTTTCAGCGCCTTTTCCAACTCCGCTGCTGACGGCGCAAAGGCGCGATGAATAATCTCGATCTGCATGGGATGGATGCACCCCATGCCCTCGAAGCCCATGGCACGCGACGCTTCACCCCAGCGCAACAGTCCCTCCATGTCGGCCACGTCTCCGTACACGGAGTCGATGGCCTGGACGTGTGCTGCGTGGGCGGCGTTGACAACGCGCTGGCGGGCATGGAGCGATTCGTTGCCGGTCGCGGTCTTTACCACACCGAGATCGGCGGTGTAGTCCTCCAAGCCAATCGTGATGCCTGCGATCCGATCTGACGCTGTGGCTATCGCGAAGGCGTTCTCGATCCCGAGCGCGGACTCCAGAATCGGCATCAGCCAGATCGCACGCGTCAAGTCGGACTGTTTGGCGATCCTCGCAATCGCTGCGTCGACTTCGGCGACTTGGGTTGCGGTTTCGACCTTAGGGATAAGGATGAGATCGGGCGATTGCGGGACGATTTGTTCCAGGTCGGTCATTCCGTCGGGCAACTGGTTGATGCGGACCATCCGCTCGGCCCCGCCGAAATCGACCGAACGCAATGCGTTGCGCACCAGCAGCCGCGCAGAGTCCTTCTCGCCATGATGAACCGAGTCTTCAAGATCAAGAATGATGGCATCCGGCCCATGAAGTGCCGCATTGATGAAATACTTCGGCTCGTTGCCGGGGAGGTAGAGGCGCGAGCGGCGCAAGCGATCGCGGGCCGATGCAGGAGGCAGTGGAATCGCATCCGGAAGCGCCTGCTTCGTCCCGCCAAGACCCGCCCGACGTATCGCCGCTTCCACACGTGCAGCAATGACGAAGGGCAGGGCTCCTTCGTCCACAATCCTGATACGCGCATGTTCCGCGCCCAGCGCGTGCAGCACGCTGCGAACCTGCTGCCGGATGTTGTCGCCGTAGTACAAGGCCACCCGCGATTGCAGCTCAATTTCGACGCCGCCGCTGGCGCGTTCTTCGACGGCGACGCGCAGGTCAGAGCGCACGTCGCCACCGGCGCGTCCCGCTTCGCCGCGTCTCAACTCACTAGCTTCGGCTGCTGCCGGCATACTCCGTCTCCACCCCGACGCCCAGTTTGGCTAGAATCGCGTCGGTGATCTGCGCGGTCGAAGCCGCTCCCTGCGCAATCGATTTTGCGCCTCCAGTAATGCGCATCATGTCGTAGCTGCGTACCTTGCCCTCTGCGACCACGGCCGCAATCGCCGCGCGCACCTTTGTGGCTTTCTGGTTCTCGCCGAGATGATCCAGCATCATGGCCGCCGAGAGGATCATCGCAATCGGGTTCACGATTGGCGGATCGAGCTCGGCATACTTCGGCGCTGATCCGTGCGTCGGCTCAAACACCGCCACTTTTTCTCCGATATTTCCCGAAGCGGCGAAACCCAGCCCGCCAACTAATCCTGCAAATGCATCGCTGATCACGTCGCCGAATAGATTGCTGGCTACAATCACACCGTAGTCCTCAGGATTCTTGGTCAGCCACATGGTTTGGGCGTCGATGTTGGTGGACCAGAGCGGGATCTCCGCATACTGCTTCTGCACTTCTTTGGCGACTTCCTCCATCATGCCGGAGGTCTCGCGCAACACGTTTGGCTTCTCACAGATCGTCACTGACTTATAGCCGAACTTGCGCGCGTGCCGGAATGCAGCATCACAAATGCGCTTCGCCGCCGGACGAGTAATGACGCGCACCGAGATCGCCAGATCGGCACCGGTGACTCCGGCAAACGGTTTAAACCTGGGGTGCGTCGCCAGTGCGTCGCGCACCGGCTGCGGCGGGTTGGTCCACTCCACGCCGGCGTACAGCCCCTCGGTATTTTGGCGGAAGACCACCACATCCACCTTCGGCTCTTCGTAGCCGCCGTCGGGCTTCTTGCGGATGAAGTTCAGTGGGTTTCCCGGAAATGAAAGGCAAGGCCGCACGCAGATGTCGAGGTTGAAGATCTGGCGCATCGCCACGATGGGGCTGAAGTATTGATGGCCCTTGCCCTTCAGCGCCGGGCTCAGCTCCGCTTCTGCCTCCTTCTTGGGCTTCGAGGTGATCGCACCGAAGAGCCCGACTTTGTGCTGACGCAGCAGCTCGATGGTGCGCTCGGGTAGCGCGTTGCCCTCGTTGACCCAGCACTCCCAGCCGATGTCGGCGTGCACGTAGTTCGCCTCGAAACCGACGGCGTCAAGCACGCGAATCGCCTCGGGCAGCACCTGGTTGCCGATGCCGTCTCCCGGCATGGTCACGATTGTGTATTTCGCCATAATTGCAAAACTCCTGAATGAATCTATCTCCCACAGCGTGGGACTAGCTAAATTGTTGCGGCCACCTTGACGAGTCCCAGCCTGGCGCTCACCAGGTTCTCTACGCCCCCGGCGACCACCAGCGACTGCGGCACCGAGCCGAGCGCCGGAAACGTGAACTGCTCTCCGTCATAGCGGATCGTGCTGGTCGCAAAATCCACCTCGATCGTGTCGCCAGGAATGATGGTCTTCTCTTTGTGGGCAATCGCGTCAGCGTACTTCGCTCGCAGGCGGTTCACCAGTTCCGGCGTCTCGATGCACAGGAAGCCGTTGTTGAACGCATTGCGCAGGTACGTCTGCGAGAAGCTGCCTGCAATCACCAGTGGTATGTCCGCGAACTTCAGCGCGGTGACCGCCTGCTCGCGGCTGGAGCCGGTACCAAAATTGAACCCGCCGACGATGACATCGCCCGGCTGTGTGCGCCTGGCGAACGTGGGATCGTAATTTTCCATCACCACCTTCGCCATCATCTCGGGCGTCATGTCTTCGCGGTAAGTGTAGTCTTTGCCGTAGATGCCGTCGGTGTTCAGGTTATCCTGCGGCAGGAAGACCAGCCGCCCCGTTACTTTGCGCGGGAAGCCCGACAGAATCTCAACCTTTTCGGCTTCCGACGATACCGCGAAGGGCTCGAAGTTCTTCTTGACTTCGCGACGCTCCGCTGGATTCGGGCCGCAGATGTAACCCGCCACCGCCGACGCCGCGACCACCTCAGGGCTCCCCAGATAGCATTGAGCATCGCGCGATCCCATGCGCCCCTTGAAGTTACGATTGGTAGCCGATATGCCGACCTCGCCCGCTTCGAGCAATCCCGTGCCCAGTCCGATGCACGGCCCGCATCCCGAAGGCAGCGGGTGCGCGCCCGCGTCGAGAAAGATTCGCCAGATACCTCGACTCTCAGCTTCTTGTTGAACTAGCCGGCTGGCCGCAGCGACATAGAACTTCACTCCCGATGCGATCTTCTTGCCTTCCAGCACCTTCGCAGCCGCCGCCAGGTCTTCCAGCCGCGAATTCACGCAGGAGACGAGGTACGCTTTCTGGATTGCGACCTTTTTCGTTTCGATCTCGGCGACAGACTGCATCACCTGCACCGTGTCGGGCCCGGAGACGTGGGGCGTGACCTCGGCCAGGTCGAGCACAACACGCCCGGAGTACACGGCATCCGCATCCGACACTGGCGGGCTGGTGCGAGTCTGCTCCATCCGGCGTTCAGAGATGCGGGTAATGCCCTGCGCCCGCAGCTCACGATTACGTCCCTCAATGTAGGACAGGGTCACGTCGTCCACCGGGAACCAGCCCACCAGCGCGCCCCATTCGGTGGTCATGTTGGCAATGGTAAGGCGCGCATCCATGCTCAGCGACGTCACTCCCGGTCCGGTGAACTCGACCGCAGCGTTCAGCACCTCTTCCTGGTTGTAGAGTCCACACAATGTGACGATCACGTCTTTGCCGGTGACGCCCGGAGCCAGCTTGCCCTCGAGCACCACTTGGATCGTCCGCGGAATCTGCCACCAGAACTCGCCAGTCGCCCAGATCGCGGCCGCATCGGTGCGCACCACCGGCGTGCCGACTGCTCCCAGTGCTCCATACATGTTGGAGTGTGAGTCCGATGCCACCACGAAGTCGCCCGGCAGCACATAACCCTTCTCTACCATGATCTGGTGGCCGATGCCCGTGCCCGGCGGATAGAAATCGATCCCGTGCTGCGCAGCAAAGGCTTCCATGCTGCGGTATTTAGCCAGGTTCGACGCTTCCGTGTTCTGAATGTCGTGGTCGGCGGTAAACACCGGCTGCGCGGGGTCGTGTAGCCTCGGCGCCGATGCTCTTGAACTTCTTCATTACCGCCGAAGTGTTGTCGTGCGTCATCACGTGGTCGGGGCGGATGGAAAGGAAATCGCCCGCGCGCAACGGACGGCTCGGCCCTTCGGCCATGTGGGTCTGCGAAATCTTCTCGACAATGGTCTGCCCCATGTTGCATACCCTCCTGCCGTCTATCGATCGGCGCGGAATAGCCCCATCAATTCCGTCACGCTCGTCTGCCTCTCCAGCGACCAGATCGCGTCAATGACCTTGCGGCGCGCCTCAGCGGTCATAACTGGCCCGGCCAACGCCTCGAACTTCTCTTCCACTTCCTTGTCGGTCAGCGGATTGCGCGGGTCGCCCTTGGGATAGTCGAGCTGTTTGCTGAACTCGCGGCCGTCCGTGGTTGCAATAGTTACGATCACGCGCTGCAACGCTGGAAAGACCTTCTCGATTTCTGGGTCGGCAACCACCACGATCTTGTCGAGCTGCGCCCGGATCGTTGGGTCCATGATCTTCTCCCTGGTGAATTGCAACGGAGTCACTTGCCGTTCGGCAATGGCAGCGGCAATGACGTAGGGCAGCGAGTGGTCGGCCGTCTCCTTGGTGTGCGGATCATACTTGCTGGGATCGCTGAGGATGTCGGCTCCGCGGGCCGTTGTGCGAATGTGTACCTTGGCCACTTCATCCGGCTTCAAATCGTTATCCTTGATCAGGGCCAACACCGCGGAAATCGGCGTATGTGTCAGGGCCTCGGTCGGGAATGCCTTCATCCCACATTGTGTGATACGCCACGACTCGCCGAGTCCGTCGGTCAGGACGTTGAGCTTCCACTCCGGCCCGAAGCAGTGCGTGAGGCCCTCTTTGCCGTCGAGGACATGCTCCGGGCCCGCTGTAGCCCTTTTCCGCCAGCAACGCTGCGAGCACGCCGCTCTGCGTCGCCATAGGATCGACGGTGTTCTTCATCATGGTGAGCTTGCCGGCGGTGACCGCACCCAGGGTGGCGCGCGCGCTGGCGCTGATCCCGATGGCGTGCTGCATCTGCGCCCAATCGAGTTGCAGCATGCGCGCAGCAACGATGGGCGAGACAAAGGCGGTTAGTGTCGCGTGGTGCCATCCCCGTTCGCGGATGCCCGGAAAGGCCGCTTCGCACAGCCGCATCTCGAACTCATGTCCCAGCACCAGCCCGACAATCAGCTCGCGGCCGTCACCTCCGGCGCGTTCGCAACAGGCCATCGCCGCAGGAAAGATGTCCGAAGGATGCGAGGGGTCCTGCTTCCAGTAAATATCGTTGTAGTCCATGCAGCGGATCATCAGCCCATTGGCCAGCGAGGCCGAAACCGCATCCATCTGCTTACCGGTGCCGATCACCGTCGCCTTTCCCGGCCCGGCAATTTCGTCCAACACCTCCAGCGCGATCACCACATCGTGCTGCTGATAGCCGCCCAGCGCGCATCCAATGCTGTCGAGCAGGAAGCGCTTTGCCTGGTAGATCGCGTCTTCGGAAAGGTCATCGAACTTTAGCTCTGCCGCCCACTGCGACATGGTGGCAGTGATAGTTTGTTTTGCGGTCGACCTTGGCGGGCGCGGGTGTGGTCGTGGTTGCCATACGAATCTTCTCCTCTTACTTGCCCAGGTTCTTGAAGGGCAGGAATGCCATGAAGTCGGCGTGATGCACGATGTACGCCTCCGTGGTGCGCTTCACCAGGTCGCCTTCGGCCGCGTGCGCCGCAATGATGTGGCACACCGCATCGGGAACGCCGCACTCCATCGCCAGCGCGACGCCGGTGAATGGATGCCGCAGCATTTCGCCACGCTTGCTTTGGCGGGTCTTGCCGTCCGCGTTCTCGTACTCGAGCAACTTGCCCACATCGGCGAGAATCGCTCCTGCGATTACGGTGTCGCGATCGATAGGCAGCGCGTTGCCCATAAACTCCGTCATGCTCTCGGCCGCCTTGCGCGCGATGTGCACCACGCAACGCTTGTGCTCCATGAAAGTCGTCGGGCAGTTCGGAACCAGCAACGTGAACGGAATGCGATTCAGATCGGCCACCGTGAGCGGACTGCGTTCCAGGGCGAGCTCCCAGGTCTTCGTCACTTTCTCGCGCAGCCCAGGGTCTTTAATCCACTCGATCTCGGGCCACAGCTTCAGCACTGCATCGCGCATTCGCGTTCCTCCGCACCCAATCCGCAGCACTCCACTCTTCAGCTACACCAGCCGGAATTGCTGACAATCAGCAAACCGAATATTCGTATCACTTTTGCTGGAATGGGGGCTATGAGGCGCGTCACAAACTCCAAGTGATGCTTTCGAGCTGGTCGGTGATTTCTTCAGCGGGGGTCTCCGGAGAAAACCGTAAAGGCTTGCCAATCAACACCTTAAGTTCGCCGCGACGGGCGATCTTGCGGCCCGAGAGTTTCATCGCAAACAGGCCATCAATTCGCACTGGGACCACCGGAATGTCCAACCGCTGGGCTAGCATCCCCACTCCCGACCGAAACGGTGACGGCTTGCCATCCTGTGTGCGGCGGCCTTCCGGAAAGACAACCACGCTGTAGCCCCGGTCCACCGACTCGCCCGCAAAGGCAAAGCTCTCGCGTACGCCCGACTGCTGCGGTAAGGGAAACACATTGAAGAGCGCGACTACCAGGTAGTATCCGGCCTGCTGCCACCAGCGCGCGAAGACGTTCATGCTCGCCGGAGGTTGCCACATCCCCCACAAGCGTTCGCCCAGCATGCCGATCGCCAGTTTGTTCCGGATGCGCGGCGGCATGGCAATCAGCACAAATCCTACATCGATGTAGGTGACGTGATTGCAGGTGATCAGCACCGGCCCGTTCACGCCTTCGAGATTCTCACGGCCCACGATCTTGGGATGAGCCATGATCACCGTCGCCGGCAGCGAAAGCAGGTAATAGAAGAAGTTGCGGATCCAGGGAACTGGCCAGCGTTGAGCCCAGCGCGGATAGTGATATCTGGTCTGTTGCGCTCGCTGCGGCTCGTGCAGCATGCGCTCCAGATCGGCCACGGTGCTGGCCTGCGCGAAGTTGGCCTCGCTCAAGTCCACCTGGTAGCGGTCTTCCAGCGCGCTCATCAACTCCACCCGATCCATCGAACTCAGGTTGAGATCACCTTCCAGTCTGGCGTCAGGCGCGAGTGCGCCGGTGCTGCGCCCAGTGATGCGGGTGATCAGCTCACCCAGCCCACCTTGCGCAGGAACCGCTACAGAATCCGCCGAGAACTTTTGTTGCACAGCCTGCTGGATCACGCTGATTTTCGGTTTCTGTGTGGGAGTGCGCGGGAAGTCCTCCTCGGGCCAGACCAGCCAGCGCCGTATCTGCTGGAACTCAGCCAGGTGCTGGTTCGCGCGCGCAACAATTGCTGCGGCGTCTGCAGCATGGTGCAGCAAAAGCGCAGCACAAGGTTCGGCGTTGCCTCCCTGATCCAGCCCCACCACCACGCAATCGCGCACTTCGAGTTGCTGCCGCAGCACGGCCTCGAGGTCATCGGGATAGATATTCATGCCCTCGCGGGTGACGATGACATTCTTCTTGCGGCCCTTGAAGTAAAGGTTGCCCTCGTCATCGAGCGCGCCCAGGTCGCCGGTGCGAAACCAGCCGTCCTCACCGAGGACTGGCTTGAGTTCCTTGCCCTGCCAGTAGCCAGCGGCAACGTTTGCGCCACGGACGAGAATCTCTCCATTCTCGTCGAGTTTCATTTCGCGACCTTCGAGCACTTTTCCGATCGAGCGCTTGCCGGTGTGGAAAGGGTGGTTGAGCGAAATCAGCGACGTTGTCTCGGTCAAGCCGTAGCCCTGGATCACGACGAAACTCAGTCGCCGCCAGAATTCTTCCGTCTCCGCATCGAGCGCTGCGCCGCCTGAGATGAAGGCCCAAAACTTCCACCCAAACTGGTTGTGAATGCGGCGGAACCGCCACCAGCGCTTCACAAACTTCTCATCCTTGGCGGCTTCCAGTTGCTGGCGGAACCAATCTGTCTTTCCCACCGCTTGCATGTCGCGCTCGATCTTGTCTTTCAGTGACTCCATCAGCCGCGGTACCGCCACCACCACCGACACGCGCTCCGTCTTGATGGTGCGGACCACCTCGCCTGGGTTCAGCGTGTCCTGAAACAGCACGGTCCCGGCCATGAGCTGCGGCAGAAAGATACCCAGAAACTGACCGAACACGTGACTCAATGGCAGCAAATTGAGGAAACGCAGGGGGTGAAAGATTCGCTCGTACTTCAGGTATTCGCTGATCTGTCGCTCCAGCGGCTCAAGGTTGGCGAGAATGTTTCCATGGGTAAGGACCACGCCGCGTGGCTCAGCCGTAGTGCCGGACGTAAACACGATCTCTACGATGTCGTCGCGCGTCGCCCCAGCCGCGACAACCGGCAAGTCAGAGAATTCGGCGATGTGCTCGCACAGAGTCTCTAATTCCAGGTATGCAGTGCCCGGGACCTGGTTATGCGCCGAGCCGACACACAACCTAGCGTCGACCTGTTGTGCGACCCGCACCGAAAAATCCGGCGCCGCAATTTTGTCGATGGGAACGGCGATCGCTCCGCGCAACAGGCATCCAAAAAACGCAACTACCCACTCCGCGCAATTCTCGCCCCAGATGAGGACTTTGTCGCCCTTGCTTACGCCTCGCGCCTCCAACGCCCGGGCAAATCGATACGTGTTCTGCAACACGTCCCCATAGCTCCAGCGTTGCAGGCGATAGCCGCGGCGAAAGACGTAGGCGGCTTCCCCCTCATGCTTGCGAAAATTGTCGAGGTAGTCCAGGATGCTGGAGCGTGCCATCGCTCACCAGTGTAACTGGTAGGATGCGCGCCGCAGCTGCAGGGAAACCTCAGTCATGCCCACGCGCTACGACATGATCGGTCAGGCGACGACCAGGGTGAAGCCTAACGCAGAGTGTTTACAGGGAAGCGAAATAGCCGGAGGAGTCGCTGCGTCCCTTTCCCGATCACGAGGCCGTAACCGTCCGGGTGCAAATGCCGGCTCACGACCAGCGACGGCTCTCTTTCCCTTGCGCCTTGAGCATGTTGCGGAGCAACACCGTAGCCTGCTTCACTTCCGGCATGGCAATGCCGCAGTGCAGCTGTTTCCCCTCGCGCCGGGTCGACACCACTCCTGCCGACTTCAAGATCGCCAGATGCTGCGACAGGTTGGCCTTGGAAATCCCCAACCCCTCCTGCAGCTCTGCGGCCCATCGCTCACCGCGTGTCAGCATTTCAATCAGGTGCAGGCGCGTGGGATTTGCGAAGGCTTTGCAGATTACGGCTTGCCGTTCGTAGATCTCGTGTTCGCCATTCGACTTCTTCTTCGTAGCCACAGACTCCCCCACGAGAAGCACTTATTGACTTCTCGATCAGCTAAGCGTGCGCCAAGCGCTCTTCTGCACGGCCGACTGTCCATTCGATGAGATGCGTCCGGCAGTTCGCGGTGCTTCGAAACTCTTTGGGATGCGACGAATGTATACCACGCCACATTCCGCTGAACGACGGCCACACAGGTAATTAGTCGCTGGATTTAGAAATTGCAATCCATCAACACTTACACCTATACCGCAAAGACCGGCGGCTGCGCGACAGGACTCTTGGCGAATTGTTGGTTGTTTCCCGTTTTGAATCGGCGTGCCCCCACCCGGCGATCAGGCGCTCCCAAATGGGTGCTCGAGAGATGGGCTGCGTGGACTGAATAACTCCGCTCCGTCCGCCGTGATATGCATGTCATCTTCGATCCGCACCCCGAACTCTCCCGGAAGGTAGATTCCGGGCTCGTCGCTGAACGTCATATTCGCTTGCAGAGGAGTTGTGTTGCCCGGAACCAGGTACGGCCACTCGTGCCCGTCCAGCCCCATGCCATGGCCGACGCGATGGGTGAAGTACTTGAAGCCCGGCCCGTAACCGGCATCGATCACGACTTTGCGCGCAGCGGCATCAACCGATTCACAGGCGACGCCCGGGCGGGCCGCCGCCAGCGCTGCGCTTTGCGCTTTGTACACGATGTCGAAAATCTGATTCATCTTCGCAGTGGGCTTGCCCAGTACGAAGGTCCGGCTGATATCCGACGCATAGCCTTCGACGCTGCAACCCCCGTCCATCAGGACGATCGCGCCTTCCCTGATCTTTTGTGGCTGAATGGATCCGTGTGGTGCAGCGGAATAGGCTCCAACCTGGGCGTCGGCGCTGCCGTGGAAGCCGAGCTGAGTGTGCGCTGTCTGCACCAGCGTCTCGAACTCATCGCCGGTCATGCCCGGTTGCAACGCATGGTAGGCGGCAGCATAAGCGGTGATCGACACTTTCGCCGCCAGCCGCATCAGGCTGATTTCATGCTCGCTCTTGACCATCCGGCACCCGGCGCTGACTGGAGTCGCGCTCGCAATCTGCATTGCCGGAAGATGCGAGGCGATTCCATTGCTGAATACGAACGGGGTCTTCTCTTCGATTCCCAGCACACCGGAGCTCAACCCAAGGTCCCGCAGGCCCTGCGCAACACGGAGATATGGATCTTCATCCTCCTGCCATGTCCTCACTTCGACCTTGCTCCCGAAAGGTCCGATTTGCAGCTGCTCGCGCGCCCTGCCCTCTTCAAATGCCGGACACACAAAGAACCCATCGCCCTTGGCCGGCAGGACCATGGCAAACAGACGCTCGCTCAGCCACCAGTGCACGGCGCTGAAGTAGGGCAGCGAACTACCATTCGTGACTACGATGGCCTGCAGCTTGTTCTGTGCCATCAGTTCGCGAGCCCGCTCGATCCGTGCCTTTCGCTCGTCGACGCTGATCGGGGTCGCCTGGTCCTTCATGGACTTCAAGCTTGCGATCGAGGGCGGCAGTTTATCCTTGCACTCGGCGGTAGCAGACGCAGGCACAACGGCTGCAACGGCTGCAGTTGAACCTACTTGCAGAAAGCGACGGCGGGAAGCTTGCATCATGGAGATTGAGTGTACCGCGATGTTGCAGTTTGTAGAAAGTGCAACGCCACACTCCCGAGCCTCAGCTTCCGCACCGGGGACTTTTGCTACGCGGTCAGTCTGGTGGCAGGGCTCACAGCCGGCATTCGTCCCGATCCCGCCGCCCGCTTGCGGATGGCTGCGTTCAGTCCGCTGAAGATGAACTTGTGGATTGGTAGCAGCATCCACCAGTAGATTCGGCCCATGAGGCCACGTGGCCGAAATAGGGCGGTCGAACGCAGGCGCGTCCTGTCCGTTCCCACCGATATCGTCTCGAAAATCAGGTGGGCCTCTCCCGGAATCCGCATCATCGCCTTCAAGCGAATTCGTTCGTCCCGTAACACCTCTTCGACCCGCCAGAAGTCCAACGGATCCCCTACTTGCAGGACATCGGGGTCCCGCCGCCCTTCGCCCATTCCTGTCCCGCCTAGCAGACGGTCCAGCGCCGCGCGCATCCGCCAAAGGATAGTTCCATAGAACCAGCCTCGCTTGCCTCCAATGCCTTCGGCCACCGCAAACACCTGCGCCGGCGACGCATCCACCTCGCCCTCGCGGATGTCTGCTACCCAGCCTTCCTCTTCGACCACCTGCGCCAACATGGAAGGCTTCCGGGATCCCCCAAATTGTTTTGCGGCACACCGCTCCACCATTGCGGCCAGGTCGGGAGCACGCAGCGCCCGGGCTAGCGCCTCGTCATAGGTCAAAGGCCTGATCTGCGGAAAGATCTGCCGCGCCAGGTCGTTGCTGCATACCACTTCGCTCCGCAGACCCTCGATCAGCGGACGCGAAATGCTTGCCGGGATCGGTGTGACCAAGTCCACCCAATAGGAGGAGAGCCGCGGCGTAAGCACTGGCACCTGCAACAGCGGACGCCGCAGCCCGCGCTGGGCTGCGTACTTCAGCATCATGGTGCGGTAGGTTTCGATCGATGGACTGCCAATGTCGATGGTCACGCCCTCTGAACGGGGTTCGTCCAGCGCCGCCACCAGGTAACTCACCACGTCGTCGATGCCGATCGGCTGGATTCGCGTCGTGACCCAGCGCGGACAGATCATGATCGGCACCCGCTCAGTCAGGTAGCGAATCATCTCAAACGAAATGCTGCCCGCTCCAATAACCACTGCCGACCGGAAGTCGGTCAGCGCCGGCCCAAACTGCCGCAAACACTCGCTGGTTTCCTGGCGGCTCTGCAGGTGTGTCGATAGTTCCTGCGTCGGATCCCCCAGCCCGCCCAAGTAGATGACTCGCCCCACCCCCGCAGCCTTCGCAGCGGTAGCGAAGTTACGTGCCGCCTCATGGTCAACCGCTGCGAATTGCTGCTCTCCGGCGGCAAGCGAGTGAATCAGATAGTAGGCGATGTCGATGCCGCGCAAGGCCGGAGCCAGGCTCGCAGGATCGAGCGCGTCCGCCCGCACCACGTTCACCCGTCGCGGAAACTTGCGGGTAACCTTGCGCGGGTCGCGCGTCATGCAAACTACGTAATGCCCGGCCTCCAGCAGCGACGGAACCAGGTGCGAGCCTACGTATCCTGAGCTTCCAGTGACCAGGACGTTCACGAGTTGAACTCGCTCGCCACCGGGCGCAAAAGCTCCCGCCAACTCCACGTGACGCCCAGCTTGTCGGTTCCAAACACCATCGCGCTCCGTTCAGGCCCCATCTGTTCTGAGACTTCGGTTTCCCGGTTGCTGGATCCCGCATCTTGCCGGGGTTCGGAATGAATTGCCTGCACACCGTCGTCCACCCGGATGCTGAGCAAGATTTTGGCCCACACGGGAAGATTGTCTTGGTTCATCATGAATTGGCCTCCTGTTGAAAGGCGGCGGACTACACGATCGACTGGAATCACAACGCCTTTGTTATTTAATTATTGTGAACATAGAGTTTCTTTACAAGAAATTTAGGCAGCGAATTTCAGCCTATGTGCATGCAGAGACAAATTAGGGAAGGAATGTTGCGCCACAAGAAAGGTGACGGGTCAATCCTGCCGCTAAACCCCCGCCGCACCCTGCCGATATGTACTGGCAGATGGTCTCCTGAAGCGTTCCTTTGGCAAAGTCCCAGCCGACACCCCCATCGGCTGGGGCCTTGTTTCACAAGCATTACCGGCCCAAGCAAAAACGCCACCGGAATCCGATGGCGCTTGTCCCCTACCCATTTGTTGGCCAGCCTACGGAAGATAGTGCGCTCCACCGTGGCGCACGTCCGCGCCGCGTACCCAGAAGATCACATCCTCCGCAATGTTCGTAGCATGGTCGGCAATGCGCTCGAGATTGCGCGCGATCAGCAGCACGTTGAGCGCAGGCCTGGTCACGTGGGGATCACTGATCATCTTTTGCACCAGGACGACGAACGCCTCATCCTTCATACGATCGACGATGTTGTCCATCTGCAGCACCGACTCTGCAATCTCAGCCTTGCCGTCGAGAAATGATTCGAGGGAACGCTGCACCATGTTGGTGACACTACCCGCCATGCGCGGGATATCGACGGGTAACTGCACTTCCGGCTCGCTGATCAGGTCCAGCACCCTCTGTGCGATGTTCACCGCCTGGTCCCCTACGCGTTCCAAGTCGGCATTGATCTTCACCACTGCCATGATGAAGCGCAGATCGATAGCCATCGGCTGTTGCATCGCGAGCAAATCGAGCGCCAGTTCATCGATCTCGCGCTCTGCCGTGTTAATGTCCGCCTCCCCGGTCAGGACCATTTGGCAGTACTTCGCGTCACGGGTGCGGTAGGCCTCGGTAGCGCGATCGATGGCCTGTTCCGCCAAGCCCCCCATGCGCAGAAGCTTCTCTTTAAGTTCGTCCAGTCCCTGCTGAAAGCGGCTTCGAGTCATCCAAACCTGCCTGTAATGTAGTCTTCAGTCCGCTTGTCGGCGGGTGTCGTGAATATCTTTTCCGTCTTGTCGTACTCGATCAAACTACCCATCAGGAAGAAGGCGGTAAATTCCGCCACGCGCGCCGCCTGCTGCATATTATGCGTAACAATGACGACGGTATAGTGCTGTTTGAGCTGAAAGATCAATTCCTCGATCTTGCTGGTCGAAATCGGATCCAGGGCCGACGCCGGCTCGTCCATCAGCAGCACCTCCGGCTCCACCGCCAGGGAACGCGCAATACATAACCGCTGCTGCTGGCCGCCCGAGAGGCTGGCTCCAGATTTCTTGTGCAGCGTGTCTTTCACCTCGTCCCACAGCGCCGCCAGCTTCAGCGACCGCTCCACCAGTTCGTCCATCTGCTTGCGGTTGCGGAAGCCGTTCAACCGGAGCCCAGCGGCGACGTTGTCGTAGATCGACATAGTGGGAAACGGATTCGGCTTCTGGAACACCATGCCAATACGCCTCCGGACTTCCACCGGGTCGGTGCCAGTACCATAGACCTCGATATCTCCAACCTTTACTTCGCCATCGGCGCGAGCCTCAGGAATGGTTTCATGCATTCGGTTCAGGCACCGCACATAGGTGCTCTTGCCGCAGCCCGACGGCCCAATCACCGCCGTGACATGGTTGGCCTGCACCGTCATGTCGATGGACTTCAGCGCCAGGTTCTTGCCATACCACGCATTCAGTCCGCGCACTTCAATTCCTACACCCATACTGGCTAGGACGCTCCCTTCAGGGTTCCTCGGCTGGTAACGATGCGTACCGCCGCGACAGCCGTGACAATCAGGACTATGAGAATCAACGCGCCCGCCCACGCTTGCCGGTGCCAATCGTCATAGGGCGAAATGGCATAGGTGAAAACCTGCAGGGACAAGGCCGCCGTCGGCTGATTCAACTTCAAATTCCAGAACTGATTTCCGAAGGCCGTAAACAGCAAGGGAGCGGTTTCGCCCGCCACTCGGGCAAACGCCAGCATGCAACCGGTAATGACGCCAGCCGAGGCGGTGCGTAGCGAAATCGACAGCGTTGTGCGCCATTTGGGAATCCCCAGTCCGAGGGCGGCTTCACGCACCACATTCGGCACCATCAGCAGCATCTCCTCGGTAGCACGCGCAATCGTAGGGATCATCATGATCCCCAATGCCACGCCGCCGGAAAATGCCGAGAAGTGTTTTTGCCGGATCACGATCAGGGAATACACCGCAATGCCGATCACGATGGACGGCACGCCATTCAGCACATCTGCCGTGAAACGAACTAAATCGCCGAGCCGGCCGCGCCCGTATTCCGCGAGATAGATTCCGCAGCCAATGCCCAGCGGAACGCCCAGGACGCTGGCAACTGCCAGGATCAACCCGGTACCAACGATGGCGTTGGCCATGCCTCCGCCCAACTCGCCCGGAGGTTTCGGTGTTTGGGTCAGGAATGCAAGGTTGACCGATCCTGCTCCCTTGATCAACAAGTAAGTAAATATCGCAAGTAGCGGAACAATCACCAGCACCGCAGCGCCAATCGCAAACCAAGTGGCCGCCAGGTTCATGGCGCGACGCCAGAGACTCAGCTTCTGCGCGCTAGCGTCGCCAGGCTGTCTAAGCACGCGCCCTCCCTGCTGTTCCGCCCGTAATGCTCCACACCAAAAGGCGCGCCAGCGCGTTGACGATGAGCGTCACCAGGAACAGCGCCAACCCAATCTCGACCAGTGCACTCAAGTAGAGGTCGCCGGTGGCTTCCGTGAACTCATTGGCTATGACGCTGGCCATGGTGTAGCCGGGCGCAAACAACGATTTAGAAACCTCGGGACGATTTCCGATAACCATCGTCACCGCCATGGTTTCGCCCAGCGCGCGCCCCAAGCCGAGGATGATTCCGCCGACAATGCCGATACGCGCATTGCGCAACACGCCCATGCGAATCATTTCCCAGCGGGTCGCGCCCAGTGCCAGGACCGCCTCACGCTGGTTCTGCGGCACGGCTGTCAGCACCTCACGGGTGATGGACGCAATAATCGGGACAACCATGATGGCCATGATGATGCCCGCTGCCAGCATGCCTATTCCGTACATCGGACCGCCAAAGAATCCCGTCCAGCCCAGTGTTTTGGCGAGAAATGGTTCCACGTACTCGCGCAACAGCGGCGCCAGCACGAAAATTCCCCACAATCCATAAATGACGCTTGGAATCGCCGCCAGCAGTTCAACTAGAAACGAGATGATGGCGCGCAGCCGAATCGGGCACATCTCGGTGACATATACGGCCACACCTACCGACAGGGGAACAGCAATGAGCAGCGCAAGAGCGGAAGAAACCAGGGTCCCGTAAATAAACGGCATGGCACCGAAATCGCCGTTGACCGGGTCCCAATCATGCCCGTAGAAAAAGCTTATTCCAAACTGGTGCAACGAGAGCCGAGATTTGTCGACGAGTTC
This sequence comes from uncultured Acidobacteriaceae bacterium, assembly GCA_963758255.1. GTDB lineage: Bacteria > Acidobacteriota > Terriglobia > Terriglobales > Acidobacteriaceae > DASRAA01. Next base: position 389,127 of record CAVWUX010000011.1, read on the forward strand.
CCATGCCACGAAGACGACGATGGCAAAAACCGAAATCGCTGTAAGCAGAATCAAGACGCTGAACACCGCGTCAGGCATACGGCTGCTGCGGGGATGGGTATGCCGGATTCGCTCCAGGACGGACGAGGCCGAAATCACCTTCCGCTCAGTGGCGGTCTGCGCCAGCGTCGGGATGGCTGTCGCCGGCTTCTGACTCGGCTCGGAATTTTCGGGCGAGTTCATCTCGATCAAGGTACCAGATGACGTTGGAAAACGGGTTAAAGCTCAGCAGCCATTACAAAGCCAACTCCCGGCATGGCTGAGAGTTGGCCGCAAAGGTTAGAACCAGGTTCGCTCAGTGGACCTGCTGGGTGATAGCCGCCTTCTCCTTTTCAACAACCTCCTTGGGGAGAGGAGCATACGACAAAGCTTCGGTCATGGTCTGGCCCTGATCAAGCATCCAAAACAAGAATTCCTTCGAGAATCTTGCCCTTGTTCGCATCGGTGGGATTGGTCGGGATCAGGAGCCAGGTAAAGCTGGCAATCGGATAGGCCGTCTTGGACGGCGAGTTGGTGATGGAAACTCGAAAATCAGCTGGCATCTTCACGCCAGCCGCTGCCGCCGTTGTACTATCCAGGCTGGCTTTGATGAACTGGCCGGAAGAATTCCGTACGCTTCCGAAGTTGATTTTGTTCTGCAGCGCGTAGATCAGCTCGATGTAGCCGACTGAGCCGGGGAGCTGGCGAATCAGACCAGCGACTCCCTCATTCCCTTTGCCGCCTACGCCGACTGGCCACTTCACCGATGTGCCCTTGCCCACCGAGTCCCGCCAATCCGGACTAATTTTCGACAGGTAATCCGTCCAGATGTAGGTAGTGCCGCTACCGTCCGAACGATGCGCTACCGTGATGGCCTGGTTGGGGAACTTAATGTCGGGGTTCACTTTGGCGATCGAAGCGTCCGACCAGTTGGTGATCTTGCCCAGGAAGATTCCCGCCAGAATGTCAGGGGTGAACTTTACTTCCCCCGACACCCCGGGAATGTTGTATGCGGGTACCACCGCGCCCAGCACGGTCGGCACATGCAGTAGCTTGACCTTCGATTGCGCGAGCTGCTCGTCGGTCATCGGGCCATCACTGGCGCCAAACTCCACTGTGCCTGCGGTGACTTGGCGAATTCCGCCGCCGCTACCGATTGACTGGTAATTGATCTGAATATCTGAATGTAAGTTGTGGTACTCGTTAAACCACTTCGAGTAAATCGGGTACGGGAAAGTTGCACCGGCCCCGTTTAACTGCGTTTGTGCCAAAGTGCAGGTCGCAAACAAAACTGTACAAAGAATCACCCTGAGAGAGCGAATCACGTAGTTTCCTCCTGAGTACTTCTCATCAAAGGAATTTCTACTCTGCGACTGTTACAGGCTTGTTACAGAAGGGTGAAAAAGGGATAAAGACCACCAAGGTGTCACAACTAAACCCGTTGACCAGCCAGTTTCCGTGGCAATGATAACACTCACGACGTGGAGTTCACGCGGACACACGACAATGTGGGATTAGCTTTCGCCGCTTGGTATCTCCTTTTCCTTGTGTTTGCGCCGGAGGTCGTCGATAAACATCTGCTCTACCGGTTTGTCGTACGAACGTAAAACATGCCGCACCGTATGGCCGCTCACCAGGTGACAAACTTCTTCTGCCAGGTTCTTGGCGTGATCGCCCGCCCGCTCCAGCGACTGCGTCATAAACAGCACGTGGAAGCTCTCCTGCCGAGGAGAATTGTCGTGTTGATCCAAATGGCGCATGAAAACGAGATTGCGCAATCGGTCCATCTCGGCATCGGCGCGCAGCACGGCCAAGGCCTTGTTCAGATCGCGCTGGCTGAGTGCTTCGTGCACATCGCCCAGCATCTTTTCCAGCCGCGATGCCATCAGCGTGAGGTCGCGAATGTCCTGCAGATCGATGCGGCTGCCCACCGCAGCGGCCCGGTTGCTGCAATTCAACAGCAAGTCACCCACCCGCTCCAGTCCAATCATGAACTTCAGGCACGCCAGTAGCTCGCGCGCACGTTCTTCCGTAACCTTCGTGATAACTGCCGTCACGCCCTGATCGATCTCCCGATCGATGATGTCCAGTTCCTTCTCGCGCTGACGCACACCATCCAGCAACGACGGGACACCGGTAGCGATACCCTCGGCCACGATTCCCGCTGCAATACGAGCCACCTGACAGGCTTGCAGCGTCAACTCCTGCAGGTGAGCGCCTATTGCTTCCGGATCGAGGGACAGCGATTCTGCCGAACTCATGGGGCCTCCAGACTCTTTGTTCGCAGCGCGGTTACATCGTTGCGTGAAATCGCTGACCAAGCCTCCGAACGACTCACCTCAGGCCCGGCCTCACACCCTGACCGCGACTTCTTCGCGCGGCAGCGTGAAGTAGAACGTCGAGCCATGATTGAGCTCGCTCTCGGCCTTGATCGTCCCTCCGTGGGCCCGTACGACATGCTTGGCGATCGCCAGCCCCAGCCCGGTGCCACCGGACTCTCGCGACCGCGCCTTGTCCACGCGATAAAATCGCTCGAACAGTCGCGGAAGATGTTCGCTGGGAATTCCCGCTCCAAAGTCGCGTACGTAAAATTGCACTCCCTCTTCCGCGTCGCAGGCCCCGATCAGGACCTTTCTGCCGCTTTCTCCGTACTTCATGGCATTGTCGATCAGGTTACCGAACACTTGGTGGATGGCGTCGCGGTCCACCAGAACGGAAGATGTAGCGGTGTTCATCACCGCCATTTCAATCCCCCGACTGTCTGCGATCTCCTGAAACGTTTGTGCCGACTCTTCCAGCAATTCCTGGGGACTCGCCGATTCCAGTTGCAAGCCGCGCTCTCCGGATTCCACCCTAGCCAGCACCAGCAGATCTTCCGTCAGCCGCGACATTCGCAATGCATTCTTGCGAATGATCTCCACGAACTCTCTCGTGCTGTCGCTCAACTCTTTATTCTCGAGAACTGTCTCGGCGTAGCCTTGTATCGAAGTCAGTGGCGTGCGCAACTCATGTGACACGTTGGCGATGAAATCCCGCCGCGTCTTCTCCACCCGCTCGACCTCGGTCTGGTCGTGCATCACCGCCACCACGCCTCCGCCCGGCATAGGCGCTGCGGTCACGTCGAAGATCCGGCCCGAGAAAATCTTGGCCGCGCGCGCGACCGTGATGTCGCGGCTCTCCAGCGCTCCCTGTACCGCCCGCAGAACTTCTGGATCGCGGGCCGACTGCACCAGAGGCTCACCCAACCGTACGCCGCTGGGAAGTAGTCGCTCCATCCGCTGGTTCGCCCACAGCACGCGGCCGTCTTCGGATACGGCGATCACCGCCTCCTGCATGGAATTCAGCAGCGTCTCCAGGGTCTGGCGGCTCGACTCCACACGTCCGGAAGCCGTCTTCCAACTTGCGCGCTGTTTTGTCGAGCGCTGACGCGACATGCGCGATTTCATCTGTCGATTCTTCCTCGATTCGCGCCGAAAGATCACCCGCAGCCACCCTCTCCGCGAAGTCGGTGATACGCGCCAATCTGCGTCCAATCGACTGCGTGGCAATGAACGCCAGTAGCAGAGCGACCAGGGCCGCAACCGCTGAGGTCTTCAGCAGGTCATCGCGCACCTGCCGGTTGGCATCACGGATGGCCGACAGCGGGTGCGCCAGCCGAACCGCTCCTCCCGGAAACGGCGCCGCCTCATAGAGGAACTCAACCCCTACAGTGTGGGATGACCGGGTCGCAGTGCCCATTTGGCCTTGCAAGGCAGAGATAAACTCCGGACGGGTGGCGTGGTTCTCCATCGTGGACGGGTCCGCTTCAGAATCCGCGAGCACTCTTCCACTGGAATCAATGATGGTGGCGCGCTCATTGGCCTGGCGCGCCGTCTCTTTCGCAATCTCCCGGAAGGTATCGCTGGGAGCGCCGGCGACACGGGAGGCAAACATCAGGGTTTTCTCGCGCAGCGAACTTTCGATTTCGCCCCGCATCATTTCTTTCCAGGCTTTTTGGATCAGCACATTCATCGTAAGCGTGCACGCCGCAATCAGAATCAGGGAGGCGGCGAACAGCTTAAGAAAAATGCGGCTCTTCACAGCTTGGGGACCTCGAAGCGGTACCCTGCTCCGCGCACCGTCTTCAGGTAGCGAGGCTCGTCCGGATTCGCCTCGACCTTCTCGCGAATGCGGCGCACGTACACGTCCACCGAGCGCGGCGTCACGTAGTGGGTATCGCGCCACACCGCATCAAGCAACTGGTCGCGCGTGAACACCCGGCCGGGATGGCGGGCAAGATATTCCAGCAGGCGGAATTCCGTCGCCGTGGTCTGGGTCAGGGCTCCCCGCACCGTCAGCGTCATGCCGCCGCTGTCGATCTCGATTTCGCCGGCTTTCACCACCGCCGGTGCCAGCGGGCGCTCAAAGCGGCGCAGCACCGCCCGCACTCGCGCCACCAATTCGCGCGGGCTAAACGGCTTTGGAATGTAGTCGTCGGCGCCCAACTCCAGGCCAATGACCTTGTCTGACTCCGTCGTCTTCGCGGTCAGGAAGATCACCGGAATCATCGATAGCGCCGGCGTCTGGCGAATTCGGCGGCATAGCTCCAGGCCATCGCCCCCGGGCAACATGATGTCCAACAAGAACAGCGCGGGAGATTGCTTTTCCGCTTCAGTGATTACGCCGTTGGTTGCCGGGAAAGACCGAACCCCGTAACCGGCCGCCTCTAGGTGGTGGCGTACTAGGCGGGAAATGTCCGTGTCGTCTTCCACGGCAAATATGGTTTGTTTCACGGCTGTATTGTAGCCGACGGTGTTGGTAGAGCTCTCATGTCCTAGCATCACAGCATTTACGTTACATCCCGGCTTGTTACAGGATGATTAAGGTTTGATGAACGATCTCCAACGTTAGTGATCATCTGGATATCTGTATAGCCTCCCGATTATCAGTCTGCTTGCTCACTTTCTGATGTCTCAAGCCCTGCCTTGGGCTGGCCGATAAACCCAGTGTGTGTAGGAAGACTCTCATCGGTGGGGTCCTGCTCGTCCTTGCCGCGATCTCGATAGCCGACGGCGGCACGCCCGGTTTTCGCACTCCCGGAACTGGAGGCGCGAATGACATGAATGGCGGCGCCGCTGAAAGTCTGACGGCTCAGGGCCTTACGAGTAGCCCTGCATCGACCACCGCGCAAAGCGCTCAATCCTGGACCATCGCCAAGTTCCTGCTTCCCGGCTACACGATTCGCCGTACCGTCCCGGAAGTGCGACTCCAGTTCAGCGTGGCCGACGAACGCGGGAGGCTGGTGATCGGCCTCTCCGCCGGCGATCTTCGTATCTTCGACAACCAATCCGAGGTGCCACGAATTCGCCAGTTTTCGCGGCTGGGAGATCTTCCCCTGCAACTGGGCCTCCTGCTCGACGTGAGCGACTCGGTTCAGAAAACCGTCGTCCACGAAAAGCTGGCCGCGCAAATCTTCGTGCAACAGGTGTTAAGGCCGCAGACCGATCGCGCTTTTCTGATGGCGTTCGGCCGTGACGTGAAACTCTGGCAGCCGACGACGGGCGACCCGGCGGCTCTGGGTCAATCCCTGGAGCGCATCGAACAACTGGGATACGCAACCAACCTGTACGACGGCCTGTTCGCTGCCTGTGCCGGCCAGTTCCCGCAATTTGGGGAACAGGACGCGGTTCAGCGTGTCATCGTGCTGTTTAGCGACGGTGAAGATACCGGAAGTCTGCACGGCATGCCGGATGTCATTTCCCTGGCGCAGCGCAACGAGGTCCAGATCTTCGCCCTCTCCGTCCACTCCAAACGCAGGCCCATGCCGGGCGATGAAGTGCTCCAGCGAATTTCGGACGAAACTGGAGGCCGGTTTTACGTGGCCGGCAGCGACAAAGAATTCGCCGCCATCTTCGCCGAGATGGAGCAGCAGATGCGAACCCAATACTCGGTCTCGTTCCAGCCGCAGCAGAACACGCCCGGCTTTCATGCTTTGCGCGTCCAGCTGACCGGCCCTGAGAGACTGCACGTCCGTGCCCGGAGCGGCTATTTCTTTGACGCTCCTTAGATTTCAAGTCCCACATTGTGAGATTTGAATCACGAAATGATTCTCTCCTAAACAACAAGCGCTCCGCATCACGCGGAGCGCCTCACAAAAACCTCATCACTGCCCGGGATTGGTCAGCCAACTGCGCGTCAGGTAGTCAGTCATGCTCAACGACAACAGCAGGAACAGGAAAAAAATTGCCGCGATCATCGTGACCTTGGTGAGCTTTGTGCTGTAGTACAGGTGCATGAAGAACAGCACCACCAGAGTACCCTTGATGGTGGCGATGGTCAGTGCCAGCACAATGTTCCAATCGCCCAACTCAATGAACGACGCAAACGTTGTGAGCCCAGTGAGAAACATCAGGCTGGCCCAGATGCCGATGTAAACGCTCGTAGAAATGACGTGTTGCCGATGTTCCTCTGTTGACATGCGTCCTCGCTTAACCGGCGTGCTTCTTGCTGATCAGGTAGAGCAGTGGGAAGAGATAAATCCAGACCAGGTCGACGAAGTGCCAATACAGACCGACATTTTCCACCGGGCTGTAGTAATCCGGGCTATAGGCTCCGCGCGACCCTGCAATGAAAATCCACGTGATCAGCCCGATCCCGATGATCACGTGCAGGGCATGCAATCCGGTCATTGCCCAGTACAACGAAAAATAGATCTCGACATTCTGCGGATTGACTCCGGCAGCCTCAGCGGCCTCGTACTGGAAATTCGGGCCCGGAAACTCGTGGAGAACCCAGTGCTCGTGGTATTCAACCGCCTTGATTCCCAGGAAGCCTAGCGCGAACACAATGGTGATCAGCAGCAGCGCAAGCATCATCTTGGTTTTGCCGATCTGTGCGCAACGAACTCCTAGTGCCATGGTCAGCGAACTGCAAATCAGCACCGCCGTGTTGGTAGTCCCCAGCCAGATGTTCATGCCCTGGCTGCCTTCGACGAACGCCTGGTAGTAAGTCGCCCGGTATACCAGGTAAACGCAGAACAGGCCGCCGAAAAACATGATTTCGGTGACCAGGAACATCCACATGCCAAACGTGGACGTCTCTTTCTGCTGGTCCATGCTGGCAAAGTGGTGCTGTAGGTTGTGCTCAGCGATTTCGATATCGCTAGTGGCCAACGGGGACCTCCTGCTCTGGCTGATGCTCGTAGTCGTAGGCTTCCCAGGTCACGACCGGGGTCTCGGCGAAATTGTCGGTAGGCGGAGGCGAAGGCGTCATCCACTCCAGACCCACCGCATTCCACGGGTTTGGTCCGGCGTCCTGACCGTACCGCAGCGACCACACGAAGTAGATCATGGGCAGAACGTAGCCCACGGCCAGCACCGAGGCGCCCGCCGTAGAAAGCACGTTGAGCACCTGGAACTCCGGCGGATACGCATGGTACCGGCGCGGCATCCCCATGTAACCCAGGATGAACTGCGGGAAGAACGTCAGGTTGAAGCCCACGAACACGAACAGCGCCGAAAGCTTGGCCCAGCCTTCCGGATACATCTTGCCCGTGATCTTCGGCCACCAGAAGTGCAGTCCCGCCATGTATGCCATCACCATGCCGCCCACCATCACATAGTGGAAGTGCGCCACCACGAAGTAGGTATCGGTCACGTGCACATCGACTCCGAGTGAGGCCAGGAACACGCCCGGTCAGTCCGCCTACGGTGAACAGGCCGATGAAGCCGAACGCATACAGCATCGGGGTCTCGTACCGGATCGAGCCTTTGTATAGCGTGGCCGTCCAGTTGAAGATCTTCACCGCCGACGGAATCGCCACGAGGTAGCTCAAGAGCGAAAAGACCAGCGCGGCGTAGACCGAGATGCCGGCGACGAACATGTGGTGGGCCCAAACCAGGAATCCCAGCACCGCGATGGCGATCGAAGCCAGCGCGACGAACTCGTAGCCAAACACGCGTTTGCGCGCGAAGCAGGTCACGATCTCGCTCATCACGCCCATACCCGGCAGGATCATGATGTACACCGCCGGATGCGAGTAGAACCAGAACAGGTGCTGGAACAGCAGCGGATCGCCGCCCAGCGCAGGATTGAACACGCCGATGTGGAACACGCGCTCCAGCGCTACCAACAGCAGGGTGATGGCAATTACGGGCGTACCCAGCACCATGATCAGACTGGCGGCGTAGTTCGACCAGCAGAACAGCGGCAGCCGCGTCCAGGTCATTCCCGGCGCCCGCATGCGGTGGATGGTGACGATGAAGTTCAGCCCGGTAAAAATCGACGCAAACCCCGCGATGAATACGCCCAGGGCGGTTCCCACGACGTGGGTGTTGGAGTAAGTGGTGCTGAACGGCGTATAGAAAGTCCAGCCGGTATCCACGCCGCCCCAGATCATCGAAACCAGTGCAAACGTGGCGCCGGTCATGAAGATGTACCAGCGTCGCCAGGTTCAGCCGGGGGAACGCCAGGTCCTTGGCGCCCACCATCAACGGAATGCAGAAGTTGCCCAGAACCGCCGGCACCGACGGAATCAGGAAGAAGAAAATCATCGTGATTCCGTGCATGGTGAACAGCTTGTTGTAGGTATCGGACGAAACCAGGTCTCCCGCGGGCGTCAGCAGTTCCAGCCGGATCAGCATGGCGAAGAACCCGCCCACGAAGAACATCCCGGTGATCGAAATCAGGTACAGCAACGCGATCCGCTTGTGGTCCTTGGTCAACAACCACGACTTCAGGCCATAGCCGTTGTTCAGGTACGTTTCACGCTCGACCGTCGTCTGTACTGCAGTTGCCATGTCACACACCTTCAGGGTTAAAGACCTAGTTGCTCTCGTTCATCCCAGCCGGCTGCCCGAACTCCAGCCGCCGCCTTCTGCTGTGGTTGCGCCAGCGACTTCACGTAACTCACTAGCGCCCCTAAGCTTTCTTCCGTCACCTGTCCCTGGAACGTCGGCATGATGGGCTTGAAACCCGCCGTGACCTTCGCCTGCGGGTTCAGAATCGATTCGCGAATGTAGTTCTCATCGGCCATCACCGAGCGGCCATCTGCCAACTGCACCGGCTTGCCGAAGAGCCCCACCAGGTTCGGGCCGCGGCCTTGCGTGTCGGAGCGATGACAGGTCGCGCATCCCAACTGCGCGAACAGTTCCTTGCCATTGGCCGCCATCGTCGGTGTTGCTCCGCCATTGGCCAGCCAGGCCTGGTAAGCAGCCGGCTCCATCACCACCACTTCGCCGATCATTGCCGAGTGGTCGGTCCCGCAGTATTCCGCGCAGAACAGGTGATACGTTCCTACCTTCGTGGTGTGAAACCACGTCGAAGTAAACCTCCCCGGCAGCACATCCGCCTTGATCCGGAACGCCGGTACGAAGAAGGAGTGGATCGTGTCCTGCGAACTCATGATCATCTTGATGTCCCGGTTCACCGGGATATGCAGTTGATCGATCTCGCGCTGTCCGGTCTCGTGCTCGAACTTCCACATCCACTGCTTGCCTACGGCATACACTTCCATCGCGCCCCGCGGCGGACGCGCCTCCTGGAAGTAGATCAGCGACCCCCACGCGAAAAAGATCATCGAGATGCCCAGCGGGATCAGCGTCCACGTCAACTCCAGCGGCAGCGAGCCTTCAATGTGCTCGGATCGCGGATGCGCCGTGTGCCGGTACTTCACCGCAAATACGAACACCAGCACAAAAATGAGCAGCGTAAAGAACGCCGAAACCGCGACCAGAAAAAAGTACAGTCCGTCCACCTGGCCCGCCAGTGACGACGCTTGCTCCGGAAACAGTGGCAAGTTCTTCCACATATCGATCAGGCCCGTCCTGCTCCCTTTCGGGGATCATGAGGTTCACGTCGGTACATCACAATGAGAAAGCCTCCCAGCACTAACAATGTGGCCGCTCCGCCCAAACGCAAAATATTGGTGACCGCCGCGCCGTATCGCCCGGTTTTCGGGTCGTAGTGATAGCAGTACAGCGTGACCTGGTCCACCAAGGTGCCAATCTTGTCGCGTGACGCCTCGATCAGGCCGAGGCGCAAATCTTTGGGCGAAAACTCCACCCCGTAGTAATACTGGGCCAGCTTGCCCTGCGGCGTGGCGATCATGATCGCCGCCGAATGGATGAACTGCCCGGTGCGCGCATCGCGCTTGTAATGGAACCCGACCGCATCGCGCCAGTTGCGTGATCTCGGCCTGTTGTCCGGTCAGGAAGTGCCAACCTGCGCCGTCCGTCTTCTTCTCCAGCCGCTCGTTCATCCGGTCGATGTAGATCTTCTTCTTCTCCGTCGCAATCTCCGGCGTGTCATCCGGATTAAAGCTGACCGTCACCACTTCGTATTCGTCGCCGGGAGTGAACCTCAGCACGCCCAGCGCGCTCGACAGTCCCGCCATCTCCTCCCCGCACAGCATGGGGCAGGTGTAGTACACCAGGTTCAGGATCACCGGTCGCCCCGACTTGAAGTAGTCGCCGAGCTTCACCGTGTTGCCCGATTCGTCCTTGAACTGCAATCCCAGCGGCAATTCTTGATCGAGCCGCTGATCGATTCCCACGTTCTTCAGGTCGCTTGGGCTGACCTGCGAAGCCGGCTGGCTGGCGTCACGAGCAAACGTGGACGGCGGCTGCCCCAATGCCGACCCGCTCGCCAGAGCCACCACGCTCAGCACCATCTGTATTGCGAACCGCCAACTACGTTTCACTGCTCTCCATTCCATTTCTTGCGCGCACTCTGAAGCCTCGCGCCGTAGTCTTGAAGCGGCGACGGCCTCTGCCACCCCGCTCCACTTCTGCTATTGCCCGCCCGGCGCTGCCGCCACCTTGGCCGGCGCCTTCTGGGTCGCTGCGTTCGCAGTCCCATCCGCAGGTCTCACCGGCAGCCCGCGCTCCTCAATCAGCTTCATCGCCTCCTGAATCGGAAGATGCACCGTCCCATTTGCATCCAGAAACGGCTGCTCGGTATAGAGAATCTTGTGCTCCGACTCCAGCAGCATCCGCATGTCGGTGACATCGTCGGTTTGCAGCCGCGGCTCCGGAAAAATCGACGGATTCAGCGCCATGCGTGTTCTCGAAGTCCACGCCTTCCACTTTGGCTGGAGCCGCCTTCTGCACGCTCACCATGGGGCTGGAGTTGCCCTGGGCAAAGAACGGACTCCGCGACAGGAAGCGGAACATCCCCCAGATCACCAGTTCGATAAAGATGCCTGCCACTAGCAGGCCCACAAGAAATCCCAGGATCCCGCGCGGGCTCAGGTCGGTACGGTCGTAGTCAACTGCCGGATTCCGCAGCAGATCGTATTCGTCGTGATTAGTGGCCATGTCCCGACCCCTGGTGCAGCAAACTCGGCATTTGCGGCTCATACGCCGGCAGCAACGGCCGCTGCCGCAGGTTACGGAAGAAGTACGCCAGCCACAGGCCGCCCATCCCGATCGGCGCGACAAGGTACCAGATACTGAAATAGAAATGTCCCTGGGCGTGCGCGAAGTTGGGCACCACGTACCAGTAGATGTCCACCAGGCGCATGAACATCAGCAGCACCGCCAGCCAGATCATCCGGCGGCCGTCGCGCTTGAGGTCGCGTGAAAGCAGCAGCGCAAACGGTAGCGCAAAATGGAACAGGATGATCGCCAGCGCCACCATGCCCCATCCCCCGTGGATGCGGTTTAGAAACCAGCTGATTTCCTCCGGCAGGTTTCCTGCCCAGATGATCAGCCACTGCGAGAACGAGAAGTAGGCAAACAGCATTACGAACGCCAGCATCAGCTTGCCCAGGTCATGAAACTGTTCCGGCTTGATGACCTCGCGCATCGGGCTGTAACGCGTGAGCACGGTGAGCACGATGATGCAGAACGCCAGCGCCGACAGCCCTTCGCCCGCCATGAAAATCATGCCGTAGATCGTCGATCCCCAGTGCGGATCGAGCGACATCACCCAGTCCACCGCCGCAAACGAAATCGTCAAAGAATAGAGCAACAATCCGATGCCGCTGAAGAGTTGGAAGCGCGGCTGCGATTCCGCCGTCAGCGGCTGATCTTGCAGCGTCGAACGCTTATTGAGTACGTAGGCCATGCCCAGCCAAATTGCGAAGTACAGCACGAGCCGTCCCCACCAGAACGGCATGTTCAGGTACCAGGCATTGTGTTCGGTCAGCGCGGGATCGCTCATCCACGCGTAAAGATGGTTCCGACCCAGCGCGAGAGGCACGAACAGCACCACCATCAGCGGCAGTACCCGACTGGCCGCCTCCAGAATTCGCCGGATCGACAGCCCCCACAAGCCGCCCGACAGATGCTGCACCATCAGCAGCGCCATGCAGCCCAGGCTCAATCCCAGCCAAAGCATGTAGCCGATCAGGTATCCGCGCAGGAACTGCTCCGGCTGTAGGAAGAATCCAGCCACACACGCCAGCGCGCCCACTACGCCGACGATCAACCAGGTCTTCTGCCAACCCGCAGCCTGAGCTGGGACCGAATAATCGGCGTGTTGGACCTGCACATTGGGTTGGCTCATTGTGGGCCTCCCTGCGCCGTAGGCGCAGCCGTCCCTTGCCCGGTGGCACCCTGCGTGTCATACGGAGGCGCAATCACCACGCCAGACGGTGGTGCACTGGCAATCTTCTGTCCGGCCGGAACATCCGCCCGAGTTGCGCCTTGGCTCAACTGCAGCGCGCGTATGTAGGAAGCAATCGCCCAGCGGTCCCGTGGAGGAACCTGCTGCGAGTAGTCCAGCATCACGCCGAAGCCGTTGGTCATCACGTCGAAGAAATACCCGATCGGGCGCATTCCGCAGCCGCTCGCTGTGATACGAAGGCGGCCGCTTGAGGCCGCGCTGCACGATCATGCCTTGCCCGTCGCCGGTTTCTCCGTGGCACGGCGAGCAGTAAATATTGAAGCGTTGCTGCCCCCGCGCCAGCACTTCGGGCGTCACCGGAAACGGCATGTAGTTGCCGTCTTCGTTGCCGATCTTGCCGGTGTAGAAATACGTGTCCGCGCGCAAATCGCTGCGGGCCACAGTCCCTTCCACCAACGGACGCGCCGAGCGCTTGTCGGCGTAAAAATCGCTCTCCTGCAGCGGACGCTTGTACGGCTGGTTCTGCATGTCAGCCCGGCATCCCGCCAGCAGCAGCAAAGCGGTCGCCGTCAGCAGACACGCCAACGCATAGCGAACCCCGCTCGCGCCACGATTGCCGCGCAAACTCGCCGCAGACGGCCGAAGGTCGAATTGAGCTAGCCGATTAATGCGGCACCTCCGATATCGATAGCGGCTTGAGACCTTGCATGAATTGCTGCGTCCCCACCAGGTCAAACTTCGGATCGATGGCCTCAACACACAGAAAGAACCGGTCCCGCGTCACTGCCGAGAAGCGGTCCACGTGAAACAGCGGATGATACGGCTGCGGCAACCCGTTCAGCGCGAACATGCCAAACATGCCCACCAACCCCGCGAACAGGATCGTCATCTCGAAGGTGGGCACGATGAACGCCGGCCACGAGTCATAGGGCTTGCCGCCGATATTCAGCGGATAGGCAATCACGTTGATCCAGTATTGCAACCCGAATCCCGAAGCCCCGCCGAGAATTCCTCCTATCAACACGATCAGCGGCACCCTGGTCTTGTGAAACCCGATGGCTTCGCTCGCCTCTTCAATTGGGAACGGGCTATAGGCATCCATCTCCCGGTAACCCTCGGCGTAAGCGGCCTTGCAGGCGTGCACCAGTTCCGTGGGCGTCTCGAACTCGGCCACCAGCCCGTACAAGCTGGGCACTGCTGCCGCGTGGCTCATTCCTTCACCTCCGACTGTGGCAGCAGCATTCGCATTTCAAAAATCGAAATCGCGGGCACAATGCGGATAAAGATGAAGATCGCCGCCGTGAACAATCCAATCGTGCCGGCGTAGGTTGCCCAGTCCCAGCGCGTCGGCACGTAATGGCCCCAGGACGACGGCAGGAAATCGCGATGCAGGCTGGTCACGATGATGACGAAACGCTCCAGCCACATGCCCACAAGCACCACCAGCGAAATGCCGAACAACCACTTGGTGCTGGCACGCACCTTCGGCCACCACAGGATCTGCGGAATCAGGATGTTGAGCAGAATCAGCGACCAGTACAACGGCGCATACGGGCCAAACCAGCGGTTGTGGATCATGAAGCGCTCATAGGTCGATCCGCTGTACAGCCCCACAAAGGTTTCGAAGAAGTAACCGTACGCAACGATCAGCCCGGTTGCCAGCATGATCTTCGCCGAGTTCTGCAGGTGCCGCATGGTGATCATGCCTTCCAGTCCGTAATACTTGCGGATCGGAATCGCCAGCACCAGCACCATGGCAAAGCCGGAATAGATCGCGCCTGCCACGAAGTACGGCGGGAAGATCGTGGTATGCCATCCCGGAACGATGGCGATTGCAAAATCAAAGCTGACCACTGTGTGCACGGAGAGCACCAGTGGCGTTGAGATGCCTGCCAGCAGGATGTACAACGACTCGTAGCGCGTCCAGTGGCGCGCCGAACCCCGCCAGCCCAGCGACAGCATTCCGTACACCGTGCGGGCCCAGCGATTCGTGGCCGCTTCCCGCATGGTGGCAAAATCAGGCACCAGGCCCACATACCAGAACACCGCCGAGATGGTCGCGTACGTCGAAACCGCAAACACGTCCCACACCAGTGGGCTGCGGAACTGCGGCCACACACCCATGCTGTTGGGATACGGGAACATCCAGTACCCCAGCCACGGACGGCCCATATGGAGCAACGGGAACATGCCGGCGCAGGCCACCGCAAACAGCGTCATCGCCTCGGCAAATCGGTTGATCGAGTTGCGCCACGTCTGCTTGAACAGCAGCAGGATGGCCGAAATCAGCGTTCCGGCATGGCCGATACCGATCCACCACACGAAGTTGATGATGGCGAAGCCCCAGGCTACTGGAATCTCAATGCCCCAGATGCCGACGCCGCGCAGGAACAGGTAGGTGACCGCCATGCCCAGAATCGCCAGCAAGGTCATCCCGGCAGCCAGACCTGCCAGCCACCCCAGCCCGATCGGCCGCTTCAGCACCGCATCGGTGATCGTATCGGTCACCGAATCAAATGTCTGACCCGGACCGATTACCGGCGGTTCCTCCAGCAATGCTGTGTTCTTTTCCTCTACTCCCGCCATCTAGCTCCGCTCCGACTTTTCGAGTTCAGGATTCGGGTTCAGAACCAACGCCATATAGTTGGTGCGAGGACGCGTGTTCAAGTCTTCCAGCAATCCGTAGCTGCGCTGGTCGGCCCGCAGCTTCGATACCCGGCTTTCCGGATCGTTCAGGTCTCCAAAGGTAATCGCCGCCGCCGGACACGCCTGTTGGCACGCGGTGATGACTTCGCCGTCCTTGACCTTGCGGTTTTCCTTCTCCGCCGTGATGCGTCCGTGGGTGATGCGCTGGATGCAATAGGTGCACTTCTCCATCACGCCGCGGCTGCGGACGCTCACCTCCGGATTGCGCATCATCTTGTACTGCGGCGTGTCCCAGTCCTGGAACAACAGGAAGTTAAAGCGGCGCACTTTGTAGGGGCAATTGTTAGAGCAATAGCGCGTCCCCACGCACCGGTTATAGATCATGTCATTCAGGCCTTCGGTGGAGTGCACCGTCGCCCCCACCGGGCACACCACCTCGCAGGGAGCGTTCTCGCACTGCTGGCACGGCACCGGCTGGTAGTACGCCGACGGATTTTCCGTCCCGCCTTCGTAGTACACATCCACGCGCAACCAGTTCATATGACGGCCGCGCATCACCTGCTCTTTTCCCACCACTGCAATGTTGTTTTCCGCCTGGCACGCCACTACGCACGTCTTGCAGCCAATACAGGAGTTCATGTCGATGGCCATGCCCCACTTGGCTTCGGTGTACTGGTAAAGAGGCCCACCTGACACCGTTTGGTAAAGCGTGAACTCCGGCGCCGGCGATTCGATCCCTTCGTGCGCAAAATTTGGATTCCTGAGGAAGTCCTCCAGCGTCGCCTTGCGGACAATATGCCGGTCGCTCATGTCCTCTGCGCCCGGAATGCCCGACTGGTCGATGTACTGCCAGCCCTGCGGATTGGCGAACCCGTGACCGTCGCCAATCTTCGTGATCTTCCCGGAAGCAAAGTACAGCGCATCGCTGGCGCGTAGCGAGTAGCCGTTGAAGCCCACGTCCTTGCCCACGCGTCCGCTCTTGCTGCGGCCATAGCCCAGGAACACCGTGATCGCGTCGTCCGGATGTCCGGGTGTGCGCCACAAACCGCCTCGCACCTTCCGGCCATTCACCTCGATCTCGACCTCGTCCTCGGTCTTGAGACCCAGCTTCTCGGCCGTCTTCACGCTCATCTGGACGGCATTGTCCCAGCAGATCTGCGTCATCGGCTTGGGAGTCTCCTGCAGCCAGGCATTGTTCGCGTATGTCCCGTCGTAAATCGTCGGATCGCGCCGGAACATCACTTCCAGTCCGCCGCTGGCGTTTGCACTCGCCGCCGGCACACTGCCCTTCGCCGAAATCGCCTTGGCCGGATACGCAGTGCCCGCGACAAAGCCGTCGTGCAGCGCCTTGCGCCACGCCGTCTCGAAGTCGCCGGTCATCTTGCCCTGCCAGTATTTGCGGACAATGTCATAACCAGCGGTGGCCGACGAACCCGTCACCGCTTCGATGAACTCGTATTCGCTCTTGCCGTCATACAGCGGAGCGATCAACGGCTGGATGATGGACGCCGTTCCATCGATGCTGCGCACATCACCCCACTGCTCCAGGTAATGGGTGGCGTTGACGTGCCAGTGAACGTGGTCCGTGGTCTCGTTCTGGTAGAGGCTGTGCTGGACTCGCAACTGGACCTTGTCCATCGCGTCCGCGAATTTCAGATCGGCGGGAGCGTCATACACCGGATTGCAGCCCATAATCAGCAGCAAATCCACCTTCCCGGCATTCATTTCGCCAACCAATTCCTTCAGCGCCGCCGTTTGGTCCTGCGGCTTGGCTTCCACCGGATCGGTATAGAAGACTGTCGTACCCACCGCTCCCAGCGCCTGGTTCATGGCATGAGCCAGCGCATGCACCGCTGCCGGCTGATTGTCGCCAGGAATCACTAGCGCCGCGCCCTTGTGCGCCAGCAAGTCCTTCACCAGCGCGGCAACGAATTTCTCCTGCTCCGGTTTGGCGGCGGCCCCGCCCCCAACTCCCAGCCCAGCAGCAATGGCCCGCGCCACCTGTTCCACGTCCGACGCCCGCACCGGCAGCCGATGGTCAGCCTTGCCGCCGGTATTGGTCGGCGTGCTTTCCACCATGTAGAAGCGCGACATCTTTTCCTTGAGATCGGGGCTGCGTCGCGACGCGAACTGCCGCGCATACAACAGGAATCCCGGATACCCACTCGATAGAAAGTCTCCGTCAAGGGAAAGAACGATGTCGGCCTTGTCCAGCGCGTAGCGCGTCTCAACATACTGTCCAAACGCCATTTGTGCGCCGGCGCGTGCGTTGTCGCGGTTCAGCGGATCGTACTGCACCCACTTCGCCTCGGGATACGCAGCCAGCACCGCATTCAACTGTGCTGCAAATGTCGGCGAACTCACCGTACGGGTCAGGATGCGCAGGCTCGCGCCCTTCATCGCCATCTGCGAGTTCAGCGGCCCCTTGATAGCTTCAGCGTAGTCGCTCCAGGACCGAATGTATCCCGTATAGGAAACCACCTGCGAACGGTCCGGATCGTACATGTCCAGAATCGAAGCCTGGGCGAAAACGTCGCTGCCGCCCAAACTCGCGGGGTGGTCCGGATTCCCCTCCACCTTGGTCGGACGTCCCTCGTGGCTTTCCACCAACACGGGCGTCGCATACCCGCCGAACGGCATCGCGCTGGCAAAAAACAACGGGATGCCAAGCGTAATCGGCTCCGGCTGCCGTACGTAAGGAACGATGGGCTCCACCGGCTGCTTGACGCACGCCGACAGCCCCGCCAGCGCCATCGAGGCCGTCATCAGCTTCATGAAGTCGCGCCGCGATGCTCCCTCCGGCCACACCGACGCCTGCCGCGGAAACTCGCGGTGCACCATCTCGAAGAATCCCTCGGTCTGCGCCAGCTCTTCCAGGCTCCGCCAGTAGTGTGGGCCGCTCTTGGCTCGCGTCAGCTTGTCGCGAACTTCCGCCAGCTCCAGCTTGCTGGGACAGACCGCCTCGGACTTTTGTTGGCTCTCTTTTTCCATCTTTTTGTCGGTTCCGGTCTTCACTCGTAATCCGATCTTCAAGACTCTGGCCGTTGCAACTCTCCGCCTACAGCTTCCTCGCCTGTAACGCCCTTCGCGTCAGGCACGGGGCCTTACCTCTTGCGGAGGACCTCGTCCCGGCCCTGCTTGCCGTCCCCAGCACTGCGCTGGCCACTGACAACTGACCACCTGGCAACCTTCTTTACCGGTGGCAGGTGTTGCAACTCGTAATGTCCTGCACGGTACGAACTTTGTACTGCGCCTTCAGCGCCGAACCCAGCGCAATCTGGTCGGTGTACGTCGAGCCATCGTCCAACTTCACGGGATGGAGCTCCGTCGGTTGCTGATAGTTCATGTTGAAAACCTGGTCACGCGGGCGCAGGAACTTTTCCGGCGCGCGATGACATTCCAGGCACCACTCCATCCGCATCGACGATTCCTGATACGTCAGCGGCATCTTGTTGACCGGGCCGTGACAGCTCAGGCAGCCCACACCCTTGTTCACGTGGATACTGTGGTTGAAATACACGTAGTCGGGCAGGTAGTTCACCTTCGTCCACATCAGCGACTGGCCAGTGCGGTAACTCTCCCGCACCGGCTCCAGCAACGCAGCATTGGTCCAGATCTGCGAATGACAGTTCATACAGGTCTTGGTGGGAGGAATCCCCGCGTAACTCGACTGTTCCACCGAAGTGTGGCAGTACCGGCAGTCGATACCCAGCCCGGCGTTATGGTGCTGATGGCTGAACGGCACCGGCTGCGCCTGATGCACTCCCTGGTAGGTAACGTATGGCGCCCGTTGCATCTCCCACGCCACGCCCAGCAGCGCCGTCACCACCACTACCACCGCGAGCATCGACAGCCGAGACAGGCTGTTCGCACTACGATGAAAAATTTGTGCCATGTACGAAGCTTTCCAGTGTTGCGGGTAAGGAGCCGATTACCCCGTTCGGCGCCAGACTTGTGCGGTTCCTAAGCTTATGTCCTGATCGGGTGTGACCCATATCACCCAAGTGCGTGATTATAACAACTCAGGTGAACAGCTTTGCAAGCAAACAATTCAAGCCACGCCATTCACCGTTCTTTTTATGAAAAACCCCGCTCCCTCACCCGCTAATTCTTGCTCATGACAACAGGCTCCGGCGGCAATGCCTCACTTTCAGTGCATCCGCTCTACAGCTACCTTACCGTTCCGCGCTGCGTCCGACTCGTCCGGAATTCGTGATCACCTCTTTGTCATCCCGACAGGAGCCGCCGCTTCGGCGGCGCAGCGAAGAGGACCCGCATTTCGCGGTAACGCGAGGCTCAACCCTACTCGCCCTCCAGAATGACGTACGCCATTGCCATCCCCTCGGTATGCGTCAACGACAAATGCGCCTTCTTGCCTCCCAGCCTGGCAAAAAACTCACCTGCCCTGCCATGAAACACCAACGTCGGACGTCCGCCCGGCATCCGCTTCACTTCGATGTCTTGCCAACGAACCCCTTGGCTCCATCCCGTCCCGATCGCTTTCATGCCTGCTTCTTTGGCCGCGAAGCGTGCGGCGTAGCGCTCCGCCTTGTTGGCTTTCGATTCGCAGTACCGGATCTCGTCCGCCGTGAAGACCCGCTCCTTGAAACGTCCCCCAAAACGCGCGATAGAGTGCGCGATGCGCTCCACTTCCGCAATGTCAATTCCGGTACCCACGATCATGCCATCACCATACAACATGTTAGCGGCATCATTCCGGCTGTGAAAATTGCACTACTACCAATCCGAGCGATCATCCTATGCCACTGATTCTTAAGCTCTTGGATCACGCACCTTCCGCGCCGGCTCCGGCCCGGATGCGCGAAACAGCTTGGTCTTTCGAGGGTGAACTGATATGATCAACTTGCTCGATTGATCGACGTTGTACGCAGCAGTTCCTGCACCGCAGTATCCCTGCCTGCTTCACAATCCGGTCGAATTGCAGCTACATCAATTTGAAGGAACATGTAACACAATGGAACAAGGTACCGTAAAGTGGTTCAATGACGCGAAGGGCTACGGCTTCATCAGCCGTCAAAACGGCGAAGACGTATTCGTTCACTATTCTGCCATCCAGGCAGGGGGCTTCCGCAGTTTGCAGGAAGGTCAGACCGTCCAGTTCAACGTAGTTAAGGGACCGAAGGGCTGGCAGGCCGAAAACGTACAGGCTGTGTAACAACTCGAGCGCAAGTTCGTGTTTTTGGGCGGTCCGCCACGGCGGACCGCTTTTCGCGTTTTAGGACCTTCTCGCCGATACCCACGGTGACGAATCGCCGCCTTCCATCCGCCAGACGCCATTTTTCTGACGCGGCTGCCAAATTTGTCTTTATCTTTCTCCCCGTCAGGCATATAAATCTTCCCACATTCCGCGCGAGGTATCCGTTCGCTAGGATACGCGGGCAACGTGGGGGTCCATCATGCCTGACACATCTCGCTCCGTTCATTTCCGAGGGTCACATCTCTGTCGACTTGCGCCTCAGTTCGCTCTGTGCGGCAGCCTGCTGCTGGCTGCCATGGGTCGCGCCCCGGCCCAGGAAGTCGCCCCGGCCGCTCCAACCCAACCCGCCGGCTTCGAAATAACCTGCACGCTCCATGACACCCAGGGTCGCCCCGTCTCCGATGTGGCCGTCGAGGTCCGTTCCAGCGCCCCGCCACTCCTGCGTGCCGTGGATCGTACATTGGAGGACGGCTCCATCGGCTTCCACGGTCTTGCCGCCGGATCCTACGACGTGACCGTCGCCGGAGGCATCCTCATCCCGCCCAAGCAAGTGCGCATCGACCGCCCGAGTCAGATCCTTGAGTTGCAGTTGCCCATCACCCTCCCGCAAGTGCCCGGCCGCCGCAACGACACCGTCTCCGTCGAGCAACTCGCAGTCCCGGAGAAAGCCCGGGAAGCGCTTCGCAAGGCCTACGAAGCTTGGGAGCGAAATGACCTGAAGCATAGCCGCATCTTGGCAATTCACGCCTTGCAGCTTCACCCCTACTACGGATCGGCGCTGTCTTTGCTCGGCATTCTTGAGCTTAGCGAAGGCCATCCTGCCGACGCCATTATCGGCCTTCAGCAGGCGGTGCAATACAATCCCAACTCACTGCGGACCTATCTCGCCCTCGCCTCCGCCTACAACGAGTTGCACGACAACACCAACGCGCTTCATGCCCTTTCAATTGCGGCAAAACTTGCGCCCGAAAGCTGGCAGCTTCACTATGAGACCGGTCGCGCCTATGTTGGGCAGGGCCGATTCCAGGCCGCGCTCAACGAGTTCGACCGCGCCCAGCATTCGACAACCGAGGAGCGAATGGTGCTCCATGTTGGCAAGGCCCATGCCCTGCTAGGACTCCAGAACTATCGTGCCGCCCGAGCCGAGTTCGAGACCGTAATTCGCAAGTCTCCCGACGGCCCTTACGCCGCCGAGTCTCGCGAACTGACCGTATTGCTGGATTCGCAACTCAAGAAGGGCCCAACCAAGATGGGTGACACCGCCCTGGGTACCAGGACTGCCAGAGTGGAACACTGATCGCGGCCGGTCTCACTCGATGTTTGCGAGTTACCAGCTACCAGTCACCAGTTACCTGCCAGGAATCCATATGATTCCCGGCCAGCCCTTCACACCCCCGCCGCCGCCACTCCTGTGTAATATCTCTGCGTTCGCGGCAGCTTCGAGGCATACCCCAACAGGAAGAAGAACAGTGTCGCCACCAGACATACCGCCAGCCTCGTCCGCGCCAACGGCAGCGGAGCCAGGTCCATGTACTTGCCCAACCGCCATGCTGCCCAGTTGATCACCTGCGTCGGCACCACCGTCCAGATCGCAATATAGAACCACGCCCGTTCGGCCCCTTCGCCGAAGGTATCGCGCTTGGCGCGTGGCGTCAGGTTGAGCGCCGTGCCCAACACCACGGCCAGCGCCAGCGGATAGTAGCCGTAGGTGTACATCTCCTTCAGCATCCACGTGCCTGTAACCGATGCAACCATCAACCCCGCAACATTCAGTGCGAACGGCACCAGAATGTCCACCCACGCCGCGGTGTAGCACACCACGCGATACGGCAGGTTCGGCTGATGCACCCCGTAGTAATGAATGTACGGCCGCTCCTCGCAGCCCGGCATGCGCCCCAGCCATCCCCGCCAGGCCACCACAGCCATCACCATTGCCAGCCAAATCCAGTGCCGCCGGTCAGGCCCGTGCGTGTAGAGATCGTAGGTAAGCGGATATCCGGGAAGCACCCAGAAAACCCAGATCCAGATGGGAGTATGCAGAACGCGATAGTACCCCTTGTTGCGTTCCCGGAAGACGGCCTGTTTCATAGGTATTTTTCGAGCATAGCGGCTGCATCGCGCGCAGCGCAAGAATGCGCTGCAATCAGCGCCCTCCCTCGCCCTGCACGATCGTTCCCTGGTGGAAGACGATCTTCCAGTCGGCAGCAATGCGCTGCCAGATGGTCGCCCGCCGGGTCTTGCGCTCACCCTGGAACAGCGTGTAGGTCAGCAGGTAAACCTCGTCCGCCAGTCTGCGGCAGTGAAAGTCCGTCGTTTCCAGTGGGCCTTCGACGTATTCGCCTGCATAGCGGCGCTCAAGTTCGTCCAGTATGGATTCGCGACTGTATCTCCGACCTGACGCCCCCACCTCCCAAAAGTCGGGCATCATCATGCCGTCGAAATCCGCCCGCGTTGTTCCGTATTCGGGATGATGGAAAATCGGCTCTCGCGCCCTTAGTTCTTTCAGAATGCCGGCCAAGGCTGAATCGGTGACAAGCTTCGGTTCTACGTAGGGGGCCATGGCGGCATTCTAGTCGAGGCAGTCGAACGCGGTGCGATCATCGGACTAACCCACACTCTCGCCTGCCGCACGCCCCACACAATCCCGGCTTGGCTCGCTCGGGATTCCCGCAGTTGCCAGTTACCAGTCACCAACGACCCAAACACTGCCGGTTATAAAAGTGTCAAGAGAAAACACTTCTCCCCTGCGCGGGAGCAGAGGTCGTTCTCTGACATCCAGCCCCTTTCGTCGCGCTGGAGTGGTGGCGACGCGCAGCTCTTCGGTGGTTTTCATTTCCGCGCTACGGCATTCTTCGTTAGCTGAAGCTACCCAAGCCTGACGGTGGTCCCGTCGAACGGGCCAACCATGGTTCTATCTGAGACTCGCGGTCCTAGCCGCGGCCAGCTATGGCTTTCTTGGGTTATCCGAGGGAGCATACGGTGCCCCGTGAGACTTGGCGCCCTTGGCGCACGCAGCCTAACCCGGCCAGGATACTTGCCCTCGAACCCGAGCTCGCAGCCCGAACAGAAAAACGCGGAGTGAAACCCGGCCTTTCCCTGCGGCGCCGCGCGCTCAAGCGGCTTGTGGCTTCACATACTCGGCGTCGAACGCCTCTCCTTTCTTCCACACCTGCAAGGTAATGGCGGCCATCTTGCGCGCCAGCGTCAGCCGCGCCATCTCCGGCTCGCATCCCCTTTTTCAGAAGGTTTTCGTAGAACGCGCCGAACACACCTTCCTGCCGCTGGCCGTGGTGGCCGCGCTCTTAAACAGGTTCTTCAGATCGTGGTTGTGGTTGCGGTTCAACCCGCGAATGAACAGCGGCTTCCTCTTGCGCTCGATCTGTCCGTGGACCATGCGATACTCGCCACTGTCGCGCGTCTCCAGCGCTAGCCCGCAGTAGGCCCAGAACTGCCGCTTGGTGCGAAAGCGATGCGGTGTCTGCACCCGTCCGATCAGCAGCGCCACGCGTATCGGACCCAGCCACGGCACTGTGCGCAGCAGCTTCGCCGCGCTGTGCTTGCGGCATTCCACGCATCAGCTCCCGCTTCGCCTCTCGCCGTAACTGCTGCAGCGCATCCAGCTCCTGATACAGTCTTCGTGCCCGACGCTGCAGCCCGCTGTCGCGCAACTGCGCCAGCCACTCTTCGCGATGCCGTGCTCCGAAAACCTTTGCGCCGGCGCAGGCAATCGCTTGGCTGCGATACAGCGCTTTCAGCCGTCCCATGGTGCGTGTCGTGTCTTCCGTCAGCGCCGCATAACTGCGTCCCAGATGCTTCACCGCCGCTGTGCTGTTCTGCCCGTGATACACCGGCTGACGATATCCCAGCGCGCAGCAACTCCGCCAGCTTGCGCGCGTCGATCGCGTCACTTTTGCTGCCCGCCTTCAGCAGCGCATTCTTCCGCGGATTGCACACCACCAGATACGCCACTCGTCTCACCAGCAAATCGTACAGCCAGGCCGAGTGCGTGCCTTCTTCAAAGGTCACGTGCAACGTCCCCCGCAGTCCGTGCAGAAAATCCAGAATGGCCGAGGCGTGGGTGGCGATGACCAACTGCATCACCAGCTTGCCCTCAGCGTTCAGCACCGCTACGGAAATGGTGTCGCGGTGGACATCCAGACCGATATACTTGATGCTATTCATCGGGTGTTCCTTTCGTCAGGTTTCGTTACTGCTTCAGCACAGCAACCTTAATCCTGCTTCGAAAGGGGCGCCCTTTTATAATGCGTGCCCCCTTTCTACCGCCCTCCTTTGGCGGTAGGGCGGGGGGCTTACTCCTACAACGCTTCCACCGCCTCTACAATCACTCCATCCTGCTCCGGCTCGACCGTCCGCAAATCCAACAAGACCCGCCCCTCCTCAACTCGCGCGATGATCGGCGTCTCCCACTCCCGCAACTTCCGCGCAATCTCATCCGCTCCGATCTCCGACGACGACACCGACACCGCTCGGCTCGGCAGCGTCGCCCCCGGAGCCGACCCGCCCCCAATCACCGACCGCGTCGCCACCACCTCGACCTTCAGTCGCGGGCTGCTCATATGCAGCTCTTGCATCAAGTGTTCAGCGCGCTTCCCAATCTCGCCTCCGTCAGTCGCATCATGCGCAGCGCGGGCAGCGAGTCATAGTCCTCGCGCACATACGCCAGTAGCGTGGCCTCCAATGCGGCATAGAACATTTTGTCCACCCGCAGCGCGCGAAACAGCGGATTCTTCCTCACCTTCTCCACCAGCTCACGGCTGCCCGTGATCAGCCCCGCCTGCGGCCCGCCCAGCAACTTGTCGCCGCTGAACGTGATGACATCCACGCCCGCTCGCAGGCTGGCTGCAATCGTCGGCTCCCCACGCACGCCCACCGACGGCAAATCGAAAATATCTCCGCTGCCCAAATCCTCCATCACTGGGACGCCGTGTTTGCGTCCCAGCGCCGCCAACTCCTCCAGAGACGGCTGCTCGGTGAAACCCGTGATCTCAAAGTTCGACCGATGCACCCGCAGCAGCAGCTTGGTGCGCTCGTTGATCGCCTGCTCGTAGTCGCTGATCCGCGTACGGTTGGTCGTTCCCACCTCGCGCAACACCGCGCCTGATTTCGCCATCACGTCCGGAATGCGAAACGATCCGCCGATCTCCACCAGCTCGCCGCGCGACACGATCACCTCGCCGCCCTCGGCCAGCGCATTCAGCGTGAGCAGTACCGCGGCGGCATTGTTGTTCACTACGATCGTCGCAACTTCGCGAGAGGGAGGAAGTCGGGTGCCCCATCCTTTCCGCCCCGCCTTTGGGCGGAAAGGGTGGGTTTGAAGATCCCGCATCCGCGCCAAACAACCTCGCAAACAGCCGGCTCACATGCACATCGCGCTCCCCGCGCTCGCCCTCGCCAAATCCATCTCAAGATTCGAGTATCCCTGCGCAACTTCGACCACATGCCGCAGCGCCTCGCCACTCAGCGGAGCCCGCCCCAGGTTCGTGTGCAGAATCACGCCCGTCGCGTTGATCACCGGCCGCAGCGAATACGCCATCGCCGTCCTGCAACCTTCGCGCAATCTCCTGCGGAGCCGCCTCCACCGCGGCCGCAATCTCCGCCTCGCTCATCGCGCCCTGCAGCAATCCGCGCACGCAAATCACCGAGCACTCCCGTGCCGCCTCGACGGTCGCCGCATGTCCCTCGCGCGCCGCCAGCGCCAGCATCCCCTCGCCGCGCAGCAACTCATCCACCGACGGCAGCAGTCGAAACAACCCTGAGTGATCTGAAGTATTCACGGCTATTCAGTTTGCTGTTTGCGCGTCCGACTTGCAAGCCGCCGTAGTTCGGCTACTTCGAAGACAGCAGCCTCCGTGCCGCCAGTCCCATCACAAATCCCAAACCAACCAGCATCCCCGCTCGCTTTGCGCCAAAGAACCGTTCGAATCTCACACCCTCAGGGGTGACCTCCAAAACTCCGGCCGGAACTGCCACCACCACGCCCCCGCCACCCCCGCCACCCATACCGCCGTCCTCTGTTTCGGCTTTACGTCCGCCCCATCCCGCGCCCACGTGATACATCACCCGCGCCACCGGCACGATCGTCTTGCCATGCGCCTCTATCGGTTCGCCGAATACCTGCTTCACATTCGCAGATGCCGAAAATCGCTCAGTCAACGACTGCAGTATCTCTTGCGCATGATTCATGATTCTCTCCGCACTCTTTATTCCTTGCTGACTTACTACGGGCCCTCTACCAGTCACCAGCAGCCAGTCACCAGTTACCCCACCTCCACCAGGCCATACCGCCGATTCCAGTGACTCCGCAAATGCGTGCACCGCATTCGTCATCTCCTGCTGCGAGATCTGCTCATTCGGCCCTTCCAACACGCACCGCGCCTGCTTCCGCGCCAACTCCAGAACGTCGCGATCGCGCAGCAAATTCGCCACCCGGAAGTTCGGCATGCCCGCCTGCTTCGTCCCGAAAAACTCTCCCGGTCCGCGCTATTGCAAATCCAGCTCCGCAATCTCGAATCCATTTTGCGTGCGCACCATGGCCTCCAGCCGCTCTTCGGCCTCCGGAGAAACCTTCCCGCCCGTCATCAGCACGCAATACGACTGCGCCGCCCCGCGCCCAATGCGCCCACGCAACTGATGCAGTTGCGACAGCCCGAACCGCTCCGCATGCTCCACCACCATCACTGTCGCATTGGGAACATCCACGCCCACTTCGATCACCGTAGTCGCCACCAGCACATCAATCGCGCCGCGCTGAAACGCCGCCATGGTCGCGTCTTTCTCATCGGCGCTCATCCGCCCATGCAGCAATCCCACGCGCAGCCCCGCCAATTCACGCTTGCGCAGCTGTTCATGCATCTTGATGGCGGCCTTCAGTTCCCGCACCTCTCCAAGGTCTTGCGCTTCTGGGTTAGGCGCCTTCTTCGATCACCGGATACACCACGTACGCCTGCCGTCCCGCCTTCACCTGCTTGCGCACGAACTCCCAAACCTTCTCCGCCGCATCGTCGCCCACGCGCCGCGTCTTGATCGGCGTACGTCCCGGCGGCAACTCATCCAGCACGCTGGTATCCAGGTCGCCGTACAACGTCAGCGCCAGCGTTCGCGGAATCGGCGTCGCCGTCATCACCAGCACATCCGGCTCCGCCTCGTCCGTCTTCTTCATCAGCCGGAAGCGCTGCATCACGCCGAACCGATGCTGCTCATCCACAATCACCAGTCCCAGCTTGTCGAACTCCACCGACTCCTGAATCAGCGCATGCGTCCCGATCACCAGTTGCGCGTTGCCCCGTCGCGATGTGGTGCCGCGTCTGCTTCTTGCGCCCCGCCTCCTGCGATCCCGTCAGCAGCACAATGCGATACCCCGCGCTGCTCCAGAATGCTCCGCGCCGACAAGTAATGTTGCGTCGCCAGAATTTCCGTCGGAGCCATCAGCGCCACCTGGTAGCCGTTCTCGATGGCGATCACCGCCGCCTCAAACGCCACAATGGTCTTGCCCGATCCCACATCGCCCTGCAGCAGCCGCCGCATCGGGAGCCGGCTGCTTCATGTCGTCCACAATTTCTTTCAGCACGCGCTTCTGCGCCGCCGTCGGATGAAACGGCAGAATCCTCTTCACCGCCGCGCGCACCTGGTCGTTGATCGCGAAGCTCACGCCCGTCTGCGCCCGCATCTTGCGCCGCTTCAACTCCAACCCCAGCTCCAGAAAAAACAGCTCCTCGAAGATCAGCCGAAACAGCGCCGGGGTGCGCGCCGCCTGCAACTTCGCCAGGCTCTCGCCCACCTCCGGCCAGTGCGCCTGCCAGAACGCCGCCTTGCGATCGATCAGCCCCATCGCCCGCGCACCACTCGCGGAATTGCATCCGAAACGTCCTGATCGAGCTGCTCCAGCATTCCGTGAATGATGCGCCGAAACCATCGCGCCGTCAGCCGCCCCTTGCCCGCAGATTCATAAATCGGTACGATCCGCCCCACCTCCAGCGACTGCCACTTGCGCTCCTCTTCGTCGCCATTGCTGCCGCTCCCCGTCGGGTCATGCAGAATTTCGAACTGCGGCTGCAGGATCTCCAGCCGATCGTAGCCGCGCGTTGTCGACTCCACTTTGCCGTAGAGCGCCACCAATTGTCCCGCGCGAAACTTGTCCTGCAGATAAGTCGCGTTGAACCAGATGCACTTCAGCGTGTCGCGCCCCTGCCCCACCGTCATCTCGAAGATAGGCATGCGCCGCGTGTGAAACACTCCCGACGTCCGCACTTCCGCAATCACGCTGGCCATCTCGCCCGGCCGCAGTTCCCCAATGCCGCGCGGATTCAGCCGGTCTTCATACCGAAACGGCAGATAGTACAGCAAATCCTCGACGGTCGAAATGCCCTTCTCCAGCAGCATCGCCGCAATACCGCGGACCGATCCCCTTGACGTATTGCACGCTGGTCGAAAGATCGAGCACAGTGCGATGGTAAATCAGTGCAGTTGTTAGGAGTCAGTAGCCCGTACTGAACTATGTTGTGTCATCCTGAGCGAAGCGACCGAAGGGAGCGCAGTCGAAGTTGAGCCGCTTTGCTGGTGTGAGCGAAGCGAGAGCCAGCAGGCGAAATCCTGGGCGAGCGCAGCGAGTCGAAGTTGAGCCGCTTTGCTGGTGTGAGCGAAGCGAGAGCCAGCAGGCGAAATCCTGAGCGAGTGCAGCGAGTCGAAGGACCCCTATGATTGTGAAGACGCTCGGTTCAGTTCTCCCGCGAACGATATGAAACCAACACTCCGCCGCTTCCTCAAACAATTCGCCGCCGTGCTCATCGGCAGCCTGCTCTATTTCTTCGTCCTCATGCCGCACTTGCCCGTGGCCGCGCGTCACACTCCCTACCGCCTGGACTGGGGACTGTTGATTGATCTCTGGATCTGCCTCGTGATCTACGGCCTCATCGAGTTCGCAACCCGCCGCAAGTCGTGATGCGGGCGCCCCGTTCTACCGCCGTCCTTTGGCGGTAGGGCGGGACAAAAAAATCGGGGGAGCCCGCAGGCTCCCCGTCACCTTCCCAAACTCACTCCCGATCAGAAGTGGTTTGAATCGCTCCCCTTGAAAATCTGCTGCCACTCGCGCTTTTCCTGCTCGAGGTCTTTCCTCAACTGCTCCATCTGTTTCTGGAACTCCGGCCCCGCCACCATTCCCTTCACCGACTCCGACATTTCCCGCGCCAGGTCGGACAGTTGCTTAGCGGTTGGCTTCAGGGCGTCGGCCATCTGCCGTGCGTTCCTCTCCAGTTCCGGACTCATCTTCGCCACTTCCTTACGAATCTGCTCCGACTGCACCCGCATCGCGGCAGCCTGCTTGCTCATAGCTTCGACCTGCTTCCGCATCTCCGGCGTCATGGTCTTCACCGCGATCTCCGCCTGCTTGCGCGCCGCTTCCGTCTGCTTCTTGATCTCCGGAGTCGCACTCTTCACCGCATCCTGAGCCTGGCGGTTGATTTCGTCGATCTGGCGCTGATCCAGTTGCGCGACCGTGGCCATCTCCTTTGCATGTTGCGCGAGCTCCGGACCAAGCTTCTGCATTTCCTCGTTCATGGCCTGCATGTCCACGCCGTAAGCGTCCCAATCTTTGCCGTTCAGCTCCGAGGTGTTGGCCGGCAGGTTCAAATCGACGCTTTGCTCTTTCTTGTCGCGCACAATCGTGACCGTCAGCTTGCCGCTGTGAGTTTTCAGGGCTCTTCGCCAGTCCGCCATGTCGTGAACCGTCTCTTGATTGACCTTTACGATCACGTCACCAGCTTTCAGTCCCGCCGCTGCGCCCGGACTGCCTTTCTCCACCGATCGCACCAGCACTCCCTGGTTCTGTGGGACGCCGAAAAAGTCGCACAGCTGCGGGCTCATTGGCTCCACGACGACCCCGTGACGCATCGACAGTGACGTAAAGCTCGGAATATCGATATCCGGATACATCCGTGGCGGAAGCGGCGCAATCGGCGTCACAAACGGCATGGCCGCACCCGGCGGAACCGGCGCCTTCGGCATGGCCGCCATCTGCTTCCAGTCGCCCAGCGTCACTTTGATCTCTTTGCTCCGCCCGCCGCGAAGCACGGTCATGGAGACCGTCTTGCCCGGCGCGCTGGCATGGATCAAACTCGCAAATTCATCCGAGCCATCCACCGGCGTGCCATTGAAGGTGATCACGATGTCACCACTTTTCAGCCCTGCGCGGCCGGCCGGTCCATCCTGGTCCACACCGGTTATGGCTGCGCCACTGCCGTCCTTCAGATGCAACGAAGCGGCCTGCTCGGGAGAGACGCTTTCAACCATTACGCCCAGGTATGCTGCGGAATGGACGTCCCCGGGAACCGGCGGCGCCGGAGTTGCGCTGGCCGCAGGCACCACACACGCCAAGCCCACGATCAGGAGAACAATCGCCGATAATTTCGAAACTGTATGAACAACCATTACTCTACCTCGCACTACTGCAGCCGCCGGAACTCGATCTGTCCAATGGTGGTGCGCACCCGCAGAATCGGCCCGCCGCCGTTCAACGGGCCCTCGCCATACATCGACTTCGGCCCATATTTCCCGCCCTCGGAAGTAATCGCCAGCCCGGGGAAAGCCGACGTAATGCCCGCGCCATTGGCCAGATCAGTCGAGGCATGCACATTCACACCCAGATTGCTCGGCAGATAAACTACCACGTCGCCCGCTGCCGTATGCAGAAACGAATCCTTGAAATGATTGCGTCCGGGCAAAAATTTAACCGTGATTGCTCCGGCTCCGGTTTCCACTTGCGCGCTCTGCCCTACGTTCATCAACTCCACCGTGCCTCCGCCGGTGATGACCTTCACGCCGCCTTGCGCACTGGCCAGCCGCACGCTCCCGCCTGCGGTTTGCGCCAGCACCGAGCCCATCACGTCTCCCAGGCTCAGGTTCCCGCCGCCTGAATTTGCCTGCAGATCGCCATTGCATTTGCCCACTTCAATATTGCCGGCTCCGGTTTCCACGGTCGTTCCGCCTGAAGTGCCGATGTGCACCCGGCCGCCGCCCGTCTTTACGACCAGCTGCCCGTTGACTCTTTCCACCGACACATTGCCGCCGCCATTCTGCAGATAGAGGTCGGAACCCACGCTTCCCGCCTCCATCACGCCGCCGCCGCTGGTGATCTTCACCGGGCCGGAAACTTCGTCCAGCTTCACGTTCCCACCGCCGGTGACGCCCACAATGTTTCCGGTGATCGACTTGAACGCCAGCGAACCCCCACGAGTCTCCACCTTCACGGACTGCGTCGTCCGCGGAATCTGCATTGCGATGTCCACAGTCAGCCGGTCTTCGTTCTGGCCGGCCAGCCTGCCCTGCAGAACTACCGCGTCTCCCGCCTTGTTCACCGAAATCCGAAGCTGATCAAACTGCCGCTGTGCGACGTCCTCCGCGCCCACTCGACATCGCTTGCGCACGACGTAAGTAACCTGCGTCCCGCTGCCCTGCACATGTACTGAACCGATGTCCGTGAATGCCCGGAACTCGCGCCCCGCTGGAAGGCTTCCCGTAGTTTCCTGGACCCACGCATCGCCGTCGCGGAACACTCGCGTGCTTTGCGCGTAGAGCGGAATCGTCACGCTCATCGCCACCACCATCATCAGGGCCGTGGTTCTCCACCGGCGGCCCGCTGCCGCTTCTAATTGGGATCCCAGTTTCATGAGAGTCGTCAGTACACCGTCGGCATCGAGGCCAGCACGCGCTTCGATTCCCCTCGGATGTAGTCGCTGGGGTCTTCTTTCGCCAGTTGTTGCAACGCCATGCGCACGCTGCTGTCGGCCTTTACAGGCTCCAGGGAGTGCAGCGCTCCGCTGCGCACCCCCAGATTGCTGTCATTCAACAACGCTTCCAGCACCGCGTTGCGCACGCGGATGTCTTCCTTGACGTAGGCGCCCAGCCCATCCAGCGCGTGCAAGCGCACTCCCGGATTGCTGTCGTATCGCAGTGCGTAGGTCAGCGTCTCGCGCACCCGCGGATCGTCCGTCTTGTCCACCAGCGCATCGACCGAGTTCAGTCGCACTCCGGAATTTTCATTGCTCTTCGCGGCATACAGCAACAGGTCCTGCACCTTGGGATCGTTAACCGGCCCCTGCACCGATCCCGGCAGCAGGCGGTCATACTGCACCTTCACCGTGTTGGTCGTGGGATCTTTCTCGATGGAAGTGATACCGCTGATGGACATTTCGTGGATTGGTTCCACCGTCTTGGATCCGTGAGGCATAGCTTGATACATCGCGCCCAGCCCACCGCCAAATCCCACGATAAAGATCGCCGTCGCCAGCGCGGGAGAGAAACGCACCTGCCGCAACCATGCCGTGGGATCGAACGCCAACCGCTGGTACCACACGCGATGCGGCTGTACCTGCTCCAGCGACTCTTGCAGCCGCATGCGCGACGCCGCCAGAAAACTCGCCGACGGCTCCTGCACCGGCAACGCGTTCATCTGTGCCTGGAACTCCTGCTGCTCGGCGAGCTCCGCCGCGCAAGTCTTGCAGCGCGCGATGTGCTGCTCCGCCTCGTGCCGCGCGTCGTCGGCCAGCTCGCCGTACAAATACAGCGTGATGTTCTGTTGTACCCACTCGCAATTCATACTTCCATCCTTCAATTACTAGTTCCGTCTGTCATCCCGGGCGACCCTAGGCGCCCCATCCTGTCGCCCGCTTTGGCGATAGGGTGGGAAACCAGTTACCAGCAACCAGTCACCAGTTACCTCGCGTCCTTCAACGCCGCCCTTAACTTCTGCGTCCCGCGAAACAGCGTGTTCTTCGCTGTCTCTTCCGTCGTGTTCAAAATTTCGCCGATAGTCCGCAGCTTCAGGCCCTGATAGTGCTTCATCTCGAACACCATGCGCTCGCGCGGAGTCAGCTTTTGCAGGGCCTTCGCAATCCTTCGACCCAGCTCCCGCCGCATCAGGTCTTTCTCCGGACTCGCGCCTGGCCGCACATCCGCCACCTGATCGAGCATGTCAAAGCTCTCGCCATCGGAATCCGTCACCACTCCCGAATCTTCCTTGCGCACCTGCCGCTTGCGCAGCTGGTCAAGGCACAGGTTGGTGACGATGCGATAAATCCAGGTATAAAACGAGCACTCGAAGCGGAAGTTGCCGATGTTCCGGTACGCCTTGAGAAATGCTTCCTGATAAATGTCCTGCGCGTCCTGCTCCGAGCGTGTCATGTGATACGCCAGGCGCAGCACCGGCCCGTCGTATTGACGCACCAGTTCCTCGAACGCAGCGTGATTGCCGCGCTGGGCCTCTCGGATCAACTCCGCGTCGTTCATTCGGACCTGGGCTCGCTCCGCCGTGTCCCGTCGCTCCGTCGAGGTCGTGGAACACGCATCGTTCGCTCCCCGCAACGTACCGGGAAGACGAAGACCCGGGCTTACCGTGAAGGGAACTGCTACCGCATCGGCCGCCATGCTGGTTTCTGCCCGTCTCCGAACTGCAGGCTCAATCTTCGCGCCTGCAATTAGATAGACGAACCCTCAGCCAAAGCGTAAGCGGCCATTATAGTGGCTCCGAATCGCTTGATTTTCGGACGCTTGCGCACTGCCACCAGCCTGAACGCTCGAACTAATTAAGTAAGACGTCAGCGGCGACCGATTTGTTCCACCGCCAGACTCGGTGTGCCCCGATGTACGATTCGCGCCAGCGAATCGTGGGGCGGCGTCTTCCCGTTACCGCAGTTCCGGTGTAATCAAGCGAGGACGGCGCGAACCATCGCCGTCCGAGTCGAAGGACCTGCTGTTTCTTTGTCGTCATCCTGAGGCGGAAGGTAGGGCGGGGCTTTTCTTGGCTGGTGACCAATTTTAGCCTTTTGTTGGCAACTGCGGGGCAGCGCACGTGCGAATCACCACGTGACCGTCGGGCGGGCGAGTCCATCCTAACGCGACTCCTATCCTTCCAGATTCAGAGTCACCGTCACACTGCTGCCTCGCTTCACCAGGGTTCCCGGAGGCGGGTCGATGCTGATTACTTCTTCGTGTCCGAAGCCGGCGACCTGTCTCTCAAACTGAAAATCGACGGTCAGTTCGAGCGATGCGGCGCTGGGTCGAGAAATACCCATGTCATCGCCGTTCTCCACTTCTTCCTTGTTGATCCATGCCGGAATGCTGACGCCCAGGAAATCCACCAGCCTTTCCACCATTGCACGCAGGTCCGCAATCTGAGCTTGAACGGTGGCTATCTCTTCCCGAGCGTGACCCAGTCCTCGAGTTGTCGCCAACGTGTCTTGCTCGATAATGTCCAGAAACCCCAGGGCATCCCAAACGTAGGCGCTGACCCCTTGAGTTATTCCAAATGCCGCGGCAGTCACAACATCTCCGGTGATGGGATTGATCTCGCGATTTCGCAGGACACCTTCGGCGCGGAGGTTCTTAAAAAGCCTATTTCGTTTGTCATGAGGATAGTCCGAAGATTCACGTTGCATAAGGCAGTCAGCTCCAGTTGGATTGGAAATTCGGCAGAAGTGCAATTGCCTCCCATACTACGCTGTGACCGGGGAAGCGTCGGTGGCCCATATTTGCCTGCCGTTGGCAAATGTGGGGCGTAACTTGCCGGAGCCAATTACTCTTTCAATTGCTGAATGAGCTCGTCGATCTTCTCAGTCAGCCCTGCAACTTTTTGAAAGGAGGGGCGAGGTGTGGAATCGTAGAAAGGGTGCTGCCTTCAGGAGCGAGGCGAATTCCGGATTCTGCTCAATCGTTTCTGCTACCGCAATCAGCCATCCGTGCTGGCGCTGCAGGTACACCGCTTCTTGTTTCAGAATCTCAAGAATAGCAATCAAGGCTCCGTTTGTTTCACGATCACTCATGATGAATCCTCCGCCTACTCGCCTGAGGGAATTCGAATTCTCTCACCTGTTGCATTCATGGCACTGCTGGCATTGGCGCCACTTTCAGGACTGAAGGGTTTTGAAGTGGACGCCTGTGAATACCGCGCAGACGTGCCACTGGCGGCAACGAAATAGAAGCGCTGGAGAAATGATATTGGCGCTGGTAGCGTGCACGGTAACCAGTTCGACACCTTTGACCGGTTCCAGCATGCAGTCCCAGCACGTGGGACACAAAGTCGGTTTCTCGGGCATACACGACGATATTTCTGAGATTCTGTGGGTGTCTGTTCAGTTTTGCACACATTAGGCGCTTTCTATTGGGCGACTCAACAGCGGACAAATGCAGGTTCCAAACTGCGCGAGTACCGATGCTCCATGAGGAATGCCAGTTTCCCAAATGTGAACGCGCAGGTTACTAAAGTTCTGGCTCCCCACTTTTTCTCTTCCCCTGCCGCCCAGCAAGGAGTTGACAATGACGCTGGCGTAATGCCCTCGGGACCGTGCCAGAGAGGGTAGTCCGCATTCGGCTTCGGTTCACAAACTTGGCTCGGAGCCCGGTTAGTCGGTACACAGTTCTTTGATAATCGGACCTAAGTCCACTGAATGGAAGACTTTGCGGAAAATATAGCGCTAAGTGATTGATTCCAAAAGGATGACAAGGATGTCAACACTGCTAAGTTATTTGTTTGTAAGACTTTACATATAACTATTTTGTTTCAAAGACTTTGCGCGGAATTTGTTGCTAATACATTGATTCTAAGGATGGGGATCGGGGGGTACCACTGGGGGTATCACCCCACCCTCTAAGCCGGTGCTGCTAGCGCTTCCAGCTTTGCCCCTTTGATCAGCAGCCACAGCATGATGGCGATCTCTCCCAAGAGCGCGGGAAAGGACAGGCTAAAGATCGTGCTGTAGTGTTGCGGCGACAGTATGCCCGTGAGGCTAACGATCACATAGGCGAAGCCGTTGACGATCAGCCACGCGCCCAGGATGCGGGGAAGGAAGCGCGATTGATACACCAGCACTCCAAAGGGCAACAGCCACAGCCCCCAGAAGATTTCGTTGATCACGTTTCCCTGGCCGTGGAGGCGGACGAACAGCATGCCCAGAGCGTCCAGTTGATCTTTGTTGAATACGGTCAGAAAATCGCCGCCGTGGAAGAGGCTGAGGGCAGCGATGTTGCTCAACACATTCACGAAGCCGACGGCGGCGGACACCAAAACAAAGCTCACCATCAGCCAAGCCTGCGTCTTATTCACTTCGTTGAGCAAACGGTAGAGAGCGATGGCCAGACAGATAAAGATGGCCGCGCCGATCAGGTCAGCAACGATGCCGAGACGGAACATCGTTTCGTGGGCCAGGATGCTACTGGCGGTCGCAGCGGCGTTCCCCTTTACGATGAGCTTGCCGGGAATGTACATGAGGCTGAAGGGCCCGGTAAGTACCAAGGATAAATATACCGCGCCGGCGATGCGTGCTGCTTTGACGGTTGGGTGCATGGCCTGTCTCCTGAGATGCGAATTGGATCGTCACCAGGGGTACGACCGAAGCGAACATTTTGTTCGCTTCGGTCGCTCATTCGCGGGACTAGAGATCCTCAGGCACCCTGGCCTTCATCAGGGTGCGGGCCGAAGCCCCACTTGGCACGCATGGCTGCGCGGAATTTGTCGCGCTCCTCGGGAGTCATGTTTCCCCAGCGCCCTTCCATGCGGTGGCGAGCGTTCGAACTGGAGCGGCGCATCCCGCCGCCACCGAATCCGCCGAACAGGATGCGGCACAGGATGAGCATTCCGAGCGCCTGCCAGAAGGTGATCATGCGCCAGCCAAACAGCGCGGGCAGCAGGTAATTCCACAGGCTCATCACAATCCATCCGCCGAGGAAGATGAACAGCGCTATCCCCACGATCGCGAACGGAGCAATCAAAAACAGTTTCCCTCTCCTCGTCATTTTCATTCCCTCATGCTTTCGTAAATTCGTCGTAAATACTCTGCAAACGCTCGCGCAGGTGCAGCACCGCATAGCGCTTGCGAGACAGCAGCGTATTCACGCTCACGCCGCTTTCGGCGGACATCTGCTTGAAGCTGCGGCCCTCGATCTCGTGCCCCACGAACACCTCGCGCTGCTCTTCCGGCAACTGATCGAGCGCATCTTCCAACTCTTCCAACAGCACGCCGCGCGCATAGAGCGCTTCCGGTCCTGCATCAGGCGAAGGCAGCAAATCTTCCACGGTCAGCGACTCTTCGTCGTTGCCAACGGTCTCGCTCAGGCTCTCCGGCCGCTTCTTGCGGAAGAGGTCGGTGATGCGATTACGCGCCACGGTGAAAAGCCAGCCGGTCAGGTGGTCGATAGGCATAAGCAGGCGATTCGCCTCCACCAGTTCGGAGAAGACGTCCTGCAAGATGTCTTCCGCATCGCGCGGGTCAGGCACCCGCCGCCGGATGAAGTTGCGCAGCCGGGACTGCTCCTGCTTGACCGCTTCGGTAATCCGCCGGTCCTGTTCCAGGCTCATGCGCTCCAGGCTCGCTGCGTCCCTCATCTACTGGTGTAGACGAATGAAAGGGTGTGGATATTGTAGGGGTCTGCCGGATCACCACACTCTGGCATCGGTTGCTGAGTGGGCCCTTGATGTATCCATGAACCCGTTTGCGGGTTGGTAGAGTGGCTCGGTGTTGTCAGGAGCGCCGATGTTGCCGTGGGATTGCCGGCATTTCCAAATTGGAAGTTCCACGATAGAAAAGGCGTATTGCGCCCGCCGCGACCCTCGAAGAGGTCATGAAACGCTCAGGCCTTCTTTCGCGAAGACTCCCAGCAGCACGATCCTGGCCTGTTCATAGATCTGAGGGTCTTCGCTGGCCCTCGGTCCGGCGACATTAAGCACTCGTGGATTGACAGCCGCCAGCCATTGCCGGATTTCATGAACAGCAGCGTCGAATGACTTAAGCGCGAGGTCGACGTGCATCCAAGGCTTCCCCAGTTCAGCAGCGACGTCCATCGTAAGTTTGGAGCCGCCGATCAACATGCCGTGCGAGAGAAGCAACGTTGCATCCGAATCGCGAACGTTGAGCTCTGTACGTAGACTCGGGTCGCTGGTTGCAGCTTCAATGAGGCCCGGATATCTGCTCGGAATTACTCCGTCTTCGGCCAGTCTCCCGCGCGGTACCCAGCCGCCGACGTCAAAACCCGAGTCAAGGCCCACATCAAGCGCAGCACGATCAGCCCCGGTCTGTCCTCCCGATACAATTCGTTGCGTGTTCACGACACCCGAGTGTAAACGAACGATGAAAAATTCACGCCATGTCGCGTGTTGAAACATATCTTTCATACGGCGTTGACGGTTGCTTGTTTTTTCGTATGATGGTTGGCTGGCTTCGGCACCACACCAGCGCGAGGAAGTTCTAAGCGTGGAACTGGCCCTCCAGTTTGGCTGGACACCCCTGAGATCTTTCATCTGACGAGCCGTCACGCTGGGCTACCCGCCGGCGGACGAAATGCAGGAGATCAAAATGAACGTCGCCAGCATGCTAGTCTCATGTCTCGCGGAAAATGGCGTAACCGACATCTTCGGTATTGCGGGAGACGCTCTCAATCCATTCACGGATGCGATTCGCCGTGACGGCCGGATTCGATGGGTAGGTGTCCACCATGAGGAAAACGCCGCATATGCCGCCTATGCGCAATCGGCGATACGCGGCGGGCTTTCGGTCTGCGCAGGTACTGTTGGGCCAGGTTCCCTTCATCTGATTAATGGCCTATACGACGCGAAGCGTGAAGGGTTCTGCAGTGTTATCGCGGTTACTGGACAGTTGCCACACGCCGAGCGCGAAACCAAATTCTTCCAGGCCGTTGATCTCAAGCGCATGTTCGGAGATGTCTGCGCATTTCAGGCCATCATTGCCGAACCGGAGCAGATGCCGCGAATCGCTGAAATCGCGCTGCAGAAAGCCATCGCACAGCAAGAAGTGGTAAGAATCGAGTTGCCGGCCGACGTGCTGCCGAAGACAGTGCCGAGCCGGCGCTTCATGCATCCGCTGGTCAAGACCGCTTCTCCCATGATCCCCGCCATGAGCGAAATCAGCAAGGCTGTCGAGCTCATCAACAGCAGCAAGCGACCAACCTTTTTCTGCGGGATCGGTTGTCGCAATGCCCGCGGCGAAGTTCTGGACATCGCAAGAAAGATCGGAGCCCCCGTAGCGCATACGCTCCGTGCGAAAGAAATTTTCGATGATGATAAGAGTCAGAATATCGGAATGACGGGTCTGCTGGGCTCGCCATCAGGCTATCACGCAGTCCTAGATTGCGACGTACTTGTCATGCTGGGGACAAATTTCCCTTATGACGAGTTCCTTCCAGCCGACATCCCGATCATCCAGGTTGACCGCGAAATCGAAAACATCGGCTCGCGCGCTCCGGTCTCGTTGGGAATCGTCGGAGACGTAAAGGAAACAGTTGGTCTCCTAACGCCATTGTTAGAGCAACGCCCTGCCGGCCGGTGGCTTTCGTCCTTACAGTCACTGCATGACAAATGGCTTGCCCATAATGTGCGTCAGAGCGATCCACTCGTCGACAGAAGTCCGACCTTGCCGCCTGTGGTGGCGCGGATTGTGAGCGATCATGCTTCCGACGATGCAATCTTCGTCATCGATGGAGGTTCGGCAACCGTATACATGGCGCGCTACATGCAATTCCACGGAGGGCGCCGTGTCCTGAGTTCGTTCAATCACGGCGCAATTGGCGCCGGCTTCGGCATGGCGATGGGAGCCAGTTGCGCGGACCCGAAACGCCAAGTCTGGCTGCTCACCGGTGATGGTGCATTTGGAATGATGCCGCAGGACGTAATTACCGCGAAGGATTTCGGCTGGCCGGTGAAAATCATCGTCTTTGACAACGAGGAGTTCGATTTCGTGCGAATGGAGATGGAGGTTGCGGGCCTGGCAGTGGACTCCGCCGCGACTCGCGTGCGCAATATGGACTTCACCGCCTTCGCAAAAGCCAACCGTATCGCGTCAGCAGTCGCCGAGCGACCGAGCGAGATGATCGCTGCTGTCGAGCAAGCGATCGCCTACGACGGACCGTTCCTGATTGATGTCAAAGTTCAAACTGGCCTTCTATCGATGCCGCCGCACATCCAACCCAGCCAGGCATTCGGGTTTGGAATTTCGAAGATTAAGGAAGCAGTGCTCGGGCTGGCGGGAGACCACGAACAGTGGATCAATTTGGAGAACGAATTCCGCGCAAACTTGGCGGGATAATTTCATCAACCTGTTTCGCCACCAGAGGGCACAGAAACTCGTTTCTGAAATGGGGGATTTCGGCTTCCCACGTCGGACAATCAGCGAGGGACGGATGCCTCGGTATGCGCTGGGTATGTGACTCAGATTTGTTAGGCGCCTAATCGATCTCGATTGCCAGCACGATTTGGGTGCGACTGCGGAGACGGCTGAAGAAGTCGCCGATACTCTTGGCGAGGCCGTACTTCTGCTTCAGGAATGCCTGCCCCTTGTCGGCTTCGGCACGTTCGCAGATCCGGGCGCGGGCATCGACCCATGCTCCTCGCAGGTCGCCACGCATGTTGCAGGGCGCGATACGCACTTTGGGGTTATTGCGGATGCGCTTGGCCTTGCCAGAGTCGGGGAGCGTGTACACGTAGAACGTAGTGAGTTGCTGCGTTGGGTCACCGGCAAACCATACCGGCGTGCGCACGCCGACGCCCGTCTTGCGAAAGGTTTCCAGGTTCAAGTACTTGGCGTTGGCGAACTGACCGATGGCGTCAAGCATGGTGGCGGTCCTCTACCAGCATTATCCCAAATGGCCGCGCTGACGCACGTTGGCAGCGGTTACGCAGGAACGGACCGCCCACTCGAAAGTTACATCTGAATGGCCAGAGCCCAGATGCTCAGCGAAAACGATGGGGAAGTTCGATCTCCGTGTGGACGGAACTGGTGAGCGAGCCCACAACAAAACTCGCCACAATTACCAGCACAATAGCCAGCGTGACAACATTCATGACGCACCTCACCCTCGGACCAAAACTTCTGCTGCCAGTCCTAACCCCTTCTCGCACCGAAAGTTGTGCATTGTTTCTAACACAATTTGACCGCATGGCGTTGGAATCCTGCAAGGGTACATAACTGGCGAACACCTGTCCACCAATCGAGACTCGCTCGCAGGAAAATTGAGCGCTTGCCGCCGAAGGAACTGCTGGGCTATCCTCCTGAGGATTTTCTTCTGTCAACCCTGCAACGCAGCGAGGCACATCATGAATCGAGTCGTACATTTCGACATGGGAGTGGTTGATCCGCAACGGGCCATCGAGTTCTACAAGAACGTCTTCGGTTGGGAGGCACACAAGTTTGGCGACCAGAACTATTGGTTGATGAGGACCGGTCCATCGGACCAGCCCGGAATCGACGGCGGCATCATGGTCCATCAGGACGCACAGCCGCGAACGGTCAACTCTATCGCGGTAGCGTCGGTCGAGGAAGCCGGCAGCAAGGTCGAGCAACACGGAGGAAAGATTGTCGTCCCCAAGATGGCGATCCCGGGCGTGGGATACCTCGTCTATTGTCAGGACACGGAGGGGAATCTGATCGGACTCCATGAGGCGGATCCTACCGCGAAGTAGTTTTAGTGATGACTAGACCTGTACTTCCTCCAGGACGCGGACCAGAGCGGCAGGTCCGTCGGCGCCAACGATGTAGCGGTCAGCCTCGACCTCTGGCCACTCGCCATAGACATGGACGATATAGACGATGCGCGTGTCGGGCTGACCCTGACGCAGCAGGCGAACGAACTGGCGCGCCGAGGCGGATGGGAAACGGTGACAAATTAGAACGACGTCGTAGTGCTCCGTACCACCAGCGGCTTGCAAAGCTTCTTTTTCGGAGGTGATCGCCTCAACCTGGTGCCCGGCGGTTTGCAGAACCGCCCGGCGCAATTGGGACAGTTCGGGGTCCGTACTGAGCGAGAGGATTTTCATGATGGCAAGATCCTGATGCCTCGGACAAACGGCGCAGACGAAGGATAACAGAACGAGCAGGTCTTTCGGGAGGAGCAGAGCGGGATTCGAAGGGGCTTCGTAAGAGGTACCTAACAAGGCACATCCGTGGCGCACGTGTTCGCTGTTTGTTCGTTTCAGAAAAGCGTCATAAAGGACGTAACTAATTGTATGCATTTAACTTAATCGATAAATAGATTCGATTGCCGACATCCAAAGAATCTATCTGAATTCATCATCTTTCAACCTTGGAAACCATCAAATCAGTGCATGATTGTGTGACGTCTTCATAGCGTAAACCAAATACTACGAGGAGGCAGGTTTTATGCCTCAGAAAGAAAAATGGGACCGGGAAATGGCGGAATTTCAGCCACAAAAGAAACGTTTCATCCTCGCCAGCGACTTTGATCAGACGCTGAGCTTTAACGACTCCGGATTCGTTCTCAGCGAGCTGTTGGGAATTCCGTTGAGCGAGTACGAGCGCAAGATCACGGGGATGGCCAAGATCAACCTGGTGCAACAGGGCGGCGAGCTCGCGTACCTGCTGTTGCACGATCCGGAATTCCGCAACGTGCGCCGCGAGCACTTGTACGAAGCGGGCAAGCGGGTGCGGTTAAAGCCGAACATCGATGCGTTGTACGACTTCCTGTCGAAGGAAGTCGAAGGATTTCACTTCGACTTCTATGTGATCTCGGCCGGGCCGGTGCAAATCATTCGCTCGGCGCTCGAAGGCATTATTCCTCCCGACCATATCTACGGGACGGAGTTTGAGTGGAATGCCAAGGGCGAGATCGAGCGCATCCTGCACGTGACAGCGGGCTACGGGAAGGTGGCCGCCGCCGATAGCCTGCTGGAAGAACTAAAGCTGGGATCGGACCGCCTGGTGTATGTCGGCGACGGCAGCTCGGACATTCACGTGATGCTGCACGTCAACCGGCGCGATGGATACACCATTGCGGTATCGAAGAACAAGTACCTGGCTCCGATCGCGAAACGGTCGATCATCAGCGAAAATGCCCTGGCCGTCCTCATCCCGATACTCGAAGACGTGGTGGGATGGGACACGGCGTCGATTCGCAGCGTGTTTGAGGCGAAGGGATTCGTGATCCAGCAGTGGGACAAGGTGCAGACCGACATGCTCACCATCATCCCCGACGACAACAGCGTTCCTGCTGTCGAGCCGGAGGGCGTTGTCGCTACCGAGTAACTGGAACAACCTTCAGGAAATATGCCCGCTACCCTTCGGGGTGGCGGGCTTTTTGTTGCTTACTTCGGGACATCGAGGACAGCTTCGTCGGTGTAGGCGAGAAAAGGATCGGCGTAGGTTTCCTCAGAGCGACGAAAAAGCTGGCAATCGCGCTTGAGTTTGACGGCAGGCTGGTCTTTGCCGTTCAGCCGGACTTGGACCGGGTCCGGGCCGTGAAATAGTTCCGGGCGCAGCAGCAGACGCAGTTTCCTGATATTTTTCGTCCTGATGTCGATGCGATTATCGGGCGAGATTCGAGCTTCGACCTCGGCTGCTCCGCCTTCTTTCTCGACAATTTCCAGCCAGTAATAACGAGGGAACTCCATGCTGGACAACTTCGCGGTCACGCCCGCTGGAAATGGTTCGCGGGTGAAACGCTCGAAGAAGGGCAACGTGTATCCGTCATCGGATGACCACGTAATGTCGTGTCCGCGGCCTTTCAGGATGTGCAACTCCGGCGGCACCCGTAGATGCAAGCCGCGCAATTCGTCGTAGGTATTAACCGAAGCCGACGAAGGAATGAGCGGATCGCTGTCGCCGTGCAAGAAGAGGATCGGCAGGTCCTGCAGATTGCGAAGCTGCGGTTTCTCTGAGCTGGGAGTGCTGGTTCCCGCTCCCATCAGGGACGCAACTGCCGCAAGACGGTCGGGCCAGAGGGTTGCGTACTCCAGAGCGCCGGTGCCTCCGTTGCTGAATCCTGCCAGGTACAC
Organism: uncultured Acidobacteriaceae bacterium; assembly: GCA_963758255.1. Classification (GTDB taxonomy): domain Bacteria; phylum Acidobacteriota; class Terriglobia; order Terriglobales; family Acidobacteriaceae; genus DASRAA01. Next base: position 433,358 of record CAVWUX010000011.1, read on the forward strand.
ACGGTTGGTATCGACGTTGTAGCTGCGCAGGATTTCGAGCAGCAAGGCCTTGACCATCTGCGCCGGGTGCGACTCCCACCACATCGCTCCGCCGGCATGGGGATAGACCACCAGGTAGCCTGCGTGCCCGACCACCTCCTCGGCGGTCTGTGCCCCATCGAAAGCGAGTCCTCCACCACCGCTCAGATAGATGATCAAGGGGAAGGGTTGCGCGCCGGTGTAATCGAGAGGTACGTGAATCATGTAGGGCGTGCCGGCAAAGTCCGATGCGTTCATGCCGCGAAGAGTAGTTCCCGGTTTCTCGCGGGTGTGCCGGACCTCCGGTAGTTCGCAAGGCTGGGGGACCGGCTTCGGAGCCGGCTGCTCGAAGCGGCCGGCAATGCGGCGAACTTCGGCATCCTTGCTCTGGCGTAGTACCGCCAGCAGAGGCTGCGGCAGGGTCAACTTTTTCGCATAGGCAACGGCCAGCGCCAGGGCCTGCGCGTCCGGCGTACCCGACGACAGGACCTTCTCCAGCGAGGATAGGTCGGGTCGAGACCCACTCGACACCAAGTAGGCAGAAAGCGCGGCCAACTGAGTCTGCTGATCCGCAAGCCAGGATAACGGAGATTCCTGATGATGCACGCTCTCCAGTTCGAGCGTGGCCTTTTCGTGAATGACGGCCTCGAGCTCGCGATATTCGCCCTCGAATGTCAACTTCGCCAACTGGCCCGACTGGGAACAAAACGTGTATTGCAGTTGTACATCGTTGCGGGAGTTAGCGCCGGAGAAGACCGCGCACGATTCACTGCCTACCGGCTCGAAACGCACAAGCGTCATGCGCAGACCGAGCGCACCCTGGTTCCACTCCATACCAAGCTGCGCGGGAGTGACGGGAAGCGGCATGATTTCCGAGATGCCGTACAACAGCTTGCTGGTGGCTTCGCGAACAACCTGCACGGGCATTTGCGGCTGACCGACAGCGGAAAACAGATTGGTATCGGCGAAACGCGGCGTGCGCTTTTCCAGGCGCTGCTGAAACTGGGGAGCTTGCTCGGCGAGTTTGTCCTTGCCATGTTCGCGGTACTCCAGCAATTCGGCTGACTGGCGATTGCGCTGCACGCCGACCAGCGACGCGCCCGCAGCCTCATCGAGGACCACAAGCTGATTGGAAAAGACAGCCCGGGTGCGGAAGTTCACTTCCTGCGACTTGCCTTCACGCTCGAAGACCTCGCGGTAGACCAGACGGTCCCCGGCGTGGAACTTGTAGCGCATTTCCACGGGAGGGCTTTGCGGGAATGCAGGTCCAGCGGCAAGAAGTACGAAGAGCGCGACGAAGTGCTGGCGGAGCGATCGCGGAGTGTCGAGTACGCTCATGGAAGAGAGCCTAGAGTTGCGCACGCAGTGTCATTTGGTACTTATCTTTCGACGATCGTAGCCACAGAGAGGGTAGCAGGTCATCGTGCGCACCACGGAGAATCTGAACCTCACTGCGCACGGCCAGCGATGCCGAGGGAGCGTGTTCTTCCGTGTAGAATCGCAGTTTCATGCAGCCTCCCTCCACATCCAGCGCAGGCGAACGTCAGCCTGGCCTGCTGGCGAAACTGCTGCGCAACCTGCGACCATCGCATCAGCACAGCGCGTTTTCTGCGACCCTGCTGCTGATGACCTCGGTGATGCTCGCGCGCGTGATCGGCTATCTGCGCGAGATGTACGTGGCGTGGGCTTTCGGGGCCGGGCCCGCGACCGACGCCTACGTGGCGGCGTTCACCATTCCGGACTTTTTGTTCTACATCCTCGCAGGCGGAACCGCGTCGATCACTTTCATCTCGATTTATGCGCGGCACACCGCGGCCGGCGAAGAGCGCCAGGCGCAGCAAGCCTTCAACTCAACCATTACCATCATGACGGTGGTGACGCTGCTGGGAACGATTCTGGTGGAGATCTTCACGCCGCAAATCGAGCGGCTGATCTTTCCCAAGTTCACCGTCGAACAACTGGAACTGTGCGTCTATCTGACACGCATCCTGCTTCCGGGCCAGATTTTCTTCTACGCCGGTGGAATCGTCTCGGCGGTGCTGTACTCGCGCCGGATGTTCCTCTACCCGGCGCTGAGTCCGGTGTTCTATGGCTCGTTCATCATCTTGGGCGGCCTGCTCGGCGCGCACAAGTACGGTATTGCGGCGCTGGCCTATGGCGCGCTGGCGGGCTCGTTTGTCGGGCCGTTTCTGATCAATGCGTTCGGGGCTGCCAAGGCGGGGCTGCGCTATGCGTGGAGTTTCGACTGGAAGAATCCGCAGTTTCGCGAATGGGTTCGGCTTTCGATTCCGCTGATGCTGGGGGTGTCACTGGTGTCGGCCGATGACTGGATCCTGCGCTACTTCGCCTCCGGCGGTTCCGGCGAGATTACCCGGTTGAATTATGCCAAGCGGCTGTTTGCTCTGCCGATCTCGATCCTGGGACAGGCCGCGGGGCAAGCGTCGATGCCGTTCTTCGCGCGCCTGTTCGGCGAGGGGAAGCGCAGCGAGTTCGCGCAAACGGTGAACCAGTCGGTGTACCGCATCTCGGCGGCGTCACTGTTGGTGACCGCATTGATGGTTCCGGCATCGTTGCCGCTGGTCGATCTGGCGTTCCGGCGCGGGCACTTCACCTTCGCCGACTCGCTTTCCACGTCAGTGTATTTTGCGTGGTTCTCGCTCTCGCTGGCGCTGTGGTCGGCACAGGCGCTCTATGCGCGCGCGTTCTATGCCGCGGGTAACACGCTGACGCCTATGCTCGCCAGCACGTTGATCGTGATCGCATCGCTGCCCATGTATGCCGCGATGTTTCGGCATTTCGATGTCGCCGGGCTAGCGATGGCTTCTGATCTGGGGATTCTTCTGCACACCGTGGCGCTGGCCTGGCTGCTGAGCCGCAAGAAGCTGGTCGCGCTCAGCGGAATTCCGTGGAGCGAGTTGATGAAGGCCCTGGCCACTGCAATCTTTGCGGGCGGGCTGTGCTACGCAGTAGCGCGCCGCATCGTTGCACACGGTAACTGGCTGACGGACGTGCGATCGCTGGCACTGATCGGTGCTACGTGGCTGGTCGCGATCGCGCTCGGGTTGTGGCTGACGCGGTCCCACCTGTTGGGCGAGTTGCGGAGAAGAAAGCAGGCCGCCTCAGATATTGAGCCTCGCGCTGTGGTGGAGCGAACCGAAGGCGGAGCGCAGCCGTAGGCAGGCCCGGGGGTGTACGACAAGCAGATTCCCCGCGGGCTGGAAGAAGCCCGCGAGGACTGACTGACATCAGGCGCGAACAGCCGTGGCAGTCGTGGTCGTCTCCACCGGGGTCGCGTCCTTGGCATCGCCGTTGACCTTCTGGCCGGGCTTGCGGATATCGATCCCACCCTTAAAGAACGCGCCTTCTTCGATGCTGACGCGCTGGGCGACGACGTCTCCGGTCAACGAGCCTTCGCTGCGAATGTCGAAACGATCGCTCGCGGTCATGTTGCCACGGACTTTGCCCAGGATGACGATTTCACGGGCGGCAATATTGGCTGAAACTACGCCGTTGCGGCCCACGGTGACACGATTGCCGGGCAGGTTGATCGATCCTTCGACGCGGCCGTCGATGTAAAGCGATTCGGAACCCGTGACCTCACCCTTGATGACCAGGGACTTGCCAAGCGTGGCCTGCTCCTGAGGAGTCGCAATCGAGCTCGCGGCGGGGCGCGAAACGATGGGCGGCTCCGGCGCCGGCGGAGTGTAGCTGCGTTGCGGCTCGGGGTTGGGCAGTGGGGCGGTGTTCGGTTGGTTCGTCGGTTTCCACATGGAATTAGGTACCCTTTCTGGAGCATGAATGTGCTTGGAGAGGCACGTGTTGGGCCAAACCGCAACTCCAGAGCTCTTCTTCAGAAACTACTGAATTAATGCGGCCTTCCGATATCTGCCGAGCAGTCATGATTGCGCGGCTCACCGCTCGGTAGAGTAATTATTGCTACCATACAGCGAGTTCTGGTCGAAGGCAAAGTCTGAGCGTGAATTATTGCACTCAGGTAGTGAATCATTAGGTACGGGTCACGGCCGACAACGTTTGACGCAGCGCGTGATTGAATTATCGCACTGCAACTGGTGCAGACGCGGAGGAGCATGATCACCGACCAGGGCATCCTGAGCCACATCGAACGCCAACCCCATCGCTCGGCGGGATACAAGCAACTGATTCGTGAGATGAGCCTGCGGGGGAGCGAGCGCCAGCAACTCGCCGAGCGCTTGCAAGCGTTGGTCGACACCGGCCGCCTGGTCGAAACCGGCCGCGACCGCTACACCCTGGCGGAACACGCGACCGCGCACTTGAATCTCATCGCCGGGCGGCTGAACATGCATCGCGATGGGTACGGCTTTGTGATTCCGAATGCCGGGCAGCGCTCCTCGTTCACGGGCGATATCTACATCAGCCCGCAAGCGATTGGATCGGCCATGCAAGGTGACCAGGTGCTGGTGGAGTTGGGGCGACGCAAAGATGATGGCCGGGTAGAGGGGAAGATTCTTCGGGTCTTGACCCGCGCCAATCCCACCGTCGTCGGGACCTTTCACTATGGCTCGCGTCACAACTTTGTTGTTCCCGCTGACGAAAAGGTCACGAAGGAGATCATCATTCCGCGGGGGATGGAGTGGCCGTCAGGTGAAGTTCGTGAGAAGACGATCACCAAGCCTGATCGCGATCGCGTCTACGGGAAGGAAGCCCACCGCCGGGAATGGGATGACCTCGAAGGAGTGGTGGTCGATGTCGAAATCACTTCGTGGCCGTCCCCGGCCGACAATCCCAAGGGACGCGTCGTCGAGATTCTTGGGTATGAAGACGATTTCGGCGTGGACGTGGAGATCATTATCCGCAAGCATCATCTGCCGCATCACTTTCCGGTTGAAGTCTTGCAGGAGGCGGAGCAGTTTGACAGGACTTTGGCATCGCGCGAGCTGGCGCATCGGCGGGACTACCGGGCGCTGCCGATCGTCACCATCGACGGCGAGACGGCGCGCGACTTCGACGATGCGGTAACCGTGCGCCGGTTGTCCAACGGAAATTTCGAGTTGCAGGTGCATATCGCCGATGTCGCGCACTATGTGCAGGAAGGCTCCGCCATCGATCTGGAGGCGCGGCTGCGCGGGACGTCCGTGTACTTTCCTGACCGCGCAATTCCCATGCTGCCCATGGAACTGTCGACCGACTTATGCAGCTTGCGTCCGCAGGTGGACCGGCTGGTGCTGTCGTGCGTGATGGAAATCGATGCGCAAGGCGAGATTGTGGGCTACACCCTGAACGAGGGAATCATCCGGTCGGCCGAACGCATGACCTACACCAACGTCAACCTGATCCTCGAAGGCGATCAGGGGCTGCGGCAGCATTATCACAAATACGTTGACGTGTTCGAGTTGATGCGCGACGCTGGCGTTGATCTTGAACCGAAAACGTGTGCGGCGAGGCTCGATTGATTTTGACTTACCGGAGCCGGTGATCGAGTTCGATGAAAACGGGTTGATGAAAAGCGTCACGCGGTCCGAGCGGAACATCGCGCATAGGTTGATTGAAGAGTTCATGCTGTCGGCGAATGAGTGTGTGGCGAGTTATCTGGAAAAGAAGCAGATCGCGTCGTTATACCGCATTCACGAAAAGCCGGATCCCAAGCGGGTATACGACTTCGAAACCATCGCGGCGACGTTTGGCTATTCGCTGGGTGTGGGCGCGCTGCCGGTGAAGCGCGTGCAGTTGAAGGCGGAGCGGCGCGACCGGTACAGCAGTGGGCGGCAGGCCAAGTCTATCGAACTGCCGCAAGAGGTGCACATCACGCCGCGCATGTATCAGAAGCTGACGCAGAAGATCGCGGGCAAGCCGGAGGAACGCATCCTTTCGTACCTGATGTTGCGTTCGCTGAAACAGGCGCGCTACTCGGAGGAAAACGAAGGCCACTTTGCGCTGGCGGCCCCGGCCTACACCCACTTCACGTCGCCGATCCGGCGCTATCCCGATTTGATCGTGCACCGCATTCTGAAGGATGTGCTGCGGAAGGCGCCGGAACGCAAGGACGCTGGCGTTCCTGTCGGTGTGGCGCAAGGAGCGCACAGTGAGGCGCCGTCGCCCTGGTCGAAGCGGGAGCCGCCGGTGTCTCCGTCGAAGAAGAAGCCCGGCGATCATGAGAAATCGAAGAGGGCGGCTCTCGGTGGTCCCATCCCGGAGGACATGCTGCGCGACATCGCGCAGGAATCGAGCCAGTCGGAACGCCGGGCTGACGAGGCCGAGCGCGAGTTGATGGAGTGGAAGAAGGTCAAGTTCATGCAGAACCGGGTTGGTGAGGACTTCGCCGGACTGATCGTGAGCGTGACCAAGTTCGGAATGTTCGTGGAGCTGAACGAAATGTTCATCGAAGGGCTGGTGCCGCTGACGTCGCTCTCCGACGACCGCTATCTGTACCACGAGAACACCCGGCAGATCATCGGACAGCGCACCCGCAAGACCTACTCGATGGGCGACCCGATTCATGTGTTCGTCGACCGGATCGACCACATGCAGAAGCGCATTCAGTTCGGAATTGTCGAGGAACGACCGGCGCCGAAGTCCCGGAAGCAAAAGAAGAAACACTGATCGCCGGCTGCAGCCGGCGAGCCTAATCGTGATAGCGCTGCTGGCCCGCGGGAATGGCGATGGGCAGTCGATTCTGCCGCGGAGGTAGAGGGCAGGTGGCGAACGGCGTATATGCGCAGGGCGGGTTTTCAGCGCGATTAAAGTCGAGCCACAGTTCTCCCGGCTGCGTCAGCCCGTGGTCGGGAAACGGCGTGTAAAGAAAGCGTCCGGCGCCGTAGGTTTCTGAAGTGCTGGTGGTATCGCGAAGGATGAAGAAGAGGTCCTTGTCCTCAGGGCTTTCCAGGATCGGTTCCAGCCGAAACGTTTTGCCTTCGAGCGCAAACTCCGCTACGCCCGGCACGTCGGAGACGACTTCTGTGCCCAGGATGGTTGGTACCGGAACATGGTGCGGCGGATTATAGGGAATCCACGTGGCTTGCACGCGGTAGGCTTGATTGGGCGGGTACCATTTCAGCCCGTGAAACTTAAGGCGGGCCGGCGATTTGGAGTCCTTGATGCGAAGCGCGTAACGGTCCCCGCGGTGGATGACGATGATAGTCACGCTGCCCATGGTGATTTTGGAGGGATGACCTGAGTCGTCGGCAGCCAGGCTCTGCGGATTTGCGGGAACAGCGCCATCGACCGACAGACCTTTGGGATATCCCTCAGACGGCGGCAATAATTGCACAGTGTTGCCCGTGAGTTTGACAACGCCCAGGTCGGGAGCTGTGGCGGCCGGCACTACGATGGAGTTTCCCTTGGCCGAGCCGAAGGAATTATCGCCGGGCTTCAGCCACTCCAGGCCAATCAGAGTGAGCCAACCGTTGGGCTGCTGAAGGTCCTTGGCCTGCTGCGCCCGCCACGCCAGCAAGTCAGTCTTCCATGCGCTTCCGGTGCTCGCAGGGTCGGCAGCGAAGGTCATCGGGAGGCAGGCAATGAAAATGAAAAAGACCAGCAGGCACACAAGCCAATAGTTAATGTTTCGATGCATCGATCAGCCTTCCTCGGGGGACCAGAAGCCTCGACATACTTGTAACACTCACCAGCCCAAAACTGAAACCCGGCTATTTGCGTTGCCGGGTTGTTAGAGAAATTTGATGAATCCTTTTCGCGGTTGCGATCCTCTATCTATGTGTTGCAACACATTTATCTGGAGTGGCTCCAGCTGGGCGCTCCAATGAAGGAGATGACAATGTCGGAAGCCGTTCAGAATCTTGTAGTGCCAACCAGCAAGAGCAAGAACATAGTGCTGTGGGTGATTCAGATTGCTGCTGCAGGGATGTTCGTGATGGCAGGAACGATGAAGTTGGTGGGCGCCGCTCCCATGGTTGCCACGTTCAATGCGATTGGAGTGGGGCAGTGGTTCCGCTATGTCACCGGGGCGATTGAGGTGACCTCGGCCATTCTGCTGCTGGTTCCGGGGCTCGCGGCCTTCGGCGCAGGGTTGCTACTGTGCACGATGATTGGCGCGATCATAACTCACGTGACCATCCTGCACACCAGTCCGGCGATACCCGTGGTGTTGCTGATCGCGGTGGCGGTCATCCTGTGGGGCAGATGGAATCAGATCGCCGACCGGTTAGGTCGATAAGAGCGCGCAGCGACTGAACGCCGCGCCCAGGTTACAGTATGTAACGCGAGAGGTCCTGGTCCTTGACGATGTCGGTCAGGGCATTGCGGACGTAGTCAGCGTCGATGGTCACGTCCTTCTCTTTGAGCTCGGGAGCGTCGAAGCTGGTCTTGTCGAGCACGCGTTCCATGATGGTGTGCAGCCGGCGAGCGCCGATGTTCTCCGTTCCTTCGTTGACCTTGAAGGCAAAATTCGCCACCTCCGCCAGCGCTTCCGGCGTGAACTCCAGCTTCACGCCCTCGGTTTCAAGCAGGGCGATGTACTGCTTGGTCAGCGATGACTTGGGTTCCGTGAGGATTTTGACGAAGTCCTCGATGGTCAGCGACTGCAACTCCACACGAATGGGGAAGCGCCCCTGCAACTCAGGGATCAGGTCGCTGGGCTTCGACACGTGGAAGGCGCCGGCCGCAATAAACAGGATGTGGTCGGTGCGAACCATGCCGTAACGCGTGTTGACAGTAGTGCCTTCGACGATGGGCAGGATGTCGCGCTGCACGCCCTCGCGCGAGACGTCGGGCCCATGGCCGCCCTCGCGACCAGCGATCTTGTCGATCTCGTCGAGGAAGATGATGCCCGAGTTTTCTACGCGCTCGACGGCGATGCGCTGCACCTGGTCCATGTCCACCAGGCGCTGCTCCTCTTCCTGAATGAGATACTCGAAGGCCTCGCTAACCGACATCTTGCGCTTCTTGGTGCGGCTGCCGAAGATGTTGGGCAACATGTCCTTCATGTTGACGTCCATCTCCTCGACACCCTGGTTGGTGATGATCTCGAACGCCGGCATCGATTTTTCGCGGACGTCGAGTTCCACCACGCGCTCGTCGAGCTTGCCTTCGCGCAGTTGCTGGCGCAGCTTCTCACGGGTACGAGAACCGGGCTCACCGGCCAGCAAAGGTTCCTTCTCGAGACTGAACCCGATGGGCTGGTTATCGTGCGCTGGCGGTCGGGCAGGAACCTGCGTCGGCATGGACGGCAGCAGCAAATCGAGGAGGCGCTCCTCGGCATTCAGCTCCGCCTTGTCGGCAACGTCTTCGAGCTTCTCTTCGCGGACCATGTCGATGGCGATTTCGACCAGGTCGCGGATCATGGATTCCACATCGCGCCCCACGTAGCCCACCTCGGTGAACTTCGACGCTTCAACCTTCATGAAAGGCGAGTTGGCGAGCTTCGCCAGACGACGGGCGATCTCAGTCTTTCCCACGCCGGTAGGTCCCATCATGATGATGTTCTTGGGGATGACTTCTTCAGCGAGTTCCGGAGTCAATTTCTGGCGGCGCATGCGATTGCGCAGGGCGATGGCCACGGCGCGCTTGGCGTCGTGCTGGCCGACAACGTACTTGTCGAGTTCGCGCACAATCTCGCGTGGGGTGAGTTCGTCGAGGGCTACGTGTTCGTCATCGGCGGTTGCGGGAAGATAAATGGCCAATTCGGTACCTCAGGAAGTTTCGAGTTTCAGGTTTCGATCTGGAAACTTGAAACTGTTGTTATAGCTCTTCGATCGTGATCCTGTCATTCGTATAGATGCAGATTTTGCCGGCAATCTTCATGGCTTCTTCGGCGATCTGACGCGCGGACATCTGCGTGTGCTCCATCAGTGCTGTGGCCGCCGACGTGGCAAAAGAACCGCCGCTGCCGATGGCGGCGATGCCGCTGTCGGGCTCAATCACGTCACCCTGTCCGCTGATGAGAAATGTCTGGGTCTGGTCGGCAACCAGCAACAGGGCCTCGAGCTGGCGCAGCATCTTGTCCGTGCGCCAGTCCTTGGCCAGCTCGACGGCGGCACGGCCAAGGTTGCCATGATACTGCTCCAGCTTGGATTCGAAGCGGGCGAACAGCGAGAAGGCGTCGGCGGTCGATCCTGCGAAGCCCGCGAGGATCTTGTCCTGATAGAGGCGGCGAATCTTGCGGGCCGAGTGCTTGATGACGTTCTCGCCAAGGGTCACCTGGCCATCTCCGGCCATGACGATCTTGCCGTCGCGGCGAACGCAAAGGACCGTAGTCGAACGTATGAGTCGCTTCTGTGTCATGGGAAGGCCTATTATAACGGGAAATTGCACCGGGCGTAGAAATCTGAGTCTAGTTGACTAAGATTTTTCCCCAGCGGCTCTGGTGTTACGCTCGAAGCATCGAAAATAACATTGTAATGCAAGTACTTAGCTCGGATTCGGATGAGACTTGCTATCCAGCTTGGTCAGCAGGTCGTCGATCCTGGCTTCGAGGATGTTTCGGATCGACAGGATTCCCAGCACCTTCCCTTGATCGTCCACCACCGGCAAGTGGCGATAATGCCTCTCCAGCATGACCTTGAAGGCTTCGGCGGCCGTGGTCTCCTCGGTGGCCATTTCGACCATGGGGCTCATAAGTTCACGAACGGGGGTCGCTTTGGCGTCTCGGCTGCTGAGGGCAAACTTGGCCAGCACGTCGCGCTCGGTGAACATCCCGGCAACGACGCCGTGCTCGTCGATGACGGCGACCGCTCCCACGTCCTTGTCCAGCATCTTGCGGATGGCATCTTCCACCGTGGCCAAGCACTGATACCGTGGCTGGACCCTCATCGCACCACTCCAGGAGACTCATGACGGGTTCGGCTTCCTTTCTCTGAGACTGCGAGGTTATGTGTCTTAGCGATTTGAGTCAAGGGGGCGAGCCAGAGTGGTCGCCTGACGCTGCCGGAGATCGGTCGTCGTTATTTGCTGTCCGTCCCGCTCATGGGACAACGGGGATGTCGAAATACATCAACTCATTTCCGTTCTTATCACGCACACCCGTCAGATAGACATGCGCTCCCTGGGTCGGATTGCGCACGTTCTCAATATCGAAGAAGAGAAAGCCCGACGAGGTGGAGTGCGGTTCGACGGCAAAGGCGCTGAACTTGGCGCGGTTCACCTCTTCCAGTTGCTGCTGCGCTTTCTTGTTCTTGATGCCGCCGGGGATGGGAATACTGCCGACCCGTCCCGGATTGGTGCTGCTGACATTCAAGTGCGCGACGCGGCGGATTACATCGTCAGCGCTCAGCGCTTCCAGCTTGGCTCGCGACGCGGTTACCAATTCGGCGTGCATCTTCGTAACTGAGATCGGTTTGTCGCCGTCGTTGGTGATGACGAGGAACACCGGCAGGATTCCCTCCTGCAGATAGTGAGTGTTGAAGATCTCGTCTTTGGGCGCAGTGTCGTAGAGATCGACGGCCACTGTGATTTTCTCGTTGGGCTGCGAGTCCTTGCTGGGATAGGTACCGGCGTTCTCGGCCTTGGGCATGATGAAGTCTTTGAAGGCCCAAAGCTGCGAGACGGAAGCCAGAAGACCGAGAACCACGAGCGCGAGAATCCAACGGCTGCGAAAACCCATAGTGGGATTATCGCTTGCCACGCTGCCAGCTACAACTCGACATTGGTTCGCTTTGGCTGCGCAAGTACAATCGCAAGGTGTATTTCGCTTACAGTCTGCTGTTTCTGCTGGCATTAGTGCTGAGCACGCCGTGGTGGCTGCTGGAGATGTTGCGCCACGGCAAATATCGCACCGGTTGGCGGGAGCGACTGGGAATAGTGCCGGGACGGCTTTTTGAAAAGGCGGCGCAGGACACGATCTGGATCCATGCGGTATCTGTGGGCGAGGTGCTGGCGGTGTCGCGCATGGTGGACGAATTGAAGGCGCGCTTGCCCGGCTGGCGCATCGTGGTTTCGACCACGACCGATACCGGACAAAAGCTGGCACGGCAGCGATTCGGCGAGAGCAACGTGTTTTACTTTCCGCTGGATTTGTCGTTCGCGGTGAAGGCGTACCTGCGGGCGTTGCGGCCGAAGTTGCTGGTGCTGGCGGAAAGCGAGTTCTGGCCCAACCTGCTGCATCAGGCGCACTCGTTGGGAGTTCCAGTCGCCGTAATAAATGCGCGAGTGTCAGATCGCTCTCTGCCGCGATACTTGATGTTTCGCCAGATGCTGCGCGCGGTGATGCGTAATGTGGATGCGTTCCTGGCGCAGAGCGAAGAAGACGCGCGGAGGCTGGTGCAGATTGGCGCGCCGCCCGAGCGCGTGCAGGTTGGCGGGAACCTGAAGTTTGAGGTGCAGCCGCCCGTTGCCACGCCGTTCGTCGAGTCGTTTGCGGCGGCCCTGCGGCGAGATGAGATCGGTCCGCTGCTGGTGGCTGGCAGCACCCTGGAAGGCGAAGAGGCCATGATGCTCGCGTGCTTCGAATGCGTCGCCAGGCAACTATCGTAAGGCGCTGCTGGTGCTGGCGCCGCGGCATCCCGAACGATTCGACTACGTAGCCAAATTGCTGACGGGGTGGCAACAACGAGAGTGCCCGAACATGCCCTGGCGGCGACGTTCAGAATGGAGTGACGGACAGCTTCCCGTTGGCGGCGTTTTTCTCCTGGACAGCATTGGCGAACTTGCCAGCCTGTATGAGTTTGCCGATCTTGCCTTCGTCGGCGGCAGTCTAGTTCCCAAGGGCGGGCATAACGTGCTGGAGGCCGCGCAGTTCGGCAGCGCGATCCTGGTGGGGCCGCACACCGAGAACTTTCGCGACATCATCGCCGTCTTCCAGCGGGCGGATGCGCTGCGCGTCGTGACGACGGAAACGCTGGCTTCGAGTGTCCTGGAGCTGCTAGGGAACGATGCGGAGCGCGAGCAACTCGGACGTCGCGCGCTCCGGGTGATGCAGACACAGCAAGGCGCGACCGAGCGTTCGGTCGCCGCTCTGCTTCAACTGCTGCCGTCGCAGTCGGGTTCCGCGGCGGTGACTGCTTTGGCGGAGAGGCAAGCTTGAATCCGCTGAGCGCGCTCTTCGGCGCAGGGATCGAGGTCCGCAACCGTCTTTACGATCGCGGCAGGTTCCGCGCAAAAAGGTTGCGGGGACCAGTGGTCAGCATCGGCAGCATCTCTGCCGGAGGCGCGGGCAAGACGCCTTTTCTGCTCATGCTGGGTGCGCTGCTGAAGCAGCGCGGCCTGGCCTTTGACGTGCTCTCGCGTGGCTATGGGCGGCGTACGAAGGGTGTGGCGCTGGTCGACCCTGATGGCTCGCCACAGGATTTTGGTGATGAGCCGCTGTTGATTGCCCGGAAACTGGACGTGCCCGTTATCGTCGGCGAAGACCGTTACGCAGCGGGACAGTTCGCCGAAGAAAAGTTCGGGTTGCAGTTGCAGTTGCACTTGCTCGACGATGGCTTTCAGCATCGCCGGTTGGAGCGCGATTTCGACATCGTGTTGATCACACAGCGCGACTTGCAGGACTCGCTGCTGCCGGTTGGAAGACTGCGGGAGCCGCTGTCGTCGTTGGCGCGAGCTTCGGCGATCGTGCTGATGGATCGCACGGCTTTGGACCAGATTCCCGTGGGACAGGACCAATGCTTGTGGCGCGTGTCGCGCAGGATGGTTCCGCCTGCGGCGCGAGAGCCCTGTTTCGCATTTTGCGGCATCGCCCGTCCGGAGAATTTCTTTTCGGAACTCCGTGCTGCGGGGATTCATTTGGCCGGTATGCGCACGTTCCGCGATCACCACGCCTACCACGCGGGCGACATTCAGATGTTGTTGCGATTGCGGCAGCAGTCAGGCGCGACCGCATTCGTCACAACAGAGAAAGACGCTATAAACCTGGGCAACCAGTTATCGAAATTGGAGCCGATTCACATTGTTCCGGTGGTCATGCAGTTCGAAGATCCTTCCGACGACGTCACGTCCGCGGTGGAGCGGATTTGCGGTCTCATCGCACGCCAGAATCAGGGTCGCGTGAGAGAATGAGAAGTTTCACTGCGTCCAGCGACGAAAGCTGAACGCGCAATATTTGTCCGTTTCCATGCCCAAACACCTCACCGAACCCGAACGCTGGAAGAAGATTGTTCAGTCGTTTCCCGAAGTCTCTGTTACCGTGCTCGCCGACCTGGTAGCAGATGAATTCGTGTTCGGCGAAATCGCGCGCGTCTCGCGGGAAGCGCCGGTGCTGATTCTGAAGCATCGTGAGAGCACCGTGGTCCCCGGAGGAGGCGGCAATGCCGTCATGAACCTGGCCTCGCTGGGCGTAAAAGTCTTTCCCGTTGGCGTGGTGGGCGATGACGAGCCGGGACAGATGCTGCTCGATACGCTGCGTGAAAACAAGATCACGACCAGTGGTATTACGCGGCTGGAGGGCAAAGTGACGACCACCAAGACCCGCATACTGGCGGGCATGTCGCACACCAGCCGCCAACAAGTGGTGCGCGTGGACCGGGAGGCCACTCCACTGGCGGAGGACCATCCAGCATGGTTGAAACTGGTCAAGGTCGCGAAGAAATATGGAGAGGCGTCCGACGGATTCCTCGTCTCCGACTACGGATACGGCGCGGCGACGCCGCAATTACTGCAGCAAGTCATGTCGAATGACTGCCTCGCCAACAAGCCGATCACGCTGGATTCGCGCTATCGGATGCTCGAATATTCGGGCGTGACCGCGGCCACGCCCAACGAGCCCGAGGTGGAAGAGGCGCTGCAAACCAGGATCGGCGACAGCGATCAGCGGCTGCTTTCAGCGGGCAAGCAAATCATGCAGCAGATGGGATTGGAGTCGCTGGTGATCACGCGCGGCCGCGACGGAATGGTTGCCTTCGAGAAGAATGCGCCGCCGCTGGTGATTCCCGTGTTTGGTTCTGACCAGGTGGTGGATGTAACCGGCGCCGGCGACACGGTGATCGCCACCTTTACAGCGGCGCTGGCCGCGGGAGCCGACACCTCTTCCGCCGCAAGGCTGGCGAACTTCGCCGGCGGAATTGTGGTGATGAAGCGGGGGACGGCCACCGTGTCGAACCTGGAACTGCAATCGGCCATCGACCAATACGCAGCAATGAAATAGACGTGAGCGAGAACACTGCAAAGATCCTTTCGCGCGCAGATCTGCAGGCACAGGTTGCCGAATGGCGGCGCAACGGCGAGCCAATCGTGCTGGCCAACGGCTGCTTCGACCTGCTGCACGTCGGTCACGTGCGTTATCTCCGCGGCGCCAAGGCGCTCGGTGGGAAGCTGGTCGTAGGCATGAACTCGGATGCCAGCGTCCGGCAATTGAAAGGCGAGGGGCGTCCGCTGATGCCCGCCGAGGAGCGCGCCGAGATCATCGCGTCCCTCAGCGACGTCGATGCCGTCGTGATCTTCGACGAGCCGGACGTTCGCGGGCTGATCCGCGAGCTCCATCCTGAAGTGCAGGCCAAGGGCACCGACTACACCCGCGACACAGTCCCTGAGCGCGATGAAGTGATCGCGTACGGAGGCCGGGTGGAAATCGTAGGCGATCCCAAGGACCATTCCACGACCGACATTCTGGGCCAGATGCGCACCTCCGGCGGAGGTCAGCGTACACGGTGAAGCCGTCACTTGCCCAAACGGACCAGGACACCCTGGTTCAAGAGCAACTCACAACCATGGATTTGTCGACCCTGCGTGTGCTTGTGGTGCGGTTGAGCGCCATGGGCGACGTCATCCATGGGATTCCAGCGATTGCCGCACTGCGCCGGGAACTGCCGTCGCTCAAGATTGGCTGGCTGGTTGAGGAGCGCTGGGCGGAGCTGCTGTGCGCGCATCCGTTGGAGCGCATGCAGCCGCGCTCAGAATTGAAACCTCTCGTCGATTGGGTGCACATTTCGAATTTCAAAGAATGGCGAAATGGGCTTTCGTCGGGCTCAACCTGGGGTGAAATGCGCTCGTGCCTGCGTGAGGTGCGCGCCATGAACTATGACATCGCGCTGGACTTGCAGGGCGCGATTCGGTCAGCGATGGCGGCGAAGCTTTCGGGGGCAATGACGCGCATAGGCTCGGCGGCGCCGCGCGAGCGACCGGCGCGCAAGTTTTACACACGCGCGGTCGTCCCCCAAGGCACGCACGTCGTGGAGCAGGCGCTATCACTCACTTCGGCGGTGGCCGTGCAGGAGCTCACTTACGAGCCTCCGACATTTCCTCGGGACCCTGCAACGGAATCGTGGGCTGACCGGTTTCATTCGTCGCTCGGCTGGAAGCCGCTTGCGATCGTCAATCCCGGCGCCGGATGGGGCGCGAAGTGCTGGTCGCCGGAATCCTACGGCGCAGTTGCCAAGGCGCTGGCCGAGCGCGGCATGGCAGTGATTGTCAACTACGGTCCGCAAGAACAAGCTTTGGCCGAGGCCGTTCGCCAATCCAGCGAAAAAATGGCTAGCCCGGTGAAATGTTCGGTGAGTCAACTGATTGCACTCACTCGACGCTCCAGCTTGTTCGTCGGCGGCGACACCGGTCCCATGCACCTGGCCGCTGCGCTGGGGGTACCTGTCGTGGCGCTATTTGGCCCGACTCGGCCCGACCGCAATGGCCCATATGCGACGCGCGCTATTGTGTTGCGCAGCCCGGAAAGTCTCGATAACAGCTCGCACACGAATCGCCCCGATGAAGGCTTGCAGTCGATACAGCCGCAGAAGGTGATCGCTGCGGCTGATGAGCTTATGAGCGAACAAAATGGCTGACGCGAGTCCGGTCGGTGCAACGGGATCGTGGAACCGCATTGCGCGCCGCATCCGGGTGCCATTGGGGTTTCTCTTCGCTGCGTTCTACTTCTGGCGCGCTCGACCTGACTGGCTCTCGCTGGCGCTAGGCGGCGCAGTTGCCGCACTGGGAGTTTTTTTGCGAGCGATGGCTTCCGGGCATGTGAAGAAGAATGAGCAACTGGCGATGACCGGTCCGTACGCATATTCCCGCAACCCGCTCTACCTGGGATCGATCATTATCGCTCTCGGGTTTGCGGTTGCGTCGCGCGATGTGTGGGTCGCGGTTGCAATCATTGCGTTGTTCACGTTGATTTACGTTCCCGTGATCCGCTCGGAAGAGACTTTCTTGCGAAGTCGTTTCCCCGAGTTCGAGAGTTACTCACAGCGTGTACCGCGACTGCTACCCACCACTGTCTGGTTTCCGGGGTTAACATCGGGATTCTCGCGCGAGCTCTACTCGCAGCATCGCGAGTACAATGCATTGATCGGGGCCGCCGCAATGTTGGCGGCCCTTGTGGTGAAAATGCTCTGGTTTCCCGGTTCATGGTGAATTTGCTGACTCGCTGCCTCGCAATCATCACAGTACTCACGGCCGCTGCAATGACGCTCGGAATGAGCGTGCAACTCATTGGATTTTCGCAGGCGATTGTTGCGGCTGCCGGCAAGGACGAGCCGCAAGCCACGATTGGCGCAGGCGCGCACATCCAGCCGCTCCGGCCGGGATTCGACTTCCCGCGGCAGACGCTACGCTATGAGGCGGAATATCGCTTCTGGACCGCGGGCGTGGCTACATTGCGCGTTGAACGCAACGGCAATCAGGAACACTTGATAGGCACTGCGGACTCGACCGGAGTAGTAGCGCTTCTCTTTCGCGTGCAGGACCGCTTTAACTCCTACTTCGACGCCCAGAGCCTGTGTTCCTCGAAGCTGGTCAAACACACCGAGGAGGGATCACACTGGCGCGACACCGTGATTAGCT
This sequence comes from uncultured Acidobacteriaceae bacterium, assembly GCA_963758255.1. GTDB lineage: Bacteria > Acidobacteriota > Terriglobia > Terriglobales > Acidobacteriaceae > DASRAA01. The sequence goes on from CAVWUX010000011.1 coordinate 451,013, forward strand.
TCGACTACAAAAGTAAGAAGGCGATTCTGGAAGAACGCAACCTGAAAAACAATCAGACTAAGCACACCGAAAACGACATCCCCGGGTGTGTGACCGACGTGCTGTCGGGAATGATGTACGTTGCCAGCTTGCCCCTGCAGCAGGGCGCGACCTACAGCTTTCCGCTCAACGACGGTGGCAAGACCGTCACCATACACGCGCATGTCGAAGGCAGGGAACAGGTCAAGACCCCTGCGGGTACATTTTCAACGATTCGGGTTGGGCCGGAAGGCGACTACAGCGTCCTGAAGAACCGCGGACGCATCTGGATCTGGTACAGCGATGACGAACGGCACCTGCCCGTCCAGATGCGGGCCAAGCTCTTCTGGGGTACCCTGACCGTCTATCTCACGTCGATAGACAAATAGCGCGACTACTGCAAGTGGAAGCGCTCTGCCATCAGTCGCTGCAGTCGCGGCTTGTAGAGGATGTCGTAGGCAAACTCCTTGTCGGGGAACATGGCGAGGGCCGCTCGTTTGGCATTGGCGGCAAGCTCGGAGGCTTCTTCGACGGACAGATCCGCATCCTGGCTGATGACAGACATGACCATGCTCATCATGATTTGCAGACGTCGAAGTTTGCGGCGCTCGTCTTCGAGTTCCTGCGTCTCGCGTGTGTTGGCTTGCGGTTCTGCTAGTTCCTTGCGCTCAGGTTGCCCCATAGAGTCCCTCTTTGAAACAAACGCTCCGAGATGTCAGGCGTTGATCGGGCCGCACATCTGAATTTCGTTACAATCTCGATGAAGACTGCTGTCCCACCGATGCGCTGTCATCCGTGGCGGCATGATACAACGAAATGGCAACTTCTCAGCCGCAATCCGTGAACGATCGTGGGTACCTGTAGTAATGTTCATGGCAACCAACTACCGGAGGATGTATGCCAGACAAACCGCAACCGACCGAGGAACTAGTCAAAGTTTTTGACACCGAGCAGGAGTCCGAGGCCATGGTCGTACAGGGCCTCCTGCAATCCGCTGGGATTGACGCTTATGTGCAGAGTCTGGACGCGACCCAAAACATCTATCCCGGAGTAGGCGGTGTGACCGTGGTCGTCCGCGAGGACCAGGCCAAAGAGGCGGCCGCGATGATCGAGGCGTTTAGCCGGCATCCGGCAACGGATGCCGACGAGGCGGCTAGCGAGGAGCCGGCTGGGCCGAAACCCTAGCGCCATCGAGATAGAACGACACCGCCCCAGCCAGGTCGGTTCGATAGGTGCGGACCTGCAGATCAGCAAATCGTTTCATCACCTCCGGACGGGGGTGATGGAATGAGTTGTAATATCCGGAAGAAACCACGGCGAATTGCGGCGACACGGCGTGCAGGAAATCGGGTGAACTGGAGGTCGTGCTGCCGTGGTGGCCGATCTTGAGCACATTCGACTGCGGGTTTTCATAGTCCAGTAATTTCTCGATTCGCTTGTGCGAATCGCCCACCAACAAAGCCGAAGTGTCGCGGTATTGCAGGCGCAGCACCATGGACTCGTCGTCTTGCGCAGGATTCGCCGGCGCATCTCCGGGCTGCGGGTTGAGTACACGGACCTGCACACCGCCAAACTCAAATTCGTCGCCGGATGTGTGCGGCTTGAAGGCCAGGCCGAAAGCCCGCGCGGTCGCTGCCAGTTGGGTGAACTCGGGGGTCGGCGAATCGAGACCATACCACAGCTCCTGTGGCCGAAAACTCGCAATGATGCTGCGCATACCGCCAATGTGGTCGGAATGAGGGTGGGAGATCGCGACGGCGTCGAGTCGGCGGATGCCGCGACTCCAGAGATAGGGAGAGACAACTTCCTCGCCGACATCGAAGTCGGAGTGCGACTGGCCTCCGACGCCGCCTGAATCCAGCAGCAGGGTCTTGCCCTCGGGGGTGATGATCAGCAGCGAGTCTCCCTGTCCCACGTCGATTGCCGTGATTTCCAGTACTCCAGGGTGCCATTGCATCTTCGGCGGCAACAGTACCATGCCGATGGCCGCAGCCAACAAGCCCGCGACGCCCAGCCAAGCCAGCGACAAACGCCGCCGGGCCAGGATCATCGCCACGCCAAATGCGATGGCCGCAGCACCAGCCGTTGCTATGGTGGTGGACGCAAGCCGGACGTCGGAGACTCGCCAGTGGCCGACGAAGCGGATGGTTCCTGTCAGCACGGCCAGCGCGTACCCGGCGACCAGCGCGGGCAGATGCGCCAGCCAGAACCAGCCGTACGATAGTGCGACTGCCAGCACCGCCGCGGGCATTAGAACGCTGGCCAGGGGAATGACCAGCACATTCGCCGGCAGCGACATCGTCGTTGTGCGGTGGAAGTACCACGCCATCGGCAGAGCCAGTGAGACCTCGATGATGGTGGAGATCAAAACTAGCTCCGAAGCGGCGAGGACGAATCCCACTCCGCGCAACAATACGAAATTCGACACTCTCAAGCCCACGATCTGTGCCAGGTTTTCACGCAATAGCCGCAGGTCGGAGCGGAATTGGGCCGCCCGCGTGGGCAAGCTGAAGTCGTACGCCGGCGAATCGAGGTTTCGCAACGCCCGCTGAAATGGGTATAACGTCTGCCGGAGGATCGGCACGGCAATTCCGGCGATCGCGATCACGGAAAGAAATGTCAACTGAAAGCTGGCCTCGAAGAGCGCGCGTGGCGCAACTACCAGGATGCCCAGCCCCGCAATGCCCAATGCGTTGAGGCCGTTGCGATCGCGGAAGAGCAAGCGCGTAAGCAGAAAGATGGTAAGGGTAATGGTGGCGCGCACGATCGGTGGTCCGAGGTCCGCCAGAAAAGCATAGCCCCACGAGAACAGGATGGTCAGCACCGTGGCCATTTCCTCCCCCATGGGGAATCTGCGCAAGACCCAGAAGAACGCAAAGGCGAGGATTCCAACGTTGATGCCCGACACCACTAGGATGTGATACGTCCCGGTGCGCTGGAAGTTAGTTTTCAGTTCCCGACCGAAGAAGGCGCGTCCGCCGATCAGCATGGCCTGCATCAAGGCCCCGGGTTCGCCCGGCCATAACCGCTGAATGTGGTTAAGCACACTGCGACGAGCGCTGCTGCGCCAAAGCCCGATACGGGTCCCGGCGAATCCAGCGAGGACCCTCACGTCACGGGCGCGGGCCGATCCGGTGAGGCGAATCCCCTGCGATGCCAGATATCCAACCAGGTCCAGCGAACCCGGATTGCCGTAGTTCCGCGGCGCCCGGAGCTTCGCCGGAAAATGTAACCGCTCGCCATAGGTGTACACCGGCAAGGCCGAGTCGGTCCCTAAGTCGCGGGCTTCCTCCTCTTCGGCGCGCTGCGTGTAGATCGTCAGCCGGATACCGACGGAAGCCGAGGCATGGCGGTCGCCGCTGACAAGTTGCTCGGTTTCGACATCGACCGACTCCTGCTTGCCTCCGAACGGACTGTCGCGCACGATACCCTCGCGCATGACATGGGCGGTCACATCGACGGTACCCTCGCCAGTGGCGAACGCATCAAGGTCAGGAGGAGTGATCTGTGCTGCATCGTTGACCTGCAGGTAAAACGCGCCCAGCGGGACGAGGCACAAGATCGCCAGGGCAAAGGCGAGCGATGGGGCGCGGCGGCGCAGAGCGCATACACCCGCCGCCGCGATGACCGCCGCCATCAGCCAGACTTGTGGTGCGCGCCATACGTAATTCGCCACGATGATACCGGTGGCAAACGCAAGAGCGGCGACGAACACAGGTTCCCTGCCGCCGCAATAGGCAGGTGCGAGCGCACGTGCGGAGGCATGCGCTCCCTCCGGGGAGGGGGAGGAGGTTGGCAAGGCCGCTTACAAGCGGTCCAGTTCCTCGGCGCCGATCGCCAGGGCCCAGGGCCACACTTCATATTGCGCAACTCCGAACCGGGTATACGGATCGTTGTCGCGGATACTGTCGAGCGTCGCCTGGGCTTCGTTGTCGGGGACCCGCAACAGCAAGGCCCCGCCGTTGCGGGGAACCAGCGGGCCCGATGCGATCAGCAGTCCCTCCTGCTTCAGTCCCGCGAGATAGGCGCGGTGCGAGTCAACATGCTTGAGGACATCTTCCAGAGGCTTGCGGTAACGAAGTATGGCGATCGCGTACATAACTCGATTTGACGGGCCAATCAGCGCACGAGCCGAAAGACCGTTTCCAGGTGAGAGGTCTGCGGGAACAGGTCGAACAGGTGCGCTTGTTCCACCGTAAAGCCCGATTCTAGCAGCAGTCGGAGGTCGCGCGACAAAGTTACGGGGTCGCAGGAAACTAAAGTAACCTGCGAGGCTGAGGTGCGACACAGGGCCGCGGTGGCCTTTTCTCCCAGTCCGGCCCGGGGAGGATCGACCAGTACAAAGTCGATGGCGAGTTTCTCGCCCCGCTTCTGAAGGAACTCTTCGGTGGTGGCGCGCGTCGGGCGCACGTTGCGCGGCGCGTTGTGTTTCAAGTCGGCGAACGCGTGGGGCGAGGATTCGACCGCCAGCACGTCTTCGAAGTTGCTCGCAAGCGCCAGGCTGAACAAGCCCACTCCGGCGTACAGATCGAGCGCCGCTTTGCCCGTGGTCCCGCCGGTCGCTACCTTTACTAGGTCGTCGATGAGGTGGCGGTTGGTCTGAAAGAATGATCCTCCGCTTACGCGGTAATCATGTCCCACAGCATGGTACATGAGTGCGTCTTCGCCAATGGCCATACATTCCTCGTTGTGCATCGAAGTGAGAGGCGCCCGCTGGCGGGTTTCGTCCTCGACGGGAGACGTAGCGAACACAACCGTGCCTACGATTGAATTCAAGCGTCCTCTCAGCGCCGCCGCAAAGGCCTTGCAGGAGTCGACGGCGTCTTGATGGCGAACGTAAACCTCCGCGAGCAACTGCCTGTCATCATGGTTGGCGAAGAACTGCATGCCGTGCACAATAGTGGGCACCTTGCCGGCACGTCCCAACGCCCAGACAGAAGCGATCGCCTGGTTGATGAGCGGCGAACTGATGGGACAGCTCTCGACCGCCAGCAATCGATGCGAGTTGGCTTCGAAGTATCCCATCGCAAATGCCGGATCATGTTGCAGCCGGACACGGGTCCGATTGCGGTAATTCCACGGCTCCGACGCGTGCACCTGAATTTCCTGATCGAGTTCCAGCTTGGCGGTGCGACGCAGCGTTTCACGAAGGATCTCGGACTTGAAGCGTAGTTGGGCGTGGTAGTCGATGTGCTGGTACTGGCATCCACCGCACTTTCCGAAATACGGGCACGGCGGAGCAACGCGGTCGGGGGAAGGCGTGAGCACCTTATCGAGGTGAGCGCGCGCGAATCCCGAGCGGCTTTCGACGATACTCGCTTCGACCCTCTCACCTGGAATCACAAACGGAAGAAACACGGTCTTGCCGCGGCCCTTGGCATCGGCGGGCAGACGTGTCAGCCCATCGCCACCGTACACCAGCTTTTCGATCTGCAACTCCAAAATTCGCTCCTTAGTACCACATTGTCGGACTCAGGGAAGATAGAACAGGCTCAGGCGGGGAAGATGATGTTGTTCCAGCAACCGCTTCTGCAAGTACTGCTTGTGGAGTTGCCCGATCTGCTGCGCGCTCATCCGGCTGCGATACGGAGCTAGCTCGCGGTCAGCCTCGGTGCGGACCTGCAAGAGTGCAGCCTCGGGAGTCGCGGCCAGCAGCGCGGCAAACAACTTCTCTTCCATGACCGTCAGTCGGCGTTCCACATCCTCCATCGGAGGAGGATTGCCAACGGCGAACGTATCCGCAACCGAACGCAGCCCGGCGGCGGTCTCGTCAGCAATAGTGCGGATCGATCCCGGCAGGTCCGCCGCATCCAACTCTGCGGCGTTCTGCTTCAGAAAGTCGGCCACTGCCGCCGCGTCCAGACCCGGGGCCCGTTTCGCGGAAGAGGCGGCGCCCACACCGGCCTCGTTCATCTCTTCAGCGGAGGCCAGAACTTCCTGGGCACAATACGCCAGGCCGTTGACCTTGCGGGTGCGCTTGGTACGGCGCTCCCACTTGTCGAAAGCCGCGTCGATGCCTCGCAGCACCGCCTCCAGTGGAATGCCGGCATCCTTCCAGATTTCCATTAGCGCCCAGTCCAGAGGAGACAGCAGGGTAAGGGTGCCCCGGCGGCGCTGGAAATGCTCTTCGATCTCGGTGAAATAGTTGAAGTAGTTTTCCACGCCGGCCGCGCCCAAAGAAAATCCCGCACCAATACAGCGCGTGCGTGCACTATCAGTGTAGCGTCAATCGCGTTTTGCAGTAGTCGTTGCCGCAGTGGTTGTTTCCGCTGGTCCCGGACTGGTTTGCCCTTGATCATTACGGCGGCGAAGGTGCGAAAGGTGGCGCTCGTAGATGATGCGCAGCCCTTCCAGGGTCAGCAGGTCGTCCACCTCGCGAATGTACTTCGAACCACCACCCATCAGCGAAGCCAGTCCGCCGGTAGCCACGACTTTAACGTCGCCACCCAGCTCGGCCATCAGGCGCTCGAGGATGCCGTCGATCAATCCGAGATACCCATAGTAAAGCCCCGATTGCAAGCTATTCACGGTATTCGTGGCCAGCACGCGCGGTGGCTTACGAATGTCCACTCTCGGCAGTCGCGCCGTGTGCTCGAACAGGGCGTCGGCAGAGATTCCGATTCCTGGCGTGATCACCCCGCCGAGATATTCGCCCTTGGCCGATACCGCATCGAAAGTCGTGGCCGTTCCGAAATCCACGATGATGCACGGACCTCCGTATTTCTCGAAGGCCGCAACACTGTTAACGATGCGATCAGCCCCGACTTCGGCCGGGTTATCGTAATGCACCGGCATGCCAGTCTTGACGCCGGGCTCGATGAAGAGCGGCTTGATCTGAAAGTAGCGCTCGCAGACTTCACGCAAGGTGGAGTCCAGGGGCGGCACGACCGAGGAAATCACCGTACCCTGCACCGAACTCACTTCCAGCCCATTCATCGCGAACAGGTTGCGAAACAGCACGCCGTACTCATCCACGGTTTGCGATTTGTTGGTGGCAACGCGCCAGTTGGCGATCAGTTTGCCGTAGTGTCCCGCTCCCTGCGGGTCCGGCATGGGTTCGAAGACACCGAGTACCGTGTTGGTGTTGCCTACATCGAGAACAAGCAGCATGCGTTATCTTCCATGAGAATCAGCGGCACGAACCCCTCCGGAGAGCACAGTGCGAAGCCCGTGGTCTGTGCGCACCAGCAGGAACCCGCGATTGTCGAGGCCCTCAGTGACCCCCTCGTAGCCGCCCTCTTCATCGACGTGAACGAACCGGGAGCGGGCGAACGACGAACGCTCCTCGAACTTCCGAATGATGGCGGAACGCGAATCGGCAGTGCCGTCGCAGAGCTTGCGATACCAGTTGTCGAGCGATTTTAGCAGAGCCGCGGCCACCTGAACGCGCGACCACTCACGGCCACTCGCGAGTCGAAGCGAGGTAGCGACGGGCTCCAGTTCCTTCGAGAACGAGGCCTGATTGACGTTGATGCCGATGCCCACCACGACATAACGGACGCGCGTGGCTTCGGCATTCATCTCGGTCAGAATGCCGCAGAACTTACGCTCCTCCAGCAGCACGTCGTTCGGCCAGCGCAAGTCCGGATGCAAGCCCGTAGTCTGTTCCACAGCCTCGGCAACGGCTAGTCCGGCGATCAACGACAGCAGCAGGGCGTCCGCCGGGGAAAGCTGCGGGCGCAAGACCACCGAGCAATAGACGCCGTCGGATGGCGCGGACTCCCACGCATTACCGCCGCGCCCGCGCCCCGCCGTCTGTTGCTCGGCGAAGAACACGGTGCCCTCGGGTTCGCCTGCGGCTGCGGCCTCCATGGCGGCGGTGTTGGTTGAGCCAACGCGAAAATAATGGCGAATACGTGAGCTGAATATCGTTCCGTTCACCAACTGCCCGAGAATATCGGGCAGCAGCAGGTCGGCAACGGATTCGAGCTGATAGCCCGAGGAGGGGTGTCCGGTGATGCGCACTCCCAGTTCGCGAAGATGCTGTATCGCGCGCCAGACTTCGGAGCGAGTCGTACCCAACTCCTCGGCGATGCGCGTGCCGCTGATGACCAGCGTCGCGTTGTCGCTCAGCAGGCGAACGATGTGGCCCAGGCGGGCGTCGGTCAGACCTTCCGCCAGAATCGCGTCGGCACGAGATGGGTTGGAGCGTGCGATAAGAGAATTATGCGCGAGCGGGCGAGATTGGGGAAGAGCGACTCGCCGGCCCTTACTACACCGGGACGATGCGCATGCTCAGGTCAACCGCATGCACCGAATGCGTCAGCGCGCCGATAGAGATGAAATTCACACCGGTGTCCGCGTAGGCCCTGACATTCTCCAGCGTGATGCCACCCGAAGCTTCCACTGGCACCGGACGCTCCAGACCAGCCACCAGTTGCACGGCCTCTCGCACCTGTTCCGCCGACATGTTGTCGAGCAGCACGGCTTCAGCGCCCAGCTCCAAAGCGATCCTGCATTCGTCCAGGGAACGTACTTCGATCTCGATCAGCCCCGATCCGCGGCGGTTCTTCAGCGCGCGCTGCAGCGCTGGCACCACTCCTCCCGCAAGCGAGATATGGTTGTTCTTGATCAGCACGCCATCGCTCAAATCGAGCCGGTGATTGGTGCCGCCGCCGCATCGTACCGCCCACTTGTCGAGTACCCGCAGTCCGGGAGCGGTCTTGCGCGTGTCCAGAATGATGGCCTTGGTGCCGGCGATCGCATCCACATAGCGGCGGGTGAGAGTGGCAATGCCGCTCATCCTTTGCATCATGTTGAGAATCACGCGCTCACACGACAAGATGACACGCGCATTGTGAACGATGACGGCAATCGACTGACCCTGGTGCAGCCGCACGCCATCGAAGACCTCGGCATTGCAGGTTACATCGGGATGGGAGGTGACCGTACCGTCGAGCCTGGCGAAAACATCGAGCACTCGTGCTATGCATCCTAGTCCGGCGAGAACGCAATCCTGCTTGGCAAGGATGGTCGCCGCTGCGCGCTGGTTGGGATCAATGCAGGCGTAGGTGGTAGCGTCGCTGGTGGCGCGATCTTCCTGCAGTGCGCTTTCCAGAATGGCGGTAACTCTGCGGCTTGTCCAATCCACGATCGCTCCTCAGCTCAGTTTTCCCGGTTGGCGCCCAACTCGTCGAGGGCTGACTTGGCCTTTGCGATCAGCACTTCCAACTCGCCCTTGCGCTGCTTCAGCCCGTTAACGACCTTCCCCGGCGCCTTGGCGAGAAACCCTTCGTTCGCGAGTTGCGCCGTAGCGCGCTCCATCTCGCCGGTCATCTTCGCCAACTCCTTGTTGATGCGGTCACGCTCGGCGGCGGCATCGATCTTGCGTTCGTAGACGACCCGCACATCGAATCGCGCGGTGCTGCGCGCGCCGGCGGCATTCGCAAGAGATGCTCCACGAAGCTCACCGACTCGATATTCGCCATCCGCTCCAGCGAGGAGCGGTTGCCGCTCAATCAGATTACGAACCTCGGGGTCGGCATGGATTTCGACCGCCAACTTCTGTTTCGGTTCGATCTTGAGCTCGGCGCGAATATTGCGCACGGCCACGATCAAGTCCTGCAAGATCGCCATTCCGGTCTCGGCAACCGCATCGACCTGCATATCGTCCGCCTGCGGATAGGCGGCCAGCGCGATCGACTTCAGCGGCGGCTTTCCGTCGTACACCGCGTGCCAGATTTCTTCGGTGATGAAAGGCATGAACGGCGATAGCAGCCGCAGCGCCGCCTCAAATATCCCGATCAGGTTGCCGTAAGCTGCGCGAGCCTGTTCGCGATCCTCGGAGGCCAGCCTCGATTTGATGAGTTCGAGATACCAATCGCAATACTCGCCCCAGAAGAAGTGATAAACAACGTGCGCGGCTTCGTGGAAGCGGTAAGCGTCGAGGGCGTCGTGAACTTCGGACGCCACCCGATTAAAGCGCGAAAGAATCCAGCGGTCTTCCAGCGTGCTGGTTGCAAATCCGGCAATGCCCTTGGCGGTGAAATCGGTGGCCGGCGGATTGAATTCGCTGAGAGACCACAAATCCGCCTCCTGCGCCCGATCAACATTCATGAAGAGCAGCCGCGAAGCATTCCAGATCTTGTTGGCGAAGGCGCGATAACCCTCGGTCTGTTTCTCCGAGAACGCGATGTCGGTCCCCGGTGCCGCCATCGACGCCAGCGTGAAGCGCACCGCATCCGTTCCGTAGTGCTCGATGATCTCAATGGGATCGATCACGTTGCCCTTGGTCTTCGACATCTTCTGTCGATCGGCGTCGCGCACCAGCGCATGAATGTACACGGTGTGGAAAGGCACGTCGCCGTGGTTGTGTCCGCGCATGAAGTGGCAGTTCATCATGATCATGCGCGCCACCCAAAAGAAGAGGATGTCGAACCCGGTGATCAGCAGCGAAGTCGGATAGAAGGCGTCCAGTTCGGGAGTGCTCTTTGGCCACCCAAGTCCCGAGCAGGGCAGCAGTCCCGACGAAAACCAGGTGTCGAGCACGTCGGTGTCCTGCTCAAGATGGCCTCCGCCGCACTTCGCACACTTCGTCGGGGTTTCGCGCGCCACGATGATTTCGCCGCACTCCTTGCAGTACCACGCCGGAATGCGATGGCCCCACCACAATTGCCGCGAAATGCACCAGTCGTGGATATTGCGCATCCACTCGAAGTACGTCTTGGCATAGTTCTCGGGGACGAACTTCACCTCGCCCTTTCTCGACCACTTCAATGGCGCGGTCGGCAAGCGGCTGTATCTTCACGAACCACTGCGTGGACAGCCGCGGCTCGATGATGGTCTTACACCGATCGCACTTGCCCAGCGGCACAACGTATTCCCTCGCGCCCACCAGGAAGCCGCCCTTCTCAAGGTCTTCCAGCACCTTCTGGCGGGCTTCGAAGCGATCGAGTCCGGCGTAAGCGCCGGCGTTCTCGTTCATCTGGGCGACTTCGTTCATCACGTCGATCTGCGGCAGAGCATTGCGCAGTCCCGCCTCAAAGTCGTTGGGATCGTGCGAAGGCGTAACCTTAACCGCACCGGTCCCGAACTCTGGATTGGCGAGAATATCGTCGGTAATGATCGGAATCTCGCGATTCATCAGCGGCAACAGAACTCTCTTTCCGTGGAGATGCTTGTAGCGCTCGTCGCCGGAATTCACGGCCACGGCGGTGTCGCCGAGCATCGTTTCCGGGCGCGTGGTCGCCACCACGATGAACTCATTCGGGCTGCCCACCACGGGATAGCGGATCTCGTAAATCTTGCCCGGCGTTTCCTCGTGAATCACTTCCAGGTCCGAGACAGCCGTGATGCAGCGCGGGCACCAGTTGACGATGTATTTGCCGCGGTAGATCAGGCCCTCTTCGTAGAGACGAACGAAGGCCTCGCGCACGGCTAGCGAAAGGTCGTCGCTCATGGTGAAGAACTCGCGTGACCAGTCGACGGAGGCGCCCGAGCCGCTTCATCTGGTCGAGGATCGCGCCGCCGTAGTGCTTCTTCCATTCCCAGACGCGCTCGATGAAGGCCTCGCGCGTCATGTCGCGGCGGTTGATGCCTTCGGTGGCAAGCTGCCGCTCCACCATCATCTGGGTGGCGATGCCGGCGTGATCGGTGCCGGGCAGCCACAACGTCACGAACCCGCGCATGCGGTGCCAGCGGACAATGATGTCCATTTCTGTCTGGTTGAGCATGTGGCCCATGTGCAGACGGCCAGTGACATTGGGGGGCGGCAGGGTCAGGGTGAAGACCGGCTGGTTTGAGCCGGCTGCCGGAAGTTCCACATGGAACAATTTCTCCCGGATCCAGTACTCGGCCCAGCGCGGCTCAATGGCGCCGGGTTCGTAGGCCTTAGGCAGATCGTGAGGCATTCGCGTCCGTTCTAGGAATAGAGCGTTACTCCTTTGATATTACAGGATTGCAATTGTCGGAAATACGCGCCAAAAGACCAGGCCGCCACGAATTGGTGGCGGCCTGGTCTCGATACCGAACCTCTTTAGAACGGGAACAGGCGGTGCTTTTTCTTCTTCTTGGACGAACTCTCGGCCGAGGGATCCACGGGCGCCGCTGGTGTGGCATTCACACCCGCTGACGCAGGATCGGCGGCCTGCTTGGGTGCGTCATTGACCTGCGTCGGAGGCAATGGCGGAGCAGCCCCAGAGGTGGAACTACTTGCCGCCGGAGCCAAATCATTTCCCAATTCGGGAATGCCGCTGCTATCTGCGCCCGCCGGAGCTGTACCTGCGCCACCCGGTGCAGTTGTTGCCGGCGGAACCACTTCGACCGATGAACCGGTTGAAGCTCCAGTGCCGGGTGCTCCACCACCAGCCCCGTCCGGGGCGCCGGCAGCGTCAGAATGAGGCGCCGCAGCATTCTCTGGAGGAGGCGCTGTTCCCGTTCCGGGCTGCGCCGTTCCGGTGGTAGCTGCGGTCAAAGCGGACATCACGCTGGCCGTCGCTGACCGAACGATCTCCGCAGCGCTCGCCTGTTTGGGATCGACCAGGGTCGGCTCACCTACGGTGGCAGCCTCGGATACGTCCGGCCCCTTCTTGAAGTTCATCATTAGCTTGCCGTACGTACTCAGCGACCCGCGGCTCTCTATCTCCTTCTTATTCAGCGCGATAGCCTCGGGCGTGGCGGTGGGAATCGGCCTGCCCATCGCCTGCAGCGCGCTTGCGGGCGTCGGCGGCGCGGTCCTCCTCGGGGTAGCGAGTCAGGATGCGATCATAAGCCGCGGCAGCGTTGTCGGTATAACTCTTGACCAGCGGCCCTTTGGCAGCTTCTGTCAACTTCGACTGGCGAAGCAAGTTGGCTTCTTGTTCATAGGCACTGCCCATTTCGTAGAGGGCCTCGTCGGCTCCGCTGTAAAGCGGGTACGTATCGGTCAACGACTTGAACCGCGCAATGGCGGCGGGCCACGACTCACGCTGGTAGTAGAAGTGCGCAATCATGAACTCGCGCTCCGCCAGCACCTCCTGCACCGCGAGCAACTTCTTTTTCGCCTCCGGCACCAGGGGACTGTCGGGGAACTGCATGATCAACTGGCGATACTCTTCCTCGGCGCGCTTGGCGTGGGTATAGTCGCGATCGGCCTTCTCCATCTCGTTGTAATGGATGTTGGCGATCTTCATCTGCGCTTCACTCGCCTCGGTCATGTTGGGGAAGAAGGTGATGAAGTCTTTGTATTCGCTCTCCGCCTGCGCCATGGCCGCCGATCCACCTTCGGCGTACCAGGAGTCGCCGATAGCCAGCTTGGCGCGGGCCACGTACTCAGAATCAGGATAGGTATTGATCAGGGTCTGCAGACTCAGCCGCGCCACATCGAACTTGTTGTGCTTCATGGCGTCCATGGCGCGGTCGTAGAGCACTTTGTCAGGCTGCTTGGAATTTACGTTGGCAATGGGATTGGTGACTTTCTTGTTGGTGCAGCCGACAAATACGATGGCGCTGGCCATCAGAACCGACAAGAGAACGCGACGAAACATCCTAACCACCTTTTGGTAACTTTCCAGAACTCGACGAATTAGACGCGAACGAGCGTAGCGTCGTTGGCTGCCCTCAGCAGGGCTTCCGCGTTGACGGCCGGATCCCCGTGGGAAAAGACCGCACTTCCCGCCACCAGAATCTCAACCCCCGCTTTCACGGCTGACCCGATGGTTTCGACCGACATCCCCCCGTCGATCTCGATACGGAAATTCAAACCCTTGGCGGCGCGCATAGTCGTCAATTTACGGACTTTTTCCAGCGTCGCGGGCAGAAACTGCTGCCCACCAAAACCCGGGTTCACTGACATGATCAGTACGTAGTCGACGATGTCCAATACCTCTCCCAGGGTTTGCACCGGGGTCGCCGGATTCAGCACCACTCCCACCTTGCATCCATGGCTGCGAATCAGCTCCAGGGTGCGGTTCAGGTGGATGCAGGCTTCCTGGTGCACGGAAATCCAGTTTGCCCCTGCCTCCGCAAACAGAGGAATGAATTCGTCCGCGTTCTCGATCATCAGATGGCAGTCAAGCGGGACGTCCACCGCCTTGCGTAACGATGCCACGACCGGAGGCCCGATGGTCAAGTTGGGCACGAAATGCCCATCCATCACATCGCAATGGATCACCGTGGCACCACCTCGAACAGCCGCCTCTGCAGCATCACCGAGATGGGCGAAATCGGCGGACAAAATGGACGGTGCTAGCTCAATCAACGCACATTTCTCCACTTGGCGTTCTGTCAAATTTTAACACGCTCCAGCGACGCCAAAGTCGCGGTAGCCACCCTTGGCGCCAGCTTGCCGGCACGACGCCGACGGAGTCACTGCGACGGACTAAGGTCTGAGTTGCGATGGTGGTAAAACGCGCGAGAAATCCAGCCGCCCCTCGCGGGAGATTCTCCGCCCTCGCCGAGAAACCTATGAGTAAGTGGGATGACCGGTCGGCGCCTTAGCTTGGATTACGTAGGCACCATGCGTTAGTTATTTGCTCTTGCCCTTGAGATTGAGCGCCACGGCAGCGCGGATGAGATCCTTCAACGCCGCCTCATCGACCTTATCGCCTTCGTGGATGTCGATGGCGCGCCTGACATTCCCCTCGAGGCTGGAGTTGAATAGACCGGAAGGGTCCTTCAACGCAGCTCCCTTGGCGAATGTCAGCTTGACGACGTTCTTGTACGTCTCTCCCGTGCAGACGATGCCGCCGTGGGAAAAGACGGGAGTCCCCGGCGTTGTCGCCTTGGCCCACTTCCACTCCTCGACGATCTCAGGGTCTGCCAGGTGGATGATTTCCCGCACCTTCGCGAGTGTCTTGCCGCGCCAGTCGCGAAGTTCCATAATTCTTTCGTCGATTCGTGCAGAGGCCGATTCCACAGGGGCCCCCACGAAGCCCGGTGTTGGCTTCGGGGGATGGCTGACAGGGACGGGCTTTTTCATATAGCACTCCAACTCTCGCACCTAATCTAGCTGCGCTCAGCGTAACCTGCAACCTTTGTCTGTGGAAGCCGCTTTCATGCGGTAGAAGCGGAGTACGTTAGCTCAACAAAGCCGTTCTTGTAAGCGACCACGTTCTTCAAATTCCACCTCTCCTCCGTCAGGGAACCACCGAACAGCCGGAGTCCTTCACCCAACAGGACAGGCGCTATCGTCAACCTGATTTCGTCCACCAGGCCGAGTTCGAGAAAACGCTGGCACAACATGGCCCCGCCCACCAGCCAGATGTTTCGATAGCGAGGCGCGAGTTTCACGTCAACCAATGTCTTGAGATCGCCCGAATAGAACTCGACGCTCTTCCTCGCCGGCGGCCATTCTCTGCCGGTCACCACCACGGCTGGAGTATCGCCATAGGGCCAGCCCAGTTCGAGCGCGTGTTCATAGGTGCGGGAACCCATCACATAACAGTCGATCCCTTTGAGGAAGGTCGCAACTTCTTCCTCCGAGATGGAAACCCCGGCTTCGTAGACGCTTCCAGGGCTATCTAGCCAGGAGACACTGTTGTCCTTCTTCGCGATGAAACCATCCAGACTGGAAACCACGTGCAAGGTTACAGTTCGTCCCTTTGCATTTCCTTCGCTGCGTGACACAGTTCCTCCTCGCTTTGGTCGACATCGATATGCGTTGGGTGCCCTGGAACAAACCTCCGCAAGCAGAAGCCTCTTCTGGTTTGATAGCAGTTCGGAACGATGGTAGCAGCCCGCGTGCGGGCTTGCACCGACCATGGAACCGCGCTAGAACTGGTCTCATAAATGTGATTTGAAAGGGCACGGCTTTAAGCCGTGCCGTAAAGGGCCCGTAAAAATTGGGCTGTAGCCCCTGAGGGGAATCGAATTCCCTTTCCCCATCATTTATGAGACCGCTTCTAGGGTTAGAGGCAATGAGCGCGCTACGAGTTCAGATTGCCACCCTCACGGCTGCCGAAAAGGCCGAATTGCTGGACGAGGTGTGGCAGAGCCTGGAGGCCGACGCGCTCACACTGACCGATGCGCAACGGGCCAAGTTGGATTCCCACATCGAGCGCCTCGAGCAGAACCCCTCCAATGTCATCCCCAGGGAAAAAGTCAGGTCGGACCGGTCGGGTCCGCAGCCCGAAGGGCGGAATTTGTTTGAGCCGCGGGCGTGCGCCCGCGGAACTAGGATTATCCAAAATGGGAGCCGCGCAGCGGCGGCACATCGACGCCTGACGTGCGTTACGGCGCGAGTTCGGCGGGACATGCTGGAATCACCAAATCGCCAGAGGCCCGAGCCAACGCACAATCCGATTTGGGTGCTCCGATCAACTCTGACTGAAGTCGAAGGAGCCTGCCCTGAGCGAAGTTGAAGGGTTGAGCGGCGTTTTTCGGTGATAATAGCGACAATCCGGTTGTACGGAAGAAAATCCCCACTCAAGGCCAACGCAAGGCCTTGAATGCCCCACTCTGCCTCCGAACAATGCTACTATTTCCTCACTTTCGATCACCGGAGCGGCGATGGCTGAGGTGTTCATCTCCTATGCGCGGGTGAACCAGGGCTTCGCTCGCGATCTCGACAACGCCCTTAAGAAGTTAAAGCGCGATACCTGGATCGACTGGCGCAGCATCCCCGACTCCGCCGAGTTCCGCTCAGAAATATTCGCCGCCATCGATGCCGCCGACAACTTTCTCTTCATCATCAGCCCCGACTCGCTTCGCTCGGAAATGTGCAAGCTGGAAGTGGCTCACGCGCTCGCCGGTAAGAAGCGCGTTACCACCATCCTCTACCACCCGGTTGACTGGAACGAATTGCTTCCCGGCCTGGGAGAGACTCAGTGGATCAACTACCCCGAGTTGGGATTTGAGGAAACCTTCCGGCGCTTGATTGCGGCACTCGATACCGACCTGGAGTGGGTGCGCCAGCACACCCGTCTAGCGGAGAAAGCGCGGGATTGGGAGAACAACCACCGCAACGAAAGCTTCCTTTTGCGCGGCATGGCTTTGCAGGACGCGCTCAGGTGGCTGGCCAAGTCAACCGCTGTAAATGAACCGAAGGTTTTTCGCGGGTGCCCACATTTGCCCGCAGTGGGACAATGCAGCGCCGGAGGCGCGACAGATCATAGCCCCGCCTTTCAAGGCGGGGTCAGGTCGATTACGAGAGTGAGAGTCCCGGCAGGGACGACAGACGTACGCAGGACACTGTCGAGTCTGCGGGTGCCCCATCCGGCCTGATTTTGGCCGGAGCCTGCCCTGAGCGAAGTCGAAGGGTGGGTCTTTTGACTTTCACTGACAACGCGCCGCTGACTCATGGCAACCGTTCGCTGTCTTATCAGGCGCGGAGCGCCGACAAGCTTTTAGGCGTGGCCGTAAGGCCGCGCTCCACTCCGTAAACCACCTCCAGCCGCGGAGCGGCGTCGTTTACCTGTGCCCCAGAGCCTGCCCCTTGAGCCTGCCGAAAGGTTCGCGCCCTTCTGTTCGGCGCCAACTCGGCACAACCTAATCCCACATTGTGGGACGTCATAAGAAAGCCCAGCGTTTCAACGCTGGGAAAGCCGCGCAAGGTCTTGGAGTCCCCAGGGGACGACATACAGGCGGGTCATCCGCAAGTGCCCGCCCTTCCCCGATCTCCCTTGGTGGTAGCACGCAGTCGCGTACCCAATCTTCTCCCCGATCTTTTCCGCGCCAACCTGGGACACAGCCTAGTCCCACTTTGTGGGACGTCATAAGAGAGCCCAGCGTTTCAACGCTGGGAAAGCCGCGAAAGGTTTTGGAGTCCCCAGGGGACGACATACAGGCGGGTCATCCGCAAGTGCCCGCCCTTCCCCGATCTCCCTTGGTGGTAGCACGCAGTCGCGTACCCAATCTTCTCCCCGATCTTTTCCGCGCCAACGTGGACACAACCCAGTCCCACTCTGTGGGACGGCATAGGAAAGCCCAGCGTTTCAACGCTGGGAAAGCTTCTCAAGATTTCCCGAGTCCCCCGGGGACGACACAACCCAGGGACGCACACAATGGTGGGTCACCGCCCGGAGGCTTCCCCAACAACGAATAATCATGAGTTCGGTGCCGGGTGCCCATCCTTTTCCATCGCTTGGGAAAGCGTGGGAAGGAAAACCACTCACCCTGTAATGGGTGGTGCACGCTTCAGCGGTGCATTCATCACTTGCCCGGACTCCCGGCTTTAGAGGCTGCTGAAGAACTCGTTTTGGCGGTAGTTTCGTATCAGGGCATGACTCAGTCGTGCCGTAAGACGTTGAAATTGTGACAGGGCTTTAGCCCCTGAGGTAATGCTGGTTGTGTCGATTTGTCGCATCCGCGCGATCCGTGCAAATCCGCGGTTGCGTTCGTTCTTCTCGCTTGTCACACGCCTCTGTGTCCAGCGTCCTATCCCGGCGGACTCCACTTCGATAAAACATGCTTCGTGAGGCAAAGGGATGGGTGTCTTTCGGCCTCCGCCCCGCGTTGGCGGGCAATAGGTCGCTCTTTGACAACCCGGTACTGTCGCTTTCGGTGGAAGCGTGGGCCTTTACGCCCGGCTGTCGGGCTCGACTTTTGCGACACGCTCCCGCAGTCTCCGACTCCTGTTGCTAGACTGCTGTCGCATATAACTAGTGTGGTGGTGATGTATAACGAAATGCAACGACTACTATGGCTTTGCAAATTGCTGATTATACATACGTTCTATATGTGCTACTGTGTTGTAGTTATGTATAACAATTAAATTTCGCGGAGCGCGACCAGATGGACATGGACTCTGAGTGGAACGACAGTCAGCCGATTTACCGCCAAATCCCGGAAATCATGGTGGCTGGCTGCTGGCAACTGAAGCTCAGTACTTGGGGACTTTAGGGTCGATCCGCTCCGCCCAGGCTGTGATCCCTCCGGCGAGGTTGTGCACCCGGGTGAATCCAGACTGGCGCAGGAAATCGGCTGCCTTGGCACTGCGGCCGCCCATCTTGCAGTGCACGACGATTTCGCGGCTGGAATCGAGCTCGCTGACCCGTTTGGGCAGGTCGTTGAGAGGAATCAGGTATCCGCCGAGGTTGCAAATCTGGAATTCATGCGGTTCACGCACGTCCAGGACGAACAGGTCGTCGCCCCGGTCGAGGCGCTGCTTGAGTTCTTCAACAGTGATGTCGGTCATGGAAGTTGGAGCGGCTGCTTCTTCCCCGCGGATGCCGCAGAACTGATTGTAATCGATCAGCTCGGTTACGGTCGGATGGGTCCCGCAAGCCGGGCAGTCGGGGTTCTTGCGCAGCTTCAACTCGCGGAATCGCATCGCCAGGGCGTCGACCAGCAACAGCCGGCCGATCAGCGGCTCGCCCGAGCCGAGGATCAGTTTGATGGTTTCGGTCGCCTGGATGACGCCGACCAGTCCGGGCAGTATCCCCAGCACGCCGCCCTCGGCGCACGATGGCACCAAGCCCGGCGGAGGAGGCTCGGGATACAGGCAGCGATAGCACGGTCCTTCTTTGGTCGCGAAGACGCTCGCCTGCCCTTCAAAGCGGAAGATCGAACCGTAAACATTGGGCTTTCCGGTTAGTACGCAGGCGTCATTGACGAGGTAGCGGGTGGGAAAATTGTCGGTACCGTCTGCGATTACGTCGAACTCGCGGAACAGCTCCAGCGCGTTGGCGCTCGTCAGACGGGTGTCGAATTTGCGAATCTCGACGTTGGGGTTGATCTCGCGCAGCGTGTCTTCGGCCGAGTCGAGCTTCTTGCGGCCCACGTCGGAGGTGCCATGAATCACCTGACGTTGCAGATTGGTGAAGTCCACGACGTCAAAGTCCACGATGCCCAGAGTTCCTACTCCGGCGGCCGCCAGATACAAGGCGAGCGGCGAACCCAGGCCGCCTGCCCCGATACAAAGCACCTTGGCCTGCTTCAGCTTGAGCTGACCCTCCATGCCGACTTCCGGCATGATCAGGTGGCGCGAGTAACGGAGGATCTCGTTGTTATCGAGCGCGGCAACCTTTTCTGCTATGCCAGCCATGATTGCCTCAAGCCCTCCCGCCGGCGATCGACGGGACAATCGAGAGTGTGTCGCTCTCTTTCACGGCAGTCTGATCGTTCTGGAGATAACGGATGTCATCGTCGTTGAGGTAGAGATTCACGAAAGCCCGCAGTACGCCTTCGTCGTTGTAGAGGTGCTTCCGCAGATCCGGGTACGCCGAGGTGAGAGCATGCAACGCCTCACCGACGGTGGCCGCCTGGACTTCAACGGCGGATTGCTTCCCGGCATACTGACGCAGTGGGGTAGGAACCAGTATCTTCATTGATCTATTAATGATGCCTCGCGTTCTGTGTGAGATTCATCGGGGTGACTTCAAGATACCCCATTTCTGGCGGAGGTTCGACCCTAGCGGACCGCCAAATCCGCCAGGGCGGCAACGGTCGGCACTTCGAGGTCGGGCTGAGCCGCATCCAACTTGCTGGCCGCAGCCGTCTTGCCCTGGCGGCGGTTCACCCAGACGGTGGCGATCCCGAGGGCGCGGGCGGGTGCAACATCGTGATAAAGGCTTTCGGCGACGTGCAGCAGGCTAACTTTATCGATTTGCAGCCGACCCAGCAGCGCTTCGAAGTTGCGGAGCGACGGCTTGTAGCTTTGTACCTGCTGCGCCGTTACAACACAGTCGAATGGCGCTTCCAGCCTCGGCGACGTCCAATTGAACAAGTCGTCATCGATGTTGGAGAGGACCGCTAATTTGTAGCGGGACTTGAGCCGCCGCAGTGCGGACACGGTGTCAGGGAAGGGTTCCCAGGCGCGAATGGAGTCGGCCAGTCCGTTAGCTTCCTCCTCGGTGACCTGAATGGAGAATTCGCCGGCAAAATCGAGCACCACGGAGGCCAACACGTCTCTGTAGCGACGATACGGAGACGTTTGCTGGCGCGGTTCACATTCAGAGTAGAGACTCAAAATCTGCGGGTCGGAAACGTTGCAGCCCTTGTTACGCAGCAGCGGGCCAAGATAGCCGAGTATGCCGGACTCCCAATCGATGAGGGTGCCGTAGCAGTCGAACGAAAGATATTCAAAGCGCGAGAAATCGAGCATAAACTGCCAGTTCGCCGAGAGGACGCGTCAGCTAGCCAGACTTGATGCCAACCCTGGTGACCTTGTGGGACGCGAACTTCCGCTGCAGCGCCTCAAGGGCCGATGGAGGTTCGAGTTCTTCTGCGCCCACGGCATTCGCCGTGATGCTATCGGATTCCTCTTTCGGCTCCGGCGGTGCCGGTTCTTCGGGAATATCCGGTGAGTCGTCAACGTTCGGAGTTGCAGGTGCCGCAACAGCTCCCTTTTCCAGAAACTTGCGGGTATTCAGCAGAGGCCGCGCCAACGAGGGGTTGTAGCTGGTCCATGGAGTGTCCAGCTCGGTTTCGCGCTCGAACTGGGCGCGCATGCTTTCCATCTTGGAATCGAGGTCGTCGAGATAGTGCAGCATGAGAGCTTCGGGGAACATCGGCAGCTTGGGAGATCCAAAATCGTACTGGCCGTGATGGCTGATGATGAGATGCTCGATCAGCACCTTGAGTTCGTCGGGGAAGCCGGGAATGTGGGACAGCTTTTCCTGCAGCATCTCCAGTTCGATGATCATGTGGCCGAGCAGTTGTCCCCTGGTGGTGTAAGTAATCGAACGCTGGTATGCCAGCTCGTGGATTTTGCCGATATCGTGCAGGAACGCGCCGGTGAGCAGCAGGTCGCGGTTGACCTGAGGGTAATTGCGCGCTGCCAGATCGCAGACTGTAAACAATGAAACTACGTGATCAAGCAGGCCGCCTACGTAGGCATGGTGCAGCGTCTTGGCTGCGGGAGCGTTCTTGTAGGGGGTGGCTATCGATTCGTCAGACATGAAGTCTTTGAGCAGACGCTTCAGCCAGGCATTCTCGATGGTCTCAACAAACTCGCCCAGAGTGCGCCAGAGCTGTTCGATGTCCTTCGAGGTCTTGGGGAGATAGTCGGCATAGTCGATTTCCGCATCCCCTAGCTTGCGCACCTTGTGGAGCGTGAGCTGCCAGCGACCGTTGTACTTCTGCACCATGCCCTTGACCTTGACGAAGTCGTCCTGCTCAAAGGCATTTATGGAGTCGGAAACGTTGTCCCACATGTTGGCCTGCACCTGTCCGGTGCGGTCGGCCAGCGTGACAGAGAGGTAGGGATCGCCGTTCTTTTTGGTCTTGACCTGCTTGGACACCACCACGAAGCTCGAGGTTACAGTTTGGCTCTCGTGCCGGTCGCAATCGCGGACGTAGAAGTCTTTCATCGGACAACCTCGATGATGGGTCGAAAAGTGCTCATGACTGCTGAACGGCTATGGTACCGCAATGCTGTGGGAATATGTGGCCGCCAAGCACCACAAGTCAGCGGCTTAGAGATCGCACTACTGCAGTCACAACGCCGGACCGCTAGAATATGCCGAACTTTTTCTTCTTCTTGGCCTTCTTGGCATCGTCATCGCTCGATGCGGTGGTGTAGATCGGCTTGGTTTCGTTGGGGCTGGCTCCAGTGTCGATGTACCCCGGTTTGATGTCGATGTAGGCATTTTCGCGAAGCTTGGTGAGGTACGCACGCAAAGCGGGTTGCATCTTGGACATGTAGAGGCGTTCCTGGATCTGCGGCTCGACCTCTTTCAGCGGCGGAACGCCTTCCGACTGGTGCTCGGTCACTTCGAGAATGACCCAGCCCTGATTGGTGCGGATGGGTTCGGTAAACTGGCCCGCACTCAGAGCAAAGACCTGGTCTTCGAGTTGCTTCGACAGGGTTCCACGCTTAAAGTATTCGAGGTCGCCCCCCTGGGCGGCCGTTGGCCCCCCAGAATTCTTCTTGGCGAGGTCGTCAAACTTTGCGCCCTTGACTAACTGGGCATAGATCGCATCTGCCTTGGCTTTGGCCTGCGCGACGACCTCGTCGCTGGAAGCTTCCGGAAGCGCCGCTTGCCCGCTCTCGGTTTTGACCTGAGAACCCTGCTGGGTCGGGATGAGAATTTCACTGAGCCGGACCTGTTCGGGCCGCTGCATCTCAGCCTTGTGCTGGTCGTAGTACGCCTGAACTTCCTGCTGGGTCACGCTGAGGTGCGAGCCTACTTCCTGCTGAATAACTTTCTGAGTCAAGATGCTGTTCTTGAGATTCGCTTTGAACTCCTCGAAGGAGACGCCCTGTGCCTGGGCCGCTTTCTCCAGGTCTTCCATGGAGTCGGCGTGCATTTGCCTGCGGAGCTCATCCAGGCGCTTGATAACGTCTGTGTCGGCGCTGATACCGAGTTCGTCGGCCTTCTGCGCCAGCAACTGAGAGTCGATGAGATCGCGCAGCAGGTCCTTTTGCTGGGGCACGTTCTCCGGAGGGATACTGGGATCCCGCTTGCTTTCCTCAGCCGACAACTGATCTTCGCTGCGTTTCAAGTCGGAGCGAGAGATGATGCTGTTGTTGACCCGGGCGATGATCTCCTCGACCACCGTCATGTCGCTGGACTGGCTAGTTGGGGGCGCCACGGTAGCGGGCGGAACCGATCCCGACGGCAGTGCGGCCTGAGCCTGCTGCCCAACCAGCAATGGAGCACTAAGCAGAAACGGGAGTAAAACGACTGCGGATCTCTTCATCAATAACCTAAATCACCTTGATCGGGACGGACTAACTCGCGCAAGTTCCCATATTTAACGTGTGCGGACACCGGCTTCTATTTTACCTTCATTCAGCCACAATGGCTGTCCCGATTCAATCATCGACGTGGAATTGCAACCAAAGTGAATTCTAGCGCTGACGACCATCGGTATCCAGTCAAGAGTTCGAGGAGTTGTACTACTTTCGTAACTTACGAGGTGACGAGTCCGCCGGCGTCTTGAAGTCACTCAAAATCGTGGTGCGCTATGATGAGGGGTTTCAATACCCGCGCAGATGCACCTGATGGCGCAGGGGCGGAGAAGGACAGCATGAAATATCCAACAGTACTTGGAGCAACGATCATTATGGCTTCTCTCATAAGTGCGGCGAGCGACCCGCCCGCGACCACCGTGCCTGATCTCGCACAATTGCAGAAGATGGCAGCGCGGTTCTCGCCGACGGACATGAACGTCGATTTGTCGGGTCTATCGGCGGGTGACCGCAAGGCTCTAGTCAAACTGGTTGAGGCGGCGCGCATCATCGACGACATCTTCATGACCCAGTATTGGAGCGGCGATCATGCCCTCTACGCCAAGCTGCAGAAGGACGCAACGCCGCTGGGCAAAGCGCGCCTGCACTATTTCTGGATCAACAAGGGGCCGTGGTCGTCGCTGGATAACGACACCGCATTCATCCCCGGGGTCCCGGAACACAAGCTGCCGGGCGCGAATTTCTATCCCGAGAGCATGACCAAGGAACAGTTCGAGCACTGGGTGGCGACGCTTCCTGAGAAGGAACAGACCGAGGCGAAAGGTTTCTTCACTATCATCCGCGCCAATGGGGAGAACGGATTCAAGATCGTTCCTTACAGCGAGGCGTACAAGGAAAACCTGCAGCGATGTGCCGATCTGCTGAAGGAAGCCGCCGGGCTCACCGACAACGCGACCCTGAAGCGGTTCTTGACCACGCGTGCCCACGCCTTCCTCTCCAATGACTATTACGAAAGCGATGTGGCATGGATGGACCTTGACGCGCCTCTCGACATCACCATCGGGCCCTACGAGACGTACAACGACGAACTGTTTGGATATAAGGCCTCGTACGAAGCCTACGTAAACGTGCGCGACGAGCAGGAGAGCGCCAAGCTGGGGGCATTCTCCATGAACCTGCAACAGATCGAGGACAACCTCCCCATCGATGCGAAATATCGCAATCCGAAGATCGGCGCTCAGGCGCCCATCCGCGTGGTGAATGAAGTGATCAGCGCCGGCGACGGCAATCATGGAGTGCAGACGGCAGCTTACAACCTTCCCAATGATGAGCGCGTGGTGGCGGAAAAGGGCAGCAAGCGCGTCATGCTCAAGAACGTGCAACAGGCTAAATTCGACCGCACGCTGATTCCCATCTCGCGCCGCGTGCTAGCCGCCGACGAGCAGGCCGACGTTAACTTCGACCTGTTCTTCACGCACATTCTGGCCCACGAACTTTGTCATGGGCTGGGCCCGCACCAGATCACGGTCGACGGCAAGCCAACCACACCGCGCGAGCAACTGAAAGAGTTGTACAGCGCCATCGAAGAAGCCAAGGCGGATGCAACCGGTCTGTTCGCACTGCAATACATGCTCGATCACGCCAAGGAGATGGGACTGAGCGGCATTCTGAAACCCGGGACCAAAAGCGAGAGACAGCTCTACACGACGTATCTGGCATCATCGTTCCGCAGCCTGCGTTTTGGCCTCGGTGACGCTCACGGCAAGGGAATGGCGGTGCAGGTCAACTACCTCATCGATAAGGGCGGATTTGTGGCGCGCCCCGACGGAACCTTCGCCGTGGATTATGCAAAGATCAAGGACGCGGTGCGCGACCTCACCCACGACCTGCTCACCCTTGAGGCGGAAGGAAACTACGCCGGGGCGAAGAAGATGTTGGACACCATGGGAGTGCTGCGTCCCGACTTTCAGAAAGCGCTCGCGAAACTGAGCGACATTCCAGTGGACATTGAGCCCATTTTCGTCACGGCAGATCAGATCGCTCCGCATACCACGGCGCCACATCGGCAGTGATTGCCGGATGGTAACCGCGGTGGCTACCGCCGCGGCCTTTGTGACACGGTCCGCCAGTTGGCATAGACTGGTGGGAGACGCTCGCACGCGGAGCGGTCCGCACCTTTGTTGATGGCATCCCAACCCATACTATTCCCACGATTTGTTCTTTCCACGGTTCTGCTTCTGTTCACCTGCGCCGGGTCGGCTCCAGCGCAAACGCTCCCGCTGACTACCGGCCCTATACTGCCCCTCTATCGCGCGCTGCGCAGCGTCGGACTTGATCCCCAACACGTTTACAAGATCCGCGAAGCAGCCATTGACCGGGAAGATATTCACCTGTGGCTCACGGACGGGACCATCGCTTTCACCCAGAGCGTCGATGGCCGGGTCACCGGTGCGTACTTCGAGGGCGAGGGAGAAGTGCTGGTGCGGCCTCCTGACCGTATGGAGCGGGCATCGCTGGGCCTGTTCACCAAACAAGGAATTCTGGAGGAAAAGTTCTCCTCTGTGTATTTGCGGTTCGATGACGATACCGCCAAAGAGCTGCAGCAGTATCTCCGTCCGGCGGAGGACGGCACGGCATTCGTCGCTCACAACGATGCGAGCGTGCGCCGGCTGGCAACGATGGACGCGATGCGGTTGGCGATCGCGTTCACCAGCGAGCCAGCCACCGTCGCCCGGGGAGAATCTCCAGTGACGGACCGGTTGTTGCACGCAAGAGTTTCCGGTGACCGCCTCGGAATCTTCGATGTCTATTTCGACACCCGTAGTCCCGAACAGATCATGGTTGGCCAAACCACAACCGTTCACGACGCGACATATTACGACTTGTGGATGAGTTTCCCGATGCGCTCGGCGCGCAAGGACTCGTTATCGGCTTCCCGGTTCCACGGTCCCACCGGTCCGGCCTGGACCCGCGATGAATTTCAGGTAGCGAAGTACACCATCGATGTAGCAATCGACTCGTCGTTGGGTTTGTCGGCGAATGCAATACTCGACGGAACCGTTCGCCGCGACGGGGCGCGCCTTTTGTTGTTCGAATTGTCCCGTTACTTGCAGCTCAAGTCGGTGGAATTGGACGGGAAGCCGTTGGAATATATCCAGAACGAAGCCATCGAAGGGAGCGATTTGTCGCGCCGGGGAAACGACCTGGTCGCCGTGGTGTTTCCTGAGCCGTTGAAGCTGGGAACGCAGTTGAGCCTCACATTTGCCTACGCGGGCTCGGTGCTGTCAGATGCCGGTGGCGGGCTGTTTTACGTGGGAGCGCGCGGCACCTGGTACCCGAATCGCGGCATCGCCATGGCGAACTACGACACTACCTTCCGCTTCCCCGAGTCCTGGACTCTGGTAGCGACGGGCAAGGAAGTATCGTTCAAGCAGGAAGGCGCGCAGTGGGTGGGTCACTGGATCAGCGAAGGGCCGATTCCCATTGCCGGCTTCAACCTCGGGCGCTACGTGCGAAGTACCGCCACCGCCGGCAAGGTGGTGGTGGATTCGTACGCGACCCGTGGTGTCGAAAAGGAAATGCCGAAGCCGCAACAGATCGGCGTAGTGCCGACCTCGCAGTCTCCAATGCCGCCCGACATCTCCGGTGCGGTTCCCACAACTGCAGCCGCGCCAAATCCTGCTGCTGGAGGAGTACGGCTCGCGACGCAGGCGGCTGACACCATCACTTCCCTGGAGAAAATGTTCGGCCCCTTTCCCTTCGGTTCACTTGCTCTTACGCAACGTCCTGGCACCGACAGTCAGGGGTGGCCCGGAATCATCTTCTTGTCGAGCTACGTGTACCTGACCCCAGCCCAGCGAGCAGCCCAGCACGTCACCGCTCCCGACAATGTACTTTACGGGGAAGTGATGATGCCGCATGAAGTCGCGCATCAGTGGTTCGGCGACCGGGTGTCGTGGGCCAGCTATCACGAGCAGTGGCTGCTGGAGGCGATCGCAAACTACTCGGCGCTGATGCTTCTGGAGCAACGGAGCCCCGCTGACGTTCAGGTTATGTTGGAGGCCTACCGGCGGCTTCTGGCGACGAAATCAAAAGATGGAATGCCCAATGTAGAGGCTGGGCCGGTGACTCTGGGCATAAGGCTTTCGTCGTCAAAATTTCCGGCGGGCTACGAAATCATCACCTACGGTCGAGGCACCTGGTTGATGCACATGCTGCGACAGATGTTCCGTGACGCGTCGCGCACCGCGGAAGACCCGGATGGCAATGACCGGGTGTTCCTCGCACTTTTGCGAGATTTGTACGATCGTTACCAGGAGAAGGAAATTACCAATGCCAACTTCGAACAGGCGGTGGAGGCTGTTCTTCCAAAATCCCTCTGGTTCGAGAACCGCAAATCGCTGGACTGGTTTTTCGATGGATGGGTGAATGGCACGGCGTTCCCACGCCTGGAGATCAAGGATGCGCGGTACTCCGCGAAGACAGGGAAGGCGATGGTCTCAGCCACGGTGATTCAAGACGATGCGCCCGACGATCTGGTGACCAGCGTTCCTGTTTATGGCCTTGCCGGGGACAACAAGATCTATCTAGGCCGTGTTTTCGCCGAGGGACAGGAGACCCGGATCAACCTGCCCGTTCCTCCCGGCGTGAAGCGACTCATACTTGATCCGTATCAGACGGTACTGACCGCACCCTGACGTGGAGCCGGGCGCGTTCTCTGCGAGTTGAAGTCAATCGGCCGGCAGGCGCTTGTGCGTGAATGCCTTGGCATTTGTGCCCTGATATTCGCGCGCTAGTTGGCCTGTTCCCCGCAGAACATACTTGTAGGAAGTCAGCCCTTCCAGTCCCACCGGGCCGCGAGCGTGCAGCTTGCTGGTGGAGATGCCGACTTCGGCCCCGAATCCGTAACGATACCCGTCAGCGAAACGTGTTGAGGCGTTGTGAAACACGCCGGCGGCGTCGACTTCCGCGAGAAAGCGCTCAGCCGCGACCATATCCTGGGTCACGATGGATTCCGTATGGGCAGACCCATACGTGTGGATGTGATCGATGGCACCGTCGATCGAGTCGACTACGCGGACCGCCAGCACGAGGTCTGAGTACTCCCGGTGCCATTCGTCCTGAGCAACTTCTTCTACCGGCTGGCCAGCGAGGATTGCCCTGCTTTTCTCGCATCCGCGAAGCGTGACCTGGCGCGAACCAAGCTGTTCAGCCAGCCTGGGGAGAAAAGACTTCGCGATTTGCTGATGCACGAGCACCGTCTCAGCCGCATTGCATGCGGCAGGATAATCCGTCTTCGAGTCGTCGATGATTGCCAGCGCCATCTCCATGTCAGCAGCTTCGTCGACATAGACGTGGCACACGCCTTCCGCATGACCGAGCACGGGAATGCGGGTATTGGCTTGAACGAATTGCACGAGTTGATTAGAGCCGCGCGGTATCACCAAGTCGATCAAGTCAGACATGCCGAGCAGTTGCTGCACCGACTCCCGTCCCGTCACCATCGCCACCGAATTTTCAGGAAGCCCGTTCTTTGCCAGTGCCTGCCGAACGATGTTTACCAGTGCAGCCGCAGTACGTTCGACCTCGCGCCCCGCCTTGAGGATCATGGCGTTGGCCGACCTCAATCCCAGCGCGCTGATTTGCGTGACCGCGTCGGGCCGGGCTTCGAAGATGATGGCGAGCAGTCCCAGCGGACACGTGATCTTTTCCAATACCAGGCTGGTGTCGAGCTCGGTACGTTGCAGCACGCGCCCAACAGGATCGGGCAACTCGGCCACCGCGATCATGGAGCGCGTCATTTCAAGAAGCTTTTTATCGGTGAGGCGAAGGCGCTCAAAGGTTGCCGGAGTGATTTCGCCGCCGTCGAGCATGCGCCGGGCGTCGTCCAGATCTTGCGCGTTGGTCGTAAGAAGACTCTCACGATTCTGCTCGATGAGTTCAGCGGCATCCCGAATAGCCGCAATTCTTTGCTCTGGGGTGGATGACGCCAGCGTTCGAGCGGCCCGCTTGCAATTCGTGGCGATGGCGCGAACTGGGGAATTCACTTCGTTCCTCGCGGTACGAACAGGGTACCCACGGCCTCGCCCGCGCAAACCCTCTCGATCACATGTGGCAAGCGCCCGTTGGCAATAACAGCGAGTCCGTTTGTCTCAGTGGCAATGCGTGCGGCTTCGAGCTTGGTCGACATGCCACCGCGTCCTCGCCCGTTCTTGCCGCGCGCAAGATTCAGGATGTCGTCGGTGACGTCGCAAATCTGGCCGAGCAGTTGCGCGCCATCGGTACGCGGGTCAGCAGTGTAGAGGCCATCCACGTCGGAAAGCAACAGCAGCAGGTCGGCTTCGATGTGGGTCATCACCAGCGCCGAAAGCTTGTCGTTGTCGCCGAAGACCCGCTCGCGCTCCGGTGAATCGGTTGGATGATCAAGTTCGGCAGTCGAGACAGTGTCGTTCTCGTTGATGACGGGAATCACGCCCAGCGCGAGCAGCGAGACCAGAGTTGAGCGGAGATTGCTATAGCGCACGGGATCGCGAAAATCGTCTTCGGTCAGCAGAACTTGCGCCGTACGGCAGCCAAGCTTGTCGAAGGCGTCGTCATAGATCGCCATCAGGCGGCTTTGCCCAATCGCCGCGCAAGCCTGGATTTGCGAGAGCTCAGTGGGCCGTTTGGCGACGCCGATCCGCTCCATGCCTAGTCCCACCGCGCCGGACGAGACGATCAGGACATCGCGCCCCTGTTGCCGCAACCTCGCGACGGATTCAGCGATCCCGTAAAGCTGGCTAAGAGCCAGCCGCCCGTCATCGCGCATCACGACGTTTGTCCCCACTTTGATCACGATGCGGCGGGAATTGGCAACCTTTTCGCGAAGGGTTGCGTTTGGCTGAATTTCAGGCGAGTGGCTCATGATTCGTCAGAGTTGGCGCGCGAGCGGCCCAGTCCCAGTCTAACAAGTCAAAGGAGAAATAAAGGGCACTGCAAGTTGAAGTCAGATTGCGCCGTCGTGCCTGCCCTCGCCGTTCTTCCAGCCGCCTTCGACTCCGAGAGGTGAGCAATCATCTATTCTAGTTTGGTGACTCACTCGAAGGACTGAATTCGCCAATGGCTCATATCTCACACCGGCTCTCGAATTCCTTTGAGGGCGCCCTCGCTGGTGGCGGTGATCCAGCTAGCTCGCCACTGTATGTTTTCGGGCCGTTTCTGCGGCTCATTGTCGTCGCCGGAGTTGCGCAAATCACATTTGGTGCGAGCGTCTGGCTGGTTGTTCTGACCGTGGTGGTGGTGGCTTCCATGTATCGTCAGGTGATCCGCTGGGTCACGGACGGCACCGGAGGGAGCGGCCTAACGGAAGAGGAGTTCGGCGCCTGGGCCGTCAAGGTGAATGCGGGGATCACTTTCGTCGAATATACCCTTACCTTTCTGGTCAGCGTGGCTGCACTTGTCACCCTGCTGTCAGACCGCTACGAACCCTTGAACCAGAACTTCCACGGCTTCGAATTCCGCACCGTTCTCGCGGTACTGGTAAGCGTGCTGATCGGATGGCTGGTGAATCGTGGCCCCAAGGCAGCGGCTCGGGCCTTCGGCCCAGCGACCCTCGGAGTGCTGCTCTTATTGTGGCTCATGATCATCGCCACCGTCTGGAAGTTCGGCGTGCACTTGCCTGATCTCAACTTGAAAGCTTTTTCTTCCACATACCTGAACCTCACGCTGGGTGGTTATTCTCGATTGCTGGCCCTCATGACAGGAATCGAAGTCTTTGCGAACCTCGTGGCGGCGTATGAGGGCACGCCAGAGCAGCGAAGCCGCAAGGCGTTCCAAAGTCTGTTGCTCGTGATGGGCACTACCTGTGTGACCATGCTGATCGTTGGGCCGGCCATCCTGCAACTGTCCGACCCCACCAATCAAGAAGTTTCGGTGTTTACCCAGACCATGGACCGAATCTTGCCGGAACCGCTGCCATACCTGGGAACGCTGATTGGGATGGTTGTTCTGGGATCGGCAGCCGCGGCCAGTGCGCAGGGGTTGCAGAATCTCGCTTTGGGACTTCGCTATCGTCACTACATACCGGCGCGAATGGGCCAGCGCAACCAGTTCGACGTTGCCGACCGGCCTGTCTGGGTGGAAGTCACCATCGTTTGTGCGTGCTATATCTTCTTGGGAACGAAGGAAGAGACATATCTCTCGCTCTATGCGGTGGGAGTGTTCGTCCTCCTGAGCATGACGGGATGGGCCGCCGCCAAGCGCATTATCCGGGAGCAACGGCTGCAATTCTCCATTCACCATATGTGGGGATTATCCGGTACGCTCGTAGCTGCTCTGCTCACCTCCGGAGCCACAGTTATTATCTTTGTGGAGCGCTTCACCCAAGGGGCGTGGGCGTATTTCCTCCTCATTCCGGCAATCTATCTCTGGTTTTCCTATGTGCGCTCACGATTGGGTGAGCCTGTGGCCTTGTCGGACCAACTCGGACGCCTCCATTCTGGCCAGTACCTGCTGCCCTACCAACGGGAGGGCAGGTCGGAACACGCTATGTCATTTGAAGACATCGTAGTGCCGCTGGATGGTTCGCCGAGCGCGGAGTCAGCACTTCCTATCGCCGAACTTCTCTGCCGCTCGTTTGGCTGTCGCTTAACCCTGCTTCATGCAACCAGTTCCAAAGCGATAGGTTCTCCCTCTGAGACCAGCGGACCGGCAAGTCCCGAGGAGGCCTATCTCAATCAGGTTGCGTTTGACCTCCGGCAATCCGGATTGAAGGTGGATTGTGCTGTCGTGCGAGGCAAGCCGGAGCAGGTGATTACTACCATGGCTCATGATGTGGGAGCAGACATAATTGTAATGACCACGCATGGGCGCTCCGCGGTGGAGCAGTTCTTCGTCAGCGATGTCGCAGAGCGCATCATCGGGAACGCCCGCGCTCCGGTTCTGCTGGTTCGCCCCACAGAGGAGTGGCGGAGCCGTCGTACCCGTTTCCAGCGGCTGCTGGTGGGCCTCGATGGCTCGTGGAGTGCGGAACAGGTGTTGCGCTACGCAAGGAAGTTCGCAGTAATGTTCGAGAGCGAGATTTTACTCCTTGGGGTACCTGAGGCCGATTTCGAAGAACAGGAACTTGGCAAGTACCTGGAGACCGTGGCCCAGGCGCTCCGAGAACGAGGTTTGAAGGCAAGAGCGATCGTGACCGGATCGGGTTCCGCACGAACCATCGTTGCGGTCAGCGAGTCCGAGGATGCCGACCTGATCCTATTGGCAAAAAATGGTCGGGGCAGTTCCCAACGACAAGTCGCTCTAGGCAGCGTGGCCAACCGGGTAATCCAGACCACTCAACGTCCGGTACTGCTGGTCGACACATCGGAAGGTGACTCCAATCGCAGGCGACAGTGAGCACCGCCGATGCAGACGCTTTGTGTCCCTGGAGTCTCACGATTCGGCGGCGGTAGAAGTGATCGAGCATGGGCATGTGGCCCTGAACTCGCCGAATCTTTGGCCCGCAGACGAATCGGCAGGCATGTAGTAAGCTATTGCTATCACGCCGCGGAGAGGTGGCCGAGTGGCTGAAGGCGGCGGTTTGCTAAACCGTTGTACGGTCAAAAGCTGTACCGGGGGTTCGAATCCCCCCCTCTCCGCCAGCTAGTCGCCTCCGCCAACTCGTTTCCGGTCAATTAAGTTAGAGGGGAACACCGACTTGGGGGATGTTAGCGATAAACCCGCCGAAACTGCCTCCCTGAACCATTCCGTCGTCGCCACAGTGTGGAATTTCGACTTCTGCGATTCGAAGTGAATGGCGTCTTAACGTGCCCACTTGCCGAAGCTGATCGAGGTTGAGGAAACAGGTCCAACTTGAGTAGTGCGCGGAAACTCTCAGTCCGGTGGCGCAAACCACCTTCGCATGTCCACCGGGGGCGTCCCTGGTCATGCTCTTATGTTGGGCGACGATTTCGCCGCCTTTAGTGCTCGACGGCAGTTGGTCTCCGCCGACGGCCAAGCGTGTCAAATGGAAATGCTGCCGTGTACTGGAGCAAGAGAAAGGGGCAGCTCGCATAAACTGCCCCCGATCGACAAAGCAGTGTAAATTCAACCTGTAGCAATACATCACTGGAAAGCGAGAGGACACAATGATTCAAACAGCTACCCCGGTAATGAGACGCCTTGCGATCGCCTTGGCCTTAGCTATCCCAGCAGGCCTACTCCTAACCGCGTCAGCCATGGCGCAGAGTCAGCAGATGGAACAGAAGCTGATGGCCATCAAACAGGCGCAGGACGCCAACAAAGCGAAACTGGCGCAGTACACTTGGACCGAGACGGAAACCATCAGCATCAAGGGCAGCGTCAAAGACACGAAAACCTATCAGGTCCAGATGGTGAACGGCAAGCCGCAGAAGACCCTGGTGAACGACCAGAAGGCGAGCTCAGGCGGCGGACGAGAAGGCCGCGCGAAAGAGCGCATGATCGAGAAGAAGACCGAGGAGTACGGGCAATACGGCCAGCAAATCAGCGCGCTGGCCAAGCAGTACACCACTCCCAATCCCGAAGCCCTGATGGCGGCCAAGCAGGCGGGCAATATCTCCATTCAGCCCGGCTCCGGCACGGTCAGTCTGGTGATCAAGAACTATGTGAAGCAGGGCGACTCCGTGACCATGACCATCAGCGAGCAGACCCATTCGCCGGTGAGCGTGCAGGTAAACTCATACCTGAACGATCCCAAGGACGCGGTCACTATTTCCGCCCAATTCGCCAAATTGCCGGATGGGACCAACCACGTCGCTACCACAACGATCAACGGCGTCAGCAAGCAGCTGACGGTGAGCGACCAGAATTCGAACTATCAGAAACAGTAGCGCTGTACGGAAAAGTCAGACTTTACCGTTCTTTGCGGTCGACGCTGGCATGTGCCTCCCTGTAACCTGCCGGCGTCGCGCTTTACGGCGTAGGCACGACCTTGTAGTACACTCCTCCTCCGCCGTACGACGGGCTGAACCACGTGTTGCCGCACAGGTAATACGTTCCACCGCCGCTAACCGACGGCGTGATGCAGCCTGAAGGAAGCACCGACACGATCTGACCCATAGAATACGTGCCCGCTGCTCCCGCCGCGGCCATGTTGGCGTTGGCAGCAGCCGCGTTGGCGTTGGCGGCAGCAGCATTCGCATTGGCCGCTGCTGCATTGGCGTTCGCGGTGTTAGCGGTCGTCGCGCCCGCCGTATAGCCCGCTGCGTACGCATTCTGCGAGTTGGCTGAGCTCGATGAAGAAGCTATTGCTGCACCGGCAGCCACGCCGACCGCAGCGCCTACGGCGACCGCCCCCGCCGTCGATCCGCAGTT
Organism: uncultured Acidobacteriaceae bacterium; assembly: GCA_963758255.1. Taxonomy (GTDB): domain Bacteria; phylum Acidobacteriota; class Terriglobia; order Terriglobales; family Acidobacteriaceae; genus DASRAA01. The sequence goes on from CAVWUX010000011.1 coordinate 485,835, forward strand.
GTAGCAGGATGGATAATACGGTGCTGGCGGATGGTAGGGATAGTACGCCGTCGGCGGATGGTATCCGTAATAGGTGTCAGGCGGATGGTACGCGGTGGCTCCATAGGGGCCCGTGTGTGTCGCCCCGTAACCAGCCTCGCCGGAAGTTGTTCCGCCGTAGGTGTTGGTGTGGGTGGTTCCGCCGCCGTAGTTATGCGAGGTGCTGCCGCCGTACTCGTTGGTGTGCGACGTCCCCTGTCCGTACGTATGTGAGGTACTGGTTCCATAGGCGCTGCTGTGCGACGTGGAACCGTAACTATGCGACGTGCTGCCGCCGTAGCGGTTCGAGTGCGAGTACGCGAACCCGCTCTCCAGCGGGAGCAGTGTAATCGCCAGACTCAGACAGGTGACAATGATCTTGTGCTTCATCACTCAACTCCTTATTACTGTGACTTTGTCGGCTTGGCTTTCGCCGGAGGTTTAGCGCTTGTTGGTTGCTGCGGATGGACAGCTTCAAACGGAATATGCTTTGCTGTCGCGGCTGAGCTGGGCAGCGTAAATGTGTCCGCAGGCACAGCCTCGTCCAGCTTCCAGTCAGACAGCGCAAGCTCATGACGCAAGTGGTCGGGATCGTCGAGGTAGATGGCGCGAACCAGCCGCGGCAGCTTGTCGTCCGCACCTATCCAGACCTGTGCGAATACCCCGTCGCCGGCGTAGGCCACGATGTCCGTTGTGATTCCTGCGACCACATGCGACTGCCCTACGTAGTACGCGTGCTTGAGTCCCGGCACGAGATCACCGTACGGGTTCGCAACGATCAGGTCGTCGAACGGCACCGCGATGCCCGCCAGCTTGTACGCCTTCTCCAGCGTCGCATCAATTGTGGGAGGCGCGTCGGCCACGGCCAGCAGGTTCTCCGCCGGAGCGTACCCCATCATCGACTTGCCATCGTAGTAAAAAGCGTTGGCGGGGCCATCCGCGGGCTTGAGCACCCGCAGCTTGTCCGGACGCTCCAGCGTGACCTCATACTTCGTGGTGTACCCCAGCGGAGCGCCCTGCCGGGTCAAGTTCTCGAAAAGCTCCACGGCCGTGAACGACATCGTATGCGCAGCCGCCAGTTTGTCACTCGTTGCCTTGAGAATTTCCAGCGCTTTGGGTTCCAGCTGCAACCCGGGTTCTGCCGGCGCTGCCGGTGCTGCCTTCTTGCTGGCCGGCGGTTTCTTCGCGGCTGGTTTCGCCGCAGTTTGCGCCAACCCGGTGCCCGCAATCAGCAATATCATCGCGAGCGACAGTAGCGCCCTTCGGCATGACGTGTATTGCATCATCATTCTCCTTGGCCGCAGCCGGGATATCCCTTACGGAATCATCCCGCATTCGAACATCTTGTTGACGATGGGAGCTGCGACCTTGTTAAGAAACGCCTGCCGCATCTGCGGGTCGCTCTTCAGCATCTGGATTGCCTGCTTCTCCTGGGCCGACGGCGGGGTCTTCTTGGCCTTCTCCTGCCACAACTGCTCGCAGGTCGAAGATTGATACTTCTGGATGACCTTGTTGGCGATCATGTCCATGATCGGGTATTGTTGCGCGTTGCCGATGCTGACGTAGAGCAGCGCGAGTGTGAGTGCGAACAGAGAATAACGCTTCATGGTCCGTCTCTCCTCACTGCATGTGGTGGTGAACGAGTGAGTGTACCGCCTCATCCACCACGCGCGCAAATTGAACCGACTCAGCCTAATGCGCCCGTCGCCCTGGCGCCCTAGAACCTTCGCCCATTGCCAATGTCTGCGCCTTTTCATGCTTGTCGGAGTTCGTGCTCGGATCTCCGGCGCCAAAAGGAAGAGGCCGCTCGCGTTGGCGAACGGCCTCTATTTATGTCGGCGACGACCTACTCTCCCACACACTTTCGCGTGCAGTACAATCGGCCCTGCGGGGCTTGACTTCCGTGTTCGGGATGGGAACGGGTATTTCCCCCGCGGTAAAATCACCGGCTTCGTTGACGTGGACGCGATGGTTTGCGCCGCTCGGTCCCTCAGCGTCGTTCCACGCAGGACCTGTTACGTCGATCTTGAGGCGTTACGAGGCGTCCGAGCCTCGTGCCGAAATCCCGAGCGTCTTACGCGAGGGATCTCACGCCAATCTTCAAAGAACTCTCGCCTGGAGCCGGGGCTAAAGCCCCGAATCAGGATGCGTGCCTGATGACGCGGCGCTAAAGGCCCGCTCTACCACCGCTGCGCCATCGCGCAGACGATCTCTCACAACTGAATAGCATCAGGAATACAAGACTGGATCTCCGTCGAGATCCGTACACGCAGGCAGGTTCGCCTGGTGCGCCAAGTAAATTTTATGGTCAAGCCGAACGGGCGATTAGTACTGGTAAGCTTCACGCATTGCTGCGCTTTCACATCCAGCCTATCAAACACGTAGTCTTCGTGTGCCCTTCTTTACCCTTTTGGGTTGGGAGATCTCATCTTGAGGAGTGCTTCACGCTTATATGCATTCAGCGTTTATCACAACCGAACTTCGCTACCCAGCCGTGCCATTGGCATGACAGCTGGAACACAAGAGGTTCGTCCATCCCGGTCCTCTCGTACTAAGGACAGGCCCTCTCAAATCTCCTACGCCCACATCAGATAGGGACCGAACTGTCTCGCGACGTTCTGAACCCAGCTCACGTACCGCTTTAATAGGCGAACAGCCTAACCCTTGGAACCTTCTACAGCTCCAGGATGCGATGAGCCGACATCGAGGTGCCAAACCGCTGCGTCGATATGAACTCTTGGCAGCGATCAGCCTGTTATCCCCGGCGTACCTTTTATCCGTTGAGCGATGGCCCTTCCATACAGAACCACCGGATCACTAAGGCCTGCTTTCGCATCTGCTCGACTTGTAGGTCTCGCAGTTAACCACACTTATGCCTTTGCACTCGACGGCTGATTTCCAAACAGCCTGAGTGTAGCTTCGCGCGCCTCCGTTACAATTTAGGAGGCGACCGCCCCAGTCAAACTACCCGCCTCACTATGTCCCTTTCCCGGATTACGGGAAGAGGTTAGAACCACAGCACTCACAGGGTGGTATCTCACCGTTGGCTCCCCCAAGCCCAAGAGCCTGAGATCAAAGCCTCCCACCTATCCTGCGCAGCGAAAACCATAGTTCATAGTGAAGGTATAGTAAAGGTGCACGGGGTCTTTCCGTCTAGATGCGGGTAACCGGCATCTTCACCGGTACTACAAGTTCGCCGAGTCGCTCGTTAAGACAGTCGCACGATCGTTACGCCATTCGTGCAGGTCGGAACTTACCCGACAAGGAATTTCGCTACCTTAGGACCGTTATAGTTACGGCCGCCGTTCACCGGGGCTTCAGTTCGCAGCTTCACCTTGCGGTTGACCGCTCCCTTTAACCTTCCGGCACCGGGCAGGCGTCAGCCCCTATACGTCGTTTTCGACTTTGCAGAGACCTGTGTTTTTGTTAAACAGTCGCCGTGCGCGTTTCACTGCGGCCCCCTCACGCTTTTGACACGTTACCGGGGCACCCCTTCTCCCGAAGTTACGGGGTTAATTTGCCGAGTTCCTGAACGAGCGTTCTCTCGAGCGCCTTTGGATATTCTCCTCGTCTACCTGTGTCGGTTTGAGGTACGGTTCCCTTCTGTTCTCCTTAGAGGTTTTTCTTGGCAGCGTGAACTCAGTGCGTTTCGTCCATACGGACTACTCCTTTGCGTCTCACCGTTGAATGTCTCTCCGGATTTGCCTGGAGAAACCGGCTTACACGCATCGAACCTGATAGCCATAACAGGCTGCACCTATCCTTCTGCGTCACCCCATCGTAATAACGACCAGCTGGGAGTTCCGGAATATTAACCGGATGTCCATCGACTACGCCTTTCGGCCTCGCCTTAGGGACCGACTAACCCTGAGCGGATTAACCTTCCTCAGGAAACCTTAGACTTTCGGCGCGGAGGGTTCTCACCTCCGTTATCGCTACTTATGCCGGCAGGGTCTCTTCTCTACTCTCGACGGATCCTCTCGGTCCCGCTTCAATGCGTTGAGAATGCTCTCCTACCACGCGTGACTTGACGCCACGCATTCGCTGCTTCGGTGTTCAGCTTGAGCCCCGTTGAATTATCGGCACCGGACCGCTTGACCAGTGAGCTATTACGCTTTCTTTAAAGGATGGCTGCTTCTAAGCCAACC
>CAVWUX010000011.1:495000-571045 GCA_963758255.1 uncultured Acidobacteriaceae bacterium
TCTTGCCCCCATCCCGTGAAGTCGGCCGCCAGGCGTGCGAGGACAGGCTTCGCCTTCCCGCTTTTCCACTTACCGCTGAGCAAGTAGCCGTCAAGGTTCAGCGGAATCAGCGCCAGCACCTTCTGCTTGCGCTCTTTCATGAGCTCGCGTTCCTTCTCGAACGCGCTATCAATTTCGTTGTCCACCCACCAGCTTGCCAGCGAGTGTTCGGAGCAGCAGAGCAGGACCTTGTCCCACAGCCGAATGCCGCGGTCAACCTGCTCGTAGATGTCGTCGCCCGGCAGCATCTGCTTTTCGTCCAGCCAGCAGCGGATGCCGCGGCCCTGCAGCGTATCGTGCAGGCGGCGGGCAAACAACTTGTCCTCATGGCTGTAGCTGATGAAGCAGGAGTAGAACTCGACGCCCCTTTCCACCAGCGAGCCCATATATGTGATGAAGAGCTCGGGGACGCCACATCCGCGCAGGAACACCTCGGGGATTTTGCCGAGCGATTTGTAGATTGTGTCAATGCCAATGGTGGACGGGCCGCCGTGGACGACATTTCGAGACCCTTGGCAGTGCTCAGGTCGACATAAGCAAAGATGGTGTCAACCACTCTAGCCTTGTTGAAGTCCGCCCCGCGGAGGTTCGCCCCGCTGAGGTTCGCCTCGAGGAGGTCCGCCTTGCCGAGGTTCGCCTCGCTGAGGTTCGCCCCGATGAGATTCGCCAGGGCGGAGGTCCGCCTTGCTTAGGTTCGCCCCTCTGAGGTCCGCCTCGACGAGGTCCGCCAAATGAAGGTCCGCCCCGCTCAGGTCCGCCCCGCCGAGGTTCGCCCCGGCGAGGTTCGCCTCACGGAAGGTTCGCCTCGCGCAGGTCTCGCCAGTTTGAGGTTCGCCTCGCTGAGGTCCGGCCTAGCGCCTGGATTGGTTGTGCTCTCCACTTGTTCCATTGCTCGACCCCTTGCTCGAGGATTGCAAGATGCTCAGGATTCGCCATTGCCGCGTGACCTCGCTTCCTTCCGCGATGCTACGGATGATTTCGGGAAGCCACACTCTACCCGGCCCTCCCCGCCCCGTCAATGCGGACAAAGCACTGATAAGTCCAGCACTCCCGCTTAACTGGGGCTAGCGTAGATGAATCCCATGAACAAGCATCGGATTACCGTCAGGTAACGGCGCGGCGTACACCTGAACCGACATCGTCCTCCCATCCAGGAGCACGATGTCCCAGACAAGGTCGAATGGAACAAACGCGTCCGATGGCCTCGTCTTGCCTTTACTGAAGATGACCTCCTTGACGTTGTTTAGTCGTTGAGTCTTGGCCTGACAGGACAGCGACCCGTCTTCAATCACCCCCGCATAGTGGGCAAGAAATTTGTGCCAGCGCACATCCTCGTCGCAGACCGTGGTTGGTAAATCATAGGTTCTCAAGAACGCTCGAAACTGCTCTCGAAAAGTGTCGAGGAAGAGAAATTCCCGGAACATTCGGTGCTCCTCCACAACATTCACGTCCCCAGCCAAAACGCCAGCCGCAAATCTGTCGATTCTTTCGAGTAGCGCTGACGTTGTTCCCGGATTCGTCAGGTCGATGTGCAATGCCCAATGACAATACATTTTCAAGGTGAGCGGCACGGGATTAGCCGGGTACTTGTCGAGCAACTTTCGAGTCTCGCAGAGGATATACACTACCTTGCATTCACTGTCGATCTCATCTGACAAAACCGCTTGTAACTTTTGGACAATTTGATCTTTCATGTTCAGAGAACCAATCCTACGCCGGGCGCCCCGCTCTTGTCGCGCAGCGGGCAGGTACTCCTTGGTCGTAAAATGGAACCGGAAAGTCTGCTATGGCAAGACCAACAAGAATCTGTAAGCTCTGCTTAGCGACGAGACCGCTCGAAGACAGCCACTTCATGCCAAGGGGACCTCTATAACTACTGCAGGGGAAAGGGAGGACTGGATCCGATTAAAGTCACATCTGAATTTGTCCTTCCTACCTCGCGGCAAACCCACGACTATCTCCTCTGCAGCGATTGCGAAGACTTGCTGAATGAGGGTTGCGAGTCATGGCTTTTGCCGCTACTTGCTACCTGGGCGTGGCCCATCCCGTCAACCAATCGTTCCGAATAGATTTACACGAGGGTGGCCCATCCCGCCTTCTTTTGGCGGGGTGGGGCTTTTCGTCACGAATCTCGAATCATTCCTACCCCTGCGTGCCCCACCCTTGTCGCGCAGCGACCGGGTGGGCTACGCAGACCGGGAACATCCATCGATCCCCGAACCCGCGACACTCCCGTCCCGGCAGGGACGGAATATCTAAGCCCAGTGCTTCAGCACTGGGGTAGCCCGCCCCACACCCCCGAGTCCCGGAGCCGGTTTACCGGCAAAGGGACGCCATATGTCCTACCCAAACACACGCTCCCGATCGATTTTCGCCCCAGACCTCCGCAGCAGCGTTGTGAACTCCTGCTCGAACGTCCATTTCTGGTGGTGCTCTGCCTGGCGAGCGATGTAGTTGGCGACCACCTGTTTTTGCGACTGGCTCACGCTGAACCCGCCAAATCCCTCCTGCCACGCGAACTTCGTTCCGCGCTGATTCAACCAGCGTGAACTGTTGCCCTTGAGGTCCTGCATCACCTTCGCCAGCGTCGCGGTCGCTGGCAACGCGATCAGAAGGTGGATATGGTTCGCGGTTCCTCCCGCCGCCAGCAGCGTGATGTTCTTCGCGCGCGCGACCCCGGTGAGGTATTTGCACATCTCCGTGACGTCAGGAATTAGATCGAGGCGGCCCTCGGTGCTGAAAACGCAATGCACCAGGACCCACGCATGCGTGTGCGACATAGCTACAACATACCCGGATCGTATCCGCAAACGCGGTGATGACGGGCACAGGCCCGTGTTCATCTGCCATCCCTTCGCCGGTACTCGGCTCCGGGACTCGCCTTCGACGCGCAGCCTACCCAGCGTTAAAACGCTGGGCTTAGATATGTCGGCCCTCCGGGGCTTTCCTGAGGGGCCGGGTTCCCAGGTTCGCGCCGCGCTTTTCGGCGCTAACCTGGGGCCGGTGGCCCACATATCCCTGATTTTGGGATATGTGGGGCTTTTGACGTTCACTGACAATTCGGAATCCACAACGGAACACTGATCCCAGTCCGAACCCACGACACCCCAGTCCCGCCTCGCGGCCGCCTCGCGGGACGGCAGAAGATAGCCCACCGTTTCAACGGTGGGAAAGCATGAAATAAGAACGCGAGTCCCCCGGGGACGACATAGGCAACGAGGGCTTCAGCCCGAACGCCTCCGACGCGTCACTTTGCCCGACCCCACCCCACGGTTTCACACAGCGGGTGCACCGCGCCTCGCGGAATGCACAGCGCCTGACCGGGACCAACCTCGATGGGTGTGCCGTCAACCGTCCAGGTAAGGACGCCGTCGATGCCGTAGAGGACCTCCTCGTAGGCGTCGTTCTTGTGGGCCGGCGCCCCCAGCTTCTGCCCGGCCGGGACCAGGACTTCGAACACCGAGACGCTCCCGTTGGAATCAGCGCCGGTGAGGAGGAAGCGTATCCCCAGCGGACCAATCTTGATGGTCTCCTCCGACGTGTTCACTCCGGTCACACGCTGCTGCATAATCGCCCCCCTCTTGAATCAAGCTATCCTACATCTCTTCCCTTCAGGCCTTATCACCGTGCCCTGTGTCCTACGTCCTATCGCGCCGGGACTCGGCGCGTATAGAAACGAATACTGAGGCGAGGGATTTGTGTCTCTTGCCCTCCGCGGCCAGTTCGCGGAGAGCCAACGTTCTTTGAAATCCCGATTCCGGCCGCTAGCGTGCGAGCGATCCGCTCTTTCACAATATCCCGAAACACCCACGAACGTGGTTGTCATACTTGTGTGATCAGTATGGTTTGTATGACACCTTACTTGTATGACTTCTATGGAAAGTATGACAAAATCCGCCCCGCAAACCCCTGATTTATGGCCCTAAGTCCTACGCCGAGAAATGGATACGTGCAACTATCTTTAGAATCAATACTTGCGAACAATTTCCTCCCAAGCCATTGATTCTAAACAGGCGTGATAAAAGAATTTGCGATGGTGATCTACAACACTACAGCGCCATGCTCTTCAGAAAGCCCAGTTTGCCGGCTGCTGACCGCAACCGTTCTATCTCAACAACTCACAAATCATGCGAACAATTTCCGCCTAAACCATTGATTCTAAATAGTCGTGTGAAAAATAAATACCTGTGGTTGTGTTTTATATCAGCAATACACCAATTAAGAAGCCTACTGGATCTAGTCGCTCTCAGCCGCCAGGTTTTCGAAGCACACTTAGGCGAGACGTTTAGGCTTCCCTTTTGGGCAGCATTTTGCTTTGACGCAGGGTTGCGTTAACCCTTGTGCTTGGTGCCTCCGCTGGCAGCCTTAGCTGAATGTGCGGCAAGACCGAGGGCTTTCGTTTCGATCTCCACGACACGCGCAACCGACTGTTGAACGGACTTGGTAAAGTCCTCCACGACTTTCTGCGCTGAGCCGCCAGCCTGCTTCGTCGTTTCGACCATGGCAGCGGCCTGTTGCACCGCCAAGTCAATAACGCCCTTCTGCGCTTCGACGAACCGGTCGAACCCTTGCTGGACCGCGTCGTACATGCCCGGCACCGGTGGCTGAATCGCCTTCTTCGACGCGGCGATGGCTTCGGATGTTTGCTGTGCGGCAGCTTCGAGCGCCTTCTTCTGCAGTTCCGCCGCTCGCTCCACCCCTTTCATGAAGAGGTCCATGAATTCGGTTCCATACTTGGTGTCTGCCATTTTGGATTCCTTTCAGCTGCCTCCGTTTCTCCGGCGCAGCGCCTTGGGATGATTCGGAATGGTAGCACCAATCGCGCGGCAAATGAGGATCAGTAACGCTGTTCACGTGGATGCTCAGGCTCTTTGTCTAAACCGTCGCAACAAAGGAGGTCATGGCAAACGACGGCGCTACTGGATGTAGTCGCTCTCGGCGGCCAGGTTTTCGAAGCGGGTGCAGGTGTGCTTGAAGGCCAGCTTGATGAGACCGGTGGGGCCGTTGCGCTGTTTGGCGATGATGAGTTCGGCGATGCCTTCGAGGTCGGGATCGTCTTTCTTGTAGACCTCTTCGCGGAAGATGAAGGCCACGACGTCGGCGTCCTGCTCGATGGAGCCGGACTCGCGCAGGTCGGAGAGTTGCGGACGATGGTCGCCTCCGCGGCTCTCGGGAGCGCGGCTTAACTGCGAGAGCGCCACCACGGGGACCTTCAATTCTTTCGCCACGGCCTTCAGGCCGCGCGAGATGGCCGACACTTCCTGCGTGCGGTTCTCGAAGCGCTTGCCGCCGATGGGCACGGCCGACATGAGCTGCAGGTAGTCGACGATGAGCACGTCGAGACGGCCTTCCTGCTGCTTGAGGCGGCGGGCCTTGGAGCGCATTTCGGTCACGGAGATGCCGGGCGTGTCGTCGATGAAGAGGCGCGCCTGCATCAGGCCTTCCATGGCGTGAGTGAGCTTCTGCATGTCTTCCTTGCCGAGGAAGCCGGTGCGCAGCTTGTGCGAGTCCACCTGGGCGTGCGAGGCGAGCATGCGCATGAGCAGCGCTTCCTTCGACATTTCCAGCGAGAAGACGCCGACCACCTTGCCGTCGAGGATGGCGGAGTTTTCGGCGATGTTCATGGCCAGCGCGGTCTTGCCCATCGAGGGCCGGGCGGCGATGATGACGAGATCGCTGGGCTGGAAGCCGCTGGTCATCTTGTCGAGCAGGGTGTAGTGGGTGCGAAGTCCGGTGATCTCCTGGCCGCGGGCGTAGAGTTCGTCGAGCGAGCCGAAGGAGCCTTTGACGATCGAGGGAATGTCGCTGAAGCCCTGGCCGAGACGGTTCTCGGAGAGCTGGAAGATGCCCTGTTCGGCGCGGTTGATGACCTCTTCGGCTTCGTCGGAGTGGTCGATGGCTTCGGCGATGGCGAGTTGCGCGATGTTGATGAGGCCGCGCAGCAGCGACTTGTTGCGCACGATGCGGACGTAGTGCTCGATGCTGGGCCGGTCGGGAACGCCGTCGATGAGCGACGACAGATAGGCGACTCCGCCGATGGCCTCGACCTCTTTGCGGCGATCGAGTTCTTCGGCGAGCGTGATCATGTCGACGGGGCGGCCGGTGTCCTGCAGATCGCGCATGCGCGAGAAGATGCGGCGATGCGCGTCGAGCGAGAAGTCGTCGGGCTTGAGTTCGGCGGCCTGATCGAAGAGCAGACTGTCGAGCAGAATCGCGCCAAGGATGGAGCGCTCGGCTTCAATGCTGGCGGGGAGTCCGCGTTCAAGACTGTAATCGGTGGTCGCCATCGGAAAGGTGACATCAGGTTAGCGAGCGTGGCCAGAACGCGCAATGACGATTCGGATTCTTGTCGCGATCCGAACCCAGATTTCTTTCTATATCCTGTGCGGCGCTGTGAATAAGGGAGGTGGCTTCAACCGAAGTGCGACCCGCAGGCCAGCCACCTACGAGTCGCACTCTGAGGCACAGCTCCGGCGTCCGTTGACGCGGGCCCGCATTCGCCGCTCAAGATGAGCTAACCGGCAGCCGAGTACTGGTACGCGAAGCGCGAGGTGCGCTTGTTGCCGTGCAGACAGGGGAGGTTGCCGCGCGACATGGCCGCAGCGGATCGTCCGCACAAAACGCACACAGGGCTCGAACTGACCTGATCGGCGGCGCGTCTCCACGTGGGCCGTTTCCAACGCTGACGGTAAAGCGTTTCCAACGGCAGCGTCACGTCGCCCTGCCGGTGCGGCCGTGATTGCGTTGTCCCGTGGAGTCCCCGCGCATTGCCGCGAAAGCGGTATGCGAAAAGCTAGTGCCCAATTGCGGGCAACCATAATTGCAGCGACCAGTTCTGTTCAAGCCGAAACGACGGGTCACTGTGTAATTCGTGTGCAGGACCGAAAATAGTTGTGCAAAAGCAAGCAGAAATGCGATGGGGCGTCTGCGCTGTCGGTAAGTTACCGGATTATTACTACCACTTCACAGGGCTTCGGTTTATGCTCACGGCTATGGCGGTTTCGGTCACGGTGCTGGCGAGCGGGAGCAAGGGCAACTGCACTCTCATCTCCAGTTCGGGAACGCGACTGCTGGTGGATGCCGGACTTTCCTGCCGCGAACTGGTGCGCCGGATGATGCTGTGCGGGGAAGATCCGCGCTGCATCGACGCCATCCTCATCACCCACGAACATAGCGATCACGTTGGTGGCCTGCGCGTGCTGGCGAAGCGGCTGAAGATTCCGGTGTACATGACGGAGGCAACGCACGACGCCTATCGCAGGTACGCGCGCGACAGCGCAGGCAACCGCGTCACGTTGGAGCGGTTGGAACTATTTCGTCCCGGCCACGTATTCAACATTGGAGACGTCACGGTCACGCCGTTTACGATTCCGCACGACGCGGTCGATCCGGTGGGGTTCACCTTCCGCAGCGAAGGCGTCAAGGTTGGAGTCTGCACCGACCTGGGGTACATGCCCGCCAGCGTGAGGCACCACATCCAGGGTTGCCAGGTGCTGATGATCGAGTCGAACCACGATTTGGAGATGCTGCGCGGCGGCCCGTATCCGTGGGCGGTGAAGCAACGGGTGATGAGCCGGGTGGGGCATCTGTCGAATGAAGCGCTCGCGGATTTTCTGACGACGGACTATGATGGGGGAGCCGAATTCGTAATCCTGGCGCATCTTTCGGAGCAGAATAACCACCCGGAAATCGCGCGCATGACGGCAGAGCGCGCGTTGGGCGAGCAGCGCAATTTTGTGCGCAACCAGTTGATGCTCGCAGCACAACATGAACCGCTTCCGGCAATTCGACTGTAGTCTTCGCCCCACCAGGCGCTGCGAATGCGCTCTCCGAGGGCAAGGTTTGCGACATGACCCAGTGCACTGATCGCGTCATCGGCAAGATTCTTGCCGGCTGGCGGTACGACATTTCGGGCCTGGCTCCGGAAATGCGCGGCGACTACGAGGCGCACCTGGCAAGTTGCGAACACTGCCACTCACGGCAACGCCTGCACCGCGGCATCGATATCGGGCTGATGGTGCTGGCGTCGGCGTCGATGATCGTGTTCCTGCTGGCGTATGGGGTGATTCGCCACTTTCAGCCGCGCAACGCCTTCTGGCTGGAGATCGGCGCTCTGGGCGGGTTCCTGCTGTCGATGCTGCTGTGGCTGCTGGTGGCGATTGCCACACCGGCGCCGATCGTGTTCAAGGATGCAGCCCTCAGCGGCGCGCGCATGGGGCTCGATAAGTTACCGCAAGAAATCCGCGAGCGAATTCCCGAAGACCTGCGAGTGAAGATTTCGAGACAGTAGGAACGCGCAGACCCCTGCGCGGCGTATTCTCGCCGAGGAGAACCCTGTGCCGCCGACACTGATATCGCAACCGACACGCATCCAATCTGCGGGCAACAAGCCTAAGTTGATCGATGAGTACATCGGGCGCGTGAATTCCAAGACCGGAGCGGTCAGCGTGGCGCACATGCGCAGTCCCGGCGGATGGATGGAGCCGGGTCAGGCCCCGGAATTCGAAGAGTTCACTGTCGTGCTCAAAGGTCGCTTGCGCGTCGAGCATAGGAACGGCGAACTCGACGTGCACGCTGGGCAGGCGGTGATCGCGCATCAGGGCGAATGGGTGCGGTACTCGACCCCCGATCCCGAGGGTGCAGAGTATATCGCGGTTTGCCTGCCGGCGTTCGCCATGGAGACAGTGCATCGCGATGAATGACTCAGCCAGCTTGCCGAAACAACTTTCCGGTGGGGTTCGTTTTGCACGAATCGTGTATACGGTGGCGGGGATCATCGGGTTGATCGAAATTGTCCCGCTGTATTTTTACGAGGCAACCTTCAACCGCACCCAGCCCCCTGCCATCACACATCCGGAGTTCTACTACGGATTTCTTGGAGTGACGCTTGCGTGGCAGGTAGCGTTTCTGGTCATCGCGCGCGACCCGTTGCGCTTCCGGCCGCTCATGCCGGTCAGCTTGATCGAGAAATTGCTCTATCCGTTTGCGGTCGGAATTCTGTATGCGGCCGGCAGGACGCGTAGCGAGATGGTGCCGGCTGCCATGCTCGACCTCGTGTGGCTGGGGCTGTTTTGGTTTGCATGGATCAGAACGCGCGGCCAGGAGCGAAGGTCAGCGCAATAGGGACGCAAAGCGCAGGAATCATGCCCCTGTCGTCGGCCTGCTGAAGATCACCGGGCAGTAGGGGCCGGGGGAGCCGCCGCCGCACAACGGCTGAAATGCCAAACCCTGGTTTCTCCCACCTCGAAACCTGGCGAAACGTCACAGTACTCATCTTTGTGGGCCTCCGCGAAACTCCGCACCGCTTCTTCGGAGGAATTCGGGGCCGCGCCTTTCCAGTTAGGGTTGAATCGGACCGACGCAAGCACCCAAATGTTGCCTGGTGGCGGTACCGGCAAAGGTGCGGTAAAGGAATCTAGTCTCTGAAAGTGGACCAGATTGCCGCCGAAGTTTTGCCGGTAGTAGTCAAAAGTCAGGCCAACGAAGCCATCCGCGATGACAGCATCGCCAGTTTGTACACGCTGAAGTATCCAACGCGAGGACTCCCGCCAGCCCTCAGCGAATCCCGGATTGCGGTCATAGAAGCGAATAGCTGACACGGAGTAGAGGATCAGCAGCGCCAGTATCGCAACGGCGAGGATTCTTGACCATTCCGAGAGACGAACAATGCCGACGGCGGCGAGTAATACGGATGCGGGTATGCAGATGGAGAGGAAACGTTCGATCAGAAGGGGCTGCCGCAGCGACACGGCGATTACCAGACCAACGGGAACAAGCAACCAAGAAAACGCGAAAGCGTAAGGCCATCGTTCGGCTTTCGACTGGTGGAAAGCTGAGACGGCGGCGATGCACCACAGGGAAACGTAGACCAAAGATCGGGCTTTGCCAAGAGTGAGCGAATATAACAGCCAACGAACCTGCTGTGCGCTGAGTTCCTGTACCCAGTCGACGTGAGATGCTTTGCCGTGGAAGATCATGAAAGCGAGGAAGGGTACTAGGGTTATGGCAATCAGGGCGAGTGACGACAGCAGCATCTTCCATGGAATTGCGGAAGCGCGCAGCGCCACCAAGGACAAGAGTTGCGCGGCAATAACCAGTACCGCGAAGAAATGACTATACACGGCAGCGGCAGAAAGAAAGGCGAATGCCGTCCAGGTTAACCATGCTGGCTGCTGCAGGCCTCGGACGAAGAACAGACTGGCGAGACATACCAGCAGGATGACTAGAGGATAGGACCGCGCGCGCTGAGCCAGCATCAGATGATATGGATGCAGAGCGAGGAGAGCCGCGGCCACCAGAGCGGTCCGCTGATTGAACAAGCGCCGAGCAAGCAAGTACAAGACGGGAACTGTCGCTGTGGACAAGAGAACGCCCAGGATCCGGATCGTCCACTCGCTCAAGCCGAAGTGCATCCAACTCCGAAGCAGCAGGTAGTACAACACCATGTTCAACTCGGAGTGCCAGACGATCTGCCTGAAGTCGGCGAAGTTCAAACGGCCCAGGAAGATGCTGAAACTCTCGTCGAGTGTGATGCCATGGGAATCGAGGTACAGAGTGCGAACGACAGCTGCGACGGCAGTTATCAGAACCAAGCACAGCAAAGCAAGAGCAGGCGAGATCGATACTGGCGGTGAGCCAACGGCTTTCGCAGTTTCGCTCCCCTTGGGAATTGCCTGCATCGAGTATCCTTGTCAGAACTTCCGGGGCGTAATGCGGTCGGCCCCAACATAGGGACGCAGAACTTCGGGAATGACAACGCTGCCATCCGCCTGCTGATAGTTCTCAACAATCGCAACCCAGGTGCGCCCGACGGCGAGACCGCTGCCGTTGAGCGTGTGCACGAAGTCGCTCTTGCGGGCGCCTTCCGGACGATAGCGGATGTTGGCGCGACGGGCCTGGAAGGCTTCGAAGTTGGAGCAGGACGAAATCTCGCGAAAGAGCCCCTGGCCCGGCAGCCAGACTTCGATGTCGTAGGTCTTGGCGGAGGAGAATCCCATGTCGCCGGTGCAGAGGACAACCGTGCGATAGTGCAGGCCGAGTTTCTGGAGCACCTGCTCGGCGTCGCGGGTCAGCTTTTCGTGCTCTTCGTAAGACTGCTCGGGCTTGGTGAACTTCACCAGCTCGACCTTCTGGAACTGGTGCTGGCGGATGATGCCGCGAACGTCTTTGCCATAGGATCCGGCCTCGCTGCGAAAACACGGAGTATAGGCGGCTAGCGAAATGGGCAGCCGCGAGCCGTCGAGGGTCTCGTCGCGATAGAGGTTGGTGACCGGAACTTCGGCGGTGGGTATCAGGTAGAGGTTCTTGTCGCCGTGCGGAACTTTGAAGAGATCGGCCTCAAATTTGGGCAGCTGGCCGGTTCCATACATGGACTCGGCGTTCACCATGAAGGGCGGCAGCACTTCCGTGTAGCCGTGCTCACGGGTATGGAGGTCGAGCATGAAGTTAATCAGCGCGCGTTCCAGCCTTGCGCCGAGATCCCAGTAGACGGCAAAGCGCGCACCCGAGATCTTGGCAGCGCGCTCGAGGTCAAGAATGCCGAGGGCCTCGCCGAGTTCCCAGTGCGGTTTGGGCGTGAAGTCGAACTGCCGCGGAGATCCCCAGCGGCGTACCTCGACGTTGTCTTCGGCGGTTTGTCCAGCGGGCACGCTGTCATGGGGAGTATTCGGGATGCCGGTTAAGATGTCGCGCAACTGTGCGTTGAATTCTTCGGCGCGTTTTTCAGCGCCAGCAATCTTCTCCTTGAGTTCCTTCTGCTCCTGCAGGTTGAGGGCGGTGTCCTGCCCTTCCTTCTTCAGCCGCTGGAATTCGGCGGTCAACTGATTGCGCCGGGCCTTCATGGTTTCGGCCTCAGTGATGGAGACACGACGCTGGGAATCGATGGACTGGAAGTCTTTCAGGACGATGCCGGGGTCCATGCCGCGCTGGCGCAGCTTTTCTTCGATGAGTGGCAGATGATCGCGGACAAGAGCAAGATCGAGCATAAGAGAACAGGTTACTGGAAGAGTGGGCCCACCACAAAGTTTCAGGGGGCGGGAATAGTCAGCGCCGGCCAGGCAGCGATTCGAAATCGTGCTGCTTCAGCGGCAATTGCTTGTGCCAGTCCGCAGCAGCTCGTACAAAGGCCTGAAACAAGGCTCGCGATGCCGCGTCGGAGGCGCAGGTGCGCTCGGGATGCCACTGCACCGCCAGCACGAAGTGGTCGTCGGCTGTGCCTTCGACTGCTTCTCTTATCTGATCGTCAGGGCACCAGGCGGCGAGTGTCAGACCATCGCCAATAAGGTCAGCAGACTGATGGTGGCTGGAGTTGACCGGGATCGCGGGTTCGGCGTCTGCAGGCAGGGCTCCGGCAGAGCGAAGAATCGCGGCCAATTTCGATTGCGGATCGATGCGGGCGAGGTGCGCCTCGACTACCGATCTTTCCAGATCGTGATTGACGCTCGTTGACAAATCCTGAACGAGCGAGCCGGTGCGCCACACATTGAGAGACTGCAGTCCATAGCAGATGCCGAAGATCGGCTTGCGCATGTTGTAGGCGTCCTGCAGGAGTAACTCGTCGGTGTTGTCGCGCAGAGGGTCGGGCGCGGCGGTGTGGGAATGACGCGTGGCGCCGTACTTTTCGGGATCGACATCGGCGGGACTACCGGGCAGCAGCACGCCGTCGCAGGTCTTCACCTGCTGAGCGATTTCGGCAACCGTGGCCCTGACGTCGATTACGACGGGCTCGCCGCCGGCCTCGCGAATCGCGTGCTCGTATTGCGGCAGCGCACGCATCACGTAGCTCGTGTCCGTGGAGTTGGGAACCGGAATGGCGATGCGTGGTTTCATGGGGCGTTTCACCGAACCAAAGAATTGTCGCGATCCAAGGGGTCTTTCGACTCGGACGGCGATTGTTCTCGCCGTCCTCGCTCAGGATGACACACTAAGGAAGGCGCGCGGGCGTAATAGGTGTCGGCCATGACCTTGCGCACGCGGGCCGACAGTTCGTCCATCTGGCGCGGAACCATTCCTTTGGTTGGGATTGGCTCGCCGATGATCATCACAATGCGACCAGGGCGCAGATGAAAGCTGTTCATCGGCAGCAGCTCGTAGGTGCCGACGAGTATGACAGGCACTACTGGAGCCTGTGCCTTGATCGCCATGTAAAACGCGCCACCCATGAAATCTCGCAGGCGCCCATCCGGGGAACGTCCGCCTTCGGGGAAGATCACCAGCGGCATACCGTTGCGCAACGAATGGCTGGCGCGGTTGAGGCCGCGCAGCGATGCCCGCGCGTCGCCGTGATCGATGGGGATTTGTCCCGAGCGCGTCAGGTGCCATCCGAGAAACGGATAACGAAACAACTCGCGCTTGGCCAGGATGCGAAACTGCGCGGGCAGGCTCGCGTAAAGCACGGGAATATCGAGCGCGGATAGGTGGTTGGCGGCATAGACAGCGGGCTGCGCCGGGTCGATGTGGCCGAGACCCTCGGCGTGAATCCGAATACCCGCGGTCTTCAAGATCATCCGAGCCCAGGTGCGCGCGAACCAGTGCTGTATACGCCCGTCATGATCGAAGAAAGAAGACAGCAGTGAGAACGTTCCCATCACTCCGGTGTAGAGATAGATGAGCGGGACGAAAATGCAGTAGGAACGCAAGCGGCTGAGGAGCCCGCCTTTCGCTCTTCGCTCTTCGCGTTGATTGGTGACTGCCATTGTTACGAAGGAATCTCCATGGCTTTCATCGCATCGCCGACAAGAAAGATCGAGCCAGTCACGACGATGACGCCATTGGAAGGCGTGAGCTCGGACGCACGGGCCAGCGCGGCATCTACCGACTCAGCGGTTACCATCGGTGTCCCGGTCCGCGACCCTGCGTGCTGGAGTTGCTCCGTTGTCGCAGCGCGAGGATTGGCGATAGGAGTCGCGACGACATGTTGGGCGACGGGGAAGAGGATGTCGGCCATCTCCTGAATCGCTTTGTCGCTCATGGCTCCGAAGACGATGGTGAATTCGCGGTCGGGAAAGGTTTCGGAAAGTGTGGAGCGCAGCGCCCAGGCTCCCGCCGGATTGTGCGCGACATCGAGGACGATGGTGCGCTGGCGAGTGTTGGGCGAGGGAGGAAGTACCTGAAAACGGCCGGGCCAGTGGGTCTCGCGAATGCCTTGCTCGACCTGATGAGGCGACACTTTGAATCCGAAGCGCCCGAGCTCCTCCGCAGCGGCGATGGCCAACGCGATGTTGCGCAATTGATGACGGCCGGCGAGCGGTGAGTCCACGAGAATCTCTTCGCCCATCACGGCGAGGGGGTAACGGATGCGGCCGGGCACGGAAACGACACGGCCCGCCAGGAATTCCGCGGCTCCCGGAGAAACGGGAGGCACGTATTTCACGGCACTAATTCCGGTGGCGTGGTGGTCGAGAATGGTGTGGCCAATCACGTCGTTGGCTTCGGGGTGCTGCGGCAGCGTAACCACCAATCCGTTTTCGCGGATGATTCCAGTCTTCTCGCGCGCAATTTCGCCAATGGTGTCGCCCAGATATTTCTGGTGGTCGAGCGAGATGTCGGCGATGACCGAGAGCAGCGGGTCAACGACGTTGGTGGCGTCGAGGCGTCCGCCCATGCCGACTTCGAGAACGGCGATCTCGACACCGATGCTGGCGAAGTATTCGAAGGCCATGACGGTAAGCATCTCGAAGAAACTGGGATGCCAGGGAAGCTTGCCGGAATGCAACAATTCCTCGGCTGTGCGCTCGACCCGGTCGTAAATCTCGCTAAACTCGACGTCGGCGATGGCTTCGCCGTTGACGCGCATGCGCTCGTTGATGCTCACCAGGTGCGGCGAGGTGTAGAGGGCGGTCTTGTATCCAGCGACGCGAAGGATGGACGACAGGGTTGCTGCGGTCGAGCCTTTGCCGTTGGTTCCGGCGATGAGCACACTGGGAAATCGGCGCTCGGGGTTGCCGATTGCAGCCAGCATCTCGCGCACATAGGCGAGGTCGAACTTGTGCGAGGGAGTGGCGGCCAGCTCGTGGCCCAGGGAGTAGAGCTGCTCGACGGTGAACTGGTAGGACATTCTGACTGTTCAGATTAGCATTTGGCGGATGGCTGTTCGCACTTAGCCCTTGGCTCTTGGCTTTCGTCCTTTGAGTCGGAGCCGCGCATTCATGGACCTGGTCTGTTGTCCAAATTCGAAGCGCGCGCGCTGGAAACGAGAGAATCAAGCTGGGAAAGATCTTGCGCGAGAAACGCCTCGGCTGCTTTGTCGGTCTTGAGCTTGGGGACTCTCTTCTTCTTGTTGTTCATGCGCGGCGATTTCCCTGGCGTGCCAATCTTCTACTTCCCAGCCAATTCCTTCTTTACCGTTTCGCTGACGAGTTTGCCATCGACCCGTGCGCCGGCGAGGCGGGCCATGACGTTCTTCATCACCACTCCCATGTCTTTCATCGTCGGAGAACCCATCTCGGCGATGCTGGCTTTCACTGCGGCGACGATTTCTTCCTCGCCAACCGCCTTGGGCATGTAGGCCTCGATGTAGGCGATCTCTTCGGCTTCCTTCTTCGCGAGTTCGGGGCGGTTGCCCTTTTCGAAGGCCTCGATGGAATCCTTGCGCTGCTTAATCAGGGTGCTGAGGACCTGCAACTCTTCTTTCTCGTCGAGAGGCGCTCGCTTGTCGATCTCCTTGTTTTTCAACGCGGTTTTCATCATGCGAAGCGTGGAAAGACGCAGCTCTTCTCTACTTCGCATGGCTGCAGTCATGTCTTTTTGCACCTGATCGGTGAGACTCATGGGGCAATTATAGTGGCTGGAGCAGGGGCCGGGCATTTATCATAGAAGTCCGGTGTCCCTCAGCCGGAATCCCTACGAGCAAAGGTGAGTTAGCCATGCTACGTAAGACACGGCTTTTTACGCCCGGTCCTACTCCTCTACTTCCCGCAGCCCAACAGGCCATAGCCGCAGCGGACATGCATCACCGCACGGCAGAATTCCGTGAGATTTTCACGCGCTCGCTGGCCGATCTCAAAACCTTTATCGGAACCCAGAACGATGTGCTTATCCTGGCTGCCTCGGGCAGCGGCGCCATGGAGGCCTCGGTCTCGAACCTGACATCGCCAGGCGACAAAGTTGTAGTGCTCACTGCCGGCAAGTTCGGCGAGCGCTGGCGCGATATAGCCAAGGCTTTCGGATGCCAGATCGAACTAATTAGCGCTCCCTATGGCGAGACCTTTGACTTGAACGAAGTGAAGTCGAAACTTGACGGCGCATGTGTGCTGTATGTCCAGGCAACGGAGACCTCGACCGGCGCGCGGCACGACGTCAAGAGTATCGCTTCCCTGCTGAAAGGCACGGACACGCTGTTGGTGGTCGATGCGATCACCGGACTCGGGACAACCAAGTTCGACGTGGACGTATGGGGCATCGACATCATCATTGGCGGTTCGCAGAAGGCGGTGATGATTCCTCCGGGACTCGCGTACTTGGCTGTGAGCGAGCGCGCATGGCAGCGCATGGAGCAGACCAAGAACCCACGGTATTACTTCGATCTGCGCAAGGAGCGCAAGTCGGCGGCCAAGGGCGAGTCGGCGTTCACTCCGGCGACCGCGCTGATCGCGGGACTGCTGGCGGCGCTGGATTATATTCGCAAGTCGGGCAAGGGCGATCTGGCGGCCGGACGCGATGCGCTGATCCACAACGCCGAAACGTCGGCGGAAATGGTGCGTGCGGGAGCGAAGGCGCTGGGGCTGGGATTGTTCGCGCCGACGTGTCCCGCTGCGGCGGTGACGGCGGTACTGCCGCCGGCGGGCGTGGATTCGAGCGCACTGGTGAAGGAATTCCGCGAGCGCTTCGCCATGGTCGTGGCCAACGGGCAAGGCGAGATGAAGGGCAAGATGATCCGCATCGCGCACCTGGGTTACTACGACTACCTCGATGCCATCGGCGTGATCGGCGCGCTGGAGCAGGTGCTTTTGCAGGTGGCTCCGTCGCATCGGTTCGAGCTAGGCGCAGGCGTGCGAGCGGTGCAGGAAACGTACGCCGAGCAGTTTGCCGAGGCGGTGAAGGCATAGTTATTTGGAAATGCCGCGCGGACTAAGGTCCGCGCGGCAAATCAAAAAGGGACGTTGTCGGCACGACTAAAGTCGTGCCCTAATACGCTGCAATCCCATTCACCAGTTGAGCAAGCTGCACATGCCCCGCTGAAGCGGGGCGTCACCCGATGTGTATTGTTGAGCCGTTCATAAGGGACCTCATATGAAGATCGTAGTCGCTGAAAAAGTTGCGCCCTCTGCGCTGGCCGTATTCCAAGAACAAGCTGATTGGACAGTAGCCACCCCCGACAAAGATAGCCTGGCGGCTGAGTTGGCCGCTGCCGACGCACTGCTTGTGCGTTCGGCGGTGTTCGTGGACGCCGCCATGATGGACAAGGCACCAAAGTTGCGCGTGATCGGGCGCGCGGGCGTGGGAGTGGACAACATCGACCTCGAGGCCGCTACCAAGCGCGGCATCGCGGTGATGAACACGCCGGGAGGAAACGCCATCGCAGTGGCGGAACATACGCTGGCGCTGATGCTGGCGCTGGCGCGCCACATTTCCAAGGCCGACGCTTCAACGCACGCCGGAAAATGGGAGAAGAAGTCGCTGCAGGGCAGCGAGCTCAAGGGGAAAACCCTGGGCATCGTGGGATTGGGAAAGATTGGCGTCGAGGTGGCCAAGCGTGCGGTCGCATTCGGCATGAAGATACTGGCGCACGATCCTTATGTCGCGTTCAGCTTTGCGCAGCAGTTACAGATCACGCTGGTTCCGCTGGACGAGTTGTTCGCCAAGTCCGACTACATCACCCTGCATGTCGGTCTGACGCCGCAGACACAGGGCATGATCAACGCCGACAGCATCGCGAAGATGAAGAAAGGCGTTCGGCTGGTGAACTGCGCGCGCGGCGAGTTGCTCGACGATGCCGCCGTGGCGGCGGCGCTGCAGTCGGGGCAATTGGGCGGCGCGGCGCTGGACGTATTCCGCGACGAGCCTCTGAAGGATTCGTCCTTTCACAGCGCACCCAACGTGATCCTGACGCCGCACATCGCAGGCTCGACCAACGAGGCGCAGGACGCAGTCGGGGTACAGATCGCGATGCAGGTGCGCGAGTACCTGCTGAAGGGCGTGATCCAGAACGCGGTCAACGTGCCCTCGGTGACCTTCGAAGAGTACGAGGAGATGCTGCCCTACATCGGGCTGGCGGAGCGTCTGGGAGCGTTTCTCGCCCAGTCGGGTGAGAACAACGTGGAAGAGATCGGGATCGGTTACAGCGGAGACATCTGCGATTGGAAGACGGACCTGATCCGCAACGCCGCTGTGGCGGGCGTGCTCAACCAGATGGCGCACGAGAAAGCCAACCTGGTGAATGCGGGCTCGATCGCCGAGGAACGTGGCATTCGCGTGAGCGAGCGCAAGAAATCGCCGTCGCCCCGCGGCTCCGCGGTCAATGCGTTGACCGTGAGCCTGAAGACGGGACAGCACGAGCGCACCGTGGTAGGGACCGTGCTGCACGGCACTTCCCCTCGTCTGCTGCGCATCGATGAAATCGATGTCGAGGCGCCGCTGCAGGGCAATGTCATTTACATGCGCAATCGCGACGTGCCGGGCGTGATTGGGCGGGTGGGAACAGTTCTCGGACAGCACAACGTGAACATCGCCAACTTCTCCCTGGGCCGCAGCGAGCAGGCGCTGGAACCGCGCGAGGCCGTGTCTGTAGTTCAGGTGGACAGTGAGGTGAGCGAGACCGTCTTGCAGGACTTGCGCAAGATTGAAGCGGTGGAAGTTGCGAAGGCGATACGGTTCAACTGAGGAAACCGACCCGAATAAGCTAGCGTCTTGCCGTGGCGGAGCCGGCCTTTGCAGCCACCGCGATCCGAGTCTCTGCGCGCCTGAGGGCGAATAAGGTTGCATCGAAGTCGAGATCAGCCGCGGCCCTGGCCAACTCCGCTTCGGCGCGCGCTTTGGCTTCCTGGGCCCGCTTGACGTCGATCTCTTCCGCGCGCTCTGCGGTCTGCGCCAGGATGGTCACTTTGTCTGGCAGCACTTCGGCAAATCCCCAGGCTACCGAGAAATGGTGAGCGGTCCCGCTATGCCGATAGCTGATTTCGCCGATCATCAACTCGGTGATCAGCGGAGCGTGGCCCGGCAGCACCTCGAGATATCCGGCCTTGCCCGGAATTTGCACCTCGTCCGCAGTGTCTTTCACCACCAGCTTGTCGGGGGTGACGA
Organism: uncultured Acidobacteriaceae bacterium; assembly: GCA_963758255.1. GTDB lineage: Bacteria > Acidobacteriota > Terriglobia > Terriglobales > Acidobacteriaceae > DASRAA01. The sequence continues at coordinate 514,279 of CAVWUX010000011.1, forward strand.
TTTCGAGTTGGAACGTGTCAGCCATGGGTTCTAGGCGGTGGCCTTCATCTTCTCGGCGGCCTCGAGCACTTCGTCGATCGATCCTTTCATGTAGAAGGCCTGCTCGGGAATGTCATCGTGCTTGCCGTCAACAATCTCCTGGAAGCTGCGCACGGTGTCTTCGACCTTCACGTAGCGTCCCTTGATGCCGGTGAACTGTTCGGCCACGTGGAAGGGCTGCGAGAAGAAGCGCTGGATCTTGCGAGCGCGCGGCTACAGTGAGCTTCTGGTCTTCACTCAGCTCATCAATACCCAGAATGGCGATGATGTCCTGCAGGTCTTTGTAGCCCTGCAGAATCTCCTTCACCGACTGGGCCGTGTTGTAGTGCTGTTCGCCGACCACACGCGGATCGAGAATGCGCGAGGTGGAAGCCAGGGGATCGACGGCGGGATAGATGCCGAGTTCCGAGATCTGGCGCGAGAGCACGGTGGTAGCGTCGAGGTGGGCAAACGTGGTGGCCGGAGCGGGGTCGGTTAAGTCGTCGGCGGGCACGTAAACCGCCTGCACCGAGGTGACGGACCCCTTCTTGGTGGAGGTAATGCGCTCCTGCAACTCGCCCATTTCGCTGGCCAGGTTGGGCTGGTAGCCCACGGCGGATGGCATGCGGCCCAGCAGCGTGGATACCTCCGAACCCGCCTGCGTGAAGCGGAAGATGTTGTCGATGAACAGCAGCGTGTCGGAGCCTTCCTCGTCGCGGAAGTACTCGGCGACAGTGAGGGCGGTCAGAGCGACGCGGAGACGGGCTCCCGGAGGCTCGGTCATCTGGCCGTAAATCAGCGCGGCCTTGGATTTTTCGGGCTCTTTGATGTTGACGACGCCCGATTCCTGCATTTCGAGCCAGAGGTCGTTGCCCTCACGAGTGCGCTCGCCCACGCCGGCGAACACCGAGAAGCCGCCGTGCTGCAGGGCCACGTTGTTGATGAGCTCCATGATGACGACGGTCTTGCCGACGCCCGCGCCACCGAACAGGCCGATCTTGCCGCCCTTCAAGAATGGCTGGATGAGGTCGATGACCTTGACGCCGGTCTCGAACATCTCCGCCGTGGTGGACTGCTCGTCGAAGGCAGGGGCCTGGCGATGGATGGGCAGACGCTTCTCGAACTTCACCGGGCCCAGTTTGTCGACTGGCTCGCCAATGACGTTGAGCACGCGGCCCAAGGTTCCTTTGCCCACGGGAACGGTAATCGGGCCGCCGAGATCGATGGCCTTCATGCCGCGAACCATGCCTTCGGTGGGCTCCATGGCGACGCAGCGCACGCGGCCTTCGCCGATTTGCTGCTCGACCTCGAGGATGACGTCGATGGGGACGGGGACGTTGAAACCGTCGCTCACCACCCGCAGAGCGGAGTAGATAGGCGGCAGATGATGCTCGGCGAATTGCACGTCCACCGCGGGACCTGCGATCTGAATAATGTGTCCGATATTTTCAGCCATATGAATCCAGTGGTCAGTTGTCAGTGGCCGGTTGCCAGTGAAACCGACTGAGTTCGAATCTCCTGCACTGGCGCCGCAATGAGGCGCCGAAAAACCTACGATAGCGCGGCGGCGCCGCTGACGATCTCGATAATTTCCTTGGTAATCGCCGCCTGGCGGACCCGGTTGAGGGTCAGTGTGAGCGAGTCGATCACGTCGTTGGCGTTGTTGGTCGCCGAATCCATGGCAGTCATGCGGGCCGCGTGCTCGGCTGCCACCGACTCCAGCAGCGCCTGATAGATCTGGATCGCGACATAGCGCGGCAACAGCGCATTGAGCAGTTCCTCGGGAGCCTGCTCGTAGATGTAATCCACCGGAGCGGTGCCGAACTTGATCGCTTCCCGCTCCAACTCGGTGGTTTCCGGAGCCTGTAAGCTTATGCCCGCCGTACGTGCCGCTTCGCCCATGCGTTCGCGCGCCTCTTTCGTCAATTCTTCCGCCTGCGTAACCTCGCGGCGACCGATCTCCTGCACCGGAAGGATGCGCTCCACGATCACCCGTTGCGAGATCACCGACTTGAATTCGTTGAAGACCAGGTAGACGCCATCGATCTGCTCACGGCAGTAGCGTTTGATGATGCCATTCGCCATTTCTTCGACGGCGTCATATTCGACCTTGGCGAGCAGGTTGACGTACTCGCCGACGATCTGCACGCGTCCAGCACGCCCAACATCATCTGGTTTCACGACTGGGAACCGCCGCCGCAGAAAGTCGCGACCTTTGCGGCCGATGGCCTCTACGTCAATGTTCTTGTCCGCAAGATAGTCCACGAACTTCAGTGGGGCCTTCAGTACGTTGGAGTTAAACGCGCCGGCTAGACCACGGTCGCCGGTCACGATGATGATCAGCACGGTCCTCTCGGGAAACCGTTCGCGGAGCAGGGGATGGATCGGCAAACCCGTGTCCGGATCGACCAGCTCCGTACGGCTGACCGCCGACTGCAAAACGTTGGTTAGCATCTGGGCGAAGGGACGGGCTGACAGAGCGCGTTCCTGGGCGCGACGCAGCTTGGCCGCCGAGACCATCTTCATGGCCTTGGTGATCTGGCGCGTGTTCTTCACGCTGCGGATACGACGCCGAAGATCGAGTACGTTGGCCATGTCGGGTTACCCGCTCGCCGCAGCCGAAGCAGCAGCCTGACGCTCGCTGGCAAAACGGTCCTTGTAGTCCTTGATGGTCTTGGTCAGATCGGCGCGAAGATCGTCATCGAGGATCTTCTTCTCTTCGATCGATCGCAGCAGACCGGGATTGCTGGTATCTACAAACGAGTTCAGGCCTTTTTCGAATTCGCGCAACTGATCGACGGGCATGTCGTCGAGCAGGCCCTGGGTCCCGGCGTAGATGATCAGAATCTGCTTGGAGAACGGCAGCGGCTGGTACTGTCCCTGCTTCAGAATTTCCGTCAGGCGCTGGCCGCGAGCAAGCTGCGCTTGCGTCGCTTTGTCCAGGTCGCTTCCGAACTGCGAGAATGCTGCCAGTTCGCGGTACTGCGCGAGATCGAGCCGCAGGGTCCCCGCGACCTGGCGCATCGCCTTGATCTGGGCGTTGCCACCCACGCGGCTCACTGACAGTCCGACGTTGACGGCAGGACGCACGCCGGAGTTGAACAGGTCGGTTTCGAGATAGATCTGGCCATCGGTGATCGAAATCACGTTGGTGGGAATGTACGCCGATACGTCACCCGCCTGAGTTTCGATGATGGGAAGCGCGGTCAGCGAGCCGCCGCCGAGGTCGTTGCTCAGCTTGGAGGCGCGCTCCAGCAAGCGCGAGTGCAGATAGAACACGTCACCGGGATAAGCTTCGCGTCCCGGCGGACGGCGCAACAGCAGCGAGATTTCGCGGTAGGCAACCGCGTGCTTGGAAAGATCGTCGTAAATGCAGAGGGCGTGGCGGCCGCTATCGCGGAAGTACTCGCCGATGGCGCACGCCGCGTAGGGCGCGATGTATTGCATGGGGGCGGGATCGGAAGCGGAAGCCGAGACCACGATGGTGTATTCCATCGCGCCGAAGTCTTCCAGCGTCTTCACTACTTGCGCAACTGACGAGCGCTTCTGGCCGATGGCGCAGTATATGCAGATCAGGTCGCGTCCCCTGCTGTTGATGATGGCGTCGAGCGCGACCGCGGTCTTGCCCGTCTGGCGATCGCCAATAATCAGTTCGCGCTGACCACGGCCAATCGGAATCATGGAGTCGATGGCCTTGAGTCCGGTGGCCATGGGCTCTTTCACTGGCTGACGGTCGATGACGCCGGGGGCGAGGCGCTCCACCGGATTAAACTTGTCGGTGCTAACGGGGCCCTTGTCGTCGATAGGAGTCCCCAGCCCGTCGACCACGCGGCCGATCATGGCGTCGCCCACGGGCACGCTCATGATCTTTCCCGTCCGCTTGACCTCGTCACCTTCTTGAATCTCTGTGTAGTCGCCCAGAATCACGGTGCCGACCTGGTCTTCTTCCAGGTTCATGGCGAGTCCCGCGACATTGTGCGGGAAAGAGAGCAACTCGCCGGCCATGACCTTGTCGAGTCCGAAGACGCGGGCGATGCCGTCGCCGACCGACATGACGGTGCCGACTTCATCGACGGCAATCTTGGTCTCGTAATTTTCGATCTGCTCGCGGATGAGCTTCGTGATCTCGTCTGCTTTGATCTGCGCCATAGGAATCCAGTTGTCAGTAGCCAGAAGCCAGTTGCCAAGCAAGGCGGAAGGGCCACGGCGTCGACACGTTAATTTGGTTTATGAGCCATTTATACGAACGATAAGGCTAATTCCACAAGTGCTAAGAATTCGAAAGCTGTTCCTTCAACTTCTGCAATTGACCGAGGACGGAGCCGTCGTAAATCGTGCTGCCCACGCGCACCATCGCTCCACCCAGTAGCTTAGAGTCGGTGTCATAGCGTGCCCGTATCTTCTTGCCAGTCACGCGCGCCACTTGCGACTCCAGTTCCTGTTTCTCGTCGGGCGTGAGCTGGCGGGAGCTCGTTATGTCGGCTTCCACAAACCCAAGCTGGTTATTCAGCTCAGTCTCAAACTGGCGGGCAATCTGCGCCAGCATTGGAATGCGGCCGTGATCGATGAGCACGGCAAAGAAATTCCGGATCGACCGCAACGTACCCGACTGTCCGGCCATGGCATCGAGCACGGCGCGCTTCTGGTCCGCTGTGATCGCAGGTGATTCCCAAACCATGCGCAGTTCGTTGTTGCCGCTGACGGTTGCGACCATGTCGTCCACCTGCTGCACTGCGGTCACCGGATCGATTTTTCGCTCGATGACCACATCGACCAGGGCGCGGGCGTAGCGGTTGGAGATTGCTGCCATCGCTACTCGCCGTCCTTTCCGAGATGGCTCACGAAGTTGCGAACCAGCGCCTGGTCGGTATTGTCGTCCACCTTGATCTTGCGTGAGGCGATGTCGACGGCCAGCGAAGCGGCGAAGCTCTTCAAGTCGTGGCGGGCGGTGCGGGCGATAGCGGCAATTTCGGCTTCGGCGGAATCGACTACTTTGCGCTTGTCCTCTTCCGCAGCCTCGCGCACGCGCTGCTCTTCCGCCGCCGCCTCGCGCTCCGCACCGGCACGTATCTCGTTCACTTCGACATCGAGTTTGGACAAGCGGGCTTCGATGTCGGCGAGGCGGCGCGATGCTTCGGCGCTGGCCGCCTGGGCTTCTTTCAGAGCCTTCTGGATCGCCGTTGTGCGATCACGAAACATGTGTGGCAACTTCGACTTCAGCAGCATCCAGAAGAACAGCGCCAGGATGACAAAGTTGGCGCACAGCGAAACCCAGTACATGCCATGGGGACCGATCCCTATGTACCCTCCGAGCCTTGCGACCATGGCAGAATATTTGAACTCCGCGTGCTCCTCGTGCACACCTTCTTCTGCTTCCTCGGCTTCGGCGGAAGCGTTAGCCAGGTCCCGTCCAATTGCGGCATCGGGGTTAACGGGCTGTTGGGCTGGTTCCTGCTGGGTCTTCTGGTCAGACGCCTGTGCCGCAGCAGACTTCTGGGGATCTTCCTTTGCGGCGATGAAACCCACTGAGAGACAAGCGAACACCAGAACTAAGGCTAGCCGCCGGCAAGCGGTTCTCGTCATAGCCGGCCGCCCGCTGCGGGAGTCGCGGCCGCCGGTTTGAGGATGGTGCGGATAATTTCCGAGGCGAGCTGTTCGGATTCGGCTTGCAGGCCCTGCCGCGCCATGGCCATGTCTTGCTCGATCGCCGCGCGGGCTTCGCGAATCTGTCCCTGGGCGCGCTCCCTGGCCTGGGCCACTGCGGCGGCGCGGGCCTTTTGTGCCGCCTGACGACGGCTTTCCTGAACCTTGAAGACGGCCAGGCGGGCTTCCCGCAGGCGCTGCTCGTACTCCTGGGTCCTGGTTTCCGCCACCGCAATATCGGCACGCGCCTTGAAGACGGCTCCTTCGGTACGCTCGCGCCGTTGTTCCAGGACGCGCTTCAGGGGCTTGCCGACCAGGGCGGTGTAGAGTGCGTAAAGCAGCAGCAACAGCACCCCTGTCGGGACAGCTCCGAGCAGTAAATCACCCACTTGTTTGAGTAGAGGATCCATTCCTGATTCTTGAGTTCCTGCGGCTGAAGGCGAACTGGGAGCGCTAGGAAAACTATGGAACTTCTGACGTTAGCAGACGCTCTACGCCAGTGTCAACGCATGTTCCCGCCTTGTCTGACCGGAGTTCCGCAAATACGAATTTGTCATCGGAACCCGGTGACAACAACGGCCCGGTGCGCCAGAATCCCGGTCGTTGTTGATCCCCGTCCCATCACTGGTTTCCGGTCACAAACTCCGGAGATCGCCCCTCGCTCCACGGGTCGTAAGTTTGCGCATAGATCACGCGATCCCGAATGGTGGGATGGCTCCAAAACCAGAATTCCGCGAATTTTCCCACATACGGATAGTCGAGGGAGCGCTCTCCCAGGATTTGAAACGCGCGGGCCGCGGAGCGCCCGGAGTCGGGCACAAGCCCGTGTACGACCTCCAGGCCGTACTGGTCCGCCTGATGTTCGTAGTGCCGGGATATCCCGTTCACCACCGGAGTCGCCAAAAACATGAGAACGGTAAACAGCAGGAACAGCAGCGGAAAGGAGGCCCAGTCGCCTATCTCACTTATCCCCCAGCCCGGGCCATATCGCGCCACCAGCCCATTGGCCAGGCGGTAAGCGATGTAATACAGCCCGAGCAGCAGAAGTAGGAAGATGGCCAGCATCTTCGGAATGTGCCCCAGAACGTAGTGTCCCATCTCATGGCCGAACACGAACATGGTCTGCGGAGTGGTGAGATGCTCCATTGTCGTGTCCCACACCACGACGCGCTTCGTTGAGCCAAACCCGGTGACATAGGCGTTGAGTTCCGTTGTCTTTTCGCTGGCTTTCATTTCGAACATGCGCTCGGACGGAATGTCCATTCCGCCGCGATGCACCACACGCTCCAGCGCCGCTACCAGATCGGCATGCCTGTCCGGCAGCGGCTCGAACTTGTTGAACAGTGGATCGATCAGCACAGGTTGGATGAAGATCACGAAAACGACAAACGGAATCGTGACCAGCCAGAAGTAGAACCACCAGCGCCGCGGACTGCGACGCAGGGCACCATAGAGGCCCCATCCGGCGATGCTGCCAACCAGCAGGATGAGCACGAAGTTCTTCGCCCAGTCGCCGAACCACGATCCCCATTGCTGCACCGATAGCCCGTACTGCAAGCCGATGTGGTGCCCATAGGCGTCGAACGGCAGTTGCAAGAGCTGAATCGCGAGAAAGAAGAGCGACATCACTACCGCTCCCTGCACCACACGGACTCGTGAGGCTCGGACTGCCAGGTCGCGAAGACGCGCGCCGAACCGCATCCTCAACATGCCGTACAGCACCAGAAATCCCCATACCGTGGTGACGAAATAAAGCACACCAGTTGTCAGGTACAGCGCATAGGACTTCTGCAGTTTGTCGGTCGGCAGCGAGTATTCAATCACCGTCGGGCTCTGGCTCGAGGCAGCCGTGTCCGGCGGGTTATTGTGCGCAGCCGAGGGCGGCGCGCACGTAAGGATGGTAAGTATCACTGGCAGGCAGGCGATCAAGAGCCGGCGTTTTCGCATGAAGCACATGTTTCGTGCTACCTCGGTAATAGAGCTATCACAAGCATCTGCCGGCTGCGAGGGAAGTGCAAGCAAGGCGTTTCCGGTCTCCGATGGTGTCTTCAGCCTCGGGCACGATCCAGAGCGCAAGCTCGGATGTGGTGTGTTTTCAGCGAGTTGTGCGACTCGCTCGAAATCCTACAACTCTAAGAAAATCAGCAAGTTATCGACATTAGTTCTTGACATTTCCACAGGGGGAGTTACCATTAAGTATCACCTCCGATCCATTTCAGGATCGAATGGGCCCGGAGCCAAGGACTCGTCACCGCTCTTTGGCATTGGGCCCATTTTATTTGTGGCTCCTGCTTGGTCGGCACCGCGGCCTCGGGTGGGTAGAATAGGAATCGCTTTGCACTCGCAAGTCCTCTTTGCATGAGATCGAAAATCCTGTTTGTTCTGGGCCTGGCTTTCTGTCTGACACCCTGGGCTTCTCCGCCTATGGCCCTGGTTGCTGGCCTGTTTTTTGGCGCAATCGCCAGCCATCCGTATCCGGGAGAGTCGCGGCAGATATCGAGATACCTCTTGCAAGCCGCCGTGGTGGGACTAGGCTTCGGCATGAACCTGCACGAGGTGCTGCGCGCCGGGCGGAGCGGGTTTCTCTACACGGCAGTGGGGATCGCCTTCGCCCTGACCCTCGGGACTTTGATCGGAAAGCTGGTGGCGGTTCAGCAACGGGCTGCCTTCCTGATCTCGACCGGCACGGCGATCTGCGGCGGTAGCGCCATCGCCGCAGTCGGCCCGGTTGTGGGTGCGACCGAGGACGAAATGTCGGTCTCGTTGGGAACCATCTTCCTGTTGAATTCCGTTGCCCTGCTGACCTTCCCGGCAATCGGAACCGCGCTGAAGCTTTCGCAGACGCAGTTTGGATTGTGGGCCGCGCTGGCGATCCATGACACCAGTTCAGTAGTGGGCGCCTGCGCGAAATACGGACTTCCCGCACTGGCCGTCGGAACAACCGTAAAACTGGCACGCGCTCTCTGGATTGTGCCAGTGACGGTGGCCACGGCGGTAAAGACGGGCAGTAAGACCCGCATCCAGTGGCCGTGGTTCATCCTGTTTTTCTGCCTGGCGGCGATGGCCAACACCTATCTGTTGGCGGGATTGCCCGTCTATCACTTTCTAAGCAGCGCAGGGAAACTGATGCTGATCTTCACCCTGTTTCTGATCGGAGCGACCCTATCGCCGGCGGCACTGCGAAAGGTCGGGCCGCGACCCCTGATTCAGGGCGTGCTCCTGTGGATCGTGGTGGCGGTGACCAGTCTGTTGGCAATTCGTGCGGGGTGGATCGGCATATAAGTCAGGCAAACCGTCTAGAAGAGAATACTATTTGAACCTCAAGAAGCCAGTTTCCTCCGTTGCAATCACCCTGCTCTTCGTCCTTCCGCTCGCCCCGATCGGAGCCGCGCAGACCGCGACTCCCCAGCCACAGCAGCAGGTCTCGCACCCGGCCGTACATTCGCATCGGCCACTGGTTCGCGAATCGGAGACCGCCCCGGCCCTGTGCGCGAGCTGCGTGCGCGAAAATCTGACCTATCTGGCTGGTCCGTCGCTTCACGGACGCGGTAGCGGCACCGAAGATGAGCACCGGGCAGCACAGTTCATCGCCGGCAAGCTGAAACTGTACGGGTTGGCGCCCGCTGCAGGAGATGGGCAGTTTATCCAGACGGCGACGATCCGTTCGCGCGAGGTCGTTGGCAACCCAACACTCACGGTCGTGGCAAAGGACAGTGGCGGCCAACCGCTGCTGGTCCTGACGCACGGTAAACAAATCGTAATTTCCGGACTCTCAGTGTCACCCGTGGTAGCACCCCTGCAAAGGCTGGATCTGTCTGACGAGAAAACGTCGCCGGCTGACGTCACAGGCAATGCCGCCATACTTATGAAACTCAAGTCCGGGACGAGTATGGAGGAGGCGCGGCGGGTTCTCGATCCCTACAGAAACGGAAAAGCCGCACTGGTGATTGTGGCGTCGTCACCTGCCGCACAAGGGATGTTCGACATGTTGGCGAAGCATCCGCCACAAATGCCGCAACAAATCGGAGAGCAGCAACCGAAAGCTCGCGCTGTTCTGGTTCTGGCAAAACCAGAGACCTTCGACCAGCTCTGGTCAGAGCCGGAAGGGGCGACCGTAAACCTCCAGGCGCAAATCACACACTGGACGGACACGCACACCTGGAACGTGTTGGCAAAAATCGAAGGCAGCTCTACGGAAGAGCAGGTCATTCTGCTGAGCGCCCACCTCGATCACCTCGGCGTGGAAAATGGCAAGACCTATTATGGCGCCGATGACGATGCCTCGGGGACTGCGGCGGTACTGGAGTTGGCTCGCGTGCTAGCGAAGGAGCCGAAGCCAAAGCGAACCGTCATTGTGGCGTTCTGGGGCAGCGAGGAGAAGGGTCTGGTAGGCGCGCGCTACTTCCTGCAGAATCCCACGTTCCCGGTGAAGAGCATCGTCGCCAATCTGGAGTTCGAGATGCTCGGACGTCCCGACCCTAAACTCAAGCCGGATGAAATGTGGCTTTCGGGTTTTGACCGCACGGATCTCGGACCCGAACTGGTAAAGCACGGCGCCAAGCTGGTGAACGATCCGCACCCGGAGCAGAAGTTCTTCACGCGGTCAGACAATTACGCTCTGGCAAAGGACGGCATCATCGCCCAGACGGTTTCCAGCTTTGGGTTGCACAAGGACTACCACCAACCGACCGACACTCTCGACAAGATCGCCTTCCAGCACATGGACCGCGCGATTGCATCGATGATCGCGCCGATAACGTGGCTGGCCAATACGGACTTTGTGCCTGAGTGGGTGGACGGGAAGAAACCGTAAGGCCAGTGACTGACGGTCGATGGCTGGCAGTCAACGATGCTGTCGCTCACCCAGACTGGCTCTCGAACATCGTCTCCAGGTTTTCGTACACCGTGGGGATGACGCAAAGGTCCGGTAGCTGCTGCCAGTAGCGGTGCACGTCGGGATCGTGCTGGGCCTCACCGCGATGCTCCTCCGACTTCCAGCGGCGCAGGTGAATGAGACGGCTGGGCCGATCGCTGTCGCGGTACAGCAAGTCGCTACAGTAGCCCTTGGATTTCATCATCGCGTAGAACTCGCGCAACATGTTCAGCAGCGCTTCTTCCTGGCCGGGCAGCGCTTCCAGAATCGCTACCGATACCACTTCGTTCGACATGTCTTGTCCCTTTCAGCCTCTCACAAGCTTCCAACAGCGCTCCCGGCGTCTTGGTCCGTCGTCTCGCGGGCGTCCCGAACCTGGATCAGGCGCATGAAGTTGGTTGCACCGGCAGTGTTTTGCGTACCTGCAACCAGTCCAAAAACGTCGCCTGGCGTCAGCACGTTGAGCCGCTTTAGCTCCTCTTCCGCAAACTGGGCCATGCGCTCGACCGACAGTTTCGGCGGACACAGCAGCGGCATGGTTCCCCAAAGCGCGTTCATGCGGTTGCGCACGGTTTCCGAGGATGTGAAGGCGTAGATGTCGGCCGCGGGACGATACTTCGACAACATTCGCGCCGTGGTCGCAGTCTCGGTGAAGACGGCGATTGCCCGTATTTTCAGGTCACGCGCGGCATGGGCCATCGACTCGCAAATCGTCTCGGCAACGGAGAGATGCGCGGCTTCCCGGTGTCCCGGCGTTAAGGGATGGAGCGAATTCGCCTCCGTCTCTGCCACGATGCGGGCCATCATTTCAACCGCCTCGCGAGGATACTTGCCGCTGGCGGTCTCACCCGACAACATCACGGCGTCGGTGCCGTCGAACACCGCATTGGCGACATCGCTGGCCTCAGCCCGAGTAGGGCGCGGACTGTCAGTCATCGACTCCAGCATCTGCGTTGCAGTGATCACCGGTCTGCGGAAGTCGAGCGCCCGACGGATCACGTATTTCTGTATCAGCGGCACCTTCTCCGGCGCGACCTCTACCCCGAGATCGCCACGCGCCACCATGACGCCAACGGCGGTGTCCAGAATACCGTCGAGGTTATCGATGGCCTGGGGCTTCTCCAGCTTGGCGATCAGCCCGACGTCGCGACGATAGGCCGCGATGGCATTTTTCGCCTTGACCACATCGTTGACCGTGCGAACAAATGATATGGCGACGAGATCGACGCCTTGCTTCAACCCAAACTCCAGGTCGAGCAGGTCCTTTTCCGTCAGCGAAGGAATGCTGACATTGGTGCCGGGAAGGTTGATGCCCTGGTTCTCGCCCAGCATGCCGCCATTCAGCACCTCGCACACGACTTCGCCCTCGCGAACCTCCTGCACCACCAGCTCGATACGTCCATCGGACAGCAGGATGCGCTCGCCGGGCTTCACATCGTCGGCCAGGTTCTGATAGGTGGTGGAGATAATTTCGGTCGTGCCCGCCACGTCTTTCGAAGTGATGGTGACAGTCTGTCCCTTCTTCAGAGCCACTGGAGCGCCGGATTGGAGGCGTCCCGTGCGGATCTTGGGACCCTGCAAGTCCTGCATGATGCAGATGCTGCGGCCGAGCTGGCCGGCCACCGCGCGCAGCCGTTCGATCACCACGGCATGTTGCTCATGGGTGCCGTGGGAAAAATTCAGCCTGGCCACGTCCATGCCTAGGAGCATGAGATCGCGAATCATCTCCTCGGAGTTGCTGGCGGGGCCGATGGTGCATACGATCTTGGCGCGCCGGCGTGGTGCGTTCGCGCTTTGCAGTGAGTTCTCCTGCGGCACCATGATGTCTTGTTTCATGCTCTGCATGTCGCCTAGCTCACGCGCCTCTGCGCCGAATCGAAGCTCGAGTGCGCTCCAAATAAAAAGCGCGGATATCGCAGCGCATTGAATTCAGCTCCGATCAGCACCACCATCGAAACCAGATAGAGCCAGATCAGCAGCGCGATCGCGGTCCCCACCGACCCGTAGATCACGTCGTAATCCGCGTAGCGCCGCAAGTAGTAGCCAAAGAGGACGGTAGCAAAAACCCACAGTATGGTCGCCACCACCGCTCCGGGCAGCACTCTGTGCCAGGGCTGGGTCCGGGGAACGCCATGATGGTAAACCAGCCCGATGACGGCGATGCTGGTCAGCGTGGCGATGATCCAGCGCACCGCCGTCCACAGCCCAAGAATGTAGGGGGTCAGTTCGTGACCTACATGAATCATGGCCCAGCGTTCGATCTGGTTACCGAAAACCACGAGGAACGACGCGAAACCCATGGGAACGCCGGCCAGCACCACAAGCTGGAACGCGATGAGCCGCTCCTTCACCAGCCCCCAGACCTTCGGCATCTGGTAGGCCTTACGGAAGCCCTCCATCCACGAGATCATGACGCCGGAAGCCGTCCACAGGGTGAAGATGCTGGTGGTCACTAAAATCTTGGTTTGCACCGGCTTGGTGCCCGTGAAGTACTGGGTGACCGCCGTGTTGGTCCCCTCGGGGAGTATCCGCCCCAATGCTCGAAAGATTTCGCGGATAAATGCCCCACTGCTGTGCGAGCGGGACAGAATCGAGGCCAGCAGCAGAACGGCCGGAAAGAAGGTGAGAATCGCGGAGAACGCAGCCGCCTTGGCCACGGCGAACGCGTCGTGCTCGAACGCGCGCCAGAACGCAATCCGCAAGTGTTTGAAGAACCGTGACATATCAGTCAGAAATGGAACCAGGATGCGATTAAAGTTTACACACCCTCATAGATAAAAGGGGCGAATTGACTCGCCCCAACTAGCTCCTGACTAACAAGAACTTCTGCAAAAAAGCCGCCCGTGTTGATACACGAGCGGCGCAACTTTGTGACCAATTACTCGGCCGCGAGTTCCTCGGCTTCGTTCTCACCTTCGTGGCGGAGCAGTTCCAGCGCGCGCTCGGCTTCTTCATACGCGGCAGTAACTTCCTCCTGCACTTTGGCGGCGGCCTGTTCCATCTCCTCCGAGAGCCGGACATTACGGTAGTACTCCATGCCGGTTCCCGCGGGAATGAGACGGCCCACGATGACGTTCTCCTTGAGGCCGCGGAGATGATCGACGGCGCCCTGAATCGAGGCCTCGGTCAGCACGCGCGTGGTCTCCTGGAAGGACGCCGCGGAGATGAAGGAATCGGTCGAGAGCGAAGCCTTGGTGATGCCCAGCAGCAGCGGACGGCCCGTGGCCGGCTTGCCGCCGTTGGCAATCGCCTTCTCGTTCTCTTCGCGGAAGCGGAACTTGTCGATCTGCTGTTCCAGCAGGAACGACGTATCGCCCACGTCTTCCACCTTCACCCAGCGCATCATCTGGCGAACGATGACTTCGATATGCTTGTCGCTGATGTTCACGCCCTGGAGCCGGTAGACTTCCTGGATTTCGTTCACCAGGTACGCCTGCAGCTCCTTTTCACCCAGCACGGCAAGGATGTCGTGCGGGTTGAGCGGGCCATCCATCAGCGGCTCGCCAGCCTTGATGCGCTCGCCTTCCTGAACGTTGATGTGAACGCCACGCGGCACCTGGTATTCCTTCTCGGTACCGTTGTCGGCCACCACGTAGATCTTGCGCTGGCCCTTGGCGACATCGCCGAACTTCACCACGCCATCGATTTCGCTGATGACCGCAGTCTCACGCGGCTTGCGGGCTTCGAACAGTTCGACCACGCGCGGCAGACCGCCGGTGATGTCCTTGGTCTTGGTGGTTTCGCGCGGGATCTTCGCCAGCACTTCGCCCGGCGTGACCTCGTCGCCATCCAGGATCATCAAGTGAGCGCGCGAGGGCATCAGGTAACGCTTGCTGCCCTTGGCGCCCTTGATAACGATCGCAGGCTGGCGCTTCTCATCTGGCGAATCCATCACTACGTGACGCGACAGGCCGGTCACTTCGTCGACTTCCTCGTGCAGCGTCAGGCCTTCCTGCAGGTCCTTGAACTGCACCGTTCCGCCGATTTCGGTCAGGATGGCGAAGGTGTACGGGTCCCACTCGACCAGAACGTCGCCGAGCGAAACTGGCTGGCCGTCTTCGACCTTCACCTTGGCGCCATACACGACCGCGTAACGTTCCTTTTCGCGGCCCTTTTCGTCCACCACCGTGATCGAGCCGTTGCGGTTCATTACCACCAGGTGGCCCTCCTTCGAACGAACCGTGATCAGGTTCACAAACCGCACAGCGCCGTTGTTCTTGGCATCGAGGCGCGACTGCTCACTCACGCGCGAAGCCGTACCGCCGATGTGGAAGGTGCGCATGGTGAGCTGCGTTCCCGGCTCGCCGATGGACTGCGCTGCGATGACGCCCGTCGCTTCGCCGAACTCGACCAGGCGGCCCGAAGCCAGGTTGCGGCCGTAGCACATGACGCAGACGCCACGCTTCGACTCGCAGGTGAGCACGGAGCGGATCTTCACCCGCTCGATACCGGCGGCCTGCACTGCGACCGCAAGTTCCTCCGTGATCTCCTGGTTGATGTCAACGATGATGTTGCCTTCGTAGTCCTTGATCTTCTCCAGCGAAACGCGGCCCACGATACGGTCGCGCAGCGGCTCGATGATCTCGCCCGACTCCACGATGGAAGTGACATAGATGCCATCGACCGTACCGCAGTCGTATTCGCTGATGATCACGTCCTGCGCCACGTCCACCAGGCGGCGGGTCAGGTAGCCGGAGTCCGCGGTCTTCAGTGCGGTATCGGCCAGTCCCTTGCGAGCGCCGTGAGTGGAGATGAAGTACTCCAACACCGTGAGGCCTTCGCGGAAGTTCGCCGTGATGGGCGTCTCGATGATCTCGCCGGAAGGCTTGGCCATCAGTCCGCGCATGCCGGAGAGCTGGCGAATCTGCTGCTTCGATCCACGAGCGCCGGAGTCGGCCATGACGTAAATCGGATTCATCTGGCCTTCTTTGTCCTGCTGCTGCATGTTGCCGAACATCTCGTCGGCAACTTCTTCGGTGATCTTCGACCAGATTTCCACAACCTTGTTGTAGCGCTCGCCGTTGGTGATGGCGCCGTCGAGGTATTGTTGCTGCACCACGATGGCCTGCTTCTCGGCGTTACGCACCAGGTCCTGCTTGCCCGGCGGGATGACCATGTCGTCGATGCCGATCGACAGGCCCGCGCGGGTGGCGTACTGGAAGCCCAGCTGCTTGATGCCGTCGAGCATGCGCACCGTGGTCTCCAGACCGAAGCGCAGGTAGCAGTAATTCACCAGTTGGCCGACGCCCTTCTTCTTGAGCAGGCCGTTGATGTACGGCATGTCCTTGGCGCCGCGCTTCAGGTGATCGTTCATGATGGCGCGGCCCACCGTCGTCGAGATGAACTGCCGCTCGAAGTGGGTCGGCTCGGTGTGGATCACATCCTGATCGTCATACGCCGTGGTGAGGTCCATGACCTCGCCGGTGTAGCGCAGACGAATCGGGGTGAGTGTTTCCACCGCGCCCGCTTCCTTGGCCAGCAGCACTTCCTCGATGTTGGCAAACGCGCGGCCTTCGCCCTTGGCGCCCGGTTTGCCCTTCGTCAGGTAGTAGATGCCCAGCACCATGTCCTGCGTCGGCACGGTGATCGGCTGACCCGACGCCGGTGACAGGATGTTGTGCGACGCCAGCATCAGCACGCTGGCTTCGACCTGCGCTTCCGGCGACAGCGGAATGTGCACCGCCATCTGGTCACCGTCGAAGTCCGCGTTGAACGCGGTGCAGACCAGCGGGTGAATCTTGATGGCCTTGCCTTCAACCAGCACCGGCTCGAAAGCCTGAATGCCGAGACGGTGAAGCGTAGGAGCGCGGTTCAACAGGACGGGATGGTCCTTGATCACTTCTTCCAGGATGTCCCACACGATGGGCTCCTGCTGCTCCACCATTTCCTTGGCCTGCTTGATGGTGGTGCAGTGCCCGGTCTGCTCCAGCCGGTGATAGATAAACGGCTTGAACAGCTCCAGCGCCATCTTCTTGGGCAACCCGCACTGGTTCAGCTTGAGGTCGGGACCGACCACGATCACCGAACGCCCCGAGTAGTCCACGCGCTTGCCGAGCAGGTTCTGGCGGAAACGTCCTTGCTTGCCCTTCAGCGTGTCGGACAGCGACTTCAGCGGACGGTTGTTGGCTCCGCGCAGCACACGGCCACGGCGTCCATTGTCGAACAGCGCGTCCACGGCTTCCTGCAGCATGCGCTTTTCGTTGCGCACGATGACTTCCGGCGCGTGCAGGTCCATCAGCTTCTTCAACCGGTTGTTGCGGTTGATGACACGGCGATACAGGTCGTTCAAATCCGACGTTGCGAACCGTCCGCCGTCGAGTGGAACCAGCGGACGCAGCTCCGGCGGAATCACCGGGATCACGTCGAGAATCATCCACTGCGGCTTGTTGCCGCTCTTGCGGAAGGCCTCAACCACCTTCAGGCGCTTGGCATACTTCAGCCGCTTCTGCACGGACGACTCGCTGCGCATCTTCTCGCGCAGTTCGACCGACATGGTGTCCACTTCCACGCGCTTCAGCAGTTCCTTGATGGCTTCGGCGCCCATCATGGCCTTGAAGCCGCGTGGCGCGGAATTGCTGGTCGAGTTCGCGGAACTTGGTCTCGTCCTTGATGACCTCGCGATCTTTCACCGGCGCTTCGCCGGCTTCGACCACGACATACGCCTCGAAGTAGAGGACGGACTCGAGGTCGCGCAGCGAAATGTCGAGGATATGCCCGATGCGGCTGGGCAGCCCCTTGAAGAACCACACGTGCGAACACGGGCGACGCCAGTTCGATGTGGCCGAGCCGCTCGCGACGGACTTTCGAGAGCGTAACTTCGACGCCGCACTTGTCGCAGATCACGCCGCGGTGCTTCATGCGCTTGTACTTGCCGCACAGGCACTCCCAGTCGGTGACCGGGCCGAAGATGCGGGCGCAGAACAAGCCATCGCGCTCCGGCTTGAAGGTGCGGTAGTTGATGGTCTCCGGCTTGGTCACCTCACCGTGAGACCAGCTGCGGATCTTTTCCGGCGAAGCCAGGCTGATGCGGATGGCGTCAAAGTCGGCGATCGGATTTCCGAGCTCAAATGGATTCGAACGGAACAAATTGTCCTCCTATCCTGCGGGCTTCGCCGTAGCGAACTGCAGGATCCCACGGCCTTTGCGCGGCCGCTGGCGGCTCCCGTGCGCATCATTTCACCGGGTGCTGCCTCCTGCGGGAGCAGTGGAGGCAGCTACCTCGATCCTCAAAGATCAGTCGGCGGCGACCGGAGCTTCCAGCAACGGCTTGTCGTCGTTGGATCTTGATCAGCTCCACGTCAAGACAAAGCGACTGCAACTCGCGAATCAACACGTTGAACGACTCCGGCACGCCCGGCTCGATGGCTGCTTCGCCTTTGACGATGGCCTCGTAAATCTTGGTACGGCCATAAACGTCATCGGACTTCGCAGTCAGCAATTCCTGCAGGATGTACGCCGCTCCGTACGCTTCCAGGGCCCACACTTCCATTTCTCCGAAGCGCTGGCCACCGAACTGCGCCTTCCCGCCCAGCGGCTGCTGGGTGATCAGCGAGTACGGGCCGATGGAACGCGCATGGATCTTGTCGTCGACCAGGTGCGAAAGTTTGAGCATGTAGATGTACCCAACCGTAATGGGCTGCTCGAACTTCTCCCCGGTCATGCCGTCGTATAGGTACGCCTTGCCGGAACTCGGCAATTCGGCCTCCGTCAACAGCGACTTGATCTCGTGCTCTTTGGCGCCGTCGAACACCGGCGATCCGAAGAAGACAGCATCCTTCATGCCGTCGGCCATGTTTTCCAGAGTCTCATCGTCGAGGTCCACAATGCTGTCCAAGAACGGCGTGTCTTTGAACAGCGTCTTCAGTTCCTTGCGCAGGACCTCCGCCTTGGAGTTCTGCTGCAGCAACTCGCCGATCTTCTGGCCGAGCTGATGACCGGCCCACCCCAGGTGCGTCTCCAGAATCTGTCCGACGTTCATACGGCTGGGAACGCCCAGCGGGTTCAGGACGATCTCGACCGGCGTCCCGTCCTCGAGGTAAGGCATGTCCTCTTCCGGCAGGATGCGGGCGATGACGCCCTTGTTGCCGTGGCGCCCGGCCATCTTGTCGCCGACGCTCAGTTTGCGCTTCATGGCGATATACACCTTCACCAGCTTGATCACGCCCGGTGGCAGCTCATCGCCCTTCTGCAGCTTCTCTTCCTTCTCCTTGACGATCTTGCGCAGTACATCGATCTGGCGCGAGGTCATCTCCTCGATCTCGTCGATCTGCTCGTTGACCCGTGGGTCCTTGTCGGCGTACTTGATGCGCTTGAGATTGCGCGTCGAAATCCGCTCGATAGCGTCGCGGTCCAGCACCACGCCCTTGGTCAGCAGGCGCTTGTTGGTGCGCTCGTCGTGCAGGTCGGCCAGGACTTCCTTGCCGCCCAGCAACGCTTCCAGGCGCTTCAAACGCTCGTCGGTGAGGATTCGGATTTCGTCCGCCAGGTTCTTATGCAGGCGCTCGATCTGCTGCGCCTCGATGAACTTGGCGCGCTCGTCTTTCTCCTGCCCCTTGCGCGAGAAGATCTTCACGTCGACCACCGTGCCCTCGATACCCGGAGGACAGGTCAGCGAGGCATCGCGCACGTCGCCGGCCTTTTCGCCGAAGATGGCGCGCAGCAGCTTCTCTTCCGGAGTAAGCTGCGTCTCGCCCTTCGGCGTGACCTTGCCCACAATGATGTCGCCCGCCTTCACGGTCGCGCCGATGCGGATGATGCCGCTCTCGTCGAGATCGCGCAAGCGCCGACTCGCTGACGTTGGGAATATCACGCGTAACTTCTTCCGGGCCCAGCTTGGTATCGCGCGACTCGATCTCGAATTCCTCGATGTGGACGGAGGTGTAATAGTCCTCCTTCACCATCTTTTCGGAAACCAGGATCGCGTCCTCGAAGTTGTAGCCGCGCCACGCCATGAAGGCGACCAGCACGTTGCGGCCCAGCGCCAACTCACCCATGTCGGTGCACGGGCCATCGGCGATGACCTGTCCCTTCGCTACGCGCTGCCCTTTCTTCACGATCGGACGCTGGTTGATGCACGTGTTCTGGTTGGAGCGCTTGAACTTGGTGAGCTGATAGATGTCGCTGCCCACCTCGCGCGAGAGTTGCATGGGATGATGCTCGCCCTCGACGCGCACGATGATGCGCTCGGAGTCAACCGAATCGATGATCCCGCTGCGACGGGCCAGCACCACTGCACCGGAATCGCGGGCCGTAACGCCTTCCATTCCGGTACCGACGATCGGCGCTTGCGCGCGCAACAACGGCACCGACTGGCGCTGCATGTTCGCACCCATCAGGGCGCGGTTGGCGTCGTCGTGCTCCAGGAACGGCACCAGCGAAGCGGCGACCGAAACCAGCTGTTTCGGGCTGACGTCGATGTAGTCCACTTCACTGCGGTTCACCAGCACGAAGTTGCCGGCCTTGCGGGCGTTAACCAGTTCGTTGACGATGCGGCCCTTGTCGTCGATCTCTGCGTTGGCCTGCGCGATCACGTGGCGGTCTTCTTCCCATGCCGACAGGTAGAACGAGAATGGCTCGAAGTCGATCAGCTTCTTCTTGCGATCGCGTAGCTCGTTGTTCGCCTTCAGCACCTCTGCCTTTTCGAGATGATCGCCGACGCGGTAATCGCTGTCGCCGGCATTGACCACGCTCACGAAGTCGAGAACGTGCCCATTCTTCACCTTGCGGTAGGGCGACTCGATGAAACCGTAGTCGTTGATGCGGGCGTAGCAACTCAGCGACGAAATCAGTCCGATGTTCGGGCCTTCCGGCGTTTCAATCGGGCAGATACGTCCATAGTGCGTCGGGTGTACGTCGCGGACTTCGAATCCCGCACGCTCGCGCGACAGTCCGCCCGGACCAAGTGCCGACAGCCGGCGCTTGTGCGTGATCTCCGACAGCGGATTGGTCTGGTCCATAAACTGCGACAATTGCGAAGATCCGAAGAACTCGCGAATCGCAGCCATCACCGGCTTGGCGTTCACCAGGTCGTGCGGCATCGCCGTGGACATCTCCTGGTACACGCTCATCTTTTCCTTGATGGCGCGTTCCATGCGGACCAGGCCGATGCGGAACTGGTTCTCGAGCAGCTCACCTACCGCGCGCACGCGGCGGTTGCCAAGATGATCGATGTCGTCCACGCTGCCGATACTCTTGCGCAACTTGAG
The DNA here is from genome assembly GCA_963758255.1 of uncultured Acidobacteriaceae bacterium. Lineage (GTDB taxonomy): Bacteria > Acidobacteriota > Terriglobia > Terriglobales > Acidobacteriaceae > DASRAA01. The sequence goes on from CAVWUX010000011.1 coordinate 535,018, forward strand.
CAGGTACCGGATGGTTGCGTAGAAATCGTCCGGCTCCAGCGTCCGGTTCTCCAGGTTGGTCGCGTCTTCCTTGTCGAACAGCTTGATGCTGAACTTGAGGCGGCCCACCCGCGAGAAGTCGTACTTCCGCGAGTCGAAGAACATTCCGTGGAAGAGCGACGTCGCCGTGTCGAGCGTCGGAGGATCGCCCGGACGCAGCTTGCGGTAGATCTCAATCAGCGCTTCCTGCGGCGTCTTGACCGAATCGCGGCGCAACGTCTGGCTGATCACCGTGCCCACGTCGTCACGCTCGGGGAAGAACAAGTGCAGTTCCGCCACTCCGGCTTCGAGCATCTTCGACAGCTTGTCGGTGGTCAGTTCGGTGTTGGCTTCCAGCAGCACTTCGCCGGTTGCCGTATCGATCACGTCGGCTGCAACGAACGCGCCTTCCAGGTCCGTGGTGTCGATTTCGATCTCGGAGATCTTGTGCTTGAGGATCTCCTTCATCACCGAAGGCGTGACCTTCTTGCCGGAGTGCACGATTTCGTCGCCGTTCTTGGCTGCGATTTTGTGCGCCAGCTTCATGCCCAGCAGGTTGGTGGGCTTGTCAACGCCGGGCTCCAGCGTCCAGTAGAGCTTGTTGTCGCGCAGAGCGATGCGATCGACGGTGTAGAAGGTGCGAAGGATGTCCTCGTCCGAACGCAGACCCAGTGCCCGCAGAAAGATGCTTCCCAGGAACTTGCGCTTGCGATCGATGCGCACGTACAGGATGTTCTTCTGGTCGTACTCGAACTCGACCCACGAACCACGGTATGGAATGATCTTGCCGAGGAAATACGTGCGGTTGTTCGCCGTCTCGAAGAACACGCCGGGCGAGCGGTGCAACTGGCTCACAATCACGCGCTCGGTGCCATTGATGATGAACGTGCCGTTCTGAGTCATCAGCGGAACGTCGCCGAAGAAGACTTCCTGCTCCTTCATGTCGCGAATCGTCTTGTTACCGGTCTCAGGGTCCTTGTCGAAGATGGTCAGCCGCATCGTAACCTTCAGCGGCGCGGAGTACGTCATGCCGCGCTCTTCGCACTCGGCCACGTCATACTTCAGCTGCAGGCCCACCGGATCGCCGCACTTGTTGCAGAAATCGGGCGTGTTGGCGTTGTACGTGCCGCACTTGTTGCAGAGCACGTCGCCCAGATGAAAGGGATCGGTCTTGACCGTCGAGCCGCAATTCCGGCACGTCGTGCGCAGGTGGTTCAGCCCCTTGAGGTGACCGCACTTGCACTCCCAGTTGCCGATGGCGAACTCGACGAAATCGAGTTGCGACACATTGCGGAAGTCGGTGATGGGAAACACAGACTGGAACACCGCCTGCAATCCCGAATCGTCACGCTCGCTGGGCAGCGAATCCATCTGCAGGAAGCGGTCATAGGAACGCTTCTGCACCTCGATGAGGTTCGGGATCTGGATGGTCGCCGGAATTTTGGAAAAGTCAAACCGATTTCGATTGGCAGTTTTCTGTTGCGCCATGTATAAAGCTCCTAATCAGTGCCGGTCAGGCTCGCTCGCCTGGCCGCGCAAGCCGCGATTATGCGGTGGTGCGACGCGGACATCTTCGTCTCACGGTGACAAGATGGGCCGGAAGAACAGCGCTCTGCGGAACTCTCGCCTGCAAACGCGAGCGCGCTCGCAGAGACAGAACTCTCCGCAAGCGCCATGTGAGGCGTTGAGCAATCCCGTGACCATTCGGTCCGGGAACGCGGCGAATCGTATCCTGCCGCGCTTGCTGTTACTTTCCGCTGCAGTATCTTCAGGCCTTGTCCTCGGCTTGCATCCCTTCGCGCCTGAGCCGACGCGATTCCGGCGATGCCCGCCGCCTGTCACTACCTGCTGAGTTGCCCGGATTCGCAACTTCTTGAATCCGTCACAACGATGCCCGGGAATTCTGTGGTCCCTGCTGTGGAGAGCCACTTCGCTTCCGCGGTTTCATCGCGCCTCTCAACGCCCGCTCCAACGTTAAGAGGAACTTGTGCCGCCGTCGCGTGGACCGCAGACGGCAGCCGCCTGTAACTCCGGTCAGCGTGCCCGGAGTGGAATCGCTCCGTTCCGTTGTCGGAACGGAGCGGAAAAGCTACTTCACCTCTACGGTTGCACCCGCATCGACGAACTTCTTCTTGATGGCCTCGGCTTCGTCCTTGGTGATGCCTTCCTTCACGGTCTTGGGAGCGCCATCCACCAGGTCCTTGGCTTCCTTCAGACCGAGGCTGGTCACTTCACGGACCGCCTTGATCACGTTGATCTTGTTGGCGCCCGCAGCGGTCAGGACGACGGCAAATTCCGTCTTCTCTTCCACCGGTGCCGCTGCTGCTGCACCCGCGCCTGCGCCCGCGACCATCACAGGGGCCGCTGCCGCTGCCGATACGCCGAGACGCTCTTCCAGTTTCTTTACCAGCGCTGCCGCATCAAGAAGCGACAGGCCAACGATTGAGTCTTCCAACTGCTGCAGATCCGCCATGTGTGTCTCCACTTATTCGTTATTCGTGTTGATTTCGTTATCGGTCCCTGAGGCTTCCAGTGTGCAACCGCATGCCAGACATCACGCTGATCGCACGCCTCACAACGGATAACTCAATCTCTATGGAAGCGCTCGCGCGCTCCCAAACCTGTTCAAGCTCCTCACCCGAGGAAATGAAAACTTCCACAGGTGTCATCCTGAGCGGAGGCGTCGCCGCTTTTGCGACGCCGGAGTCGAAGGACCCCTACCCCGCCAACAATCCTTCTATCCATGCGCTTACGCGCCCGCGGTTTCCCCGCCTGCAAACTTGTTCTTCTCGACGCCCTGGTTGATCACCACCGCCAGGTCGCGGCCAATCGCGTTCATCACGGTCACCAGGCGCTGCGCCGGGGCATTCATCAGGAACAGCAACTTCGAGTAGATCTCTTCCTTCGACGGCATGCTCGCCAGCGCATCAATGTCCTTGATGGCAATGACACGGCCATCGACGATGCCGGCCTTAAAGGTGTACTCCGGGTTGTCCTTGGCGTACTTGCTGAGCGCCTTCGCCAACGCGACCGGGTCGCCGCTGGTGTAGGCGATGGAAGTAACTCCAACCAGGCCCTTCACCGCTTCTTCGACCTTGCTGCCCTTGGCTGCGCGTTCCGCCAATGTGTTCTTCACCACACGATAGCTGGCGCCGGCGCTGCGCACCGCCTTGCGCAGTTCGTAATCCTTCTCCACGGTCAGTTTCGAGAACGTTCCCACGATGGCGTGGCTCGCGCCCTGCAGATCCTGACTCAGTTTCTCAACCTGTTCGATCTTCTTCGCTCTGGTAACTGGCATCTTCGATTCCTTTTTCCGCTGGGCCCCTCGGAGCCTCAGCCGATGTTCAGGCCACCCGCTTCACTGCTTGCGGCAAACCTGCTGTCGCGCCGTTTCGTATCAGGGCACGACTTTAGTCGTGCCGTTCCGGCGCACTCAAATCAGGGGCTCTAGTCCCTAAGAGACTAGCCCTTCGCCGCCAATTCCACCGGCGCCGTGTCAATCGAGACACCCGGCCCCATGGTGGAACTCAGATAGCAGCCCTTGATGTACTTGCCCTTCGCGACCGAAGGCTTGGCCTTGATCACGCTGGTAATCACGGTCGCGGCGTTCTCTACCAGCTTCTGCGGCTCGAACGAAATCTTGCCCACCGGCACGTGCACCAGCGCCGTCTTGTCTGTGCGGAACTCCACTTTGCCGGCCTTGGTTTCCCTTACTGCGGCGGCAACGTCGAACGTCACGGTCCCGGTCTTGGGATTCGGCATCAGCCCGCGCGGACCCAGCACCTTTCCCAGGCGGCCCACCGACTTCATCATGTCGGGGGTCGAGATCACGGCGTCATAGTCGGTCCAGTTTTCCTTCTGGATCTTCTCCACCATGTCTTCGCCGCCGACGAAATCCGCGCCCGCCGCTTCCGCCTCGCGCACCTTCTCGCCCGAAGCGATGACCAGCACCTTCTTCGTCTTGCCCAGTCCGTGCGGCAAAATAACCGTGCCCCGCACCATCTGGTCGGCGTGCTTGGGATCGACTCCCAGGCGCAGGGTCAGGTCCACCGTCTCGTCGAACTTGGCGAACTTCACCTTCTGCAGAAGCGGAACCGCTTCCTGCAGCGTGTAGGGACGCTTTTCCACGCCACTACGCGCCTTCTCAACGTTCTTTCCCGATTTCTTCATGACACTCCTTGTCTTCCACCGCCGTCCTGTGTTCCGGTGCGGCCGTGGTCTTTGCGACCGGCGGCATTTCACCGCCGTAAACGATAAGCTGCCTTGCTTTGAAGGGGCACGGCTTTAGCCGTGCCGTAAAGCCTTCTCAAAAAGAATTACGAGCGGGCTTTAGCCCGCGAGCAAAACCTACGCGAGGACTTCGATCCCCATCGAGCGTGCAGTGCCCTTTATGCTCTGGACCGCGGCTTCCACCGACGCCGCATTCAGGTCCGGCATCTTCTGCTTGGCGATCTCCAGCACCTGCTTCTCCGTGACCTTGCCGACCTTGTCCTTATTGGGCGTGCCGGAACCTTTGGCCACGCCCGCGGCGCGCTTCAACAGAATCGACGCCGGCGGAGTCTTGGTGATGAAGGAGAAAGTGCGGTCGCGTATAAACGCTGACCACCACTGGAATGATCAGACCGTCGAGTTCCTTGGCGTTGGTCCGTGCATTGAACTGCTTGCAGAACTCCATGATATTGATCTGCGCCTGTCCCAGCGCCGGACCAACCGGAGGAGCCGGCGTGGCCTTGCCCGCCGCAATCTGCAACTTCACCGTGCCTGTGATCTTCTTTGCCATAATCTGTTCTTCTCACTCGAGCGCACGCGCCCGTTCAGTAGCTACTTACTCGACTGCCGTTACAAATCGACGCTGCCAATGCCAACCCGACGGTCGGAACGAGTTTCTTGCTGACCGCATCGACCGTCACCCCCAGGCTTTCTAAAGTATGCGAGCCGAGTACTTCCATATCTCCGGCTTCGGCCATCACCACGTTGTCCCCGCCGCTGAAGCCATCCGTGGCAACAAATACTGGAGCAAGATCACGTTCGATGGTATGACCTTCGGTGGTTCGGAATTGCATCCGCCGCACCGGGCGCATTCCCATCGACTCCAGTCTCGCCCGCGAAACCCAACTGTATGCCGCTCTTGTATCCACAATGACATCCAGCTCTTCGACACGCGCCGGGGTGACGGGATTCCACACTCGTAACTTTGCTGAAAATGTGCCCATTTGTTTCCTACGTGATCACTTTTTCGACCTGTCCGAACTCCAGTTCCACCGGAGTGGAGCGCCCAAAGATCGTGACCATGACTTTCAGGGTCTCGCGGTCTTCGTTGACCTCATCCACCACCCCCGTAAAGCTGGCAAAGGGACCCTCGGTGATCCGCACCGACTCGTTCTTCTCGAACTTGACCTTGAGCTTGGGCTTTTCCTTGCTGTCGGCCACACGATACACGATCTGCTGTACTTCCTCGTCCGACAGCGGCGTTGGCTGCTGGCCCGTACCCACAAAACCCGTCACCCGCGGCGTCGACTTCACTACGTGCCACACGTTGTCGTCCATGTCCATCTCGACCAGTACATAGCCCGGATAGAACATGCGCTCGCTGGTGTACTTCTTGCCGCCGCGAACTTCGGTGACCGACTCGGTCGGAATCAGCACCCGCCCAATCTTGCCGCCAAGCCGTTCGTCGGCGCGAACCCGCGCCTCGATCGACTCCTTCACCTTGCGTTCAAATCCCGAATAGCTGTGGATGATGTACCACTTCATGTTCGGGTTCGACGGCGGACCTGACCCGTCGGCCGCGCTTTCCTGCGGGGCCTCGGCGCCCGCAGTGGCCTGCGTGTCAAGCTCCTGCTCGGGAGTTCCTTCTTCGGTTTTGATCTGCTCTTCTGCCATTCGTTCCGCGCTCTAGCGGTGGGCCAGTCTTCTCAGCAACTGGTCGATGCCTTTTCCAATAATTGAGTCGATGACCCAGAAATAAAACCCGAACAGGAACACGGTAATAATGACCACCGTCGTCGTGCCCTGCACTTCCTTGCGCGACGGGGTGGTGACCTTCTTCATCTCCGTGCGCACGTCGTTGTAAAAACTCTTCGCGCGCTGCGGCCAGGCCTTGAGTGCTCCCAGGCGACTCTCGTGTACGGGCTCGATCGCTGCTGACTTCGCCATCTGATACCTGTCTTCCGGCGCGCCTTACCGCGCCTCGAACTACCTTCCACTCAAATCCCGCTCCGGCGGGACCTCCAAAATCTGGCAGGGGCGGAGGGATTCGAACCCCCAAGTCCGGTTTTGGAGACCGGCAGTTTAGCCGTTGAGCTTACGCCCCTGTATTACGCCTCTCGCCTTCGCCTTTCGTTGCATTCGCCGGCATCGCCATCGCCAAGCGAAGAGCGAATAGCGAAAAGCGGCCTCACTTCGATTCCTTATGCGGCGTGTGCTTCCGGCACTTACGGCAGAACTTCTTGAATTCCAGCCGGCCGGTTGTGGTCTTCTTGTTTTTCGTGGTGGAGTAGTTGCGGTCTTTGCACTCTCCACACTGCAACGTCACAATCTCGCGGGGCATGTCAGCCTTCCCTTTCGTTTACCTCGCAGCTTGGACTGCGAAGCCTTGTCCGCGCGAAGCGCGGAAATCAGCAAGCGCCTTCGCGCCGCCGAGAAAAACTAAAACTGGGTGGCCCACATATGCCTTGTTTTGGCATATGTGGGATCCAAAACCCTACGCAATAATCTCGCTAATCGTCCCGGCGCCCACGGTGCGTCCGCCTTCGCGAATCGCAAACCGCAGGCCCTTCTCCATCGCCACCGGCGTAATCAGCTCAATCTCCAGTTGCACGTTGTCGCCCGGCATCACCATCTCCGTGCCCGCCGGCAGCGTCGCCACTCCCGTCACGTCCGTCGTGCGGAAGTAGAACTGCGGCCGGTAGCCCTTGAAGAACGGCGTGTGCCGTCCGCCTTCGTCTTTCGACAAGACGTACACTTCGCCCTTGAACTTGGTGTGCGGCGTGATCGATCCCGGCTTGGCCAGCACCATCCCGCGCTCCACGTCTTCCTTGGCGATGCCCCGCAGCAGCAGCCCGGCGTTGTCGCCCGCCATGCCTTCGTCCAGCTGCTTCTTGAACATCTCCACGCCCGTCACCACCGTCTTGCGGGTCTCGCGGAAGCCCACAATCTCGGCCTCCTCGCCCACCTTGATCTTGCCGCGCTCGATACGTCCGGTCACCACCGTGCCCCGCCCCTGAATCGAGAAGATATCTTCAATCGGCATCAGAAACGGCTTGTCGATGTCGCGCGCCGGCAGCGGAACGTTCTTGTCCACCGCCTCCATCAGCTCGTCGATCTTGGCTTCCCACTGTGCTTCGCCGTTCAACGCACCCAGCGCCGAGCCGCGAATCACCGGCACATCGTCGCCCGGGAAGTTGTACTTCGACAGCAACTCCCGCACTTCCATCTCCACCAGGTCGATCAGCTCCGGATCTTCCACCGCATCGCACTTGTTCAAAAACACCAGCACGTAAGGCACACCCACCTGGCGCGCCAGCAGCACGTGCTCCTTGGTCTGCGGCATCGGACCATCGGTCGCCGCAACCACCAGAATCGCGCCGTCCATCTGCGCCGCGCCCGTGATCATGTTCTTGATGTAGTCGGCGTGCCCCGGACAATCCACGTGCGCGTAGTGCCGGTTCGCGGTCTCGTACTCCACGTGCGCGGTCGCGATGGTGATGCCGCGCTCGCGCTCTTCCGGAGCGTTGTCGATCGAGTCGAACGAACGGAACACGATCTTCGGATTGTGCTTCTGCAACACCCTGGTAATCGCCGCCGTCAACGTCGTCTTGCCATGATCGATGTGCCCGATCGTCCCTACGTTTACGTGCGGCTTGCTGCGGTCAAATTTTTCTTTCGCCATAACTCCGCCTAGTAGTACCGGTAAAGTTGTCTTGTACTTCTCGCGCAGAGGCAGATCGACCGCCTCCAGCGCCGTTAAATAAAACTCTCGAACCTGAGCCTGGTCGCTCACCGAAACCGCGTCATACCACTGCTGTGCGCTCTTGCCGCTCTTCGCCAGAACTTGGTCCGCCTGCTCCAGCAACTTCTCGCGCAACACGCGGTCGAAATCGCGAATCGGAACGCCCTTGCGCTGCAGCAGCCGCAGATAACGCTCCACGGAACCTGCCGCGAAAATACGATCCAGCGCCGACTGAAGCTGCTCGAACTCCGCCCGCTTCTCGACGCCGATTCCAGCCTGTTGAAACGGAACCCGCGATTCAGGCTCTGACATACTTGCGTTCACCAAACTGGATTTCTCTCCGACTTCGCAATTTCTGGAGCTGATGATCGGGATTGAACCGATGACCTCTCCCTTACCAAGGGAGTGCTCTACCAACTGAGCTACATCAGCCTGTATTGCTCAGCACTGATCAGGGACTCAGTCGAACGACTCCTCTGACGACCTCTGCCGAGCGCCGATGCTCTTCGGGCACGGCAGCCTCCTCGAGCCTTACCGCTTCACCCGCTGCAAACTTCTGGAGCGGGAGACGGGAATCGAACCCGCGACCAACAGCTTGGAAGGCTGTGACTCTACCACTGAGTTACTCCCGCCTTGCTCCCTGCAACTTGCTTTGAAGGGGCACGGCTTTAGCCGTGCCGTAACTTGCCTCACAAATGCAGGGGCTTTAGCCCCTGCGGGAATCATCCGCGCTATCGACTGCGTCGTTCCGCTCTTCTTCGTTCTGCAACTTCCGGCTGTGTGCTCCACGTCCGCACCGCGAACATCGCCAGAATCGCCAGCGCCGCCAGCCGGAACTTCTGATCGTCGATCGTCGATCCACGTCAGAATCATCAACACGGCCAACGCGCCCAAGGCCATCCACAGCCGCTTCATTCAGAATCCTGGTGCACAGGGGAGGATTCGAACCTCCGTAGCCCGCTAGGAGCGGCAGATTTACAGTCTGCTGCCATTAACCACTCGGCCACCTGTGCACGTCCTGCCGAGCACCACCGCCCGGCCCGGAATCGCCAATCTCGCTATCAAAGAACCGGTCGCCAAGCCCTGGCAGCGTCTCCGGCAAAATTCCGCAACCGCCGCGGGACACCACCACCGCGCGATTTCGCTTCTTGGAAGCTGCTGCTGGGTTCAGTTCTCTTGGAGAGCTCTGCGTCCTGCTTGGCTTGCTTCTGCTGCTACGCCTCGCGGCGCGCTCAAGGCCTTAAATCTGGAGCTGGCGAAGGGATTTGAACCCCCGACCCTCTGATTACAAATCAGATGCTCTACCAGCTGAGCTACGCCAGCGTGCTGCCCGAAACGGGCATAATGCCCCAAATCAAGCATAGATCTCCCTGCCCGCCCGGGACAAACATTAAGCCTAACACAATGGAACGGGCCCTGCAACCTGACTTCCAATCCCCGTAAAACGCTCAATCCATTCGATTTTGCAAGGAACGGCGACTCGCAACTCGCCACTCCCGCGGGCCTGTCGGCTGGGGATTCTGCAGAGCGCGCCCTCCATCGGTGGACGCTGTAAAGCGGTCTGCTTCATTCTAAATAATTTCTCTCGAGTTGGCGAATGTTGCTCCGCTTTCGACGGCACATCACGGCACCACCGCCAAAAACAAGAACGCGGCGAATAGCACCAAATGCACGATTCCCTGCAGGACGTTGGTGCGGCCCGTTCCCAGTGTCGATTGACTCAGAATTAACGTCACAATCAGCAACACAACCTCTTTGGGACCCAGCCCCAGCGTTAGCGGCTGGTGCATCACGATCGAAACCACTGCCACAGCCGGTATCGTCAGACCGATACTGGCCAGCGCCGAACCCAGCGCGAGGTTCATGCTGGTTTGCAGGCGGTTTGCCCGCGAAGCGCGGAAAGCAGCCAGCCCTTCTGGCAAAAGCACCAGCAGCGCGATCACGATGCCGATGACGCTTTTCGGTGCCCCGGCACTCTCAATCATCCGTTCCATGCTTGGCGTGAGCGCTTTCGCCAGACCGACCACCGCAATCAGAGAAGCCAGCAACAGTCCTCCGCTGAGCAGCGCCACACGGTTCGAAGGAGGTTCAGCATGGGCATCCTCGCCTCCGGCCGCGGGCAGAAAGTAGTCTCGATGCCGGATGGTTTGCACAAACAGGAAGGAACCGTACAAGACGAGTGAAACCACGCCTGCAAATACCAGTTGCGACGTGGAAAACGTCGGCCCCGACGAACTGACCGTGACATTTGGAAACACCATGGTGAGTGCGGTCAACGCAATCAGCACCGACAGCGCAGCATTGGCGCCCTGCAGCTGGAATCCCTGTTCCCGGTGGCGCATTCCTCCCGCCAGCAGGCAAAGTCCTACGATCCCGTTGCACACAATCATCACGGCCGCAAACACTGTGTCGCGGGCCAGCCCCGCCGTGTCGCTTCCCCCGGTGATCATGACCGACACAATCAGTGCGACTTCAATCACGGTCACCGCCAGCGCCAGCACCAGCGACCCAAACGGTTCGCCCACACGGTGGGCCACCACCTCCGCGTGATACACCGCGGCAAAGACGGTCGCGATCAGCGCGAACGCTTCCAGCCCGGTGATCAATAGACTGCTTCGCACCAGCAACTGCAGGCCCAGCATCGCCCACGCCAACAGCGGCCATGTCCATGCCCACCAGGGCGTGCGGTTAGCGGTTCCAGATGCCATCGTGACTCTTCCCCAAATCCGTTTGGGAACGATACTACAGGAGAAATTCGGTAGCGCCGGGCGGGTCTGAGCGAGTCGATGAAGGTTGACGATCTGACCCGCAGAAAACTCGCGCGAAGCTGCAAGTTCTGCGTCTTTCCCGTATCATCGTCTCTCATCCATGCGAAGTCGCCGGCGTAACCTCTGGATCGCCCTCGTCGTCATTCTCGTCATCGGCGCCATCGTCACCGCCTTGCTGCTGCGCAAGCGCGCGGCGCCCGATGTGGTCCGCCTTCTCCCCAACGCGGACGCCATCCTCTACGTCAATCTCGAGCCCGTCCGCTTGCTCACGGATCTGGGGAAGAAGCCTCCACGTAATCGCGAGCCCGAATATGAGGAATTCGTCCGCCAGACCGGCTTCGAGTTTGAACGCGATCTGAGCCGCGCAGCCCTCGCCATTCACTACGGACAGACCCCGGGAAACCCCGCAACCGAGACTCGCTACAGCGAGATTCTGCAGGGACAATTCGACAACCAGCGCGTCAGCGCGTATCTGCGCAAGTTGTCGCAGAGCGTAGAGCGTTACAACGACTTCGACATTTACGTCATCCCTCTCGAAGGTCGCACCGTTCGCGTCGCCCTTCTGGGAGTGGACACGGCAGCCGCCTCCAACACCGAGGGCAGTGACGCGATTCACGGCATGGTGGACCGCTACAAGCAAGCCGCTCTGCCCTTCGCCGGGCCGGAATTGGTGAGCAACTACTACGCTCGAGTTCCTCTCGGCAGCGTGGTCTGGACCATCGCCCACATCCCGGCAAACAGTGCATCGCAGGACCACGGTGAACTGCTGCTGCCCGGATCATGGAGCAGCCTGCTGCCTCGCGGCAGCATCGTCATTGCCTCCGCCCGGCCTCTCAATGAGGTTCACCTCAAGGCCCAGGTCATCACCAACAACGAAAGCGAAGCACGCAGCTTCACCGACCGCGTGAACGCTTTTCTCGTGCTGTTTCGCAGCCTCGACATCTCCATGGACGGCGGCGGTCCTGACCCCGATGTCAAGAAGACCTTCGACAGCTTCGCGGTTCATCAGGACAAGAACGAGGCCGTGCTTACCGCCGTCGTTCCCTTTGCGTTTTTCAAGAAGATCGTCAGCGACACCCCGGTCGACTTTGGTTCCGACACACAAAAGCCGCCGGCTCAAAACGCTCCGGCGGCTACTCACAATTCCAAAAAATCGAAGTAGCTTAGCCGCCACCGCCCAACGCCGGGCTGACAGCTGAGCGCAAATACTTGTACGGATTAACCGGGGCGTCGTGGATGCGGACCTCGTAGTGCAGATGTGCGCCCGTGCTGCGCCCGCTCATCCCCACATACCCGATCACCTCACCTTTGCGCAGTACCTCCCCGTCCGTAACCGCGAAGCCGGAAAGATGTCCGTAGCGGGTGGTGACGCCATTTCCATGATCGATGATGATCATACGGCCGTATCCATTGTAGAACCCGGCGTAGGTTACTACGCCGGCGGCAGGCGCCAGGATCGGCTGGCCATAGTGGCACGATATGTCGATCCCCGAGTGAAACGCACCCTCGCCGTTGAACGGGTCGGTACGAGCTCCGAACGGGCCGGTGATCGGCCCCGTGACCGGCCACAACGTCGGAGCCGTGGTGGAGGCTACCCAGTCAGACAGCGACGCCTGGCGCGTCGGCCCCATACCCAGTGCGGCCGATGCGGATCCGTTCAGTGCCGAGCTCCGCAAAGCGTAAAGCCCGTTGATGACGCCGTTGATTTGCTCGGGCGTCAGAGGCTGGCCGTTTTCCGTAAGCAGCTTGGCATTCGGCTTGAGACCGTAAATCACCGAAACTTCATTGGCAATCGACCCCAGCGACGCCACCTGGATGTCCTTCTCGTGGGTGACCTGCTCCAATTCCGTGTAGCGGGTTTGCAGCGCCTTCTTCTCGGTGCGTAGCTGGTTAAAGCTCGCAACCTTGAACAACATGCGCGCGTACGACCCTGCCATGCCCGTGATCGTAAACATACCGATCAGCGCGCCGGCGAGAAACACGTACAAATAGTGGAGGGGAATGGGGATCTTTCGCAGCTGGCCTTCTGCGTCTCGAGCTACGAAAAGAATATAAAAACGTTTCCGCAATAAACTAGCCCTATATTTAAGATCGTTCCGGCTTTGATCTCTGCAACCTATATATTTCCGGAACGTTTGTAACCAGCGGCCCGAATTTCTGTTCTGGGACCCAGAAGAGCTACGAGGTATCGGCTCTTCGCCCAGGCGATGAAACAACCATCTGACCCGGGAGCTCGGTTCGATTATTAATTAAAGGACTCCAAACCGTACCAGAGCGGCAACGGTCGAGTCAATGTCTTACATCACTGCTTTGCACCGCTGCATACCACGTAAGTGCTATGTGGTCTGCCCTGCTTGGTAGCCGCGAAATCCCAGTAAAACTGCAGACCTTTGACCTAACACCGACTCCGGCACCAGAGTTGCAGTTATAGTGGGACGGCGCTTGTTGATCGCCGCCATACAGCCCGGGAGCAGCCACGATGCCGGCCAAAGAACTCGAACTCATCCAGCGAATTCGCAAAGCTGCGGCACGAAGCGGCGAGAGGCCTGCCTTGGGCATAGGCGACGACTGCGCGGTACTCGACCTCCCACGCGGACACGAAATCCTCGTCACCACCGACTTCACTCTCGAAGGCGTTCACTTCCGCCGCGAGTGGCATCCCCCCGACTCGGTTGGTCACCGCTGCCTGACCCGCGGACTCAGCGATATTGCAGCCATGGGCGGAATTCCTCGTTCTGCATTTCTGTCGCTCGCGCTTCCCTCTGAACTGCCGCAGCCCTGGGTCGACGACTTCATCGCGGGGCTCTTGAAGCTGGCTCGGCGATACTCCGTTACCCTGGCTGGCGGCGACACCGCGCAGTCTCCCGACGGAATCCTCGCCGACATCATTGTTGTAGGCGCCGTTCCCACCGGTAAGGCCATCCTGCGCTCGGGCGCGCACCCCGGCGACATCATTTATGTGAGCGGAACCTTGGGCGCCTCGGTCGCCACGCTGCAAGAGCTACGCAGCGGCAAGAAGCTGCGTCCGTCAGCGCATCTTCGGCATTTCTATCCCGAGCCGCGTATCGCCATCGGAAAATTCCTTCGCGAAAAGCAGCTCGCTTCCGCGATGATCGACACCAGCGACGGACTCTCCACCGACTTGCGCCATATCTGCGATGAAAGCCGCGTAGGAGCCATCATCGAAGCCGCCGCGCTCCCGGCCCTGCCCGATGACCACGCACTGCAGTTCGCCCTGCACGGCGGAGAAGACTACGAGTTGCTTTTCACCGTGCCGCCAACGCGCGCAAACAAGATCCCCGCCAAAATCGCCGGCGTACCCATCACCCGCATCGGCCAAATCACCCGCAGTCGCCAAATCAACCTGCAAACGCCCTACGGCAAAGCCCGCCCCCTTCCGTCCGGCGGCTGGCAGCACTTCGCCTGATCTCCCTAGTCCGCATTGCGGGACACCATAAGAAAGCCCAGCGCTTCAGAGCCTTACGAACTCAGCTTGCGCTCTCGGCGGTGGAACATTAGCCATGAAATCCGAGTGCCGGAGGCACGGGGCAATCGTAGCCCGGCACGCAGCCGAAGGCGGAGTGAAGGGTCAAGTGGGAGATTTCACGCAAGTCCCTACGCGTAGGGACGGTGCAGGGTTGTAACAGCCTCTTCAGCGGTGTCGCTACTGAAAAACTCGCTTCTGACAACGTTTCGAAGGGGCGCAGCTTTAACTGCGCCGGCACAAGTTTTTTTTCTGGTCATCCCTCGCAGGCTTTAGAGATGTTTAAGCCGGGCTGGCCATCTTCTTGATCAGGAGCTTCTCCCCCAGCGGCACCGACGTCAGCACTCTCACAATCGTTTCCGCGGCATGGCCGTCGCCGTAGGGATTCTGCATTCCCTCCAGTGACCGGCGGAATTGCTGGCTGCGAGCGACTTCAACTTTAGCGAGTATGTCAGCTCGTTCCGGAGCGGCGTCGAGGATGTTGCGGGCCCGCTCCCTCCCCTGTTGTCGCATGCCCACATTCACGGTCGGCAGGGCAAACGACCCGGTTTCCATGATGCCGCTGCTGGAGTTGCCGATCATGACCTCCGCCTGCCGCAGCAGACTCCAGTAGGTCAGCGCCCCCAGGTTGACGAACACGCGCGCATCCGGCCGCTGCCCGAGAAACTGCTCGGTGCGCTCGATCAGTTCCCGGCTGCCGGCATCGGCATTGGGATAGCAGAAAAGGATCTGCCCCGGCACTTCCCTCAACGCCGCGAACAAGGCATCCGCCTCCTGCGTGGTGTCGCGGACAATCGTGACGGGATGGTAGGCGACCACTGCCGACGGCTTGCTCAGGTCGAGCTGCAGTTGCGCTTCGAGTTGCTCTCGGGTGAACAGGGTATTGCGGCGCAGGTGATCGATCGAGGGCGCGCCCGCGCGATGCACCCGCCACTCTTCCTCGCCCAGCGAAATGACCCGGGCGCGCGCCTCGAAGGTCGAGGTGAAATGAACGTGGCTCATCTTGGTGAGCGCGTGCCGCACGGAATCGTCGATTGCGCCCTCGCTGATCTCTCCGCCCTCGATGTGCGCGATGGGAATGCGCAGCGCCAGTGCCACCGCCGCCGGAGCCAGCATCTCGTAGCGGTCCGCGATCAGCAAAATCAGGTCAGGACGCATCTGCCCCAGGCAGTCCGCCAGGCTCAGCGTCGCCACGCCGATCGTCTTCGCCATGCCCACGTCCGTATCCGAGCTGAGCAGGCACTCAATACGGGCGGCAATCTCCAGGCCGTCGCGCTCGATCTCGCGGATAGTGTGGCCAAACTCCGGAGACAGATGCGGCCCCATCGCGATCAGCTTTAGCTCGACGTCCGGGTGCTGTGAGAGGTCATGCAGCGGCCAGTAAAGATGGCTGTAGTCGGCGCGCGAGGTGGTGACGGCCGCAATCTTGCGTGTCATCTAGCTGGCCGTCCCCAGGGCAACCTGCTCCCGCAAGTGCGCACTTACCTCATACTCCGGAACCATTCGCGCCAAGATAGCCAAAAGTTTAGCGAGATTCAACTCCGCCACAGCTTCCTTCAACTTGGCGATGCTGCCTTCGAGTTCTGCCTCCGGCAAACGTGGACTGCCGATCCAACGCAGCCCATTGACCGCTTCGTACGACATTGTTTCGCGATCGGAAACAAACTCTTCATGCAGCTTGTCGCCCGGACGCAGCCCTGTGTATTCGATCGCGATACCGCCCGTCGAGGTTTGCTCGATAAGGTATCGCGCGAGATCTACGATCTTGATCGGCTCTCCCATATCTGGGAAACAGATGCTGCTGTCTGTCTGGCCGAAAGCAGCTGCATGCAGGATGCAACTGACGGTGTCCTCCATGCTGAGGAAGTATCGGTCCGCTTCTGGATGGGTCACCGTTACCGGCCCTCCACGCTCAATCTGCTCGAGAAAGCGGGGAATGACGCTGCCTTCAGAGCCCAGGACATTTCCCAAGCGGATGGACCTCATAGACGTCCCGGCTCCGTCCCAGGCCGCGAGAACAAGTTCGGCCAGCCTCTTGGATGCCCCCATGATGCTATGTGGATTGACCGCCTTGTCGGTCGAGATCATAACCACCCGGTCACTACGAAAGCGGCGGGCGGTCATCGCGAGCGTGTGGGTGCCGAACACATTGTTCTGCACCACAGCGAATGGGTTCAGCTCCATCAGCGGTACGTGCTTGAGCGCTGCCGCGTGATAGACGATTTCCGGACGATAACGGTCGAAGATGTCGCACAGGCACCGCTCGTCCGCGACCGACCCCAGGATAGGCACGTGCCGCTCTGGCCCGGGCGTCTCCGATAGCTTGGTATGAATGCGAAACAGGTTTTGCTCGGATGAATCCAGCAACACCAGACTGCGCGGGCTAAACACGAATATCGTCTCCGCCAACGCAGACCCAATCGAGCCCCCGGCGCCCGTCACCAGAATGTTTCTGCCGGCATGGAGTTTCCCGAATTCCGCAACCTCAGGCTGCGTGTCCCGGCGCGGAAGCAATCCATCCCACCGAAGATTATCGAAGCTATGTCTCATGGAGAGGCTTGCATCATTATAAGGAGAGATGGCAGTTCTTCTTTGGACAGCTCATGCAGGCAGGCGAAACTGCACCTCGCCGGTTACTTCGCTTCCGCCTGAAGTTTGTCGGCCTCCTCCTGGATGCGTTTCCAGGCGTGCTCCACATGCCTCATGGCGGTATTGGTCTGCCCCACGCAGAAGCGAAGCACAAATTGCTCGCCCAAACGAGTGTGCGTGAGATACAGGTCGCCACTTTGATTGAGCCGATCCATTAGCCGCTGGTTCTGTTCCTCACTGCCGCGGTATCGGAAACACACTAGGTTCAGCGGTACGGGAGCAACCACCTCAAAACGGTCATCCTGCCGCACCCATTCGGCAAAGGCCTGCGCCATCTCGACATGATGGCGCACATGATATTGCAATCCTTCCACTCCATAGTGGCGGATGACGAACCACAGCTTCAATGACCGAAAACGGCGTCCCAAGGGAATTTGCCAGTCACGATAGTCAAACACCGCCCCCGATTCCGTAGCCTGGTTCTTCAGGTATTCCGGCAGAATGCTCAGAGTCTTGATGAGCGCCTTGCGATCGGCTACATAGAAACAATCGCAATCGAAGTTGGTGAACATCCATTTGTGCGGATTAAAGCAGTAGCTGTCCGCCTGCTCAACCCCCTCCTGGTAGTGGCGAAATTCGGGACATAGGGCCGCCGTACCCGACATGGCCGCGTCAACATGAAACCACAGATCATGTTCGCGGCAGATTGCGGCGATGGCCGGCAGCGGGTCCATGGCGTTGGACGAGGTCGTTCCCACGGTCCCGGACACGAAAAATGGGACCAGCCCGGCTTGCCGGTCTTTCTCCACTTGAAGCTTCAGGGCATCGGGCTTCATGGCAAAATTGCGGTCCACTTCCAACAACCGCAGGCTGTTGAGCCCGATTCCCGCTATCATCGCCGCCTTTTCGAGGGAAGAATGTGCCTGAGTCGAGGTATAGGCTACCAGCTTGCCGCTGGCGCCATGCAAGTTGGTCGTGTAGTTGGTAGCACGCTCGCGAGCCGCCAGCATGGCACAAAGCGTCGCGCTCGAAGCCGTGTCCTGAATCACGCCTCCCCCACTACTCGACGACAGGAACTTCTCCGGAAGCCCCAGCATGGTCACCAGCCAATCGAGTACCTGGGTTTCCAGTTCGGTGCAGGCTGGGCTTGTGGCCCACAGCATTCCCTGCACACCCAACGCCGATGACAGTAGGTCACCCAGGATTGCCGGTCCTGAGGCATTGGCAGGGAAGTAGGCAAAAAAATTAGGCGACTGCCAATGAGTAACCCCGCGCAAGATGACCCGGTCTATGTCCTTTAGAAGCAACTCGAAAGCTTCACCTTTCAAAGGAGGATGATCGGTTAGAACATGGCGAATTTCGCCAGGCCGGACCTGCGACAAGACCGGCAGCGACTCGATCCGCTCATAGTAGTCGGCAATCCAGTCCACTACCTGCTTCCCGTGTTGCCGAAACTGTTCTGCGGTCATATGAAAGCTCCGTTCTTGCGCCATCAGGTTCCCCCAGATTTTGGACTTTTCGGAAGACAGAACCGCCTGCAGCTATGAGTCATATTGATTATCCCATCGGACGAGCCGGGGAGTCGCGGCCAAACTGTAGCCAGAACTCTATGCTGCCATTAATTCCGCATTAAGTCCGTTGCCAAATTCTATCCGCAAGCTATACTTGGGACTGATAGACTTAGTTGCTGGTCAATAAACTCGAAAGGTGATCCATGGATATTCAACAGATTTTGTCCGATCTCAGGACTGAACGCGACCGGATCGATGCTGCTATTCGGGCTCTGGAGGGCACGGGCAAGTCAGGCCGCGGTCCCGGAAGACCGCCAGGTTCCTCCAAAGGCGGGAAGCGCCGCACCATGAGTGCAGCTGCCCGCAAGCGGATTTCTGAGATGATGAAGCTTCGCTGGGCAGAAAGAAAGAAGAAGGCCAAGGCGAAGTCCGCGTAGTATTGGTTCCAGTTCGGCGCAGCTGTAGGTTAGCCATTCGTGCACGATCCGAATGGCTTTCTTACTGCTTGTGAATCGTCCTGCCGGAAGGCCCAGCCGTGCGCCGTTGCCTTTCGTTTCTCGGCGAATTCCGTCGCAACCTTTCCATCTTCGACCGGGAGCACTTCTAAGCGCCGCACAATCCGGCGCGCCAGCTCCAAGAATTGCGTGGGTCACCGCAATCCGGCCAGAATCGCTCTTGTCTTAGGAGGCGAAGCGGCCGGCCGCGACTGCCGTGGACACCGCCGGCTTGGGCCCGCGCTTGCGCACCAGCGCCATCCGGATGTGGTCCAACAACTGCGCTGCACCGCAGTCAGCTTTGGAGAGAAACACGTCCGCCAGGATTTCGTCGGGGCATTGATTTGAGGCTCCCGAGAACACGATTGCAGGCGTACTCGGCGAGACGGCCTTAAGCTGATCGATCAGCTTGGCGCTGCTGAGTTTCAGCATCCTCATATCGGCGAGAACAAGATCGATTCCGCCTGCCTTCATCAGGTCAACCGCGCGTCCGGGCTCGGAGCACACCACCACGCGGTAGCCTCGCGTCTCCAACATCACCTTACGAATGGAAAGTGAACGTTCATCTTCGTCAACGCAGAGAATCGTGCGCTTTGGTTTCATCGGCCTTCCCGTTGCGGCTTCTCGCGGGTGGTTGCACGACCGCGCCCTAGCAAACCTGATCGGTGATGGCGCTTGCGGCAGTTACCAGAGGAGCTGTCTGAAATTTTTGGCGCGCCAGAGCAAACGCGCTACCGGATAGTACGGCTCCACAACGGCCTTGTAAAGTATCGCAGTGGTTAAATCGACGACGCATTTGCGCGCACAAAACAGCATCGTGAACGTTGCACCGAATCGTCCAATGCATGGTTAGAGACGCGTGCAACTCACCCCCTGCCAAGCTCTTCCGGCGTGCACAGATTATCCGCAGATTATTCACATCGTTACTGTACCGTTAATCACCTGCACCACATGTCCGCCGACGCGCACATTGCTGATCGCATCTCCGTGCCTTTCCGCGCGAATGTAAATCAAACTTGGACGCCGCGTCTCCATTCCCTGCTCAATCAGACCCTGTTGCCCCGACGCCAGCACGCCATGGCGCACCGCCCACGCCGTGCAGCAGCCCGCGGCCGAACCAGTCGCAGGATCTTCGCCGTTATAGAAAATCATGCGCGCGTGCAGCGTGGCATCCGCCGACACCGTCTCGCGGCTCACGAAATAGAAAAAACTGTTTTCTCCAAGGTCTCGCAGATACGGAGCCATCTGGTGCCAACTGATACTGAGCCCTTGCAGCGTAGCGAGCGAGCGAAACGGCACCATGGTGAACCACATGCCTGTAGACACGCTCTGGATCGGCAGGTTCTCGTCCAACTCCGACACGGGAATGCCGAGAACCTTCGCCACATCTGCATGGGGATGACTCGCTCCAAACTTCGGATCCACCTGCCGCATCTCACCGAAAAGGTTGTCGTCGCGAAGCTCGAATCGCACCGGCACCTTGCCTACTTTGAGATCGAGCACGATCTCGTCCGCGGGCGACTGCTGCCGCAGGTACCAGGCCGTGCCCAGCGTCGGATGCCCGGCGAACGGCAACTCCTCGTTCACCGTGAAGATGCGGACCTTGTGTCCCTCGCGCTCCTCGACGGCACGATCGCGCGGAAAGATAAAGGTCGTCTCGCTGAGGTTTGTTTCCCGCGCCAGCCTCTGCATCTCTTCGTCCGACAGTCCTCGCGCGTCGGAGAAAACAGCCAGTTGGTTGCCTTCCAGCGGACGGTTGGTGAAGACATCGAGCTGAACAAAATCGTATGTGCGTTTCGCCATCAGTTGAAACTCCTCCGACAATCTATCAGGATTCCGCACGTGCCCAGTGCCGCTCTCTGCCGGAGCTTCGCTCCTGGACATTTACAATGGCGGTAGCTGTATCGTCGGCCTGCGGAAGCGAAGGGGGTCCGGTGACTCTCCCGGTCTTCAAAACCGGCGATCGGCATCTTCGATGTCGATGGTGCGTTCGACTCGCACACGCTTCCGCCACTCTCTTCGTTCCCTCGACTTCGCTCGCGATTTCGACAGCGGGATCCCGTCGCTACGCTTCTAACGCCCGCATGACGACTCAGCTCCAGCGGAACCACTTCAACGCAATCACAAACGACAATCCGCCCCAGACCGCCATGATTGCCAGTGGAATCCATTGCGAACCCAATCCCGCGCCCTGCAGGATGATGGCCCGCAGCGCGTCGTTCAGCGCAGTCAGCGGCAGCGCCTTGATCAGCGGCTGAACCATCTGCGGGAAGCGCTCGTACGAGAAGAACACGCCGGAGAAGATCCACATGGGCATCATTACCAGGTTGATCAACCCGCTGACGCTTTCAATCTTCTGCGCCCGGCTGGCGGTGAGCAGCCCGATGCCGCCGAACGATACCGCCCCCAATCCTGCAACCAGCAGGATGGCCAGCAGCGAGCCCTCGACCTTCATGTGAAACACCAGCACGCCGAAGCCCAGCAACAGCGCCACTTCGATGATCATCAGCACCAGCCGGCTGCTGCCCAGCGCCAGCAGAAAATCCGTGCGCCGCATGGGCGACGCCACAAACCGCTTCAGCAGCTTGCGCTGCCGCATGTCCACCACCGCAAACCCGATGCCCCACATGCCCGAGTTCATCAGGTTCATCCCCAGCAGTCCGGGAATGAGGAAGTCGATATAGCGCGCTCCCGGCGCACTGGACTGCACGGCCTCGGTCTTCAGTGGACTGGTTCTTCCCGAGGCGGTCTGCAATGCATCGTCCACCTGCGAGAGCGCCAGTACGCTCTCCGGCCGCGCCGGATCATAACGATAATGCACTTCGCCGTCGCCTTCGGTCACCACCAAGGCATACTGGCCCAGCCGGAATCGATCGAGCGCCGCCGCCTCGTCGAGTACATCCGCGTGAATGGCATTCTTTCCCGGAGAGCGTTCCAACAAGTCGACAGCCTGTTGCGCATGCGAGTTGTTGACCACGGCAATCGCCGTAACATCTGCAGGCTTGTTGCGAAAGGCGATCCCCAACCCCAGCGCCAGCAACAGAGGAAAGACGAAGACCCAGAAGATCACTTCAGGCTCGCGCCACAGTTCTTTCATGCGCGCGCCCAGCAGGGCCCAATATCCCGCCCATCGCCCGTTAATGACGATGGGAATCTCTTGCGTCTCTGGTGGAGTCTGGAGGTCGAGGTCGGCCATCACTCCTCCCTCAGGTGTCGGCCCGTGAGTTCGACGAACACATCTTCCAGGCTGGCCTGCCGCGTCGTGAGGTGCGCCAGTTGTGCACCCTTCTGCTGTACCGCCGACAACAGCGCGGGAATCGTATGGTGCGGCTCGTCCACCTGCAGACAGAAGAACCCGTCTTCATTGCGTACCGATTGCACCCCCGGCAGCCGGGCCCATGCATCATCGCCGCCACCGTTGCCGCCGTGAACGGCAAATTCCACCACGTGATGGCCGCTGAGTCCCGCAATCAATTCCGCCGGAGTACCCTCCGCGATGATTTTTCCGTAGTCGATGATGGCCAGCCGGTCGCACAACCGTTCGGCCTCATCCATGTAGTGCGTGGTGAGCAGCACCGTGCCGCGGCGCTGTTGAAACTGGCGCACGATGTCCCAAAGCTGCCGCCGGCTCTGCGGATCCAGCCCGGTTGTCGGCTCATCCAGAAACAGGATCTTCGGATTGCCCACCAGCGCGGTGGCCACCGCTAGTCGCTGCTTCTGACCACCCGACAGCTTGCCCACCATGGCGTCGGCCTTCTCGTTGAGCGAGAGTTCGTCGAGAATCGCCGAAATCGAGCTCGCATTGTGGTAGAAGCTGGCAAACAGGCAAAGAGTCTCGCGGACCGTTAGCTTTTCCGAGAGGCGGGTCTCTTGCAGCGAGATACCCAGCCACTCCCGCAACTGGCGCTCGTGCCCCGGCCAGGTCATGCCCAGGATCTCGACCTCGCCCGAGGTCGGCTGCAGCAGTCCTTCGAGAATCTCGATGGTGGTAGTCTTGCCGGCACCGTTCGGTCCCAGCAGTCCGAAGCACTCGCCCGTCTCGATGGCGAGATCGAGCCCGCGCACGGCTTCCACCTTGCCGTCGTAGGTCTTCTTCAGGTCGCTGCATCGGATGGCGGTTGCCATACCGAGGAATGATAACCGAGATGGCGGGCCAGGTTTGTCTACGGGGACAAGCCGCTCAGGCCACTGGAAGCTTGTTGGCCGCGGAGCGCTCTACTACCGATGTGCCAGTGATCGTACGCTGCGAAACAGCCGCTGCTTTCTACTTCTCTGCCAGCAACTGCTGCGACAGGTACGCGCCCAGCCCCAACTCTTTGATCGAGTGGATTTGCGCCTCCAGAAAGTCCGCGTGACGCTCTTCATCCTGCAGCAGGCTCTCGAACAGGTCCTTCGATCCGGCGTCGCCCGCGTCCCGGCAAATCTTGGACGCATCGTTATATTCCTTGATGGCGCCCGCCTCATCGGCCAGGTCGATCTCCAGTTGCTGCTGCACCGTGGCGCCGATCTTCGGGGTCAGAGGCACGGTAACATTGGGCGTCCCGTCCAGAAAGATGACCCGCTCGATCAGACGCTCGGCGTGCTTCATCTCTTCGATGGCGCGACCTTTAGTCAGCCCCGACAGCCGCTGGTATCCCCAGCTCGCGCACATCTCAGCCTGCACCATGTACTGCACCGCCGCCGACATCTCGTTGCTCAGTGCTATGTTCAGTTGCTCGATGACTTTTTCATTGCCTTTCATAAAGTTCTCCTCGCAAATAGTAAGCGTCGCCTGCCGCCCCTGTAAACGCAGCGAACTCCATCACAAGGCTCAGTGACGCAACAATCCTGCTGCGCCCTCTGCGAGCGCAAACGGGAGTATGATTCCCTCCACCAAAACTTTGGCTGGGGCCCCGTGACAGAACTCGATTCCTTGTCGGCCTGAAGCCGTTGCAGGCCGCTGCAGCCTACGGTGTCAGGTCGATGGCGGGTAGCTTCGCGCGAAAACAGAATGCGGCGGAACAGGCAGGGTCACATCGCACCAAGGCGACTGGCTCGCCGACCGCGGCGCGTGACGCCAGACATCCCGTCCTCCATCCCCTGTTGACGGCAGGAAGCCGGGACGCTGCTGCGCTGTCGCCGCTTCTCCAATTTATCGGACATGACACGCCGCTTGCCCGCGAGGCTCCCCGATTGCCATACGACCTCCCGACCGAGCCGGTACGCCGCCAGTCACCGCCAGTCCTCCAAGCCAGGCCTTCTGCCGGCACTCCCGGTGATGAGGCCGAAAAGGAGGCCGATAGTGTCCCCAGACAAGTGGTCCAACACACTCTCGGCGACGCCGTCATTCAGCGCACCCCCGCCCCGGGACCCAAGCCCGCCCCAGCGGGCGCGAAGCCTGGGCCGACCGCGCCGATGAGCGGTAGCGGCGGCGGCGAATACGGCCGCGTGGCCAGAGAGGTCGCGGGTTCGTCGTCCAGGCCGACCCCCGAAAAGCTTCGTATCAAGCTGGTGTCCATTCTGCAAGAACGAAAGAAGACCGAGATCGACATCAAGTTGCAGGCCTTTCAGGATGACAAGAAATGGCGCGCAGATTTCTATGCTTCCATCAAGAAATGGTACCAAGAAATACACGAGCTGTCGGTAAAGCTTGACAAGCTCAACGCCGAGCTGCGAGAGATTCTCGACGAGTGGTACATATTTGAATACGAGCCAACCAAATGGACGATCAGGAAGCTGGATGACGTCTGGAAGCGGATTGCGCTGATGTATTGGGACATTCGGCATAAGGAAGAAGCTGAAAAGGCGTACGAACAGGAGGCAGACAAGACGGAAAAGGCGCTGCTGCGGGAGCAGTCGACTCTTCAGGTCACGATCCAGCGCTTCGACAAAGCCGGAGCCTCGATGTCGAAGAGCGAGTTCGATTCACTCGCAGCGCGTCTGACTCAACTGAGCGGCGCCCTCGATCAGCTAAGGAACGAGGAGCTTAAGGCCCAGGTTCGGTTCACCGGCTCCGGCCCTGTCTCCCGCCCCGAGTAGGTCGCGAGATTCGGTCGCAAACACGATTCCACCGTGCCCGAGCCAACCTCTCCGCTGATTGCCGTCCGGGAAGCGAATTGGGGTATCATCTTGAGACTCGGAACTCTGGTTTGCGCCCCGAACATTTATTGGCTGCTCGTGCTCTGCGCGCGCGCGGCAGCCACAACACTTCACCGATGGCAGGACGGCGATGGGTTCCTTTGCTGGAAAGCACGATCCGCTTGAGCACCCGGCTCCCTCCCGTGCCGGCCGTTCTGATTCGTCATCCGCGTCACGCCACGGCCGGCACCCCGTCCACCACCCGCCCGTAACCGCAAGCAGCCGGGATACTCCCCAACTTCCGTCTGGCGCGACTAGCGGCGACGATCGTCCACTGTCCCGCGAAGCTCCACAACTGCCCTACGACCTTCCCCAGATACCGCTCGCGCGTCAGCCGCAAAAGGCGTTTCAGGCCAAGCTGACGGTCAGCGCCCCTGGCGATGAAGATGAGAAGGAAGCCGATCGCGTTGCCGACCATGTGATGCGCATGCCGCAGCCTCCCGCCGTTCAAACAGCGGTCGGCGACGACTTACTGAGGCGTAGGACATCGACAAACGAAGCAGCGGGCGCACCAGAACCCCCGCAAATCCTTGCGCGCAAGAAGTCCGGCGACACTGCGGCTCGAAATCAGACCACTGTCCCGCCAATCGTGCGGGACGCCTTGCGTTCTCCCGGCGAGCCGCTCGATCCACCCACCCGGGCCTTCATGGAGCCCCGCTTCGGACACGACTTCGGGCACGTTCGAGTCCACACGAGATGCGCATGCTGCCAGCGCCGCCGATGCACTTCGCGCCCGCGCCTTCACTACGGGACCTGACATTGTCTTCGCGCGCGGGGAGTATTCGCCCTCGACCCCGAACGGCGCGCGCCTCCTCGCCCACGAGCTTACCCACGTCGAGCAGCAGGCTGGCGCATCTCCTGGTTCCATTCAACGCGACACTAAGAAAGCGGCTCCGCCCGACCCGAAACTGCAAAAGCTCGCCCCGCCCATAGCGCAGGCAATCGCCGACGACGATGCCGACATGGCGAAGCAGCTCAAAGAGAAGAAATACCAATTCATGGTCTATGAGCCGATGAACTACAAAGGGCTCAAGGCGCTATTGCCGCTGGCGCAAGCCGTCGACGACGAAAAGACCGCGGACATCCCCAAGCTGGTCGATGCCTTCATCAAGGCGGAGAAAGGCCCTCCTTTCAATTCAATGGGAGAGAACATGCTGGCCGAGATGTCGGCCCGGCTCTTCACTCTCGGGCTCAAAGGCGAGGCCGACAAGCTGCAGGAAAATTACAGCGCCGGCGAGAAACAGTGGAGCTGGCTCAAGGAGGACTGGGGCAAGTCGCGGCGCAACATCGCCACCTACAAGGCCACCGTGGAGCGCACCATTGCGATGGCCGATTCTTCCTCCGCCGAGAAGAGCAAGGCGTCGCTTGAACTCATGATTCGCGCCCTCGACATGCTCCGCGACGCCATTCTCGCGGTCGATCAGGAGCGCTTGGCTAACGAATCCTCCGATGCCTGGCGCTACACCTTGGCGCCTTTGATGACGGCGCACGAGTACTGGAACGCCCTCATGGACGTGCTCACCACGCTGATGACGGGCATCGAGATGCACCTCCAGCTCCTCCTGGAGCGCGCCGCCAACGACCTCGCCGAAGGGCGCGGCAGCGCCACTCTCCTCGTCCTGCGCGGTGTGGTGGAGAACAAGCTGCTGCCCGCCATCCAGCCAGGGGATGCCAAGAAGAGCATCGGATGGGTCACCATCAAGATCACCCGGACCGAAATCAAGAGCGGCAAGGGCTACATCGGCGATTCGCTCTCCAAAGACCCGAAGTCCCGGTCGGTAGCGGTAACCACCTACACGCCTGATCAGGACTACGCGCGCGAGTTGGTGTCTAGCCTGTCCAGAATGGTCGGTACTCGCATCGACCAGATCGCCACCCTGGCCCGCATCTACGGAGCGACCGATGTGCTGCGGGCCGACAAGCCCGACGAAAAGGAGAAGAGCGCGGACGCCGCCAAGAATGCGAAGACCATGGAGAAGCTGCGCGCCCAAGGCGGCAAGTTGCGTCTCGATAGCGACAGCGATTGGCGGCAATTCGTGCTGCTGAAGTTTCAGGACATGACCGGCCCCAGCGCCAAGGACAAGGGCCAGGCCCTGAGCGCCGTCATCAGTCTTCTCTTCGACTATCTTCAGGCCTTCACCATCCACGCCCGTTTCACCAACATCTACGACCAGGCCGACTTCAAGGACGCCTACTTCGACAAGCCGTTCCCGCGCACCCTTGCCGGACAACTGGTTCAGGACTGTGGCGTGTACGCCATGCGCGTCGCCTACATCCTCTCGCTTGTCCGTCAGGAGTTGGGGCTTCGCATCCGCTTCATCCGCCTGCCGGTACACGTCGGGCTCATCATCACCGGCGAAGGCCTCCCGACTTTCTTCGTGCACAACGATACCTTCAAGGAGTACTCGCCGGAGAAGATGCAGGAGCTTTACGAAATCTGGAAGGAGCCGCTAGATCCAGACGCGGCTCCCAAGGCCGGAGGCAAGGCGGCAGCGCCCCTCAGCCCTATCGACGACGAACAGTTCCTGGGAGAGCTCTCCGCCTTGCACGATATCGAGGGCCCGCTGGACATGCCCTTCCGGATTTCCGACGTGCCCAAAACGGCTAAGACCGAACTCGCCACCAAGCAAGCTCTCTGGGCGGAGTACGAAAAGGTCTCGTCGAAGGACGTCTTCGGTCCCTCCGCAACCAACAAGAAGAGCCCGGGATACCTCTTCCACAATCGCTATCTTGCCCTCACCGAAATGTTTCGCGAGTGGCACAACGATATGGTCATCCCCTTCTGGAATGACAAGTCCCCGCTCAACTGGGCGATCATCGAGTGGATCCTCAAGTTTAATGGCCGCACCCAGATTGCCGGCAAAGATCTGCAGCCCATCCTCGAAGCCCATCTTAAGCAGCTCGATGACGACCTCAAGCCGGTCAATGCCGGTATGGATCGAATCAAGAATGAGGAACGTTCCATCTCACAGCAACTGCGCGAGGACCCGCAGCTCCCCGCCAAAGGCGTCCGCCTCACTCATGTAACCCGCCTGGTGATAATTCACGATTGGGACTCCTATCGCGGAAGAATTCAGGACGTTATCGCCGACGCCAAGGCCCACCCCGACAAGAAGTTCAACGTCGCCAGTGTCATCAATACCGATCTGCAGCCGCCCTTCATCCCGATGCCCGAAAAGGCCATGTCCAAGCAGTTCTGACAAGCTGTTCGCACCCAAAAGCCAAGGGCGCGGAATCAACCGCGCCCTCAGACCTCAACAGTCGAACTTTTTACTCTGTTTCCCTACCCCTTCGGCTGCGCCACAATCCGCAGATACGGCCGCGGTGCTTTCCAGCCATCTGGATATGCCTTCTTGGCTTCTTCGTCCGACACCGCCGGCGAGATGATGACATCCTCTCCCTGCTTCCAGTTGGCTGGGGTCGCCACCTTGTGCTTGGCTGTCAGTTGCATCGAATCGATCACGCGCAGCACCTCGTCGAAGTTCCGTCCCGTCGACATGGGATACACCAGAATCAGCTTGATCTTCTTATCCGGCCCCACCACAAACACATTGCGCACGGTCATGTTGTCGTTCGCCGTCCGTCCCTTCGAACTGCCTGCCTCGCTGGCGGGAAGCATCTCGTACAGCTTTGCCACATTCAGGTCCGAGTCCCCGATCATGGGATAGTTCGGCGCCGTGCCCTGTGTTTCCGCTATGTCGGCTGACCAGCGCTTATGATCGTCCACCGGATCGACGCTCAACCCGATGACCTTCGTGTTGCGCTTGTCGAACTCGGGCTTGATCCTCGCCATGTATCCGAGCTCCGTTGTGCACACCGGCGTGAAGTCCTTGGGATGCGAGAACAGCACCGCCCACGAGTCGCCCATCCACTCATGGAAGCGGATACGGCCCTCGGTTGTCTCGGCCATGAAATCGGGTGCGACATCGCCAATTTTCAGACCCATTGCTCATCTCCTTATTTATGATTTTGCCCGGGATTCGATGAATCGATGCCCCCCACCCGTTGCTCGCAGGGCGTAATAGGCGCCACCGCCACCTTAGTGCATGGGAACAATCGCAGTCAACTCGCGACAGCCCTCACCCACATCTCCCGTTGTTTCCCGCCCGTTTTTGGTGTACTTTCCTTCGGGATGCTGCTGTTCTTTCCCGCTGTTACAAATGTTACGTTTTGCCAGATTGTCACCTTCCGGCGTGATAGCGGTCACGGCAGCGAAGCCCAATCAGGACTTCAATAATCTGTTCGCCAAGTGACAGCTTTGCGACAACGCGTGCCGAGAACCGAGAACTTGTCCCGTGAGTGTGATTTGCAAGGGCACGGCTTGAGCCGTGCCCTTCGGGTCGCCGCGAAACATTCGGGCTTTAGCCCCTGAGGGAAATTGAGTTTCTCTCGCGTGCTTGGAATGACACAGCTTCGCGACTCTCGGCCATCCCAAGGGTTTTGTAAATAATGAAATAAGGTTCTTAGGAGGACCTATTATGACAGTAGGAATCATGACCTCGCCCGGAATTAAGACTCCGGCCGATTACATCAACGAAGTGATGGGCCTGGTGAAAGCGAAGAACCCGGCCGAGCCGGAATTCCACCAGGCCGTGCAGGAAGTGCTCGAATCGTTGCGCCTTGTGCTGGAGAGACACCCCGAATTCATCTCGGAGCGGATTCTCGAGCGCATCACGGAACCCGAGCGCGTCCTGATGTTCCGCGTTCCGTGGTTTGACGACCATGGCAACATCCAGGTCAACCGCGGCTTCCGCATCGAGATGAACAGCGCCATCGGCCCCTACAAGGGCGGACTCCGCTTCCACCCGTCGGTCAACCTCGGCATCCTGAAGTTCCTGGCGTTCGAACAGGTTTTCAAGAACTCGCTCACCACGCTGCCCATGGGCGGCGGCAAGGGCGGCAGCGACTTCGATCCCAAGGGCAAGAGCGACAACGAAGTCATGCGCTTCTGCCAGAGCTTCATGACCGAACTCTGCCGCCACATCGGTCCCGACACCGACGTTCCCGCCGGCGACATCGGCGTGGGCGGACGCGAGATCGGCTTCCTCTTCGGCCAGTACAAGCGCCTGCGCAATGAATTCGCCGGCGTGCTCACCGGCAAGGGCCTGGCCTGGGGCGGCTCGCTGATTCGTCCCGAAGCCACCGGCTACGGCTGCGTGTACTTCGCCAACGAGATGCTGAAGACCCGCAAGGAAACCCTCGAAGGCAAGCTCTGCCTGGTTTCCGGCAGCGGCAACGTCTCGCAGTACACCGTCGAGAAGCTGCTTGATTTCGGCGCCAAGCCGGTCACAGTCTCCGACTCTGACGGCGTGGTATACGATCCCGATGGCATCGACCGCGAGAAGCTGGCCTAGGTCATGGACCTGAAGAACGTCCGTCGTGGCCGCATCCGCGAATACACCGAGCAGTACAAGAAGGCCATCTTCATGCCGTCCGACGTGAAGCTCGGCTACAACCCGCTGTGGAACATCAAGGCGGATTGCGCTTTCCCGAGCGCCACCCAGAACGAAATCAACGCCAAGGACGCGCAGAACCTCATCAACAACGGCTGCAAGCTGGTTGCCGAGGGCGCGAACATGCCGAGCACGCTCGAAGCCACCAAGCTGTTCCTCGAAGCCGGAGTGCTCTACGGCCCGGCCAAGGCAGCCAATGCCGGTGGCGTCGCGACTTCCGGTCTGGAAATGGCGCAGAACAGCATGCGCATGAGCTGGACCCGCGAGGAAGTGGACGATCGTCTGCACAAGATCATGATCGCCATCCACAAGACCTGCTACGAGACGGCCGAGATGTACGGCACGCCCGGCAATCTGGTCAACGGCGCCAACATCGGCGGCTTCCTGAAGTCGCCAATGCCATGCTGGACCAGGGCCTGGTGTAGTTGTCTTAGGTAGAGCGGGCTTTCAGGCCCGCGTTACTGGCGTATTGAAATTTCAATTCGGCAAGCCTTCGCGGCGCTCAAAAAGGGCGCCGCTTCTTTGCTTCGATTCTGAGTAGTGCGGTGAATTAGCTCGCTGTGCCCTCAGGTTGAAGATCCGTGGCCTTAGCCGCGGAACAGGATCAAACGGGGTGAAACTCGATCGCTGCCCAAACGCGAAGGTTGGGAGTGTGACGTCGGTGTCGAGACAGTCTACTGCCTCTCAAGAACGCGGCAAGTCAGCCTTAGAGTCTCGCGTGATGCCAATCGACATCCACCAACGAGTCCTACGGGTACGAACGATTTCTTCCCCAGCAACTCGGCCGAAGAGATATCCCATAACGTGTGCGGCCCGCTCGTACGTGTCAAATTCGACAGGAACACGCAAACCGTGCCGATACCATCTGAGGCCGCAGTTCCTTGCAGGCCTTAGCAGCGCTCGGCGCTCTCGCCGCCATTCGTCGAAATTGCGCGCATTCAGTTTGTCTGGCACGAATTTGTACCACATTTCGCTAAGTTCGTCGTTAAACGTCTCATCCCATCCGACCGTGACGAAGTGACCGTTGTCCCGCAAAACATCGTGAACTGCTCTTAGTTCTGCATGGCCAACTGATGATTCCAGAGTGAACTGGGAATGCAAAACTTGACACGATTAGGTCGCTCGAAGCCTGACCAAGTACACTTGGGATATCGGCTATTCTTGGTTCAGGACCCTAAATCTGTCCGCCGGAATGCTCTCTCGTCTAAGCCGCGCATCGAGAAAACGGGTCATCTTCTCGCTCGCGTCTACGCAGGTGACGGGGCCACTGAAATTTAGGAAACGAAGCAACCTGAGCGAAAGTCTTCCAGTACCACAGCCGATGTCTACTGGATGCAGGTAAGGGGCACCTGGTAGCCCGCTCAGTGCGACTTGGAAACAAATATCTAGCGGATCTTGAGATTCGCTGAACATGTGGTAAATGTCCGGGCTCTGACCACTTGTCTCCCGGGTCACCTATCATCCCATTTTCATTGGCGCCGATTCGTCCAGCAATCTCCAAATCTCGCCTGTGAGCGTGATGTCGCACCTTGTAAAGTGATTCTGTAATTGCAGCTAGTACTGCCGGCTTAGTCTCGATGAGGAGTGAACTGTCAAGAGCTTCCATTACTTCGGGAAAGTCAAATGCGACAAGCCCCGCGGCAGCCTTTGCGAGCAGCGGATCACCGTCCTTGAAGCAATTCAGAACCTCACTCATTAGACGATGTGAGCCTCTTAGATTCAAGGACCCCGCTTCAGTAATCGCATGAAGGGCGTGATACCGACTCGGTACTCGGAGTCATTGACGAGCGAACAGAGAGCTCTTTCGATATCTGGAATCATGAGCGTAATCTTCCAACGAGTAAAGCAGCTCCCAGCTTTGCAGGCACTGTTGAATCTCGGTTGCCCAATATGTGCTTTAGTCTAGGCAGGATTACTTCTTGCACGTTCGCAACAGTGGCATGGAGCAAGACCCCGATACAATGTTCTTCGCTTCCCAGATTCTCGAGGGATTCATCGAAATCCGGAGGCTTTCGCGCGCGCACCGAAGACTTCAGGTAACTTATCGCGTCGACGACTTCGCCAAGCTTCTGGAGGGCTCGCGCGGCGCCGAACCAACTCCAAGTATTGGCTGCCTTTGATACGGCGCATTCTGAGAAACCTGACCACTTCTGGATTCCGTTGTCCGAATTGCCCAAGGACCCATATCAAGACCACTGAGTTGAAGAGTTTTCCACGGTCGCCGTTGTCAGAAGCCAGTTCTTGAAGACATGCTCGGGGGATCGACATACTGAAGAAAACTGCCTACATTCCAGTCGAACTCCTCGGTGTAATCACCTTTCGTCAACGTATCAAGCAACATATCGGCTATATCTCGTTTGCCGATTGGATCGGCTTCCCCGCGATTTCGTCAATGTAATGTTCATCCAGTCTGCGCACCGAGAAAACGCTCAAATCCTTACGTTTCAGCCGTTCCAGTAGGTTGTTGGTCTGCGGTATATCGGGTTCTCGTCTCAAGATTGTCTCCGACTATTTGGCACCTGCCAAGCTTGGTACTATGTGCTCTAGTCAACGACCACTGGTTACTGTACGAGTTGGCGGGTGGCCCGCAATTGCCTGACGTTGGCAGTTGTGGGGCGTTAACGCCTCTTGCCGGGCGGTAGGAGTCGCTGTTGGACGCCGGTCTGGCGATGCTCCAACACCTCCTCTATCGTATGTCGTGTTTGAATTTTGCCGTCGGATTTTTCCATCTGTTCGGTTCGAAGCACAACGCGAAGGACATCGCCCTTGTAAAAGCCCTCTTGTCGGTCGTCTAGCTTCTGTTGAAAAATGGATCGGCAATCGATGCACTGAACTTCGCTGAACCGTCTGAGAATCTCCACTCCCCTCTTCAAAGTTCGCTGTGACGACTTTAACGAGCGCCTCCCTGGAGTCAGTCAAAACGCGTTCGGTTTCCTCTTCGGTGCCCCCAGCAACCTAATGTGACGCGGTAAATCGGACTTGTCTAGGCCGTCCAAGATCCTGTCGTCCTTGGATACTTCCAGTTTCTCAATGCCATCTTTAGCGACCGAGCTGGCAACGTGGTCCATATCGGCTCGAATAGTGTCATTCGAATACAACTGGGCGCCCTTTGCATCGACCTCGATTTTTTGATCGCCAAGATTGATGACACCGTGATTGTCTTGAATCGTAATAGTGTTCTTGTCCGGCTTCTTGCCACTCAAGAGTTTGTAATTCCAAACAGCCCCGCAAGAGCGCCCCTCGATTACCTTGTCGGGATGATCCTTTGCGACCCCAAATAGTGCATGAAGAATGCTGTTCAAATCGACAACGGAAGCAAATTCAAGCGTACGGTCGACTGTCTCCCAAAGACGCTGGTCCAACAACAGTCGAAAGTCGAACGAACCCTTTCTGAATTCCAGCATCGACCTTAACCTCGACGGTCGATTGATCGCCGTTCAGGAAGCGGTTCGAATCGCGAATTAGCTGGCCAAAGGCTAAAAGTGCTGGCGCCAGTTCAGTGACATCCATGGCGCCATCTCTCACAGCACTACCTGTGTAGGTAACTCTGAGACTCTCTGTAGGCATGTCGAGCAATTATCAACTACGTGTCAAGGCTGGTGGCCCAGGTAGCAGAATCAACGGTGTGGGGTGCCCAGGTTCGCCCCTCTTTTGGGCTAACCTGGGCAACATAATCTCTGCTTACGCGACGCTCCGACCCTCACCTTCACTTCCACCCGCGAGCCCAGCCGGTTCAACACCGAAATCAGGCGATCCACCGTAAAGCGACCTAGGTCGGCATTGCGGCGGGTGGCCCACCCCGTCAACCTGTTGTTACGAAATAACTTATACGAGAGGGTGGCCCATCCCGCCTTCTTTTGGGGGGGTGGGGTTTTTCCGGCATCACCGAAGACCGCCCGCTGCCATCCCCAGCCGAGCCCGGCCGCCGAGCGCCGTTTTTGCGCTCGGTGGGGTGGAGGAGGGCGTCATTTGTGTGAGCCGTGGCGGAACCCGCGGTAAACGATCCCCCTGATAACCCCGAGCCCGCTTCAGCGGGCGGCACTCTTACCCCAACACCTCCGCATGATCGAACCCACCCCCGCCCGCTCCAACAACGTCACCATCTTCAAACCCGCGGCGGGTGGCCCGGTCAACCCTCCGTTTGACGCAAAAACTTTCACGAGGGTGCCCCATTCAAGCGGCCCGGTTTTGGCCGCTTGAGTGGGGTTTGCGAGCCCGCAGGCCGTCATTTGTGTTAGCCGTGGCGTGAGCCCGCGGTGCCAATCCTCTATAGAACCAGAGGCTTCAGCGGGCGGCACTCCTATCCCAACACCTCCGCATGATCAAACTGCACTCCCGCACGCTCCAACAACGTCACCAACTCCTCATCGAAACCCCCGTTTGCGATGGTGCTCCTTCTGATTCGTGATGTACCGTTTCACCGCTCCAATCTGCGACGGGCTCACGCTGATCCAGGCGTATCCATCCTGTCACCAAACTGCACGCCCATCTCGCGCATATGGCGAGACGAATTCGCCTTGATGTCGCGCATCACATCGGCCAGGTTCCGGCTGCCGGGCAGAGCCAATAGAACATGCACATGGTTATCGGTTCCGCCAATCGCCAGCAAATCGAAATTGCGATTCCGTGCGATGCCGCGAATATAGGCCCACAGCGATTCCGGGTCGCGAATGAGTTGGGTTCGCTGTTTGGTGCTGAATACACAATGGACGTAATTGAGAACATACGATCTCGCCATTGCACGATTCAACGACTCCATGCAAAGCCCACGCCGTAACGCACGTCACGCCTCGATGTGCCGCCGCTCCGCGGCTCCGACCCTAGAACAGGCCACGTTTCCGCGGGCTCACGCCCACGGCTAAAACAAATTCCGCCCTTCGGCCTGCGGACTCGCAACGCCATGCGCCCCAAGTCCGCCCATCCCTCGGGCCAACCTGGGTACGAGCCCCTCGCCGTCAGAAGCGATAGACGCCCAACCCCGTAATCCGCGCAATTCTGGAGAAATCCTATCCAGGGTAAAAACGCTGGCTCCGTGCTCCAAAGCGACGGCCGCAATCAGGGTGTCGATGGTCGTTAGGGAAACACCTCGCGCGCGTGAGGCACGGTAAATTGCTGCCGCCTGCGATAGGTTTCAAATCCCTGCGGTTCCAACATGTCCCACTGTGCCAGAAACCCCTCGATCCGGCTGGAATCCCGGGTCAGCCCCTGTAGGACTTCAGCCACCACCACTCCCGTCAGGGCAAAGGGTTCGCTTTCCTCGATCATGCGGCGCAGTTCGCCGCCGCCTCGCCCGGGCTTGGAGCTGAAAAAGTCAACCCACACGGAGCTGTCCACCAGGATCAAACTCGGTTTCTCCGGGACGCCTTCAGGTCGCCCTTCCATATTCCGGTTCCGTAGTAGCGGAGAATGCCCTTGCGGCTCTCCGAACGGACCAGCAATTCCAGGGCCCGGTCTACGATTTGGCGCTTGTCTTAAGCCGGGTGAGTTTCCGCGCTTTGCGAATCAAATCCTCGTTAATCTCAATGTTGGTTCTGCCCATGATCGTTATAATACACCAAAATATAGAATAATGGTGTATCGGCTGGTGGCCCACATATCCCGTGGCCGATATCTGCCTTCTGTTGGCAGATGTGGGGCTTTGGC
>CAVWUX010000012.1:0-49056 GCA_963758255.1 uncultured Acidobacteriaceae bacterium
CTTCCGCTTATCACACCCCACCGTGATCCACGCCCTTTCGCATCCCCCTCCATTGCGCGAACCATTGCTGCGAGGAGAGGGATCCGTGTCTCTTGCCTCGGTCCGCGCCCAGTCCGTGGACCTGAAACAGTTCTTTGAAATCTCGGCATGCCTTCGGCTGCGGTTGAGCCTATGCCATACTTGTATGGAATGTATGACAAAATTCTGCCATACTTGTATGCAATGTATGACAATTTGTTGTATGATTTGTATGTATTGTATGATAATTTGGGCCACAAAAAACGCTCAAAATCGCATCTAAACCGTTACGGACCAAATGGATACGTATAAGTCACCTGAAATCAATCGCTTGCGACCAATTTCTGGCTAACACGCTGATTCTAAACAGGCGTAATACAAAAATGAAAGATAAAGCACCCCAGACCGAACGAAATCTGTTGCAGGTCCGCCTTACCGAAAACGAAAAGCGCAACATCAAGATGATGGCTGCGGGCCAGGGCTTGACCCTGAGGGAAGCGACCCTGGCGGCATTTACCGCCTGGGCGGAAAAGCTTCGCGCGCAGGCTGCGCCTTCCAAAGCGGCGAAAGCTGCTGGGGACAGATAAGGCGGCAGGCGCCCGGCCCGGTTTTGGCTGCTTGAGTGGGGATTTTCTTTTCCATCTCAATCACCCCCGCGTCAGTGTCCCACGGTTCCCAGCAAAAACTCCCGCGTCACCCGAACCACGAACGACTCATCGCTTAGGTAGAAGTAGTGCGGAGCATCCGGCAGCAAATAGACAACGGGCGTCGGCTTGCCCGCGTTGGGTTGCTCGAACTTCGCAGTTGTATCTGCGTACCATTGAACGATGCCTGGCCAATTGGCGTCGAATACCTTTTGCTCGGCGGCACTCAAGTACGGGTAGTAAGGCAACCTGCCTTGCACCGACGGCTGATCGAAAATGCCGAGTCGCGGCGCGTCGATATCTGCCCAATTGACTTCCGGATTTTGCTTCTCCGATATGCCCGCAAAAATTTGCGGGCCAACCCAATCCGGCGTCGTGCTGCCTGTTATCGTTCCCTTTGCATCGAACACCAACCCGGGACAAGCCGATGGGTCCGGTCTAAGCGCATTCTCCAGCCGCGCCTGCGCAGCTTGGAAAATCTGCAGCGATCTGTAGTCGCTGCTTGCATACGGTACGCTGGGTATATCGGGAAGTTCGAAGCGCTTTGCCAAGTCATGAGCGTCCAGATAGACCAATTTCTCGACATAACTCTTGTACTTCATCCCCAGCTTGCTCAGCTCCGACCCGGCCAGGGAATGTCCGACGAAAACGGCCTTGCTGATCCCCAGTTGTTTGAGGACCTCGATATCGTCATGCGCCCTGGCCTCGACGTCATAGCCTGATTCTGGTTGGCTGGATGGAAGGAATCCCCGGCGGGTAATTCCGATAACGTGAAAATAGTCAGTGAACTGGTAGGCAAACCCATCGTACACGTGCGCGTTGTCGCCATAGCCGGTGAGTAGCACCATGGTATCGGGCTTGTCCGCGCCGCCCCAGTCCAACACCTGGAGCCGGACTCCGCTGTCGACCGTCACGCATGTTTTCTTGTGCGGCGTGGCATCGAAACATGCGGCCGGTTGCGGAGAGCTTCGTCTCACGGGCGCGCATGACTCGGCCGAAGGGCTCGGTTGACCCGAACTACTCGCGCTGACTGCGATTAGCAAAACAACTGTAAGGGAGAACTTGACTAGGGCCGCCATCTTCGCCTCCGGGAACACCGCGTTCGATGTGGATTTAAGCAGGGGCCCTTGTGTCGCTTATCAAGGCGTGGGCGAATGAAACTGACCTACCCGCTCCAGTAGCAACATCAGAGATTGGCCCGCCGGGGTAGGCTTAACAGCGTCTTTGAGTACGATGTCGCGCGCGCTGACGGCCTTGTTGTAAAGGTTCTGATCGGCGCTCGATTCGGACTCCAAGCTGGCGCCGTTCAGTGACGTGCCGGCAAAGAGTCCTTTGGCATGCCCAAACGCCATAACATCGGTGTCGGCGACCCATCCGGTAGAGGTTTGGGCTCCCACGGTGGCCGACATGTCATTCTTGCCAACCTTGATCTTGCCCGCCAATAGCTTATTGGCTGCCAAGGGTGACAGGATGAGAGCGACAAAGTCGGTGGACGAGCCCCCCAACTGCAGGCCGGCGTTGGCTCCGCCTACGGTGTACATGGCCGGTGCTGACCATTCCCTGCCGCTGAAGTTCCTGCCTTTGCGGCAAATCAGCGGGCCGCGGCCACCGCTTTTCCCAACGCCAACAGCGAACTGCTTCACGTGCGGCAAAATGAGAATGCAATTAGCCGTCGTGAGCAGGCCGGCCGGTACGGCCCCGCTGTGGAGCATCGCCTGTAACACCGCTCCGGCCTTCTTCAAGATCTCTTCGTCTTTGTTCTTGTCGGTGCCCCAGGCAGGCAACGTCGAGATCAAGAGCAGGCATGAGAGCAGCCAGGGTAGAGCGGTTTTGATACTCCGGATGGGCATTGGTATCTCTTATGTCATGGCAGAACTCAGCTCGGATCAAACGTCGGCGGACGCGATCATCGTGCTCAGCGTGACGAACACTATACACCAGTACTCGCCGTCCAAACGCTGCGGGCGGCCCAGCCCCGGCCCCTACATCTCCGAAAATCTACAGGAAGCTTTTCCGAGCGCCTATTCCACAGTGGAACCACGCCGGGGCCAGATACGCCCTCAAACGGAACGACACAAGCGCTTTCGCCGTATCATTGTGCTAGAGGCCCTCATGTTCACGTTCCTCTTGTGGATCTTCCTTCTGATCGTCTGCTGGCCGCTTGCGATTGTGGCGCTCGTCCTCTATCCCCTGGTGTGGCTGCTGCTATTGCCCTTCCGCATCCTGGGCATCGCGGTCGATGGCGTTCTTGAGCTGGTGAAAGCCATCATTCTGCTGCCGGCTCGCGTGCTGCGCGGACCGAGGCGGGCGTACTAGCGATTCACTGCCGGTGCTGCGGAACTCAAGGCCGAAGATTGCCGCTCAGCCCCGCTCTGTGTTCCACATCACCGATGCGATCCACCATCGCGTGCCATCGTAGAAGAGTTGAAGGCTGTTAACGCCGCGGGTGAATGCCTCGCCGTGCTCCTCCCGTCTCGATTCGTAGAAGCTGAGCTGCGTAGTGAGAAGACGCTCCCGGGAAGCGCAGCCTCCGTCTCCGACATGCGGTCCGCGAACCATTTAAGATAGAGCTTTGCCAATCGACGGCCCGCCCGTGTGCGTTCAGCCGTGAGGATTGAAGTATCCATGGACTCTTCGAAAACTGACATTCAAACGAGCAGCGCTGCTTCGTCTGAATCAACCCCAAAAGCTTCGAACTTCATCCGCGACATCATCCTTGCCGACCTCGAATCCAACAAGTTCGCCGGACGCGTCCAGACCCGCTTTCCTCCCGAGCCCAACGGGTACCTTCACCTGGGCCACGCCAAGTCGATCTATCTGAACTTCGGGCTGGCGGCTGAGTTTGGCGGTGCCACTAACCTTCGATTCGACGACACCAATCCTGAGAAAGAAGAGCAGGAGTACGTCGACTCCATCATTCGCGATGTGCACTGGCTGGGCTACGAGTGGGCGGGGCTGTACTACGCCTCCGACTACTTCGACCAGCTCTATCAATGGGCCATTCAGTTGATCAAGGCGGGTAAGGCCTACGTCTGCGACTTGACCGCCGAAGAAGTGCGCCAGTACCGTGGCACCCTGACCGAGCCCGGCAAAGAAAGCCCGTACCGCGATCGCAGCATAGGAGAGAACCTCGACCTGTTCGAACGCATGCGTGCGGGCGAATTTCCCGACGGCTCGCGCACCCTTCGCGCCAAGATCGACATGGCATCGCCCAACCTCAACATGCGCGATCCCGTGATGTATCGCATTCTGCGCGCTACTCATCACCGCACCGGCGACACGTGGTGCATTTATCCCATGTACGACTACGCGCACGGGCAGTCGGATTCGATCGAGCAGATCACCCATTCCATCTGCACCCTGGAGTTCGAAGACCATCGCCCACTCTACAACTGGTTCATCGAGCAACTGGGCATCTTTCCCTCGCAACAAATTGAGTTCGACCGGTTGAGCGTCACCCACACGCTGCTCAGCAAGCGCAAGCTGCTGCAACTGGTGCAGGAAGGCCGGGTGCGTGGCTGGGACGATCCCCGCATGCCTACGTTGTCGGGCATCCGCCGACGCGGCTACACCCCCGACGCGCTGCGCAACTTCTGCGCCGCGATTGGCGCGTCGAAGACCAACGGCACCATCGAGCTGGCCATGCTCGAGCATTTTGTTCGCGAAGACCTGAATCGGCACTCACTGCGGGTCATGGCCGTGCTTCGTCCGCTTAAGGTCGTGATCGACAACTATCCGGAAGGTCAGTCGGAGGAATTGCAGCTCGTCAACAATCCGGAAGATCCGGATGCCGGAATGCGCGCCGTGCCCTTCTCGCGCGAGCTTTACATCGAGCAGGATGACTTCCGCGAAGATCCGCCGAAGAAGTTCTTTCGGCTCTCGCCTGGCCGCGAAGTCCGTTTGCGCGGCGGCTACTTCATCACCTGCACCCGGGTCGTGAAGGACGCGAGCGGCGCGATAATCGAGGTGCATTGCACCTACGATCCTGAAACCCGCAGCGGCAACGCTCCCGACGGCCGCAAGGTGAAGGCGACCATCCACTGGGTCTCCGCCGGCCACGCCGTCGATGCCGAAGTGCGTATCTACGAGAATCTGTTTCTCAAGCCAGACCCGAATGAGGTCGAGGGGGATAATACCTTCCTTTCGAACCTCAACCCGAACTCGCTGGAAGTCCTGACCGACTGCAAGCTCGAACCCTCATTGGCGAAGGCGGAGGCGGGCGACCGCTTCCAGTTCGAGCGGCTGGGATACTTCTGCGTCGATCCCGACACCGCCACCGAACGGCTGGTGTTCAACCGCACCGTGGCCCTCCGCGATACCTGGGCGAAGATCGAGAACCGCGACAAGTCCGCTGGCTCTTTGCTGGTTTAGATGTGTTTCACAAACTCCGCGTTCTTCTGGTTCGTCAGTGAGTTGTAGAGCGTCTCGATGAACAAGTCTGAGGCGATGAACTTACCCGAGTACTTGGCACCCCACACGGCAAGAATCTTTTCCTTCTTCATCTGCTCGACACTCTGCCCGACTGAATGGCCGCCTGCACTGCTGGAGTCGTATCGCGGCTGCAAAGACTGGGCTAAAGAGGTGGTTTAGTTGCCTATAACACGTCAAAAATGCGAATTCATGGTTGTTTAGAATCAATAGTTTAGGCGCAAATTGTTCGCAAGCATTTGATTTTTATAGTAGTTATACGTATCCATTTGACCTGTATAGACTTAATGGCAGTTTTGAGCGTTATTGACGACCAAAGTTGCCATACAACCCATACAAGTCATACAGCCTTTTGCCATACTTTGCATACAAGTATGATAAGCACAAACGTCGCAATTCCTCTAGAAATTTCAAAGAGCCGTAGGAGTCCGCAGCCGGGGCGTGGACTGAAGAGAGACACGAATCCCTGTCCTCAGGATAGATGATTCACGCCTCCAAGGCGCCAAGGCAAGGGCGTAGGTCACGGCGGGGTGTGATAGCGGCTCGCGGCGCAAAATCCAATGCTGGTTGGCCGAGTTCCCTGCGCGGAACCCCAGGTTAGCGCCGAACTGCACGGCGCGAACCCTTCGACAAGCTCAGGGCAGGCTCTGGGGCAGCGGCAGACTGGATGAGTCCCGCCCGCGGTCTTGCGGGCACGGGAAAATGCAGGTCCGTCTACTCCGCTGCCTGCGGTCGCTCCGGTCGGGATGAAAAATCGAGTTGGTGTGGCGACAGTGGAGAGCTGTGTCATCGACTTCGCAATGCGGGTTATAATTCGCGTCACCGATGGCATTGACCCCAGGCACGAAACTGGATGGCTACGAAATTCTCGGTCCCCTTGGCGCGGGCGGGATGGGCGAGGTGTACCGCGCGCGCGATAGCGTGCTGAAGCGGGACGTGGCGATCAAGGTCCTGCCGGAGTACTGGTCGCGCAGATCCCGACGCGTCTGCGCCGCTTTGAGCAGGAAGCCCAGGCCACTGCTGCCCTGAACCATCCCAACGTTGTCTCGATCTTTCACGTTGGACGACACGACGGCTCTCCCTACATCGTCACCGAATTGCTGCACGGAGAAACGCTGCGCGAGCGGCTTCGGCATGGTGCGATGCCGCTGCGCGAGGTGCTCGACACCGCCGACAGTATCGCCCAAGGACTGGCGGCGGCCCATGCCGCGGGAATAGTTCATCGCGATCTCAAGCCGGAAAACATATTCCTGACCAAAGATGGCCGCGTGAAGATTCTCGACTTCGGTCTGGCGAAGTTCGATCCTGTGGCGAGCGAAAACGGCTCAACCCTGACCGTGCAGCAGGCAACCAATCCAGGTCATGTGCTGGGAACCGTGGGTTACATGTCGCCGGAGCAGGTACGCGGCAAGCCCGCCGATGGGCGCAGCGACATTTTTGCGCTAGGCGTGATTCTGTACGAGATGGTGACTGGCCAGCCGGCGTTCCGCAAGGAGACGGGGGCGGAAACCATGTCGGCGATTCTGAAAGAAGACCCGCCGGCAATTTCGCAATACTCTTCCACGACTCCGCCGGGGTTCCAGCGGGTGATTGCGCGGTGTCTCACCAAGAATCCGGAGCAGCGGTTTCAGCATGCGTCGGACGTGGGCTTCGCGTTGGAGGCACTCTCTGACACGAGCACGGGAGCAATCGCTGTCGAACAGACCGAGAAACGTGCAGGCGAAAGAACTCTGCTATGGATTGCTTTGGCCGTCGCTGTTGTGTCGCTTGCTGCGCTTGCATTCTATCTGTGGCAACGGCCAACGGCGGTGCCGGTGGTGCAAGCCGTCACCCAGCTCACTAACGATGCGATGCGCAATTTGACGACGCAGCTGGCAACTGATGGTACGCGGGTTTACTTCAACGAGGGCGAACCCGGCAGCCAGAGAATCGCTGAGGTCGCGGTAGTCGGGGGCGCTACCGCCATATTGCCTACTAACGTCGTCGACCCCA
Source organism: uncultured Acidobacteriaceae bacterium (assembly GCA_963758255.1). Lineage (GTDB taxonomy): Bacteria > Acidobacteriota > Terriglobia > Terriglobales > Acidobacteriaceae > DASRAA01. Next base: position 7,083 of record CAVWUX010000012.1, read on the forward strand.
GCGTGCTCGGCTTCTCTGCCGATTCTTCGTCTCTCCTGGTGACGTCGGGTGATACCAACAGCGTGTGGACAGTGCCGCTGCCGGCAGGAGAGCCGCGAAAGCTGGGAGATATCCAAGCCGCGACCGCGCAATTCATGCCGGACGGCAGGATCGTTTACGTTGCCGGAAAAGAGATTTATCTGGCGGAGCGCGATGGCTCCAACCCACGAAAACTTACTTCTATAGGTCAAGACTCCGGAATCCTCCGCCAAGTCGCCGTTTCCCCCGACGGTTCACGAATGGCACTGCAAAGCTGGAATTGGCAAGCAGGAGATTTCCGCATCATGGTGGTAGACAGTGACGGGACTAACTTGCGCACGATCGTGAACAGCTCAGGGGGTTCTGGTCTCGTCTGCTGCCCAAACTGGAGCAGAGATGGTCAATTTGTGCTCTATGCAAAGGTCGACAACAATGGCGGGAATCTGTGGGCTTACCGGCTGCCCACTCCTTTTCGCCGCTCAGGGGTATCCATTCAGCTCACGGCTGGGCCATTGGAGTACACGCAACCCACGCCCAGCCGGGACCATAAGCAGATTTTTGCCATCGGGATTCAGCGCAGGGGCGAACTTATTCGTTACGACATGCAGACGAAGCAGTTTGTGCCGTTTCTTTCTGGAATTTCCGCATGGAGCCCTACGTTTTCCACGGATGGCAACTGGGTCGCATATACTTCGTATCCCGGTGACGAACTATGGGTGAGCCGAACTGATGGCTCTGAGCGAAAGCAGCTTACGTTCAGTCCCATGAAAGTGAGATATGCCTTCATTTCCCCCGACGGAGGGAGAGTGGCCTTCGACACATGGAACGACGGTAACGCTTACTTGATTGACTCTGACGGTACGCATACACGGAAGATTGGTCATGGATCTATTGCACCCAACTGGTCTCCTGATGGAAAGCTATTGGTTTTCACACGTTTGAGAGACCCAGCCGATCTCCGGTTTCGTAACCTGGAAAGCGGGGAGGAGACAGATGTACCGGATTCTACCTACATGGACGGCGCCCAGTGGGTCACTCCTAACGAATTGGTTGCAACATCGGATAAAGATGGAACGTTGAAGATCTTCGATACGAAGAGCCGGACATGGTCAACCCTGGTTGAGGGGAAGATCATAACCAACGTTAGCCATACGCCCGACTATAAATACGTGTATTACACAACCGGAGGACCGGAACCACAGGTGATGCGCGTCCGGCTGTCGGACCGCAAATCAGAAGTCATAACCGGCCTCAAAGGTATCCGGCGCGCCCTGTTCATCGGAAACACTGAAATGCGCGTCGCGCCGGACGGGTCTCCCATCTTCACTCGCGACACCGGCACACAAGAAATCTATGCGCTCACGGTGAAGTGGCCGTAAAGCTCGGTCATCCGTTCGACTGTTCCCATAAGAAGCAGATCCCTCGCGGACTAAAGTCCGCTCGTGATGACAGAACAAAAGAGGGGTTTGGCGGCACGACTGAAGAGGCTGCTGAAAAAGTCGTTTTCGTTGTTGAGGAGTTCCCTCAGGGGCTAAAGCCCATCCTATTTTCTGAGGTTTGGCAATGCCTGGCGATTGACCGTCGATTTCAGCACGGCCATCGATGATCCGCCCCGCATCACGATGCCCGACCCCAACGATTCTTCAAGTTATCCGGCATCGCTTTATCCCGACCTCCCCATGGATCATGAAGGCAACGTCATCTTTCCTGATAACTTCTGCGGGATTCGCATCATCAAGCCCGACCGTTTTGTCTTTAACAAAAACGGCATGGAAGTCGACTGCTTTCCCCTTCAACAACATTCCGGAGTGTTGTTCGCTGCACCCTAACAGTCCTTCGACAGATTGCTCAAAAGATCCGCAGAACTGCACCGTGATACCGCAGTCCTGTTCCGGAAATGCGCAGTCTTGTTCCGTAAGAAAGGTATTCGGCGAGACGATTTATCTGAGCGGCGTCCTGTTCAGGCGGTTCGCATCGGTCAGTGCCGGAATCGAACGCGGGTTGGGAGTTCGTCTCTCCGTTCACCCAGACCAACGCGGGAGCCCCGGCAGAGCAGCAGGTCAAATTGACGATTGAATTAGAGCAGGATTCTAAGATCGAATTCTTCAACGCCCAGCTGTTTAACACTGCGGAGGCACTGCCGTCCTACGAACTGTTCGACCAATGAGGACCGAGCAGAAATTTCTTGAAGCCAGAGAAAGGCTGGAGGAATCGATTAAGGCAGATGGGTGTATCGAAATGGTCGATGAAGAGATGGTAGCAGCATCGAAGAGTTATCTCATACAACAGTGCGAAGGATGCCGCCCGTGATGACGAACTCCGTCACCTGGTGCAGCCGAATTGAAACGGAGGAGCTCAAGGTACTCAATCGCCTTGCGAGTGAGGCTGTAGAGCGCGAGGTAAACTCGGTATTTGCAACGGCCTCGAGATATCAGCGCGCGACCGATCACAGAGTGAAAAAGTCGTTTTCGTTGTTGAGGAGTTCCCTCAGGGGCTAAAGCCCATCCATTTTCAGCGGCGTACGGCACGACTGAAGTCGTGCCCTGACGCAAATCAATCGCCAAATCGAGTTTTTCCGCAACCTGTAAGGCCGTGCCCTTCCAGTGCTCCTCGATGGGGGCCACTTTTAGTCGGCGAAGGCGAGGTGTTCGGCGGAGGGTTGCACGCCTGACGTTTGGTCGAGGGTGATTTCTTCCCAATAGGTCTGGTCGCGCAGGATGCGCGACACGATGGCGGTATGCATGGCGTGTCCGGCGCGGTCGGCCTTGACGTAGCCCAGGACTTGTTTGCCGAACAGCGCCAGGTCGCCGATGAGGTCCAGCACCTTGTGGCGCACGAACTCGTCGGGATAACGCAGCGGCGGGTTCTCCACTCCATCGGCCGTGAGCACGATGCAGTTGTCGCGGGTCGCGCCGCGAATCAATCCCATGTTCAGCATGGCCCGCTGCTGGTCGATGAACCCAAAGGTGCGCGCTGACGCGATCTTCTCCACGTAGCTGCCGTTGGAAAGCTCGAGTTCGAAACGCTCGCTGCCGATCAAGGGATGAGGGAAGTTGATGGCGTAGCTGACGAAGTACCGCTCCGCGGGATAAACGCCAATGAACTTGTCGCCCTCCCGCATCTCGTAGGGTCGCAGGATCTTGAGGTAGGTGCGTTTGCGGCGTTGCTGGCGCAGGCCCGCGCTGGAGATCATTTCCACGTACGGCAGCGCGCTCCCGTCAAGAATCGGCAGCTCCAGGTTGTCGAGCTCGACGATGGCGTTGTCCACGCCCATGCCGATGAAGGCCGACAGCAGGTGCTCGGTGGTGGAGATGAGCACGCCCTTCTTCATCAGGCTGGTGGCGTAGCTGACCTTGGCGACGTTCTTGCTGACGGCTTCGACTTCGAAGCCATCGAGATCGACGCGGCGGAAGACAATGCCCGATCCCGCCCGGGCAGGCAGGATGCGCAGATGTACCGGCGCTCCACTATGAAGCCCAATACCACGACACTCGACAACGGCTCGAATTGTACGTTCGAATAGCAAATGTAATTTGTAAGAGTAGCGCCATCAGTAGATTACAGGCCGCGAGCGATTTGCGAGTGTTGTATTTATGCAACACTGAGTGGCGAAGTGGGCACTCGATTCCATAGCCGGAGCTGGTCACAGAGGCGCAACTTGCTGATTTGTATAGGGCTTTCGAGTCGCGGAGCAGCTCGGCCATAATCCGTCCAAACCTGTGCCGGCAGGTTCCAATATTGGTTCCAAGGCTTGGATTGGCCGTGTTGAGCTACTTCGAGTCCGATGATTTTTGCTGATTGTTGGGGTCGAACAGCGAGGGATCGAGTCCGTTGTTGTAGCTCACGTTGTTGATGAAGCGCTGGCCGCTCATCTCGCCGTTCAGCATGCGCACAGTGCTGTAGGGCGTGTTGATCCCCTGGACGAGTCTGAAGTTGCCGAAAACCTCCGCCTCCTCGTCGAACTGGCGATCATTCGGATCGCGCCAGCTATAGGTCTTCTTCAGCGGCAAGTGGGTGCGGGGATCGATAGCCAGGGTCACGCTGTCATTGGCGGCGTTCAGAATTGTGACCTTGTCGGCCAGGGTCTGCTCGACGATGGCGGTGCCTTCGTAAAGAATCATGGAGCGCGGTGCGGCCAGCCAGGTGCGAATCACCACTTCCAGAGAATGATCGCGGCGGCGCAGATAGTCGGCCAGCAGCTTCGAATCCTGCGTGGCCGTGCCCTTGTAGGTGATCTCGTACCCTTTATCGCCAACGTAGAGTTCGACGACATCGCGCTGCTTGGTAAGTTCGATGCGTTCCTTGTCGGGCCACTGCCAGAACCGCCAGAACACGACACCCAGGCCGCTCGCGCGCCCGTGGTAGAAGGCGTAACCGCGCCCCTCGACCTTCATGTCCCGCAATGTCAGATAGGCATCTCCTCCCAGCGCACGGATCATGTCATCGAGAATTTGCTTCGCCTTTTTCACGCCGGGGTCTTTCGCGGCGATGGCGGCATACTGCGCGGTGGGCCACTGTTCAGGCGCAGTCTGTTCCACTGGCGGAGTTGCCGGTGGGAGGTTTTGCGCGGGCACTGCCGGCGTGATGATCAGGGCGAGTGTGAAGATGGACGCAATCCGCATGGATACAGGTGATTGTAACTCGTACTACAGCGACGACCCGCCTTCGAAGATCTTCTCAATCTGGTAGGGCGAGACGCGATAGAGCCCGTAACTGATACCGTTGTCGGAATACTGCCGGAAGAGCAAGTCGCCGCGCCCATTGGCGTCGGCATCCAAGGCGTCGATCAGTTCCATTCGGGGGAAGGCATCGAGGTAATTGCTGTCGGTGACGGAAGCGAAGATTTGTTGCGCCTGGTCGTTGATGTCTATTCGGGCAACGATCGCGACGAAATAGTTGAAGTCGATGGTGTGATGTCCCTTGGCGCCGGGAATGGGCAGTTTCGCGGTCAACACTACCGTGGGCGAGCTGCTGTATTCGAGGTCAAATGCGCGCACGTCGTAGTCGGTGAGGGTGGCGCTCCTGGGAATCGGCGGCCCATTTCGCTTGGTGGCGAAGGCGCGAATCGCATCCATGCCCAGCTTGAGGACCTGTTGTTCGAACCCCTGGCGCTCGCCCGACGACATGGAGTACAGCAGCGAGCGCGACTGATATTGTCCGGCGTCGGAGATCGCTGGATAGGAGCGCGCGACTTTGCCTCCCTTTGACTTCGCAGTTTCCGTGACCGTGGGAGCAGACTCAGTATTTGCGGTCGGCGGCTGGGTTGTCCTAGTGCGACTCAACACCGGCCGATTCGGGTCCTTGTCGTCCGACGCGGCGGCGGCAGGAGTAACCGCGATTGAAGCGTTGCCAGTATTCCCACTCTCCGGTGGAGCCGCTGCTGGAGCAGTTCGCTTGAAGACCGGCCGGTCCGGGTCCTTGTCGTCCACCGTAGCTTGCGTTTTTGCGCCAGATGGAGGCGCGTTGGGTGGCGGCTCGTCGGGTGATCCCATGGTCGGCTTCGAGCTTGATTCAGGCGCCGGCTTCTTCATGACTGGCCGGTCCGCATCTCCGCCGCCTGAGGGCGCCGGTTGGCCACTGTTCGCCGAATCGCCCCCGGAACCCGGCGCGCGTTTCAGCACCGGGCGGCTGTCGTCTTCATTGCCGGTCATCACCGCGCGGCTGGGGGAGGATTTTGTCTTGAGTGCCGCGTCTTTCGCAGCCTGTGCCGCTTTAGCGTCCATCGGGAGCTCTGGCCGCCAGGTGCCGTCCGCCACCCAATTGCCGTTCACCTGTTTGGGCTCGGTGATGGTGAAGATTCCCGTGGGTTCGCCGAGGCTCTGGGCTTCATAAACGGTCTCGGGCTCGATCGCCAGGGGCTCGGGATTAGCGCCGTAGAGGCTGGCATCGTAGTATTTGCCGTCGAGCCAGAGTGCAATGGGAACGAGTCGCATGCCTCCGCCAGGTAGAAACTCGACCACGGCGATTGCGCGCGGCCCGCGCTTGGCCTTTTTGCTGCTGAAGGTGGACGGGCCCTGTCCGCCGTCGCGTTGCTGCGGGCGAGCCTTGCGCAAGCGCAAATGTGAATGGCAGGAAAACCGCAAACAGCGTGGCGATAGCCCGGCGCGCGGATTTGCGGTATAGATAGAGCGATATGGAAATCAAAGACAAAGCTCCCGAGTTCACCCTGCCTGACGAAAACGGTAACCCAGTTTCACTACAACAGTTCCGAGGGAAGAACGTGGTGCTGTTCTTCTATCCCAAGGCCAACACGCCGGGTTGAACCATAGAGGCGCGCGGGTTCCGCGACGCATACACCAAGCTGCAGAAGGCCGGGCTGGTGGTGCTGGGCATTTCGCCCGACACTCCCAAGGCCCAATTGAAGTTTAAAGAAAAAGAACACCTGCCGTACACCCTGCTTGCCGACGACAAGAAAGAAGTCGCCAAAAAGTACGATGTGCTCAAGGAAAAGAACATGTACGGCAAGAAGGTCGTCGGAATCGTGCGCAGCACGTTTCTGATCGGACCGGACGGGAAGATCGTGCACGTGTTCTCGCCGGTCAAGCCGGAAGGGCATGCGGAGGAGGTGCTGGGGTGGGTGAAGGCGGCCAAGGGGTAGGCCACAATCTCACGTCGGCATGTGAATTGCCTACGGAACAGTTGATCGCAAGGCACCTGGCTTTAAGGCTCGGGAACCTCCAGCTGCTTGCAGATCGCTCGGACCGTGCCACTCTTGATTTCGCGATGGCGAGGTACGCTGGCGATTTTGCGGTTCTTGGGATTGAGCCAGATGGCATGAGAGCCGCCCTCCCGATACCGCTAGCAGCCTTGGTTCCTCAGGTAGCGCTCCAGATCGACTAGCTTCACGCCTCGGCGAGTTCGATGGGCTCGCGGAGCGCTCCCGGTGCGAGGTTCTCCTCAGCGAGATGACGTTGGGCGTCCAACACTAACCTGAGTGCGTCCAGTAGATTGGCCTTTGCATCTTCCAGGGTCTCACCCTGAGAGATCGCTGCTGGAATCTCCTCGACAAAACAGGTGTATCCGCCTTCGCTGGCCGGTTCGAAAACTGCTGTGAGCTTCACGTGTGTAGGTTACCAAGGCTTTCCGAGAGTTGTCATCACCCTTTACGGAACTCTTACACCTTCTGCACCCTCTGCACCTCGCGCACGCCGGGGATCTTGCGCACGCCGCTGATGATGCGCTCGAGGTGCTTGAGGTCGGCGATGTCGACGATGATGTCGACGGTGGCGTGGGTTTCGGCGGTCTTGGCTTCGATGTTGCGGATGTTGGTATCGGCGTCGCTGATGACGGCGGTGATCTGTTTCAACATGCCGGTCCGGTTGTCGCACAGCACCACCAGCTTGACCGGGAACCCTGTCTCCCAGACCGCGGCGGCTCCCAACTTGCCGTCCTTGCCCCACTCCACGGCGATACGGCGCTCCGGCTCGTACATCAGGTTCTCGACGTTGGCGCACGATTTCGAGTGCACGGCTACGCCTTTGCCCCGAGTGACGTAGCCGATAATGTCCTCGCCGCGAATGGGGTTACAACAGCCCGCGCGATAGACCAGCAGGTCGTTGTGTCCCTTGACCTTGATAGCCGAGGTGTCTCCCCCGAAGACGCGCCGCACTACGTTGGTGAAAGTACCGGGGGACTCTTCCGGCTCCGCTCCGGGCTCAGGATTCGCTGCGCTCGCAGGCACCAGCCGCGCCAGGATCGAGCGCGACGAGAACTTGCCGTAGCCGATGCCGGCCAGCAGATCATCGGGCCGGCCCAAGCCGTTCTCGGAGGCCACTCGCGTCAGCTCGGCCTCGCTGATGTCCTTCATCGAGATGCGATATTTGCGCGCTTCCTTTTCGATCAGCTTCTTGCCGATTTCGATGGCGCGCTCGCGCTGATGAATGTTCAGCCAGTGCTTGATCTTCTGCCGCGCGCGGGGCGACTTCACGAAGGTCAGCCAGTCGCGGTTGGGATGATGGCTGGGCTGGGTCAGGATCTCGACGATGTCGCCGGAGCGCAGCTTGTATTTCAGTTGGACTATGCGTCCGTTCACCTTGGCCCCAACGCAAGTGTGGCCCACTTCCGAGTGGATGTTGTAGGCAAAGTCCACGGGAGTGGCTTCGCGCGGCAGAATGACGATCTTGCCTTTGGGGGTGAAGGTGTAAACCTCTTCAGGGTAGAGATCGATCTTGAGGGTGGAGAGAAATTCGTTGGGGTCGGGAACATCGCGCTGCCACTCGACCACCTGTCGCAGCCACGCGAGACGTTTCTCATCACGGGCGGAGATCGGCCCGTCTTTATATTTCCAGTGGGCGGCGATGCCCTCCTCCGCCATCTTGTGCATCTCTTCGGTGCGGATCTGCACTTCGAAGGCCTGCCCTTTCTCGGCAATCACGGTGGTGTGCAGCGACTGGTAGAGATTGGGCCGCGGCATGGCGATCATGTCTTTGATGCGCCCGGGCACCGGCCGCCACTGATGGTGAATGAGCCCCAGCACGGCGTAGCAATCGTGCACCGATTGCGTGATGATGCGCAGCGCCATCATGTCGTAGATCTGTTCGACAGAAATGTGCTGGCGCTGCAGCTTCTGCCAGATGCTGTAGATGCGTTTTATGCGCGCCTCGACCACGGCCTGGATGTTGTTCTCGCGCAGCTTCTCTTCGATGATGCCCTGCACCTTCGCCAGGAAAGCCTCGCCCTCTTTTCGCCGCGATTCAATGGCATCCTTGACCTGATGGTAGGCGATCGGGTCCACGTACTGGAAGGCGAGGTCCTCCAGTTCGCCACGGATCTTTCCCATGCCGAGGCGATGGGCGATGGGAGCGTAGATGTCGAGGGTTTCGCGCGCGATCATGACCTGCCGCTCAGGCCGCAAGTGCTCAAGCGTCCGCATGTTGTGCAGGCGGTCGGCCAGCTTGATCAGCACTACGCGGATGTCGTCCACCATGGCCAGCACCATCTTGCGGACACTCTCAGCCTGGGCTTCCTCGCGGGAAGCGAAATCGATCTTGCTGATCTTGGTGACGCCCTCGACGATGTGGGCGACCTGCTCGCCGAATTCCGCGCGGATGTCGTCAACGGTTACGTCGGTGTCTTCGATGGAGTCGTGCAGCAGGCCTGAAGCGATGGCCGTGGTGTCGAGGCGCATGTCGGCCAGCACGCTTGCCACTTCCAGCGGATGCGCCAGGTAAGGCTCGCCCGAGGCGCGCGTCTGACCATCGTGATGGCTCAGAGAGTAGCGATACGCCTTCTTGACCAGCGTAAGATCGTCGGTGGGGCGGTAGCGGCGGATTTTTCGCAGAAGATCGCGATACCGGGTAATCGTCAGGACGTTGGTTGCGATCTGTTGGCGGAAAGTCGCCATGTCCGATTATACGGGATGCGTACGAATCGTTTCTCGATTCTTGCTCAACGGGTTCGGCGTCGATTGCGCGGCCTGTCTTCACAAAGGATGCGATGCGAGTTCTGATCAGCGGAGCCTCGGGATTGATCGGCACGGCGCTTCGGCCTGCGTTGGCCGGCGCCGGGCACACATCGTCCGCGTTGGTACGACGCGCCCCGGCTAACGATGAAGTGCAGTGGCATCCAGGTCAACCGCTCGATCCACAAGCACTGGCGGGCTTTGACGCCATCGTGCACCTTGCCGGCAAGAATATTTCAGGACGCTGGACGGAAAAGTTCAAGCGCGAGGTGCGGGAGAGCCGCGTGCAAGGCACGCAAACTCTGGCGACGGCAGCAGCCGAGTCATTTCGCAGGACAGGCACACCACGGGTCTTGGTCGCGGCCTCGGCGACCGGGTACTACGGAAATCGCGGCGACGAGGAACTCACTGAAGACAGCAAGCCCGGCTCTGGATTCCTTTCGGAGGTGTGCGAGGAGTGGGAGGCCGCAGCTAATCCGGCGGCACGAGCCGGAGTCCGCGTGGTGAACATTCGCATCGGTGTAGTGCTGGCGAAACACGGGGGCGCGCTGCCCGCCATGCTTCCGGCGTTTCGTTTCGGGCTGGGAGGGCCGGTCGGCGACGGCCGCCAGTACTGGAGTTGGATCACACTCGACGATGTGGTTGGGACTTTCCTGTTCGCGCTGTCCAATGATCGTCTGAGTGGCGCAGTGAACGCAGTCGCGCCGCAAGCCGTGCGCAATCGCGAGTTCGTGCGTGCCCTCGGTAAGGCGCTCCATCGGCCCGCCGTCTTTCCCTTGCCGGCGTTGGTGGTGCGTACCCTGTTCGGCGAGATGGGCGAGGCGTTGCTGCTCGGATCAGCTCTCGTCCGGCCCACCAAACTAGAGGTTGAAGGGTACGTCTTCCGCCATCCCGAGCTGAGTGAAGCGCTGCAAGGCACGTTGTTTGAAGGGGCGCAACTTTAGCGCACCATCCGCTTGCGGAATCCGATAAAATCCATCGACATGCCCACCTCGTACCGCAAATGAATGCGGAGGTGGAGATGACCCAGCATGAGGTCTTCCTGACCGGCGGCACCGGCTTCCTGGGACGCAGCCTGGCGGCCGAGTTGTTGCAGCGCGGGCATCGCGTGCGCGCGCTGGCTCGGCCGGGTTCAGAGTCGCGCGTTGTTCCGGGATGCGAACTCGTGCATGGAGACGCGCTGCGCGCCGAGTCCTACGCTGCAAACATCGCCCCAGCGGATACCTTCGTTCACCTAGTCGGCGTCGCGCATCCCAGTCCCAGAAAAGCCAAGGAGTTTCGCGACATCGATCTGCCCTCCTGCCGCGAAGCCGTGCAGGCCGCAAAACAAGCTGGCGTGCGGCACTTTGTGTACCTCAGCGTGGCCCGTCCCGCGCCCATGATGCTTGAATTCCAGGCGGTGCGCGCCGAGGGCGAACGGATGATTCTCGAGTCGGGGATTCCCGCCAGCTTTGTGCGGCCGTGGTACGTGCTGGGCCCCGGAAGGCGCTGGCCCATGGTGCTGAAGCCGCTGTATGCGCTGGCGCGTGCGTACCCTCCGACGCGCGAAGGAGCAACTCGATTGGCGCTGGTGACGCTGGAACAGATGACGCAGACGCTGGTCTGGGCGGTGGAGAATCCGGCGGAACGATTGCAGATCTTCGAGCCGCCGCAGATTAAGGAAGGGTGGTCACAGCGCCACCGGCGCCCGGCGGTGTCTTCGGACTGAGTTCCGCTCGTTAGTCTACGGCTTGGCCGCGCGAATCTTGACCGGTGTGCCATCGGGGAGCGGCGATCCAAGAAATTGCACGACCCCGTTGCGTACAACGCCATCGACGTCAGTCGGCGCCGGTGTGGTGCTCGAGGTCACTTCACTCGTGACCGGTGTACCAATCTTCATGCCACGGTCCATCGCCAGGTTGGCCAATCGGTCGGCCTCGCGGTTCTTTTCGCGCAGCACGTGATTGATCTCGAAGGCCTCGAGGTCTTCGATCATCTTGATGGCTTTTCCATGGAGTTCCTTCAGGGCGGGGTGATTGACCTTGTACTGCCCGTTGATCTGCTTGACCATCAGCTCGGAATCGCTGTACACCTTCATCGCCTTGAAGCTATGACGCAGAGCATAGCTCAAGGCCGCCAGCAGGCCCGCGTATTCCGCGTAGTTGTTGGTCTGCTTTCCGAGGTATGCGCTCAACTCCGCGACCGGCCGCCCAACTTCGTCTTCCACTACCACGCCGTAGCCCGCGGGGCCGGGATTGCCGCGCGCGCCACCATCAACATGGGCCACCAGATAACCGAACGGCGTGCTCAAATTGGGTCCGCCGAAGAATTCCTTGCTGCGAAAGTTCGATTTTTCAGGAAATGGACGGATGGGCATAGACGTAGTTTATTCCAAATTCAAGACTAAGAGACAAGGGGGCGATGCTGCCGCGCACAGGCTTTATCGCCCGAGCTTAAGACGAGCCGCCAGCCGCTCCGGCAGTTGTGCCGATAGGATTCGCTGCTGGGTTTGCTCGATGTCATAGGGCACGCGATAAAACGTGACGCTGGCCAGCGGGCCGCCATTGTTTTCGTAGAGTGCGAAGGCCGCTCTCCAGTCGTTGTCGCGCGGCTGCCCTACGGACCCTGGATTGATGAGATAGCGCGCACCCGGCGTAAGCCACATGGTGAACTCGACGGGCCCCTCCATGCTGCCATAGCCAGGGCGGAAGGGACGCGACTCCCCATCTTCATCGACAAATCCGCCTTGAATGTGGGTGTGGCCGAAGAAGATAAGCGGGGAGTGCCCCGGTTCTTCGAGGTTGTCGTCCGCCGCCGCCGTGTTCAGCAGATATTCGTCTTCATCCAGCGGCGAGCCATGCACGAATTCCAGCCCCGGGAATTCGTCGCCACGCAGCGGTCCTTGCGGCAGGCCGCGCAACCACTCCAGGTACTTGGGTTTCAGGGAGTTTCTGGTCCAGTAGGCGGAGATCGCAGCCACGGGATTGAACTCCTTGAGGTCGGTCATTCCCGCGCAGGCGCGATCGTGATTGCCGCGCACCACCGGCGCTCCCATGGCGATGACACGCTCACAGACTTCATTCGGACTGGCGTTATAGCCGACCACGTCTCCCAGGTTTACGACTTGGTCATAAGCGGGGGCCGCGGCGAGGCAGGTCTCCAGTGCCTCGAGGTTGGCGTGAATGTCACTGAGCAGCAGGAGACGCATGTTTACCGGATTTCCTTCGCTACCACGGGACAGCGCGCAAAATGCCCGGGTGCAACCTCGACCAAAGATGGTAACGCTTGCGAGCAAGATGGTAAACGCCATTCGCATCGCGGCTCGAAGGCGCATCCCGGAGGCAGCGTCGCAATCGCCGGCACTGTGCCTTCGATGGTCCGGAGGGGCTGGTTGCGGTCGCTACGCAAAGTAGGAACCGAGCGCAACAGGCCGCGTGTGTAGGGATGGACCGCCTGCCGGAACACCTGCTCCGCCGTACCCATTTCCACCAGGCTGCCGGCGTACATCACGGCGATGCGGTGCGATACCTGCGAGACCACCGCGAGATCGTGCGAGACAAAAAGCATGGACAGCGCGAACTTTTCGCGCAGCTCGTTGAGCAGGTCGAGCACCTGCGCCTGGATGGTGACATCGAGCGCCGTGGTGGGCTCATCGGCGATCAGCAGTTGCGGCCGGTTCACGATGGCCATGGCGATCATCACCCGCTGCCGCTGGCCTCCGGAGAGCTGGTGGGGATAATCGCGGGCGCGGCGATCAGGCTCGGGGATGGCAACGGTGCGCAGCGCTTCCACCGCATGGCGCCACGCTTCACTTTTGCTGATGCGAGGCTGCCTGCCGTTGCTGGAGCCGTGTAGGTCGGCAGACCGAGTGGCGGCTCCGGGATGAGCTAGCACTGCCTCGGCCACCTGGTCACCGACGCGCATGACGGGATTGAGCGCGGTCATCGGCTCCTGAAAGATCATGCTGATGCCGGCGCCGCGAATTTCGCGCATGGCGGCATCGGGCAGCGAGAGCAAGTCTTCGCCACGAAATTCGATGCGCCCACTAATGCTTGCCTGGGGAGGCAGCAGGCGCAAGATGGCAAGCGACGAAACTGACTTGCCGGAGCCTGACTCACCCACCAGGCCGAGAACCTCGCCTGCCGCGATGGAAAAGCTGACCTCGCGCACGGCTCTCAATGTGCCCTGTGCGGTCGCGAAATCAACGCTGAGATTGTGGACGTGGAGCAGCCCGGACACAGCGTAATCCTAACAGGGCTTCGCCATGTGATTCCGCGCGCCGAAAAAGGCAAATTATTTTTGCCGTCATTAGGAATCTGTTTTTCGCACCTCCCAAGCATCCATTCATCAGCATCGTCCCCTTGCCCGGATTGCATTCAAGGCGGCCCTCATTCAAACTAACTGATAGCTATGGAAGCACGACCATCGGCTACCTCTGAAGCCGCGCGGGACGTATCCGCTCCCACCCGATCCATCTGGACCGGCGACACCGCGCTGCTGATCTACATCGCGCTGGCCTCCGTCACCATCCATCTCATTCTCGGTAATCGTTACGGGTGGAACCGCGACGAACTCGCCACCCTCGAAGACGCGCGCCATCTGGCCTGGGGCTACACGGCATATCCTCCGGTGACGCCGTTCTTCGGACGCATTTCCCTGGAACTCTTCGGGACCTCACTGCGCGGCTTCCGCTTCTTCGCCAATGTGGCGCAAGCCATTACCGTCGTGCTCACCGGACTGATGGCTCGCGACATGGGCGCGCGCCGCGGCGCTCAACTCGTCGCGGCCGTGGCTGCCGTGCCTTTCGTTCTTGGCGGCGGATACCAGATGATGTACGTCGCCTTCGACGCGCTTGCCTGGGTGCTGACCGCCTACTGCGTCGTCAAGCTGATCAAGTCCGAAGATCCGCGCTGGTGGGTCGGCATCGGAGCCGGCATCGGCCTCGGCATGATGACCAAGTACACGATGGGTTTCTTCGCGCTGTCCATCGCCGCCGGCGTTATCTTCACTCCCGCCCGCCGCCACCTTCGCAGCAAGTGGCTCTGGATCGGCGTGGCCGTCTCCATCCTCGTCTGGCTGCCGAACCTGCTGTGGCAGGCGCAGCACAACTTCGTTTCACTCGACTTCCTCAGCCACATCCACGCCCGCGACGTTCGCCAGGGCCGCACCGACAACTTCCTTCCGCAGCAACTGATGCTGACCGGCCTGCGCTTCCCGCTCGCGCTCGCGGGTCTCTACTTCTGTTTCTCCCGCGCCGGCAAACGCTTCCGCATGGTCGGCTGGATGTACGTCGTCACCCTCGCCCTCTTCACCATCGCCAAGGGACGCTGGTACTACATGGGGCCGTCGTACCCCATGCTCTACGCAGCCGGGGCAGTTTGGGGCGAGCAGTGGCTGGCCACGATGCAACGCGGCCGCGCCATGACCATTCGCTGGGCTGCGTGGGCAGCGCTTGCATTTGAAGTCGTCTTCACGATCGCCTTCTGGCTACCCACAGCGCCGCTGAACTCGCGCTGGTGGGCGATCAGCAATAAGTTGACGGGCGACTTCCGCGAGCAACTGGGCTGGCCCGAACTGGCGCAGGAGGTCGCCCGCATTCGCGACTCGCTCACTCCCGAGGAACGCGCGCACTTCGCCATCATCGGCACCAATTACGGCGAAGCCGGAGCCATCAATCTCTACGGCCCGCAGTACGGCCTCCCCCGCGCCATCAGCGGCGTAAACTCGTTCTGGTATTACGGCTATGGCGACCCGCCGCCGCAAACCGTCATCGTGCTCGGCCTCAGCCGCAACTACATGGAAGAGAGCTTTTCCTCCTGCCGTCTCGCCGGACACACCCCAAATCCGTACGGCGTGAAGAACGAAGAAACCGGCGACCACCCGGACATCTATGTCTGCGGCCCACCCAAGGAGGGCTGGCCGAAGTTCTGGAAGGATTTCCGGTATTACGGTTGATAGCGGGTGTATCAATCCAGCGGACACCGCATAGTAGGTACGTTGCGGCGGATCGCGCTATCGAATTCCCGTGTCCATCTCCATGTCCACATGGACGGTCTCGTTGGCGACGACCGTGAACGGTACGGGCTTGGCGCGGGCATGCTTGCGGACGCGGTTCTGCACATCCAGGATGTAGGTGCCCGGAGGGAGTGCCACGCGATAGTTCCCCTTCGCGTCGGCCGTGACGACCGCGATCTGTTGCTTTCCGTCTGAGCTGAGCACGACCAGTGGATATTCGGTATAGGTCTGTGCCGTTACCGTCGCCACATTTCCGTCGGCAGGCTCAACGGTCTGGAGAGAAACGATCTTCAGGTGTCCCTGAAGGAAGCCCGAGGGCGCGCCATTGTCGGACGCAGGGCAACCCGCAGGAAGTACTAACAGGCAAGCGGCAATGAGGGACCTGAGAAACAACGCCGTACTCACAGAAAAACGCGGGCGGGACAGATCTTCACTGTCCCGCCCCAATGACACTACGATACGTTACGGCAAGGGCAGAGTCCAAACGTTCCGGCCGTGCGTTGCGGCGAAGAGCCTGCGTGGCCCGACCGTGGGCGCGATCACCAGATCCGTGACCTCAACCATGGGCAGTCCCGTGCCGGCGACTTGCCAGTCCGGCGAGCCCTTCGGACGATTCAGCACGCCCCAATCGTTGGCGACGTAGAGACCACCATCACCGTCGAAGGTGATGGCCGTGGCCGGAAAGTCCGGAAAGGCCATCGCACCCGTTCCGTCTAGGCTGGTCCAGGTCGCGTCTCCATTGCCGCTATTTGCTGTCGGGTCAAAGGTCACGGAGAAGACGTGACCGGGGGTTGTGGGATCCAGCGAACTGTAGCTGGAGTACGAGAGCCAGGCATGGTTCGTGTTTTTAGGATCGATGAAAATCCCGCTTACGAACCGGCCGGGACTCGCGGTCGCCGACGGCAGAGTGTCCAGACGGGTATAGATTACTGAGCTGGCTGCTGCATCAGCGTTCTTCGAGATGAACACGCGTCCGGTGGTCGTCGCGACCCACATCGTGCCCGTGTTGCTCGGAGTCCGCCGGATGGCCCCCACGTTGCCTCCGGAGCGGGTTGTTCCGCGGTAGTCGGTTGCAGAGGCAGTGAGACTCGTCGCCCCGGTTGGACCGATCTGCACAAAGTCTCCGCAGGCCGGATTCGAGGCCGACGTAGTGAACTCAGGACAGTTCGCCTCCAGGAAAGCCTGGTTTCCAGCCCAGTCCTGGGTGCGCCAGACGCTGTTCGAGCCCTGGAAGATGGTTCCCGCTCTGGCGGGGCTCGGATCTGCAATTACCGGGGGGTAGAACTGTGCCGATTCCGGACTTGAGAGGATCGGCCCCGAAGCGATTACCCAATACGCTGGATTGCCGTTGCGGAAATTCACGTCGTTCGCCTGCCCGGTGAACGTGTTAAAGCGCAGGTTCACGTTGTTGGCGCTGAAGCCGGATTGACCGCCATCTCCGTAGATGATCTGCGACCAGTTCGGGCCGCTGCTCTGCCAAGTGCCGTTGTCCTGGGTACCGCCCTGCACCATCCTCGCATTCGGAGAAACCGATATGCCCTGGAATTGCAGCGTGGTCAGGCCCTGGTTGAGGTTATAGAGCCGGGACGGAACTCGCGACAGCAGCTGCTGGCAAAGCGCCAGGCCTGCCCCGGTGAGGTTGCGATAGGTGGTGCACTGCGACGAGATGTCAGTATTGCTGCCACTCGAACGCATCAGCCCGCCATCGGACCCTTCGAAGAAAAGTCCTGGGTTGGTGGGGCTGACGACCAGCGCGTGCTGGTCGGGGTGGATTCCGTTCGGTGCCACCGGATTGGGTTGGCAGCAGGTCCCAGGCGGCGTTGGCCGGAAGGTTGCATCCCAGGTCATATCGGTGAACGACGCTCCTGCGTCCGTAGAGTAGAGTACTCCACGACCGTCGTTCACAAACCCGTAGTTGCCGTAATCAAATGAGCCGCCGAGATACACCGTGTCGGGATACCCGGCGGGCGAAACCACAAAGTTGTCATACCAGCACTGACCGGTGCAGTAGTTGACGTTTTGTGAGGTGGTCATATCGCGTGAAGACAGGAGAGCCAGTTGCCACGTCATCGCTGCGATAGAAGTGGGCGGCATTGGCTGAACTCGTGCTCGAATTCCCATCGCCGACATACATTCGCGTGTTTCCGTTGGGGAGCGTGGTCACGGCGAACTCAGCCCGGTCGGTATTCAGCGCGGGATTGCGTGCCGGCTGGATCTGAGTCCAGGTGGCGCCGTCGTCGATGGAACGCCACACGCCTCCTCCGGTGTTGACCGGCAGAGCATTGTTCCGCGGGAATGCAGCCGCATACACGGTGGTTGAGGTGGTGGGATCGACTGCGATGTGGTTGACGCCGCGGGTTGTACCAAAGCTTGCCTGGATAATGCCCGCACTGTTAGAGAGGTTCGGGTTGAGGCAGGTCGTCTCGGGGCTTAACAATGTAAATGTTGCGCCACCGTCGGTTGACTTCCAGATGCCGTACGGCGGAAGGCCCGGGGCCAGACTGACTGCGCCGCCGCTGGAAACCGCGCTGACGCCGCGCACGCCGCGCGTGGAACCAACCTACATCGTGCTTCCGCTGATTACGATGGACGAGATTGCGCGACCGTCGAATGCCGGACCGGTGTAAGCAGGCGCCGTCTGCATGCCGCCCGTACCCAAGACCGCTGTGCAATCGACCATTCCGGACGCGACGCTGGTTTGCCCAGCCAAATGCGTCCAGTTGTCGCCGCCGTCGGTTGACATGTAGATGCCGAAACCCGCTTCCGAATCGGCAGAAGCATTCGCTTCACCGGTTCCCGCGTAGAGCGTGCCCGTTCCGGCGTCGTAGGTCAGCGCGCCGATCGCGTTAGTCGCGAAGCTGCTCGAAATGAACGTCCACGCCGGGGTGCTGGCTAGTGCGTCGTCCGTGCGCCAGATACCGCCGCCCGCCGCGGCACTCCACACCCGGCAGTTGCCCGGCTGGCAGGTGGAGGAAATCGCCAGTGCCGTGATTCGGCCGGAGGTTAAGTACGGCGCGCCGCTAAAGCTGAGGATCTGGGGAAACTCGGACCTGACCTGCGGCATGATCGTCCACGTTTTCGTCGCGGCGGCCAGCTTGGACTTGAGCTTGCTGCTTGCATCCGCGGACTTAAGTTGCACCCAGCCCTTGCGTGCGTTGACCGTCAGTTGATGCGGGACGTACGCGGCCGGATAGGCGCGCGCCGCATAGGCCTCGCGGGCTGCCGCATCGGGGGAGTCAGAATTCAGTTTCATGTCCAACGCTTCGTCCCGCGCTTCGCGGCCATATTCGGCCTGCTGCTTCCGGGCATAGCGAGTTGGGATGGGCGGGACCGCCGTGAGCTTGTCCTCTTTTGTTGGCTTGGCGGAGTCGGTCGACTTCGCCGGTTGAACGGTTTTCACTTGCTTGACAGTTTTGGTGCTCTTCGTAGATGACGGCTGCGAATTCTGCGCGCTACTGAGGATTGGTGCGGCCAGAAAAGCGACGGTCACGCACGTCGAAAGCACGATGCCCGAAACGATGTCGCGTAGGTTCCATGCGCCGCATGGAAGGGGATCCGGTGATTTCATGCAATGCTCCTTGAAAATTGAACTTGTGGTCTGATACCCGTGAAGACGTGCGTCGTACGTCGCGCGTAGTCCGGCAGCGGTAAGGCGGAGATCGCTCTCGCACCCCGACACGCACACTCCCCCGCCGAGCTACGACCGACGTAGTACGACCGCGCTATTCTTGGTCGTCGAACCTCGACGTGTCAAGGAGAATCTGACTGGAGCGGACTTTCAGGTCGGGCATTGCTCACGTTGCGCCGTCATCCCGACCGAAGCCGCCGCAGGGAGCGCAGTCGTGATGCCGTGGGAAAGCAGATCTCTAAGGGGCTTCAAAAACCCTTTCGGGACACAAACGAAGAAGAGCGTTGCAACGCAGCATGAAGCGCCGCACTACCCGGGGGAGGGTCAACCCTTCACGGCCCCTGCAGCTCGTTGCTCGGTGTGCGGATCGCGTCCTGGCACTGCTTGGCCGAGGTGAGCAGCTTGGGAACTCGGGATCTAACCGAATCTTTCTCAGCATCGGATCCAACTGCAGACTGGTGTAGGCACAGTAGTTCTGTTCAATCGCAGCCTGGATAAGCCGCATGGCCGCCGGCTTCAGGCCGCAGTCGGCGAACAGGGCTCCCTGGTAGTAAAGGAGTTCGGCATCGGGCGCGGCCGGCGGAGTGGATTCCACCACCTCTGCCATTTGCTCCGCGTCGGAATAGGGCCGCAGCCCCAGGCACGCCTCCAGCAAATCGCGGTGATAGCGAGGAGCGGTGGGCATGTGGGCTCACGGCGTCGCGGGCTTTCTCAATGTCTCCTTCCCGCAACAGCAGTGACGGCTTGATATAGGCGGCCCACTGCGAGTTGGCATCGAGGCGGATGAAATCCTGGGCCCGCTTGGTGTTGCCCATCTCCAGGAAGGCCCAGGCGCAGGAGCGGAAAGTATAGTTGCCGGGATCAAGCGAGAGCGCGGTATTGCATTCTTTCGTAGCCTGGTCGAGCATGCCCGCGTAGCGGTAGATGTAGCCCATCACGAAATGCGCTTCCGCGCTGTCGGGACGGCGCTGCACCAGGGCCTGCGCGGCTGCGTAGGCCTTGGTCAATTCACCTCGCTCGACCCGGTTGGCAATGAGTTGCCCGGCGGCCACGATACGATTGGGATCCAGTGCCAGGGCGCGTTCATACGCCTTGGTGGAGCGCTGGAACATTTCTTCGCCACCGTCAGAGTACGT
The DNA here is from genome assembly GCA_963758255.1 of uncultured Acidobacteriaceae bacterium. Lineage (GTDB taxonomy): Bacteria > Acidobacteriota > Terriglobia > Terriglobales > Acidobacteriaceae > DASRAA01. The sequence continues at coordinate 27,259 of CAVWUX010000012.1, forward strand.
CGCGTCGAAGTAGTAACGCAGGCCCAGTTCCTCCCACGCAGGAGCGTAGTTGGGATCGCTCTGCACCGCGTGCTCCAGCACCACGATGGCGTCTTTGTTCGGGCCGGGATCGTGCGGCAGGGCCAGGCTGTGCAGGTAAAGGTCGTAGGCCTCCGGATCATGGGGATGGGTTCCGGCACTGAGCTGTCCCTTGGCCATGCCAATCGCGGGCAGCAGTCCCTGATTGACCTGCGTGGCCATCGACGATTGCAGGACGATAAGGTCATCGGCGGGCGCCGTGAATGTGGTCTGCCAGAGCAACTTGTCGTTGGCCCCATCCACCGCCTCCAAGGTCACCATCAGTCGGTCGCCCTGCTTGAGGAAGTGTCCCGTCACTACCGTGGCCACGTGCAGCTCGCGCGCCGCCTTTCGCGGGTCCACGTCGCTGCCGACATACTTGCGCGTCATCGACGAGGGACGAACATCCAGCGTTCGCGTGGTGGTCAGCGCGTTGGCGATTTCGTCGGCCAGCGCGAAGCGCAGGAAGTCGACGCTGACATCGCCGTTCATGTTCTGCAGCGGCAGCACGGCGATGGTGTTATTGCCGCGCGCGCCGGCGCGCTGCTTGAGCCACCACGCACCCATGGGTATCAGCAGCGTGATCAGCACGGCGATGACGGCCAGCAATATATAGATATGCCGACGGCTGGTGGATTGGAACGTCGTGGTCGAGATTCGGTACGGCAGGGCCGGCCGCATGCGCGCGGTAGTCGTGGTCCCGGGCTCGGTTTCCCGTTTCAACGACTGCATGTCGCCCTTCATCGCCAGTGCGTCAGGATAGCGGTTTCCCCGCTGCTTCTCCATTGCGCGGCCGAGGATTCCTTCCAGCTCCGGAGGCAGGTTGGGGTTGAGTTTGAGCGGCGACACTGGTTTGCGGTTCATCACCGCTTCCAGCGTGGTCACCGCGTTGTTGCCGGCAAAGGGCTTCTGCCCGGTCGCCATCTGGTACAACACCACGCCCAGCGAAAACAGATCGGTGCGCGCATCGAGCTCTTCGCCGCGCGCCTGCTCGGGAGACATGTAAACTGCGGTACCGAAAATATCGCCAGCGATGGTCAGCGGGTCGTCCAGCGCAGTCTCGCCGGCGCGCAGTCCGGGCGACAACTTGGCCACGCCGAAGTCGAGGATCTTCACCTGTCCGTTGCTGGTAATAAATATGTTGGCCGGCTTGATGTCGCGATGAATGATCCCCTTGGCGTGGCATGCCGCCAGCGCGTCCGCCACCTGGATGCCGATGTCGAGAATCTCCTCCACGTCCATGGGCTTGCCCATCATGCGGTCCTTCAGGCTAACCCCTTCGAGCTTCTCCATGACGATGAAGGGGTGCCCGTCCGAGTCTTCGATGTCGTGAATCGTGCAGATGCCGGGATGGTTCAACTGCGAGGCCGCTCGCGCTTCCCAGAAAAAGCGGTCGAGGGAGTTGCGATCGTTGACCAGCTCTTGAGGAATAAACTTCAGGGCGACGTGGCGGCCCAGGCGGGTGTCTTCCGCCTCGTAGACGGCTCCCATGCCACCACCACCGAGTTTGCCCACGATGCGGTAGTGGGAGACGGTCTGGCCGATCATGCTGGCGGCCGCGGTTACCATTGGCCGTAATGTTAGGCCGCCTGCTAGGGCCGGTCAACTAAGACTGTTAGCAGTCGGCCGACGTACGCATTCGGCGATAACCCCTCGCGCCCCGTCCCGATTATCGCCCGTTACCGGCCCCTACCTTCCGCCCGCGGCGGTTTTCTCCGCCAGTTGGGCCTTGGCTCGCGCCAACTCCGGGCGGTCCGACGTTGCGCCCGCGCAATTCTTCACCAACTGGGCATAGTACTTGTCGGCTTTCGCCGTCTGCTTGGTCAACTCCGCCGAACGTGCGGCCCCATACAGTCCGTTAAACCGGTTGGGATCGATGGTCATCGAGCGCTCATATTCGGCCAGCGCCTGCTCCGGGTGATTCGACTTCAGCAAAATGTCGGCCAGCATCTCGCGCGCCGGAATCTCGACCTCGCCCTTGCCGTGCGCGTCCTGCTTATCGGCGACGCCCCGCATGATCTGCGCTGCCTCGTCGTTGTTGCCCTCGGCGAATGCCACCCACGCGCGCATCTCGTCGCGATCGGTGTCCATGAACTCCGCCAAGTAGGCGTCAGGACCCTTCTTCACCGCCTCCACCATGGCGTCATACTGTGCCAGGTCCTGCTTCGCCGCGGCCGCGTCTTTCAGATGTCCGCTGCCCACCGCTCGCGCCCAATAGGTGATGGCGGCATTCTCCGGCTTCGCACCTTTCGCAGGTTCGAGAGCGGCAGCTTCCTTCCAATGCCGCATCTCGATGTCATAGGTCGCCGGAAATCCCGCCCGCGCCATGTCAAGGTAATCACGCATGTCATGGCCCGGCATGACTTCCATGCTGTCGACCTTGACGATCAGCTCGTGCGCCTTCGCGTCTTCGCCCACCTGCAGATAGGCGTAGTTCAGGAAGTCCATGGCATGCAGCTCGTGTCCCATCGAGCCTGACTGTTCCGCCGCCGCAACCGACGCCAGATTCGCATCGATGTCCTCCTGCCACAATCCCAGCCGCGCAAAGATGTGCCCCGGCATGTGCGCCGCATGCGGAGCCGAAGGCGCGATCTGCCCATAGCGCCGGGCCGCCGCCAGTCCCTCCTCGGCCATCTGCGGACTGTCGCAGGCATGAATAATGTAGTGCGGAATCCCCGGATTATCCGGCGCCAGCGGCCACTCCGCATTCAGCACCGCCAGCGCCTTCTTCTGATTGGCGAACGTCGCATCCCGCGGAGGCGCCGCTGCCAGCAACGACAGCGCGTAAAACGCCGTCGCCTCATGATCCTGCGGATATTTGTCGTGCAGCTTCTCCATCGCCTGCGAATAGGCGTTGACCCTCACGTCGAAACTCGCCGTCTTGTAGTCCTGATAGAACTGCGCCAGCGCATTGAGGTAATCGCGTTCGCGCTCGGTCTTCGCGCCCAGCTTCTGGCCCTTCTGCACAAGCTCCAGCCCGCGTTGCAGCGTGGCCTCACCCGGATGGTCCCAGATCTCGTGCCACAGGCTCATGGCCTCGCCCCAGTACGCCATCGCGCACGTGGGATCGGCGCTCGCGATGTCCTGAAACTGCTGCGCCGCCTTGTCATACCAGAAATCGTGCAGCAGGGCGACCCCGCGGTTGAAGGCTTTTTGTTGCGAAGCCTCGCACGAGATTGGAAAGTCCACCGTGCCCAGCTTTTCGTGGGCAGCGCCCTTTTCGACCGCCGCGTCTTGCTTTTCATTCTGGGCAGCCTGCGCCTCCTCAAGGGCAAAAAGAGAACCGGCACCGAACAGTACCGGCAGCAAGACCAGTGGCAGTAAGCTTAGCGGCGGCAAAATCCGCCGCAGGAGAACAGTTACAAATGCTTTCATTCCTCACCCCAGATAGGTTGCCAGCTTATGAACATTGCGACCACAAGTCAACCGGAGCAGCGCATATGGGGACGCGAGGAACCTACTCGCTTGTGATCACCTGTTTTCGATCGTGATCGCGGGCGCAGCTAGGGATCTGCTTGCTACGATCACGACACGCTTCAGGAGGTCGACAGGCTTCCCCCCACCCCTCAGACAGACCTCAAAGGTCCGCTCCCTCCGCCCACGCTCTCTCCCCCGCCCTTCGGCCTCCCAGCCCGAAATCCGGCGTTGACCGAATGGGGCCAATCCGATAGTATTGAATGGTTTGCCTGTACTACTCGTGTCCTTTCCGGACACCCCAGCGGGGCGGGGCGCTTGGCCCTGCGAAGGTCACCTTCCAGCGGCTGGGTAAGTGCAAGTGCATCAACAAGATAGCGTCTGAGACAGGGGCGCGGAGTTGCGTTCGGCAACGGTTGATTGAATACAGGTCCCTCCGCTCGGACCGCGATTGTTTGCGCGGTTCTCGGGCGGGATGACGAAGCTTAGAAGTTCCAGTTCAGGAGATTGCCATGTACGCGGTGATCCGCGCCGGGGGAAAGCAGTATCGCGTCGCACCCGGAGACGTAATCGAGATTGAGAAGCTGCCGCAGACCAGCGGCGAAAATGTGCAGTTTGACGATGTGCTGGCGGTGAGCGCAACCGAGGGCGAGATTGCCAAGCCCGCGGCGGCGTTCGTGTCGGGCGAAGTGGTGGAACAGGGGCGCGGCGATAAAGTGCTGGTGTTTCACTACAAGCGCAAGAAGCAGTATAAGAAGCTGCAGGGACATCGCCAGTCGTACACCGCGGTGAAGATCACCGGCATCAGCGTGGATGGAAAGGCGCTGCAGGCATAATGCTGACCTGTCAGTTGCTGGTGTTGGTGTTGTCGGCGGTGAAGCGGTTTGACGCCGTGGTGCTGCACGCGTGGTCGTTGGCCCGCGAGATGGTTGGATCGCTGCGCGGGTTTGGGTCGGACGGCGAGGCGGATTGCGGATAGGCGACGCGCGGCAAAGTATCGTCGAGTAGGGGTTCTTCGACTCCGCCGCCAAAAGCAGGCGGCTCCGCTCAGGATGACATGGAATGGGAGTTTTGCAGCACAATTGAGGTTGTGCACTTCTGGTTAGCGGGATTGAGATATGGCACATAAAAAAGGTTTAGGCAGTTCGAGAAATGGCCGCGATTCGAATGCGCAGCGGCTTGGCATTAAGGCGTTCGGTGGCCAGCTGGTATCGGGCGGCACGATTATCGTGCGGCAGCGCGGGACACCGCTGAAGGCGGGCGTCAACGTGGGGCGCGGCAAGGACGACACCCTGTTTGCCAAGGTGACGGGCGTGATCCAGTTTAAGGACCGCGGCCAGTTGGGCAAGTTTGTGTCGGTGGTTGCGCAGGAAAGCTAGCTCGCCGTTCGCTCTTCGCTATTCGCCAGGCGGCGTAAAGATTAGGTTCGGCGCTGGCACTGCGTGGGATGGAATGGAGAAATCAGGCCTCGCTGCGGCGAGGCCGTTTTGTTTCCGACGTCCTACCTAGAGTCTGCAAGGATGCGAAAAGCGAGTAGCGAAAGGCGAATAGCGTCAGTCTATGTTCGTGGATGAAGCCAAGATTCGGGTGAAGGCGGGCGACGGCGGGAACGGCTGCATGGCCTTCCGGCGGGAGAAGTTCGTGCCGCGTGGGGGACCGTCGGGCGGAGACGGTGGACGCGGAGGCGACGTCATCATGGAGTCGAGCGAGCGCCACAATACGCTGGTGCACTTCCGCTTCAATCCCGAATACAAGGCGGAGCGCGGGCGGCACGGCGAGGGATCGAACTGCACGGGCCGCGAGGGCGCCGATGTGTTGCTGAAGGTTCCGGTGGGAACGATCGTGTACGACGAGCTGACGGGCGAGATGGCGCACGACTTCTCCGGCCCGGACGAGCGCATCGTGATTGCGCACGGCGGCCGCGGCGGGCGCGGGAATGCGCGGTTTGCGACGTCGACGCACCAGGCTCCGCGCGAGCATGAACAGGGATTTCCCGGCGAAGAGCGCGTGCTGCGGCTGGAGTTGAAGCTGCTGGCGGATGTAGGGCTGGTGGGATTTCCGAATGCGGGCAAGAGCACGCTGATCTCGCGCATATCGGCGGCGAGGCCCAAGATCGCAGATTATCCGTTTACCACGCTGCAACCGAATCTGGGCGTGGTGGTGGTGGGTGAGGCTCCGGATGAGTTTGGTTTTGTCGTGGCGGATATTCCCGGGCTGATTGAAGGCGCGAGCGAGGGCGCGGGGTTGGGGACGCAGTTCTTGCGGCACATCGAGCGGACGCGGCTGCTGGTGCACCTGGTGGATGTGTCGGACGCCAGCGGACGTCCCGATCCGGCTGCAGACTACGAAGTCATTACGAAAGAGTTGGCGAGTTTCGGCGGCGGACTCGATGGCAAGCCGACCATCGTGGCGGCGTCGAAGATGGATGCAGCTAACAAAGACAAGCTGGCCAAGTTGAAAAGGTATTGCAAACGCAAGAAGCTGGAACTGTATGCGATCTCGGCAGTAACGGGCGAAGGCATCGAAGACTTGAAATGGGCGATGGCGAAGCGGGTGGAGAAGGTGCGGGAGGTTCAGTAGTGTTTTTTCCTGTCTGGCATGCCGCCACCGCGGGTATATGGCTGGGTAGGGGTCCTTCGACTTCGCGAGTCCTCTACGAGTACTCGCTCCGCTCAGGATGATACGAGTGAAGAGTTCTGTTCCCAGATCTGATAGGCAGTGCTTGGGTGCACACTTGCGCGTGGTACGCCGAACCCGGAAACTGTAGCTACGAGCGGAATGAAGATCGCATTGTTTGGCGGCACGTTCGATCCTATCCATCGCGGGCACCTTATCGTGGCCCGCGCTGCTGCTGAGCGATTCAAGCTGAACGAAGTCTGGTTCGTTCCGGCCGACATTCCTCCACACAAACAGAAGGGGCCCGTCACCACGTATTACCATCGCTACGCCATGGTGGCCCTGGCGCTGGCGGGCGACAGGCGATTGGTGCCTTCGCTGCTGGAGGCGCCCGATTGTGAGTCGGGCAGCAAGCAACGGCGCCCTAGTTATTCGATCGAGACGATTCGCAGGGTGAAAGCCATGCTGGGCGCGCGCGATCGCCTGTACTTCCTGATCGGGATGGACGCATTTGCCGAAATCGCCGAATGGCACAAAGCGGAGGAGTTGCTGCGCGAGTGCGACTTCATCATAGCGGCGCGTCCGGGGTATTCGCTGGAGGATGTGGCGACATCGCTGCCAGATGGGGTGCATCCCACATTGAAGGAGTTGCGCGCCGTGGGTCTGGATGGAGCTTTGCGGCAACGGAGGGTGAGGTTGCATCTGTTGCCGGAGACGCATGAGAACGTTTCAGCGACGCAGATACGAGCGGCGATGCACAGCGGGCAGCGGCTGACAGAGCTCGTGCCTGACGCGGTGGCGGAATACATTAACAAGCAGCATTTGTATCGAAATTAGAGTCCGAGGCGTGGATAGAGTGAAGGAGAACGAGCCAAACGCATGAAACGAGATGAAGTGAGAGCGCAGGTTGCCATAGCGGTGCGGGCCTGCATGGAGAAGAAGGCCGAGGATATCAGCATCCTGCGGCTGGATGCCCAGGCCAGCGGATTTACCGACTACTTCGTCATTTGCTCGGCGGCGAACCCGCGGCAGGTGCAAGCCATCGGCGACGAGGTCGATGAGAAGCTCAGCCGGCTGGGGCATGAGCCTTCGCATGTGGAGGGCAGGAACCAGGCGGAGTGGATGCTGCTGGACTACGTGGATTTTGTCGTGCACATTTTCTCCGAAAGTGCGCGCAAATTTTACGACCTGGAGAGGCTGTGGAAGACGGCAACCCGGCTGCAACTTGCCGATCTGGAGAGGCCTGTGCCGAAGAAAGCAGCAACGGCTTCCAAGCGCGCCGTCGCAAAGAAGACGGCTAAGAAGAGTGTTGGCGCCGCTCCCACCCCTTCCCAAAAGAAGGGAAAGGATAGGGCACCCCGCAAGACTACTGCAGCGAAGCGAACGAAGAAGGGTACGTAAAGCAGTGAAACTTCGCATCGCGTGGATTGGCAAGACGCGAAGCTCCGCGATCCAATCGCTCACAGCCGAATACCTGAAACGTCTATCCCACTACGCGGCATGCGATGCACTGGAGCTTGCCTCGGAGGCCGCGCTGCTGAAACAGGTCGAGAAGAGCGCCGGGCGGACGCAGCCAGTGCTGGTGCTGCTGGACGCACGCGGCAAGCAGTTGGCTTCGGAAGAAATTGCCAACTTTCTCGACTACCATCTGGCGCACGGCACGCAAGACATGCTCTTCGCGGTGGGTCCGGCGGATGGATGGACCGACTCGACGCGAGCCAGGGCGGCACACATCCTGTCATTCGGTAAGATCACCCTGCCACACGAATTGGCCCGCGTAGTGCTGCTGGAGCAGTTGTATCGCGGGTTCACGATTCTGAAGGGGCATCCGTATCACGGCGGGCACTGATCGGGCGTTAGTGGCTGGTGGATAGCGGTCAGAGGAAGCCCGAGACACCCAGATTTCGCGAGGGAATGAAAATGTCGCATCGTAGTTGGATCGTTGCAGCCATTGTGTCCGTGATTTTCGGGGCGGCAGTGGGGGCTAGCGGGCAACAGGCTTCCAAGAAGCATGCGCAGACTAGCGGCGACGTTTGCTCCACTGGAGCAATGGAAGGCGGCCGTGCTCGCGGGCGATGCCGCGAAGCTGCGAGCGTTGTACAGCACCAACCCCGGGGCGCGGGTAATCCTGTCGTCGGGCGAAACCAATGCGCAGGCCGACATCGCATTCTGGACAGGACTCAAAGCGCGCAGTATCAAGCTGGAAATTGCACAGTCCGCTTCTCCGCAGGCGGGTTCGCAGCAAGTCGCCTTCGAGGCCGAGATCAAGTCGGCGGCGAACAAGCTGCAGACCGTGTACGTGATCGACGGGCAACTCTGGCAGAAGCAGGGCGAGCACTGGCGCATCGTCGCAACCAAACGAAGCGATCCAGCACGGCTGCAGCAGCCACTTTCCACCAACAAAGAAATCTACATTCCCGGATTGAATGCGCACGCCGAAATAGCGCAAGTCCTGAAGCGGGCTTCGCAACAGCACAAGCGCGTGCTGGTGGTGTTCGGCGCGAACTGGTGCTTTGACTGCCACGTGCTCGACCTGGCGTTTCATCGTCCCGACGTTGAGGCAGTGCTGAACCCCAACTTTGAAGTGGTACACGTGGATGTGGGTCAGTACGACAAGAACCTGGACATCATGCAGCAATATCACGTGCCGCCGGCGAAGGGGATTCCGGCGATTGCCGTGCTCGATAGCGACGGAAAGCTGCTGTACAGCCAGCGGAGTGGCGAGTTCGAGAAGACGAGCATCCTGGGGCCGGAAGATTTGCTGGCGTTCTTGAATAAGTGGAAGCCTAGTTAGGGGTCAGTGGTTAGTGGCGAGCGAGTACCGACAGCGGACTGCACCACGGAGGCCCGGAGGGCACGGAGAGATTTGAGGCCGGCCTTATGCTTCTACGCCGCTCTGCGCTTAGCTCCTGTAACATTGAAAACACACCTAACGTGGGAGTCACACCATTGAAAATCAGGTTTCTTCTGACGGCCATGCTGGCCGCGGCGATAGGTTGCGCGGCACAACAAAGTAATGAACCTACCAAGACAAAAGAAGCAGCAGGAGCGGCCAAGCCGGCTGCGAAGACTGCGCCTGCGATTACCTACATTCGCGCCGGTAAGCTGTTCGATTCCACCAATGACAGCTATCGCGAGAACGTGGTGATTGTGGTGGAGGGCGAGCGCATCAAGTCGGTTTCACCGGCAACTGAAGTGCCGATCCCGCCAGGCGCAAAGGTCATCGATCTGTCGAAGGCCACGGTGCTGCCCGGCCTGATCGATTGCCACACCCATCTGGGAGCGCGGGCGGACCACTACAATCCGATCAACGCATTCAAGGACACGCCCTACACAGAAGGATTTGCCGCCGAGAAAAATGCCCGCACCACGCTGATGGCGGGATTTACGACGGTGCGCGATGTCGGCTCCGGGCCGTTCATGGCGGTGGACTTGCGCAACATCATCAACGAGGGATACATCATCGGTCCGCGAGTGGTGGCCAGCGGCCCGGGAATCTCCATCACCGGCGGACACGGCGATTTGAACAACTATTCACCTGAAACCAGCGTGATGCTGTTTCCGGCAGAGCGCGATTATCAGATTGCCGACGGCGCCGATCAGGTTCGTCACGTGGTGCGTGCGCAAGTGAAATATGGAGTGGACGTGATCAAGATACTTGCGACCGGCGGCGTGTTGTCGAAGGGCGACAGTCCGGGGGCGCCGCAGTTCACCTACGAAGAACTGAAAGTTGCCGCCGACGAAGCGCACATGGCGGGACGCAAGATTGCCGCGCATGCCCACGGCGCCGAGGGCATCAAGAACGCGATTCTCGCGGGAATCGATTCCATCGAACATGCCAGCCTGGCGAGCGATGAGGACATCCAACTCGCGTTGCAGCACGGCACCTACTTCGACATGGACATCTACAACGACGACTATCTGCTGGGCAAAGCGATCGAGTTCGGGCTGCCGCAGGAGAACATCGACAAGGAAAAGATGGTCGGGCGAATCCAGCGGGAGACGTTTCAGAAAGCGGTGAAGGCAGGAGTGAAAATGGCGTTCGGCACCGATGCGGGCGTGTATCCACATGGCGATAACGCCAGGCAGTTTGTGACTATGGTGCGATTCGGGATGACCCCGGCGCAGGCGATTCGCACCGCCACGCAGAACTCCGCCGATCTGATTGGGCGTTCCAAGGATGTGGGCACGATCGAGGCGGGAAAGTATGCCGACATCATTGCGGTGACGGGCGATCCGCTGCAGGACGTGACGGTGTTGCAGAATGTGGGTTTCGTGATGAAGGGCGGGGTGATTTACAAGGACAAGCTGGCGAATAGTGCTGTTGCCGAGTGAGGTATTGCTCGGGATATGCAAACGCAAGACACCCCGAATGGGCTCAGTGGGCTGCCTTGAAGCCCTTGCGCCGTTGCTGGCTGTAGCGGGCGAGGGCGTCTTCGATGATGGGATATGTGTTCCGTGCGGGCGCGATCTCGTCGACTTCAACCGCTTTTCCTTCCAGCTGTTTGTAATCAAGGAAGAACCGCCGCAGCATGGTCAGGCGATGCTCGGGCATCTCGCTCGCCTCGCGGTAGGAGTTGAATTCCGGGTCCTGAGTGGCGACGGCGATAACCTTGTGGTCCTTCTTGCCGCCATCGATCATGGTCATCAGCCCGATAGCGCGGGCGTGAATCAGCGTCAATGGAACCACGGCTTCCTGGCACAGGACAAGCACGTCGAGCGGGTCGTCATCTTCGGCGAGGGTCTGGGGGATGAATCCGTAATTGGCCGGGTAGTACACCGCGGAGTAGAGCACGCGATCGAGCTTGATCAGGCCACTCTGCTTGTCGAGTTCGTACTTGACGCTCGATCCGAACGGAATTTCGATGACCGCGGAAAATTCCTGCGGCAGGGCGTCGCCGGGAGAGATGTCGTGCCAGGCATGGATCATGGGAAATCAGCTCTTTCGCAGAGAATCAGACAGGCTAGGCCATATTGTAGCGGAGTGATGCCGGTTTGGCCGTGCGGCGATGGGATGGGCTGTGAGTCGAGAGAGGATGTTACATCGTTGATGGCGGTCAGGTATCATCAAGCGATTCACCGAAGTCATCCAACCGCGGAGAGGAAATCGATGCGCTTACTGTTGAATTGGCTGCTGAGCGCAGTAGCCTTGCTGATTGCTTCGTATCTGGTACCCGGGTTTCACCTGGAAGGCTTCAAGGCGGCGCTGATCGCGGCGGTGGTGATCGGCCTGATCAACGCCACCCTTGGTCTGTTCCTGAAGCTCATCACGTTGCCTCTTACCTTGCTGACGCTGGGCGTCTTCTGGTGGGTGGTGAATGCGTTCATGTTGATGGTCGCATCCAAGTTGCTGGCGCCGCAGTTCATGGTCAGCGGATTTCTGACGGCGTTCCTGGGAGCGATCGTTCTGGCGCTGGTGAACATGGTGCTGCGCAAACTCGCTGACGACGTCACGAACTAGCTCGAGCGAATTGCCTCAGCGGGATGTTGCGAGGTCACGCAACTGTCTAACGGTCTCGGCCACGTCGCCCTGCTGAAATAAGCGAATGCCGGCGATGCCGGCGGCTCCTGCGTCGAGGCAGGCGCGCGCGTTTCCGAGACTGACGCCCCCCAAGGCAAGCACAGGCGTCGTTGACGCGATGCAAGCCTTACGCAGTGCATCCAGCCCAATTCCCGCGGAAGCGATTCCGAATTTCTCGAAGATCGGAGCCAGCACGGCGAAGCTCGCGCCTTGTTTTTCCGCCGCGCGCACGTCTTCGGCGCTGTGAGTCGAGACGCCGACAAGCGGCTCGTGATTTGTGTGACGTATCCAATCGGCACGGATTTCCGAAGCGGGTGGAGATCCGGCGGGAAGGTGTACACCATCGGCGCCGACCGCGATCGCGATGTCGGCGTGAGCGTTGATCAGCAGCTTCGTCGTCGCGGAACTCTCGCGCACGAGGTGGAGCGCCTCGCGCGCGAGGAGTTCGATGTCGGCGGCATCCAGTTCTTTTTCGCGCAATTGGATGTAGTCCACCCCGGCGCGTGCGGCGTCGGCAATGCGGCGGAGTAACGCGACACGCTGTTCGGATTCGGAGCCGGGGAAACCTTTGCGGTCAGTGATGTAGTAGAGAATCACGGCGAGTTGATTGTAGCCGCGATGCTGGCCGCTACGCGGCCGGCGGTCCCGAGAGGAGCCTGTTTCCGGGGTTTGCGCCCCCGGGCTACAAAAGCGGGGCCAGTCGCTGCGCGACTGGAGCATTCGCTAGAATCGAAACATGCCGACAGCAAGCAAGGCGACTCAGAAAGTGACGAACTCTCGCGCGAATTCCATCGAAATTCTGCGCCCCGAAGTGCTTGCTGAAATCCCGTGGCTGATGCATGGATTCAGCACGCGAGCGGGTGGCGTGTCTACCTGCTACGGCGGCAGGACACTCAACCTGGGACAGACGCAACACGACACGCGATCCAACGTCGAGCACAATCGTGAGCGGTTTCTGAGGGCTGTGGGCGCGGTCAATGAAGACGGCAGCTTGTGGCCGCTGGCGCAGGTCAGGCAGATCCACTCGGCAATCATCCAACGGGCGGATCCGAGTTCCGCACATGCCAGCGCGGGCGACGGCATCATCACCGATGCACCGGGGTTGCTGCTGGCGATCAAGACCGCCGACTGCGCTCCAGTGCTGGTCGTCGACGTGAAGCGACGCGTAGTGGGCGCGTTTCATGCAGGCTGGCGCGGAACCGTAGCGCGCGTGGTGGAGAAGGGCGTGGGCGAGATGCGCCGCCAGTTTGGGAGCGCACCGCGCGATCTGCGGGCTGCGATTGGGCCGTGCATCCGCAAGTGCTGCTACTCGGTGGGTCCGGAAGTCCGGGCCGAGTTCGAATCACAATTTAGCTATGCTCGACGAGTTGTTCGAAGAAGTGTTCGACTCGAACGCTGTTCACGTCAAGTATCCGTTGTTATTTCTGAACCAGCGCGCCCCCGGCCACGGGGACCTGGGGCCGGAGATTCATCTCGATTTGATCGCGGCGAATCGTCGACAACTGCAAGATGCGGGTGTACTGCCGAGCAAAATCGAGGTCGTGAACGGATGCACGGCGTGCGACACGAACCGCTTCTTCTCACATCGCGCCGAGTTCGGTAAGACCGGACGCATGATGGCGGTGATTGGGATTCGGGCGGGCGTAGTGCGAGGCACAGCGACACAGAGAGTTTTCTAGGTAGCATCTTTGCCACGCACAAAACCCAGCCGTCGAGGCTGGGTTCGTGATCGCTCAATCTTGATTTGTGTTTCAACCGTGGCCGATTTCATTGCCGTCGGGCGCGGTTGGCGCCGGGGGTGGCGGCGCGGGCTCAACGTAGCTGTTGACCATGTCTTTCAATTCCTTGCTGGGCTTGAAGAAGGGGATCTTCTTGGCGGGAACCTCGACACGTTCGCCCGTCTTGGGATTGCGTCCCACGCGCGGCTTGCGCTGGCGGGTGCGAAAGCTGCCAAATCCGCGTATTTCAATCTTGTCGCCGGCGCGCAGGGAGCGCACCACGCTCTCAAAGATTGTTTCAACAATGACTTCACTGTCCTTGCGGGTCAGTTCCGCCAGGCGGGAGACTTCGTCGATCAGATCTGCCTTGGTCATCGCTGTTCGCCCCTCTGTGGCCGCTTCAACCGGTCACCACGGATACTCTCAAATTTCCAGTAAGATTGGCAAGTCCAAATTATTGTTGCACTTCCGTGCAGCAGGGTGAGTCCGGCCAACTACTTCCAAAGGTAATAGAATCCGGCGTTGGTCTGCATGAGTTTGGCCGGGTCGGGGAGATACTCGGAGACGTCGCCGAAAAGCAGGTCGAGCAAGCTCTTGCGGTCTTTTTCAGGGCGCACAATGGTCGGTTCGCCCTTGATTCCAACGGACTTAGCCGTGTCTGCGATGGCGGCGCGAAAGTCGCCGATCTGGTCGATGAGCTTCAGCGGCATGGCCTGTTCCCCCGTCCACACCTTGCCGTCGGCCAGCGGGAGAATTTCGGCATCTTTCATGTGCCGTCCCTCGGCGACGGAGTGGATGAACTGGGTGTGCATGTTGTCGAGCAGGCCCTGCAGGTAAGCGCGCTCGGCGGGGGTCAGTTCGCGAACGGGTGAGCCAGTGTCCTTAAATTCGCCGGCCTTGAGGACGATAGCCTTGAGTTTCGCCCATTTCATCAGCTCTTCGTAGTTGTACAACTCCATGATCACGCCAATGGAGCCGACCACGGAAGCCTGGTCGGCGAAAATCTTGTTGGTGGCGGAAGACACATAGTACGCCCCGCTGGCGCCCACACTCTCGATCGAGGCCACGATGCGTTTCTTCTTGACGTCGCGAATACGCAGCACTTCGCGATAAATCTCCTCGGAGGCGGCTGCCCCTCCGCCGGGCGAGTTCACATGGATAATGATGGCCTTGATGGAGCTGTCATCGCCATACTTGCGCAACTGCTCGACCGTGTCCTTGGGAGAGAGGATGACGCCTTCCAGATCGACTACGGCGATTTTGTCGCCGAATCCGGCGAAGGTATCTTTCTGCTGGGAACGCACGGTGAAATACACCAGCGCGAAGACGGCAAGAAGGAATAGAAAGAAAGCGCCACCTCCCAACAACACCCAGAGGAATACGCGGGAACGTGGGGGTTCAGGCATAGGAGAGGGTTAGTTTACCACCGAAAGCGCCGGAGCCGAGCGCCACAAGCTGGTCAGTGAAAAATCCCAGCGAAGAACGCGCCGAGCTTGGCGAAAAAGCCACGCTTCTCCTGTGCGGGCTTTTGACCGCTGACGGCGACCTCGGTCGTGGCCGGCTTGGAGCTTTTTGACACGGACGGCGGTGGCAGCACGACCGGGCTGAGATCGATGGGTTTGCTCTCCATCCTCAAGTGAGCTACGTTTTCGGTGATGTCGACGGGATCTTCGGCGCGATAGATAAAGGGCGCATCCACCACCAGGTGAGTCTCGGGAGGCGGCGGTGGCTCAGACTTTGTCTCGCCTGGCGTGGGCTGCACTGGTTGGGGCGGCGGGGCTTTCGCCACTTGCGTCGGTGGAGGCGCGGGACATCCGCAACTCTCGCGCGTGGGTGCCGCGCCGCTGATGCGTCCGCCGTTAAAAATCACGGCCTCGTTCGGTTTGACTTGATAGGACGCATCGCCCATGCCTTCCGAGACCACAATGGCCGAGGTGTTGGAGGGCAGCGACTGCACGCAGGTGTTGCCCCCGGAGCTGACGCGCACCGCGATGTGCAGATGTCCGGGACCGGGTAGCAGAAGGCGGAAATCAGGCGTCAGCAGGTTGTCGGCTGCGGCGCCGATGGGATAATCCATCTCAATGTTGCCGGCGTTCATGCTGAACATGAACTGACGACCGTTCTGCGAAGTGGTCACCGCCAGGTTTGTACCGGGGCAGATCATCATGCTGCCGCCGCGCTCCAGTTTCAGAGTGGCGGTCTGCGCCCCAGCGGCGATGGAAGATCCGCTCATCACTTTCGTTCCGGAATTCGCCAGCACTACCGAGCCCTTCACGCTGGCGTCGGAGGCGAACAGTTCGCCGACATTCTGCTGGGCAAGAGTAACCCCAGCCGCGATCGCGACAAAAGCAGCGTTGACTACGATTCGTGTCAGGACGGAACGTGGGAGGAACTGTAACATCAGAGGTGATTGAGTCCGGGTCGCGAACTTCAAGAGACGATCATACCGCAGTGAAGGCCGAGGCACAGCGCGATCAGCCGGGCGATCGCGGCTCCTTGTCGTCGATTGAAGCAGCGGAGCGCAAGGGTTAGTCTAAACAGTACAGGCATGGCGAAAAGAAGCAGGAACGGGCGCCCGTATCCCAAACTCGTATTGGGGGAGACGGTGAGTGTCGCCATCGAAACCTTCCGCACCAACAAGGTGCGCTTCGCGCTTACCGCGCTCGGCATGGTGATCGGGACTGCGTCGCTGATCCTGGTGGTGACCATCGGTCTCACTGGCAAGCAGTACGTCCTGCAGCAGATTCAGTCGATCGGCGCCAACATGATCACCGCCGATTACGAGGGCGGCTCGATCTACAGCGCCGAATCGGCCAATGACTACCTGACGCTCGAAGATCTGAATGCAGTGCGCCAGCAGGTGCCCAACATTACGGCGTCGTCTCCGATGATCGAATTGCGCGACCATATCACCGTGCCGGGAGGCAGGGAGCGCGACGTGCTGGTGCTCGGGGTTTCATCCGAGTACTACTGGGTGCGCAACCTCGAGTCGCTGACGGGACGGTTCCTGGAGGAAAACGACGTCGAGTCGCGCGGCAAGGTGGCGGCGATCACGCAGAACCTGGCCAACATCATGTACGGATCCACAGACGCCGCCGTGGGGAAGGTAATCAAGATCAACGGCCTTCCCTTCGTGGTGGTGGGGACGTTTCGTGAGCGCGTCGATACCTTTGGCCAGTCGGAAATTTCGGATGACACGATTGTCATTCCCTACACCGTGGCCCGATTTTTTACTACGACCGATACAGTGAAGGAACTCTTCTTTTCCATGGCGGACTCGTCCGACATTCCTCGCGCGACCGATCAGATTCTGAAGGTGCTGCAATCGCGGCACCGGCCGGAGTCGGTGTACCGGGTCGACAACCTGACGCTGTTGCTCACGGTCGCCGGCAAGATCGCCAACGCGCTCACCACCATACTGCTGCTGATTGCGGTGCTGACGCTGCTGGTCAGCGGCGTCGGCATCATGAACATCATGGTAGCCACGGTCAATTCGCGCATTCGGGAGATTGGCGTGCGCAAGGCGGTGGGCGCTACCAACGCCGAGATTCGCGCGCAATTTTTGACTGAGGCCGTCCTGATCTCGCTGATTGGAGGGCTTCTCGGGACGGTGATTGGCATGGCGCTGCCGATTTCCGTGCGCCTGCTGACCAGCTATCGCATTCCGATTTCCGGGCTGTCAGTCGTCATCGCAGTGCTGGTGTCGTCTCTGATCGGAGTGCTGTTCGGCACCATGCCCGCTGCGCGCGCTGCGCAACTCGATCCGGTGGAGAGCCTGCGGTACGAGTAAAGAGAAAGCAGTTTCAAGTTTCGAGAAAAGCCAAGAGACCTCCTCGCAACTTCGCTTGCCTCTGCGTCATCGAACCACCCAACAGTCAAAACAGAGAGAGTGCGATCATCATGCGATTGAACGAGTACGTAACTCTGGGCCGCTCGGGGCTGCGCGTCAGCCCGCTTACGCTGGGAACCATGACCTTTGGCAACGATCGCTGGGGGTCGGAAGACGCAGAATCGCGCCGCATCTTCGACCGGTACGTCGAAAGCGGTGGCAACGTCATGGACTGCGCCGATGTGTATGCGGACGGAAGATCCGAAGAGCTGCTGGGCCGTTTTGTTGCCGATGCCGGGCTGCGCGACAAGCTGGTGATCGCCAGTAAGTTCAGCTTCAATCCACAGGACGGCAATCCCAACTCCGGCGGCAACGGGCGCAAGAATATCTATCGCGCGCTGGAGTCCTCGCTGCGCCGGCTCAATATGGACTACATCGACCTCTACTGGATGCATGTGTGGGACACCGTCACACCGGTCGAAGAGGTTGTCGATACGCTCAGTACTTTGGTGCGAGATGGAAAGATTCGCTATTACGGCTTGTCGGATGTGCCAGCGTGGTACGCCGCTTGCGGACAGACTCTCGCGGATAGGATGGGTCGCGAACCTATCGTGGCGCTACAACTGGAATACTCATTGGTAGAGAGAACGATCGAACGCGAGCACCTTCCTGCCGCTATGGCATTGGGCATGGGAGTTTGTCCCTGGAGTCCGCTGGCCAGTGGTTTCCTCGCTGGCAAGTACACCCGTGAGAAGGGCCCAGAAAGCAGTCAGGGAAGCCGCCTCGAGGTGCTCAAGAAAGCGGACAATCCGGCGTTCAAGAAGTTCACCGAGCGTAACTGGAGCATCCTGGATGCGCTGCTGGAAGTTGCGAAAGCCTTGGGCCGTCCGGCGGCGCAGGTTGCACTGAATTGGGTCGCAACGCAGCCGGGCGTTACGTCCACCATCATCGGGGCGACCAAGCTGGCGCAGCTCGACGACAATCTGGCGGCCCTGAGCTTCGAGATCCCCACGGAGTTACGAGCAAAGTTGGATGAAGCCAGCCAGCTCGGCTCCGCCCATCCCTACATGTTCTTTGAGGGCGTGCTGCAGGAGCGTCTCCACGGCGGGGTGAAGGTACGGAGGTGGAGTTGAAGGGCCTTTCCGCTTCCGACCGATATTGCAGTCAAGAGCGGATTCTTGATTGATGTGTCAGGGTGGGGAACCGCTTCTGCGGTGCAGGAGAGAAATTCTCATGAAACCGCCCTTAGCAACTAAGGCAACAAAACAGTCACCTCAGCAGCTAGTGCCGTGCCGTATTGAGGCCGGCCTTAGCCGGGGACGCCGTCCAGATGGTGTCTGTAACGCCAAAGCTTGCGCCTGAGCATCCCAGCCACTCCGACGATACCCGTCCCCATCAACATGAGACTGCCCAACTCAGGAGTCTCAAAATAATAGCCGCCCATCACCAATTGACCCGTGCCTGGCACAGCCCGTTTCGGCCGCCACAATTCCAAACTGTTCACTGCTGGACGCCGATTCTCAGGGACGGACAGGCTCAATTCCCAAAAACGGCGACATAGTCAGCCCATGTTGTTGATGGGAAGTAGATTAGAGAACAAAGTGCTTGGACATGCGATTGCAGCTTATAACTCAATCGCTCGGATCCAGCCCGACTACGCGGCATTCATACTTATGGTTTGGGATGACAACAGAGCCAAACCACTTCTAATGTCCGAAGCTTAAGAAAGGGCGGAGCATATGGAAATACTGTGGCAGGACATTCGCTACGCAGCACGGATGCTGATCAAGAATCCCGGGTTCAGCGCGATCGCAATCCTGTCGCTGGCGCTGGGAATTGGCGCCAATACGACGATCTTCACGGTGGTGAATGCGATTCTGCTGCATCCTTTGCCGGTGAAAGATATTTCCCGCCTCGTTGAGATGGATACGGTTGACACCAAGACCCGGGTCACCGCGGCCAATGTGACGAAGCTCGGCATGTCGTATCCGAATTTCCAAGACTATGCCAGAGAGAGCCAGGTGTTTTCCGGGCTCAGCGGTATCGCCGGCCCGCTGCCGTTGACGTGGAGCGGCGTGGCGGAGCCGAAACAAGTGTTTGGGCAGATGGTTACCGCGAACTACTTCGAGGTCCTCGGACTGACTCCTGTCAGGGGACGATTCTTTTTGCCGGACGAAGACAGCAAGCCGGGTGGCAATAACGTCGCGGTCCTGAGCTACAGCCTCTGGGTCAATAAATTCGGGTCGGATCCCAACGTCGTTGGGAGGGTTTTGACGCTCAACGCTACACCTTACACCGTGATCGGTGTGGGACCGCGCGGCTTCAAGGGAACGTTTGTCTTTGGCAATGCGGAGGAAGTTTGGGTTCCGATCAGCATGTATCCGCAGGTGCTGGCGGGCTTCTTCAAAGACAACTTCAACGACCGCAGGTTTCTTGCCACCACCGTGATCGGCCGGCTAAAAGACGGCGTAAGCATGAGCGCGGCGGAAGCTTCGCTGAAGACCATCGCGTCGCAACTGGAGAAGGCGTTCCCGAAGGACAATGCCAGCCGCAGTGTGGCGCTGACTCCGCTAGCGGATGCAGCCGTGGGAGTCAACAATCGCGGTCAAATCGTGCTGGCCGGCGGATTGATGATGGGGATCGTTGGCCTGGTGCTATTGATCGCCTGCGTGAACGTGGCGAATCTGTTGCTGGCACAGGCAGCGCGCCGCGAGAAGGAACTGGGCTTGCGAGCCGCGCTGGGAGCCAGCCGAAGCCGGGTGACACGGCAGTTGCTGACGGAAAGCATGGTGCTGGCATTTGTGGCGGGAATCGCGGGCATGGCGATTGCCTATGCGGGGCGCGCGGTGCTCTGGTCGTTCCGCCCGCCGTTCATCCTGGATGGCGACCTGGACATCGCGTTCGATTCCCATGTGCTCTTCTTCACGTTGGGCGTGTCGCTGCTGACGGCGGTGCTGGTCGGGCTGGCTCCGGCGATGAAGGTGGCGCGGCCGAACCTGATCGAGGTGCTGAAAGTCGGCGGACGCGGCGGCAGCGTGAGTTGGACGCGCAACCGGTTCCGCAGCCTTCTGGTGGTGACCGAGATTGCGCTGGCGCTGGTCGCGCTAGTGGGCGCGGGGCTGTTCGTTCGCAGCATGCAAAACGCGCAAGGGGTGGATCCGGGGTTCGAGTCGAGAAATCTCTTCGTGTTCGCGTTTGACTTGGGGGCCTTGCACTACGACGAAGATCGCGCGCAGCAGTATTTTCGCGCCGCCATAGAACGGGCGGAGGCGTCGCCTGGGGTCGCGTCGGCAACGATTGCTTCGAATTTCCCGCTGGGCGGAGGATTCGCGCGAACCGTCTTTCCTGAAGGTCAGGATGAAGCCTCGGGTTATCGCGGAACGCTGACGCAGCTGAACGACGTTGCGCCGAATTTTTTCAAGACGCTGCGCATTCCGCTGGTGAGCGGACGCGAGTTTACCGACTCGGACCGTAAGGATACGGCCCTGGTTGCGATTGTGAGTGAGGCCATGGCCAAACAGTTCTGGCCGGGCCAGGATGCGATTGGTAAGCGGTTCCACTTTTTCGGAGAGACCCGGCTGCGCGAAGTGGTTGGCGTGGTGCGCGACACGGTGGTGAACCAGATTGGGGAAGAGCCGCAGCCGCTGGCGTACCTGCCGCTGACGCAAGACTACTCGCCGGCGGTGACCATGCAAGTGCGGACCACCGGCAAGCCGGAACCGGTTATTGCCACGGTAAGGGGCAATGTTCAATCGCTCGACCGAAATCTTGCGCTCACGAACTGGAACACGGTCGGGGAGTTGCTCGATCAGGGACTGTGGGCGCCACGCATGGGCGCCGCGCTGCTGACTGTGTTTGGCGGAGTCGCGCTGATTCTGGCGATCGTGGGTGTTTACGGCGTGCTCTCGTATTCGGTGAGCCAGCAGACGCGCGAAATCGGCATCCGCATGGCCATGGGCGCGCAGACCTCGAGCGTGTTGAGTCTTGTGGTGAAACAGGGAATGCGGCTCGCGATCGTGGGCCTGGTGCTGGGCCTAGTGGCGGCGTTCGCGGTCATGAGGGTTCTGTCGAGCTTGCTGTTTGGAGTGAGTGCGCATGATCCCATCATTTTTGGCGGCGTGACGCTGATTCTGGCGATGGCAGCGGTGCTGGCTTGCTATATTCCGGCGCGCCGGGCGGCGCATGTGGATCCGCTGGTGGCGTTAAGGTATGAGTGAGCTGTTCCTACAGCTGGGCGCCGCAGCGCTTGCAAAAGAGTGCGTCCGCGTCATGGGGCGAGAGGCCACAGGCGCGGCAGACCCGCGAGGAGGCGGACGACGAGGCCCGGGCAAACTCAAAGGTGACGATTCCGGTGGGTACGGCGATGATTCCGTAGCCAATGGTCATCAGCAGGGATGCCAGAATGCGGCCGGGAACGGTGTGGGGAGAGATGTCTCCGTAGCCGACCGTGGTCACCGTGACGATGGCCCAATACATGCCGAGCGGGATGCTGGAGAAGCCGTTCGCTTCTCCCTCAATCTGGTACATCATCGCGCCCACGATGATGACGATAGTCAAGACCGCAAAGAGAAAGACGACGATCTTGCGAACGCTTGCCTGAAGGGCAACGCGCAGAGCGGATGCCTCACCGACATACTCGGTTA
>CAVWUX010000013.1:0-61330 GCA_963758255.1 uncultured Acidobacteriaceae bacterium
TGCGCTTTGGCCTCAGCCAACTGCAGTTCACCCCGGCGTTGCTTCGACGCCCGCGTCAGCTCGATTCGCTACTCTCCCTCGTGATTTTTCGGGAAACATGGCCGACCGCCGTACAATACGGCATTCATGGTAGACAACTCCGGCAAAAAGAACTCCGCGGATAAGCTTGGAGTTCCTCGCATCAGGCGTGCGCAACTTTGGGCGCTGGCTGGTGCGGTGCTCGTACTCCTCGCAGGTTGGGTAATTTGGCGACTCTATAACCGCGGCGAGCTTGCGGCAATGGGGGCGAAGCTGCAAGCGCTGCCGCAGAGCCCGGCGTGGGACCGCTTGGTGTTCCTCGGATTCGTCGTGCTCGCTGTGCTTGGTGTGGCAGTCCTGTGGAAAGTCCCTCAGTGGCAAGTTGCTCGCGAAAAGGGTCTGAGCCGGAAGGAGCAATTTGACAAACGCAACGAGGCGCGCAAGACGCTGGCAACCATTTTGGGTGGGGTAGCGTTTTTAACGGGCGGTTTCTTTACCTGGCGAAACTTCAACCTCGCACAAGAGTCGCTTCGAGTTTCTCAACAAGGTCAAATTACCGACCGCTTCACCAAGGCCATGGAGCAGCTTGGGGCAGTAGATTCGCAGGGAAAGCCCAGATTCGAGGTTCGGTTGGGTGGAATCTACTCGTTGGAGGCCATTGCCCGGGAGTCGAAAGATTTGCATTGGCCGATCATGGAAGTGCTGTGCAGTTACGTCCGTGGCAATGCTCCGGCACAACCTCCTGCGAACGCGGCATCTGCCGGCCAGAAGAAGAAGTCTGGCAGCGAGGGCACGACATCCCAACAGGAGGTTCACCCCCGCGCGGATATTCAGGCCGTCCTCACGGTTCTCGGCCGGCGAGACGCTTCGCAGGAGAACGAGAACCAACTCCTCGATTTGTCGGGAACGAACCTTGCCGGCGCAGACCTCCGAAAGGCGCATCTCACACGGGCGGACTTCACCGAGGCGGACCTCCGCGGGGCGGACCTCCGCGAGGCGGACCTCCGCGAGGCGGACCTCCGCGAGGCGGACCTCCGCGAGGCGGACCTCCGCGAGGCGGACCTCCGCGGGGCATTCCTCTACGTGGGGGACCTCCGCGAGGCGGACCTCAGCGTGGCGAACCTCGGCGGGGCGGACCTCAGCGGGGCGGACCTCAGCGGGGCGGACTTCCACCGAGGCGAACCTCGGCGGGGCGGACCTCGGCTGGGCGGACCTCAACGGGGCGAAACCTCGGCGGGGCGGACCTCAGCGGAGCCAGGCATCTCGCTCAGGAACAAGTGAACTCAGCTCGCGGAGACGTTCACACCAAGTTGCCCGCAGATTCATGTCTACCCAGACATTGGGTTGACGTAAAGCCAGACACCCCGCATGCCTGTCAGGCCCCCAAGTAGGCGCAGCTTCAATGGCCCCGTTAGCTGCCGCGTTGGCCGATTGAGACTGTGTCGCAACCGACAAATGAAATGGCGGTGGGACAAACGTTGCGAAACGACACTTGAATCAGCCGTGCCGCGCAGCGGCGGCACGGCCGCCACACAGCCTCGATCGCCCTGGTTACTTTAGTTTTCTCGCCCCCCGGATTTCTCTGGAAATCTCCTTGGCAGCCGGACTATACGTCTAATTGGGCAGGGAATTCGTGTCCCTCGTCCCTCCGCGCATAGGCTCGGACGAATGGGCTCTTTGACAACCCAAGATGCAGTAGCTTCCGCACAGGAGCAACCTTTCTCTGCGGGGAAGCACGGCTCACGCCGGAGTGCAATCTCTTGTCATACTTGTATGATAAGTATGACAAAACGGTGTCATACATGTAATACTTATATGAGTTGTATGACTCGTCGGCCCAATTGTCCGGCCCTGCTCAGAATTCCTGCTAATAGTATGATTCTAAAGCTTTTTTGCAAACATCAGGGTGCGAGGCCCTGTCCTAAGTACCAGAGCTAAGCCATTAAGAATCAAACGGATAGATATAACTATATTATTTTCCAACTACTTGCAGACAATTTCCTCGTAAACCATTGATTCTAAAACACAGCGACTTAAGTCTTGCGTCATGCATCGTCCTCGTGCCGCGAAGCCAACCCGCCGTTGCCAACGGGCGCTGCCCCAGGCCCGGGAAGACTGCCGCCGGCACCAAACCCTTTCGCATCTATAATGGTTCCGTTAGCTGCTGGGCCGGGCGATCGCTGCCGGTTTGCGGACGATGGGCGCACGCCCAGGCTGCGCAGGCTGGGAGAGGAAAGTCCGAACTCCACAGAGCGGTGTGCCGGATAACGTCCGGGGGGCGGCCTTCAAGGGCCGTTTACGGAAAGTGCCACAGAAAATATACCGCCCCGAGCAATTGGGGTAAGGGTGAAAAGGTGCGGTAAGAGCGCACCGCGCTGTCAGTAATGGCGGTGGCAGGGCAAACCCCACACGGAGCAAGACCAAATAGGGGAGGACGGCCCTTCGGGACCGACGTGCCGGCTCGGTGCGTCACAACTTCCGGGTAGGTCGCTGGAGCCGTGCAGCAATGCACGGCCTAGAGGAATGATCGCCCTGCCGCTCTTTGTCTTCGATGGATCGCTGGGTGCCCCATCCTTTCCCTTCTTTTGGGAAAGGGTGGGGTCGAAACTCTCGAAGAAAAAGAGCGGCAGACAGAATTCGGCTTACAGGCCCGGCAGCTACAGATTTGCAATCCAGGTCCTTCGACTCCCCTTCGACTGCGCTCAGGGTCGCTCAGGATTTCGGCGGCGGGCTCGGACGCCCGCCAATCGCCTCAACTTGCAGGCCCGGCAGCATCGAAGATTTCAGGTGGACCTGTAGCTCATCCCGTTCTTCCCTTGATCAGACGATAAATCGCCAGCAGGATCATCGCGCCGATCAGCGACATGATGAAGCCGGCGGACTGGCCTTCCTGGTACCAGCCCACGAGACGGCCCAGCCAGGTGCCGAGGAACGCGCCCGCAATGCCGATCAACATGGTGACGAAAATGCCGCCCGGGTCTTTGCCGGGCATGATGAGTTTGGCGAGCGCACCAACAACCAATCCAATTAATGCTGTCCAGAGCAGGCCCAGTATCATACACGCTCCTTCTGAGGTGAGTTACGGCGGTTGCGATAACAACGGGAGCAGCCGTGACCGCTGCTCCGACGCGCTGGCTGACCTGCGGAGTGACGATGCCACTCACGGTCGATCCGTGCAGCTAGGTCTTGTGGAACATGCCCTTGACCTTCTCGAAAAGGCCTTCTGCTTCGGCGCCGCCTGCGAGCAGGCCGTCGATATGCTGCGACACATTCTCGGGCAGTTTAGACTTCACATGAGCAACGACAAAATCCACGATCTGCTGGGCGGTTTCGGGTGGAAGGTTAAATTTCTGCGCTACCAACTTCACGATATCGTTCATGGGACGGCTCCTTGCGATGATCTAGTGGGCGCTGGGTTGCGTTCTGCATACCAGGAGCCGTTCTGGGCAGCTCCCGACATACGCAGAACGTGGGGGCACCAGTCTATCCGCTCGGCCAATGGATGCAATGGCACGAAGGTGTCGGCGGGGGTGGGGATGCTGCAATTCGCGGCGTTGGCCAGCGCTACTTCTGCACCACCTCGTAATAGACCTCGAGCATGCGGCGGACACTGTCATCCCAGGAAAACTTGTGGGCCTGTAGCACGCCTCGTGCCTTGAGCTTCTCGCGGACCGCCTGATCGAGCAGCACGCGATGCAGGGCGTGCGCGATTTCAAAAACGTTCTCTGGATTGACCATGACGGCGGCGTCGCCGACGACCTCCGGAATCGACGAGGTATTGCTGGTGACTACCGGCGTGCCGTGGGCCATGGCTTCCAGCGGCGGCAGCCCGAAGCCTTCGTAGAGCGAGGGGAAAACGAAAATCTTGGCGAGATCGTAAAAGATGCGTAGCTCTCCGATCGGCACGAATCCCAGGAAACGCACGTCATGCTGCACCCGGCTCTTTATGACGGCGCGACGCAGGTCGGGGTGCTTGGAAAGTTCGTCGCCGATGATGATGAGTTTGAGGTCGGGGAATTGTGCTTCTTTCTCGAGCTGGGCCTTCAGGGCCGCGAAAGCTTCGATGATGCGGACAACGTTCTTGTGCGGGCTGATGCGTCCCGCGTAGAGCAGGAACGGATAGTTGACCTGGTAACGCTCGGCGATGAGTTTGCGGTCGGCGTCAGTGGCGTGTCCCAGGCGAAAACGGTCATCGAGCGCGTTGTAGATGACCTCGATGTTTTCGCCTCGCACGTTGAAGATCCGCTCGGTGTCTTTCTTGGAGAAATTGGAGACGGCGAAGATCCGCGCCGCGTGATGAAGGACCCGCCGAGTGAATTGAAAGTGCAGGGAACGCTTCACCGACGAGGCACTATTGACGCGGTAGAGATGATCGAGCAGATCGTGCACCGTGACCACGTAGGGGCACGGAATCGCCTGCGGCTTCCAGAACAGATGCGGCACATGCAACAAGTCGCAGCGGTGATGTTTCAGGATGCGGTGCAGTTCAAGATAGCTGTTGAGCGAGAACTCGTTGGGGTGCGCGGATACGGTGATGAAGTTCGCTGGCAGGGGCTCGATGTCACCCAGCTTGCCTGGAATGCCCAGCAGAATGTACTCGTTGAAGGTGTCGAGGCGCGCCAAGGTACGAATGGCGTTTCGGGTGTAGGTGCCCACGCCAAATTCGTTGATCCGCCGGATGTCGATGGCAACGCGCACAATCCAGTGTAAACCGGGCGCAATCGCCCCGAGGTGTCACCCTGAGCGCGTCCGCCGCAGCGGACGCGCGAAGTCGAAGGACCCCTCTTGCTACTAAGATGCTCTTCGACGCCGCGTACGTCTTACGCTTTTACCGGCTCGGGATGTTTCGCCCGGCGCGAGGCGTAGAGCGGAAACTGCTCGGCCAGCTCCAGCACCTGGCGGCGGATGCTCTCCAGTGCGGCTTTGTCAGTGCGATGGTGCAGCGCGTCGGCGACCCACTTGCCGACCTGCCGCATCTCGGCTTCCTTCATGCCGCGCGTGGTCAACGCTGGAGAGCCAATCCGAATGCCGCTGGGCTTCATCGGAGGATTAGTGTCGAACGGAATGGCGTTCTTGTTCACGGTAATGCCGGCGTCGTGCAGCGCATTCTCGGCTTCGCTGCCCAGCATGCCCTTGGCGAAAACATCCACCAGCATCACGTGCGTGTCCGTGCCGCCGGAGACGATGCGGAAGCCTTCGTCAGCCAGCGTCTGCGCCAGCACCTTGGCGTTGGCGACGATCTGGCGCGCGTAGTCCTTGAAGCTCGGCTGCAGCGCCTCATGAAAGCACACGGCTTTCGCCGCGATAATGTGCACCAGCGGACCGCCTTGCATTCCAGGGAAGACGACTTTGTCGATAGCGACCGCGTGCTCCTGTTTCGACAAGATCAGGCCGGCACGCGGACCGCGCAACGTTTTGTGCGTGGTGCTGGTCACGACGTGGCAGTGCGGAATCGGCGAAGGATGCACGCCTCCGGCAACAAGTCCCGCGAAGTGCGCCATATCGACGAGATAGAACGCGCCCACCTTGTCGGCGATCTGGCGCATGCGCGCGAAGTCGATGATGCGCGGATAGGCGCTGCCGCCTCCGATGATCAGCTTGGGCCGCTCGCGCTCGGCCAGCTTCTCAAGCTCGTCGTAGTCGATGGTCTCGGTTTCTTTGGTCACGCCGTAGGGGACGATCTTGTAGGTCTTGCCGGAAAAATTCAGCGGATGGCCGTGGGTGAGGTGTCCGCCGTGGGCCAGGTTCAGTCCGAGGACCGTGTCACCGGGCTGAATAATCGCGGCATACGCTGCCATGTTGGCGGTCGAGCCGGAGTGCGGCTGTACATTTGCGTGCTCGGCGCCGAAGAGTTGCTTGGCGCGATCGCGAGCCAGGCTCTCGACCACGTCGGTGAATTCGCATCCGCCGTAATAGCGCTTGCCGGGATAGCCCTCGGCGTACTTGTTGGTGAACACCGAGCCGGCGGCTTCCAGCACGGCCTCGCTGACGAAGTTCTCCGAAGCGATGAGTTCGAGGCCTTCGTGCTGGCGGCGCTCCTCGTTCTCGACGGCCTGCGCGATCTGGGGATCAACTTCCGACAGCGGAAGCTCCAACGGATTCGTTTTCATGATGGCGTCCTCGCGTGATGCTAACCAGCCATTGTAGCGCGGCACGCGTTGCGCGCATGAAACATCGGCCAACCCAATCAGGACGGATTTCACCACTGAGGCACAGAGGACACGGGGGATCTTTGAATCAAATCCCTCCGTGATTTCCGTGCCTCCATGGTGAATAGTCTTAAGCTCCTACCCCGCAAACGCTTTCGCCAAAAAGCGCGAGATGTGCCAGGCATCCATGTATTTGTAGGGCGTCTCGCCCAACGAGTAGTGTCCGCACGGCAGCGCCTTGACCGTTGTATCCAGCCCGCGCTTCAGGAACTCGCCCGCCGCTTGCATGGAGAACTCGGGCAGGAACGTCAGGTCGTAGCGGCCGTAGATCATCAGCGATTTCTTGGGCCAGCGCTGGAACTTGTCGAAGTACACAATCGGGCTGATGGACATCCACACGCGCCGCAACTCGTCGTGGGTAAGAACCGACTCGAGGCTCTGGCGAATGTGCCGTGTGGACTGGCCCGTCCACACCACATCGCCGAACGCAGTCGAGGCGTGGTTGAAGACGTTGACGCTGATGCGCGGGTCGTGCGCGGCGGCGATAAAGGCGTAGCACGAGCCCAGGCTGGTGCCGACCAGGCCGAGCTTGGTGTAGCCACGCTGCTGCAGCCAGTCGAGGCAGGAGCGAATGTCGGCAATGCCCTGGCGCACAGAGTCAATGGTGCGTCCGATGTTGGCCGAGACGGCGTAGTCGGCGCGCGTCAGGCCACGCGGACGGCGAATGTCGTGGTATGGCATGCTCATGCGCAAGGCCGAGATGCCCAGCATGTTGAAAATCTGGCACAGGCCGTTGTGGCTGATGGCGTCGGCATTCCACTGCGGCATCACGATGACGGCGCGGTGTCCACGCGCAGGAAACCAGCGCGCATTCATCAGGTTGTTCTCGGGATACGGTGACTCGACCGCCGAGGTGAAGCGCAGAAACGACGCGTACGATTCTTTGAGCTGCTTCTTGGGAGGCTCACTGCCGGTGTGAAACAGTTCGACGCGGCGATGCTCGAGGTGGAAGTCGGTAGGCGTCTGGTACGAATAAAACTCGTCGCTGTTGGCCACGATGTGATCGTTGACCGCGTTCCAGTAATCGAACATGGCCGACTTGTCGGACTCGTCCGACGGCGGAGTCAATCCGGCGGTCAACGGCCAGCGGCTGACGAACTCGTTGCCCCACTCAAACGGGCGCACCACGCGGTTGACGTCCCGCGAAGTCATGCGGGTCTCCCAGTTGTGCATCCAGCGGCGATAGGAGTCTTTCATGCTTGCTCTAGGATACTGGACGGAGGGCCGCAATATGGAGCCAATGCCACTGAAAACAATGGGCTTGACATTGAACGGCGAGGTTGGCGGGCTGAGTGGGAAGCGAGGTGCGAACGTCGGGCGCTTTCTTCCCGCCCGCCGCAATCTGGGTGGCAGCGATAATCGCCTGTCGGCGGCAGGCGTGAATTGCGAGGTACCCCATCGCGTCCTGCAGTTGGCTCTACTTGGGCGGAGAAGGCCCTGCGCGACAACCACGTCATCCTGGTGCACCGGCGTGATCTGCAGTAAGCGCTAAATCAGAAGTGACGTTTCCCAGTCGTGCCTGTCGGTGGTAACCTGCGCTGTCCGATGAATGCCAGGTTGGAGGAACCGATGACCACCCTTCCGCAGCTGCGAGTCATCCTGCTCTTGGCTACACTGTCGCTCTTAATCACTGCACCGGCTGCCTGTCAGTCTGGCGCGCAGAACTCCGCCGACCTGAATTGCGAACGCATTGCCCAAGTCAAGCTGTCTGCGACTACCATTACCCTCGCCAAGCTGGTTCCCGCGGGCACGTTTTCAGGGCCTCCCGCGCTCTACACCGGGAAGGACTTGTCGCCCTTCTACAAGACGCTTCCGGCTTTCTGCCGGGTCGTGGCGCAGGCCACGCCGACTGGTGACTCAGACATCAAGATCGAAGTCTGGATGCCTGCGACTGGATGGTCCGGCAAGCTGCAGGGAATCGGCAACGGAGGTTTTGCAGGGCAGATTGATTACGCGCAACTTGGCGCTACAGTAATCCACGGCTATGCCGCAACGGCTACCGACACGGGCCACACCGGCACTCCCATCGAAGCGGCATGGGCACTGGGTCATCCCGAGAAGGTGATTGACTTCGGCCACCGCGCGGTGCACGAAATGACGCGAGTTGCCAAAAGCGCCATTAAGGGTTTCTACGGACGCGATCCCGAGCGCTCGTACTTCTGGGGTTGCTCGGACGGGGGCCGGGAAGCCTTGATGGAGGCGCAACGCTATCCCGAGGACTACGACGGCATTCTGGCCGGAGCACCGGCGAATTACTGGACAGCTCTGCTTTCCACCGCAGTGTGGAACACGCAGGCGCTCACGCTGGATCCAGCCAGCTTCATTCCGCCGGCGAAGATTCCCGCCCTCGCCGGCGCGGTGCTGGCCGCCTGCGATTCGCAGGACGGAGTACGTGATGGTGTGCTCAACGACCCCCGCAAATGCCACTTCGATCCGGCATCGATGCTTTGCAAGAAAGGCGAGGAGTCCGACAATTGCCTGACCTCGCCTGAAGTGGAAGCCCTGAAGAAACTCTACCAGGGTCCACAGGATTCGCATGGTCACAGCGTGTTTCCAGGTTACTTGCCCGGCGCCGAAGATGGTCCCGGAGGCTGGGGAGTATGGATCACCGGGCCGGCACCGAACAAGAGTCTGATGGCTTTCTTCGGCTCCGGATACTTTTCAAACATGGTCTACGACAAGAGTGACTGGGACTACCGAACGTTCAGCCTCGAACCGGGAATGAAAGCGGCAGACGAAAAGACGGCGAGTGCGCTGAATGCGAACAATCCCGACTTGAGCGCTTTTCAGGCGCGCGGCGGCAAGCTGATTCTGTATCACGGCTGGAACGACCCGGCGATTCCCGCGTTGAATACAGTCAACTATTACGAGAGCGTGATGAGCACGATGGGCAAGCACAAAGCAGATGCGTTCGTGCGTCTCTACATGGTTCCCGGGATGCAGCATTGCGACGGCGGCCCGGGAGCGGACGTCTTCGGTCAACACGGCTACGATCCGCCAGACCCTCACCGGAACATGCGCTTGGCTCTGGAAGATTGGGTCGCGAAGGGCACTGGCCCGGCCAGCATCGTGGCGACGAAGTACGCGCCGAACGACTCGGACCACCATGCAACGATGACGCGGCCTCTGTGTCCCTACCCTTCGTTCGCAAAGTACAAGGGCAGCGGAGACACCAACGACGCAGCGAACTTCGCCTGTGCGGAGAAATAAGCGGGTGAGACGCCTTATGCCGAAGCGCGCACTCATCCTCTATGCGATTTGTCTCATCGTTCTGGTCTCCACCGCGTCCGCCCAACAACAGCAATTCGCCAACCTCGGCGACATCAAGTTGCGGAGCGGCGAAACCCTGCGCGACTGCCGCATCGGCTATCGCACCTACGGTAAGCTCAACGCCGACAAGTCCAACGCCATCTTGTTTCCGACATGGGCAGGCGGTACCACCGAGCAGCTTCAGGACGCCATCGTCAAAGACAAGTTCGCCGATCCTGCCAGCTATTTCGTCATCACGGTGGACGCGCTCAGTAATGGTGTCTCGTCATCGCCGTCCAACAGCAAGCTGCAACCGCGCATGCAGTTTCCGCGCATCACCATCCGCGACATGGTTGAGACGCAGCACGAGTTGCTCACCCGCGTCCTCGCCATCCGTCACCTCAAGGCCGTCATGGGCATTTCCATGGGAGGCATGCAGACCTTCCAGTGGGTCGTCGCCTATCCCGACTTCATGGACAAGGCCATTCCCATCGTCGGCTCGCCTCGCCTCGCGCCTTACGATCTTGTGCTTTGGCAGACGCAGATCGACGCCATCATGAACGACGCAGCCTGGAAGGGCGGCAATTACGAGAAGAACCCGGCGCGCGCCGCCGAGGTAGAATTCGGCGACCTCTTCCTCACCAGCCCTGAGAACTTCAACCACCGCACCACGCGCGAGAAGACTCTGCAAAGGCTTGCCGGCGCTTCAGCCACCAACCAGGGTCTGGATGCCAACGACAAGATCCGCCAGTCTCAGGCCATGATGGCGCTCGACGTTTCGCAACTGTTCGGCGGATCGATGAAACGGGCAGCCGCGTCGGTCAAAGCGAAAGTCTTCGTCGTCGCCTCAAAAAACGATCTCACCGTGACGCCTGGACCTGCGATCGACTTTGCGCATCTGCTCAACGCGAAGCTGCTAGTGCTCGACGACGACTGCGGCCATCAAGCTCCTGGGCTGCGAGGCCAAAACCCTCGTACCCGCGATCGCCGCGTTCCTCGCGGAGCACTGATCCTTTGCGCGTAACCCTCACGGCCGCGCCGCCGCATTCGGAGTCACCGGCCGCATCAAGCTCAAGCGACTGGAATTCGCTTCGTGGCGACCAAGCCGGCCAACCTCGAGTCAATCCTACTCACACCGCAACGCCTCATTAGGATCGACACGTGACGCCCGCCGCGCCGGAAGGTAGTTCGCCAGCAGCGCAACGGAAGCCAAAGTCAATGCAACTGCCAGCGATGTCATCTGATCCGCCGGACGCACCTCGAACAGCAGCGAAGCGAGGAACCGCGTCAGTACCAGAGAAGCCGCATAGCCCACAACCAGTCCGAAGGCGACCAGCGGCAGGCCCTGCCGCAACACCATGCGCCGGACGTCCTGACGTGCGGCGCCCAACGCCATGCGAATTCCCAACTCGCGCGTTCGCAGGCTCACGGCGTAGGAGATGACACCGTAAATTCCCACTGCCGCCAGCAGAAGCGCCAGTCCTCCGAACAGGCCAAGCAGTATCAGCGTGAAGCGGCGCGCCGCCAGCGACTCGGCGATGTAGCTTTCGAGTGGCCGGATTTGGAAGACTGGCTGGGTGTTGTCCACACTCAGCAACACCCGGCGTACTGTCTCCTCGAGTCGCCGCGGATCGCCGCTGGTGCGTACGGCCAGGTTGAAGCCGTAATTCAAATCCTGGGCTTGCGGAAAGTAAACTTCCATGTTCGACGGCTGATCCAGGCCATACTGCCGGATGTCACCTACGATCCCGATGATCGTCATCCACTCTTTGTCGTCGTGCCGGCCGCCCAGTTGGACGTGCTTACCAATCGGGTCTTGGTTTGGGAACATGGTGCGCGCGCACGACTCGCTGATGATGGCCACCAGGGGCGCCCCTTTGCGGTCACTGTCGGTGAAGAGCCGTCCGCGCTTCAGCGGAATCCGCAATACCTGGAAGTAATCCGGCGAGACCGAGTATCTGTCCGCTGAAGGCGCCTCTGCATCGTTTGCTAGGGGGCGGTCCTGAATGTGAAACGAGGCGCGATCGAAGCTCACCAGCGGCAGGTTGCTGGCGATCGCAACGCTCTCGATGCCGGGCGTGGCGCGTAGGCGCTGCGTCGACCTCCTCATAGAAGTTCAGTTCGGCCTCCGGCTTCTTGTAGCGGTCGCCATATACATACAGGCCGGCGGTTAGCACGTTGTGCGGGTCGTAGCCGGGATCGACATTCAGCAGACGAATCAAGCTCTTGCCCAGCAGACCCGCGCCCATAGCCAGCACGAATGCCAGTGCCAGCTCGACGGTAACCAGCACGTTGCGATACGCAAAGCGGGTGCGGCCCTCGGTGGAGCGGCCCATGTCTTTCAGTGATTCGTTGGGATCGACGCGGGAAGCACGCAGCGCCGGCACCACCCCGAAGAGCAATCCCGCGAGAACGCTGACACCGAGCGTGAACAGCAGCACCGGCATGTCGATACGGATCTCGTGCGCACGGGGCAACTCATTCGGACCGAGGCCGACCAGTGCCTTCGTGCCCCACCACGCCAGAATCGCACCGGCGACTCCGCCAAGGATTGCCAGCAGCAAACTCTCGGAAAGCATCTGTCGAACCAGCCTTGCGCGTCCTGCGCCCAGGGCGGCCCGCACTGCCATTTCTTTGGCGCGCCCGCTGGCCCGCGCCAGCGACAGATTCGCGACATTGGCACATGCAATCAGTAGCACCATGCCGACAGCGCCCAGCAACACCCACAGCCCGGTCCGTACTTTTCCCACCATGTAATCGCGCAGCGGCAGAACAGCGATGACGGCTCGCGCATCATAGTCCTTGGGATGTTCGCGTACGATGTCCCGCATGATGGTGTTGAGCTCACCCCTGGCTTGCTTCGCCGTCACGCCCGGCTTCATCCGGCCGATGAGCTGCAAGTGCTGGCACCCGCGGCAGGCCCACTCCTGCTTGAGGTCGTACCCCAGCGGAAAGTAAATTTCCGGCGGTGCGGACCGGTCGGGCCGGGTAATGGGATGAAACGTCTCGGGAAGCACACCCACAACCTTGTACGTCTTATCGCTCAACTTTACGGTTCGACCAATCACCGACGGATCGCCACCAAAACGCCGGAGCCACAGCCCATGCGCCAGGATGGCTTCATAACGTGTCTCGGGATGGTCCTCCTCGGGGAGGAACGCCCGTCCCAGTTGCATCGGCGCGCCCAGGGTCTCGAAGTAGTCGTAACCGACGCGGAAGCCCTGCAGCAACTCCGGCTTTCCCTGCTCCACCATGGCCACGTCGCCATCGCGGTATAGCGACAAGCTTTCGAAAGAATGGCTGCGTGCCCGCAAGTCGGACGTTGTGGTGAAGTCGATCGTCTCCGGCAGCGGCGTGTCCGGATCGGACTCGGCTACTTTGACCAGCCGCTCGGGATCGCGATACGGCAGTTGGTTGAGCAGCACCGCCTTGACCACACTGAAGATCGCCGTGTTCGCGCCGATGCCAAGCGCCAGCGTTAGCACTACCATCGCGGTTGACACCGGTGACTTTCGCAGTTGCCGTAATCCAAAACGAAAATCCCCAAACATGACTCACCTCGGC
Organism: uncultured Acidobacteriaceae bacterium; assembly: GCA_963758255.1. GTDB lineage: Bacteria > Acidobacteriota > Terriglobia > Terriglobales > Acidobacteriaceae > DASRAA01. The sequence continues at coordinate 13,041 of CAVWUX010000013.1, forward strand.
AGTGGGAACATGGAGCCCCGACGGAAATAGGCTACTTGTCGCAACCCGGTCGCCAAATGCTGGAGCCACGGATTCAGCGAGTTCCACAGCCTCGCGTTGACCACGCTGTCCGCTCATCAAACTACCTGTCCGAGTGCGGACAGCCTCCAGCCCATCGCGATTGCGGGTCAAAAGCAAAAGTTTTGTAAACGTTAGGTCGATTTCGCCTTACCACGTACGTCATTGAAGTAGATTGAAGAATCAAATCGACAAACAGTCCAGAGTCGAGACTGTGGACTTTCTCAGCCACGCGCGGAAAGTTCAAAGGAGATCGTTATGTTGAAAGCGACCGTTCAGAAATTCGGAGATACAACTATCGTCCGGTGCCGCGGGCGAATTGTGGGGGGCGAAAGCCTTGCGACTCTGCGCCGCGCAGCTCTGGGATGTGCTCCCGCGAGGATGTTGGTACTTGATATGGCTGGTGTGGATCGCATCGATGCGGGCGGCCTGGGAGCTTTGCTCAACTTGCGGGAGTGGGCCCAATCCCACGCTGTCCGCTTCAAGCTCATGAACGTGATCAACAACGTCGACCGGGTCATGAAATTGACCAGGCTCGATCGCGTGTTCGAATTCTGGTCGATCTGCGACATGCTCAAGTTGGTTCATCTTGCCGACATTTCAGGTATGGCAGAGATTCGCAACATTCAGGAGTACGGGAACGCTGCGCTTCTTGAACCACCGGCGGCCTGACCGCAGCATCGTCGGATGAGCGCCCGCCACTCAGGGAGCCGTTGCTTCCAGGCGGGCGTGATATCCCTTGCGAGCGTGGACCTGCAGCCGTCTTCCGTTCTTTTCTGCGATGATAGTGATGCTGCGGTACTTTCCGTTCAGTTCGAAATCGGCAGGCTTGTAGGCGATGAGGTAGCGGCTGCGAATCTGGTCGCGCAGCTTGTCGAACGACTTACCCAGGGTGCTCATGTCGCCCGGGAATAAAGCCTCTCCTCCGCTGCGCTCCGCAAGCATCTGCAGCACTTTGTCGGCATCGGTTTTGAGACCAATGCCTTCTTTCGTGCTGATGGTGTAGATGGTGACGCCGGTCGCTTCGGCATCCTGAATGCTCTGTCTGAGGCTGGTGCGGCTGGAGTTGTCTTCACCGTCGGTTACCACCACCAGGACCCTCGCGACCCTCTCCCGTTCCGGATACGCGGCCAGCTTCCAGCAAGCGAACGATACCGCATCGAAAAGCGACGTGCCTCCCTGGTTGGTGAGCTGGTCGATGCCGTGCGCAAGCTGGTCGTGGTCTCCGGTGAAATCCTGGGTAACAGCAGGCGTATTGGCGAAGCCTACGACAAATCCGAGGTCGGAATCGTTGCTGAGCATTTGCTGCAGGAACTTTGCAGCCGCGTGCTTCTCAAACGAGAACCGCGGCTTCACCGACCCGCTGGTATCGATCAACATTCCCAGGCGCAAGGGAAGCTTGGACTGGGGCGTGAACTGCAGCACCTTTTCCGGCGGCTTGTTGTCGTCACGGACCTTGATATCGCTCACTTCAAGGTCACCTACGGTACGGCCGCCGCTGGTGACCCCAAAAAATACCGCCACTTCGTCCACTACTTTGCGAATGGTCCACTGGTTCGGGAGAGCCGTATCGATATCGGCATCATCGGTTGGAGCGGTGCCGGCGGTGATTGCGGCGATACTTGTCCCTCCGCAGTCGGTGCAGGTATCGCTGACGACGTCCTCCCCCGCACCGGCCAGCTGAGCTTTCAGCCGATCGGAATTGGCCAAATTGGGCGGATGATTGGACGCCACCATCGTGGGCGGCGGTTGATTGGCTGCGCGCTGGTTCGCGATCAGAACATCGAGGTTATGGCGCGCCGTCGGAGCCAAAGGGTTGGTGGGATCCTCCTGCAGGAAGAGGCCAAATTCGGTTTGTGCAAGCGGCAGATCGTTCAGCCCAATGGCTGCGACTGCGGCCACGTAATGTACGTTTCCCATGCCCTTGTGCGGCAGTTCGTGCACCCGCTGCGCGGTCTGAATTGCCTGGCGATACTGATGATCGCCATTTTGCGCATAGGCCAGCGCGGTCAGGATGGCAGCGTCGCTGGGCTGAAGCGCGGCGGCTTTTTGCAGGTATGCTCCAGCCGCGGTGAAATTGTTTTGCGCCAACGCGAGCCGTCCGAGGTTGAGGAACGAGCCGGGAAACCTCTCGTCGAGTTTCGCGGCGGTCTCAAATTCGCTCTGGGCGCGCGCGGTGTCGTCCAGATCCAAATAGGCCAGACCGAGACCGTTGTGCGCGGAAACGAATTTCGGATATTTCGCAATCGCTTTCTCCAGATGTCCGATTGCCTCCTGGGGGCGTTGCGCCCTCATGAGCGAAGAGGCGTCATTGAACTCGCTGATGGCTTTTGCAGGTGCGGCCAGATCAAGGGCCGAGACGGTGCCTGCGGCAATCAATTGCTTCTGACGCTCGCGCTCTTTCTTCATGTCGCCCCTGTTCTGGGCTTCGAGAATCATCTGTGAGAAGTCGAGACGGGCGAATTGGGCTTCCAGGGGGCCACCACCCACGTTAACCAGTGGGATATTTCCCGGCGGTGGCAGGGTGGGAGTGCCTTTCTGGCAACGAGCGGAGGGATGGCAGACACACAGCCAAAGCAGTGAGCAGGCCGTCCAACGGCCAACCGAGCTCCGAAGTGGCCCGAGGTTCATGGGCTCTCCACTACGACGCGAGACGGCGAGTAGTCCTCCAAAACTACCTCATTCGCCGGAACTGTTCAAGATCCAGAGATCATCTTGGCGACAAGCAGCGCAGGGGCTGCTGTCGGCAGACACATCTCTATGCCGTGCGATTTTTCTGCTATATTTTCACAATCCTAACGTTGAGCGATCGCTGAACGTGCATCCCTCGCTCTCCAACGGCAAGACCCAACTGAAGCAGACCCGAGACGAGCCGCTTGGTGCCAACGACTGTAGTCGCGAAGCCTGATTCCGCACGGGAGACGCAACCTCCCGTTGCGGCACGCATTCCGGCCTTGGATGGTCTGCGCGGGGTTGCGATCTTGATGGTCCTGCTGGCGCATGGGTTCGTCGGCATTCATTCCGGCTCCAGAATCGTCGCGGACATTCAGGCTGTGGGTCGGCTGGCCTGGAGCGGAGTCGACCTCTTTTTCGTCCTTTCCGGATTCCTGATTGGGGGAATCCTTATGGATGCGAAGGCTTCCCCGCGCTACTTCACGACGTTCTATGCACGCCGTGCCTATCGAATCTTGCCAATCTACGCAATCGTCCTCGTGTCTGTTTACTTCTTGAGATATCTTCCTGCTGACATCTCGGATGGTTTGATTCCCCGAGCGATGATTCCGTTCGCAACTTACGTGACGTTTACGCAAAATTTCTGGATGGCAGCCCTGGGCAATTTCGGGGGTGGGGGCCTGGGAGTGACTTGGTCTCTTGCCATCGAAGAACAGTTCTATCTCACCGCACCGCTCGTCGTCAGAAGAATCAGCCGTGCGCGGCTGGCCTACGTACTGGCGGCGATCGTGGTCCTTGCTCCTGCGCTGAGAACCTGGGTGATACTTGGGCTCCACTGGAATCACTTCGCCGCCTTTTCTCTTATGCCATGTCGTGCAGATGCACTCTGCCTGGGGATGTTGTCAGCGTTACTAGTGCGAGATTCCCGTGCCTGGGAGCAACTCAAGCGAAAACGGGTCGCGCTCTACTGGGCGGCGGTTGGCCTGCTACTCGTCATGGCCTGGCTGAGCTATCAGGGGTACAGATTTAACTCAACCCCCATGGCCACTTTCGGTTATTCGGTTTTGGGACTCTTCTATACCTGCTGCCTACTCATCGCTCTTCTCAAGACGCCGTTGGTGGAGCGGGCGCTTTGCAACAAGTGGCTCATTGAACTGGGAGGAATTTCTTACTGTGTGTATCTCATACACCAGACGATGATCAGAGCCGGTCACATGTTGGTGGATACTATGTTCCATCGCCTTGGTGCTCATTTTTCACACGCAGGATTTGTCTCGACATTATTGGGGTCTTTACTGGGGATTGCGTTTGCTTTTGCGGTCGCCAAGGTTTCATGGCGGTTTCTGGAGCAACCCATGCTTCGTCGTGGCCATGCCTACAAGTACTAGCCCGACCGCAGGAATAATGCAGATTCAGGTGACAGGGTAGGGTCGAGCGCCTGGGCTGAAGTACCGTGCTGCGTCGGCCCATTTCAGTTCCACAGGGTGGGCGAACGGAATTCTAGTATGCGGTGAGCGGGCCGGTCCGTGGCACTACAGCGCCGGATTCGCCGCTCGTGGTTCCGTCACTTGGACTTGAGTTTCCGCAACATTTTCGCGTTGAACTGCTCGCTCTCGCCCTTGGGCACGCTCAGATTCTTCCACTCCGCACCCTTCCAGTGCCGGGCGAGAAAGACGATCTGTCCCACGTGGTAGGCGTAATGCGCCACTTGTCGGTTGATGGCCTGCAAAACCGTATGCGGTTCGCTGCGGATCGTGACCGTCCGCTCCAGGTCCTCGGGGCCGATGCCGTTGAGGGTCTCAAAGACCAGTTGCCAGTACCGCTCCCACGCGGCGAGGATCTCCTCGCGCTTGGCATCGGAGGGCACGATGAATTCATGGTCGCGGTTGCGGTCCGGCTTCTCGCCGTCCGTAGTCAGGAAATCGGTAAACCGCGAGCGCATGTTGCCCGCCATGTGCTTGACGATGATGGCCACGCTGTTGGATTCGGCGTCGGGAACGGAGAAGAATTGTTCGTCGTTGAGTTGCGCAATGGCGTCATCGGCCAGGCGCTTGTGCCCGCGCAGGCTGCGGAAGACTTCATCGATATAGAGAACGCCGATCTCGGACAATTCTATGCTCCTTCGACTGCGACTGAGCTGCCGATCGTCCGCACCCTGATGGGTCTGCGTTCGTATGAATGCTCGACAACCCCGCGTAATCAAGCATACTCCAGCGCTTCTGAAGGGTATTAGGGGAGGAAGTCGTCCGAACCGGCGGACCTGGGACCGGCCACCGCTTTCAGCCCGGATCACCAAACCCGAACCGGCGCAAGAGTTTTGTGAAAGAAAACAGTTGACATTCCGTTCAAGTAACCGCAATATCTAGTGCCAGACATATTGCTCATCCAATATCTGGAGCATCCGTTGAATGAGCGGTGTCAAGACGCGACCTTCAGGGAGAAGGTTTCAAGGAGGAATTACTCAATGGCAACCAAGAAAAAGGCAGTGAAGAAGGCAGCGAAGAAGAAGAAACACTAACCAATCCCGGCGAGGCGCAGGCCTCGCTAATTTTTTGGCAGTAAAGGCCTCCGCGACTCCGTTCCCGGAGGCCTTCTTGCTTTGCGGCCCGTACGAGATGACAACGTGGTTGTTTGTGAGGTTGGTTCGTGCTAGAAGAAAGCCTTACGTTGTCTTGGCCATTCGCGCAAGCGCGCCGGCGGCAGGTGAGGTCCGCTGAAACCTACGAGATGAGTGCTACCAGGAAATCGGCGAGGAAGGCAGGCGCCACCGGCGACCCGGTGATCCCCGACAAGCTCTATTTCCGCATCGGGGAAGTCGCGAAACTGTGCAAGTTACCCGCTTACGTCCTGCGCTTCTGGGAAACCGAGTTCTCCCAACTGAAGCCGGTAAAGAGCAGCACTGGCCAGCGCATGTACCGCCAGCGCGACGTCGAGAGTGTGCTGCGGATCAAAAGGTTGCTGTACGAAGAGGGCTTCACCATCGCCGGCGCCCGGCAGCAACTGAAAGCCGAGGCCAAGCCGGCAAAGCAGCAATCCGGACTACCCTTCCCCAAGCAGGCCCGCAACGACAGCCTCAAGAAAGTACGCCAGGGGCTGCAGGAAATCCTGGGAATCCTGAAGAAGAGCAAACGATAAGGCGACTCTCCCGCCCCGTCTCAGAGCCGTCACATTCCACCCTCGCTGCAGCTTGTATATTCGGAGCATGATTTCCAGCGCACAGCGGACAGGTTCGGCGCAGGCTGCCGCTAGCGTGCGCGATGGAGCTGACGAGCAGCACGCGATCTTGGTGGTGACGGGCATCGTGGCGCTGGGCGCAGTGCTGCGGCTGATAGCCCTGGGGTCCAAGAGCTTCTGGCTGGACGAAATCACCAGTGTAGTGGTCGCGCGCTTGCCGGGCCCCTCGTTCTGGCAGTGCCTTTGGCACGACGAGGGCAACATGGCGCTGTATTACCTCATGCTGCGTCCGTGGCTGCATTTTGGAATGGGTGAGGCCAGTGTGCGGATGCTCTCGGTGCTGCCTGGCATCGCCAGCCTCCCGCTGATGTACCTGCTGGGAGCACGATTGTTCGGTCGCAAGGTGGGGATGGCGGCCGCGCTGTTCCTCGCTCTGAGTAGCTGTGCGGTAGTGTATTCGCAGGAGGCGCGCGCCTACAGTTGGCTGCTGCTGGGCGTAATTGCGTCGACTTATCTGTTCGCGCGGCTGATTGAGCGCCCCACGTATGCGCTGGCCTGCGCCTATGCACTGGTTGCCGGGATCGCGTTCTACTTCCATTATTTTGGACTGCTGGTTCCGCTTGCCCATGCGTTGTCGCTCCCGGCATTACCCACAGGCCGACGTCCGTGGAAACATCTGGTAGTCGCGGGCGCAATCATCGCGGCCTTCGCGATTCCAGTGCTGTGGATGATCCATATCCAGCCCATCCAGCATATCGTGTGGGTGGCCAAGCCCTCGCTGCTGGAGCTCTACCACCTCGGCGTATTTCTGGCGGCGGAGGGTGCCAAGGGCGTGGGTCCAGTGCTGCTTGTGTTGGAACTCGTATTAGTTGGCGCCTTCCTTCGTACTCTGAACAGTCGGCGTGGCCAGTCCGCGAACTGGAACTATGCGCTCGTGGCCAGCTCACTGTTTACTCCGGTGATCGTCGCCCTGCTGGTTTCTATGGTGCGACCGGTGTTCTTTCATCGCTTCCTGATCATCTGCCTGCCGGCGTGGTTGCTGGCAGTGGCGGTGGGAGCGTGCCAGATACGGCGGCCCAATCTTCGGACCGTCGCGATTTCGGTGGTCTGCGCGCTGACGTTGGCCAGCACCGCGATTTCGTACACGCGGGTACGCGAAGACTGGCGCGGGGTGGCAAACTTCCTGATCACGCATGCCAGCGCACAGGATGGGGTCGTGTATTTCGCGGGTGTGGGAAATCCGTCCGACAGCTACCGCGACTGGCTGCCGGGCGGACAGACGAACCGTCCCATGTCGGTGGAGGTAAGTCCGCGCTCAAGCGAGTGGCTGGCGAAGATTACCGGTGCCCGGCGGGTATGGCTGCTTCGTTATCCCGAGAACCGCGATGACGAAACCGTGCGCGCTGTTGAAGTGGAATTGCAACGCCGTTACACCCAGGGCGACACTATGAACTTTCGCGCCATCACCCTGACCGAATACGTCGCCAAAAGCGATTCGCGGTGAAGATGCCGCAATCTGGAACTTGAAACGAGGCTCTGGGGCGGCTTACAGCGTCCCCTCTTTGCCGTGGACCTGCACCAACACCGTCCCAAAACGGGTACCCGAGCCATCGGGGCGGATGGCAACCAGGTGCTGATTGTGCCGGGTGCCAACCTTTAGCTCCCAACCCTCGCCCTTGGAGTCGCCGCAGGTGAGCTTCTGATCACCGTCGTCTTTGCCGAGGTTTACATCCGGGTCATGATCCCCGCCAGTCCCGCGGCACTCGAGTACATCGCCCCATTTCTTCAGCTTGTCGAGATAGAAGGCTTTCACCTTTTCGGGCGAGTCGGAGGTTTCATACTCGGCCGCAATCACCTTGAGGCCGAAGCCCATGGCCGCGATGTTGACGTTGGCGCGATGCTTGTCGCCGCCAGACTCGGGTCGCGGAGTCGCGCCCGGATACACGGGGATGCCGTTGTCCGTCGAGGCTTCACTGGTATCGACCTTGAGATTGGCAAGGGGAGTCTGGATATCGACCTTTTTGTTTTCCTTGTCGTCAACCTTGACCGAGCAGGCGGCGAGCAGCGTCGCCAGGGTCACGGCTGCGAAAATCGCTGAATATCTGCGCATGAGAGATTTCATTGCGAACCCCCACCGAAATGTTGTGCGGGGCTGTTGAGCCCCGCTCCGCGAAGAGCAATGTTGGGAATGGTCACTGGCAAGTGGCCGGACATTGGAATCTCGCCAAACATCGCCTTCACCGCACTGATTTCGGAAACTTTCATGTTGGAATAAGTGCATAGGTACGTCTGTATTCCGGGAAACTGGGAGAGCACATAGGGGCTGCCCATCGCTGCCACAACCGTCTTTGCAGCCCCAGCCTGCAGAACTTCCTGCAACAATCCCGCCGACGAACTCTGCACGGCCACGCTATTTCCGTCACCCGGTGTCCCGGGCACGACCTTTCCCGAGACTGGCACATCGTAAATTGCGACGATGATTTTCTCCGCACTGTTCACTGCGTCCATCACGGAAGGCGTCAAGCCGGCGGCTGTCCGAACATCGACGTACATGACACGGGCATCGGGAATCCGGCGCCTCACCTGCTCGTCGAGCAACCGCCCGGAGTCGGACCGGCTGTCATCCAGGAAAATGAGCACCAGGACGCGGCCTCGCGTGTCCTCTGCAGCGTGATACGCAGAAGAGGGCTGGTTGGTTCCCCGGCGGCTCGGCCTCAGCGGGAGCACTTGCTTGTTGTCACGAACGAGAGTGACAGCGCTGTCGGCGATTTTCTGTGCCGTCAGAAGGCTCTCGGGCTTGGCAACAACCTGATTGACTGCATCGATATCGACCAACCGCGCCCGGTCGAGTCCGACCGAGGCCTTCGCGCGCAGGATCTTCAGCACCGACTGGTCTATGCGCGATTCCGGAATCTCGCCGCTGCGAACAGCATTGAGCACGCCTTTGTAAGCAGCATCGAGATCGGCAGGCATGAGAAGCACATCGTTGCCGGCCTTGACGGCTTCGACCGCAGCCTGGGCCGAGGCAGCGGCCCCGCCCTCAGGAAAAAGCTTCATGAGGCCATTCATCACCAGCGCGTCGGTAGCGACCAGCCCCTTGAATCCCATCTGCTGCTGAAGCAATCCAGTGACGATGGGCGGGGAGATAGAGGCGACGTGTTTGGGATCGGGATCGAGCGCGGGAACCGCGACGTGGGCCACGAGCACGGCATCGACTCCGGCCTTGATCGCGGCCTTGAACGGCGGCAGTTCAATGGTGTCGAGGTGTGCGCGGTCGCCTTCGACGCGCGGCACCGAGAGATGCGAGTCGGTGTCAGTATCGCCGTGACCGGGAAAGTGCTTGGCCGTGGTCAGCATCCCGTACTCGTGCGCACCCTCGATGTAGGCAGCGGCCATCTGGCCGACGAGCGCGGGATCCTCACCGAACGATCGCGTGTTGATGACGGGATTGTCGGGATTAGAATTCACGTCCACATCGGGAAACCAATTCCACTGCACGCCAATGGCGCGGGCTTCCATGGCGGTTATGCGTCCGGATTGCCGGGCATAATCGGCATTGCCGGTGGCGCCAAAAGCCATGGCGTGAGGGAATCCGGTGACCTCGTTGAGACGCATGCCGAGGCCGCGCTCGAAGTCGGCGGCAAACATCAAGGGGAACTCGGAGTCCTTCTGGAGCTGGTTGGTCACCATGGCGGCCTCGAGCGGCTCGTTCTTGTAGAGGAAGCCGTCTTCGTATTCGACGGTGAGGCCGAAGCCACCGAGGTGATATTTGCGCATGGTGTCGCGCAGGGCGATGTACTCGCGGCTGTCGATGTTGAGAAACTCGGCGCGTGACCAGATCATGAACATCTGGCCAACCTTCTGCTCGAGCGTCATCTTCTTGAGCGATTTCTCCGCCCATCTTTCCCCGGCTTTGTCGAGACGTACGGGACCGGGCTTCTGGAAGACGGGCTTTGTGCCGCTGAACGCCGGCAGGGAGAAGAGCAAGCAGATTGCCAGGAGAACGAGTGGGCGCCGCAACATCACGAAGTGACGATAGCATGAAGTGAAGCGACGTTTCAGGCCGACGAGCGTGATGCCAGATTGGCGTTGACGAGTTCGGCGGCTTGGCGAGTGACACCCGGATCGTCACCAAATCCTTCGAGCCAATTGACTTCCGGCTCGCGCCGGAACCACGTCATCTGGCGCTTGGCGTAATTGCGATGCCCCTGCTGAGCCGCCGCAACGGCTTGCGCGAGAGTGAGCTCTCCACGCAAATGCTGCAGTGCTTGCTCGTAGCCAAGCGAGTGCATAGGCGTGATGGGGCGCGCGTCGCCATAGCGCTGAAGCAGCGATTGCGCCTCCGCGATCAGGCCATCATCGAACATCTGCGCGGCGCGCCGATTGATGCGTTCGTAGAGCTGCTCGCGAGGAGGGTTGAGTCCGATGCGCAAAATGCGAAAGCCAAACAGCGGAGCGCGTCCGCGCTGCTGCCAGAGTTCACTCATCGGACCGCGCGCGGTCAGGCAGACTTCAATGGCGCGGATCAGCTTGGGCGCATCGTTGGGGTGGATCTTCAACGCGGCCGCAGGATCGAGTCGCCGCAACAGACCATGCAGATATGCGGAGCCACGCTCCGAGGCGCGCGCGCGCAACCGCTCACGAAGTTCGTCGGAGCGCTGCGGGCCAGGAAATAGTCCATCGAGCAACGCGCGCAGGTAGAGGCCGGTGCCACCGACCACGATAGGAAGATGCCCGCGCTTTGCAACTTCAACTAACGCCACTCGTGCCTGGCGAGCATACTCACCAGCGGTGAAGGGCTCGCCGGGTACCGCGACATCGATCAGGTGATGCGGGATGCGCGCGCGATCTTCCGGCAAAGGCTTGGCTGTACCGATCTCGAAGTTGCGATAGACCGCAACCGAGTCGCAACTGACAATCTCACCAGAAAATTGCTCGGCGAGAGAAATGGCGAGAGCGGACTTGCCCGAGGCCGTAGGCCCCAGGACTACGACTAGCAGTGGATCAGCGGACATTCACCGCGCACCCCAGGGAATCGTCTTGCCGAAGCGCAGCAAGGCGATCAGCAGAATGATCAACGCGAGAATCAGCAGGCCGGTCAGCTTGACGCGCTCGCGCGACTTCTGGCGCTCATACCATTCCGGTGATCTGTCTGGCTGCTCGCTGGATGAAGGCTGTTCGGAGGCCACAGCGCCATTCTACGCGCCGGCTACTGCATATCGCCCTTGGCGGGGTTGTAGTAAAAATGGAAACGCAACGCCAGATACGGTCCGTGAAATTCGCTGGGCAGGGGCGAGAAGGGGTTCGACGCGGTGATGCCACCCCAGGCAGCGCGATCAAGCGACACGTCGCCGGACGGCCCGATAATTTTCATTCCCGCAACCTTGCCGTCGGGTAGGATGGCGAACTCAATCGAGACCTTGCCGCGCTTCAGTAGCGGCGGACGCGCAGCTTCGGGGATCAGGTTGTACCAGTTCATGCGCACGGCCTGCAGCACGCGCGAAAGATACGGACCAAAATCAACGCCCTGGGTGTCGCTGAGGACCTCAAGATTGCCGGCGGTGCGAGCGCTGCCGCCGGGTCCGGAGCCGTAGTCTCCGCCGCTGCCTCCGCCGCCAAACGATCCTGCCGAACGGCTGGGCCCGATCGACCGCGCGGCTTGCGCGACGGACTGGCCGAGGTTGGCGTTCAAACTGCGAAAATCGACGGCGGGCTTCTGCTCGTTTGGCTGCGGCAACGCTAGCCGCGGGTCTTGTACCGGAGGAATATTCTGCGCCTGTTGCGCCGGTTGTGGCGCCTGAATGCCCTGCGACGAAGGCGACGACTCGGCCGGAGGCGCCTGCGGCCCTGGCGGACGCGGCGTTCCAGCCTTGCGCAACTCCTCCAACGTCTTCTGATCGATCTCGGGACGGCGGCTCTCGGCGATGCGGTTCTTGTCTGACAGCTTGGCATCAGGCCGAACCTTAGGAGGCGGCGTCTGCATGTCCGGAGGCATGTCGAGGTAGGTCAGCTGCTTGTTGCGCATGATGTCTTCCGGCGACACCAGGACCACGCTCTTGTAGCCGAAAATCTTCGGAGACATCGCCAGAAAAATGACGGCGAAGATGTGGACCGCCAGCGAGATCCAGAACGCCTCGCGCATGTGCGCGCGTTCCAGTTCATTTTCCAGCCCGATGAGGACGTGCGGAACCAGGAGGTCGCCCGGACTGCTCGCATCCACAAGCGCGACCGGGCGCTCATCGTGCAGACGAGTACCAGCTGGGGCTCTAGGCGGACTGACGATGGGTGACATCCGTATGCATCAAGTGTGCTCGAGCTCAAACATTTCGGCGCCCGTTGAGACCCCACAAGGGCAAAACTCCCCAGAGATGGCGCGACCGAAGTAAACCCGGCAGGCTACTACAAGTCTCTAACTCTATTTTCGCATATTCAGAGCCTATTTCCTTATTCATCGGAAGAGTGCCGGGGGTTCCAGAAACGGTTGTTTACACTGGAGGAATGAAGGCCGTCATCGTCGGCACTGCGGGCCACATCGACCACGGCAAGAGCGCGCTGGTGCGAGCTCTGACCGGCACCGACCCCGACCGCCTGGAAGAGGAAAAGCGACGTGGCATTACCATCGACATCGGCTTCGCCAACCTCGACCTGAAAGCGCCCTCCGGAGAAGACTTGCGCCTGGGTTTTGTCGATGTCCCCGGACACGAGCGCTTCGTGCGCAACATGTTGGCAGGCATCGGCGGCATCGATCTGGTTCTGCTGGTGATCGCGGCCGACGAATCGGTGAAGCCGCAGACCCGCGAACACTTCGACATCTGCCGGCTACTGTCGGTGCAGCGCGGCATCACGGTGCTGACCAAAGCCGATCTCGTCGATGCCGAGACTCTGGAAGTAGTGCGCATGGAAGTGGCCGAGTACTTGCAAGGATCCTTTCTCGATCCGGTGAGCGCTCCGATTGTAGCGGTCAGCTCGAAGACCGGTGAAGGCCTCGACGAGCTCAAGCGCGAGTTGGCGCGGCTGGCAGCAGAGGCTCCGGCCAAAGATGCCAGCGCGGCTTTGCGCCTGCCCATCGACCGCGTGTTCACGATGAAGGGCTTTGGGACGGTGATCACCGGGACGCTGATCGCGGGCAGCGTGCGCAAAGACGATGAACTCGAGGTCCATCCCCATTCCGACGCCAGGCGATTGCGCGTGCGGGGCGTGCAGGTGCACGGAGCCGCCGCCGAAAGAGCGATTGCCGGACAACGCACCGCGCTAAATCTCGCAGGCGTCGAAGTCAGCGAACTGGAGCGCGGCATGATGCTGACCGCGCCGTCGCTGTTTCATCCCATGGCGCACATCACCGTGCGTCTCGATCTGTTGCCTTCGGCCAAGGCCGCTGCGCGACCGTGCGCGCGTGCATCTGCACGCCTTCACTGCCGAGACAATTGCCGAGGTGAGTCTGCTGGAGGGCAAGCAGCTTAAGCCCGGACAATCAGGACTGGCGCGACTAAAGCTCGATGCGCCGTTGCTGCTGTTGCCGGGGGATCGCTTCATCGTGCGGCAGTTCTCCCCGGTGATCACCATCGGCGGTGGCGTTGTGCTGGATGCCGCAGAGCCCGTGCGGCGGCTGAAGGCGACTGAGCGGCTCGAGTTTGTGCGCCAGATCGCGAACGCGGCTCCGTCAGAAACGCTGCTGGCCCGAGTTGCGCGGCGCGGCCTTGCAGGGCTGTCACTCGCCGACGCGGTCGCCGAAACCGGATGGCTTCCCGCGCGAGTACAAGAAATTTCCGATCCGTTGCAGAAGGCAGGCAAAGTTGTGCTGTGCGATGGCCTGCTGATCACCGCCGAACGATTTGCCGAGTTGCGCCAGCGAGCGCTCGCAGCAGTCGAACAGTTTCACCAGCAGAATCCCCTGGTCGCCGGCATCAACCAGGAGCAGTTGCGCGAGGGGCTGGGAGTTGGCCCGGAAGTTTTTCGCAGCCTGATCGAGGCGCTGGTGTGCGACCAGAAACTGGAGGCCGCGGGCGACCAGGTGCACAGGCGCGGGCCGCGGCGTGGTGTTGCGGGACGACGAGGCCGAGTCGAAGCAGAAGATCGAGAAAGCCTTCGCCAAGCGCGGGACTGCAGGTCCCGGCGCTCAAAGAAGTGCTGGCATCGCTGCGCATCGACCAGACCCGCGCGCAGAAGATCGTCACCCTGCTGCTGCGCGATCGCGTGCTGGTGAAACTGTCCGACGATCTCGTCTTTCATCGCGACGCGCTGGAAGCCTTGCGCCAACAGGTGGTTGCGCAAAAGAGCAAGACCCCGAAGCTGAACGTCGCCTCGTTCAAAGACCTGTTCGGCATCACCCGAAAGTATGCGATACCGCTACTGGAGTACCTCGACCGCGAGCGGGTGACGAAGAGGGTGGGCGATGAACGGATGATCCTGTGACCTTTGCGTAACCGGTCCATGCTTCAACTGAAAACGGTTGAAAGGAACCTTCAGGTGAGCGCATCTAGTTCACCTGGTTCGCCTCTGCCGCGACAGACTGAGAATTAGGTGCCTGCTTGGAACTTGAAACCGGCTCTGTCCGGTTGCGTGAGAGTGCGACTACTGTTACGTTTCTCGACGTGGAACATCCCTGCTACAAATGCGCGACCTCAATCGACGAGACGCTCCCCTTCTGTCCCCACTGCGGTGCTCCCCAGATCCGCGTCGCCTCGACGGACAGCGATCCGTCACAGTCTGGAACTCCGGCATCGACCGACGCTTCGCCGCAGGTTCTTTCCGCCTCGTCCTGGACGCCCGGTGCGCAGGTCCACATTCCGCACCCCGCTGCCATCCAATGGGAACTGGCGTGGAAGGGCGCTCTGCTCTCCGGACTCGGAGCGGCCGTTCTCTCCGCCCTGCCTGTACTGACGCTGGGCTGTTGCCTTTGGTTATTGGGCGCGGGAGCCCTCTCCGTTTGGCTCTATCAGCGCCGTGTACCCGGAGCGGTTGTCACTCCCGGCATGGGCATGCGCATCGGCGCTCTGTCCGGCGCCATCGGTTTCGTGGCCTCCACCGTCTGGAGCGTGCTGCGCTTTGCCACCAACAGCCAGGAGTTACGCACCGCCATGCAGGAGCAGGTGGACAAGTCGCTTGCCTCCAACTCCGATCCCCGCGCCGAGGAAATGATGCGACAATTCATGAACAACCTGAACACCCCGCAGGGACTGGCCACCTTCTTCGTCATCATCATGGCGATCATGGGCGTCGTTTTCGTGCTCTTCAGCGCCGCCGGAGGGGCCCTCGGAGCCTCCATGTTCGCCCGCCGCCGCGACCTGGGGTAGTCACGCTCCCCGCAACCGTCGCGAAGCTTCGGGTCGCAGTTGCCCCTCACCGCGGGCATTTCGTATCATTCGGACGGCATGAACAAACCTTCCAGCCGGCCTCCTACCCTGCGCGAGAAATCGCAGATCATGTCTGCCTCCGAAATTGATCGCACCATTGTCCGCCTCGCCCACGAAATCGTGGAGAAGAACAACGGTGCCGACAATCTGGGCCTGGTCGGGATCAAGCGCCGTGGTGTTCCGCTGGCGCAGCGACTGGCCAAGATCCTCAGTCGCATCGAGAAAATGGACGTCCCCGTCGGTACCCTCGACATCACCCTTTACCGCGACGACCTCTCCACCATTGGTCACCGCCCCGAGGTTCGCAAGAGCGACATGGAGTTCGACATCCAGGACAAGAACATCATCCTGGTGGACGACGTGCTTTACACCGGCCGTACCACTCGCGCGGCGCTTGACGCCCTGTTCGATCACGGCCGGCCGCGCCGCATTCAACTGCTGGTGCTCATCGACCGCGGCCATCGCGAACTCCCGGTGGAAGCCGGATTTGTCGGACGCAAGGTGCACACCACCGACAACGAGATCATCGAGGTCAAACTCCAGGAAACCGACGGCGCCGAGAAAGTGCTGCTGGTCGAGCGCGCCGCCGAGGGTCAATGAAGCCGCCCCTGCGTTGTCTGCTGGGTACCGATCAACTCTCCGTCGCCGAAATTGATGCCCTTCTGAAACTGGCCCGCCGCATGGATCCCGCGCGCCCCTCACAGCTCTTGCGCGGCAAGCGCGTGGTGCTGCTCTTCTACGAACCCTCCACCCGCACCCGTACATCGTTCGAGTTCGCTGCCAAAGCCCTCGGAGCCACCACCACGCTCATCACGGCAACGTCGTCGAGTATCGAGAAGGGAGAGTCGCTCATCGACACCGGATGGACCGTCACCTCGCTTGGCGCTGACGCGATCGTCATGCGCCATCCCAACAGTGGCGCGCCGTACCTGCTCTCGCGCTACATCCCGGTACCCGTGATCAACGCCGGCGACGGACTGCATCAGCATCCTTCGCAGGCGCTGCTCGATGCTCTCACCATAACCAACCACAAAAGGCGGCTCAAAGGACTGCGTGTGGTCATCGTGGGCGACGTCTTTCACAGCCGCGTTGCCCGCTCCAATGCCCTGTTGCTCTCCAAATTCGGTGCCGAGGTCATCTTCTGCGGACCGCCCGACCTGGTGCCCGACGTTTCTGCGACAATCGCTCCCGGCGTTGTGGCCTGTCACGATCTCGACGCCGCCCTGCAAGGCGCTGACGTCGTGATTTCGCTGCGCATCCAGAAAGAGCGCCTCGCCGGCCGCCAGATCAGCCTCGAAGACTACATCGCGAAATTCCAGGTTACGCCGCAGCGCATGAAACTGGCGCGGCCTGACGCTATCGTCATGCATCCCGGACCTATCGTGCGCGGCCTCGAACTCGCCAACGAAGTGGCCGATGGCCCCCAGTCCTGCGTGCACGAACAGGTCGCCAACGGCGTCAAGACCCGCATGGCCATTCTCGCAACTGTATTGAAGGCGGGCCAATGAAGCCGAATAATAGCGAGGAAAGTTTGCTCATCGCCGGCGGCCGCGTCATCGATCCCGCCAATGGCTTGGACCGGGATATGGATGTCCTGCTGCGCGGCGGGCGCGTGGCCGAACTCGCCGCCCCCGGCGTGCTGAAAGCCCACGCCCGCGAGACGTTCAAGGCCAAGGGCTGCATCGTGGCTCCCGGCTTCATCGATCTGCACGTTCATCTGCGCGAGCCTGGCCAGTCGCACAAAGAGACGATCGCGACCGGAACGGCCGCCGCCGCCGCGGGTGGCTTCACCGCCGTCTGCGCCATGCCCAACACCAGCCCGGTGAACGATTCAGTCGAGATCACTCGCTGGATGCAGGCTCCCGAACGCCATGCGCTGGTGCGGCTCTTTCCCATCGCCGCTGCGACAGTCGGCAGCCTCGGCGAGAAGCTCACAAATTTCGCGGCTCTAAAGAAAGCCGGAGCCGTCGCCCTCAGCGATGACGGCCGCCCCATCCTTGACGACGAGGTCATGCGCGACGCTCTGCGCACCGCCGCGCGCCTCAAGCTTCCTGTGGTGCAGCATGCCGAGGACTCGCGCCTCACTGCCGGATGCTCCATGAACCACGGACCAACTTCGTTCCGTCTTGGCCTGCGCGGCATGCCCAACGCCGCCGAGTCTGACATTGTCAGACGTGACATCTCGCTGGCAAGCGCGACCAAAGCCCACATCCATGTCGCCCACATCTCCACCGCCGAAGCCATGGACGCCGTCCGCCAGGCGAAGAAATCCGGCATCCGCGCTACTGCCGAGGTCACGCCGCATCACTTCACCCTGATCGACGAAAACATCGGCGAGTTCGATACCCACTACAAAATGAACCCGCCGCTGCGCTCCCGCGCCGACCTCGACGCCATGATCGCGGGCATCGCCGACGGCACCATCGACGCCATCGCCACCGATCACGCTCCCCACGCCTTCCACGAGAAGCAGGTTGAGTTCGAGCGCGCCGCCTTCGGCATCATGGGACTGGAAACTGCGCTACCCATCGCGCTCACCGTTCTGCATCATCACTTCAAGCTGCCGCTGTGGCGCATCGTCGAGTTGCTGTCGTCCAATCCCGCGCGTGTCTTTGGACTCGCAAGGACTGGGCACACTCGCGCCCGGAGCCCACGCCGACGTCACTATCTTCGATCCCGCGAAAAAATGGACGTACGACGCCTCGCAGTCGAAATCCAAATCGCGCAACACGCCCTACGACGGCTGGAGCTTTACCGGCTATGTCGTCGCCACCATCGTCGCCGGCAGGATCGTCTACCAGAGTTGAGCCTTGATGGACTGGAGAGTCTATCGCTAACTACCCCTCGCTCTATCGAGGGGCACTCAAGTTCGTCTCGGCCATGGATTATTCCCCACACATTCGAAAATCGCGAATGTGTGGGGCGCTTTCCCAATTCAACTTCGTCATGATCTAAAAAATATAGATCAGCAGTGCCTTGGTGTACTCCTTTCCGTCTTGGTCCACAGCCTGAACGACGACAGTACGACGTCCGCCCGGCAGAGTGAGATAAGTGTCGAGTGAGGACACATTCTGACTCCACTTGAGCTGGCCATCGACGTAGATCGCCATCGTCGCGATAGGTACATCGGAGCTTGCCGACGCCACAAAGTGCACACTCGGGTGAAGGATAGAGTTGTTAATGGGGGCGGTAACGACAACGCCATACGGGCCTTGTGAATTATTCACAGTCACCGCAATGGTCGTCGACGTGCTCACATTTCCGGCGGCGTCCGAGGCCTTCGAGTAGATGGTATGGGGACCGTTGCTGACTGACGACGTGTCCCACGAGAAATTGAGCGGTGAAGACGTACCCGAAGATTGCAGGGTTCCGTCGATGTAGATCTGCAAAGACGTAACCCCCACGTTATCGCTGGCCGTGGCAGTGACAGTGATTGTCCCTGATACGGTAGCGCCATCCGTCGGAGCAATAATCTGCGTAGTCGGCGGGGTGACATCTTTGCCCGTGCCCGTCAGACTGGTGGTCTGGGTTCCGGCGCTGTCGTTCACCCTCAAGGTGCCGGTTCTTGTGCCAACGGCCGACGGGGTAAAGGTCACATTGATGGTGCAACTGGAGTTGGCAGCCAGCGTGGTTCCGCAATTGCCGCTCTGCCCATAGTCGCCTGCGTTTGCTCCGGTGATCGAGACGTTGATCCCGGTCAGTGCCACCGACTGATTGTTGGTCAGGGTCAGCGCCTGCGGAGAGCTGGTGATCCCCACTCCCTGATTGCCGAAATTCAAGCTGCTCGGGCTCAGGGTTACGGCCACGATGCCCGTGCCCGTCAGACTGCTGGTCTGGGTGCCGGCGCTGTCGTTCACCGTCAAGGTGCCGGTGCGCGTGCCCACCGCCGACGGCGTGAAGGTCACGTTGATTGTGCAACTGGAGTTGGCAGCCAGCGAAGTTCCGCAATTGCCACTCTGCCCATAGTCACCTGCGTTTGCCCCGGTGATCGAGACGTTGATCCCGGTCAGCGCCACCGACTGATTGTTGGTCAGAGTAAGCGCTTGCGGAGAGCTGGTGATTCCCACTCCCTGATTGCCGAAATTCAAGCTGCTCGGGCTCAGGGTTACGGCCACGATGCCCGTGCCCGTCAGATTGCTGGTCTGGGTGCCGGCGCTGTCGTTCACCGTCAAGGTGCCGGTGCGCGTGCCCACCGCCGACGGCGTGAAGGTCACGTTGATTGTGCAACTGGAGTTGGCCGCCAGCGAAGTTCCGCAATTGCCGCTCTGCCCATAGTCACCTGCGTTTGCCCCGGTGATCGAGACGTTGATCCCGGTCAGCGCCACCGACTGATTGTTGGTCAGAGTCAGCGCTTGCGGAGAGCTGGTGATTCCCACTCCCTGATTGCCGAAATTCAAGCTGCTCGGGCTCAGGGTTACGGCCACGACACCCGTGCCCGTCAGATTGCTGGTCTGGGTGCCGGCGCTGTCGTTCACCCTCAAGGTCCCGGTTCTTGTGCCAACGGCCGACGGGGTGAAGGTCACATTGATGGTGCAACTGGAGTTGGCAGCCAGTGAAGTCCCGCAATTGCCGCTCTGCCCATAGTCGCCAGCGTTTGCTCCGGTGATCGAGACGTTGATCCCGGTCAGGGCCACCGACTGATTGTTCGTCAGAGTAAGCGCTTGCGGAGAACTGGTGATCCCCACTCCCTGATTGCCGAAGTTCAAGCTGCTCGGGCTCAGGGTTACGGCCACGATGCCCGTGCCCGTCAGGCTGCTGGTCTGGGTGCCGGCGCTGTCGTTCACCGTCAAGGTGCCGGTGCTCGTGCCCACCGCCGACGGGGTGAAGGTCACATTGATGGTGCAACTGGAGTTGGCAGCCAGCGAAGTTCCGCAATTGCCGCTCTGCCCATAGTCACCTGCGTTTGCCCCGGTGATCGAGACGTTGATCCCGGTCAGGGCAACCGACTGATTGTTCGTCAGAGTAAGCGCTTGCGGAGAACTGGTGATTCCCACTCCCTGATTGCCGAAGTTCAAGCTGCTCGGGCTCAGGGTTACGGCCACGATGCCCGTGCCCGTCAGGCTGCTGGTCTGGGTGCCGGCGCTGTCGTTCACCGTCAAGGTGCCGGTTCTCGTGCCCACCGCCGACGGGGTAAAGGTCACATTGATGGTGCAACTGGAGTTGGCAGCCAGCGAAGTCCCGCAATTGCCACTCTGCCCATAGTCACCTGCGTTTGCCCCGGTGATCGAGATGTTAATCCCGGTCAGGACCACCGACTGATTGTTGGTCAGGGTCAACGCCTGCGGAGAGCTGGTGATCCCCACTCCCTGATTGCCGAAATTCAAACTGCTCGGGCTCAGGGTTATGGCCACGATACCGGTACCCGTCAGGCTGCTGGTCTGGGTTCCGGCGCTGTCGTTCACGGTCAAGGTGCCGGTTCTCGTGCCTACCGCCGACGGGGTGAAAGTCACATTGATGGTGCAACTGGAGTTGGCAGCCAGCGTGGTTCCGCAATTATTGGTCTGCCCAAAATCTCCCGATGCACTGATATTGATCCCGGTAACACTGGTACCCTGGTTGTTCGTCAGGGTGACAGCTTGCGATGCGCTGGTGGTACCCACCCCCTGACTTCCGAACGTCAGGCTGGTCGGGTTGAGGGTCACTTGTGCGAATAGCTCCGTCATGTCGGTGGCGGTGGCGGCCGCACCCGGGAAAGTCGTTAGTCCCACAGCCTCGCTAATCATGCGCAACAGGCTCTGATGCTGATGCAGCAGCGTCGACTGAACTCCTGGCTTGACGGTCGGACCTGCAGCCACGAAAGCAACACGCCCGCCGCCGTGTGTGTTATCGGATGCCGATTCGTCGAAAACGACGACAAGGATTCCGTCTTGCTGAAAATCGCTGTTACTCAGCAGTGGGGCAATGTTGGACTGCAGCCAGGCGTCAGCCTGCTGCAGGGTACCGTCGTGGGCATCGTTGATTAGATTTGGAATGACGAAAGATATGTCGGGCAGCGCATTATTGTTGAGATCAGTGGCGAATTGAGTGAATGGCACAAGATTCATTTTTTGCACGCTGCTATTAATCACATCCGAAAGATAGGTGAACGGATTGTGGCGGCGTGCGTAGAGTCCTGTATCTCCGCCGACATAGCCAACGGAGGGAAGGCCTTCAGCGTAGGATTTCCAGGTCTTGCCTGCAGAGAGCAGATGACGGACGAGGTTGTCGGCCGTAACTGTACCGGTATAGCTGTCATTATTCGTGATGATCTGTCCCGTCGTCATCATGAAGTAGTTGCCGATCGACGGATGCGTGTTGGCATAGTACTGCGTAGCCAGCCCATACTGGTTTGCCAGACTGTTCAGGTACGGCATGGTACTGCTTCCGATAACCTGGGCGTAATTGTGGTTCTCTTCGACGACCACGACCACATGCCGGCTGGCCGGCACCTGCGCACTCAATGTACTCACCAATGCGATGAGCAGAGCAAAAACGGCGAATCTCAGTTTCATGGTTACACTCCAGTTCAAGTTGGTCTAGACACACAGCCTGTTTTCCGGCCGAGGAAGCGCGAGACAGAACGCATTCGAATCAGCTCAGCGAACGCCTCGATCGGCAGCATCCACACGAGCCAAGGCGATACCAATTGTCACTTCAGGATCCCGAACGAACGCAGGTTCCTCGAGGAGGTCAGGGCGGGAGCCTCCAAAGGCACGAGGAGCCAGAGACGAGTAGCTATCAGCATCCCTGCCAGCTAGCCTTTCGGGACGTTATAGACGCTAAAGTGTATTGTCAATCACACAATAGTGGTGGTCGGACAGACAGAGTGTTCTCCAGACTCCTGCGCTTCACCCCGCTTTTCCCACTGGACGCCACACAGAGGCGCTTTCGGGGAACATGCCCCTGGCGGACTGCGTCTATGCAGTCAAGAGGACGCGCTGGCGATAGCCGGGCCGCAGGGAGGGTGTATGGAGCGCTTGAACTGGTTCGCGCAAGACGTGCGGTATGCGTTGCGCGGGTTCCGTCGCGACCGTGGTTTCACGCTGCTGGCTGTGATCGCGCTTGCCCTGGGAATCGGCGCCACCACGGTGATCTTCAGCGTCATCGAGAACGTATTGATCGAGCCGTTCCCCTACCGCGACGCCGACCGGCTGGCTCTGGTCTATGTACACGACACCACCCGGCCCGAGGGCTACAACAATCCCAGCTACAAGCTGCCGGAGTTCCTCGACATCCAGGCCCAGAACCACGTTTTTGAAGACATGATGGGCAACTCGGGCCTCGACATTCTGTACACCGACCGCGAGGGCACGCTGCAATTCGACGGGCAGTGGGTGACGCCCAACACCTTCGAGTTTCTCGGCATGCAGCCGCTGCTGGGCCGCATGATCACTCGTGCAGACGGAGCAACCGGCGCGGCTCCGGTGTTTGCCATGAGCTATCGGCTGTGGAAGAAGCAGTTCAACAGCGATCCCAGCATCGTAGGCAAGACGTTCGTGCTGAACGGCGAGCAGCGCACCCTGGTTTCAGTGATGCCGCCGCGATTTCTGCTGGGCAACGTTGACATCTGGGTGCCGAACAACATGAATCGCAGCGATCCCGAGAACCAGCGCCTTGAGTTCTGGCTGCTGGCGCGCTTGAAGCCCGGTGTCACTCTGCAGGAGACGGCGTCCGACTTCGAGGTCATTGCGAGAAGGCTGGCGAAGACCTATCCCGACGATTTTCCCAAGAAGTTCACCGTGCTGTCGAAGACCCTGACCGACGATGTGGTCGGCCAGTTCAAAGGCACGCTGTTCACGCTGCTAGCTGCTGTGGGCATGCTGCTGTTGATTGCATGCAGCAATGTCGCCAACCTGCTGCTGGCAAGGGCGACGGCGCGCGAACGCGAGATTGCCATCCGCGCTTCGATGGGAGCCAGCCGCGGACGCATCGTGCGGCAACTGCTGGTAGAGAGCCTGATGCTCGCCGTCGGCGGGTGTCTGCTGGGCTGCCTGTTCGCTTACCTCGGGCTGAAGGGCGTCACCGCCGCCATGCCCGACCAGACGATTCCGGCAGAAGCGGTGCTGCGGCTGAATCTGCGCGCCCTGCTGTTTGCGGTCGGAGTCACCGGGCTCACGACTTTGTTATGCGGACTCGCGCCCGCGCTGCACGCTGTGCGCGGCGACCTGCACACGCGCTTGAAAGACACCGGCAAGGGCGTCAACGCCGCCTTCCGGCACGGCAAGTTTCGCTCCGGCCTGGTGATCTGGGAGGTAATGCTGTCGATCATCCTGCTGGTGGGAGCTGGGCTGATGATGCGCAGCCTGTTCGCGCTGCAACACGTCCAGTTGGGCTTGAATCCGGTGAACATCCTGGTGGCACGGACGCCGCTTCCCAAAGGACAGTACGAGACCGCCGAGCAGAAGAAGATCTTCTTCCGCCAGGTCTTGCAGCGAGTAACGGCGTTGCCGGGCGTGATTGCCGCGACCGAGACCTCTTCGCTGCCGCCGTATGGCGGGCCGGAGAGCGATGTCACCATTCCCGGCAAGACGCACTCTGAGCCGTGGCGCGCGATGTTTCAGTTGTGCAGCGAGGGCTACTTCAAGACCATGGGGCGCCATCTGCTGCGGGGGCGGCTGCTGACGGAATCGGACGTAGACGGGGCGCGTCCGGTGGCGGTGGTCAATGAGACCCTGGTGAAAACCTATTTCGGCAAGGAAGATCCCATCGGGCAGAAGATCAAGTTCAACCTCTTCGACGAGATGCCGCAATCGACCAAGGACCAGTATTACGAAATCATCGGCGTGGTGGCCGACGCCAAGAACCGCGGATTGCAACAGGGCATCGAGCCGGAGGCCTACCTGCCTTACAGCGTCACCGGCGCAATGCAGCGCGGCATCCTGGTACGTACCGGCGTGGACCCCATGTCGATGCTGATGCTGGTGCGGCGCGAAATCTGGGCGGTGGATCGCAATGTCGCTCTCACCCTCACAGGAACGCTGGAAGGCTATCTGCAGCAGTTCTCCTATGCCGGTCCCGAATTTGGGCTGATCCTGCTAGGAGTGTTCGCCAGCGTGGGACTGGTACTCGTGGGCATCGGCGTCTTCAGTGTCATGGCGTATTCGGTTTCGCTGCAAACACACGAGATCGGCATTCGCATGGCGCTGGGCGCTCCCACCAGCACCGTTCTGAAGATGGTGCTGCAAAAAGGACTGCGCCTGATCGGGGTGGGCGTGGCCTTGGGAATGGTGGCTAGCATCGCCTTGACGCGGCTGGTCGCCAGCCAGTTCTGGGGAGTCTCGCCCCACGATCCCATCACTTTTCTGGTAGTCCTGCTGGTGCTCGCGATCGTGGGAACGGCAGCCTGCCTGGTTCCGGCACGCCGCGCCACCCGCGTCGATCCGCTTGTGGCCTTGCGGTATGAGTAGTTGCCGGGCGCGTCCGGGCCCGCCGTCGCTCGGGATGGCTGAGAGAAGGATCGTCCCAGTCAATTAGTAGGCGAAGTACGGCCCTGTCCCGCCCGGCGTGCTGGCTCCGTCGATCGCGGTGAACACCGTGCGTCCGTAAAAGAACGGCATCCCAAGGAGGAAGCCGCCAGTCTTGCCGGTGCCGGGTCCCGCCAAATTCGAGAACGCCAGGTTGCCCGAACTCAGCAGCGTGTCGGCATTGCTCACGGCGATGGAGACGGACCCGCTGGTGCCGTTGGTGCCGGTGTTGGTTACCGAAACGGTCTGGGCGGAGCTGGGGCAATAAAAGCCAGGCGTGGTGCATCCGGGAAATCCCGTAATGGCGGAGTCTAGAAAGTAGTTGGCATTGGCGCCGCTACTGATGGAGCCGGGATAAGCGGCGTTGTTGTAGGTCGAAACGAAACTGCCGGGATTCAGCCCGGTGGCGCTGACTCCGTACACCGTCGCGGTCAACAGGCCATTGTTAGGCTGAGTCCCGATTCCGAAGATAAGGAAGCCCTGAGCGCTCGGAGAGCCGCTGCTGAACACTGCCGGAAATTGAATCAGCGAGCCGTTGTTGTCGTTGGGGAACATGGTGACGGGATTCGTCACCTGCTGGGCCGTGGCCACCGAGATAGCGCCGCATCCCGACATCGGGCAACTGTAATACGTGTTGGGCGGAGTGCCGGTGGCACAAGTGCTGCCGCAATCCTGCACAAACACACCGACACCCAGGATTCCATTGGCCTTGAGCGCGCTCACGCTGCCCAGCGATCCACCAGTGGTTTGGGTGGTGCAACTCGTAGGAACGGCGGAGAAGCCCGTTGGGGCGATGACCTGCACCGGTATCGAAGTGGCAATCTCACCGGCCACTTGTACTTGCGCCAGCGAGACCGGCCCCCAGGCGTAACCGTCGGGCCGCACGTAACACTCTGCCAGAGGATTGCCGTCCGAGGCGTTTTGCCCGGGCAGAGTCACGCTGCCGAGCACGGAGGAAAGAACGCGAAGGCCAACCGATCCGGTGTCAACAAGTACGTGATCAATGTCCTGGCAAGTGGACGTGCCCGGGGTACAGACGGTTACGGTGGCATAGGCGCCGTTCGGATATCCCACGGAGACGCCATTCACGGTGGGGCCGCCATCGACTGCGATTGGCGCGGTGTTGTTCACATTGACGGTTACTGTAGCAGTTCCAGTGACGTTGGCCACTTTGGTAACCGCGGTGATGGTGGCTGGGGTGCTGGCTGTGACCTGCGGCGCAGTGAACAGGCCCGCTACCGAGATGGTGCCGATAGTGCTGCTCCAGTTCACGGCGCTGGTGTTGGCTCCGTTGGCCGCGGCGACGCACTGGCTACTTTGCCGCGGCTGGATCGCCGTCGGTGTACAGGTCACTGTGATAACGGTGATGGGCCCGACCGTGATCGTGGCGCTGCCGGTTTGCATAGTGTCCTGGATGGATGTCGCATTCACCGTAACTGGGGTGCTGACGCTTACGGTCGGAGCAGTGAACAAGCCGGTGTTGTCGACCGTCCCGTTGCTGGCTCCCCACGAGACCGCGGTGTTGTAGCTGCCTGTGCCGGTTACGGTCGCGGTGCATTGGCTGGTCTGGCCGGACTGCATGGAGGTCGGAGTGCACGACACTGACACCCCAGTGATGGTCGAATTGTTGGATGATCCACTACCGCTGCAAGCCAACATCCCACTAAGAGCCACCGAGGCCAACATTAGAGCGAGAGTACGCAAACCCTTCCCCCAGCACATAAGAGAGCAGCATCCTGACAGCAAATGACTATCTTAACGATAAACCCCTCGCATGAACACCGGGGCGTGGGCTTTGTTTCGGGCGGCCGAAGGCCGGGCCGTGAGCGCGCGACGACGAGGGCTGCGGCCCGTATTAGAATCCAGACTGTCGAACCGTCGCCAGGGGCAACGTTGGCCGCGGCCAATATCCCGAGAGGATATGGATAGATAATGGTGGCGACTCAACGAAAGTCGAAGAAAGCTGCGGCCAAAAGAGTTTCCGCAAAACGATCAACACCATCCGCAGGGAAACAGCCGCGTGCCATGCGCCCCGCGGTTCCCGCCAGCTACCAATTTCCTACCTCGCCGAAAGGCCTGCTCGAATGGAACTGGGCGCGGGAACGCCTAACCAACTCGTACAACTACGTGATCGTAACGGTGCGACCAGACGGGCGGCCACACGCCATGGGAATGCATGGGCTGTGGTGTGAGGACGCCTACTACTTCGGTACGTCTGCGGCGACACGAAAGGCGAAGAACCTGGCGGCGAATCCACACTGCACTCTCATCAGCGAAAATATGAATGAGCTGGTGATCGTGGAAGGCGTGGCAGAAATCATCGACTATGGCCAGCTTCCGGACGGCCTGTCGGATGCCAGCAAGAAGAAGTATGGATGGCCGATGGAGCCGCGCTCAGGAGGACTGGTGTACCGGCTCGCGCCGCGCGTGGTCTTCGCGTTTCCTCTAAAGCAGATCGCCACCGCCGTGACCAAGTGGGTGTTCGAATAGACAGAGTCAGTTGCCAGTCGCCGGCAGGAAATGCGCGCTTCGGGAAGCCCACGATGGTCGTGCACGTTGTAGGCATGTCGCCTGCGGGAGATGTGCGTAAGCCACTGCGTAAGGGCAAGGCCTGTCGGTGTTAAACTGGTTCTGGCTCCAAAACCCCTCCGGATGTGCGGAAGTGAACCCTCCTTAGTCGGGACGTGGCTCAGCCTGGTAGAGCACTCGCTTGGGGTGCGAGGGGTCGGCAGTTCAAATCTGCCCGTCCCGACCAATTCTTAAAATCAGTGTGTTACGCGGTATTCCGTCCAGAGGCAAATTCTAAGGCGAGTACTCATTCACTGCAAGGATTTTGCGGGCTTTTTCCGGCCTTTCAGAAGACGCTTTCCCAAACCGGCAACGGGGTGCATTCACGCGGATAGCAACTAGGCCACATTCTTTCCTGCGAAAAAGCTAGACCCCCGTATCGTCAACCACCACAGCAAAGGGAACGTCCAGAGCTTTGAAGTGCTGCTCTCCGCACTGCACTTTGTCCCTTTCTGTCGTTCGCAGTTTCAGGAAGTCTTTCGTGCTCTTCGTCTCCCGAACCAGATAGAGCGTTTCGTCCTCGATGCTTCACAATCGCCCAATCCGGGTTGTACTTGCCCACCGGAGTGTCAATCTCAAAGCCGCCCGGCAGCTTGAGGAAGAGCCTTGATGTCCTCACGGTCGTTCAAGACGCTTCGCAAATTCGCGCTCCACTTCCGAGTCATACACAACATACTCATAGACTGAGTGCTTCACTTGGATTGCGGTGAGGTAATTGATAATCTCACTCCTGCTTGAAACAGCTCCATCTGCCATTCAAAATCAGGATCACCTGCTGGATATACGCTCGTACTTGATGCCGTCCACAATCAGACGGTGCAACTCTGACTTTGAGTGTGGCGGCAACCGCATCCATGAAACGTTGGGGGTCAAGAAAGAAGTCCGGCAGACGGCCAGACCCCTTGAGAATTCGCACCAGCGTGGAGCGGGTCAACTCCGTCTGGCCTTGCAGGTATCCCAACAGGTCTGGCAACGGACCACGGTACACAAGCCGCTCAGTGCTGACAGCGCGAGCTTCACCCTTCACACCGCCCCGTGTCACCAGCAATTCAGCCGTGGTGAAGTGAACCTCAACCTGCTCAATCTTTGGCATGGCACGAACAGCGCTCACGGCGCGCCTCACCAGCTCTTCCGTGTCAAACTCCACCCGGTACGTTGTTCGCGGCTTGATGCGATTCCAAAGCTCCTGGAATTCGGGGCTGGCAACCACTTCCTTACGCAGCACATTCCTTCGTTCATCCCGCTCCCGCTGGACGTGGCGCTCAATCTGATATGAGGCGAGTACGTCAATCACGGCTGCCTCATGTTGCTGGTATGCCTCCGGCAATTGCAGGGTGAAGCCGGGCCGCGCCGGGTCAAAGCTCGGCTGGAGTCGGCCATCAGCGCCAAGGAATCCGCGCGTTACAAGCTCGCTCCAGATCGTTCTGGATTCATCCCGTCCCAGCGGCTTCTCTTGCTCGTCCACCACCGTCGCAATCTTGGCAAAGGCCTGTATGGGAACTTTGCCGAAGGTCACGCCACAGTCTTCCTCATATTCCTCTTGCAGCGCGCGGGCAAAATCTTCGTAGCTCTCATTCGCCACCACATAGAGCTTGTTCACTACTTCGTCAAAGATGCGCTGTCCTTCCTGATTCACCGGCAAACGCAGCCCGCGCCCAATCTCCTGCCGCTTCTTTGTGGCGCTCTGAGTCTCATTCAGGGTGCAAATCTGAAAAACGTTCGGATTGTCCCAGCCTTCCCGTAGCGCAGAATGGCTGAAGATGAACCGGAGCGAGCGTATCCAAAGAGAGCAGCGTCTCTTTGTCTTTCATAATCAGGTTGTAGGTATCGTCATCGGCCTGAGTTGAACCGCTCGTATCCTTCAGGACGTGTTTCTTGTCCTCTGAAAAGTACCCTTTATGCAAAATCTCAACCGGCAGCTTCAGCCATTCCAGCGACTTGTACTTGGGTTCAGCGGCCAACTCTGCCAGCGCCCGCTCAAAGGCCACGGCAAACTTGCCCTTGCCCACCTCGTTGCCTTCATAGGTGCGATAATTCGCCACACGGTCAA
The DNA here is from genome assembly GCA_963758255.1 of uncultured Acidobacteriaceae bacterium. Lineage (GTDB taxonomy): Bacteria > Acidobacteriota > Terriglobia > Terriglobales > Acidobacteriaceae > DASRAA01. Next base: position 42,359 of record CAVWUX010000013.1, read on the forward strand.
TAAAGAAGAGGCTCAACACCTTCAGCCCCAGCGCTTGCACCTGAAGCTCTTTGTCCAGATGCTTCTTCACCGTCTTGCGAATCTGTGACTGCCAAATCTCATCACGCACACCGCCCTGTTCCTGCCCCAGCGCTAGCACAAGCCCACTGTCAAAGCGGACGAACTCGGCCCCCGGCGTGGCGTCAATCTCGCTCACGATAAACCCGTCCCGATAGGCCGTGCGGTTATCGCTCAACTCATACAAGTCGCTGCCATTCTTCACCGTGAGGGACTTCTCTTTTGGGCCGTTCGGCGTCTGCACCTGAAAGCGCAGCTTCGCCCGCACACCGTTCTTGTACTCAACCTTCTCCACTCGCAAATACGCATTGTTCTGGCTGCCCGGCGTAGTGGCACTGTCCACCACAATCTGCTTCACGAGACGCAACTCATAGGCGCGGATCGGGTCAAGCCGGTAAACGAAGTTGTAGAGGTTGCGGTGGGTTGCCGAATACCGCAAGGTGCAAAGCGGATTCAGGGCTTTGATTGCTTCCTGAGACTTCGGTGTGCCGTCCACGCTTTGCGGTTCATCCAGAATCACGATTGGATTGGTCGCTTGCACAAACTCAATCGGCTGCCGACCGCTCAGCTTGTCGCTCTCCTTATAGATCACGTTTGACTTGCGCTCGTCTTCGCTGTCCGTGAAGTTCTTGCGGAAAGCGTCAATGTTGATGATGAGGATTTCCACGTTGGTGCTGGTGGCAAACTGGCGCAACCGGCTCACCTTCTTGCCGTCGTAGACAAACGATTGCGGCTCCAAGTTGTACAGCGCCTTGAAGTGCTCCCTCGTGATGTCAATGTTCTTGAGCACGCCTTCGCGGATGGCGACGCTCGGCACGACAATGATGAACTTGCGAAAACCATACCTCGTTGCAAGCTCGTAGATCGTACGCAGATAGACGTATGTCTTGCCCGTTCCCGTCTCCATCTCCACAGAGAAATGTGGGCACTGCCTTCCGGGCAGCGGCCATGCCTCCAGCGGCGCATCCCCGGCTGCAATGTCAATCTCGTTGCGTTCCTGAACAACGCGGGTGTTCTTGCGCAGAAGATCGTCACTCAGAAGCAGTTGATTGCCAACCCCTACCTCCGTCTGCACCTGCCCGGCGAAGAGTCCGCTGTCCCCTTGCTGGTACACAACGGAGTATTCCGGCTGCTGCAACGGCTGCCCGTCAAAGATGTCCACCACGGCGGCCACCGCATCAAGTTGGTATTGCTGCTGTGCGTCAAACTGAATCTTCATCATCGGTTGCGGTGGACCTTCAGATTGTCTGGAACTTGGTTACGCCTTTGGACTTCATGATGAGCACGGCGTTGGTCTTCAATTGGTCATTCCCAGCAAAGCCTTCGTCCAGACAGACCACGCGCTCCGGCTTCAAGTCGGCAATGCCCTTGATGGTTTCATGCGTGAGTTGAAGGTCAAGGCAGATCAGCATCGCGCCATTCGCTACGCTGTGGACTGCTTTGCCCCCAATGCCGAAGGTCTCCACCGGAGTGGTGAGCGGGAAGCCGCTCTTGAGCAATACCTCGTAGAGCAGGTCTTCGCTGGAGCGGCCCTTTTGGATGTGGTTGACATGCAACTCAAGCTGCTGCCCAAGCGCATCGGGCGTGGTTGTCTCCGTGGTGGCATTCCAGACGCTGAAGTTGGAGGTTGCCAGCTTTAGCACGCGGAAGCCTTCCTTGGGGCGGTCATCAAGACCGAGCTTGCCATCACTCTCTTTTTCATGACGTTGAATTACGCGGCGGACGCGCTCCTTGGTAACTTCCGAAATTGTCTTGAAGCCTTCGCGGCCTGTGGGTTCGGGAAGCTGAACAAGGACGAATCGTCGATTTCCACCATCCTCAAGATTTAGATCAAGTACGGCATGCGCGGTAGTTCCAGAGCCTGCAAAGAAATCAAGTACGATGTCAGATTCTTGGGCATGTTCCGAAGTCGCAAGCGTTAGCATGCCCTTGATGAGCCGAGTTGGTTTAGGTGTATCAAATACGCCGTAGGTTTCGGGAAAAAGATCCCTTATTTGTCTTGCCGCCTCTTGATTGTCCCCAAATTCCGAACGTAACCAGAGAGTTGACGGCACAATTCCAGATTGAACGTCAGATAAAAACGCTTTGAGGCGGGGGAAGTTGGTGCCCTTTTCACCTCACCAGATGCGCTTGTTGGCCATTATCTCTGCCATGCTCTCTGGTTCAAAAGCCCACGTCCTCTGCTTTGACGGGAGAACGTCTGCCCCCGTATGTGGGTTCTTGATGGGGTAATAGAGATTTGGACGCTCGTCGGCAGTCTTGTTTATCGTGCAATCAACCGAAGCCCAAGGCCCTCGCTCGTCATTGTCCGGGTTCTTGTAGCGTGCCTCTTGCGCGGCACCACGCGCTAGTAGGTTTATCTTCCAGCCAAGGTCATCCTGTTTGCTTGTCTTTGTGTTCTTTGCATACACCAGCACATAGTCATGCATGTCGGAGAAATATGTAGCGTCCCTCTGTGGGGATTGCTTCTTTTGCCAAGTAATGGCCGCCACGAAATTCTCTTCTCCGAAGACTTGATCCATGACGACACGAAGGTTACTGACCTCCCCATCATCTATGGTCAGGAATATTGAACCGTCATCACGTAACAAATTCCGCGCAAGGTAGAGCCGTGGGTACATCATGTTGAGGGTTTCCATCTCCTGCTTCATCTCTTGGAGCTGTTGCGGGGAGAACTGGGCCGCAGCCGGACCTTGTGTGTCTTCGGTTCCTTCGTCGTCTTCTGCCCACTCATCCTCAATCTCCGGCAGTAGCTCAAAATTGTCGGCTAATTGATCCGTCGTAACCTGTACCTGATTAGAGGCATCGCTGGCTGCTTGTAGCTTGTTGGCAAGCCCTTGCAGCGTGTCCGAGATGGCATAGGTGGAAGAGGCAAGCAGCTTCCTGAGTATCAGCGTCATGAGCTGGCGCTGGCTGGCGGGCAGCGCGTAGAGCGTTGGGCGCTGGAGGTAATCCGCGCTGCCCGGATGTGCAGAGCAATTGGCACGCTTGGGATGGGTGACATTTTTTGCATAGGAAATATTGTACTCAGACTGCCGTCAAATTGTATGTAAGGGCAGATGCCATGCTGGAGCCGGAAGGCGAAGGCAAATTCAAACCTCTGCCCAAAGAGGTTTATGAAGAGCAAATATTCACACAGAGTCATAAAAGCCATTCCCAATCCAGCCGCAGAACTTCTCCTTACCGACATGGGCGGGCAAACGGCGCTTCGCTGCCCCGTGTGTGGGGAGGGATTCTCTCACGTTGTGGGGGTCTACACGGTTTTGGGAGGCGGTGGGTCCGAAGGGCTGTACTACGGAAGTTATCTAGTGGCCCGCGAATCCGACGAAGACCGCGACGGCCTAGCCATCCGCGTTCGTGGCGAGTGTAGCCACAGGTGGGAAGTCGTCTTCCAGCAGCACGAGGGCGTCACTGAGGTGCGTCTTAACTGCATGGAAGGCAATCTGGCGAAAGACGGCGTATATCGCTCCTTCCCGCACGAAGGGAGATCGTGATGCCAATTGACGTTGAACAACTGAAAACACAACGCCGTTGGGTTCTGTGGCGTCTTGAAACTGTCAACGGAAAGCAAACCAAGGTCCCGTATCAGCCTACCGGGCGCAAGGCAATGGCGAACAATCGCGCTACGTGGCACAAGTATGCGGATTGTGCAGCGCTTGCGTCTCAATTTTCTGGTATTGGCCTTGTGCTTGGCGACGGCGTTTGGGGCGTGGATATTGACGCTTGCTGTGACTCCGCCTTTGGGAAGTTCACGCCAGAATCACGCGAGATCGTCATTGCCTTGGACAGCTACGGCGAGTACTCGCCATCCGGCACGGGCTGTCACGTGCTGGGAGTCGGCAAGTTGCCCGGACCTGGACTCAAGAAGCCGCACCCTGGATGCAAGGCTGTTGAGGTCAAGTCAGATGGCTATTACTTCACATTTACCGGACGCCATCTGAGCAAGACGCCCTCCGAATTGATGAACCGCCAAGAGCAAGTGAGCGCGCTCTATGACCGCGTGTCCAAAATTGGAAACCCGCGTAAGAGCACCGGCCTCAACGTCTCAATTCCTCTGAGCGAGGAAGAGCGTTTCCAAAAGCTCATGGCCGGTGACATGAGCGCATACAACGATGACCACAGTGCAGCGGACTTCGCGCTCTGCATTTTGCTCGCAAAGAAGCACGGCTGCAATGCGTTCAAGATTGACGCGGACTTTCGCACGTCCGCCTTGTATCGTGACAAGTGGGAACGTGATGACTACCGGGAAAACACGATCACAAGCGCGGTCACGGCGGTAGCAAAAGACGCGCCGGTAATCTTTGCGGACCCGCAAGACGAAGCCATAGAAGACGACAGCGAAACCGAGTTTCTAGTTGAGAGCCTACAGGGGCCGGGCAATGACGGTTGGTTCCCGAAGGGGGAGCTGTCTTTGATTGGCGCTCCGTCCGGTGTGGGCAAAACGTCATGGGCGATGCCGATGCTTGAGAAGATCAGGCACGCGCAAGACGTGTGGGGCCACAAGGTCAGCAAGCCGCGTGACTACAGGGTCTTGCTTCACGATAGAAGCAAAAAGGCCATGAGGCGGACGGCGCGGGCGTTGCACATGAGTGATGAGGCAATGGAGCGCGTCATCCGCCTAACAAGTGAGCAACAGAAGCGCGAACCTGCCGAGATTTTGCAATCGTGCGTTGAGCAGTGTCCCGGCGTTGAAGTTTGGTTCATTGAGGGGTTGGATTTGTGGATTCCCGACATGAACAAGATGAGCGTCGTGGCTCCAATAGTGGACAGCCTCCAGCGGATTGCGACACGCCATAACGTGGCTGTGCTCGCCACAGTGGGCGCACCCAAGCAGAAGGGCAAAGACCGTTACTACGGGCGGGACGCGCTCTTCGGTAGCGCCGCGCTCGCACGCAAGGTTGAGACAGTTGTGTTGATGTCTTTGCACAACGAAGAAGACCCAAATAGCGTGCGGCGGTGTTGGGTGTTGCCACGGGCGGGACGTGCTGAGGAGATGTACTTTGCTTGGGGGGCTGAGGGTCTTGTGCTGACTGAAAAGCCGGATGACGCGCACGATGACCACAGTGCGAATGCGCGGATGATGTCAGTCGTACAAGCGGCATTCAAACAGGATGAGCCAATTGTGTGGCGTCCGTCGCTCGGACCTCAGCGCACGTTTTACCGCTTCAAGAAGTGGGCGGTTGACAACAAGTTGCTTGTGCAGACCGGTGGCAAAGTCTATCTTCCAGCAGCGGGCGCGAGGGTCAACATAAACTGAGCGGTTTTGGACATTGCTTGGCACTGGCAACTCTGCCACTGCCAAGCCGTGTCCAGTTTCGCGCCGTGCAAGTCTCTGAATCTGCACGTTCTTGTGTAAAACCCTAGATTATTTGTATTGACAGTGGCAGTCATGCCGCTGCCATCGCAACCGCAAGTAAGTCATTGGGCTGCATCCGCGTTTCCAAATTCGGAAATTTCCCGTTCATACGTCAAAAAGAATTGCGGCGCTCTATTCAAGGGATGTGTTCAAGATTTTGACCCGCCCTCCCCCTCTCCGGCAGATGCCGCCATCAACTTTGACTTGATGTCAGCTAGATCGGGCCTCTTGCCCTCATATACCGGATACCATGCCGAGTCCTTAGAGTGCTTCAAGAGAAATTCTCGCATGGCTGGCGAGAGGGGCGGCTCCGAACAAAAATCACCATGTCTATTGCGAAGTGTCCCCCAATTTTTTTTTAGAATGCCTCTGCCTCTGAAGTACGGGTGCAACCAAGCCCACTGCAACCCCTCGCATTCAATATCAATATCCGGGGTCCGTGGGTCTCCGAAATGGCGAGATCGGAAGCAGCAAGCTCCAACCCAAACTGTTTGCTCTGGACTGCCGAATAAATAGGCAGTGTACGGTCCAGATTCGCTCGCCTCATATTGAACAAAGTCATAATGAAACTCGCGACGGAAGTAATACGCAAACTTTTCCACTTCGCGCTTTAAGGGCAGCGGAGATGTAGGCAGCACCTTGAGGAGCGATTCCCTTTGGTATCGGTCAGGGATATCCCTAAGATCAATTCGGTAGTAGTGCTTGAGAAGAGATTGTCCCATGCAGAGATTCTAGCCTGAAGAATCAGTGCAATGACAACAACGAAACCCGCTCATGCACCGCCTGTAGGTCCGCCGTCACAAGATTCGCATATCGCCGCGTCATCTCCAGGGTGGAATGACCCAAAACCTTCTGGAGGTGGAAGACGGACCCGCCGCGCCTGAGATAGTTCACAGCGAACGTGTGGCGGAAGGCGTGTAGCGTACGGCCTGGAGGCGCGAATCCCAGCTTGCGGCAAACCAATTTCACATCTCGGAGCGCGTTTCTGCGCCCGAATTGTGTCTGTGTTCGGTTGGCGAAAAGAGTTGATTCCGGCGTGCGATTAGATTCCTTGCAATAGCGGAACAGAGCTTTCCGCAACTCAAAACTGAAGGGTACAACTCGCTGCTTGCGTCCTTTGCCGTCCAGTGTGACAAGCAGATTTTCAAAGTCAACATCAGAGACGCGCAACGTTAGCGCTTCCGAGATGCGACAGCCCGTATCCAGTAGAAACAAGATGAGCAAATGCAATCGCCGTTGCAATTGGCTATTCGGCTTCCACACAACGAGCAGCCGGATTTGTTGCTCCGTGAATGTGGGCAACACAAGCTGAGGCTCTTTTAGTTGGGCAATTTTGGGGTGTCTGCACGCGGGTCCGCACTTCACGTCTGGACCGGCATTGACCCAATGTACGTATGTGTTGATCGCTCTGATTGCCGAGTTGCAGCCCGTAGCTTTCAGCCCTTTTTCTCGCATTCGCAGCACGGCGTCTTTCAACTCGTCCTGCGACGGGCACTCTGTACGAAGCCATTTAAAACTGTACTTGTACCACTCCAGTGTTGACGGTGAGACATTTGCGAGCAACTGACGTTCCCGAATGAAATCAGCAAATCCCATAGCGGCTTTCTCCAAAGCGAGTGCTCAAATTTGGAGGAAAACCGCACAACCTGCTGATTCTAAGGGGACGTGGCTCAGCCTGGTAGAGCACTCGCTTGGGGTGCGAGGGGTCGGCAGTTCAAATCTGCCCGTCCCGACCAATTTTTCCTGTTGCACGCCGGCGTGATCCTTTTTCCGCTTCGCAATGAAGGCCTGCACCGAGAGCTACTTCACAAGTCGAGGACGATCTCATCTTGAGGCTTGCAGCAGCAGATGAGCAGATTGCCGTCGGCAGGTGCCTGCAACGGTTCGGGTTGGTAGGCCACCGTTCCCGAGATCAGTCCGCTTTCGCAGGTATGGCAGACTCCTGTGCGGCATGACCACCTCACGGATACATCGCAAGCCTCAGCGAACTCGAGCAAGGTATCGAAGTTCGAACTCCAGGGCACAGTCAGACCGCTGCGCGCGAATGAAACCAGCGGCCCGGTCCCGGGAGCTCCCGCAGGTGGGTGAGGTACGGACACAGCGGCGTTCACCACTCCCGGCGTTATCGATTCTCCGGGCCCAAAGATCTCCGTGTGAATGTTGGTGCCGCTAACGCCCCAGTCCTTGAGGCCCGCAGTTAAATCTCGCAGGAATGCATTCGGACCGCAAAGATAGAAGTTAGCTTCGCGAGGCACTCCCATCTCCCGCAGTGCCACGGGACTCACGCGACCAGGAGCGTCGAAGTCCGCACCAACTCGGTCCTCCGGTCGAGGTTGGCTGTATCGAATGTGAGCCCGGCCCCGAGGTAACGCCTGAATCAATGCGCGAACCTCCTCATGAAAGGGATGATCGCCTCCGTCTCGTGCACCGTAGACCCACCACACTTCGCGTGGCGACACCTCGTCCGCCAGTTTGTGGAGCATCGCCAACACCGGGGTCGCCCCCACTCCTGCGCTCAAAAGAACAACCGGCCTGTCATCGGGAAGCAGAGTGAAGCTCCCTCTTGGCGCACTCACTTCGAGCACATCGTCCTGCCGGACCTTGGTGTGCAGGTACGTGCTGGCGACCCCATTCGCTTCATGCTTCACGCTTATGCGGTAGTGATCGCTACTCGGAGTGTCCGACAGCGAGTAATTGCGCAACACGGCGGGCGCGTCAGCAGTCGGCCGTAATCGCAGAACCACAAACTGGCCGGGTTGTGCCTGACTGAGCGGGAGATCATCCGCCGGTTCCAGCACCAGCGACATCACGCTCTTGCTCTCGAGCATCATTCGCGCGACCCGCAGGCGGCGGAATCCGGGCCACGCCGGTGGCGGTTCGCTCCCCGAACTCAAGCCGAAATTCCCTTTCCTCGTCTCTCCCCGCTGCTCCTCCAGAAGCATTCCGCGAAACGATCCCTTCCAGCCCTCACTGAGGGCAGGAATCTCGAGTACTTTTTTCAGTTGTTCGCGAGACCGGCCAGGCAGGTATAGCAACGCATCGGTCTCGGCCACTGTCATGTGCAATGGCCCACCTGCTACCTTCGCAATTTCATCCCCGGCTCCGACCTCTCCCTCTTCCAGCACGCGGAAGTAGAAGCCCGGCCTGTGATGCTCCACCAGCAACGCCGGCATGCGAGGCTCATTCGTGCGGATTCCAACTCGATAGCAAGTGACGCGGGGTTGCGTCACCTCGAAGAGGGCGCTCCCAATCCGATATCGGTCGCCTATGCAAACCTCGTCGTCCGAGAGGCCTTCGACGGTGAAGTTTTCGCCGAACTGGCCAAAGGAAAAATCTTTACGCCGAAGCTGGTCTTCCCAATATCGATACGAGCCAACCTGATACACGAACACCGCACGATGCTCGCCCCCATGTCCCGCCAGATCTCCCTGGCCGTCGCCGTCGAGATTGAGCCGCCGCACCGCACACCTGCCCTGAACTGGGCTTTTCCATATTGCTGTGTGCACCGTCTTTCCTTCCCACGAAATATCGCGTGGAAGGCCGACATTCACCGACAGTAGACGAGCCACGATGCCACCTTTCGAGGCGTCTTTGACTTCGCGAACCAGTATTGAGCAGGGTAATCTTTGTGAACGATGCAGCGCAACGGCAGCGGCTCATCACGGGTAGCAAGCCCGTAGCGCTTGCGCCCCGTTCCCCCGGCCAAAATCCGCAAATTGCGTGAGCGGATGGCCTTGATTAGACTAGGCATCTGTCGTGTGGAGGCCGTAGTTGATCCGTAAAATAGTCTGCTTTGTCGCTCTTTCATCGGTGCTGCCTATGTTTGCCCAAAACCAAAGTAAGCCTGAAGCAAAGCCGGCCGCGCAGCCAGAGTGGATCAACGTCAGCAATGGCTACGCCAACATGCTGATCCAGGTCGTATTCGAGCACCGTCCTGAGTTCGGGTCGCAGCAGGGACTGGCGCAGTACGACACCAAGGTTTCGCAGCCGACGCTGGCCGATGAGGACCGGGAGCGCAAGGAAACCGAAGCGGTGTTGGCGAAATTGAAGGCCGCGGCCGCGCAGAAACAGCAGGAAGAAGTCGCGGAAGACCTGCAGATCATGATTCGCCGCGTAAATCTCGATTTCAAGCGTCAGGACTTCGAGCGGGCCAACGAAGTTCCGTTCTACAACGCCAGCCAGATGGTGTTCGGCGGCGTCCGTTTGCTGCTGGATGACCAGACGCCAGAGGCGCGCCGTCCCGCTGCGGTGGTGCGAGTGCGCGAGTACGCCGGGCTCGAGCCGGGCTACACGGCGATCACCGAAATCCTGAAGCAGCGCACGCAGGAGCAAATGGCCAAGCCCGGCGTCATCTACCCCGCGAAGGTCGAGATTGAGACGGAGATGGCGCGCAACTCGAACTACGTCGAGGGGCTGGCCGCACTGCTGACCAAGCAAAAGCTGGAAGGATGGCAGGAGCCGCTGGGCAAGCTGAAGCAGCAGCTTCTTGATTACGACGCATGGGTACGCGCCACCGTGCTGCCCAAGGCCCGCGACGATTTCCGCATGCCTCCCGAGCACTACGCGCTCGACATGGAAAACTACGGCATCGACATTCCTCCGGAACAACTCGCCAAGATGGCGCATGAGTCGTTCGTCGAGATTCAGGGCGAGATGAAATCGATCGCAGCCAGGATTGCCAAGGAACGCAAACTGCCTTCGAGCGACTATCGCGACGTCATCCATGAGCTGAAGAAGCAGCAACTGGTGGGCGACGCGATTCTGCCGTTCTATGAGAACCGGCTGAAACAGATCGAAGCGGTCATCACCGAGCACCAGATCGTGACGCTGCCCACTCGGCCTGCGCGCATCCGCATTGCGACCGCGGCTGAGACGGCGCAGCAGCCTGCGCCGCACATGGTGCCTCCGCCGTTCATTCACAACACCGGGCAACGAGGAGAATTCGTTCTGCCTCTGAACATTCCGCCCGGTCCCGGGCAAGTCGCCGCAGAACACTATGACGATTTCACGTTCGATGCGGCGGCGTGGACGCTGACCGCGCATGAGGCGCGTCCGGGGCACGAATTGCAATTCGACTCGATGCTGGAACACGGCGTCTCGCTGGCGCGCGTGCGCTACGCTTTCAACAGTACGAATGCCGAAGGTTGGGGGCTGTATTCTGAATACCTGATCAAGCCTTACATGCCGCTCGACGGCCAGTTGATCTCGCTGCAAATGCGTCTGCAGCGCGCGGCCCGCGCGTTCCTCGATCCCGAACTGCAGTCAGGGAAGGTCACTACCAAGGACGCTTTTCGAGTCCTCGAGCAGGACGTGGTGTTGTCGCACGCCATGGCTCAACAGGAAGTTGAACGCTACACCTACCGTGCGCCGGGGCAGGCCAACAGCTACTTCTATGGCTACACCCGTCTGATCGCACTGCGCGAAGAGACGGAGAAAGCGCTCTCCGCGAAAGGCGTGAAGTTAAACCAGAAGAAGTTTCACGACTTCATCCTGGCGCAGGGATTGCTGCCGCCCGACCTGATGCGAAAGGCAGTGCTGGAGAACTTCATTCCGGCACAAACCAAGTAGCGATGGGAAGCTGGCGGGCTTCTATTTCTTCGCCGGCTGTACGGCAGGTGCAGGGTCGGGCAGCGGCCACACCACGGATACGACCCACGCCACCGCGATTCCGACGACGCAGCCGAACAAAACCTCGCCCATGCGGGTTGCGCCAGCCATCAAGCCATGCTTGCGGGAGTGATACTCCAGTCCGGCGGCAATGACGAAGGCCGCGCTGATCGGCGCCTGCCGCCACATGGTTTGAACGCGCACCACATACGAGGACAACAACACCGTGACCGCCATTGCCAGCGGCAGCGTAATCAGCTTCCCTCCGCCGATGGCGATAAACACCAGCCCAACCACGCAGCCCACCAGCGTGTTGGTGATGCGCGAGCGCAAGATCATCATCGCCTGCTTCATCGTCGGATCGCTGGTGGCCACCATGGAACTGATCGCCCAGACCGGGTTGGCCTCAGCCATCTCGTGCACCAGGACCCAGAGTATCGCGGTCGCAAAGAAGATACTCACCGCGTAATGGATCCCGTGCATGTCGCCCTTGATGTAACGATCGAGAGCCTTCATGCGGCAGCCTGCCTCCATCGTTGATCATCAAGCGTCCAGCAGGATCTGCATAGTTGCGAGCCGGATACCTATTCAAGCTTTGGCGCGGGCCTCCCACTCAAGCCACCTTGTGAGTGGGAGCTTTGCGCACCTCAGCACTCCCGGGTGCCCACTCAAGCTGCCTTTGCTTGTGCGGGGATTTTGGTTCCGACGAAATCGGAACCCACCAGCATTGCTCCCGCCGTTCCCAGGGCGACTCCCAGCGCGAACCGCACAAACATCCAGTTGCCGTGCATTCCTGCGAGCTCACCAAACCAATCCACGAGAGTGCCGGCGACCGCCGCAACCAGCCATCCCCACGCTACTCGCCGCGACACGCGCACCAGCAAGCCCACCGCCGCGCCCAGATAGATCCCTAGGCATCGCGCACACACGGCCACCGTTCCGCCGAACAACACGAACGACCGCTCCGGCTGCTGGTGGCACACTAGCGAAAACCCACGTTGCAAGGCGAGTGCAAGAACTGGCGAGTGGGTCAGCAACCACGGAACCGCAGCAGCGACGGCTGCGCACGTTGCGGGCACGATTGCGTACCAGCTCAAGTTGGTGTGAGTCCTGAGTTTTCTAGCCACTAATCGCTATCCACTAACCACTACAGTATCCCCATCCTCTTCCCGACTCTCTTCAGCGTCTCCAGCGCCTGGTCCAGCTCTTCGCGCGTGTGCGTCGCGGTCACAATCGTCCGGATGCGCGCCTTGCCCTCCGGCACCGTGGGGAAAGCGATGCCCGTACCCATCACGCCTTCGTCAAACAGCGCGCGAGAGAAGTCCATCGTCAGCTTGCCGTCGCCAATGATGATCGGCGTAATCGGCGTCTCGCTCGCCGGAGTGTTCACTCCGCCGATGTTGAATCCCAGCGCGCCCAGCTCTTTCTTCCAGTAGCGCGTGTTCTCCCACAGCTTGTCGATGCGCTCCGGCTCCTGCTCCAGCACATCGAACGCCGCGATGCACGTCGCCGCCACCGACGGCGGATGCGACGTCGAGAACAAAAACGGCCGCCCGCGATGATAGAGAAACTCGATGAGGTCGCGCGTGCCGCACACGTAGCCGCCCAGCGCGCCGATGGCCTTCGACAGCGTGCCCACCTGCACATCCACCCGCCCGTGCAGGCCGAAGTGGTCCACCGTGCCGCGCCCGTTGCGCCCGAGCACGCCCGACGAGTGCGCGTCGTCCACCATCATGATGGCGCCGTACTTCTCGGCCAGAGCGGTCAACGCGGGCAGCGCGCCAATGTCGCCGTCCATCGAAAACACGCCGTCGGTGATGACCAGCTTGTGCCCCGGCTCGTTCTTGATTTCGTTCAGCAGCTCTTCGGCGTGCGCCGTGTCTTTGTGGCGAAAGACCTTAATCTTCGCCCGCGACAGCCGCGCCCCATCGATGATGCTGGCGTGGTTCAGCTCGTCGGAGACGATCCAGTCTTCCTTGCCCAGCAGCGCCGACACCGTGCCCGCGTTTGCCGTGAAGCCCGACTGAAACACCACGCACGCCTCGACGTTCTTGAAGCGCGCGATCTTCTCTTCCAGCTCCATGTGCAGCGACATGGTTCCGGCGATGGTGCGCACCGCGCCCGAGCCCACGCCGAACTTGCGCGTGGCCTCCAGCGCCGCCTCGCGCAGCTTGGGATGCGTCGTCAGCCCCAGGTAGTTGTTCGACGCCAGGTTGATGACCTTCTTGCCGTCGAAGGTACACACCGCCGCCTGCTCGTCCTCGAGCACGCGCAGCTTGAAGTACGTGCCCTTCTGCTTGAGGTCGTTGAGCTGGTCGGTGAGATAAGAAAGTGGATTGGTGCGAGTTGCAGTGGTCATGAATCGCTCCGAAGAGAACTAGCTATCTTAACCTAGCCGGACACCGGCGGCCGCCGATCGATGACGCGACAGAGGGGACAGAGGAAATCGCACGCACAATCCACACGCGGCGTGAGCTCGAAGTCGTTCCCTCCGAATTCGAGAGAATTCGACGATAGGATTTTCTCGAGAAGCACTAACTCGGTAGGAGGACAGTAGACGTTTATTTTACTGTGCTCCAGTCAATAGTCAGCCTCCACAAGCCACGGCCATACGAAGCTACCCAGACGACACTGCTAAGGTCGTCAAAATAGATAGAGCTGATCGCCGGAGCTTGGCTCGTGCCGGGAAGAGCACTCCATGTCTGGCCACCATTTGCCGAGGCAATGATACCGGCCTGATCGGTGCCGACTAGGACACGCAAAGAATTTCGAGGATCGTATGCGATCACATGCGCCTGGCAAGAACCCAGGGCGTCCGTGAACGATAATGTCCCTCCGGCTGTCACGAGGCCGGTAAGTTGTTGCATTTGCGTCCAGGACTCCCCCGCGTCGTTACTCATCGCCATTACAAGTTGCTTTGGATCAGCTGCGATCAGGTTGCGGTAGTCGTTGGGATCGACTGCGAAGACAGGTTGGCAGTACCACGCGCCTGGCCCAAAGCAGTTACCGTAGATACCGCCTAACCCACTGTTGAATCCTCGGTTGTTGGTTCCCGCGAGGGTCTGAACTTCAAGTACGCGGGGAGTAGGAGTCGGATCCATGTGCGCCAGGAGAGCCAACCCACTGCCGGAACCGTTCGACACATACTCATACAGAGCGGGCCCGGCCGGCGTCTTGGTGACTGCGGTCGCGCCGAACTTTAGCGTCTGGACTGCGTTTCCCATCACCTGGGGCAATACCACGAGTTTTGACCATGTGACGCCGCTATCGGACGTCAGGAATAGTTCATCGCTGCTCCACTGCGTGTAGGTTCCAGCCTTGATGAGCGTTGGCGCCGTACCATTTCCAGGTGGCTGGGCAGCAGTCCACGTGGGGGGGGTCACAGTCGACCAGTTTGCCCAGAACGGCGTGACCTTCCTTGCCACCCCCCTTGACCCGAAGTCCATGAACGTGAGCAACAGCGCCGGTGGAGGAGTACCCAGCAGCACTTCAGGTTGCACCTGTATAAAGGAGCCTTCCGGCGCACCAAACGACACCCAGCCTGAGCTGCCCGCGCCGGGGACAGCCCAAAGTGTGTTGTCCATAGTGCCCAAGAATAAACTTGTGACGCCAGTTGTCGAAACTCCCGGCACGGCGCTCTGCATCTGTCCTGTCACCTGATAGATCTGCAGTGCATTAAATCCCGTACTAACGCGACCGACGTGGGTCCAGTTCGCGGGATCTCCGCATGGCGCCGGCTGGGCGGGCGGTGCTTTGAACACACCGTAGTCCGATACCATCAGCAAGGGGCAGTTGCCTGTCGGGTCAAACGCGATCCCGTTGATGTCGTGGTTAAAACTGGAGTTCGGAACCCGCGGCCAACTCTCACCGGCGTTGCTGCTGCAGCTCGTCGAACAAACAACTCTTCGGCCGGGATAGTACACATCGAAATGCGTGGGATCCTGGTCGGCCGCACGATGCGTTCGCACCCATACGGGCCGCTCGTTGTAGGCGGTAGCCTGAAGATCGGTCCAGGTCGCGCCACCGTCCAAGGACTGTTTCAATCCTGGGGCGGTGGTAGCGAACAACACGGCACCGTCCAGTGGGGATCCTGCAATGGCGTGCGACGTTTCACAGGCCAACCCGCCTCGTCGTGCACCCCAACTTGCACCGCCATCGGTGGAGCGGACCAGACCGCCGTCCTGGGTGCAAACATCCAAAAAGTTCGTCGCGCCGATCTGCCGTACGATCACGGCCCGAGCTGGCACGGTCAGGGTCACGGTCCAATGCGAACCCAGGTCCTCGCTCCTCAAAAGTCCGCAGTCTGTTGCGATATACACCCGGTTTGCGCCCGAATACGCAATACCATAGGCGTTCTGCGGCGCAGAGCAAGCAGGCAGGGCAATGTGACTCCAGGTAGCTCCGGCGTCGGTGCTTTGCCAGATTCCACCAACGTTGTCGGCAAGAGCAATATGGGCATCCTTGCTCGCGGTGGTGATTACAACTTGCGAGTTCGATGCGCCGGGCTCGGCGAACGCGACGTCATTCAGCCGGAATGGGGCGAGGGTATCAATATGGGTCCAAGTGTTACCCCCGTCAGTAGTTCGAAACAATCCGCCGCTCTCACCGGCTGCTATTGCAAGCTGGCTATTGCCAGAGTTGATCGTGACTGCCACCGCGCGGCCGCCGCGCGAAATGTCTGTTGCTTGCTGCGTAAAGGCGACCGTAGGCGGCGGAGGTGGAGGGTTTGGCGGACAGCTACTGAACTCAGTCAGACACAGTACTAGAGCAACAGTACCTAGCAAAGACACTAGCTTATGGGACGCATCGGTCCAGCCACTCCTTCGAGCTGCATGATTACATGTCCGTTGGAAATGTGGTTCGGCATCACTAATAAGCGACGCCTCTGGCTCGCGCACTAGGGCAGGCCTTGTGTCGGCTTGTAGCATGGACATGTTCTCCAGTCCTGGCTCTCGACTTTGACACTAGAGAAAAACTCCGGAGCCCCATGTCATTGACTGCTTCGGTGTCAGCACAACTAATACTTCAAAAGATAGGGTTCCCAACAACCCGTGGCGAGACAGTGCAGCCTTGCTCCCGCAATTACTTAGGAAATTAGCTTAAGAATCTAAACCCGTATATTCATTGACGTCAAGGATTCTATGGGCTGGTGCCCCATAATTGTCTTCTGCCGGCAATTGTTCGGCGAATGCAAACGCAGTGTCTAATTCAACCGACGCTGGTCTTTCGAGAAACCAAACAGGCGATTGGGCGGGCGGCCCCCGCCGTCAACTTATTGGTACGAATAGACTTACTTGAGCGTGCCGCATCCCGCCTTCCTCCGGCGGGACCTATTCGAGCGCAGCCTAAGGGTGGGGGTTTTCGTTGGTTCACAAAGAATCTTCGGTCGGGCAAATCCGGCGAGGAGGCTAAAGCGCGGCGGCACTGCGGATGCGCGCCAGCTTGTCTTCACTGAGCCCGCGTAGCTCCTGCTCGCCGAGCCGCCGCGCCTGGTCAGTACCCCCAACACAAGAGGAAGCACGGAATAGCGGTAGTCGAAAGTCGCGTCGATCTCCTTGCGCTTCGAAGCCAGGTACCGCTCCAACTCCCAGAGGTCGTCCGGTTGTTCAATTCTTGACGCCAATCGCTTGGTTTCCGCGATCACCGCTTCGGACTCCCGGAAGAGCGCAACGTCGAACGCCTTTCGCGCGATCGCCTTTTCTGACGGCGACCACTTCAGGTCGCGCATCTCAACCGGACTGTGCTTGACGCCTCGATCACTCATCGTCGGGCCCTCCGCCGAAGGATTATATCGACGAACCGGGCCGTGCGCCCGAGCTCGCGCCCCAATTTTTTGCGCTAACCTGGGGCCGAGGGTGCCGTGGTCGTTTTCGTTCCATCAGGCCGCTGATTTTGCGTGGTTCCCCGACGCTTACTCCCGCGGTTTGTCCATCCAGTAATAACCGTATGTGCGCCAAATACGGGGCGATTCGCTTCACACTTCTTGACACACTACAACCGAAGCAACGCATCCAATACGTGTGTTTATGTAGTCAGCGATTGCGTCACTTTCGAGGGCTTCATCGCGTTAGCAACGCATTTCAAGATGGACCCTGGAGGAGTAGACGATATGACTCGACTTCGTTCGTTGGCGCTAGTAGGCGTATTGATTTTGACCGTGGCGGTAGGTTCGTGGGCTGCCGTTTATGTGTCGGTCGCAGTCGGCCCTCCCGCGTTGCCGGTGTACTCGCAACCGATATGTCCCGGTCCCGGATACATCTGGACTCCGGGCTACTGGGCTTGGGGACCAGAAGGCTACTACTGGGTACCGGGTACCTGGGTCTTTCCGCCGCAAGTGGGATTCCTGTGGACGCCCGGCTACTGGGCGTTCTCAACCGGACTGTACTCTTGGCATCCAGGATATTGGGGGCCGACGGTCGGCTTCTACGGCGGCATTGATTACGGCTACGGTTACACCGGTGCCGGCTACTACGGCGGATACTGGCGCGGCCGCAACTTCTACTACAACCGCGCGGTCAATCACGTGAACGTTAACAACGTACACAACGTGTACAACCGCACGGTGATCAACAACGTCAATGTCACCCGCGTCAGCTACAACGGCGGCCCGCACGGCGTTCAGGCGCGGCCTACTTCAAACCAGTTGGCTGCCGAGCGCGGACACCATTACGAAGCCACGCCTGTGCAGGTCCAGCATCAGCAGGCCGCTCGCAATGACCGCGAGCAGTGGGCATCTGTGAACCATGGCAGGCCCGCAATGGCTGCAACGCCGCGGCCGGGAGCTTTCAACTCTCGCGAAGTGACACATGCAACTGAGCCGGCGGTGAATAGCCGCAAGGAGAACGCGAATGCGGCCAACCACGCGGTGCCGCGTCCGCCTCAGGCCAAGCAGAACCAGGAGCAGGCCCGGGCGCATGAGAATGCTGCGCGTCCGCATAACAACCAACAACAGCAGCGAGCGGAAAACACCCCGAAGCCGCCGAGCAATCAGCAGCGGGCTGCGGAAAAACCACAGGCACAGCAGAACCAGGAGCAGGCCCGGGCGCACGAGAATGTTGCGCGACCACCGCAGAATAATCACGAGCAACGGCGGGCAGCGGTAAGCACTCCGAAACCGCAGGTCCAGCAGAACCAGCAGCACGCTCGGACATCTGAGCAGGTTGCGCGACCGCCGCAAAACAATCATCAGCAGCGAGCTGCGGAAAACACTGCGAAACCGCAGAACCATCAGCAGCAGGCGCGGCAGGCCAACAATCCGCCTCGCCAAGCTCAACCACAAACCCATGCGGCTGCGCGACCGCCCAGCCAGCACCAGACGCAGGCCCCTCATCAGACTTCGGCTCATCCGCCGCAGGCTTCGAAGGGTCAACGCGACAATAAGCCGCACTGAGTGCCCTAACGTATCCCTGTCTAGGCTCGTTCAGCTTGGACGGGGATACCGATCTGTCAGTTCGGCGTGCGCTCTGATCTTGGGCGCTGCGCCTCCTTCACCTCCCAATTCCCTCGACGCCATGCTGTATCCTGACCCCGACCGACTCTCACCATGCCTGACCGACACCTTGCGAAACCCGCTCGCGCCGCCTGGCGCGACAAGTGGTACATCATCATTTTCCAGCACGGCACTCCTCCGGGTCGGCTCTTCGACATCGTCCTGCTCACTGCGATCCTGCTAAGCGTCCTCGCCGTAATCCTCGAGAGTGTGCCGTCCATCCGCGCCAACTATGGCGAGTACTTCAATACCGTGGAGTGGATTTTCACCGGGCTGTTCACCGTCGAATATGTCGCCCGGCTGCTCACTGCCAAGGACGCCCGCCGCTACGCCTTCAGTTTTTTCGGCATCGTTGACCTGCTCGCCGTAGCGCCGATTTACCTGAGCCTGTTGTTCGCTGTCGAGCACTCCTACACGGTCGTGCGCTCGCTTCGATTGCTTCGCGTCTTCCGGATTTTGAAGC
>CAVWUX010000014.1:0-61148 GCA_963758255.1 uncultured Acidobacteriaceae bacterium
ACACAGCTTCCACGTCGAACAGGATGAACAACATGGCAACCAGATAGAACTTAACCGAGAAGCGTTGGCGGGCGTCACCGACAGGCTGCATGCCGCATTCGTACTGCGACATTTTGGCTTTGTTGAACTTGTGATGGCCGATTAGCCACGAAAGCACCACCATGGCCGTGGCCAAGCCTCCAGCCACAATTACGTGGATCAGCAACGGCAGATATCGTGCGAAATAAAAGTCTGGCATTTTGCGCTAACACTTCAGGTTCGCCGTGCTACTAGGGCGCGTAACTTCTTGATGTTATTTTGCGGTATCGATCATGTCAACCAACGGCGCTCCACCGTTCCCGAGGCTTTCACAAAGAAGATAAGGAAGCGGCAACAAGGTTATGTCGGTGAAAACGCGCAGAGCACGGGTCAACGGCAATGGGCGCCTCCTCCTACGAAGTGCACGATTTCCAGACGGTCGCCATCATGCAATTGGACCTCGTCCCACTGTGCACGCGGGACGATTTCGCGATTCAGCTCGACCGCAACTCGGTCTCCTTTGATGCCCAGTTCCTGAATGAATTGGCTCAAAGACATTGCCCCCGTGCAGCTTTTTTCTTCGGCGTTTACGAATACTTTCATGGCAGCAATGTATCTCATAGGACGGCAGGATTTCACGGTCAAAGGGAACTAATCATGGCGCCGGTGCGTACCCAATTAACATGTCGACCCAGATCCTGGAGAGGCCTGGCTTGAGAACCGGCACACGAACGACCGGAATTGCTTTGTTGGCGGGATACATCGTTCTCTACGCGGCAACGCTTTTCGCCATGGTTCGCTTCGGCCAATTTGAGGCGGGCGAGGCCCTGGGAGTGTTTTCCATCCTTGGAGTCGGGTTCTCGCTCGCCGCATGGCTGCTGACCATAGGCATTCAGCCGCTCCCTTACAGCGTGCGGGCACCCGGCAGGGAATTGGCGGCGATCTTCGTGTACCTGCTTCCGCTAACTATTTTCGTGGCATTCGGTTTCGCCGCGATTCACCGCTACATTCCTCACGAGCCGGCCGATTCACTTGCGATAGTCTCGGCCAAACTGGCCTTGTTCGTGGCGGTTCCCGCTTGGATCATGGTCGCGCGCTTCGGATACCGACTGGTCGACCTGGCTCCGATGTCAACCAAGATTAGTCACATGCTTGTCTTCCTGAGCATGTCGCTGGTTCTGCTGGTGTTTCAGTCAGTAGTCGGAAGGGGGATGCGCGACATCGCTGACGCACACGCCCCGGGCAACACGCTGCTCTTCGGGATGCCTCTGGTTTTTCTCTGGCTGGTGCTGGAAGTCGGCGTGGTCGAAGAATTCTTCTTTCGCGTGCTGCTGCAGTCACGGCTTTCTGCGGCGCTGCGTTCGGAACTGGGCGGGATTGTTCTGATGTCGCTGATCTTCGGGCTGGTGCATGCGCCCGGACTCTACTTGCGGACCAGCGTCACCCAGGAGGGACTGTCGGCCCATCCGTCGTTCCTCATGGCAGTTGGTTATTCAATCGTGATCACGTCAGTGGCAGGGTTCTTTCTCGGCGTGCTTTGGGCCCGGACCCGCAACTTCCTGGTGCTCATCTTGGCCCACGCTGCCGCCGATCTCCTGCCCAATACTCTGCCGACTCTGCGCGCCTTTCACCTTCTGAAATAGCCACGGACTTTCTTACGCGCCAGTGTCGGGCCCCGAGTTCGCGCGACTTCAAGCGCACTTTCCGCTTAGCACTGCGGTGCTATAATCCATGTTTGCCCAGCATGTCCGCCTATCTCCGCAGCGGACCAGTTGTCATGCGTAACAGGCGACGCCATGGGCATCCGGTAACTACTAAGCTTACGAGGTTGCGTTATGTCCGGCCATTCAAAATGGGCGACAATCAAGCATAAGAAGGGCGCGCTCGACGCCAAGCGCGGCAAGATTTTCACCCGCCTGATCAAGGAAATCACCATGGCCGCCAAGAGCGGCGGCGACGTCGAAAAGAATCCCCGCCTGCGCACCGCCGTTGCAGCGGCCAAGGCCGAGAACATGCCGGCCGACAACATCAAGCGCGCCATCCAGCGCGGCACCGGCGAACTGCCCGGCGTCTCCTACGAAGAGATCACCTTCGAGGGATATGGTCCCGGCGGCGTGGCGATCTTGGTGGAAGTCTCCACCGACAACCGCAACCGCACGGTCAGCGAAATCCGTCATGCGTTCTCCAAGAACGGCGGGAACATGGGCGAAGCCGGCTCGGTCGCCTGGATGTTCCACAAGAAGGGCGACATTGTTATTCCCAAATCCGCGGCCAAGGAAGACGACCTGATGAATCTGGTTCTCGAATCCGGCGCCGAAGATCTGAAAGACGACGGCGAGAACTGGGAAATCCTCACCGATCCGGCCTCGTACGAAACCGTCCTCGAAGCGGTGACGAAAGCCGGCATCAAACCCGAAGTCGCCGAGATCGGCATGATCCCGCAGACCTACACCAAGCTCGAAGGCCATCAGGCCAACACCATGATCCGTCTGCTGGAGGCCCTGGAAGACGCCGACGACGTGCAGCACGTCTACTCCAACTTCGACTTCGACCAGGCACAATTGGAAGAAGTTGCGGGGTAGGTGGTAGAGCTGGCCTTCAGGCGAGCCACTCGAGTTCTTAGTTTGTTTCCGGGACTTCAGCCTTGCATCGGCCGCTCTTCTCGGGGCGGCCGATAGCTCTTGGTTCATCGAGTCATCCTGAGCCCGCCAGTTACAATGATGCGAGTATGACCGCCCGCCAAAGCCTCCTCACATTTGTGGTCGCACTCTTTGCCCTTGGTGCCTGCACCCAACAGCACTCCGATTCTGCGAATGCCAACGATGCGAAACCCGCTGATGCGGCCGAGGTTTCGACGGCGACGCCCGCGCCAACAACTTCAGCCCCAGCGCAACCTGCGCCACAAATCAACTCCACACGCGCGTTCCAGTACGTGAAGGAGTACGTCTCCATCGGGTCGCGGCCGCCCGGAAGTCCTGGCCATGCCAAAGCCGAGCAGTACATCAAGTCGCATCTCGCGGGTGACAACATCGAGGTCGATTCGTTCACCGCCAAGACTCCTGTGGGCGAGTTTCCCATCCACAACATCATCGTCAAGTTTCCCGGCAAGAAAGATGGCATCATCGTCGTCGCCGGACACTATGAGACGAACTATCCGCTACCCAAAGCGTTTGTCGGCGCTAACGACGGCGGCTCGACCACCGGACTGCTGCTGGAGCTCGCCAATCAGTTTCGCGGCAAGCAACTCGACGGTTACAGCATCTGGCTGCTGTGGACCGACGGGGAAGAGGCCTTTGTGAAATGGAGCGACAAAGACAGCCTGTACGGGACGAAACACCTGGCGGCAAAATGGCAACAGGATGGCACTGCGAAAAAGATCAAGGCTTTTATCCTGCTCGACATGATCGGCGATGCCGACCTCGACATCCAGCGCGACACCAATTCCACTCCCTGGCTGAGCGACCTGGTCTACCAGGCGGCAACCACCCTCGGCTACCAGTCGCACTTCTTCCAGCAGAGCGTCGCCATCGAAGACGACCACATTCCATTTGCCAAGATTGGCGTGCCCGTGGTGGACATCATCGACATCGACTACGGCTACGCCAATGCATACCACCACACCACGCAGGACACGCTCGACAAGCTCAGCCCCAAGTCGCTCGAGATCGTGGGTGATGTGACCCTGCAGACGATCCAGTACATCAATCAGCGGTAACGCCGGAGTCGGCGAGTGCAGCCGACGCTCTAGATTTATGTCCCATATCGCATTTGTTTCGAGAAAGGGCAAAGCGGAAATAGGCGCTTTTCGCGGTACCACCCCCCCACCCCATCCTGAAAACAAAGGGTTTACAGCACGACTACGTGTAAGTTCCTGCAATCATTAGAACTTATAGGTAAAGTCCTGAAAACACATAAGTTGTATCGCTCATACTGTTGCATGCTTTCGGGAGCAATGTTTATTCATTAGTTATCAAAGATAGCGGACGGCTTTCGGCCTCAGTGCGGGCCCTGGCAAGAGACACCAATCCCTCGCATTGAACAAATGATCGCCGCGAAGATGCCCTCGGGGTAATGGCCGTGGATGGTATCGTACGCGCCCAGGCGGCTGCCGACGTCGATTACTTCTTGAAAGTCAGCGGCGCGGCATTCTTTGAGGAGAACATCGAGCGCCTGCATGCCGGTGTACTAGCTGCCTACCGCTGGCAATACATTCTATCGGGAGCCGAGGAACGCCGCTTTCAGAAGGTGTTGCGAAGCTTGATCACCGATGACCAGCTCCGCCGCATTGAAGAGGCGATCGCGTCCCTCGCCGAGCCGGTCCAGGAGGTGACGAATCATGTTCAACACATCCAGTAAGCATCAGCAGAAATGCCCAGCCGGGCCGCGGCTCCCAAAAGCGCGGTCCGCACGTTCCTTGAGTCCGGCCCTACCATGGTCCCGAGATACCGGCTTGTGGATAATATCGCAGAAGCGGCCCTGCCGTGCAGGCAAGCATGACTTCAGGGGTGCCCGTGACGCGGCCCGTGACGCGGCCCGTGACGCGGGAGGAACCCAACTCGTGAAGGTTCTCGCGGAGTATCGTTATTTCTTCGCTGATACGCGAGTTGCGCGCAGCCGCTAGCGCGACGGAGCGTGCAAACATGTTGACTGGTTAGAGTGCATGGACACCTGAAGAAGCTGTCCATGACCACACTACGCTGCTGCATGGAGGAAGATCTCCGCCCGAGCCCAACTCTCCCGGACCGATCCGCAGCTACCACGCAGCCGGCGCTGATTTTGCCCGCTACCTGCACCGGTCTCCTGATCAACTGGGTTCAGAGCAGATCCGCACCCATCTTTGTATCTGCTCAACGAGCGCAGGCTCGCCAGACCCAGGGATTCCGGTGTGTTCGATTCGTTTCGCTAGCTCAACGGTCTTCGATCCTATGATCTAGGTCCGCGGGTAGGCCCACTTGCCGTGCCAAGGATTGGAATCGCGGCTCGGAACGCAAGTTGTCCCACGTTGGATCCACCGCCAGGAACTCCAGAAACGGATCGTGTTCGTGTAGAGCTTTCTCCAGAAACGTAAGCGCTTGAGACTTCTCACCCAGGCCGGCGTAGAGTTCGGCACGATTAATATCACGCACCCAAGGATGCCGCCCTTTTAGGTCCAGATCCAGTTCCTTCCGAATTACGGCCTCATGGCCGCCACTTCGGTAAGCCTGCCGAATTGCATTCTGGATTTCCGGAGGGCGATGGGTCAGTGCGTCCGCCTTCTCAATTTCATTGATGGACTCGTCATACTTCCGCTGATGCCAGTAGATTTGGCTGAGACGGCGGAGGGCGAGTGCGAAGTTGGGATCGATCTCAAGAGCCTTTCGATACTGCTCGATGGCTTGGTCGTCCTGGCGAGCGAAAAAAGAGACCACTCCGCCATGGGCATAGACGGAAGCAGAGACGGGGTCCAGATGCTCTGCCGTGCGCGCATGCGCTGTCGCTTGATCGAAGCGCCCCATGGCCGCCAGGAAAATGGCGTACTGCTCATGAGCGAGGGCATAGTTCGGATTAAGCTCCACGGCGCGCCGGTATTCCTCGTCCGCTTCAGCCCAGTTCCACTCAGAAATTTCCAGAAGTTCGGCCCGGGCGAGACGCGCCTCGGCCAGATCGGGATCTCGCTCCAGTGCGTTGTTCACGGCGGTCTTGGCCAGGGCGGCTGCTACTGATGGCGCCTCTCCCCAATAGACGCTATCGATGTACGCGTCTGCCAGACCAGAGTAAGCCATGGCGGAATCGGGGGCGAGTCGGACGGCTCGCTGGAAATAAGCTACCGATTTCGCATTGGCCTCCTTGGAACGGCGGTGCCAGAAGTATCGCCCTTTTAGATAGGCCTCGTACGCTTCCGGATTGACTAGACCATCATGCGACAGATGCTGCGGGCGCGACGGATCAAGCTCATGGTTTATCGCCCGAGCAATATCGCGGGCAGCTTCGCGCTGTAACGTCAGTACATCGTGGTACTCACGATCATAGGCCTGCGCCCATAGATGGCGATCGTCGGCTGTGCGAATCAGCTGTGCCCGGATTCTGACTCGGTCTCCCACCCGCTCCAAAGTGCCTTCAACCACTGCATCCACGCCCAACTCACGCGCGATCTCCGGCAGGGTCTTCTGGGTGTGCTGGTAATGCATCGCTGAAGAGCGAGAAATTACTCGCAGGCCGCTCACCTGAGCAAGATCGGTAGTCAGCTCGTCGGTCATGCCCTCGGCAAAGTAGTCCTGCTCTGGATCGGCAGAGAGATTCTCCAGAGGCAAGATAGCCAGAGACGTAATCTCGTTTGGAGCTTGGGAATTTGGCGTGGCACGTGTCCGGTGAAGCAGCCCTGGGATGAGTGGTTCTATCCGCTTGTAAAGCAGGCTGGCGGCTAGTACACAGGCCACAACGACAAGCATCGCCACAAACTTGCCCTTGCCTCTCGTAACCGAACCAGCTTCAACAGGCTGGGAATCCAAGTTTGCGATTTTCGCGTCGACTGAGACCGCTCGCGAGATTTCTCCAGGCCGAGCACTTGGCGCATCCCGCGACGTCTCACCTGTCTCGACCGGGGCAATGAAGCGATAACCGCGACGAGGCAGGGTCTCGATGTATCTCGGGGCCTCGGCCGAATCGCAAAGTGCGTCTCGCAGGCGCCTGACCGCGCTATAGAGTCCTTGGTCGAACGCCACAAAGGTATCGGCTGGCCAGATCCGGTTTTGCAGTTCCTCCCGCGTCACTACCCTTCCGGGTTGTTCTAGCAGGATGCAGAGGATCTGGAAGGGCTGGTCTTGCAGCTTGATGCGGGTTCCGTCTTTGAGCAGTTCGCCAGAATCGCGGTCGAGCACGAAGCGGCTGAAGCGTATCATCCCGGCTGATTGCGGCTGTTCCATCGCGCGCGACCCACCCTGATAGCGGTTCATTTTACCATCAGGGCGTTTTCCCCATTTGAAGCGAGTCGAGAAGTAGTTTGCCTTCAGGCTGTTAGCCCGTGAGGAATGTTCCAGACCCCGGTCAGGCCCGCACCATTGACTGGTGAGCCGGGTTCGCGGCAAGGTTGCGTCCGTTGACAAGCCGCACGCCGGCCTTCCGACGCGGAGTCACATCGAGGAGAATTGCTATGCAGGCACAAGCAAGCAGACCAGGTCATGCATGGGAGCGCATCTGCGCTCTCGTCAGTCGAGGATCAGACATTTCGGGAGCATCGCGCGGCCAACGCCGGACAGCCATCATCGCGGCCACCATGCTCGTCGGATGCACTTTGTTCGTGGCCCCCGTGTACGCATCCTGCGGCGCGCCGAGGATCCCCAACTTGGCAATTACCTTGCCCCAGTCACAGGCGTCCCAGTCGTTGGGAGCAGTTCAATCTTCATCCCCGATTGCAGCGAACGATGCGGACGGTGGCACAATCGTGGGGCTCTGGCACGTCAAGTTTGTGTCCAATGGAGCACTGTACGACGAGGGTTTTGATCAGTTTCACTCCGACGGACTTGAAATTCTGAACGACGACGGAGTACCGCCTGCCGAAGGCAACATATGCCTTGGAGTGTTCAAGAAGATTGGCTCCCGAACCTACAAGGTCAAGCATCCGGCCTTCGTCTGGGACAAAACCGGAATGCTGATTGGGACACTGATCATCCGGGAAACCATCACTCTCGATCGCGACCACGACGGCTACCGCGGCCAGTTTGCGTTTGATTTTTACGACCTTCTCGGGAACCTCACGGAGGAGGTGACCGGCGATCTGAGCGGAGAACGCATCACGGCGGATTGAGGTTCCGGATGGTTGCCGGTCAGGTTGCCTTCAGCCGTCCCCTTTTGGAGTCGCGGCGAACGCTCAGCGAGGAAATCGAACCATAGCTTTCGTGGAGGACGCAATGACGTATCGTGATCTCATCGGCCATTGAGAGGTCACCGCGAACAGCTTCCTCGGAAGCCTGGACGTCTGGCTGAAAGCTTCTACCATGCGTCCGGCGGGGGTCTCGCCGGTGTTGTCTTGGTCGGGGACTTTCCGGCAGCCGGGAGACGTTCGTTCGAGGATCGTCCGGCGCCGAATGGACCATGAAAAAAGGCTTTGCTTCGCTTTTTGCCTGTGTGGGCCGGCGAGATACCCATTTCATGGGCTCGTATTTTTCGATCAGCCCATGTGTTTGAGCAGGGCCTTGGGCGCTTTCCCCGTACGGCCATTCAGAACCCAGTCCAGACGCGAAGCGATGTCTTTGCTGGAGGATTCTCCCCAGATGCGACCGACCACTTGTCCGTCCTGATCGAATATGACCGTGGCCGGCACCATGATTCCAAGATCGAACTGCTTCAAGGTGTCGGAGGTGGCGCCCACCCAGATTGGGAGGTTGGTGATCTTCTTTCGTCTGAGGAATTCTGGAATCTTGGGCTGGGTGTCGCTGTCGTCGATCGAAGCGGCAATGAACACCACGCCTTTGTCCGAATATTTGTCAGCGAGTTTGCTGAGGATCGGCAGTTCGTCGCGGCATGGGCCGCACCAGGTCGCCCAGAAGTTCAGCACGATGATCCTGCCCTGGTAGTCCGAGAGCTGTTGCGACTGTCCCGTCTGATCGATTAGTGACAGCTTGGGAAGTGGTGAGGGCGCTGGCGCTTGAGCCAGCATCTCGCACGCGACGGCTAGGATGACGACAAAGGCTACTAGCCAGCTTCGCGACGAGGGTTTGAACTTTTGCTTCAGTGCAGTCATGTTCTTCAAAAGCGGTGTGACAGATTCACCAGAATTGTGTAGTCCGCGAAAAATGCGTCTCCGTTTTTCGTTCCATTCTCCAATTCAGGCACACTCGGTTCGCGATTGCGATCCAGGGCCCAAGGGCCGTTTACCGTGAGAGTGGTGTTGCGAAAGCCGTAGACCAGTCCCGGATCGAGCGAGACGATGTACCCCGGCCGCCGAAATCCGTTGCTGTCTCCAAATACGTCATGCGCGGGCACACCTTCCCACCGTACACCCAGGCTGAGGGCGAGGTGCTTCAGTCCGGGCACATTGTGTGAGGCGCCGGCGCGGAACAGGTACTGGTCGGGCACCGACATCACACCCTGCCCAGGCTGCTTGCGATAGGTCGGCACGCCATTGGTGTCGACCGGACTGAACAGCCACTGACCCTGGAAGTAGGCCATCGTCTTCAACCAGATCCTTTTGTAGGCCTGGGAACCAGCAACAAAGCCCCAGCCTCCTGTGCCCGGCTGCAGCGACTGGTCAGCCACCGCATTGACCGTCTGACCGCCGAGCAGTCCGGCTCCGCGTGCGCCGTAAATGCCCGTGGGCATGGACAAGGCGACGTCGAAGGCGATATTGCCTCCGTTCTCTGTTGGCGGGCGCCAAACCCAGCCCTGCACCCCCACGGTGATGTCGCCGATGCCGCCAACCTGGTAAATCCCCGTAGGCGGGTAAATCTGATTACGCGTTCCGCTATAGAACGGGATGTCACCTATGACACTTAAACGCGGCGTGAATTGGTAGTTGAAGCCAACGTCAAAGATATTCTGGTGGTTCTCGACCGCGTTCGGCCGATTGATTTCTTTTGTACCGATAAAGTACTTGTTGGAGCTGTACACCCGGTAGCCAAGGCTTAACGTCAACTTGTGGTACCAGCTTCCCTTCGATGGATTTGAGTTGGCAAAGTAGAGATCGGAAAGCTCGTTCATCGGCTGCGTACACGAGTGCGCGGCGACGCATCCCTGTGCTACAGCAGGCGGAACGCTAATGCATAACACGAAAAGGAGCAGACAAGCAGACTGCATCCCTAAGCAGACACCCCGAGTGTGTAAGCGCACGGTATCCCCCTGGCTTCCAAAGTTGCTGAATTGTCGCTATGAAACAGTCGCTTTCATCGCCACCACCCCGCGGCAGCGATGAAGAGATTGAGCGTTAGTCAATGCTAGTTGGCTCGTCAGGTCAATAGTAAAAAATAATTAGACGCGCAATGCGAACCAACTGGGTGTACACCTGCGTGTTCAAATGAAACCGCGGATCATCTCTAGCGAATGCGACTGCCGCCCGCGTGCCGATGAGACATGATAATTCAGATCCTGAGCCTTGCCTGCAGTTCATCGAGGGACCCACTCGCGCTGCGCCGCTAGCTCAACCGGTTCGCCGTGATGGAGGGGAATGAGGAGGCCACTAGCACTTAATTGCGTAAGGTAACGATAGTATTGCGCAACTGCGAACCTTTGACTTCACGTTTACGCCAGACGAACGGCTTGGCTTTGGGTCCGTAGGCTGCCACGAAGTCTTCAATCGCTTTGCGCAACTGCTCGATGTCGCGAAAAGACGCTCCCCGCAGTGCTTTGCGGCTCAGAATACCAAACCAGACTTCAACTTGGTTCAACCAACTGGCCGAGGTTGGCGTGAAGTGAAAGAACACGTTGGGATGAGCCGCCAGCCAGGCATCGTTTTTCTTGTGGATGCAGTAATTGTCCAAGATCGCGTGGATTTCTTTTCCCACCGGGAGATCGGCGACCACGCGATCCATGAATTCGAGAAACTCAATTCGCCGCTTCTTGCCGGTCGTCTGCGTAGGAACGGCGCCCGTGGCGACTTCCAGGGCGGCAAACAGATTTAAGGT
This sequence comes from uncultured Acidobacteriaceae bacterium, assembly GCA_963758255.1. Taxonomy (GTDB): domain Bacteria; phylum Acidobacteriota; class Terriglobia; order Terriglobales; family Acidobacteriaceae; genus DASRAA01. Next base: position 10,614 of record CAVWUX010000014.1, read on the forward strand.
GCCGTGGCGCTTATAGGTGCTCTTGAAACCGCGGACGATTTTCCCACTGTCCGTTTCCACGAATCCCGTCTTTCGCTCCAACGCCTGAATACTCGGCTTTTCATCCACGGAAAGAACCAACGCGTTCTGTGGGGGATTCAAGTACAAACCCACGACATCGGCGGCCTTGGCCGTGAACTCCGGGTCCGTGCTGACGCACCAACTGCGCTGGCGTGCCAAACATACGCCTTCTTTCCGCAACACGCGCCAGACTGCATGCACTGATGTTTTCAAATACTCCGCCAGTGCCGGCCCATCCCATACCGCTTGTCCTTTCGGCGGCGGTTCTTCCAGCGTGGCCAGCACTTGCTCGCGAAACTCCCCTGTATATCGCGGCGGTTTGCCCGATCGCGGACGGTCCCGCAATCCCGCTATTCCCTCCGCCGCAAAGCGCCGACGCCAATCGATCACCGTGTTCGGCCGCACCTTCCAACTCCGGGCCACCGTGCTGACCGGTTTCCCTTCCAGACATCCCAAAACGATTCTCGCTCGTTCCACCAATCGCGCTTCTATCGTGCGGCTGCGCGCCCAATCTTCTAAAACCTGGCGATCTTCTCGCGAACATTCCGGTACCGGTGCCGGTTTTGACAAAGGCACCCCCTTTGCCAATCACATTACGTAATATCCATCACTAATGCAAGTAAGCACTAGCTAACATCAAAGCTATCGGAGTTGAATCTTGGCTTCGCAGTTCGCCGTTGTCCAGAAGCAGTTCTGCCAAAATCCGGACCTAATGTGTGTGCTCTTCAACCATGCCTGCCGATATGAGCTGTTTGACCGGAACCCGATCTACCTGGTTCGTCAGAGCGCAAACGACGGACATCGCCCAGCGTCCTTACACCTGTTGAAATCAAGAGGCTGGTGGACACTCTTGGTGCTCGAGAAAGGACCTTGGTGCTTCTCGCTGCATCTACCGGCTTACGCCAGAGCGAGTTGTTCGGTTTGAAATTGGGTGACATCGATTTTGCTGCCGGGACGATGAGCGTTACTCGGTCCGTTGTCTACGGAGTCGTTGGCCGGTGCAAGACCGAGTCATCGCAGAAGCCCGTGCCGGTTCATCCGCTTCTCGCCGAGGCTTTGGCAGGGTGGAGGGAACATTCCTCATATAGGAAGCCCGATGACTGGGTCTTCGCGAGCAAGCGTTACCGAGGTAGGAAGCCGTACTGGGGGCAGGCGATCTTGCGCAAATACGTGCGACCAGCAGCACGCCGAGTTGGCATTGAGAAACATATCGGCTGGCACACCTTCCGACATACCTATTCAACGCTTTTGCGGAGTGTCGGGACAGAATCCAAGGTAATGCAAGAGCTGTTGCGGCATTCCTCTTTGCGATCCACGTTGGACATCTACACCCAGGCAATCACGCCAGCCAAGCATGCAGCCCAGGCGGCTGTGCTATCGCTGGTTTTTTCTTCCGAGACAACAGGAGAATCGCTCGCCGAAGCACCTAAAACCGCCACGACGTGACATAGCAGAGTCGAGCAAAAGAACTGGTCGAAGAAAAGCTGAGGGTGCAAAAGGGGCACCAAACTGTGTCCTTTTGCACCCCCATTGGTTTCCTTTGAATCGGTACAAAGCCATTGTTTTCAATGGCGGGGTCGACGGGACTCGAACCCGCGGCCTCTGCCGTGACAGGGCAGCGTTCTAACCAACTGAACTACGACCCCGCTTGCGCGGTAGGCGACATGCGATCGCCGGTGCCCGGCTTCCGGGCTCACCACCATTATAATAGATATTATAACGGATGTCCGGTGCCGGAACTGGTGGGCAGTGCAGGGCTCGAACCTGCGACCTCCTGCTTGTAAGGCAGGCGCTCTAACCAACTGAGCTAACCGCCCGTCGCACGTGCCTCAGCGACCAGTGCTAGAGCGGATGCAACTTTCTGAGTTTACATGACGAAAATAGGGCGGTCAAACGACCCTTAGTCAACTGATTACGGTACTGTGACGACGCTGCAATAACCCAGCGTCGCGCAACCCTCTGTTTTTAATGGCCACCATAGATATTTTCAATCCTTGTTTACACACATAACCGGGTCTCGGTTGCGACTTACGGGGAGGCCGGACGTCTAATACTCAACCGACGAGGTACCTGCGCAGGTAGATCGAAAACGACAAAGGGTCGCGGGAGTCTCATGAATGAGGTTTGAGTCGAAGAACACTCTGCAGCGATCCAGCCAACATCACACCAGGAGAACATCATGAAACGCATTGCAACTTTGATTCTATTGTCCACACTAGTCGCCGTGACCGCGTTCGCAGCCGACAGCGGCTCCGGGAATCTCCGCCTTGATAGCGCCGTGAAAGTAGGCGCGACTGAATTGCCGGCTGGAGACTACAAAGTGACTTGGACGGGCTCGGGCCCGAACACAGAAGTAACCCTTACTCAGGGCAAGACCAAAGCGACTGTTCCCGCACAGGTCGTCGAGGTTCGCCGAAACAACGATGCATTTGCTACGAAGAGCGAGAACGGTGCCCGGGTTCTCACCGAGATCCAATTCCGCAACCAGACTTTGGTGCTACAACCTGCTCAAGGTGAGGTGGCGGGCCGATAATGCTTTGATAAACTCGCAGCCTGGGCCGATTGCCCAGGCTGTATTCCGTTCCTATCCAAATAAGGAGATTCGCATTAGGATGAAGCGTTTTCTGACTTTCCTCAGCACTCTTGCGATCCTGGCGGGCTCGGCTTTCGCCGAAGTTCAAACCTGGAACGTCGACCCTAACCACACTGCCGCCCAATTTTCGGTTCGCCATATGGGAATCTCCACCGTCCGCGGCGCCTTCACAAAGGTCAGTGGAACCGCCCAGTACGACCCATCCAATCCCAGCAAGACCGTCGTGGAAGCAACCATCGATGCAGCTTCCGTCGATACGCGTGTTTCCATGCGTGACAACGATCTTAAGAGTCCGAACTACTTCGACGTTGCGAAATATCCGACCATCACATTCAAGTCGAAGTCGGTCGAAGCGGCTGGAGCAGGCAAACTCAAGCTCACTGGCGATCTGACGATCCACGGCACAACCAAGGAAGTAGTGCTGGATGTGGACGGTCCGAGCGCTCCGGTGACCGACCCACGCGGAAATACCCACGTGGGAGCATCGGCCAGCACAACGGTCAAGCGCACGGACTTTGGTGTGGGCGGAACGAATCCCATGGTGGGCGACGATATCACCATCACAATTGACGTTGAACTTGTCCGGCCGGCGGCGGCCAAGTAGTCCACATCCTTCCCGGTCTTGCGGGGCCCGCTGGAGGGCCCCGATTTCTTGCTTGCTACACTGATCCCGTGCGCAGGCTCATCGTCAATGCCGACGACTTCGGAATGACCGCGGGCATTAACCGTGGCATTGTAGAGGGCATCCAGCAGGGAATCATCACTTCCACAACGCTGATGGCGACGTCGCGAGCGTTCGGCGATGCCGTGGAGCAGGCCCACAAGCTCAAGGAGCGCACTCCGCACTTCAGCGTCGGATGTCACGTGGTGTTGCTCGACGGAGAGGCGGCATTGCCCCCGGAGCGCGTGCCAACGTTGCTGGAGCCAAGTGCAAACGGCGGAACAGGACAGCTATGTTCAAGCCTGACCAAGTTCGCTCGTTGCGCCCTCGCAGGAAAACTGAATCGCGAGGAAATCGAAGCGGAAGCCGACGCGCAATTCGCGCGATTGCAGACGGCCGGAATCGAACCCTCCCACTTTGACTGCCACAAGCACGCGCACATGTTCCCGGCGGTTCTGCAACCGCTGTTGCGCGCCGCGAAGGCGCGCGGAATTCCGGCGGTACGAAATCCATTCGGCCGATGGTTTCCGCTGCCTTTCGGCCCAATTCTTCGCAACCCGAGGTTGTGGACCCGCCTGGCGGAGATGAGCGTGTTACGCAAGTTTGCCGCAAGCTTCCGACTCGAAGTCCAGAAATATGGGCTGCGGACACCGGACGGCTCGGTGGGTGTGCTAGTCACGGGCTTACTCGATCGGGATTACTTCTCTTGTATCGCCGAAAATCTTCCCGAAGGCACTTGGGAGTTTGTCTGCCACCCTGGTTACAACGACAGCGATCTCGACCAGGTCCGGACGCGGCTGCGCGAGTCGCGCAGGCTGGAGTTGGACGTGCTCACCGCTCCCGAAACGAAAGCCGCTCTGCGACGCCAAGGCATTGAGTTAATCAGCTACCACGATTTGTAGAGCACCCGAGTCGGGCCGCCCGGCGCGTTACAATGGCTGTCCTGCGGTTCGGACTCCAGACGCACGCCGTATGAATCCACTCGCACTGTCAGAAAAGGAATACCGGCAGGTTTACGACCGCATCGCGCAAGTTGCGACTGACTACCTGTCGAGTATCAACCAGCGTTCCTGCTTTCCCGGCATCTCCGCCATCGAGGCCAGCAATCTTTTCGAGGGACCGCCGCCCGAGCACGGCCTGGGACTTGCCGCCCTGGACGACCTGACCAAAGTCGTCGGTGCATCTCGCGCTCAGGGCCCGCGCTTTTTCGGCTACGTTCTCGGTTCAGGAGAGCCGGTAGCGGCGGGCGCGGACCTGCTGGCCAGCGTACTGAATCAGAACGTCACCGCATGGCGGTCTGGTCCTGCTGCCGTGACTATTGAGCACCTCGTTGTCGGATGGCTGGCCCAGGCAATTGGATGCACGGGATTTCGCGGCAACCTCACGGGAGGCGGCTCATCGGCGAACCTGATGGGCCTGGCCATGGCACGCGAGGCCCGCCTGCCCGCGAACGAGCATGGCATACGCGAGACAGCGACCGTCTACGCCTCCGAGCAGGCTCACATGTCAATCGCCAAAGCGGTTGCTTTGCTGGGCATCGGACGCGATCATCTGCGACTCGTCCCGTGTGACCATGAATTCCGGATTCGCACGGACCTGCTGCGGCAGGCGATTGAAGCGGACATAAGCGCAGGGAATCGTCCGATCGCGATCGTCGGATCCGCAGGGACGGTTGCAACCGGAAGTGTCGATCCGCTCGTGGAGTTGGCAGCGATTGCCAAAGCCGCGGGAGCGTGGTTTCACATTGACGGCGCCTACGGCGCGCTCGCTGCCATCGCGCGACCGGAGCAGTTTGCGGGCCTTGGCCTTGCGGACTCGATCTCGCTTGATCCGCATAAGTGGCTGTATCAGCCTCTCGACTGCGGCTGCCTGCTGTTTCGCGATACGGCGCAGGCGCAGCGTACCTTCTCGTTTACCGGCGACTACGCCAAGTCGCTGCAGGAAGATCCCCGGGAAGACTTCGCGTTTTTCGACGAGTCCCTGGAGCTGTCGCGACGCTTTCGTGCGTTGAAGCTTTGGCTGTCATTGCGCTACCACGGACTGGGCAACTTCCGGCAGCAAATCCAGAACGACCTTGACTGTGCGGCCAGCCTGGCATCGAGGGTCGAAGCACAACCCGAACTCGAATTGTTGGCGCCCGTTCCTCTCAGCGCCGTATGCTTCCGCTACGCTCCCCTCTTGAATGGCTTGAGCAGCGCGCAGCTTGATGAACTAAATCTCCAGATTCTGCGAAAGGTTCAGCGTCGCGGCCGGGTGTATGTATCGAACGCAACCATCGAAGGCAAGTTCGCCTTGCGGGCTTGCATCGTAAATCACCGCACCACGGCGGCTGACGTTGAAGAGGTCGTCGCCGAAGTGCTAAGCGCCGGCGGAGAGCTTTCCTCAGGGGTCTGAGTCAAGAATGTCCACTACGTTGCCAATTGCAGTGCCTACCTCCAGCGACCAGATATTCGCCCAGGCACCTTGCCGCGCAGACCTTGCCGGATCCACGCTCGATCTCTGGCCGCTGTACCTGTTTCACCCAGGAGCGGTGACGGTGAACATGGCGGTCAGTATCCTCACGACCTGCAAGATCACGCCGCGCAAGGGGCGAGGGATTCACCTGAAGTCGCTCGACACCGGCAGGGAAGACCGCTTTGCCAGCCTCGACGCGCTGATGCACGCGAAAGAAGTACCAACACGCGCTCGCGGCTTTTCTGGTGCGATTCTTCCAACCTAAACAGGGGTTTCTCCTGGAGTCGCATTCCGAGTCACCGGCTGGCGCGGGCATTTCGGGATCCTCCGCCATGATGATTTGTACCAGCGCGGCGTTGGCGCGATTCGTCGGCCGCGACCTCGACATCGAGCAGATTCGAGTAATTGCACAAAACGTCGAAGCCCAACTGATTCGCGTCCCAACCGGCTGCCAGGACTACTATCCGGCGATGTACGGCGGAGTGAACGCCATTCACCTCGATCCCGATGGCATCCACTGCGAGCCCATCGCGATTTCTGCGGACGAAATCAACAAGCGCTTTGTGCTGTTCTATACCGGCGCTCCCCGGCAGTCGGGCATTAATAATTGGGAGGTCTTCAAGCAGCACATTAACGGTGACCGACACGTCATCCGGAACTTCGCCGAGATCTCCCGAATCGCGCAGGAGATGCGCTTCGCACTCCAGCATGCCAAGTGGGATGACGTAGAGAGCTTGTTGCATGAAGAGTGGAAGCTGCGTCGCACCAACGCTCCCGGAATCACGACCCCGCTCATCGACAAGCTGATTGCAGCCGCCAGAAAGCACGGAGCTCGTGCCGCTAAAGTGTGCGGCGCCGGAGGCGGCGGATGCGTCATAGCTTTCGTGGAAGAAGGATCACGTGAACGCGTGCACGAGGCCATTCGCAAGAATGGCGGACAGCCTCTCGACTTCCGGGTGGCGCGCGACGGCCTTCGCTTCCACGGACCAGCCTCACGGACCGGGAAAAAGTAGTCATGTTTACCGACGCGAACGGGCGCATACAGCCGATTTGGGCGTTCGTGCTGTCGGGGATCCTCTCTGTTACTGCATTTCTGGTCGCGGGTTACACTGCTGTGGCAATTGCCGGCAATCATGTACTCGGCTTCGAGGCAATTTTCCGTCCCTTGCTGGCCGTATTATTGCTCGCAATTTTCAGTTGGTTGCTAACCGTTGGCAATCACGTCGAAGAACACCGCATCGCGGCCCAAGGACTGCCCTTACTGCCGGGATGGTTTCGCCAGTTTTCCATCGGCTGCGCCGTCGGCTTGTTGCTCGTCATCCTGGCGGTGATTCCCATCGCGATATGGGGCAGTTGGAGCTTCCGCACCACGGTGAACTCAATGAGTGCGGCTCGAGTAGCACTCGCGTTGCTCGTCGTAATCTCGGGTGCCCTCGCCGAGGAACTCATGTTTCGGGGATACCCCTTTCAGCGGCTGGTGGACGCAGTCGGTGCGCCTGGAGCCATCGTAGTTTTCTCGACACTCTTTGGAGTGGTACACCTCTCCAATCCCGGTGCGAGCGTCTGGGGCCTGATTATCACGGTGGCGATTGGAGTTCTGCTCTCGGTCACCTATCTGAGAACCCGCGCGTTGTGGATGCCCTGGGGCATCCATTTTGCGTGGAATACGGTTCTGGGGCTCATCCTGGGACTGCCGGTCAGCGGACTCCGCCTGTTCAATGTCGCCGTCCACGCCACCGTCGGCGGGCCGAAATGGCTCACGGGTGGCAGTTACGGTATTGAAGCCAGCGCCCCCGGAGCCCTTGCCATTCTCGTCGGTCTAGTCCTGGTCTGGAGGGCACCGCTGGGTCATCTCCAAATTCCGGCGATGTTGTCACCCTCAGAAAATCAGATTGAACCTGGTCTGCCCCATGCTTCAAACTAGCGCGCATCTTCATCTCCGAATAGGAATATAATCTGGGCAAGACGGGGTCTTCGATGAATCGGCATCGCCATCCGCTGTTCGTTAATGCAGCGCTTCTGCTGGCGGTAGTCGTCTGTGCCTGCGCGGCAAAGCCTTCGTTCGGACAGGCGGCGAAAACTCCCGATCCCAATCAAACCGAAAAGATGTCAGGACAAACCAGGCTGCTTGTAATCCGCAGTTTGCAGTCGGAACGTGTGTTTGCGCGCGTCATGCTTCCCCAAGGCGACAAAGGCATCAAGATCAAAAACGGCGTTATGAGTCCCAGCGAGGCCGCGATCGCCCAGCAAATCGCTGAATTTGGTCCCGCCGCCCGGCCCGGTGATCGCTGCGTGATCACCGACGTCCAGATCAAGGACAATCGCATCGCCGTCGAAATTAACGGAGGCTCAAAGAAACACCAGAAGTGGTATCAACACATTCAGGTCATCAGCAATGCCGGCGCAACTACAGTCCCCGGTGGCCCCAGTCCGCAAAGCCTCGATGCCCACGGAACGACGATCACACTTGAATTCGACAAGTACGTGCCCGAACTCACAGGCGACCAGGTCCGCGAGATGCTTTCCCCGGTCATCGACTTCAAGGCTCTGACAACCGCTGAGGCCTATGAGAAGACGTTGCCTCCCAAGATCCAGGAGGCAATCAAGAACCACCAGGTCCTCGTCGGCATGGACAAAGAGATGGTCGTCTACGCCAAGGGCCGTCCGCCACGCAAGATTCGCGACAAGGATGAGCAGGGGGAGGACTACGAAGAATGGATCTACGGCACTCCACCCCAGGAAGTGGAATTCGTGCGCTTTAAGGGTACCGAGGTGGCACGGCTCGAGATCATGAGTGTGGACGGGCAGAAGATTGTGCGCACGACTCGCGAAGTCGACCTGCCATCGAAAGAAGCCGAATTGGCTGAGCAGAAGCCCGTTCCCAAGCCGCAGAACGCTCCAACGCTGCGGCGGCCAGGCGAGGAGCCTGAGTTCCCGACGACCCAGGCCGATCATCGTGCGTCGCGTCCTCAAGACCGCAACGCTCCCCCCGACGGATCTCCGTATCCGGACTCCAGTACGAATCCAACCCCGGGCACGCCTCCCATGACGCCCACCGGCGGTCCGCCGATGACGCCATCGCCTACCACTCCACACGCCTTACCGGCCCCGTGATTTGGCGCGGCTGCAGCCGCACCGTTACACTGTGAGAGTGAGGATTGCGCTCGCCCAAATCAACCCTACCGTCGGCGACTTCAATGGCAATTCCGCAAAAATCATTGACTTCTCGCGGCGAGCAAAGAGTGCAGGCGTCGATCTCGTATTGTTCCCGGAATTGAGCGTCTGCGGCTACCCTCCCCGCGACCTGGTGGAGCGCCCCTGGTTCATCGAGCGCAACCGTCAAACTGCGGAGAAGATTGCCTCGGAGACCATTGGCATCTCCGTGATCTGTGGGTTAGTCACGCCCGCCAAATCGGCCACCGGCAAGTCGGTGATGAATTCCGCAGCCCTGCTGCGCGAAGGAAAGATCGCGGCGATCCAATCCAAACGGCTCCTGCCGACCTACGACGTGTTCGACGAAATGCGCAACTTCGCTCCCGCGGACAAGCAGGAACTAATACCCCTTGAAGGTACACCCCTCGCACTCACAATTTGCGAGGACGCTTGGAACGACAAGAATTTCTGGGACCGCCGGTTGTACGGCGTCGATCCTGTCGAAGACTTGATCGGCGCCGGAGGGAAGATCCTGCTGAATATTTCAGCCTCGCCCTTCTACCTGCGCAAGCGCGAACTTCGGCGCGACATGCTTGCAGCGATTGCGATGCACTACCGTGTGCCGGTTGCCATGGTGAACCAGGTTGGCGGCAATGACAGCCTGGTCTTCGACGGCTCGAGTTTCGCGCTTGGTCCGGATGGCCAGGTCATCGCTCAGGCCAAGTCATTCGAAGAAGACATGGTCTGTTTTGATTCGGAGACTCTCGAAGGTGACATCCATGATCGCGACGACCGAGTGGAAGCCAGTGCCTATTCCGCCCTTGTGCTGGGCACCCGCGATTATGTGCGGAAGTGCGGTTTCCAGAAGGTTGTGATCGGTCTCAGTGGCGGCATCGACTCGGCACTTACGGCGGCGATCGCTGTCGACGCCCTGGGCCGAGAAAACGTAATTGGCGTCGGCATGCCCGGGCCGTACTCGTCGCCGGGCAGCATCGATGATGCTGCTGCGCTCGCCAAGAACCTCGGCATCCGATTTGAGTTGATACCCATCGGCGAAACGTTCGACTCCCATTTGAAGTCACTGCAGCCGGTCTTCGCCAACCTCGCCGCGGATGTGACAGAGGAGAATGTCCAGGCACGAATCCGGGGAGTGCTACTGATGGCGTTGTCGAACAAGTTCGGCGCCCTGGTACTGACCACTGGCAACAAGTCGGAGATCGCTGTCGGCTATTGCACCCTGTACGGGGACATGTGCGGAGGACTGGCGGTGATCTCTGATGTCCCAAAGACGTTGGTCTATCGCCTCGCCCGCTACGTCAACTCGCGATCTCCGGTGATTCCACTTTCTACTCTGGAGAAGCCACCCTCGGCAGAGCTACGCCCGGATCAGAGAGACAGCGACTCGCTCCCGCCCTACGATGTTTTAGATACAATCCTGGAAGCCTACGTGGAAGAGAATCAAGCAGCCGAAGCAATCGCAGCCGAGCATAGCTTGGATTTGGCCTTGGTGCGCCAGGTCACCGGGATGGTCGATCGCAACGAGTACAAACGCCAACAGGCTGCTCCTGGATTAAAGATCTCGCCGAAAGCATTCGGGTTCGGCCGTCGCTACCCGATTGCCGCCAAGTTGGAGTTCTGACCACCTATCTGCATGGCATCAGCGATCCACAAACTGAAAGGAACAAATGAAGTATCGCTTGCAACTACCATTGTATAAAGTAGTTCTACTTGTACTAACCTGCCTGTTTATGATGCCTGTTTTGGCCCAGACGAAGACGGCAGCCCCCGGTTCATCGGTAGCCGCCACCTCCTCCAACGCGTCACTCCCCAGTGAAGCAACGGTGGATTCGTTCCTCAAGCAGATGTTCGGATGGAACCAGAATCTGACCTGGAAGATCGCGGAGATCAAGCCCGCCGAGGCCGATGGATTTGCAGAGGTCACCGCCTTGTTTAACACGCCGCAGGGCCAGCAGGTTTTCCATCTTTTCGTGACGCCCGACCAGAAATTCGCCCTGACGGGCGACATAGTCCCGTTCGGTGCCGATCCATTTGCCCCTGCCAGAGCTGACTTGAAAGCAGCCAACGGCCCTGTACATGGCCCAACCGACGCCGCGGTGACCATCGTCGAATTCGGAGATTTGGAATGTCCGGCGTGCAAGGCTGCGCAACCTAACATCACGAAGCTCATGCAGGAGGAGCCGAAAGCGAAGCTGATCTTCGAGAATTTTCCGCTGGAATCCATTCACAAATGGTCGCTCCTGGGCGCAAAGTACGTGGATTGCGTTGGTCGTGAGAGCAACGATGCGGTATGGAAGTTCATCAGCACCGTGTACGAGCACCAGGGGGAAATCACTCCGGAGAACGCCGAGACAATGCTCAAAGGCTACGTGAAGGAGGCTGGGGCCGATCCCGCCGCGGTATCAACTTGTGTGGCCAAGCCTGAAACTGAAAAACGGGTGCGGGAGTCGATCGCACTGGGTATGAAACTGGGCGTGACCAGCACTCCGACTTTCTTTGTCAACGGGCGAAAGGTCGTGGGATTCGGAAACAACACGCCTTATGATGTGGTGAAGTCGATTGTGGACTACAGCGTGAACACACCGGCCAAATAAGTCAGCGGTATTCAAACCGCTCAGCCGGAACCAGGTGTTCGGGAATTCTTGCTGCTGCCCGGGCGCTAATGTCCCACTGGCAACTGAACGGCGAACCCCTCACTGGAGGCCATGCGCACGATGTGGGGCGTCATGACAATCAGCAGCTCATCGTCATTTTGATTCTTGGCGTGTTCGGCCGTGGCGTAGGACGCGACTGGGACCCGGCTCATGAAGGGGTAGCCCGACAAACTGCGGGAATCAACTTTGGAGAGAAGGCCGGCCACCACGCCCGACTCTTCGTTCTTCAACGTGATGCTTCCGGTGTACTCACGATTCAGAATGACGGGAATTCCGTTGACGGTCTGCGTGCCCAGCGAACGGATATTCAGCTCTATCTTCAGGCTCACATCAGTGTTCGAGTGGATGATCGGCGTTGCCTTCAAATTCAGTCCGAGGTCCTCGAAATTGAAGGAAGGAAAGGGCGCGACGTAGCTCCGATTGCCTACGACCTGGGAGATCGCGGCGTTGTTATAGATCGGAGCGAAGGTTGCGTTCACGATGGGGTAGCGCTGCCCGAGTTTCAGCACAGCAGGGGAGTTTTGGGCGGCACGCAGAGTGACGTGCCCTAAACTGCGGACGTCGGATTCGTTTATGCTCACGTTCACGGTGATCGGTGGTGCTGCTGACAGTCCCATTAACGAGAGCCCCCCGCCGAAAGTTGCAAAGTTTGGCGGAATAGGCAACGTCTGGGTCGATTGTTGCAATTGAGCGAGCAGCGCCTGAATGGCCTGCGAGTTGGCCTGGTTGATGCCGCCCGACGCAATCAGCTGGTTAATCAGATCCTGTGCTGCCACTCCAAGCGAAGCAATCAAGGCGGGGCTGAGGTTGAACAAGGTGAATTGCGAGTACAACTGCGTCCCCAACTGCCGCATCAGGCTGGAGCTGATCTGGTACACCCTAACGTCCAGCAAAAGCTGTGGTCGACCACCAGCTAAACTCTCGATCAGCTTGCTGGCAGCATCGACAACCGCCAATGGCGCGCGAATGGTGATCGTCGATTCGGTCGGATCCTGCGCTACAAATCGTATGTCGAGGATGACCCGCAGGGCGTTCACCATGTCCGCCAGTTCCTGTGGTGTTGTCAGGTCGGAAAGGTAATAGGTACGGATCGCCATGCGTTCGAAATTGCGGCGATTCTCCAGCGTGTCGGCGACGAAATACATTTGGGAACCGGAAAGCGCTATCCAGAACGTCTTAGTGACGCGGGTCGCAGCTTCCATCGCCGTTGCGAAGTTCACGTTGGCGATGTCAAAGCGAACGCGGCGTGTCTGCACGGAGTCGTCAATCGTCGCGGTAATGCCGTAAGCTCTTGCCACTTGGCTAAGTAATGTTCGAGAATCGCCGCGGAACTGGAAATCTTTCCGTCCAGGATTTGGTGATACCGCGACTTCCAGCGATTTCTGAACCACCTGAAGGTTGCGGCTGGGCGGAGCTGTGGTGTCCCAGACCGAATCGTTTAGCCGCTGGCGTGCGAACTCATTCGAGGGATCGTACTGAAGCGCTTGCCGGAACTCAGCGGTAGCGACAACTTCGTTCTTTGCCTGCATCGCCTTGTTTCCACGTTCCAGTGCCTCCATCACCAGTTGCTGACGGGCAAACTCGCGGGCGGTCAGGTATTCCACGCTGCGCGGATCCAATTGCGAGGCTCGCTCGAATTTCTCGAACGCGGCCCCCAAGTTGCCGGAGGACTTGAGTTTCATTCCTGCCTTGAATAGCGATTTGGCCTCGGCAACTGCCTGGGGACCAGGGGGTGAAGGCAGAATCGCTGTAGCTGTTTCGCCGGCGTCCGGCGGCGCCTTGGCCGTTGTTTCAGGCGCCGGCTCGGTGGTTCGGTCAGTGGCCCTTGGCGCCACCGCTACAGTTGGGGGGGACATCGCATTCGGCTCTTGCGCTCCAAGAACAGCTGCAAATGCGAGCGTGAGTGCGGTCCCAGCGAAGATGCGCATGCGTGCTGAGATTCTATGCCAGCGCCGGGGCCGTTGTCGCCCTCAGAATCCGGCGAGAGAGTTGGATAAACCGGCATCACATCGCACCGCTTTGGAGGAACTGGGTTAAGGCTTGAAGAAGGGAAGCGTGTGCTAGACTTCTTCACATCAGGAGCGAGGATGAAGCACGTCTTACGCAAAATGCTGTTCGTTGATCTGATCAAGGGACTTGGGGTTACGTTCCGCAATCAGTCTCCGAAGCAGCTCATTACCGAACAATATCCCTTGCAGCGCCCGCAGATTGCGGAACGGTTTCGCGGCGCGCCTCGGCTGGACGTGAATCCTGACACCAATGAGTCTTTGTGCATCGCCTGCGATCTTTGTGCCGTGGCGTGTCCCGAGCATTTGATCGTTGTGAGTAGTGAGCGCAATCCTGTGACTCGGCGCAAGGAACTCACGGAGTTCACCTACGACCTGAGCCGGTGCATGTTCTGCGGACTTTGTGAGGATGCTTGTCCCACGGACGCCCTGGAACTTACGCAGGACTTCGAGATGGCCCAGTACAGCCGCGAAGGGCTGATCTGGAATCGCGAAACGCTGGAGAAGGGCCCCGAGCCGAAGGCCTACAAGAGCTAGATCAACTTCGCGGAGGCTTGCTGCTACTCGAATATCAGGATGGCAGCGGCGATCACCGTCGTCCACACCCCACGTTTGTCGCCCACAGCGGTCTGCGTGATATTCATGGTACGGACAATTTTGTTGGACAGCCGGTAGACTTCTTTCTTCTCATCCCAGGATTTATCGGCGTCGAATTCGACGTCGAGGGTGGTAGCCAGCATTTCCGCAGCCAGTTCTTCGGCATAGTCGCCGGCCAGATCTTCCTTCTCGCCAAAAGAGTGATGCTCGCTGAGGTAGCCAAACGTGTTGCGATCGGCTGGGATCGCCAGTCCAATGCTGGAGGCAACCAACCGGTGCGGCTCACGAGTCGAATTCTCGGCCACGACCGCAAAGACGACCTCACCCGGATACAGGTAGCTCAAGCCTTCCTTTCGAGGTATCAATTTGCAGTGAGGCGGGAAGATCGACGATACGCGGACCAGATTCTGGGCCGCGATTCCCGCATCTCGAAGTGCCAACTCGAAGGAAGTCAGGCGCTCCTTGTGTTTTCCCACCCCTTTGGTGAGGAAAATTCGTTTTGGAACCATGCTCTTACTCAATGCGAGCGCCTCCAGAGTCGAGATGGGATCATCTCCGAATTGTTAAAAATAACACACACCTCGTAAACATCATGTGAATGAACGTTGAAAATCATGGCGGGAAAATAGGTTGGTCGGTTCAAGTCAGGAGGTTTGAGCGACGCTTTCGGCGGGAGCGCCGGTCTTTAGCTTCACCGCAATCTCGATGAAGGCAAGAGCGGCGCGGCTAAGGGCCTTGTCTTTCCTGAACACCAGCGCCAGATCGCGCTGCAAGACGACGTCCGCGATTTTGAAGGCAGACAGGGTTTTGGCCTTGAGTTCCTCGGAGATATTGGAACGCGAAATGAAGCTGATACCCACGTCGGCGGCCACGAATCGCTTCGTCAATTCGCTGGAGTCAAGCTCCATCGAAATGATCGGCTTCAGGCGGCGTTCGTGAAACAGCGCCTCCAGCGTGTCGCGAGTTCGGCCCAGCTTCGGCAGCAGCAAGGGATATTGCGCAACTTCTTCCAGGGTCCCCTCGTTGCGGCCAGCCAGCGGATGCTTGAACGGCGTGATCACAACCAGTTCGTCCCTGTGGATGGGCACGACCGTATAGCGCTTGTCCTTGATGGGCATCGAGACGACGCCAAAGTCGCACGAGTTTTCGATGAGAGCCTCGAGAATCTTCTGGTGCTCAGAGCGTTTCACATTGACCGCGACGCTGGGGTACTGATGCTTGAACTCGGCGAATACTTCCGGGAGGATGTGCAGGCAGGTGCCTTCGTTCGCCGAAACTACAATTTCGCCCCGCGGAATGCGGTGCATCTCGGCCAGCGCAATCAGCATCACCCGGCGCTGTTCGATCGTATCCTCGGCGTACTTCTGGAACACTTTGCCGGCAGCCGTGACCGCTACGCGCCCACCACTGCGATCCAGCAGCTTTGCGCCTACTTCCTCCTCTAGCGAACGAATCTGCGAAGAAATCGCGGGTTGCGTGCGGAAGCGCCGCTCGGCAGCGCGTGAGAAGCTGCTAAGCTTGGCGACTTCCAGGAACGTCTCGATTTGATCGAAATCCATCTGTGGCTATGAGAGCTTCAGTTCCATAATACGAAATTATGCGGCCGATAAAATCATTGTATGCCCTGTAGCGGGCGCAGCAGCGTATTCTGACTCGGAACCCCGGAGGAAGCTCTTGATGGTAGTACCGAAGGCTGACCCGAAAGCCATACTGGAATTTGCCAAGCAAAACAACGTCCAGATGCTCGATCTGCGATTTACCGATCTGCCAGGTCTCTGGCATCACGTGACCTATCCCATCGGGCAACTCACAGAAAATTCCTTCGAAGAAGGCTTCGGCATGGACGGTTCGTCGATTCGCGGCTGGGCGGCGATTCACGAAAGCGACATGCTTTTGATTCCCGATCCGTCACGCTATCTGCTGGATCCTTTCACGGAGGCCCCAACACTGGTCATGGTGTGTGACGTGATTGATCCGGTCACGAAACAGCGATACGACCGCGATCCTCGTTATATTGCCAAGAAAGCGGAAATCTATCTCACTTCGACTGGAATTGCCGACACAGGCTACTTTGGGGCGGAGGCGGAGTTTTTTGTCTTCGACAATGTGCGCTTCGACCAGAATGAGCACGAAGGCTACTACTTCATCGATGCCGAAGAGGGCCGCTGGAACTCTGGGCGGGCGGAGGGCAACCTCGGCTATCGGCCGCGCTACAAGGAAGGCTATTTCCCAGTCCCCCCGACCGACCACTATCAGGACTTGCGAACGGAGATGGCGCTCGCCATGCAAAGTTGCGGTCTCGAGGTCGAGTGCCACCACCATGAGGTGGCCAGCGGCGGCCAGACCGAGATCGATCTTCGCTTCGACTCCTTGATCCGTTCTGCGGACAACATGATGCTCTTCAAGTACATCGTGAAGAACGTCGCCAACCAGGCCGGCAAGACCGTGACCTTTATGCCCAAGCCGCTCTTCCAGGACAACGGCAGCGGAATGCATACTCACCAGTCGCTATGGAAGGATGACAAGCCTCTGTTTTCCGGCGACGGCTACGCGGGATTGTCGCAACTGGCATTGTGGTATATCGGGGGACTGATCAAGCATGGTCCGGCGTTGGCGGCGATCATCGCCCCCACCACCAATTCTTATAAGCGCCTGGTACCCGGATTCGAGGCTCCAGTCAACCTCGCCTATTCGCGGCGAAACCGCTCGGCCGCGGTGCGAATCCCCATGTATTCGGCGTCACCGAAGGCCAAACGAGCGGAGTTCCGCCCGCCGGATCCCAGTTGCAATCCCTATCTGGCCTTTGCAGCAATGTTGATGGCCGGCATCGATGGCGTGGAGAACAAAATCGACCCTGGTCCGCCGCTCGATAAGGACATCTATGATCTGGGTCCCGAAGAGCTCGCTAAAGTGCCGTCGATGCCGGGTTCACTGGATGCCGCTCTGGACGCACTTTCCAGGGACTGCCAGTTCCTGATGAAGGGTGACGTGTTCACCGAGGAAATGCTCAATACCTACATCGACTATAAGCGGGAGAAGGAAGTGGACGCCCTTCGCCTCCGTCCCCACCCCTACGAGTTCATGATGTACTACGACGTCTGAGAAGATCGACCCGGTTACAATTCGTCTGGGCACCATTTTGCGAGCAGGCGCTGCGCGTGCGGTGCCCTGACGAAGCATCTGCCGGGCTGCCTCTCCCCCAGCTGCGACTTGTGGGTGGTTGACATGGCGGTCAAATAACATCACAATCTGCAAATCCCTGCCAGATTCTCGAAACCTCAAGGAAAGTGACACCGATCATGCCGCGCAACTTGCTCCTTGCTGTCGCTCTCGCCGTCGTGTGGTTCATTGCCGTGACTAGCCTGGCGCAGGCGCCGCCGAGCGCCGATTCGTACATAACCAGTGCACAGCCCTCCGCAAACTTCGGTAGCAGCGTGTTGCTGCCGGTGCAAGCCGGAACCGCAAGTTACGTTCGACTCAACTTGGGCGCCCTGCCGCCCAATACTGCCATCACGAAGGCCACCTTACGGCTCTACGTCAACGCCGTCACTGCTCCAGGATCATTCGACGTTTATCAAGTGGACAGTGCTTGGAGCGAACGTGGCCTGAACCTCAACAACGCACCCCCGCCGGGAGCCTCCGCAACAGGTGGCCAATCGGTGTCTGTAACAGCGTCGAGTCTGAATCAGTTTCTGCTGATTGACATCACGCCCTTGGTGCAAGGCTGGCTGAGCGGAACCATCCCCAACAACGGCGTCGCGCTGGCGCTCACCAGTGCCAGTGGAAGCTTTTCCTTTGATAGCAAGGAAAGCGTCGGAACCGGCCACCAGCCTGAGCTCGACGTTGTTTTCAGCAGCGCTCCAGAGTCTACGGTGGGCGGCTCGCCTACAGTAGTGCCCTCATCGCCCGCAAATAAGACAATCACGGAAACAACAACAGGCTCGCTCATTGGCAATGCGACCGCTCCCCAAGTTGGTTCCGATATCAGTACCCAGGCGGTAACCAATCCAGCGACAAACTTTGTCGATACCACAGCCGACCAGGTTGTGCAGGTGCAGCAAAATGGAGCCGGAGTGGGGCTGATCGCCAACGCACCCAGCAACAGCGGTGTGGTGGGTACGACTAGCGCGAGCGCCATTCCCGGGATCGTCGCTGGTGTCGAAGGTGTTTCCTCCTTGGACGGAAGTTTCGGGGTGTACGGTCGCGCAACTTCGACCTCCGCAACCAAGCCGGGCTTCGGCGTTTATGGTCAATCCGACAGTCCCAATGGCATCGGACTGGAGGGTATCGCGCTCGGCGTCGGCAACACCATCGGCTTGATCGGCCAGGCTAGTAGCCCCAATGGTTTTGCTATCGATGCCACTGAAACCGCCAAGAGTGGGAGTACGGTCGGGATGCTGGCGCGAATCTACAGTCCGACCGGGATCGGGGCGCTTATCCTGAACAGCGCAACCGGTCCTGTTACTGGCGCGCTGATCAGTGCCCGAACCAACAATGGAGTTCAGTTTACCGTCGATGGTACCGGCAACATTAACACTCTGGGAGGTTTCACCGGCGCTGGCAGTGTCAGCGGCTCACGGCTCATCTCGACCGTGGCCAATGGTACCGCACCACTGCAAATCGCCTCATCTACCCTGATACCGAACCTCAATGCGGCTCTGCTGGGCGGAATTCCGGCCAGTGGCTTTGCCCCGGCCAGTGGCGTCGTCAATTCCTTCAACGGCCGCACCGGCGCGGTATTGCCGGCCGCCAGCGATTACGACTTCTCGCAAATCAGCGGCTCGCTCGGTGCGGCGCAACTCGCAGGCAGCTATAACAACGCTGTGTCGCTATCCAACAACGCCAATATCTTTTCCGGAAACGGATCCGGCCTTACCGGAGTGTCGTCCGGCTTGGCATGGCCGATTGTTCAGAAGTCGACCGATTACACCATTCAGACCAGCGACTTTTCTACTCCCACCAAGTACGGCAACTTCATCGTCTTAGTCGGCACCGTCACACACACATTTACCCTTCCCAGCCAGCCACCGCCAAACGGGAGCTGCGTTGCGATCGGGGACTTTGCCGGGGCAGGAATCAACTCCGGGACAAATGTGTACTTGAGCATAAACACAAGCGGGGTCGGTGTCGATGGAGGTCCCACCGGAACAATTACACAAATTCGTCGTCAAACCTACCTGATCTGTTCTGACGGCACCAGCTATTGGCGTCTTGGACGTCAGCAGACTACTCCAAGCCAAATTGGGCCATGGCTCTACACGCAGGACACTGGGGCGGTAAACGTGCTGACTACAACCTATGTAAACGGCCTCGATGGCAGTGTGCTCGGTCGCGGTAATATGATCTATCTGCTGCCGAAGTTTGCAAATACGTCTGCGACGCCAACCTTGAATGTTAACGGGCTTGGCGCAAAACTCATCACCAAATTCAGCACTCAGCCTTTGGCGCCCGGCGACCTGACCACTACCGCACTCGCTCACATGATCTACGATGGAGTCCAGTGGCAGCTACTGAATCCGCAAACCAACCAAGGAACGGTTGAGTCTGTGGCCGCGACGGCTCCTTTGGTCTCGAGTGGAGGTACGACACCGATTCTCTCGTGTCCAATGTGTGTGACCACGCCGACTCTTAGCGGAACCACCGGCAGCATCGGCGGCGCTGCACTGACGGCCGGAAGCTGCACCACGGGAGCAGCCTCAGTAGCGGGTGCCATCGTGGGCCATCCAGTGTCCGTCAGCGCGTCAGATGGAACGCTCCCTAATGGCCTGATAATTCTCAGTGCGGCAGTGACCAGCTCCGACACGGTTACGGTGCAATTGTGTGCGACGGCCAGCGTGACGCCGGCCGCGAATACCTATAATGTGGCTACCCAGTAGAACAGCGGGCCACGGGGCAGTTCAGGACTCAGCCGTCGAACCTCGATTCGAAATCTGATCCGTCTACTGCGCGTTGAGATCGACATCCTTGATCGGCAGGTCCCAGTGCGCGTCGAGTATTTCAAAGCGCCGCTGCTCTTCCTTCTTGTACGTTTCCTGGTCAGGATAGAGCTGCTTGATGAGCGCCTTCTCGTCGAAGGCGTCGTTGGCGACGGCTGCATTCTTGAAGACGATGGTAACGCGATAATCCCAACGACCGTCTTCCGTGGCGTGATAACGGGGAGATACCGCCGACACCTTGAGCATGCGCCCCATCTCGACCTGTTTCTCCAGAAGAGGGTAGTGGTTCTTTTTGAAAAGCGAGATGAATTCGTCCGCATGGCCCCACTTCGCTTTGTAGTAGTACTCGACGACAAACGGCTTGTCGGTTGTGCTTTCAGTTGCGGCAGACTCCGCAACGGAAGCAGCAAAACCAGGCAGCGAAGCGGATAGCGTTAATAGCAACACACGCAAGTCCCAGGCAGAACTTTTCAGAAGAACACGGAATCATTGTTCACTCCATGGTAACGGCGAAAGTGAGCCTTGTCGATACTTGCTGAGATGCCGAATGCCGGCCCGCTTGCTCGCATGCGGCTCTACGACTTTGCCTTCGCCCCCGGAAGTTCAGGCAGGTACTTGATCAGAAGCACCTCGTTGCCTTTCTCACCGTAAACCAGCTCGTCCACTAGATGCTTGGCCAGCATCACCCCGTAGCCGCCGGGACGCATGCCCTCCTGGTTTCGTCTGATCACGTGCGCGATGGGGTCATCGGGTGGATTCGCGATTGCGGCGTGACGGACTTCATCCAGAGTAAATCCGTCGCCAGGATCCTTGATCCGTGCCATCACCAGGTGCCGGGTTCGCACATAGCAGATTTCGACGTACTTCTCGGGATCGAAACGGCCTCCGTGCTCCATGGCGTTAAGCAGCATCTCCCGAAAGGCCATACCGACGTTGTAGCGCTCCGCCTCGGGCAAATCGGCGATCTCGCGCATGAACCAGAGCAGACGTTCGGCGGCTGCCATTTGGCAGCGAACCGCCAGCGTAATCAGGTTCGGCGTGGCCGACATGATCTCGATCCCATCGTCCCATGCCGGCGACTCCAGCATCGATCGAACCGTTTCTGCGAGCGTGTCGAGCGAAAATCCCTTCGATAGATAGCCGAATGCGTTCTCCCGCATCGAAGCAATCACGTCAGCCGGTGTGCTTTCATCGGTCAGAATGATCATCCGCGTGTGCGGTTTCACCCGGCGAATTCGCCGCAGGAATTCCACATCGTCTTTTCCCGAAGTTTTACGACTGGTCACAATGAGGTCAAAGTGCCGCGATTGCGCCAACTCGAATGCCTCGTCCAGGTTGCTGCTTTGCTCCACGGTCCAGCCTTCAGGCGTCAGAATGCTCGAAAGCGCACCCTTGACTTCCGGGTCGTCTCCTATCACAAGGGCTGTTCTTGAGTTGGATGATGAGTTCGAATCGTCTGAGATCACAGGCTCGGCGTCGTTCATAGTTCAGCAGTTAGCTCCGCTGGGAGTGCCTTCATTGTAAGGTGACTCTCTCGCTTTGGCTTCCGAATTCTCTGGAAATTCATTCGGCGGACAGGCTGACCGGACGCCAGGGGTGCGAACTGCTTATGTATAATCCGCCTCTTATGGCGAAAGTTGTTGCGCTGCTCGCTGCGATTCTAACGTGCTCCATGCTTGCGCAGGCGCCTCCCGCTTCGAATCCGACCCAACCGCTGGCGGATATCGTCGGCAAGCCGGCGCAGAGCGAATTGCTTTGGCAGAAACTTGAGGCCTCGGTACAGCAGGTCAACCGTGACCTCGATGGCACCATGGGAGTTGCCATCATGGACCTCACCGACGGACGCACGCTGCTGCTCAATCCCGATGCGGTATTCGCCCAGGCGTCGTCCATCAAAGTTACGGTGCTTGCCGAACTCTACCGGCAGCAGCAACAGTCGGAGCAGGGTGTAGCTGGCAAGGCCAAACTCTCCGACCCCTACACCGTCAATTCCGGCGATCTTGTTGCCGACAGCTTCATCATGGGTGGCCTGACGCCCGGCGTGACCCGCCTAACCAACCGCGATCTTGCGACGTTCATGGTCGCGGTCAGCGACAATAGTGCCACCAATGTCCTAATCGATCGCGTAGGCATGTCGAACGTGAATGCTATGCTCGACTCGTTCGGTCTGAGCCATACCCGGCTGCAACGTAAGATGATGGACGTCAAGGCCGCACAGGCAGGCCGGGAAAATCTTTCCACGCCGCGCGACATGATGACCTTTCTTGCCGGCCTGTACCAGGGAAAGGTGCTGAACAAGATTCTCACCGACGACTTCTTTAAAGTCCTTAGCACACCAAAACCCAGCGATATTCCCCGCTACCTTCCCGAGGGCGTCGTCATCGCCAACAAGCCGGGCGAACTCGCCGGGGTGCGCAACGATGTTGGCATCGTATTCGTACCCAACCGGCCATTCGTGATCGTCGTCATGACCGCGTACCTCAAGCATGAGCAAGACGGAAGCGATGCCATCGCAAGAATTGCTGCGGCGGCCTACAACTATTTCGACCGGGTGGGCCGGTCTTCCGAGTACGGCCGCATTGTGACCGAGCGGAATTCTCATTGATGTTCTCCCGCCGCACAGCTTGGAATCTTGCTCCGAACCGTTACACAAAAGCGTTTGAAGCCCATAGACTCGCGGGCGGGGAAGTGCTCGACCTGACTGCATCCAACCCCACAACCATCGGTCTTCGATATCGGGAGGCCGAGTTATTGCAGTCCCTCGCGAATCCTGGGGTGTTGACCTATCATCCGTCGGCACAGGGTTTGCTCTCCGCGCGCGAGGCGGTTGCTGCTTACTATGCGGAGAAGGGAACCCATGTCTCCGCGGACGACCTTATCCTGACCACCAGCACCAGCGAGGCCTATGCGTTTGTGTTCCGGCTGCTTTGTGACCCGGGCGATGCAGTTCTGGTGCCGGTGCCCAGCTATCCCCTGTTCGACTTCCTGGCCGATCTGAACGACGTCAAACTCGTCCCCTATGAGTTGGTGTACGACCACGGCTGGCAGATCGACTTCGAATCGCTTCGGACGGCGTGGCAAAGCGCACAAGTCGAAGGCGCCCTATGTCGGGCGGTGTTGGTCGTGCATCCCAATAACCCCACGGGTTCGTATGTGAAGGCGGATGAAGTCGCAGAACTTGCACGGTTTTGCACAGCCAACGGCCTCGCGATTATCGCGGACGAGGTTTTCCTGGATTACTCGCTGAAAGGCCCATCTGGTCCCACATTCGCCGCCAATGACGACATATTGACGTTTACCCTGAGCGGTCTTTCCAAGATCTCGGCGCTTCCTCAAATGAAGGTGGCCTGGGTCGTGACTACCGGTCCCCAGGCACCCAAGCGCGAGGCGCTTGCCCGGCTCGCGGTGATCGCCGACACCTACTTGTCGATGAATGCCCCGGTTCAACTGGCTCTGCCAAACATGCTGGCCGAACGGAGCCACATTCAGCCACAGGTTCTGCGGCGAATACGTGTAAATCTGAATGAGCTCGACGCGAAACTGGCCACACAGGACCTGTGCCATCGGCTGGTGGTCGAGGGTGGATGGTACGTAGTACTGCGCGTGCCCGCGCTGGGTTCCGATGAGGATCTCGCGATTGCCTTGCTGCGCAATTGCGGAGTCCTGCTTCACCCCGGCCACTTCTACAACTTCCCGGGCGAAGGACATTTAGTTGTCAGCCTGATAACGAAGTGCGAAGAGTTTGCCGAAGGCCTCAGCCGCGTGCTGCAATTCATCGCCGCTCGCAGGCTCTGATTAGGATCGCTAATCTCGCTCCAAGCGCCAATCGTCACTAGAAAGGAACCGTTTGGCCCAAAAAACCCATTCCGTGATGGTCAGAAGGTATAATCAGTGAACTGTGCTTAAGTACTCGATTGTTGTTCCTTTCCACAACGAAGAGCAAAACGTCACTGAGCTCTACGACCGGCTGAAGGCGGTAATGGAAGCCACCCTCGAGCCGTTTGAGCTCGTGTTTGTCGACGATGGCAGCACCGACCACACCTTTTCGCTCTTGCAGCAAATTGCAGCCGTCGACCGGCGCGTCGTCGTAGTGAAGCTACGCCGAAATTTTGGACAGACCTCCGCGCTGGCAGCGGGCTTCGATCACTGCCAAGCCGAGTATGTGCTGGCGATGGATGGCGATCTGCAGCATGACCCCGACGACATACCGTTGTTCCTGGAACAGTTGCGGGCCGGCTACGACATCGTCAGTGGATGGCGCAAGGAACGCATCGACAACTTCGTGATGCGCAGGATTCCGTCACGCATCGCTAATTGGCTGATGGCCAAGTTGAGCGGCGTAGACATCCATGATTTCGGCACCACCTTCAAGGCTTATCGCCGCGAAGTTGTACAGGAAGTTCCCTTGTATGGTGAACTCCACCGCTTCATTCCGGCGCTGGCGTCGGCCTACGGTGCGACGATTTGCGAAATACCCATTCGTAATGTTTCACGGGCGAATGGCGAATCGCACTATGGGATCGGTCGCACCTTCCGCGTGTTTTTCGACCTGATCACCATTCGATTCCTGCTGAAATACATGTCCCGGCCACTGCATTTCTTTGGCGGCTTTGGCGCGATCAGTTCGATCACCGGGCTTCTGATCGCCTTCTGGATGCTCATAGAAAAGTTCATCCGGCACGTGGACGTCATGGACGAGCACGGCCCCATGATGGTATTTGGAGCGGTGTTGATTGTGGCTGGTGTGCAGTTGGTCGCGCTCGGGCTTCTTGGTGAATTGCAGGTACGGCACTTCCATGAGCCGGCCAAACGGGCTCCTTATACGGTGGACCGCGTATTGCGCACCTCGCACAGCGAATCGGCCCTGGCGGAATAGCATGTCTCAGTCCAAGGTCATAGTGTTTACTCAGCAGGACTGTCCGCCCTGCGGCTGGGTCAAGAATTTTCTCGCCGAACGCGGCGTGGAATTCGAAGAGCGGAGCATCGATTCCGGGTTCGCGGCAGCCCGGGAATTGACGCAAAAGTATCGCAGCCAGTCGACACCCACGGTTGTCATCGGAGACGAAATCCTGATCGGTTACGACCCTGAGCGCCTCGCCCAACTTCTCGGCCAGTAAGCTTCACCCCACCCGCGGCTATCTGTACATCGCCGCGGCCACGTTTTTCTGGGGACTCTCGGCGGCCATGGGCCGTGCCGTTTTCACCGGGCGCGTCCACGTCGGCGGGCAATATCTCGACAAGATCGATCCCCTGATCCTCACCCAGAGCCGCACCACGATTTCGCTCCTGGTCCTTGCACCCATCCTCTTCTTGAGCCAACGTTCGGCACTGCGCGTTCGAGGCTCTCACCTGGCTCAGTTTGTCGTGCTCGGCATTGCGGGAGTGGCCGCTTCCAACTACTTCTACTACTTCGCCATCGAGCGGACCTCCGTGGCGACGGCAATCGTTCTGCAATACGTTGCTCCGGTCTGGGTACTGTTGTATATGTTGGCGCGCAGACTGCAGCATCCCACCGCCCAACGCATTCTGGGCGTGGTTATGGCGGTCGTGGGATGCGCCTTTGCCGTGGGTGAAATTTCAGCCCGGACGAGCTTTCCGTGGCTGGGTCTATCGGGGGCGCGTTTCAATACGATCGGAGTGATCGCGGCGGAACTGGCAGCAATAGCGTTTGCCTTCTACAACGTCTACGCGCAGCATCTGCTGCAAACCTATCAGCGCTGGACCGTGCTGGTGTACGCGCTCTTCGGTGCAGCCGCTTTCTGGATCGTGGTCAACCCACCGTGGAAGATCGCTGCTCAGCACTACTCCGGCGGCCAGTGGGCATTCATGACCGTATTCTCCGTGACCTCGGTGCTCATCCCGTTTTCTTTTTATTTCGCCGGATTGCAGCACCTTGATCCCACCCGCGCCATTGTCACCAGTTGCCTGGAGCCAGTTTGGGCTATCCTGCTGACTGCGATTCTTCTGGGAGAGCTTGTGTCACCCATTCAAGTCCTTGGGATGTTGATTGTGCTATCGGCTACCGTTCTGGTGCAGAGGCCTGACCGTTCTCATCGCGAGCCGACAATCGCGGTGGAGCCCATCGAGTAATTCATCACGGGCCCTGGCAGGGAAGCAAGCGCCGCTATCTCCTGGCGGGTTCAGCCGAATGTTCGACCTTTGCGTGCGGATGCTCCTCGGCATACAGCGCGTCGATCTGCCGATGATAACGCTGTTCCAGGTGCCGCCGTCGCAGCTTCATGCTTGGGGTCATCGTTCCATCAGCAATGCTGAGTTCCTCTGGAAGCACGATCATCTTCTTGAGCTTCTCGTATTGCGCCAGGTTTTCATTCAATTCGTCCACGATTTCCTGGTACAGCATCTGCACTTGAGCTGAACGCGCCAGCTCTTTTCGCGAAGCCTTCGAGATGCCTTTGGACTCCGCCCAGTCTTCCAGGATGGGGAAGTTGGGCACGATCAACACCGACGCGAATCGCCGCTTGTCGCCCACCACCGCGGCTTCACCCACAAAGGGATTGGCCTTGAGCGAGTTTTCTATCGGCTGCGGCGCGATGAACTTTCCGCCCGAGGTCTTGATCAAGTCCTTCTTGCGGTCCGTGATCGACAGATAGCCGTCCTCATCCAGACGCCCAATATCTCCAGTCTTGAACCAGTCGTCTTCGAAAGCCGCCGCAGATTCCTCCGGCATGTTCCAGTAGCCTTTGAACACAGACGGCCCGCGTACCAGCACTTCGCCATCGGTCGCGATCCGCACCTCGAGATTGGAGAGGATCTTTCCCACGGTACCCAGCCGGTGTTGACTGGGAAGGTTGACTGCGATCACCGGTGAAGTCTCGGTCAGGCCGTAGCCTTCGTCGATCCGAATCCCAATGTCGGCGTACCAGGCGGCGAGTTCACGTCCTAACGGCGCGCCTCCGGACAGAAACAGCCGGGCGCGTCCCCCAACGCCGTGCCGAACCTTAGCAAACACCAGCCGGTCCGCCAGCTTCCATGCCAACGACTTCGGCTTGATGTCGTTCAGGATTTCCTCTCTGTGCCTTCGCCCCACCGAGAGCGCCCAGTTGAAGATCTTCAGTTTTGTTCCCTGCGTGGAGTGCAGTATCTTGTTGTGGATCTTCTCGTACACTCGCGGCACCGCTACGAAAATCGTGGGCCGCACTTCCATCAGTGCCTGTGGCAGATCATCGAAGTTGGGGCAGTAGGCAATCGTGGCCCCACGCTGAAACAACAGGTAGTCAACATGGCGGGCGGTGATGTGCGACAGCGGCAGAAACGACACAGCGACGTCATCCTGGCCAATGTCCACCAAGTCTGCGGTCATGCCCAGGTTCGACGCGAGGTTGCCATGTGTCAGGATGACCCCTTTCGGTGTGCCGGTCGTGCCCGACGTGTAGATCAGGGTCGCTATGTCGTCGGACTGGATCGAATTGGCAATCCTCTCGATCTCCTCATCGCGCAGGTCGGTGGCGCCACTCAGGATGTACTGCATCTGCGGGACGTCTGGCAGATCGTCGACTTTGTCCATCACGACGATGCGTTCCAGTTTCGTCTGGGCCCGAATCGACTCCACCTTCTCGTACTGATTGCGCGTTGACACGAAGGCAATACGCGCCTCCGAGTGCCGGGCCACGTAGAGGACTTGCTCGGCCGTCGAGGTGGCATAGATCGGGACTACAATTCCTCCCAGCAGCAGCGTCGCGAAGTCGGTAATGGCCCACTCCGGGCGATTTTCACTTAGGATTACCACCCGGTCGCCTTGGCCAACTCCCCAAGCCTGCAGTTGGCGCGCGGTTGCCGTGACCCAGCGGTGCAGTTGTGCAGCCGCGATTGGATTCCAAACACCACCTTCGCGGTTCAACATTGCGCGGTCCTCATTGCGGCCCGCGACCGTAAAGAACACGTCATTGAGTGTGCGAATATTCATCACTCACCATCCATGGCTACTTCGAAGTAGCCCGCATCCCGCTCAGCAGGATGTCCAAAACCGGCTCGGCCACGTGGGCCAGCGGGTAGTCTTTCTCGCTCAGCACCCACGAGGTCACCATCTCGTCGATGGCGCCGAAAAAACAGTTCGCCGCAATCTTCTCGGGCAAGTCGGCGCGAAGCTCTCCGCTGGCCTTGCCGTCGCAAATCGCCTGACGCACCAGGTTGAAATACTCCACCAGGTGCTGGTGCGAGAATTCGGACAAGAACCGCGTGCTCTGTCGCAGCTCCATTTGGAATACGACCGCCATGTTGCGGTTCGATCCCAACGCCTCCAGGTGAAGGTAGGCCAGCCGCCGCAGCCGGTCCGAAGGAGTCGGCAACTTTTCCAGTTCGGTGCGCGCCGTCTTCATGAATCCGTCGAACGCCGTATTGATGGCGGCAGCCAGGATTTCATCCTTGTTCTTGAAATAGAGATAAACCGTGCCGTCCGCTACGCTCGCACGGTCCGCAATGTCGCTGACGCGCGAGACGAAGAACCCTTTCTCCGCAAACACCGCCACAGCAGCATCGAGGATGCGCTGATACTTGTCGGAATTGCGGTTTGCACCGCTGGTTGGTCCAGTGGGAATTGCGTCCGAAAGGTGGAAATCGCGCTTCGTCGTCACAGTCACTCGCCGTAAGCCTATTGAATTGTTTGTGATGGCGACAACCGCGACTCCTGGAGAGTGCCGCCACGCCTGCCTCAGGCGGCAAAGTCGCCACCGAATGAATACTCATTCAATCTATCTCCGCAGCGCGAATTGCGCAATTACAGGCATCACAATTGCGAAGAAATTCCGCTTTTGGGACAACTTTGCGGGCCTCGCCCCGAGCCCCCCAACTCCCTTTCCGATGCCCGACCGTGGTTGTTGTGGGAGAATGACAACACGTCTTGCGACGTCCACGTCGCGGCAGGGAAGCTACCGAGAGGAGAGTTCTCATGCATCGTTTTCTAACCGCGGTCATACTTGCGGGCATGTTGGTTCCATCGATTCGCGCGGCCGACAAGCCCGCTGACACACCGCCTCCCACCGTCAAAGTGGGCGACATGGCCCCTGACTTCACCTTGACCGACCAGAACGGCAACAAGGTGTCGCTGCACGACTACAAAGGCAAGAAGAACGTCGCGCTGGCCTTCTACATTTTCGCCTTCACCGGCGGTTGAACCAAGCAGATGCAGAACTTCCAGCAGAATCTTGCCAAGCTGGAAGCTGCAGATACCCAGGTGCTGGGTGTAAGCATGGATTCCCCCTTCTCGAATAAGGCGTGGGCAGAAAAAATCGGCGTCACCTTCCCCTTGCTTAGCGACTGGGGCGGAGACGTCACCAAGGAATATGGCCTCTATAACCCCAAGTACAAGGCCGCGCGCCGCGTCAACTACTTGATCGACAAAAACGGCAAGGTGGTGGAGATGCAGCTCGACTCCGAGGCCATTGATCCCACCAAAGTCGTTGAGGCGTGCCAGGCGCGAAAGTTGAACCGGTAGGCTGCGTTGACTCTACGAGCAATAACTTCGTTCGCGGATGAAACGCCGGGGGAGATTTCTGTGCGGGGAGTGCTGCACCGTGCCGCTGACTCCTCTGGCGACTTCCTCGTGCTGACCCACGGTGCCAGTGGGAACGCGAACACAGCGCTGCTGGTCACATTGGCTCAGGAACTTGCCGCTGCCGGGATCACCGTTTTACGCTGTGATCTTCCGTACCGACAGCGCCGTCCCCATGGGCCACCCTCGCCTGCGAATGCGAAAGACGACCAGGAAGGACTGCGCCGCGCCGTCGTCTTGATGAAGGACCGGTTCGCCGGGCGTGCGTTTCTCGGCGGCAGTTCCTACGGAGGCCGCCAGGCCAGCCTCTTGACCGCGTCGCATCCGGGGTTGGTCGAGGGTCTCCTGCTGCTTTCCTACCCGCTTCACCCTCCGGGAAAGCCGTCGCAACTGCGAACCGCGCATTTTCCACAATTGCAAACGCCGTCGCTGTTTGTCAGCGGCACAAAGGATGTATTCGGCACCATCGACGAACTGGAGGCCTCCATCAAGTTGATACCCGCCCGCATCGAACTGGTCAAGATCGCTGGGGCTTCGCACGGCCTTTCGAAGAAGGGAAGTGCAGAGGCCATTGCCAACGTCGTCAAACAGAGCTTCCTCAACTTCTTCCCGTCACGTCGCTGAAATTTATGAAGAAGTTATAAGGATTTTCCCGGCGCATCGCCCCGCTTGTTAGACTTTAGGTTCCATACACATTTACCGAACCATCCCATGCACAAACTGGAAAAGCCAGCCGTAAAGGTTTTCGTCGCGACGACGGTGATGTTGACCTTCATCTCCTTCTGGCGCGCCGCGGCCATCGTGTTGTCCGACTTGGCCTCGTCGGCGTACTACGTTGGCGGCGACGCCGAGAAGGTGATCGGCAAGAGTGCCCCTTGGTTTGTGCTGGCGGTCATGGTGTTCAGCTACGCTGTGCGCGCTCTCTACATCGAGTCCAGCGCGATGTTCGTGCGCGGAGGTGTCTATCGTGTGGTCAAGCAGGCCCTTGGCGGAACCTTGGCCAAGCTCTCCGTGTCCGCCCTGCTGTTCGATTACGTTCTCACCGGCCCCATCAGCTCGGTGGCAGCCGGGCAGTATCTCTCAGGTTTCCTTACCGACACGCTTCACCATCTCGGCTACGCTCACGTCGAGATCCACGACAATCTGTTCTCCGCCTGCTTCGCCGCACTGGTCACCATTTATTTCTGGTGGCAGAACATCAAAGGCATCCACGAGTCCAGCGAGCGCGCCCTGCAGATCATGAAAATCACCACCGTCATGGTGGTGATTCTCATTGTCTGGTGCCTGATTACCATCTCGAAGATCGGTATTCACCTTCCGCCATTGCCGTCGGCCGACGCCATTCCGCGCGACAAAGAAGCGCTGGGATGGCTGCTTGGAACCTGGGCCACACGTATTCCCCTCATCATGCTGATGGTGGGCTTTGGTCACTCGGTTCTGGCCATGAGCGGCGAGGAATCTCTGGCCCAGGTCAACCGCGAAATCGAGCACCCCAAACTCAAGAATCTCGAGAAGACCGGCCTGGTCATCTTCATTTACAGCCTGCTCTTCACCTCGCTGGTGTCGTTTTTTGCCGTGATGATCATTCCGGACAACGTGCGTCCGGAGTACTTCGCCAACCTGATCAGCGGACTGGCCATGCACATGGTCGGGCCCTATTCGTTGCGGCTGGTGTTCCAGGGCTTTGTGGTGCTGGTGGGCGCGCTGATTCTTTCCGGCGCTGTGAATACTGCCATTGTCGGCGCCAATGGCGTCCTCAATCGCATGGTGGAAGACGGGGTCTTGACCTCGTGGTTCAAGAAACCCCAGCACAAGTACGGCACCTCGTTCCGCGTCATCAACATGATCACGGGACTGCAACTGTTCACCATTGCTGCCAGCCGCGGCAACGTCTACCTGTTGGCCTCGCTCTATGCCTTCGGCGTGATCTGGAGCTTTTCCTTCATGTCACTGGCCATTTTGGTGCTCCGCTACAAAATTCCCGAGGGTCGCCAATGGAAGGTGCCCGGCAACTTTCGTATTCGCGGCGTCGAAATCCCCGTCGGGGTAGGTTTGATCTCGCTGGTTCTGTTCTCGACCGCCCTGGTAAATCTTCTTACCAAGCAGATGGCCACCATCGCCGGCGTTGCCTTCAGTATCGTTTTCTTCTTCGTGCTCACCGTCTCCGAGCGCATGAACGCCGAGCAGCATGCCAAGGGTGAGTCCGAACTGGAGCAGTTCCGCCTGAATGCTCAGGAAGAACTGACCGCCGAGGCCATGCAGGTGCGCCCCGGCAACATCCTGGTGGCGGTGCGCGATCCCAAGAACCTCTCGTATCTGCGCGACGTTTTGAAGCACACCAACACTGCCGACCGTGACGTCGTTGTCATGACCTCTCGTGTCATTCACCGCGAGCATTCTTTCAGCGGCAACGAAGTCATGGATTCGTCCGACATCTTCGAGCAATACGAAAGGGAACTGTTCACCGCCGTGGTGAACCTGGCCGAGAAAGAAGGCAAACACGTATCCCTGCTGGTCGCGCCTACCAACGACGTCTTCGAGAGCATCGTGGCTACGGGCCAGCTCCTGGTCTCATCGCAGATTGTGTGCGGGCTGTCCAACAAGCTCACTCCCGAAGAACAGGGCAAGCTGACGGGCGACGCATGGGAGCGCCTGCCCGAGCCCAAGCCCCGCATGCGCATCGATGTGGTGGCTCAAGACGGACGCAGATGGGAGTACGTTCTTGGGCCGCATGCCCCGCGTTTCCGCCCGCAGGACCTCAAGCTGATGCACGACATCTGGCTGAACTTGACGCGTGACCCGAAGTACAGCCACCTGCACCACTATCATGTGGTCTCGGTGGCCTTGAAGGAATTGAATGCGAGATTGAAGGGCGACGACCGTGCCCAGGCCTTAACCGACTTGCAGGAAGAGCTGGATCGCGACGACGATACCTAGAACGAATTTGAAGCGTCGTCTTCAGAGGTTGCTGAAAAAGTAGCTTTGGCCATGTTTTGAAAGGGCACGGCTTCAGCCGTGCCGTACAAGCCTTTATTTTTGTCACTCCCCGCGGGCTTCAGCCCGCGGGGAATCTGCTTTTCGATTCTTTCAGCAGCCTTTTCAGCCGACGGCGCTGCTGTTCGGCCCGGCTATGCCAACTCCGAGGACTCCGGCAGGGGCGCAAACCCAATCCCATCCAACTGCCTCCGCAATTCCGCCGGAGAATTGGCCACGATTCCCTTGATTCCCAACTCCCGTGCAGCCCGCACGTTTCCCTCGCGGTCATCCACGAACAAGGCTTCGGCGGGAGCCACGCCCAGGCACTCCAGGCAGTGACGGAAGATTGCGGCATCGGGCTTCACCATCCGAATCGCCGACGACAGCGTCAGGCAATCAAACCTCGCTGCCCACGTCGGATCGTTGCCAATCTTTTGCACCATGTCGTCGTGCATGTTGGAAAGCACCGCGGTCTTCAGTCCTGCCAACCGCAACTCCTCCACCCAACGCAAGATCGATGGATTCACCCGGCTCCACATGGCAACATCTGTTTGCCGAAGCTGCTCAACTTGGCTCGCGCTGAGCTCGATCTCCGCCGCCTGCGCCACTTCCATCCAGTATTCATGGGCATCGATGTCCCCACGATCGTACGCAGGGCGCAGCGAGCTATAGATGTGCCGGAATTGACTTTCCGCCAGATTGAACAGTGCCGCCATCGCTGTTATCGCCGCCGGATCGGGTGGCTGCGAGATCACATCGCCAAAATCCAAAATCACGGCGCGAATTCTCAACACAGAGCGTTTGGAGTCGTTTCGATCAGCAGGCAAGGTCTGGTTGTCCCGTCGTGCGCTTCGTAGCTGCAAGCGCAACGTGAATTCATCGTACCCCAATCGCGGTTGTGATCCGGCAGCTTGCTCGCCTCCGAGCCCCCCGTTTGCCGCGACAATTTTGCTATAATCACAGGGCCGCAACACTGCGCGCCCTTAGCTCAGCTGGATAGAGCGTCTGGCTACGAACCAGAAGGCCGGGAGTTCGAATCTCTCAGGGCGCGCCATAAATCCCTCACCCGGACTCAGCCGCACGCCTGAAGAGGACCAATCCAAACCATATCGCGAAGAGACAGTAGATCGCCGTGCCCAGGGTGATCTCGATCTCCCTCAGTCCGCCGGCCAAAGCCTTCAACAAGATGATCGCCGCCACGGCAAACTGGAGAAAGTTGCCGAGCGCCACGGGACGGCTGTAGATTCCGCCGATCAGAACCGCCCTTGCCATCCAGTTGAGGACCGCGAAACCCAGATACAGCGCGCCTGTAGCTTGAATGGCTAAGACCACGGGCATGTCGGGATGTATGCCAAAGTGCCCGGCGATTTCCTGTGGCAGGAAGCTGGCAACTAATCCCAGGGCACCCATGAACAAAGCGCTAGTGCTCATCAGCAGTTTTGTGTGCATTGATGCCTTCCGACTTTCGTATAGAACTTTAATGCTATGAACATATTGCACCTCTTGCGCGTAAATTTTACATGAACCTACTACCGCGCCTGGTTAGGCGTCGCTGATAAGTGGTTTCGATTCATCGAAGTTTGGTTTGGCATGCAAGGTGCTACATAACAGCCAGACGAAGTGGCGCATAGGGGCCACCCGGTGTGAGGTTTTCGGCCAGAGTCCTCTTCATCGGTGGCCCCTCTTCATTTTTGTCGCGTTGGAGTCTGTTTTTCATGCCCTCCCCCTTGGTTCTCAGACGGCTTCTCGATCCGTTCTGAAGGCCATTTCCATCGCGAGAAAGGCGAGATGCATGCTACATGCACCTCGCCCTTTTTCTTCAGTCCTGAACTGCTCGCCTAAACCAGTGCTAGCTTCTCGGTAATGTCGAAGCCTGCGGCCCGCAGCAATCTCTCGACACTGGCTTCGTTAAGGCGCGTGGCATCGTACTCCACACGTACGCTTCTTTCCGACTCCTCCAACCGCAGCCGGCGGATTCCATACACATCGCTCAGTTGTCCGAAGGCACTCATGACGTTCTCGCTCGGCGGCACTCCGTAACGAAACAGCACATCCACTGCGGTCATCGATAAATCCTTCCTCTCGTGCAATGATTAGGACCAAAGGAACTGACTTGGGGTTCGCCCCCGAGACAGCACCTACTATAGAGCATCGCTCCAACAGCGATCAAAGTAGGCCGTACACCCGTGGTCGGGGCGATAATAGAAACAGAATGAACGAGTCCAGTGGCAAGCAACCCACAGCAACCCAGCACCCAACGACGGTGAAGGACCCTGTCTGTGGCATGTCGGTCGATCCTGACAAGGCTCGCGGCAGCGCCCCATACCGCGGCATCACTTATTATTTCTGTTCACCCGGATGCATGCATCGATTCGTGTCCGATCCTCCGAAATTCATCACCGACCCGAACCCGTCAACAGATGAGAGCGCCAAAGATTCTGCCCTCCCGATCGCTCCCGCGCGCAAGATCCACAAAGACCCGGTCTGCGGCATGACCGTCGATCCCTTCAAGGCAGCGGCTTCGATCGAACACGCGGGCCAGCTCTACCACTTTTGCTGCAAGGGTTGCGCCGAGAAATTCAACGCGGACCCGGCGAAGTACCTGTCACCAGCTTATAAACCGGGCGGAATGATCGCGCCAGTACAGATCGGCGGAATTCAGATCCAGTCGGCCCCAAAGCTGGAGCGCAGCGCGACTCCACCGCACGTGCAGCTCCCTCCGCCGGTCTCGACCGCCGCGGACTACATCTGTCCGATGGATCCCGACGTGCGCCAATCCGGTCCCGGAGCTTGTCCGAAGTGCGGTATGGCTTTGGAGCCGGAGATGCCACTAGCTGCCACCCGGACCCGCTGGACCTGCCCCATGCATCCCGAAATCGTCCGCGATGAACCTGGCTCGTGTCCCATCTGCGGCATGGCGCTCGAGCCGATGACCGTCACGGCGGCGGAAGAAGAGAATCCCGAACT
Source organism: uncultured Acidobacteriaceae bacterium (assembly GCA_963758255.1). Taxonomy (GTDB): domain Bacteria; phylum Acidobacteriota; class Terriglobia; order Terriglobales; family Acidobacteriaceae; genus DASRAA01. The sequence goes on from CAVWUX010000014.1 coordinate 46,197, forward strand.
CCGCGACATGACACGCCGTTTCTGGTGGAGCGTTGCGCTCGCTGCTCCGCTGGTGGCTTTTGCCATGTTGCGCATGAGTCCGCTCGCTCGCGCGGTTTCTCCAGGGTTGGGCAATTGGGTCGAATTTCTGCTGGCAACTCCCATTGTCCTGTGGTGCGGACGCCCGTTCTTCGAACGCGGCTGGGCGTCGGTCAAGTTCCGCAGCCCCAACATGTTCACCCTGATTGCGATGGGCGTCGGCGTGGCGTATCTCTACAGCGCGATCGCAACCATCGCTCCACAGCTCTTTCCGCCCAGCCTGCGCACCATGCATGGCATGCCAGCAGTTTACTTCGAGGCGGCGGCGGCCATCATCGTGCTGGTTCTGCTCGGCCAGGTTCTGGAGCTCAAAGCGCGTAGCCGCACCAGCAGCGCCATCCGCGCCCTACTCGACCTCTCCCCCAAAATGGCGCGCCTCATGCGCGACGATGGCAGCGAGTACGACATCCCGCTCTCAGAGGTCAGAGTGGGAGACAAACTGCGAGTTCGTCCCGGCGAGAAAATCCCGACCGATGGCATCGTCGTCGACGGCCTCAGCGCTGTCGACGAGTCCATGATCACGGGCGAGTCCATTCCCACCGAGAAGCACGCCGGCGACAAGGTAATCGGCGCCACCGTGAATGGCACAGGATGGCTTCTGGTGCGCGCCGAGCGCGTTGGCAGCGAGACCGTGCTGGCGCAGATCGTCCAGATGGTCAGCAACGCCCAACGCAGCCGCGCTCCCATTCAGCGTCTTGCCGACCAAGTCGCGGCCTACTTCGTCCCCACAGTTCTCGCGGTTGCTGTGATCACGTTCATCGTCTGGCTGACCGTCGGGCCCCAGCCTCGTCTGGCCAATGCAATCGTCAACGCGGTTGCGGTTCTGATCATCGCTTGCCCCTGTGCTCTGGGACTGGCGACGCCCATGGCCATTATGGTGGGTACAGGTCGCGGCGCCCGCGCTGGCATCCTCATCAAGAACGCGGAGGCGCTCGAGACCTTTCAGAAAGTTGACACCATCGCCCTCGACAAGACCGGCACCCTCACCCAGGGCAAGCCCGAGCTGATGAACGTCGTCGCCTTCGGCGGTGAGACCGAGGAGCGCGTCGTGCGCCTGGCCGCAAGCCTCGAGCGCGGCAGCGAGCATCCCTTGGGCGCGGCCATCGTCGAGGCGGCGCAAGCCAACAATCTTGGACTGATTCCGCCCGACGGCTTCCGCTCACTCACCGGCAAAGGCGTGGTGGGAATCGTCGGCGGACACGAAGTCGCCGTTGGCAACGAAAAGCTGTTCGAGGAGCTCAGCATCAGCTCGGCGGAACTGAAGAGTCATGCCGAGAAGATGCGCCTCGAGGGAGAAACCGTCGTTTACGTCGCTGTCGATGGGCGCGCTGCCGGACTGCTGGGCATTGCCGATCCCGTAAAGCCCGAAGCCGCCGACGCCATTCGCGACCTGCAGAAGCAGGGCCTGCGCGTTGTCATGCTCACCGGCGACAGCGAAACCACCGCCGCTGCTGTCGCGCGCAAGCTCGGCATCACCGGCTTCGAGGCCGGAGTGCTGCCCGACCACAAGGCCGATGTGGTGAAGAAGTTACAGCAGCAGGGAAGAACTGTCGCCATGGCCGGAGACGGGATCAACGACGCGCCTGCTCTGGCGCAGGCCAACGTCGGCATCGCCATGGGAACGGGCACCGATGTCGCCATGGAGAGCGCCGGCGTCACCCTGCTCAAGGGCGACCTGCGTGCCTTGGTGCGCGCGCGCCGCCTGAGCAAGGCCGTCATGAGCAACATCAAGCAGAACCTGTTCTTCGCGTTCGTTTACAACTCGATCGGCGTGCCCATCGCCGCAGGCATCCTGTATCCCAAGTTCGGATGGCTACTGAGCCCGATCATCGCCGCCGCCGCGATGAGCTTCAGCAGCGTGTCGGTGATCACCAATGCGCTGCGCCTGCGGAGCGCGAAGCTCTAGTCGCTACTACTGTCCCAGCATTCCCTTTTTCAAGTCCGCATTAGGAGGTTTTGGCCCAAACCACACGGACAGAAGCACTGGAGCGAAAGCCGAACCAGCTATCTTCACCTTCTCTTGCCCGTTAATCGACATGGTCGTGCCCGTGCCAGGAACGTAAGTGTAGACCATTGTGTCGCCCGTCTTGACGGCGTCCAGCGCGCCCAGCAACCGGTCGATGTCGGGCTTCATCGTCTTCACCGCGTCCGGGGAATTATCCTTGAACGACTCGTCGAATGCGTCGGTCATCTGGCTCTTGCTGGCGCCGTGCAGGAACTTCATGACGATCTGCTTGGGTGCATCGGTCTTGATGATGGCGTTGGCGTCCGACGACTTCTGCTCCAGGTAGAGCCCCGCGACATAGACCTTGACCATGTACTTGGTCCGCAATCCCAGGCCATTGAGCACCAGCTTGGTGCCCCCGACCTGTTCCGTATCCGGCAGGGTCACTCCGGCCAGACTGGCGGCTTGCAACTCGATTATCGACACTAGAGCGAACATCACAACAGCGAGCGAGAGAAAGCATTTCCGCATAAGGACTCCTTGAATGAAAACTACGACCCGCGATGGTAGCACAGCCGAGCGACGAAAGGCGGCTGCACCCAGCAGCTCGACGCAGACTGGTTCAGCCTTTCAACTTGTTCAAATAGTCCACAATCTCCGGATTCGTCCAGTCCGTCGCGCCGATGAACTTGCGGCGGATGACGCCATCCTGGTCAATCACATAGGTTTCTGGAAACTTGAAGGTGCCATAGAGCGCATTGGCTGACTGTTTGGGATCGCGCACCACCAGCAGATCGATGTTGTGGTCGCGCACGAACTGCTTCACCGCGCTCTCATCGGCGTCTTCGCTGACGGCAAGGATGACCACTTTGTCTCCGAGCTTCTTCTGCAATTCGACCAGCGAAGGCATCTCCTCAACACACGGAGGACACCACGTTGCCCAGAAGTTGAGCACCACGGGTTTGCCCCGAAATTGACTCAGCGTAACGGTGCGTTGCGAATCGGTGACGGTGAAGTTGGGAGCGGCTTCGCCAATACGCGGCGGCCGTCCGCCGTTGCAGCCGAACAGCAGGACTACAACGCCGAGGAGGGACATCAGATGGATGCGGGTGGGAACCATTGGACGATTGACGGACCTAGCCCGACTATTCCTGGTCGGCGCAGCAGTAACGGGTATTCTACTTGAAGTGAAGATTCGATTCATTACAGCGACTCCGCTGAATATCACTGAAGGCAGTGGCACTTTCGTCGGGATTGACTCACTCGCAAGGTCTCTGCGAAAACTTGGCGTCACTGTGGATGTCATCGCTCCGCGTTTGCGGTTCCCGATCTACACGGCGCATCGTCTAGCATTTAACCAGGCAATCCGTTTCCGGAAAAGCGCTGCATACGATTTCACCGTTGGCTTTGACATGGACGGCTACACGATAGCCGGAAAGGGTGGCGGCATTCACGTCGCGTGCATTAAGGGAGTGATCGCCGACGAAATGAGATTTGAATCCGGCTGGAGCAAGGGCACAATGCGGATCCAGGCGGCATGTGAAAGGCTGCATGTGCGCCGTGCTGCCGTGGTGATAACAACCAGCCAATATGCCTGCCGCAAAATCCAGGAGTATTATGATCCACCCCAGCCTCCGCTCATCGTTCCGGAAATGATCGACCTTGAGGCGTGGCGTCAGTATGCCGAGTTTCCGCCTCTCTGCCGCACCCCGGGCCGATTCGTGGTCTTGAGCGTGTGCCGTTTTTATCGAAGAAAACGCTTGGACATTCTACTTGCCGCCGCCGAGAGGTTGCGCGAAAAGATCCCAAATCTTGAACTCCGCATCGTCGGTGGGGGCCCGGAACAGCAACGCCTCAAGAGCATCTGTCAGCGGAGAAATCTCGGTCGGTTTGTTGTGTGGCGAGAAGACATCAGTCAAGCCGAGCTGGCAAAGGAGTACGCCTCATGCGACATTTTTTGCCTCCCCTCGGTTCAAGAAGGCTTTGGGATTGTGTTTCTCGAGGCCATGGCGCATGGAAAACCGATCGTCGCGTGTCGCGCTGGAGCAACCCCGGAGGTTGTCCCGCACGGCTTGCTGGTCAGACCAGACGATGAGGAAGAGCTTGCCAATGCCATCGAACACTTGTACAGAGACGTTGCGCTCCGGCACGAATTGGGCGCAAGAGGTGTCGAATTCATCGAAAGATTCAAGCCGGAAACGATTGCTCAGATGTTCTTAACACAGTTACAGAAGCGATGAAACCCAATTGGGTAAGTCCTGCTGGAAGGACCGCTCGCGCGACGCTGCTATGGCGATGTCCTTTGCGAACATGTCGGACCAGCACGGATGTACTCACGTAGTCTTTTGACAATAAGGAGAATTGACTTCCACGACAAGGACAAGTCTTGGCTTGGAGAGCCACGATCGAATCTTGTCCTGAAACACTGCTAGAATCGCCAGTATCATGTTGCTAACTGCCTGTATCCAATCCCGCTTCCGCATTCTGCCTATTCCTCTGATCGCCGTCAGCTTTCCAGCTTTGCGAACCCGAATCGTTGCAGACGTCAAATTTCCCGCACAAGAAGGGGCTCCACGGGCGGTGTGTGGTTGAGCCGGGAGATCAGTTCGAGTAAATTCATGATTTATCTAACGCGCAAGTGTGAGTTTTCCGCGTCGCACTATTACCACAACCCCGCATGGACCGAGGAGGAGAACCGTCGCGTATTCGGCAAGTGTGCCAACCTCAATGGACATGGGCATAACTATACGCTGGAAGTCACGGTGAAGGGTGATGTCGATCCGGTCACCGGATTCGTGGTCGATCTCAAGGAGTTGAAAGACATCTTGAATCGCGAGGTGGTTGACGCTATGGACCACCGCCACCTCAACAAAGAGGTGTCCGAGTTCGCCGGCAAGAGTCCCACCACTGAGAATATTGCCATCGCCATCTGGCAGCGGCTTGAACAGAAGTTGCGGGTTGCAAAATTGCATCGCGTGCGGCTCTACGAGATGCCCGATCTGTTCGTCGATTTCTACGGGGAAGCATGAAGGCGCACCTGACCCGGAGATACATTTTCTCGGCCTCGCATCGTCTGCATGCCGCCTCGCTCTCGGATGAGCAAAACCAGGAGATCTATGGCAAATGCAACAATCCCCATGGACACGGCCACAACTACGCGCTGGAGGTGACGGTCAGCGGCCAGGTCAGTTCAGATACCGGCATGGTCTGTAACCTGGTGGATCTGGATGAAGTGGTTCGGCGCATGGTCCTCGAGCGCTTTGACCATCAGAACCTCAACTCTATGGCAGACTTCGCGACGCTGGTGCCTACTACGGAGAACCTTGCCGAAGTCATCTACAACATTTTGAAGCAAAGGTTTCACTCGGCTCATCTTGAAAAGATACGCATCGAGGAGACTTCGAAAAACAGCTTCGAGTACGCTGGTGGCGCAGAATTGCGCCATTGATTTCCCCGCGAAGCAGCATGGGAGAACGATGAAAGACCTCATTGAAACGCAACCCACTCTTACCAGTGCCAGTCTGGAAGAGCTCACACGTGAGCTATTGGTTCGTCTGGGTGAAGATCCGCAGCGCGAAGGCCTGCTGAGGACACCCGAGCGGTTCGCGAAGGCAATTCAATACCTCACCAAGGGATACGACGAAGATCCCGCCGAGGTCTTAAGCGGCGCATTGTTCAGGGTCGATTACGACGAGATGGTGATCGTAAAGGACATCGAGATGTTCAGCCTCTGCGAACACCACATGCTGCCGTTCTTCGGTAAGGTGCACATCGCCTACATACCAAAGGGGAAGGTTCTCGGACTGAGTAAGCTGCCCCGCCTTGTGGAAGTCTTCGCCCGCCGCCTGCAGGTGCAGGAGCGGCTGACCGTGGAAATTGCCGAGGCAATTCAGCACGCCATCCAGCCCATGGGTGTGGGAGTCGTGATTGAGGCGCGTCATCTGTGCATGATGATGCGTGGGGTCGAGAAGCAACACTCCGCGACCGTCACGTCTTCCATGATCGGCGCTTTCCGCGCGCAACAGACGCGCCAGGAATTCCTGGCTCTCATTAGAGAGAAGAACAGCAACGGGTTCTAATCGATGGGGCAGGGAAGAAGCAGTCCAAGCGTAAGAGTCTCTCAGGAAAGCAACCCGCATCCCTGCATGCGGCCGAACCCTTGTCACCAGCCGGGTCTGGTCGTTTGTCCGGCAAAGTCGCGGTTGTCACCGGCGGGAACCGGGGCATCGGCTTGGCCATCACTCGCGCACTGATCTCCGAAGGCTGCAGCGTGCTGATTACCGGCCGTGACCGCGCCGCGCTGAAGAATGCAAAAGCAGAACTGTCCAGCTCTTAGAACCGCTAGAATCCGCCGCCGTAGTGGTATCGCCTCGCCCGGGAAGGGAAGAGCTTGATCAGCAGCATGCCCGCCAGAAATCCTCCTACATGCGCCCATACCGCAACCCCGCCGGCACTGCCTCCGCGGACAGCGATCGAGCTGGCAGCGCCGAGCAGGAACTGGCCTACGAAGAAGTAGCCCAGCACGATCCATGCCGGCAGCCACATGAACCACATGAAGAAGAACGGCACAATAGTAAGTACCTTGGCCCGTGGATACAGCAGGAAATACGCCCCCATCACCCCGGCAATGGCGCCGCTGGCCCCCACGGTCGGCACCGTGGAGTACAGGTTGAATATGGTGTGGACCGCCATGGCCGCAACCCCGCTGACCAGATAGAGCACTATGTAGCGGAAGTGCCCCAGGTAGTCCTCGACGTTGTCGCCGAAGATCCAAAGCGTCAGCATGTTAAAAATCAGGTGCATCCACGACCCGTGCAGAAACATGGAGGTGAACACGGGCACAAAGGCCGCCGCAGATGGGATGTAGCGTGTTCCCAACTGATAGACGAGATCCCACGGGACGTATCCCTGATTGAACAAGACAACCGGAAAACGTGCCGGCACAACCCCGAATTGCTGCAGAAACAGATTGAACTGGCGCGAGTTTCCCATCCCTACCCACAGTTCGATGAGAAACATGCACGTGTTCACGACGATCAGGAAATAGGTGACGTATGGGGTGCCAACTCGGGGAGCGTCGTCTTTCAGCGGAATCATAGGGGCGGGTTACTTTGGCTGCACAGCAGGGAAGCGATTTCCCTCTCCAAATTCGTCGCAACCGCGTCAATTTGACCAATCAACGCCGCAACGTACACGATACCAGAAGCATGTCTCTCAACGGTGTGATCGTCATCGACAAGCCCGCCGGGTGGACTTCGCATGACGTTGTGGCCAAGGTCCGCAATCTTGCGGGCGAACGGTCCATCGGGCACCTGGGCACGCTCGATCCCATGGCGACCGGAGTCCTCCCCTTGGTTATCGGCAAGATGACCCGTTTGTCTCAGTTTTATGAGGACTCTGAGAAGGCATACGAGGGGAGCATCCGCCTTGGATTTGCGACGGACACCTATGACGCCGACGGCGAGCCCGTCGGGCCCTCGCAGGAAGTTAAAGTAACGCTTGAAGAAGTCCGTAAGGCTACGGACGGGTTCGTGGGTAAGCTGCAGCAGGTCCCGCCGCCGTTTTCGGCAAAAAAGATCAAGGGGGTTCCGGCCTACAAGCTGGCTCGAAAGAAGCAGGAAGTGGATCTGAAGCCAGTCGAGGTTGAGGTGAAAGAGTTCACAATTTTTGGCATGGAGGGGGACTCGGTACGATTTCGCTCGCAGGTCTCGTCCGGAACCTACATCCGTAGCATCGCCCACGAGCTGGGCCAGAAACTGGGGTGCGGGGCGCATCTGGCGAGCCTGCGGCGTACCGCCGTGGCGGAGTTTCGCCTGGAGGACGCACACACCCTCGAACAAGTGGCCGAGGCAGTTGCTCAGGACCGAATCGATGAGCTACTGGTGCATCCGCGTCGCGTACTTCCGGATATTCCATGCGTGACAGCCGATGAGGACGCCGTAGGCCGGATTCGCCACGGCCGCACCATCAATCTGGCAGATTTCTCGAAGTCGAAGTGGGTGAAAGTGTTCGCAGGGCAGTCCGACTTGATTTGCCTGGCTAGCCGGGTAGCCGGAAGCCTGTTCCATCCCAAGGTGGTCTTGCTGGAGTAGGTGCATCATATCGAATGGTTGATGCTCATATCAGATATTGCGCATCACTTGTCTATAGTGATACACTTGCAGCATGAGAACCACACTTTCACTGGACGATGAGGCGGCAGAGATCGCAGCGCAATACGCCAAGGCCCGCGACATGACGCTGGGAAAGGCGGTGTCGGAGCTTATTGTGAGTGCGACGCGACGCAAGCCCAGAATCAAGTACGTGGACGGGTTGCCGGTATTTGACCTGGGGCCGGGTGAAGAGCCGATTACCACCGAGCATGTGAAGGAGCTGGAGGCCGAAGGGTATTGAGCGTGTTCCTGCTGGACGTTAACGTGCTCGTCGCTTTGGTGCGATTCAGACACTCTCACCACGAACAAGCCAAACGATGGTTCACTGGAGCGGGTAGCCGCCGCTGGGCCACGTGTCCACTGACGCAGTCGGGTTTCGTGCGAGTTGTGAGCAACCCCAAGTTTACCGCGCAAGCGATCGATGTTCGTGAGGCCGTGCAAATGCTGGCAGAGTTTACCAATTTGCCCGGCCACCAATTCTGGCCAGTGGATTTCGACCTCGCGACGGCAATCACGCCGTTTGCGTCGCGTTTTTTTGGGCATCAACAAGTGACGGACATCTACTTGTTGGCACTGGCGGTTCGGAACAAGGGAAGATTGGCGACGCTGGATCAGGGTTTTGAAAGCCTCGCCGGCGACGAATTTGGGGAATTCGTCACGGTTCTGTAGGACTGTGGGGTGGTCCCCGCCGATTTATTCAATGTCCGATAACAGATATTATGTTAAGTACTGCGACGAGCTAGCCGACTGCGGGTTCTCGCCGCTCCCCATCCGGAATTCGCACTACCTGCCCGCTCCCTAAACGCTTCCCTCAACTTGCTACCGAACCGCCTGCTGACGCTCTGATAACACGAAATCACGCCTTCGCGCTCAGTAGCTGGTCCAAATCGGACCGAAACTTCTCTAATGTTTCCAGGCGCTCAGGGGTGGCCTCGACCGACTCGACCTTATTTTGGAAAATCCGGCGACCGTCCCGCTCAATCAGGACGCCCATAACTTCGCCCATGCGCCAGCCGGGCGCGCCGATCATTTCCAGTCCGGTAGGTGTGGCGCGCAGGAGCGCGATGCAGCCGTCGCGCAGAACTCCTACACTATTCGGGTATCGCTCGAAGGTTTGCAGCTCAAATCCAGCTAGATAAAGACGTTGCAGTTGCTCAGCCGGATCTGGCATGGCTACATCTTGTAGTGTCCGAGATCGTCCTCGCCCAGATTTTCCAGGTACTTGCGAAGCTCATCGGCAGACACTCGATCATTTACCGTGCTGGCCAGCTTACTGTTCTTGAGGACTTCATCTTCCACATAGATCGGGCAATCCATGCGTAGCGCCAGGGCGAGGGCGTCGGAGGGCCGTGAGTCGACGCTGATCACCTCGCCGCCGCGATCGAGCCAGATCACGGCATAAAACGTGTCGTCGCGCAATTCGGTCACCACCACCTTTCGGACGGTGGTCTCCAGACCCATCAGCAGATTCTTCAGCAAGTCGTGGGTCATGGGGCGCGGGGTGCTGACCTTCTCGATTTCCAGGGCAATCGCGTTGGCCTCGTAAACCCCCACCCAGATGGGCAGCACGTTCTCGGTGTCCGATTCCTTGAGGAGCACGATGGGCATATTGGTAACCGGATCCATCATCAGCCCGCGGATTCTCATCTCAACTTCCATCGTGGTCCCTCCTGCATAAAGCCTTGTGATACGCTCTTGCGGCATTTCGCGCAAGCGCTTTTTGATTTACTGCCCGCGGCAATCACCCTGCCAGTTCGCCCAGCAGGCTGTTGGGGAACGCCTGAGTCACCAATACCGGCACATAGCTGCCGATCTTCGGTTCGGGCCGGTCGCTCACTACGAAGTTCAGCGTCTTATTCTGGGAGGTGCGGCCGGTCATCTGCTGCCGGGCCGAGTTCTTCCCTTCCACCATGACTTCCAGCACCTGTCCCACGTGGCGACGGTAGTTTACGCGCTGGATCTCGCGCTGGTGTTCCTGCAGGACTTGCAGGCGGCGCGACTTCTCGGCATCCGGAATCGAATCCGGATATTGCAGCGACGGCGTGTTGGGACGCGGCGAATACTTGAACGCGAAAACGCCGTCGTAGCCAACTTCCGTGAGCAGAGACAGGGTCTCGTGGAAGTCTTCTTCCGTCTCTCCCGGAAATCCCGTGATGGTGTCCGTTGTGATGCTGATCTCGCGCTTCGCAGCTTTCATCCAGGCGATGCGCTCCAGGTATTCCTCGCGGGTGTATTCGCGATACATCGAATCCAGCACCCGTGAGGAACCGCTCTGCACCGGCAGGTGCACGTGGTCACAGAGCGTTGGCACCGCATCGATGGCGTCCACGATGTCCCTGGTAAAGTCGCGGGGATGCGAGGTGGTGAAGCGCACGCGACGCATTCCAGAAATCTCGCCCACCGCCGCGAGAAGCTCGGCAAAGCTCTTCTTGTGCGACGGATCGGCGTACGAATTCACATTCTGACCCAGGAGTTGCACCTCGGTGAACCCGGCATCGGCCATGCGACGGGCTTCCGCCAGCACGGAGTCGGAGGTGCGACTGCGCTCCTTGCCGCGGGTGTACGGCACCACGCAGTAGGCGCAGAATTTGTCGCAACCTTCGATGATGGTGATGTATCCGCGATGAGGATTACTGCGGGCGGTGAACTCGGTATCAAAAGTTTGGTCAGTCTGGCGATCGTCGAGGCCAGTAACGCGCGTGGCGCCTTCCCCGATTTGCACGAGCATTTTGGGCAGGTTGCGATAGGATGCTGAGCCCGCTACCAGCGAAACGTAAGGGGCGCGCTCGAATATCTTTTCGCCCTCCTGCTGGGCCACGCAACCGAGCACGGCAAATCGTTTGCCTTGTTTGTGCAGCTTCTTGAAGTCGTCGAGTCGGTGAAAGACCTTCTGTTCAGCTTTGTCGCGGATGGAGCAGGTGTTGTACACGATCAGGTCCGCGTCCACTTCACGTTCGACCTGCCGGTAGCCCTCGGAGATGAGCGTTCCCACGACTTTTTCGGAGTCGTGGAAGTTCATCTGGCAACCAAAGGTCTCGATGTAAAAGGTCTTTTGCGCGGTGCTCACGGCCATCCTCGTTGATGTAAGTATATCGCGCCGCACGCAGGTCGCTATTCGCTCTTCGCCATTCGCTTTTCGCCAGAAGCGCAGCTAGCGCCGGTCTTAACCGAAAGGCGAAGGGCGAAAGGCGAAAAGCGATTCCTACTTCGCTAGTTCGCGCTCAATGTCGGCGGCGATCTTTTCCGGCGTGGTAGTAGGGGCGAACCGCTCGACGACACTTCCCTGCTTGTCCACCAGGAACTTGGTGAAGTTCCATTTGATGGCGTCGCTGAGGATCCCACCCTTCTCGCCCTTAAGGAACTTGTAGAGCGGGTGCGCTCCGTCGCCGTTGACCTCGATCTTGGAGAACAGCGGGAAGGTCACGCCGTAATTCACTTCGCAGAACGAAGCGATCTCCTCGTCGTTGCCGGGCTCCTGATGGCCGAACTGATCGCAGGGAAAGCCAAGGATTTCGAGTCCCTGCGAGTGATACTTGGCGTAGAGCTCCTGCAAGCCTTTGTATTGCGGCGTGAAACCGCACTTGCTGGCGGTATTGACGATGAGCAGTACCTTGCCATGGTAGGCGGCGAGAGATTGGTCGGTGCCGTTGTTGAGCTTGGCGGAGAAATCGTAGATGGACATGATTCGCCTTTCGCTATTCGCTTTTCGCGCTGCACGGGCTCACGCAGCCGCAGCATTGTGCCGTCGGCTAAAAGCCGACTCCGAAATCATAATGGTGCGCTGACCGCGGGCTTACGCCCACGGCTAGCACAAATGTCGCCCTTCGGGCTCAGTTCCGTTTTCGTTCCTGACTAGCTTCAGGAACTCGGCGTGGACGCGGGTGTCTTCGGAAAGCTCGGGGTGGAAGGTTGCGGCCATGACACTTCCCTTCCGCACCAGCACGGGATCGTTGCCGCGCCGGGCTAGAACTTCGATACCGTCGCCTACCCGGGAGATGCGCGGGGCGCGGATGAAGACCATCTCCAAGGGCTTCCCGCCAAGCGCGGTGTCGGCTTCGAGGATGGTGGAGTCGATCTGGCGTCCGTAGGCGTTGCGCTCGACGGTGATGTCGAGGGCGTTGAGGCCGGGCTGGTCGGGGTTGGTGACTCGATTGGCAAGCAGGATGGCTCCAGCGCAGGTGCCGAAGGTGGGCTTGGTGTGGACGAAGGTGCGAAGTCGCTCAAGGACGTTCTTGGGCAGCAGCTTCAGGAACGTGGTGGATTCGCCGCCGGGGATGACGAGGCCGTCGATGCCATCGAAGTCGTCGGCCTTGCGGACGAGGGTGACGGTCGCCCCGAGTTCTTCGAGGCGGCGGCGGTGAGCGTCGAAAGTCGCCCTGGAGTGCGAGTACGCCGATGATGGGGACGCCTTTCGCCATTCGTCGGATGGGCTGTCAGCTGTCAGCTATCAGCCGTCAGCCAAAGTACACCTTTTGATTATCGCCCAGCGACTACGGCGGTGGTCCAACTGGTCAAATACTGTTCTGGTGTTATAAACCTACAATACACACACGATAAAAACAGAATTCACGTTGCTTTAGAATCAATCGTTTAGGGGAAATTTGTTCGTATGCTATTGATTCTATAGAGTAGTTATACGTATCCATTAGTGGCCGTAGGACTTATGCGCGAAAAATGGGCCGTTCTCAAGCCAAAATCGTGTCATACTTGTCATACAAATCATACACACAGAAGTCATACAAGTATTACAAGCAATACTCCGGCGGTTTTTGATTGTCAAAGAGCTATTCCTGTCTGCCGCCGAGGCGGTGATGAGAGGCAAAGAGACACTACTCCCCTTGCCTCACGCAGGATGTTTTACCGAACTGCACCGGGAACGGGATAGGACGCGGGACACAGCGGTGTGTGATAAGAGGCCGCTGTTCGCCTTTCGCTTTTCGTTTTTCGCCAGAATGGGCTGTCAGCTTTCAGCTTTCAGCTGTCAGCAAAGTCTGCACGTTTGAGCTATCCCTGAAAGCTGCGCATGGGATTACCTAAACCAAGGTGCGTCGAATCCGCGGCAGCGCGGCGTGGAACGATTCTCGCCGCCCGGGTTAGCCCAAAGGAAGGGCGAACCCGGGCACCCGGCCGTCCGTTACTGACTTTTCGACGTCGACGCGAACGGTTATGATGGCGCTTGTTTAGTGAAATCATCATGGTAAGTCCTGCCGTTTCGGCGTAAAGTGCTGGCGACGAAATGAAAGCCGTCTCTGGACACTACGGAGAGCATAGACATGGGGTTGTTGTCACGGTTTTTCCTCAAACGAGCAGAACGGTCATTCGAAAAGTGGTCGGATGCGGTACGGGTTGATCTAGCCGAGGACCTTTGTAACATTTACTCCTCGCAGATGGACCGGGAAGCAGCCAGAACTCTCACCGCGCAAGTTGTAAATTTCCTTATGGGTGAGGACATCGACGAAATTGCCCGCGTTTCGGACGAGCCGTTGCGCTCTCGGATTAAGTCCATATTGCCCCAGGTTCGGCAAAGGGCAGCGGAATGCATGCAAGCTGACCGGCAGACTCGCGAGATCATCGTTGCAACTCTGCGCATGACAACGGTCCTGAATTTCGGGAAATATGGAAGAGCGTGGTTCCAAAATCCCGCGAAAATGCGAATCGAGCAGTTGTTGGTCAGTACGGTTGCTAGTTCCCGGAAGAAATGACCCCGGAGGCATACGCACAGTTGACCGCTGCATATCATGCGGTCAAGCGCACGGCGTGGGCGGCGAGGTAAAGCTGAAGACAATACCATCTCGCCCGACTCTTCTGTTATCCAACCGGCCGTGAAGCACCATTAGGCTAAGAACGCAGTCATGGCGGCATATATGTTTTCCAGAGTATTGCGGTCATAAGGATCGCCCGAGATATTGCTGCGCATCTCGGCGATCACCTTGCCGGTCATCACATCCTCGGGTTCGGACTTTATCAACTGCGGTTCCGCTACCGCGAACCAAACAAAAAAGGTTTTCATCTCGGTAGTCAGGTCTTGCGTCAGCAGAAAGTAGTTCTTTATCGCCAAAATGATCACCAGCGCGAGCAGCTTCGTGGTGAATGGCTCTATTTCCGCAGCGGGATCCTTGTCGGCGTGCTTGAGGAAGTTTTGCCATTTGTGTTCGAGCTTTAGGCATTTCTTATAGAACTCGGGCTTGATGAGGATCTCGAACTCTTTCCGATGCGAAAGGCGGACTTTCAGCGGATCACCTACTCGCGCAAGCTCACGCTGGTAGAGTTCACTATAGCGGCTCTGGATCACATCATCTGTGATTTCCCGAGATGCAACGGCGAGCGCATACGAGGACAGATGATCCCTGTTCTCGAAAAATAGGCGGATTGCCGTATTGAGTTGCCGTTCTGCAGCGTCTGTTTTGGTAATCATGATAGTTATTTAGGAAGGCGATTGCGGCTCGCATCTAGGTTCATCTATTGAGCGCGGCCAGTAGCTCGATGATAGCGCCAAGCGGTGGGCTTGGTCTGATGATTGTTGGGAAATCGCCATTACACAAGCATTTACGAAAATGCCGAGCGTCATTCTTCGTAGTCAAAATGAATGGGCGCGAACTGTGTCGCGCCCGCGTGGGAGTTTTGGTTTATTTCAGGGGCTGAAGCCCACAATTCAAATGGTTCTCTTCGGCACGACTGAAGTCGTGCCCTGACGCCAGTTTCTTACCATCCCCGCGTCTGCAGCAGATCTTTTTCCTCATCGCGGAGACGGCCAGCCCCTTCATCGCTCCGGGAACC
>CAVWUX010000015.1:0-193979 GCA_963758255.1 uncultured Acidobacteriaceae bacterium
ATGCTCGTGCCCTGGATACGGCAGAATCGTTGAGGTCAGTTACCGTAAAAGGGGCGGTCATGAGCCTGGGCTCATAGCGGCATGGCCGGGGAAAAACAAAAAAAGTGAAGAAAAGGGCCGTTATTAAGGGCGAAAGTTTTGATACACACTTATCTTCAGGCACCCGCAATCACCTCACGAGATTCAAAAGCTCCCGTATCTGCCGGGGCATTCCGGATTGGTTACACCGGGACCGACTGGCATCGGGAAACACGCTTTCCAGAAGCCTTCGGCAACCGCCCCGTGCAACCCCTGATTCCTCAACATGCTTCTTGGGCTCTCTAGGCATTCCAAAACGACTGGGTTTTGGGAAATATCAATTTCGGGAAGCCAGTTTCTGGATTGCCGGCTACACGGGAGTTGGGCCAGACTTCGTTCAAATGAGGCCTGGGTCGCGTTATGATCTCGTCAGATATTTACCTGAAGCTCTGCGTGTAGGAGATACGCGATGAGGGCAGTGGTGCTGCATGAGTACGGCGGTCCCGAGAAGCTGAAATTTGAAGACAACGTTCCCGAGCCGCAGATTAGCGAACGTACGGTACTGATCGCGGCGGCGGCTGCGAGCGTCAATCCGATTGACTGGAAAGTGCGCTCAGGGATGCGGCAGAAAGATTTTCCGTTGTCGTTGTCGTTTCCCGCAATTCTGGGCCGCGACGTGAGTGGCGTCGTACAGGCGGTGGGCGCAAATGTGAAGCACTTCAAGGCCGGCGACCGCGTTCTTGCACGATCCTACGCGACCTATGCTGAGTTGGTGGCAGTGAACGATTCGGACGTGACTCATCTGCCGGATGGCGTGGACCTGGCGAGCGCGGCCGCGATCCCGCTGATTTCCCTCACGGGAGACCAGCTTGTGCGCCTCGCGACAAACGTAAAAAAAGGACAGGTTGTTCTGATAACGGGAGCGCTGGGCAGTGTCGGGCGCGCGGCAGTGCATACAGCGAAGAAGATAGGCGCGCAGGTGATTGCAGGTGTCCGCGCGAAAGAACTGAATGACGCCCGCTCCCTCGGTGTCTCTGACGTGCTCGCGATTGATGACGATAAAGCAATTGAGAAGTTTCGCCTAGTGGATGCGATTGCGGACACCGTTGGCGGTGAGGTTGCTGCGAAGCTGATCGCGAAGGTAAAGCAGAGCGGCTCCCCTGGCTACGCCTCTATGTTGCCGGAAAGCGCGGCCGCCCAAAATCCGACAGTCAAGATTACGCGCGTGCTCACGCAGCCTGATCCATTTAAGGTGCGCGAGTTTGCCGATGACGTGCGTGATGGCAAGTTCGTTCTGCCTATTGGTCGCCGGATGTCGTTGCGTGATGCGGCCGAGGCACATGTGCTAGGGGAGAGAGGCGCATGGGAAGATCCTCCTGCTGGCGCCGGATTCACAACACTGATTTCTTCACGGCGACCTCAGTGGACGGATTACGCCAACCCGTGCTGTTGAAGAACTCCACCAGTTCGCGGCCACAAGGGCGGAACGGCGACTACACGTCCAAGTGACTTCCTGGAAAAGCCGGCCAATATCTTCATCACCGAGAAGAACGGCGCGATTTTGGGGTCGCGAAGGTCATTCAGCTTTCTTCATATGCTCGGCCCGAGCCTTGGTTGCATTGAGCGCGCACCAAATTTGCCCGGCGGCGGGAAATTCGACAGTGCTATCTAATCAGCCTTCTCGTAGTCTGATATCTCACTTTGCCCGAAGCCCGCGAGTATAATTCAGATTCTCAGATTCGCTTGGAGGCTTCTTGTGCCGCGCCTGCTCTGGACCCAAAAACAGGACTTCGGGCCAGCTCCACGTTACGGTCATGCTTTAGTATTCGACACCAATCGCTCGCGCGTAGTTCTTTTCGGAGGATCAGCGGCGGTGAGTGGTTCAGCGAACACAGCCTTGGTTGGCGACACATGGGAGTGGAACGGCGAGAACTGGACGCAGCTCGATGACATCGGACCCAGCCCCCGCACGTCGTTGGCCGCGGCGTACGACCGCAACCGCAACCGGCTTGTACTGTTCGGCGGCCTGACCTCCAATGGGGCATCGGGCGAAACGTGGGAGTGGGACGGGCAAAATTGGGCCCAGGTCTCGGAAACCGGCCCACAGGCGCGGATACTTCACGCGATGGCGTTCGACGCTACCCGAAACGTTGTTACGCTATACGGCGGGCAGCTGCAGCAAGTAATCCCCGCCCAGCAGAACAGCTACTTTAACGAATTGGGACTGGGATGGCCAGAATTGGACCCAGCAAGAGGATACAGGACCAAATCGCTGCGCCCATGCTCTCGCTTATGACGACGCCCGTCAGCGCCTTGTTTTGTTCGGTGGCGGTGACGCCAATGCCCAACAGTACGGCGATACTTGGGAGTGGGACGGCACAACGTGGACGCAACGTACGGACTTCGGTCCCCCGCCCACTGCGGGAGCCAAACTCATATACACCGGCGCAGAGTGCATGCTATTCGGCGGCATGCATAACAACAGCCTGCAGAATCAAAGCTGGACCTGGAACGGCACATATTGGACAGCTCGTCAGGACATGGGACCCAGCGCGCGCATGGCTTACGGCCTGGCTTTTGACAGCGCTCGCCAGCGGGTTGTGCTCTTTGGCGGTATGACTCAGGCCGCCGGTGCGGATGAGCCGCAAACCCCCGTTGGTGATACATGGGAGCAAAACGCGGATGCTGGGTCGCAGAACTCCGGTGGCGGCCAATCGGATCCTATTATGCTTTCTAGCTTCCAGCTATCCGACCTGCAGAGCATTGGAGGACCCGCTAACGGCGTGTGCGGCATCACGCTTTCCCGCAGCCCTGACCGCCTCGTGGAGCTCACACTCGCTCTTTTGGGACCAGGCTCCGATCATCTTTATTTCACGCAAGGTGGCTATCTTGCGCTAAATTCCCCGCAGAGTGGGGCGGCCAACTTTCCAGTCACTCTGGAAGCCGACCCGGGATTTCCATTTCCGCAAACAGCTACATTCGCGGCGATTCTGAGAGGCGGCAATATGCTCCAAAATACTGTTGTCATTACGTCCGGTTAGTTCGGCTGAATGTGTTCCCAGCGTTGTCGCGAGCTCGAAGCGTAGGAAAAATGGCAACTTCCTCGAACCCTTGCTTCCCGGATTTGTCACTCGCGGACGCAGCTTCTGCTAGTGTTCACCCCTAAATAGAATAAAATCTCTTCTCATAATGGACCTACAGCCTCCACAATCCCCACGCCTTCAGCGCCGGGCTGGCTGGCAATTCCGGCTGATAGCCGTAGCGTCCTCGCACCATGGGCAGATCCGACGCGTTGATCGGGCTCAGCAGCACTCGGACTAGCGCTCGCCAGGAGCCAAAGGCGGAGTAGGAACCTCTGCCAGTTTCAAAACGCTCTTCGGTTCACCGGTCTCGCGAAAGATCAATGCTTTCATCAATACCTCCTGGGTCTTTAGGCGACGGCTGATTCCGGTCGGATGTTCTAAGACTCCGGGAACAAGAAGCGGGACTGGCGATGAACGAAAACATCTCCGTCGAAGGGACCTGCTGCACGCATCCGCTGAACGAAACCTTGCGCTGTGTCATTCGCTTGTAGTCTTCCTTCGCGGCTGTCATGCACTCCCGCATTTGGGCAAACAGCTCTTTACCGCCCGGTGCCATGTCCGGGGGAGGATTCTTGTGAACGGAAGGGTCTCATAATGGTCGGTCGAGCTGGGCGCATGAATGATGGTCGCGTCCACGATCGTCCCTGTCGTGATCCGCACTCCCTGGCTCTGCAAGTGCAGATTCACCGTCTGCAGCATCTCCCCGCCCAGCTTGTGCTCCTCCAGCAGATGGCGGAACTTGCACACCGTGGTCTCGTCCGGCACCGGCTCCTGCCCCATCGACGCCCGCGAACTGCCGCAACACCACCGAGTCGTACAGCGCCTCTTCCACCCCAGGGTCCGACAGGTTGAACCACTGCTGCAGAAAATAAATCCGCAGCATCCGCTCCACCCCCACCGGCGGCCGTCCGTTGCCAGCCTTGGGATAGTACGGCTCGATCAGACCGCACAGCTCGCCCCACGGCACCACCTGCTCCATCTCTTCCAGAAACAACGCACGCTTGGTCTTCTTGGTGTACTGCTCAAAGCCCGTCATCATCGCCAGTGTCCTCTGTTTCATACTGCCGCGACTCTAACCTATACTCGCTGTGGAAAGGGAGACTTAATCAGAGTCTCCCTAGTACAGCCCAAGTCGTACCCTAATTGAAGCGGACACAATGCTCCGAACAGCATTCGCTTGTAACATTCTCCCGAAACGGGCATGTGGGAGATTACTGCCGCGAAGTCGGTCGACATCCGGTGACGGCACGGCATGCCAACTTGACGTAAAACGCCCTAGTACTTAGTTGCAATGAAAGGCGTGCTATGTCATGATTGGGCATGAGCAAATACCCCACCGCCCTTACATTGACACCAGAAGACCGCTCCACGCTGGAGAGTTGGGTTCGCGCGGGCAAGACCGAGAGGCGTCTGGCCGAGCGAGCCCGCATGGTTCTGGCCGCCGCCAACGGTCAAGGCACGATTGCCATCGCCCGTGCCAGCGCAGACGGCCCGCAACCGTCAGCAAGTGGCGAGTACGTTTTTCCCAAGCTGGTTTGACCGGGCTACAGGATGCCCCGCGGCCAGGAGCTGCGCCCCGCTACGACGAAGACACCCGGCGCCGCGTTCTGGACCAACTGGACCAGCCGCCGCCGGCCGGCCATGGGAGCTGGACCGGAGGGTTGGTGGCGAACGCTTTGGGGGATGTATCCAAACATCAAGTCTGGCGCGTGTTGCGCACCCAAGGAATCCATTTACAGCGCCGCCGTAGCTGGTGCATCAGTACCGATCCGCAATTTGCCGCCAAGGCGGCCGATATCGTTGCCCTGTACCTGGACCCGCCGGAACACGCGGTCATCCTTGCGGTGGATGAAAAGCCGCATATTCAAGCTTTGGAGCGAGCGCAAGGCTACTTAAAACTGCCCAACGGCCAAGCGGTGACCGGTTTCAGTCATGAGTACAAACGCCAGGGCACCACAACTCTGTTCGCCGCCCTCAATGTGCTCACCGGCCAAGTCAAGGGCGGACACGCTCACCGGCGTCGACGCTGCGATTTTCTTGCCTTTATGAACGAGGTGGTCGCACTCTATCCGGGCCGGGAACTGCACGTGGTGGTGGACAATCTCAATACCCACAAACCGAAGCATGACCGTTGGCTGGCGCGTCATCGCACGGTCGATTTCCACTTCACGCCTACCCACGCCAGTTGGCTCAATCAGATTGAATGCTGGTTCAGCATCCTGAGTCGTCGCGCTTTGCGAGGGGCAAGTTTCACCTCACCCCAGCAGGTCCGAGAGGCAATCGACCGATTCATAGCTGCATACAACAAAACCGCCACGCCCTTCGAGTGGACGAAACGTGAGATTCGCAATGTGCATCCCCATTTATCTTACGCTAATCTACGCAACTAAGTACTAGTCGTAGATGTGGATTGGGGTGTTGTCCCCAAGCTGGTTGTAGGAGATGTGGTATTCGCGGCGCTGCTTCCGTCAGGTCGAGATGCATTACGCCGGACGTAATGTTCCGCCTCGCCGCCACTGGTCCTCTGGGCTGCGCTCTGCCAGGGACTTCAGACCCTTGTGTTAAACAGAGAGTAGACGTTTTTCCGCCTAAACTATTGATTTGGCGTCCCCGACGGGATTTGAACCCGTGTTACCGCCGTGAAAGGGCGATGTCCTAGGCCAGGCTAGACGACGGGGACGCTGATGTGAAGGGATTTCGCGCCGGCAGCGTTCATGATAACAGCCGCTCAGAACGCGCGTCAAAGCTGCACTGCCGCCACTTGACCCACCACCGCTGGTCAACTTGGTTACACTTCTGCAGGGACACAAACCCACACCTTCGGGAGGTCAAAACAGCCTGCTCGCCACGCGCGCAAGACAGTTCCAACGATTGCTTGCTTTCCTGAGCGAAGCCGCTCGCGGGCAATTCGAGCGATCGCGCCTCAAGCGGCAAGGTCGAGTCTCGCAGGCGCAGAATGCAGACTGGTTGCACCGCTGTTGCGCGCACGCGCTGCCGCGTTTCGGAGTCGAACTCTCAGTGCGCGGAGTCGCTCCCTCCCGCGGGCTGATCGTGAGCAATCATCTCAGCTATCTCGACATTCTGGCGTTCAGTGCTGCTCTCCCGTGCGTGTTCGTCTCCAAAGCCGATGTCGTTGATTGGCCGATCATCGGACGATTCGCCGAGCAGGCCGGCACGATCTTTGTCCGGCGTGAGAAGCCGGGCGATGGAGCACGCGCTAACGCCAGCATCGCTGAATGCCTGCGAAACGGAGTGCGCGTCGTCTTGTTTCCCGAGGGCACGACCACCAACGGAGAGCACCTCCTGCGCTTCCACTCCACCATGTTGCAGCCGGCGATTGACGCAGGAGAAATCATCACGCCGTGCGCGATCCTTTACCAACTCGACGATGGTGTCGCCGCAAACGAGGTCTGCTGGTGGGGCAACATGCCATTGGCTCCTCACCTGCTCAATCTGCTGGGTAAGCGCGCGATCAAAGTTCAGATCGTCTTCGGCGAGCCATTACCAGCGGTGGGTGATCGCAAGACACTTGGTCTGGAGTTGCGTGCCCGCGTCGGAGCCTTGTACGAACAGGCGAGGAGCGAGTGCTTATGACTCTTCCGGGTCAACATCGCCGCTGACCAAAGACAACGGCTCCGGGTCCGGTTGAAGCTGCCAATCCGGCGACTCCAACTGCCGCGGCGTCTTCTCAACCTGGTGGAGGTCCGGGAGGTCCGCTGCCGACAATGATCGATCGAGATCGGGCATCTTGCGCGCAATCGGGAAAACGGACCGTTCCATCGAGCCCACGGCTTTGTTATAGGAGTCGACAGCGCCGCCAAGCCGCTTTCCGATATCTTCAAAATTCCAGGCCATTCTGCTCAGGCGCTCATACAGGGTCTTGCCTGCCGCGCTGATTTCTCGCGCACTCTCGGCGAGGTTCTTCTGGTTCCACCCATACGCAACGGCCCTCAGCAGCGCAATCAGGGTGGTGGGAGAAGCCACGATGACTTTGCGTTTTACCCCGTATTCAATGAGCTCTGCATCAACGTCCATCGCAGCCCGGAAAAAAACTTCACCGGGGAGAAAAAGCACCACAAACTCGGGCGTCCACTCGAACTGGTTCCAGTAGGACTTCGAACTTAGATTATCGATGTGCTGCCGAACTTGCCGCGCGTGGTCAGCTAGACGATCTTTGTGTGTGGCCTCGTCCGGCGCCTCTAACGCCGCCAGATATGCCGTGAGCGGGACCTTCGAGTCAACGATGATGTTCTTCTCACCGGGAAGTTTGACCACTACGTCGGGGCGCCTTGTACGCTCGTCGATCGTGACTGATACCTGCTCCAGGAAATCACAGTGCTCCAGCATCCCGGCCAGTTCCAGACACCTGCGCAGTTGCAACTCTCCCCATCGCCCCCGCGCCTGCGGCTCGCGTAACGCCTTTACGAGATTCCCCGTCTCAGTCTGCAATGCCTTCTGCGTCTCCAGCAGCGACTCCACCTGTTCCTTTAGCCCGCCATACGCCTCGGCCCGCGACTTTTCGAGCTCCCGGACGTGCTCATCCACCTGCTTCAACGAGTCGGAGATTGGCTTGACCAGCGTTTCCACCGCTTTCTCGCGCTTCTCCAGCTCTCCTTTGGCTGCCGACTGCTGCTTTTCCAACTCGCTCTTGGCCAATTCCAGAAAGCTGGTGTTGTTGCTCTTGAGCGCGTCGGAGGCCAAGGCCTTGAACTGCGCCTTCAACCCCTCGCTGGCATCGGCCAGCAGACGCAGCTTGTCTTCAGCATTACGGCGCTCGCTGGCAAGCGTCGCTTCGATGCCGACCTTCTCCGCGCGCAGCAAGGCATTCTGCTCCTGCTGCTGCGCCAGGTGAGCCTTCGCAGAAGTGAGCTCCGCTTCCAACTCAAATTTGCGCTCTGCCAGGGCAGCACTGCGCGATCGCCCGGCCAGCCAGGCAAAGGCCGCGCCAAGCACGACACCCAACAGCGTGAGGAGAATCACACCTGTAACGTTCATCGAGAAGTACCGGAGAGCAAGGCTGTATTGTATGTTGACTGGGAGAGGAACGGAAGCGCGACGCCGAGCGTCTAATGCCTAGAATGCAATTCTCAAGTCATCGATCAGGCCGGAAATTGCTTACGCAGGTCGTGCTTCCATTCTGCTGCGCGATCTGCGCGGTACTTAGCCTGTCGTCAAGCGCTTACACGCAAGAAACCGATTACACGCCCGATGAATGGCGACTGTTCTCGCTCATCAATCAGGAGCGCTTCAAGGAAGGGTTGTCTGCCCTGGAACTCGACACGCGGCTTTCGCGAGCAGCACGCAAACACTCGCAACTCATGGCCCAGGACGAATCCCTGTC
The DNA here is from genome assembly GCA_963758255.1 of uncultured Acidobacteriaceae bacterium. Taxonomy (GTDB): domain Bacteria; phylum Acidobacteriota; class Terriglobia; order Terriglobales; family Acidobacteriaceae; genus DASRAA01. The sequence goes on from CAVWUX010000015.1 coordinate 8,443, forward strand.
GCACCAGTTCGACGGCGAAGAAATGCTGCCGGTGCGTTTGCGAGATGAGCATGTGCGTTGTGATCACGATGGCGAAAACGTCGCGCTGGACAGCGACCTTGCGGTCGCGCACACCATGCTGATGCAGTCGCCACCTCATCGCGCTAACATCCTCAGCCCGCAATTCAATGCCGTCGGAATCGGCGTCATCAAATCCGACGACTTGCTGTACATCACCGAAGATTTTGCGCATATCCAGCCCGACTACTCGGAGCCGCAGGCGGATGCCATGGCGCAAAAGGTCATCGACGAATACGCAAAATCGCAGGGGGTCGCCGAGCCGAAGCGCAGACCTCTGCCCGAGCTGAGGCAAATGGCGTGCGACATGGCGCTTAACGATCACCTCGACGGCATGGCGGCGAGCAAGCTTCCGGGCGCCACCGGGGCGGTGGCGTGGAATACGGGCGATCTCCAGAGCCTGCCTCCCAGCCTGAAAAAGCTACTGGCGCAGCCCTTGAGCGGAGGGTATTCGCTGGGGGTATGTTTCGCCCCCAGCGTCAGTCGCCCCGGTGGAGCCTACTGGCTAGTAATGGTTATCTATTGATACGAATCCGGCGACGCGTTGCCGTCGTCACCCACCTTGTTACTGAATCATGGTGGCCTGAACCGCAGGCCGCGTTGCTTCAGGCAGGGTCATGCCCCTCGCCTCCAGGCTCGACTTGATGTACTTTTCGCCTGCCTGCATCATGTGGGTCCAGAGATCCTGGGCCCTTCCGCTTTGGTTGAGGAACTCGGCCACTTCGACCGCGCTCATGTTCGTCCCCTGCTCTTCTGCAAATTGCAGAATATGGGTCAGGGTGATCTCTGCAGTCACTTTCTCGCGCCAGCATTTCTTCTTGAGGTCAATCATTTCTGCTTCCCGACAGAATGGATTTGTTTTGCAGCAACAGGAATAGCTTCATTCGACTGGAGGGCCTGTGCAGGGCGTCACGTCCCTGTGTGACGTTGGTCACAAACGGTCGGAAACCGTTGACGCGCCCGCCCGGCGGCGCAAAGGCGATCCTCGCACCCCTGTGCTACCCTGCCTGCATCGTGGCCTCGAGCTCCCACATTTACGTCGGAACGGCGGGATGGTCCTACAAGGACTGGGAGGGAATCGTCTACCCGGCGCAACTTAAGAAGTCGCGGCATCCCGTCGAGTACATGGCGCAGTATTTCGACATGCTGGAGATCAACACGTCGTTCTACGGCCACATCAAACCGGAATGGGGAAAGCTGTGGTGCCGCAACGCGCGCCGCGTCAACCCCGATTTTCTGTTCACCGCCAAGCTCAATCGGGCGTTCACGCATTCGCCGATCGCCGTGGTCGAGAGCACGTCGGCGGGCACCATTCAGGTCGGTCCCACCGACGAGCGCATGGCCAAGGCGGGGCTCGACTCCATTGCCGAAGAGAACATGCTGGGCGCCCTGCTGGTGCAGTTCCCCATCTCGTTCAAGAACACGAACCAGAATCGTGACTACCTCGACGGTTTGCTGGAAAAATTCAGGCAGTACCCCCTCGTGATCGAAGTCCGCCACAACAGTTGGACCAACGAAGGCACGCTCCGCTACTTTGCGCAGAAGAGCGTCGCCTTCTGCAATATCGATCAGCCTCTACTGGGAAAGGCTGTCGTCCCCAGCGAGCGGGTTACGTCTCCGGTTGGCTACGTGCGGCTTCATGGCCGGAACTATGAGCAGTGGTTTGACAGCGACTCCGGCAGCGACCGCTACAACTACCTCTATACACACGAGGAGTTGCAGGCATGGAACAAGCGAGTTGCCGCCATTGCCGGCAAAGCCCAGAAGACCTTCGTGGTCACCAATAATCACTTTGAAGGCAAGGCAGCGGTCAATGCGTTGCAGCTCAGGAGCATGCTGACCGGCGGACCCGTCAAGGTTCCGCCAACCTTACGTAATCGCTACTGGGAATTGGGCGAGATCGCTGCTTGCCCCGACTTCTGAATACACTTCGCTTGAATATCCTCCACTACCACAGCGTAGTACCCTTGCCGTTCGTCACCAGCATCCAGCCACTCATCCATCCTTTCTGCCTCCTATAACCCCCGCGCAAGGTTCATGGGAACCTTTTCCCCTCTGGCCCGTATATGTCGATAGAAGTTGAACCGGCAACCCCGCAAGGCAAGCCGGACGCAAACCACTAAGGAAGGAGATTCACATGGACGCGAAATACAACTGGCTGATTGACAACGTCTCGGTCCGCGTCACCCTTAACACGGTGGCGTTTGCGCTCTGGATCGGCACCGCCGTCGGGTTGCTCGAGATCGCCGCCAAGTTCTAACCGGCGCCGACACAACGCCCTCCCCCAGCATCAAGTTGCGTGTGCGAAACCACGCCACGTAAATGAAGCCCCGCTTGCCATCTCCGTCGAGCGGGGTTTCTTTTTCGGAACCGCCGAATTGACATGAACGGCGGGAGTGGGCGATTCTCCCTGATGCCAAGGAGACGCGCGGATGGGACGCGAAATTCATTGCACGATGCGATCGGGCGGCAAGAAATTCGAAGGCAAGGCGCTTTTGGAAACCAACGAAATCCTGTTTCGCGGCGATCTCCGTTTGAAGATCCCACTCGCCTCGTTCAAGTCAGTAGTGGCAAAGAATGGCGAGCTTCATCTCAAGTGGCCTGACAATTCGGCCGTCTTGGAACTAGGAGACCAGGCCGAGAAATGGGCGCGCGCAATCCTTCACCCGAAGTCCGTCGCAGAAAAGCTCGGCGTCAAACCCGGCCTCAGGATCTCCACCCTTCGGCTGCCTGAACCTGAACTGCTGCAGGATGCGCGCAAGACCGCTGCAGCATTCGCAGACGACGAACCACTGCCCGACTCGGACCTGATTTTTCTTGGAACCACGGCCGTGTCCGATCTCTCACGCTTAAAGAGAATGATTCCGTCGCTAGCAGCCAACGGCGCGATCTGGATCGTCTATCCCAAGGGACAGAAAGAAATCACCGAACTGCAGGTTTTGAACGCCGGGCGCATGGCCGGACTGGTTGATATCAAGGTCGTCAGCTACTCGGCGACCCACACCGCACTGAAATTCGTCCGGCCGAAAGCCAAGCGGTAGAGGGGTTGCGTCTACAAGGGCCCGCTCCACCCGCTCGCGAAAACAAAACTCCGCTCCTGTGCTACGCCTTCTTGGCGCGCACATCCACTTCGCGCAGGCGGGCAGCTTTGCCCCGCAGCGCTCGCAGGTAATAAAGCTTGGCGCGGCGAACGTGCGCCGAGCGCAGCACTTCGATCTTGTCGATGACCTTCGAGTCCAGCGGGAAGATACGCTCGACACCCTGCCCAAAGCTCATCTTGCGGACGATGAAGCTGGCGTGCGTGCCCTTGCTTTTGGCGATGACCAGGCCTTCGAACACCTGGATCCGTTCCTTTTCGCCTTCTTTGATCCTCACGTGCACGCGGACGGTGTCGCCCGCCTTGAATTCCGGCAGATCGGTGCGCCGCGTCTTGGCAATCAATCGGTCAATAATCGGTGAATTCGACATTTCGTTTTCTTCCTTCTTTGTCGCACGCCTCGCGGCGGCCTGAATCTTGAATTCGCTCGCCGGGGTGCCCACCCTTATCGCCTTCCTTTGGCGACAGGGTGGGAACAACTACTCCCGCCCGGCTTCAATCTCTGCCAGAAGCTTGCTGTCTTCCTGACTCAACTCCACCCCGCGCAACAAATCGGGGCGGTGTGCCAAAGTCTTCTCCAGCGCACGGCGACGTCGCCAGCGCCGAATCTCATCGTGGTTCCCGTTCAACAGCACCTGGGGAACCGCCATCCCACGGAACTCCGCCGGGCGCGTGTAATGCGGATAATCCAGCAATCCGCCCGACCCGCAGGTTGACGAAGGCGGCTCGTTCTCAGCCTTCCCTCCAGCGTCGTCAACTGTCGGCGTAAACGACTCCTGCTGCGCCGACGCCGCATTGCCCAGCGCTCCGGGAACCAACCGGTTCACCGCGTCCACGATGATCGCCGCACCCAACTCACCGCCGCTCAGGACGAAATCGCCCACCGAGATCTCGCGGTCCGCGAGGTACTCGCTCACGCGTTCATCCACGCCCTCATAGCGTCCGCAGATCAGCACTACGCGTTCGCGCCCGGCCAACTCCTGCGCCACGGCTTGCGTGAACAACTGCCCCTGCGGCGACAACAACACCACCGTCTCGCGCGCATCGCCCCGCAATCGCTCTTCGCGCGACGAAACCGCCATCGCTTCCAGGCATTCGAAGATGGGCTCCGGCTTGAGCACCATCCCCTCGCCTCCGCCGAACGGACGATCGTCCACGGTGCGATGACGGTCCTGCGTAAACCCGCGCAGGTCGTGGATACCGATATCGATGAGCCCGGCCTCGCGCGCCCTGCGCACGATGCCATAATCCAACGGCCCGCGAAAGAAGTCCGGAAAGATCGTTAGTATCTCGAACTTCATTCAACGCCTGTCATCCTGAGCGGAGGTTCGCATCTTTTGCGAACCGGAGTCGAAGGATCCCTATGTTTGCTACAAATCCTTCGCTCGCTACCTCTTCTTCCGCTCGCCCGCCGCACGCGCCCCATCCGCTTCACTCTTCTGGCGCTGCTTTTCTTCCGTACTCAGCGGAGCCTGCGCATCCAGCAATCCTTCCGGCAGCTCCATCTCAATCCGCCGCCGTTCAAAATCCGTCAGCCTCAGAAACTCCTCAGCGTACGGAAGCAAATACTCCTGCTCGCCATCTCTCGTTTTCCCTTTCACCACCAGCAGCGGAGCCTCTCCCGCCCCAAACTGCACATCCGTTACCGAGCCAATCGCAACCAATCCGTCAGCGGTGCGCACCAGCACTTCACATCCAACCAGGTCGCTGACATACGCTGCGCCCGATTCCAACTCCGCGCGCTGCTCCTGCGGAATCTGCAGATCCATTCCGGCCAGTTGCTCGGCGTCGCTGATGCTGTCAACGCCCTTAAACTTCAGCACCACGCCGCCCTTGTGGAACCAGTGCTCTTCGACCTGCAAATCGCGACGGCTGCCACTGGCCGCCAGCGCCGAAAGCTCGCGTCGCTCGGCAAACCGTTCAGGAAAACTGGTGTGAATCGCCGCCAGAACTTCGCCGCGCCGGCCCTGCGGTCCTAGGACGCGCGCGATCGTAATGAAGCTGCCAGCTATTCCAGAATCTCCAACTGATAGCGCTTGCCGGTTTTCCCGGCGGCCGCACCGAGAATGGTCCGCAGGCTGCGCGCCATGCGCCCATGCCGCCCGATGATCTTCCCCACTTCTTCCTCGGCCACCTGCAGCTCCAGAACGATCTGGCCGTTTTCGTCGAAAGCCTCGACGCCGACCTCTTCCGGAGCGTCCACCAGCGCCTGCGCCAGCAGCGTCATCATTGCGGGAATATCCTGAGCATTCGCCATCGATCAGCTTCCTGTCTTACGCCGCGCTCGTCGCTTCGGGCTTCGCCGCAGCCTTGTCCACCAGCTTCTTTACGCGGTCAGACAACTGGGCGCCCTTGCCCGTCCAATAAGCGATGCGCTCGCTCTTGAGAACGACAGTGGCCGGATCGGTCCGTGGGTTGTAAGTGCCCACCACTTCCACCGAGCGGCCGTCGCGTGCGCGGTCTTTCTCGATGACAACAATACGGTAATGCGGTTGCTTGCGCGCACCACGGCGCGACAGACGAATCATCAACACAGAGAGTAATTCCTTTCTCAAAATCCAGTCGCGTAGCGACCTCGTCGTTTTCCCAACCAGGGGCGCAAGCCCCGGGGAATTCTCCGCCCAGACTTGTCAGGCCGCAGAGCGGCCAACATCCTGGTACCTGCATGCCAAATCTGCTGCCGATTGGTTCAATCTCGGGAAGCCGACAAAGGCACAGCTTTTCCCTCAGGCGAGACAGGCATGCCAGCGTCTCCGAAGATCCGCTCCACACCCCAAACAAGCGCCAGCCGGCACCTGTTGGACCCCCGCTGCTGGAGGCAAACATCAATTATCGCGTAGCGGCAGGCATTTGGCAAGATTGATTGATTCGTCGCCATGATTCGTCACGACGAGGTCGCCGTGGCGACCGAAAGATCCTGCAGAGGAACCGGCGCGACAATTCCATACTGGGAGCGGGGTTCGGATCAGATCTTCTCCGAGTCTGCGCCTCTGTGTTCGACTCTTACTTTCCCACCGCGACACTCGTCGGCGCCAGACTCCACCCGCGCAAATTCACCTGCGGCTGTCCCATTGCCGCCGACGCCGGAAACTCAACCTCGACCACCTTCGACTCGCCCGGCAGCAGCGAAACATAGTTGTCGCTGTAATACGCCGGCAGAATCCGCGTCCCATCGCTCGCATTCACCAGCGTGAGCTTATTCTGCAGCGCCACCGCCGTCCCCGTGTTCTGCAAGCGTACCTGCACCACGCTGGTGTCCCCCTTGCGCGACCACGTCGCTGACGTCGCCAACGCCGCCGCCGGCAAATGATTCAGTTGCCGATACGACGCGCCCGTCGCTCCCAGCCAGTACAGGTTGTCAGACTGCAGTTGTCCCGCCGCGTTTCGCAGCTCCAGTTTCACCAGCACCACGCCTGCTCCCATCAGCGGAGCGAGCTCCAGCTTGAATCCCGGCGTCACCGCATTCGCCGCCACATCCTTCTTTTCGGAGTGCAGTAGCAGCGCCTTGTTATCCAGCGAATACACATTCGCTGTGACCGTCACGCCCGGCTGTGCCGTGGTCGTTGTGTTCACCACCGCAACGCTGTAGTCCGACAAATCCAGCTGCACATGAACCGGCTCGCAGGCTTTCTTCACGCCATAAAACGACGACTGGGTGTCGTAATCCGAGCTGATGATCTGCCACATGTTGCTCGGCCACGCCGGCTGTGTCATCCACAGCATGCGTCCGCTGTTCGGCGCCCACAGGTGCTGGTCCATGCCCTCGAAGATGGCGCGATGCTCGACGTATTGCAGCATCTGCGCCTTGCGCTCGAAGTCGGCCAGGCTGGTGCCTGCGCCGAACTGCGTCTCGATCTCCTTCATGAACGGCTCAATCTCGCCGTTCCCGCTCTGGTGCCAGTCGTGATACGCCCATGCGTCCCCGATCGGCCACTGGTCGGCCTTCGGAATCCATGCCTCGAACGACTCCAGCGTCGACAGCGACACCGTTCCCGTCTCCACCGAGAAGCCATGGTTCCACGTCGTGAAGTACAGCGTCGGGTCCTGGAATTTGTACGGCCCGCTGTTCTGCAAATTCACCTGGTTGGAGCTTGGCGAGTAATAGCGCGTGCCATCGTACTTGTTAATGACTTCGATCAGTCCCTCATTGAGGATGAACGACGGCACACCCTCATTCCGCCCGCACCACATCACGATCGACGGATGGTTGCGAAACCGCAGAATCGTGTCGCGCGCATTGTCGAGGAACAGCGGAATATCCAGCGGATCGACGTTGTATTCCTGCGTCGAAGCCCAGAAGTCGTTCCACACCATCATGCCGTATTCATCGGCCAGGTCGTAGAACGTCTGCTCGGTGTTCTGCCCCACCCAGTTGCGAATGATGTTGACGTTGGCGTCGCGATGCAGCCGGAAGTACGGTTCCAGCTTCTCGCGCGACACCCGCTTGCGCGAGTCGTCCATGCCCCAGTTGCCGCCGCGCGCGGCAATGCGTACCCCGTTCACCTTGATCACGAGGTAGTGCTCCATCTTCGGATCGTCCACCGGAACCACCGCCGGCGAAGTCTCGCCCGCGGGCGTCAGCGACGCCCCCCACGAAATCCAGTAGTCTTTCCACTCTTTGGGAAGCTCCGCCGGGAACGGATCGGGATTCGGAATCTGCCGCATCCCTTCATGCGTTACGTTCACGACCTCCTCGCCGGCGCGCCCGTGCCGCCGTCGGCGACACATCGACGCGGCGCAACTCGCCCTTGCTGTCGAACAAGCTCAGCTCATACGTCACTTCGCGCACACCGAAGCGCACTTGTTTGCTATCTGATTCCTTACCGCCCTCCGAGAAATCAATCTTCGCTGTGTACAGCTCCGGCTTGCCGTAGCCATTCGGCCACCATAGTCGCGGATTCTGCATCATCAACTGCGCAAACTCCGCCGGAGCCAGCTTCACCTCGCTCTTCCCCGGAGCCACCGTGACTTCCTTGCTCACCACCACATTCTCGATCGTCGCGCGCAGCGTACCCTTCACCGCCTTGTCCGACGTGTTCTCCAGCGGCACATCAATCTCGACATCGGCCTTGCTCGTGTCCGGCAGCGGCAGCTTCGTAATCACCTGCGGATCGCCGATTTTCACCATGCCCGACGCTGTCAGCACCACCGACTGCCAGATCCCGGTATCGCGGTCGCGAATCGCTGGAATCCAGTCCCAGCCCTCGGTCGCGACAAACGTCGGGCCATCCAGGCACATCATGCCGCCGTTCTCCCCCGGCCCTCCCAGCACCGACTGCTCATGCGGAATCCCCGGATGCGGCGGCGGCGACACCCTCACCAGCAGCACGTTGGTCTGCCCCGGCTTCAGCACGTCGGTCACGTCAAACACGCCGCGGATGAACGCTCCCTTGATGCTCCCCATCGATTGTCCATTCAGCCAAATCTCTGCGGCGTAATTGATGCCCTCAAATGTCAGCGTCAACCGCCGCGCCTCGGTCTTCGGCGCCTTGAACTCGTTGCGATACCAGTAATCCTGCTTGTTCAGGCTCTCGGGAATCGTGAGGTTGTTCAGCCCATAATCCGGATCGGCATACACGCCGCGATCGATCATCGTCGTCAGCGCCGTGCCCGGAACCGTCGCCACCAGCCAGTCCTTCGTTTCGAACCCAGCCTTCGCCATCTCCGCCGCGCTCGCCTTCACGGTCGGAGCCGCCGCCATATACCAGCCGCCCGAGATCGTCCACTGGTTGTCGCCGTCCGCCACCACGTCCGGCCCCTTCGGCAGCGGCCTGGCCACAGGAGCGGAATACGGCGCGCGGCTCTTGGGCCACGTCGCCGGGTCCTGCGGAGCGCGATAGCCCGCCTGTTGCCGTGTCTGCACCGGCCACGGCTTCGATCCCGCCTCAAATTCCAGCAACGAAAATTGAGGAGGAGCAACCGCAAGCTGTTTGATTCTCTCCGCCGTCAACGCCTCGCGAGCCACCGTGAACCCGGCGACCTTGCCGCCGAAGTGTTGCCCCGTGAAAGTCGCCATCACAGGGTTTGCCGCCGGCACCGGTGGCGCAACCTGCAGCACCGGAGCCACACGCCCCAGCGCCAGAACACCCTGCCCCACCTGTGCGCCTTCGCTATATAACCGGAACACCGACGTCCCATCGAACGTCGCCGCAATGAACTGCCACTTACCCGGAGTGATGGTCGCCGGTGCACTCAAGCTGTTGTCGGGCCCCATCCACAGCATCAGCTTGCCCGGCTCGATGCCCAGAAATCGCGAGTACTCGCCGGCGACATCGCCAAACCCCGCCACCAGCGCCGGAGCCACAGGCGCAGCGTCAGTCCGCACCCACGCGTACATCGTCCACGGAGAATCGGCGCGCAACACCGTGTCGCGCTCCACCATCTTCTTCTGCACGCCGTCGCCACCCTGCAGGCTCACCACGTTGTAAGGCCCATACACCGGCGGATCGTTCGTCGGCACAATCTGCGCGACGGCTCCCGCCAGCATCAACGAAACCAGAAATATGAGAGAGAGAAAACGGCGCGCCAACAACTCGCATGGGCTCATGAGTCGCCTTATGGTTGTCCGCGAATCGATTCCAAACACTCTTATCTGCCGAACAACCGGAGAGTATCGATTTTGTAACAGCAAATCATACAGGAGCGCGCGCGCGACCTCGCGTTGGGTTTGCTTTTCCGGATTCGCATTTCTAGAGAACTTTGGAATCAGGGCGCGACTTCAGTCGTGCAGACCGACTAGTTCCTAACTGCTAATTGTTCCTCCGTGTAATCCCACTCCGGAATAAACACCTGAGTTACCAGCTACCAGTTGCTGAGAGCTTACTGCTAATTGCTTCTCTTACTTGTTCCCAAACGTAATTGTCAGCCCCGAACTCGTCCCATAGTCGCTGCCGGAGAACGTTGGCGGCGGCTGGTTGTCCCAGTTCCCGTAAAACGAAACATTCCACGACAACGCCCCGGATAACTTGATGTAATACGACGCATTGACATTCGTATACACCCGTCCCGGCTCCGAGAGAGCGGGAAAGACGCTCGCGGTGAGGTCGACGTTAGTCTTGTTGAATCGGAATAGCTTCACGCCGCCCCCCACCAGCCCAGTCGCAACATTCTGCGCTCCGCTTAAGAAGATGGATGGCGAATACGCTGTACGCTGCCAGCCAAACCCACCCAGCACATAGATGGTCGCGTGGTTGGTGTTCGCCAGGAAGCGTCCTATGCCTCCGGCAAGGCTGGACTGCAACTTGATGTCTTGTTCCGAGCTTTGCAGCAGGCCGAGTTCTCCCGCATAAAACCAGTTGTTCCAGCGCAACAAACGCTGCACGCCGAGATTCAATTGGTTCCGTGTGGTCGCTGTCACCCCCGTGCTCGTGGACAACGTCGAACTGTAGCTGGCGCTGGCCCCCCAGCGCTCCCGTGGGTAATTCACGTCCGCGCTCAGATTGTATTGCGTGGCTTGATTGCCCTTCGAATACGTAATGCCGGTGTTGATTTCGCCGTTGAAGCGCTGCCAGAACCGCTCCGACGTCTGGTCCATTACTACGACGTCTTCCCGCCGCAGTTCGGTTTTCTTGCTTGATGACTCCCCACCTCAATAGTCATCGGTCGTCCCCCATCGGTCTCCGCCGTGGACAGAGAACCGGAATACACCGTACCGCCCTCCGTTTTCACCAGGAACAACTGCTTGCTCTCAATGTGGTCCACTTTCGACCATTGCACCTCGCTGGTGCCCAGAATGTAATTCATGCTGATGTACAAAACACCGCCCGACAAGCTCTTGATCTCACCCGTCAGGTGGTCGCCGTTTTTCATCACGATCACGTCGGTGCTTTCCCGCGCCAACAAGGGCGCAACCAACAGTAGACAACTGATGACTACGGTTCGGATGTTCATACCGGACTTGCCTCGATCGAGTTTCCACACTCCGCCCGGCGCGTTTGCCGCAGCGGGCGTGGTGTAGGATTTGCTTTGACTCATCCTACTGTATGCGTTTCGTCCCGCACGTCGGAAAATGCTGTCTGGTTTGCGTGTTGCTGATATCCGCTCTTGGTTCACACGGCGAGGCGCAAACCGACCAGCTTTTGCCCGAGATCGACGCCTATTACAAGATCAGTTCGCCGCTCCGCGTCTGGTTTCAGGCGAAGGAAACCAACGAGGCGGGGGCCCCAGTCACCGCCGAAGTCGGCCCCAGCTTCGACTTCTACATCAAGTCGCCCATCAAACTCGCCGATGTCACTACCTTCGATCTCGACGACTCGAAGGCACGATTTCTCGTCGTCTCGGTCGGATACCGCTATCTGCCCACTCCAAACACCGCACCGACCAACCGCTTCGAACCGTTCTTCACCGTGAACTACCCCATCGCGAGAATTGGTCTCCTGCTGTCAGACCGCAACCGCGCCGACCTCGACTGGCGGGGTGGCAGCTTTTCCTGGCGCTATCGCAATCGCCTCCAACTGGAGCGCACCCTCCGCCTGGGTTCCTACCATCCTTCCGCCTACGCCAGCGCCGAGTTCTACTACGAAAGTCAATACAGTAAGTGGAGCAACACCGCCATCTATGCCGGATGTCTCTTCCCCATCGGCAAACACTTCGAATTCAACCCCTATTACGAGCACCAGAACAGCACCGGCAAGAGCCCCAACCAGCAGTACAACCAACTCGGCCTGATGCTCAATCTGTTCTTCGCCCGGCGTTGAGTCCATTACCAATACGAACCCTCCGCAGGCTGTTTACAGCGGTTCGGGTCGAGCACCGCTTCAGAGCCGTTTCCGAAACTGGTCGACTACCGCGAGCAGCCGAGATATCTAGCACCCTGAGTGTTCATGGGCCTGCGCACCACCCAAGGAGATGAAAATCCTCTAGGAGTGTCGTTCTGAACGCAGGCGTCGCCGCTCTTGCGACGCCGGAGTCGAAGGACCCCTGCCCCGCTAGCCATGCACGCTGCCTTCTTTGTGCAACCATTTCCTTGCAGATCGTGTGCCGGTTTTTCGACAGAGCGAGCCGAGGTTGAGGAATTTGCGAGGTGTCTGAGCCAGCAGCCGAAGTCATGAGCAAGTCGAAGGGGAGTCGAAGGATCCGCCTATCGCTGCAACGCTCGTTACGACCTGTCGTCGCGAGGTCGCCCACTTCACTCGGTTGTCATCACGAAACGAAGTGAGGGATCTGTTTCTTCCCGCCGCGATCCCGAACGAGGAGCGAAGCGCCGAGTCGAAGGACCCGCTTTCCCGACGGAAGCACCGGCTTTAGATCGCGAATACGGCCAAGCCCAACCAAGGGCTTTGGCCCCGGCTCGCAGCCCAGGTCCCAGCGACGGCAGGACCCCGTTATCACCTCGCCCTGTGTTCCACGTCCTTTCGCCCTCCGGTGTCCGCGGTGTATGAAATCTATCGTGAGGGCAAAGGATTTGTGTCGCTTGCCCACTCCGCGCCCAGGCGGCGGACACTGACGGCTCTTTGAAAGATCCCGCAGAGGAACCATCCCGACAAGTCCATGCTCGGAACCACGCGAAAGTAGCACGCTAACTCCAATGGTATGACATGGATAGCTATAACTAGCTTGGATTCAATGCTTTGCCGTGAATTTTTGTCTAACTAATTGATTCTAAACGTCACGTGAAAAAATAAAATGTGGCCAATTCGCAGATTTGCCACACCATGTGTCCAGAACGCCACAATCGGTCCTGCAGGCACCCGGCGTCGAGGCCTACTGGGGGCAATCTCTCGGGAATCAATTACGGCGCTGGTAGTAATGCTACGCGGTAATTACTCTGCCCCCATGAAGCTCAACCTGCTGTGGTTGCTTGCCCTTGCGGGCACCTTGACCTCTGCGCAAACTGCGTCGACTCCCAGTCCGCAGGCGCCGGATGCTCCGAAAACCATACCGCCGGTTCAGCAAACGATCGAAGTCACGGCTACGCGACTGCCTGAAGATCCGGAGAAGGTTCCCGCCGCTATTGAAGTTTTCAGCGGAGAAGAACTCGGTGCGCGTGGCATCCGTGATTTACGCGGCGTACTGGGTCTGGCTACCGGCGTCAGCGTCGCCCCTGGGGGCGACGCCGGACCGGCGAGCTCGATACCGCAGTTTTGGGGACTGCAGGAGATGGACGCATATCTGCTGGTGGTCGATGGCGTTCCCTGGGGCGGAGCGTTCAATCCGGCAATGACGGCGCTGAACCTTAGCGATATCGATCGCGTGGAGGTGATGCGCGGTCCAGCGCCCGTAATGTATGGAGCGACGTCGTTCGTCGGAGTCATCCAGCTTGTGCACAAGAACGCCGCAGTACAGCAGAGGTCGCTGGATCTGTGGGGCGGCAGTTATGGAACCGGGGGCGGCTCGTTCTCGTCACCGATACCGCTAAGTGGCGCATGGACATCCCGAGTGACTTTGGAGGGCGAGAACCAGGGCTACAGCAACCAGCGTACCTCGTACGTCCGGGGACACGGGCTTTGGGGAGTGCAGCATAAGGGGTCGGGTTCGAATCGCGAGTGGATCAACTTCGACTTGAATTGGCTTAACCAGGATCCAGCCAGTCCGCGACCGAGAGTGGGACAGACTCTAGCGCCCGACGTTCCTCCCAATTCAAACCAGAATATGGCCGGAGCCTTCCTCAACGATCATCGGGGAACGATCTACGGAGGATTCCAGCGCGAGTTCGGAAACGGACGTCAGTGGTCGACCTCGGCGAGCGTCTCGCCCGATAGCCAGGGGATTTTGCGCGGCTTTCTCACCACGGTCGAGGACGTCCCCGACAACGCGCGTGGCGTGCGCGAAAACATTCAGCAGACCGACGTTTATGTTGACTCGCATGTTTCGTGGAAGCTAGGCCCCTCGGCGCGATTGATTCTCGGTGGCGATTATCTCTTCGGCGCCGGCCATGCCCAGGGAGCCGACTTCGAATACACGGCGCCACTTAGCGGTACGCCGGCGCCCATAGTACAGGCTCCCACCGATCTCGACTTCCATATCAATGACTACCGCAACTTCTTTGGCGCCTACAGCGCGGTGGAGTGGACTCCGCTGGAGCGTCTTCGCATCGATGCCGGTATCCGTCTCAATGTGACGTACGAGACGCAGCAGGTGATTGACGGCGGCGCGGGCACATCCGACCAGGGGAGCCAAACGAATGTCAAGCCCGGAGCCAACGTCGGCATGATGTACACCGCATGGCAGAGCAACCAGAGTTCCATTGGGCTGTTCGCTAACTATCGCTACACTTTCAAACCCGCTGCTATCGATTTTGGTATCGGCGAAGAAGCCGAAGGTGGCGGTGATCTTATCCTGAAGCCCGAGACTTCGTGGAGCGTGGAGGGCGGACTTAAGGGACGGTTCCTCAACGGCAAGATGGAAACCGAAGCCTCTGGGTTTTACATGGATTTCAACAACCTGGTGACACCTACCAGCGTGAATGGCGTGCCGGAGCTGATTAATGCGGGCAAGGAACGCTTCACCGGATTTGAATCAAGCGCCGCCTTCTACCTGCCCAGAAACTTCTTCGTCCGCGGAACCTACAGCTACCATAACTCCATATTTACCGACTTCGTGCAGGACTTCGACGGTGTGCCCACGCAATTGGCGGGGAAACGAATTGAGATGTCGCCACTCAATCTTGCGGCGTTCGGGATCATTTATAGTCCAGCGCACGGGTTTTTTGGAAACGTCCAGGTCATTTACACCGGAAGCCGCTATCTCAATAGACGCAACACCGCACTGGCGCCAGGCTTCACGTCATTGGAGGTTGGGGTTGGCTATCGCACCGCGCGTTGGGAACTGCGAGTGAATGGGCGCAATCTCACCGATTGTCGCGCACCTGTCTCCGAGAGTGAACTGGGAGATGCGCAGTACTATCTCCTGCCCGCCCTGCGAGTTGAGGCCGGCCTGAAATTTCACTTCTAGCCGTGGTGTCTGAATCTTTCGCGGTTCTACGAAAGGGTCGTCCGCGCATCTTTCGACAAACCCGATCACTCCTCTCGCAGCAGTATCAAAGGATCAACCGACAGCGCGCGTTGCGCCGGAATCCACGTAGCCAGCAGCCCCAGTAGCGACATCGCCAGAACAGCACCTGCCAGGACCAGCGGATCACGAGGCGATGCCTGATACACGATGAACGCGAGCACCCGGGTCGCCAGAATACCGAGAAGCAATCCTGCCGCTGAGCCAAAAGCCAGCAGCTTGAATGAACGCCCCAACGCTGCTCGCAGCAATTCCTTACGCTGCGCGCCGAGAGCCACACGAATGCCGAACTCCCTCAGCCGCTTGCTGACCGAGTACGCCGCCATTCCGAAGATCCCGGTGATCGACAATACGGCTCCCATCACACCCAGCACACCCAGCGACATAGTCGCCATGCGCATGGGAAAGAGCACTCCCTCCATCTCCTTGTTCCAGGGTTGGATGTATACCGGTAGCCCTTCGTCCAGGTCCCGCAGTTTACTCCGTATGGCAGTAGTAAGTTGTTGTGGATCGCTGTTAGAGCGTACCGCCATCCAGGTTTGGCTCACGGGCAATTGGAGGATCGGGCGAAACAATGCCGGCTTCTGGTTCTCGGTAAGGTTCAGGTATTTGCCGTCTTCGACAATGCCGACCACCTGGACGCGCGCTCCGTCCTTCGTCTTGTAATAACGGCCCACGCCATCTTCGACCGAGCCCAGGACTTTACGGGCGAACTCCTGATTCACGACGGCCACGCGTGGCGCGTCACCGTCGTCATGCCACGAAAAAGTCCTGCCCGCCAGCAAGGTTGTCCCGGTCGCCTCGAAGTAGCCGGGAGAGACGCTGTACAGATAGGGCTTGGCAGCAGCGTTCGACGGTCTGAGGTCCGTCTCCTTGTCGGAGTACACGGTTCCTGTGCCTGAATCCATGTTCAAGGGCACAGTGTTGGCCAGCCCCACGGACTGCACGCCAGGGATGGTCGCGATCGCGTCAATCATGCGTTTCTGCATCACCGGCACTTTATCGCCACGGTACCCGGCCATGCTCAGCTCGGTTTCTACCAGCACTACGTTCTCCGGCTCAAAACCGAAATTGCTGTGCAGGGAACGCATCAAGCCACGCACGGCGACCATTGACGAGGTGACCAGCACAGCACAGATGGCAATCTGCACCACCAGCAGTACGTCCCGGGCAGTCAGCCGGCGTCCAACCTTGCCAGTCGAGCCCGACTTAACCACCTCGTAGGGGTTGGTTCTGAACACCTGGCGCACCGGCACGATGCCGAACAACACTCCGCTCACTAATGCCAATACCAGAGCCACTAGGTAGACCTTGGAGTCCGGACTGACCGGCACATGAATCGGAAAGCGTGGAAATGGCTGCCACACGCTCAAGCGACGCAACAGCGCGATGCTGCCCAGGAGTCCGATCGTGCCCCCGGCGAGAGCAATCAGCGTAGCTTCGGTCAAGAGCTGCCGCAGAATTCGCATGCGGCTCGATCCCAGGGCCAGCCTCAGAGCAACTTCGCGCGAACGGTCGGCAGCTCGCGCCGCAAACAGGCTGCCCAGGTTGGCGCATGCGGCCAGCAGAATCAGCCCCGCCAGCAGCATCAATCCCGCCACGAAGGCCTTCACCGGACCGCCCAGAAAACTCCCGTAAAGACCGGGCCGCGCCAACGCAAAGCTGATCTTACCGTCGTCCTTGGGATAGGTTTTTTCGAGATACGAGCCAATGGAGTTCAGATCGGCGGTAGCCTGCGCCGGAGTGACTCCCGGTTTCAAGTGCCCCATCAACTCAAAGACCCAACGCCTGCCGCGCTCATCCAACTCGCTTGCCCCCGCCAACTGCTCATGGTTCACGATCGGAACAAAGATGTCGGTTGAGAAGAACAATAACGTCCCGCGGAACTCAGGCGGCGCGATGCCGACAATGGTGTAGGGATGCTTGTTCAACTGGACCGTGCGGCCGACTACGTCCGGATCATCCTGAAAATGGCTGTGCCAATACGCGTAACTGAGCACAATGTACGGCGCGCTGTTGGGGCCGTGCTCGTCAGGGGAGTGAAAAACACGGCCAAGATAAGGCTGAATGCCCAATGCGTCAAAATAATTCCCGCTGGTCTCGTAGACCCACACCGGGGATGAATCTTTGCCTGTGTCCAGCCCTGCCTGAGTGATGTTGAAAGCCGCCAAACTTTCGAAGGTGCGATTGCGATCACGCAGGTCGAGGTAGTCCGGATACGACTCATACCCGGAACCGCCCCGGTCCTCGATTGCGTAGAGGCTGTGCGCCTGAGGCAAATCCAGGGGGCGCAATATGAGCGCATTCATCACGGCAAAAACCAGGGCATTTGCGCCAATTCCCAGGGCCAACGTCACAACCGCCACGATCGTAAAGCCGGGAGACTTCCGCAACATGCGGTAAGCGAGCCGCAGATCCTGTATCACCGACTCGACGAATGTTCCACCCGCGGCTTCGTGACACTCCTCTTTGACGCGTTGATAGCCACCAAACTCAACACGCGCGCGCCGCTCCGCGTCGGCACGGGGAAGACCAGCGTGCTCGAGATCGTCAGCGCGATGCTGGATGTGGGAGCGAAGCTCCTCCTCCATCTCGGCGCTCACCTGTGAACGACGGAAGAACGTGGCGATGCGAAAACGAAGCGAGTCGAGGAATTTCATACTTCCTCCGGTTGCGGGGCGAGTGCCGAGCCGATGGCGGTCACCAGCCGGTTCCAGTTGGCGGTCTCTTCCTGCAGTCGCCTGCGACCGGCAGCCGTCAGTTCGTAAAACTTGGCGCGGCGATTGTTCTCCGACGTGCCCCAGTTCGGTTTGAGGAGTCCCTGGCGAACGAGGCGAAACAGACCGGGATAAAGCGCACCCTGTTCGATCAGCAAGGCGTTGCCGGAGATCTGCCCGATGCGAAGAAGTATGCCGTACCCATGCAGCGGGCCAAGTGAAACCGCCCTCAGAATGAGGAGATCGAGAGTGCCTGGAAGAATCTGAGCTTGGTCGGTCACTATCCCTCCTAAAGTGATTAGGAGAGTAACGCAGTCTCTCCTAAGCTGTCAAGGAGAAAGAATACGGCAGCAGCATTCGTGTGAGACGCCGCTGATCATTAACGCCGGGACGACAAACCCTTTCCAAGCCTAGTGTTTTGGCTGCGCTTGCGCATTCGGCTGACAGAAGCAGGTCTTGTAGCTTGCCACGTCGAGCGATTCGACGGCGCAGTACAGTCCGCGAACGATGGGCTTCTCACCTTGCTCCGCGGGCCCCGACACGGCGTAGAGCGTCAGCCAGCGGTCGCGAGCCTTTTCGCTGTCGACGACCTCGTCGTACACATCGCCCAGGCTAGTCGCGTCTAACTCTGGCACCTTCCACTTTCGCGTGAAGGTGTATTCCTTCTTCCAGCGTCCTGGCGAGGTCTTGCTGGCAGACTTCAGGTTGGTGAGGTAGTAAGTCGATTGGTCGACGACGCTGCCATCGCTTCGGTACCTCACGGCCCGGAAGCTGGGATTCTGCTTGTACACCGGAGATATCGCGGGGTCGATGAGGACAAAGTTGCGCTCAGCGCCAGCAGTGCCGATCAAGCGAAAGTCGTCGGAGTGTGTGTGGCCTGCGAACGCTGCCACTACCACATTGTGGTACTTCGCCAGCAAAGCGTCGAACTGCGCCGTCCAGTCAGGCACCCACATGGGAACGATTGAATCTCCGCATGATTCGGCGTTTAGCGCAGCCTCGCTTGGGACCTGGGATTGATACTTCCTGCCCGAGGCGTAGCCATCGATTCCAGGCGGGATATGGAACATGAGCCACACCTTCTGGTTCGCCTGGGCTGCCGTTGCAAGATTGTGTTCCAGCCATGTCAACAGGTCAGAAGCAGCGGTTGAGGACACTGGCGCGCACCCGTGACTCGAGCTCAGTGCCTGATAGTTGTTCGACAAGAAGATGCTGTTGAAGGAAATGACTCGCACGCCCGGAAGTGCCGGATGCGGAACGTTGAAACTGCCCAGAGCTTTCCATGAACTCAAAACCTCGTCATCACTAGCAGCCAATTCACGTACGACGGGAGTAGTGTCGCTGAGAAACATGCCGTTGGCTTCGATGGAATAGTCGCCGCAATCGTTGTCATTGTTTCCCGGCGTAAGAAATATCTTTTCCCGGGGAAATCTGTGTTGCAGTTGCAGTGCCAGGAACTCGACGGTCTTCAGTACAAACGTGCGGTAGTGCTGCTGGTCTGAGTCGTGAGTGACGTTACGAAACGTTGCGGGAAAATTGTGCGCCAGCAGATCGCCCGTGACCATGACGAAAGAGGGATGGGGAAGCGTTAGCGGAAACTGTTTCAACGCAGACTTCAGCAACCACCAGTTGGTGTCGGAGCCGTACTGGCTGAACGCGCCTGGCTGTGTGCGATCCAGGATCGACTCCCACTGGCTCGGGTCGGCGGCCTCGAGGTCGTTCACCAGCGCGGGATCAGCCATAGGATTGAAATGAAGATCGGAGACGAGCAGGAACCTGGCATTGTGCGGATCGCTGGCGGCGTGGGCTGCCAATCCTCCTCCGACAAGCAAGGTCAGGAGAAGCACGCAAAATGCGCCAGTCAATCGCGGCGCCGTCTTTGCGAAACATTTGCGCTCGGCAAATTGTCGGTGCAACTCTCACCCCCATTCGAGTTGGCTGACTACAGACAGTTGGCCGAATCCTATCAAAGCTGCGTCATCGTTGCAGTCATGTACCCTGTAAGGAAAGCGGCGACCTTAAGAGTTGGCTGGAGGCCGTTACGAAGCATTCATCAACTCGGGAGAGACATGTTTCGACTATTATCTGTGACCGCCCACCCCGACGACGAGGCTGGAGGCTTCGGCGGAACCCTGTTGCTGTATGGCGAGCGCGGAGTGGAAACCTCGGTAGTCTGCCTGACCGCGGGAACTGCCGCCAAAAACAAAGGAACAGCACGCACCGCCGAGGAACTGGCTCGGCTTCGAACCGCTGAATTCATGGCCTCGTGCAAATTCCTGGGCGTCAGCCACGGCGAGGTGTTGGGCTATCCTGACGGCCAACTGGATCGTGCGAACTTCTACGAAGTGGTCGGCGAGCTGGTGGATAAGATTCGCAGATTGCGTCCTCAGGTGGTGCTGACCTTTGGCACCGATGGCGGACTGACCGGCCATCCCGACCACGCCATGGCAGGGGCGTTTGCGACCCAGGCGTTCCAGTGGGCGGGACGACCCGATCGTTACCCGGAACAGATAGTGCACGGTCTGAAACCGCATCGCGCGCAGAAACTCTACTACTGCACGGCCAATTTCGTACTGCCGGATCGAATGCCGATCGCGCCCCCGACCGTTACTGCTCGTATCGAAGTGGGCAAAGATCGCTTCGAGAAAAAGAATCAGGCGTTCATGCTCCACAAGACACAGTCTCCGCTCTTTGACCGGCTGCGCAGGAACCTGGGCAAAGCGCCGACGGAAGAGATGTTTCATCTGGCGGCCACGCGCGGTCCGCGCGACGCTAGATTCGAGACCGACTTGTTTGAAGGAGTGATAGACGAGTAGTCGAAGGGCCTACAGGTTGAATTCTTCCTGGTAGTCCTTCCAGATTCCGCCCTGATAGATCGGCCTGACGGGAATGTCGTTGGCATGTTTGGCGGTCTTCACCCAGAGCCATGCCTGCTGGATTTCTGACGGATGGAAGTAGTGGGTTTCGGCGGTGAACAGTACCGTGCCGCCGACGAACGTGGAGACGACGTCTTCCCACTTACTTGCACCGACGAGAGCAACGCGGGCGATGTGGTCGGAATATTTGTGCAAGAAGCGGAGCTCTTCCCATCGAGCTGCGAGGTCAACGCTGTCCATTTCGGAAACATCGACGAGAATCCCCAGCGGCCGCTTCTTGCGCTCGGCGATGGCAAATTCAAGCTGGGGTTCAAACGCCTTCACATCCTCGGCAGTCACTTTGCCCGTGACCTTGAACCCAAACGCCCAGCCGCCGGTTTCCTTCAAACGCTCAATCATGGATATGAACTCTCCTGAACCACGAACTATTGGATTTTTGCGGACCTTTGGAACATATCGAAATATGCACATCCATGCAAACCAAGCAGAAATTCTCAGTCGTTTCGGCTGATATCATGACCCCGTGGCGAAACCGTTCCAGCGGGGAAAGTTCATCACCTTCGAGGGGCTCGACGGCTGCGGGAAGACTACGCAACTGGAGAGGCTGGCGGCAGTCTTGCGTTCCGACGGTATCGAGGTGTTGACCACTCGCGAGCCCGGTGGCACGGAAATTGGCGAGCGCATCCGCGCGGTGCTGCTGGATTCGCGCACAGCTGGGTTGGATCCATGGGCAGAGATGGCGCTGATGTTTGCCTCGCGAGCGCAGCAAATTGCCCAGGTGATCACGCCGGCCCTGGACAATGGCCGCTGGGTGTTGTGCGACCGCTACACCGACTCCACCGAAGCCTACCAGGGCGGCGGACGACAACTCGGCAGCGATTCTGTGCTGCGTGTGCATCAAGTGCTTTGTCGCGGAATTTGGCCTGATCTCACGATCCTGATGGATTCCGACGTCGATCACAGCGTGAAACGGGCGCGTCGACGCAACCTGGCGGCGGTCAATGGTGCTCTACCCGATGAGAATCGCTTCGAGAAAGAAAGCCACGCGTTCTTCACACGGGTGCGGCTTGGCTTTCTGTCGATTGCCAAGCGCGAGCCGCAACGAATCGTAATGGTCGATGCGCGCCGTCCCGCTGAAATTGTTCACCCGGAGATCGTTCGCATTGTGCGCGAGCGTCTACTTGCCTCGGGCAACAGAAGCGTGGGGAAAGAAGATACGATCGATCACGCGGGCTTGGAAATCTGATGGCTTTCGCTGACTTTCACGGGAATGCCGATGTCATGCGCACCATGCGGGAGATGCTGGCGCGCGACCATTTTCCGCACGCGATGATCTTGTCGGGACCGCAGGGCTCAGGCAAGTTTACCTTGGCACAAATGGTAGCCAAGGCGATGAACTGCCTTCAGCCTCCAAACGGCGACGGGTTGCCGGATTTTTGCGGGGTGTGTGCCAATTGCACACGAATCGCGGAAGCCGACGCACTCGAAGAGCGTTTTGCTGAGGCCGTGGAGACGCGGGAAAACATGCGGGACGTGGACAAGCGCGAGACGCGCATTTTCGTGCAGACCCATCCGGACGTCACCGTCATTCCGCCCGATCCTCCTCAGATGCTGGTCAAGGTTGACCAGGTGCGGCACATCATTCACGAAATCTACTATCGCCCCGCGGAGGGAAACCGCCGGGTCTATATCTTCAGCGAGGCCGATTTCATGAAGGAGGCCGCAAACTCGCTGCTGAAGATTCTGGAAGAGCCTCCTGACTTCGCGACGATCTTTCTGCTCACCGACAACCCGTCGGCGCTGCTACCCACGATCCGCTCCCGCTGCATGCACCTGCGACTATCGCCACTTACATTTGCGGCCGTCGAGAAGTATCTGACGGAAGTACGGCCGGAACTGAAGGAACGTGAGCGTGCTTTGGTGGCGCGGCTCAGCGGCGGCGGATTGGGGCGCGCGCGCAGCTTCGATCTGGCAAAGTACCTGGCGGCCCGCCAAGACGCTCTGGCCCTTCTGGGCCCCGCGATGGGCGAGAAAGATCACAGCGACCTGTTCCGGGTAACTGATTCCTACCGCTCAGGAGCCGAGGGCAAGGGCAAAATCGAGATGTCCATCCGCACCCTGTATGCTTTGCTCGAAGACGTGATGTTCCTCAAGTCCGGGACACCGGAGTTCGTGCGCAATGCCGACATCGAGGCACAACTGCGGGGCATGGCGGAACAGGTGGATTTCCCGTGGATTGTCGAGGCAGTTCAACGCCTCGGCGAGTTGGAGAGCGGAATGCGCCGGAATCTGTTGCGCACACTGGCGCTTGACTCTTTTGCAACGGCTCTGGAGCGCTAGGCTGGCATAGCACCAAAGTTGTGTGACGTAACTCATTGTTTTGCTTGTAGCTCTGTGTTAGGGTATCGCCAAGTTCACACCTGAAGACACCCTGGGAACATCATGTCCAGAGTCTCGCCAGACCGTAATCCATGTCTCACGGCTGGTGCTTGAATCGACCAGTCTGGTGTGCAAGCCATAGGAGCAAGCGCCATGAAAGATTCCATGGACTCCACAGCTCTCGGTCGAACTCTCGACTCCGAAGGGTATGCCAACCGCAAATTGATTCGTCCCTCCTTCAATCGCAATGAACGCCCGCGACCCGAGAACGGCGATCGCCGCGAGCGAAGCGACCGCGCGGAACGTCCGCTGAATGGGAAGAAGATCGCGCCTCCCGAGCAGACGCATGCTGAGAATTTCTACTATCAGAAACAGATGCAGACCAAGACTCCCATGGTCCTGGTGCTGCAGGACGACGAAGAGATTCACGGCATCATCGAGTGGTACGACAAGTATTGCCTGAAGGTGAACCGCACCGGCGAACCGAACCTCCTCATCTACAAGCCCAGCATCAAGTACATGTACAAAGAGAGCGAAGCTGACGGCAAGTAAGCCGGCCCGGCAGTTGCGACGAAGAAACCGCGCCGAAAGGCGCGGTTTTTATCCGTGAGGTCCGGACGTCCGCAGGAGGTCACGCGAGGCCCGCGCTACCACCGAACTGGAGCAGCTCTCTGGTAATATGGGCAGCCAGATCGCCTATCGAACCGCGAGCGGCGTGCTTGCTGCTATCCATTTTGGAGGGTTTACGTATGCGCACCATCGCCTCCGCAGTGCTACTGTTTTCGGCACTATTTTCGTTCGCCGCCGAGACCCCGTCCGCAAGCGATGAATTGACGGCGGCGGTCACACGGATGGCTCGCATTGGCCGCTGCTTCTCCCCGACTTCTTCGCCTGATGGCAAGACTTTGGCCTTCGTCTGCGATATGACCGGGACGCCACAGGTTTGGACGGCTTCTTCGAGTGGCGGTTGGCCGAACCTCGTCACCACCCTGAATGACCCCGTGGGAGGCGTGGAGTGGTCCCCGACCAGCGATTGGCTCGCAATTTCTGTTGCCCCCGGTGGGGGCATGAACCAACAGATTTATCTTGTTCGTCCTGACGGCACCCAGTTGAAACGCTATACACCAGGGGAAAAGGACAACAACTGGCTCGGCGATTGGACGCACGACGGTTCAGCCGTGATGATGTCGTCCAACATGCGCGACAGCGCGGCTATGGACTCGTATTTGCTCGCGGTTCCGCAAGGCAAAATGGCACTAATCGCGAAGAACCCAGGTATCGGCAGCCTGCAGGATGTGAGCCGCGATAACAAGCTGGCTCTCGTCTCCCGAATGCAAAGCCGCGGCAGCAACGATATCTATCTGGTTGATACTAGCAGCGCAAAGGCGGCGAACCTGACCGCGCACGAAGGTCCGGGGGAGTTCTCCGCTCTCTTCTCGCCCGACGCTCGCACCGTTTATCTGGCTTCGAACAAAGATCGTGATTTGGTCGCCTTTGCGAAAGAATCCATTGGGCCTAACGGCGAGCCAGCGCCCATCCAGGTCATTGCCGCTCGCGATGACGCTGAACTGGACGACTTCCAAATCAACGAACAAGGCACGCAAGCCGTCTTGATTTGGAATGTGGCTGGTAAATCCGAGCTGGCTTTTGTTGACCTTCTCACGCAGAAGATGCGAGCCGGTCCAAAATTGCCGACAGAATTGGCATTTTCTCCCAAGTTCTCCCGCGACGGAAAGCATCTGGCGCTGGTATTGAACGGCGCTACTTCGCCTTCTGATGTCTGGGTGCTCGACATTGATAGCGCACACTTCCGCCAGATCACCCACAGTCCGCACGCTGGCGTCGATCTCGATACCCTCGTGCACCCAAAGCTAGTTCACTACACGGCTCATGATGGCCTGCCGTTGACCGGATGGCTATGGCTGCCAAAACAGTGGACGAAGCCGGGCCCTGTTGTCCTCAGCTTTCATGGTGGACCCGAGGGGCAGGAACTGCCCGGATTCTCCAGCACCTACCAGGCCTTGCTCTCCCAGGGCATCGCCGTATTCGCACCCAATGTGCGAGGCTCGTCCGGCTTTGGCAAGAAATTCGTCAACCTTGACAACGGTGAACTGCGCGTCAACGGCGTTAAAGACATTAAGTCCTCTGTTGACTACCTGGTCGAAAATAAGATTGCCGATCCAAATCGGGTAGGGATCATGGGTGGCTCCTATGGCGGCTACATGACAATGGCTGGGATCACCCAGTACCCGAACCTGTTCAAAGCTGCCGCGGACTTATTCGGCATCGTGAATTTCGAGACGTTTTTCGCCAACACCGAGCCTTGGATGGCGGCCATATCCACCGTGGAATATGGGGACCCGAAAACCCAAGCCGCCATGCTGAAAAGCTTATCGCCCATTTACAACCTGGACAAAGTGACAGCAGCCACAATCGTCCTTCACGGCGCCAACGACACAAATGTCCCCGTGGTCGAGGCGGAACAAGTTGTAAATAACCTGAAGCAGCGCGGGGTTCCGGTGAAGTATGTCCTCTTCCCAGACGAAGGACACGGTTGGCGCAAAGTGCCGAACCGGATCCGCTCGACGGTCGAAATCACCGATTGGTTCGTTGAGTATCTTGTGAAGCCACAGTAGATGCCCGGACGTAAATACGCTGATGTCAGCAGCTATTGTCTTCTCACAGCTTGGGCAACACGATTCCCTTCTGGCCCTGATACTTGCCGTGCTTGTCCTTGTAGCTGACTTCGCATGGCTCGTTGCCGAGGAAGAACAGGATCTGACAGAGTCCCTCGTTGGCATAGATACGAGCCGGCAGCGGCGTGGTGTTGGAAATTTCAAGGGTCACGAATCCCTCCCATTCGGGCTCAAATGGGGTGACATTGACGATGATGCCGCAGCGCGCGTAGGTCGATTTACCGACGCAAATGGTGAGCACGTCGCGTGGAATCTTGAAGTACTCCACCGAACGGGCCAGGGCGAACGAGTTCGGAGGCACGATGCAGACATTCGACTCCAGGCTGACGAACGAGCGCTCGTCGAACTTCTTGGGATCCACGATGGTGCTGTTCACATTTGTGAAGATCTTGAATTCGTCGGCGACCCGCAGGTCGTATCCGTAACTCGATAGGCCGTAGGAAATGACGCCATCGCGCACCTGTTTTTCCGAGAAGGGGTTGATCATATCGTGCTCGGTGGCCATTTTTCGGATCCAACGGTCGCTGAGAATGGGCATGGGACTCCTACTCGCGGCGGGGTAGCCGGACTCGTTCGGCAAATTTCAGAACGGTGAAGCCATCTTACGGAATGGCAGCCTCGGTTGACAATGGGGCACAGGAGCGCAGGGCCAATCCACGGTTTTTTCTAACTTGAACACAAACTAAGACTTAACGGAATCGTCAAGGTCGGGTAGAATCGCACCAGCGCTCGGGTTGTGCGGTTCCCGAGGATAGCGTTTTGGGGAGCCACTTGTGATCAAACTGGACCTGATTAACGAAGTTGTCACCAAGACTGGCGTCACGAAAACCAAGGCCGAGATGGCAGTCGAGACGGTATTTGAAAGCATGAAGAAGGCGCTGACTAAGGGAGACCGCATCGAACTTCGCGGCTTTGGGGTCTTCACGGTCCGCCCGCGCAAAACCGGAATTGGGCGTAACCCGCGCACTGGGGCGGAGGTAAACATTCCTCCCGGCAAAGCGGTCCGCTTTAAACCCGGCAAGGAATTGCAGTCCATCGAGTAGCGATGCCAAGAGTTCGCGTCTCAACTGGAAATCTCAAGATCCAACCGAATTGGCATGGGCCAATGGATCCCGCGCAGTCGCTCGTGGCGAATGACGCACTGCCGCGAGCGAACTAGAAGATGTCCGAACCGTCTCAGCCCATTGCCTACACTTTTCAGGTCACCGCTCATCCTGAAGCCATCGCAATAACCCGCAGCCAGAAGCGCCCTTACTGGCTGCACCTGCTGCTCCTGCTACTGACCATGCTGACCACCCTCGTGGTGGGCGCTCAGATCGGTGACAACTTCCAGCGAGGGCTTCCGGCGTTCGCACTGGGCGACGGCTTCCTGCCGCTGTTTCACCCTCTGTGGATTTGGCAGCATCCCAGCAGGCTGGTGATGGGAATCCCATTCTCGGTCGCAATCATGGCAATTCTGCTGGCGCATGAGTTGGGGCATTTCCTGCTGTGCGAGAGGTACGAGGTGAATGCGACGCTTCCGTTTTTTATTCCGGCTCCGACCCTGATCGGCACCATGGGAGCCTTTATCCGGATCAAGTCTCCGATCCGTTCGCGCAAGGCTTTGTTCGACATTGGAATCGCGGGACCGATCGCCGGCTTCGTGGTTGCTTTGCCGGTGCTACTGGTCGGGGTGGCGCTGTCCAAGCCCATGGCGCCCGTGACGGGGGTTGAGAGCCTGGACATCGGCTACCCGGCCGTCTTTCATCTAGTGCATTGGATTCTCGCGCCGTGGTCTGCGACCGGCGTCTCGCTCAGCCATCTTGCCTTGCATCCGATTGCGGTGGCGGCCTGGGTGGGAATGTTCGCCACAGCTTTGAATCTGCTCCCTGGAGGCCAGCTTGACGGAGGGCACATCATCTACGCGGTGGCGCCGCGGATGCACCGATGGATAAGCCGGGGCTCGGTCGTCGTACTAGTCGCGTTATCGAGCTTCTGGATTGGATGGTTGGTGTGGGCTGCGATTCTTGGCGTGACCGGCTGGCGACACCCACCCGTGCCAGCCTGGCCGGAGCTCGATTCGAGGCGACGAGCACTGTCACTAGTGGCTGTGATTCTGCTTTTACTGACGGTTGTGCCGGCGCCGATTCTGGGTCAGGGGTGGTTCTAGAACCGCAAGGCACGAACCGAAGCCGTGCCTTGCGTGGATGTAACTACCGCGTGAGTACTCTCCTGCAGACGGGCCAGCTAGCTTGCCTTCCTCAAGACGATCTCTTCATCGCGGATAAAGAACTGCGCCGGACACTTATCTGAGCCGCAGATCACCGGCACCAAGCCGGCTACCTGTTTGCGCGTGATCAGCCCCAGTTGGCCGCACTTCGGACACGACAGGACGGCCCAGTACGGGTCATCCTTGTCACCGACATCCCCCGCGTTCTCCAGGACAAAAACGGTTCCAGGCTCCATTTGTTCGGGGATCCATTCGCTCAAGATGCTCAGTTCTCCGATCACGTGCCCTCCTTGACCGGGTAAAACCCGGTTCCGCACCATTTCATGAAGCCTTACGCCGCTGCCGCATTGGATGACCAGCGGATTTCGTTCCCTTCTTTGCGCCACTGACCTGGGCTTGAACCCGCTGCACGGTATCGCTCAGGCAGACCGCCAGCATCGGCTGGCGTGAGTTCTTCAACAAATCGACCACGCCCCGCGCCGAATCCTCGAGGAAGATATGCCGTCCGTCGGTCAGCAGGTGGTATTCGGACGCGGCGCGCACGGTTTCGATCAGACGCCTGCCGAGTTCCCGTCGCAGGAAGCGGATGACCCGGCGGATCTTCTGCAGCGAGAATCCGCGCTCGCGCAGCTCGCAAATGACGGCCACCTCGGCCAAGTCATCGAGGGAATAGACGCGGGCGTGGCCTTCCCGCGCAGGCACCACGATGCCGCGCTCGTCCCACCACTGAAGCTGGCGTGGGCTGATCCCGGTGAGTTCCACGACGGCGCGGGTTGTGAATGATGGCGGCACGATGAATGTCCCCGAAACAGAATCATCGGGAAATGTTTGAAACATCATAGTGCAGGTACGTGCAGTGTCAACAAGAATTGTGAATGAGTGCGACGCTGCCCATTGCGCAAGTGAGCACCCCCGCCGAATTGCGGGCGATTTTGCAACGGTGTTAAACTCATCAGGTCTGCCGGTATAAGCGGGAGTAACTCAGTGGTAGAGTCACAGCTTCCCAAGCTGTTGGTCGCGGGTTCGATTCCCGTCTCCCGCTCCAAAGTCCTCACTTTCCATCAGACCTAGCGCAGGAAGCTCTTTCCGTGATTTTCACGGCCGAAGATCAACAGCAAGGCCAGCCCGGCAATCACCACCAGTTCGAACGATGTCAGCGCCCAGGGATAGCCGAGCCGGTCGCGCAGCGCGAACTCTATCGTCGGCGTGGAAGCCGCCAACAGAATGCCGATCTGGTAAGTAAAGCCAGGGAGGAGACCCCGCACGGAGTTGGGTGAGAGTTCATTAAGATGCACAGGGATGATTCCCCACGCGCCCTGCACTCCCATTTGCATCACGAAGGCGGCGAGCGCCAGCACGATGAGCGTGCCGCCGAACGCCCATGCCGGCATGATCGCGAGCGACAACCCCAGCGCCGCCAGCATTCCGTAGCGACGTCCGATGCGTTCCGACAGCAGCCCGAACAGAACTGCTCCGGTCAGAGCGCCAATGTTGTAGAAGATGGTGATGTAGGCGACGGTGTTGGGCGCGATTCCGTGTCCGTGCTTCAGGAAATCCGGATAGAGGTCCTGCGTTCCGTGCGAGAGGCAATTCATCAGGAACATCAACACAATCATGTACAGCACCAGCCGCTTGTGCTGCATCACGATTTTGGGGCCGTCGACGACCCGAGCTACCTTATGCAACCTCCAGGCTTCCGACTCTGGCACTTTGGTTCGGATGTAGAGCGCCAGCAACGCCGGCAACGCCTCCCACCCAGAACATGGCCCGCCAGCCCAGGTTGGGTAGCACCACGCGGGCCGCCACGGCGGCTAACAGATACCCGGTCGAATAGCCGCTCTGCAGAATTCCCGACAACACGCCTCGCCATTTCACCGGAGCATGCTCCATCGCAAGCGACGCTCCGACACCCCATTCGCCGCCCATTCCGATGCCGAACAACAGCCGCAGCATGAAGAACACGGTGAAGTTGGGAGCGAAGCCGCACAACAGTTCGACAGAGGAGAAGAAGATGACGTTCGCCATGAGCGGGCGACGCCGTCCGTAGCGGTCGGCCAGCATGCCAAAGATCAGCGCGCCCACGGGACGCATGGCAAGCGTTCCGGTGACAGACAAGACAATGGCACTCTTACTAACTTGAAAATGCTGGGCCAAAACGTCGAAGAGGAAGATCACGACGAAGAAGTCGAAGGCATCGAGCGTCCAGCCAAGGAATCCTGCCGTTACAGCATGCCAGCGGTCGGACGCGCTGTCTTCTCGGAGCTTCGGAGTTGTGAGTTCCGCCATCTTGAGATTCGACGTGGTGCAAGTGGAATTTGAGCGAAGGTAACAGATGGCAAGGCAGAGTGGCTAGTTGAAATGTCGGACCCTGTGCGACCGCTTATTCGCCGGGCATGACACGAGGTGCAATTCGACCTGCTGGGAGACCCGGAACCCTGTGTTAGAGATCAGTGTCGCCGACCGCGGCCCGGGCATCGACGACCTCGACCAATCGCTGGTGTTCGAAAAGTTTTATCGCGGACGAGATCAGCGCTATCGAATACAGGACACTGGCATGGGACTCGCGATCTCCAAGGCGATTGTCGAAGCCCGTGGAGGAACGATCGGACTGACCTCACAGGTAGGCAGCGGGTCGGTGTTCCACTTCACGCTTCCCATTGCGTAGAGGCGTGGGGATCTAGTATCCCGCCCTCTTGTCAACCGTCCATTGCAGCGGTTCGCCCTCCAGATAGCGCCGCAAGTTTTCGGTGTAGTTGACGTAATGGCGCTCCCACATCTTTTCGGCAAAACCGGCCGTGTGCGGGGTGATGAAGACGTTGTCCATCGTCCACAAAGGCGAGCCAGGCGGAAGCGGCTCTTCATTCGTGACATCGAGTGCGGCTCCGGCGAAGCGCTTGGCCCGCAGGGCGTGCAGCAGGGCCTCTTCGTCAATCAGCACTCCGCGCCCGACGTTTATCAAATATGCGTCGGGCTTCAGAGATGCCAGGCGCTCGGCATTCATCAGGTGGCGAGTCTTTTCCGTGACGGGAGTCGCTAACACCACGAAATCGCCCTCGCTGAGCGCGCGATTAAGGTCCTCGAAGCCGTACATCGCGTGCGCCAAGTCGCTTCTCTTTTGCAGGTGGTCGCGCACGGCGACGACCCGCATGTCCAGGGCGCGAGCCAGCGTGGCTAGCGCGGTGCCGATGGAGCCGAAGCCCACGATCACCATGGTCGCGTCCTTCAACTCGCGGGGGCGGGGCACGGTTTCGCAAATCTCTTGCTGCGCCCAATGGCGCTGCGCCTGATATTTGGCCGCTTCGGGCAAACGCTTTGCCATGGCGAAAACCAGCGACATTGCATGCTCGGCGACCACCGGCCCGTGGACGGCGCGGGCATTGGTCACGACGATGTCGCTGGCTTGCAGCTCGGGAGACATCAGCCCATGAACCGCAGCGGCGGTCGAGTGTATCCAGCGCAGCTTTTTCGCCGCAGCGATCTGGTCGCCGCGCAGGGACCACGCGATCGCCAGATCGGCGTCGGCGATTTCTTCGCTAACGCGGTCGTAGTTCGGCAGTTGAACAATGTCGAGGTGCGGAAAGTCGGCGCACAACCGCTGCGAGAACCACTGCGGAGCGATCCAGGGTTGGAAGCGGTGATGAAGGGCGATGAGGAGTTTCACGGGATCAGTTTCGAGTTTCCAGTACCGAGTTACAAGTTGAAACTCGCAGTAGCCTCAGCGTTTCTCATCCTCAACTACCACCCGCAAATCGTGTCCCGTCATCTCTGTGGGCTGTGGAATACCGAGGATGCCGAGCATGGTCGGAGCGATATCCTGTAGAGCACCATCGGACTTCAATGTAAAACGACGCCCATCCCCTTTGAAACCTGCGGGCGGCACCGCGTGCTCGGCGGCGACGATGAACGGCACGGGGTTGGTGGTGTGTGCGGTCTGCGGACCTCCGGTTGCGGGATCGATCATCTGTTCGGCGTTCCCATGATCGGCGGTCACAATCATCGCTCCACCTGCGCGTTTCAAGGCCGCATAGATCTGGCCAAGGCATGCATCGACCGTTTCAACCGCCGTAATTGTCGGCGGAATCTTGCCGGAATGGCCGACCATGTCGGCGTTAGCGAAGTTCACCACCATCACGTCGAAGGTTTTCTCTTCAATGGCCTTGACGACCGCATCGGCAATTCCCTGCGCCGACATCTCCGGCTTGAGGTCATAGGTCGCTACCTTTGGCGACTGCACCAAGACGCGGTCTTCCCCGGGGAACGGCTTTTCGATGCCGCCATTAAAAAAGTAGGTCACGTGAGCATATTTCTCGGTCTCGGCCACGCGCAAGTTACGCATGTTCATGTTGGCCATCACGTTGGCCAGAATGTTACCCAGGGATTCCGGCGGCGAAACCACCGGCAGCGTGAAGTTCTTGTCGTAACGCGTCATGCAGACGTACGTCAGGTCCTTGGGGACGCGGTCGCGAGGAATGATGGTGTCCAGTTCCGCGGCGCCTTCCAGTTCGGCTCCGTCCTGCGGAGTGAAATGGCTGTTGCGCGCCAGGCAGCGGGTGATTTGACGCGCGCGGTCGGCCCGGAAGTTGAAGTTGATGCAGACATCGCCATCGCGAATCGTGCCAACCGGATCACCCCTGCCGTCCGCGACGACGAACGGGATGATGAACTCGTCCGTAACTTCGTCGTTGTAGGACTCCTTGACGCCCTGCACCGGGTCGAAGTAGCTACCACCTTCGCCAGCACCTAATACCATGGCATCGAACGCTTTCTTCTCGCGGTCCCATTTCTTGTCGCGGTCCATGGCGTAGTAGCGCCCGCTGACGCTGGCGATCTTGCCGACATGGTATTCGCGCATCTTCTGCTGCAACTGCTCGATGTACATGGCGCCGTTGGTGGGCAGTGTGTCGCGTCCATCCATGAAGCAATGGACGAAGACCCGCTCCACGTCATTCTTCTTGGCCATGCGCAGGAGCGCGTAAAGGTGGTTCTGGTGAGAGTGAACGCCTCCATCAGACAACAATCCGAACAAGTGCAGGCGACGCTCGCCGGTGCGCGCTTTCGCCATGGCGTCGAGCAGCGCCGGATTCTTCTCGAACTCGCCGTTTTCGACCATCAGGTCGATCTTGGTGATGTCCATGTACACCACGCGACCCGCGCCAATGTTCAGGTGACCGACTTCGCTATTGCCCATTTGTCCGGTGGGCAGACCGACATAACGTCCGCTGGTATGAATGAGCGTGTTCGGAAACTCTGCCAGCAGCTTGTCATAGTTCGGCTTGCGGGCCAGCGAAATGGCGTTAGCAGCGGACGGCGGGGCATAGCCCCAGCCGTCCAGGATGATGAGGACGAGCGGTTTCGGTCGCATTACCCTTTCGCCTTCTTCGCCAGATCACCATGGTAGTTCAGCGCCTTGAGCCCGTTGAACCGCGCGGCCGTGCCCAGTTCTTCCTCGATACGCAGCAACTGGTTGTACTTGGCAATGCGGTCGGTGCGCGACGCCGAGCCGGTCTTGATCTGACCTGCGCCCGTAGCAACCGCAAGATCGGCGATAAACGTGTCTTCGGTCTCGCCCGAACGGTGAGAGATCACCGCCGTGTATCCGTTCTCGCGCGCCAGATTGATGGCGTCGATAGTCTCGCTGACCGAGCCGATCTGGTTGAGCTTGATCAGGATCGAGTTGGCTACGCCGGAATCGATTCCGCGCTGGAAGATCTCAATGTTGGTGACGAAAATATCGTCGCCCACAAGCTGAATCTTGTTCCCCAACTCGGCGGTGAGTTTCGCCCAACCCTCCCAGTCGTTCTCGGCCAAACCGTCTTCGAGTGACACGATGGGATACTGCCGCGCCCAGTCGGCCCAGAACTTCACCATCTCCTCGCTGGAGTGCTCGCTCTTGTCGGATTTTTTGAAGACATACTTCTTCTTGTCGGCGTCGTAGAACTCGCTGGCCGCGGGGTCGAGCGCGATGGCAATTTGATCGCCGGGCTTGAAACCCGCCTGCGTGATGGCTTCCAGTACAACTTCGATGGCCTCGGTATTGGACTTCACCGACGGAGCAAACCCGCCTTCATCGCCAACCGCCGTGTTGTAACCTTTCTTCTTGAGCACGCCTTTCAGGGTGTGAAAGGTCTCAACACCCCAGCGCAGGGCTTCGCTGAACGATGGCGCTCCGACCGGCATGACCATGAACTCCTGAAAATCGACGTTGCTGTCGGCGTGGGCACCGCCATTGAGAATGTTCATCATCGGAGTGGGCAGCAGGCTGGCGGTGAATCCGCCGAGGTATTGGTACAGCTCGATGCCAAGATGGTCGGCCATCGCGCGTGAGGCCGCCATCGAAACCGCGAGGATAGCATTCGCTCCCAGCTTGCTCTTGTTGGCAGTTCCGTCTAGCTCGCGCATGGCGGTGTCAAGCTCCCGCTGCTCGCTGGCGTCGATGCCCTCCAGCTCAGGAGCGATGATCTCGTTCACATTGTCGACGGCCTTCAGCACGCCTTTGCCGAGATAACGGGCCTTGTCGCCATCTCGTAATTCGACGGCTTCGTGCTCGCCCGTCGAGGCTCCACTGGGAACTGCAGCGCGGCCGCGGGCACCGCTTTCGAGGATGACATCGGCTTCGACGGTAGGGTTCCCGCGGGAATCGAGAATTTCGCGGGCAAGGATGAGTTCAATCTGTGTCATAGGTATGAGTCCTCGTCTCGAACCGTTGGATTGGCTTCCCGGGTCGCGGAGGAGAGGTGTCTGTCCGGATTCGCCGCATGCAGATGGCAGGCAGCTTCCGTGAAGGACAACCCCAACACCCAGTTCCCTTCTCAGGCGCTGGGTCCGCAACTGGTAATGCTGCGGTGGGAGACTTGCGAGACCTCCAATTATAAGGGAGCCGCCTTGGCTTTGCTGACGCACAGCTGAGTTCGCCATACGGGCGCGGCAGGCCGGGGTGGTGGCTGACTAGTCACTCCCGGAGACAAGTTAGCCTGTGGAAAAGGGTTGGCCGGCGCGCACATCCTTCTGTATTCTCTTGGGAGCGATTTAGCGCGCCAAAAGAGCATACTGGTGGCAGATACAACAGCGCCCTAACTTCGTCACGGAGCTATTACTTATGTGGAAATCAACGCGCAAGGAAGACGAATTCACTACTCCCGCGCCTGAGGCGGCCGCGCCCAGGGCGCCGCAAGCCCCGGCCCCGCCAGCATCCCGACCAGCGGAGCCAGCCCGCGCTGAAGCCCCTCGCAGCGTGGACATCGCTACCATCGGCAAGTCGGTGATCGTAAAGGGAGAGTTGTCGGGCAGCGAGGACCTCTACGTCGACGGCGAAGTGGAAGGCTCGATTTCGCTGCGCGGCCAAAGCCTGACAATTGGGCCGAACGGTCGGGTCCACGCCAACATCGAGGCCCGTAACGTTATCGTGCATGGCCGAGTCGATGGCAACATCCAGGCTAGCGACCGCGTCGAATTGCGCAAGAGTGCATCGTTGTCGGGCGATATTTCGACGGCCCGGGTTGCCATTGAAGATGGTGCGTTTTTCAAGGGCTCCATCGATATCCAGAAGAGCGAACCCGCGCCCCGGGTCGAACCCAAGCCGCCGGCGGTTGCTCCCGCGCCCGCACCTGCTCCCGTGGCTGCGCCGGCAGCCCAAGGTTCGCTGCTCGAACCGAAGAAGCTCTGATCACATTCGGGTACGGCGGGACGTTCCTCCAGCGGCCCGCCCTTTTTGACGCCGACCAATTTCCACTCGCCGATTCCACCGACCTGGCAGCAACGAAGCCCGG
Organism: uncultured Acidobacteriaceae bacterium; assembly: GCA_963758255.1. GTDB lineage: Bacteria > Acidobacteriota > Terriglobia > Terriglobales > Acidobacteriaceae > DASRAA01. Next base: position 44,189 of record CAVWUX010000015.1, read on the forward strand.
CGGATCCTCAGCGATTGGCGCGCGCGTCGCACTGCCCTTACAATGGAGCCCAATGTCGCCCAGCATTTTCAGCAAAATCTTCGGTGGCTCGGGCCGGCAAGGGCCTGACGGCGAATCCGTGTCTGGCGAACGCGTGCAGCGCCGCTCGACCGGCTTCAGCGAGTTCATGAAGTGGCTGGCGCGCGAAGAAGGGCTGAGCATCCTTGACCTGGGCGCGACATCGCCCGCTAACATCACCTTCTTCATCGGGCTGGGGCACCGATTCCATCAGGAAGACGTCCTGCGCCTCGCTTCGGACAAGTCGCTGATTGTCTCCAACGGCGAAGGTCAAAAGACGATCGATGTCGAACGTTTCCTGCGCGAGAACCTTTGCTTCCAGCGCGAGGAATTCGATGCCGTCATGTTCTGGGACCTGGCCGACTATCTGCCCGAACCGCTGGTGAAGCCGGTAATCGAGCGCATCCAGCTGGCGATGAAACCGAGCGCAATCCTGTTTTCCTTGTTCCATACAAAAGATGCCGGTCCCCAGGTGCCCTTCTACCGTTACAACATCGCCTCGAAAGACACTCTCGAAATGCAGCCCGCCAGTCCCTACAAACTGCAGCGCATCTTCAACAACCGCCACGTTGAAACCCTGTTCCACGACTACAATTCGATCAAGTTTTTCCTGGGCCGGGACAACCTTCGGGAAGTACTGGTGATTCGGTAAGTCAGGCCGCACGCCGCGTCTTGCGTATGACGTACGGCATCAAGCCGGGCACACGCAGCAACTCGAAAGCGAGCATGCGTGCTGCTGCCGGCCAGGAAAGCACTCCGCGAATCCGCGAAGCTGCCGTGACGAGAGGAATGAACTGCCGGGCATAGTCCTGCTGGTAGGCGTTCAGTGCGGAAGCCAACGAACCAGTTCCATCAAGCAATTTTGGAAGCCCCATTGCTGCCAGGCGTCCACTGCGTAGCGCGATCGAGATTCCGTCGCCAACAAATGGGTCAATGAATGCCGCAGCGTCGCCGACAAACATCATGTTGTCCCTGACCGGCTGAGGCGGGAGATGGAGCAGCGGCGCGGTGGCCACAGGTTCCATGACCGCCTGCCAACCGCGGCGGCGTTCGGCACAGGGCCGGATGGAGAGTAAACACTTCCTCCAGCGATGTCGCGCAATCGGAGCGCACCATCGCGCAGGCATTGACGATATCGTCCGCTACGGGCTGCACGCCGCAATATCCATGTTCAAAAAAGTACAGATCGGTGGACAGAGACGGATTACGCTCGCGATAGTGCGCCTTCAAGCCGATCCACTTGGGCCCGTTGGGAATGGCGGTGCGGGGCCTGAACTTCGACCACCGCCCGGCAGCGACGATCGCCGCCTTGGCGCGGACTGCCCGCCCGAAGAGTTTCCAGCAGGAAGGGCCCGTCTCCACGAACGGCCCGAACTTCACAACTTGAGTGGGCTTCGACGCCCGCCTGCAAAGCCGCCCGCCACAGGAGGGAGTCCAGAGCAAGTCGCGGGATGCTGAGCGCTGGCGGCGATACTCGCGCCATGACAACGCGTCCAGCCAGAAATAGCCGGGTTCGATTGATCAAGGGGGATAATTGCAGGAGCGATACAGCTTCAGGCACGTCTCGCAGGAGATCGCGCAGGACCTCGAGCGACTCAGCAGAAACAAACTCGCCGCAAACTTTTTGTCGCGGAAGTTCCCCGGCTTCAAAGAGCACGACCCTGGCGCCGAAGCGCGCCGCGGTAATGGCCGCAGCCGCACCTGCCGGGCCGCCTCCGACCACCGCAAGATCAAACTCGGTGCGACTCATTTCCACAGCAGAATCCCCATCCGGTAGAGGTAATGCCGGATGATCTCCAGCCGTCGGGCTGGCAATTTGGCAAGGATTGACGCTCATCTCGTCGCCAGTGTAAGCGCGACGCACGGAGGCGGGCGCATCGTGCCAGGTCATGCGGCTGCGGAACAGCGGCAGGCCCGCATAGGTGAGCGCCAGATGAATGCGGCTACGAATTACATCGTTTACGAGCACAGCACGCCGGCAAACTCTTAGGGCCTCGCCGACGAGCTCTAGCAATTCGTGAGGTTCGAAATGGTGAGCGAACAGCGTACAACCGACAACATCGAATGCATCATCGCAGAATGGCAACTGCATGGCGTCACCTGAAACTGAAACTACGCCATTCTTCGGCAAGTGCGACCACACGCGGTCCAGCAATGTTATCTGCAACGAAATGCCGTCCTTCGCCAGTGCGCGCTTCGCCCCGAGCGGTACATCGCCCAAACCTGCGCCCATTTCCAGCATCGACAGCTCTTGCTGGCCCACTTCAACGGCAATGCGACGCAGCAACTTTGTCGTAGTGGCCGTTCCGCCGAACCAATTATTGATATGTCGCAAATCGATCAGCGAACTTGCGACTTCTTCGGGAGTTCCCAGGTCGTCATCCAGCAATTCGGCGATGATTTTGCGTTTCATCGACTGGACGAAGCTTTTAGCGTTTCCTTTCGGACCGTCAGGCTTTCGATCAGGTCGTTGCGAATCTCATATCCTCTCCCCGGATTTTCGCCGACCGCGATCGTTCCCTGCGGCGAAACCTCGACCTCGGGCTCGATAATGTCTTCTTTCCAGTAGCGCTTTGAAGCCGATACGTCTCCCGGCAGCTTGAAATTGGGAAGAGTCGAGAGTGCCACATTGTGGGAGCGGCCGACTCCTGACTCCAGCATGCCCCCGCACCACACCGGAATGCCGAAGCGCTGGGCCATGTCATGGACAGCGATTGCATCGGTGAAACCGCCGATCCGTCCGACCTTGATGTTGACGATGCGGCAGGCGCCCAGCTCGAGCGCAGCTTCAGCGTCGCGCGGGCTGCGAATCGCTTCATCGAGGCAAATGGGCGTCTGAATTTGCGTCTGCAGCCGCGCGTGAAAGTAAAAGTCATCGCTCCACAGCGGCTGCTCGATCATCAGCAGCTTGAAGCGGTCGAAGGATTTCAAGTGTTCAAGGTCGTTGAGTGTGTACGCTGAATTAGCATCACAACTCAACAAAATGTCCGGCCAGCGGGCACGAACCTTTTCCAGCACATCTACGTCCCAGCCGGGCTTAACCTTGAGTTTGATGCGCTGGTAGCCGGCTGTGAGTTCCGTCTCGATTTTCTGCAGCAATTGCTCGTGCGAGTCCTGGATCCCTATGCTGACGCCGCAGGCGATCTCACGCTGCGTGCCGTTCAGCAACTTCCACAGCGGAACTCCCTTGTCCTGCGCTTCGGCGTCCCAGGCCGCGTTCTCCAAAGCGGCCTTTGCCATCCGGTGTTCGCGCACCCTGGCCAACAGTGGTGGGACTTCGCGTCCGGCGTGCAGCGCCTTACCTAACAGCAACGGGCCAAGGTACCGAACGATCACATCCCACGCTCCGTCGATATATTCCTCGGAATAGTACGGATCTTCACCCGCTACACATTCGCCCCAACCCTCAAGTCCGTCGCTGTGCAGTGTCACCAGCAGGACACGGCGATTGTAGGTACGGCCGAAACTCGTCTCGAAAAAATGTACCAAGGGTATCCGCAGCTCGCGGAGAGTAATGGCTTCGATCTTCATTTGTCCCGTCTTTGACTAAGAATTCTGGTCATACGACCAGTCCTCATCCCAGCGGCCGAGCTGAAAGCAGCCGTTACCGGTGGCATCGCGTTCGTAGCCAAGACACGACAGCCCACGGGAAAATGCCGACTGGAAGAGTTCACGGTTGCGGGCCTGGGTCTGGACGGCCTTCGGGCGCATCGCCGGGTCAGCCTTCCAACTATAGATTTCTCGCGGCACTTCAACCCGCTCGTCCGCAACAATCGGGAGTCGATGATCCGCTGACAATACCGCCTGCACCCGTATCGAGTTCATCCACCATTCCGCAACCAGCCGGTCAGTGGGCAGAAATCCCTGCAGTGGAGAATTCGTGATTCCGTACTGGTTGACGTTGTATCGCCGTGCGACCGCGCCCAGCCGTTCAAGATTGAAATACGCATTCTTGATTTCCAGAGGATCGAACGTCCACTCCATCAACTCGTACCCCTGCGCGAGGGCGTCATCGCGCTGGAAGAGCTTGATTTTGCGCCCCAAACCAGTATTGCGATAGCCGTCTTTGACCGCCACCATGTGCGAATGCAGATAAGGATGCCCATTACGGCAGCCGGGGATTGCCATAGCAAAGCCTACCAGCGTCTCGCTGTCCCATGCGCCAACCAGTTGTCCGCCGATCTTGGGAGCCAGCGAGAAAATGCGCAACGGCACCAGTTCGGCGTCGCTGAAGCCCCAAACTTCCTGTTGCAGCGCAACGCAGGCGCGAAATTCTTCCAGCGTCGTGCAGTTCCGCAGCGCGAGAGTCTCTACGGTCATGGCTTTTCTTGCTGCTTCGACTCCTGCCACAGCGACTCCATTTCATCGAGCGAGGCGTCGGACGGTTTGCGGCCCTGTCTGCGCAGCCTGCCCTCTAGATACTCGAATCGACGGCGAAACTTGCGATTGCGTCTTGCGCAATGCCGATTCGGGATCGAGCGCCAGGTAGCGCGCAATGTTGACCAGCACGAATAGCAGGTCGCCCACCTCGTCTTCCAATCGCGCCCGCAACTCCTCCGGCATCTCGACTCCGCGCGCACCGGCCGTAGTCGAAGCCCCAACGGGGCGCGGGCCGGGCTCAGGATATTCCTCCAGGTCCTTTCGCAGCTCATCGGTCTCTTCGTTGAGTTTGTCGAAGAGACCTTCGATGTTCGGCCAGTCAAATCCGACATGCGCGACTCGTGAGCTGATCTTGTAGGCCGCCATCAGCGCAGGCATGGCCGACGATATGCCATACAGAACCGACTCAGGATGACCGCCTTTGACAGAATCAGCGTTCTCCCCGTTTTCCTGCTGGCGCTTCCTCTTTTCCTCTGCCTTGAGCGCCTGCCAGTTTCGCAATACTTCGCCCGAAGTCTCCGCTCTCACTTCCCCGAAAACGTGAGGATGCCGGTCAACCAGTTTGTCGGACAGCCGGTCGAGCACGTCGTCGATAGTGAAGTGTCTTTCTTCGGCCGCCATCTCGGCGTAGAACAGCACTTGCAAAAGCAGATCGCCCAATTCGCCGGTCAACTCCGGCCAATCGCGCGCGTCGATAGCCTCGATGACCTCGTAGGCTTCTTCCAGGGTGTAAGGCTTGATCGTATCGAAGGTCTGTTCGCGGTCCCACGGACATCCGCCGGGCCCTCGCAATCGCGCCATGATGGACACTGCGCGTTCGAATCGTTCTCCGGTAGTTGCCATCGCAACCAATGTAAATGAGGCGCAGCGGTTTTAGCTAACCACTCACAGACTGGGCCAGAAGGTGCGAAAGAGAAGCTGCGGGTCGTCGGAGATCAGTCCGTCGACACCCCATTTGGCGAGTTGGCGCACACGCCGGCGGGAGTTAACCGTCCAAGTCATGATTTGGCGGTCCTGCCGATGCACTTCGTCGATCAACGACGCTGTCACCAGATCGTGACGGGGAAGAAGAACTCTGATTGGCAACTCCTGCCAGAGGCTCATCGCCTCGTCACGGTCGCAGATAAATCCAAGTGGGGTAGTTCCATCGAGTTCACGCAAACGCAATAATACCTCTGGAAGAAACGAGGACACGATGAACCCGCGCTGAGGAGGGTTGGCCCTCAGCGCGGCCACGATGCTCTCCTCATTGCCGGACACTTTCAGTTCGACATCGAGGTAGGCGCGGTCGCCGAATTGCCGCAGAACATCTTCGAGACAGGCCAGCTTGTTACCGTTGTGGTCAGCAAGGTCGGCGTAGTCGGTTGCTGAGATCTCCCTGCCATTGCACTCCGGATCGTGCCATACCAGATTGCGGCCATCCCGCGTGTGGCGCACATCGAACTCGAAGCCGTCACATCCACTTGACCGTGCCCATTCGAATGCGGCCAGCGAATTCTCAGCCGGCAAATCGGCATTGAGTCCTTTGAGGCCGCGATTGCGCAAGCCGCGATGGCCGAGCAGCAAGGGCCGTTTGCAGACTTTCGAGCCGCGGCTGTCTGCAGGTTGTATTTCTTGCTGGCTGGATCGTGCCGGTGAGTCCACGGCTAGTCGAGATCAAAGTCCCGCAGCGGCTTGCCGGTGTCGGGTGTTTCTTTCGCCTTTCGGACCGCCTCCTGGAACTTCTTTTCCAGCACATCGGATTGGTTCTTTTGCGCCTCTACCGACTGGCGGAAGATCGACTCCTTGCGGCTGTCCCGTTCCTTCATGGCTTTGGCCGCTTCTTCCATGTCGTTAAATGTCTTCGGAACGGCCTTGGGCGTGTGCGCGATGACCGCCTTGGCTTCGGCATCGATCTTCAGCAATGCGCCGCAACAGGGGCAGGCAAGTTCAAATTGAACATCAGGCTTGGCCATGAAAGCAATGGTACCGCAGCACGCAGTGACCGGGCTAGTGAGGAAGCCCGCTGACCCCTGAGGACGCACGGCCGACCACGATACTTAGGCAGCCTCCGACAGCGCCCACAATCAGTCCTATCGCAGGGCCGGGCACCAGATGCGTCAGGCCCGCCTCCAACGTGTTCGCGATGCTAAAAGCGCGCGGATCGTTCCAGCCGCTGCTCTGAAATTCGCTCCAGGTCGAGACATATTCCGAACGGGGAGCGCCGAAACACATTAGGGTGAAACCTACGAGGACCGTAATCAACATGCAGATCATGGCGCTCCAGCCGCCGGCAGTCATGCCGCTAACGACGTGTCGCGTCGTGCCGGCAGCCACGAAGCCCGCAATGCCCCACATCGCGAAAGTCGCAAGCATGACGCCAGTGAAGACTTTCGCCATCGAATCGGGGGCGGGATCGATATGGCGCCGTTGAAATAACCATGTCTGCGAACAAGAAAGCCCTCCGCGCGGAGGGCTCTTCACTTGTAGCTGTCTTTCGACTACCGCAACTCTTCCATGCACTCCTCCAGCACTTTGCGCGAAGGACGAATGACGCTCTCCGGCAATGTAGCCAGCGGCTCGTCGGTCATGTCGAGCATGTCGATGAAGTTCGGCGAAGTGGTATTCAGGTAGAATATTCCGGTTAGCACCTCGTCGGCTTCATCAGATTCCATCAAGCGCTTGACAGCCCCGATCTTGCTGGTGGGATCGTAGTCTTCCTCGAGCTTGCGCAAGCGCAGCGACGAGCCATCGTGCATAGTTACGTTCACGCTCGATCCTTCTTCATAGTCAACATCGATCTCATGGAAGGAGGGCACAAAGTTCAAGTCGTGCAGCGGCTCTTCGTGGTCTTTCATGAACTTGTAGGACTTGGTTGAGCCTTCGTGATCGTTAAAGGTCACGCACGGCGAAACGACATCGATCATGACGGTGCCGCGGTGCGCCAGTGCCGCCTTGAGCATAGTGTGCAGTTGACGCTTATCGCCCGAGAACGACCGGCCCACAAATGTCGCGCCCAGCGAGATGGCCAGCGCGCAGGTGTCAATGGGAGGCAGTTCGTTGATCACGCCGGTCTTCAGCTTCGAACCCAGATCAGCCGTGGCCGAGAACTGTCCCTTCGTCAGACCGTACACGCCGTTGTCTTCGATGATGTAGATGACCGGCAGATTGCGCCGCATCAAGTGGACAAACTGTCCGATACCGATGGAAGCGGTGTCGCCATCGCCGCTCACGCCCAGGGCCACCAGCTTTGAGTTGGCCAGCACGGCTCCGGTGGTCACCGACGGCATGCGCCCGTGCACGGAATTGAAGCTGTGCGATCGGCTCATGAAATAGGCCGGACTCTTCGACGAGCAACCAATACCCGACATCTTGATCACTCGCTCCGGGGCGATTCCCATATCATAAAAGGCGTCGATGATGCGCTCGGAGATGGCGTTGTGCCCGCAGCCGGCACAAAGTGTGGTCTTGCCACCACGGTAGTCGAGCACCGCCAGTCCGATACGATTTGTCTTGGGTTGAGGCGTGGCTGTGGTCGACATTACCGGTTCTCCTGATTCATGATCTCGTCGGTTACGGAGCGCGCATCAAGTGGCAGTCCGTTGTAATGACGGACGCTGCGCAACTTGATGATCTCCGGTACAGGAACATCCAGCTTCAGAAGCTGGAACATCTGCCCATCCCGGTTCTGGTCCACAATGTAAACCCGCTTGTGCGCGGCGATGAATGCCAGCACCTCGCTGGTGAACGGGAAGGCCCGCAAGCGCAGGTAGTCAACCTTGAGGCCATGCTCGTTCTGCAACTGGTCCAGCGTTTCGACCAGCGCGTGATGCGAAGTGCCGTAGGCAATGATGCCGACATCGTTGCCGTCGTTCCTCACCAGCTCCGGCCTGGGAACCGAGTTGCGCGCGTACTCGAACTTGTGCCGCAGACGGTCGAGGTTGTTGGCGTAATCGTCAGGACGCTCGCTGTACTTGGACTCTTCATTGTGGCCGCTGCCGCGGGCGAACCAGGCAGCCTGAGGATGGTCGGTTCCAGGCAACGTGCGATACCCAACACCGTCGCCATCAACATCCTTGTACCGCGAGAATCCACCCATTCGGTCGAGGTCTTCCTTGGTAAGGACCTTACCCCGGTTGATCGGCTCTTTTGGATACTCGAACGGCTCCGACATCCAGTTGTTCATGCCGAGATCGAGGTCGGACATGACGAACACTGGCGTTTGCAGCTGCTCGGCTAGATTGAAAGCCTCACTCGCCATCGAGAAACATTCCGCTACCGAGCACGGCAGCAGCATGGGATGACAGGTATCGCCGTGTGAGAGCTTGGCCACAAACTCAATGTCGCCTTGCGAGGTGCGAGTTGGCAGTCCGGTGGACGGACCGACGCGTTGCACGTCCCAGATTACGCCCGGGATCTCCACGTAATACCCCAGCCCGGCAAACTCCGCCATGAGCGAGATGCCCGGCCCGGCGGTGGCGGTCATGGCGCGAGCGCCCGCCCATCCTGCACCTAGAACCATGCCTATCGCCGCCAGTTCGTCTTCAGCCTGAACGATGGCAAAGGTAGCTTTTCCATCAGTCCCGACGCGGTAAGCCTTCATGTAATCGATGAGGGTTTCGACCAACGACGAAGAAGGCGTGATGGGATACCAGGTTACGACCGTGACGCCCGCAAACATGCATCCCATCGCAGCCGCGGAGTTGCCGTCGACGATGATCATCCCGGCGGTCTTGTCCATGCGCTCGATGGTGAATGGATCGCTCTTCGTCAGTGAGGCGGCGGCATAGTCGTATCCGGCTTTGGCGGCGTTCCAGTTGAGATCCGCGGCCTTCACCTTTTTGGCAAACTGTTTGCGCAGCGCCTTCTCAACCTCGACCATATCGAGGTTCAGCAGTCGCGCCATCACCCCGACATAGATCATGTTCTTGACCAGCTTGCGCAGCTTGGCTTCAGGGCAGACGGTCGCCACAATCTTGTCGAAGGGCACCGAATAAAAAACCAGGTCGGAGCGCAATTCGCTCAGCTTCAGCGGCTCGTCGTAGAGCACGGCGGCACCGGGATCGAGCGCCAGGACGTCTTCGCGTGCGGTCTCGGAATTCATCGCCACCACGAAATCGATTTCCTTCTTGCGCGCGATGTACCCCTTTTTGCTGGCACGAATGGTGTACCAGGTGGGCAGTCCGGCGATGTTCGACGGGAAGAGGTTCTTGCCGGAGACGGGAACACCCATTTGAAAAATGGTGCGCAGGAGGACGGTGTTGGCGCTCTGCGAGCCCGATCCGTTTACGGTTGCCACTTGAATGCTGAAGTCGTTGACGACGGGCTTGCGGCCGGCCACATCGGCTGGGCCATGTACTGCAATTTCAGTTGTTGCCATCAATACCCCTAGTTCGGTTGTCCCACGCTACAAGGATGGTGGAGGGGATTGCATTCATTATAGGGCAGCTAGCCGCTGGCGGAAACACTTTACAGATGCGAATAGCGTGTACTGCGAGGATGCGAAGGGCGGAAACATTGCGGTGCGGCGGGCCCTGGCAGCCCTTCTCCGCCACCTACACTGTGTTGTAATACTGCGCCATCTCGCGGAACTTCTTGTAGCGGGCGTCCAGCATGTCTTGCGTGGACATCTTCTCCAGCTCGCCAAGATGGCGGTCCAACGCCTCAGCCAGAGCAGTGGCGGCGGTATCGTAGTCGTGGTGCGCGCCTCCCGGCGGCTCGGGGATCACCTCATCGCAAAATCCCATCTCAAAGTTGTCTTTCGCGGTGATGCGCAATGCAGCGGCGGCGATATCTTTCTTGCTGGAGTCGCGCCACATGATTGACGCACAACCTTCCGGCGAGATCACCGAGTAGATGCTGTTCTCCTGCATCAGCACGCGATCAGCTACAGCGATGGCCAACGCTCCTCCGCTCCCTCCTTCGCCGGTGATCGCAGCGATGAACGGGACTCCGAGGCGCGCCATCTCGCGCAAGTTGTGCGCGATGGCTTCCGCCTGTCCCCGTTCCTCTGCACCCAGTCCGGGATAAGCGCCGACAATGTCGATCAGTGCGATGACCGGACGCTTCCACTTCTCCGCGAACTTCATGAAGCGCAGCGCCTTGCGATAACCCTCGGGATTGGGCTGACCGAAGTTGCGATAAACCCGCTGCTTGGTATCGCGGCCCTTCTGCGTGCCCAGCAGCGCCACTTCGCGTCCCCGAAAACGCGCCATGCCGCACACCATCGCGGGATCGTCGCCAAAATTCCGGTCGCCATGAATTTCGCTGAAGTCGGGAAAGATGCGCTCGATGTAGTCCAGTGGATACGGACGCATGGGATGGCGCGCTAGCTCGGTGCGCTCCCATGGCGTCAGTTTCCCGGAAATCTGGCGGCGGAGCGCTTCGACGCGCTGCTGCAATCCCTCGAGCTGCTTGAGTGCTTCCTGATTGTCGCCGGCGGCACCCTGCAGTTGCTCAATCTGTTGCTCGATGCGTTGCAGTTCCGAATGCGCGTTGGAGGCGGCTTCCATAGGTTTGTCGTGTTCGCTGGTGGCAGCTAATCGATAATCCTTACACTGCCTCGCCCGCATAGCTCTTCAACGCTGCTGATGAACGAGCGGTCCGGCAACACATTATAGCCTTCCACCTCCATCACCACGGTGAAGTCGCCCTTGCGTTCCAGGTCGAATAGCACTTTTGCCTCACCCTTGCGCTCAGAGCAAAGCGTGTGCAGTGCATCGACGGTGCCGGTTGAGGCGGTCTCCAGCGGAACCTTGATCCGCAAGCTGCGCGGCAGCTTCGGCTGGGCGTCTTCCAGCGGAGTTATGTCACTGATCATCAGCTTCGCGTTGGCTCCCTCTTCCACGCGCACGCTTCCCTTCACCAGCACGGGGACATCCAGCTTGAGCTTGTCAGCTAGCCTCTTGAAGGATTCGGAAAAGCAGAGGATGTCCACCGAGCCGCTCATGTCTTCGAGCCGTCCCTGCGCGTAGAGATCGCCCTTCTTCGACTTCGACACTCGCACGGCCTTGAGAATGCCGCCGACCAGAACCTCATCTCTGCCGGTCGAGGACTTCAACTGGCCCAGATCTTCGGTCGTAAGCGCGCTGAAGTCGAGCAGCTTGTCGCGATACTTCTCCAACGGATGGCCCGGTAATGAAAAAGCCCAGGATTTCCTTCTCGGCCGAGAGCCTCTGATGTTCGTCCCAATCAGGAATGTTGGGCAGCGGCTTCTCCGTGCGCGCGTCCTTGTCGTCCTCAAAGACACCGAACAGGCCATGTTGCCCCATGGCCGCATCGCGTTGCGACTTTTGCGCGTGCTCCATGGCACTGTCGATCACGGCCATGAGTTGCGAACGGCGGCCCATGGCGTCCATGGCCCCGCTCTTCACCAGCGATTCGATCACCCGCTTGTTCAGCAGATGCAGGTCCACTTTCTCGCAGAACTGGAAGATCGACTTGAACGCCCCGATTTCCTTGCGCGCTGTCACAATCGAGTCAATCGCGTTGTGTCCGACGTTCTTCACCGCCGCCAACCCGAAGCGAATGGCCTCTCCATGCGGCGTGAAGTAGGCATCGCTGACATTCACGTCGGGAGGCTCAACCGGAATACCCATCTCGCGGCACTCGTTGATGTACTTCACCACGTCGTCGGTGCTGCCCGACACCGAGGTAAGCAACGCGGCCATGAACTCCACGGGGTAATGCGTCTTCAGGTACGCCGTGTGATAGGCCAGCAGCGCGTACGCCGCCGAGTGCGACTTATTGAATCCATAGCCCGCGAATTGCTCCATCAGGTCGAAGATCTTTTCGACTTTCTTCTGCGGGAAGCCGCGATCGAGCGCGCCTTTCACGAAGCGCTGGCGCTGCTTGGCCATCTCTTCAGCATTCTTCTTGCCCATGGCTCGCCGCAGCAGGTCGGCTTCACCGAGGGAATAGCCGGCCAGGCGATTCGCGATCTGCATGACCTGTTCCTGGTAAACGATGACTCCCAATGTTTCCTTGAGCATCGTCTCCAGTTCGGGCAACTCGTATTCGATTTTCTTGCGACCCCACTTGCGATCGATGAAGTCGTCGATCATGCCGCCCTGGATTGGACCGGGACGATACAGCGCGTTCAAGGCAGTGAGATCTTCGACCGCAGTCGGCTTATACCGCCGCAGCACGTCGCGCATCCCATGCGATTCAAACTGGAACACGCCCGAGGTCAATCCCGTATGAAACACCTTTTCGTAGGTCTCGGCGTCGTCGAGCGCCAGTGTCTGCAGATCCAACCGCTCCCCTCGCACCTGTTCGATCAGCCGCAGGGCATCGTCGATGATGGTCAGCGTCGTGAGCCCGAGGAAGTCCATCTTCAGCAGGCCCAGCTTTTCCACCGCTTTCATGTCGTAGGCGGTCACGATTTCGTCGTTCTTGGTGCGATGCAACGGAACCAGGTCGGTAAGCGGATGCGGCGAGATCACCACTCCCGCAGCATGCACGCCTGAGTTGCGGACGAGGCCTTCGAGCCGTTTTGCTGTATCGATCAACTCTTTGACCTGCGGCTCAGTTTCGTATGCGGTCGCCATGGGTGGCGAATCCTTGAGCGCCTGGTCGATGGTGATGTTCAGGGTTGGCGGCACCATCTTGACGATGCGCTCGACCTCCGAATACGGGATGTCCATGGCTCGGCCCGAGTCCTTGATCGCAGCTTTGCAGGCCATCGTGCCAAACGTAATGATCTGCGCCACCTGATCGCGGCCGTATTTCTGCGTCACATAATTGATGACCTCGCCCCGCCGGTTCATGCAGAAGTCGATATCGATGTCGGGCAGGCTGATGCGTTCCGGATTCAGAAAGCGCTCGAACAGCAACTCGTTCTGCAGCGGATCGATGTCGGTAATGCGCAGCGCGTAAGCCACCAAGGCCCCTGCCGCCGATCCGCGACCCGGGCCCACCGGGATGTTGTGCTCCCGCGCGTAGCGAATGAAATCCCACACGATCAGAAAGTAACCGGCAAACTGCATCTGCCGGATGATCGCAATCTCGCGCGACAGCCGCTCCTCGTAGTCTTGCAGCGAGTGTTTGAGCCGCCCCTGCGTCTGCAGTTCGCGCAGCAGGTTCAGGCGCTTCGCAAAGCCTTCGCGCGTGACGTGTTCGAAGTAGTCGGGGATCGAATACCCCTCCGGAACCTCGAACTGGGGAAACGGGTCCTGCACCTTTTCCAGCTTCGTATTGCAGCGCTCAGCGATTTCGAGCGTCCGCCGTAGAAACTGCTCATGACCCGAGAATTCCTTCTTCATCTCGGGATAGCTCTTCACGAAGAACTGGTTGTTGGCGAACTTCAACCGGTTGGTGTCATTGATCGACTTGCCGGTTTGGATGCACACCATGACGTCCTGCGCGTGGGCGTCGTCTTCGCACAGATAGTGGCTGTCATTCGTGGCCACCATCGGGATATCCAGCTCCTGTTCCAGCTTCAACAGGTGGTTCTGGATGCGATGTTCTTCCGGGAGCCCCTGGTTCTGGATCTCGAGGTAGAAATTCCCCTTGCCAAAAATGTCCTGATACGTAGCCGCAGCCTCGCGCGCTTTATCGTAATGCTCGAAGGTGAGTTCCTCGGCCACTTCTCCCTTCAAACAACCTGACAGGCCGATCAATCCCTTCGAGTGCTCAGCCAGAAATTTCTTGCTGACTCTGCGGCTTGTAGTAGAAACCGTTCAGCGAAGCCTCGGAGACGACCTTCACCAGATTGCGATAACCCTCATCGTTCTCCGCAAGCACAATCAGGTGGTTGTAGCTGTCGCCCTCGGGCGCCGCGCGGTGGTCTTCCTTCTTGCAGATGTACAGCTCGCATCCCAGAATCGGCTTCACTCCCGCCGCTTTCGCGGCGTTAACAAATTCCACCGCTCCGAAAATGTTGCCGTGGTCCGTCATGGCGACGGCGGGCATGTCGAGTTCCTTGACGCGATCGACGAGCTTGCCGATCTCACAGGCGCCGTCGAGCATGGAGAAATCCGTGTGCAGATGAAGATGAACAAATTGCTCAGACATTAGTGATTAGCGGCCTCGAGGGTGATAGCCCATTGTATTCGCCGAGGCTTGTGGAAATCAGGAACCGCGAGTCTCTCACTTGTCATTCTGACTGAGCGCAGCGACCGCAGGAAGCGGAGTCGAAGAACCCGATGCCCGCGACCATCTCCAATTTGCCACCACGCAATACGCGATCCTGACAAAACAACCGGCATCCGCCTCACCTGCCGCCTGTGCTGTCAGCATCACTCCCGTCGGCCGGGATCAACCGCCCACCCGTTATCGCTTGGCCGGGAGGTGTCTGGTGTGGCGCCGCAGCACCGTTCTTCGCCGTACGCTTCGCTACCGCGCGGTAAGCAAAAATGATTGCCAGCAGCGGAGCGGCCAGCACCAGTCCCCAGAATCCGATCAGCAGACTCAGCACAATCGGGACGATCAGCGAAGCCCAGATTGGCACCTTGGCAGTACGCCGCATGATGACCGGCTGCAGAATTAGCCCGTCCACTACCGCGATCGCGGCGTAGAGTGCCAGCACCCAGAAGAAGCTCTCCAGGCCCCCACCGATCAGGGCAGCCGTCGCGGGTCCGAACACGGACAGCACCGGCCCGAAGTGCGGAATGAACTGAAACACCGCAGCCAGAAAGGCCCAGAATGGAGCCCACGTAACATGCAGGTAACTCAGTCCCGCCCACCACAGCAATCCGACGCAGATGGAGTCGTAAAACTGCGCGACCAGCCAGCTTTTCAGGGCGCCGCCGGTGATATTGATGTGGCTGGAAAACTGCATAACTCTTTGGATGCGGACGCAACCAGGAGGTCGCCAGACCCATGCTACACTGAGACCGAAACCCCCTCCCGGAGCCCAATGCAATGAAATTTGGGGTCATCATCTTCCCTGGATCCAACTGCGATCACGACGCATACTGGACTATCTCGGAAGTGTCGAAGCAGCCCGTGACCTTTCTCTGGCACGACTCGCCCGACTTGCAGGGCTGCGACGCCATCATCGTTCCCGGCGGCTTCGCCTACGGCGATTACCTGCGGACCGGCGCCATTGCAAAATTCTCGCCAGTGATGGAGTCCGTACGCAAATTTGCTTCTGATGGTGGGCTGGTGCTCGGAATCTGCAACGGCTTCCAAATCCTGTGCGAGTCTGGGCTGCTTCCCGGCGCGCTGATGCGCAACGCTGGACTGAAATACATCTGCAAACCTGTCCACATCCGAGTGGAGAGCACCAACACTCCATACACACAGCAATTGAATCGCGGCGAGGTGCTGCAGATTCCCATCGGCCACATGGAAGGCAATTACTTTTGCGATGAGCAAACTCTGGCAGAACTGAAGGACAACGACCGCATCATCTTCCGATATGTCACACCGACTGGCGAAGTAACTGCCGACGCCAATCCTAACGGCTCGATCGAGAACATTGCCGGCATTTGCAACCAAGGCCGCAATGTGCTGGGCATGATGCCTCATCCCGAGCGCGCCAGCGAGCCCGAACTCGGCATGACCGACGGAGTGAAGATTTTCGACTCGCTCGTGTCGGCGCTTGTGTCGAAGTAGGGTTCTTCGCTCTTCGCTCTTGGCCATCGGTGCCGGGGCAGTCACCGGCAACTGACAACTGGCCACTGACAACTGCATCTACCGAAACGCCTCCTTATTCACCACAAACGGCATCTTCTGGATGTCGCCTCCGTAATTCCCTTCCAGCACATCGATCAATCCCTGCACGCAGCGTCCGGCCATGCCGCCGTTGGGATCGACCGACAACCGGGTGATGCGCCCGGCACTGGCGAAATGCGGATAAAGCCTGCAGCGATCTTCGATCTCCGGATCGCGCAGCGGCGAATCCGGCGGCAGCGGCTCGGTCTCGAACACGTCCAGTGCGGCGCCGGCAATCCATCTCTCTCGCAGCGCCCTCGCCAGCGCGTGCTCATCCACCACCGGACCGCGGGACGTGTTCACGAGGTAGGCGGTCGGCTTCATCGCCCGCAGCGTGCGCTCGTTGATTAGGTGATAAGTCGGGGTTTCGCTCTCGCCTTCACGCAGCAGCGGCACATGAATGCTGATGAAATCCGCTTGGCTGAGTGCCTCACCGAGCGAGACATACGTGATCGACGTGCGCAGGCGCTGCATTCCGTTTTTGTAGCGTAGATCCATCAGCTGTTGCACCGTTGCAACCAGCTTTTCGTTCGCGCCCATGGCTTCATAACACAGGATGTTCATATCGAAGCCGACGCATTTCTTGATGACCGCCTGCCCGATACGACCGGTGCCGATAATCCCCATGGTCTTGCCGGTGATTTCGTCACCCAGAAACGGCAGGTAAGGATGCCAGAAGCCCCACCGGTTCTCACGCACCATTCTCTCGGCTGTCCATAAGCGTCGGGCCAGCGCCGCCAGCGCGAAAAACGCGAACTCGGCAGTGGCTTCCGTGAGCACGTCGGCTGTGTGAGTAAAAGGAATCCTGTAGCGGTTGGCGTCAGCACGATTGATGTTGTCGAACCCGACCGCATATTGCGCCACAACCTTCAGTGTGCCCTTCCCTGCCTCGAAGATCTCGGCGTCAATCTCGTCGCGCAGCGTGGTGATAAGACCGCCGATTCCGCTCCGGACCTTCTCGATGAGCAACTCTTTCGGTGGCGGCTCAGGATTCTCGAAAACCTCAACTTCGTAGCCGCGATTGCGCAGGCGGGCAAACGCGGCATCACCGATGTCGGCGGTGGCGAATACGCGAAAGCGAGCAGGCTCGGTCATCAGTCACAGGGCCGCAAGTCGATGATTGTAGCGCTTTCACAAGACCAAACCGGCCGCGTGACTCTCAAAACGCGAATGACCACTGGCTTTCCTTGGGTACCTACCCCCTCCCCCGGTTCCTGAAAACAAAGGGTTTATGGCACGATATGCTGTAAAGTCTTCCAAATAAAGCTACTTACAGGCAAAGTCCTGCAAACAAGAGAGTTAGCCAGATTTGTCAAAGACCACGAAGGGCGTAGGAGAAAACAACGGCGTACTCCTGTCACCCGAGCGCAATGCCCCATGGATAGAGATACGCGGGTTTGAAAGAGATGTCAGGAAGATTATCGGGGAGGGGCAAACTAAAGTAACCAAAATTTCCCGCTTTGGGTATGAAGTGGCGTCGCGCGAAAGACGCGAACCTGGAGATGGGAGTGGAGAAGGAGAGTAGCACTGAGTAGAGCAGTAAATTCTTCATCGCAACCATACTAACTCTAGAAAAAAGGCCCGCTCGCAAGCGGGCCGTAACCACGGAGGAGTTCGCTTACAGGTTCTTCTTCGTCCACTGGTCAATGCGGTCAAGCGCCTCCTGCAGGTTCTCCACTGAGTTGGCCACGCTGAAGCGCAGGTAACCTTCGCCGAACGATCCGAACGACGTTCCCGAGAGTCCGGCAACGCCGGCTTCATCGAGCAGCGCGTCGGCCAGTTTCTTCGACGGCCATCCCGTCTGCTTGATATTGGGGAAGGTATAGAAGGCGCCTTTCGGCGACAGGCACGAGAAGCCCTTGATCTGGTTGATGCCGTTCACAAACACATTGCGCCGTTTCTGAAACTCCAACCGCATGTGCTCGGTTTCGCTCTGGTCCCCGCGGATGGCCTCGATGCCGGCTACCTGCGTGAAGCTTGCCGTGCAGGAGTTCGAGTTCGTCATCAGCCGGGCGATATGCGTCGCCAGGTCGGCGCGCATGACTCCGTAACCCATGCGCCATCCGGTCATGGCGTAGGTCTTGGAGAAGCCGTCGAGGATGATGGTGCGGTCCTTCATGCCCTCGACCGCCGAAATGCTGAACTGTTCTCCCTCAAATAGCAGGCGTCCGTAAATTTCATCGCTCAGAACCATGATGTTGCGATCGCCGATGGCTTCGGCGATGTCGAGGATGTCGCCCTTCGTCAGCACTCCGCCCGTCGGGTTCTGCGGCGAATTGAGGATAATCAACTTGGTGCGATCGTTGATCAGGCTCTTCAGTTCGTTGACGTCAAGGCGGAACTCGCGCTCTTCGCGCAACGGAATCGGCACCGCTTTCGCGCCCAGGAAGTTGATCATTGACTCGTAAATTGGGAAGCCGGGATTGGGATAGATCACTTCGTCGCCTTCGTCCACCAGCGCCAGCATGGTGAAGAAGATGATCGGCTTGCCACCGGGAACCACCACAACCTCGTCGGAGGTGAACTTCACCCCACGCGATTTCGACACGTCTTCGGCGATGGCTTCGCGCAAGTCGGGCAGCCCCGCCGAGGGCCCATAGTGGGTGTAGCCCATGTGCAGCGCGCCGACAGCGGCCTCGACGATGTTTCCGGGAGTGTCGAAATCCGGCTCTCCGATTTCGAGGTGAACGATGTTTTTGCCCTGGCGCTCCAGGGCGCGGGCGCGGACCAGCACTTCAAACGCTGTCTCAGTGCCAAGCCGCGACATCCGCTTGGCCAGGTGCAATTGAGTTGGAGCGGAAATTGTAAGTGAGCTCATTCTTTTGTTCCTCGGTGGCATGTGGCTCCTTACCGGGAGGCCGCACGAATCCAGTTCACATTGTGCGGCGGGATCAAACCTGACGCAGTGACGCGCAGCCCAAATCCTTGTGATGTGGCGCACTCAAAGTGGCAGCAAGGATTCGCTCAAGCAGAACGCCGGCGAGCCGCAACCCGCCGCAGGCGGTGCAGCAAGTCTCGCGGCTCAGCTCGGCAAGTGTCCTTACTCGGCGTACTCGATCTCGAAATCCAGCTTGGCCAACTTTCCCAGCATCGCCGACACCGAGCAGTATTTGTCTTTCGACAAGCGCACAGCATCTTCCATGGCTTTGTGCGCAACCTTGCCGCGCACACGGTATACCAGCTTAATGTGCGTGAATACCTTGGGGTGTTCACTGGCCCGCTCCGCCTGCGCCACAACCTCCAGGCCCGTAAACGGCTCCCGCTTCTTGCGCAGAATGCTGACCACGTCGCTGGCGGTGCATCCGCACAGCCCGATCAGCACCAACTCGATTGGCGTACTCGCGGTCTTCACTTCGCCGGTATCGACCACCAGCGCATGGCCGCTGCTGGCGTCGCCCACGAAGCGGTCCTTGTCGGTCCAGATGGTTCTGGCTTCAAGCATGGGATTGGTTTCCTAACTGAACTTGTCGTGCCGTTCCGCGGCTCACTCCTGCTTGGGCTCGGCAGGAGGGGTTGGCGGCGGGCTCTCGCTCTTCCCCTGTGGCTTGTCGTACACCGATAGTTGCGCCTTCGGGCGCTTCAAGCGGATCTCGATGTCCATCTCCGGCTTGTTGAGGTCGTAGTCTTCGCCGAACGTCTGGAAGCCGTGAGCCAGCACCTGCACCCGCAACAGACCGTACGGCAAACCCTCCGTTTGCGTCTTCCCGTCGCCATCGGTCTTCAGTTGAAATCCGCCTCGGGCTTGCTTCCCGTCCTTCGTAACCGGGTGCAGGATGACGCTCGCGTTACGGACAGGCTTGTTGTTGTCGTCCTTCACTACCGTGAACCGCAGATTCGCGGCGTCCTGAGCCTCCGACTGCCTGCCACTCGCAAGAACCAATACAGAGACGAGCAACATGCACACAAGACAACCGACCGCCCGACGTTTCATAGGATCATTTTAGGCACTCGGCGGCGCGGGCTGCAAACCTCTATGGCCCACTAGTTCGTGGATGCCGGGTCTCGCTTCAAGACAGGAGGACCTTCGTCGCTCGGGCCCGAGCTCGGATTGGCGGATGGGTCCGAATCACCTGAGTCCAATGACGGAGCCTTCCGCAGCACGGGGCGGCTGCCGCCGTTCGCCACGTTCAACCGAAGCCCGCCCTCCAGAGCAATGAGGCGCACCTTCATCTGCTCAAAGTCACTGGTATCGACAACATAGCGGTCGCGGTCCGGCAGGTAGGTCCGGATCTCGTCTTGCGCCGCCTCAATCCGCTCCGAGTTCATGGGATGGGTCGAAAACAACCTGGCAATCTTGCTGTGCTTCTTCTTCTCTTCGACCTTTAACTTCTCGAAGAACTGCACAAACGCCTGGGGATCATAGCCAGCCGCATAGTCGTACTGCAGACCGAGCATGTCAGCCTCCCGTTCGGCGTCGCGTGAAAACTTCAGGAAGCCCATTGGCACCGCGATGCTGGCGACCTCCGCAATGGCAAAGGCAGCCGGGCCGCCGACGAACATTAGCGGAATCGAAGCGATGTTCCAGATCTGTTGCTTGGTCATGTTCTTGGTGGCATGTCGGGCGGCGACGTGCGCGATTTCATGGGCCATCACGGCCGCCAGTTCAGCCTCGTTGTCCGCCGCCAGAATTAGTCCACTGTCGACATAGAAGAACCCACCGGGCAACGCGAAGGCATTCACCTCATCGCTGTCAATTACCTTGATGGTGAACGGTACCCGCGAGTCGGAATTCCGCACCAGGTTCTGGCCGATTCGGTTAACGTATTCCGTCACCTCCGGATCGGTCACCAGCCTCGAGCTTGCCTCGACCTGGCGGGCAAGGTCCTGGCCGAGCGCGATCTCCTTCTCAATGGAGTAGAAGTTCAGCCCGTGCCCGATGTCCCGGCGACCGATGAGACTGACATCGTATTTCGGGGGCTCGTGAGACCCTTGGGGCGGTTCGCTTGTGCTTTGGACAGCGGGCGCAGACGCAGACGCCGTCACAGCGGTCTTGCGTGGCGGTTCCGCTTCACTGGCTGCCGTCAGGTCCGCCGGATCGCGCGCTGCTTCCGCCTCCGCCTGAATCTCGGCGGCCGTACGCATCTGGCCGGCGGGGCTCCCATCGGTTGGGGCGTCGGCGTCATTGATGCTCTGGTCAACCGCCGCAGAGTGTGCGGCTGCTGCCGGCAAGTTTGACTCGGGTTGAGCCGTCGACTGCGCAACCGTGAAGGCCGGCGAGATCAACACCGCTAAGCACAACACAAGTTGGCATGGGAAAGAGCGATTCCGGGGGGTGGGCCGATTCATAGGGAGTACCTTCACGCTACATCCGCGATTCCGATTATGCGAGCCAAGTCGAATGTTGCAAACAGAAACTTGCGACAAGTGCCACGCGCGTGGACCGGTTTGGGGTATGACCCAGATATTCCCAAAACAGGTCTGTCTAGATGCGAAACCTATGAATTGCGCTGCCTATTCTTGCCGGGCCGGTTGAACCCGTCAAAGAAGCTGTTATTGCTGCCATAGTACACGTCAGCCGCAAAAACTCAACCCTATCCAAGGATTTTTTCATGGATTTTTGAAATATGAGTGATATTCACTCACATCTGGCTTGACATCCCCACCCTCGCCGGGATATATTAGCACTCGTTGGACTTGAGTGCTAGCAGCCGACGGACCGTCGGCCCCTCTCCGGTCTGACATTCAGGTACCGAGCCCCAAAGTCCATGAAAACGCCGAGCCCAACGCAGAATTTACGCGCCAACGCCGGCCGACGTGTACCGCAATCCAATCTGAATCAATCGTTTGAAAGGAGTTCCAAAGAATGGCTACTAAGCTGACTCCCCTGCATGACCGGATCGTCATCCGCCGTGTAGAAGAGGCCGAAACCACCCGGGGTGGCATCATCATCCCCGACAGCGCCAAGGACAAGCCGCAGGAAGGCGAAGTCATCTCCGTCGGCAGAGGCAAGACCAACGACAAGGGCGAGACGTTCCCGCTCGATGTGAAGGCGGGCGATCGCGTTCTGTTCGGCAAATACGCCGGCACGGAAATCAAGATCGACGGCGAAGACTTCCTCATCATGCGCGAGGAAGAAGTCCTCGGCATCCTGGAAGGCGCGGCCAAGCCGGCACTCGCTACCAAGTAATTTTGTGCAAACCAGCAACGCCTGTCAGCCGCGGTTGCAGGAACTAACTGCCAACTGGCCACTGACAACTGACAACTGTTCTTAAGGAGATTGAAACAATGGCAAAGCAGATTCTGCATGGTGAAGAGTCACGGCAGTCGATCCTGCGCGGCGTAAATGTGCTCGCGGATGCCGTGAAGGTCACCCTCGGCCCCAAGGGCCGCAACGTAGTTATCGAAAAGAAGTTCGGTTCGCCGCTCATCACCAAAGACGGCGTGACCGTGGCCAAGGAAATCGAGCTGAAGGATCCGCTCGAGAACATGGGCGCACAGATGGTGCGCGAAGTCGCGTCCAAGACCTCTGACGTCGCTGGCGACGGCACCACCACCGCTACCGTTCTGGCTCAGTCGATCTATCGCGAAGGCGTGAAGACCGTTGCTGCCGGCGCCAATCCGATGGCGCTGAAGCGCGGCATCGAGAAGGCCGTCACTGCGATTTGCGGCACCGTTGACAACGACGGCAACCGCAATCCGGGCGCGCTCGACAAGTACTCGCAGAAGGTTTCCGGCGAGATGATCGCCCAGGTCGGCACCATCTCGGCCAACAACGACACCACCATCGGCAACATCATTGCCGAAGCCATGAAGAAGGTCGGCAAAGACGGCGTCATCACCGTCGAAGAGTCGAAGACGATGGAGACCCAGCTCGAAGTCGTCGAGGGCATGCAGTTCGACCGCGGCTACCTGTCGCCGTACTTCGTCACCGATCCCGAGCGCATGGAAGCCGTGCTCGAGAACCCTTACATCCTCATCCACGAGAAGAAGATCTCCTCGATGAAGGACCTGCTCCCGCTGCTCGAGCAGATCGCCAAGGGCGGACGCCCGCTGGTGATCATCGCCGAGGACGTGGAAGGCGAAGCGCTGGCGACCCTGGTCGTCAACAAGCTGCGTGGCACGCTGAATGTGGCTGCCGTGAAGGCACCTGGCTTCGGCGATCGCCGCAAGGCCATGTTGCAGGACATCGCTATCCTGACCGGCGGCAAGGCCATCACCGAAGACCTCGGCATCAAGCTGGAGAACGTCCAGATGACCGATCTCGGCCAGGCCAAGAAAGTCACCATCGACAAGGACAACACCACCATCGTCGAGGGCAAGGGCAAGGCTGACGACATCTCCGGCCGCGTAAAGGAAATCCGCAGCCAGGTCGAAAAGACCACCAGCGACTACGACCGCGAGAAGTTGCAGGAGCGGTTGGCGAAGCTGGTGGGCGGCGTTGCCGTCATCAAAGTCGGCGCTGCCACCGAGACCGAAATGAAGGAAAAGAAAGCCCGCGTCGAAGACGCCATGCACGCCACCCGCGCTGCAGTTGAGGAAGGCATCGTCCCCGGCGGCGGCGTAGCGCTCATGCGCTGCGGCGATGCCATCGAGGCGCTGAAGCTGGAAGGCGACGAGAAGATCGGCGGCAACATCGTGCGTCGCGCTCTCGAAGAGCCCCTGCGCCAGATCGTTGGCAATGCCGGCGAAGAAGGTGCCATCGTAGTGGGCCGTATCAAGGAGTCGAAGGAGAACAACTTCGGCTACAACGCCCAGACGAATAAGTTCGAAGACCTGGTCAAGGCCGGCGTCATCGACCCGACCAAGGTGACGCGTACCGCCCTGCAGAACGCAGGGTCGATCGCGTCGCTGATGCTGACCACCGAAGCCCTGGTGTGCGAGATTCCGGAAGAGAAGAAGGAATCTCCCATGGGCGGCGGCCACGGCGGCGGCATGGGCGGAATGTACTAAAAGCACCAAGTACCTATTTAGTTAGTTGGGTGCCCCGTTCAAGGACGCGCAGCGGCCTTGAACGGGGTTTTTCTTTGTGTCTGATCTACCCGCTCTCCGTCCGCTGGCCTTGAGAACGTTGCCACTCGCATCCGCACTCGCAATTGAGGTATCGTTTCAACTCATGAAGCTCAGCAAGCCCTCCCTGTTACTGCTCGCCGCCCTTTTCGCTTCCGGCGTGCTTCACGCTCAGAGCACGCCCGCCGATTCCCTGCTGGTGCTCTCCAAGTCCGGCCATACACTGGCCATCGTCGATCCCTCCACCCTGAAAGCAATCGCGAAGATACCGGTTGGCAACGATCCCCACGAGGTCATCGCCTCCAGCGATGGCAAGACTGCCTACGTCTCCAACTATGGAGGCGGAGCCTACAACACGCTCGCTGTCGTCGATCTCGCCGCTCGAAAGCCCCTGGCCTCAATCGACCTCGGCGCATTACGTGGTCCGCACGGATTGGATTTCGTCGGCGGCAAGGTCTGGTTCACGGCGGAAGCAGCCAAAGCGATTGGCAGCTACGATCCCGCGACCCGAAAGATCGATTGGATTATGGGCACTGGCCAGAACCGCACCCACATGATCTACGTCTGGCCCGACTTGAAGCGCGTCGTCACCACCAACGTTAGCTCCGGCACCGTGAGCATCATCGAGAAGACCGCCGGCGGCGGTCCCGGAGGTCCGCCACCCGGCCCGCCGAATGGGACGGCCGGAAAAGCGCCTCCACCTCCACGCGGTCCCATGGGCCCACCGGGCGGTGATTGGAATGAGACGGTGGTACGCGTCGGCAACGGTGCTGAAGGGTTCGATGTCTCTCCCGACGGCAAGGAAATCTGGGTAGCCAACGCGGGTGACGGGACTGTGTCCATCATCGACGTGTCGAGTAAGAAGGTGACGCAGACGCTGGCTGCCGATGTCGGTGGCGCCAACCGCCTCAAGTTCACACCTGATGGCAAGCTGGTACTGATTTCTACCTTGCGTGGTCCGGACTTGACCATCATCGACAGCGCTACCCGCAAAACCGTGAAGCGAATTCCAATCGGGCATGGCGCAGCGGGCATCGTCATGCAGCCGGATGGCGCGCGTGCCTTCGTCGCCTGCACCCCAGACAACTACGTTGCCGTCATCGATCTGCATTCGCTGCAAGTCGCCGGCCACATCGACGCGGGCGAAAATCCCGACGGCCTGGCGTGGGTGACACCGCACATGCATTAGGAGCATCGCCCGATCCACGAACCCGGTCCCTACGGTCTCCGCATATCAGGAAACGACTTCAACTCCACAGTCTTTTCGCTGGCGCGATCGTTGCCCTTGGCGTCGCCCGAGTGCAGCGTCAACTTGCCGCGAATCACGCGGTAGCCCTCGTCCCCCACCTGTTTGCCCGGAACCACCGTCAAGGTGCCGTCGAGTTCGTACCACACGGCGTGGACCGGCTTGGTCTTGAAGTACAGGTGATCGCCCTCCAGCGATGCCTTGTCAAAGAACTGATCGATGAACTGTCCCTTATCGCTGTCGGTATCGCCGAAGCGTGAAACGAAGCCAGTCAGCTTCCCATCCTCAAAGCTAAGTTGAACGAATTCGCCTTCCTTGAGGAACGTGTACATCCCCGACACATCATTGGGATTGGCGGCAGACGACTCCTGCGCGCAAGCAATTGGCGGGAACGCAACAATCATGAGCAAAAGCACTTCGGACACAACGCGACTCGCCGGCAATCTGCGCACCATGTTCACTCCAGGAATCCCCATCATTTCATGTACCGGCAGAATGCGAAAGCCGCGACTGCAACCGGCGCTGGGTTGCCGCGGTCGCCACTGGCGATGGTCACGAAATCACCATGGACACTGCCGCGATTCGCTATAATCCATGTACACGTACCATGGTAGGGGAGGATGCCCGAAGTAACAGCGCCGCAACCCCAGGAAGATGTCGCATTGCACGATGCGCCGGCCCTGCATTACGAACTGGAGCCATGGCCGCGTGTCTTCTGGCGCAACCTCACCGATCTCCTCGCGCGCCGCGAGCCTCCCCCGCTGGACACTACGTCGCAGCCTGTCCCGGTGCCGCCCGAAACGTGGATCCAGACTGGTCTGGGAGCGCGGCATTACGTTGAATCGTACTGGTATCACGTCATATTTATCGCAGTGGTCTACTACTTTTCGACGCTGACTGCCTTCGACAGGTCAGCGGAGTTGCGATCGCCGTTCGAAAACACGGAAGTGGACCACTATGCCCTGAGCGAGTATCTGCCTCCGATCAACACCGGCCCGCGCGGCGAAGCCCAGCCGCGCAAAGGCCAGCCCAAGCTGGCCAAGCAGGAAATCCTATCCGTTCCTCCGAACCCCGACAACAATCATCAGACCATCGTGACCCCGCCCAACGTCAGGCTCAACCATGACGTGCCGCTACCCAATATCGTGGCGTGGACAAATATTCCGGGGCAGCCGATTGCCGCGTCCTCGCGCCAGTTGTCTCAGCTCAAGCTGCCGCAGTTTGCGCCGCAAGTCGTCGAGCCCACAGCGGACATTTCCAAGCTGAAATCGAAGACTCAGGTGCCAACCATGGCTCAGCCCACGGTGGTTGCGCCCACGGCGGACGTATCGCAGATGAAGGCCAAGCTCACGATGCCGGTGCTGGCGCAGCCGTCGGTGGTGGAGCCTCCCCTGTCTCCAGACCAGTTGAAGCTGAAGCGCGGCGAGATCAACATGGCGCAAATGACCCCGCAGGTGGACGCGCCCAAGCTCCCGGTACCGGCACAACGCTCCGCCGGAGTAGGCGACAGCGCAGGAACCAACAATAACGGCAAGGGAGTTCCCGCGCAGCCCAGCATTCAGGGTCTGCAGTCTTCGAAAGGGCAGGGGCAGATCATCGCGCTGGGGTTGAATCCTGCCGACGTTCGTGGACCCATCGAAGTACCCGCGGGCAATCGCAGCGGAGAGTTTCACGCCTCGCCGGGAGGCAGGCCTGACGCCCCCGGCACACCCAACATCACCGGAACCCCGGGCGCTACCGGCGGCGGAGCCGGTGGCGGCAAGGGCAACGGCTCGGGCAATGGTGGCACTGGCAACGCGCCCCCGGGAATCACGGTGGGGGCTGCGCCGCCCGGAGCGGCGACCGCCGCGGTGACCGGCACTCCCGGCAAAACACCCAGTAACGCCCAGATGGAAGAGCGCAAGAAGCTCATCGCCGCCGCGATGAGTCCCTCGGTACCCAGCGTCAGCCGCCCGCCGGTAGCGCCGCCACCTCCCACAATGTCAGACGGCGACGAGGACGCGGTGGAGCGCCAGGTGTTCGGCAGCAAGAAATACTACTCGCTGGTGCTGAACATGCCCAACCTGACCTCGGCGACAGGTAGCTGGATCGTGCGCTTCGCCGAGCTTAAGCAATCCGACAACAAAGTTCCGATTGCGGCCCCGGTGGCTTTGTCGAAGGTCGATCCCGCCTACCCTGCCGACGCCATGCGCGACAACGTGGAAGGCACGGTCACGCTCTACGCCGTGATCCACGCCGACGGCACCGTGAGTGGTATCAAAGTGCTGGGCAGCGTCGATCCGCGACTGGATCAAGCCGCCGAGCGCGCGCTCGCGCGCTGGCAGTTCCGTCCCGGCACCAAGGCCGGCGAGCCAGTGGAGCTGGAAGCAGTGGTGATGATTCCCTTCCGCAAGCACCACGTAAGGTAGTTACTCGGCATCCGACAATTGCCAAATGAATGAAGGCAATTGTGAGTCACCGCCAAACAACGGAAGCTGGGGTGGGCTCCCATCGCAGCACGATCACGATGTCTTCGCGGCCATCAGATTGTAAAGCCACGCAAAAATGAAGCCGCCGACTCCTCCATCGATCAGTGCATAGGCCGTTCCAACCAATGCGTCACCGAAGTTCCTGGCCCCATGGAAACCGGGATAGATGGAGCTGATGCCGTCGAGGAAACTGGCGCCATACGATGGGCTCGCCAAATGAATCAAGCCTACAAACAGAATTCCTCCTCCCCACAGCAATGCGGAAACAATTGATATTGCTTTCACCGAAAGTCGCATGATGCCTCCTTTCAAGGTCTAACCAAGAACTACCGTTCTCTTTTTCTTTAGCCAATAACGAGTCATCCAACCACCTTCCTGGGGATCGAAGACCTTGTAGGCCCCAAGCTTGACCCGATCATTTACCAGAAACCACGCGAGCGCATACACCCAAACTACGGCTGCCCAGCGCCATCCGATGGGCGCCATGAACACCCCGTACACCGCGATCAGCGTAGCCAAAGCCTGCGTACCGGCAACCGCCCAGAATAGTATTGCGGCAGGACGGATTGTCCAGAATGGCCGCCGCGTTCGGGTGACAAAGATAGTGAGATGTCCGGCGACGGAAAGCTTCAAGTACATCAAGGATTGAATCGTCTCCCGGCCAAGATGAAAGACGCGCTCGCCCAGATAAAACAGTCCAAAGGAGGCGATGACACCCGCCACACCGAGAGTACTGGCCACCCCGAGCACCATGGGCATGTTCCATGATTCGGGAGCGTTGGAGTAATGCACCCGATCATAGGCGATGGACAGAATCGCGCCGTCATTCAGGATCGCGAGCAGCACGATCATGACCGCCGTCACCGGATAGAAATTGAACACCAGGATCGACAGTGTCATGAACAGCAACACCCGAATCGTCTCGGCGATGCGATAGATAGCATAGCTATTCATGCGCTGAAACATCTTCCGGCTCTCTTTGATCGAATCGATGATGATAGAGAGCCCCGGATTGAGCAGAGCGATGTCGGCCGCGGCCCTGGCAGCGTCGGTCGCTCCGGACACTGCGATTCCGGCGTCCGCCTGCTTCAGCGCCGGCGCGTCGTTGACGCCGTCACCGGTCATGCCGGAGATATGTCTCAGGCTTTGCAATGCTTGCACGATGCGGAACTTGTGTTCCGGAAACACTTGAGCGAAGCCATCCGCATCTTCAATCGCCTTTGCCAGGCGGCCAGCCTCAGTGTTCTTCGAATCCGTCAGAATACTGGCGTCCACGATGTTCTGACCCAAGCCAAGTTGACGGGCCATTTCCTTGGCGATGGCGATCTGATCGCCCGTAACCATCTTCACCTTGATGCCCATCTGCGAGGCGGTGGCGATTGTACTTTTCGAGTCTTCTCTGGGCGGATCAAACAACGGCAACACGCCAAGAAGCTGCCACTCCCTCTTCTCGTTGGTGCGCGCTACGCCCAGCGAGCGGAAGCCGCGACCAGCGAAACCCTCGACGGCAGTGTTCACCGAATCGGCAATCTGCGTGGCGTTGGCGGCCAGCGACATGATCACTTGCACGGCTCCCTTGGTGACCCGGAATTCGCTCCTGTCGGGGCCTCTGACAAGAGCCTCCGTCCTTTTGTGCACTGGATCGAAGGGCTGGAAGTGCACCAGTTCGTACTGATCCAGATCATGCCGGTCTTTCACACCGCCCAGCACGGCGAGATCGATAGCGTCCTGGCTTTCAGCGCGCGACGCCAGTGCGCCCGCCAGAATGGCCTCCGTCGGCTGCACGCCGGGCACGCAAAAGGGCTCGCCCAGTGTCAGCTTGTTCTGCGTCAGGGTTCCGGTCTTGTCCGAACAGAGTACGTCGATCCCGGCAAGTTCCTCCATCGCGGCCAGATGGGTAACGATAGCTTGCTTCTCTGCCAGTTTTCGCGCACCGACAGCCATAGTCACGGACAAGACCGCCGGCATGGCGACCGGAACCGCAGCGACTGTCAAGACCAGGGCAAACTGCAGCGTGGTCAGCATTCTGTCGCCGCGGAACAAGGCGACGGCGAGAATCAAAACGACCAGAGCGATCGCGATAATGATGAGAAAGTCGCCGATCTTGAGCACAGCGCGTTGAAAGTGGCTTACGGTGTGCGCGGTTTCGACCAGGCGTGCGGTCTTACCGAAGTACGTGTTTGATCCGGTCGCGCTCACGAGAGCGTCAGCTTCCCCTTGCTTGACGATCGAGCCCGAATACACCTCTTCGCCTGTCTTGCGTTCTACCGGCAGAGATTCGCCCGTCAGCGCGGACTGATCCACTTCAATGGGATCACCCTGCAGTAAGCGCGCGTCTGCCGGGACAATCTCGCCAATTGAGACTCGCATCAAGTCGCCGGGCACCAACTCGCGAGCGGGGACGGTGATCCACTCTCCATCGCGCTTGACGCGAGCATGCAGGGCCAGCTTGGCCTTGAGCGCCGCGATCGCGTTACCCGCCTGGAACTCTTCCCAGAACCCGACTCCGGCGTTCATCAAAAGCAGGGCGAGAATGATGAAGAAGTCTTCCCAGTGACGCACGACCGCCGAGAGGATCGCGGCAACTTCAATCATCCAGGGAATCGGTCCCCAGAAATAGCTGAGAAACTTCAGCAGAGCATTGGTCGTTTCTTCGGGCAGCTCGTTGTAGCCATACTTCGCGAGCCGAGCCTGCGCTTCGGGGGCGCTGAGGCCGACAGCGGAAACCCCCGATTCGGTTTCCAAAGCGCGCAATGACGCCTCAGCATCGGCAGCGGCCGCCGCGTTTGAGGGCCCTTCTTTATTGTGATTGGTGATCGGCTGGACCATTCGATGCTCCCTCCGCGAGCCGGGATACCGGCGCTGGCGCAAAGCCCGAGGGGCTCACTCCCATCGCTTGAGGTACCTTGAGAGGGAGTGAGCCGGATGTAACGAATGTTTCTAAGCGGCGACTTTCTCCGGTTTCTGCTGGGTCAGCTCCAGCTCCGCCAGCAGCCAATCGTCGATGTCGTGGCCGTGCTCTCCGCCGCGTTGCTCGTAGAGTTCATACGCGCGGAGACGAATGCGCTCTTGTAATTCGCCGGTGGACTTGGTTATTTCCTGGGTGGTTTCTGGGAGAGGTGTTACCTGCTTTGCCATCTGAGCCTCCTTGGTAGGCGTCGTGATCGGCGTGTTGCGCGGCGTTTCTTGAACACTTACTCACCGCTCCGAGTCACGCAACAGGCCAACTTCGCCCCAAGGTCTGGCTGCTGCGGCCACGGCAAGTGTCAAGGCGCCGCAGTTCTTCCTATGCACCTGATTTTACCACTGGCTTCCGGCCGCGCGGTGACTCCCATCACCCGCAATCGTGACCGGCCAAGGACTGCGCGAGCTGAAGAAAATTGCGGCTCGTTAATGCTTCACGCGCGTTTCTTCTTAAGCACAGTCTAAGGGTGTGTGCTCAGTCCAAGCCGAGTTTGCTGGGGGCATTTTCGTTCTCCAACAAAGAAGACCCACCCAAACAGAGAAAGCTTGGATGGGGTCCTCCGATGGTGACTTTGTCGAGTTATGGTCCCTAACCCTGCCCGCAAATTCAGCGGACAAGAATGGGCGGCCACACACCTATCATTTCCCCATCCCGCTGGCGACGCGAATCTTCTCGAACTCGTCGCCCTGCTTCCAGCCGACTTCATTGGCCTGATTCCCGGCCTGCCATCCCAACGCCACCGCGAAGCGCGCGACATCTGCATCGGTGCGAAAGTCCATCTCGGGGTGGTATTCGTCGCTGGGATGGTGATAGTCGTTGGCGACGTACTCCTTGGCCTTCTGCAGTCCCCATTCCTTGTCGTGTCCCTGGTAGAGATCTCCCGGGCCGATCGAGAACGAAGGCACGCCCACCCGCGCAAAGCTGAAATGATCGGAGCGGTAATAGTGTCCGGCGTTGGGATTGGAATCAGGTACGATCGCCAGCCCAAACGCCTTGGCCGTGCTCTCCACCGTGGGATAGAACGTGGTGCGTTCCGCGCCGGCAACATTGACCTGCTGCGGAATGCCCAGCGGAGCCACGTCGTCGAAGTTCAGGTCGAGTGAAAGCTGCTTGGCGGGAATCGGCGGATGCTTGCCGAAATACTCCGAGCCGCGCAGACCCTGCTCTTCCGCCGTCACGGAAACGAAGTACGTCGAGCGCTTCGGCAGTTGCTTGGCCTCGCCGTAAACCCGCGCGATCTCCAGCACAATGCCCACTCCGGTGGCGTTGTCCAGTGCGCCGTTATAGATGTTGTCGCCCGGCATGCCCGGCACGATGCCGAGGTGGTCATAGTGCGCGCTGTAGCTGACGCCCTGGTCCTTCAGTTTGGAATCGGAGCCCGGCAGCATGGCAACCACATTATTAGAGTCGAACGGACGCACCTGGCTGACGATGTGCGCCTTCAACTTGGCGGACATCGGCTCTGCCTTGAAGCCGGGCTTGGCCGCCGCGGCCATCATGTCGTCGAGGTTCATGCCGCAGTCCTTTGCCAGCTTGCGGGCGACATCGAGCTGGATCCACGAAGCCATCTTGAGCTTAGGCGCGGGATCGTCGCGCAGGTACGAACGCTCGCCCGACCACGAGTTGCGCACCACGTCCCATCCGTAGCTGGCCATCTCGGTCTTGTGAATGAGGATGACGCCAACCGCTCCCATGCGCGCCGCCTGTTCGTACTTGTAGGTCCAGCGGCCGTAGTAGGTGAGCGCCGGGCCGTTGAAAAACTTCGCGTCCTGCGATGGCGGCTCGTTCACCAGCATCAGCAGCACTTTGCCTTTGACGTCCGCGCCCTTATAGTCGTTCCAGTTGAATTCCGGCGCATCAATGCCGTAACCCATCCACACGATCGGGGCATCAATGTCAGTCGAGGTCTTGCCGGTCTCATCCATGGCGACGATGTCTTCCTTGTTTCGCAGGTTCATCGGATCGCCCTTGGCCGGAAGCAGCGAATAGGTGCTGCTGCTCTCCGTGCTGATCCCAACCATCGGGACCTTTTGCAGGTAGGTGCCGTTTTCACCCGCCGGTTTCAGGCCGTAAAGCTCGAACTGCGCGGCAATGTACTTGGCGGCAATGTCTCCGCCGCGCTGACCGGTGCCGCGCCCTTCGAGCAGGTCGTCGGCCAGAAATTTGACGTGAGCGCGAATATTCTCCGGATTAATGGCGGCCATGGCCTGCTCGGCAGCAGGAGGCAGAGACGCCACTCTAGGGACGGTGGGCATGGCACTCGCGGCGGGTGAGCTGCCGCTCTGCGCGAATACAACGCACGGTGTCAAGGTGATGAGCAGTGCAAGAGTAATGGTTTTGTACATGAATGGTCTCCTGATGACGATACCGACGCCAAGCAAACCTTTTATTGTACGTGAAACCCGAGCCACAAAAAATGCTCGGTCTATGTGGCTGGTGGCGCTGAGAGTTGCGAAGTCCACTCTTGACTCGCCTACCCCCAACGCGAGATCATAAATGCCCGTTTTGCTGGCTGCCGGTTGGCGTGTGCCGCAAGCGGGTTTCTGGCGTTTGACGAGCCCGCTCGAAGCTGCGGACCGGAGTCAGGAATTACAGAAGTTTGGGCCCATCTTTGAATTGGAACGGCGCGGCATGCTCCCGGCGAGCTACCGTGCAAAAATGAGTTTGGAGAATTCCAATGGCGCGACCCTTCTGGACAGGCCAGATACAAATTTCTCTCGTCTCTTTCAGCGTGAACCTCTTTCCCGCTACCGAATCGAAGAGCGAGATTCGCTTCCACCAACTCAGCCGCTCGACCGGCGAGCGCATCCGCCACCAGAAGGTCACCGGCGAAGGCGAAGAGGGTCCTGTCGAGAAGAACGACATCGTCAAGGGCTACGAGTATCGCAAGGGTGAGTACGTCATGATCGAGCCCGACGAGATCAAGAACCTGCGCATCCCGTCGAAGCACACGATCGAGGTCACGCAGTTCGTCGATGCCAACGAAATCAATCCCGAATACTACGAGAAGCCCTACTTTGTGGTTCCGGAGGACGACACCCAGGCGGAGGCCTTCACGGTCGTGCGCAAAGCGCTGCAGTCGACGCGCAAAGTCGCGCTAGGCAAGATCGCCTTCAGCGGCCGCGAGCATCTCATCGCAGTCACCGCCCCATCCGACGACAAGCTGCCCGGCATGATCGCCTACACCTTGCGATATGCCGAAGAGCTGCGCAAGCCCGCCGGCTACTTCGCCGACATTAAGAAGACCACCGTAGAAGCCGACCAGCTTTCGCTGGCCAAGGAACTCATTAAGCGCAAGACTGCGAAGTTCGACCCGGAAAAGTTCACCGACAAGTACGAAGCCGCGCTGCGCGAGATGGTCGAAGCCAAAATCCAGAACCTGCCGGTGCCGCAGGACGAGCCGGCCCCAAGATCCGCCAAGGTCATCAACCTCATGGACGCGCTTCGCAAGAGCGTACAGGGCGACAAATCGCCGGCGATGGGAAAGAAGGCAGCAGCAGCAACTTCAAGAGAGGGCATCGCACTCGTAAGGGCAGGCAAAGGCGCCAAGCGCAAGTCTGCATAGTCGATGGCAACCAAATCCAAGGCGGCCTCGAATTCCCGGGCCACCGCTTCAAATGCTGTCGATCACCAACTCGCGCGCTATCGCGAGATGCGCGACTTCAACGTCACTGCTGAACCGAGCGGCAAGACCGCAAAGCCGCCAAGAAATCTTCATCGAAATCGAAGCAGCAAGCACTTCCCTTTGTTATCCAGAAGCACGCAGCCTCGCATCTTCACTACGACTTCCGGCTGGGCTGGAATGGCGTCCTCAAAAGCTGGGCTGTCGCCAAAGGACCCAGCTACGTCACCGCAGACAAGCGCCTTGCCGTCCAGGTGGAAGACCATCCCATGGAATACGGTGGATTCGAAGGGATCATCCCCAAGGGCCAGTACGGCGGCGGCACCGTCATGGTGTGGGACCAGGGAACCTGGGAGCCTCAGGCAATCAGCGCTGACGTGGATGCGGCGCTGCGGTCGGGATCGCTGAAGTTCATCCTTCATGGCGAAAAACTGAAGGGCAAATGGGCCCTGATTCGCATGGGCGGCAAGGCAGCCAACGAAAAGAAGCCCAACTGGCTGCTCATCAAGGAGCACGACGACTTCGAACGCCAGAGCGACGAACCCAGCGTCACCGAGGCCGAACCCAACAGCGTCGTCACCGGCCGCGACATCGACCAGATCGCCCACAGCGAAGACCACGTCTGGAACTCCAAGGACACCGCCAAGGGCAAAGCGTGGTATCGCAACGAGAAGCTTCCCCCTGCCGAAGCAAAAAGCAGGGCGAAGCCGTCAGCCCCCGCCAAGCCGAAATATTCTCCCCGGCTGGCTGCAATGCTCTCAGCAAGGCTCCGAGAAGAGACTCTGCCCGCGTTCATCACTCCCGAACTCGCGCAGCCTGCCGGCACTCCTCCCAGAACGGCGGGCTGGCTTCACGAATTGAAGCTCGATGGCTACCGCATTCAGGCACGCAAAGACGGGCCTCGCGTCCGGCTTCTCACCCGCACCGGTCTGGACTGGACGCATCGCATGAGGCCCATCGCGCAGCAGCTCAAAGACCTCCCCGCCGAGAGCGCCATCCTCGACGGCGAAGTTGTCGTCCTCTCTGAAGACGGCACCACCAGCTTCGCCGACCTGCAGGCCGCCTTTCAGGAAGGCGCCCGGAAGCCGCTCACCTATTTCGCCTTCGATTTGCTACATCTCAACGGCCACAATGTGCGCGGGCTTCCGCTCATCGACCGCAAGGCCATCCTCTCCCAGATCATGAGAGACATGGATGGCGATCTGCGTTTCAGCGAGCACCTCGAATCCGACGGCGAAGTGATCTTCCGCAAGGCCTGCGAATTGCGCGCCGAGGGCATCGTCTCCAAGCGCGCCGCCAGCCCATACCACTCAGGACGCGGCGGCGACTGGCTCAAGCTGAAGTGCGTGCACGAGCAGGAGTTCGTGATCGGAGGCTTCACCGAACTCGCCAACAAGAGCCACGGTGTCGGTGCACTGCTGTTGGGTTATTACGATGACGGCAAACTCATCTATGCCGGACGCACCGGCACTGGATTCACCCAGAAGACACATCGCATCCTGCGCGATCAGTTGGACAAACTCCGCCAGACCGCTACGCCGTTCGACAATCCGCCCGCCGAAGCCCGTAAAGGAGCGATCTGGGTCAAGCCTCAACTTGTGGCCCAGGTGAATTTCGCGAGTTGGACCTCTGACGATTTAGTCCGTCAGGCCGCGTTCAAAGGTCTGCGCGAAGACAAGCCGGCCCGCGAAGTTCGGCGCGAAGAGCCGACGGTCGCGCCCAAGCCACGCGTGGAGAGAAGCGCCACCCACGTCGCTCCGCCGAGCGTCGCCGCCAAGACCACCCGAGCCTCCAAATCGTCGAAGCCTGCGCAATCAAAAACCGATCACGCGCCCGTTCGCCTGACGCACCCCGACAAGATCCTCGACGCCGAATCCCAACTCACCAAGCAACAGCTCGCCGACTACTACTGGGCAATTGCGCCTCACATGCTGCCATACATCGCTGGCCGGCCGGTCTCGCTGGTGCGTTGTCCGGAGGGCAGCGGCCATCCCTGTTTCTTTCAGAAGCACGTGACCGGCACCCTTCCTCCGGGCATTGAATCCGTCGGCGTTCCCGACAAGAAGACCGGCAAGATCGAGCCTTACATCACGCTCTCTACTCCCGAGGCGCTCGCCGGACTCGCCCAGATGGGTGTCCTCGAAATTCACCCCTGGGGCTCGAAGAACGACGACCTCGAACATCCCGACCTCATCATCTTCGACCTCGACCCCGACACCGCGATCTCATGGCGCACGCTCGCCGACAGCGCTGCCGAAGTCCGCGAGCAACTCAAGTCGCTGGGTCTCGAAAGTTTCCTCAAGACCACCGGAGGCAAGGGCCTGCACGTCGTCGTCCCTATTGCCGCGAAGCTCGACTGGGCCGCGGTCAAGCAATTTACCCATTCCTTTGTGTTAGCGATGGAACAGCAACGGCCCCGCTTGTACCTGTCGAAGATGAGCAAAGCCGCGCGCAAAGACCGCATCTTCATCGACTATCTGCGCAACGAACGCGGCTCCACTGCCATCGCACCCTACTCTCCTCGCGCCCGCGCCGGCGCAGCTGTCGCCCTGCCCTTAAGCTGGAGCGACCTCAAGCTCCCCAAGCGTCCCGTCTTCCAGGTCTCCGACTTCAGCGACTGGAAGCGGCGTCTGTCTCGCGATCCCTGGAAGAAATTCCTCACCATGCACCAAAGGCTATCGGCGTAGCCTGTCCGCAGACGGACGCCACATCCCGTATCCGGACGTAGCTGCGTCCGGAGTGTTCGCATGTTATTGAATTGCATGGGCGGGAACTGGCCGGGTTCGTGCAACAGCAACCATGGGAGTCTTGCTTCGTCTGACGTATAGATAGAGGCTCTTGAGGTCCGCATGCTCCAAGACATCCGATACGCACTACGCCAACTTCTGAAGTCGCCGGCATTCACCATCGTGGTCGTGCTCACCATCGCTCTGGGAATCGGCGCCAACACCGCGATCTTCAGCGTGGTGAACGCCGTCTTGTTGCGCCCGCTGCCCTACAAGGACTCGGACCAGTTGGTAACGATCCTCCACAACGGCAATGACCCGGTGGCCCCAGCCAACTACCTCGACTGGCGCAACCAAAACCACGTCTTCGATGCCATGAGCATCGCCGAGGCCTGGACGCCGAATCTGAGTGGCACCGCGCACTCCGAAGCCGTGAACGGTTTGCGGGTCAGCACCAATCTGTTTCCCATGCTCGGTGTGCAGCCGCTGCTTGGGCGATTCTTCCTGGCCGACGCGGACGTGCAGGGCAAGGACCACGAGATCATCCTCGGTTACCGGCTGTGGCAGCGCGCCTTCGGCGGAGATCCCAGCGTCGTAGGTAAATCGATCACCCTCCAGGGCGAGCCGTACACGGTGGTTGGCGTCATGCCCGGCAGTTTTCGGTTCGCTCCTTTCTGGGCGACCAACGCGGAGGTGTACGCCCCACTGGCCCTGGGTGATCGCGCCGCCAGCCGCGAAAGCAACAGCCTGCGCGTGTTTGCGCGGCTGAAGCCCGGCGTCAGCGTGGATGAGGCCCGCTCCGAGATGGCGACCATCACCGGACGCTTAGAGCAGCAGTTTCCCGGCACCAATCGCGACGTCACTGTGCAATTGTTGAAGGAAAAAGTTATCGGCGACATTCGCCCGGCAGTGCTGGTATTGCTGGCTGCGGTGAGTTTCGTGCTTCTGATCGCCTGCGCTAACGTCGCCCACCTTCTAATGGCGCGCGGTGCCGCGCGGCAAAAAGAGATCGCGATCAGGGCCGCCCTCGGCGCGGAGCGCTGGCGCATCACCCGCCAGTACCTTACCGAGAGCCTGCTGCTGGCTTTCCTCGGAGGCAGCCGCCGGACTGCTGCTGGCCTTCTGGGGCATTCACGCGCTAGTACGGTTGCTGCCTGCCTCGATGCCCCGGGTTGACTCCATTGGCCTGGACTGGCCCGTGCTGCTGTTCACCGCCGTGCTCTCAGTTCTAACGGGAATCATCTTTGGAATCGTTCCCGCCATGCAGGCGGGCGACGTTCATCTGCGCGATGCTTTGCAGGAAACCGGCAGAGGCAGTGGAGACAGCCTTCGCCGAAGCCGCCTGCGCAGTATTTTGGTTGGTTCGGAATTTGCGCTCGCGATATTGCTGATGATCGGCGCCGGACTCATGATCCGGACCTTTTCCGCTCTCCGGGCCATCGATCCCGGCTTCCAGCCTCATCATCTGCTCAGCGCGGTTGTCTCCGTCGCCGGATCGGAGGAAGCCCAACCGCAGAAGCGCGCGGCGTTCTACCAGCAGGTATTGCAGCGGGTCGGTGCGCTCCCCGGCGTCGAGTCGGTTAGTGCCATCAATCATGTCCCGCTGGCGGGGGACACCTGGGGGTTTCCATTCAAGATCGAAGGACGGCCGCTGCCTGCTCCGGGCGAGTCTCCCAACGCCATCTATCGCGTTGTCTTTCCGGGCTATTTCCGCACGATGGGCATCTCGCTTTTGCGCGGACGCGATATTACTGACAGTGACAACCTGAATGCCCCAGGCGTCGTAATTATCAATGACCGCCTGGCGCGGCATTACTGGCCCGGTGAGGATGCGCTGGGAAAACGCATTACCTTCGACAATCCGCAGAAGCACCCGGTTTGGCTGACCGTGGTGGGCGTGGTGCAGGACAGCAAACAGGACGATTGGACCGCCGTTCCCCGGCCGGAAATGTATTTGCCCCTGCTGCAAACCCTCGACTACTTGCAGGCACCTGCCGGCCACTTCGAATACATGACTGTGGTCGTGCGTACGACCGGCGACCCCGCAATGCTGGCGAATGACATCAAGAACGTTGTCGGCGCGATCGACAAAAACGTCCCCGTCTCTGCGATCGTAACCATGGACCAGGCCATCGATGACTTGAACGCGCAGCCGCGCTTCGAGCTTTTTCTGCTCGGCAGCTTCGCGGCGCTTGCGGTCATTCTGGCGGCGTTGGGGATTTACGGCGTGATGAGCTACTCAGTCTCACGCCGCACCCACGAACTCGGCGTTCGTATGGCGCTGGGCGCGGACCAGAGAAACGTCGTTCGGATGGTAGTCCGGCAAGCAATGACGCTGGCTCTTGCGGGTTCGGCCTGCGGGCTGGCCGCTGCGTTTTTTCTAACTCGCATGATGGCGAAGTTGCTCTACGGCGTGCAATCCACTGATCCGCTGACATTCGTCGCAGTGGCGTTAATCGTTTGCGGCGTGGCGCTGCTCGCCAGCTACATCCCTGCCAGACGCGCAACCCGAATCGATCCGGTCACCGCCCTGCGTTGCGAGTAGTAGTCGTTCAACAGCTTAGAAAGATCATGGCTTCGCTTTTGAAGCCTTCGATCCGCGAACCGCGGATCAGTTCTTCGAGCTTCAACCCGCGCGGAAATCCTGCACCGATTCACCCGCCCTCCACAGGACCGAAGGCTTTTGTCCGCGCAAGGCCGCGAGTTTCGCGTTCACGTCTTCCACGTCGCGCTTCGACCATCCCACCGACGATACTTCGATCTCGCCATCCTGAGCAATGTAGATGAGCGTGGGCACATTGGTTAGCCCATAGGCATTGGAGACAGCATAGTGGTTGGCCTTTTCATCAATCGCAATTGGGAACGTCACCCCGTACTCGCGTGCAAACGCCTTGGTATCGGCGGAACCGTTCTGCGAAATGCCAAGAAACGACGCGCCGGCGCCTTGGTGCGCTCGGGCCACGCGCTCATAGAACGGAAATGCGTACTGACACACCGGGCAACTGACCTTGAAGAAAGCCAGAACGACCGGACCGCGTTGCAGAAGTTTGCGCAGCGATACTTCTTCCCCGTCCAGTGTGGAAAGGGTGAAGTCAGGCGCAAGTTTGCCGGTAACAAGTGCAGCCATTCAGAAATCCTCCACAAAATTCACACTTCCTTAGATTGCCCTTGGCCCGGCCAGGACTCAAGCATGAGCTTGCGCAGCACCTTGCGCGTCAATCCGGTGAGGGCCAGCTTCTGCCATTGCTTCGGGGTGAACCACCGAGCCTGGCCGTCAAAATTTCGGACGAGAGCGCGCGACCCTTTCACGACCGACACCCGGTAGTCGGTGTCGGTGATGGAGTGCCGAAGTTTCGCAAGTATTTCGGCAGAGGGCTTGGCCGTGTTTATCTCAGGAAGCTCCCACATCCCCGCCATCCTTGGCGCGTCCATATCGCGCTGCACTAGCAGCACCGAATCCCCTTTGCGCGCGAGAGCGTAGCGAAGCTCTTTGCGATTGCGCGCCGTCTGCGGTTTGGCTGCCTCGGCTCCGCGCGATCGGCACCATCGGTACAGCGGACAAATCAGACACTGCGGAGCACGCGGCGTGCACACCGTTGCTCCCAACTCCATCATGGCCTGATTGAAGTCACCCGGACGCACACGATCGAGCAGGGCTTCGGCTCGCTGCCACGCCGCTTCCCTTCCCGCGACACGACCGAACATGCGATCCAACACGCGCTCGACGTTACCATCGACCACGGCGACAGCTTCCCCGAACGCGATGCTCGCAATCGCAGCCCCGGTATACCGACCGATCCCCGGAAGCTCGCGCCATTCAGCCGCAGTACGGGGAAACTCACCCCTGCGCTCGCGTGCGATGATCTTCGCAGCCTGGTGCATCCGTCGCGCCCGGTGGTAGTATCCGAGCCCGCTCCACATGGCCAGCACTGATTGTTCCCGCGCCGCCGCTAGCGCCTGTACCGTGGGAAATCGCTCCATGAAGCGCGCGTAGTGATCCAGCACCGCGGCCACGCGGGTCTGTTGCAGCATGATCTCCGACACCCACACGCGATAGGGATCGGCATCGCGCCTCCACGGCAAGTCGCGGCGGTGTGCGTCATACCAGTCGAGCAGCGAGCGCCGAAGCGCACGCAGCTCGCGTGAGGAGAGTGCCGGCATTGGTTTGAAGGGGCGCAGCTTGAGCTGCGCCGTAAAAATTATTCGTTCTTGTCATCCCGAGCGGACTTCAGTCTGCAGGGACATACCGCCCCTACGTTCCACCACCCGTGGCAAACCACGCAATCGTCAGCCCGATCATGATGATCGTCGTCGCCCACGCAATCGCGTTGAACCACGTGCCATTCACGTGCTTGCCCATCAACTCGCTCTTGTTCACCAGCAGCAGCATGAAGATCAGCACGAACGGCAGCACGATCCCGTTCACCACCTGCGAAAGAATGCTGATCTTCACCAGCGGAATGTTCGGAATCAGGATCACCGCCCCGCCCGAGACCAGCAGCAACGTGTACAGCCAGTAGAAAACCTTGGCTTCGCCGAATTTCTTTCCTACTCCCGATTCAAAACCCAGGCCTTCGCAAACCGTGTAGGCGGTCGAAATCGGAAGAATCGAAGCCGCAAACAGCGACGCGTTGAACAATCCAGCGGCAAAAAGAATGTACGCGAACTCGTTGGAGAGCGGCCGCAAAGCCTGCGCAGCGTCGGCGGCATCGCGGAGTTGCCGCACCCCGTGCGCATACAGCGTCGCTGCGCACGCCACCACAATGAACCAGGCGACGATGTCGGTAAACAGGCACCCTAGAATCACGTCCCAGCGTGAGGCCCTGTACTCGCGAGCAGTAATGCCCTTCTCCACGATTGAGGATTGCAGATAGAACTGCATCCACGGTGCAATCGTGGTTCCGATCACGCCGATGACCATGTAGAGGTAGCCGGGCTCGTGAAATACCGACGAGTGCGGAGGCTTGAACGTCGCGACGAACGCATCCTTCCAGCTCGGCCCCGCCAGCACGCCCGCAATGATGTAGGAAAAATAGAAAAATGACGCCGCCAAAAATACCTTCTCGACGCTCTTGTACGTGCCCTTCACGATCATCAGCCACACCACCAGTGCCGCCGCCGGAACGCTGATGTACCGCGAGATGTGGAACAGCTCCAGGCTGCTGGCCACACCCGCAAACTCGGCGACCACGTTACCGAAATTGGTAACGATCAATCCCAGCATCATGAAGAACGTGATCCTGAAGCCGTACTCCTCGCGGATCAGGTCGCTCAGTCCCTTGCCGGTGACCGCACCCATGCGCGCCGACATCTCCTGCACCACCACCAGTGCGATGGTCACCGGGATCATCGTCCACAGCAGCAGGTACCCGAATTGCGCTCCCGCGGCGGAATAGGTGTAAATTCCCCCGGCATCATTGTCGACGTTCGCCGTGATGATCCCCGGGCCGACCACGGCCAGGATCATCAGCAGACGGATTCTCCAGACTTTCAGACGCCGCATTTCTGACATGACACCGGAGTTTGGGGTGAGTTGGTGAAGCCTGTTCAGAATAACCGCGCGTCATGCCTTGCGCCAAACCTGGCGGCCATTGTGAGCGGGATGTAAAGATTTCGGGTAGAGCTGGCCTTTAGAGCCTGCCCTGAGCGAAGTCGAAGGGCAAGCGCCCAGGCGAGTTTATGATTGTCATTCCTCGCGGCCTTCAGGCTCCGGGGAATCTGTTTTCCCACACTATCGCCGCTTACAGCTTGGCCCGCAGCATATTGATCACGTCGTCCGCCGTGATCACGCCGGTCAGCACACCCTCGTCATCGATGACCGGCAGCGTCAGCAGATTGTACTTGTCAAACAATTCCGCCACTTCTTTTTCGTCGGCCCCCGGCTGGATGGTCGGCATGTGCCCGGAACTGAGCAGCATCAGCGGAGTGTCGTGCGACGCCAGCACGATCTTCGCCAGCGGAACCTGCCCCAGCAGCTTCTCTCGTTCGCCGATGATGTAGATCGTGCTCATGCTTTCCAGCCCGCCTTCAAAGTTGCGCAACATCTCAATCGCATCCGACACCTTGGCGCCCGACTTCAGCGCCATGTACTCCGTGGTCATGCGCCCCGCCGCCGTGTCCTCTTCGAAGCTCATCAGCTCGGCGACGTCGGCGCGCTCCTCCGGCTCCATCTCGGTGAGAATTTCCTGCGACGCCTCCGGAGTCATGTCCCCCAGCAAATCTGCCGCCGCGTCCGGATCCATCTCCTCGATGATGTCGGCCGCCCGGTCCGAATCCAGCGAGCTGAGGATCGACACCTGCATCTTGGGATCGATTTCTTCCAGCGTCTGCGCCGCGACCTCCTCGTCCAGCGTCTCGAACACCGCCTCCCGCTCCGTCGGAGCCAGCTCCTCCACGATGTCGGCAATGTCCGCCGGATGCAGCTTCGCCAGCCGGTCCAGCGAAATCTTCAGCTTCACCCGCCGCGCCGGATCGGTCTCGATCAGGTCCACAAACTCCCACGGAATCATCCGCGGAGGAATCCTCGCCATCATCGAGCGCAGCGCCGCCAGCGGCACCACCCCTCGCAGCAGCCGCCGCATCGCCCCGCGCGCTCCCACATCCACCGCGGCCAGCTTGAGCACGATGTGCTCGTGGCCCAGCTCTTCGTGAATATCGACGTCATTCACCCGCACCACTTTGCGGCCGTACACGTCGATGATCTGCTGATCGAGCAGGTCGCGCTCCAGCAGCAGCATGCCTTCGCCGCTCGCATACGGAGTCCAATCCGCCGCCAGGCTGTCCGCCCGCACGCCGCCATTCACCGCCTCGACCGACTTGATCCCCAGCAGCCGTTCGCCATGGCGCGTCTTCACCACGAATCCTGATATGCGGCTGGGATCTTCCTGCGGCAACAGCGCCACCTCGCGCACTTTGCCCACGGGCGAGGTGCCCGACGGATCATAGACCGGCGCCCCAATCAGTTCCGAAAGTGCAAGCGAAGGCATCACTGCCAATATAGCGGAACCCCCGCTCTGAATTTCAGTTGTTTTAGATGTGCCGAATTGAGCCGAGCAGTGGGACGAATTATGCCGAGCCGCGCAGCGGCGACATTTGTGTGAGCCGTGGGCGTCAGCCCGGCTGGACAGGATTCATCTTTGGAATCCCGAGCCGGCTTCAGCCGGCGGCACCTGCCGGGTGGGATCTTGCTCCCCCCTTCCCACCACTCTCCCCCTCTGCGACACTACCCACGTGCCCACCTTCCACGTCAACGCCATCCTCTTCGATCTCGACGGAGTCCTCGTCGACTCCACTCCCTGCGGCTCGCGCATCTGGACGGCCTGGGCCAACCAGCACCACCTTGACGCCGCCTACGTCGTTCACATCGGACACGGCCGCCCCACCGTCGAGACCGTGCGCCTGGTCGCGCCCCACCTCGACGCCCCCCACGAGGCCGAACTCATCGAGCAAGCCGAGATCGCCGACGTCGCCGGCCTCGAGGTCCTGCCCGGAGCCCGCGCCCTGCTCGCCGCCCTCCCGCCCGACCGCTACACCATCGTCACTTCCGGCGGACGCCGCCTCGCCACCACCCGCCTCCACGCCGTCGGACTCCCCATCCCTCCCACCATGATCACCGCCAGCGACATC
Source organism: uncultured Acidobacteriaceae bacterium (assembly GCA_963758255.1). Classification (GTDB taxonomy): domain Bacteria; phylum Acidobacteriota; class Terriglobia; order Terriglobales; family Acidobacteriaceae; genus DASRAA01. The sequence continues at coordinate 88,863 of CAVWUX010000015.1, forward strand.
ACCCGCGGCAAGCCCGATCCCCAGCCTTATCTCGCCGGAGCCGCCGCCCTTGGCTTCGATCCCCGCACCTGTCTGGTCTTCGAGGACGCCCCTTCCGGCATCCAAGCCGCCCGCGCCGCCGGAGCCACCGTCATCGCCCTCCCCACGACTTATCCTCCGGAAGAACTCTCCGCCGCCCACGCTCTCATCCCCTCCCTGGCCGCCGTCTCAGCGACGATGGCTCCAGCCCACAACCCCCCGCTCCGAATCGACATAACCGCTTTCCAAAAGTGAAAGTGTGAAGAAGAAGAAGTTCATCATGATGATGATGACGGCGTAGTAGCTGTTGTTGTTGCGGTGGGGATTTCACGAATCGACGCGAGCGCTGTTCATCATGATGAACGCACAAATTCGAGCAGCGGCTGGACACGACACGCCGATAGTCTGCGACCTATTGACATAGGCAATAACAATAGCCTATGATCTATCGGATAATGATATGCCAATAGGGTGTGCCCTATGAACAAAGCCAAGTTTGCTGCACAGTCTCGCGCACATCTCGATGAACGCTTCCAGGAGTTGGGGCCCGTGACGCGCTACACCTCTCCGGTCCGCGGATGGATCAAGGCCATCCGCGAGGCACTCGGAATGTCAACTGCGCAGTTGGCGAAGCGCTTGGGAGTCAAGCAGCCCTCCGTTGTTGCGATCGAGCAGTCCGAAGCGAAGGGCACCATTGAGCTGGCGACATTGCGGCGCGTGGCCGAAGCACTCGACTGCACCTTAGTCTATGCCTTCGTTCCCAAGAAGCCGCTGGAGCTCATCATACGTGACCGGGCGCGTACGTTCGCGCGCCGGCGGCGGGAGCCGGTCGAGCATTCGATGCTGTTGGAGGACCAGAAGGTGAAGGCGAAGGACGGCGATGCCAGCGTTGACGAAATTGTGCGCGAGACGAACCCGCGGCTGTTTTGGGACTAGCTGTGAGCGACCTTTTCGAGCAACCTGATGATGCCGCCACTCCTTTAACGCCGCAGGAAATACACGATCTGATTCCGGCGCATGTCGCTTATCGCCGGGAACTGAATGAAGCCGAGCAGGAGAACATCGCCCGCGCGCAGGCGTGGGCGCTCAACCGCCGCCGCGATCTGCTGAGCGGGAAATTCATCAAGGAGCTGCACCGCCAGATGCTCGGCGACGTATGGCGCTGGGCCGGGAGGTTCAGGACGAGTGAACGCAACCTCGGGATTCCCTTCTACGAGATTCCCGTAGCACTGCGGCAGTTGCTGGATGACACCAAAGCCTGGATCGAACATGAGACATATCCGCCCGACGAGATCGCGGTGCGCTTCCATCACCGGCTGGTGCAGATTCATGCTTTCCCGAACGGCAATGGCCGACACGCCCGCCTCATGGCAGACCTTTTGGTGATGAGGCTTGGAGGTGAGCGGTTTTCGTGGGGACGCGAGAGTTTGCGCGACGCCAGCGCGGTGCGACAGCGCTATATTGCAGCCCTGCAGGATGCGGATAATCTCGACATCGGTCCGTTGCTGGCGTTCGCGCGGTCATAAATCCCGCGCCCCTTCGACCCCGTCATCCTGACCGCAGCCGCCGTTTCTCTCGGTTTGTCATCCTGAGCGGAGCGGCCGCAGGGAGCGCAGTCGAAGAGCCTGCCCTGAGCGAAGTCGAACGGATCTGCGGTTTTCCCCCACTGATTGTCACTGTCGCACCTTCGACCCAGTCCCGCCCTGCGGGACGACAGAAGAAAGCCCTGCGTTTCAACGCTGGGAAGCTGCCAAACAGAATCCTGAGTCCCCCGGGGACGGCACCCCGGATGCTCACCTCAGTCACACCGCCCTGTGAGGTCTGACATTGACTTTCGGGTCATACACTTTCATACTTCGTGACGCCCAAGAAAATCGCGTACACGGATGGTCTGCTGCTTCGTCGCGTCACGGCCACTATCTAAAATTTCACCCTAGACGACCAGCGTCCTCGTCCCACGCATGCGACACGGAGGCCGACCGTGAATGTCACCGCGAAAACAGTTACCTACCTCTTGATCTATTGCCTGTGTTCTCCATTACAGGCCTTGAGCCAGCAGGCTGCAACCCAACCAACAACGCCCCAGCCAGCCGAGGCTCCCAAGCCACAGCCGCTTCCCGTCAAGCGCAATGCCGATGGCAACCTGATCATTCAAGACGGGACACCATTTCGCCTTCGGCTCAATCGAACCCTGAGTTCGGCTGAGGCCAAGACCGGCGACCGTGTCGACTTCGAGGTGATGGATGAAATTCGGCTGGGCGACACGGTGGTCGTCCACCAGGGTGCTCTCGCTTGGGCCACGATAACGGATGCCGAGCACAAGAAAAGCATGGGGCGCGCGGGTAAGTTAAATGTCAATGTCGATGCGGCACAGCTCGCCAACGGAGAGAAAGTGAATCTCCGCGCACAAAAAGATGTGAAGGGCGGAGGTCACGTAGGCGCGATGACCGGAGCGATCGTTGCCACCAGCATCGTCTTTTTCCCGGCGGCTCCGCTATTCCTTTTCATCCACGGCAAAGACATCACGATTCCGAAGGGCACGGAAGTCACCGCTTACGCGAATGGCGACACGGTTTACATCCCACCCACTCCGCCACCGTCAGCAGTAGCGAAAGCCTACTCTTTGCCAGCAACCTCCGCCGAATTTGACATCACATCAACACCCGACGGCTGCGACATAGAAATCGATGGGTCGTTCAGTGGAGACACTCCTTCGGTAGTGAGCGTCCCCACCGGAGATCACACTGTCACGCTGAACAAGAAGGGTTATGCTCCATGGGAAAAAAAGGTACGAGTATCAAGCGGCCGCGTCAGTATCAAGGCAGAACTGGACAAGCTTCCGGCGCAGTAAGCACTAGGCGAGGAACCTGCGCCGCTCCACAGACGGCAAATATGGACCGACATTCGAAGTAGGTGCGGGCGCCTAGAGGGCTTTGCAGACCGATGAATGCTAGAGGTACCAAACCACAAACCGTGCGAACCTTGCAGCAAATGTTATCGGACGATGGTGGGCAATCACTTATATCGAGTCTCCTGATGACATGGTGGGTCTTGCGTTTGCGCTGGGTCAACCTAGTCCTTCAAGGTCAAACGGCCCCATGATCGATGTTCTGCATCCGGTGCCACGCGAACAAGCACACCCGCTGGTGGCCCACAATTGCCTTGGCAATTGTGGGGGCCTGGTTACCTTCGTAACGTCGCCGCCCTCTAAATCACAGACTCTCTCTTGACACCTCCCTCCGCTCGAAACTGAAGAACTATGCCCGGACGGTCGCCAACTTGTCGGCGGCTTCATGAGTTACCAATTACCGGTCACCTGCCGTTGCCGCTCCGCAGCTCAAAACGCCGATAACGCTGAGTTCTAGGATTGCTGGCGGCTGCCGGCGCCTTCTACCGCCTTAAGGTCGGGTTAATAATCCGTTTGGTAGAAATGCTTTAGTCCGCTGTGGTAGGAGATTGGAATTCGAATGAGAATAGCGCATCTGTGTAGCTTATCGACGCCGAACTGTATCGAGTGCGGCTCTCCGCTAGTCGAAGCGTCCGCCGTGGTTCGTGACAGGGAAGGCGAGCGAGAGCTCGTTAGACGATCAATTGGAATTGCCTGTTTGTCATGTGGAACCCAATATGACTCGCTGACGCCCTTACACGCCGTGCGTCACATCGTACCGTTCGAATGGAATGCTACAGATTCTGCCAGTCAGAAAAGCACGTTGCCATACGCAGCTTAGCTGGATCAGCCGTTTGCGCCGAAATCCGTGTAAGCGTGCCAAGCAAGCCGAACCGGATCGTCCGATCACTTCCCGTCCCTTGTTCATGCAGTATCGCCTGGTGCCCCAGGTTCGCGCCCGTCTTTGGCGCTAACCCGGGAGTCTGGCAACTGGCAGCTGACTACTGGCAACTAGAGCGTGTTTCATAAATGGCGATTTGAAAGGGCACGGCTTCAGCCGTGCCATCCCAAACTCCTTAAGATGTGGGCTTTAGCCCCTGGGGGAATTTCCTGTTTCGCGACAATTTGATTTATGAAACATGCTCTGGTTACCCACCCCCCACCTTCGTAACTTGACCAGCCTCTAAATCACAGACTCCTCCCTCCCCGCTCCCTACCCTCAAAACTGGAGAACTATGCCCGGGCAGTCGCTAACTGCCGTTTTTGTTTTTCCGGCATCGGCGCGACCCTAGGCGTGGTTCCACAAATTTGAATCGCGCGAGCCGGCACAAACGTTTCGGTTCCTGGTCTTGGCTTTAGCTTATTGCTTATTGCTTATTGCTTATTGCTTATCGCTAATCACCAGTTACCAGTCACCCGCCCGCGCCAAGGAGAGCACTCATGACCGACTACAAAACCTGCAATTATCTTTACGACGACGGACACACCTGCAAATCGCCTGCTGTCACCAGGCGCGACTATTGCGTCTTCCACCTGCGTGACCGCGCCAGCCAGCTTCGCGCGGCCCAGTACCGCGCCCGTAGCCTGCGCTTCGACTTGCAACTGCCGCCCTTGGAAAACATGCACGCCGTGCAGTCCGCCATCTCCCACGTCGTCCAGGCTCTTGCCGCCGACATGATCGAACCCAGGCGCGCCCATGAAATCCTCACCGGATTGCGCCACGCGGCCAGCAATTTCAAGAACCCCGCCGCCTGGCAGCCCAGCGCCTTCGCCGACAACCCATCCGAAGCTCCGGCCATCGAGTACAACAATCTCGAAGCCGAGTTCGGCCTCCCCGACGGCCTCGACATCAACACCCCTCCCGAAGTCGCCTTCCCCCCGCCCAGCACGCCCTCACCTGATGTCATCCTGCGCGAGGCGCGGAGCGACGAGTCGAAGGACCCCTTTATCTCGGTAAATGGTTCGGTCTTCTTGGCCGGCATCGATCGTACGCCCCTCATTCCCGAAGTCCCCCCATTCATACCCCGCGACTACGCCGCCGAAGCCGAGATCGCCCTGTTCGAGACCACACCCGAGGATGTCGAATTGAACGAGATTCTGAAGACGCAAGGCATCCAGGCCATGGAGAGTCGCGCCCTCGAACATCAGCGAAATTCCCGCCGCCGCCTGATGCGCAAGCACTTCCGCGCCAACTACGAGCGCTACGCCGCTGAAGCCAAGACCCGAAATATCAAGCGCGCTGCCGAGCAACTCCTCGCCCAGAAACTGGCTGCGGAAAAAGCCGCCCCACAAGTGAGTGCGCCCGACACCCAGCCCGTAACCCCACCCGAAGAAAAAAAGCGGCCCGCCGCCGCCGGTGCCACTCAACTCGGCCAAAAGGAGCCGAAAATGACCGCCTAAGTCCCACGGGAAGACTTGGATAGCTATAACTATCAATGAAATCAATAAGATGCGAACAGTTTCCGGCTAACCCGTTGAAAACAAAGGACGGCTATAGCGAAAATTCGGCGAAGATGCGAAACCGGAAACCCTAGTTCCGAATGTTCTCCAGCAGTTTCTCGACCTCGTCCTTCTTGTCCGCAGTCAGGGGTAAAAGAGGCAGACGCGGGGGGCCTCCGTAGAGGCCGTTGAAGTCCATAGCGTACTTCACGGCCGGGATGCTGAGTTCGCTGACGATGCGAACTGCGGCCTTGGCGATGCGCTCCTGCTTCTCTTGCGCGAGCTTCGCATCTCCTTCTTTCCAGGCAGCATAGATCTCATAACACGCAGTGGGAGCGCAGTCGGCAAAGGCCAGGATGGCCCCTACCGCTCCCGCATCGAGCGAGGGAGCGAGCTTCTGGGCCGCTCCTACCAGCACCTGGAATCCCACCTCTTTCTCGCGCGTCTTGAGCGAGCCGACCACTTTGACGGCGCTCGATGAGGGCTTGGGAGCCGCTGCGTTGTCAGAACGAGCTTCGACGGGTCCCCCGATGGAAACCAGCGCTCCTCCTTCGTAACTTACGGGAGCTGAAGCGGCTTGCAGCATGCGTCCGGTAACTGCGGAGAAGGTCTCGGTGACGGTGGCCTTGCGCTGAATGTGACGCGTGCCTTCGACCATCTTCTGCACCTTCTCGATGGAGCCGGAGGACTCCTTGATGCCGATGAGGTTGGGGTGCTCGGCGAGCTCGATGACCAGCTCGGCGGGGATGTCGTAGCCGGTGGCGGGCGGGAAGTTGTAGATAATGACGGGCAGAGGCGAGCGGTCACACACGAAGCGATAGAAGGCCAGCATGTTGGCGGGATTGGCCATCTGCGACTTGTAGTAGTGCGGGGTGCGAACCATGGCGACGTCGTATCCGAGGGAGGCGGCGTAGTCGGTGAGGCGCAGGGTCTCGAGGCAGACTCGATGCCGGTGCCGGCGATCATGACCTTCTCGGGCGAAGCGGCGGCGATGGCGGTCTTGAGGACCTCGCGGCTGCTCGTCGTCCGGAGAGAAGAATGGCCTCGCCGGTCGAGCCCAGCACGACGATGCCCGCGGTGGGCGTGCGGGAATAGTGCTCGACGTTCTGCTCCAGCTTGCGGTGATAGATCTTGCCGTCGGGATAGAACGGCGTGGTGATGGGGGGAAAGATGCCGTGAAGAAACATTGGATCCTCTTTGTGTCAGTCTCCTCTGATTATAGGAGGGGCTTTTCGCTTTTCGCTTTTCGCTTTTCGCTTTCTTTTCGCTAACCCGCGAACTCTATAACTTTCGCCAATTGGGAGGGATCCAAGTCAAAAATCTTGGCGATCTGCGAGACCGGATAGCCTTCGCCTGCGGCACGTAGCACCTCGGTGAGCGGGACATCCGTATCGCGGACTACCCACAGTTGATGTTGGCCGTCTTCGAGCAATTCGGCGTCGGGACATTGCGACCAATCCGAATTCACGGCGCGAGACAGCCAAGCAAACGAAAGCGGCGCGGGAGCGAAGCTTGGTTGGGCGGCGGGGCGTGAGCGGAGCTTTTCGGCCCAGGCTTCGAAGGCTTCGACCACAGCCTTTTGCACGGTCATGTTCTGACGGGCGGCAAGGGATTTGATGCGGGTGCGCTGGGCGGCGGTGAGGCGGACTTGGACCAGGAATTTCTCTGTTTCGCGCGCCTTTGGCATTGGGTGGTACCCCCTCCCCCTTGATTCGTTCCGGACAACTCTAAGACCCTGGTAAGCTAAGAATAACCTATTTTTTTTGTTATGCTTACGCAAGTTTCTGCCCGTCTCGACGATCAATACAATCAATACGAATACTTGTATTGATATCAATACAAGCAAATCGGGCGTTGGGCTGGGGAACAACTCACCCTTTGCCTCACCGGGTAGGAGTTTAGGGGATAGGCGGGGGGCGGGATAGGACGTGGGTCACGGGAGGGTGTGATAAGGCTGTGGTTGGTTGTCAGTTGTCAGTGGAAGGCGGATTGGATTTCGCGGACTTCCCGGAACTGGCAGGTGAGGAAAGGTCTTGCTCGGCTCCTGCGATGGCCTGGCGAAAGTATTTGCCGCGGACGCCAGCGCCGAGTTGAGAGAGATCGTACTCGCGGCGTAAGTCGTCGCTGGGTGGTGGCTCCTTCATCGGTACTTGGAAATTGATTGTCAGTTTATGACACCTCTCAGAGTTGCGCAGGGGCTAAAGCCCAGCAAATATTGGGTCTGTTGCGGCACGCCTTGATACAAAACGAAAACTGAAGTGAAAGACGCCGCTCCTCGGGAGTCGCGCCTACAGCGGGGCTAAAGGCTTCAGCCGTGCTTGTCTAACACCAGATGGAGACCGGCGGCGGCGGAAAAGGCGCGGAAGTCGCGGTCCCGGGTGAGCAGCGGAGTGTCATGGTCGATACACATCTGCGCAATCAACGCGTCGCCGAGCCGCGCCTTGCGCCGTCTGGCGAGAACTTTGGACCGCAGCACTCCGGCGCGTTGCCAATAGCCCGGCACGACTTCCACCAAGGGAATTTCAGAAAGCACTTTGGCGACATGGGAAGGGAGCTTGGGGTCGCTGAGCAACTCGGTCAGGACTACCGGCACCATCAAAACCTGGCGGTCGCGCAGCGCTTCGTCGAGCAACTGCGTATCGTCACCCTGGCTGCCCTGGAAGAAAGCGATCCAGGTGCTGGTGTCGGCGGCAATCATCGGTCAGCCTTCAGATCGGCGAGGGTGCGGCTGAAACGAACTTTGCCGCGGAGTTGGCGCAGACGATCATATGCCTGCGAAGCTGCGACCAACTGCAATCCGGTACGGACGGTCTGGGTAATGCCTTTGCCGCCGGCGTGTTGGGCCTTTTCGAGGAGTTCGGCGGGGACCTCTACCGTGATTTTGCGCAATGGTTTCATGGCGCTATTTTACCGTATTTAATACCAGTGTTGAGTATGGTGAATGAAAAGCGCGAGGGAACTTTGAGCCCAGGTCAGCGCCCAACAGGCGGGCGCGAACCTGGGGGACCCGGCATATGCCGTCCCTACGCCGCTACAGCGGCTCCGGGACTCAGGGAATTCGTGCATCGTTCCCAGCGTTGAAACGCTGGGCTTTGATATGTCGGCCCTCCGGGCCTGAAGGCATTCCGCAGGTTGACGCCCGCGGCTAACATCGCGGAGCGGCTTCGCCGCTGGGGTTGCCCGTGAATTTTCGAATCCCAGGTTAGCCCGAAGGAAGGGCGAACCCTGGGGCACTGGGCACCGGGCAGGAATGAAGTGTCTTCGTGACTATGGTTAGGCGTCGAGGGAGACGCCGTATTGGGCGGCGAGGGATTGTTTCCGCCAAGGCTAAAGCCTAGGGGATTCAGCAGATCCTCTCACCACGCTAAAGCGTGGTGCTTACCAGACCCGAGGAAAGGTGGGGGACCACTGGGGGAAGCGTGAGGCGGAGAGCTTGAGTCAGCCGTCGAGGGAGACGCCGTACTGGGCGGCGAGGGATTGTTTCCGCCAAGGCTAAAGCCTGGGGAATTCAGCAGATCCTCTCACCACGCTAAAGCGTGGTGCTTCCAGAGACCCGAGGAAAGGTGGGGGACCACTGGGGGAAGCGTGAGGCGGAGAGCTTGAGTCAGCCGTCGAGGGAGACGCCGTATTGGGCGGCAAGGAATTGCAGGCGGGCGCGGATTTGATTGTCGGAGTAGCCCATCTGTTGCAGCAGGGCGCGTAGTTTTCGATCGCGGCTCGAAGATTCGGGTGCTCGTGACCGGTGTCGCGGCTGAATTTAAGAAAGATCTCGAGCATTCGCCGCATGAGGGGCTCGGCGTCGGCGAGGCGGTTGGTGGCCTGGAGCAACCGGGCGAGGTTGTTGAGGCGGATGGCGACGTTGGGATGGTCGGGGCCGTAGGATTTCTCGTCGATGCGAGGGCGCGGCGCATGAGGGGCTCGGCGTCGGCGAGGCGGTTGGTGGCCTGCAGCAACTGGGCGAGGTTGTTGAGGCGGTGGCGACTTGGGATGGTCGGGGCCGTAGGATTTCTCGTCGATGGCGAGGGCGCGGCGCATGAGCGGCTCGGCGTCGGCGAGGCGGTTGGTGGCCTGCAGCAACTGGGCGAGGTTGTTGAGGCGGATGGCGACGTTGGGATGGTCGGGGCCGTAGGATTTCTCGTCGATTTCGAGGGCGCGGCGCATGAGCGGCTCGGCGTCGGCGAGGCGGTTGGTGGCCTGGAGCAACTGGGCGAGGTTGTTGAGGCGGATGGCGACGTTGGGATGGTCGGGGCCGTAGGATTTCTCGTCGATGGCGAGGGCGCGGCGCATGAGGGGCTCGGCGTCGGCGAGGCGGTTGAGCGCGTACATCAGTGAGGCGAGGTTGTTGAGGCGGATGGCGACGTTCGGATGGTCGGGGCCGTAGGACTTTTCGTCGATGGCGAGGGCGCGGCGCATGAGGGGCTCGGCGTCGGCGAGGCGGTTGGTGTCCTGCAGCAACGTGGCGAGGTTGTTGAGGGCGGTGGCGACGTTGGGATGATCCAGGCCGTAAGATTTCTCGAAGATTTGGACGACGCGGCGCATGAGGGGCTCGGCATCGGCGAGGCGGTTGAGCGCGTACATCAGTGAGGCGAGGTTGTTGAGGCGGATGGCGACTTTGGGATGGACGGGGCCGTAGGACTTTTCGTCCATGGCGAGGGCGCGGCGCATGAGGGGTTCGGCGTCGGAGTAGCGGGCGCGTTCGCTCAGATATTCGCCCGCTTGGTTCAGCAACCGGGCAGCCGCGTCCGAAGATATTTTGAATTCCTGGATGAGCGCGGCGCAGGCTTGCGCGTGGGGGAGGAGCCGTTCGTAGATTCCCCAGTTTGCAAATTCGAGCTTCGGTAGGGTGAGATTGACTGCGTTGACCACGCGCTCGGCCCACTGCGCGCATTCCTCATCGTTCATGCGCGACTTGGTCACTTCCTGCACGGTGCGGTGAACTGATAGTGTCTTCGTCGGTCGCATTCCGCTCCAGCAATGAGAAGTCCAGTGCTGTGGTGACCGCCTTGTCCCACTCAAAGGCATCCGAAGCCGCAGCTTTTAGCGCAGGAGTGAAGTGCTCTGAACCCTCGGTGAAGATATTCTCCGGAATGTTATCGGGTGCGAGAAACGCGACAGCCTTCAGCAACTCGGCCGCAGCTTGGTGGTCTTCCTCAAGTTCCTCGAGGGACAGAGAGAATGTCGCTACGACGGGCTCGTGCTGCAGGTCCATCTCCGCCGCGGCTCGTTCATCACCTGCGAGAACCTTGTTGTCAGCAACTCCAAATACCTGGCGAGCCCACGACTGGTCTCTTTCGATGTAGGCTCCGGCTTGCGCAAGCGCCAGCGGCAGACCGTCTACCCGGGCACAAATCCTGCGCGCCAGGTCCGCGTCTTTTTGCTTGGCGTCGGAAAGCTGCTGTTGTGGGTCGATGAGCTTAGCCCGCCGCAAGAGGAGCAGTGCCCCCGTGTCGGTATCCATCTTGGGCAGCTTCTGCGACGCGATCACGCCGGTCGCCTGCGCTTTCTGAGTCACGATGACGTGGCGGCGCTGGGGGCGGGCTTTGCGAGTGAGGGCCTCGACCATCTTCAGGTCGGTGACGTTGTCGAGGATGAGCAGCCAGGTGTCGTTGTCGTCGAGCCAGCGCAGGGCGGCGGCGACGGCGAGTTGCTGCTCCTGCGCGGCGGCTTCGGGGAGCTTGAGCGAACCGGCGAGCGCGGCGAGGTCGGCGAAGAGGGTTTCGTCTTTTTCGGCGTGCAGCCAGAGGACGGCGGCGTAGGTTTCGCGCCGGCGATGGGCGTATTCGGCGGCGGTCTGGGTCTTGCCGACTCCGCCGAGGCCGGTGAGCGCGAAGCTGCCGGTCTTTTCCAGAGCGGCCTGGAGGTCGGAGAGTTCGTGGGCGCGCTCGGTGAAGAAGGGGTTTTCGGGTAGGGGGACGGTGAAGAGGGGAGCGAGCGTGACTCTGGGAATGTCGGTGCCCGGACCCGGGGGCAGGTTTTTGATGCCGCTGATGAGGCGATGGAGGGAGTCGGCGTCGTCAATGGCGTCCTTGAAGACCACCCAGGTGCGAAGGTCGAGAAACTGATCGACCAAGGACGAATCGCCGCCGGGTAGAATTACGGGAATGACCCCGTAGTCTGGATATCTGGTCTGGCGGTTGAGCGCGCGGCCAATTTCTTCGTCGAACCAGCCTTTCGGCGCTTTATTGCCGACACAGACAGCACAGCTTGCGGATTCGTCGAGGCCGTCGGCCATACCCTTGCGCCAGGGGCGTCCGGGCACGAGTACCCACTGGTCGAGCCATACTTTGAGACCCTTGTCGCGCAGCAGCCTGGCAAGCTGTTCGACAATGACGGCATCGTCGTGGGAGTGGCTGAGGAAGACGTCGTAGGCGGGCGCGTCGGGCATGGGGGTTGGCTGCATAGTAGCGCGGGTTGGGGAGGGCGTCGATGGGAAAGTTGGGGACTGCCCGTTCGCAAAGACTGGAACGAAAGACAAGCAGCAGGTCCTTGCGACTCGGGCGCGCGCTGTTCGGCGCGTCCTCGCTCAAAATGACAAGGCAACGAAGCGTGATCAGTGGGTGTAGGTTCGGTGTGCGCCCCGCCGACTCAACCCCGCCGTGGCTAAAGCCATGATCGGAGAGGCGGCTGATTCACCACGCTGAAGCGTGGTGCTTCCACCCTGGGCGGGCTGAGACCCGCCGCTGGCGCCTTCAGATAGAGGCGCCGGTCCGGGGCGGCTGTGTAATGCACCGCTGAAGCGGTGCTCCACCCAAAATCACCATCGCTATTTAGCTGCGGTGGCGCGCTCGGCGTGGAGTTGCTGGAGAGCGTAGACCTTGATGTCTCCGCGCTGCAGGGCGGCGATGCCTTCGCAGGCGGCCCGGGCCGCCGAGAGCGTCGTGATCGTTGGGATGCGCGCCGATACAGCCGCGCGGCGAATTGCCTGCTCGTCGAACCAGGGATCGATGCCGTGGGGCGTGTTGATGATCAGATGAATGCGCTCGCCCTTGATCAAGTCTACGACGTTGGGACGCCCTTCTTTGACTTTGTACACACGTTCGACCTGAAGGCCGGCGTCTTCGAGAATCTTCGCGGTGCCGTGCGTGGCGACCAGGCTGAAGCCGAGCTCAGCAAAACGCTTTGCCAGGTCGGCAACGAAGGGCTTGTCGCGATCGTTGGCGCTGATGAAGACGCGGCCCGAGGTCGGCAGCACTTCTCCGGCGGCGGCCTGCGCCTTGGCGAACGCCTCGCCGAAGCTGTCGGCCACGCCCATGACTTCGCCGGTGGACTTCATCTCCGGGCCGAGCACGGTATCGACGCCGGGGAATTTGCCCCAGGGAAAGACGGGCGATTTCACGTAATAACAGTTGCCGGTATCGAGATCGGTGCCACGTTCCACGTTCTCCCAGAGGAACTCGCGCAGTTTGCGCCCGGTCATGAGGCGGGCGGCGATCTTTGCCAGGGGAACTCCGGTCGCCTTGGAGACGTAAGGCACGGTGCGCGAAGCGCGGGGGTTGACCTCGATCACGAAAACCTTGTCGCGCTGAATCGCGTACTGAACGTTCATCAGGCCAATGACTTTCAGGGCGCGTGCCAGGCGGAAAGTGTAATCGCGAATCGTCGCCAGGACCTCCGGCGACAGGTCGACCGACGGCAAAACGCACGAGGAATCACCGGAGTGGATGCCGGCCTCTTCGATGTGCTGCATGATGCCGCCGATCACGACGTCATCGCCGTCGGAGAGGGCGTCAACGTCAACCTCGGTAGCCGACTCGATGAAGTGGTCGATGAGCACCGGGCGCTCCTGCGAATACTCGACCGCTTCCTTCATATAGCGCTGGACTGACTCATCGTCGTAGGCGATGACCATGGCGCGTCCGCCGAGCACGTACGATGGCCGCACCAGCACGGGATAGCCGACGCGCCTGGCGTTAACCAGCGCCTCTTCCACGCTGGCTGCGGTCGCTCCCGGGGGCTGCGGGATGTCGAGCTCTTCGAGCAGCTTGCCGAAGCGCTTGCGGTCTTCGGCGAGATCGATGCTCTCCGGCGAGGTTCCGATGATGGGCACGCCTGCGCCTTTCAGGGGCAAGCGCGAGGTTCAGAGGGGTCTGTCCGCCGAACTGCACGATAACGCCGACGGGGGCTCCGCCTGCGGCTTCGTGCTCGTAAACCGCCATGACGTCTTCGTAGGTGAGCGGCTCGAAGTAGAGGCGATCGCTGGTGTCGTAGTCGGTAGAGACGGTCTCGGGATTGCAGTTGATCATGATCGTCTCGTAGCCATCATCGCGCAGCGCAAAGGCGGCGTGGCAGCAACAGTAGTCGAACTCGATTCCCTGCCCGATGCGATTGGGTCCGCTGCCCAGGATGATGACCTTCTTGCGGTCGGTGGGCGCGGCTTCGTCTTCCTCCTCGTAGGTCGAATACATGTAGGGCGTGAAGCTCTCGAACTCAGCGGCGCAAGTGTCGACGCGCTTGTACACCGGGCGCACACCATGCTGCTTGCGCAACTGATGAATCTTCTCCGTGGAGGCCTTGCCTTCGTTGATCTGGAGCGAGTTGGCCAAGCGGGCGTCAGAGAAACCGACGCGTTTGAGGTGGCGCAGCGCCGCAGTGTCGATGGAATCGAGTGGAAGGCTACTCAGCTTGGCTTGTTCGTCGGCGATTTCCTTGAGCTGGTGCAGGAACCAGGGATCGATGTTGGTCATCTGCGCGATTTCGCGGACGGTCATGCCTTGCGAGAGCGCGTAGCGAATGTATTGCAGCCGCTCGGGATGGGGCGTGACCAGGCGCTTGGTCAGGATGCGCGGCTCGATCTGCTCCGAACCGATGCGCCTTCCGGTCTCCAACGAGCGCACGCCTTTCAGCAACGCCTGCTTGAAGGTGCGGCCGATGGCCATGACTTCACCCACAGACTTCATCTGCGGACCCAGCGACTCGTCGGTACCGGGAAATTTCTCGAACTGCCACTTCGGAATCTTTACGACGACGTAGTCCAGAGTCGGCTCGAAGCACGCCGGCGTTTTGCGCGTGATGTCGTTGGTGATCTCATCGAGGGTGTAACCGACTGCGAGTTTGGCGGCGATTTTGGCGATCGGAAAGCCCGTGGCTTTCGAGGCCAGCGCCGAGGATCGCGAAACACGCGGGTTCATCTCGATGACTACCATGCGCCCGTTATGGGGATCGACGGCGAACTGGATGTTGGAGCCGCCGGTCTCGACGCCGATTTCGCGAATGACGGCGATGGCGGCATCGCGCATGGCCTGGTATTCGCGATCGGTGAGGGTCTGCGCAGGCGCGACCGTGATGGAGTCGCCGGTGTGCACGCCCATAGGATCGAAGTTCTCGATCGAGCAAATGACGATGACGTTGTCGGCGAGATCGCGCATTAGTTCGAGTTCGTACTCTTTCCAGCCGAGCACGGACTGTTCCAGCAGCACCTCGTGAACCGGAGAGAGATCGAGGCCGCGGGCCAGGAGTTCCATGCAGCTCTTCGCGGTTGTAGGCGATGCCGCCGCCGGTGCCGCCGAGGGTGAACGACGGACGCAGGATGACCGGAAAGCCGATCTTGCTGCTGAAGTCGAGGCCGTCGCGCAGGTTGTTCACTAGCGATGACTTCGGAACTTCGAGGCCGATCTTGGTCATCGCGTCTTTGAAGAGCAGGCGGTCTTCGCCCTTCTTGATGGCGCCGAGCTGCGCGCCAATGAGCTGCGCGCCATACTTCTCGAGGACGCCGCTATCGGCCAGCTCGACCGCGAGGTTGAGGGCGGTCTGTCCACCCACGGTCGGCAGCACGGCGAAGATGCCGGGGCGTCCGCTAGAGGCGAGCAGTTCGGCTTCGACGCGGATGATCTCTTCGAGATAGGTGCGATTGAGCGGCTCGATGTAGGTGCGGTCGGCCATCTCAGGGTCGGTCATGATGGTGGCGGGGTTGGAGTTCACCAGCACGACCTCATAGCCTTCGGACTTCAGCGCCTTGCAGGCTTGCGCGCCGGAGTAGTCGAACTCGGCGGACTGGCCGATGACGATGGGGCCGGAGCCGATGATGAGGATCTTCGCGATATCGTTGCGGCGTGGCATGGATTACTGTTTGCTCCCCTTCCACTCCTCCATCATCTTTACAAAGTCCTTGAACAGGTAGTGCGAGTCGTGGGGGCCGGGAGCGGCTTCCGGGTGATACTGCACGCTGAACAGCGGTAGTGAGCGGTGACGCAAGCCTTCCAGCGTGTTGTCGTTCAGATCGATGTGCGTCAACTCGACTTCGCTTTGCTTGAGCGAGTCGGGATCGACCGCGAAATTGTGATTGTGGGCCGTGATCTCGATCTTGCCGGTCGCGGTTTGCTTGACGGGATGATTGCCGCCGTGATGCCCGAAGCGCAGTTTGTAGGTCTTGCCGCCGAGAGCGAGGCCGATTAGCTGATGTCCCAGACAGATTCCGAAGATGGGGACTTTGCCCATCATGCGGCGAATGCTTTCTTGCGCGTAGGTGACAGGCTCGGGATCGCCGGGGCCGTTCGACAGAAACACTCCATCGGGCTTCATGCCCAGCACATCTTCGGCGCTGGTGGTTGCGGGAACCACGGTCACACTGCAGGATTCGCCCACCAGGCGGCGCAGAATGTTTTGCTTGATGCCGTAGTCGTAGGCAACAACGTTGTACTTCGGCACTTCGTCCTTTACGCCGACGACTTCGGTCGGTTCGAAGGAGCGCACTCCTTCCTCCCACTTGTAAACGCGGGGTGTGGTCACCTCCTTGGCAAGGTCGGTGCCGTCCATCTTCGGAATCGATCGGGCTTTGGCTACGAGCTTATCGGTGTCGGCTTCGAGGGTTGAGATGACCCCGCGCATGACGCCGTAAGTTCGCAGGTGGCGCACCAGTGCGCGAGTGTCGATCTCGGCGAGCACGGGGATCTTGTAGCGCTCGAGGTATTCTTCGGCGACTTCCTGCGAGCGCCAGTTGGAGCTGACGCGCGAGAACTCGCGAACGATAAGGCCCTCGATGTAGGGACGCGTCGCTTCGTTGTCTTCGGAGTTGGTACCGTAATTGCCGATCTGGGGATTGGTGAGAACGACGATTTGGCCGGCGTAAGAGGGGTCGGTGAAGATTTCCTGGTAACCGGTGATGGAAGTATTAAAAACGACTTCGCCGTAGCATTCGCCTTGGGCGCCGAAACCTTTGCCGTGGAAGATGCGTCCGTCTTCCAGCGCAAGGATTGCCTGCATCGCTTCTCCGGGGAGTGGATTTTACCGATTTTATCAGGTATCACGGCCGAGCATAAGAGGCGGGATTTCCTCTCAGTGCGACGGGGGATCGGGGCTGCCTACATCGGAGATGACCTTCCAGGAGCCGTCCTTTTGCTTCTGCCAGGTGGTGAGATAAGTGCCGTGGCTCACGTGGGGCTTGCCGTCGTCGCCGGTGAAGCTCACTTCGTAGCGTCCGACCGCGTAGCCGACGTTGCCCTCTCCGAGAAACTCGGCCTTGGTAGGTTCCCAGGTGATTTTGAAACCGGGCAGATTGAACTGTTTGGTCATGCCGGCGCGAATCTGGTCCAGACCAACCAGGGGCTCGTCTGAGAGCTCGACGGCATTCGGGGCCATGAACTCCATCCAGCCATCGACGCCGCGTTCGGCGGTCGCCCTAGCGAAGGCGCGCTCGGCCTGCAACAGGACTTTGGGATCGCGGTCAGCAGCAAACGACAACGCGCCGAGCAGGAAAATGCACAAGGAAACTCGCAGGACTGGTTTCATGAACGCCTCCAACTATGGGTTGGTAACTTAGTTCAACTTGCCGAGCTTGTTTACGGGCCAATAGCCAAAGACGGCCTTGCCGTAGATATAGCTTTCATCGACAGGACCAAAGTCGCGGCTATCGTTGGACAGGTTGCGGTGGTCGCCCATGACGAAATACGAATGCGGCGGCACCACGGTCTCGGCATACGAGCGAATGTCTTCGTACATTTCGGGAACGTAGTTCTCGGCAATCTGCCGGCCATTGACGTACACCAGACCGTTTTGAATACGCACGCGGTCGCCGGCAACGGCGATCACCCGCTTGATGTAACTCTTCGAGGTATCGCGGGGATAGCGGAACACCACCACGTCTCCACGATGAATGGCTTCCACGCGATATACGAATTTGTTGATGAAGACGCGTTCCTGGTCTTCCAGCGTGGGCATCATGCTGGTGCCTTCGACCTTGACCGGCTGGTAGAGAAAGATGATGAAGAACGCCGATACCGCCAGCGAGATCAGGATGTCCCGCACCCATCGAACGAGAACCATCTGGGTCCGTCCGGCGCGTGGAGTCGGTTCCGCAGGCTGCTGTGGGGATGTGACTGATTCGTTGGACGAAGAAACGAAGGAACCCGCCGGCTTGTGGTCTGATTTGAACATCATCGCGAAGAATCAGAAGCGCACTCCTAATTATAGTGAATGTTGCGCGATCGCGGGGGCCGAGGCCGGACTGCGGACGAGGCCAGGCTTGGGAGACAGAGACGTTCTCGGCTAGAATAATCAGCGAGGATGCCGGGATGAAGAAACCTGCTGTGCTGGCGCTTGTTCTGGTGCTGGCCGTGATTGCAATTGCCCAGGGGGACAAGGTTCCTGCCTATAACACGCACGCGCCGTCGCCGGGGGAATTGCTGCCGATTCTGCCGCCGGACCAACGGGTGGGCGAGTCTTTCATGTATCCCTACCAGGCGCATGCGTATGAACTGGCGGCCAAGATTCCGGGCGTGATCAATCAGTTGCCTTGTTATTGCTATTGTGAGCGGATCGGGCACAAGAGCCTGCACACTTGCTATGAATCCACCCACGGCGCGCACTGTGGTATCTGCATGAAAGAGGTCTACTACGCCTTTCAGCAGACAAAGCTAAAGAAGACACCCGCACAGATTCGCGAAGGGATCATCAAAGGTGGGTGGAAGTCGATCGATTTGGAGTCAGCAGCGAACATGAACTAGGGCCGCGGCTGGAGCGATTCCTAGAGTACCTAGCGTAAGGGTACCCGGGGTACAGTTGACGCAGCCGCCGGTTGCGGGTATAACTCAGCAAACAACACAGCCTGTAACAATTGGGGTTTTCCACAGCCCTGACGGGTTGCCTGCCGTTTACGACTCAAAGGATGTAACTAGATGAAGAAAAAAGAGGCAGAAAACGTTCAGGAAACCGATTCTAGATCTAAGAAAAAAAACGACTTACCGACTAGCTCTATGGGAGTCGACAGCCGCGTCCGAACGGCCAAGCCACTAAAGGTCGCCGATGACCCTAGATTTTCACAGGCTGTGCAAAACTATGAGGCCGGACTGAAGGCGCTGCAGTCTCATAAGTACGACAAAGCAAAGGCCTGTTTTGAAAAGATTGTCGGCGGAGCCAGTGCCGAGCTGGCGGACCGGGCCGCGGTCCATCTTAATACCTGCAATCAACAACTGAATCGCGATACGGGCAACTTCAAGACGCCGGAAGAGCAATACGATTACGCGGTGTCGCTGATGAACCTGGGAGACTACATGAGCGCGCGCGACGTGTTCGAGGACCTCACGCGAAAGCATCCCAAACTGGACTTCGTCTGGTACGGCGCAGCGGCGCTCAATTGTCTGATGGGACATTTTCCCGATGCCATTACGGGGCTCAACGAGGCGATCCGGCTGAATCCCGCAAACCGTTTTCAGGCCCGCAACGATTCTGACTTCAAGAGCCTGTCGGATGATCCGCGATTTACCGAACTGCTATATCCTGATACCAGTGCGGAAGTGCCGTCCGATTCCCCCAAGTGGCATTTCTAGCGGTCTCCGATCTGGTTTATGCAGAACCACGACAGCGCAGCGGAAGTGCGTCCCATGAAGGTCGTTGCCATGGGTGGGGGCACCGGCCTCTCGACGCTGCTGCATGGATTGAAGCAGCACGTGATTCTGCCCGGCGAGCATTCGTTCGAGCGAGTGCTTCCCTTCATTTCAGAGCTGTCGGCCATCGTCACAGTCAGTGACGACGGCGGTTCCAGCGGGCGCTTGCGTAAGGAGCTCAACGTTCCGCCTCCGGGCGATATTCGCAATTGCATTGTTGCGTTGTCGGAGAGAGAAGCCCTGCTGTCGAGGCTCTTTCAGTACCGCTTCAAGGCCGGCGAGGGGCTGGAAGGCCATAGCTTCGGCAACCTGTTTCTCTCGGCGATGACCGACATCACGGGAGACTTCAGCCAGGCGGTGAAGCAAGCAGCCGCGATTCTAGCCACCCGCGGAAACATCTTCCCGGCGACCACGAGCAACGCTCAACTCTACGCGATCATGGATGACGGTTCGGTGGTACGAGGGGAAACCAACATTACCGCCAGCCAGCGGCGCATCACGGAATTGCGGATGGCTCCGGCAAACGCCAAACCTGCACCGGCTGCGCTGCAAGCCATTGAGACAGCCGACTTAATCACCATCGGTCCAGGATCGCTGTTCACCAGCCTGGTGCCTAACCTGCTGGTACGTGGACTGTCCAAGGCGATCAAAGACTCCCGGGCGGTCAAGGTTTATGTCTGCAACCTGATGACGCAGGCGAATGAGAGCCTGAATCTCACAGCGT
Source organism: uncultured Acidobacteriaceae bacterium (assembly GCA_963758255.1). Classification (GTDB taxonomy): domain Bacteria; phylum Acidobacteriota; class Terriglobia; order Terriglobales; family Acidobacteriaceae; genus DASRAA01. Next base: position 108,748 of record CAVWUX010000015.1, read on the forward strand.
CGCAACATATCCTGGCGATCTACGAACACGCGCGGCATGAGTTTTTTGACTATGCCCTGGTCAACGAAACCCCGGTGTCCGCAGCCCTGGCGGCGAAGTATGACGAGCAACAGCAGTCCCAGATCGTAGTGGATGCCGACCGCATCGAGGCCCTGGGAGTCAAGCCCGTCCTGGGCGACTATCTCACCGAAGAGATGGATCCCGGCGGGGGCATGATCGCGCGGCACGAAACCCACCACGTCGCCCATGACCTGTTGCGCATTCTGCTGGAGTCGCGCGAAACCTCCGCGGTCGCCGCAAGACGCAAATCGTAAGCCTCTCTTGATACCCTGTAAGGTCATGATCAAACCGACGTCCGACTCAGCCCACGCTGCGAGCCAATCCGAAGTTGAGCTCGCCATTGTGATTCTGGCTGCGGGAAAAGGCACGCGACTGAAGTCGCGGCATCCCAAAGCCCTGCACCAGATTGCCGGCAAGACGCTGCTGGGTCACGTGGTCACCGCGGCCAGCCGTATTGTTCCACCCCAAAACATCTTTGCCATTATTGGGCACGAGGCGGAACGGGTCCGTGAGGCGCTGGAGTCCACCGGGATCCGCTTTGTGCTGCAGCGTGAGCAGCGCGGAACCGGCCACGCCCTGATGGCCGCACGGGAATCGCTGCAGAGGATTCAGGCACGTGCTGGTGCTGTACGGAGACGTGCCGCTCATCCATCACGAGACCATTGCGCAGGTGCTTGACTTTCACAAGACAAACCAACCGGCGATGACGATCCTGACGGCTGAGCCTGCCGACCCTACCGGCTATGGCCGTGTCTTCCGCAAGCACAAAAACGGCGAGGTCACGAACGAGGTCGATCGCATCGTCGAGCAGAAGGCGTTGCGTGACGGCGAGGGCGAGCAACGCGAGGTCAACTCCGGCATCTATGCATTTGCTGTCGGGCCGCTCTATGCGCACATCGATGAACTCACGACCGACAATCCCGCGGGAGAGTTCTACCTCACCGACATGGCGGGTTTGTTGGGCAAGTCCGGAAGCAAAGTGCTGGCGTTGCGCGCGAAGGATTCCAACGAAGTGCTGGGGGTGAACACGCGCATGGAACTGGCGGAGCTCGACGCCAAACTGCGGGCGAAGAAAGCACGCGAACTGATGGAGTCGGGGACCACGATCTTCCGGCCGGAAACGTGCGATATCGACGCGGATGTCGAGATCGGCGCCGATACAGTGATCGAGCCGTTCGTTCAAATCATTGGACGGACAAAGATCGGCTCGGACTGCCGCATTCGTTCGTACTCGGTCATCACGAACTGCGAGATTGGTGACAAGGTCTTGATTCGTCCGGGTTGCATCATGGAGAGCTCGATCGTCCGGAACGGGGCGCAGATTGGCCCGTACTCGCATCTCAGGCCAGGAAGCGACGTCGGCGAGGGCGCGCACGTGGGCAATTTTGTCGAGACCAAGAAGACCAAGCTCGGCAGGGGTTCCAAGGCCAATCATCTTTCCTATCTCGGCGATGCAGTGATCGGTGCGGGCGTGAACATTGGGGCCGGCACCATCACCTGCAACTACGATGGCGTGAATAAGTACGAGACTGTCATCGAAGACGGGGTGTTTGTGGGGAGCGATTCAACCCTGGTGGCTCCGGTCAAGATTGGCAAGGGTGCGTATGTCGGTGCGGGATCCTGCATTACGGAAGAGGTCCCGGAAGATGCTCTGGCCTTGGGACGAAGCAGACAGGTTACGAAGCCAAACTGGGCCAGCGCGAAGCGCGAGGAGTCAAAGAAGTCAAAGAAGTCGTGAAGTTGCCACCTAGATCGGTTGAAGTCGCCGGGGTCGCAATGCAATACACGCGATGAAGCAAGACTCTCGAACCCGCAATTGCTCGTCCCACACGAGCGCCGAAAGGCGCGGCGCTAACCAGGGGGAGCCTGGTGCCGATCACCCGAGCCGATCTATAACTGAACTGGTATAAATTTTGATTTCAGCGTTCCTTTATTTTCAATGGTTTGGGAGAAAATTGTTCGCAAGCCATTAAAAAATAATATTGTTATAGCTATCCATATCAGCCGTAAGGACTTAGCACTGTATTTTTCCCGGTCTGACGGGCCGCGTCGGTTGTCAAAGAACAATTCTGGCGGGCAGCAGGACTGACCTGACTGCCGGTACAGCGTGTTCATCGTCGCAGGTACCGCCAGGCCGGGTCATGCGAAATCGGAGGGGCAAGGTGACGAAGGTAACCGGAAATTCCGGAAATGGGAAATGAAGGGCGAAGTCATTGTGTTCCTAGTACTCGTCGGCCTGGCTACGCCCAGGTTAGTGTCCAACGGAGGAACGCGAACCTGGGGCAACCGGCGGAGAACTTCTTACTTCATCGCAACCCCGTGAGGACGCGCCGGCCCAGTGGGAAACGCTGTGTTGAAATCCAAGTCAAAGCGCGGGTCCAACTCCAGGTGATCGTTGAAAACCTTGATCACGTGCACATGATGGTCGCCTTCGAAGTGGATCTTGCCGAAGTTGTCTTCGTTGAGGAAGTAATCAACAGCCACCAGTCGTTTGTCATCATCGGTCAGCGTAATGAAGTGAGGGCCCGCATTCATCCCCAGATTTACTATTCCTGACTGGAAAGGGCGTTCCGGGTTGCTTACATCGAGCATGCCGATCTGCCCTGCCTGAAATGACGCGAAGAGCAGCCGGTCGCCGGATTGCGGCATGGCGAGAAGCTGGACCATGCCTCCGCGAACCGGGACTTCGACATGCGGAACGATGTCCTCGCAGTCAAAGACCTTCTTTGCCGTTCCAGCTTTGGTATCGACCAGGTATACCAAACCGTCGAACATCCCTGCGGTGAACGCGCGCCCCTGCCGATCCCCGGGGATCAGCTTGACATCCATCGTGCCCATCATGCCGGGGATCTCAATGGTTCGCGTGATCGTCCGCTCGCGAAAATTCCAAACGCGAATAGATCCCCGCAGTTCCGGATCGCCCGGGATGATGTTCAGGGTGCTCGCCGGCATGATGAAGTCGGACGTCACCATCAGGTTCAGCTCCGGGCGGGCGGAAATGCCATGCGGGTTAAAGCCGTGGTGCGGTGCCTCCTTCGGCCATTCCCCGATCATCTGCAGGTGCTTGTCAAACTCGGCCAGCCGGCCGGGCGTTCCACCGGTGTGAGAGCCCATCTGGGTCACCAGGAACCCGCCCTCCTTTAAGGGGAGGAAGTCGTCGGTGATGTTCGAGAGAGTGCCGCTGGTGGAGAACAGAAACTTGGGCCGAAGCGGGTTCTTCACGTCAAAGAAGAAAATACTGTTCTGTCCTCGCAGCAAGGCAAGCAGTCCGCCACAGGCAAGGATGTTCTTGTCGGCCGAGAGATGGCAGTGGTGCGGCTCATTGCCCGCGCTGCCTGGAGGCGGGACGGGGACGGTGGTGATTATTTTTCCGTACTCCGGCGAGTCTTCGTCGAAGTTGACAACGGCAAGAAAATCCGGGGCCACCCGGGCCTGGTCGCCGGCCCAGACGTAGAGAATCTTCGCGCGATCCTTTCGGTGCTGCTTATGGCCCCCGTCGTCATCGGAGAGTGCGGTACCGGCGAACGCCAGAACGAGCACTACCAGAGCCAGCACCACAGATACAGAATACAGTCTGTAATTTGCCTTCATATCAATCCCTCCTAGTCGGACGGCTTGCGCCATTTCCGTTGGGTTCGAAGCGTGTTGGAATGGGGCAGGGCGAGCATTCGTTCGAGAAAGCCTTTTGCCCGACGCGTGTACTTGCTAACATCCGGCCATCCTTTTGTTGTGGCAATTCAGCCCAACGCCGAATTAGCTGTAACAGCTGTCGCCTTGGCAGCTGACAGCAAACGGTTTTGGCAATTCGTTGCCGTCGCTCCGATTGTTATGTCATTTGGCTCGGGATAGGCGCCCGAGCGGCAGGCGAGTTCCCTTAAGCGGGTCTATGGGGGCCTAGCAGCGGAAGGTACATATCATTCGTAAGAAATTCGATGAGGTCAGAGTCGGTGGGAATGTGAAACTAAACCGATGGAGCAGGAGCAACACTACAGAAATGCTGAGCGTGGATACTGGAGCAGGCGTCTTGGCAGTTTGATGCTGACGAACAATGCCACGAACATCATCGGTTGGGTCGGGCGTAACAAGAACGCTCGCTACGGCTACCACTAGCAGCAGTGCAACGAGGACCCAGATTCTATCGCCGAACCGCTTCCAAAATACTGTTGGCACGCATCACCCCTACGGGATTCACAACTTATTACGACGAATCCCGCGTACCGCTGAGGCTCGGCCAAAGTGCCAATAATTATGCACAGTCATCACCCGACAGTCAAATGCTTTCGTCCCTCGGCGGGTTGCAGGGTGGCCCAGAATTGCCTGCTGTTTCCGGCAAATGTGGGTCAAGACAGAGCCGAGGGCTTGACTATCTCTTTGTGCTCTGCGGTGAGCTGCGGGGCAATTCCTACATGCCCGGCATCGTCATGCCAGCCATGCGGCGGGCGAAGCGCGAACATGGGCGGCACGACTTAAATCCCACACTATCGTCCGCTGGCGCGGCCGGTAAGGGTGGGGCACATGGCGATGCGGTACCGGATGTCACTTTCGGCCTGGGGTACGTAGGCCATCTGGGAGACGTTGATGCAGAATCGCGCGCTGCGCACAAAGCTGTCGGTGTCTAAGAAAAGCGTTTCGAGGCTGTTTCTCGCAGGATCATCGGCGGGCAAGGCGCGTTCGAGCAAAACATGCAGCAGCAGCGCCTTGTCGCGGCTGGTGCCGGTGGCGAAGCGCACGGTCTGGTCAGGCATGGCGATCCGGTTGGGATCTTCGAAAATCGACTCGCTGCCCGCGATCGTGGTCACGGCTTTCATGGCGTCATCGACGGTTTTGATCTGCGGCAGCAGATTTTCGAACTGGCTGGTGTCGCGGGCGGCCTGCAAGTACACGGATAAGTCAGGCACATCGAGCATGCGATAGGTATACAGGGCACGTAACGCCGCCGTGTTCCCTTCTTCAAGGGCGGCACGCCGCACGCGTGTGCGAACCTCTTCCGCACCGGAGGCTGAGGCCGCATCCTGGACAAGCTGCGCGACGTCCGACGCGCCGACAAGGTTCGTCGGCCGCTGCAAGGCGCGGTCGAACTGTGCCGGACGGAATCCGAAGAAAGAGTCGGATTGCCTGACGATGCCGGCCAGAGTCGGCGGCGGCATCGAGCACGCACCGGTTGCAAATTCATAGCTGCCGGAGGCCGCGATGATGCGATCGAAATCCGGAAGACGATCGTCGAATGCCAACTGGTGATCGCCAGCGTAGTTTTCGGCCAACCAGGCGCGACCATGTGTCCGGCGAAATCAAGCTCGTGCTTGGAATAGAACCACCACACACCGTCGGCACGGGAGGTGAAGACCGAATAGTGCGTCGGCGCGCCGAGGAATACGAGGCTGTCTGCTGGCCCATCCTGCAGCGTGAGTGCGAGCTGCCGCGAAAATTGCGGCTTCGTCAAGGCAGCAGGTAAGTCCCAGCGGCTTGTGCTTTCGACCCTGCAGAAGACGGCGGCAAGCCCAGGCTTCGTCGATTGTCTCGTAGGTGTAGGCCGGAAATCTTCGCTGGCTGAACAGATCGAGCGCGAAGTCGTCCTGCTTCATGGTGCCGCGCTTCACGCGCCATTGGATGGTCTTCAGGATCGTGGAGCGAGCATACTCGACCGCTTCTCTGCCGTATTGTGCATCCAGCACGTCAAGGTCAAAGAAGCCGTTCATCTCGACGATGCGTGCCGCAGGGACATGCTCGAAATGATGATCGATCAGTTCGCGAATCTGCGGCACCACCGGCTCGGCGGACTGCTGCACCCTCTCGCGGAGGCTCCAGAGTCGAGGTGACATGAGGTTGGCGAGGACGAGCGTGAAGGCAAGGTCCGGGTCGAGTACGACGTCGAACAGGTTCGGCGCCACGGCCCGATCCAGACGATGATCGCTCATGCGCCTCCTCTGCGTAGCGGGTAAGGTTTGAAGAGTGGCAGCTTGCCTACATCCCCGGCATTTTCATTCCGGCCATGCGGCGGGCGAAGCTGGGCTTGCCCATGGACTTGAACATCTTGCGCATCTGGGCGTACTGGCGGAGGAGGTGGTTGACCTCCTGCACGCTGGTGCCGGAGCCGCGGGCGATGCGCTTGCGGCGGCTGCCGTTGATGACCTCGTGATGCTCGCGCTCGAAGGGCGTCATGGAGTTGATGATGGCTTCGACGCGGGTGAGTTCGCGCTCGTCGACGTTGTCGGCGGCCTTCTGCATGCCGGCGAAGGGGCCGATCTTGGGCATCATGCCCATGATGCTCTTGATCGATCCGAGCTTCTTCACCTGGCGCAACTGATCGCGGAAGTCTTCGAGCGAGAAGCCTTCGTGACTGAGCGCCTTGGCGGCGAATTCCTGAGACTTCTTCTTGTCGAGAGTGGCGTCGGCCTTCTCGATGAGCGAGAGGATGTCGCCCATGCCGAGGATGCGTCCGACGATGCGGTCGGGATGGAAGGGCTCGAGTGCCTCGTACTTTTCGCCGACGCCGATGAACTTGATGGGCTGTCCGGTGACGTTGCGGATGGAGAGAGCGGCGCCGCCACGGGCGTCGCCGTCCATCTTGGTGAGCACTACGCCGGTGAGCGTGAGCTTCTTGTGGAACTCGTCGGCGGAGCGGACGGCGTCTTGTCCGGTCATGGAGTCGGCGACGAAGAGGATCTCCTGCGGGGTGAGGATCTTCTTCAGCGACTGCATCTCGTCCATGAGCTGCTCGTCGATATGCAGACGGCCGGCGGTATCGACGATGAGCACGTCGCAACCGTTGCTGATGGCGTCGCGGCGGGCTTCTTTAACCAGTCGCTCGACAGTAGCGGTGTTCGCCTCGCCGACTTCCCCTTCGTAAAGATGCGCCTTGACAGCTTGGGCAACGACTTTGAGTTGCTCGCGCGCGGCGGGACGATAGACGTCAACCGAGACGAGCATGGGACGGTGGCCACCCTGCTTGAGCCAGTGCGCGAGTTTTCCGGAAGTCGTGGTTTTGCCGGAACCCTGAAGGCCGGCCATGAGGACGACGGTCGGCGGCTGCGAGGCGAACTTGAGCTTGGCGGTGTCTTTGCCGAGGATGGCGATCAGTTCGCTGTGAACGATCTTGACGACCTGTTCGGAGGGCGAGAGCGCGGTCATCACTTCCTGGCCGAGGGCTTTCTCGCGGATGTGCTCGATGAGTTCCTTGACGACGTTGAGGTTTACGTCGGCTTCGAGCAAGGCCATGCGGATTTCTTTCAGGGCGTCGCCGATGTTCTCTTCGGTGAGGGTTCCCTGGCCGCGCAGGTTCTTGAAGGCACGCTGGAGCTTATCTGTAAGATTCTCAAACATCTAATTGGTGGGCGCGGTGAGGTTGGTTGACGCCGCTGAACATCAGGATAGCACGCGGAGCGAGGGTGGGAGCGAGGCGCAATCGTGGTATCCGTGGAAGAAGTATTCACCACGGAGGCACGGAAGGTCACGGAGTTTTCAATGCATCGGGCTCGCAAGAAGAACACAGTTGATTGACCGATTCCTAATGCGGAAGACTCGCGGTTGAACTGCGAAAGACTTCGGCCGCAGCGACAATCGTGTTGGTGTGGATGGTGACAGTGTCTTCGACTCTGATGGCGTAGCCTCCGGCGAGCGTGACCATCACGGGGATGTCGCGGGCGCGGGCGGCGCGATAGACCAGCTCGTCGCGCTGCTTGAGTCCTTCGATGGTGAGGTTCAGTCCGCCGAGCTGATCTTCGCGGAAGGGATCGGCCCCGGCAACGTAGCAGATGAGGTCGGGCTCGAATTGGCGCAGGCCGGAACTCAGAGCGTTGTCGAGCCAGGCCAGGTAGCTCGCGTCATCGCATCCGTCGGGCAAGTTGACGTCGATGGACGACGGTGGCTTGATCATCGGATAGTTGTTTTCCTGATGCAACGAAATGGTGAAGACGTCTTTGGAGTTTCCGTAAAGCATCTCGCCGCCCGCAAGCCCGGCCACGGAACTGTGATGAGCAGACGGCAGGTCGGCCGGCTGCGAGCGAGCTGCGCCGAAAATCGCGGCCGTGCCATTGCCCTGGTGAACGTCGCAGTCCACGGTCATGGCGCGCCGGATGAGCTTCCGCTTTTGCAGACTGCGGATAGCGATGGCGAAGTCGTGCATCATGCAGAAACCTTCGCCGTGGTCGGGGAAGGCGTGATGAAATCCGCCGCCGATATTGATGCAGACGCCGTCAGCGAGACCGCGCTCGGCGGCGAGGACGGAGCCTCCGGCGTGCATCAGGAAGGTGTCGACGACTTGTGGAGAGTACGGAATTTCCATCTGCAACTCTTCCCGCGCGCTGAGGCTGCCTTCCATGAGCTTGTTGACATAGTGCGGCGAGTGGACCAGCATCGCGTCGGATTCAGTGGCGGGCTGCGGTGCGATGAAGTCGGAGTCATCCACGAGACCCATCGCGAAAAGACGCTCGCGGATCAGGCGGTATTTGTCGGCGCGAAAGACATGCTCGCCGATGGGGAGGAAGTACTTTTCGCTGTAGACCAGCTTGAAGGGCAACATGAAACGAATGTCCGGTTGCAGGCGTGAGCCCCGCAAACAGATGATTCTAGTAGGCTCGTGGATGAACGCAACGAAGAAGTTTTGCAGGGCGCAGGACCGCGACTGTGGCGACCCCGCCTCGTGCTCTGGGATAAGATGACGGACGATGGCGACTGCTGTCCAGGTCAACTCAATCAGGCGCGCCGCACGCCACAACCTGCTGGCCACGGCGGGAGCGGTGTTGATCGTGATGTTCGTAACATTCGCGCTGTTTGCGCCATGGATCGCTCCGCAAGATCCGTACTACATTGATCTGCCGTCACGGCTGATGGGGCCGTCGGCCGCGCACTGGTTCGGGACGGATGAGTTGGGGCGCGATATTCTGTCGCGCGTCATTTACGGGGCGCGTGTTTCGATGCTGGTGGGAAGTTGCGTCGTAGCTGCCTCGCTGACGTTGGGGCTGATTTTAGGATCGATCGCGGGCTATTATGGCGGCTTCCTCGATCGCTTGCTCAACGTGATCGTAATGAACGCGTTTATGTCGTTTCCGGGAATCCTGTTGGCGATTGCGTTCGTGGCGTTTCTGGGGCCGGGACTGTTCAACCTGGTCCTGGCTCTGTCGATCGGCGGGTGGGTGGGCTATGCGCGGCTGGTACGCGCGCAGGTGCTGGCAGTGAAGGAGCGGGAATTCGTGGAGGCGGCGCGTGCGCTGGGCGCAGGCGACGTGCGAATTATCGCGCGTCACATACTGCCGAATATCATCCAGCCGGTGATCGTGCAGGCGGCGATTGGAATGGCGGGTGCGATCCTGGCAGAAGCGACCATGAGCTTTCTGGGGCTCGGAGTTCCGCCTCCGACGGCGACCTGGGGGGCGATGCTGAATGATGGCCGCTCGCATCTATTCGACGCGCCACACCTGGTGCTCTTCCCTGCTGCGGCGGTGATGCTGGCGGTGCTGTCGTTCAACTTCATCGGCGACGGGCTGCGGGACTATCTGGATCCGAGGTCGCGGATTGAAGCCGGGCTGTAGGGGAAGACGTTCACCACGGAGAGCACGGAGGTTTTCTATTGAATTTCTGCCTTCCGGCAGCATCTTGCCGCGTCACAGCGAGGTGTGGGTTGGTTGTTCTAGAATTCCCCTTGATTCACTCTCCGAGGCTTTCATGATTTGTTGCAGGAATAAAACTTTTCTCAGCACAATTGTAATTTCCGTTGTGACGTTGGTATCGGCCGTTTCGTGTGGGGGGCAGGCGGCACAGTCTAGCACCACGACGCCTACGGTGGCGAAGAGTTATCAACTGGTGTGGGCGGACGAATTCAACGGAGCCGATGGATCGGCTCCCGACCCCGCGAAATGGGCCATTCAGACGGGCGGCGGCGGGTGGGGCAACAACGAACTGGAGTCGTACACAACGCGACCTGCGAACGTGCAGGTTTCGGGCGGCAACCTGGTGATTACGGCGATCAAAGAAGACTACACCGGTGCAGATGGGATTGCGCGGCACTACACTTCGGCGCGGATGCAGACGAAGGGATTGTTTTCGCAGCAGTACGGGCGATTCGAGGCGCGAATCCAGGTGCCGAAGGGGCAAGGCATGTGGCCGGCGTTCTGGATGCTGGGCAACAACATTGACACCGCGGGTTGGCCGGCGTGTGGCGAGATCGACATCATGGAGAACATCGGGAGGGAGCCGTCCATAGTGCATGGAACACTGCATGCTCCCGGATATCCGCCGGAGGGATACACGGCGGCGTACACGTTGCCGAACAGCGGGGTTTTCGCCGACGGGTTTCACGTGTTCGCGGCGGAGTGGGAACCGCAGCAAATTCGCCTCTATGTTGACGGCAATCTCTACGCCACCGATACGCAGGCGGGATCGCCGCAGCCAACTTCGTGGCCTTTTGACGGCCAGCCGTTCTTCATTCTGCTGAATCTCGCGGTGGGAGGGTCGTGGCCGGGCGATCCGGATGCTACGACGCAGTTTCCGCAGAAGATGCTGGTGGATTATGTGAGGGTGTATCAGAAGCAGTAGCTGGTGACTGGTAGCTGGTAATTGGTGGTTGCTAATTGGTGATTATTTTCGGTCTTCGCCACTCGCTCTTCGCTTTTCGTCTGCTCGCCTTGCGCTCTTTGCAATTCACAGTGGCCTTGGAGTAGTTTTGCGTTCGTGTGACAAACCGCCGGCATTGAGCATCCAACACAACATGGCTACTGAGAAAGCAATACTGGGCGGCGGATGCTTCTGGTGCGTCGAAGCCGCATTACTGCAGTTGGAGGGGGTGGAGGCGGTGCGCTCGGGCTACATGGGCGGACGCCGACCGAATCCGACATACGAGCAAGTGTGCACCGGCACCACGGGGCACGTCGAGGTGGCGGAGATCACGTTTGATCCGGCGAAGATCAGCTTCCACGATCTGCTGGAAGTGTTTTTTACGGCGCATGATCCGACGACGCTGAACCGCCAGGGCAACGACGTGGGAGAGCAGTACCGCTCGGTGATTTTCTATCTGAACGATGAGCAGAAGAAGGCGGCGGAGGATGTGATTGGGGAGTGGACTCGGGAGAAGGTGTTTTCCGAACCGATCGTCACCGCGGTCGAGCCGGCGCAGACGTTCTACGCCGCCGAAGATTATCACCAGAATTACTTCGCCAGGAACCCGTACCAGCCGTATTGCATGTTCGCCGTGGCACCGAAGGTGAAAAAAGTGCGGGAGAAATTCGCGGCAAGGATGAAGGCGGAGGCATGAGTGCCTTAGTGCTGCAGATCCCTCACGGACTAAAGTCCGCTTGGGATGACCGGACCAGGGGTTTGTCGCGAGGTAGGGGTCCTTCGACTCCGGCGACGCAAAAGGCGCGTCGCCTGCGCTCAGGATGACACCGCGAGGAGACTTCGTTCTCCCCAGTTGGGTTGCGGCCGCATGAATACTCAGGGCAGCTTCTCAAGTTGTGCCGCTGAAAGTATGAAGAGCGATAGAATACGGCGATGGCGGATTCCCTCAATCTGAGCTTGTGGTTTCCCACGTTCCACGAAGCAGAGATGGTGCCACGGGCAACTTCGGTCATGCGGCAATTCTTGTTCTCCGCGGTACGGGAGGGGATCACCTATCTGTCGGTGCATCCGGTGGCGTGGTCGGAGCCGACGGTGCTGGAGCGGCGATTCGATCCGGGGATTTCGCCCGAGGAAGCGGCAGAGATCGCGGGCGAATTCGCCCACGATGATTTCGCCCTGGTCTTCGAGGCTTTCTGGGACCTATGGGTCCCGAATGATGAGGAAACCGGAGACGCATGGGTGCAGCGCCCAGTCGCCGTGCGCTTTATCACTCATGGGGTTCAGTTCGACGAAGGCATCTATGTCGATGACGGCCACATCGAGGTGGACTTTGGGCTGGACACGCCGTTTCTGTTTGAGGGATTGCAGTTGTCTTCGGCAAATGAAGAGCACGTGCGGTTCAATGTAGCGAAGTTGGTAGCGTTCACGCTCGCCGTCCAGAACAATTGCGGATTGTCGGGGCGCGTGTTGTGGTCGGAGTCGGAGAGCAACCTGGCGCAGAAGCTGATTGCACAGTTGCAGCAGGTGCAATAGAGCAGTGTTCCAGTGGCCAGTTGTCAGTTAAGAAATCGACGCGATTGTGGTGTCGCGAGTTTGATCGTTATCCGTGACGAAAAACCCCACTCAAGCAAAAGCGGCTTGAGTGGGGCACACAGTACGTTCGCGTTTGATGCGATGCACGCGCGGACCGAAGTCCGCGCGTGCAGTGAACAAAAGGGCAGCTTATCGGCACGGCTGAAGCCGTGCCCTTTCAAAACAACTACTTGGTGCGGCCGCCTTCGACCTTCAGCTCGGCGCTGGCGCCGGCCTGGGCCGCTGCCAGACGTGCCGTCAGTACACGGAACGGCGAGCAGGAGACGTAGTTGAAGCCATTCTGCGCGCAGAACTCGACGGACGAGGGATCGCCGCCGTGTTCGCCGCAGATGCCGATCTTGATCGTCGGCCGAGTGGCTCGTCCCTTCTCCACCGCGATCTTGATCAGTTGTCCGACACCGTCCTGGTCCAACGTGGCGAACGGGTCCTGCTTCAGGATGCCTTCGGCGAGGTAGGCCGTCAGAATCCTGCCGACGTCGTCACGCGAGAAGCCAAAAGTGGTCTGAGTGAGGTCGTTGGTGCCGAAGCTGAAGAACTCGGCTTCCCTGGCGATCTCGTCGGCCATGAGGGCAGCACGCGGAAGCTCGATCATGGTGCCAACGAGGTATTCGACCTTGGACTCCTTTTCGGCAAAGACCTCGTCGGCCACACGGCGCACGATGGCTGCCTGATTGGCCATTTCTTTCAGGCCTCCCGTCAGCGGAATCATGACCTCAGGCTTCACCTTCACGCCGTCTTTCGCCACCTTGACGGCGGCCTCGAAGATGGCACGCGCCTGCATCTCGGTGATCTCCGGATAGGTGATGCCGAGACGGCAGCCGCGAAGCCCAAGCATGGGGTTGACTTCGTGCAACTGCTCGACGCGGTTCAGCAGCTTGCGCAATTCTTTCAGCTTGGGCGACTTCGGCTTGGTCAATTCGAGCTTGGCAATCTCGACCATGAGGTCTTCGCGCCGCGGGAGGAATTCGTGCAGCGGCGGATCGAGAGTGCGGATGGTGACCGGGAATCCGTCCATGGCGCGGAAGACGCCGACGAAATCGGCGCGCTGCATGGGCAGAAGTTTCTTCAGCGCGATGCGGCGGTCCTTCTCGGTGGTGGCGAGAATCATGGAGCGCATGTGCGGGAGGCGGTCTTCGGCGAAGAACATGTGCTCGGTACGGCAGAGTCCAATGCCTTCGGCGCCGAAAGCACGGGCCTGCAGAGCGTCGCGAGGGATGTCGGCGTTGGCGCGTACTCCCATGCGGCGGAAAGGCTCGGCCCACTTCATCAAGGTAACCAGCTCAGGATCGTCGGGCCGGGCAGGAACGGTGTTGAGCTTGCCGTTGATGACGCGGCCGGTGGTGCCATCGAGCGAAATCCAATCGCCGCCCTTGAGCACTTTACCTTTCACGCGCATCTCGCGGGCCTTTTCATCGACATCGATGTCACCGGCTCCGGCGACACAACATTTGCCCATTCCGCGAGTGACAACTGCAGCGTGGCTGGTCATGCCGCCGCGAGAGGTGAGAATTCCGGCAGCAACTTCCATGCCACCGATGTCTTCGGGTGTGGTCTCGCTGCGGACGAGGATGATCTTGGCGTGCTTGTCTTTCTGGAACTTCTCGACCGCTTCTTCCGCGGTGAAGACGATCTGTCCGACAGCCGCGCCCGGAGACGCCGGCAGTCCGGTCGCCAGCACTTCCACATCGACGCCCTTTTCAGCGAGGCTGGGGACGAGGAAGTCGTAGAGCTGGTTAGGCTCGACGCGGAAGATGGCTTCTTCCTTCGTGATGAGTTCTTCTCCGACCATCTGGATGGCGACGCGCACGGCGGCACGGCCGGTGCGCTTGCCGTTGCGGGTCTGCAACATGTACAGGCGGCCATCCTGGATGGTGAATTCGAAGTCCTGCATGTCGCGGTAGTGGTTCTCCAGCCGCGTGGTGATTTCGCGAAGCTGGTTGTAGACCTTGGGCTGAATCTTTTCGAGTTCGGAGATATGCACCGGAGTACGAATGCCGGCGACGACATCTTCGCCCTGGGCGTTCATCAGGAACTCACCGTAGAACTCCTTGACACCCGTGGCTGGATTGCGGGTAAAGCCGACGCCGGTGCCGCTGGTTTCTCCGAGGTTGCCGAACACCATGGCCTGCACGTTGACGGCGGTGCCGAGCATGTCGTCGATGTTATTGATACGGCGGTAGGTCTTGGCACGTTCGTTCAACCAGGAACGGAAAACGGCATCGCGTGCCATTTCCAACTGGTCGTGCGGGTTCTGCGGGAACTCAATCTTCGCGTGCTTGAGGACGACCTTCTTGTATTCGGCGATGACTTCCTGCAGCGCCTTGGCGTCGAGTTCGGTGTCGAGCTTGGCCTTCTTCTGTTTCTTCTTGCCGTCGAACACAGTCTCGAAGGCATGTTTGGGAATGTCGAGCACTACGCTGCCGAACATCTGGATGAGGCGGCGGTAGGAGTCGTAGGCGAAGCGGGGATTGTTGCTGCGCTTGGCCAGACCTTCGACCGACTTGTCGTTCAGGCCGAGGTTGAGGATAGTGTCCATCATGCCGGGCATGGAAAACTTTGCACCGGAGCGGACGCTGACCAGCAAGGGATTGTCGGCGCCGCCGAGCTTCTGACCCTGAAGCAGTTCGAGCTTGGCCAGGGCTTCATCCATTTGCTTGTTGACTTCGTTCGAAACTTTCGCGGTACGCATGTACTCACGACAGGCTTCGGTCTGAATGGTGAAGCCGGGAGGGACAGGCAACCCGGCGTTGGTCATTTCGGCGAGCCCGGCGCCTTTGCCGCCGAGGTCGTCTTTCATTTTTCCATTACCTTCGGCGTGGCCGTCGCCGAAGAAGTAGACGTATTTCACAGCCTTGGTCTCAGGGGCTGCCATTTTTCCCGTCTCAATCGTTGAAGTGCTCATGGGGTAGTCCTTTTTGTTCAAAGTTATGAAGATTTGTTGTCAGTTACGATCTCGCTGAAATCGGCGATCGTGGAAAACTCCTGCAATAGTGTCTGCAGCAGAGCCAGGCGACTGGACCGCACGCGGTCGTCGTCGACCATGACCATGACCTTATCGAAGAAAAGGTCGATGGGCTGGCGGAGGCTGCTGATCTCGGTAAGTGCCCCGACGAAATTCCTCTGCTCGCGCAGGCGGCGGACGTTGGCGGCGACTTCGGGAAGCCTGGCCGCCAGTGCCTTCTCCGAATCTTCGGTTAGGGCGTTGGGATCGAGTTGTTCCGCGATTTTCTTACCACCCTCGCGGGCCTGGCGGAGGATATTCTTGGTCCGTTTGAAAGCGACGGAGATGGAGGCGAAGTCCGCAGAGCCGCGCACCTGGGTCAGCGCCTCGGCCCGGGCGATGGCGTCGACGATGTCGTCACTGCCGGCGGCGAGGACGGCATTGACTACATCGTAAGCAAAACCGCGGACATCGCGCAGGTAGAAGACCAGGCGCTCGCGCATGAAAGAGGCAATCGAAGCGTCGAAGTCGATCTTCTTGTCGAAGCAAACTTCGGCATCGCTCCCGGCATACTCAGCTCGCGCGTCGGCAAACAACTTGGCAACCGGAAGCGATAGCGAGTGTTCGGCGATGATCTTGACGATTCCGTTAGCGGCCCGGCGCAGTGCGAAGGGGTCTCTGGTGCCGGTGGGCTGCAGGCCAAGGGCAAACATTCCCGCCAGCGTGTCGGCTTTGTCTGCGATGGCCAACACCGCGCCTTCCAGCGTCGGAGGCACGGCATCGTCCATCGATTCCGGCTGATATTGATGGTAGATGGCGTCGCCGATGGCGTCCGCTGTCGCCTTGGGCAGCAGCGGATCGAGTTGCTGCACCTTCGCATAGAGCCCGCCGACGATGCCTTGCAGTTCGGTAAACTCCTTTACCAGTTCGGTCGTGAGATCCGCTTTGGCGAGATGCGCGGCCTTGAAGACAACACCCGGGCGGACGGCCACTCCCGCCTCGCGCAGGACTTCAGAAATAAGGCTGCCCAGCTTCTGAATGCGAGAACTCTTGTCGAAATAGCTTCCCAGATCCTTCTGGAAGGTTACCGATTTCAACAACTCAACGCGTTGACGGAGTGGAATCTTCTGATCGGTGTCCCAGAAAAAGCGGGCGTCATTGAAGCGGGCGCGCAGGACGCGTTCGTTGCCGTGGCGGATGAGGCCATCGGGATCGCCGTCGGTATTGAGCACGGCAAGAAAGTGCGGCAAGAGTTTGCCGTCGGCGTCCTCCAGCGCGAAATATTTCTGGTGGTCGCGCATCACGGTGACCAGTACCTCGGCTGGCAGCGCGAGAAATTCGGGATCGAAGCTGCCGAGAACAACCGACGGGAATTCGGTGAGGTTGACAACCGTGTCAAGCAGCGGCTTGTCTTCGCGCCAGCGCGCGCCGGGAATCGTCCGCGTCGCGGCATCGAGCGCTTTGCGGATACTTTGCTCGCGTTCCGTGGCGCTGACGGTTACGAAGTTCTTTGCCAGCGCGGCGGCGTAATTCTCGGGTTGGTCGATTCCGACGGAGCCGCTGGAGAGTATGCGGTGACCTTCGCTGGAGTTGCCGGCGGTGATGCCTGCGAACTCAACGGGAACGACCTGATCGTCGAGCAGGGACACCATCCAGCGCACGGGGCGCACGAAGCGCTCGGAAGATTTGCCGCGCCAGTACATGCTCTTGGCCCAGTAGAGGCCGGCGATTTCTTTGGGGAGAGACTCGGCTAGAATTTCGCCGGCGGTCCGTCCCTTCTTCTGTACCGTGGCGGCGAGGTATTCGCCTTTCGGGGTGGTGACTTTTTCCAGGGATGCGACGGGGATTCCGGCCTTGCGGGCGAAGGCTTCGGCCGCGGGAGTGGGCGCGCCGTCCTTAAACGCTACCTTGATAGATGGTCCTGTAAGTTGCTCCTGGACATCGGATTGCTTCGCGGCGAGATTACGAGCCAGGACGGCGATACGGCGGGGTGTGGAAAACGATTCGATGACGGGGGATTCGGCCAGGCGTTCGCGCGTTAGAAGATCGGCTGCACGACGGGTGAGTTCTTCCCGCGCGCTGTCGATCATGCGTGCGGGAATCTCTTCAACACCGATCTCAAGAAGGAAGTTAGCCATAAATTCTAGCGTTCCTAATATTGTGCCGCATTTCGTGTTGCAAAGGTGTGACTGCCGTCACGATGGCTCCAGCGTGCCGCCCGCCTAAAGGCAGGCTCGGATTCTTCTGTCGAACTCTTCCGCGGGCTCACGCCCACGGCTACAACAAATTTCGCCCTTTGGGCTCTGCCATTCGGCTCAGGGTGCCTTAGCTGCAACTGGTTCCTCGGTGCTCTTGGGCTCCAGTGCGGGTTCCAGTGGTTCCGCCTGCTGCTGATCGACGTAGGCCTTGGCCACTCCAACGGCCAGCGCGCGAATTCGGGCGATCACTCCAACTCGTTCGGTCACGCTGATGGCGCCGCGCGCGTCGAGAATGTTGAACAGGTGTGAGCACTTCAGGCAGAGATCGAAGGCGGCCAGCACTGGGAAGCGATTGCGCTCTGCACTGTTCGCTTCTGGCTCTTCGCTGTTCGCATTTCGCTTTTCGCCAGAGTCCGCACCCGGGCCTTTGCTCCAAGTTGAACTGTACGCATCCAGCAGCACCTGACACTCCGACTCGTAGAGCCGAAGGTGCTGCCAGGCTTTGTCGACATCCGCATATTCGAAGTTGTACACGGAGAATTGCAACTCATCCTGTAGGCGAATCTCGCCGTACTTCACTGGGCGCCCATCCGGATCGACGACCCAAGTAATGTCGTAGATGCTATCCACGTCCTGCAGGAACGCGGCGATGCGCTCGAGTCCATAGGTCAGCTCGACCGAAATGGGATCGAGATCGATGCCGCCGCACTGCTGGAAGTAGGTGAACTGGGTGATTTCGAGGCCGTCGAGCATGACCTGCCAGCCAATGCCCCAGGCTCCCAAGGTGGGCGACTCCCAGTTGTCTTCCTCGAACTTGATGTCGTGTTTGCGCAGGTCGATACCCAGGGCGCTCAGCGATGCGAGATAAAGGTCCTGCACATCGGCCGGCGGCGGCTTAAGGATGACCTGATATTGCATGTGCTTGAAGAGGCGATTGGGATTCTCACCATAACGGCCATCGGCGGGACGGCGCGAGGGTTGAACATAGCCGACACGATAGGGCTTGGGACCAAGCACACGGAGGAAGGTCTCGGGCGCCATGGTTCCAGCGCCGACTTCGACGTCGTAAGGCTGTTGCAGGACGCAACCTTGATCGGCCCAGAAATTCTGCAGTCGAAGGATGAGTTCCTGAAACGTCAGCGGATTTTGCGAGGTGGCCAAGTCAGTGCTCTCGTTCGCAGCTGCGATTTCGGCGATTGAAACAGTCGAAAAGCAGATCCCTCGCGGGCAAGGCCCGCTCGTGATGACAAAAATAAAGAACTTCTGCGGCGCAGCTAAAGCTGCGCCCCTTCAAAACACGATCCCAAGCGACTTCTTCGGCAAGCTGGAAAGCGCGCCCTTTCGAAACTCGTTAGCGAAACAGCGTCGGTCGGAAGGCCAGCCCTGCCTTACAGCTTGTTCAACATCGCGGCAGTGACCAATTTCTTCTCAATGTGGCGCTCGATGATCTGCAATAAAAACCGTCGCAGATCCGCACACTGGACCGACGTCCAAGGCTCCGCCGCAAGACTCTCGAGCGGCGTGCGAAACATCTGCATCGCCACGGCCCGCGACCCGGCGGTCAACTCAGACGACGCCAGGCGCTTATGCTGGGGGCACATCAAACCGTCAGCCAGCGCGTGATAGTACGCTCTATTGCCATTGAGCGACTGCCCGCAACTACTGCACTCGCCAAGATCGGGCAAAAATCCAACCAGCCGCACCAGCCAAAGCTGGAAGTATGTTAACGGCATCCAGATGGAGCCGTCGCGCAACTGCCGCAACACCGAAACCGTCAGGCGATAGATCGCGTCGTTGGCTTCGCGGTCGGGCAGCAGCTCATCGAGCGCCTCCGCAACGTGTTCCAAAGCCACAACCCGCGGATAGTCCATCGCGGTCGAGAGCGGCGACTCCAAAATGTCGCAGGAGTCGAGCCGAGCCAACTCCTGTCGCTCGCGATCTTCGTAATACGCCCGCACGCAAGTGAGCGGCTCCAGCGCTCCGCCAAAACGCCGCCTTGATTTCTTGGCTGCCCGCGCGACGCCCTTGACCTTGCCCTCAGTCCTCATAAACAGGGTGACCAGAAGATCGGCCTCACGCAGCGGATAGGTTCGCAAAACGATCGCTTCCGACTGCTTCAGAGACATGACAATCGCCTGACTACCGGGGAACAATCGGGGCGGACGTGCCGAGATTTCGCCAGCGAAGCTTCGCTCGAATTGCAGGCTACGATGGACCGGCCAAGCCACTGCGCCGTAACGGATAATTCTACTGACACCGGTTCGCTTCTGCAAAGCTGCCGCATCAAGCTGCAAGAGCTATTCGTATCTTCAAGGAACAGCGGGAATTTGCGGCGATGCTAGAATGCGCGAAAGGCGCTGCCCGGAACGATCATGAGTACACGCGGTGATCCCGCAAATCTCAGAACTCGACACAGACTTGTTGCGCTCACAGGATTCATGGGCAGCGGCAAGAGCGCGACAGGGGCAGCTCTGGCGGAGTTGCTGGGCTGGGAATTCGTCGATCTGGACGACGAAGTCGAACGACAGGAGCAGGTTCCGATTCGCCAACTTTTCCGCGAGCGAGGAGAGCCGGCATTTCGGAGCGTCGAGCATGAGTGCCTGCGAAAGTGCCTGGCGGAGAATTCACGGCCGACAATCCTGGCACTCGGCGGGGGCACGTTCATTGCGCCGAACAATGCGGAGCTCCTGAGGGAGAGCGAGGTCAGCACGGTCTTTCTCGAGGCGCCGGTCGAGGAGATGCTGGCTCGGTGCAGCAAAACGGAAGATGCCGACACGGAAAACCAGCGCCCATTGGCTGCAGATACCGCCGCATTTCGCGGTTTGTATGAGCAGCGGCTTCCTTTGTATCGCGCCGCCGACATGACGATCAACACGTCGGGCAAGACTGTTGAGATGATTGCGCGCGAGATTGCCGACAGCTTGAAACTTGTTGCACGCCGCGGATTCCCGGGTGCGTTCGAGCGGTAGTGGCTCCCTCACGATTGCAAGGAGACGGCTCATTGCAGCGCCATTCATGCCGCGTTAGTGATGTAAACTAGATTTCACAAACGATGTCACCGCAGAAAATTCCCGTCGGAATTCTCGGCGCTACTGGAGTTGTCGGTCAGCGCTTCATCCAACTGCTTGATGGCCATCCCTGGTTCGAAGTGGCTTGGCTGGCGGCATCCGATCGCTCGGCCGGACAAGCATACGGCGATGCGGCGCGGTGGCGTCTGAAGACGCCGATCCCGGAACGTGTTCGCAAGATGCCAGTCTCCCCGGCGGAGCCGAATGGCGCTCCCCGTGTGATTTTCGCCGCGCTGGATGCTGGTATCGCGCGCGAACTGGAACCGCAGTTCGCCGAGGCGGGATGCGCCGTGGTCAGCAATTCCAGCGCCTTCCGCATGCAACAGGACGTGCCGCTGGTGATTCCCGAGGTCAATCCCGATCACCTCGCACTGATCGAATTACAGTGCTGGCGGAAGACGTCGGGCGGATACATCGTGACCAATCCCAATTGCTCGGCGATCGGACTGGTTGTCGCGCTCGCGCCCCTGCAACAGAAATTCGGCATCGACTCACTCTTCGTGACCACGATGCAGGCGGTCAGCGGTGCCGGATATCCAGGCGTGGCTTCGCTGGACATTCTTGGCAATGTGATTCCGTTCATAAAGAATGAAGAAGAGAAGATGGAGGAGGAGACGAGGAAGCTCCTCGGCCAACTGAACCGTACTCACGTGCAGGATGCCAGCTTCAGCATGACGGCGCACTGCAATCGAGTGGCGGTGGAAGACGGACATACCGAATCGGTGTCGGTAAAGCTGAAGCAGAAAGCTGACATTGATGCGGTTCTCGCCGCTATCCGCGACTTCCGCTCTATGCCTTATGAACTGGGGTGCCCGCTGGCACCCGAGCATCCGCTGGTTTACGACGCAGCTCCCGACCGTCCGCAGCCACGTTTCGATCTCGACCGGGGTCAAGGAATGACGGTGAGTATCGGACGACTTCGTCCTTGCGGCGTACTCGACTATAAATTCACGGTCCTGTCGCACAATACGATTCGTGGGGCAGCGGGCGCAGCGCTGTTGAATGCTGAGCTCCTCAAAGTCCAAGGCTACCTGTCGTGATTCCAGCGTTCTCAGCGGTGGTAGCGCCGTGATCGTGATGAAATTCGGTGGCACCTCGATCGAAGACGCCGCCGCGATTGATCGTATCGCCGGGATCGTCAAAGGGCGCCTTTCCGAGAACCCGTACGTGGTGGTAAGCGCCATGTCAAAAGTGACCGATACGCTACTGACGATGGCCGCAGCGGCGGGCAAGGGCGATCGCGACAAGGCCCTGGATCTCTGCCGACAGGTCCGCGAGCGGCACTTCAACACCGCCGGAGAACTGCTGGGCACGGGGCTTTATACCGAACTCCACTCTGAACTGCAGGCGGAGTTTGATTCGCTGGAGCAACTTTTGCGCGGCATCGCTGCAGTGGGTGAGCTGACACCCCGCACATCCGACAATGTGGTGTCGTTTGGCGAGCGGCTGTCGAGCGTTGTGGTGACGGCTGCTTTTGTGGCCCGAGACATTCCTGCAACGCTTTTGGAGGCGCGCGAAGTGATCATCACCGATGGCCAGCACGGCCGAGCCATTCCGCAGATCGATGAGATCGATCGCCAACTACGAGTCCACGCACGACCGTTGGTCGACGATGGAAGGGTGCCGGTAATGGGAGGGTTCATCGGTTCCACCCGCGAAGGCATCACCACAACGATTGGACGCGGCGGCTCGGATTTTTCGGCGGCGCTGGTGGGCGCCGGCTTGAACGCCGAACGCATCGAAATCTGGACCGACGTGGACGGCATGAAGACCACCGATCCCCGAATTTGCCCGGACGCGCACCGCATCAAGATCATCAGCTTCGACGAAGCCGCAGAACTAGCGTATTTTGGAGCGAAGGTGCTACATCCGGCAACGGTCTTGCCCGCTGTGGAAAAGAACATTCCGGTTCTGGTGCTGAATTCGCGGAACCCGGCGAATGAAGGCACTCGAATCGTGGCCCGCACGCAAAAATCGAAGTCGCTATTCAAGGCGATCGCCGCCAAGCAGCGAATTACTATTATCGAAATTGTGGCAGCCCGCATGCTGATGGCGCACGGTTTCCTTGCCGCCGTGTTTGAGATTTTCGAGCGGCATCGCTGTGCCATCGATGTTGTGTCGACCTCAGAGGTGAGCATTTCGGTGACGGTGGATTCGAACGAGGCCATACCCGCTATCGCCGCGGACCTGGAAAAGCTGGCGTATGTGAAGTTTTCCGGACGCATGGCTATTATCTGCCTGGTAGGCGAAAGCATTCGGGAGAGGCCGGGGGTTGCGGCTCAGGTCTTCGACGCGGTAAAGGACATCAATGTGCGCATGATTTCGCAGGGGGCCTCGGAGATCAATATGTCGTTCGTGATCGACGAGGCGGATGTGCCGGGCGCAATCCAGCGGTTACATGCTAGGTTTTTCTCGGAAGTCGATCCCGAGGTATTCGATTGACGACGCGCCCGCTCCATCTCGTGCTATTAGGGCAGGGCAAGACCGGATCTCTGGTGGCCGAGGTAGCGTCGGAACGAGGGCATCTCATACAAGCCATCACAGAGGTTGAGAATGACCGTGGCGCATGGTTGACACCGGAAAACCTGCGGGACACGGACGCGGTCATCGATTTCACGACGCCGGAGGCAGTGCTGGCAAACATTTCGGGCTGCGTGGCCGCACGGAAGGCAATGGTGGTAGGCACAACCGGCTGGTACGGTGAACTCGACCGGGTGCGGCAGGAAGTCGAGAGCGCGGGCATGGGCTTCGTTTTCGGCGCAAACTTTTCCTACGGCGTGAACTTGTTCTTCCAGGTCGCGCTGGCGGCAGTGCCAGCGCTGCAGCACGGTTATGCCGGACACATCACCGAGCGACATCACGTACATAAGAAGGACGCTCCGTCGGGAACGGCTCTGGCGTTGCAGCGCGTCCTGGCACAGGCGTCGGGCGTCCAGCCTGCAATCACGTCGGAGCGCGAGGGGGATGTCGCCGGAATTCACACTCTGGAGTTGTCATCGAGCGGTGATCGAATTGTCCTGACGCACGAAGTAGAATCGCGCCGCACTTTCGCGGAAGGAGCCGTGCTCGCGGCCGAATGGATCGTGGGCAAAACAGGTTTCTTCGACTTCAAAGATATTTTCGGCCAACTCTGATTTTGCACAGGCGGTTGGCCATACAATTTCGTGCGAGAGGTAGTTAGACGCCATGAAACTGCGCGGATGCGGTACCGCCCTGGTCACTCCTTTCAAGCGGGATGCCAGTCTTGACGAGACGGCGCTCCGGCAATTGGTGCGCTGGCAAGTCGAGTCGGGCATCGATTTTCTCCTGCCCTGCGGCACCACCGGCGAGACGCCGACGCTGAGCCATGACGAGTGGCTAGGTGTCATCGACATTACGATCGAGGCGGCGGAAGGCCGGGTGCCGATCATGGCAGGCGCGACATCCAATGACACCCGGGACGCCGTAGCCAAAGCGCGAGAAATATCAGCGCGCAAAGGCGTTGACGTAGTTCTGTCGGCGACGCCGTATTACAACAAGCCGACGCAGGACGGCGTGTATCAGCACTTCAAAGCCATCGCCGACGCCTCGCAGAAACCGGTGGTGCTGTACAACATTGCAGGGCGCACGGGCACGAATATCGAGACGCAGACGCTGCGGAGGCTGGCCGAGATTCCCAACATCATCGGCGTAAAGGAAGCCAGTGGAAACATTTCGCAAATAGCGGAAGTATGCGCGACGGTTCCCGAGGAATTTCTGGTATTTTCCGGCGATGATGCGATCACCCTAGCCGTAATTGGTCTGGGAGGAGTGGGGATTATATCGGTTGCATCCAATGAGATTCCGGCTGAGATGACACGAATGACTCAGGCCGCGCTGGCCAACAAATGGGACATGGCGCGGCTGATCTTCCGCAAGTACCTTCCTCTGATGCAAGCCAATTTCATGGAATCGAATCCGGGACCAGCGAAAGCGGTGCTGTCGATGATGGGCAGGATCGAAGAGGTCTATCGCCTACCCATCGTGCCGATGCGGCCGGAAAACCGCGCGAAACTGGAGAAGGTCGTCACCGAAGTTGGTTTGCTGCAGCCGCACTCGGTCACCGTGCAGTAAGTTCGACTGTTCGACTGTCACAATCCTGATGTTACAACTCGACGCTCTGCATTGGAGCCTCAGCAAGCCAGCATATATACTGCCCGCAACATGCACGAACTGCTGGCGACAATCGAAAGACTTTATGCATTGGGAGCGGCCGCGGTCAATGACCCCGATGCCCGCACGAGCTTTGAGCGGTTCCGCGATGCGTTGACGGCAGGAACCGTTCGGGCGGCGGAGAAAGTGGATGGCTCATGGCGGACCAATGCCTGGGTCAAGAAGGGCATCCTGCTGGGATTTCGCATTGGCGCGCTGGTGGAGAGCGGCGATGCGAACGTGCTGCAGTTTGTTGACAAAGATACCTATCCCATACGGCAGTTCACGCTGGAAGACCGGGTGCGCGTAGTACCGGGCGGTTCGTCGGTGCGTGCTGGCGCGTATGTTGCTCCTTCAGTCGTATGTATGCCTCCCATGTACATCAACGTTGGTGCGTATGTCGATGAGGGCTCGATGGTGGACTCGCACGCACTGGTGGGGTCGTGCGCGCAAGTGGGCAAGCGGGTGCATATCAGCGCTGCCGCTCAGATCGGCGGGGTACTGGAGCCGATCAACGCGTCGCCTGTGATCCTGGAAGACGATGTCCTGGTGGGCGGAAACTGCGGTGTGTATGAGGGCACGCAGGTCGGTGAGCGAGCAGTGCTGGGCGCAGGCGTGATTCTCACCCGTTCAACGCCGTTGTTCGATATGGTGAAGGGAAACATTCTTCGTTCCAGCGAGACCGAACCGTTGCGAGTGCCTGACGGAGCGGTGGTCGTGCCGGGATCGCGTGCGATCACCAAGGGGAAGGCTGGCGAATGGGGTCTGTCGCTGTACACGCCGGTGATCGTGAAGTACCGCGATGAACGCACCGACCGTGGAGTCGAGTTGGAAGACATCCTGCGCTAGATCAGCTTTCCATGCAGAAATCAGCATCTCAACCCGAGAAAATCGCACTGTTTACAACAGCGGCGCTGGGGTGCGCGGCGCTGTTGTACTGGCGAATTCCCGGTGGTTCGCAGTCGCTGGTGTTTCCTGCGTTGCGCTGGGCGGCCCTGGCAGCGCTCATTTCGTATGGCCTGACTCGGCGCACGCTCACGGCGTGGATCTTTGTCGCCATGCTGCTGGGAGCCGAGGTCGGGCACGACTTCCCGAATATCGCCACGCACCTGCGCGTACTGGCGATGATTTTCCTGCGGCTGATCAAGACGATCATCGCTCCGCTACTCTTTGCCACGCTGGTGGTTGGCATTGCCGGGCATTCAAACCTGCGCCAGGTGGGACGCCTGGGGTTGCGCTCGATTATCTATTTCGAAATCGTAACGACCATAGCAATCTTTCTCGGTCTGGGCGCGATCAACCTGACGAAAGCCGGTGTGGGCGTGCAGTTGCCGGCATCTCCCGCGGCTGAGAGCGTACCGGTCAACAAGCTCAGCGCGGAGGAAACCATTCTCCACGTCTTCCCGGAAAACATTGCGAAGGCGGTGGCCGACAACGCGGTACTGCAAGTGGTTGTGTTCAGCCTGATCTTCGCGGCGGCGCTGGCCATGATCAGCGAGCCGAAGCGCGCGATCATGCTGGGGTTCTGCGAGAGCCTGGCGGAGACCATGTTCAAGTTCACGAACATCGTCATGTACATGGCACCGATCGGCGTGGGCGCTGCCGTCGCCTACACCGTGGCCCACACTGGAGTGGGAATCATCGCAAGCCTGTTGAAGTTGGTGCTCACACTCTACGCGGCGCTTCTGGTGTTTGTTTTTGGAGTGCTGCTACCAATCGCGCTGCTGTTCCGGGTGCCACTCAAGCGCTTTGTCAAGGCTGCGATTGAACCCGTGACGATCGCCTTCGCGACCTCGAGTTCCGAAGCCGCACTTCCGCGGGCCATGGAGGCAATGGAATCCATTGGGGTGCCGCGCCAGATTGTGGCATTTGTCATTCCCACCGGATACAGCTTCAACCTTGACGGCAGTTCGTTATATCTGTCGGTGGCGGCGATTTTTGTAGCACAAGTCGCGGGAATCCATCTCAGCCTCGGGCAGCAGTTGCTCTTGATGCTTACGCTCATGCTGACCAGCAAAGGAGTGGCTGGAGTCTCACGGGCGGCTCTGGTGATCCTGCTGGCGACTGCCGGATCGGCGGGGCTCCCAACCGAACCGGTCTTCCTGCTTCTGGGGGTCGATCAACTGCTGGACATGGGACGCACCGCCGTCAATGTTCTGGGCAATTGCCTGGCAACAGTGGTGATTGCGAAGTGGGAAGGTGAGTTCGAAAACACTCCCGTCTCACCAGTGACTCTGGATGCGGTCTCACGATGAAAAGCCGTCGCAGCAGCAAGAAATCCTTCCGTGGAGTCTCACGGCTCTGAGAGCGAGGGCAGCTGGTGAGAGGCCCGGTAGCGCTTTCGCAGTGCAACATGCCGTGCGCGAAAGTGGCTTACGGCGCGTTCGCCCCAGACGCGCATGAAATAGTAATTGAGGCCGGCGCCGATCACCGAGCTGACAAATGGGATCAAGCGCGCCGTCCACTTTTCAACAAACTCGGCGCTGGCGCTGGCGGCGATGCGCTGAATCACGCGAGGAATGAACTTCGACACCACCTGCTTCTCAACCAGCTCGCGGCTGATGTCCACGCCGGCCGCGCTGGCCGCGGCGACCCAGAGTTCGGCCTCCTCCTGTTCAGTCTTGTAGGAAAAGCCGTAGATGAGGCTGAGCTTCTGAATCATGCGTATGGTGATCGCCGCGAGGATGCCGAGATCGGGAAGGATCGTGAACATGCCGCCCAGTCCGAGCCCGGCCCCTTCGGCGGCTGCGATTTTCATGCTGCCGCGAATGGTCTCGTCGGCGATCTGGTCGAGAACTTCGAGATCCACGGAATAGACCCCCTCATAGGTGAGCGCCGGCAGGTTATAGGCCATGCGGAGGTGTTGGAGGTACCTGTCGGGATCGACCTGGACAGTTGAGTAGGCTTTCATGAAAGCGCTGCGGAATGCGCCTTCGAGACCTCTTCTCACCAGGGACTTTCCTGAAGACTTGCTGGAGCTGCTCATGCTCTCTCTAGTATAGGAAATTTTCGCCAGTTCCGGCTGGGCTGCTCGCAGTTACGCATGTGCGGCTGTGCTAGCATCGAAGCTGCGGATGCCTACTGGAAAGTTACAAGTTGTACCCTTGGGTGGACTCGGCGAATTTGGCATGAATTGCATGGCCATTCGCTGGGCTGACGACATCATTGTGATCGACGCGGGCCTGATGTTCCCTGAAGCCGAGTTGCTCGGTGTCGATATCGTTGTTCCCGATATCACGTATCTGACAGAGAACCGCGAGCATGTGCGGGCGATTGTGCTGACGCACGGCCACGAGGACCACATTGGAGCGTTGCCGTGGATCCTTTCGGAGTTGAACGTTCCGGTTTATGGTACCGAGTTCACGCTGGCCTACGTGGAAGGAAAGCTAGAAGAACATGGGCTGCTGGATAACGCGGAACTCAATGAAATCGAAGCTGGTGAGCGCTTCAAGATAGGTCCGTTCACGATCAATCCCATCCGGGTCACGCATAGTCTGGTCGACTGTGTGGCGCTGGCGATCCATACCCCGCTGGGAGTGCTGATCCACACGGGTGACTTTAAGGTAGACCCGACGCCCACGGACAATCGCCTATTCGATCTTCACGCTTTTGCGGAATATGGCAAGCAAGGCGTACTGGCGCTTTTCCAGGATTCGACCAACGTGGAGCGCCGCGGCTATACCCCTAGCGAGCGAGCGGTGCATGTGCGATTCGAAGAAATCTTCGCGCGCACCAAGCGGCGTCTGTTCATCACGTGTTTTTCTTCGTCGATCCATCGCATCAAGCTAACGATGGAGCAGGCCATTGAACATGGGCGCAAAATCGCCCTGGTCGGCCGCTCGATGATGGAGTCGGCCGAGATTGCGCAAGACCTCGGATACATTGATGTTCCTGACGGAGCGCTAATTCATCCCGCGCAGATCCGCGATCTGCCGCCGGAAAAGGTCTGCGTGCTGATCAGTGGAACGCAGGGCGAGCCGATGTCGGCGTTATCTCGGGCAGCGGTGGACAATCACAAGCATGCGCGCATTCAAAAGGGTGACACCGTCGTCTTGTCCTCGCGCATCATTCCGGGCAACGAAAAAGCGATCTATCGAGTCATCGACCATCTTTTCCGCCGCGATGCTCACGTTATCTACGACGACGGCTCCACGCCTCCAGTGCACGTCAGCGGTCACGCCAGCCAAGAGGAACTGCGGTTGATCATCAACCTGGTGAAACCGCAATACTTCATCCCGATTCACGGCGAATACCGTCAACTTAAGCTTCACGCTGAACTGGCGGGATCGATGCATGGCTCGGTGGGGCAGGTATTGATGATCGAAAGCGGCGATGTCCTTGAATTCGACGAACTGGGAGCCAGGAAAGCAGGACGGGTAGCGGTGGGCCGCATGTGCATCGATTCCAACTCGATGGGTGACGTCGTTGAAGACCTGGTGATCCGCGATCGCAAGCACTTAAGCGAAGACGGGATCGTACTGCCCATTATTGCCATCAACAAACTGACGGGAAAGGTCGAGACGTCGCCGGAGATCGTGATGCGCGGTTTTTCTGCCAGCACTTCCGAGGATGGCTTCCTCGACCAGGCGCGACTGACAGTGATGAATACGCTGGAGGCATCGAGCGACGAGGAGCGGGCCGATTACGGCGTAATCAAGGAGAAGATCCGCCAGGACCTGAAGCGCTTCATCGTCAAGCATACGTCGCGCAGGCCGCTGATCATGCCGGTCATTCTCGAGATCTGACATGGTGACGCTCGAGCAGATCAAGGCCGCCCAGGCTCGGTTATGCGGAATTGCCGCGCGCACGCCGCTGGTCCCATACTTTCCCCCTGCAGACAGGAATGAAGATCAGAGTGACTCCGGCGTGAGAGAACAACTTTGGTTCAAGCCGGAGAGCTTGCAACCTATCGGATCTTTCAAGCTGCGGGGCGCCTACAACAAGATCGCCTCATTTTCCGACGATGAGCGCAAGCGCGGCGTGATCTCGTACTCCAGCGGAAACCATGCCCAGGGTGTCGCGTACGCGGCCCGGGCGTTGGGAGTGAAGGCGGTCATCGTGATGCCGCGCAACGCGCCGAAGATCAAGGTGGAGGGTACGGCCGCCCTGGGGGCGGAAATTGTCACCGTTGGACCCGCCAGCGGCGAGCGCATGCGGAAAGCAGAGGAACTGGCTGCGAAACATGGTTACTCCATCGTGCCTCCCTACAACGACGAACACATCATCGCCGGCCAGGGAACGACGGGTTTGGAGATCCTGGAAGACTGTCCCGATGTCGAACTCGTGCTGGTGCCGGTCGGGGGAGGCGGACTCATCAGCGGGATCGCGAGCGCGATCAAGCTCAGCGGCTCGTCAGCGAAGGTTGTTGGAGTTGAGCCCGAGCTGGCCAACGATGCGCAGCAGAGTTTCCGCAAAGGGAAGATCATTCAACTCTCTGCGGAACGGGTTTCGAGCACGCTGGCTGACGGCCTGCGCACGCAGTCGGTGGGGCCATTGAACTTCGAGCACATCCAGGAGTTTGTTGACGACATTATCACGGTAACGGAAGACGAAATCCGCAGCGCTGTGCGACGAATCGTTACGAATGCGCGGATCGTTGCGGAACCTAGCGGCGCCGTGACCTTTGCGGCGTGGCTCTTTCACCGTGACGAACTGCCGTCGTCCAAGAAGACTGTCGTGATAGTCAGCGGCGGCAATCTCGAGCCGCAACTACTTGCGCAAATTCTGTCGGACAACAAGGCCTCGGGTGACCAGCCAATTTGAGCGAGATTCCGAGCAAAACCGGGAGTAGTAAGGTGTTTGGCAAACGCATAGTCGCAGTTTGTGTCCTGATCTCAGCCACGTCCGTAGCCTGCATGGCGGCCATCGAGCGGGGGATCATCATCAGAGAAGGAATCATCTATGTGTCGCCTGACACATCGTCGGCAAAGCTGTCGAACATCAGTCGTGGGCGCGAGGTGGCCATCGTCGAGCACTCTCCTGGCTGGCTGAACGTGGTGGGCACGGTGGAGACGGATCCCGATCAGGAAACCGAACGCAATGTGACGGGATGGATTGTCGATAAGGGTGTTATCACGCCCGCTACAGCCGACGGCGACAAGATCATTTATGGCGAAGCGGTGGATTCCGAGGCGGAGGCGAGCCGCCGCGGTGGGCGCAAGGGTTCGGCCCAGGACGCTATGCGTCTCTACGCGCGGTTGGCGGAGTACTTTCCCAATTCGCCGCTAGCGGGTGAGGCGATGTATCGCTCGGCTGACATCCGCTGGCAAATTGAAGCGATTGACGCATCGACCCGGCCTTCAGCAAAACAGAGCGACCCTTCCCTCAAGTATCAGATCGACGAGCAGTACATGAAAAAGGTGATCAAGAAGTTTCCCGGCACCAAATGGGCAGATCTTGCGGCGTACCGTTTGCTCGACAATAAGACGTGTGGCGATTGGGCAGCCGAAGCCAAGTGTCCGGAGATGGAAGCTTCGCTGTACACGAAGTATGCCGACGACCATCCGCAGTCGCCCAAAACTCCTGAAGCGCTTTACAAAGCGGCGTGGAGATACTCGGCGTTGATCGTCATCTATAAGGCCAACAACGATGGCAAGAAGGCCTCGGAGTCGGTGGCGCGGGCGACAACCGTTGCAAAGAGGCTCGTATCGCAATTCCCTGACAATACCGACTGGTCAACCCGGGCCGAGCGTCTGCTGTACATGCTTCAAAACAACATTCCGACATATGGAAATGCTGTCGAGTAGTCCCATCAAGCACAATCCTGCGGAGGCGAATTGAACGACTATCTGTTGTCTGTTTTGCTGGGGGTTATCGAGGGACTAACTGAATTTCTTCCCGTCAGCTCGACGGCGCATCTTCGCATCGCTGAATCATTCCTGGGCGTGGACTTGGCAAATGGATACTGGAAGATGTTTTCCATCGTTATCCAGTTGGGGGCGATCCTGTGCCTGCCGCTGTATTTCTGGAAACGCATCGTGGAGTTCGTTGGCGACTTCCCGCAAGGGTCTCGCGGTGACCGAACAGTCTTCAACCATCCGCTGACGCTTACGTTATCGCGTTCGTCATGACCGCCATTCCCGCATTTCTGCTAACAAAGACTATAGGCAAGCATCTCGAGAGCTTATATGTCATGAGCCTGTCGCTCATCATTGGCGGCATTGTCATGTGGGTGGTCGATGGTGTGTACGAACGTTCCCGCCATCAGGCGTTTGCGCGCGGCAAGCTGACCGAGGACATGGAAGACATGTCGGCTGGACAGGCGATCTGGATTGGCCTATGCCAGGTACTGTCGGCGGTGTTTCCAGGGACGTCGCGCTCGATGGCCACCATTACGGCGGGTGAATTGGCTGGAATGAACCGGCCGGCAGCCCTGGAGTTTTCGTTCTTTCTGTCAATCCCGACGATGGTGGTGGCGACGCTTTACGATCTATGGAAATCGATGCGACCGCACCATGGCGAGCCCAGCGCTATCGGGGTGATGCCCAGCGATGCGCACTCGTGGATTGTGCTGGCCATCGGGTTCGTTGTTTCCTTCATTGTGGCGTACGGCGTCGTCGCCTGGTTCATGAACTGGGTGCGGACCCGTGGCTTCACGGTTTTCGCGGTTTACCGCATCCTTCTGGGTGGATTCGTCTTGTGGTACGCGAGTCACCCTCGCTAACACCGATTTCACGAAGAAAGCAGGTCCGGCGGGGGAGACTAGATCGACAACGCCGGGGTGCTTATTTCTCGCTTCACCAACCCAGCTTTTTGTCATAATCGATTTGGCTCTGGCGTACTTCGGGCAAGTGCGGATCGACGCGTTTCTGACCGCTGCGCGTGTGGCGGAGTGTCTGCCTGCGCTAGATTGAGCAGGTGGGATGACTACCAGGAAACGACGTGGAACTGCAACTTGGCCCAACGCCAATATGACAGCTATCTCGCGTGCATTTACTCCGACTGGGAACCGGCGGCTCAATGAGCTGATCGGGTTCCTGGTGCTGGTCTTCGCGCTCCTCCTTGTCCTCGCGCTGGTTTCCTATTCGCCGCTCGATCCGTCGCTGAACACGGCGGCAACACCGCCGGCGAGTCGGCCTGCTCACAACTGGATCGGGGTATTTGGAGCCATCACCAGCGACCTAACGTTGCAAGTTCTCGGTGTCGCGGCGTTCCTTGTCCCGCTCTACCTGGTGTTGTACTCGCTGCGCTGGTTCCGTTCGCGGCCCATCAATTCGCCCTATGCCAAGACTCTCGGCTCGTTAACTCTGCTGGTATTCGCCGCCGGCTTCGTCGGATTGCTGCCGTGGAATTTCCGCTGGGTTGGGGCTGTGCCTGCAGAAGGGCTGCTGGGCCGGATCGTCGCCGACGCCCTGATCCATTACTTCAACGTCGTTGGCGCCTATCTAATCTGCCTGGCAATGATTGCCGTTGCGTTGTATCTGACGACGGCGTTCTCCTTTGGAGCAGTACAGGTCTGGTCGCAGACCCGCTTCGCATTTGCGTATGCGGCGCTCGACCGGTTTGCCGACTGGCGTGCGGAACGGGAACGTAAAGCAGCCGCCAAGGAACTGGAAAAGAAGCGGGCGGCCGCGAACCCCAGACCGGTTGTCACCGCGCAGCTGGTCCCACGCCGGGCTGACGCTTCCAGTCAGGAACAGGCGCCAACTAGTGCGACCCGCGTTCCCCAACCCGCAGGTGCGGCTGGAGCTCCTTCGACGGGGCGAGTAAAGAGCGGAATTGAGCGAATGTTCGATGCTGAAGTCGAGACGCGCTCGCAACCTCCGAGCTCACTCCCGGAGGCTTTTGAAGCCGAGACCGGCACGGAAGCAGCAACGATTCCCCCGAGCGATCTTCCCGCATCGGGCCCAATTGCAGTCACCTCGCGGGCCGATAGCGCGCTTCATGGCAAGACCACGATGCCGAAGCTGGCGGGCGGCTACAAATTGCCCTCGACGGCTCTACTGCGTCGGCCCGACGAGCATAGCGCCATCAACGAGGACGAGCTCAAGATCAGGGCGCAAGTGCTGCAGGAGAAGTACGCGGAGTTCGATGTCCGGGGATCGGTGACGCAGATCAATCCTGGACCGGTGGTAACGACGTTCGAGTTCAAGCCCGAAGCCGGCATCAAATACAGCCGGATTACAGGCTTGACTGACGACCTGTGCCTGGCCCTGCGAGCCGAGAGCATCCTGATCGAACGCATGGCGGGAAAGTCTACCGTCGGTATTCAGGTCCCCAATCACGAACGCGAGACTATCTGGCTGCGTGAGGTTGTGGAATCGCAGGAGTTCCTGGGCACGAAGTCGAAGCTCACGCTGGCGATGGGCAAGGACATCAACGGCCGCATCGTGACCGCCGATTTGAACACCATGCCACATCTCTTGATTGCGGGATCAACGGGGTCCGGCAAGAGCGTAGCGATCAACGCGTTCATCATGTCTCTGCTGTACAAGGCGACTCCCGAAGAAGTCCGGTTGATTCTTGTCGATCCCAAGCGCCTGGAACTGGGCAACTACGAAGGTGTGCCTCATCTGCACACGCCAATCATTACCGAGCCGAAGTTGGCATCCAACGCCTTGCGCAATGCGGTGCGAGAGATGGAACGGCGATTGAAGGTGCTCGCGGAGAAAGGCGTTCGCAACATCGATCAGTACAACAAGCTATTCGACAGCGGCACCCCGAGCCTGTTCGAGGAGGGCAGCGACGCCAAGCCGCTGCCGTACATCGTCATCATCATCGACGAACTGGCGGACCTGATGATGCTCGACGGGCAGAACGTAGAGGCGTCGATTACGCGCCTGGCACAGATGGCGCGGGCCGTGGGCATTCAT
Organism: uncultured Acidobacteriaceae bacterium; assembly: GCA_963758255.1. GTDB lineage: Bacteria > Acidobacteriota > Terriglobia > Terriglobales > Acidobacteriaceae > DASRAA01. The sequence goes on from CAVWUX010000015.1 coordinate 143,138, forward strand.
CTGGTACTAGCGACACAACGACCGTCGGTGGACGTCATTACCGGACTGATCAAGGCGAACTTCCCGGCGCGAATGTCGTTCCGGGTGGCCACGAAGATCGATTCCCGTACCATTCTTGACGCCAACGGAGCCGAGGCGCTGCTGGGCCGCGGCGACATGTTGTACCTTCCCAACGGGTCGGCGCGCGTACATCGCGTGCATGCGCCGTTCGTCACCGAGAAGGAGATCGAGGCCGTAGTGCATTTTTGGAAAGCTCAAGGCCCGGCCCAGTATCAGGAAGCGTTTCTGCAGGCACCACGTGAGGACGGCGACAGCAGTGGTTCTGGCGACGACGCTGACGGCGGCGATGGGCAGGACGAACTGTTCCAGGACGCAGTCCGCATCGTGCTGGAATATGGGAAAGCCTCTACTTCCCTGCTGCAACGCCGGCTGCGGATCGGCTACGGCCGAGCGGCGCACTTGATCGACCTGATGGAAAGGGATGGGATCGTAGGCGCTGCCGATGGCCCGAAGCCGCGGGAAGTGCTGAAGCGTCCCGACTGGCTAAGCGAAGTCGAGGATGCCATGCGCTAATCAGCCGTGGTGACTTCGAGAGTCAAAAGCCCGCTGACCCAGCGGGCTTAATCATGCAATCAATCGTGAACGGTTGAGAATCAGAAAGTAAAGGCAACGCCGCCACGCACGCTGCGTGCCGATTGCACCAGGTACACGGTGTTGCCATCGGGTCCGATGACCGGCACGTAGCCCTGGGCCAGCAGGTTGCGCAGGTCAATCAACGCCTCCATTCGACCCGGCATGAACCGCACGCGAGGCATGGGCTGGCGGACAAACAAGTTGAAGAATCCGTCAGTCTGTCCGGCAGAAGCGTTGAAAAGGTCGACGGGAGTGAGCGCACCTCCGCTGACCCAACGGTACGAAATAATCCACTCGGTCTTCCACCGCGGTACAGTGCCGTTCAGTTTAATCGCCGCGGAATGGCGCCACGTGCGCTTCAGACTGCCGTGAATGTCGTCCCACTCGATGCCGGGTTGCTCGAGATCGAGCACGCCTCCGTATGCATAGTCCAGCGTTCCGGTCAGATCAGGAGTCAGCTTGCGCTGAAATACGAAGCGAACTCCCTGGGCGTTCAGGGCACCCCCGTTGTAGCTAAAGGTGCCGGAATAGACGTCCGGCAGCACGTCGCCTGTGTCGTTGACGATATCGCCGACCCCGATGAGTGCGGGATCCTTGATTCGGTCGCGGAAGAAGGCGAGTTGCAGGCGATTGTCGCCCAATCGCTGGGAGATCGAAATCTCATGGTGGTGGGCATTTTCCAGCAGAGGAGCTCCATTCATCAGCGTCATGCGGGGACCACTCTCGCTCAGGTCCGCCGGGGCAGAATCGAAGCCCTTGCTGGAACGCATGTTGGGTTCGCTGGTAGCGTAGCGGTACTCGACGACGGTGTTGTCGCCGAGATGCCAATCGACGGCCCCGTAAGGACGAAACGCATTGGCGCGCCCCATGAACTGAATGGTCTGCAGTTCTCCGCCATACTGGAATTCCAGGGCGTCCCCTATCGAAAACGAATTCGCGGACGACAAGGCCAATGCCTGGAATGATCCGCGATGGACGAGCAGATCCGGACCTGAAAAACGGCGCATGGTGAAGGCTAGCTGGTGGGGCGAGCCGGTTTCGGCGCCGCTGGTATAAGAAGCGCGCAAGATTCCGTCAGGAGTGCCCGTGCCGTAGCCCAAGCTGCCATCGAATGCCAACGTTCCCGTGCTAAAAATGGACTGCTCGAGCGTGAACGATGTGCCAACATCAGTGGAACTGCCGTACCCTTGGTTCACACCTCCGGCCATAAATGCCAGCGAGCCCCTGAGAGTGCGGTCTTGCTGGCTGGTTTCTACGACGACCGGGATACCATCATCGAAGCGGAGAATTGGCCGATTCGCTGTAGAGCGAAGCGTCCACTTCCAGCTATCGTCGTCAGCGTTGTCGCGCTTGCGGGAAGGCAGCATCCGAGCTGCTTCAAACAAGGTATTCAGGGTGATGTTGACGACCTTAGCGGTTCCCGCGCCAAGGGCGATGTCTTCGCGGACCGTAGGAAGGAAGGAGGGAGCGCTAACGCGCAAGTCGTAGTTGCCTGGAGGCAACCCGCCGACGCTAAAGTGTCCGTCGGCGTCAGAATAGGCGAGCAGGCGCTGGCCGGTGCCCACCGCAAGCATTTCGATCGCCGCACCCATCTGCGCGACACCGGAAGAGTCCTTGACAGATCCCGAGATTGAACCCGCATCTGCACCAGCTACTGCGCTGACGCAGAGCGAAACCACAACGGTAAGCCATACCAATATTCGGGTCATCAGCACCCCCCAAACAATGGATCCCCGGGGTCCAAGAACGCAGCGGACCGAAAATAGCATCCGCCGACCGGTACAACAGCAAGGTCATTCAACAGCGAAGCGCACCGAAGGCGCAATCTGCTGCTTCGAGATATTATCGTCCACTTTCACAGTCAGCTGGTAGATACCAGGTTGAAAACTGCTCAAAGCCAGGCTCTTCTCCAGGGTCATCTGATCACCGAGGTTTCCCATTGTATCCGTGGACTCAGAAGCATGGAGAACCGGCTTGTTATCAGCCGTGTTTACGATTTCATATTCGATCTTGGCGGAAGGCTTGTTGGTCTTCCCGTCTGCCTGGAGATTGTAGACCTGCATCCACACATTCATGCGCTGGTCGCGCTTGAAGCTGGCGGGTTGGCCATTCGCCGGCGGCAGATGAGGGTAGGCGAACTTGGTCTGGCCAATTACGAAATTCCCTGAGCCGATGCTCTTGGCCGGGACTTTCTCCATATGGTCCGCCAAGATCATGGATGATGAAGCCAACTTGTCCTCGTTGTACTCAGGGACCAATACCCCGTGGCTCCAAGTTCCCACGCGGTCGCCGTTGACATCCTTCACGACGACGTCAAAGCGATAGCGTCCTGGGCGCAACGGAAGGGCTTTCCAGTAGAGCGACGAATGCTCCTGGGTCTTCGCCAACAGGTCGTTCGGAACGTCCACCTGGACGGTGTCTTCGAACGTCTGGGCGATCTTGCCGGTGAGACCGGTCACGCGTCCGAAGATATTGACCGTGCCGCGCTGGATGCCATCCTTGCTCACGAAGGTGATGTCCTTGTTTTTGACTTGGATGGTAACCGGGACAAGCACCGTGTCCCCCGTGACCTTAACGTAGTCTGTCCTAATGTCGAAGGGCATCAGATTCACATTGATTTTGTGGCTGACAACCTCTTCGAGATCCTTGAACTTCACCTTGGGAGCAGTATTGAGTTTCGCGTACAAGTCGAGCTTGTCGAACTGTTTGGTGGTGTTGTATGTACCGGACATCGGCCCGGAAGCGGAGCTGCCGATACCGGCAATGCGGTCGGCCTTGTTGGTCAGACCCATCTGCTCGTACGTTGTCAGACCTGCACCGGGGGTATGCAACAGCGCATCTTTTTCGTTCGGATCGATGGTCATGTGGTAATCGCCACACATGCAGGTGTCAACGAACTCAACGATAACTTCCTGCCCCTTGTCGCCCAAGCCCTCGATATAGCGGTAACGCCAGGTTTCAAAGGGATAGGTCGAAGTCTCGCCACCCCCTTCCTCTATGGGGCGGTTGTACTGGCCGCCGGAGGGGTGGGCATCGATCTCGTCGGGCGGACCAAACACGATATACATGCGTCCGCGATCGGTCCTCCATCCTGCCCTGCCAGCCGCGAAATGCTCGTTCGCGTATGCGATGCGGCGGTAATGTTCTTCTTTGTACTCGTTCTCGGCGGTGTCGGGAGTCGGGTCGCGACGCAGCCAGAACTGCTCGATAAACTGGTCGCGTTCTTCGTCGTTCGAAAGTTGCTTGAAGGCAGACAACTCTTCGGGAGTAATAATCCAGCGGACGTCTTCGTTAAGCCACTTCTTGTAACTCGAACCCAATTCCTGCTTCAGCGCTTTGGCATTGGCCTTCTTCTGCTTGTCTGTGAGGGGGCGTTTCAGGGGGTCTGCCTGTGCATCGGCAGGCGCGGTGGTCGCGCCAGAACCTGATTTTGTACCTGTATCAGCCGACTTTGCGGAGCTATCGTCCGCTGTGGGACTCGAGTTCTGGGCAAAGGCCAAGCATCCAGCCAATGAGGCGACCAGGAGCAACGAAAAGACTGGGCGAAAAACGCGGAACTTCATGTAAACCAACAGACTCCTGAGAAAACACTTAGGGCCTCTAAATTGTATGTTCTTGCCGCTGCTAAAGCAAGGCTTCACGGAGTCCCCCGCCGGTTCTCGACTCTCCCCCTTGAACCTTTAGGTTTCTCAACCCGTTGGGCTACAAAAAGTCGCTCGACTCCGACAAAAGTGCCCCCGCATATCTTCGACAAGGCCGCGGCACCAAATCTGGGAACGATATCGATTCCTGAGAGCGAAGCGGCTATAATCGATGTGTTCGGGAGGGTCCCGGACCCTGTCCGTGAGCGAAGCAACGACCAAACTGCCGTCGAATCGTCAGAGATGACGATACAGGCCTCGAAACGCTGCTCTCCTAAGGAACTTTCCGCCGTCCTGGTTCGTACTAAGTTGCAGATTTGAGTGCGGATGAGCGGCGAGTTGTCTGACTGAGGATGAATGAAGAACTGGAAGAAAGTCGCACTCATTGCCGGAGCTATTGCCGTCCTTCTGGCTATCGTGGGGTTCACGGTTCTCCAAAGCCGTAAGGGCGTAGTTACAGTGCAGACCGGCAAGGTGGTTCGCGAAGACCTGACTTCCGTGGTGACTGCATCGGGAGAAATCAAGCCCAAGGTTTACGTCAACATTGGGGCCAATGCATTCGGCAAGATTACTCACCTCTACGTGAAAGAGGGTGACCGCGTTAAGCAGGGGCAGATGCTCGCGACTCTGGAAAACGTGCAGTCAGCGGCGGATGTCTCGGCCAATGAGGCCGCAGTTAACGTCGCGAAGACGGATGCCGTAGCGGCGCAAGCGGCAGTGAACACCGCAACTGCCGACCTGCGCCAGGCTGAAGCGGAGTACGAGCGGGCCAAACTGGATTACGACCGCAGTAAGGCGCTGTATCAGTCTCAGCTCATTGCAAAGGCCGAGTACGATACAAAGACTGCGGCCTTCGGAACCGCGACAGCGCAACTCGGGCAGGCCAAAGCCAAGTTGGCACAGGCCAAGGCCCAGATGGATTCCTCGCAGCGCCGGATCACTCAGAATGCCGCCAACCTTCGGCGCGTAACCGACGTTTTGAGCAAGACCGAATACAAAGCACCGTTCGACGGCGTCATCACCAACCTGCCGGTTCGCGAGGGTGAGACCGTGGTTGTGGGCATTCAGAATTCTCCCGGAAGCACGCTGATGACGATCGCGGACGTCTCGGTGATTACGGCTGAGGTGAAGGTCGATGAAACCGACATCGTAAACGTAAAGCTGGGTCAGACGGCTGAAGTGTCGATTGACGCAATTCCGAAGCAGCGTTTCAAGGGGATTGTCACGGAGATTGGGAACAACGCGATTCTCAGGTCCACCGGCGTTTCAACGGCGCAGTCGACCTCGAGCAGTCAGGAAGCGAAGGATTTCAAGGTGGTGGTGACTATCGAGGATCCGCCGCCGAACCTGCTGCCGGGCCTTTCGACTACAGCTCGAATCACCACGGCCTCCAGGACCAACGCGCTGGGCATTCCGATCCAGGCTCTGACGATCCGGCAGCGCAGCGAACTGGAGCCGGAGAAGAAGTCCAAGGAGGCTTCGGTACAGGCGGCGTCGCTGACGAAGGGCAACCCAAAGGAAGAACTGCAAGGGGTTTTTGTGCTTAAGAACAAAAAGGAAGCCGTTTTCGTACCTGTAACCACGGGCATCAGTGGGACCACGGACATCGAGGTGACCGGCGGTCTGAAAGAGGGAGACGAGATCGTGACTGGCAGTTACAAGGTGCTCCGGACGCTGCGCAATGGGGCCAGCGTGAAGATCGATAACACGACAGGGTCCAAGAAAGAAGAGTCCTAGACCTGATGCGGCCGGCTAAAGCCGGCGGGAAGGCGCGGGGATCGGCGATAATGAGCAACCCTGACGAGCGACCAATCGAGGAGAAGCGCAGGATGGCAACGGAACTGGTGAGTCTTACGGAACCTCAGACCGGCGCGCCGCCGGATGGGTGCATTATCTGCACCGAAGATCTCTGGAAGACCTACGACATGGGCTCAGAGCAGCAGGTACAAGCGCTGCGTGGCGTCAATGTCCGTATTCAGCGCGGCGAGTACGTTGCCATCATGGGTCCATCCGGATCGGGAAAATCGACGCTGATGAACTTGATCGGCTGCTTGGATACGCCGAGCAGAGGCAGTTATTGGCTGAACGGCCAATTGGTCAGCGAACTGGATGATGACGAACTGGCGCGCATTCGCAACAAGGAGATTGGCTTCGTATTCCAGACCTTCAACCTGCTGGCGCGAGCGACCTCGCTGCATAACGTGGAGCTGCCACTGATCTATGCCGGCGTACCTGCCCAGGAGCGGATCGAGCGCGCCCAACAGGCCTTGACGTCGGTTGGCATGGAATCGCGAATGAACCACAAACCCAACGAGTTGTCGGGCGGCCAGCGGCAAAGGGTCGCCATTGCGCGCGCGCTGGTCAACAATCCATCCATCATCCTGGCTGACGAGCCCACCGGGAACCTTGACTCGCAAACCGGCGTGGAGATCATGGCGCTGTTTGACCGCCTTCATCAGCAGGGGAACAACATCGTACTGGTGACCCACGAGCACGACATCGCCGAGTACGCGCATCGCATCATCCACATCAAGGACGGGCAGGTCTTCAGCGATCAGAAGACCGCACGAGCCTAGCGACGAACCAACCTCACCCGGAAACGCCCAGCGAAACCGCCGGGCGTTTCGTTCTTGCGCCGCAAACGCGGTATGCTTCAGCCATCGCAGATCGCAGACGTGAGGTCAAGTCGTGTTTCACTCAGTTCGCGGCGCACTGGTCCTTATGGCTTTGTTCGTGTCATTCGTTGCAGTCGCAGAGGCGCAGATCGGGGTCCCGCTGAACCGTTCTGAACCGAAGATGGAATCTGCCGAGGTGCGGGAACTGGTCGCGCGTTACTGCCGAATGGACTATGCGGGCGCCCGCTTGAATCCGTCAGATTGGTCAAAGCTGGAACCGCTGGTTTCATGGCGGTCCAATCCCGAATACCCGCTAATAATCGTGACCTCACGGTTCGATGTGGATTCCGATCCAGTTCTGGAACATGGCAAGTACACGGTCGTGGTTCACTACCGTGTGCTTGGTAAGTACGATATCGGAGAGGGTTACTCGCGCTACTCTCCGAACACGGTTCAGAACGTCCAGTTCGTGGTGTCTGAGGTCAACGGTGACTGGCGCGTCACTGACGCCGATCCAAACTATCCTCATCCTTCGCGGCCGGTCGCTCTGCAATGGCTAAATAAGAGACTCGCGGAGGCCACGGATCCTGCCCTGAAGACAATCTATGAGCACGCCATACAGGAATTGCAGGCGCAGTGATGATGCCGTATCGCGTTTTCAAACTGCCTTAATGGATCGCTTCAGCTTCTGTCGTTGTAGTCGAATGAGCAGAACCCGTCGCAGTCTTGGCTGAAAAATAGTCGTGGTCGTAAAGATTGCGATAAAAGTGTCCCGCGAGTTCGGCGGCCTTCGGACCGAAGGTGGGACGTCCGCCCTGCAGGAAGATTACCGTAACGATCCGGCCGTATTCGGTATTAGCGTAAGAGGCGAACCAGCCAAACCGCGTACCGTTCTTTGAGCACGTCCCGGTCTTTCCCAGCACCGGTTCTTCGACGAAACTGGTGCGCAGTAGCCGCGCTGTGCCGTATTCAACGGCACCCGACATTCCGTCGGAAAGCTCGGGAATAATCGGTCCGATATCCAGCTTGCGCTTCACTTTGGGTGTGAAGTTCGCGATTTCTTCCGGCGTGGTGGGATGCTGCAAGTAGTACAGCGATCCACCGTTGGCGACGGCAGCCATGAGAGCGCCCAGTTGCAATGGGGTCAGCGAGATGCTCTCGCCGAACGAACACATCTTCCCTACCCCTCCAAGCTTGGCGTCGAGCACGGTAGAAGGGAACGTGCCAAGGTGCTCGCCGGGAATGTTCCAGCCCGCCAGTTCGCCCAACCCAAACTGATGCGCGTAATAGCTGACTCTCTCGAAGCCGAGCTTTTGCCCCACAGCAGCAAAATACGCGTTGTTGGAATGTGCCAGGGCGGTGGTGAGGTCCATTCGAGAGTACTTGCCGAGTTGAATCTCGGTGTCTTTGGTAATGACGTTCTCGCTCAATGCCGCCAGCGCAACCGCGACCTTGATGGTGGAACACGGCTGAGCGCCGGCCGAGAGAGCTAGTTTTTGATTGACCATTGCCAGAATGCGTCCGTTGTCGGGATCGATTGAGACCACGGTGCCATTCATGTTGCCGAGGGCCTCAATCGCCGCCGCGCGGACGATCGGGTCTTCGCCCGTAGCGATGTCGCCTTCGGTCTGGTCAGTGGCGAAGGAACTAGCATAGAAACGCTCGTAGTACTTGGTCTTCTTGCTCCGCTTCTTTCCCTTCTTTGCAACCACGGTGTAGCTCGACCGACTGGTGCTGGCAGTCGTACGACCGCTGTGCTTCGTGCTAGCCATCTTCTTCTGTGTGGTCGCACTCTCGGTAACATGGTGGGACTTGGCATGGGACTTTTGCGGCGGCGCAATGGTGGCTGCCGACGCCAAAGTCACGGACTGCAGGAGCATTGAAACCAAACAGAAGGCACAGGTGGCCAGGCGATTCTTCATTGGGACCCCGACATCAACTCCAAATTTACAAGCGTTCGGCGCGTTGGCCTCGGCGGCCATATCTTGCAAAAACCACCAACAACTCAAGACTCGAAATGCACCCATCGATCCGGTGCTGAGTATCGAAAGATAAACGAACGCGCCAGCCTTGTATACCCTTTATTACTTAACATACAAACCGTCATACGTCGCCGTACCAGATGTGGTTCCCCACCCAGAGCCGAACCGTTGCGAAACTGTAGAACCTTGATGCCACTTCGGGATTCGCGATGCGATGGGGTGCCATTCGTCGAATTGATTTTCTGGAAGCGACGAAACTTCTCCATGGCGGGGGTGTTGGGGACAGTAACAACCCTGAGAATGGTCGTGAAAGCGACTTCCCTCCAGTGTGCAACTCGCCCCTGCGCATTGGAGGGCTCTTTATTGCGGCGATCGGTTAGATTACTGCACCTTGGTGGCCGGATCGTGGCTACGCGAGTAGATGTAGTCATCGATCACCCGTTGCAATAAGCCTTGGGCCCGCAAGACGTATTCGATGGCGTCGCGCACCGCGCCCTTCCCGCCTTCGTGCGGAGTAACGTAGTGGGATTCGCGCAGCACTTCTTCGCGCGAATTTTTCACGGCGATGGCCAAACCGCAGAGGCGCATAACGGGCAGATCGATAATATCGTCGCCTACATAGCAGATTTCGTCTGGCTGGAGACCTTCCTTGCTGAGGATCTCGTGGAATGCGGCGGCTTTGTCCTGCTGTCCCTGGTACACGTGTTCGATTTTCAGGTCGCGGGCGCGAAGGGCGACGGTTTCGGAAATCCGCTTGGTGATGATGGCAGCCTTGAGGCCGCCCAGCCGCGCGAGAGAAAAGCCGGTACCGTCATGGGCGTTAAATCCTTTGGCCTCAATTACCTTGGAGCTGGAGATGCCGAAGCCGCCCTTATCAGCCATCTTTTCGCGGTGCTCCTGGGTGCCAGATTCGGACGCACCCGCGGGAGCGGGAAACAGAAAAATCGTGCCGTCGGTCATCACTCCGTCGACATCAAAAATCATCAGCTTGATCTTTTTAGCGCGTTCTTCGGACATGGCCACATCTTAACAGCCGAGTTTGACTCGGTGATTCGTTCGCAGGCTTTTCCGTGGTTTTCAGCGTACGTTATAACTTATATTATAATGACAAATTTTCTGTCATCCAATGGCGAACAATTGGCGAAACTCTTGAAAGCGTCTAGAATGTCCACCATGCCCTTGAGCAAAATTCCGGTCTCGCTGGCGTGGGCCCATCCGCTGGTGGCGGAATGGTTCGTGACGCGATTTGGATCGCCGACGGAGCCCCAGGAGCAAGGCTGGCCGGAAATCCTTGCGGGACGAACGACGCTGATTTCGGCGCCTACGGGTTCAGGCAAGACGCTGGCGGCGTTCCTCATTTGCATCGATCGCCTGGTGCGCAAAGCGCTGGACGGTACGCTGGTGAACCGGACCGAGGTTCTGTATGTTTCCCCGCTGAAGGCGCTGGGCAACGACATCCAGAAGAACCTCGAAGGTCCGCTGAGCGAGATTTTGGCGCTGGCGGCCGAGCGCGGGATGCTGATGCCGGAGATTCGCACCGCCGTCCGTACGGGCGACACTCTGGCGAAAGAACGGCGCGAGATGCTGAAGCGGCCGCCGCACATTCTGGTCACGACGCCGGAATCGCTTTACATACTGCTCACGGCGGACAAGAGCCGTGCCATCCTGCGCGACGTACAGACCGTCATCGTGGATGAAATACACGCTGTCGCTGATGACAAGCGGGGCGCGCATCTCGCGCTGTCGTTGGAACGCCTCGATCTGCTGGCTGGTCAGCCGACGCGAATCGGTCTGTCAGCGACGCAGAAACCAATTGAACTGGTGGCGCACTTTCTGACCGGTGCGGGGCGTCCCGCTCCAGCCGTGGTGAATATTGGGCATCGCCGCAAACTCGACCTGGCGGTGGAGGTTCCGGCGTCGGAGCTGGGGCCGGTTGCCAGCAATGAGATGTGGGGCGAGATTTACAACCGCATCGCAGCGCTGGCACTGGAGCATCGCTCCACGCTGGTGTTCGTAAACACTCGGCGCCTGGCGGAGCGCGTGGCGCTTCATTTGAGCGAACGCGTTGGCGAGGAGTTGGTGGCCACCCACCACGGAAGTCTCGCGCGAAAACTCAGGCTGGCGGCGGAGCGCAAACTTAAGAACGGCGAGATTCGAGTTCTGGTGGCAACCGCATCGTTGGAACTCGGAATCGATATCGGAAACGTCGATCTGGTGTGCCAGATCAATTCGCCGCGAGCCATCTCGGTGGCGTTGCAACGCATTGGACGCGCCGGCCACTGGCGGGGAGCGATTCCCAAAGGACGCCTGTTCGCCACCACCCGCGACGACATGGTCGAGTGTGCCGCCGCCGTACTTGCCATTCGCAGTGGCGACCTCGACCACATTCAGGTGCCCGACAAGCCACTCGACATCCTCGCGCAGCAGATCGTGGCGATGTGCAGTTGCGAGGACTGGGACGAAGCGGCGCTATTCGATTGCGTGCGCCGGGCCTTTCCCTATCGCGAGCTGACAGAGGAAGAGTTTGAGCGAATTCTGGAAATGCTGTCGCAAGGCATCGCCGCGCAGCGCGGACGCTACGGGGCGTATCTGCATCGCGACATGGTCAACCGCAGGTTGCGGGCACGGCGCGGGGCACGACTGGCGGCGATTACAAGCGGCGGCGCGATCCCCGAGACCTCACTGTACACAGTGGTCGTGCAACCGGAAGAAATCGTGCTCGGAACTCTGGACGAGGACTTCGCAGTCGAAAGCAATGCCGGCGACATCATGTTGCTGGGAAACACGTCGTGGCGCATCACAAGAGTGGAGAGCAAATCCGGCCGGGTGCTGGTGGAGGACGCCCACGGCGCTCCGCCCAGCGTGCCCTTCTGGCGGGGAGAAGCGCCCGCTCGTACCGCTGAGCTTTCGCAATACGTGGCGCGTCTGCGGGAGCAAGTGAGCGCAATGTTGCCCAATACTGCGCCGTTGCCGGCGCAAATAGTCAAGCATGACGGCCCGCGAATGGGACTAGAAGCGGACCCTCAGGGGCTAAAGCCCAACAATTGCAAGGTCTGGAACGGCACGGCTGAAGCCGTGCCCCTTCAAAGCGCATTGATGAGACCGGTTCTACGCGGGCTGGAGTCGAGTCCTGAAGTACAGCATGCGGTGGCGTGGCTGAAGAGCGAGTGCGGTCTCGATGACTCGGGCGCGGAGCAACTGGTGCAGTACATCGTGGAGGGGCGCGCCGTGCTGGGCGCAGTGCCCACGCAGAAGACCATCATCGCCGAGCGCTTCTTCGACGAGGGCGGAGGCATGCAGCTTATTCTGCATGCGCCTTTCGGCGGACGCGTCAACAAAGCATGGGGGCTGGCGCTGCGCAAGCGCTTCTGCCGCTCGTTCAACTTCGAATTGCAAGCTGCCGCGACCGACGACGGATTGAACATCGCGCTGGCCGAGCAGCACAGTTTTCCGCTCAGTGACGTCTTTCATTATCTGCAAGTAGAGACCGTGCAGGAGATCCTGGAGCAGGCCGCGCTGGCCTCGCCGATCTTTGCCACGCGTTGGCGCTGGGATGCCAATCGGTCGCTGGCGTTGCTGCGTTTTCAAGGCGGAAAGAAGGTGCCGCCGTACATTCAACGCATCCGCAGTGACGATCTTTTGGCGTCTGTGTTCCCCGACGTCTCGGCTTGCCAGGAAAACATCGTTGGCGACATTCAGATTCCCGATCACCCGCTGATCCAGGAGGTGATGAAAGATGTCCTGACCGAGGCCATGGACATCGATGGCCTACGCCGGATGCTGGAAGGAATTGGTGATGGGTCGATCCGCTGCATCGCGGTCGATACGCCCGTTCCCTCGCAGTTTTCGCACGAGATTCTGAATGCGAACCCATACGCCTTCCTCGACGATGCGCCGCTGGAAGAGCGGCGCGCCCGCGCGGTGCAGATGCGGCGAATGCTGCCAGAGCCGGTGTTGAACGAGATTGGCCGCCTTGACCAGACAGCGATTACGCGCGTGCGTGAGGAAGCGCGTCCGGACGTGCGCGATGCCGATGAGCTGCACGATGCGCTTGCAGACGCTGGTGGCTCTGCCCGAAGAAATAGGCGATCCGGAATGGCAAGGCGTGGTTGCGAGGTGGGTTCCGTATCTGGCCGAATTGGCGGAGGGGTGGCGAGTCGTGCGCGCGATGGCCGGCGACCGCCGCTACCTCGTAGCGTCGGAGCGCGCCAAAGAATTTGCGCTCATCTATCCAGATGCGAAGTTCGAGGTCGCTCCACCGGAGCTGCGGTTGAACGCAGAGTCGCGAGACGATGCGCTACTGCTCATGATCAAGGGCTGGATGATGCACTCCGGCCCAACCACCGCGGCCGCGCTGGGCTTCTTGCTGGGCATTCCGCCGGCTGATGTGGCGCGCGCGCTGCTGCGCATGGAAGCAAGCGGAGCAGTCCTGCGAGGAAACTTCACGGGCCAAGCCGCGGGCAATGAGCCGGAGACGGCGGAATGGTGCGACCGGCGATTGCTGGCGCGCATTCACCACCTGACCGTCGCTACGCTTCGCAAGCAGGTGGAGCCGGTCACCGCCGCCCAATTCATGCGCTGGTTGCTGCGCTGGCAGCATGTGGCTCCCAATGCGCAAGCCAGCGGCGAGCGCGGACTGCTGGAGGTCATCCGGCAATTGCAGGGATTTGAAATTCCCGCAAACGCATGGGAGAAGCAAGTTCTTAAACCGCGCATGAACGCCTACGATCCGGCGGTGCTGGACCAGTTGTGCCTGACGGGAGCGATTGGATGGGGGCGGCTCTCGCCGCATCCGGCAACGCTCGAAGACTCCGGCAGTGGGCGAAGGCGGGTTGTGCCCACCAGCGTGGCGCCGATCACGTTTTTCGTGCGGGAAGACTCGGACTGGATGCAGCCACGCAATCCAGACGACGCTGAGAACGAAGAGCGCGTGCTGAGTGAGAGTGCCAGAACCGTAGGCGACTTCCTTCGCAGGCGCGGGGCGTCGTTCTTTACGGATATTGTCCGTGGGACCGGGAAACTCAAGGCCGAAATTGAAACTGCCCTTTGGGAACTCGTCGCCGCGGGCCTGGTGACCGCCGATGGCTTCGAGAACTTGCGCGCGTTAATCACTCCCAACCGGCGTTCGACGCCGGGCGCGCCTAAGATAGCCAAACCGCGCCACTCCACCGGGCGCTGGTCGCTGCTCTATGCGGCGGAAGCGGCGGACCGCAACAAGACAGTCGAGGCGATGTGCCGAGTGCTGCTGAGGCGCTATGGAGTAGTGTTTCGCGAAGTCCTGGCGCGCGAGTCGAACCTGCCAAAGTGGCGTGAGTTGCTCATCACCTTTCGTCGGCTGGAAGACCGGGGCGAGGTGCGCGGTGGGCGATTTGTGAGCGGATTCCTGGGTGAGCAGTTCGCGCTGCCCGAGGCAGTGGAGTCGCTGCGGGCCATGCGCAATTTGCCCGCAACGGGAGAAACCCTTGTGGTATCCGCGGCCGATCCCTTGAACCTGGTGGGGTTCATTGTGCCTGGCGAGCGGGTGCCGGCGATTTCGGGGAGATACGTTAAATTCCGCGATGGCGTCGCGGTCGACCCTGAGGAGCGCAATGCATTGTTGCGCGAGGCTGGGGCTTCATGATCGAACGCGAACTGATCGAAGGGATCGACTATTACTTCGACAAAGGCCTGATGGTCTTCACCGAGTACTACCTGCGCGAGCGCGGCTACTGTTGCACCTCGGGATGCCGGCACTGCCCTTACGGCTTCGAGCGAGAAGAACCCGCGGCTAAGTCTGGCGACTGCAAACCTCAGGCACAGAAATAAGGCGGACACGACACCCGCTGCTCGCGCAGCAGGCGATGCGGCGCGCTATCCCATTGTGCTGAACTTTTCCGGCGTGACCTTGATCAGAACTCGCTGCTCCCCAGGCTGCGCAAACGGATACTTGTCTTTATCGAGGTACTTCTTGGCCATCTTGTCAATGTGTTTCTCGGCGCCCTCCTGTGTGATCTCGTCGACCGTGCCCCGAACTTCGAGATAGCGATAAGGGTTGTCGGGATCGATCAAGGTGATGGCGACCCGGGGATCGTGTCGCACATTCTTGTCCTTCTGGCGGCCGAGGGCGGTGTTCACGATCACTTTTCCATTGTCGAAGTCCACCCACACCGGCGTTGTCTGAGGGCTGCCGTCGGGCATCAGAGTGGTAAAGCTGCCGAACGCGCGTTTCTGGAAGAGGTCTTTGTGGCTATCAGGAACCGAAGCTGCCATTTCCTATCTCCTTGCTGTTATGTGGGCGCGTGCGTCGCGCGATGGACGATCAATTGGATTCCGCAGACATTGTAAGAGTTGCCATAGACATTGCAAGCCGGAGGTGCTTACAATCCATCACCGGGTGTCTAGCGAACTCGCGTTGCCTGCTGATTCCGTTACGACGTTGACTTGGAGCGGTTGAGTCGCTGGGCCTATCGCACGCCCATCAAGAGCTCCATCGTCAGCTGATCGAGGCGTTCGTACTGCAGGCCTTTCTGCGCGAGTGACTGCCGGTCGAAGCTGGTCGCCAGCAACTTCTGCGCTCCGGCAGTGGAGTAGCTACCGGACGACGCGCCGTTGCCGGCATTCAACTCTTTTACGATCGCCTGGATTTCCAAATCCGCGTTCCATTGGCGCGCTTTTTCCTTGAGGATGACGTAGGTCCTCATGCAGCCGAGCGCGAAATCCTTCACGCCGTCGACGTCCTCGGTGCGGTAGGCATGTGCGTCGAAATGACGCGGGCCATCGTAGCCGACGTCTTCGAGGAATTTCACCAGCCAGAACATTGCCTTCGGTGTGGCGGAGGCGAAACGAAAATCCTGGTCGTAGCGGCCGGGATTCTGATCGTTAAGATCGATGTGGAAGAGCTTGCCGCACTCCCATGCCTGGGCTACGGAATGAAGGGCATTGAGTCCGGCCATGTGTTCGTGAGCAACCTCGGGGTTGACTCCGACCATTTCCGGATGTGCAAGGGTCGGAATGAATCCGAGATAGGCCCCGGTGGTCGCCATATAGATGTCGCCGCGAGGCTCGTTGGGCTTGGCTTCGAGGGCAAACTTGAAGCCGTATTTCTTGTCGAGACTGTACTCACACAGGTAATTCAGCGCTTCACGCAGGCGCTTGACGGCATGGTCCGGGACGACGGCAGGCATCGGTCTCGGTGCCCTCACGGCCTCCCCATAACACAAAGATTTTGGCGCCGAGTTCCGCGCCGAGGTCCATGGCGGTCATGGTCTTCTGCAAGGCATAGGCGCGAACCCGGGGATCATTGGACGTGAACGCTCCGTCACGAAAGACCGGGTCGTAGAACAGGTTCACGGTCGCCATGGGCACGCAAACGCCGTGCTCTTTGCACGCCGCTTTGAACTCGCGCACAATGCGGTCGCGCTCGGCGGGTGTGGCGTCGATAGGCACCAGATCGTTGTCGTGCAGGTTGACGCCCCAGGCGCCGAGTTCACCCAGAATGGCAACGATGTCATTGGGCGAGATGGTGGGACGCACGGCGTCGCCAAACGGATCGCGACCGCGGTTACCCAGTGTCCAGAGGCCGAAAGAGAATTTGTGCTCCGGCCGGGGATCGTATTTGTCGTTCGACATGAGTCCTCCAAGTAATCGCGGCCTATGTGGCCGCAAATGAATTCGACTCGCCGCGAATCTGTCGCAGCGCGGGATAGATGCGACAGTACCGTTCGTACTGGCGATTCATGAGGCCGCTGGTGGCGGGGTCAGGGTCGATCTGCTTTGCGATGCGCACCGATCGCTGACAGGCTTCATCGACGCTCGACCAGGTTCCAGCGCCGACTCCCGCGAGCAAGGCTGCGCCGTAAGCTGCGCCTTCTTCCGCCTCCACTACTTCGACGGCGTGACCGTAGACGTCGGCCTGAATTTGACGCCAGAGCGGGGAGCGCGCTCCGCCGCCGCCGAGACGAATATCGGTAACCGGCACGTTCATCTCGGCGAAGATCGAGAACGAATCGCGCAAGCTGAAGGCAACGCCTTCCAGAATGGCGCGCACGATATGGCCGCGGCCGTGATTGGCGGCCAATCCTACCAGTGCAGCCCGCGCCTGCGGATCGAGATGCGGTGTGCGTTCGCCCATCAAGTAAGGCGCCCATAGCACGCCATCGCAGCCGGGGGGAACGGCTGCCGCTTCGTCCGAGAGTCGTTCGTAGGGATCGCGCGAGTCTTCGGCGACAGTCCCGAAATTGTCGCGGAACCAACGCAACGAGAGTCCCGCTGCCTGGGTCACGCCCATGACGTGCCAGCGTCCGGGAATGGCGTGGCAGAAGGTGTGGAGGCGCCCTTTTGGATCCAGCGCCGGCCGGTCGGTCGCGGCGAAAACTACGCCCGAGGTGCCGATGGTGGCATGCACGGCCCCGGGACTGACGATTCCGAGCCCGACCGCGCCCGCGGCCTGATCGCCCGCGCCTGCGACCACCGGTGTGCCCTTCAGCAGACCTGTTGCCGCCGCCCCGGATTCAGAGATTCTGGCGCAAACATCAGGCGACTCAAACAATGGGGGAAGGCAGTTAGCGTCTATGCCCGCAGCGTTAGCCATCGCGGTGGACCAACGCCGGTTGGCGACATCCAGCAACAACGTGCCGGAAGCGTCGGCCATGTCCATGCCGAACTCACCGGTGAGGCGGTAGCGAACGTAGTCCTTGGGAAGCAGCAAAGTGCGAAAGCGTTCGAAGAGTTGGGGCTCGTGTTGGCGCACCCACAGGAGTTTGGTCAGTGTAAAGTTCGGCAGCGCAGGATTGCACGTCCAGGCGATGATTTGCTCTTCGCCAAGTTGAGAAGTCAGGTCGCGCGCTTGGTCAGCCGATGCGCTGATCACACCAGATCAGGGCCGGACGCAGGACCTCGCCCGCTGCATCGAGCAAGACCGCGCCGTGCATCTGGCCGGAGAAACCAACTGCTGCAATTTCGCTCGCACTGGTAGCGGAGGCAGCCATCACCTGCTGAATAGCGTCGCGAGTCGCGCGCCACCAATCGTGGGGATCCTGTTCTGCCCATCCGGTTTGCGGAGATGCGAAAGGAACATGTTCGGCGGTGCGGGAGGCAACGACCGTTCCTTTTCCATCGATGAGCACGGCCCGCGTGCCACCTGTACCTACGTCAATTCCCAACAATCTTGCAGGCATGAATTGCTTTCCCAATCCAGATTTCGTGTGAACCGCGGGGGCAGGATGCGCCCAGACGCAATGGCCACAGCTCTTCCCCCGGATTATTACGCGAAATGAGATGAAAGAAAAGCTAAATCGTGTACGTTAACGGTGATATAAATAAGGCGTGCGATCACGGACGCGGAATACGCTGTCGGCGGTCCTCTCATGAAAAGGTCCTCGCAGCGATGAAGGGTAAACGTAGCGGTATACCACACATTGCCGAACTGGCGGGCGTGTCCATTGGCACAGTAGATCGCGCGCTGCACGGTCGGCCGGGCATCAACGACGAGACGAGGCAGCGCGTTCTCGATATTGCGAAACAAATCGGATACCGACCCAACCTGGCGGCGCGCTCGCTTTCCACCGGGCAGCGGATTCGCATTGGGGTCTGTGTTCCGCAGGAGATTCGCTACTTCTACAACGAACTCTGGGAAGGCATCCAAGAAGAGGTGAACCGGTACAGCGATCGCGGGATCGAGTTCGTTCTCCGTCCTATCCCGGAATTGGGGAAGGGCGAGCGTCAGGCTTTTCGCAAGATCATCGATTCCGGCGTGCAGGGTGTCGTGGTGACACCCGGGAACCCGGATGCCATGACACCACTCATCGACGCCGCGGAAGAAAGCGGTGTCCGTGTCGTGTGCGTTTCGACTGATGCGCCCGGAAGTCTTCGTTCCTGCATCGTTTGCGTCGAGCCCAAGTTGAATGGATTGATTGCCGGCGAACTCATGTCGAAGTTCGTGCCCTCGGGATCGAAGGTGGCGATTGTTACGGGCATGTTGACGACAGTCGATCACCGGGAAAAGGCGGATGGCTTTACCAGGAGTTTTTCTGAATTCTGCAGGGGAGGATGCGTAGCAACGACGATCGAGGCGCACGAGGACCCGGAAGAGAGTTTCCGCAAGACCCGTAAACTACTGAAGCGCATTCCCGATCTTGCGGGCATCTACGTCAATACAGTCAACTGTCTGCCGGTCTGCCGGGCGTTGTCAGAGGCGAAGCGAATGGGCAGTGTCAGACTGATTGCAACCGATCTCTTTCGCGAGATGATTCCCTATTTCAAAAGCGGCACGATCGACGCCTCCATGCACCAGAGGCCCTACCGCCAGGGTCAGATCGCCGTCCGCAGCCTCGCTGAGCACCTGCTGCACAATGCTGACCTGCCCAAAACGCACTATCTGAATCCCGGCATCATTCTCGGATCGAACCTGCAGCGGTTTCGGGAAACCGGAGGACGGGCCGGGTAGGAGCAACCGCCGCTCAAGGCCGAAGTGCGGGTGGCAGTTTGCTGGGATCGTAAATGAACTCCACCAGGCCGTCTCGATAGTCTATTTTCATTTCCAGCTGCCGAAAGGTTGCAAAGCCCAGGAACCCGGACACCTCAACTCCAAGGTTCTTGCTGATGCCGGACAAGTCGATGGCAACCATGTCCTGATTGGGCTGGCGAATGTTTCCAAACTGCAGTGTGGCTTTGTCGGCGCTGTAGATCTTATTTACTTCTCCGCTCAGTCCCTTGATCTTGATCGATTCATCCGCACTTACTTTGGTGACATTGCGCGCCGCCCGGGTCGATATCATGTTGGAAAATGCGCCTGTATCGATCACGAACAGGCAGGCTTTGGAACCGTTCAGATGGGTTGGAATTAGCAGGTCGTGGCCGATGCGATAGACTCTGGCCCACTTCGCCATTTCCGGCGCGACATACCGGTCCTTGGGTAATCGCGAAGTGGAGGATGCAGAAGCGCGGTCGTCCGGGCCTGGTTTTACGTCCGTTTTGGGTTTCTCGGTGCCGTCCGCTATCTCCTCCGATTCATCGTCGGAGTCGGGATCGCTGGCCAGAGAGGCTTGGACGTCCGACTCTTGCGGGCCCCTGGGCAGCGGAGTTAGTCGAAGCATGTCAGCCGGGATGTCAATGTCCACTACGTAAGAGCTGAAAACGTCTGCGCCGATCAGGCCATCTTCATCGAGCCCCATGGATTTCTCGGAAACCGTGACGATGCAGTCCCTGAACTCCAACTCTCCGATTCGTACCCGGTCAGCAATGGCAAAATAGGCGTCGCGCTGGCCTTTCTCGCCAATGCCGGAGAATTGCACACTCGATACGCGCTTGAGGCCCGCTTTTTCCGCAGCTTTGCGATTGATCAGAATTCCGCTGGCGCCGGTGTCCAACAGCAGTCTCTGGCTGCGGTCGTTGACCTTGACCACGAGACCGTATCCCGCAACCCGGCGCGCATCCCGGAGAAGGATCTGCATCTGCGTCTGAGTGCTTTCGATGCTATTCGCCAGCTTGCAGGCGTGCACAGGCTGGTCGGCCGTCGCTTTCATGTATTGCAGCCACGCTTTCAGCGATGCGTTTTCCTCGGCGTTATCCGGATGAGGAGAGGCCAGGTAAGCTTCGAGCGCCTTCACTCGTTCGCGTCGCGGAAGCATGTTGATCCAGGCACGCTGCACTGCGAGATCCTCGGGCGCGATTTCGTGCGCCTGCTTGATCAGGTCATAGGCGCGGCGGTAGAGCAAGAGCCGTGCGATAGAGCCGAGCCAGCCCCAGATACGCCTCGACCAGGTTGGGATCGATCTTCTTCGCGCTGAGGAACGACGCCTCTGCCTCTGGAATTTCGCCGCGACGGTATTGGACCGCCCCCATGGCCGCCAGAAGCGATGCCGAGTTGGGCTGTGCGACCAGCGAACTCTTGGCTAGGTCGAACGCGGCGTCCACCTGCTCGTCGCGCACATAGGCGAGAATCAGTCCCGACTGCGCTGCAACCAGCTTCGGATCGGTTTTCAGCGCGTGCTGGTACATCAAGATCGCATCTGCGAAATTTCCGGACTGAGAGAGTTGATTGGCAGCTACCAGATCAGGATTGTCAGGAAGCTTCTTGTCGTCTGCACGAACCGGGCTGGGGAAACCGAACAGGAACGCAATGAAGAGAACCAGAACTGAACGTGATTTCATCAGCGTAACCGCCTGGGAAATGGCAGCGTAGCACGATTCAAGAGCATTGCGAAGCAGAGTATGGTTACGCCACGCTCGTGACGTCTCGCAGTCCACCTAACCGAGTGGTTGGCGGTGTTCTGTTTGCGGGTTTCAAAAGAACTTCCACTTCACAAAGATTGCAGCAGCGGCGGGCAGCAGGAAGATGAGGAGGAATACCGGCAACTCTTCCTTGAATGAGTATCCTGCCTGTGTGACTCCGATCCACATGTTGGCGGCAGCCGCCAGGAACCAGATTACGACAAACGCCGTGGTTGCGACGTTGATCGACCGCACGCTGGAGCCGGTCGCAATCCTGGCAAGACCGAGGCATACCGCCCAAATCAGGAAGCCGAGGCAGAGAATGATCAAGGTGCGCATAGTGTTTCTCCCACTGGGTTGGATGCCGGATGCATTCGGCTGCCGGAGCGTGGCTGGTTGGTGCCTCCCAGTTGCGCCTTCCAGACGGCAGACTTAAGTCTACGGCTCTGATACCTTATTGTTCTATCTCGTAAGGAGGCTCACGTGCCGGATTCCTTGGCGTCCCAAACCCCGCCTGAGCGACCCCTGACGGTCTTGTGTCTCGCGAGTTATTTCAAGGGAATTGAGTTCATGCAGGAGTGCAAGCGCCAGGGTTGCCGCACCCTGCTGCTCACGTCCCAGAGTCTCGGCGACGCCGACTGGCCCAGAGAGTCTCTGGACAACATCTTCTACGTCCCTGACGAAGACAAGACCTGGAAGCTACAGGACGTTTTGCTGGGGATCAGCCATTTGGCCAAGACCGAGGTCATCGATCGGATTGTTCCTCTGGATGACTTTGACGTGGAAACGGCGGCTACGCTGCGCGAGCACCTGCGCGTCCCCGGCATGGGCGATACTACGGCCCGCTATTTCCGCGACAAGCTGGCGATGCGCACCAAGGCCCGCGACGAAGGCCTTCCGGTACCCGAGTTCATCCATGTATTGAATCACCAGAAGCTCAACGAGTTTCTGCAGCGGGTGCCTGCGCCGTGGGTGCTCAAGCCGCGCTCGCTGGCCGGCTCGATTGGTGTAAAGAAGATTTCCAGTCCGGAGGAGTTCTGGTCGGCGGTTGACCGCCTGGGCGATCAACAGTCCTTTTATCTGCTGGAGCAGTATGTGCCGGGCGACATCTTCCACGTCGACACCATCACCTACGAACGGGAATTGCTGTTTTCGATTGCCAGCAAGTACGGACGCCCACCCATGGACGTTTCCCACGAAGGCGATATCTTCACGACTCGGACGCTAGCGGAGGGATCAGACGACGAAGTCGCGCTGCGTGCCCTTAATCAGCGGGTGCTGCAGGCGTTCGGCATGGTGCGCGGAGTCTCGCACAGCGAGTTCATCCAGGGTCGCGACGGGAAACTGTACTTTCTCGAGACCGCAGCCCGTGTTGGCGGCGCCCACATTTCCGATCTGGTCGAGGCCGCGACCGGCGTCAACCTTTGGTCTGAATGGGCAAAGGTGGAAATCGCCGGTGGAAAGACCCCTTATCAAGTGCCTCCGGTTCGGCACGATTTCGCCGGACTGCTGATTTCTCTCGCCCGGCAGGAGCATCCGGACACATCCGCCTATCAGGATCCCGAGATCGTCTGGCGGATGGAGAAGAAGCACCACGTGGGTTTGATTTTGCGCTCGCCCGATCCGGCGCGCATCGAGCAGTTGACCCACGACTACGCCCAACGCTTCCGGCAGGATTTCTTCGCCTCGCAACCGCCGAGAGAAAAGCCGACGAGCTAGACGGCGCTAGAATCGCGCCGGCAATCCTACGCGTGATCGTAGAAGCGGAAGAACAGCGCTTGCTTCGACACCGGCTCGGCCTTCTGCACCAGGCCCGCCATCTGCTTCTCGCTGTATGGCGTGAACTCACGCGCGAGCTGCACATTGTGCTCCAACTGCGCCACAGAGTCGCAACCGATAATCACGGTAGACACCGGCAGCGACAGCGAGTAGTACATCGCCTGCCGCATGTCGAGGGTGCCGGGAGTCGGCGCCAACACCATGCCTTCCCAAGAGTGTTTCTGCTGCTCTATCGGCGGAGGCGTCCAGGAGGAAAGGATGCGACCGCGTGCCGGGACCTTCATGCCAATGATGCCCATCTGCTTGTCGACGGCCAGCGGCAGCAACTGTTCGGAGAAGCTGAAGTGATGAGGATCGGCGGCATTGACCGCCATCAGAATGGTGTCGAAAGGATAGCGATGAATGGCTTCGATGAGCGGCTCAGGACGGAAGTGACCGGTGATGCCGAGGAAGCGCACCATCTTCTGGTCGCGCGCCTGGAGCAGCGCCTCCATCGCGCCGCCTTTGGCGAAGATCTCCTCGATCTCGTTGTTCGAACCGATATCGTGTAACTGCCACAGGTCAAGATGATCGGTATTGAGCAGGGTGAGAGACTCCTCCAGCATGCGAAGCGAACCCTCTTTAGTGCGCTCCCTCGTCTTGCTGGCGAGGAATGCTTCGGAACGCCGTTTCTTCATCACCTGACCAACGTAGCGCTCGCTCCAGCGATGCGGCCCACCGTAAATCGAAGAGGTGTCAATGTAATTCACGCCCAGGTCAAGCGCCTTCTCGATGATGGGAACGGCAACCGCTTCGTTATCCGGGCGCTCGACCGCGGCTTGTCCGCCCAAACTGAAAATACCAACCTTATAGCCGGTCTTTCCCAGATTGCGAGTGGGCATGGCGTTCGGTGTTGCCGGATTGGAAGGCAGCGCCGGTAAGGTTATGGCCGCCGCGGGCAGCGCCGCTTGCGCCACCAGACCGGCGGTAATCGCTCCACCCGCCTTCAGGAACTCACGACGGTTGGTGGATGAGGGACTTCCGGCGTTCTTTTGATCCATGACGGCCTCGCAGAAAATAGTTGCGGTCTATTGAAACTGATCGAGCGGCACAGGACTAACGCGGCCCGAGACTCACCCGGATTATACGCTGGCTGTCCGCGGCAGGGCAGCAGGTGACCAGCGGGGACTAGCTCTTCCTGCAACCCCGAAATACCGCTCCGCATTACGACAGCAAATGTTCTCCACCAACTGCCCGAGCAACCCTTCATCGTTCGGTAGTTCCCCGCGTTCCACTTCCCCACCAATCAAGTCGCACAGGATGCGACGGAAATACTCATGCCGTGGAAACGACATAAACGACCGCGAATCGGTGGTCATACCGATAAAGCGCGACAGCAACCCCACACTGGACAGAGCATTGAGTTGATCGATAATTCCATTCTTCTGATCGAGAAACCACCACGCCGGTCCGTACTGAATTGGGTTCTTCCACGTGTCCCGGTGCCGCATCGATTCGCTGGGTTGAAAGCTCCCCGCCACGGTGGCGAACAGGTGGTTGTCGGCCGGGTTCGAGTTGTATAGCACCATCCGCGGCAACGCGTTTTCGCGCTGCAACAGATCCAGGTAAGTGGTCAGCGCTGCGCCTTGCGGGTAATCCCCGATGGCATCGAATCCGGTATCGGGCCCTAAGGTGCTCAACGCCAAGCTGCTGAGGTTTCTGTGCGCGCCGAGATGAAGTTGCTTGACCCAGCCCTTCTCGGCATCGAGATGCCCGAAGAACAGCATGAGAAACGTTCCGTACGATTCATGCTCTTCGGGGCTGATGGCCTTGTGCTCAAGCACCTTGGCAAAAATCTCTGCGGCGGTCTCCTCGGTACAGGGTGTGGCGCAACAGCGCGTCAAGCCGTGGTCGGAGGCCCGGCAGCCAAGTTCCCCAAAGTGATCATGCCGCTGCCGCAGCGCGTCCAGAAGCGTGGCGAGGTTGCGGATATCGACATTGCTGGCCTGGCGCAGTTTTTCCAGCCACAGCAAGAAGTTTGCAGCATCGTCGATCTGTAACGCCCGGTCGGGACGGAAGGTCGGCAGGACAACGGTCGCGTCACGTTTCAGGTTCGGTACGCACGGACACGGAAAAGGAGAATCAACTGTGTTCGCCTCACGAATCCGCCGGTGCTCACTAAGGTCGTCAACCGGATCGTCGGTGGTGCAGAGCGTGTCCACGCGAAATTTCAGCAGGATCGCACGCACTGACAGATCTTCCCGCAACAGGGCGTTGGCGCGCTTCCAGATGGCAGGCGCCGAGGTCACATTCAGCAACTCGGTGATCCCGAAGTAACGCTGCAGCTCGAGATGCGTCCAGTGATACAGCGGATTGCGCAGGGTATGCGGAACCGTCCGCGACCAGGCGATGAACTTCTCGTATGGCAGGGCGTCACCCGTACAGTAGCGCTCCGGCATCTGGGCACCATAGGCGCGCATGGCCCGCCACTTGTAATGGTCGCCTTCCAGCCAGATTTCTGCGAGATCGTTGAAGCGACGATCGGAGGCGATGTCGGCGGCGCTGAGATGCGTGTGGTAGTCGCAGATGGGCTGCGGTTCCGCGTGTTCATGATACAGCCGGCGCGCCGTTTCGCTGGTGAGCAGAAAGTCGTCGCTGAGGAATGCATTCATGACAACATGCTCTCCACTTTTCGCCCTCGGCGCAACCACAATTCTGCAACGTTTGTCTGCGAATGCGACAATACAGGACGAAACCGGATCGATTGCGGTAAATACTCTGGGGCGCAGGAACGATGATAGTTGGTCAAGGGTTCACCGATCGATCGCTCACCGCGGACGAAGTCCGTCAGATCGTGAGCACGGCTGCAGACGAATTGCAGGTTGACGGCAAGCGGGTACTGACGATTATTCCCGACGGAACCCGCACCATGCCCATGCCGCTCATGTTTGAACTGTTGCAGCAGGAAATCGGCACGCGGGCGGCGGAATGCGATTATCTGGTGGCTCTGGGAACGCATCCCCTCATGCGCGATGCGCAGCTGTCCACTCTCCTGGGGCGTCCGGTCGTCAACGGAACCTGCGGGACGGCGAAGATTATGAACCATCGCTGGGACCTGCCTGACACCTTTGCAGAGTTGGGTGTGATCCCGAAGGATGAAGTGCTCCGAATCTCCGGCGGATTACTGGACGAGGCCATTCCCGTTCGCATCAATCGGAAGATCTTCGACTACGATCAAGTGCTCATCTGCGGCCCGGTTTTCCCCCACGAGGTGGTCGGGTTCTCCGGCGGCAACAAGTATCTTTTCCCCGGAATCGGCGGCCCCGAAATCATCGGGTGGACGCATTGGTTGGGGGCGCTGTTGGGCAGCTACGAGCTGATCGGCACTCATTCAACGCCAGTACGCGAAATAATCGACGTAGCCGCGGCACTCGTGAAAGTCCCGGTCGCCTGCCTTTCGCTGGTCGTGGCCGAAGAGGGCGTAGCGGGCCTGTATTTCGGTGCGCCAAAAGAGGCGTGGCGTGCGGCAGCCGATCTCTCAGCGCAGACGCACATCATCTGGGTCGATCGTCCCTTCCAGCGCGTTCTGTCGGTCATGCCTAGCCTGTATGACGATCTGTGGACCGCCGCCAAAGGCATGTACAAGGTCGAGCCTGCCGTCGCGGACGGCGGCGAGGTGATTATTTACGCTCCCCACATTTCCGAGGTCAGCTATACCCACGGCCCAGACATCGACAAGATCGGGTACCACTGTCGCGACTACTTTGTGAAGCAGTTGGGGAAGTTCAAATCGGCTCCGCGCAGCGTGTTGGCGCACTCGACACACCTCAAAGGCAAGGGCACTTACGATGCCGAGACTAGTGTCGAAGCTCCTCGACTCACCGTGACCCTGGCCACCGGCATTTCCGCGGACCGCTGTCGAAATCTGAATCTGAATTACCTCGACCCCAAAAGCGTTGACATTGACACCTGGAGAAATCGCGAGCCTGAAGGAGTCAAGCTCATCCCGCGCGCAGGCGAAGTTCTCTACCGGCTCCGTAACCCCAACGGTCCTTAGATGCCAGACGACAGCACTTCCGCTACTCACCATCGCTGGTCCATCTGCGCGCTGCTGTTCTTTGCCGCGACCATTAACTACATGGACCGCCAGGTCATCGGGCTGCTGAAACCGGTCCTGCAAACCCAGTTGGGCTGGTCGGAAATCGGTTACAGCAATATCGTGCTCGCCTTTCAACTCGCCTATGCAGTCGGTCTATTGGTCATGGGTCGGATCGTGGACTGGCTTGGCACCCGAAAAGGATTCTCGCTTGCAGTCCTGATCTGGAGCGCTGCTGCGATGGCACATGCCGCAGCGCGCTCGGTGCTGCAATTCTCGATCGCGCGTTTCGCGCTGGGATTGGGGGAGTCGGGAAATTTCCCCGCCTCGATCAAGACCATCGCCGAGTGGTTCCCCAAAAAAGAGCGGGCACTGGCTACCGGCCTCTTCAACTCCGGAACCAACATCGGAGCAGTCGTTACTCCGCTGATTGTGCCGTGGATCACCTACCGTTTTGGTTGGCAGATGGCGTTCATCGGTACCGGAGCGCTCGGTCTTATTTGGATGATCGCCTGGTGGGCCTTGTATCGCCCCCCTGACCAGGATCGCCATCTGTCTCCGGCCGAGCTTGCGTACATTCGGAGCGATCCGCAGGAAGAAGAGCCGGTAAAGGTCCCGTTGCGCGATGTTGTGGGACATCGGGAAACATGGGCGATTGCAGCCGGGCGGTTCTTCACCGATCCCATCTGGTACATCTACCTGTTCTGGGTGCCAGATTTTCTCAGCCGACGGTTCGGGCTCGACCTGCGCGCCATGGCCGTGCCGCTGTTTCTCATCTACACCGGCGCAACCGTGGGCAGCATCGGCGGTGGCTGGCTTTCCTCGGCGCTCCTGCGGCATGGACAGTCCCTGAACAAGAGCCGCAAGACCGCGTTGCTGGCAAGCGCGCTGGCCGTGGTGCCGGTAGTCTTCGCTGCCCGGACATCCAATCTCTGGCTCGCCGTTGCATTGGTGGCAATCGCTGCGGGTGCTCACCAGGGTTGGTCGGCAAACATGTACACGCTGGTGTCAGACATGTTCCCACGGACAGCCGTGGGCAGCGTGGTGGGATTCGCCAGCATGGCCGGATCGGTGGGCGCCATGTTCGCCGCCACGGCTGTGGGATTTATTCTGCAATGGACGGGATCCTACGTATCGGTCTTCATGATCGCGGGTTCCGCGTACCTCGTAGCCTTCATCCTGGTGCAGGCGCTGGCGCCAACGATCCAGCCGATTCCGATTGACACTCTTTGAGCTGTCACTGGTTCACTCCGCTGGCCAGGAAACCGCCATCCACAACCAGCACTTCCCCATTCACATAGCTTGCAGCCTCCGAGGCAAGAAAAATAGCCGCTCCGCAAAGCTCCTGCACATCGCCGAAGCGCTGCATGGGAATGCGCGAGAGAAACTCGCGACCGCGCGCGGTGCCTTCCAGCAAACTGCGATTCTGGTCGGTGGGAAATACTCCCGGCGCGATGGCATTCACGCACACGCCACGCCAGCCCCACTCGATCGCCAGCGACTTGGTCAACGACGCGACAGCGGCTTTGCTGGCCGCGTAGGCCGCAACTTCGTTGAGTGCGACGAAGCTTGAGAGAGAGGCCGTGTGAACAATGCGGCCATAGCCGCGCTCCAACATGTGCCGGCCAAAGACCTGGGCCGCGCGCAGGGTTCCGGTCATATTGGTATCGAGGATCGCGTTCCATTCTTCTTCCGGCAGGTCGAGCGTTGGCGCCCGCTTGGTGATGCCCGCGCAGTTGATGAGGATGTCGACCTTGCCGAAGGCTTCGACCGTCCTGGCGAGAACTCGTTCGAGGCTGCCGCGGTCCCTTACGTCGGATGGGCAGCGCAACGAGCGGCGGCCCACCGACTCGATTACAGAAGCTGTCTGCTCGACCAGTTCGCTGCGCCTGGCGGTAGGGACGACATCGGCACCTGCCTCGGCAAGCCCGAGAGCCAGCGTATGCCCGATGCCACTGGTGGCGCCAATCACAACCGCCGTCCTACCGGATAGATCAAGAGCTTTGAAAGTCATCGTTCCCCCTTCGTTGGAAACACCTGCGTGATCCTGGTTCGTACAAGTTGCGAATGGTTTGACTGTACTCGCTCGACAACTGCGCGTCGCACAGTTATAAATGACATCCAACTCTCTTCGAGGTCGCGCTCATGCGTCGTTGCGTCGTATTCGCACTTGCCTGTGTTCTTTCTTTGTCTGGGTTTGCCCAGTCGAAGCGCCTCATCACTGACAAAGACCTGTTTCGATTTCAGTGGATTGGCGACCCGCATGTTTCCCCAGACGGCGCGCGCGTAGCCTTCGTCCGCGTGACCGTCAACGAGAAGAAAGACAACTATGACACCGCGCTCTGGATGGTTTCAACCAGCGGTTCCGAGGGCCCGATTCGCCTGACCAACGGCAAGCATGACGCTGAGCCAAGTTGGTCGCCCGACGGCAAGTGGATCGCGTTCGTTCGCGGCGCGGAACCCAAAGACGGCAAGCCACAGCCCGCCCAGTTGGCGTTGCTTTCGCTCACCGGCGGTGAAGCTTGGGTGATCACCGATCTGCCGCGCGGGGTGAGCAATCCCATGTGGTCACCGAATGGCAAGCAACTCGCATTCTTGTGCGACGCTAACGCCGAGGATATGGCCAAGAAGCAAAAGAAGGATGCCGCTGTCGAAGCTGAGCACGAGAGCGACGTGAAGGTGATCACGCGCGCTATTTACCGCTTCAATGGACAGGGTTATCTCGACCCCAAGCACCACAAGCACATCTGGATCGTCGACGTCCCAGCCGCCAGCGATTCCAAAACTACTCCGAAGCAGTTGACCGAGGGCGACTTCGACGAACAGGAGCCGGCGTTCACTCCCGATGGCAGCCACATCATCTTCCACTCGGACCGGAGTCTCGAGCCGTACTACGAGCTGACTACCACTGATGTCATGTCCGTGCCGGCGGCCGGCGGGGCAGTCGAGTTCCTGGCGAAGGTCAAGCTCGGCGGCCTGCTGGGAGGCATCGGGGGCATGACGCTCTCGCCCGATGGCAAACGCATCGCCTTCATCGGCTCCGTGCAGGAGCCAGTGCGGTCGTATTCCGAGCCCGACTTGTGGATCCTCGATCTGCAACCGGGAGCAGCCCCCAAAAACCTCACTGCCGAGTACGACTACGACGTAAACAGTGGCGTGGGTGGCGACAATCGCGCGCCGCGCGCTCCCGGACACCTGTCGCCAGCGTGGAGCAAGGATGGTTCCCAGTTGCTCGACGTCATCGTCAAGCAGGGACGAACATTTCTGGTTTCCATCGATGCGGCCAGTGGAAAGGTGCAGGAGCTGTCGCGAGGCGATCAGGCTGTCGAGCAGTTCACGACGTCCGATGACGGCAAAGTCGTGGTGATGAACGTTTCAACTCCAACCATGATCGATGAGTTGTTCGTGCTGAACCCGGACGGCTCGCAGCGGAAAATCACAAACATCAACGGGCCGTTGTTCTCTGAGTTGAACCTGACCGAGCCGGAAGAGATGTGGTACACCAGCTTCGACGGCAGGAAGATCCAGGCCTGGATTCAGAAGCCTCCTAGCTTCGATCCGTCGAAGAAGTATCCGCTGATCCTGAACATTCACGGTGGCCCGCACGGCGCCTACGGCTGGATATTCGATCACGAGTTTCAGTGGATGGCGGCCAAGGGATACATCGTCCTGTATCCGAATCCGCGCGGCAGTACCAGTTATGGTCAGGAGTTCGGCAACATCATTCAATACAAGTATCCCGGCGATGACTACAAGGACCTGATGGCCGGCGTCGATGAGATGCTGAAGCGCGGATACGTCGATCCCGACAAGCTAGGCGTAACCGGCGGCAGCGGTGGCGGCCTGCTGACGGACTGGACCGTTGGCCAGACGCATCGCTTTCACGCCGCGGTGTCGCAGCGTGACATCTCCGACTGGGTCTCATGGTGGTACACGGCGGACTTCACGCTGTTCCAGCCGCACTGGTTCAAGGCGCCTCCGTTCGATGATTTCCAGGACTACGTCAAGCGTTCGCCGATCACCTACATCAAGAATGTCGACACTCCCATGATGTTCATCCTGGGAGACGTCGACTATCGCACACCTCCGGGCAGCGGCGGCGAGCAGATGTTTCGTGCGCTCAAGTTCATGCACAAGCCCACTGTGATGGTGCACTTCCCCGGTGAATCGCACGAACTTTCGCGATCAGGGCAACCCTGGCACCGCGTCGAGCGCCTCGATCACATCGTGGGATGGTTCGACAAGTGGCTGATGGGAATTCCGAATCCCGAGTACAACATGCCGGCGGAGGCGGCGAACGCGAAACCCGTGGCGCCAGCGTCACAGGAAAAACCGCACTGAGATACAGAGCCGCGACGTGTCGCGATAGTGTGGACGCTCGCAGAATCTTGGCTAGTTGCTCCTGGATCTAACGTTTCCGGGCTTCCGCGCCTCTGACCCAATCCGCAGCAAAGCTTCGCGAAGAGTATTGTGTCGCTGTAGCTGCTGCAGGAATCTTGTTTCATCCGGTCCGACCTTTGCGCGGATGATCGCGACGAGCGCGCGTTTCTCTTCGCGCGTCCATCGCGGCAAGTCGAGAACCAGAGCAAGCACGAGCGCAAAGCTGCCAAACGCCCACCGCTCACGCGAATTCCAGGTTTCGAGATTCACTCCCAGTATTCTGGACAACGATTTCGCAGTTGCCCGCCGCATCTTGTCCGCGTTGCCGTCGAACTCGGCGGCCATTTTTCGTTGTACCGCCATCCCAAGCGCGCGCACGGAAAATGAATCCCATCGCCCGGACGGGGTTGCGCCGAACTCAAAAAACATGTGGCCCTCCGCCAGCTTGCGCAAGGTACGCGGAGAGGTCCGGTGTTCGGAGTCGCGCGCGATGCGCTTCTCTTCGCGCTCGGTGAGCGCCAGCAAATCGGGACGTCCGGGCCTAAACCCGAGCTTGCGATAGAACCAGAATGCGCCAGATTTGATCGCTTCTTCATTGTCCTGTCCAATCTGGTAGGGATACACCGAGATGCAGGTCACGCCAGCCAGTTGATGGAGCAAGTGCAAAACCTTGGAATAAATCCACGCGGTCTCGCCCTCGCGAAACGCATAAAACGTGTTGAATCCGACCTCGATCCATTCAAAGAGTCCGATGGCCTCAAAGTAATTGATCGGCACTCCGTTCTTCAGCGTGAACCCGGCATAGTAGGCGCGCAGCGGAAGTCGCCACTCGGCATCGAGTCCCCAGATGAACAACTGCACGCCTCTGCCAACGTTCGCTTGGAATGCGTAGTTCGCATCGCCGTGGGTGGAGCCGTGTAACTCACGATAGCGGACAGCCAGTGCGTCGCGCGCCATGTCGATGATCTTTCCGCCTTCAATTCGGCTCAGCTTTCGCAGCTTGAGCGGCGCGGAGGACATCTCGTCGGCCAAAGAGACTTGCTTGCGCTGCAAGAGCGGAGCATCGTGGAAAAAGTATCGCGCTACCGTCCGCCGAGCTAGGGTTCGGCTGGCTGAAGACCCGCGAAGGTCCCAGGCAAGGTTGACCCCCAAAGCATCGTACAAACTGGTACGCTCCAGCCGAGAAACCGGCAGACTGTCAAAGCTGCGCAGCAACCACTCAAGCTCTTTTCCTTCGCCGCCCGCCGCCGCTTCCATCCATCTCAAAAACGGAGTGTCCGCCTCGACAAATGAGTCGTCCTCGATCAAAGGCATGCAATCCGGCAGGATGGTCGCCATGTGCCGGTACTGCTCGTCGACGTCCCACTGTGGACAGATGTGCCGCGCATGTCGTTGTACCAGCCATCGCGCCAACTCGAACGTCCAGCTATTCGTCACCGTTGTGCCCGCAATACCTGAGACGGATTCGTTATCGAAGGCCAATACATCGGACTCGGTTGCTTTGAACCGCGAAACTTGAGCCTCAACATCCGCGAGTAACTGGTCGGCAAGTTCGACAACTCGTGCGCTCTGCGGGAAAGCGCGAAGAAAAAGCAGCACGTCATGGAACCTGATGAGAGTCTCGACATCGGGCAGTTGCGCTCCTCGCGGGCCTGCCAAGAGACGCTCGCACTTTTCCGCGCAATCGGGCCCATAGCAGCGCTTCATAGACTCGAGTTGTTCTATTCGGACCGTCTGGCGCACACGCAATAGCTTCCTCCCGGAATTGTTGGAAAACAGACCGCCAGTGTATCCCGAGCCGGGCCTAAACCAAGTGAAATGAGTAGCGCCCCCGCTTGTTCCGCCTTCCGCCGGCCAGTCGTTCGGCGGTATTTCAGGTGAGTTGAAGCGATCTTGGCTCGTTGCCGATAACTAGGGCAGCCATGGCGAATCCGGGAGAATCCGGCATTCCGAGAATTCAGCTTCCTATCGCACCGGACCGCAGGAGGCAGGATCGCGTCTTAACCAACCTGCCGATTCGCATTCTCGGGGTTGACGGCAATCCGGTGTTCTTTCCCGCCGTATGCACCAACTTGAGTCGTGGAGGAATCGGATTCGAGACGTCCGCGCGACTAGAGGTCGGAAAGGTCATCGAATTCGAATTTGTGCAGGTGGTCGACGAAGCCGTCCGTTACTGGATCCGAATCCTGTTCCGCGATAACAACCGCTACGGTGGCTACTACGTCAATGATGACGGCACGGATATCCGTCCTTCCAACTGACAGTCATCAGGAATACCTCGACCTGGCCGTGACCCGAGGCTTGTGTCGCCAGATCTTACGGCTGCCAACCGCCACCTAGTGCCTGATACAGCGCAGCAGTAATTCTGCAATTCCGTGAACCAAGCTTGCGTGAGGCTGAGGGCAGACAGGAAATACTGCTGTTCGTAATACTGCACTTCCAGGAAGCTGGTAACGCCGCCTTGGAAGCGGACGTTCGCCAAGTCCGCCATCTGCTTGTAGGTATCAGTCTGCTGCTGGAGCTTCATTCGGTATTGCCTGGACTGGTTATAGCCGACGAGACTGTTGGACACCTCTCCGAACGCCTGCTGCACGGTCTGTTTATAGATCAATTCCGTTTCGTCTCGCTGCGCCCAAGCGAGGCGATATTGACTCCTGATCCGGCCGCCCTGGTAGAGCGGTTGGATGGCCTGTCCTCCCACCGCCCAAAAGGTAGCCGGGCCTTGCAGGAAGCTGGTCAAGGCAGTGCTCTGTGCTCCGAATGTGCCGGTCAGCGAGATCTGCGGAAAGAAATTTGCCTTGGCCACACCAACGTTTGCGTTCGCGGCTACAAGGTTTTCTTCAGCACGGCGCACATCGGGACGGCGTTCCAGCAGCGCTGAAGGCAGTCCGGTTGGCACATCCGGCAGATGGGACTGTTGCGTTATGGGCAGACCACGGGCGATGGGCCCGGGGTTTCTGCCGAGCAGAATGCTGATGTTGTTCTCGGTTTGTTCGATGAACTGCTGGGTTTGGATGACCTGAGCTTCGGCCTGTTGCAGCAGCGTCTGGGCCTGGTACACGTCAGTGATCGCGCTCTCACCGCCCTTGAATTTAATCTGGTTGAGCTTCAGGATCTCGGTGTCTGCTTGGACTGTCTTTTTGGAGAACTCCAGTTGATCGTCGTATTGCCGCAACAGGAAATAGTTGGTAGCCACAGAATCGATCAACGAAATTCTCACGACTTCCTGCCCGTATTGGGTTGCCAGCAACGTGGCACGAGCTGACTCCGTAGCACGGCGGTACTGGCCCCAGAAATCGACGATGTAGTTCAAGGACAGCGCGAGAGTGTCGTAGGTCGGCGACTTGTCGGTGGTGAGATTGGTGAGCTGATTGCGCTGGTTAATGATGGAGCCCGATCCGTTGAGAGTCGGAAGTTGATTGGCGCGAGTGATCCCGAGGTTTGCATTGGCCTGAAGGATTCGGGTGGCTGCGATGCGCATGTCGTAGTTGTTGGTCAGCGCTTCCTTGATGAGGCCCTGCAACACCTCATCCTGAAAGACCGCCGTCCACTGCATGTCCGCAAATGGCTGCCCCGAGGCTTGCTGTGAGGCATCGGGCGCGACGCCGCGGTATTGATCCGGAACGGTCGTCGCCGGGCGCTTGTAGTTGGGCCCGACCTTGCAGGCACACACGGTAAGGACGCAGAACGAATGGCGGCAGATAGTCTTGAGCGCTAGTCATGGCCACCTCCTGCGGCCGGAGTTTCGGCACCACCGGGTGGCGCCTCATGTTGCTTCCGCCACCTATCCAATTGCCGAAACGCTCGACGACGTCGAAGCTCACAGGAATAAAGAAAATGGCTAGAAACGAAGCCGCCAGCATGCCGCCGATGACCACGCTGCCCAGCACGCGGCGCGAAATGGCGCCCGCACCGGTGGCTGTCCACAAGGGCACGCATCCCAATAGAAATGCGAACGACGTCATCAGGATGGGACGCAACCGGAGTTTTGCTCCGGTCAGGGCCGCGTCGATAAGGGTCGCACCCTTGTCATATTCCATTTTGGCGAATTCGACGATCAGGATGGCGTTCTTCGCCGAGAGCCCGATGAGCATGACCAGGCCGATCTGGGCGTAAACGTTGTTGTCGAGCTTGCGAAGATAGAGGGTCACAAAAGCACCGAAAACCGCGATCGGCACGCCCAGCAGCACGCTGAAGGGCAGCGTCCAGCTCTCGTACTGGGCCGCCATGATCAGGAACACTACGAAGAATGCGAGGCCGAAGATGGTGCCTGGGGACACACCTTGCGCCGCTTTCACCTCCTGGTACGACATGCCCATGAAGTCGTAGCCCATCTGCTGCGGCATGGTCTTACGGAAGACGTCCTCCATGGCGGCGATAGCCTGGCCGGAACTGTATCCCGGCGCCGCTGCCGCATTGATCTGCACGCAGTTGAACAGGTTGTACCGCATGACGAACTCTGCACCAGAGCGCGGATAAACGCTGGTCAAGGTGCTCAACGGGACCATCTCGTTCGCAGCGTTCCGGACGTAAAACTTGCCCAGGTTCTCCGCTTTGGTCCGGTAGTCGCCGTCGGCCTGTACGTACACCTGCCACTGCAAGCCGAAACGATTAAAGAAATTGACCAGCGAGCCGCCCATGAACGTCTGCACCGTCTGGTAGAGCTCACTCAGCGGGATTTGCTCGGTCATCGCTTTAGCGTTATCAACCTTAACTCCGACCTGGGGGACGCCGAACAGAGCGGTGGTCATCACGCCCGGCGAGCTCGGGGCGCTTGCGGGCCTCGGCCATAAACACTTGCGTGTTCTTCGCTAGGAAGTCGATGCCGCTCCCTGACCGGTCCTCCAGAACGAACGTCACGCCGCCCGATGTACCCACGCCAGGAATTGCCGGAGGCGGAAATGAGAACGCAATTCCGGACGGCACCTGGGAGAGGGCCCGCTGAAGGTGCGCCTTGATTCCCTCGTAACTTGTCTCGGGTGTTTTTCGTTCCTCCCATGGTTTGAGGGAGACGAAGAAGAACGAACTGTAGGTCGTGTTCACGCCGCTCAACATGCTGTAGCCCATGACCGAGCTGACCTTGTCGACTCCGGGCGTCTCCAGGATGGCCTCTTCCACAACCCGGGCAGCTTCCGACGAGCGTTGCAGCGACGACGCATCAGGCAACTGCAAGCCGGCATAGAGATAGCCCTGGTCTTCGTCAGGCAAAAAGCTGCCCGGCACTCTCTTGCCGAAGAAACCGGCGGCCGCCGCTACTATCGCCAGCAACAGGAAAGCAAATCCCGCCTTGTGGATCAGGTGCCGGCACCAGTTCACGTAACCGTCGGTGGCGGCGCCGAACGCACGATTGAACCAGCCGAAGAAGATGCCCAGCGGCCCCCGTGACTGCTTCTTGGGACGAAGCAACATGGCCGACAGCGCGGGGCTAAGCGTCAGCGCGTTGAAGGCCGAGAACAGCACAGATATGGCGATGGTGACAGCAAACTGCTTGTAAAGCTGTCCGGTGATGCCGGGAACGAAGGCGGTCGGAATGAACACCGCCGCCAGGATGAGGGCGATCGCGATGACTGGTCCGGATACTTCTTCCATCGCCTTCACGGTCGCGTCGTGCGGCGATAAGCCGTGCTCGATGTGGTGCTCCACCGCCTCCACCACCACGATGGCGTCGTCCACCACCAAGCCGATGGCTAACACGAGTCCGAACAGCGATAAGGTGTTGATGGAAAAACCCAGCACGGGAAAAACTACAAACGTTCCAATCAGCGAAACCGGGACGGCAAGCAAAGGAATCAGCGTGGCGCGCCAGCCCTGAGGAAGATATGAAGACCACTATGATGACGAGGAATATGGCCTCTCCCAGGGTCTTGTAAATTTCGTGGATGCCTTCACTCACTGCCAGCGTCGTGTCCAGAGCGACGTCATAGTCCAGTCCCTGCGGAAATCGTCCCTTGGCCTCTTCCATCATCTTGAGGACGGCGGCGCGCGACTGGAGAGCGTTGCTGCCGGGCGTGTTGTAAATCGCGATCAGCGCCGCCGGCCCAGCCGGCGTGTACGGCTTGCCCTCTTCAGGCGCTCTTCCCAATCTGGCGTTAAACGAATAGTACTGCGAGCCCATTTCCACGCGCGCGACATCCTTCAGGCGCAGAATGGAACCGTCAGCCTGGGCGCGGACCACGATCTCGTCGAAGTCTGCCGGCTGTAGGCAGCCGGCCCGGGGCCCGCACGTTGTAGGTGAACTGTTGTCCCGGAGGAACCGGCTCGCCGCCAATCTGGCCGGCGGGGTTGACCTTGTTCTGGGCCTTGACGGCATTGGTGATGTCGGCCACCGTCACTCCCAGGTTCGCCAGCTTGTCGGGATTGACCCAGATGCGCATGGCATAAGGCCCGGCGCCGAATATCTGCACCTGCCCAACTCCCGGCAATCGGGTCAGCGCATACTGCAAGTTGATGGTGGCGTAGTTCGCCAGGAAGATGCTGTCGTACGTGCCGCCCGGCGAGTACAGGTCGAGCAGCATGAACGGCGCTGTCGTGCCCGGCTGTACGATCACTCCCTGCTGGGTCACCTCGGAAGGCAGTTGCGAATTGGCCTGTCCCTGCCGCATCTGCGCCAGAATCTGATCGGTATTGATATCGGTTCCGAGCTGGAAATCAACATACAGCGTCATGCCGCCGCCGGAGCTGGCGCTCAGCGAATACATGTAATTCATGCCGCTGACGCCCGACATCTGCTGCTCGATTGGCGTTGCCACTGACTCCGCGATGGTCTGGGCATCGGCCCCGGGATAGGTGGCCTTCACCTGAATCATCGGGTCGGCGATATTGGGAAACTGCGCGGTAGGCAGGCTGAGAATCGAGACCACGCCGACCAGTACCATCAAGATGGCAATGACGATGGCGACAATGGGCCGGTTGATAAAGAATTTCGACATGGTCAGTTGCTCCCCGCCGCCGACGCTTCCGCCGCGTACGGCTTGGGACTGACTGGAATCTCCCTCCTTCGCCAACTGGGGATGCTGCCGCTGCCGCTTGCTGTACTTTCAGGATGCCTTCGACCACCACCTTCTCGCCCGGCTTCAAGCCCTCGGTGATGATCCAGTTCGTGCCTACGCGGTCTCCCACCTTGACCGGCCGGAACGATGGCCTTGTTTTCGGGCGACACCACAATCACTTGATACAGCGACTGCACTTCGATTACGGCCGGCTGCGGAACCAGCAGGGCGTTCTGGTTATCGGCGGTTTGGATGCGCACCCGTCCGAAGCCGCCGGGGCGCAGGATAGCGTCAGGGTTGGGAAACTCGGCGGTCAACTGAATGGTTCCGGTGCCAGTTGTAACCTGCCGATTTACCTGAATGACCCTCCCGCTCTGGGGATAGTCTTCGCCGTTGGCCTGGATGATACGTCACCGGCACCGTGCCTGGCTTGCCGGTTCGAATCAATCTCGAGATCGCGGCCGCATTTCCCAGGTAGTCGCTCTCGCTGATGTTGAAGTTGACCCAGATCGGATTTACCTGCGAGATGGTGGCCATCTTTGTGCTGGTCCCTACCAAATCACCGATCTGCGACTTGGCATCCCCCGCAATGCCGTCAATCGGAGAATAAATCTTCGTCCATGCCAG
Organism: uncultured Acidobacteriaceae bacterium; assembly: GCA_963758255.1. Lineage (GTDB taxonomy): Bacteria > Acidobacteriota > Terriglobia > Terriglobales > Acidobacteriaceae > DASRAA01. Next base: position 182,048 of record CAVWUX010000015.1, read on the forward strand.
GTTCAGCTCGGCATTCTGCAGGGCGGCCTTGTCCGCCAGTATTTGGGCCTTGGCAGCATTCAGACTGGCAACGTCATTATCCAGTTGCTTTTGAGGTATCGCGTTCTGCGCCGCCAGGGGAGTATCGCGGGTAACGTCGTTCTGGTAGCGCTCAACCTCCGCCTGTGTCCTGGCCAACGTGGCACTGGCGTGGTCTACCCCTGCCTGGTACTGGCGGGGGTCTAGTTCAAATAGGAGCTGGCCTTTCTTCACGAAGTAGCCGTTCTGGTAATTCTGTTTCAGCAGGTAACCCTCTACCTTGGGCGTGATGTCGGCGTTGACCGATCCGGTAAGCTGCGCCACCCATTCGTTGAAGATGGGAACGTTTTGTTGCGCAACCTCGGCGACCAGCACCTCAGGGGGGCCCGCCTTCGGGGCTTCTTCCTTTTTTTCGCAAGCAATCGTCAGAATCAGGCTCAGTGCGCATAGGCCTGCGCGGGTCGTCCGGCGCAGCAACTGCCGATGGCGGGCTAGTGAATGTTGCCGTGGGCTTGCGCTTTTCTCGATCCGATTAACCGCGTAAAGCTCGGGTCCTGATTGCATTGACACACTCCTGGAAGTCATCGAACAGTCCAGCCAAAGTCATGAAGACGGCGAGTTAGAGTATACCTGTCCTGCCCAAAACGGACAGGTATGCCAATCAGAGCGAAAAGCATGAGCCGGCACCCCTGGTCATCCTGCATTTCCAAATCAATCCTGGGGAGCGGCGGGCGTTGGGCGCTGGCTTTCTCCGTTCGACGTAGCCGGCCTGGGCTTGCCTTGGTTTTGCAGCACAAAAAGCGTGCCGCTGGGCAGCTTTACGTTTGATTTAGACGAGAACAGATACGCTATTCCGTCTTTGTCGCGAACGATTCGAAGGTCTTTGATCGGTAGGCTCTTGGAGCCGAGATCGTATGGTAAGACCTCACTGGAATCCTGCGGGAGCTTGGTCGACCGCGAGATGTCGATCCCGGATTGTGCTGCTGCGCGAGCGCTTTCGCGACCGCCCCGACGTGGATTGGTGCCAGTTGGCGTCGTACCCGTGGACTGGGCGGCTTGTTGAGACACACCTGAAATGGTTATCTGGCCCGAAATGAACGCATGAAGAGGAATGTTCTGCGCCTTCCACACGGCCCGCTCCACCAGCAAGACCAGCCACGATGGCTTGGTGTCCTGCTGCGGCGCGGCCCCCACAATCCGCCCCAACAGCTTCGCGTTCGCCGGCATCACCAGACCGTTAATCAGCACGGGCTCCAGGGTTCTGAATTCGACTGGATCGCCCCTGTGTGCCCTCTCAGCACGGACGGTGGTAGTGAGTTCCGCGGGGATCGATACTTCCCTGCCAGTTTGCGTGAGCGGCGCTTCCGGCTGCGCTTCAACCAGCGAAGCAACCAGCATCAGGAACGCTAGACAACCCCTCAGCATTCGCCACTCCAAACGATTGGAAAAAGAGTAGTACAGCGGAGGCGAGGCGTAAAGGGATGCTCGGTCTGGCTACCTGCCTGTCCGTCTGGGCCTTTGCTTCGGAACTGGCTTGACAGCCGTTCACAGCCCGGTTTAACTGTAAGCGCCCGCTGGGAGTGAGGTGGAAATGTCGCTGTCTCCGATTAGCGAAGTTGACGACGAGTTCGAACAGGCTGGTAAATCTGCGGGACCGTGCGTCATGGTCGTGTTCGGAGCCACCGGCGATCTCACCATGCGCAAGCTGGTTCCTGCGCTTTATAACCTCGAAAAGGCCAAACTTCTGCCTCAGAAGTTCGCGGTCCTTGGGGTGGCTATCGACGACTTGGGACTAGAGGACTTCCGGAAGAAAGTCACGCGCTTCCTCGAGGCCGAAGACCGCGGTAATGAGGCCTGGGAGCACTTTCAAAAATCCCTTCTTTACCTGCGTGGGGACTTCGGCGACCCAGCCACCTACACGAAGTTGACCGAGACCTTGGCTGCTATCGACCAGGAGTACGGCACCGGGCAAAATTATCTCTTTTACATGGCGACCGCGCCCAAGTTCTTTTGTGACATCGTTCAGCATTTGGGACGATCGGGCCTGTCCAAACAGGAGAACGGCTGCTGGCGCAGAGTGGTCATCGAGAAACCGTTTGGACAAGACCTCGAATCTGCGATGACCCTCAACCAGAACATCAAGGTGGTGCTCGCTGAGAATCAGATCTATCGGATCGATCATTACCTCGGCAAGGAAACCGTGCAGAACATCATGGTGTTCCGCTTCGGTAATGGAATTTTCGAGCCAATCTGGAACCGGCGATACATCGATCATGTCGCGATTACCAATGCCGAAACCGTGGGCGTCGAACTGCGCGGCGGCTATTTCGACACTGCCGGAACCCTGCGCGACATGGTTCCCAATCACATGATGCAGCTCATCAGTCTCACGGCAATGGAGCCTCCGGCGTCCTTTAGTGCCGACGCTGTGCGCGACGAGCAGGCCAAAGTCCTTAATGCCATCCAAGCTCTGAGTTCCGAGGATGTATTGCACCAGGCTGTCCGCGGACAATATGGCGCAGGCGTGATGACGAACGAAAAAGTACAGCCCTACAGGTCTGAGCCCGGCGTCTCGCCCGACTCGAAAACCGAGACCTTCGTCGCCATGAAACTGAATGTCGACAACTGGCGGTGGGCGGGCGTTCCGTTTTATTTGCGCACGGGAAAACGCCTGGCCAAGCGCCATACCGAGATCACGATTCAGTTCAAGCGGGCCCCGTTCCAATTGTTCCGGCAAACTCCGGTACATAAACTGCAGACCAACCGCCTGGTCATTCAGATACAGCCCGACGAAGGCATGGCCCTCGGTTTCGGCGCCAAGATCCCTGGTCCCCAGCTGCGCCTGGGTTCGGTCGAGATGAGCTTTGAATACTCGAAATATTTCGGAGCCGAGCCCTACACGGGCTATGAAGTCTTGCTCTACGACTGCATGATCGGTGACCAGACATTGTTTCAGCGTGCCGACATGGTTGAAGCCGGCTGGAGAATTCTCGACCCGGTAATCGATGTTTGGAAAGCATTGCCGGCGCGCAATTTCCCCAACTACGCGGCAGGTTCCTGGGGCCCCAAGGAGTCGGATGATCTGATGGACCGCGATGGTCGTCACTGGAGGAAAATCGAATGATTCTTGCCGGCGATATCGGCGGTACCAATGCGAGACTGGCGGCCTTTGAAACCGAAGGCAACCGCTTGCAGTGCGTGGTGGAGAAGGTCTATCCCAGCCGCGAGCACAGCGGGTTGGCCGAGATTGTTGCGCACTTTGTAAAGACCGAGGGAATACCGGCCCAGTCTGCTTGCTTCGGGGTCGCGGGTCCGGTCAGGGGTGGACGCAGCAAGATCTCGAACCTGCCCTGGGTGATCGACTCCCGCGAGCTAGCCGCCCAGTTGAAACTGCGCACCGTGGGCTTGATCAATGACCTTGAGGCTTTCGCCTATGGCATTGATGCCCTGGAGTCCAAAGACTTCGTGACCATAAGCGAGGGAGCGAGCGACGCCGAAGGCAATATTGCCGTGGCGTCAGCCGGTTCCGGGCTGGGTGAGGCCGGCCTTTACTGGGATGGTTTTCGCCATCACCCGTTTGCATGCGAAGGTGGGCACACCGAATTCGCACCCAAGAACGACGTCGAGATCGAGCTTCTCCGCTATCTAATGAAGAGATACGGAAATCAGCACGTCAGCTACGAGAGAATCCTCTCCGGACCCGGTGTTAGAAACGTCTACGATTTCCTCAAGGACACGTCCAAAGAAGAGGAGCCTGAGTGGTTGAAGGAGCAGCTGTCCGGGGCTGCCGATGCCCCGGCCCTGATCTCAGAACTGGCCCTGAGCAAGAAAGCCCCAATCTGCGACCGCACACTATCGATCTTTGTCAGCGTATTTGGTTCTGAAGCCGGTAACTGCGCACTGAAATTCATGGGAACCGGGGGCGTCTTCGTTGCAGGAATCGCGGGAAAGATCGTAACGAAAATGCAGGAACCAATCTTCATGGAGTCGTTTCTCGACAAAGGTCGCATGCGCTCGCTGCTGGAGGCTATACCAGTAAAAATTGTGCTCAATGATGATTCCGGGCTGATCGGCGCAGCCCGCTATACGCTCGTTCAGAAAGCATTCCGGACGCAGTGAGGGTCTTACCGGCAACGCACCGTTCCGTCCGCTTGGCGGCAATGTGTCCAATGCCAGTCGGAGTACTCGCTACTCAGACGTTCTCTCTTGCGAAAACCGGATTGGCATCGATACCGAACGGAGATGGAGATCACGTTGGGGAAATGGAATCTCGATGTTCTCCCGCTTGAACAGGCTGAAAATGGAGAAGTAAAGATCGCTCTTCAGGACCATGGGAGTCCGAGTCTGGGTCGTCGTCCACACGCGCAACTCGAAATTCAAAGAGCTGTCACCGAAGGCTACGAACACCACGTCTGGAGCCGGAACGGCCAGAACATCGGGGTGTTCGCCTGCCACTCGCATCAGCAGACGCTTCACTTTTTCCGGGTCACTCGAATAAGAAGTGCCGACGGGCAGGCTGATCCTCACGCGGCGATCATTGGCGGTCCAGTTCGTTACTCTCTTGGAAGTAAATTCTGAATTTGGCACGATGATGACCACATTGTCGTTGGTGCGCACCCAGGTGCTGCGCGCAGCGATTCTTTCCACATCTCCTGTCAGCTTTTCGATCTCCACCCGGTCTCCGACCTTGATTGGCCTCTCCATGAGCAGAATCAGTCCGGAGACAAAGTTGTTGACGATGGGCTGCAGGCCGACGCCGATTCCGATGCCGATTGCACCACCCAGAAAGGCCAGGCTGGACAGGTTTAGACCCAGCGACTGCAGTCCGATCGTCAGGCCGACGAAGAAGATCAGATAACCCGTGCCGACCGCCAAAGCGTACTGCAAGCCCTCGTCGATGGACGTGCGGACAAGTATTCGGTCACGCATGACCCTTCGGCTCACGCGCGCCGCGATGGCCAGAAGAAATAGGAAGATCGCGGCCTTCAGCACGAAGAGGGGCGTGACTGAGAGATTGCCAATCCTGAAGTACGATTGGTTAAGAATCCGTTCGGCTATCTCTCGCGCCGTCTTCAGCGGCCCCGGCAGTATCCCCTCCCACGACCAGAAAATGGCGAAAGCGGCCACGACAATGCCACCCCCGATTATGCGAATCGTCGTCTTCATTGCAAGGTTCCGCCCTCACTCAACGCGACGGCACCAACGGATTGCCATTCACGTGGGCTCGTTCGCGCTTCGTGCCGGCACTGTGTAGGCACTCGATCATACCTCAGTTGCCAATGACGGGCAGGGCCTTGCTCGGCTTACTGGGAGCTCCAGCCAACGCGCTGGCACTGGTGCCCCGCAACTCCCGTACAATCATCGCAACAACTCGCTTGCTTCTACCGAGCTGCGCGGAAAGCCGTGGAGGGTTTCATGGAAGAACAGGTTAAACGCTGGCTCTTTGACCCGACGTTGGGAAAGTTTGTTGCTGCACTGATCGGAGTCGCTGTCGTCTATGCACTAAGTCGCGTGGCGCAGCATTCGGTTGCCCGATATGTCTCCGGCTCGGATACTCGATACCGGGTCCGGAAGTTCGTTACCTTTCTCGGATATCTCATTTCTCTCGGCGTCGTGGTAACTATTTTTAGCGATCGTCTCGCCGGCCTGACGATCGCCTTTGGTGTGGCTGGGGCGGGAATAGCCTTTGCTCTCCAAGAGGTCATCACCAGCGTGGCAGGATGGGTGGCTATTTCTTTCGGCGGATTTTATTCTTCCGGTGATCGCGTGCAACTCGGCGGAATAAAGGGAGATGTGATTGACATCGGCATTCTTCGGACCACCCTGATGGAAGTCGGACAATGGGTGAATGGCGATTTGTACAACGGCCGCATCGTGCGGGTCGCGAACAGTTTCATATTCAAAGAGCCGGTTTATAACTATTCCGCGGATTTTCCTTTTCTTTGGGACGAGGTTACGCTGCCTGTCCGTTACGGTTCGAACTGGGAGTACACGAGAAATATACTGGAGCAGGTCGTAAAGGAAATCTGTGGCGACTATGCCATCGAATCGCGTGCGGCCTGGCAAAATGCGGTCACCAAATACCGATTGGAAGAGGCCAGGATCGAACCGATGATCACCCTGGCGGCCAACGACAACTGGATTGAGTTCACGGCGCGCTACATCGTGGACTATCGAAGGCGCCGGTTCGTGAAAGACCGACTCTTCACCCGTTTCCTGGAGGAAGTGGACAAGTCCAACAATCAGATCCGGCTGGCTTCGGCTACATTTGAACTCGTCAACCTGCCTAGACTGGATCTCAACTTCGCAGAGGGCAAGGGGGCCATCGACCCGCGGTATGTTCCTTAGACGGAGTCCAACAGCCCCTTCAGAATTCCTTGATAAGACTGTGCTAGTCTGATCGTAACCACGAGTTGCCGTTCGTTATTCTCCTCCAACATGCCCCTTAACGCTTTCTTCGGCTTGCTCGGCGGTCTCATCGTCCTGGCGTTTGTCGCCAACATCCTCTATCAGCGCACTCACATCTCGGACCTGGTAGTACTTATCTTCATCGGTATTCTGCTGGGGCCAGTCCTCCACTGGATCGACGTTGACAAGTTCAGGCCGGTGACTCATGCCTTTGGCACGCTTGCGCTTATCGTGATCCTGTTCGAGGGAGGGCTTGAACTTAAACTACGGGACACCATAAAGCACTTCCCCGGCGCCTTTTTTTTGGCAATTTTGGGTTACGTGTTGACGGTGGCGCTGGTGGCCCTGGTCGCTCACTTCGGCCTGCAACTTTCTGTCATCCCCTCTTTGATGGTCGGCGCCGTCGTGGGCTGCACCAGCAGTTCCATGGTCTTGCCCATCTTGCAGCAGTTGAAGATCTCCGAAGCGACCAAGGTAACGTTATTGCTTGAGGCTTCACTGGGCGATGTGCTCGCGGTTCTCACCGCCGAGAGCCTGATCGACCTGAACGGCACGGGCTCGCTACACGGCGTTTTACCCGCTCTGGCGCGCGAGGTCGGCATCCCTGTGGTCCTCGCCTTTATCGTGGGAGCAATTTGGTCCCGTCTGTTGCCGTACTTTTCTGAGCAGCGCTTCTGGCACGTCCTTACCTTCGGTATCGTCTTGCTGCTGTTCGCGATAAGCCAGACATTTCACGGCAGTGGCCTGATTGCAGTTCTGGTCTTCGGCCTGACCCTGGCGAATTTTTCCGGAGCCATCCAGCCGCTCATCGAGAGCGCCTCGGAACTTGGCGTTTCTCCCGGAGAAGAGCATCTTCCCGTCCTTACTTTCCATTCGGAATTAGCGTTCCTGCTACGCACGTTTTTCTTCGCCCTGCTGGGGGCCGTGATGGAGTTCGTGGCGCCTCGGTACATCCTGCCAACTATTGGTATTCTGGGCGCCATCGTGCTGGCGAGGTGGATCGCCGCGCGAGCTAGCCGCTGGTCGCGACAAGAAATTCCAGAGCATGAACGCGGATTGGTCCTCTGGATTTTGCCCAGAGGCTTGATTACGGCCGTTCTTGCCATTCAGGTTGTGGGATCCATCGGCAAAGAATTCGCTTTTCTTCCGGCCATCGCATTTGCGGTAATTCTTGTAACCAATGCAATCGTGGTTGTGGGCAGCCTGATCTCGCGTCCGAAGCAGGGCCCGGAAGCTGCCGCTTAGAGTAGCAATAGACTCGCAGGAGCGCGGATGCCTTCAGCGCGGCGGACTGGTTGCCGATCGCGTTTGAGCTTCGGCGGCAGGGTCGCCCTTACGGCAACAAGCCTCTCTGCAGGTCCTTCTCCGCGATGGCGGCGGGCTCGACCATGATCACACGGAGGTTCGCTTCCGCCTCCATGTCTGCCACAAAGGCATCGAACTCCGCAGCCTTGAACACGTTCCTCGTGGAACTCCTGGTCGGACGCCCGATCACCATCACCTCGGCTCCGGTCTCGATGGCCATCTTGCGAAGTTGAGTGCGAACATTTCCCTCGCGCAGAAGATAATCGACCTGGGCGACGCCGCGGGCGCGGGCGCGATCGCACAGGATCAGCATGACGAACTTGCCCATTTCGTGCAGCTCGCGGTAAACGACCCGCAGCGTGCCATGCGTGGCGTAGCCGAGAAACTCCGCATCCATCGCGTGGAAGAAGGTCAGTTTCGCGCCGGTTTCCAGCGCCACATCGATGGCACGTTTGACCGTTTCCCGGCTTTCCGGTCCGCTGCGTACCGCGCAAACGATGTGCCGGATGGGCGTTGATGTCATCAAAGTTTCCTTTCGGGCATTAGCCCAGCAGATAGAACCGCAGCAGCAACCATAGGGTGGCGATTCCGACCGTCAACAGAACAGCGGGAACACCCTTCTTGAGGAAATACGCGTACGTAATCGGGAAGCCCGCCCGTTCGGCAATTCCCGCGGTCACCATGTTGGCGGAGGCGCCGATCAAGGAGCCATTGCCTCCCATCGCACTGCCGACCGCCAGACAGTAAAAGAGCGCCTTGCTGCCCCCGCCCGGCACGGTGGATGAGAGGTGTGCGATAACCGGCAACATGGCGGCTGTAAATGGAATGTTGGCGATGACCGTGGAGAGGACCGCTGACGTCCAGATCACGGCGAGCATGGCCAGCAGCAGGTTGTCGCCCACCAGCCAGCCCATACCGTCGGCGACATAGCTGATGACGCCCACCTCCTGGATGGCGCCCACAACGATGAAGATAGCGATGAAGAACACCAGGGTTGTCCAGTCGATCGCCTCCATCATCTTTTCCATGTCGGGCTTGATCCAGGCCAGCAGCGCGGTTGCGCCGATGAGGGCGGTGACCGAAGGCATTAGGTGGATGCGCTCGCCGAACAGGAACAGCACCAGCATTCCAGAGCCCACCCACCCGGCTTTGCGCAGTTCCTCGGGTTGCAGGATGCGCCCTCGTTCTGCCAGTCGTTGCAGCAGGTCAACCGAGGCGCTATGGCCTGATTTCAGCTCGTGCCGGTACTGCCATTCGCCGTAAGCAATCAGAGCTCCCAACGCCAGCAGGACCCCAGGAGTGAGATTCACGAGAAAACCGCTGAAGGAGATGCGAGCGTAGGACCCGATGAGAATGTTGGTTGGGGTCCCGATGAGCGTGCTGATTCCGAAGACGTTGGATGCCAGTACTTCAGGCATCAGCAAGGCCAGGGGGTTCATCCCCAGCGCGAGAGCAATCTGGACGGTGATGGGGGCCATCAGCAGCATCGTGGTCACGTTGTCGAGCAGCGCCGAGGTGACACCCGTGACCACCATCAGGATGGCCAGAAGCAGCCAGCGCCGGCCGCCGGACAATTGGTAAGACTTGAACGCCAGCCATTGGAAAACGCCGGTCTCCTCCACCACCGCGATGACGATCATCATCCCCATGATGAGGAAAATGACGTTCCAGTCCACGAAGAGGAGCGCGCTGCGAAAATCGAAGATGAACAGGTCCGGCCGAAGCGGGGGGCCGAGATAGCTGACGAAGAACAGACTGGCGACGCCTACCAGGGCGGCCAGAGTGTTGTGCTGCTTGCCAGTTGCCATCAGGCCCAATACGGCGAGGAAAATTAGCGTCGTGATCCAGAACGCCGGCCCACGGCTGCGCAACAGAAGGGTTGGCGGCAACACAATGGGGCGGCCCTCGCGCAAGCTCTCGAGGTCGGACGAGGACAGTTCGATGGCCTCAGTCCTATAGTGGTCACGGTGAATTTCGACGGTGAGTTTTTCAGGGAGGATCTTTGGCAGAACGAGGATGAAGCGGCCGTCGGCCTGGGTAAGCCCCTCAGCGATCGGTTCGCCACCCGGAGTGGGGACAACCGTAACTCCGGCACCCACGACGGCCTGCTCCTGACGGTTGGCCACGCTGCCCATCACCAGTGCCGTGCCGACGTCGAGTTGGGCGGAGGCCGGACCCTCGATGCGTGCGCGGCGCGGCGTCAATACCAGTACCAGGCAGACCCCGAGGAGAGCACTGGTCAGTAGTGAGAGGCGAAACCGCCTGCGAGCCTGGGCACGCATACCGTCCCAGCGTTGCTGGCGTTCCCCTTGGGCGAGCCAGGCACGCACCCGCTCCCGAAGTTCATCAATCAATATGCTGCCTGCCTCTCACCGATTGCCGTCATGCCATTTCCGATGACGCGCAACCCAAAGCGGTATTGCTCCTTTGGCAGGTTCCTCCCAATGCTTGGTGCCATGAGGAGCGTTCTCCGCCAGAATCTCAACTCTTGCCACCTGAACTGCTCGTGTCGTCCAGGTCATCAGCGAATGTACAAGGTTGTGGTTGGATTCGCGAAGGAAAATGAAGGACAAGAAAATGGCCCCCAGAGAGGGGGCCATTTTTGCGCATCCTGCGAACGGAAGGAAAGGACTTAGACTGCCACCGCCATGGTCGACGCGGCCACTTCGTAGGTCTCAACCGTCGGGGGAGCCTGGATCATCGGGCCCAGCTTCTCCACCAGCTTTGGGAACACCGTGTTGTTGTACGTATCGGCATTCTTCCGGTTATCCCAGAAGCTAATAAGCAGCGCCCGGTTGTTGTCCAGCAAGGCCAATTCGTCGTGGAAGCCGGCCTGTTGGCGAAGCACCGGTAAGACCTGCGACTCAAACGTCTGGATGAACTCCTTGCTTTTTCCTTCTTTGATCTGGACGTGCACATTGCGAGTAAATTTCAATTCAAAAATCGATTCTCCCTGTCGAAATTCCGGCCTGTCACAAGCATTGTGATTCCTGGTGGCGAAGGCAGGGGCTCATCGCCGTCTCCAGACCTTTTCTACCTCGTTTTCCTTTTTCTCACTGTGTCTATAATACCACATGTGAGCTACTAAGTCAATTATTTGCCTTTATTTAGAGCACTTCGACCTCTGGCGTATGCCGGGCAGGCCGCCGCAGGGCCTGTTAGCAAACTCCGATCGCGCCTCTTGCGGTAGTTCAGACTATGTTTGGCAGCGCTCGCTGCAGCCGTGCCGCGGCGATGTGGGGTACGCCTCAGCCTCGGAAGCGTTGCCTTCGGCTCCAATCGGTATGCTTGCCGTCGTCCTGCCCTCCATCCCACTTTGGGAAAACTAGGTACTTTCGTCACATTGGCCTGCCGATTTCTGTTGGCTCCGCCACAGTTGGTGCTGTATTTCTGACTCTGGCTGGCCCGGCATAGGCCAAGCAAGGGTTCTGCAAAGCGCAGAGAGCTGCCAGCTAAGTTCTTTGATAACAAGACTTTACGTATAACACGTTTGTTTACAAGACTTTGCAGGGAATCACGCAAACGGGCAAGTTTTGCCGCTAAGAGACCCTAAAAATGCTACCTAACTTAAGTGTTTGTAAGACTTTGCATATAACTCATTTGTTTCTATGACTTTACAGCAGAATCGCGCGAAACAGTCGAGGTTTGACTGCCAGAATCATGCAAAAAACTACCTAACTTCCTTGTTTATAAGACTTTACTTATAACTCATTTGTTTAGAGGACTTTGCGGGGAATTTGTTCGTAAGTCGTTTATTCTGCACGGTGAGGGGTAGGGGGGGTAGGGGGTACCCCAATTTTTCAGCGAACCCCGTCTCAGTTGCCATCCGCCGGGAGCGCATGGCTCTCGCTTTTGCTGTCTTGATTGAAACCGCCCGAGCCCCTGAAGGGAATCGCTTACAGCTTCTGTGAGAGTGCTCGAATAGGAAGGCAGCGATTCAGGAGTTGTGGCAGGGTAATCCGAATGCTCGAGCAGTGCGCCGATTGCCCTCTTGGGCTCCGTTGCCTCCAGGCTGTCTCGCCGGATGCACGCGGTCAGGACATCTTTTGAGCGAACTTACGGTGATTCGGTTCGGTAAGTCCAGTTCGTCGACGTTTCGCGAGCAAGCTATAGGGGAGAAAGTTCGTTTTCCTTCTTGTTGTCTTCCTTTCGGTCCTTGCCAAACCGTTCCTCGGGGACTCCCGGGCCAGATACTGTCCCC
>CAVWUX010000016.1:0-41947 GCA_963758255.1 uncultured Acidobacteriaceae bacterium
CCTTGCCGCCGCGGCCGCGGCGCGATCCGTATCGAGTTCGACTGCAGCCAGATGAGCTCCGGTGTCCCTGGTGATCTCCACCAATGCAGTACCGTCGCCGGCACAAGGATCGATGGCGGAGTACGGTGCGCAGGGGACAAGCAACCCCCGTATATTCCGAGCTTCCTCACGTGGCAATGGATAGTATCCGAGCTTGAGCCTTGCGGCCGACCTCACTTTTTTCCTCCTCCTAGAGAGCTCAACCGCAACAATGTTGCCATTCGACGGAAAGACCCGCCTCCCGCGCGATCCGACGGGCTCTCGATTCATCCAGGAGAATGAGATCGGCCCCGTAGACTCCCTGCCAGAAGGATGGCGCCGCGCTCGCCAGCGCCGAGGTCTTGGCATGCCTGCGCCAGCGAGGGGTCCGCCCCGGACTTCTGCGGTGCTACTTCGATCCAGGTAGCGTTCCGTACTTCTTCGGCGCCAGGAAGACCCCGGCCTGCCACCGTCACCTCATGGTGAACCTCAGGAGGGATCAGAATCTGTTTGTAGAGTGAGGCGAGAAGATAGATGGCCAATCCGGGCGAGCGCAATCAGCGGAGAGGAATTAGAAACGACAATCACAAGCCGAGCCGTTCCAACGTTCGGCGATCCTCTTCCAGTTCTTCGCTGCCATAATGAAGCGAAACCTTGTGCTGGGCGGCAAACTCCATGAACTGCTCGACTGGCGTCTGACAAACTTCGGAGGCACGCCCTAGGAAACCCTTTCTCGCGGTAGAGCTCCAGTGCCAGGAGTCGAGCCGTTTCCGCTGACAGATTGTCGGGATCCAATCCTGCTGCTAGAACAAGCTCCTGGTATTTCCACCCTTACCGTCTGATGCTGTCAAGTTACCTCATGGTGGCCCTCGGCGCAACTCGCGCTCTGCGCGTGAGGCTCAAGAGCTAAAGATCATTATCCGTCAGAAAGCGTCCATATCGTTTGTTTCGAGCCAGTGGTAGAGGTAAACCTGATAAAGAGACGAGGCTACGATCTCCTCTCCCATTTCGTGGGTTTCCGTGCACAGGAATGGAACCTGTAGCCCCGCGAGCACGGCGATCAACGATTGGGTAATGCGGTTGGGGCTGACGCCTGAATGCGGATAGGGCGACTTCACCTGGCTCATCGGAGCGGTGATCACCAGCAGGCGATGAGGATATCGAACCATAGGCCGAAGGCGATTGACAAACACGGCGCGCTCGGCCGTAAGCGAGTGAACCAGGTCGGAGAGGTCTTTTCGCTCCACAACGCAGACATCCTCCAGCCCGGCCACTGAGTAATCTCCCAGCTTGAGGGGCTTTTTCTCGATGCCTGCAAACCAGCCTTCAAAGCGGGAAAAATCAAACGGGTTCTGCTCGCGAGTGTCTACCAAGATAACCGGGCGTGGCGTTTTGAGCTGGGTGCCGCCGCGTTCTGCCAAAACCGGGAGCGGTGGATGCGGCACTGGAGCCGCGGTCATTTGCCATTCCAGAGGAGAGGTGATCAGTGTACGACGTCTCTTCATCTATTTCGCTCAGGTGGTATTCGTTTCTGGCTCCACTGCTGTTCGAGGCGGTCTACCTGGAGCTGGAGATAACGCCAATAGTGGGGCGGCATTTTCTGCTCAGCAGCCTCATCAATCACCTTCTGGAAGTAGTGGAAACTAGCGATCAGCTCGGCATGGTTGCCGTTCAGTAAAGCGACGTATCTTCGTGCGCATCCCAACAGTACCCCATGATCGATCTGTTCGATCGGAACCCCCGCTCGAAGAGGGCTATGGCCAGCTTCTCGTCGACGGGCGTGAACGAGTTCGCAATACAGTGTCGGCTCTTCAGCAGCCGGCGAACCTGCTCGATGTAGTCTGTCACCGCGTCGGCCCTTGCTGTAGAGGGAACCTCCGTACGGCCAGAAGGCATCACAAATCTCGATTTGACCACCGAGATGCTGGTTTACCGCCGACTGAATTGTGCACACGCAAAGCTGGCGAAGTTCTTCCAGATAGGTCACGACTGACCGCCGGCTTTTGCCTACTGCATTGGCCAGAACTCTGTGGTCGGCTCTAAGCTGCCCGGTCCTGCGGTCCGCCCTGAGGCAGATGTGGATGTAAAAGCTTGAATCCTCCATCCGAGAGCAATCCGATCGCGCGCTCGACCTCACGACCGGCGGCAAACCAGCCGCTCGAACGCTTCAGCTTCGCGCCTCGCTCATTCATTACCGGACACTCAGGCGAAGAATCTCTTCGCGCAATCGATTCTCGGCGTCTCTTTGCTTGGCAACCATGCGTTCCAGCGAAACCAACTTTGCGATCAGGGCGTCTTTCGGTTCGCGCCGGAGACGCGAGACCTTTGACTGCATCGAGTGGCGCTCCTCTGCGGAAGCGCCTTCAATGAGTTGCTTGAGCGCCGGCTGCGGCAACTGACCCACTTTCGGCTTCGCCCGATTCTCCAAATAGATCTGGTACGCCAGTTCGTTCCTCTTGATCGTGTTCGCCGATATCGAGACGCCGCACAGTGAGCGTACCGCGTCGCGGATGTTCTGGAACGTCACAACTCGTTTTTGTCGTCGCAAGTGATCTACCGCAGCGCGAATACGCGCAGCGGTTTCGTCCTTCTTCTGTTCCCAACGACACCGCAGCCAATCAGGGGTTTTCCTTTTCGGCATAACCGCCTCACTTGCTGCTGTGCCCGTGGCGGACTGTCACGCTTTGTGACCCATCGGCTCGGGCGGTTTCAATCAGGTCCATCTCCTCCATCACCAACTTGCAATCGGCAATAAGCTGTTTCAGTTTTGTCTCTTCGCCGGGGAGTTGCTGTCGGATGGCATAACCGACCTGTTCTTCCGCCCAAGCCAGCTTTTGCACAATCTGGTATCGCTTGGCAGGGTCCGGCGCGTTGCCGGCGCATCCCACACAGGCGAATTTTGCCGGGCACATATTCCCGATGACGCAAGTCCCGCCGAAAACCTCCGTCAGAGCGCCCAGCTTGCCCTCCGCATCCTTTAGCATTCGGCCGATCTCATCCGGGCTTCGCAGCGCTTCCGCGCCCACGTCGATTCGATCCACAAAGATCATCTCAGCGGCGCTGATCACTTGTCGGGCGGTGGGTCGCGAATAATACTTGGTGACAGTCGTATCTCGTTGGTGGAGAAGTTTGGCGATGATATCCACCGAGACTTTCAGTTCAGCCATCTCGGTAGCAAACGCATGCCGCAGGAGATGCGACGTTAGATGAACGATACGTCCGTCAATGGCCTGCAAGACAACGCCGTGCAGCAGAAACTGGATCAACATGTTCAGCGCATCCGGCTTCAGGCCATGCCCTTTCCACTGGAGAACGTACCGGTCCGGCGGCGTTTTCTCTGATGCGGTCTTAACGACCGGCAGCAGTTGCTGGCCGTTCTGCTCACAATGGAAACGGATCAACTCCACGAGATGGCGTTTGGTGTCTTCATCGATGTAGTAGTCGGCGCGCTCCTTCCGCCCTTTCGGAACAACCGCAGGAGCCATCGGGTGGCCGCCTTGGGGCCCACGTTGTCGAGTTGCTTGAAACAATCCGGGTTCTGCGCAATTTGCTGAATCTCGCCCAGGCGAGCCCCGGTGATGGTTCCCATACGCACCATCAGCCCGGCGAACATTGCGGCCGCGTAGATACCTTCATGCGGCAGAAACTCATGCCCTTCCTGCGCGTAGAGGAAGTCCAATGGACGGTAATCCGCGGAGCCCAGCGAGAGCATTCCGTCGTCGTGCCACTTCACGGAACTCGAGTATCCCCATTTCCGATCGAAGGCCTCCCGTTTCTCCGGTAGATCGGATCCCTCGCGCAATTCGAGTCGCCGGAACACTCGTAGGCGGAAGAGCTCAAGAAACCAGAAGGGTTCCGCCGGGCAGTTCTTGGTCAAAGGTACGGTTGCGTTGTACTCCACATAGTGCGGCACACGCCCGTCAGAATAGCGGCCTTGGCGCCATCGCCTTTGGAGCCGGGTATGTGGTGCTTCGCTGTACCCGAGCCCGATGGCGTGTTCCCGGACGGAAATGGCATCCCAGAGCGTCAGCTCGACGCGCTGCCGAACCGAGCGGCCGTTCGGCGCTTGCACGGCCTCCTCGTAGCTGAACTCATGCGGGTAGAGCAAGCGTTTTGCCCTAACGAAGGCGATGGCTTGCTTCACGGCCTCATGCATGCGGCGAACCTGGTTGCATCGGATGCTGGCAACGTAACGTAACCGATAAAACTGGTGCTGGACGGCATCAACCTTGGTCTTGACCCGCTCCTGTTGTTCCCTGTGGTAGCTCGCCCAAGGCGTGTGTCGAGCCAGTTTCCTCCTGTCGGTCAGGGGCTTGATGAAAAACCGTGACATCGTGCCGAGTTGCTCGGCATTCAGCCTCTCGGCGTACTCTTCAAAGACGTTTCGCGCGGCACTCCATTGGCCGATCAGTGTGCGCCGTTGGTGATTCGTCAGGCCCTTGCCCAATTCGCCAACGTGAATCCGGAAGAGAAGGTCGTTTGCGTCGATGGAGGCAAGGTCCTCAATCGACTGCTCCGTCATGACCCGCCGCATGATGCAGGCAAAGTTCGCGATCTGCGCGTACATGGAGGATTGCTGCCGGTCGGCCCGCAGAATCGCAAACAACGCCATGGCATCGCGGACCGACTGGTTCTCGATGGTTCCGAGATAGGAGAGGACCCGCACAGAAGGCGTCAGCCACCTGCCGTCGTTGTTCGAGTCGAAACACGTATGCGGCGCCCTTGCGATGGGAGCGCTGATGATCTTGGTCAGTTCTTCCAAGTTCGTCGGCACAGTTTTTCCCGCGCGCATTCCTACTCGAGACAGTCCTTTCCGCTTACTCCAGGCCACAATACCCGGGCTCAGTGCGTGCTCATTGCACCAAGGAAGGTGGCGCTGAAGAATACGGCGATTCGGCCTCACGCCTTCTTGCCACAAGGCCTCGCATAGTGGCGCCAGGACATCATCCGGGATGGCTCGATTGCGCTGCCACATGGGACCGAGATCAGTCTGAATACGACGCGCGATTTCTTCGGAGGTCATTCGTACTCCCCGGTCAGCAGCGCCAGTTCCTCATCCCGGCTCCTCGCCTTCTCTGTCTGCTCGACTGGTCGATACGGCAGTAGCAGGCTCGGATCTCTCTTGATCGCGTCCTCGCGCCGCTTCATTGAGGTGTGGATCGCTGCCAAGGTGGTCGTGACGAAATCCTCATGGCGGTTCACGTGCTCATAGGCCCTCAGCGTCCTTTCCGCGGTGCGCCAAGCCATGTACTGAACGAGTTCGGCCTTGCGCCTGATTACTTCGCTTGGGTCCTTCGAGGTCCGCTCAATCGTGCGCAGCGCATTGGTCACGAACCAGTGCCGCGCAAGATGCGGACTGGCATGGATACCGGCAGCACGCAATACCGGCGTCCAATGTCCCCGCCGGAAAACCTTGGCTGTCATCAGAGTCCCGCGTTCAGTGAGGAACAGAGGGATCTTCGTCAACACCTCTGGGTCCAAGTTGGTGAGGTCGGCGAGCCCGAGCCCCTGTCGGTCGTGAGCTCGGCGGCCCTCACTCCCGTTGTCGAAATAACGGCGACACAGTTTTGCCGTCGCTGACGACACGACCAGCCGCTTTATCCGGATATTGGAACTTCCCTTGCTCCGGGCAGTGAACTGGTTCATGAACTGGCTTACCGACCAGTCCAGCGCGGTTAGATCCAGGATCTCGCTGATCCGGGCGCCAGACTCGAATAGAAGCCGGACCACGCACAGCTCACGCAATCCCCATCCGAACTGCTTGCCGGCGTTGTAAACCAGGTTGGGAAAGTCGGGATCGTCGATCGTTCTGGGTATCCATTCCCGATCCATGCAGCGAAAGAAATTTGCGGACAACCGGATGCCGAACGGCGGATCCACGCCGCTCGCCGCTGGCATGGGATCGCGTCCCTCGAAGGCTTTAATCGCTTGCCGATAGCCGCTGCGTATTTCGTTGGCGACACGGCCCATCTCTTCCTGCAACAAGGGATTCGGGTGGCCATAACTTTCGCGCCAGATCAAGTGGTCGTAGAAGCGTCGTAGGACGGCAAGCAAGATGCGGATGTTGATGCTCGTCGCGCTGGTCTGACAAACATACGTTACCTTCACTCCGAGCCGGTCGGCTCTGGTTGTCAACTTGCATTGCGCAGCGACGGTCAGATACTCCCGGATCACGTTTCGAACCTCAGCTGGCCCACGGAGCAAGCTCCATTGATTCCGCAGCACAATCGGATCGCTCCGGGCCCAATCAAACACAGCCAGCAACTCACGCATGTAGATCGGCACCGAGGACGGCGACAACGATTTTGGCAGCTCATTCGCAAAAACGGTTAATTCGACATCCGGCAGTCCATCGTCACGCACAACCTGGTGCTGATAGGTAAGGCCCGGGGTCGAAACCAGTCTCAGCAAAACCGCACTCCCTTCAAGTAAGATCGGGGCTGCTGTTTTCGATGCCGCGAGTCGGGCTGCGCCTGGGGCAAAGAAAACGAGATGATGCTAATGAGTTAACAGGCGTGGATAATAAGCACATCCAGCCAAACAGTTCACTATGGAACGCTGACCCATAGGAACCGGTCATCTTCACGACAACTTACCACTGACATCTGCAAAACCCCTTATCGGGCCAACATGGCCTTTGTGGAGCGGCGTCACCGGTCGGCCCGACATCTTCTGGTGCTTGCGGACCAGGATGCCGCGAGCATTTTGCATTGCAGTCGAGCGCTGCAAGGCGTCCTCTACCGCGTCCAGCGGCAGTCCCGAGTAGTTGATCGACACTGGCGGAGACGGCGGGAGGGCATAGCGTTCCGCAATCTCTGGATTGAGCGCAGGGATGTCATTCGGGTGGTAGCCGGCGCGGACCAGAACATCCGCTCCTTTTGGATCTCCGCGGAGATGCGACTTCTTTCGCCTGCCGAACACGACGACCTGCTTGAACCGAACCGATTCTGGGTGTTCGAGCCGGAACACGCTGAGCCGATCAAACTGGCTGGCGAGCAGGCGCGCACACGGGCCGAGTGCAGTCGTGGGGATCACGAATACCAGCACGCCCTCGGTCATCGACCCAGCGATAGCAATGGTCGAGGAATACCAGTTCCATGCGCTGATTGCTGTGTGGCCCAAGTTCGCTGTCGTAGGGTGGATTGAGGTACAGAAGCGAGCAGGTTTCAGATTGCACCCGGCACTCAAAAGCACTGCCGTGAACGGTCGCGATTCCCTTTCTGTGCAGCTGCGGCGGCGCGATCTGCATCAAGTTCAATGGCTGCAAGATGAGCCCCGGTGCCCTTGGTAATTTCAAGCAGTGCGGTGCCGTCGCCGGCGCAAGGGTCAATCGCAGCGTACGGTCCGGAGGAAATTAGGAGCGCATGGATGTTGCGGGCCTCTTCAATTGGCAACGGGTAGTAACCCAGTTTAATTCTGGAAAACGGGCGGGACATTTCTGGCTCCGGGTACGCACTGAAGAAGAAGAAGAAGAAGAAGAAGAAAAGAAGGATGATGGCGACGGCGCTGGCCTTATGAATTCCTAGGTCTCACATCGCCGACAAGTCTCCGCTCGCGGTTGCAGTTGCAACGGAGGGTATTGCTGCGGTCATGGTCCAATTGGGGAAAGGGTTTCTGCTTGATGTCCTGAAATCTTCGATCAGCTGACGAACAATGCCGCGTCGCTCCAGCAAGCGGTGCAGAAGGCATTCCAGCTCTGGACGCTCGCCATACCACTCGCAGGGGATTTCGTCCGCGACCTTCTGCAACTGCCTGGCAGAGAATCCCTCGATCCGCCCAAGCCAGGGGGCAAAGTCGTCCCACGATTCGATCCCCTCATAGACCTCATTGAGGACGTACACACCGCGGAGCGAGGAGTCAGGGAAACTCCATTCGCCGGCATTGAAACAGTATCCGAAATCGATGAACGTTGCGGTGCAGTGGCGCTGATGCTGACCTTTGTGGAATATGACTTGCCGGCCATCGGCATTGCCGGTCCACTTGTCAAAGGCCAGTATGCCGGAAAACTCATTCCTGTTCCTGGTGCGCCCTAACATGGAGGGAGGCGGCCAATCGCAGACCCGGCCATCTGTCACCAGGCGGGAGCCGAACTGAGGGCCGGGATGCGGAGCAACAGCGCGATTACCCAGTGTAAACGTGATTTGCTGTTCACGAATTGTCTCTTCGTCGACGTGGATAATGGCCGGCTCCGGCACGCTCAACCCGATCATTTGTGCCAACCGGCAGGCCAAATACTCGTTGGCCAGCACCCGGTTATGCTGCGGGTTTCCCAAGAACTTGACGACATATTTGTTCCCATCATCGGCCAGCATAACTTGCGCCTGGGAGCCGCCCCGAAGGCGGGAAACGTGCTCGATTGCTCTTACGGACACTGCAAGACCCCCTTTTTGTTGTTGGGCTGGAGCGGGCGTTGATGTTGCAGGAGTGGGCGGTTCGCGAGCCCGGAAGGAAGACAGGGCGGGGATCACTCTGAGGCTCGCGGTTGCCGTGGCCGCAGTGGTTTAGGTGACGTCAGCCGGATCAGGCCAGCACGAGACCGTGGTCACGAATGCCAAAGCGAAACCAGTTCTATTCAGTCGAAGCGGACGTGTTCTCCTTTTACGAGCGCTGCACCAGCTACCTCTCTGCCTGACTGCAGATGTTCGCGGAGCAGTTCCTTGTTTGGCTCGATCTTCGTAACTGCGGCTTCCAGCGTCTTCCTCAACTCCGGAGACGTGATCGACTCCAGGACGAGCACCCACTCCTGCTGTGGGAGCGTAATCGTCGTCTGGTTGTACTCGCCGGGCAGCGCCAGCGGGTCCAGTTGTAGCGACGGCTTGCCCATTCTTCTGGAGGCGAATGGTGTTCAGCTCGCCTTCGAGCCGCCTCAGTCCGCGCACGTGCATGAAGAAGGCGAGCATGCTTTTCACTTGCTCGACGCGGTTTTCCGCGGCCCTCTGTCGAGCTGTCAGTCGCGTTGCCTCTTCCTTGGCTGCTCTTGCCTTCAACTCCGTCGCCCGCACATAGCGCGCAATGCGATCGACCTTCTTGCCCAGCTCGGCGAAAAGCTCGAGGCAGCGCTGTTTGGCCTCGTCGCTGATCGTGCCTGTCTGTTCCTGCTCCTGGCTCGCCGCGTCAAACGCTGCTTCCAGTTCTGTGTCGATTTCAAACAGCGTGGTAGTTTCGGCGGTCGTTCCTGGTGTGGATGACATTTCTAAGCCCTTCACTGAAACGGGGAGACACACGTGTCCGAGCGCCTCCCCGTATCTGGAGAGCAGCAACTACGCTGCGTTGTGTTGATTGGGACCGGCGAGTTCTTCCAGGCCGAAGACGACGTGCTCCAAGGTCTTCATATCCGCGATTTGGTTGAGAGGCGGGGCTTGGAGCTTCGCCAGCGAGAGCGCTGACGGTGTTGGGATCGAGACGTTTCGTGACGGCATCCAGCCGGTCGAAGCCGCGCGTTGCCGATTCCAGCATGCGCAAGACCCTCTGCTTCACGGCGACGTCGCGGATCAGCTTCGGTTGATTGACGCGGCCGTACTCGCGCAGGATGTTGCGGTAGAACGCCGTGCCGACGGCCTTTTCCATGGCCAGGATGCGCGCATCGAGATCGGCGCTGTCGCCTCCGGTAGCTGTGCCGGCGCTGTGTCCATTGGCGCTATGGCCATTGCTGGCGCCGTTCGGGATCGCACTCTTTCCGTTGGCGCCGCTCCGGCCCGTTCCGTCGGCCGTCCTGTTTGGACGCGCGCCGTCGGGCGCCGGAGCGCCGTTGCCATTGCCGTTCTTCTCCGGCGGCCGCATTCCTTTGCGCCAGTTCTCCGGGATCGCCCAGGCAGGCAAAGTTGGCGTTTTCACCGGCTGCCGGTGCTGGTCGAGATCGACCCAGGGAGCGTGGAAATCGTAGAAATAGCGGCCAAGCCCGAAGCAGGAGCAGGCCCGTTTGAAGGCCTGCGCGTCCGCCGCAGTCATCCCGTTGTCATCGTCGGCCCACTCCTCTCCGGTTCCGGAGTGCGACCACAGACCGATGATCGTGACCGTGCAGGTGACCAGCACCTTCCCGGTGACGATGGTCTCACCCTTCTTTACGCGGGTGATGTTGTTCATCGTCTCGACCCTGTAGTCGCGCGTCCAGCCCTGGGGAGAGAACAGCGCGTTCAGCCGGTCGGTGTAGGCGCGCGGATCGGCGTAGGCTACGATTTGCCCGCGTTTCTTGTCGTTGGAAGTGTTCGTCACCCGCCACGGACGTGATCTGGCGGAAATGGGACCTCGAGCTCTTCGAGGAGCTTCTTGACATCCCGTTCCGTCGGGAGTTGTTGGAGCATGTTCGTTGGACATTGGAGAGGATCCTCCTCCAGAAGCCTGGAGCTTCTTGCGGTCTGAGTTGTCAGGTGAATAGAGCGAGAGCCGGCTTGCGACCGGCTCCGAATTGGTGGGGCAGTGTCGAAGGCCGTCAGAACGGGATGTCGCTATCGGTGATCGTCGTCTCGTCGCTGGCGCTGTCAGCGGACTGGCGATGCCCATTCCCGTTCGTGTTGCCATTGCCCTTGGAATCGAGAAACTCGACTTTGTCGGCGTAGACAAGGTCCCGGTAGTGTTTGCCGCCCGTCTGTTTGTCGTCCCAGGACTCGGTGCGCTTGCGGCCTTCGAGGTAGACGCGACTGCCTTTGTGGAGATATTCGCCGATGACCTCGGCCCGGCGGCCGAAAGCCTTCACTGCGAACCACTCCGTGTGCTCCTGCAGTTCGCCGCTTTTGTCCTTCCACCGTTCGGTGGTCGCAACGGAAAACTGCGCAATGGCCGTGCCCTGTTGGCTGTACTTGACCTCAGGGTCACGGCCCAAATATCCGATCAGCAGAACTTTCTGCATGGTCTGTTACTCCTTGTCGAGGTTGTGAAAGGTGGGTGCGCCGAAGTGCCCGCGGACTGGCGGCGGACAAGGTTGGGCTACAACGCCTCAATCCTTGCCAGTTCGCGCGTCATGCACGCTTGGGACCATGTCCCTGACGATCTCCGGCTCGTCCAAGGCAAGCAGCGCCAGCTTCGCTCCAAGCTCCGTCACACTCTCATAAAACTGGTGGCACAGGTGATCGTTGGACCGCACAACGTGGTGCGCCAATTCATGCAGCATGAGGCCGTAGTTCCCCAGCGGGTCGTTCAGCGTGTGCTTGGCGAGGTTGACCGTCATCGTTCCACTGGCGTGGTTGAATGTCCCGCACACGATCTGCCGGTCCTTGATGTACCTCACCTTAATGCGCCTGCCGATCAAACGCTCCGACAGTCGCTCAACAAGCTCGGCGTACCGCTCCATCTCCGGCGTCCACTCGTCGCGGGAGTACACCTTGTCCGGTGTCTTTCCTTTCAGGTCCGTGGGGAACAGCGCACCGGCAGGCGTGATCGCCCCGGCCCTTTGCGTTCTCCCACTCCCCCGCGCTGAGACTGCCGCCTGAGACCACCACGTAGTCGCGGGAGGCCGCCTCGCGGTTGCTGCCCACGTCACTGGGGTCGTAGCTCACCCGGTTGGGGCCGAAGCGGAGGTCCAGCACGCGGCTGATCGCCTCTGTGCTGCACTTGGGATCGCTGGCCGCTTGCCGCACCCAAAGGGCATTGGCATCCTGCTCGCCGATCGCCGCGTTCATCTGGTTGAGCACTGCGACACGCACCAGCCTCAGGTATGCCGGAGTGACATTGTCCCTGTCCGCGTTCAGGGGGCACTTCTGCTGCACATCAACGTGCCAGCGGTCGCCCGTCTCGACACCGGGAATGCCCATCTCGTAGAGCATCGCGCTTTCGCCGGGCAGCGTATCATGCACGCGCACAGTCGTTTTCCGTGCCGTGTTGCGCAGCATGCCCTCCGTGTCTGCCTTCACGGTCGGCAACGTTTCTTCGAACTTTTTCACCGGGGTGCGAGAGGGGATTTCGGTCCCGTTGAAGATCGTCCGCACAGGCGGGATGAGCAGGCGTGCCGCCCTGGCAATGTGCTCGTACTCTGCCAAGGTGAGCGGGAGCGTTCCCATGAACTGGCTGCCGGATTCGCGCTTGGCCCTCCCCTTCGTGCGCGTGCCGTCCGCGTTGAATCGGATTTGGCCGGTTGTGGTCGTGATCTGCGCCTCTGTGCAGAGGGCTAGGACGCTCTTCTCGCCAGCGTTGAACCGGCCGCGTTTGCCGGCCTCGCTTTTCTTGTACGACTCGGCGAAGAGCATGTACGCATCCCGCAAATCCCTCCATCCCGCAGGCGAGTCATCTGTCACCGTCAGCACGGAACAGCCGTGCTCAGGCCGGCTGAGGGTGGCGGTGACGAGCGTCGCATCCTCGTCCCAAGCATTCGATAGAAGCTCAAACAGGACGAACTCTTTTCCTCTGCCGTGCCAGAATCTTCCTGAACCCGTCCCTGTCAACTTCAAGCCAGTTGGATTTCATCCCCACTCCGTTGCCACATTCCTTCCCAACCTGCATCTCCACTATAAGAACCGGATTCTCCTTACTCTTCATGCCCAGGCAGAATGGGCATTTGAGAGCAGGGGAGTTGTGCGGTTGAACCGGCGGTGCTCGGGAGTCTTCCTGCAATCAGGAGCACCCGCTTGTGCTCCCGCAGGTCATGCACCGGTAGCAGGAACCACTTCGCACCATGAGCGAGCCGCAGACGTTGCATGTAGGCGCATCTCCGAGTTGGACTAATTCACCGAGCGCTTCAACCACACCCTTGCCATTTGGAGGCGGTGTCGCCTGAATCGGCGTCGCAAGGGGCTCGAATAATTGTCCTTGCTCATTCTTCAGGAACTTCAGTTCAAGCCACCGGGCGATGTAGTCCATGAGCGATTTGGCGTACCCGATCTTCGGATTTCCCGACCAGCCGCTGGGCTCGAAGCGCATGTGGCTGAACTTGTTACAGAGCACCTGGAGCGGCACGCCATACTGCAAAGCGAGCGAGACCGCCGTTGCGAAGGAATCCATGAGACCGGAAACCGTCGAGCCCTCCTTCGACATCGTGATGAAGATCTCACCAGGCAAGCCGTCGTCGTAGACCCCAACTGTGAGATATCCCTCCTGACCCGCAATGGAGAAGTGGTGGGTGATTGCCCGCCGTTCATCCGGTAGGCGCCGGCGCACCGCGCGCACTGGTTCTGAGACTGCACTCTCATTCTTTGCCGCCGCAGGTGTCGTTGTGCCTTTCACTTTTGTGGCGTCGTTTCCATCAATCGAAATGATCTGGTCTGCTGCTGACATCCCACACCTCATTCCCATCCACCGTGATCGCCTAGAGCGGGCGCGGTCGGGCTGCAACAAACGGCGTCTCGCGCCGGCTGTCATTCCTTTCTTTCATTGCGCCGCGTCGTCCCCTGCCTGTGAATCCTTTTGTAGACCGCATACCAATCGGACGCGATTTCGCGTTGTGCCTCTGCTAGGGGCATCGCACGAGAACAGACTTCGTGGTGCAGGTAGTCTTCGACCTCGTCTTTTTCGCGCGCGCCTGGGAAGACGTTTCTGGATTGCGGCCAGAGATTGGTCTCACAGTCCGGACAGCCGCCCAGTTCCAGCGATATGAGGTGGTCCAGCTCGTAATCGTGGATACTGCCCGCTACTCCATAAACCCGCATTAGCCGGCGTTTCATCGCATTTGTGTACGCGAATGGCGGCCTGACAGTCGCCGCGTAGCCTCGCCGGCAGATCGTGCTTCCAATGTTGCTTTGAGTGACCCGCGGATCGATCGCTCCCGGTGTTAGGTCGTGGCGCGGCAAGAATCCGGGCCGGTTGAGCGATTTTCCTGGCTGGCTGTAGACAGGACTGTCGGCAAGGGCCGGGAGACGACTCAGGAGTTCCTGGCTGCCGGCCGAATACACATCCGAGAGCTTTTGCCGGATAAACGGCCCGTAGTGGCTGAACAGGTAAGAGGCAAGGGCGAGCAGCACTAGTAGCCGCATTAGGAAACGCATAGCCGTTCTCGCAGCGGGATCATTGAGGTAAAGCGCGCTCTCTTTGATTGGAGATCGGGCGCGCATGTTCTTGCCGGAATTCGGCACTGGACCAGCGATTGAAGGCAAAGATCACGAGCGGAGTGCCCGACAGGGCGGCGGCGAAGGCGCCGCCTGGGTTCAGGTGAAAGCCGCCCCCGATGACGACGAACAGAAACACGAACAAGCAGAGAACCAGCGAGTATCTCTTGAGCCTTTCCTGCATCGGCATCTTCTCCTTGCTTCACGCCACCTCGGCGACTGGCGTTGCTTCGGCGGGCACGTCACGGGCCGGTCGGTACTGCAGGCCTATCCACGTGTTCTGGGGCCTCAACTGGGTGATCGGGAGGAGACGATCCGCTCGCCGGGTCCGTCTTCTGTGCGGAACCGCTTCTCGGAACACTGTCTTTGCGTGGCGCTCGAACATAGTGGCAATGCGAGCAGCCGCTGCAATTCACCGCTCTCGTAACCGAGCGAACCGCCTGGCTGAACTGTTTGGGTATCGCGATCTCCTCGCCGGCAAGCGAATAGAACGTCGGCATTACCGCGCCAGCTTGGCTCTTGTCCTTCCCGATAGGTCCAGCTCCAGGCGGCCGTGAATGCCGCGAAACAGGATCGTTGTTTCCAGTTGCGGGCGCTGGCCATTCTCAACCTTGCTCGGCTGATGCCGCGTGATCAGGAGTTCGTAGGTTCGTCCCTTGCGCAGCATGTCGATTCGCACCAGGGCCGGCGCCACCACCACGGCGTGAACGCCATTCACTCCGATCGCCTCCACGGGATGCAGGTACTCGATTGGCTGGCCGTTTTCTCCCGCGAAGGTGACGTAGCGGCCGACATCGCCCACGGCGCCACCAGATTCCAGGCCGCGCACCACGTAGCGGTTGGCCAAATGCTGGTGTTGGAGACTTACGGGCGAGTACGCAAAGATCCCGCGATCCTTCAGCACCCGTAACGCCTGCCGTGACAACCTCAGCCCCATTACCCCTGTGAACCGGTTCTGTTTCATGGATGAACGCTCTCTTTCTTGCTATGCCGTCTGCTGTCGGCGAATTGGGTGACCGAGGGCTGCTCGGATCATCTCTTTCGTGCAACCAGCCCAACATTTGTAAAAGCGAGGGTCTTGGATCAGGATTGCCAGGTTGTCGCCACCGCGGTCGTGGCCCGCCTCCGCACACGCTGGGCAGCGTGCCACGTAGTTCCGCCCAACCTTCCGTACCTTGCCGACGTGCTCCAGGATGCGAAACTCCGGCCGTACCCCTGCCCCCGGAAATTGCCTTGGCGCGGTGCGCTCCGGGCGTGGCGCAGAAATACCCGGAGGCATTTCCTTACCTGCAATGAACCGTTGCAGCTCCTCTTCTGTTACCTTTCGCAACCGGTTCAGGTAAGCCATTTGCGCGTCCAGCGTGTAATCGGCGCCGTAGAACCAGAAGCGGCGAGCGGCGCCCCGGTGGATTCCCAGAGGACCACGGATCGCATTGCCAAACCCGCCCGCACCGATCGCGTCATGCTTGGGGAAAACCTCAATTCCATCCGCCAGTCCCGAGCCTTTCACCGGCACCCCGAGCCTCAAAGCCAGGTTGTAGATGTAGATCCGGCACTCCTTCGCCAGCAGCGGCGTCGCCAGGAAGATCCAAAGATGGCCGCCGCGCTTGCTCATCTCCAGCGCCGGCTCCACCTTGTCCTGCCAGAGGTGGTACTGCAGCTTCAACAGGTCCTCCATCGCGTTCTTGTAGTCGGCGTCGATGGCCACCCATTTGCAGCGCTGCGTGGATGGATTGATGGCGTAGAGGCCCACCGTGATTTCACCTTCCAGGTGCTGGCGGAGGGTTTCTCCGGTCAGCATTAGTGGTGCGCCCGTTCCTTTTTCCTTCGGCCGGAAGTAGTAGTGCCGCCCGCTTTCCGGATGCGGCCGCATGGACTGCAACGTGTACGCGCGGCGGTTGACGAACAACCGCAGGTAATCGTTGACGACCTGCGGACTCGCCTTGAATGCCACGGTCATGGCCCGTCACCTCCTTTTCCGACAGGACGACGACGCAGCCCCCATCGCCTTTCGTCCACGCGCCGGAGCGATGTGGGTGTCGGTAGTTAACCCGGAATATTTTTTCTGTCAAACGCGGGTCAAGCCCGTGCTTCAGGCAGCTGTCCCGGCAACACGACCCAGCGCAGACCTGTACGCAACAGCCCCGGCCGCTCGACCAGGCCAAGGAAGTTGCATTCGTTGAGGAGCATTTCGAGCTGGGCGACGCTGTAGCCGCCGTACTGCTCGTCCTCGAAGTCGAGGGCGTACCAGGTACCCTTCTTGCGGTCCAGAACATAGAGCGCCCCAGACTCCGGGTCTCCGGGCACCAACAAGAACAGCAGCACCGAGGCTGGAAATTCGATCCAGCGGACGATTTCGGCTTGATCGGTTGCCTTTAGCAGGGCTGCTACGGCGGTGTGCAAGTCACTGGCGGGTTGGACTTGCAGGGTTGGTGAAATCATCATTTGTCCAAACATCACAGTTGTCCTTCCTGGGGTTATGCCCACTTTGACGAAAATTCATGACATCGGTAGTGGTCTGTTTCCGGTTTGGCGAACGACTCGTCCAGAGTGCCGAGTGCGCTTGCGCACATTCGACTGCCCAGGTTTTCCCGTTTACCAGTGACACTAGGAAGGGATCCCATCCCAGAGAATCAGCGACGCCACAACCAGCATGATGATGCCGAACAGCCGCAGCAGCCAAATGGGTAAATCGTACGGGCTCCAGTCGATGTAGGATTTGCAAGCGGACTTCAGCCTCGCAGGAATGAAGAGCAAGACGACTCCGAAGGCTGCACACCAAGCAAATGCAATCAGAACCGGGAGTCGGTTCATAGTCAGTCACTTCATCTTTCGCGAAGGGAAAACGTCTAGTCCGTGTAATAGATCCCGATCAACATACCCAGGGCCAGCGCGCATAACATCAGAAAACTGATAATGAGCAGTTGAACGAGGTCAGCTCGGGTTCGAGGCGAAGGCCGCCTTCCGCGATGGCTCCGGTGTTGACGGCGCCGCACTTCTCGCAACAACTCGCCCGGAATCAATCCGTAAAGCGTTGTGAGCAGTCTCACATTGCACCCCGTTCGACGGCGTCACCAGTGCCCAGAAAACGTGGGTTCCCGAGGATGAAGGGTCGAGGGGGCTCCGGCTGGAGCTTTGACCGGAGCCCCCTCGTGTTGCGATCAGAAATGGAAGCCCAGTTGAGCGGTCATCGTGCGTGGGCTTACATAATGCGTGCCGCTGAACGTTGACAGGAAGTTGTACAGCGCCACGCGGTTGGTCAGGTTGATGACTGTGAAATTCACGCTCCACTTGTAACGGTCGCTGTTGAAAAGGTTATCGTGTCCCACAGACAGGTCGAAGAGATTGCGGGCAGCAACCCGCGGCGGATTGTGGTCGTCGTCCTCGGTCCCCGGGGCTGGGATCTTGAGCAGCGTCGACCCGTACTGGGATGGGGCGCAGCTGGTGAGCGGTGACGAGAGTGTTGGCCTTACGCTTCCGCAGAAGAGGCCTGCCTGCATCTGCTGGTCAGCAGTGAGTCCCGTCAGGTCGACCGGCGTCGTGGTGTCGGCCGCGAACGGCACCGCGCCGGCGACCAGTCCGTTGTCATAACGCCAGTTGAAACCAATCCACGGTCCACGCTTCCAAGGCTGATACTGAATGTGCGTTGTCTGGTTGAACTTCTCGTCGTGATCGATGCGGAACGGCGCACCCGCAGCGACGGCAGGAACCGCGCCGGCCCCGCCGATCTGAGGATTGAAGAAGCGCGCAGCAACACTTGAGAAGACGAAGAGCGCAGTGAACCCGTGGAAACTCGGCACGCTCACCCGCCCGGCAAACCCTGTAATCTTGGAGCGGTCCCAGGCGATGGGCGTGAAGATTGGTGTATTGCCGAATATCCCGAAGTCGTACGCGTTATGCGTGTACTTCCAGATGTATTCGCCCGAGAAAACCAGGTACCGCCCGAACGCCTGTTGCAGGCCGGCGTGGAATTCATTGCGCCAGCCGGGACTGATTGGAGTAGCGGTTGGTGCGAAGCAGCCCAGAAACGGGTTGAGCACGGGTGAGGCACACCCGGTGCTGGCGAGGACAAGGTTTTCGTTGAATGGGGTCTCGAGGAGGCGCGCGTAGGAAACGCGCAGAACCGTGTTGGTCTTCTTGATGTTATAGGCAACTCCAATGCGAGGTTCGGCTTCGTTGTGGGAAATCAGGCCGTTGTAGATGTCGGCGCGCAGTCCTAGGTTGAGGGCCCATGGCCCCTTGGTGATGGCGTCCTGGAGGTACACGGAGAGCAGTTTTACGTCGGTGTGACCTCTAAACCTGAACGGCGTGCCGGTTCCGCGCGTGAGGTCAAAGGGCAGCAGCGCATCGTTGAAGTCGGGATTGACGCTGCCACCCGGGCTCAGCGGACCTCCACACTGCGCAGCGTCGGTCACGGCAGGATCTGTGTTGGCGCTTCCGTCTGGCTTCAGGCATACCGCGTTCAGGGTCGGATCCACAATGCCGAACCGGTTTTTCTCAGTCAAAAAGGTCTGCTGATAGGTGAGGCCCACCTTCACGTTGTGAATGCCCTTCACGTAAGAGACATCAGAACGAATCCCGGCGTTGGTCAGCCTTCTATCCTGGCTCACTGTCTCCTGCTGCACGCCCGGTATGAGATCGGCGAACGGGTTGCGGCTAGGATAGTAGTTGTATTGGTCGTGCCGGACGAAAGCGCCCAGTGTGAGCACCGTGTGGTTGTTGATCGCGTGGGTCCACGACGGTGCAAAGTTGAAGGTCCTGACTTGCGACCTCTGGTCAGCCGGACCTACTGGAAGTCCGTCGGGACCCAGCCCGCCATTGTCCACTACCAGCCCCGACCATGCGGTGGCATTTTGAGCATCGAAGGAATTCGGGTTCTGGAACCACGAACGGGTA
The DNA here is from genome assembly GCA_963758255.1 of uncultured Acidobacteriaceae bacterium. Lineage (GTDB taxonomy): Bacteria > Acidobacteriota > Terriglobia > Terriglobales > Acidobacteriaceae > DASRAA01. Next base: position 18,885 of record CAVWUX010000016.1, read on the forward strand.
AAGCCCAGGTTCACGTGGATGGAGTTCGCGCTGGAGGGCTGGAAGTCCAGGCGGTCGAATACATTCTCCTCATTACCCTTGGCATGCAGGACCCTAAATTCCGGTGGATCGAGAAACCGGCCGCTGTTCAGCCCATTGGCGGAGATGAAATTTCCCCACTTTTGGCCCCCGTAGGCGAGATTGAAACCGACGTTGGAAGTGCCAAAAGATCCGTAGGAAGCGGTCACCGCGCCGTGAGGTGTGGTGACACCTTGGCCGGAGCGCGTGGTTACGTTGATCACCACGCTGGCCTTCTCACCGTATTCCGCCGGTGGCGCGCCCGTGATGACTTCCAGCGACTGAACAGAGTCGAGAGGAATCTGGTTCGAAAAGACCTTACTCTGCTGGTCGGTGACGGGCTGGCCGTCCACGGAAAACGAATTTTCTGCGTGGTCTCCCATCCCGTGGAAGAGCCCATTGGAATCCGCCGCGATTCCCGGCGAAGCCAGCGTAACCAGAGAACTCAGCGATGACGACTGGCTTTCCAGAGGAAGCTTGTCAAACAGCGCCCGATCGACGTCGGTGTGAAATGTTGGAGTGTTTTCCAGGAGGTCTTCCGCTGTGCCTTCCACCGTTATGCTGGTGGAGGCCTCCCCCAGTTTCAGACTGGCACTCACGTTCAACGGCACGATCGACCGCACGTCAATGTCCTGAACGTAGGGCGCAAATCCTGGCGCGTTGACCGTGAGGTGATAGTTGTTCAACGGAACGTTGGGGATGTTGAACGTCCCTGCCTTGTTCGTAGCCGCCGTGCGCTCAAAGCCGCTAACCGGGTTCCGAATTTCTACAGTTGCGCCGGGCACCACCGCGCCGGTCGGGTCACTGACCGTGCCCGTGATCGTTCCCGCGCCGCCTGCCTGTTGCGAGAACGACAGCGGCGGCACTGCCAGCAGTAAACAACTGGCAGCCGCGATTGCTAAACCCTTCAGAATTCCTGCAGCCGAAAATAAATGAGAATAGGACTTTGTTCGCATGTTCAATCTCCGTCCGCCTGCTCCCCAATGAATCAATGGGCAGCATGGCCGCTCGCTTACAGCAAATGGAGTGACGCCCAAATCCATTCACAGGGCGTGCTGTTACCTTGGCGGGAGCTAGACAGAGGCGGGTGGGGGACGGATGAATGTGGGTTCTACGTCCAGACGGCTTTTCGTTTGCGGATCGGAGCTAGGCTCCGCAACTCGGGCTGCCAGAACGATCGACTGCACCACCGGGGTTGCCGGCCTGGCTGCTGAATGGGAAACCGCGCAGACCGAGCAGTGGGATGCCGTCGATGGACTTGTCTGAGCGAGAGGGTGTACGTGGAGAACTTGCGCCGCGGCGAACAGGGTCAGGGCGAGAATGCCCAGATACGCTGCCAACTTCCGCAGCGGCCTCGCCGGGGTATGTCGTCTGCCATTCATGTTGTCAGCTGGAGCACAACTCTGCGTTCAATTGGATGCTCGCGATGGCCACCAGAAACGAAATATGTTCATCCCCACGACCTGGCGAAAAGAGTACACTGAAAATCGCTGAGATACCATACCCCCTATGGGTATAGGTTTTCTTGGGGTCTTTCGGAGGTTAACAGTAGGACGCCTGGATGTCTCACTCCGGCTGCGTGATTACGCGAACACTGGCCGACCAACTCACAAGTCGCTGCACAGCTAACGACCGGCATGTGCGCAACTCCTCGCACGCTCCATCGCAAAGCCTCAAGCGTTTTTATCGAATGCAGTAATCGCGACAAAGAATAGTCAACAGCTAACGATCTAGAGGTCAGCGAGTTGCTGCGCGGTCTGTCCACGCCAATCCCACGGCAATCCCACCGCAAACACACGCCATTAGGTAAAAAGGGGGGCTTGGGCGGAGCGTGCGCCCCTGCCGCTCGGACGAAGCGAGCCCGCTGTCAACACGGCGCGAAACGTAGTGGACACTGGGGAGCGATTGCTTTGCACTGAAAGGCTAAGGGTTTCCGCAAGAAAATCCTTCCGCAGGCCGAAGTAAACCGGCCGCGGGCAGCCTTCAAACGCTCTCACCAGGAACAGCAGCAAGTCATAATTTGGAACGAGATACAAGAAGTGGCGAAACTCGGTCTCCGCCTCAATCCGCTTTCGGATGGCCTGGTAACGCGGTTTTGCTTTCGGCGTGCGCTCGTATTCGAGTGCGAAGCGGTGTTCGTGTCCGTCAAGGCGCACCGCAACTACGGCGTCATAGTCCTTCACGTACCCGATCTCGGTGAATTCGTTGCGCGACCGGATGTCAGACTCCGGCGTCCAGCGGACGAGCATGCCGGTGCGCTTCAGTGCAATGTGGATGTCATTCAGCTCCAGAGCGTGCTGCACGTGGCCGCTGGATGGTTCGCCCTTGTCCATGGAGCCGGAGTAGTACTCTCCCTTGCCGATCATTTCCGACGCGCCGGCCCGCGATATCGAGTACACCACGCCGCGGTTCATGTTCGGGATCTCGCGCCGCACAAGCAACTCGTGTGTCAGCAACCGTCGTATCCGATTGTCAAATGCGTTGCGTGACGACGCACAGTACTCCAGTCGCATGAATTCATACAATTGATTCGGGGTAACGAAACCACTGTGCAGGACGCGGCGCAGCAGCGGGTAATCCCGTGTGTCACTCAGCGCGATGGTCCCTTTCCGATACCGCACGTGGTTTACTCCTGCTGCACAGAAGTCAATACAAGCCGCGCCATCCATGGCCGGCTGGCTTCAGGTTCCAAGACAAACCGTCCCAACTCGGTTTGTATCCAGCTGTGCGCCGGCATCAACAACATCGCCTCCTGCTGGCTGCCGCATTCGCTGAACGCGATGAGCCAGGTGTCGGCTGATCGCCAGGAAGTCCCGCCAACTGTCAGCCTGCCGGTCAACTCGGGCCGCGCTATCACCAGAAAGCCATCCGGCCTCTCTGGTGCGCGCAAGGCACGCTTAAAGAGAAGTTTATTGTCTCCCTGCCAGACGCAAGGGTCGGCGCATTCAAACACGCGCCCGATCATACGAGAGGGATGGTGGGGATCGAATCCGCCACATGCGTGGAAACGTGCGTAGCCGGTGATCTTGGGCCGCTGCCGCATTGTTCCTGCGATCTCGATGCCGGTGGTGTTGTAATAGACGCCATGTGCAAAGCGGTGCGGATCATCTTGATTCTTGTGGAATCTCCGGCGCCACACGCTGCCGAAACCCGTGACCGTAACCAACATTGCTCCTACGCACCCTTGAGCCGTTTATTCTCGCGGCGTTCCGCGTACAGTTGCTCCTGCAAGTTGTTGATGTGCTGCACGAGTTTCTGATCGGCGGTGCGCATATCGACAGCACTCGGAACATTGCGATTTCCATCCGACTTTTTCGCTAGCGCGTCGAGCCGCAGAGACATGTCCGCCACCAGCCGTTCCTTTTCCGCCAGGTCCTGTTTGGCCAGATCGCTCTCGCGCTTGTAGGAATCCCGCTCTCCCGTGACCGACTGCAACTCGCTCCTGAGGCGGTCTGCATCGGAATCCGTTTCGGGGACGGACATGCCGTGGTTCGCCGCTTCGATTGCGCGATTGCAGCGCTCGATATGGTCGTTGTACTTCTGAATCGCATCGCGGGCGATTTGCCGCGAATACGCATCGTGGTTGTACAAATCTGTCATCATCTCGGCGGTAATCCACATCGAGCGCCGATGATCGATCCGTTGTTTCGTGTACACCATCGCCATAATAAGCAGCGTGATCGTTAAGCCTGCGCTGTACCTGAAGTATGGGTTGCGCACACCGGCATCGAGAAACGCCTGGCGTCGTTGCTCGATCCATGTCCCGTAGTCGAGATTGTCGGGATTGAACTGCTTGAGCAGAAACTCGTACCAGGTGTCACGGCGCTGGTACAACGGTTTGGCGGGCTGTGCTTGGCGCTGCGCCTGGGATTGTGCCTGTCGTTGCGCGTTGCTGTCCACGCTGAGGCTGCGGCTGTTGCTGCGCCAGGGCGGAGCCGAGGACAATCAACCACAGCGCAGCCAGTGTCGCGATGATGAGCGTTCGTTTCATAGGCGGCGAACCTTCCTTAAGCACGTCTGCGATGACGATTCGCCGCGTCCAGCTCGGGTGTCTTGAATCGCAGATTCGCGCCCGCGGAATCTGCCAGGGACTGGCGCAGTCGTGGGTACAGTTCCGGCTCAAAGTTCGGGACCGTGACATCCTGCGGTGGACGCACGTGCAACAACTGGTGCAACGTCCCGCGCGTGTCGTCGGTCATCAGGATTTCCATTTGGCCCTTGGGCAAATTCTTAATGTGCTCGTCGAGAGAGCGCGTCTCGCGGTCTTCGCGCTCGACCGCTCTGTCAGTCGCCTGGTACTTCTCGTAACCGAACATGCGCCAGCGGTGCATTGACACACTGCGGCGTGTCACCGTGTGCTCCGCCGAGGCCCGCAGGAAATAGCGGGCAGTCTCCTCGTCGCGGGTGCGCAGCGTCATGGTGGTATTCGGCGCCGAGGTCACGTCCTCCTTGAACCCCCTGCCGACCTGCATCAGCTGCGGCAGACTTTGCATCGAGAACAGGAACGCGGTGTGCGTGCCGCGGGCGGTCTGCAATATCTGCGCAAAGTTGCGGTATCCGAACGGTGCAAACTCGTCCAGCACCACACTGAACATCGGCCGGTTGGTGCGCCGGCGCTGCTCCTCGCTTTGGTACCGCTTGCCCACGACCAGTTGCAGATTCTGCAGCAACATCTTGCCGAGTGCGCGCACGGGTTCGGTGTTCTTGTTTACGTTCAGTGAGACAAACAGGATCAATTCCTGCTCGATCACCTCGTCAAGCGACAGCAGCTCCTCGTATGGCCCAGTGATCACGCTCAGCTCGTCATCCAGGAACGTCATGCACTCGTTGAGCAGCCCTTGGATCTTCGGCACACGCTCCCGGTCCGCGAACGACTGGTACAGGTTCTTGACCGACATCTCGAAATTCAAGCGCCGCTGGACGGGAATGGACGAGTCGCGTTCCATGCGCTTGCGCGCTCTGTCGACCTGCTCCTTCAGCACTTGTTCATCAATCGCCATCACCAGCACGTCGTAAAAGTTGAACTTCAGGCCCGTGTGCACCAGCACGCGCACGATGTCGGCCAGATAGTTCAGCTGGTGCTTGGCGAAGAACTCGTCATGCAGATTGAAGGAACCAAAGACCATGTTGACGACGGACATGTAGTCTTCGTCGTTGCAATAGAACGGGTTGTACCGAACGGAGATATCCGGACGTGCGGGGTTCAGGACACGTAACTGATGCAGTCGCCCGGCCCGGTGCACGTGCGGCAGAAGATCGTAAAAGAACTCCAGATCGCCCTTGCCATCGAAGATCACCATCGGCAGCCGGTGGGGATCGTCGGGTGTACCCACGACTCGCGCCAGGTCCTGGGTGATGATGTTCTTCAATAGCGTGGTCTTTCCGGAACCGGTCATGCCCAACACGATGCCTTGCATGACGCGTACCCGGTCCGGCCAGTACCACGGCTGCCCATGGATGTCGTACCCCAGGACAACGGCATCCTGCTTCCAGGCGTCAGCGGTCAGCCGTTCGTCACGTTTTCGGGATACGACCATCGGCGGGTGCGGCCATTGCTTCTCGCGCCGGGAGCGTCGCGTCGCAATCAGAACGGTCGAACCAACAATGGCCAGCAGTGCAATCGTCAGGTAGGACGCCAACTCGGCAATCTGGCGATTGGTGAGGTAATAGCGCTCCCGCGCGACGTACCAGGCGAACCAGACGAGGGCCATCAGCACGAGGGCAATGACAATCTCGACGCTCTCCAGGATTGGGGGGTGGTGCTGCCGCTGGGCGTACGACTCCTGCATCAGTGCACCGCCTTGTCCAGCAGCGAATCATCGAGCTGTTGTGGATCCATACGAGCCTGCCTTACTGCGAAAGAGTTGAAGTACACGAAACAACCGACTGTCAGAACTGCCAGCAGGCAAAACAGGACGAACCAGCGTCGTGGCGGCCGTGCTGCTTGCCGTTCAAACGGATTGGCTGGCTCGAGTACTCCATCCGCGACAGCTTTGCGCAAGCCGAGGTCCGTGCGGCTACGCAGGTTCTGGTGCAACACGGCATGGATTTGTCGGGCTGTCATCTTTGACATTCCGATGTGCCTCTACCTCCGCTCCTGGCACGCGAGCCATGACCCGCAATGTCTACCGGACCAGGAACGCTGCGATCGGAACCTGCTCGCCATCTACCGACTGTTCGGCGTTGCGAAACTCAAAGCGCAGTACCGTGGGCTGCGTGCTGGAGGCAAGTTCCAGGGTCACCACACCAACCCCTTCCTGGCCCGGCTCGATCCGCAAGGCCTGTACCTGTCCGCCTAGTACCCGCACCGGGGTCTGCTGCTTGATCTTGAGTTTTGCCGCTTGTTCGTCGCCGAGCTGTGAGTTGGCCAGTCCATAAAGCGACTGCGGGGAACGTACGCCGTCCAGCTGGTACACCTCCGGCGTGTTCACGCTGTACGGCTGTGTGCTGTGGTTGCGCACGGCGTAACGGATAAGCACCCGTCCATCTTTTTCATAGAGGTCGCTGATCCACACCTCTACCGGCTTGTTGGTGCGATGCTTCGAGGGCTGCAGCCGCACTGGTTTTCCGGCGAGCAGCAATTCCGTGATTGACGGTGGCGCCGGGGTCGGCGGAGCTGCACTCGCCGGTTTAAGGGCGGCTCACGACTGGCGGCGGGCGCCTGGTCCACGGCGAAATCCATGTTCGCCACCGACCCGGCAGGCTCCAGTTCGTAGTTCAGGCGTTGGGTCGCCGTCCAGATAAACAGATTCGTGGACGCATCCGCCTCGGTCGGTTGTACGAACACCTTGTTTTCGCGCCACTCGACCTTAAACGCGGGACTTCCGGCTGCTACCTGCATGACCGGTTCACTGACTTCAATTACCGTCAAGTGGTTCAACGCGGTCTTCAGATGTACGATCCGGGTACGGTCACTGGTTTCCGTGTCAATCTTCTGGGCAACCACAGGGACCACCGCTGCTGCCAGCAATACGAGACTCAGGGTTACGCTTTTCATGGCTCCCTCGCTTCTTCCTTTCCTTTTTGCCCCTTTTTCGGCGTGCGGCCCAGGAGACTTCGGGGGAGAAGTCTCCTGGACGGTTGGTTGTTAGTTGGGTTGCTGCAACGGCTCCAGTTTCCTTGTTGGGAGTTGTGGCCGCTGCTGGGTTTCGGGAAAGATGACTTTCCCGTTGCTTACGTCACCGCGTCCCGCCTTAATGGGAAACGGCCGGACCCGCTCCAAAACGATCGGTGTGCCTTTCTCATCCCGATCGGTGAACACTTCCCCCGTCTTCGTTACTTGTGCGACGAAGATCAGGCGTTCGAGGAGCTGGCCATTGGCTTGGGTGAAGGGTTGGACCAGGAAGATCCGCCCCTCACCGTCGATTTCCACTTCGCCGTCACACAGACTGGGGATTTCGACGGTAACCGGACGGCCACCGGTGCGCTCCGCGATCTGATTGACGACTTCTTGCGGGAAGCTATAGAACACGATCGAGCCCGTTCCCGTCACCATGTTCGGATCCGGGGCGGTCCGTCTGTCCCTGCAAACAATCGCGTGCAAGGCAGACAGGTAGGACAATCGCGTCCCGTTCTTGCCGCTGCTCCATTTCTGGAGCGCGTTGACCAGCGCCTTCAGCTCTTCTCCCGCACGCTTCTCGTACGCGTTTAGGGCGGCGGAAGCCTGGTTGCGCCGGAAGAAAAGTTCCTTGCGAGCCGCGACGTCCTGCTTGTTCGCCTCGATCTCGCCGTTGGCTTTCTCCAGGTCAGCCAGAAGCTGCTGGCGCCGCGTCATGATTTCGCCTACGCGGTTCCCGTAGTACCGGTTGACCACGAAGCACTCCTGATAAATCTCCGGGGTGAAGCTCTGGCCTCCGATCACTCCCCGGAAATCACTCAGCGGTGCGGTAGCGGTAGTGCCGAAGAACCGCCCCAGTTCCTTACGCGTAAAGTTGTACAGTTTTCCGACCTTATCGTTGGCATCGACTTCGAGATGCTCGTCCATGTCTTCGATTCGGCGTTTCTGTTTCAGCTTCAGCCAAGGGGCTGGGTGCACGTCGCTGCGGATGTTGCGTATCACCTCCTGATCTGGCTGGGTGCCATGCTTTAGTTGATCGAGCGCGTTCTGTAGCTGGTCCACAAGCTCCCGGGCCAGGTCTGGCCTCCCCTTTGCCAAACAAGAGGTCTTCAAATCAGTAATGACGCCGATCTGATTCCCACGCGCCTGCATGGCAACTTGAGGGAGGTTCCACCATGGGCTCGGTGGCTTGGGGTTCTTGGTTTTGGTGGCGGAGTGCTGTTCCTGATAGGTAAACCGGTCTTGGACGAACCGTGGAAAACGGTTGTCCTCGACTAGGCAGACCATATCGAAGTCGAAGTCTCCACCATTTCTCGCAGCGGTTTGCGAGTGAAGGATCAGCGTGCCGCGCAATTGCAGCTGTTCTGCGGCGATGGCGGCCACACCTTCCGCCGGCAGTTGACACCCGCGTTGCCTCAGGTGCTCTTCCAGCAGGCGAACCGTGTCCTGCGCCGAAAGGCTCTCTATCGGCAGCAGGTCTTCCTTCATGCGGATGGGATAGCGCACCACCAGACCACGCCGGCATGGCGTCGCCGCGATGGCGCCGGCTTTCGGAATCCAGTCCGAGCCGGAGACCACGTGTCCTCCATGCAGCAGCAGGTAGCCATCATCCGCGAGGGCAAAGCCGGGAAGACGAAAGCCACCACTAGTGCAAAGGCGGTACGCCCATTTGAGCAGTACCCGCTGGAGGTGATGCTGGATGAACGGGTGTTTCAGCATGTACCCAGTAGCGTCGGCGATCAGAGCTGCCTGCGCCACCGTGTATTCGTTCGTGGTGTACTCAGGATCCGGTTGTTCGCCGGGCTCGAGCACGCTCTGGCTTTCCCGCGTGCCCAGCAGTCCGAACAGCTCAGTGAAGTTGTTCTCCTCAAACGCCTGCCGTACTTTCTCGATCTGGCTAAGAGCGTACGGCTTGATCTCGAGCTCCATCGAGTCCTCTGGCGCGTGTTCCACCAGGGTGTAGCTCGAATTGAATTCGAGATTGCGGGAGACATCACGGAAACCGACGATCACCCGGCCGCGGAAGGTGTGTGCCTGACGATCGCCCATCAGCGACCGGATCGTCCGTAACACTCCTCCCTGGTATTTGGGCTTCACGCACGATTTGGGCAGGATGATGTCAGCTTCGAGATGCCGAGCGACCTCATCTGCCATGACCTTAAACGCTCCTTTCGCCTGCGTCCTATCGAATGCCAGGCGGAACTGATAGAAGCGATGCGGTCGAATCGTCTTGCCTTGAATCCTCAGCTTTGCTTGTTCCACAAGCGCCGCCTCTTCATCCTCATTCAACGGGAGATCCTTTTGCTCATCGGGGCGTTCTGCAATCCGGTTCGCAAACAGTCTCTCCGTCTCTTTGGCTAAGAGCTCGGCCTTGTGCTTGTTCTGGAGCTTGCTGAACAACGACTGCGAGATCCATCCCCGACAGTCGTTGGTGCCCAGCTCACGGTCATCCACCACCATCACACGGCAGTCTGGCTCCTCCAGGATCACCTTGCACGAGGACACCAAAATGCCGAAGTAGGTGATGGCTGCCTGCGGCGAGCATCGGAATCTCTCCGCAAGCCTCTTTTCGAAGGAGCTCTCGACGGCGTAGAACTTTCCGTTCTTCGCGCTGCCGCTGGCTCCCACCAGGCTGTAGCGAATGCCATCGATCTGGATTCTGGTGAGCGCCTGCTCGACCACTGCCTGCTCGCATGGATCCAGAGACTCCGCGGGCACATCGACTGTGGCGACGCGGATATCCGGGTAGAGTCCTTGCAAGAGGCTGTTCGTGAGTTGCGCTTCCCGATCCAGTTTCATGGTCTTCTTCGACACACTGCCATTACGGTCAAGTTCGAGCGCTAACACCGGTGTCGCGCCGTAATTCGTAACGTTTGGCATTGCTGATCTCCTTGTAGCTGTCGAGCAAGGACAGCCAAGGAGACTGCTTGTGCCAGTCTCTTTGCCGCCCTTGCCGAAAACCGAACTAAAGATTTCGGCCAGGCAGCAAAGCGCCGGGCCAGCACGAGTTGTAGTTGCTACGCCTTGTTGGTCCTGACTGCTTCAGGCTTCCAGTAGCTTCTGGAGCGTCGCTGTAGCTCGCCGCAGAAACCACGTAGCCTGCCCAGCTTCGACCACGACCACTCTCCCCACGCCCAAAACCAACACAGCAGAGCGATGGTCAAGAGAACTCCTCCCGCTCCCATCAGCAGCTCTACGAGGCTGAGGGGCAGATACTGAAAGTATTCGCGAGCCATTCCGAACAGGTGATACCCGAGAATTGCCCCGAACACCTTCGCGAAAGTGATAACCCGCGGTCTGAACAAAGTGCCAAACCGTTGCTTCACCATCTCTTTCCTCCTTTTCTGTCTGCTACCAGAACAGAAAGGAGGGCGCTTGCGCGGCTCACTCGCTGTCCTGGTCGAAAACGCTTTAGGTTCCCGGCCAGGCTCGCGAAACGAACCGGACCAGCACTCAACCGCAATCAGCTTGCGGATCGCTCACTACAGATCAACCTCATCTGTGAATGAAGCCAGTGCTATAAAAACCGGTTCTCGTCTATCCCTGGCAGCCTTCCGGCGCGGGCCGCCAAGCGTGAACGATTCGTCTGAATTGCTCGTCGTAACCAAGGTCGTCCGGGAAGTAACGGCAGTTCGCCACCAGACCGAACACCGTCACCATGTCGGCGGCGATTTCGGTATCCACTCCCCACAGCGTGGTCAAATCGAAGCCGCCGCAGTTCCGCGCGTTCCACCAGCTCAGCAAGAACTCGGCAGTCATCCGGCTCTGCCCTGTGTCAGCCTGCGCGATTTTTATGAGGCGCTCCAGGGCTGCTTTTTGGCGGGCGGAAATGGTATTACTCATGAATGTAATCTCCATCTTGAAACCGGCAATGAATTCCGAATCGCCACATGTTCTATTTGCTGTGAACGGCTTCCTTCTTGAGTTGCGGCACTCTTTCCGCGAAGTCCGGAACTACCCGAAACTCTTGGACTGCGTAGAAGGTCACCCCCAATCGCAAGGCCTCGACCAGTGCCTCACCCTCCGTCGCTACCTCTCGGTCCAGCGCCGGAGCGCTTCCGTTTGTGTTGGTTTTGGCGAGGAAATAACGCACGCCAACATTGTTGTCCTCGTCCGAATTCATACGAGACCGTCGTGTTCGGGTTGTCGTCTTCGCTGCGCGACTCTCGTTCTGGGGCGTTTTGTCCGTCGCGACCGGTTCCGCTGTCGTAATACCCATGCTCGTCCACCTCCCATGTTGGCAACCTGCACGACTCTGGCGACGCCGCTATGTCCCGGGCCATTGCCGTTTGAAAACACAGACGAAATCTTCTACTTGTCCAGCTCGCTCTTCTGCTCGAGCCCGTTGTCTCGCTCGCCGACCATTTGCTTTTCGGAGTACTCCGCCACGAGCAGTCCGCTGGGATTGAACTCGGTACGCCGCTCCTCGACGAGCCGGACGTTGTACTGGCCCACGATGCGGTCGGTCACTTCCGACCCGCTCCTTACCTTGTGTACTTCCTTGACCCCAAACACTACGTAATCCCAGGGCCCATTCTTGGTGCGTTGGATCGAGCGGATCCGAAAATCCGAGATGATGTGGTCCTGCTGAATTTTTCCCACCGTATCGTCGTCGCGCAGTTTATTCATCGTGAAGGTCCGCAGGTTCAGGGTCATCATGTTCAGCGATTCGGCAAGATTGCGTGGCGCGGAATCCGGCGTATAGGAGAGGTAATGCTCGAGGAACCGCCGAGCGACGGCCTTGCCCTCCAGATCCGTTGGCGCGATGCCCTCCGAGGCGGTGGCGCCCAAGCCGGCCGCCTGCGCCGATAAAACCATCGCCAGCTGCGACGTCTGATCGTGCTTCACGGCACCACCTACAACCGCTGCGTTTCCATCCCTGTCAACGCGGATGACCGTCGGCGGTTGGACGCGGACGTAGATGGCGAATCCCAGCGAACTCAGCGCAATCACCGCGAACAGAATCGCCAGGAACATGGCGCGGTTGGCATACGCGCGCAGCATGCCATCATGCTCGTAATATCTGGTGAAGCTGGCGATCTCCGGAATTCCTCTTTGTGTCTGTTTTGTTTTCATTGCTCCTTACCCATCCCCACCAATCGCATGGTTCTGCCCACCAGGTGTCCCGTCTGCCAGGCCGCAAAACCGGCGAGGCTGCGACCTCCGTAACTAAAAGCTGTGTCCGCGGCTGGAGGAGGCGTGCTGTTAAGAGCAGGTCCTGTCGCTCCCGCTCCACCACTGGTTCCATCGGAGGCTGGAGGCGTGGGCGGCCTCAACTCACCCAACACCACGCCTCCAGTGACACTAGAACCTTGGCCTTGTCCTCCGCTTGCAGGACTTTGACCACCCGCACCGGAACCTTGACCGCCACCACCGGGACCCCCAGGCGGGGGTGGTGGTCCCTCGGGTGCTGTCATCCGCCCTGCGGCTAGACCGCCTCCGCCAGCGAATGCCAGGCTCGACGCCACAGCGCCGGCAGTCATTGCCCCGCCAATTACTGTCATCAGGGTGCCGCCAACTTCTCCTCGTACGATTCGGCTTGCGATAAAGGGAATCAACGCAATCATGATCGACAAGAGCACACTCGCCAGGCTCATCACGATCATCTGACTCGAGCCGACAAACGCCTGCAAGAAGGACCCGCTAAACTGGTTCGGATCGGTGATTTGCAGTGCGGACATCAAGGATTGAAAGATTGCGTACAAGAGTCCCCACGACTGGAAGATCATCATGTTCACGAAGTAGGTCCTGCCCAGTTGGCCGAGCCCGCGTGAAGGCATCAACGCCAGGACGAACGGACCAACCACATACAGGATCGATCCGTACAGTGCATAAAACAGCGTGAACAACGTGTAGGTGAAAGGAAGCAGGAGATAACCGACCAGTGTTATCAATCCAGCAACTACAGCCGATACGCCGCCGGTAACCAGGTTCCAGAGAGCAGAAAACCAGTTAGGATCGTTCTGCCAGGCTTGGGAGAGGCTGTTATTCCATTGCTGGATTACATCCAGACCGCCAGAAAGGTTGTATATGCCATCGGCTACACCATTGAACATCCCGTTCACAGCACGAAACGCACTTTGGTAGTTCAGGAATACCAATCCCAGAACCAGGTACTTGATGGCGGCCACTCCGAGCAGTCTTACGTCTCCGCCGCTGCTGTACGCTTCATACACCGCCCACAGAAGACTGAGGATCAGGATGACTCCAGCAATCTGAAGAACTGCTGTTGTGATCCCTTGTTGATCAATGCCGTTCAATCCTCTTTGCAACAGCTGCTCGAAGTAGAAGCTAGGCATAACGTCTTCTCTTGTCCTCGACTTACTGGTGCTGTAGCAGGTTCGCCAGCGCCTGTCGCAGGTTCGTGGTGTTCGTTGCTCCCATCTTGATGTCTGCACTCGAATTGGCGAGATCGACTGCGCGCAGGCGCATGAGATCGGCCGTGGCGGCCTGGGTGTAGGCGTTTGCCCGGATCAGCCACGCATCGGCCTGCGCCTCGATGATGGGGGCGCTGCCAGGTGCCGCATTCTGAATGCTCTGATTGAGCTGACTGGCTGCTTGGAGCTCCAGATCCGCGAGCGCATCAATCTCGATCGCCCGTTTCATCGCTGCCTGCGCGGCGCCATCCGTCATATCCACCAGATTCAGCACCTGGGGTGACGCGGCGGTTGGTGCTGGGACCGCGCCGTACAGGGCCGTGTACGCCCCTGACGTCTGAGCAATCTGGCTTGGGTTCTTCGAAAGAAGAATCTGCTCCAACTGCTGAGAGGTGGGCAACGTGGCGCTGTTGATCGGCAGGTTCATCAGGTTTTGAATCTGATTGAAATTGCCTTGAAGCGCTCCGACCAAGCCTTTTGCCTGGTTGATCAAATTTTGTGGCCAAACCACCGTCTGCTGAAACTGCTGCATGGCTTGGTCGACGCCCAGGATCTGGTTCAGTCCGCCTCCGACTACATTCGTGAGCGCTGTCTGAACACTCGCCAGTCCAGCCGTCAGGATGCGCGCAACAAGGGTCAAGTCCGAACTGGGCCCTGGCCGGCCAGGGGGCTGTGAGCACGAGCACAACTGCGAGAAGTGCGGTGCGAAGTTTGTTGCCAAGCAACCAAGTCTTCGTGATTTTGAGAGCCTCGGAAATTGTTTTCATGGCTTTCCTGTCCTTTTGCCTCATTGGTGCTGCAGCAAATTAACGAGTATTCCGCGCAACAGTGTGGTGTTGGTGGCGCCCTCTTTGCGAAGCTGGTTGCGATGCGCGATCTGCGCTGCGCCTTGGCGCAGTTCTGCGGCCAACAGCTTTTGGGTCAGTGCTTGGCTGTGAATTCCGGAGGTTAGCGCCGTCGCGGTCAAGAACGGCGCTGAACCTGGGGCTGCCTGACTGGCAGCGTTCTCGAGCGCATCGGCCGATTGGAGCTCTATGTCCGTTGCCTGGTCGCTAACCTTCAGCATCTTCAGGCTGTCGAGGGCCAACGCGTCGTCCATGTCCGACATGGCACGATCCGCCGGCTTGGCAGCAGTAGCAACCGGGATTACGCCATAGGTTTTCCCGAACGTCGCCGTCAAGTTCCCAAAATTGTTTACCTGGTGATCTCGGATGACGGTCTCCAATGCCTGTGGGTTGGGCAGGGTAGTGCTGTTGAGGTTGATATGGAAAATGCTGCTCATCAGGTTCCGGTACTGCCCGATTATCTGAGTGACTTGCGCCCGGGCCTGATTAATCGACTGCTGCGGGTACACAACCGTCTGCAGCGTACGTGTTCATAGCGGACCGGACGCTGTTGATCGAGGTCAGCGCGGTCTTGAGCACCCCATTGATCACATTGAGGACCGCCTGAATCGCGCCGAGAATCCCGCCCTGTGCTTCTGCCGGCTGCGGCGCCCCCACCAGGGTCACTACCATGACCCCCGCGAGCGTGACGGCTACCAATCGTTTCCGGCCTTGTACCGTCACCACTAGCCAGGTAAACGCTGCGAAGAAAACTGCGTACCAGAGAACCTGCATGACTTCCTCCTGCTCCTGCTGTATGAGCCGCTCATTGGCCCGATGTCCCTAAACTGTGCTGCGTGGTCCTTGCTTCCGCTTCTACGGCGGGTATTCCGCGCGCGATTGCATTCACCGCACCTGACAGTTCTTCTGGAAGCGGCGCTATATCCGCCAGTCCTTGCGGGAACCTCATGGCCAGCTCCTGGTAGCACTCCAGCAACGGCCGTCCCTCATGCTTTTTCAAGAACCAAGCTTCGGTATCTTCTTTCGCGTGGAAACGTCGTGCAGATCCAGTAGGACAGCGGCGTGGGCACAATCCGGATCGTCTGTGTGGTCTCTGCCTTTTCCCCAATCACCAGTAGCACTTCGGCGCTTCGTCCTTTTCGCGGTGCGCCAAACCCCTTTACTTCATTCACCGCCACCGGATTCAGGTTCAAGTGATTGACCAGCGGGCTAACGTCTCCAGGGTGCTGACCGATGATCTTGGTGGTGGCGTTCTTTAGAATGCCGGGTCCGTGGACACGTGGCTGAAACTCCGTGCCGACAAAGTCTTCCACCGTTTGGCTGATGCCCCACACGCTGGAGTTGCGTTTGCGGGCCGTACGATAGAGCTGCACTACCTCCGGCGCCAAGGCCGGCGAGTCCAACAGGAACCAGCACTCGTCGAGCACCGAAATGCTGGGGCGCCCTGTTGTTCCAGCAGCACGTTGCGCCATGGCGGTGGCGATCAACATGCTCATCGCCGTCTCGAGTCTGGGATCGGAACTGAGCCCTTCCACGTTGAAGAAGAGCCAGTCGCTGTCGAGTCGCATCGTGGTCGGCCGATCGAACAACTTGGCGTAGATGCCACCCTCAGTCCACGACCGCAGCTTGATGGCCGCCAGGTGAGCCTCGTCGATCGTGCGCTGCATCTTCTCGGCATCCCGCCAATTGGCGAGCTCTTCGCGCAAGTCGTTAAAGGTCGGGATAGGATTGGAGTAGCGAATCGCACAGCGCTTGTAGACTCTGGCGATCGCATCGGTCAGCACGTTGTCCAACAGCGACGTGTCGGAACCGTGGCTGTCGCCAAGCATGTGCCGCGTCAGGTTCTTCAGGAACGCGGTCTTTTCATTACTCGGGGCCTTTTCTCCTGCGGGCAGATCCCACGGATTCAACGTCTCCGTGCCGTCCAGGTCGACGTTGATCACTCGTCCGC
This sequence comes from uncultured Acidobacteriaceae bacterium, assembly GCA_963758255.1. Classification (GTDB taxonomy): domain Bacteria; phylum Acidobacteriota; class Terriglobia; order Terriglobales; family Acidobacteriaceae; genus DASRAA01. The sequence goes on from CAVWUX010000016.1 coordinate 35,172, forward strand.
CCATCAGCTCGACTATTGGGACGTAGGAGTCACCGCGCTCCAGAATCGAAACCAGAGGTCTTGCGCGAGCCATCATCAGCAGCTTGAGTTGCGCCAGAAAGGTTTTGCCGCCACCGCTTTTCGCCATGATGAGCATGTTGGCGTCGCCCAAACCCGAATCGAACGGCGAGAACGGTATGAGCTGGCGATAGGGGGTTTCAAACAGCATCAGCGGCGAGTTTGGTGTCCCTTTCCAAGGCATCTCTACCGGAAGCAGATCTGCTGCATGCAGGGTCAGCACATCCGTCTCCCGCTTGTTGCTTTCTCCCAATCCCGGGAGGCTCGAAAAGAAGAATCGTTTCTGCGCCAATGTCTCGGGAATTCCACGCGCACCGTTCATGCGCGCGATCGCGTGCAGCACCCGCTGTCGCCGGTCGGCAAGAATTCGTTCGGCTTGTTCCGCCTCAAAGCGGTTACGGGCTGGCCGTGAGGTCCGGACTGCGATTGTCAGGCTCAGTTGGCAGGATTTCAGCGAGCTCGAAATCAATTCCTGCAGAACTTTGATTAGCTGATGCTCCGCTACCTGGGCATCGACATTCAGCCGGAAACCCCCATGGATATCTTTCTGCGCTGCCGTCATCTTGCGCAGCCGGCTCTTGTACTGCTTCACCGACTTTGCCTGATCGGGAAGCACGACTTCTGCATCGATGATGATCGGAAAGTCCATTACCACCAGCTCCCGCAGCACTCCCGGAAAGGTGGCGTCGGGAAGGTCTTTCAGGCTGATGAACGAGTACAGCAGTCCGCCGATCTTGAGGTGGTCATCAAGCTCGTCCTCGATGTTCACGTTCGCCATCTGGCTTCGCGCACTTTCGTAGACCAGGGACGCCTCTGGAGGACGATATGGCCGGACATCGTTGGCCAGAGGATTGAGGGTTCTCTTCACCTCCAGGAACATGTCGTCATGGGTCAGGCGCTCGATCTTCATGCCGGTGGCCCGCAGAGTGGCTTCCACTCCGGACATGAGACTGTTGAACTCGGCTAACAGATCCTCATGTTCGCGCCGGCTGCGCTCGATGCACTTGGTGGCAGACATGCTTAGGCTCGTGCCCCGCATCTTCTTTTTCCACTCGAAGTCCGGCGACTGGTGATGGATACGCGGATCCCAGATGAGGTAAAAGTGCAGAGTGTGCTGCAGGTAGTACCCCTCGGCATCCTTCTTCAACCAGGCGTCCGATTGCTCGCGATCGACCGCCTGAAGGACTGCACTTTGGTTCTGTTGTTCCCGGTTGTATCGAGCAATCAGATCCCCAGTCCCTTCCGAAATTTCAAATCGCACCTGCAGCCGCATCGAACGTTCCGGCAAGGAGCGGACCAGGGCCTCAAGCGCCAGCTTGGTGCGGTTGCGGTCATCGTCGCTCGCGTAGTACGAGTTAATGCCACTCACCTTGTACCCAGCCACGAACGCCCCACTGAGCTGGATCAATAGGTTGTCCGTGAGATCGCGGACCTTGAGTTGCTCGCACAGCGGCGGCTGAGCCAATGACCGCTGGTACTGTTCCGTCTTCAACGGCATCGCTTTCTCCCTAGTTCTTGATGTACTCGCGATCCAGCTCCCGGTCGCGCTCCAGCGCCGAATAGACGTGCGGTTTCGTGTGAAACATCACCCAATCCAGCAAATAGCCGCGCTGCTTTCCGTACTTGAAGAGCATGAGCGCCGGCACACTCAGAATCGGGACGAAGTACTGCAGAACCATGTTCATCGGAAGGCCGAACATCTCGCGGTTTAGAAAGCGGCCGCAGATGTTCATCACTACCGCGACTGCCAGGATCGCGAACAGGTCTTCCGCTTCGAGGCCCGAGAAACGTAACTCTCGTTCGCAGGTTTCGGTATATCGGTGTAACATCGAGCGCCATCGGTTCTTCTCCTAACGTCACTCCCCCCATCCCCTGAGAGACGAAATACTCAGCGAGACGAAGCACTCCGGAAACCATCAGGCATAGTGCAGCCGTTACGAAGTGGCGCAGCCAGCCACTGGTGGGATGAACGAGTGAGAAGATGCCGAGTCGCAGTGCCATCGCCGCGACCTGGCCCGCCGCATACACTGGCAAGATCACGTTCGCGACCCAGTTGATCAGCGTCCGAATGGAGATCCAGTACAGATCGGGATTGTTCCAGGCGGCCTGCGAAGCGAAGGTCTCAAAGGCGCGCGTCAATCCGGAGACCATCAGGCAGGCCAACGCGCCGTACATGCTGTGGGCGAACTCCTGCCCCTTGGAAAACTGCAAAATCGCGATGATGATGAAGACCGCGGCGAGCGTCGGCATGATCACGTTGCCCACCCAGTTCGCCAGATGCAGGATCCCGTGGTCGAAAGACATATTTCCCAGATTCATAGGGTTCTCCTACATCATCGAGACCACGAGTCTCCAAATGGCTGATACCGAGAGCAACGCCAGCGCAACAGCTACCAGCCGCAGGAAAGGTTTTCGTGTTGCGAAGTTGAGAATGGCGCCCACCAGCGCCAACACCGCCGCAATCGGCATGATCGTTCCGACCAGGTGATTCCACAGACTGTCCAGAACATCGGCCGTCGCGTACTGGGTGCCTGTGTTGTAGCTCTGGATTAGGGCGTAGGTGCTTTGCGTGCCCAGCAGGAACATGGCAGCAAGAATCGACGGTAGTGGGTGCTGGCCGGATGCGGTATCCAGAATGGCGCGCAGAACAAAAAATGCGGCTAACGTTGGCACCAGTCGTTGCACTACGAAGTTCGTCACGAATTGGGACACATCTGCTTGAAAGTTGGCCAACCATCCGGTACCAATTCCCCCTCCGGGCAGAGGCACCGCGACGCCAAACGAGGTAAACCAGCTGAGCAGCGGTTGAATGGTCAAAAATACGACTGCCCAGAACATCCACTTCGAGAATCCGCCGCCGATCGCCAATGTCATCGTCCCCTCGCGCCGCAGGCTGATGCCGGCCAGCACCAGTGAAAGCAAAGCAGCCGACGGGGCCAGCATCAGCAGGACCGAGATAACATCGTTTAGCAGTTGAGGAGTCGCCATTCGTTTTGCTCGTAACTCGGAGATTGGCTCCGCAAGACAACCACTTGGGTCTCAGGCAGCCCGGCGTTACTCGTTTAACGCCACGGGCTGCCTGTACTGTTTGTGATGGTTATGTTTGACGTAGTTAAGTCACACCTCCCGTTCCGTTCGTGATCCAGAACTCGATCAGCCGCGTGACGCCTGAAACGGCCAGCAAAGCTGCGGCGGCAAACAACCATCGCCCAAAGCCACGTCCGGTAAGCCAGGACACCACCGCGCCTACGACCGCGCCGCCCGCACCCACTGGCGCGATCACGTTGCCAATCCAGTTGATGAAGTTCAGGAAGGCGCCTTCCGGTTGCGCGCCTGTTTGTCCTTGTACGGCCACGTTCGTTTGTGGCGCCGCACCCAGGTTCTGCGCCACCATGACCTGCCCAACCGCAAGGAACATGAGCGCGAGCACCGCCAGAGGTTTCTTCCATCCGAGGTCTGCCTGGAATTTCATCCCGGGGATTTCTCCTTTCCTAAGCGTATCGATCCTCTTTCAATCGCCGGAAGCGACCAGCAAAGCGATCGAAGTGCGAGGGAACGTAAGGCCAAACGCGAAAGCTGTCAAACGCGGGTCTGCTTGCTGAAGAAGAGGAAAAAAGGAGAGGAGAAGGAGGGAAGTATGCGGTCGAAGAACTTGCTAGCGCGAACCCATGACGTCCGATTGAACTATTCCCCCGCGCACACGGTCGACCGCCTTTTCGAAGTCAGACCAGTTCAGCGGTGGCAGTTGATCGCCGCTGGTGAGTCGGTTGAAAGCCATCCGCTTCGCCGTCGTGCAAATCGCCTGAATGTCAGCAGGCGCTAAACCGTTCAGACGATCGGAAACGTCCTGAATCCCAAACCCAGGCTCGAAACGAGTACCTTTGAGATACAAATTCAGGAGCTGTACCCTCTGTTCGCTTCCCGGTGGTTGAACCTGGATCTTTTCCGAGAACCGCCCTCCGCGCAGTACGCGCGGATCGATGTCTTCTGGATGGTTGGTTGTGCCCACCAGAAACACATTGTTTTCGGGCTGCAAGTTGCTGATTTCGGTAAGGAACTGCTCTACAACCTGAACATCGTGCTGAGACACATACCGGTTACTGGCCGGCAGCAGGCCGTCCATTTCGTCGAGGAAGATGAGTGAAGGACTGTGCTCTTTCGCGCGGGCGAAAATGCCAGCGACACGCTTGACTGAATCACCGACACCTCCACCCAGGACGTTGGCTGCGGTCAGGGGATAAAAGCTGCGCTTCGTTTGGCTTGCCAGCAAATTCGCGATCAAGGTCTTCCCGGTTCCTGGCGGGCCGACTATGAGCAAACCTGTCGGGTTCTCCAGTCCCATAGCCCGGGTCCGCGCCGGGTCCTCAAGCAAACGAACGAGGGACCTCAAATCCTGCTTAACGGACTCCTCGACAACTACCTCATCCCATTCCACGCGTTCGAGTAACGGCCGGTCTTTACCGCCGCTTCCGTCAATAGCCCGTCGTAAATCCTCTGCCTCGATCTTCCGGTTATCCGTCAGCGCGTAGGCCGCTGCTTGATCCACCAGTGCGCGAAGCTTGGCTGCGCTTGCTCCCGGCGTCCGGCGTGCAAATTCCTGTAAATCGAATCGTTTCCAAGGCTTCTTGCTCAGCTGCGCTTCGAGGATCTTCACCCGGGCTGCTTCGTCGGGAAGATCGACGCGGACTTTCAAGTCGAACCTTCCTTCTCGAATCAGCGCTTCGTCAAGACCATCCAATCGGTTCGTCGCGGCCATCAACACAAATCCGCTGATCGAACGGTAGTGGTCGATCGCGCTTGTCAGAGCCATGGCGATGTTATTGAACTCTCGCCCAGCGCCGCCTGGGTCACCGGCACCACCCACGTCTTGACGCCCGGCTCCTAACGAGTCGATTTCATCGATGAAAAAAAGAACGGGTTTACGTTCAGCGGCCTGAGCAAATACCCCTTGGATGTTCTCCCCGGTGGCTCCAATCCAGCGGTTCAGCAGCTTCGGGGCGGAGATGTATTCGAAGTTCAATCCGAATTCACCCGCAGTAGCCCTTGCCAAGAAAGTCTTGCCGGTCCCTCGCGGTCCATGCAGCAGGATCCCGTTTTGCACTACGCCGTAGCGCTGATACTTTCCAGGCTTCAGCTGACTGAGCACCACTTGGCGAATTTGTTCCTTTGCCTCTTCCATGCCACCGACGTCTGCAAACCGCTCCGATGGCACGTTGGGAACTGGTTTCGCAGGTTGCGGTATTGGTCGTTGCGCTGGACCGCCAGCGGCGACTAAAGCTGCCTTTTGCCTCGCTCTTGAGAAGAAGATCCAGAAAAACGAGATGACCCAACCAAAGGTGCTTAACCCTACAAGCAAAAACCACACCACGCTCAGGACCGCATTCCCCTTGGTTTGCTTGAAAACCGGGCCCCACATCACCAGAATCATCAAGCCGACCGCAATCAGGCTAGCCACTCCGAACTTCAGCAGCTTCTTCAAGAAGATCGGTGCGTTCCGCAGGGGGCCTCGCAACATGCTTATCAACACGAGTGCCCCAAGCCACAGCACTGGCGTGTTGAGAAACCATTCTTGAGGCAAGTTCGCCACTAAAACGCCCACGGGGTCTAATTTAGCTCAGGTACGGGCGCTGAATCTTGCGAACGGTTCCAATAGGAGGGGAAAAAATATCGTGGCGGCCCGTTTTCAGTGGATTTTAACTTCCTGCGGCTCCATTTCAATTGTCAGCAGGGAGATGCCTTGTTCCAGTAAAGCCTTGCGTTTCTGAGCGATAAACGCCTCGTCGTAGGGCGTGGCAAGGTTGGCGCCCAATGTTGCCAGACAGGCCTCCAGCTTGCCCAGTTCGGTCTCCCAGTCTCCTGCGAAGATAGCCGCCTCTTTCTGCCTGGACGTAGCAATTGCCCGCATCATCCAGATTCAGGTAGGTGCGTGTGATCCCATGTTTGTACTGGTTGATCCCGTTCACACGGCCCATAAACATGAATCCCACGCACCTGGTCCTGCCAAGTCTGTCTTCCAATGGCTTCCAATTCGGTTGCACTGTTCGTTACCCTTTGCTACTGCTGAGGCGGTTGGTTCGCCGTCTGAGCGCTGGTCTGCGTGTAGAGTTCGTTGATTTCGCGCTTCAACTGCAGTAACTGTCGCAACTCTTCAAGAGTTGGGACCCGGTCGGTACCAAGGGTCGCACTATTGGTACCGGTGGATCGTGTTCCCGGCGCCGCCCCGCCGCGCCCCGAGGACGGCTTTTGGACGACGATGTAAAAGCGGGTGTTGCCCGGCACCGTCACCACAAGGTTTTGATTAAACGCCAGGCCATTGAGCTCTTCCTGCCCAGCGGTAGCTATGTTGTCCGCCAAGCGCTCTCGCATCAATGTGTTGGTGGAAATGAGTCCGGTGGACGCCGACCCTTGTGGACCAACCAAATACGACGCTATCGTTCCCAGCCCCGTCAGGGAACGCACCAGGAATCTGGTTCCAGACTTCTTCCCGGACACATACCCCTTGAGCGGCCCGAAATGCAAGTCCATGGCCGAGGCGTCGATCTTTTCGACCGTGCCGTCCGGCATTTCAACCTGGTTGAACTGCATGCCCACATAGCCGGAGGGATTCACTTGCGCCAGCCTGCCAAACACCTTCGCTCCCGCCGGCAACACAATTTGTCCATGGTGTTCGTAGTTGTATTCCACAACCGCCACAACCGGTGTGGGGACCGCCGAACTCA
>CAVWUX010000017.1:0-129236 GCA_963758255.1 uncultured Acidobacteriaceae bacterium
CAGTCTTGGGTGCTTTGTCTTTCATTTTGTTTTCGTGCCTCTTTAGAATCAGCCGGTTAGCCAGAATTTGTTCGCAAACAATTGATTTCAGGCGAGTTATACGTATCCATTTGAGCCATAACGGTTTAGGTGCGATCTGCAGGGTTTTTCGAGGCCCAAATTGTCATACAATACATACAAGTCATACACTTATTTGCCATACATTACATACTAGTATGACATGACTTTGTCATACATTCCATACAAATATGGCAAGGGCTCAACCGCCGCCGTGGACACGCCGAGATTTCAAAGAGCCGTCCAGATCCACGGACTGGGCGTGGACCGAGGCGAGGGACACCAATCCCTCTCCTCGCAGCAATCGTGCCGTTGGTGGGGGCGGATGCGAAAGGGCGCCGGTCACAGGGGGGTGTGATAAGGGGCGGAGCCGCGACGTGATTTTGATGCGAGCGGCATGTTCATGCGCGTCGCGACGAAAAGCCCCACATATCCCAAAAGAAGGATATGTGGGCCACGTAGCGTATGACGCTCGGTGTGTTTGGGATTGAAAGGACGCCGCATCCGCGGCTCCGATGGTTTTGCTCCGGTGTGCGCGGCCTTACGGCCACGCCTAACAGCACGCCGCGGCTCCGCCGCTTTGGAGGAACCGAGAAAAGGCCAGCCAGGCGGCATTCGCGCGTCATCTGAACGTGCCCGTAAGTCTGGTGAGTCAATGGGAACGGGGCGAGAAGCGTCCGAGTGGATCGGCGCTGAAGTTGCTTGCGCTGGTAAAGAAGAAGGGGCTCTCTGCCATCGCGTAGAACGCGAGTCGCGATTGATGACCGAGGCCGCCTGATGAGGCGGCCTTGGGCGGTTGGAAAAGCCCCACATATCCCAAAAGAAGTAGGGATATGTGGGCCACCTGTCGCTTCGGTAAGTGTTTTGCAAGGGCACAGCTTCCGCTGTGCCGTACAAGCCCTTTCTTTTCGACCCGCCGAGCGGACTTCAGTCCGCGAGGCGCACAGGAGACTTTGCAGCAACTAAGGCGGACCCGGCCGCCCGCCTTTTCTCTCTGCGCCCGGAGAGACTTCGCCGCTAAGCCAAGCTCCCAGGTGGCGCCCCAATTCCGTTTGCTGCCGTCGCGCCGTCAGCGAATGATTTTCACATTGTCGAAGCTGGCCTCCACGTAGCTACTCGTGTTCTGCCCAGTACAGTTAGGGGAAACTGTAAATGCACTTAGACCTTTTAATGGACTCGCCGCCGGTTTGACGTCCGGAATGGAATAGCCGCTCGCCCGCTGAAGAGTCAACCCTCCAGGAGTTGTCAGTGTCGCGATGAATTGGTGATTCGTCCGATCCCAGCGAATGGTGGTCATCACGGGAGTACCCATCGCAATGCTGTATGTAATCGGTACCCATTGCGATTGCGTCTGCCAACCCCACCACACGCCGTAACTGAGGACGTCGTCGCCGTGAACGGCGATGACGTATGCCTGGAGATCATCGCCAGGATCGCCACTGCCGCTGTTAAAGAACGTCCCTCCGATGCGCACTTGCGCGCCGTTTTTCTCCGGATTAAGAGCACAGTCCGTTCCCCGCGCCTGGCGAACCGTGACATCGGCCGTAATACTTGTAATGTTATTTGCGGCGGGGAAATACAGGTCCGATTGCGACCACTGCGTGCCGGAGTTCCCGCCATTCGAGCCGAGATTTCTGGCCAGCAATCGCAACTGCCCATTCTGGATCTCGCGCACACATTCCAGCGATAGTCCCCAGCAACTGGGAGCGCCGGTCAGCCATCGGCTTGGGTCGATCCACTGCCCGTTGAAGTTGTCGTAGATGGCCGGAGTTTGATTCGCCCCTCCGGTCTGCGCGGCAACTCCTCCGGCAACTGTTAGTAATAGTGATAGCGTGATCGCACTCACGAGAGTCAAAAGGATTCTCGTGTTTCATGATGCATCCTCCACATTCGTTCGGAATTGAAAAGCTGTAAAGCTGCGTTATTCGCCGCTCGCCCACAATTCATTCCCTCATTGCTCGGTGTCAAACTAGCGCCGATACCGCAGGCTTCGTGAGCGCTCGGAAGGGCTGAGCGGCGAGTTCATGGTTTCCCTTCGAGGTCTCAGCGACTGCCTGATGGTCGTGCTTGAATGCACCCTTGCTTCGCACTCGTCGTGGCAATCACCGTCAGGAACAAGTAGAACGGCGCGGATGCTGCCATCGGCGGCCTCGCCAGTTCCGGCAATCTCGCCCCGATCATTGATCATCACGGGATCATTGAATGTCACGTCCGACCCGGGACGAATCAAGGCGCTCAGGTTGGTTATCGACCCATCTTCCCAGAGAAACAGATGGAGAACGTTCCCGTGGCAGTCGGTGGAAGTTCCCATCGCCACGCCCGACGAATTGATGCCGACTCCATTAGTGCATTGGTCTGTACCGACGGTTCCAACATCCTTCATCACACCTCGACGCCAGACAAACGCATGATGCGAGCCATCAGACAGATTCGCACTCCCAACAACTTCGCCGGCCTCATTAATCCAACTCGCAACACCGTTTGTTCCTCCCAGGGTGCCGAGATCGGTGAGCACACCCCGATCCCAAAGGAATGGGTGGTTCGTCAAATCGCCCGGCATGTTCGACAGACCGACTACTTGGCTGCGATTGTTCACCGCATTTGGATAGCCGAACGCGCCGCCTAGTGATCCAAGATCGATCATTCGACCGTCTTTCCAAAGAAAGGGGTGAGTGGTGGGAAGTCCTACAATTGGATTAACTATGTCGTCAGTAAACGACATCCCTGCCACGTCGCCGCGGTCATTGATATAAAAGCCCTGGCTGCTCGATCCACCAAGTGTCCCCAAGTCCCTCTTGTGTCCCTGCTGCCATAAGAAAGCGTGCACTTGGGTTACGCCGAAAGGAAAGAAGAGACCGTCCACATAGGGGTCAGGAATTGTATTGGCGGCGCCTCCTGCTATCTGGCCACGACTATTGACCGCCCATGCAACGCTCGAGCTGCCACCGAAGGTCCCGAGATTGAGCGCCTTGCCGTTCAACCAACGCACAGCATTCACAGCGGGATACCCGGCTAGTGTGTCAATGGAGCCGTTTTCAGAAGCGCCAACTACGATCCCACTGTCGCTGATCCATTGGCCGCAGCTTCCTGTTCCTCCAGGGAGCGAGCCCAGATCGTGCATTGAGCCGTGTCTCCAGAGGAAAGCGTCCTGCACATAGGGATCTCCGCCGAAGTACGGGTTATCGTTCGGGAAGTACGGGTCAAGGGCAGCGGTGTCGGCACAGCTCGTGACCTCGCCCGCATTGTTCAGCGGCCCCGTTTCTCCGAAGATAATGCTCGACGGTCCACCCAGTGTGCCGAGGTCGATGAGTTTGTATTGACGGTGTTTCGACCCTTGATTGCCAGTGTTCTGCTCTTGGATCGATGACTGCGATATATCTTGCCCATAAACCGACGAGCTCACGAGAAGAAACACGACACTTAGATTCAATTGATAACGCTTCATTCCGTTCCTCCGTTGGTACTCCAAGTTGTGCATTGGAACTTGCGCCGGCGATCTCCTCTCGCGCAATGGCGAAGAAGGGAAAGTTCGGTGACCGTTTGGTGACCATCCGCAACTCCTTTCCACCGTGGCGGTTTGTGCCGGTCCATTAATTCGGCGTGAAGCCAATCGTGCTAGAATTCACCCAATCTTCCGGGGGCAAATGTGGCAACTCCCTCGCGAAATTCGCAACGGGTGCGCTTCGGCGAGTTCGAACTGGACTTGTCTACCCGTGAACTGTGGACTAACGGCACTAAGCAGACGCTCGCCCCCCAGCCGTTCCAGGTCCTTCAGATTCTCATTGAAAACCGAGGCCAGCTTGTGAGCCGTGATGACCTAGTCAGGCATCTCTGGCCGTCCGACACTTTTGTCGATTACGAGCAAGGTCTGAAGAAAGCCGTGAACAGGCTGCGGGAAGCACTGAACGATTCCGCAGATCGGCCTCGCTTCATCGAGACTCTCCCTCGGCAAGGCTACCGATTTATCGGGAACCTGGAATTCGACACCATTACTCGTGATCGAATCGCGGAGCCCGTGGTTGTAATGCCGAAGCGGGTCCCAGACGAACTCGACGCCAAAATTACCCAGCGCAAGCCCATCCCAACTATCCACTTGCTCTGGGTGTCGGCGGCGGTCATCCTCGCGGTTGCGGGCATTTTGGCGTGGCGTAGCCGAGTGTCTCGCCACACATCGTCGGCCGTTCCAGAGCCGATGACAACCCAACTTACCTCGAACTCCATCGAAAACCCGGTGACCAGCAGTGCTATCTCTCCCGATGGGAAATACCTCGCATTCGTCGACAATGGGAAGAAACTCCGTATCAAGCTCCTAGATACCGGGGAGACGCGAACCATTCCAGAGCCGGAGGCGCTCAAGGATGGCTCTGTCGGTTGGACCATTGCCGCCTGGTTTCCCGACAGCACGAGATTTATTGCCAATACGTATTCACCGGATAGTCTTCCCCTGAACCCCTTTCGTTTTCGCTTCGCACCGAACTCAGAACCGAACGGCTTAACCGGGGCGAGAGTCAACCCGGCGGGGACTATTTGGATCATTTCCGTATTGGGGAACACACCACAGAAGCTGCGCGACGACGCTGACGCGTTCTCCGTGTCTCCTGATGGCTTGTCGATCGCGTTCGGGACTAACCCGGGGCCATTCGGTGATCGCGAGATCTGGCTGATGGATACCAAAGGAATGAAGGCGCGAAAACTCTACGATGCGCCCGCGGATGCGGCCATTGGAGGTCTCAATTGGTCTTCGAACGGGCAGCGCGCGATCTACTTCATGATTAGTGCGGAAAAAGGAGAACTTCTGAGCCGCGACCTTTTAGGTGGACCTGCCATCCCGCTCCTCGAATATTCAGATTGGTGGACGGTGACCGATTTTGTGTCGCTACCCGATGGACGATTGATCTATGCCCGCGACGGTAACTTTTGGGAGCTACGAATGGACCCGCGCAGCGGTGCACCCTCCAATAAGGAGCCGCTGCAGCTCACAAATTGGGCCGGGCTTGGGCTCGGGAGCTTAGGGGACCTGAGTGTGACGTCCGACGGAAAACGTCTCGCATTCGAACGGTTGCCTCGAAGAACGACAGTCGATGTGGCCGACATCGACGCTAACGGCGCTCGAATTGCCCTTGCTAAGCACTTCACACTCAACGAATACAACAATGCTGGGGAAACTTGGACACCCGATGGCAAAGCTCTCGTGTTCCGTTCGGTCCGCGATGGTCACGTCAGACTCTTCAAGCAGGCTCTCGATTCAGACATCGAGGAACCGCTGGTTATGGGAGCCGGGAACGTCGCGGGCGCTGCAATTAGTCCAGACGGTGTGTGGCTTTTTTATCTCCAATGTGAAGCACGGCCGGAGGGGTGTGAAGCTGTTATTCCCTTGATGCGGATTCCAATTCATGGAGGGGAGCCACACGAGGTATTGACACTCCTCCCGTACGGTCGCCCGCGGTGCACCGTTCATCCCGTCAACCTATGTGTTATCGCCGAGCAAAGTACATATGGCAAGCCGCTGATTTTTACCGCGTTTGATGCCCTGAAAGGCCGTGGCGCGGAAATCGCCAGGTTTGAAACCGGACTGGGCGTGCAATACAGCTGGGGCTTGTCGCCCGACGGGACACGCATCGCAATTCTCAAAGACTGGGACGACCGAATCCACATTGTTTCTTTAAAGGGAGAGGCTCCACGGGAAGTTTCCCTAAAGCATTCGTCGAAGGCTGACGGCGTTTATTGGGCGCCCGATGGCAAGGGCTGGTTTACGTCAAGCAAGACCGCGACGGGCATCGTCCTGCTGTATGTGGATTTGCAAGGCGAGGCACACCCTCTGTGGAGTCTGAACGGAGCAGGATCGAGGGCGTATGGCATGCCGTCTCCCGATCGCCGTCACCTCGCGATTGTAGCCACTGCCCGCAGAAGCAACGTTTGGTTGATGGAAAACTTCTGAGACGAGCAAGCAGTTTCTCGGAATCCGCCAAAATTCCCCGCAGTGGCGAGTTGTAGGGATGGGCCCTTATTCTTATCACACTGCTCCGTGATCTGCGTCCTTGTCCTACCCTCTTCCCTCTACCTAGCATCGTGTCGATGAGGACGAGGAAATTTTTGTCCCCAACGCCCCCGAGTGGGTCAGGCCCGCAAGGGTCTCTAAGTTCTTTGAATAGAAGATTTTACCTGTAAGTCCCACGGGCTCAGGATTTTGCGTGGAAAATCGCGCTAAATTATTGATTCTAAGGATCTCGAGGGGGGAGGGGGTATCCCCTATTCCAACCACCGTAGGTGATTACGGCGTGGACGGGCTTGCGGCAGCAGCAGAGACGTGCTCCTCCGCCTTATTCCTTCACGTAGCGCATGGGTTGGGGTGGGTCACCGTGCTTCATGATCAGGACGTTTCCCTCGATCGCGAGCGGTTCGTCTTTGAAGAAGACCTGGGTGATGGTGTCTCCGTTGATCTCGAAGTAGAAATCGTGGTGGTCCGGATTCACGTCGTAGGGTCCGGCTTGCAGCGAGTACACGCGGACTTCGAAGTCGACGGCCTTGGGTTTGGCGGTGTCCGGAAAGACAGCAGCGCCCTCGGAGTCAGTCGTCGCTTCGAGATGCTCACCGCCGGCATTGAGCCCGACGTGAATGTTGGCCACGCCGCGGCCGTTCTTGCCCATCACCCAGACACGAATCCTGCCGGGCTTGCCGGCGTCGCTGCGGAGCAGGCGAAACGGCTCCTCCTCTTTTCCAGCACTGTGCAGGATGACGGCATTGCCGTCGCGCTTCCAGGTGCCTTTGGCCCAGTAGTCGGCCGCGCCGTAGGCCAGCATATATTCGAAGCTGCCGTCGGGCTTCAGCATCAGCTCGGAGCCGACTTCCATCACGCCCTGCAAGACATAGTGCCCAGCGACGTCTGTGTCTTGGGCGGGGGCAGGGGCCGGCAGTGTGGCCAGAACGGTCAAGAGAATCAGGGCCGCTTTCATGGTGGTTGCCTCGTCAGGAGAAATCGAACTCGGGCCTACGTGCGTGTACCGCCCATGGGATGCTCGGGCGGGAGAATTACGGGCTCGCCGGGATGGTGCGCTTGGCGGGTCACGAAAAACACGGCGGCCGTCCAGGTGGGAAACAGGTCCGCCCCGGGAAGTGCCTCGATCATCAGCGTTGGCAGAAAGGCCCAGTGCCAGCCCAGCAGCCTAACCAGCGTCATCGCCACGGCCGCGTCGAGTACCAAGTCGAGCGGCGAGAGCGCTCCCTCAACGAAGAGGGGCAGCACGGCCAGTTGCAGTGCGTCGGCTCCGATGGCCACCAGCCACGCCAGCCGCTCTTCGCGGGACTTCATCGAGCGCAGGAATTCACGCAACATTGAACCTATTGTATTGCGAAATCACACGCGGTCACGACTCTCGCAGATCGCGGCGCACCAGATAGGCGTCGAGGAAGAAGCCCACGCCTAAGGCCAATGGAATGACGCCGAACGAGGCCGCGATCAAGGCGTCGTGGTCAGCTATCCTGGCAATGATGGCAAAGGTGACCATGTAGCCGATCGCCGCAGCGGTCAGCAGAATTCCGGAGCGCCGCGAACGCGCCACTTGCGAAAGTTCCGGCTCCATCGGAACGGACACTCCGCGTGCCATTGCCGCTATGCGCTCGTCGGTACGTAGCCGTCGAACCCGGTAAAACGTGTACATCGCGGCAATCGGAATGCCGAGCGCCATTGTTACTGCCACTAATCCTGTCAGGTCTTCGCCCATGGTGGTGCTCCTTTTCCGGCACGCTACCGGCGTACCGCTGAGCTTTTTGCTTCCACTGAGATGTACGCGAGCGGGCGCCTGTCGGTTCCGTTGAGATCACGGTCCGGGGAAATAGCTCTTTCCCAAAAAAGAAAGGGAGGAAAATCGCCCCTCCCAATGGTTTGACGCGACTCGGGCGTGCTACTTCGCTACCAGTTCTGCTTGCGGCTTCCAGCGCAGGACGGGCTTGCGGGCGGCGGCGGTTTCGTCCAGGCGCGAGAGGCGAGTGTAATACGGCGCGTCGGCGATGACCTCCGGCGAGTTCTCGGCCTCGCCTGCGATGCACTTCATGGCGTCGATGAACTGGTCGAGCTCTTCCTTCGACTCGCTCTCGGTCGGCTCGATCATCAGCGCGCCCGGAACCACCAGCGGGAAGCTCACGGTATACGGATGGAAGCCGTAGTCGATGAGGCGCTTGGCGATGTCTCCGGTCTTGATGCCTTTGCGCGTCTGAATGCGATCGCTGAAGACCACCTCGTGCATGGTCGGCGTCTTGTAGGGCAGATCGAAGACGCCTTCGAGGTTTTTGCGAATGTAGTTTGCATTGAGCACGGCGTCTTCCGTAGTCTGCCGCAGCCCTTCCGGGCCGTTGGCCATGATGTACGCCAGCGCGCGCACAAACATTCCGAAGTTGCCGTAGAACATGCGCACCCGTCCGATGGACTGCGGACGGTCGTACTCGAAGCCCAGCGTGCCGTCAGGTTTGGTGACGAGCACCGGAGTCGGTAGAAACGGCTCCAGAATTTTCTTGCAAGCCACTGGCCCCGAGCCGGGGCCGCCCCCACCGTGCGGCGTGGAAAACGTCTTGTGCAGGTTGAGGTGCATGACGTCGGCGCCAAAGTCTCCGGGACGCACCTTGCCGACCAGCGCGTTCATGTTGGCGCCGTCCATGTACATGAGCGCGCCCTTGGCGTGCAGCACGTCGGCGATCTTGTGGATCTCCTGCTCGAAGACGCCCAAGGTGTTGGGATTGGTGAGCATGAGCGCGGCGACATCCTCGTTGACCTGCGCTTCCAGCGACGCGATGTCGACCATGCCGGCGGCATTGGACTTCAAATTCTCGACCGCGTAGCCGCACGTTGCGGCGGTCGCGGGGTTTGTCCCGTGGGCAGAGTCAGGAACAAGGATCTTCTTGCGCGGATTGCCCTGTGACTCGAGATAGGCACGGACCAGAAGAATCCCGGTCAGTTCGCCGTGTGCGCCGGCTGCTGGCTGAAGCGTGATAGCGTCCATGCCGGTGATCTCGATCAGCTGGTCGCTGAGCATCTTGATGATGCGCAAAGCGCCTTGCGAAATTCGTTCCGGCTGGTAGGGATGCGCTTCCGCCAGTCCCGACAATCGCGCCACGGTCTCGTTCACTCGCGCGTTGTACTTCATGGTGCAGGAGCCCAGTGGATACATGCCGTGATCCACTGCGTAATTCCAGGTGGAAATACGGGTGAAGTGGCGAATGATTTCGATTTCGCTGACCTCGGGCATTTGCCCAAGATCTTCGCGCTCCAGATCACCGAGAGTTTCGCGGGCGTCGACATCCGGCACATCGAGCGGAGGCAGCTTGTAGGCTTTCTTCCCCGGGGACGATTTCTCGAAAATCAGTCCCTCATTCTGGCTAATGTGGGTAGTGGCTTTCTTGATCTTACTGTTCATTGCGCGACCGCCTTCGCTGCTGCATCAATCGAAGCCCTCGTCGTGGTTTCCGTGCAGCACCACAGCGAGGCGCTACCCAGCTCGGGGTAGAACTTCTTCAATGGGAGCCCGCCGATGATCTTCTGCTCCAGCAGCCGGTCATTGATATTGCGCGGATCGCCCTTCGTTTCGACCACGAATTCGTTGAAGAATGGCGCGCCTTCGAACACCAGCCTGGCACCGCTGTTCTTGAATTGATCCGCCGCATAGTGCGCTTTCGCCAGGTTCTGTTGTGCCAGGTCTTTCATACCTTGCCGCCCGTAGATGGTCATGAAGATGTTGCACATCAACGCGACCAGCGCCTGGTTGGTGCAAATGTTCGAGGTCGCCTTCTCGCGCCGGATGTGTTGTTCGCGGGTGGAGAGGGTCAGCACGAATCCGCGCTTGCCATTGCGATCGGTGGTCTCGCCAACCAGGCGTCCGGGCATCTGGCGCACGAACTTGTCGCGAGTGGCCATCACGCCGCAGTAAGGACCGCCGAAGCCCAGTGGAACGCCAAACGACTGCGCCTCGAGACTTACAATGTCAGCGTCGGTCGGGGGCTTGACGATGCCCAGCGAAACCGCCTCGGCAATGGATACAACCAACAAAGCGCCCTTCTTGTGGACAATCTCTGCAATCGCAGCGACATCTTCGATCACGCCGAAGAAATTCGGTGACTGGATCAGGACCCCCGCGGTTTCGTTGTCCACGGCCTTGTCGAGGGCTTCGAGATCGACGCGCCCGTTCTTCGCGTAGCCGACCGTAGCCAGCGGCATTCCCTGATGGCGCGCATAGGTGGCGATGACCTCGCGATACTCAGGATGCACGCTGGTGGCGATCACCGACTTGTGGCGGCCGGTGACGCGCACAGCCATCATCAGTCCTTCGGCCGCGCCAGTGGAGCCGTCATACATGGACGCGTTGGCGACATCCATGCCGGTCAGCTCGCAAATCATCGACTGGAACTCGAAGATGGACTGCAGTGTGCCCTGTGCGATTTCCGGCTGATAGGGCGTGTAGGCGGTGAAGAACTCGCCGCGCGACACCAGCGCGTCAATCACGACTGGGCGGTAGTGTGAGTAGGCGCCGGCCCCGAGAAAGGTCGCATAGCCCTGGCCGTTCTCGGCGGCGCGATCGCGGAAGAATTCCACGATTTCACTCTCCGCGTAGGAGCGAGGGATTTTGAGGTCACCGGTGAGGCGATACTCTGTCGGGATGGCGGCGAACAAGTCGTCCACCGTCTTTGCTCCGATGTTCTGAAGCATCTCCTCGCGGTCGGACTGTGATTTGGGAAGATAGCGCATGGATGGTTACGAGTTCCTTGGAATGCTACGGAAAGACTTCATTGTGACGGGCGCTGCTCTCTATGGCGCCGCAGGTCTTCGAGAATCGCTTCGACGGTAGTCTCTGTCCGGTCGAGGCGGTGTTCGTGCGATGCGGTAATCTCGTGCTGCTTCTCCGCCGCACTTAACCAGTGCTTCGTGGCCTCGGTCACCCCCACAATGGACTCTCGGTTCGCTTGGTCAGACTGGCGAAGTTGCTTGATCGATTCCTTGATCTCCAAGCTCTCACCGTAGAGTCGCCCCAACGCCGCCCAGAATTCTTCAAAATTATCGAATTGCATAAGCACCTTCTGCTACTGCACCGAAGCCCGTGCCCGACGTGTCAAGCCCGTCGTCAGTGGCCGGCTTCATCCGCGGCGAACTTCTCGTAGTCGGCGGCGGACATCAGACCTGCAGCTTCGCCCGGGTCTTTCAGCGTCACCTTGATCATCCACGCCGAGTGCGCGTCCTTATTCACCTCTTCCGGCGAGGCGTTCAGAGTCTCGTTGACCTCAGTTACGGTACCCGACACAGGCGCATACAGATCTGACACGGCCTTCACCGACTCCACCGAGCCGAATGTCTGCCCGGCGGTGATTTCAGTCCCGACCTTGGGCAGTTCGACAAACACGATGTCACCCAGCGAGTTCTGCGCGTGGTCGGTAATACCAATAGTGCCCGTCGTGCCGTCCACCTTTAGCCACTCATGTTCCTTGGTGTACTTGTATTCCTTAGGATAGGCCATTCTGCTCTTCTCCTCATCACCCGAGGCCGGGAGACGTTCGCCAAATTCAAATTCTATGATTGCTTCTTAGGACGTTTGTAAAACGGTATCGGAACCACCTTGCACTTTACCGGCTGGTTCCGTATTTCCACGGCAACCTCGGTATCCATGGCCGAAAACCCGCAGGGTACATAAGCCAATGCCACGTTCTTCTTAAGGAAGGGTGCGTACGAACCGCTGGTCACGTACCCAATCTCTTTTCCGTCGAGATCGAGCACCTTGTAACCATCACGAGGAATGCCGCGCTCAACTGACTCCAACCCCACGAGTGTCCGTTGAATACCAGATGTTTTTGCCTGTTCCAAAGCTTCGCGGCCAATGAAGTCGACTTTGTCCATCTTGAGGAAACGGTCGAGCCTCGCCTCAAACACGTTGATGGTCTCGGAAATCTCATGGCCGTACAACGACAGCGCGCCTTCCAGCCGCAGCGTATTGCGGGCCCCCAGCCCGCAGGGCACGATGCCGAATTCCGCGCCGGCTTGCAGCACTTCGTTCCACACTCTTGCGCTCGTGCTCTCGTCACTGGGCACGTAAATTTCAAAGCCGTCTTCGGCGGTGTAGCCGGTCCGCGCGATCAAGGTGTTGGGAAGCCCGCAAACCGTGCCGTGGGTAAACCAATAGAACTTCACCTGCGACAGATCGGCGTCGGTCAACTTCTGCAGGGTCGCCCCGCCTTTGGGCCCCTGGATCGCGATTTGGGTGTAATCGTCGCTGAGATGTTCGACGGAACAGTCGAACCGGCGGGTATTTTCGGTCACCCAGTTGACGTCTTTCTCGCGGGTTCCGGCGTTAATCACGAGGAGATAGTCGTTTTCCCCCAGCCGGTGGACGATCACATCGTCCACGAAAGTTCCCTCGGGATAGAGCATTGCCGAGTACTGGCACTGGCCAACGGTCAGCTTTGAGGCGTCGTTCATGGTGATGTGCTGAACTGCGGTCAGGGCTTGGGGCCCGTAGATCCGGATGTCTCCCATGTGACTGACATCAAACACCCCTACGCCGTTGCGGACAGCGAGATGCTCTGCCATCAAGCCGCCGTGTTTGGGGTACTCGACGGGCATGTTCCAGCCGCTAAAGTCCACCATTTTTGCCCCTAATTGGCGGTGGATGGGGTTCAAGGCGGTCTTGCGGATGGCAGTTGGCTGGGTGTCGGGAGGCAAAACACGTCCCTTTGGCGCAGTATGTGCGCGGCTCAGGATAGTGCAACCAAGTACGGTAACACGCGCTTTTTCACGCGGTCAACGCCGCCTGCCGTCCTGATGTACTACGCTCTACGTAGATACCGTTCTACGACATTATATGTATGGCCAAAGATATCCCGGGTACAGTACAAATCAAGCAGCCGCTCTCGTTCGGCAGTCTTTTTTCGCCATTAATTGGGGTGTGGAGCGGCTCACGACCTTTTCTGTCATGTCGGTTCCGGCGTTATTGAAATCCGAGGCTGAACGCGAACCAGTTGCGAGGATAAAGTCGGTGCGTCCGAAGACTGTGCTGTGCGTCGATGACGAAAAGATTGGTCTGCGCGTCCGCAAGATCATGCTGGAGAGCCGCGGCTATCGAGTTCTGACTGCGAACAATGGTCCGGAAGGACTGAAGGTGTTCGACGATAACGAGGTCGATCTCGTCGTGCTCGATTACTACATGCCGGATTTGAACGGCGGTGAAGTGGCATCGGAGATAAGGCGCCGCAGGCCGGGCGTTCCCATCGTGTTTCTTTCCGCCTACTTCTCTCTCCCCCCCGACGCGCTCGAGTTGGCGGACGCGTTCATCACCAAGGGCGACCCTCCCGATGTGCTCATCGAGAGGATCAAGCACCTACTGTAGAGCCCTGCGGTGCTTGACTTGCACCCTATTCATTCTTCTCGATTACGGTGATTACGCATGGGGTTGCGTTACATCGTGATTTGGCCCGACAGGTACGCACAAAACAAGAAGGGCGCACTCGGGGTGCGCCCTGGCTTCCTATCAGAAGTGAATTTAGCGGCCGAAGTACTTGGCGTTGCGCTCGGTGTACTCTTTCCATTTCTCGGGCAAGTCGTCGAGGGCGAAGATCGCCGAAACCGGGCACACGGGCACGCACGCGCCACAATCGATGCATTCAACCGGGTCGATGTATAGCATTTCCTCGCCCTCATACTTCTCGCTGTCCTTCTTGGGGTGAATGCAATCCACCGGACAGGCATCGACGCAGGCGGTGTCCTTGGTGTTAATGCATGGTTCGGCAATCACGTAGGCCATAAAACTGTCTCTCCCTGAGGTCTTCCGATGTCGGCGATTCTAAATCGGAGGGGACTATCTGATGTTACCAAAAAAAACGGCCACTTGGGGCAGCGGACTGGCGTTCGTACCCTGCGAAGCGATGACGGTCCGGCGCTTCCGCTGGGCTATTTCTCAACTCCGACAGGCTCACGCTGGCCCGCAGGTTCGTACTCCACAATGTAGCCCGCGACAGCGCTGGCAGCGACGGTGAGCGGGCTCGCGAGGTACATTAGGCCCGGCCCGCTGCGCCCTGGAAAGTTCCGGTTCTGCGCGCTGATGACGACCTGGTCGGGACGGGTCGAGACCCCCGGCCCGGCGTGGATGCAGGCGCCACAACTCGGTTCGATCATACGCGCTCCCGCCCTCTCGAAGGTCTCCAGATACCCCTTGCGAACGCAGTATTCCCGAGTCTCCTGCGAGCCGAACTGGATGTAGAAGTTGCAGCTCTCGGCAACCCGCCTTCCCTGCTTCAGGGCAGCGCTCAATACCTCCGCGTACATGTCCATGTCTTCGTTCTTGCCGGCAGTGCAGGTGCCGCCGTAGGCGATCTCCACCGGAACCGGCGTGTGGAGCTCACGCACAAACTTGCCGTTGCCCGGGTCTCCGGGCGTCGCCACCATGGGATAAATTTCTGCCGCGTCCAGCTCGATCACGTGTGCGTAATGCGCCTCGGGATCGCTCGCCAGACCTTCGATCAGGGTCTCAGCCAGGTTGCGGCTCATGCCACGGCGCTCGATGAGGAACTCGACCACCTTCTGGTCGGGCGCAACGATGCCGGTGAATCCACCGATCTCGGCCGCCATGTTGGTCATGGTGGCGCGCTCGTCGACTCCGAGCGCTTCGATGGCTTCTCCGCAGTACTCGATCACTTTCGCCAGCGCTTTGCCGTGCCGGATGTACTCCAGCGATAGCAGCTTGAGTATGAAGTCTTTGGCGGCGACGTTGTCGCGGCGCTTGCCGCGGATGATGACCTTCACCGACTCCGGCACTTTCACGCGAACATCCTTGGTGAACCAGGAATTGAACACGTCAGTGGTGCCGATGCCGAAGGCGACGCACCCCATCGCTCCGGCGTGAGGCGTGTGCGAATCTGAACCAACAATGAGCTGGCCGGGAAGCGCGTAGGTCTCGGTAACAATCGAGTGGCAGATTCCTTCTGAACCTTTGCGGTCGCGTAACTCGCCGTGCAA
Source organism: uncultured Acidobacteriaceae bacterium (assembly GCA_963758255.1). GTDB lineage: Bacteria > Acidobacteriota > Terriglobia > Terriglobales > Acidobacteriaceae > DASRAA01. Next base: position 15,041 of record CAVWUX010000017.1, read on the forward strand.
CTTGATGCCGCGCGATTTGGCGAAATCTTCCTGCTTCAGTTTCAAATTGCTGGCCAGGTCAAGCAGGCCCATCTTGCGCTTCTCTTCCGACAGCACCTCGTCCAGGAAGGTGAGATGGTCGCGGAAAAAGAGGATGGAGCCGGCGTCGTTCACGGGCTCGCCTTTGCCAAGATAGTGGTCGTAGAAAATCGCCGCCATCGGGGTGACGTATTCGTGGCTGAAACGCAAATCAGTCCGCGCGAAGCCCGTGTCTCCCGGCTTCACCGCTTCGACACCCATCTGGTTTTCGCCGTGCATCATGTGGCGCGCGAAGATCTTCTCCGCAATCGTCATCGGCCGCGCTCTGGTCGCGATCGGCGGCAGGAAGACCTTGCCCTGCAAACGCGCGACGTTGAAAGGGAACAGCCCGCCGTACTCGATGACCTGGCGCGTGATTTCGTCTTCGCCGTCGGTGAACTCGCGTAACTCGATTTCCTGGCCGCCGCGGACCTTGTCGATGAGGCTGAAATCGGTTGCGGCCAGCAAGCCCAGGTTCTGGCAATTTTGCTTGTAGATTCGCTCGATATTTTCGGCAATCACCAACTGGATGCCGGCGGCCATCTCGGCATAGGGCGACTGCTCGCGGCTCGATCCCTTACCTCGGCGCTTGCCGCTGACACAACACACGAACCCGCCGCGCTTCACATCGCCGCGCTTGATGGGGGTTTCGGTGCCGCACTTCAAGCCTGTGTAGGGGAACTCTCCGAGGGTCTCGTCAAAGAAGAAGCAGATGTGCGCGGGCGTGATCTCGTCGGTGGAAATATCATCGCGCAGCTTGGGATTGCGCTCGGGATGCTGGGTGTCCCAGGGCAGGTCTTCTCCCGCCAGTTGCCGCTTGATGAGCTCGGGGTCTTCCGTGAGGAACAGGACTCGCCCCTGCAGCTTGACTCGATCAGGGCGCCTGGATACATGGCGGGTCAGAAGCGTATTAGTCACGGTGAGATTTTACCGCGAAAAACAAGCGCCGAGCCGCGCGGAGTCGACTTCAAGACCGCTAATGGCACCAAACCCAGCCGAGCTGCTTCTACTGTGAGGCGACCTTGAAGACGGCTTCCGAGATCTCGTCCATCGCGGACATTACATTTAACTTGATGGTATTGGGAGCCATACCACCGAGCGCCTTTCCACCAACGTAGTCGCCATCGGCGACGTTTTGTACCTGAAAGCCGATGAGGGACCGGCCTGAAACCGGTCCGGCATCAAACGAATCGGTCGGCGCCCTGGGGCCATCATTCTGCGGTGCAACCAGGTTGCTAAACTGCAGGTACACGATGTAATCGCACTTTGCCGCTCGCGCATCCGGAACGACTCCGCTGACCGTCTGCGCTGTCAGCGCAACCGCCTCGACCTTCAGCCCCGGACTCTTCGGCTTGTTTTGGTTCAGGTAGCTAACGAGCTGATCGCGTTGCCGGCGCGAATCGATGTCTGAGTTCACCAGTGGGGTTTGTTGGAGCTGCTCGGAAACGACGCCGACCCGAACCACTTTGAGTTGCTGGGCGTGCGCCAGGAGAGGTATCAGCAGGAAAAAATGAAGCAGCGGTAAGATGAGCTCCTTGCGGTTCATGGCGATCCTCCAAGAAACTAGAGCCAATCTCCTACCTAAAGAAACCCTCGATCACCGCGAGGCACTCGGTTTTGGCAAAATGTCATTGCTGTTCGTGCATGGGCACCGGGCCCTTCTTGATTTGGGCGAAAACCGCATTCGCAACCCTGTCCATTACCTGCGATACGGCATCGATTTCGTTCATGGCCAGTTGCGTGGAATAGGGCGCACTGGCGACTACGTTATGGCTTCCGACCCGAACCAGTTTGTATTCCACCGTCACCCGGAATTCGGGATCCACTCTCTGATTATCGGGATCGCGGCTGCTCCATTGGCTGTTGGGATTGCTCTCCACAGTTCCGGGCCGTCTTTGATAGGGATCGCCTGCGGTGCGCAACTCGGTCAGCGTCGTGTACACCACATATTGGCACTTCTTCTGGTCGGCTTCTTCGCTGATTTCGTTAGCGGTCGATCCTTCCAGCGGTACGCCAATGACTTGCAGATGGGTCTTCTTGTCCGGCTTCAGTTGGTTGATGGCCTTCACCAGACGGTCGCGCTCGATATTGCCCGGGACGGCCTGAGCTGCCTCGTTCTGCATGATAGCCACGCCGACGCGCACGGCATTGTCCTGGGCAAGGCCGTACGCCGAAGCCAGAAGCACCGCAAGGAAACAGAGCCGTCTGCAAACCTGGAGCATTGAGACCTGCCGGATGAATTCGACCCCGATTGTATGCGCTAGGAACGAGTCCTGGCGTATTCAACCGGGGAGGGCAATGGTTCCAACCCACGTCCGGCAAAAATCTCCCGGAAGTTAGCGAGCAATTCTTCGTGAATCCTGCCGTTAGTTGCCAGCACCTCGCGGCTGTCGAGCCGGAACGGAGCGCCGTCGAAGCGTGTCACCATCCCACCAGCCTCCTGCACGATCAAGACCCCCGCAGCCGTGTCCCAGGGATTCAGGTTGAACTCCCAGAAGCCGTCATAGCGTCCGGCGGCAACGTTGGCCAGGTCGAGCGCGGCCGAACCTGCCCGCCGCACTCCGTGCGAGCGCAGGGTAATCTCCTGATAGAAATAGATGTTGGGATTCTTGTGACGCTTGTGGCTGGGAAATCCGGTGCCCAGAATCGACTCCGCCAGTCGCGCTGTCCGGGAAACGTGCATTGGCTTGCCATTCAACGTCGCTCCCAGGCCACGCTCGGCGGCAAAGAATTCATCGCGCGTGGGGTCGTAGAGTACGCCGGCTTCCAGCTGATCATCCTTGCGCGCCAATGCTATGGAGACGCAAAACACCGGATAACCGTGAGCGAAATTGGTGGTGCCGTCGAGCGGATCGACGAACCACCGATAGTCCGCCCCAGTATCACTGCGCGTTCCCTCTTCGCCGACGATTCCATGTTGCGGCCAACGCGCCTGCAAGCGCTCGACGATCAGCTTCTCCGAGGCGCGGTCTGCCGCGGTCACCAGGTCCACGTCGCCCTTGTATTCGATTTTGATGTGCCGGTCGAAATAGCTCATGAGCAGCGCGCCGGCTTCGCGTGCAATCGGTTCCAGGTCGCCGAGGTATTGGCTCATTTTCCGTGAGCCGGAGCACCGCCATTATCTGCGCTTTTAGCGGCCCGCGGTTTGCTGACCGCGTCCTCTGCAATGTAGGCGATGTCGTGTTTGAAGATGAAAAGGTTGGGAGCGCCGTCGCGGGTCAAGCGCACCATGCGCCGGTCGTAGTACTCGATCCAACCACGAACCACTTCCCCGTCCATCAGCTTGATGCTGACCGGGGCCTGCGTGTCTCCCAGCGCTTTGAGATAGGCGGCCTCCTGATGGGTGTCATCGGGAGGCGGAATCTTGCCCGCCCGCGCATTCGAACCACCGCTGGTGCCTCGGAGTGTCATGCTTCGATTCTACACGCCGAGAAGAACCTCACCGCCGCGACTTCAGGCCAATACTAATCATCTTCGCCGTCTACGCCTGCGTCTTCTTATATTGGTCAAACGCCGCCAGAAAACGATCGATGTCTTTCTTCTGGATGTAGTACGGCGTGGACAGCCGCAGCTTCGACGGCTCGCCTCCGCGGATGCGGATCTTCTGAGTCTTCCACATCCACTCTTCCAACGCCATGCGCTTCACAGGTGGCACGTTTACCGTCACGATTGCGCACCGCATCGCCGGATCGGGAGAGGTCCACGACTCGGCGCCACGCTGCACCATTTGCGCCAGCATGTAGTTGGCCAGCTCGCGATGCCGCTTCTCGATCTTCTCCATGCCGATCTCATTCGCCATCTGGATCGACGCCCGGAGGCCCATCAGCGATGGAACGTTCGACGAGCCAATACGTTGAAACCGTTCCGCCCTGATCTTGGTGTCGTCCCATCCGGCGGTGGTCACCGTGCTCCAGACCTGGTCCATCACCTCGTCGCGCACGAACAGAAAGCCCGAGCCTTTCGGTGCCTGCAGCCACTTGTGCGGACTCGCCGAATACATGTCGCAGCCGATGTCGTGAATGTTCAGCGGCATCATGCCGGGAACGTGTGCGCCATCCACCGCGCAGAGAATTCCCTTCGATCGCGCCAGCGCCGCAAGCTCCTTCGCGGGCAGCACCGCGCCGGTCATCGTCGAGATGTGGCTGAAGAACAAAACCCGTGTCCGCGGCGTGATCGCGTCGTTGAACAGGTTCAACACCTGTGCCGGACTCGTCACCGGTTTAGGCAGCGTCACGATTTTCACCACAACACCGTAGCGCTTCGCTTTCAACCGCCAGGGTTGCTCGCCGCTGGGATGCTCCTGGTCGGTCATCAGCACTTCGTCGCCGGCCTTCATCTCGATGCCATTGGCAATGTAGCTGTTGGCCTCGGTCGCGTTGCGCACCAGCGCCAGTTCGTCGCGCGTGCATCCGATAAATGCCGCCAGCGGATCGCGGTAAGCGTTGTACGGCTCATAGCCCCAGATGGGATAGTTCTCCGGATCCTCCTGCGCCATCTGCTCGGTCTGCGTGTAACCGTTGAACACCGCCCGCAATACCGGAGCCGGACTCGAACCCACGGTACCGTTGTTCAGGTAAACCTCGTCTTCGGGGATGAGGAATTGCTTGCGAATCTCGGCCCAGTAGGCATCGTCGTTTCCGGCGAACTTTGCCGGTTCCGGCAGCTTCGCCGGCATATCCGCCAACTGAGCCAGCAACGGATGTCCGGCAGCGATAGCGAAGCCAAGTCCTGCTGCAGTGTGGGAAAGAAACTGGCGGCGATCGAGCATGACAACCTCCTCAGCGGGAAGTTCGCAATCTTAAGGCGTAGGTCGTCGCATGGCAAGAAAGAAGCATTGCGCCTCTCGTAAAGGGCACAGCAAGTTAGGTTTGGTGCGAAAGGGGGGACTCGAACCCCCACGGTTTTACCCGCCAGATCCTAAGTCTGGTGCGTCTGCCAATTCCGCCACTTTCGCTTTTAGAATCAATAACGTATTTGCGCCGTTTTTGGTGCGATCAGGTCGAAGGGACTTTCAAAGGACTGAAATGCAGCTTTTGCCTTTCTTTCGTTTCACGCTGCTTCGTCGCTTCAGTCATTTCCGGAACCCTTAGGATGATAACTATTGTACTGCCGCCTGTGCTGTTCTTGATATGTCGCAACACGACCTCCGGCGTCCGGGGGAGGCCGCCCGTTAGCGTGTTCGAACCGCCCAACCCAGCATCAGCAATCCACTGGCTGCGATCCAGCTTCCGGCGACGCGGACGGCGATTCGAGCCCATTGCGCGCGCAGTTGAACCACGAACGCGGCAGCGAGGGCGATCAGGACGAACACGGCAAACGCTAGTCCGAGAAGCGCGACGGCGGCGGTGTCGAATTGGCCCATGCCGATTCCGTTCAAGTACCCGTGATAGACGCCCAGAAGAGCGGCAAGGGCTGTCGTCACGCGCATGGAAACTTTGGCATCGGCAGCGAGCAACCCTCCGAGCAGGAGAAACCAGGCTGCCGCGATGAATGGATGAGGTGCCGCGGTCACAGTGCTGAGTCCGGCGAAACCGCCGAGCAACCAGGCAACGGGAAGAGTAAACAGTGCCCGCCGCCCGTAATTAGCGCCGCGCAGTCCGGCGAGTAGCGCCAGGGCAAGCACAGGAACGATGTCCTCGGGGCTGGTGAGGAAGTGGATTAGTCCGTCGTAAAAAGGACCCATGCCGGTTGTGTTCAGATGCGCCTCAGCGGGGAGCGCGCCCATAACCAGTGTGAAGACAACAAAGGCGTACAGAGGCAGCCGAGATTGGGTTGTCCGGTTCATGCGAATGCCTTCCACATGAAAAATGCGCCGCCCATGGCTACCAATGCGCCGGCGACACGGAGGGCCTTTTGTCCCCATGCCCATCGGTGAACCGTACCAATACCGATGCCTAGTGCATGGAGACATCCGGTGGCGATCACGAATCCCATGCTGTAGAGCAGCGCGCTTTGGCCGGGTGGAAGTTCGGTTCCGTGCGCGTATCCGTGAAAGATAGCGAAGAAGCCGACCAGCACAGCGGCGATTCCGAGGGGCGGGCGCACTTCAAACAGGATGACAGCCCCCAGCAAGATTGCCGAAAGCGCGATTCCGTATTCCGTCCCCGGGAGTGGCACGCCCATCAAGCCGAGCATCCCGCCGACCGCCATCACCATAGGGAATGCGACGGGCAGAACCCAAATCGCGGGAGAACCGAGTTGGGCGCCCCACAGACCGACGGCCACCATCGCCAGCACGTGATCGAGTCCTGAAATGGGATGGCGAAAACCGGTGAGGAATCCAACGGCTTCGCCTTTCTGGGGGTGAGCGAAGGCCGGGTCAGCGCAGAGGAATACAAACACAGCCAGTGCCACTGCTCGGACTAGAGGATTGTTTCGCATCGTGCTCATCGCGTGGCTCCAAACATGATGGCCATGCGCTGTACCGTCCAAAAGGCTCCGAGCGAGCCAACGGTGTAGCCGGGAAGCGCTTCGGCCCAGCGTGGCCAGCGCACTTCGAGGATGCGAAACGCGCGCTCGAGAAGGAGTATGAGGGCGACGAAGGAGAGCTGCCCGATTTCGACTCCCACGTTGAACGACAGCAGCGCAATTGGCAGCTCAGCCTTGGGCAAACCGGCGCTGGTGAGGGCGCTGGCAAATCCGAAGCCGTGCAGCAAGCCGAAGGCAAACGCGACAACCCAGGGGTGGCGAATGGTGAAGCTGGTTTCCCCACGCCACGAGCGCACGATTTCCGGGCCAAGAAACAGGATGCTGAGCGCGATCGCAGCATTCAGAGGGAGGACGGGAACCTCAGCATAGCCCAGAGTCGCAACGGCCAGGGTGATGCTGTGAGCGACGGTGAAGGCGGTGATGGTCTTGAGCAGCATCCAGCGGTCTTTGACGATCAGCAGCAGGCCAAGCACGAAGAGCATGTGGTCGGCGCCAAAGAGAATATGGCGGATACCCTGCAGGATGAATGTGCCCATAACCTCCGCGCGAGTCTGGGCGGCGGTGATCTCGACCCAGGGCTGCGAGGGGTGGACGATGGTGGTCCAGCTTCGCCCGTCGAGCATTTCGACCCGCACGAGCACGTCGGTGATGGTGGCTTGCAGGCCGGGGAACTCGATGCGCTCACCGGAGAGTCCGTTCGGACCGGCTGCGATCGAGTAGCGGGTGATTTCGGAATCAGTCAGCTCCTGGGTGGTGGGTTCCTGGAGGTTGCGAACGTCTTCAGGGAGCCGGAGGGCTATAGGAAGTCTCATTCCGGCGAGGGTGGGAGTCCTCCACAGGAGGCTGAATTGGCCGGGGGCGGTTTCCTTGATTTCGAGGTAAGCGGGGCGGGATTCGTGGGCCCAGAGGGAGGGGACCAGGAGCAACAAGAGTGCCCAGAGAGTGAACCGAAACGAGAATTTAGCGAAAAATTCGTGAATCACGGTTATTTGTTTTCAATGACTTAGGAGGAAATCTCTTGCATGTATTCATTCTAAAAGAGTTATATCTATCCATCTCTGCCGTAAGGACTTACGGGCGCAAATCCGAGTCATTTCACAGCGGCGGCACCTCGCCAGACGGAACCGGAACCTTCTTTGTGGGCGACGGAGTCGGCGTCTGGGCTGCCCCGTTTTCGGGAGGAGCCGGCAGCAGCACAGTGTACTTGCCGCGCATCTCCTTGTAGGCCTTGGCCCACGCTTGTTGCTTTTGCTCGGCCAGCCAGGCGGTTTTCACGTCCGGTTCCATCTCCTCGAAGGCCGGGATGCGCCCGGGAATGACGGTGTCGACGAACACCAGGTGCCAGCCATAGCCCGACTCAACCGGCCCTTGCCACGAGCCGGGCTTGAGCTTTTCAAGGGCGACGGCGAACTGCGGACCGAACTCCTTAGCAATGGCTTCCGGCGTGCGGTCGCCGTAATAGTCCTGGAACATGAACGAATCGCCGGACGAGGCGGCGAGCTTCGAATCCTCGGGCTGGCCGGCGAGCTTGGTTAGAGCCTTGGCAGCGTCTTCTTGCGCGTTCTTTCCGCGCTTGTCCGGCGAAAAGTAGATATGGCGGAAACTGTAGCGACTGGGCAGGGCAAACTTGCTGCTGTTTTTCTCGAACCAGGCCTTGAGCTCCGCGGTGGAAGGCTCGTGAGCGGCGGCCACATCTTCGGCGAGGAATTGCATCTTCTGCGCCATGCGGCGCTTGACGATGGTGTCGTCTTTGTCGAGGCCCATGGCAAGCGCTTCGCGATAGAGAACCTCCTCGCGGACCTTGTCTTCCACCATGGCCTGAAACTCGGCGGGGGTCGGCTGGCGATGCCATTGCGACTCGAAGTACATTTCCATGGTGCGAAGGTCATCGAGGCTGAGGGCGATCTGCTTGGAGGACTCGACTCCGCCGCGGCCGCGCTGCATGTAGGCGTAGGCCGCGAACAGCACGAGGCCCAGCAGCAGAAAGTGCAGCAGGGGCTCGCGCAGCCAGCGGTTCAGGACTGGAAGGAAAACATGCCGTGAGGGCTCAATTGCGGGCGCCTCAGAGACATCGGGAGAAATACTCATGCGAAGCGGTTAACTCCAAAACTCGTCGATCTTCGCGGACTGAAGTCGGCAAAATTCACGTGCCGTCCCTGCCGGGACTCGGCAAGTTCAGCGCACCCAGCGCTGAAGCGCTGGGCTAAGATCTGGCGTCCCTTCGGGACTGTTTGTTGGCAACGCGTTCCATCGTTGGTTAAGCGAGGGTCTCTTCCGCCAGATCAGAACTACCCCAGGGGCTAAAGCCCAATTCTACAGAAACACTTACGGCACGGCTGAAGCCGTGCCCTTTCAAAACCTCGACCAAAGCGAGTTTCTCCGCAACCTGAAAGGAGGTGCCCCGATTCAGGCTATTCCAACCGGCGACGCCCTCCGCTCATCGCAATCAGCCAATTCAGTGCGTTCCATTCGCCGGCGTGTACCAGACGGGCGATGTCCAGGCACGCTGCTGGACGGTGGCCGGTACGTTCGGGTTCGGTGGCAGATTCAGTTTGGCGGCCCAATAGGTGGACCAGCGCGGCGTGGGGATCTCGAGCACGCGGGCGTAATAAGTGACGTGTGCGGCGGGATCAAACGACGGGTCGGTCCATTCGCCGATCAGCTCAGTCGCGCCGATTGAATTGGTGTAGGTGGCGGTCTTTACGTCAACCGTATTGCCAACGGCTGGGACCTTTCCGGTTTTCGGATCGGGCTTGCGGTCACCGCTCCAAGCCACCTCGTAAATGGTCTCTTTGCTCTTACCGTTCTTGGTCGCGATCTTGATGATCTGCACGCGATCGAGATTGCCGCTGTCGGGGTCCTTGATCGCCTCAACGACGAAGGTCGGAGCGGCTGCACCCGGCTTCGGGGTCAAGTCGCCTCCCATGGGCACGCCGCCGTCGTAGGCAGCCTTGACCCAATCGGCTTGTTTGGTCATGTCCTTGGGATAATTCCAGCCGGCGAACATGCGGACTTTGATGAGGGTTCCGGACGTACCAAAAGTTTCCTTCCGTTTGAAGGCCGCGAAGATCGATTCGCGGGTGTTCTCCTCGGCCCAAACTCCGGTGAGACCTCCTGAGCTGAGCGCGGTGGGAGGCTCGCCGACAACGGACTTGGTAGCGGTGACGACGGCGCGGGGATCATTGTCCTGGTTGCCGTGAGAGCCCGCGTAATTGTTGGGCTCGGTGGAATCGATGCCGGAGTGGAAGTCGGTGCCGGCTTCGATGCCGTACTTGAAGGGATTGGCGCCGATCTTCTCCTGCAGTTCCTGCCCTACGCCGTATGCCTGGCGGATGTAGCTGCCGGTGGCGGAATTCGCAATACCGGAGCCGTCGAGCTTGTACTTCCAAATCTCGAAATCGGCGAACTCATCGGTCGGTGAAAGCGATGGGCTGGTGTCGGATTGGCCCTTGGCCTGGATGATCTCGGCCAGCGGCTCGTTCAACATGCGCCGCTCGGCGTAATCGCGGGTGAGCGGCTTGCCGGACATGTCCCTGGTACTAAACATCAGGCCGTTGCTGACATTGCCGTTGTGCGGGACGGCGATTACGGCGAGGCCCTGTTTGCGCTGGGCTTCGAGATAGCGCCAGAGGTCTTCGGGATCGACCGACTCAAAGGCGGTGTAAGGAATGTCGGGCCCCTTGCCTGCGAAGATTACGCAGCGATGCAGGTTCTGCGCCTGCGGCATCGAGGTCCATTCGAAGCCGACAAACGTGGTGAACTTGCCGGGCTTGTAATATTTGTCGGCGGCGGCAGAATAGGTTTGCCATGCCGAGCGCAGCAAGCTCGGGCTGGTTGAACTCGGCAATCGGCTTGTTGACCATGGTGGAGCCGAGCAACTTTTGAAACGCCACGCCACTGACCTTTGGGTCGGTGCTCGTCATCATGGTGTACCACTCGGACTTGGCGAATGGACCGTTGGGATCAAGCGAATCGCGGACGGTGCCGAGATATTCGGCGTGATCGGTGACGGCGAGGAAGTCAAGTGGAGCGTGACGCTTCCATGGCTTGCCCATATATTCGACGGTCTCGCCCATGGCGTACTTGTAGGAGTCCTCGGGCGTGGTGCGTGTGCCGAAAGCGAAGGCGTCCATGGAGTAGCTGGTGTGAAGGTGGAGATCGCCGAAGTAGGCGTTCTTGAGAGGATTGGGCGCGGGGCGGGCGTCGGCGGACTGCGTTGACTGCGCCTGCCCGGCCTGCGTAGCGGCGGGCACCTGGGGCTTGTTGGTTGAACAGGCCGAGAGAGAGAGGAAGAGAGTCGATGTCTCGAAAAAGAGAAGTAACGTCCTGGTATTACGCATTCGATCCTTCACCGACGCCCCAAAAATCACGGACTTGGTCTGCCGTGTGCGTAACGGCGGAGGCAAAACCTTGTCTGGTCTGGAGGCTTCGAAATAACACGATTGTATACTGCCTGCGCTTCGTGGCACCGGGGATGGCGCTCCAGTGGGGACTCTTTGGGCCACCAACTCGGCCTACTCGTCTTCCTTTGCCTTCAGATGCTAGATTCGGTCCACACAACACGAAGACCACTGGGGTTTCCCCCGATGGCTCAACAATCCGACCTTCTCAATCATGCTGAACAGAAAAGCCGTGGTCAGTCCGAACAGCAGCCATCCGTTCAGCGCCTCCAGCGCTCCCATGAGCCGCCAGTGGTCCTCGAGAAACAGATTCGCATGTCCGTAGCTAGTCATCGCGCTGAGCGAATAGAGCATCGCAGTGCGTGCGTCAGGGAGAGCACCGAGAAGCAGGTAAGCATATCCCCAAATAGCGGCCTCTAGCGCGTGCAGGCTAGTGGCAAGCAGCGTCGTGGCACCCATGACCGCCACGAAAACACCCATGGGATGGCGATGTTCTATCTTACCGCCGGATACGCGGCCAGTACCTCGGCTAACCAGGCCGAGTCCCAGAACATGGATGATCACGGTCAAGACGATCAGAGGCAAACCCCATGCCCAGTTGCCGGTCCAAGCCATTTGAGGATCGGCCACGAAGCTGATGGCTGCTGGAGCAAAGATCATCGGCTTTTCCACCAGGCGAAGCGAGAAGAGCGAGCACGAGCGCATGGACGGCAACGCCGGGCCACAAAAGCAACCCGACCGGTGCGCCCCGAATGCCGATGCGAACGAGGTACAGCATGGCGAGCGTGCTGTAGGTCAACATTCCATAGAGCTGTTGTGCAGCGGAGTTGCCGGGCCAGCAAGCCACACCGAGCCCAAGCAAAGCGATGCCCGCAAGGCGGCTCATCACTGTGGCAATGCCGCCTATCTCGACGCCGAATAGCAGGTTAACTACCAGGGACGGCGACACCAGCAGAAGCAGGCCCGTACCCGCTTCTCCGGCTGCCGCCACTCCCAGGACGATCTTTTTCATCGGGCGTTTCCAATCGGCGGTCAATCAGCCGGTCTACTCTATGGACTTGATCTTGGCTTCCGCCTTCTGAATCGCCTGGCTGCCCATCTTCTCGATCATTTCGCGACGCATGTCTTCGCGCATCGTCTGGAATTTCTTCTGCTGCGACGGATCGAGGATTGGCATGATCTTGGCATCGATGGCGCCGCCGATTTGCTTCAACTGCTCCACCTTCTCCAGAGGCTTGAGCGAAGTGTTCTTCTTCAGCGCCCCCAGTTGCTTGGCCTCGTCCTGCAGGAAGGGGAGAATCTGCTTTCTCTGCTGTTCGTTCAGGCCCAGTTCGATGGAAAAGGTGTTGAGCTGAGCGGTCAGCGGATTGAGCACGAACTGCGGGCTGGGAATCATCTCGTAGTTGGCGTAGCCGAATTCGTTGCTGCGCGCGCCGTAATACGTGTCGCCCAGTTTGTAGACCGTCACCGCATACGGTTCCTGGGAAATTGTTGTCACCACTTTGCCGCCTTCGATCTTGTACGGAGTGGTGGTCCCCTGGTAGCCATCGCGAACCGGGTTGCCGTAGTAGCTGGGAATCGAGACGTTCTTGCCGATATGCCAGACGTTGCTCTGGCCTTCGGCCGTGTAAGCGATGCTGAACTGATCGCCGGTCGCGTTGTTGCGCACCCAGAAGGCCTTGCCCACGATGAGCGCCTTCAGTTGCGCATCGCCCAACTGGGTTGCGCCCTTGGCCTTGAGGTCGGTCACGGTCATGCCGGGAGTCGCATTCTTGCGCGCCTCGGCGCTCGGGGTGTACCAGATTGGCGACGACCAGGCGCGTTCCTGTCCGGTGAGCGGAACCACGTCCGGCGGAGTCAAGCCCGGCTTTGACCGCCTGGATGAGCGTCCAGCGCGGCGTGGGGATTTCGAGCACACGCGCATAGTAGAACGCATGCAGGCTGGCATCAAACTCGGGATCGGTCCACACCGTCTTCAATTCGACCGAGCCGACGTCGTTGGTGTAGGTAGCTTTCTCCAGGTCCACGGTGCTCTTGATGGCGGGAACCCGGCCTGACCACTTGTCGGGCTTGCGGTCGCCTGACCAGGCCACGTCGAAAATCTTCTCGAAGCTCTGGCCGTCTTTGGTCCAGCCCTTGATGATCTGTATACGGTCGAGATTCGCCGAAGTCGGGTCCTTCACTGCCCACACAACGAACGTCGGAGCCGTGCCCTTCAAGGGCGGCAGGTCGGCGCCCATGGGAACGCCGTTGGCGTAAGACTGATGCACCCAGTCGCCGGCCTTCAGGATGTCGTTGTTGTAGCCCCATCCGCCGAAGAAGCGCACCTTGATGTGCACGCCGCTGGTACCGAAGGTTTCCTTGCGGTACATGGCGTCCCACAGGGAAGCGCGCGTGTTTTCCTCGGCCCAGACGCCGGTCAGTCCGCCCGGATTCTCCAGGCGAACGTCAATCGTGCCAAACGCCATAACTCCCGCCATGCGCCGGTCGAGGGTTCCGTCGATCTGGGCGTGACCGCCGTAGAAATTGTCCTGGCGGTAAGGACTGCCGGTGTTGTGCGAGTCGGAGCCACCAGCCATGCCGAACTTGTACGGGTTGTAGCCGCGCACGTCCTGCATAGTGATGCCGTCTTTTAGTGCCTGGCGGGCAAAACTGCCTTGAATGTGATCGACGCGGCCAACGGTTGGTGGCGCACCGAGCAGGCCGGAGAAGAGCTCGTAGTTGGCGAACTCGTCATTGGGCGAGAGCAAGGGATGGGTCTCCGACTGTCCCTTGATCTGCTTGATCTCGACCAGTCGTTCGTTGCGGTCGCGATCCGCTGCCCAGGCCGCGTCGATGGGCCTGCCAAAGCTGTCGACGTCGGTGGGATACATCCAGCCGTCGCTCAAGTTGGCGTTATGCGAAATGGCCAGCAACTCGTTGCCTGCCTTGCGCTGCGCGTCCATCCACTTCCACAAGTCTTCGGGGTGCCAGGAGTCCAGAGCGCTGAAGGGCATGACCGGCACCTTTGCACAATCGCGGAAGAAGACATTGCGGTGCAGGTTGCGGTTGTCAGGCGCGGAGGTGTACTCGTACGAGCAGAACGCCGTGAACTTGCCGGGATGGTTGTTTTCGTCGGCGATCTTGACGTTTTCCTTCCAGATCGAGCCCGCCACCTCGGGGCTCATGAGGGCTTTCACCGGAGGTCCGGCGAGCATATTCACGAGGAAGGTGAAGACCTTCTGAATGTCCGCCTGATTGTTGGGGTCGGTGAGAATAAGAGGCTGCGCCGCGGGCAACTTACTCAGGGCCGATCCCGGCGTGTTGGCTTCTTTCGTTACCCCCACATATTCCGAGTGGTCGGTCACACCCATGAAGTCCATGGGCGTGTCGATCTTGATGTCGTAGCCCAGCGGGATGCTTGATGGTCTGACCCTGCGCGTACTTATAGGCATCGTCGGGGCCGGTGAGGCGGTTGCCCATGAGCCAGGCATCCACCGACCAACTGGTGTGGATGTGCTCCTCGCCGAAGTAGGCGTTGCGATCGGGGTTGGGCTGCGGAGCCGCTTCGGTCGAGGCTGGAGCGGCCTGGCCGGCTTGTCCCGCCTGTTGCGGCGCTTCGGACTTCTTACACGAAACCAGGACGCCGACGCTGATGAGGACCGCCGCCAATCCCACTATTGCCGCAACTCTCGTCTTCTTCATACTGCCTCCGTCTTGCTGGGTGGCACGACCACGATGCTGCGCAGAGAAAAACGGTAGCCCCATTGATTACCCAGGGCATTGGTGGTTGTTGGAAAACCCAGTTTAGCCATACATTGAAGAGCGTGCAACCGGGCAAAAGGGTGCCCGTGTCAGAGATTCTCAGCACCCTGGCACACTGCGGTGACGCGGTTTGTCGAGTCAGGATGCGACGTATGAACTCTGGCCAAACTTCCGGGCACATTTCGATGACGATCACCTAGCGGTAGGCCATTCTCAGGCGGAAGCAGCGGCACGCGCCTTCACTGCATTCGGAAATGTCCGAGTTTGAATTGGGACACTTCCCAAATATCCAGATGCCAGCAACGCGGAACTGGGATACGCCGCGTTCCGGTTGCAACGATGCCGGGGAATCGGTCAGAATACGACGCTATGGCGCAGCGGCGTGAACGGAACCGCCGCTAGCGAGAGGAGAGGAATACGGCATGAGTAAGGTACGGGTGCTGGTTGGTACGCGCAAAGGCGCATTCATCTTGACTTCGGACGGCAAGCGTGAAAACTGGGAGGTCAGCGGCCCCCATTTTGCTGGATGGGAACTCTACCATCTCAAGGGATCTCCGGTTGATCCCGATCGCATTTATGCGTCGCAGTGCAGCGGCTGGTTTGGGCAGGTCATTCAGCGCTCCAATGACGGCGGCAAAACGTGGGAGGCGCCCGGAGGCGACATAAAACCGGGCCCCGAGGCCATGAAGCCGGGTGCGAGCAACAAGTTCGTCTACGACAGTTCTCCGGAAACCGGCAAGCCGCTGACCACGCACCAATGGTATGACGGCACGCAGCACCCGTGGGAGTTCAAGCGGGTGTGGCATCTCGAACCGTCGCTCACCGATGCTGACACGGTCTATGCGGGAGTTGAAGACGCGGCCCTGTTCCGCTCGAGCGACGGCGGAACGAGTTGGCAGGAACTCGCGGGACTCCGCGGCCACGGCACCGGGCCGAAGTGGCAGCCGGGAGCCGGCGGCATGTGCCTGCATACCGTTATCCTCGATCCCAGCGATCCCAAGCGAATCTACACTGCCATCTCGGCAGCGGGCGCATTCCGCACCGACGACGGCGGCGCGACCTGGAAGCCCATCAACAAAGGACTGCATTCGCAATATATTCCGGATCCCAATGCCGAGATTGGCCACTGTGTTCACCATGTCGCGATGAATCCATCGCGCCCGGGTGTGTTGTTCATGCAAAAGCATTGGGACGTCATGCGCAGCGACGATGCCGGCGATTCGTGGCGAGAGGTCAGCGGAAATCTGCCCACCGACTTCGGGTTTGTGATCGACATACACGCGCACGAGCCGGAGACGGTCTACGTTGTTCCCATCAAGAGCGATGGTGAACACTTTCCGCCTGAGGGGAAATTGCGGGTGTATCGCAGCCGCACCGGCGGGAATGAGTGGGAGGCACTTACCAAGGGCCTGCCACAAAGCAACTGCTACGTGAACGTGCTGCGCGACGCTATGGCGGTCGACTCGCTGGATTCCTGCGGCGTGTATTTCGGCACTACCGGCGGCCAGGTCTATGCGTCAGCCGATGCCGGAGACAACTGGACGGCGATTGTGCGGGACCTTCCGGCCGTGCTCTCGGTTGAAGTGCAGACGTTGCCATGATCCGGGTTGAGTTGCCGCAGCACCTGCGAACGCTGGCGCACATCAGCGGCGAGGTGAAGCTCGAGGTCGCAGGTCCAGTCACGCAGCGCTCGGTCCTCGATGCACTGGAGGCCCGCTATCCGATGCTCGAAGGCACAATTCGCGATCATGTGACCCGGCAGCGCAGGCCATTCCTGCGCTTCTTCGCCTGCGAGGAAGACCTGTCTCATGAGTCCCCGGACGCACTATTGCCGGACGCGGTAGCGTCCGGCGCGGAGCCGTTTCTCATCATCGGGGCGATCGCGGGCGGATAGCACAGAAACTTTGACCGGTGGCGACGGCTCGGAAGGACGAAATCGCCCACAGCTATTCCTTTGCCGCTGAGACCTTCGGCCAAGTGAAATTACACAGCTCCGAACCAGCGAACTCTTCTTTGGAGTCGTGAACGCGGCGGCGCTACGCTCGCTTATACTCGCGCGGAAAATCTGCGCGGGTGGCGGGAGCGCAGCCACCCGAAGGCGGCTGCACTCGCTGCGGGATTTAGTTCACGGTTAGAATGGTTGTTCCCTGAATCCCATTGAAGGTCGCCGTAATTATCGTTGTGCCTGCGTTGGCTGTATTGGCCAATCCAGCGTTGCCGATGGTTGCCACGGTCGCGTCGGACGAAGTCCAGGCGACTTGGGACGTCAGGTTGATCACGCTGCCGTCACTGAACGTCCCTGCCGCCGTGAATTGCTGCGCGGTTCCATGCGCAACCACGGGATTACTCGGAGCGACAGCTATCGATACGAGCGTCGCATTAGTAACGGTCAGGGTTGCTGGAGGTGTGCTCACGACGCTGGCGAAGACGGCCGTAATCGACGTCTGTCCAGGTGCGACGCCTGTAGCCAGACCTTGCTGTCCACTGGTGTTGCCGATCGTCGCTATCTGCGGTTGGCTGGAAGCCCAGGTTACATTGGTCGTCAGATCCTGCGTGCTCTGGTCCGCAAATTTCCCAGTCGCGGTGTACTGTAGCGCAACCCCTACCGGTACCTGCGCGGGTGAGGGTGCCACCGCGATGGATGTCAGCGGCGACGACGTCACGAGCACTCCGGCAGAGTTGCTGGTAACGCCCTGGTAGGCCGCTGTGATGTTGGCTATGCCTGCGCTTAGTCCGGCAGCAGTGCCCGCGTTCGTAATTGACACGACGGTGGTATTCGTGGACGCCCAGGTCACGAGGCTTGAAATAAAATACGTGGTCCCGTCGCTATAATGTCCGACCGCCTGGTAATTCTTGCTCGAACCTGGCGTGAGGATCGTCTGGGTCGGGGTCACCGCAATGCTTTGCAGCGTGGCTGAGTTGACCGTGAGCTGCGCCATTCCAGTCTGGCCCCCAAATGCGGCGGAGATCGAGACCGGGGTTGTGCTGGAGCTAACACTAAACGCTATGCCCACTGAGTTGACCGTTGCCACCGATGTGTTGCTTGAATTCCAGGACGCGTCCGCAGAAATATCCTGCGTACTTGAATCGCTGAAAGTTGCGGTTGCAAAGAACGTTTGCAGCACACCGGCCGGTATGGTGGGTGCGATCGGAGTCACCGTGATCGACGTCACCGTGGCGTTAGTGATGTTAATGGAGAGGTTCTGCGTCACTCCGTTATAGGTCGCACTAATCGTCACGGGATTGCTGGAATTGGTAACAGTGGACGCCGCCCTGACCAGGCCGGTGCTAACGGTTGCGATTGTAGTATCGGACGATGACCAGGTCGCCAGACTCGTTACGTTCAGGGTGCTGCCATTCGCCAAGGTCGCCGTGGCTCGGTAGCGCCGGCTCGTAGCCATTGCCAGCTTGGCGGGATCGCTGGCTGCTGTGGTCGGAGTGATGGCGATCGACAGCACTGTCGGCGGAATGACTGTGGCAGTGGTGCTTCCGGTGACGCCGCTCTTGGTTGCCGAAATCGTGACCGGATTGGTTGTGGTGCCCACCCCTGTGGCCACTCCGCTGCCGACTCCGCTAGGCGTAATGGTGATTTTTGTCGTGTCCGAAGACGACCAGGTAACAGTGTCGCTAATGTCCTGAATTGAGCTGTCGCTAAAGGTCCCGGTCGCGGTGAATTGCTGCTGGGTTTGGAGGACAATAGCAGGATTCGCGGGCGTTACCGCGATCGACACCAGAGTTGCAGATGTTACCGTCAGGGTGGCCGGTGGACTCGTTATCGATCCCAAGGTAGCGGTGATCGAGGAAGTTCCTGGCGTCAGGCCGCTGGCCAGGCCCTGCGTTCCCGGCGAGTTACTGACCGTGGCCACCGTGGGGTTCGAGGACGCCCACGTGACGGTGGATGTAATTAGGCTGGTGCTATTGTCTGCATAGGTCCCGGTTGCAACGAACTGCTGCGTCGTGGTCGCCGCAATCGACGCGGTTGCAGGCGTCACCGCTATCGACACCAGAGAATTGGTGATGGTCAGGGTGGTCGTTCCCGAAATGCTGCCGGAAGTTGCCATGATCGTCGAAGTCCCCGGCGTCGCACCAGCTGTTGCCAAGCCGCCAGCGGTGATGGTCGCGCCGACCGAAGCGCTCCACGACACGCTAGAAGTAATGTTTTGCATGCTGCCGTCGCTATACGTGCCAGTAGCAACAAATTGCTGCGTACCTCCGACCGTGATCGACGGATTGGCCGGAGTGACTTGGATCGCCTGAAGCGTGACCGCGGGCGGCGGATTTGTCGAGCCGGACCCAGAGCTACCACCACAGCCAACGAACAGACTGACACCTAACAACAGGAACGACAGAAGCAACCGTTTCATCGAAACTCCCCCTGGGGCTCGCAAACTCGTAGTATGGCTACGCTCAAGCTCGAACCGACTTGCGCCAGTGTCATTTTGAGCATTAAGTGCAAAAATATAGAAGAAAAGTGCAAATACCTATACCACAAATGGTTCAGGCCTCTGATTTTTGGAGATCTGAATCGATCAATTCTCTCTGACCAGCCGAAATTTGGTGGATTCTCGCGCAACCCCAGCAAAAGTTCGCCCCGTGCTCCTGATTGTAAGGCATTTCCCAGACGGCGCCGCACTTCCTACAAGCTGATGAGTTCCCTGGGCCGGATGGCATGAGGTTGGGAGATCAGGGGACGGGGATTTACCGCTGCAATCAATTCGGCCGCGGACTTCGAGACCCCGGCTGGTTTGCCTGGATTCTCAAAGGTGCGCGGCCGACGGCTGTTGCCTCGATCGGGAAGGCCCGGGGCAGGAGGCTCGTCCCGGGCTTCCGGCGCTACGTCAGGAAGAACTCGCGAGTGACTTTCACCCACTGCTCATCCGGCAGATTGCTGGCGATGTCGTCCACGGCCACTCCGCCGTCCTGGGCCAGCGCTCCCAAGGCGCTTGGCATGAACCGCTGCAGGCGCATTGACGACTCTTCAGTCCACCACCGGGCGAGCGCACCACCCAGCAGGTTGCGGAAGTTCGTCTTGGCATCGGGGGATTGCACGGTCACCATCCATCCCTCACCGTAAGGGTCTTTGGAGGCCAGCGAAGGATCGCTGACTACCGCCTCGTTGATGTCGGACACGCTGCCTTCGATTGGGGACACCATGTCAACTTTGACACCGTTCCGCACGATGCTCCACACCTTCTGTCCCTGGCGGATCCATTGTCCGCGCTGCGGCAGAGTAACGTGCTCAATCTTGCCGGCAAGTTTGGAGGCGAAATCGTCCAATCCGATGCGGACTAGATTGGGGCTTTCGCTCAACGCCCAGGTGTGTCCGGGGTGATAGCGGAGGTTGTCTGGCACCGAAAATCCGCCGACCAGGCTGGGCTGCAAACGTGGCACTGCCGCACCTTGCGCCTTGCTCATCGCCGGAGCTACCTGCAGCACCGGATGTTTGGCCTTGGAGTAGAAGTAGTCGATCGTAAGAAAGATGGCGAAAGTCGCGAGTACTAATAGGACTGTCATGACGGGCCTCCTGTTTCTCTTTTGCGCCTTTACCTCGACGCTTTCCACCTTTCTCTAGGGCATGCGGGATGCCAAAGCCCCGACGAGTTGGTATGGGGCTTAGCGCATGTTGCAACATGAAGCGTTTTTAGTGGCTTAGCGGGGAGTGTTGCGAAATCTCGCATCTGTGCGCGGCGGTTTGCAACAGAGGGATTCGTTGCATTCCGCATCGTAGAGGCACGCTCAATTTAGTGATTTGTGCGAAATTGGCCGCCTACTCCACTGTGGGTCAATGGCTTACGCGATAATCGGGCCTGAAGTGTGAGTAGTTGCGAATCTCATCCATACTGATGAAGTTCGCAACAACCCAACACCGCGTAGTCGAACAAGTGGGGAGCACTCGCAAAGATATTTTCTCATCGAGAGACTATAGGTCCTCCGAATCCCAGCCATACGACACAGCGCCTTGTGGTAAGGGCCCGGCGGAAGAGGTCTAAACAGCGGTCCCTCGGGGGCCACGGCGACCTCATGATAGCAATGTAGGACAATACTGATGCGGACCTCGATAGAGTTGGAATGGAACCTGCGCCCGAGGGGATACAGGAATTGCTAGTGTAGTGTCCACGAATTAGCTGGACAAACGTTTGCGACGTTTCGGGGCCGTACAACCAGGCTGGATGTGTTCGAGGGTTTGGCGGCAGCGGAGCGTTTGGCGGGTTTCTTTTTCGGCATACGTTGCAGATGAAACGATAACCGCAGCCATGAATGATAGGCAAGTTCGACTATGGTTGCCGCTCTCTTGCCGTCGGTGATCTAAGGGAAGGGCTAATTGCGGACTAGCTATAAAAAACAATTGCACGCTTGTTTAGAATCAATGGTTTAGGGGAAAATTGTTCGCAAGCCGCTGATTCTACATGGAGTTATTCGTATCCATTTGAAGGCGTAGGACTTAGTGGCTAAAATCGGTGCTTATGGCACCAGATTTTGTCATACAATCCATACAAGTATGTGCCGAGCATGTCATACAATCCATACAAATATGCGCCGAGCATGTCATACAACTATGACTTGTATGACATGTTTTCCGGACCGTTTTGGGAATGTCAAAGAGCCGATACGTCCTGCGCCGGGGCGTGGACGGGGGTGAAGGACACAAATCCTGTCTCCCCAAGTGTGGTGTAAGACGGCGGCAGCCGGGAATGCAAGAAAAATCGTGAAGGGCGAAAAACTTTAGTAACCAGTTGGGATTCAGTAGTCAGTTGCCAGTTAAGAACTTCAGACCGGGTGGGCGTAGAGAGTGTGTCGGGATTCGGGGCGAAAAGCCCCACATATCCCAAAATCGGGGATATGTGGGCCACGCATTATAAAAGGGCGCCCCTTTCGAAGCAGGATTAAGGTTGCTGTGCTGAAGCAGTAACGAAACCTGACGAAAGGAACACCCGATGAATAGCATCAAGTATATCGGTCTGGATGTCCACCGCGATACCATTTCGGTGGCGGTGCTCAACGCCGAGGGCAAGCTGGTAATGCAGTTAGTCATCGCCACGCAGGCCAGCGCGATTCTTGAATTTTTTCACGGATTGCGCGGAACGTTGCATGTCACCTTTGAAGAAGGCACGCACTCGGGGTGGCTGTACGACTTGCTGGTGAGACGAGTGGCGTATCTGGTGGTGTGCAATCCGCGGAAGAATGCGCTGCTGAAGGCGGGCAGCAAGAGCGATGCGATCGACGCGCGCAAGCTGGCGGAGTTGCTGCGGGCGGGGCTGTTGTCTCCGGTGTATCACGGGCAGAGGAGCACGGCGGCGGTGAAGCATCTGGGGCGCAGTTATGCGGCGCTGACGGAAGACACCACGCGCACGATGGGGCGGTTGAAAGCGCTGTATCGCAGCCAGGCGATTGCTTGTGCGGGCACAAAGGTTTTCGGAGCACGGCATCGGGAAGAGTGGCTGGCGCAGTTAACGCGACAGCGGATTGCAGCGTCGTGCACGAAGACTGTATCAGGAGCTGGATGGGCTGCAGCAGTTGCGGCGAGAGGCGAAGCGGGAGCTCATCGTGGAATGCCGCAAGTATGGCGAGGCCAAGCTGCTGCGCACAGTGCCGTGGCTGGGGCCGATACGAGTTGCGCTATTGATTGGCCGAGTGCAGACGCCGCACCGCTTCCGCACGAAACGGCAGTTCTGGGCCTACTGCGGGCTGGCGCTGGAAACGCGCAGCAGTGCCGACTATCGGATGGTGGACGGCCAACTGGAGCGGCGCAAGAAGCCGGTGTTCATTCGCGGGCTGAACCGCAACCACAACCACGATCTGAAGAACCTGTTCAAGAGCGCGGCGACCACGGCTGGCGGCAGCGAGGGTGCGTTCGGCGAGTTCTACGAAAACCTTCTGAAAAAAGGGATGCGAGCGGAGATGGCGCGGCTGACGCTGGCGCGCAAGATGGCCGCGATTACGTTGCAGGTGTGGAAGAAAGGAGAGGCGTTCGACGCCGAGTATGTGAAGCCACAAGCCGCTTGAGCGCGCGGCACCGCAGGGAAAGGCCGGGTTTCACTCCGCGTTTTTCTGTTCGGGCTGCGAGCTCGGGTTCGAGGGTAAGTATCTTTCGGCGGGTTAGGCTGCGTGCGCCATGGGCGCCAAGTCTCACGGGCCACCGTATGCTCCCTCGGAGAACCCAACAAAGCCATAGTGCCGCGGGCTCGGACCGCGAGTCTCAGATAGAACCATGGTTGGCCCGCTGAGCGGGACCACAGCCAGGCTTGGGTAGCTTCAGCTAGCGAAGAATGCCGTAGCGCGGAGATGAAACCGACCGAAGAGCTGCGCGTCGCCACCACTCCAGCGCGACGAAAGGGGCTGGATGCCAGAGAACGACCTCTGCTCCCGCGAGGGGAGAAGTGTTTTCTCTTGACATCCCCTTTTATAGAACATCCCCTTTTATAGAACCTGCCAGTCGCCAGTTAGGAATTCAGACTGGGGACCCGAAAGATTGTTTCTTTGGAGAACGGAGGCTACCTGGGCGATCAGCCAAAAGCCCACATATCCCAAAATTAGGCATATGTGGGCCGCGGTGCGCAAAATGTTCTTGTTGCACGAACAAAGCTGTATCATCATCGGCTCATGCCAGAACAAGACTGGTTGCATCGATTCGTTGATTGGCTCACTCAGCACGTTTCACCACGTTACTCGGCTGTGGTCACACTAGGTACTGGCTTCCTATTGTTCGCCCCGCCTCGCTGGTTAGCTTCCTTCCGCCTCGACTCATTTGCACAAGCACAGCGCTCATGGATTGCCCTAGCGTTCCTATTCTCCGGTCTGTTCACTGCCTCGTTTCTGATAACGGTCGGCTGGAATTACAGCAAGCGCCTCGTCGATCGCTACCGGGGCCGTAAGGCGCTTCGACAAGCGTTTGAAAGCCTAGGCATTGACCAACTGATGATCCTTCAGCGATATGTCGAGAGCGGTAAAATTGCTATTGCATTTGAGTTACGGGATGCTGCCGTTCAAGACTTGGTCCATCGGAAGATTCTCTACCGTCCGCGCCAGCAACTCTCAGGCCGCATAAGTTCACGGTACTACGAAGCTGAGTTCTGCGTTCGTCCCGAAGCGCAACAGTTCTTGCATCCAGATCGCTTTCAAGCATTGCTTCTAAGACACAGCGCACGCGAGCAAGGCAGTGCAAAAGCGGCTGTGCAGCGCCGGCCTACTTAGAAACAATGTGTAGACTGGGTGTGTGTGGTTTCGTTTCAGAGCCTACGTATGGGTAGATTTAACCAAGTATAAGACTTTTCGGTAAGAGAGCTACGTCGACCGGCCCGTGCGGGCAGGTCTTTCGGCTTGATAGAAAAGGCTTTAAGAGGCTAGACCTGTTCCGGCGATTGGCGCAGTTGGTTGACAACGCCGAATTTGCAGACGAAGAGTTCCACCTGATGTCATCCGATGATCTGCAGGCATTTGCGTTCAAAGCATACGCGCTCGCGTATGTCTCCTGGAACAAAGAACTTCCGCATACTGAGTGGAGAAGATGATTGAACGGAGTAGGGCTGCGGCATCAGGCGAGGTCTCGGACGCAGATAAGGCTAACTTTGATGCGTTCATCTCAAAACTTCGTGGCCTGATGTTGAAGGCGTTCGAATTAGGCCAACACGACGCCAGCCTTGATCCGTGTCCATTCTGACACGTCGGCCACCCTGTTATGTAGTGAGATGAAGAACCCACATATCCCAACAGAGAGAGATGTGGGCCACCCACGAAAACCCACATCTGCCAAATGAAGGCAGATATGGGCCACATCTTCCCAAGGACAATTCGCCTACTGCTTCGTGTCGAGCGGGTGCGTCGTCTTTTCGAAGAACTCGTTTTGCAGCTTCAGGGCCTCCTGGTCCGCCTTGACTGCCTTGATGGCCTCAGCGATCTGGCTTGACCAGGCTTTCTGGTCGAACTCGCCGAGCTCTTTGGTGGCCGCCGAGCCGCTGCCGGAGTAATGGTCAGGGAATTTGGCGTACCACCAGATACCGGTGTACACGTTCTCCGGCAGGTGGAGGCGGTTCTGGTCGGCGCCGGACTCGCTGTCGGCGCGGTCGAGGTGCACCAGGTCGGGACGGGCGATCATCATGGCGGAAGTCTCGCTCTCGCCGGCGTGCATGTCGTTGTTGGGCGTCTTCAGCGCCGGGCGGCCGGGAACGTTTTCGTTGGGAAGCCCGAAGACGTAAACGACGTAGTCGCGCGGGGTGGCGAGTTGCGCTTGCGCGAACAGCGGCAACAGGCTGTTATTGCCGCCGTGTCCATTGACGATGAGGACTTTCTTGCAGCCGTTGCGCGCCATCTCCTTCACGGTTTCCTGCAGGAGCGTGAGCTGCGTGTTCAGGCTGTAGGCGACGGTCCCGGGCTCTTGCTGGGCTTCGAAGATCTGTCCGAAGTAGTACTCGGGAAAGACGACGGCGTATTCCTGCTGGACGGCATTGAATACAGCAAAGCGAACGTCGAGCAGGTCGGTGCCGAGCGGAAGATGCGGACCGTGCTTCTCGATGATGCCGAAGGGAAGAAGACATACGCCCTGGGATTGATGAATGGCCTGCACGAAGTCAGGCGCGGTGAGTTCTTCCCATTTGGGGGAGAGGGTGGTTTGCGATACGGCGGGGAGCGCCAGGGCAAGGAGGAGTGCGATACGTAAGGCGGACATGGGGCCTCCGGGGAGAGTGAAACAGGTGATTGTATCGGAGAAATACAGTTAGAAGGGCTGCGCAGAGGCAGGAAAGGCATGACAAACATAAAGGACTTGTGCGGCGCAGCTAAAGCTGCGCCCCTTCAAACCAAGTTGAAAAGCGCCTTTTTTCCGCAAGCCCGTGGAGCCGTGCCGTTTCAAGACATTTTGAAGCGCTCGGCGTGCTACGCCAGTTCGCTGCCGTCGCCCAGCAGATCGCGCAGTTCTTTCGGGGGGCGTGCGGGCGTGTCCTGATTCGATGGGCTGGGAGGTTGCGGGCTGATGGTCGCCGCCTGCGCGAGCAGGTCGTCGAGTGACTCCAGCCAGAGCATCTGGGTTTGAAACACGCGCCCAAAGTTGCGCGAAGCCGCGGTCGCCACCTCTGGCAGTCCAAGCTGCTTGTGTGACTCTCGCTCCAGCGAGGTCACAGGCTTGCCGGCAAGGCCACAGGGAATGATGAGCGAGAACGAGTCGAGATCGACGGACACGTTCAGCGCGAAACCATGGGTTGTGACCGAACGCGAAATGTGGACGCCGATGGCGGCGATCTTGGCCTCCGGCTTGTTGGGCAGCGCGTACGTCCAGACGCCGGTCAGGCCCTTGATGCGTTGGGTGCCGACTCCGAAGTCACCGCAGGTGCGGATCAAGACTTCTTCGAGGCGGCGAACGTATTCCACCGCGCCTACCTTGGGATCGAAACTGCGCAGGTCGAAGATGGGATAGGCGACCAGTTGGCCGGGGCCGTGAAAGGTCACGTCGCCGCCGCGGTCGATGTCGAACAGCTCCACGCCTTGCTGCGCGAGGAACTCGGGCGGGGCCAGAACGTTGTCGAGGCGTGCGTTGCGACCCAAGGTGATCACCGGCGGGTGTTCCAGCAGCAACAGGGTGTTTTCGATACGGTTGGACTTGCGCATGTCCAGCAGCGTGCGCTGCAATTGAAGCGCCGTGCCGTAGGCGACGCGGCCCAGAAACAAGACGTTAGTGACCATAAACCGATACCAGCCGAAAGTCGCACTACCTCGACTACGCTTCGACAATATCACTCAACTTGGATGATCGTGAACGCCGATTGGTGACAAGGGGCGCTACCTGGGCAACAGGCGGGCGCCTGCGCGGGTGCTATCCTGAACTCTAGCCCTGTCCATGAAGCGCGTTGTTGAAGAGCTTGCCGCGATCCGCAAACCCGCACCAGATGCCGGAGCCGGGCACAAGTACGTCGGCAATTTCCTGTTCCTGCTTTTGATTCTGGCGGTCGCAGCGGCGGGGGCGATTTCAGGGGTGTTGCTGGTTTACTCCACCGACCTTCCCCAGGTGACCGAGCTGGAACGGTACCGGCCGAGCACGATCACAGAACTCTACGACGATCAGAACCGCGTGATTGGGCAGTTTGCGTTGCAGCGCCGCGTCATCGATAAGTACGACGACTTCCCCAAGGTGCTGCGCGACGCTCTGATTTCCACCGAAGACAAGGACTTCGAGCGGCACTGGGGAGTCGATATATGGCGCGTCTTTGGCGCAGCCTGGCGCGACGTTGTGTCGGGCGAGCGAGCGCAGGGAGCCTCGACCCTGACCATGCAGCTTTCGCGCAACCTGTTCCTGTCGCCTGACCGCAACTTCCGGCGCAAGATTCAGGAGGCGATGCTGTCAATCCAGATTGAGCGGCGCTTCACCAAGCCACAGATCTTCACGCTCTATGCCAACCAGATCTATCTCGGTCACGGCGTCTATGGCTTTGAGGCGGGAGCGAATTATTACTTCGGCAAGAAGGCCAAGGACCTGACACTGGAAGAAGCCGCGGTGCTGGCGGGGCTGCCTAAGGCGCCCAACGCCTACTCGCCGATCAATTATCCCGAAAGGGCGCTGCGCCGCCGCAATCTGGTGATCAACAACATGCTGGAGGACGGCAAGATCACCGCGGAAGAGGCGCAGCGGGCCAAAAATTCGCCGATCCGCCTGCACGTGCAGGGCGAGCCCAACAGCATTGCACCCTACTTCGTCGAGCAGATTCGCCAGTATCTGGAGAAGAAATACGGCAGCGAGGAGGTCCACGAAAAGGGCTTGCGGGTGTACACCTCGCTGAACCTGGAGATGCAGAAAGCCGCGAACCTGGCGGTGCTCGACGGGCTGGCCGCCTACGAGCGCCGTCATGGATGGAAGGGCAGCCTGCTCAATGTGATCGCCAACGGCGAATCGCTCACGGGCTACACCCACGCGGATTGGGACGATGGCATGGGGCCTGATAGCTACGTTCACGCGCTGGTTACCAGCGTCAGTCCGCAGTATGCAACGCTGAAGTTCGGCAAGTACGGGGCGGAGCTCGGGCCCGATGAAATCAAGTGGACACGCTACACCTCGCCGCAACAGTTTCTGGCCCGCGGCGACCTGGTGTACGTGAAAATTCTGGAGCTCAACGGCACCCAAAGCCGGGTGTCCTTGGAACAGGAGTCGGGGGTGCAGGGAGCGCTGCTGGCGCTGGACAACTCCACCGGCGATGTGAAGGCGATGGTGGGCGGGCGCAGCTTTGAGGAGTCGAAGTTCAACCGGGCGACGCAGGCGCTGCGCCAGGTGGGATCGTCGTTCAAGCCCTACATCTACACAGCGGCCATCGACGAGGGCATGACGCCGGATGACACCGTTCTCGATGCGCCGGTCAGCTTTCCGGGCGGTCCTGCCGGGCCCTACGTCCCACACAACTACGACGGCAAGTTCGAAGGCGTGATTACGTTGCGCCGCGCGCTGGCGCACTCGCGCAACATTCCCGCGCTGAAGGTTACGGAGAAGGTTGGGGGCATCAAGACGGTCATCGAATACGCGCGCAAGTTTGGGATTACCTCTCCGATGCCGGCATATTTGCCGGTCGCACTCGGAGCTGCCGATATTTCGCTGATCGAGCAGACTGCCGCCTTCACTACCTTTCCCGACGATGGAGTTCGGGTGGAGCCGCGCATGATCCGCAAGGTCGAAGACTACGACGGCCGGGTGCTGGAGGAGGACTATCCCGAGGTGAAAGACGTGGTCAGCGCACGCACCGCGCGCATCATGGTGTCGATGCTGCAGGAAGTCGTGAAACACGGCACCGGCGCCGCCGCCGCCAAGCTGAATCATCCTTTGGGAGGCAAGACGGGTACGACCAACGACTTCACCGACGCCTGGTTTGTGGGCTTCTCGCCTTCGATCACGTGCGGCGTCTGGGTGGGCTTCGACGAGAAGAAGACGCTGGGCAACAAGGAAACCGGCGCCAAGGCCGCGCTGCCGATCTGGATGGACTTCATGCGGGTGGCGCTGCAGGGACGCGAGTCGGAGGATTTCGCCGCTCCGCCGCCCACGGCGCCCAATGCCGTAGCGCAGAAAGTTGACACTGCCGACCAGGCAGCCGGCGATGGGGAGACACACTGATGCGCCGCTTTTTCCGCGTATTGGTGCGCGTGCTGGTGCTGATGGTGGTGTTCATGGCCTCGGCGCTGACCGCGATGCGCTTCGCCATTCACGGGCGGCAGACTGACGGTCCCCAAGATCGTCGGCATGACGCCGCACGATGCCGAGAAGGCATTGGAGACCACGGGCTCGTGCTTGACCGCACAGACCGTTTCTATAGCGCGGAGATTCCCGCCGGACGGATCGTTTCGCAGGTGCCTTCGCCGGGCGAGAAAGTGCGGCGCGGGTGGCACGTGCGGGTGGCCGAGAGCATGGGGCCGCAGCGGGTGACGATTCCGGACCTGGGTGGAGAAAGCGAGCGCTCGGCCGAAATCAATATCCGCCGCCGCGGGCTCGAGTTGGGAGCCATGGCAGTGGCCAGTATTCCGGATGCGACGCCGGACCAGATTGTCGCGCAAAGCCCGCCCGCCAACGCCGTCAACGTCTCCGCTCCCAAGGTCAGCGTGCTGGTTGCGGCGGCGGAGGACCCCAAGTCCTATGTCGTGCCCGACTTCAGGGGCAGGACAGAAGACGACGCAGTGAACACGATCGTCGGGGCGGGGTTAAAGGTGGGGAGCATCACGAGTCAGCCGCCGCCGGGGGACGAAGAAGATTCGCCCACGACGCTTCCTGCCGGAACGCGCATGGTGATCAAGACAGTTCCTGGCGCCGGGCAGCGTATCTACGAGGGGCAGAGTGTGAATCTGGAAGTGACGAGATAAGGCCGCTTTTCGCCTTTTGCTGTTCGCTCTTAGCCCTTGCGCAGCAAGACAGCGGCGAAGAAGCCGTCGCACGGGTGGATGCCGGGAATTGTCCGCAGATAGTTTCCATCGAGTAACGAGTCGAGATCGCTTATGGCGAGCTCGCCGTTGCTGCGTAGGGCTTCGAGCTCGACCCGGCAATCAAGCAGGGTGAATTTCGGGTTGCTCTTCAGGACTTCGTCGACCACAGCCTGATTCTCTTCGGGCTCGAGCGAGCAGGTGGAATAGATCGCGCGTCCGCCGGGTGCGAGTTGTTCGAGGGCAGCTCGCAGAATCGCAACCTGTTTCACGTGCAGGTCAGGGAAGTCCTCTGGTTTGAGCCGCCACTTGATCTCCGGATTGCGAGCCAGCGTTCCGGTGCCCGAGCAGGGAACGTCGGCCAGTACACGATCGAATCCTCCCTGCAAAGGCAGTTGCAAGGCGTCGGCGGTGATCACCTGAACATTCGCCGCTCGCACTCGCCTGTCGCAACAGCTCGGCGCGATGGGGATGCAGCTCAACCGCGACGATCTCTGCCTCCGGATTGCGCGATGCGATTGCTGCGGTCTTGCTGCCGGGCGCTGCGCAGCAGTCCAGCAAGCGCGTGCCTCTGCCGACTAACGCCGCGACCAGTTGCGAGGCTTCGTCCTGAATGAACACGCCGTCCTTCGCGAAACGCCCGCGTCTGGGTGACGTCGCCGCTGGTGACGATGCAAGCGGAAGTCAGCAATGCGCCAGGTGCGAGCTCGATGCCTTCGCCTCAGGAGTTCGGCTTCGAGTTCGGCGCGGTCGATGCGAATGCAAGTGGTCGGTACCAGCTGATCGTGGCGGCAGATAGCTTCGACGTTTTCTATGCCGAGATGTTCGACCCAACGCTCGACCAGCCATTCGGGATGTGCGAACTCGCGCGCCAGAACCGTAAGCGTAGTCGCGTGCTGTTCACCCGGAATGGTCTCGGACTGTGCTGCTGCAAGTTTTCGCAGCACCGCATTGGCGAAGGGCGCCGCCGATCGCTTGCGGGCGCGCTTCACCAACTCGACACTCTCGTTGATGGCGGCGCGTGCTGGTACGCGGCTCAGATAACGCAATTGGTAATCCGCAAGCCGCAATGCCACGATGACTTCCACATCCAGTTTCTGCAAGGAACGCGAGGCGGCTGCGGTAATCTCATCATCAAGCCGCGATCGCCAACGCAACACGCCCATTACGATTTCGGTGGCGAGTCCGCGGTCGGCGGTGCTCAGTTTGTCGAGGCGTTCGGAGTGCAGGAGCTCGCTGGCGTAGGCGTCCTGCTGCTCGACGCGCAGCAAGATGTCGAAAGCAGCGGCGCGGGCGGGGGAGACCGGCATGAGGGTTACGCGGTCGAGCCCACGGGTTCGTCACTGCGTGGGCGATACCCGTTGATGAAGTCGGCAGCACTCATTCGGCTCTTGCCTTCGACCTGCAGTTCGAGAACTTCAAGTGCCGTGGCATGGGCAAATCCCAGCAGCAGGCGTCCGTGCTCCACCGTGAAATGCGCAGCCTTGACGAGCGCGACTTCGGGAGCCGGGACGGCAGCGTGCAGTTGCAGGGTCTTGCCGCGAAACGTGGTGAACGCCCCGGGCCAAGGTTGAAATCCGCGCAACCGATTCCAGGTTTCGGTGGCGGTGCGTGAGAAATCGATCAGGCCATCTTCGCGCTTGAGAATAGGGGCGAGCGTGGCTTTCGAATTGTCCTGCGGCCGTGGCTGGATGGTTCCCTGAGCGAGTCCGGCAAGCGTGCGGATCATCAACTCCGCGCCGGTTTGTGCCAGCCGCGACCCCAGCGTGAGGGCGGTATCTTCCGGGCGGATTGGTTCTTCCGCCTGCAGCAGAATGTCGCCGGTGTCGAGGCCGGCATCGATGCGGATGGTGGTCACGCCCGTCAGCGATTCGCCTTTGGCGATCGCCCACTGAATAGGAGCCGCCCCGCGATACTTCGGCAGCAACGACGCGTGCAGGTTGAGGTTTCCCAGCTTTGGCAGATCGATCATCCACTGCGGGATGATGCGGCCGTAGCCGACGACGATGATCGCCTCGGGCTGGATGATCTCGAGGATTGCACGGAGGGATTCATTGTTTCTGATCTTGTCGGGCTGGACGATGGGGAGTCCGCGCCCTAACGCCGTGAGCTTGACGGGCGGCGGAGCCAGTTCCATGCCGCGTCCGCTGGCGCGGTCAGGCTGGGTGACGACCAGTCTCACACTGAACCCTGCATCCACCAGTTTCTCCAGTGTGGGCACGGCGAACGTCGGAGTGCCGCAGAAGACCAGGTTCATCATGACTTCCCTACCATTCGCCGGTTTTCATCAGCTTGCGAATCTTGCGCTTCATGATGTCGCGCTTGAGCGCACTGATGTGGCTGATGTAGAGCTTTCCATCGAGGTGGTCGGTTTCATGCAAAAGGGCGCGCGCCAGCAGCTCCTCTCCGGTGACCTCGATGGTTTCGCCCTTCAGGTTCTGGGCCCGGGCGGTGACTCTGCGCGGCCGCGTGACTTTCTCGCGGAACTCAGGCAGGCTCAGACAGCCCTCGTTGGATGTGATCCGCCCTTCGACGTGAACAATCTCCGGGTTGACCAGCACGATCTTGGCGTCAGGGTCTTCCTTGAAGGTGACGTCGATGACGGCGATGCGTTTGCTGATGCCGATTTGCGGCGCCGCCAAGCCTACGCCATGAGCGGCGTACATGCTCTCGAACATGTCGTCGGCCAGCTTGCGCAGGTCGTCGTCGAATTTTGTAATGGGGGCCGAGGGTTTCTCCAGTACCGCGTCCCCGTACTTGACGATTGGATAGATCATTTAGAAGTTTCTTAGCTGTTGACAGTAGCCTTCGAAATTGCGTCGCAGTTCAAGCACCGAATCACCGCCGAACTTCTCCAGAGCAAAGCGGGCCAGCGTTAATGCAACCATCGATTCGGCAGCGACGCCCGCCGCCGGAACCACGCACACATCCGAGCGCTCATACGCAGCCTTGACGGGCTCGCGGCTGGCAAAGTCCACCGAAGCCAGCGGACGCCGCAGCGTCGAAATCGGCTTCAGATAGCCCCTGACGCGGATATCCTGGCCGTTGGAGACGCCGCCTTCCAGCCCGCCCGCATGATTGGAAGCGCGGGTAAATCCGGTGAACGAACTGCCTGAGGAATAGCCGATTTCATCATGCACGGCAGAACCCAGCGACGTCGCGGCTGCAACCGCGTCTCCAATCTCGACGCCCTTGACCGCCTGCAGCGACATGACCGCTGCGGCCAAGTGGGTGTCGAGGCGCTCGTCCCAGTTGGCGTAGGTGCCAAGCCCGGGCGGCACGTTGTGCGCCACAACCTCGAAGATGCCGCCGACCGAGTCGCCGGTGCGCAATGCCAGATCGACCTGCTCCTTCATGCGGGCTTCAGAGGCGGAGTCGATGCAGCTCAGCAGGATCTCCTCTTTCGCCGCCACCGCCTGAATGGCTTCCCAGGTGACGGGCGCGTCCAGCCGAGCGCTGCCGACGGCGATCACGTGGCTCAGCACTTCGATTCCGAGCTCGCGCAGCAACAGCTTGGCCAGCGCGCCGACGGCGACACGGGCGGCGGATTCGCGAGCGGAGGCGCGTTCCAGCACGTAGCGAGCTTCGCTGAAGTTGTACTTCACCGCCCCGGCGAGATCGGCGTGGCCCGGCCGCGGCGAAGCTACACGTTTGTGCTTGGCGGGATCGCCCTCCTCGACCGGCAGCGCTTCGGTCCAGTTCTGCCAGTCTTTATTGGCCAACTGGATGGCGATGGGCGAGCCAATGGTGTGGCCGTGGCGCACGCCGCTCAGGATATGCGCCGTGTCCCGCTCGATGCGCATGCGACCGCCGCGGCCGTAGCCCTGCTGGCGACGCCAGAGTTCGCGGTTGACGAAGTCAAGATCGACCGCGAGGCCCGCAGGCATGCCGGAAAGCAGCGCGACCAGCGCTTCGCCATGGGATTCACCGGCTGTGGAGAACCGAAGCATAAGAATTTTCGATTGTAGCTGATGGGTGTCAGCGGAAGGACAGTTTGGGAGCTAATTCATCCCCGAAGTGGAGCACCCGCGGCCTGTGCCGGAAGCTACTCGACAACGATTGCTTCGTCCACCAGCGCCTTGTCCTCTTCGGTGCTGCCGGTCAGTGCGAAAGAGTTGGTGACGGAGGCCTTGCCCTGTTCCACACTGGTAATGACGTAGGAACAGCCAATCCAGTGGGCTTCCTGGAAATCGGTGGACGACCAGCGCGCAGGGTGATCGGGGTGCGAGTGGTAGAAGCCAACGATATCCAGGTCGCGCTCGCGGGCCTCGCGCTGCACCCGCACCAACTCTCGCGGATCAATGTTGTAGCGGTTCTGGGGCGAGTCGACGCGGGTATTGCCGCAACGGACCGTGGCCCGCACTTCGCGATCTTCGCCATCCATAGCGCCCAGCAAGACTCCGCAGCATTCGTGCGGGTAGGTGTCTTCGCCATGGCGGCGAATCTCGTCGAAGTCGGATTGGCGGAACTTCAGCACAGATAGGGTTTTTCAGGCTCCCCGGCCGCTAGATTTCATAATCGGGTTTCACGCCTTCGTCCCAGAAGCGCTCGCTGAGATACTTGTCGGCGCCGTCACAGAATATGCAGACTATCACCGGATGGCCGATTGTGCTTTCGCGAGCCAGGCTCAGCGCTCCCACCAATGACGCCGCCGACGAGGGTCCAACCAGCAGGCCTTCCTCGCGAGCCAGCCGCCTGACCATCGCGTAACATTCTTCGGTGCCGATCTCGAGGTTGCGGTCAGCGAGGGTCGGGTCGTAAATCCGCGGGACGATGGACGCGGGCATGTACTTCGCGCCCTCGATCCCATGGAACGGCGAATCGGGCTGAAGCGACACGCACTCGATATCCGGATTCAGCTCTTTCAGGCGGCGCGTGGTACCCATGAAAGTTCCGGAGGTTCCCAGGGTGGTCACGAAGTGTGTGATGCGGCCGCGGGTTTGCTCCCAGATCTCGTTGGCAGTGCCGTGGTAGTGGGCCAGCCAGTTAGCGTTGTTGGAATACTGGTCAGCATAAAAATACTTGCCCGGATGCTCGGCGATCATCGCGCGGGCTTTGACGATGGCGCCGTCGGAGCCTTCGCCGGGGGCGGTGTAGACGATTTCGGCACCGAAGGCCCGGAGGATTCGCTTGCGCTCGACCGAAACGTTGGACGGCATGCAGAGGGTTACACCGAAACCGCAAACTGCGCCCAGCATGGCGTAGGCGATGCCGGTATTTCCGCTGGTGGAATCGAGCAGACGCTTGCCGCCACCCATCTTGCCGGTGTTAAAGGCATCCTGCACAATGCCGGCGGCAGCACGGTCCTTCACTGAGCCGCCGGGATTCGTCCACTCCGCCTTGGCGTAAATCTCAGCGTGCGGCAGGTCGGAACCGATGCTCTCAAACCGAAGCAACGGCGTGTTCCCGATGCGTTCGATAATCGAGAGTCCGATGGCCGGAATGGCGTGGAGCGTATTCATGACCATGTCACTTGCTTGCCGTTTCGGCTTGCAGTGTGCGACAGTTGTGGTTTCCAGGGCCGAGCGCTGGGATGAATTCGAGCGACTGACAGGCTGCCAGCCTGTAATGGCAGTTCGATCCCACCCCGGCTAGTCTTTCTAACTTATTGGATTCGATGCGAAGGCGGAAGATTGGATTCCGCCGGGAGAGGCAGCCGCAACCGGCTGAATGCAGAGCGAATGGCGAAGAAGGTCAAAGTGAAGAGTTACGAAGATGCGGTGAGTTGGTTCCGCGACCACGGCTTCGACGTGCTCGAAGCCCCCGGCACCGGCGGTCGCGTGTTTCTGAAGAAGTACAACGCCTCGGCGGCCATCGAGCGCGCGCCTGATGGCGGGGTGAAGATATTTGCCTATCCGGGATACTTGATCGGCGGAGAGATCTCCAAGCTCGTCGACTATGGGCACCAGAAAGTGCTGAAGACCACCAAGACGGAAGTTGCAGCGACTGCCGATCACCTGAAGGCGCTGCACCAGTATGCCGAGGAACTGAAGGAGGGCACCGGCGGCATCAGCTTGTACAACGAGTCGCTGGGCACGGTGAGCGCGGAATACCACTATGATCGGGTGCGCAATCGCGACCTGCCGGAGGCCGAACGTCCCAAGCGTCCGTGGCAGAAACCGGCCTCGACCAAGAGTCCGGCCTAGTTTCCTCGAACTAAGGGAGTTCAAACAGCCGCGCCTTATCACAGGCGCGGTTGTTGCTTGCGGGACTAGGTATCCTGCTATGGGAGCACTCTACACTGCGGGAGCGGAGGCAAGGATGAGGGGAAGCTATCGAGCGGTTGCTCTGGTGATGGTCCTGGGAACGGTGTTCGCGCCGGGGAGCTTTGGCCAGCCCGCGGCCGTGGCGGGTCAAGAGGCTGCGATCCGGAAGGTACTGCAATCGCAGGTCGAGGCCTGGAACCGCCACGATCTGGAAGGCTTCATGGCAGGATACTGGAACTCACCGGAGCTCACCTTCTTCTCCGGCGCTACGGAAACCCAGGGCTGGCAGGCGACGCTGGAACGTTATCGCAAGAAATACCAGGCGTCGGGCGCCGAGATGGGCAAGCTGGAGATGACTGACCTCCAGGTCGAAATGCTGGGACCGCAAGGCGGCTTTGTGCGCGGCAGGTGGCGGCTCACGCTGTCGGACGGCAAGCAGCCGCACGGCCTGTTCACCGTGATCTTCCGCCAGTTTCCCGAGGGCTGGCGCATCATCCATGATCACTCCAGCGGGGAGTAGATCCGCCGCCCTGCAGGATAGATTTTTCCCATCGAAAATACTGGTGATCAACTGCCGGGCGGGAGTAAACTTGATAGGTTGGTTACCTTGGGTCACGAAACCTTGTGACAAGGCCAAGCAGGCGGTATCCGCAATCGCGGAACTGCACTGGAGGACATCGTGAGCATCACCACCGGCGACTTCCGCTCGAAGGTCACCTCTTCCACACTTCTCGACAAGAAACAGAAGCATGAACCGATTACGTGTCTGACAGCGTATGACTACGCCAGCGCCCGCCTGGTAGATGAAGCCGGCATCGACATGGTCCTGGTTGGCGACTCACTCGGAATGGTCATGCTGGGCTACGACAACACGCTTCCGGTGACCGTCGAGGAGATGCTGCACCACACCCGCGCGGTGCGCCGCGGGGTGAAGCGCGCCTTCCTGGTTGCCGACATGCCCTTCGCGTCCTACCACGTGAGTGGTGACGAGGCGATCCGTAACGCTGCGCGATTTATCAAGGACGGAGCCGAGGCGGTGAAGATCGAGGGGGGCGAGAAGCGCGCGCAACTGGTGGAACGGCTGGTGGATGCGGAGATTCCGGTGGTGGGACACATCGGGCTCACTCCGCAGTCCCTGCACGCCATGGGCGGCTACAAGGTGCAGGGCAAGACGCTGAAGGCGGTCGAGCAACTCATGCATGACGCGCTGGCGCTGGAACGCTGCGGGGCGTGCTGCGTGGTGCTGGAAGGAATCCCGCGCGAAGTGGCAGCACTCATCACCCGCGAGATCGAGGTTCCAACCATCGGTATCGGCGCCGGGCCGGATTGCGACGGCCAGGTGCTGGTGTTCCACGATGTGTTGGGGCTGACCTTTGCGCCTCCGGCAAAATTCGTGCGGCGGTACGCAGATTTGAGTTCGACGATCACGGACGCGGTGCAGGCCTTCAAAGACGACGTAAAGTCGGGGAGCTATCCCTCGGACGCGGAGTCGTATCACCTGCCCAAGGACACCCTCTCGACCCTGCAGGCTATTGCGGAACGCAAGCGCGCCATGCAAGTCTAGGAGCATGCAGGTTCTCCGCCGGATGGCGCTAGCGCTAGCGGTGTTGGCAGTTTCCCTTGCGCCAGGTAGCGCGCAGACTGCATCCAAGTCCACGCAAAAATCGCCTCTCTGGCAACAGTATTGTCACGGGGAAGGCAGTTTCTGCTTCAAGTATCCGGCTTCGTGGAGCATGTTGGGCGAAGTATTCGAAGGCAACGGCGTGGTGGTGGCTCCGCCGCAGAAGCTGGAGCGCGAGAGCTGGGACGAGGTCACGGTTGCGCTGGTCGTTCCGCCCCCGCAGAGCGCCGCCGACGCGGTCACGATCGATCAGTTGATTGAACAAGCAGTCACCGGCGTGCGCGACAGCGGCCAGAGCTTTGAAACTCTGGAGCGCCAGCGCCGCCGGGTCGATGGCAAGCCCGCCCAACTGGTGAAACTGCACTATGTCGAAAAGACCAGCGGTCGCGAGTGGATCGAAGAGCTAGTGTTCGTGGAAGGGCCGGATGCAGAAGTCTACTCGCTGGCCTTGAAGTGCGCGCCGTCGTCGATGACGCGCATGGAGCCGCTATTTTCGCGCATGCTGGGAAGCTGGACCTTGCCGGAGGTCGAAGCTCCGGCCGATGGAACCGGCGCAGATGCCGCGTCTCCAAGACCCTGAACATCGAGAGAACATTTGCAGCAGATCGAAACCATCACCGGGATGAAGTCCGCATGCCGCAGCGCATCGCGTGCGAGCAAGAGTCTAGGGTTGGTGCCAACCATGGGCGCGTTGCACGAAGGACATCTGTCGCTGGTGCGGCAGTCCAAGTCGCAGTGCGACGTGACCGCGGTTTCGATCTTCGTCAATCCACTGCAGTTCGGACCTACGGAAGATCTCGCCACGTATCCCCGGACGCTGGAGCGGGATGTCAGGTTGTTGGAAGAACTGGGCGTGGAGCTACTGTTCGTGCCATCGGTTCCCGAGATGTATCCAGCGGGCGGGAAGACCATTGTGGAGGTCGCTGACCTGAGCGACAAACTCGATGGCAGCTCGCGGCCAGGGCATTTCCGGGGCGTCACCACCGTCGTCTGCAAGCTCTTCGAGATTGTTCGTCCGGACCGCGCCTACTTCGGGCAGAAGGACGCGGCGCAGGTGGCGGTGCTGCGCACGATGGTCCGCGACCTGAACATGGACGTGGAAATCGTCGTGTGTCCCATTGTGCGGGAGCCTGATGGCCTGGCCATGAGTTCGCGCAACGCGTATCTCAGTGCCGAGCAACGCCGGCAGGCCCTGGTGCTGAGCCGTTCCTTGCAGCAAGTGAAAGGGGCCTTCGATGCGGGGGAGGTCGATGCCCGGAAGCTGGCCGAGATCGGCACACGGACGGTTGCCTCCGAGCCTGGCGCCAGGCTGGACTACTTTGCGATTGTCGATGCCGACACGCTCGAACCAGTGAGTTCGGTGTCCCACGGAACCCTGGTGGCGGTGGCGGCATGGGTGGGGGCGACGAGGCTCATCGACAACATGCTGCTGTAGCGAAGGGCAGCTACAACTCTGCTCTCTGCCAGCGATTCCAGCCGGAAATCCAGCCGCCGGCGAGCAATAGCACGACGGGATAGCACTCCAGCGTGTAGCGCGTCTCGGGATTTTCAAGGGTCCCCAGGAATGCCGAACGAAGCAACACAAACAGCAGCAGCAATCCGAGGTACAGCGGCCGCGGCCCGCGAAGCACTCCCATGACCGCCGCGAAGACAAAAAGCAGGTTCAGCACGCCCCACAGCGATGCCAATATGCAGTCCTCGGTATCGTCTTCGTATTCCCACCAGCGTGAATTCAGCGGAAGCATTTCGGTGCGTGGCCGCAGCCACATATCGGAGATGCGCAATAGCGGCAGCCAGACGTAATAGCGCAGTGGGTGCTCTCGGATGCGCTGCTCGGCCAATTGTTCGAAGCGCTCATTCAGCTCGGGTCCCACAAAGTGGGACTTGGAATATTCGTCGAAGATCGCCAGCGTCTGCGCCTCCTGCTGTTCGTTGTCGAAGGCGCGCGAGGGTAGGAGGCTCGGGTCCACGTCGCTGCCCGGAATCTGCCAGTAGATTTCTTCGGTCGAGACGTAGTCGGCCATCCAGGTGCGCACCCAGCGATCGAAGCCGGTGGGAACGAACTCGTCCGGGTCGCTGGCATAGCGGGGAGCTAGCGGCTCGAACTTGTGAAACTGGCGCCAGTTACGGACCGTCCACGGGACCAGGGGAGCGAGGGAAATTACCAGCACCAGCGCACCCGCCCAGAAGAGCGGCACACGCTGCGGCGGCGTTTGCCACATGCGCCACAGCAGAAACAGGCCAACGGCTCCCAGCAGGATGCCGCCATCAGGACGCAACTGAACACCCGCCGAAACCGCGACTCCGCAAGTTATCCATGCTTTCCACGAGGTCCACCCATCCTCGAAGTGCATGAATCCCGCGACAGCGGCGTCCAATGCCACGCCTGTAAAGAAAATGCTGAGAGTTTCCGCCAGGGGTGCGACGGTGTAGTTCGCAGTGAAGGGGCAGAGGGCCGCCAGAGCAAACGCGAGTTGGGCGGCTCTGGGCGAGATCGTACGTCGGGCAAGGTCGGCGATGACGAAACAGCCGGCGATGTCAATGGCGATTTGCAGCAGCAGAACGGCGTGATAGTGTTCGCGACCGAAGAGCGTGAAGCACAGCACCAGAAAAGCCGGGTAGCCCGGCAGACGGATCCAGGTCGGACGAACGCCCTCGGCATGGGTCAGGCCAAAGATGCCATGGTCGAGCCAATTGCGGGCAATGTCTCCGTAGATCAGCGAGTCGCCGGTAACGTGAGGAAACCAAACATAGAACGCCATGCGAAGAGCCAGGGCCGCCACTGTGAAGCCAAGAAACCAGTTGCGGTGTTCCAGCAGCACGCGCCAGAAGGGTAGCGGTTCGCTGGTCGCCGTCGAATTGCGCTCGGTTTCGCGCACGTGGCGAATATAGCATCCGCATGCGGCGTAGGAAGCACATCCATGTGGGCTTCCTACGCTCAATGAGTACCCAGCGAGCGAGTCGTTATTCCGCGAATCGGGTTTGATGAGAGGAAGAGACGAGGGATGCCTGGCCGCGGTCCCGCCATGTTGCCCTGCTTCGGGCATGCATCTACCATAGGGTTGTCCCCGCACAATGCCCAGTCCTAAGCCCATCTTCTTCGATCCCGAAGGCAAACGCTGGCGCCGTCTGCGGATGGTCATCGACACCAGCGTCATCGTGGTTACCCTGCTGGTGGTGTTCTTCGTAGTCACCATCTTTCGCGGATCGTCGGTGCCGGGAGTGAGTCTTCCAGAGGTGAAGAAGCCGTACCATGCGCTAAAGGAGACCCACAAGCGCAAAGCCTTACGCGGCGCAAACCAGCACTCGGCAGCCAAACAGCGGTTGACGCCAGTGGTGCTGAATTCGCTGGAAGGCATCCGGGGCGCGTTCTATGTACAGTGGGATGCCGCCAGCTTCGCTTCCCTCAAAGAGTATTTTCCGCAGATCGATCTGCTGTTTCCGGAATGGCTGCACGTCTTGACGGCTGACGGGCGCTTGCAATCAGTCACCGAAACCAACGTGCTGTTCGACCTGATGGACGACAAGGGAAAGCCGCGTCCGGTTGATGACAAGGTAATGCCATTCCTCAAGTCCGAAAAGGCGCAGATGAACGTGCTGCCCCTGGTCAACAATTTCGACCCCATCAGCAATCAGTGGCAGCCGGATGTGACCGCGCGGTTCCTTGCCGATCCGGCAGCCCGGCAGCGCTTTCGTAACGAGCTGATGACGTTTCTTGCGACCGACCAGTACCGGGGCCTCACGCTCGACATCGAAGCCTTCCCTGAGACCTCGCGCGATGATTACAAGACCCTGGTTCAGGAGTTGTACGGCGATTTGCAAGCCAGGGGTCTCAGGCTTTACATCGCGGTTCCGGTGAACGATAAGCAGTTCGACTACAGCGCCATCGCGCAGTTCTCCGACGGGTTGATCCTGATGAACTATGACCAGCACTACCCCGGTGGGATGCCCGGGGCCGTCGCCGGTCAAGACTGGTTCGTGAAGAACCTGGAGGACGCCCTGACGGTCATGCCGCGCGAGAAGATCATTGCCGCAATCGGCAACTATGGGTATGACTGGGCGAAGAAGCCGGGCCAGAAGAAGGGGACCCCGCCCGAGGCCGTGCATAACGTTTCGGTGCAGGACGCGTGGCTCGAAGCTCGAGAGGCCGAGAGCGACGTGGAATTCGACGGCGATGCGATGAATCCTCACGTCGCCTACCTTGACGAGAACAATATCCGTCACGACGTGTGGTTTCTCGATGGCGTGACAGCCTTGAACCAGATGCGGGCGGCCCAATCGCTGGGTATCGACACGTTTGCGCTCTGGCGTCTGGGTTCAGAGGACCGCTCGCTGTGGGCCATCTGGGACAAGCCGGGCGAAGCTTCAGCCACCGCCAAACTGAACGTCGTGCCTCCGGGCCAGGATGTTGACATCGAAGGGCAGGGCGAGATCCTGCACATCCAATCGCAGCCCGCGGCCGGCGAGCGGACGATCGCCGTCGATCCCGACACCAACCTGGTTACGGATGAGACCTTCCAGAAGATTCCGGCGCCGTACACCGTGGATATGTACGGTAGCTCCCCCAACAAGATTGCGATTACTTTCGACGACGGTCCCGATCCGCAGTGGACGCCGAAGATTCTCGACATCCTGAAGGAAAAGGGCGTACAGGCGACGTTTTTCCTGATCGGCGTCGAGGCAGAGACCTACCCCGGCATCACCAAGCGGATTTACGCCGAGGGCCACGAGATCGGCAACCACACCTTCACCCATCCCGATATCAGCAACGTTTCCAAGCGTTACTTTGAAGTCGAGCTGAACCTGACGGAGCGCTTCTTCGAAGGGAAGCTGGGCGTGAAGCCGGTGCTGTTCCGGCCACCGTATTCGATTGACCAGGAGCCCGATACCGCCGACCAGGTGCGGCCGCTCGAACTGGCGCAGCAGCTGGGCTACATTACCATCGGCGACAAGATCGACCCCAACGACTGGCGCGACAATCCCCGTCGCCCGGCCGATGAGATTGTGGCTGACGTACTCAAGAACCTGCCGCCCTGCGCTCCCGGCAACCTGACGTGCGGCAACATCATTTTGCTGCACGACGGCGGCGGAGACCGCAGCGAGACCTTGAAGGCGCTGCCCCAGATCATCGATGGCCTGCGGCAGCGCGGGTACGAGATCGTGCCGGTGTCCGGCCTGCTGGGCAAAACCCGGGCCGACATCATGCCGCCGATTTCCGCCAACGAGCGCTGGGCCTCGTGGATCGACGGGTTGAATTTCTCACTGTTTTCGCTGATCTCGTCGTTCATCATCTTTGTGTTTTTCGTGGGCGACGTACTCATGAGCGCGCGACTGGTGGTGGTCGGGGCGCTGGCGACGTTCGACCGCTTCCGCCGCCGCCACGACATCGCCGATCCCAACTACCGTCCCAGCGTGGCCGTGTTGATACCGGCCTATAACGAGGAAATGGTGATCGAACGGACGGTCCGCTCGGTGCTGGAATCGGACTATCCGAACCTGCGGGCGATTGTCATCGATGACGGATCGACAGACCGGACAGCGGAGGTGACGCGCGCAGCATTCCAGGAAGAAATCGCCGATGGGCGCGTAACGGTCTTGACCAAACCCAACTCCGGCAAAGCCGACGCGCTGAATTACGCTCTGGAGAATGTGACGGAGGAGCTATTCGTCGGTATCGACGCGGACACCATCATCGCTCCCGACGCGATCTCGAAGCTGGTGCCGCATTTCCGCGACTCGCGGGTAGCCGCGATGGCCGGCAATGCCAAAGTCGGCAACCGGGTCAACCTGTGGACGCGCTGGCAGGCGCTGGAATACATCACCAGCCAGAACTTCGAGCGCCGCGCCCTAAATACCTTGAACGCGGTCAGCGTGGTCCCGGGCGCGATCGGGGCCTGGCGTACCGCCGATGTGCGGGCAGCGGGCGGCTACCATCACGACACCGTCGCCGAGGATGCCGACCTCACCATGGCCCTGCTGCAGGCGGGGTACCATGTCAACTACGAGGACCGCTCGCTGGCCTACACCGAGGCTCCGACGACAGCGAACGGCCTGATGCGGCAGCGTTTCCGCTGGTCGTTCGGCATCATGCAGGCGGTGTGGAAGCACAAGGCCGCACTGAAGCAGAAGGGCGCGCTGGGTTGGGTCGCCCTGCCCAACGTGATCATCTTCCAGATTCTGCTGCCCCTGGTGTCGCCGTTCATCGACATCATGTTCGTGATCGGTGCGATATCGTACTTCGTAAACAAGTACTTCCATCCCGAATCCGCCAACCCGGCCGATTTCCAGCGCTTGGTGATCTACTTCGCGCTGTTCATGATCATCGACTTCATCACCTCAACGA
The DNA here is from genome assembly GCA_963758255.1 of uncultured Acidobacteriaceae bacterium. Taxonomy (GTDB): domain Bacteria; phylum Acidobacteriota; class Terriglobia; order Terriglobales; family Acidobacteriaceae; genus DASRAA01. Next base: position 58,718 of record CAVWUX010000017.1, read on the forward strand.
TCGCCTTCGCGCTGGAACGCCAGCAACCGGGACGCAAGCGCGACTTCCTTCTGCTGGGTCACGTGTGGCTGCAGCGCTTTGCCTATCGCCAGTTGTTCTCGGTGGTCTTGTTCAAGACGCTGAAGCGGGCGGTCGAAGGCGGATCGTTCGCCTGGGACAAACTGGAGCGCACCGCAACGGTCAGACAGCCCGTGGCAGCAGGACGAAGGGCGGAGTAGCGTTCTCCGCGACTGCGACCCGCAGGGCGGGGTTGATACACTGTTGCCGATATGTTCCGTACGAAAATCGCCACACTGCTGGTCGTCTTTTTGGCTGCAACAACGGCCTTTGCATCCGCATATCAGGCCTCGCCCAAGCTGGTGGTGATCCTCGTCATCGACCAGTTCAGGGGCGATTATCTCGAGCGCTATCACGATGAGTTCGGCCCCGGCGGATTTCGCACATTCACCGATCGAGGCGCATATTTTCCCGCCTGCTACTACGACTACGCCAACACCCGCACGGCCCCCGGACACGCCACCATCGGGACCGGTACCTACACTTCTGGGCACGGAATTTTTTCCAACGAGTGGTGGGTTCCTGCCAGCAAGAAGGTCCTTAGCAGCGTGGACGACGAGTCCACCAAAATCGTAGGCGCCGATGCACAGGGTATGGGCGCATCTCCGCACAATCTGCTGGCCGATACGCTGGGAGACGAGCTGCGACTGGCGACGCATGGCAATTCGCGCGTGTTCGGAATTGCACTGAAGGATCGGGCGGCGATTCTCCCCACCGGATTCAGCGCTAACGGCGCTTACTGGATCGACAAGACGAGTGGATTGTGGGTGACTTCGACCTATTACATGACCGACGCTCCCTACTGGCTGACATCGTTCAACAGCCAGAATCGCGCTCAGAGATACCTCAACCTCGACTGGAAGGACGCAAGCGGCGAGGTGCTGGGTTCGACGGCTCCCCATGATGGACCCGACGGCAAGCCGCTCGACTACTACGAACTGGTGGGGCGCACTCCCTATGGCAATGACTACGAATTCGATTTTGCGCGGGAGTTGATCGAACAGGAAAAACTGGGACAGGGCACCGTGACCGACTTGCTGGTGATCAGCCTCTCGGCCAATGACCTGACGGGTCATGCGTATGGTCCGGATTCTCCGCAGATGCATGCCATGGCGCTGGCTCTGGATCACCAGATCAGCGAGTTTCTGGCATATCTGCAGCAGCAATATGGAAACCGGTTCTGGATCGCGCTTACTGCCGACCACGGGGTCGCGCCCACCAACGCCACCAGCCTCAAATTGCGTATCCCCAGCGTGGTCGTTGCCAACAAGGACTTACGCGCCGAACTCAACAAAGCAGTTGGCACGAGACTGCACAAACCGGGCGACTACGTGAGGTCGGCATCGTTCCCGATCGTGTTTGTCAACGACGAAGCTTTCGAAGGCAAAGTCAGCGAGGCCGATGCAGAAGGCTATGTCGCCGATGCCATGCGGTCGATGGGCTTCGTAACCGCGTACACCAAGGAACAACTGGCGTCTGGAGAGGTGGCGCCGTCACCCGTGGGCCGCATGTTTGCCAACAGCTACTCACCCTATGGCGGGTGGTGGGTCATGGGACTCCCTCCACCGTTCACGCTCTCTTCGAAGGACATCGCGGACCACGGAGTGTCCTACAGCTATGACCAGCACGTCCCGCTGGCCTTCTACGGGACGGCGTTCAAGCCGGGAGTTTATCGCGACCAGGTTGAGCCCATCGACTTGGCTCCGACCCTGGCCGTGCTGCTCGGAATCAACAAGCCGACCAACTCGACAGGTCACGTGCTGACCCAGGCCCTGAGTTCTCGCACCGAAGTTCCCAGTCCGCCGCCGGCGGTCGCGAAACCTCGCGCCAAGCCGGAAGCTCATCCATGACGCCTGCTCCCAAGCCGGCGCTGGACATGAGCGTGAATGTGGCCGGCGTCGTGCTGAAGAATCCGGTCATCGCCGCCAGCGGCACATTCGGTTACGGCGTCGAGTTCGAAGACGTCGTTACCCTGGAGCGGTTGGGCGGCTTCGTCGTGAAGGGCCTATCGCGCGAGCCCATGCCCGGCAATCCGCCTCCGCGGCTGTTTGAAACCGCCGCCGGCATGTTGAACGCGATTGGGCTGCAAAATATCGGAGTTTCAGCATTTCTTAACGAAAAGCTCCCGCTGCTGCGCAAGATCAACAACATCGTTTTCTTCTGCAACGTCTTCGGACACGCGCAGGAAGACTACGAGGACGTAGTGCGCATGCTCAACGACGGTGAGGGCATCCACGCCTACGAACTCAACGTCTCCTGTCCCAACACGAAGTGCGGTGGCATCACTTTTGGCAGCGATCCCCGCATGTTGTTCGACGTGGTGAGCGCGGTGAAGAAAATCGCGAAGCGCCCCTTGATCGTAAAACTGTCTCCCAACGTCACCAGTATTCCCGAGGTGGCTCGCGCCGCGGAGGAAGCTGGGGCCGACGCAATATCGCTGGTGAATACTTTCGTCGCCATGGCCATCGATGCGGAGACCCGCCGTCCCCGGATTTCGAATGTCACCGCTGGTCTCTCCGGTCCGGCGATTAAGCCGATCGCGCTGCGCATGGTTTGGGAAGCTGCCAAGGCCGTGAAGATCCCGGTGATTGGCATCGGGGGCATCAGCACCGCTGAGGATGTAATCGAGTACCTGCTGGCGGGTGCCACGGCCATCGAAGTCGGGACGGTGAACTTCTGGGACCCCTGCGCGTGCGAGACGCTCGTTGATTCGCTGACCAAGTGGTGTCTCGAGCACCGCATCGAGAAAATCAGCAGCCTGACCGGCGGCCTGCAGCTCGATTAGGCCGAGTTGAGATGCGGAGCTTCGATACCAGACGGCGCCGCCTGCAGCTTCTTGATGCTGGTTACCAGGTCGACATCGAGTGCGAGGATTCCATTGGTGTGAGTAATCTGAAACAGATTGCTGACGCGGCCATTGGCGCCGGCCACCCGCATGATGCCGCCGAGTTGTTCCATTTCTGCAAAAATGTGCATCAGGACGCCAAGCCCTGCGCTGTCCACGAGTTCGGTATGCGTGAGGTCAACCACGAGCTTGCGAACGCCCTTCTGCATCAAGGTGTTGATCATCGATTCCGTGAGGCGAAGCTGCGAGCCCAGCGTGAAGCGTCCGGCGCAGGATACGACTGTAATGCCGGGTTCGATATCGAACACTTCCGTTTCCAACATCATGGCGGTACCCCTACCCGGAAATGCAAGTGCCTACGCTAGCACGATTCCGTCGCACTCGCGCAAGAGAAATCACGCAAAAATGCCTGACCACGTACCACTTCTTGGTAGCATCAATCAGCCAGTCTCTCGGTAAATGAACATGGCAGAACCCATCTCCCGGCCTCCGGGTCCCAAAGGCCGATACCTGGTTCACTCGCCGCTGTTGGGCGGAGCCGGACCGCTGGTCAACCTGCCGCGCATGGCCCGCGAATACGGCGACGTTTCGTTCTGGCAGTTCCTCTACGTTTCGAGCTACTTCTTCGCTCATCCTAATGATGTCGAGTCGGTGCTCGTCACCCAATATCGCAGCTTCAACAAAGGGTTCGGTACCCGCGCCAATCCGGAGGTCTTCGGCAATGGGCTTCTGACCAGCGAGGGAGACTTCTGGCTGCGACAGCGCCGATTGAGCCAGCCCGCATTTCACCGCACACGTATCGCGGCCTACGCGGAGATCATGGTCCGCGAAGCCGAGCAAATGCTGAACGGCTGGCGCGACGGCGAACAACTCGACCTGCACCGCGAGATGATGCGCACCACCCTGGCGATCGCAACCCGGACGCTGTTCGGGGTCGATCTCGGCCCGCAAATGCCTGCGGTCGCGGGCGCGCTGGATGCGTTCGTTCGACAGAATGCCGGGCTGAGCGTGTGGCAACTCTTTCTAAAGCTGCCCACCCTCAAGCGCTGGCGCTATCTCCGGGGCGTACGCACGCTGAACGACATCGTTTACGGCATCATTCGCGAGCGCCGGGCCAGCGGCATGGGTGACGACCTGCTCTCAGACCTGCTGCGCGTCCAGGACATCGATGGCAGCTTCATGACCGACCAGCAACTCCGCGACGAAGTGATGACCATGTTGCTGGCCGGGCATGAAACCACCGCCCTCGCGCTCTCATGGGCTTGGTTTCTACTCGCCAGCTACCCCGAGACCCAGGCCAAGTTGCAGGATGAGGTGGATCGGACGCTGGCCGGTCGTCTGCCGGCCGCCGCTGACATGGCGCAACTCCCGTACGCCAACAACGTAGTCCGGGAAACCATGCGACTCTACCCGCCCGCTTGGGTGGTCACTCGCATGGCCTCGGAGCAGGTCGAGGTCGGCGGCTATGTAGTACCTGCCGGATCGAACATCATCATAAGCCCGTGGGTTACTCACCGGGACGAGCGTTTCTTCCCGCAACCTGACGTGTTCGATCCGGACCGATGGACTACCGAGCGGGAACGGCTATTGCCGAAGTTTGCTTATTTCCCATTTGGCGGCGGCCCGCGGGTCTGCATCGGAAACAACTTCGCCCTGATGGAAGCTGCGATGCTGCTGGCAGCGGTCGCGCAGCGGTTTCACATCAGCCTGGCGCCTGGGGAGACCGTCGAGCCTCTCTCCAGCATTACGCTGCGCCCCAAGAACGGCGTACACGTCCGGCTGCGGCGGCGATGATCGCCAGATCTTGAGGCCGCTCTATGGAATGGAGAATAGCTTCCAGCCGCCCTGGTGATAGTTGAAGATGAAATCGATCAGGCCGGGACCGGCGCACTTCTGATTGTGCACTTCTGCGACCAGGATGGCTTGTCGCACGCCGTTGCGAGTGGTTTCGGTCGACGCAGTACGAACTTTCTCCGATTGGTTGAGAAGTTCGCGATACGAACAAGGAGGAGCACTGTTGTCCAGCTTGATGCTTGCGTGGATGCACGACGAGTCGAAGAGCTGGCAGTACAGCCCCTTTCGATTCGTAAGTTGGTCCTCAATCTCGGCGCGAGTAGTGTTCTGCGCGTCGCGGCCCAGGTTAACGCCATCGTCCGGAACGTACGACAGGAATTTAAGCGCATCTCCCTCGCGCACGATGGCGAAAAACGTGCGCTCCAGCTCCGCCGGGGAGATGCCGGGTAGTTTCGCCGGCACGGCGCTCTTGTCCGCAGGCGGCGCAGGTTGTGAGGAATTGGTCTGCGCGAAGGTCAGCACCGATCCCCACAAGATCAGCCAGCACAACACGCCGACGTAGGCCCTCATTTGCGACGCCCGCCAGCTTTCTTCTTGGACTTAGTGGAAGACTTCGCAGCCTTTTTGGCGGCGTGTGCCGTCGAGGGCTTCGGCTTGGATGAGGCGCCCGCCAGTTCTTCGCGCCGTTTCTTGGGCAGACGCTCGAATACCAGGCGGTAGGATTCCGCCAGAAGCTGCCGCAATTCGTCTTCGGCAACGGCGTTGAGTGACTCAAGCGCGACCCATTGCGCCCGCGCCATGTAGGGCGCAGGAATGATGTTGAGACGCTCGCACAGCTCGGCGAAGTTCTCCGGTGTGCATTTGAACGAGAGGCGCACGGGCGCAACCTCCAGGGGAGCAACAGCGAACAGCTTGCCGTCGATCTTGAAGCACAGGTTCGCACCCCACTGCACGTTTTCCGTGGCGTGAGGGAATGCAAGGCAGTGTTGACGTATGGTGTCAATGTCCATCATCCGCTCCTGACGGCGTCAGCTCCGGCCACGTCCGAACCATCACCAGCTTGGTGTAAGCCACCCGAAATCCGCGGCGCTCCATATTGCGCTGCGAGCCGCTGCCGGGCCAGGTGCTGACCACCGCGTATTCGCAACCTGCCTTCGCCGCCTCCCATAGCCGCCGATTGATGAAGGCTGTCTGCACACCGCGGCGGCGAAATTCGGGAAGCGTCGCAGTGCCGAACAGGGCGGCGATGCCAGCCTCCCGCATGATGGTGCCAGCCGCTCCCCCTGCGGGCTGTCCATCCACCCGCGCGAGAAAGCAGAGGCTGCCGGGCACCGAAGAAAAGCCCGCGAAAAGATTGTCGGGCAGAGGGCCGAATTCGGCAAATCCTTTCGTCAGGACCCGGCCCCAGAGCTGCTCGGTGGCTTGAGTCACCCGCTCGATAGTGATCCCGGCGGCTGGCTCGATCGGTTCCTGCTCACTGAGCCGGAGGATCAGTACGGAGTTGAACTCAGTGATGCGATATCCTCGCGGAGCCAGCAACTCCAGCAGCGACGGGTCCGCCAAGGGCGAGATGACGATCTCGCAAGGCACTCCCCGCGAACGGTAGAACTCCTCCACGCGATCGACGTCGGCGCCGGTTACAGGGCCGTACAGACCCATGCCGAGGATATGGTTGGCTGGGTATGTGGCACCGCCGAAGACGGCGGTGCCTCCGGCAATCACCTCAGAAGCGGCTTCCGGCGCGAAGCGCTGCAGGGCCTTCACATGGTCCGGGGTAAGCTGTCTCCGCCATCTCCAGGCGGCGCGCGAAGCTCAAGTCAACAAAGCCGCGGAGATCAACGGCGGACAAATATGGAGAGGTAGTCATGCGAAACTCCTGTAAGCACACGGACGAGTATTGATGGGTCACGCCGCGGAACGCGGCGCGCATCGGAGCGGAGTTTCGTTAGCGAACGGCGATTGTCAAAGGCGACTCGTCGAAAGTGTAACCCAACTCGAGCGTCCGCGAAACCCGGATGTGCTAAGTTTTGCGTTGACCATGCCATCCAACGTAACGCTATCGCTTGAAGGGAAAGTCGCCCTGATCTCTGGCGGTTCGCGGGGCATCGGCGCCGCGACCGTGCGCCTGTTTACTCGCGCAGGCGCCAGGGTCGTCTTCAACTATCTGCGTGCTGCGGCAGAGGCGGAGAAACTCGTCGCCGAATGCGGAGCCGCCGTCTGCCACGCTGTCCAGGCCGACCTCACCGGCACAGCGACCGCGGAGCCGCTGGTTCGCGCAGCCATCGAACGCTTCGGATCGCTCGACGTGCTGGTAGTTAACCACGGCATCTGGCCGCCCACCGACATGCCGGTTGACGAGATGTCCGACGAGCAATGGCGAACCACCGTGGCGGTCAATCTCGATAGCGCCTTTGCGTTGACAAAGCACGCGGTCGCGCAAATGAAACGGCAGCAGCGCGGCGGGCACATCGTGATGGTCAGCTCAACCGCCGGACAGCGAGGCGAGCCCGGACACTGCGATTACGCTGCCACCAAAGGCGCCCTGATCAGCATGGTCAAGGGACTCTCGACAGAATTGGCGCCCTTCGGCATCTACGTAAACTGCGTGGCTCCAGGCTGGGTCAATACTGACATGTCGACCGACGCCCTTGAAGACCCGCAGCGGCGGCAGGAGATCCACGACAAAATCCCCCTTGGACGTGTCGGTACGCCCGAAGAAATAGCGGGCCCGATCCTATTCCTGTGCACTTCCTACGCCGGATTCATCACGGGTGAGGTCTTTAACGTGAATGGCGGTGCTGTACTCACCGGTTAGAGGCCACCGACTTTCGCCAAAACCGGTGTTTTTTGGTGTATGCTGCCCGTGTTTGTCAGGATCGCACCGACGGTACACTCTGGCCGGAATCGAGGTATCTTCATGAGCGAAAACACAACCAAGCGTATAGGCGACTACGAGGTCATCCGGGAGTTGGGCCACGGCGGCATGGGTGAAGTTTACCTGGTGCGGAATGTGCTCTCCGACCGGGTGGAAGCTATGAAGGTCCTGCTTCCCAGCCTCGCCGGGCGCAGCGAGTTCGTGGCCCGCTTCACCCGCGAGATCAAAGTGCTGGCCAGCCTGGAGCATCCCAACATCGCCGCCCTCCGGACCGCCTTCACCGCCGACGATCGCTTCGTGATGATCATGGAGTACGTCGAGGGCACCACCCTGGCCGAGCGTCTGGAAAAGGGGCCGGTCCCTGTCGCCGACGCTTTGAACTACACCGACCAGGTCCTCGCGGCACTGAGCTACGCGCATGGGAAGCACGTGATTCACCGGGACATCAAGCCCGGCAACATGATGCTGACGCCGCAAGGAGTGGTGAAGCTGATGGACTTCGGACTGGCCCGCTCCGCCGACGAGGTTGGGCTCACCATGACCGGGACCACGCTCGGTTCGCTCGATTACGCCTCGCCCGAGCAGGTGCAGTCGCAGCCCACCGATGAGCGCTCGGACCTGTACTCGGTCGGCGTCTCGCTATACCAGTTGGTCACCGGCCAGCGGATGTTCAGCGTTACCAGCAGTTTCTCCATCATGGAGGCACAGATCAAAGAGACGCCTCGCCCGCCCATCGAGATCGTCCCCAGTATCCCCAGAGCGCTGAACGACGTCATCATGAGAGCGGTATCCAAAGATCCGGCACAACGGTTTCAGAGCGCCGACGCTTTTCGTAGCGCCCTGGCGCAGGTCGCCCAGACTGGGGTGCAGCCGTCGGCTCAACCGCCCGCCGCGGCCACTGCCTCATCGCCGAACTGGGATTCGAGCCTCGCCGCAGCCCGTCCTCCGATCGATCCTGGCTTCACCGTTCCTGCCAGAAGCGGCTCCGTCTCCGAGAGCACGCGCAATTTGTTGCTGGTTGCGGGAGTCGTATTGATCGCCGTACTCCTGGTCGGCAGAGCGATCTATAAGTCGCGACAGCACACTGAGCCGGTTGCGGCGGCCACGGGCGCAGGACAGACGTCCGCCGCTCCCGAAACTACCGCCAGCCCGGAAGAGAACCAGAACGTTTCGCCGCCGGAAGTCCCTCCAGCCCCAGAGACTCCGCAGCCTCCGGAGCAGTCCTCTGCCAAAGCGCACAAGGCGCGGTCAGACCGCGAAGGCGTGGGCGCGGCCCCCACTATGTCCGCGGCTGACATTGAGGCCGAGCAACAGGCGGCCTTGGAACACAAGAAGCTTCTTGACTCCTTGGAGACGGAGATCGATCAGCTTGACAGTCGGGCCGCGGCCGCGGAAAGCAGCGTGGACACGCTCGAACAGCAGTTGCAACACAGTGGCCTGGGCTTGCGCGGCGACGTGGTAGCCAGCCGGAATAGCTTGCGTATCGATATGACCAGGGCAAAACAAGCGCTGGAGGCGTCTGACACCGAACGCACCCGGCACTTCATCGACCTGGCTCATCGTGAACTCGAGCACCTCGAGACGTTTCTGGGCCGTCGCTAGTTTACCCCCGGTAAAGTGTTGAAAAGTGTCCGCTAAGTGCTACGGGCAGACATGCCGTCTTCGCCGACTGGCGCGGCACTGTTCCCTCCCGCGCCTTCCTGCATGCAGATGTTTCCGGAGACCTTGGTGACTTTGATCTGGACTTTGCTGAAGTCCTGATCCTGCGCTACCGCCAGCGTGGCGGAAATCAATAGGGCAACGAATGCGATCCTGCGCATGAAGGCTCCCTCACCTGTGAAACCGCAGGATTACAGCATCGAGCGAAGCAGGCAGAGCACGAATCACCCTGTGACCGCCGCGACGTTCTGGCCTCGCCGCAGCTTTGCCGCTTTCACTGTATTGCTCATCAGCATGGCGATGGTGAGCGGGCCCACTCCGCCCGGCACAGGCGTGATTGCACCCGCAACTTCGGCGACCTTGGGATCCACGTCGCCGATCAGGGTCGAGCCTTTTTTGGCGAATGCCGCCTCGCGCTTGGCGTCTCCGGCAAAGAACTTCGCAAATTCGGCAGGATCGGTGATCTTGTTCATGCCGACGTCGATCACCGTCGCACCCGGCTTCACATAGTCGCATGTGATCATCCCGGCGCGTCCAATCGCGGCCACAAGAATGTCAGCCCGCCGACACACTCCCGGCAGATCGCGCGTCTTGGAATGGCACACCGTCACCGTGGCGTTGCCGTTCAGCAGCAGCATCGCTACCGGCTTGCCCACGATGTCGCTACGCCCGACCACCACGGCCTCCGCACCCGCGATCGGGATGTTGCTGCGCTTGAGAATTTCGATCACGCCCGCGGGTGTACAGGGCACCAGCCCCGGCCGCTGCGTCGAGAGATAGCCGACGTTCATGGGATGAAAGCCGTCTACATCTTTCTCCGGCGAGACCGCCAGCAGCACCTTCTTGGAATCCACCTGCGCCGGCAACGGCAACTGCACCAGGATTCCGTCGATGTCGTCGCGGCGGTTGAGATGATCCACCAGTGCCAGCATTTCGTCAGTAGTCACCGTCTCCGGCGGTGTGTGCTTCTCGCTCAGGATGCCTAGCTCCTCGCACGCCTTTACCTTGCTGCGAACGTAAATCTCCGAGGCGGGGTTGTGGCCCACCAGCACCACGGCAAGTCCAGGCCGAAGCCCGTCGGCGGTCAGTTGCTTGACCTCTTCGCCAACTTCGGCTCGAATTTGTGCCGCGATCTTGGTGCCTTCCAGTATGAATGCGGGCATGTCTCCTCCAGCGATGGATAAGCTCCTAGTTTATCGCGGGCAAACAGAAGCGATTAGCAGCAAGCAACAAGCTGTCAGCCACGGGAGAACCAGCGAGCCGCCTTCTTGCTACAATCTCCACGTCATGATTCCTCCGGATCTTCTTCAGATACTCGCTTGCCCCGTCTGCCGCAAACCCCTGGTGCTGCGCGGAGACGATACGTTCAAGTGCAATGAGTGCAAGCGGGTATATCCAATTCGGGATGGTATTCCCATTTTGATGGAACATGAGGCCACCATCGACCCGCTCTGAGGCCGGGTGAGTTCCCGTACCTCCCGCTTTCGGTTAGTTGCCGCATATCTCCCGCCGCCGCCCTTTTCTTGAGCATGTGTCTCCGATGTCTTATAGCCCTCCTTCCTGAACTAGGAAACTCAGTGTTATCTGTTCGTTGACAACGCTTCCGACGGCACAAAATCCGCCTACAGCCGACCCGTTCGTGCCTACCCCCGCGCCTCCGGCAGCAACTAAGTTCGCGATCGGGTGTTGAAATCTACAAAAGTAGTCGAAGTGGGTGAGTAGGAAGCGAGTTCGGCAATCCGATTGCTGCAACTTTCTTGTTAGCTCGTCCGTCTAATGAGAAAAGCCCGCAAGGGTCGGAGGTGAGCGCGATGGCAGAAAAGTTTTCCGTTCCAGAGTTGGCTGCTCTGCGGAGCGAACTGCTGCTAGGGTTCGACTCCAAGGATGCCGCTGAGTTGGTCCAGCTCTTTCTAGCTGGACACGGCTACGGTGTTTCGCCTGAGGCCGCCCGTTACGCAGTAAGCCGGGTGGGTCTCATGGGCAATACGCTGGAGGTGTTCCAGCGCGAACTGGAGAGCATCGCCCTGGCGATGTAAGAGGGCCTGGCTCCCCATGTGCTCGCCGTAAATTCGGCGAAGCGGTGACAACAATTCGAGTAGCGGTTTCGCGGTAATGGCCTGCGCCTGACGTCAAAAACTGGACGCCATGACGTGAACCTGAAGCGAAAAGATAAGCCCGGGCAACCGCCCGGGCTTCAGATTGCTGACAAAGGTATCCAACAAGGCTCTCGTTTTGCGCGGGAGCTTTGTGCTTTTATGGGGACATGTTCAAAGAGGCTGAGCTCAACCAGCGTACGCTCAGCCTCCCGCCTGCTGCATTCTCAATCACTTTCACCCGTTGGAACTCCTTCTGACTCATCGTCACCATCCTTCAAGGGTGACAAAGTCTCGTTGCAGTTAGGGGTGACATTATCTTGGAGCATCTACAAAGCGAGTCGCGCACCTTGCCGGATACCCGATTTTCCCGGTATAATCGGAGTTTCGCCCCACAGTTCGGGAATCTTCTGGAGTAAGTCATGGCACAAGTTTGTGAAGTTTGCGGCAAAGGGCCGCTGTCGGGTAACAACATCAGTCACGCGCACAACGTCACCAAGCGGCGCTGGAACGTGAACCTGCGCCCCGTGAAGGCCAAGACCGCCCAGGGCAACAAGCGCATGCGGGTGTGCACCTCCTGCCTCCGCAGCGGCAAGGTCGTCAAGGCGTAAATCCAGCTATTACAACAGTTACAGCCAAGCCCTCTCCAAGCGGGAGGGTTTCCGATTTGGCGCCGGCAATCCTGGCCCTGCTTTCGGATTGATGCCGGGACGGCCGGCGCGAACCTGAGGGCACGTACCCAGTTACCAGTTGCCAGTTAAGCCAGGGCGACTTCGCGCGAGGAACCCCGCTCCCACCACCGTTCCCAGCAACGCCCCCGCCAGGACATCGATGGCGTAGTGGTAGCCGTCGTAAACCGCGCCAACACACATCAGCAGAACGCAAACCATGATCCACGGCGTCAGCCGCGGGAAATAGCGCAATACAAACACCAGTACCGCAAAGGCCAGCATGATGTGCGCGCTGGGAAAAGCGTTGCCGTGGACTCCGGCGCTCCCCTGGATCATCCGCACCAGATAGTGAAACGGGCCTCCCGATTGGGCAGACGCGGCGGCAGCGACTCCCACATTGTGGGATGGACTGCGGGTGGGAAACAGCAGGTAGGTGGCGTAACAGACCGCATAACCCACGCTCAGCCCGTCGGTCAGGCGGCGGAAGCCCCCGGCGTAGCGCGCCCGGCTGGCGCCAAGCCCACAGCACTCCGGCGACCGCGGGATAAAGCGGATAAAAGCTGAGGTAGCCGAACTCCAGAAGTTCAGCGAACCACGTCGAGGAATAGCGCCGCAGCCACTCGTTCGGCGGTACGGCGAACAACACCGACTCCCACGCGATGAGGTGCAGGTTTTGCCACCCGCCGCGTAGCGCCAGCGAGAGAAACGACACTTCCTCGAACACCGTGATGAAGAAAATCGCGGGCAGCCAGTCGTGCGCAAACTCCCAGAGCGGACCGTTGTCCTGCCTACGCGCCAGAAACACGATGGCAACGATCGCCAATGCATTCCAGGAGACATACCAGGGCCAGTGCGCGACGTACGGATAGCGCGCACAGACCAGCACAGTCAGGGCGAGATGCACGGCCAGGAAGATACGGTCGGTGAGGTTCATGCGACTGCGGTTGAGTGTAGCAAGGAGCAATCGGTCGCTGAACCATGATTCGGGGATGGGAATTCCCAGTCCACAGCAAAAAAGGCCGGAGTGGGTGGCTCCGGCCAGAGAGTACGACATTGTGGGTGGTGGAGGTTAACGCATGAGTTTGCGGCGAATGACGCCGGCCAGACCTAGCACTCCGCTGCCCAGCAGTAGCAGGCTGGAGGGTTCGGGTACGGCACTCACGCCGGCGTTGTACGACACGTCGTCGATGCCCCAGGCGTCATTGCTGATGTTGCTGATGGTGGCCATCGTGAACGAGCCGCCTACGTCCGTGATGCCGAAATACTGGGCGCCACCGCTTACGTTGATGGGTATATCCCACGTTCCAGCGTCAGGACCGTTGATCGTGAGAGTGAACGTGCTCGTGAAAACGGTCTGGACACCGGTAATCCAGAAGCCGAGATACTCGGTCGGAGTGGTGAAGTTGAACGTAGCCGTCCCCGTGGGGAATCCCAGCCACTGGGAGCCGCCGGGAGTGGTGTTAAACCCGTAGAGGTTGCCAAAGGTCGTTACGCTGATGCCGGAAAAGCCATCCCCGTAATTGGGCCCGGTGAGATCGATCGAGACGCCCGGCGCCGCGGCGATCGGCGTGTAGTAGCCGAGAGCCAGATTCTCGAAATCGATGGTGCTGATCGGAGAAAGCCCGCTAGCTGCCGCAAAGAACGCGGCCTGCGCCGCGGAAGAATTGGGCCACGGGCCGGCAGTGGACGCGCCGTCATCCTGGCCGCTGTAAACGGTGATCGTGCCCGCCATCGCACAGCTGGCTAGCAGCACTACTGTTAGCAGAACCAGCCAGCGTGTTGACTTGGCTGATCTGTGAATTGAGTTCATCGTATTCTGTCCTCCATGGTTCGCCTTCGCTTGCGAACCGCGTCAAGGTGACACGGTCGCTCGGGTGAGTTGCAGTACGCTTAGAATCGGGATCTTGGGGGGACCGCCTACCAACGCAGTAAGTTCATAACTCTCTAGAGCAATCAGGGCTCCGTTTTGAGACTGTGCAAGTCGCTCAATTCACAGCGTGTCGTATGCGCCGACAGCTCAGCCGGTGCAAGCAATTGCACAATAGTTCTAAATGTTTCCACTTTATTTCGACGCGCGGTTCTTTAGGAAAATAGTCACTCGCGCGAGGTTACCATGCGTTTACGGCGCTACGCGATGATCAGCGGCCAGCGAAGACCCGGTGGCAAGGTAAGTCCGGAACGCGGGGTCGGTAATCCAGCCACCGCTGGTTGGGCTATCTGCCTGGAGCAGGCTGTGCTTCGTCAACAGCGCCGCCCATGTTTCAGCTGCTTCCGGTGTCTGCGCCCGCAGCTCGATTGCCTTACTCTCCAACAGCTTCAACAAGGACGCAGCGCCGTCGTGGCCGACGACGGTGTCGCCTTTTCTGCGAAGGGGATTCCGCCATGATGATGGGCATGTTTCACCCAAACAGCGCGCGAGTCAAGTCCGACCGTTAACGAACAAGCGAAGCTGCTGCTGAATGGCTGAGCAGACTGGTTCTTTTCCCAGAGCCCCTTAGTGGCCGTTGTGTCGTGTTCGCCGAACTACGGCCTAGCCAGCCAAGGCAATGACGTCGATTTCGACCAGCACGTCTTTGGGCAGGCGGGCCACCTCGACGGTGGAGCGCGCCGGCGGGTCGGCGTTGAAGTGGCGGCCGTACACTTCGTTCATCGCTGCGAAGTCGTTCATGCTTTTCAAAAAGACCGTGGTCTTCACTACCTGAGCCAGAGAGCTGCCGGCAGCGGTAAGGATGCCGCTGATGTTCTGCAGTACGCGCTCGGTCTGGACAGCGACATCGCCGGCGATTAGCTGCTGGTTGGTGGGATCGAGCGGGATCTGGCCGGAGAGGAAAATCAGCCCATTCGCTTTGATGGCTTGGGAGTAGGGTCCGATGGCCTTGGGGCCGTCGTCGGTAGAGATGACTTGACGCATGAATCCTCCTGAAATTGTTGGAGCAGAGCGATTGTCGCACAAGGGGCCCTGAGGGGAATATTCCCGTTTCGGGAGATGGTTGAGAGTAGTGCTACCACTGTCTAGCTTTGGAATAGAAGTTTTACATGTCAACTAGGCGGAGTTCAACAAATGCATGTAAGTAACTCAAAACATGGCAGAAATAATTCACGAAAGTGCCGGATGATTTTCCCATGAATGTGCTAGATTGAAGTCAGAGTTCAAGAATGGGAACGCGCGTTGTGTGGCGTTCCAGAGTTCAGACCCGGCAACCGCTGGGCTTTCGTGTTTTTGGACAGAATTCCGGCAGTAAGAACTTGGCGAAGTCGCACCTACCCTAGCGCCGGCGCAAGGGCCGCGGGAGGGTCTGGAAGAGGAGCGAGTCCTAGGTGCCCTGATGCTGCACGAGACGCGAAACGAGGCGCCTGTAGAATGACGAGTGGAGCTGCGACACGGCTTCACGGGAGCGCAAGCGGGCATGGACATGACTTGGGTGACCGACCGGATCGCGGTCGGCGGGGGGATCTGGCACGAGCGGAATATGATCGAGGTGGTCGGCGAGGGCATAACCCACATCATCGACATGCAGATTGAGTTTGACGACACCCAACTGGCCGAGCCCTATGGGGTAACTGTCCTTTGGAACCCCACGGATGACGACTTCCGGGAAAAGCCGGCAGAGCTGTTGCAGCGAGGCGTCGACTTTGCGCTTGAAGCACTGGAAGATCGGGATTCGAAAGTGTTCATTCACTGCGCTGCGGGAGTGCATCGAGCCCCGATGATGACCCTGGCCGTGCTGCGGGCGATGGGGTGGTCACTGGAAGACGCGCTGGGAACGATCGAGGAACGGCGCGACGTGGTGGACTTCGCCGAGGTGTACGTCCGCAGTGTCGAAGAGTTCATCAGGAGTTACGAAGAGGCGAGAAGTTCTTCGCGGGAATGAGCGCGGTACCGTAGCCTGGCCGGGTGAGTCCGGCGTGGAGAGAGGCACAGATGATGCGTAACGCACACCGCCCGATGGGGCGGTTTTTTTGTCTGCTGATGGGAATCGCGGCAATGTTTTCGCTGGCGGTGCAGATGCAGGCGAGTGGCCCGGCGATGACACAGGTGGTGGACACGGTGTATCGCGCCGATGGGAGCGCCGCGAAGGGAACGATCCTGATTTCATGGCCCGCGTTCACTACCGCGGACGGAATAGCGGTGGCCGCAGGCTCGTTCAGCGTGCAACTAGGCAGCAGCGGAGCGTTCGCGGCGAGCCTGGCTCCGAATACGGGAGCGCAACCGGCGGGCGTGTACTACAAAGTGGTCTATCAACTCGCGGGGCAGCAGCCGTCGACCGAGTACTGGGTGGTGCCGGCGACCGACACCACCACCATAGGCGCGGTGCGGGCAAAGCTCATGCCGCCAACGATCGCGGCCCAGTGGTTGACACGAGACGTTGCCGAATCAAGCTATGTGCATGTGGCGGGGGACCAGACGGTTTCCGGAGTGAAGACGTTCAGCAGTTCGCCGTCGGTCCCGGTTCCGCAGAATGCGAGCGACGTCGCGAACAAGGCCTATGTTGACGCGAACGGCGGAGGAAATCTGGCATCGCCGCCGGCAATAGGGTCGGTTGCGCCGAATGAGGGTACCTTCACGACGCTGAGATCGACTGATGCGGCAGTCGCGGCTTACCCCGTGGTGGACGTGAGGGCTTTCGGAGCTGTGCCGGACGGCGAATTCGCCCGGCAATGCAGCATGAACGCAGCCAGTGCCGTGCTTACATGTCCGTCCGGAAGCGGAACGACTGCCAATCCTGGTTTCACTCCGGAGGACGCGGGCAAAGCAATCAATGTTGGCGGGGCTGGTGCGCCGGGTTGCGGACTGCACGGAACCTGCCCGTTGCTAACAACCATTGCCAGCTATCAGTCGGCTACGCAGGTCACGCTTAAGGCAACCGCATCCACAACGGTGATGAACGAGTTTGTCTACTGGGGAACCGACAACACGGCGGCAATTCAGGCTGCCATTGACCTGGATGTCCAGCCCAACGCACTGCAACATGCCGTATACTTTCCGCACTCGACCGGAGTCAACCCAAACGGCAACCCTGCTCCCTTCGCAGGGGGCTATGTGATTACCAGCCCAATCTACCTGCCAACGGAAGCGCACAGCAAGAACAAGTACGTGACCCTACGGGGCGACGGGTACACAGCAAGCGCCATTTTGCAGTTGAATGTGAACGTCCCGGCCATCGACATACAGGGGGGCATCTACAGTGGAACGGGAACAATCATCTCCGGGTTGAACATCAACACGGTCGGCAACTACGGCGATTACGCGGGCGGCGACCCGGGTGGAGGAATCTACTGCCATTTCTGCGTGCAGCTTCACATTACGGACAATTCATGGATCGGCTCCTTCAAATACGGCGTTTACTGGGGCGCGAACGCGGCGACCGACCCAAGCGCAATCCTTCAAATCGATGGCGGCTCGGTGCTGGAGTCGAATCAGCGGGCGGTCTATGTTCCGCCCGCGGGGGCGCACGGGCAGGCGCAAGCGATCTATCTAGGTCCAAACCTGATTATCGACTTGTGTGTCTACGATGTTCCCTGCATTGACATTCAGGGCGGAAAGAATGTCGTGATTCAGGGGGTAACCTGGCTGTACAACCTACAAGGAATTCAGGTCACTCACTCCGATCACGTCAGCATTACAAACAATGACTTCTCGCAAATGAAATTGCACGAAGTTCACCAGAATCTCATCCTGAACAACAACACCGATGTGAGTGTACAGAACAACCGGTTTTGGTCTGACATGACCGAACCGGTTGATATTCAGACCGGCAACACAGGCATGAAGTTTTCGGGGAATAGCTGTCACACGACCGCAGCTACCGGCCTGGGGTGCTATTACCTGAGCGGCACAAATATCAATGGGAGCATCACAGGCGAGACGTTCCTGGCGTGCGGAGGCTCGAGCTGTATCTATGGCTCATGTGCCGCTACAGGCGGTGGTGGACTTCTGGTATCGGACAACGTAGGGGTTACGGGACTGACGCCAAACGGCATGACGGGATTTCCGTGTGCGCAGACGCCGTACCCAACAGCAACAAACTCTGGCGATGTAGCGGCCAATCACTTAGAAGCGGAAAGCCTGCGCGTTTGGAACAATGTGGCGGGGCAAGCCAAAATTCAACTTCCATCGTCTGCTTCGACTTACAACTTCAACCTTCCGATCGGATGCCGGAACTGTCGGACAGGTGCTCACATCGCAAGGGGGCGGGTCAAACCTGATGACGTGGGCGAGCAAAACCGGCGGCGCAGCGCAGTTGGTGTCCAGCGCGGGGCTGGCGGGACCGGCGGGTTCGGCGGTATGCGACGATGGGAGCGGGAACCTGACGGAGAGCGGATGCAGCAACGGCGGGGCGACTTTCGGGTATTTCGTGAGCCAGTACGCCAGCATCCAGGCGGCGATTGACGCAGCCTACAACAACGGGACGGTGCGGGCCGGGGGTACGGTGATCGATGACCGAACAGGGCCGTACAGCGGGCCGGGGTTCATCGTGCGCGACTCGGTGACAGTCAAGCTGGCGGCGACGACCTACACGATCACAGGTACGGTCAGCTACAACAACGGAATCAGCAATGTAACGGCGGGGATCATCTCGATGCCAGGATCCCACATTGTGGGATCCGGGACGTCAGCCAATCACGGAACCAATGTCAATGCCGGGGCGGGTTTGAACGCCGACGTGATTGCGACTTCGACGGTGGGGACGGGCACGGGCGCGAACGCGCAATGGTGGCACTGGGGATCGATCGAGAACTTCCACATGAATGGAAACAAGGCGAACCAGACGTCTGGAACGTGCATCAATGTGGAGAACATGGGCGAGACGGCGGTGCTACGGGCGCTGGAGGTGGGCAACTGCTACACGGACGACATCAGGCTGGAGGGGAATTTCGCCACCCAGTCGGAAATAACCAATATTACGGTGAACAGCGCCGGACAGTTTGGCGTGAACCTGGACAACTTCCAGGGTGTGGGTGTGCTGCGCGGCCTCAGCGGGGACAGCAATGCAACGTCGATTATCCGGTTCAACGGAAACCAGTCGGCGACGCTGACGGTGCTGGGGTTGAAGTCGGAGGAGGAGATCAGCGGGCACGATCCGCTGATCACCATCGATATGCCGGCGGATGGATCGCAACCGGCACTGTATATCGTGGGCGGGTATACCTACGGGCGGCCGGGACTGCAAGACGTGATCAAGGTCATCCACGGAAAGACGGGGGCGGCGCCGTTCGTTACGGTGAACAACTTCTATGTGGACGCGAACTTCGTGAACGCGGTGAACGATACAGTGAACAGCCGGACGTTCGCGGCAAGCAATATGAATAAGGTCCCGTTCTCGTATTTGCCGACGGGGTCGTACCAGAGCGGGCAGGCATTTACGTTTGCGCCTGGGACATTTATTCAGGGAGGGATTTCGGCGCTGACGGAGATTTTCGGGTCGAACACCGATGGCAGCAGCATGATTGCGGCGCAGGGAAACGGCGACGGAACCAGCTACTACACGGGCGGATTGAAGATCGGGATCCCGAACCGGACGCAGTACGGGCAGCCTCCGGAGATGATGGCGAGAATGGGTTCGCGATTTCTGGGAGTGGGCCAAGGCTACGACACCAATACGTGGGTGTTTGTGCCGATATGGAAGAGCGGGGACAACAGCAATCGGTGGATTGGCGAGCCCAATCAGCGATGGCCGGAGGTGTACGCCACCGATGTGAATGCGACCACGGCGACGGTGGGGGCGCTCAATGTGACGAGCTGCGTGGGATGCGGCGGCGGCGGCGGCACGGGGTTGCTGAACTACCAGACGAATACGGCGACGCTGGTGGGGAATGCAACGGACAAGACGATCTACACGTACACCGTGCCGGGGGGAAAGATGCTGCCGGGAACGGGCGTGCACTGCTACCTGAAGGCGCAACGGGTGGCGGGAACCGGGGCCATTACTTACAAGTGGGCGTTTGGGTCAACCACGGTGGCCTACGGAAGTCTGACTTCCAGCAGCACCAACATAAGTACGGAGATGGATGTGTACAACAATCCGGGATCGACCGCGGCTCAGATCATGAACCTGGGCGAATTGCATGCTGGCGCGCGATTGGGACGGGCGGGCAGTACAACGTGGCGGCGGCGGCGAACACGGCGAACCCGTTGACCATCAGCGTGACCTTCAATGGGGCCAGCTCGGAGCAGATCAAGGGAGTGACGTTCAAGTGCATGGCGGAACAGTGAGAAGAAGTGGCTAGTGGCTAGTGGTCAGTGGCTAGAACAAGTTTCGAGTAAAGGCAGAGTAGTACAGGTGTAGTAACGGCGCGCGTGACGGAGAGTTTCACCTAGTCTGACATTGTGGGGATTCAGGACAGCGAACCACCCAGGCACAAACAAGCCCGGATGGCACCAAACTCCTACGCATCCCAACACCGGGGATGTGTGGGGCGCACGATTCCCACCCCTATCGCCAAAAAGACGGTGATAAGGGTGGGGCACCCATGATGTCTGACAGAGTGAGACCCAGAAGAGATTACGCGTGCAATTGGCCGGCGGAGACTTCGACAACCCCGCCTACCGCCAAAAGACGGCGGCAGAACGGGGTACCCACGGGTTCGGATCCAGCATATCCCACAACCGGGGATAGGTGGCTTCGCCCAGGTTAGCGCTCAACAGAGAGGCGCGAACCTGGGGCACCCTAGCACCCACATTTGCCAACATCAGGCAAATGTGGGCCACCAACGACAGGATGGGGCACTCACTGGGTTGGAGGAAGATCCGGCGGTTTTGTTGTATTTGCGGGGCGCCCAAGGCGGGTGCTGCCAGAACTTCGAAAGCGCTACGGCAAGTTCGCAGGGACGGCCAGTCCCCGCAATGTGGCGCCCATTTTTCAGGGGTGAAAAATGAGCGCGACGGAAGTAATTGACACAGCACAGGGCAGAACAGGGGGGAGCGAAAGAGACAAAACAAGTTGTCAGTTGTCGGTGGTGGGCTGTCAGTCGGCCAACGAGGGCTCGTCCCCTCAGGGGCTAAAGCCCGAATTTGAGGCCGGGCATACCGGCACGGCTAAAGCCGTGCCCCTTCAAAGCACGGGCGATGAGACGCCCCTTCAAAACATCGAAGTGGAACCGGACTCGCAGGACGGGGAGGACAACGGAACGGGAGCGGAGCGGGAGCCCTCGGAAGAACAGATCAAAAGACTGATTGCATTCATATTGCAGGAAAGGGAAGCCGAGGAAGCACAGACAGCACGAGAAAAGCGGCTGGCGAAGCGCAGAGAGAAGATCGAAGATCAACTCGATTTTCTGTCTCAGTGGGGGAGGTTACTCGACTCGACCAACCGGAATTGCCCGATCGTGGAAGGAGGACGGACGTATCGGGTTGCGGCGCGAGAGTTCCTGATGAGGGAACGGCTGAAGATCAGGAACAAGAGGGGACGGTTGGAGTTGCTGAAAGTGAACGCGGTGCAGCGGGATTACGCGGAGAAGGCGGCGAAGCGGAGCATCGTGTTGAAGGCGCGGCAACTGGGGATTACAACCTACGTGGCCGCGCGTTTTTTTTTGAACTGCATCACGCGGCCGGGAACGATGTGCGTGCAGGTGGCGCACGATCAGCGGTCGGCGGAAGAGATCTTCCGCATTGTGCATCGGCTGCTGGCGAACATGCCAGAGGTCTTGCGCAAGGGAGCGCTGGCGACGTCGCACGCGAACAAGAAGCAGATCATCTTTCCGCACCTGGACAGTCAGTACCGGGTGGAGACGGCGGACGAGAATGCAGGGCGCGGGTTGACGATCCAGTACCTGCACTGCTCGGAGGTATCGCGATGGCCGGGTGACGCGGAAGCGACCCTGGCGGCGCTGCGGGCGGCGGTGCCTCCGGACGGAGAGATCGTGCTGGAGTCAACGGCGAACGGCGCGGCGGGCTGCTTCTACGAAGAATGGCAGCGAGCGGAACAGATGGGCTACTCGCGGCACTTCTATCCGTGGTGGTGGGAGCCGAACTACAAGCGCGAGGTCGAGATCGTGGAGTTCACGGAAGAAGAGCTCGAACTCATGCAAAAGCACAAGCTGACGGCGGAACAGATTGGGTTCCGGCGTGAGACCAAGGCGAACTTCGGGCGACACGCGAAGGAAGAGTTCGCGGAGGATGCGGAGAGCTGCTTCCTGGCGTCGGGAGATTGCATTTTCGACGTGGATGCGATTGAGAAGCGGATGCACGAAGAATTGCCGGTGATGTCGGACTCGGACGGCGGACGGTCGATTACGTTCTTCCCGCCGCAACCGGGGAAGGAATACATCATTGGAGTGGATCCGGCGGGAGGCGGGTCGGAGGGCGATTACTCGTGCGCACAGGTGATTGACCGGGCCAGCGGCATTCAGGTTGCCGAACTGCGGGGGCATTTGACTCCGGAGGAAACGGCGGCGCGGGTGGCGGTGCTGGCACGACAGTACAACAAAGCCCTGGTGGTGGTGGAGCGGAACAACCACGGCCATGCGGTGCTGGGTTACCTCTCGATGGTGCACGCCGACGTGCTGCGTTATCACGTGAAAGGTAACGAGGGATGGCTGACGTCGGCGGCCACGCGTCCGATGATGCTGCGGAACCTGGGAGAGGTGCTGGCGGCGGCACCGCACCTGTTCAACAGCACGCGGCTGCTGGAAGAGTGCAAGACGTTCGTGCGGCGTCCGGATAGTACGACGGGCGCGGCGAACGGAGCGCACGACGACACGGTGATGGCGATGGCCATCGCGCTGGCGGTACGGGCGGAGGCGGCGGGACAGTTTTCGCCGGCGAGGGCGGAGATGGAGGTGGCGACGCTGTGAAGAGGTGACTGGTAACTGGTAACTGGTGGCTGGTAAAGGCGGGGAGCGGAGGGTGCGCTCCCCGCGTCGCGTGTTCCCGAATTGGGAAAAATGGGTTACGGAAGTCACATGCTGGGTGTTTGGCGAGGTAGAGAACCAGGGAGTGGGATGGGTAGGCTGGAAGGGGACCCCGCCCTACCGCCAAACGACGGCGGTAGAACGGGGCCCGGCTGGAGGGGCGGGATTGTCGCCCTCGCAACTGGTGAATGGTAGCTGGTGACTGGTAAGAGCGCGAACGATCGGCCGCAAAGGGTGGAAGCATAGTTTGATCGAGCGCAAACTTTGATCGAGGGCAACAACGGAACGAGGAATTTGGTTGCTGATTAGCGCGGTGCAGCACGTACGACGGATGCGGGGCGGAGCGCAGAGTCACATGATGCGCTGCGCTGATGGCTACTACTATGTGGTGAAGTTCCAGAACAATCCGCAGCACACGCGAGTGCTGGTGAATGACTGGCTGGGTACGCGGCTGGGAGAGATGATTGGGCTGCCGGTGCCGGCGGTGGCGGTGGTGGACGTGCATCCGTGGCTGGTGGAGCATACGCCGGAGTTGAGGCTGGAGTTGTGCGGGCAGCGGCGGATGATCACGGCGGGGCTGTCGTTTGGATCGCGGTACGTGGTGGCTCCGACGGAGGGGCAGGTGTATGACTATCTGCCGGAGACGATGATGGCGCAGGTGCGCAACGTGGGCGATTTTGCGGGAGCGCTGGCGCTGGACAAGTGGACGTGCAACGCCAACGGGCGGCAGGTGGCGTTCTGGAAGAAGGGGCGGGAACGCAAGTTTACGGCAAGCTTTATCGACCAGGGATATTGTTTTAACGCCGGAGAGTGGAGCTTTCCGGATGCTCCGCTGCGGGGGGTGTTCGGGCGCAACGATGTTTATGCGTGTATCACAGGGTGGGAGTCGTTCGAGCCGTGGTTGAGCCGGATCGAATCGTTTCCGGAGAGCTCGATCTGGGCGCTGGCGGAAGAGGTTCCGCCGGAGTGGTACGGGGGCGGCGCGGAGGAGTTGGAGCAGTTGCTAAGGAAGCTGCTGGAGCGGCGAGGGAGGGTAAGGGAGTTGATCGAGTCGTTCAAGGAGTCGAGCAGGAGGCCGTTTGGGAATTGGCAAGAAGTAGTGAACTAGGTGACTGGTAGCTGGTAACTGGTGAAACCATGGGGATGAGAGATTTTCGGCAACTGGAAGTTTGGGCAGTTGCACATCAATTGGTGTTGCGGGTCTACAGGTTGACTCAGGAATTTCCGAAGCACGAGTTGTATGGGCTGACGAGCCAGATGCGGCGATGCAGTGCATCGATCGCAGCTAACATCGCTGAAGGTTGTGGGCGTGCGGGCAATGGCGATTTCCACAGATTCTTGAGTACCGCGATGGGCTCTGCGGTGGAACTGGAGTACTTCTTGCTTTTGTGCAGGGACTTGGGAATGGTCGACGGTGCCTATGCCGATCTGAATTCGCAAACGAGGCGCGTCCAGCGGATGCTGGCATCGCTGGTCCGAAAGGTAGAAGCGGGGCGAGCGCG
This sequence comes from uncultured Acidobacteriaceae bacterium, assembly GCA_963758255.1. Taxonomy (GTDB): domain Bacteria; phylum Acidobacteriota; class Terriglobia; order Terriglobales; family Acidobacteriaceae; genus DASRAA01. The sequence goes on from CAVWUX010000017.1 coordinate 83,065, forward strand.
GAGTTAGCGTCCGATAACTATTAGTTGGTTTGTGCCAGTTACCAGTCACCAGTAACCGGCGAGTACGTTGCAATTTCGTTGAATGGCTGAGTATAGACAGTGCGAGTTTTATCTGCTGCGGTATGTGCCGGACGCGGTGAAGGACGAGTTCGTCAACCTGGGCGTGGTGCTGCTGGAGACGGGCGAGGGAGACGCCGTGTTTACCGATGTGCGCTTCACGCGCGACTGGCGGCGGGTGCGGTGTCTGGATCCTGATGTTGATGTCGAGTTGCTGGAGGCGTTCGAGGGGGAGCTGCGGCGGATGCTGCAGTCGCGGGCGGCGGAGGTCATTAATTATCGCGGGCCGATGTCGCGGCGGGATTGGCTGCTGCGGCTGCTGGAAGAGGGGTTGTCGAATACGCTGCAGATCACGCCGGCGAAGGCGGTGTTGACGGAGAATCCGGAGAAGGAGTTGGGCGAGCTGGCGCGGACGTATCTGGAGTCGGAGGCGCATGCGCGGCGGGCGCAGAGCGGGCGGCGGGTGATTTACACCGCGATGCGGGAGGCATTTGAGGGCACGGGCGTTTGGGCGCTGGGGCGGCGCGATATTGCGTTGGCTAATTATGGGAGCAAGGGCGATCCGCTGAAGATTGATTTTGGGTACAGGCCGAATGGCGTGATCAAGATGTTCCAGGCGGTGTCGCTGGAGACGGATGTGGATGCGGCGAAGGTGCTGGCGTTCAGCTATCCCACATTGAGAGAGGGCCTGCGGCGGGCGGAGAATGCAGGGAGCGATTTGACGGCGGTGGTGGAGGACGGGCTGAGACGCGAGGACGAAGCGATTGGGTTTGCGCTGGCGACGCTGGCGGCGAGCGAGATTCGAGTGGCGGCGGTGAGCGAGATGCCGGGGTATGCGGAGCGGGCACGGGTGGAGATGGGGCTGTAGGTCAGTGGCTGGTGACTAGTGGCTGGTGGCTAGAAAGTGCGACTAGCGACTGGCTCAGGCGGCGGTTACTGGTCAATGGTAACTGGTGGCATGCAGTCTGCGGCAAAAAGGCGTACAGGATTAGCGACATGCAATGGTACGAGAAGGCATCTGGGATTGTTTTTGGACGGGTTGGCGAATGTGGGTCAGCCGGGCTGGGGCTGTCTATTCACTGCTGCTGGTGATGGCGATGTGGGTTCTTCGTCTGGCCTCATCCGGGAGAATGAGGAGCTATGACAGCAGCGGTTCGGATTGAGCCGATCGGTGTCCGGATGGAGCAGTCGGGTTCTTATTCGCGATATTTGGAAAAGGGCGATCCCGGTTGGGGATCGCTCTGGCATCGTCAGGAACTTGTGCATTTTGGATATCGATGGTCGCGATGATTTGATGTAGTTAGCTGCAGGATCATGAATAAAAGAGGCGCTCCGAGAGGGGCGCTTTTCTATTGGAAGCGAGAACTCATGAACATGCGAAATGGCTGGGACGGCGCGCTGCGCCGGGTGGCGGGAGTGTCAAAGATGGTCGCGGGGACGGGAAAGCAGATCCCTCGCTCCGCTCGTGATGACAACAAAACGAACAGTGGCAGCGGCACGGAGGCGACAGGAATGCAGGTCCCTCGACTCGCTGCGCTCGCTCGGGATGACAAATCGGAAAAACGGATTGAAGCGGCAGGCGAGACTGCACGGCGGACGGTGCCCCTGCCTTCCATACTGACTTCGGGGGCACCCACGCTGATGCGTGCCGGAGTCATGCCCAAACCGACGCCGGCGAACCTGCGGCGGTTTGCGGAGATGCCGATCGCGAGGCGGGCGATCAACACGATCAAAGACCGGGTGGCGGGAATGCGATGGCGGATCCAGCCGCGACAGGGGCGGATGATGGGAACCAAAGTGCCCACCCTGTCGCCAAAGTCGGGCGACAAGGGTGGGGCACGCAATGAAGCGACGGGTTCCCAGCCTTTTGCAGAGAACGCAAAAGGATGGGGCGCCCAGAGTCCTGATGATCGGTTGAATGTGGAAGAGCGGATTGCGTTGCTGACGGAAAACTTTGAGCAACCGAATCCGGAAGACTCGTTTCGCTCGATGATCGAGCAGGTGCTGGAAGACGTGCTGGTGGGCGGCTTCGGCGCGATTGAGTTGGACCTGAGCGGCGATGCACAGCGCCCGCTGGTGCTGTGGCCGGTGGATGGCGCGAGTATCCGCATTCGCACCGATTGGGACGGCAGTCCTACATCGCCGCGCTATGTGCAGGGGACGGGGCAGTTCCTGCCGAACGCGGAGATCACGCTAGCGGATGAAGAGCTGTCGTACATACGGCTGAATCCGCGCACGCACACGCCGTTTGGACTGGGCAAGCTGGAAGTGGCGTTCGAGACCATCCACGAGTTTCTGGGGGCGCATCGTTATGCGGCGCGGCTGGCGAGCAACACGGTGGTCCAGTACGCGCTTTGGCTGCAGAACCTGACGCCGCAGCATCATGAGCGACTGATTCGATGGTGGCAGGACGAGATCGAGGGGACGGGTAAGGTGCCGATTCTGTCGGTGGAGTCGAAGCCGGAGGTGCTGCGCTTTGGCGCGGGCACGGATGCGGACCTGCGATTGCAGTGGCAGGAGTTCCTGATCCGCATTATTGCCGATGCGTTCGATTTGCCTCCGATGGTGCTGGGGCTGGAGCGGGACGTAAACCGCAACACAGCTACCACAATGTATGACGAGGCGTTTCGCACGGCAGTGGTTCCGGTGGCAAGGCTGATCGCGGAGCACCTGACGCGAGATGTGATCAGCAAGCGGCTGGGCTGGAACGACCTGGAGTTTGTGTTCACGGACGTGGACGCTCCGAATGAACTGGAGCAGGCGCAGATCCAGCAGATCCTGCTGGGATGCGGGGTGCTGACGGTGAACGAGGTGCGACGGATGAGGGGATTGCCGGCGTTGATGGAGAGCGGAGGGGAAGTGACGAGCAGTTGACGGTGAAAGCAGGTCCCTCCGCTCCGCCGCCGAAGCGGCGGGCGTCGGTCGGGGTGACGAGAATGAAGATTTGTCGCGGCGATAGGGGTCCTTCGACTGCGCTCCCTGCGGTCGCTTCGCTCAGGATGACAACGAAGAAACAGCAGGTCCTTCGACTCGTCGCTGCGCTCCTCGCTCAGGATGACGAATGAAATAAGCAGATCCCTCGCTTTGCTCTTGATGACGAAGAAATAAGAGGGTGGAAAAGGTGAGCAGAATTATGAACCTGGAAATTGAAGCCATGGCGCTGGAGATGCCTGAGGTGGATGGGCATCCCAACCGGTTGCCGTTTCACGGGATGTTGACGCTGGTGGGGCTTGCGTCGCGGCGGCCGCCAAGCGGAGCGCGTGGGCATCGAGTGATGCTGACACGAAACGCGACGGAAGGGGCGATGCCGTCGTTGCTGGGAATGGCGCTGGACTACGCTCCGGCGCTGGATTCGCATGACGCGCGGCGCAAGATCGGGGTGATCACTGAGGCGGAGATCGTCGCGCTGAAGACGGCGGCGAAAACAAACGAAGTCCCTCAGAGGCCAAAGCCCTATACCAAGCAGCTCTTAAAGGCACGGCTAAAGCCGTGCCCTTTCAAGGAGAATGGTGCGACTGTCTGTGGCTCGGATTCGGTGGGAGAGATTGCGATCGGCGGATACCTGTACGCACACGACTTTCCTGACGTGATGGCGGAGTTACGCGCGGGACACGGGTCGCTGGGGATGTCGTATGAAATTACGGACGCCTTTGTGGTGAGTCCAGCGTCGCCGGTGTGGACGGTGACTTCGTTCACGTTTACCGGGGCGGCGGTGTTGCGGCGGGAGAAAGCGGCGTATCCGGAGACGTGGTTTGCGGTGCAGTAGCTGGTAACTGGCAACTGGTAGCTGGTAATCGGCGAGTGCATCGATCACGCTGATTGCGGGCCTGACAATGTAAGAGGTGAATAACGCGTCGGCTGGAAAGCAGCCGTATTGAAGGAGATGAGAAGCATGGAGCAGACAAACGAAACGAGTAATGCGGCAACTCCGGATATTGCCGGCAAGCTGGCTGAAGCCACGCAGGCGATGGCCGATGTGCTGCACAACATCAATGTACAGTTCGAGTCGCTGCACGCCAAGATCGACCGGATTGTGGCCGCGGTAGACGAGGACGCGGTACAAGCGAGCGGCGGCGAAGAGGCGTCACTGCGCGAAAAGCTGGCCAGCGCGGAGAAGGCCAATCACGACCTCAAGGCGCAGGCGGAACGGGGACGACGCAAAACGCTGTCGCCGCTGGTCACGACGCTGCTGGCGAAAGAGGGCGTCGAGGGCGATGCGCTGATCGAAACTCAGGTGGTGGAGAAGGCGTTGAGCGGATTGAGCATCGAGCAGCGGATCGCGGTGAAGGCGGAGCTGGCAAGGGCGGGGATATTGGTGTAGTTGCCGGTGGTCAGGCTCGGAGCGGTGGAATGAAGTCGAGACCCTAGCGGGGAGAACAGCAGGTCCTTCGGCTCCGCTCCCTACGGTCGCTGCGCTCAGGATGACGGAAGGGTGAGCGGGAGGGGACAGCAGGTCCCCTTCGACTTCGCTCAGGGCAGGCTCTCCGCTCCAGCGCCGAAGTAGCGGCTCCGGTCGGGATGGCGGAAACACATGTTTTGGCAGGACGGGCGATGTCGGCGGTGAGGTAGTCTGACATTGTAAGACAATGACGTTACTAATCGAATGGCGGCCAGAGAAGGCCGCCATTTCCTTTTGAAAGGACAACATGAAAGCACAATTCGTAAATCTGCAGGCGGCCGCCGACTTCATGGGGCCGGGGGCGGTGGAAATCGACCGCTACCAAACCGAAATCACCGACATCGTGCGGCGTCGCGGGGTGTTCGGACAACGCATCAAGAACGTGCCGGCAACAGGGCATCCGTCGCGCTTCTTCGAGGAGACGGCGATCGCCGCTCCAACAGCGGCTAACGCCTTTGTCGATCCGCGGGCCATCGTGCCAACGCTGGTTTCGCCGACGCGGGTGGAGCGCAGCGTTCCGCTGAAGTGCCTGGTATCGCAGATCAACTACAACCTATTCGACATGGAAGTGGGCGCACAGCAGAGCCAGTTTGCCTACCTGCAGGCGAAGGACCTGGCGGACGCGGTGGAGGGCCTGATGCGCACCCACGACGTCTCGCTGTGGAACGGCAACGACACGTCGCTCAGCAATCCCACCACCACGCAGTATTACGGCGCGGGGGCGCAGATCAACGATGGCGGGAACCTGCTGACGATCCACACTACGGACAGCATCGTGGACGGACTGAAGTCCACGGTAGCGCAGATGGTGTCGAATTCGAGCTTCGAGGTGCGGCCGACGGCGATCTACGCCAACCCGGTGCTGCTCGACCTGGTCGACCGCGAGATGAAGCAGGAATTCAACGTGGTGCTGTCGAGCACGGAAGTGGGCGCGGGGCTGACGGTGAAGACGCTTTCCACACAGGCGGGCGAGCTGCCGTTGATTCCGGAGTGGTCGCTGCCCTACACGGGAATTCCGGGCAGCGGGTCGGCAGTGTTGCCGTGCTACATCGTGTCGGAAGACATGATCGAGTACCACTGGCTGACCAGCCCGACGCCGCGGGTGTTCCAACTGGGGACACCGAGTTCGCTGGCGTCGCAGATGGTGGTGGTGAAGTTTGGCGGCGTGGTGGTGAAAGGCGCCAGCTACGCACACTACAAGGTGGTGGTGAACCGGTAACGACGGGAGAGTGGGCGCGAGTACGAGCGGCCAGGTTGCAACCGATCCCTGCACCCGCCGACTTGCGCCTGCCCGCCACGAGTGTGCGGGGGGACGGAAGAGGCCGTCCCCTTTATTTTTCCAAAACACGAGATTGCCGCGGCAAGACGCGACGAATGGACATTCCATGAACTATTTATCTGCTGAAGAATACGAGGACTATGGAATCGAGGCGACTACGCCAGCTTCCTGGGTGGGGGCGGCCTCCGCACTGATCGACGCGCATTGCCGGCGCCCGACACTGGGGACGGCGCCGTACGTGGAGCGCAGGCGGCTGACGCCGGGACGTAACTGCGTGCAGCTCACGTACCTGCCGCTAGCAACACCGGCAGGAGGAGGTGCGCCACTGGTGGCGGCGAGAGGACGGTATGCGACTCCGCGCAGGGGCGACGATCTGACAGCGTGGGACATGGCGCAGGAGGTGGCGTCGGCGTTCGCGCTGCCGGGATCGTGGATCGATCTCGACATCACGCGCATGGACTACTGCGCTGAGACGGGTGAGGTGTCATGGATGGGAAACCCGCTGGGACTGCAGTTCCAGGAGATCGAGATTACGTACACGGCGGGTTTTGACACCGTTCCCGAAGCGGTCAAGTTTGCCTGCGCGCAGATCGTGCGCAATGCGCAGGCGACACCGGCGCTCAATGTGCGCGCAAACACGCTGAATTCCATGCACCTGGAGTATTTTGCGGACACGCTGGTCGATGCCTCGGTGCAAACGATACTGGCGCCTTATGTGGCGCAGAAAGTGGGCTGAGATGTGTACAGTTTCTTCTCCTCTGGGGCCGATTGCGGGACGGGAGCGCATGGCGCAGCGAGCGGCGGAAGCGATGCTGCGTTCGCTGGGCGCGACGCGGGTCACACTGCGGGTGGCATTGCCATCCATCGGCGGGACAAGCGGCGAGCTAGGTCTGGCTAGCGGCGGACTGGAAGATGTGTCGTTGTACCCCGTTGTGGTACGTAGTACATCCATGTTCGCCAACGAGACGGTGAAGGTGGAGGTGCTGGTGAGCGCCACGGCGGCGTCGGCGGCAGCCACGGCACGCGGCGTTGAGGACGTGGCGACGTGGCTGCTGGAAGCACATGGCCTCCTGTATCGCAACAAGTTGCTGCACATCGACAGCGTGGTCGTGGACCATTTCGCTGGATCGGAATATCTGTACCACATTCTCGCTTCGGAGTAGCAAGAACATGCAGGCAGCCAAGGACAGTTTCTATCTGACATTGCGGGACAGGCTGGCGGCGGCCAATCCCGGGCGCACGATCACGGTGGATGGAGTGACACGGCCGGCGATTGTGGTAGTCGAAAACGACAAGCCCAGCATCACCGCACGGCAACAGAACGCGTATTACCTGGAATGGGGGGCAGCCCACGCGGTGCGTCCGGCGATCAGCACACTGATGGCGATGACGTGCACGATCTCGTACTCGAGTGCGGGGACAGAGCAGAACGGCGGGCTGGACCGGGGGCGCATGGTGGGAAGCATGGAATCGGAGTTGCTGGGTTTGTGCTCGCCGGCGGTGGCGCAGAAGAACGACTACACGAGCGGTAACCCCGTGTATCTGGGATCCAATCTCTTTTGGAGCCAGCCGGCGTTCGCTCCAGCGAAAGGTGAGCCCAACTGCGTGGCGCGCGAGGCCAGCATCACGGTCTATTTCTATCCCGAGGTGAATCAGGCATGAGCAACAATCTTCCTGCGAGGCAGTCGCAAATGTGGCCGCTGGCGGAGGCGGTGCGAGCCTATGTGTCGCCGATCGATCGCAACACCGGGACGACGGTGGCGTTCGATCCTTCGGTGCAGGGCGAGTTCGACCTGGATTCGCCGCCGTGGCCGTTATGGGATTTGGGATGGGTGGAAAATTTCCAGCGGAGCTCGACGACCCAATACGAGACGTTGCGGGCGGGCCCGGAAAGCACGCTGGCGACGCAGTTCCGGGCAGCGCTTGATGCGAGCGTGGAGTTCGACCTGCCGAACTGGGGAAAGCTGCAAATGGCGTTGGCCGGCGGCGGGCAGCAGATCAACGTGCTGGCGACACCGATCACGAGCCTGCCGCGGGGTTCGGGGGGGACGCCGATTCCGGCCGCTTATGTGCAGGAGGAACCGACGCTGTACGAGTTGCCACTGGCGGCGGACGAGATCGACAGCTTTCAGGTGGGCGACGTGGTGGCGGTTGACTGGGACTATCGAGGCGAAACCGGATACGTGGGATCGGGAGCTCCGGGAGCGTACGTCGCGGCCCCGCTGGATGTGGCCACGCACGTGGATTTCATCCGGCGCGTCACTTTCAATGTTGCGCGAGTCTCGAACAAGACAGCGTACTCATTGGTGCTTGGACAACGGCTGCCTGGGGGCGTGCAAACCGGAATGGGCGTACAGAAGGTGGCGGCCCTGCTAGACCGCGAGGGAGGGAGCTACTTCCAGGAGTGGGCGGCCCTGTTTGTAGTGACGGGCGGCACGGGCGGGCGAGCGTGTTTTTACTATCCGCGGCTGCAAGTGGCGGCTAGCACCAGCGAGATGCGGCAGGAGATCGAAGCGCCGTTGTTCAGCGCCATGCTGCACGCGAAGCTGCGCGCCCTGCCGAGCGTGGACCCGAATGACGGAGAGACGGTGCTGTGTTACCGGAGTTATTTTCCGGCGAAATCGGCGAAGGTGTAGGCGTCGGATCATCGCGGGGGTCCCTTCGGCAGGGTGACAAGTTAAGAGTGCCTCGCCATCATAGGGGCCCTTCGAGCGGTCGTTGCGCTCCTCGCTCAGGATGACAGCTTGAGATGTGTATCCGTTCACACGGTGCGAAACTATGAAACTACTGATCGACAATCATGACGGACTGGGACAACAGGACTATAGCGCGTCGCTGGATGCGGAGCACCCGCCAACGCTGAAACGGCGGCTCAACCGGGCGACGGAGATGCAGGCGTGGCTGGTGTCGAGCGACTCGGGATTTCGGGTGGCGGCGAGCGGGGCGCGGGTGATTCTGCAGCGCGATGACGGATACAAACTGTTCACCGGCTACCTGACGGCGGCACCGCAGCAGCAATACCTGGGGAAGACGCAGACCGGGCCGGTGTGGCGCTATGCGCTGGCGGCGCTCGATGATAGCTGGTTACTCGATCGGAACGCGCCGACGGCTCGTGCGCCGCTTGTGTATCGCACCGCGGGCGATGCCTTGCGAACGATCACGAACGACGTTTTGCCCGGCGTTCTTGACCTTTCGGGCGTGCAGGACCTCGGCTACGTGAACCAGTATGCAGCAAGTTCGCAGCGGCCGTGGAGCGAGCACGCGCAGGAGCTGGCGACGAGGGAACGAGCCAGTTATCGCGTGCATGACGGCCGGCTGGTGTTCCAGCCCGTAGGACAACAGAGCTTTGCCATCGATGAGCACGATGCACAGTTTTCTCCGCAAGGGCTGACGCTGGGCCAGCCTGACCTGCTTGGCAATGATGCGACGATCGTGGGCGAGTTGGAGCCGACGACTTACGTACGGGACTACTTCATCGGCGACAACACGACGCTAGGATTCTATCTGTCGCGATCGCCCTTCGACCGGAGCACGGTCACGGTATTCGAAGAAGAATATGCGGGGCCGGGACTGAATCCCACATTGTGGTATGTCACCGACCTTAACGGAAAGGTGTCGGTCAGCGGAGGACAATTGCGGCTCGGGGGTGGTCCGGCAACGGTCGGGTTGGTGGAGAAGCTGGAGCTCGCAGGCGGGTTGCGCATCCAGCACGGGCAGGTGACGTTTACCGCGCCTGGGAGCGGGACGTTGGGCGGAATTTACAACGGGAGCGTCAGCGACGCCAGTTGCCTGGCGGGATTTCGCATCACGCCCAGCGGAGGGAACTGCGCGATCCAGGCGCTGATCAACGGTGGGGCCGTGGGGAATTCGATGACGACGCAGCCTGGCCACCAGTATGCGCTGGCGACGCAATTATTCGCCAACGAGGCGCACCGCGTCCACCAGACGTATTGTTCGTCGGTCCATGGAGGCGGCAACGGACGGGGCGGCGACAGCATTGCGGCAGCAATGCGAGTGGTGCTGTCGGTGCATGACGTGGACCCGAACAGTCCGGGCACGCAGGCGCTACCAGCGACGGTGCTGTTTGACGACGTGCTGGGTTCGGTGCCCGCGTTTGCCATGTATGCGCTGGCGAATGGCGCCGACCTGCACGCGCAGGTGGCGTACACCCGGCTGCAACAGATGGTGAACGCCGAAGTGCGCAGCATGATTCCGGGGCAGGGGTTTCGCACCCGGCTGCCGGCAGCACTGGCAGATGGGGGCGAGTGCTACATCAGTTCGGCGGGCGAGCTTCATTTTTATCCGCCATACCCGCCGCAGGCGAACGAACAGATCGTAGTGTCGTACCGGGCAAGCGCGCGGGCCATTGCGAGGGTGCAGGATGCGAACAGCATCGCCTCCCACAATGTGGGAGCAGATAGCGGACGGCGGAGCTTCGTGAAGGGGATGAGCGTGCCTCCGGCGCCAACCTCGATCGACTGCGAGAATGCGGCACTGGCACTGCTGGACGACAGGGTGCAGCCAGCAAGGGCGGGCGAATATTGCGTTGGCAATCACTGCCTTCCGGCCAATGACGTGTTCCCGGGCGATGCAGTGCAGGTGGTCGCGCCGTCGCGCAGCGCGAACTTCGGAGCAATTGTGCGCGAGGTGGATGTACAGCTGACGTCACTCGCGCATGACCGGATGCAGTACGCGATTCGCTTTGCCAACGACGCTGCTGAGCTTCTGGCTGTGGATTTCTCGCAGGCGACACTGCCAGACCCGCTGCCGACGGCGTTCACGACGACGGGGCCGTCGTCGTCGATGTACCTGCCGGCGCTAACGGGGGCGCAGGTGATCGACGTGATTGCAACCGAGATCACGGTGGATGCAGGGACAGCACCTCCGACGGGCGGGGGGATCGAAGTGAGGCGGTCGGACGGCGGATGGGGCCCCACGGCTGACGGCAACCTGGTGGGCCGGTACACGAGCCGGACGATCGTGTTGCCGCGGTTGTCGCGCATCCAAGACTATCTGTTGCGGCAGTATGATGGCTCATCGCCGGCAAAGTATTCGCGATATTCGGCGCTGGTGAGCGTGAACTATCCGCTGTGAACGGTTGAGAGCCACGGGTGCGTTGCCGTATGGTGAAGGTTGAGATGAGACGTCTTCTTATTGCGGCAGCATGGACGGGGGTCCTGAGCTTGTGTTGCCTGGCGCAGGATCCCGCGGCCGTAACTTCGACGAGCGGTAAGAGCACGACAGTAATCGGCTGCCTGTCGGGGCCCGACGCTGACGATCACTACACGCTGACCAGCATGCAGCATCGCACGGGCGTGGAAGTGGTGGGCGGCGACGAACTGAAGAAGGGTGTGGGCGCGAAGGTGAAGTTGACAGGAACCTGGGAGGCACTGCCCGGCATCGAGGCAGAGAAGGGCGATGCGGCGCAGCGCTTCAAGGCGACCGCGGTGAGCGTGATGGAAGACAGGTGCCAGCCTCCGAGCCCGACGACACCGGTGAGCAAGAAGAAGGCGGAGAAGTGACGGTAGGGGTGCTTCGACTCCGGCGTCGCAAGAGCGGCGACGCCTGCGCTCAGGATGACACTCCTTCTTCTCCGCTCAGGATGACGACGCGGGGGTTTTCGATGGCACGGTGTCAGAATTGCTTCCTGGAATCGAGAAGGATGGTGACGGGACCCTGGTTCACCAGTTCGACTTCCATCATTTCCTGAAAGAGCCCAGTGGCGCAGTGAAGGCCGAGGGCGCGGATGCGCTCGACGAAGTATTCATACAGTGCCCGAGCGCGTTCCGGGCGCGCGGCGGCATCGAAGGACGGCCGCTTTCCCCGCCTCACATCTCCGAACAAGGTGAACTGCGAAACGGCGAGAACAGCCCCGCCGATGTCCACCACGCTGCGGTTCATCTTCCCTTCCTCGTCTTCAAAGATGCGCAATCCGGCGACCTTGCCGGCGAGATAGTCGGCGTCGGATTCGGCGTCGTCGCGCGCTACCCCCAGCAAGACAAGCAGTCCCTCCGCAATTTTTCCCGAGTATTCTCCGTTGACCTTGACCGAAGCGCGACTCACACGTTGTACGACAGCACGCATGCGAGGGTTGTATCACAGGGGAAGTGACTCCGCTCCTTACGGTCGTTCACTCAGGGCGACAAGAATGAAGTTTTGTCGCGACAAAAGGGGTCCTTCGACATCGCTCCCTGCGGTCGCTCCGCTCAGGATGACAAGGGAAAAGCGGGCCCCTCCACTCCGCCGCCGAAGCGCCGGCTCCGGTCGGGATGACGCATGGAACGGAGAAGTCTTAGCTACATAGGGGTCCTTCGACTCGTCGCTGCGCTCCTCGCTCAGGATGACAAAATGAAAGCAGGGCCGCTCCTCGCTCAGGATGACAAACCAGCAACAACATGCCCCCGTTCGACTCGCTCTGCTCGCTCCGGGTTTCGGCTGCGGGCTCACGTTCACCGAATCAATGCCCGCAATACCTCTTAACATCGACTGCGCATACAAAAGAACGTGAAAGCGGGTCCCTTCGCTCCTCCGCCGGAACGGTACCTCCGGTCGGGATGACGGATGGATGTTTTGGATCGCGCATCGGCGTCACGAGGTGGCGGCCAGTGCGTCGATCGCTTGATCTACGCTGCGAAAGATGTTCTCTTCGCCAATCGCTTTGAGCAGCGAGGCCTTGGCGAGGCGGTCGCGCACAGGATCGCGCACGCCGGCGAGTACTAGACGGATGCCGCGGTCGACGGCGTCGGCGCGGAGTTGTGCGAGGACGTCAATGGCGGTGACGTCGAGCATGGGAATCAGCTCAAAACTGACGATCAGGTCGCGCACAGGGCCGGCGGCTTTGCCGAGCAGAGAGTGAATGTGGTGCCGGATACCATCAGCGTTGGCAAAGAACAGCATGCGCTCGATGCGCAGAATGAGGATGCCGGGGAATTGTTCGGCATCGGGGTGGCGCTGCACATCGACGAACTCGTGAGTGCCCTGCAGACGTCCCAGGACGGCCACATGCGTCTGCGAAAGAGAGCGCATCAGGGCGATGAGGGTGAGGATGACGGCCAGCAGCAAGCCATTCAGAATTCCGAAGGCGACGACGCCGAAGATGGCGGCCACGGATTCGCGAAACTCGATGCGGCGAATGCGGCGGAAGCGGCGCAACTCCCGGAGGTCGAGCAGATGCCAGACCGCATGCACCACAATGGCCCCGAGCACGGCTTCCGGCAGGTGGTAAAACCAGCCGGTAAGGAAGAGCAGCGTGAGGACGACCGTCACGGATGCAGCGATGGCGGAGACCTGCGACTTGGCCCCGTTGCCATCGTTGGCAGCGGTGCCGGAGGTGCCTCCTCCGACGATCATGCCGTGAAAGACGGCAGAGGCCGCGTTGGCCACGGCTAAAGCGCGCAGCTCCTGGTTGGGGTCGATGTCATAGCCATTCTTGGCGGCGAAGGTTCGGGCCGCGCCCAGCGATTCAGCGAACAACACCAAGGCCAATCCGACGGCGGCAGGCGCAGCTTGCAGCCAGTCAGCCCAGTCGAGCGTGGGAAATTCCGGGCGGGGCAGGCCGGATGGGATGACACCGACGATGTCGACTCCGTGGGCGTGCAGGTTGAGGATGCGGGAGATAACAATGCCGGCGATCAGCACAAGCAATGCGCCGGGAATTCTGGGGAAGTATCGATCGACGAAGAAGAGGGCCGCGAGCGCCACTGCGGCGGTCAGCAGTGTCCAGAGATTGCTTTGCGCGACATGAGTCAGTGTGTTCCACAGTTGGGCGTATGAGGGGCCGTTCCCTTTCTCGATTCCGCACAACTTCGGCAACTGCTTGATGACGATGGTCAGGGCGATGCCAAAAACGAATCCCTTGAGCACCGGCTTGGAGATGAAGTCGGAAACGTAGCCCAGCTTCAGCATCCCAGCGAGCAGGAACAACAAACCCACGACGAGCGACACTGCCGAAGCCAACACAAAGAATTTTGCGGGAGACTGAGCGGCCAGCGGAGCCACCGTCGCCGCCAGAATTGCGGCCGACGCCGAGGTCGGCGAGACGGCCAACTGGCGACTGGATCCGAAGATGGCATAGGCGAGCAGGCCGAATGCAGTGGCGTACAGGCCCGCCTGGGGCGGAAGACCAGCGATCCCGGCATAGCCCATGGCTTCGGGAATGAGCAGGCCAGCCAGGGCAACGCCGGCGACCACATCGGTGCGGATACAGGAGCGTGGATAGTGCGGCAGCCAGCCGGTGATGGGAAGAACGTTCATGCCGTGGTTGAGGGTCGCGACGATTGCAGTATAGGCGAAGCGAGCCGGCGCACGCGGCCACCGCAGAGCACTATCGCTGGGCCGGGGAAAAGCAGGTCCCTTCACTACGCCGGTGAAGCGCGGGCTCCGGTCGGGATGACGAATCAGTGGATAGTGGTTAACGGCTAGTGGCTAGAAGATGCAGGTCCCTCGACTCGTCGGTCGCCGCGGCGACCTCCTCGCTCGGCATGACAAACATGAAGAGGGTCGCGGCGCAAACGACGACAACCCAAGAGAAGGTGGCGCGTTTCCCTTCGCGACTGCGATCTGGGTACAATGCTGCAATTCGTGGTTTGCGGTGTCGGGGGACTACATGAAGACAATCGGTCTGATGACGAGGCGACGGCCTCGACTGCTGTGGTATGCGATTCTGCTGGCTGGCTGCGCCTGCGCAGCGCCCAACAACCTGCCAGTTATTCGGCCGCGCACAGCGGTCAGCAACGAGTTCGTGATCAAGAACGCGATCCTGCTAACGGCGACGCACGGCCGCGTGGAGCACGGCAGCGTTTACGTGAAGGACGGAAAGATCGTCGCCTTCGGCGCCAGTGTTGACGCCCCTTCGACCGCAGTCGTGATCGATGCCGAGGGCAAGTACGTAACGCCCGGGATCATCGATCCGCACTCGCACATGGCGCTGGACGACGACATCAATGAGGCCACGAATCCGGTGGTCCCGCAGATGATGATGAAAGACGCCTTCGATTACAACGACAAGGCGATCTACCGGGCGCTGGCGGGCGGAGTGACGTCGTCGCTGCTGCTGCACGGCTCGGCCGACATGATCGGCGGGCAGGCGGTGGTGATCAAGACGAAGTACGGGCTGGACCGCGACCAGATGCTGTTTCCGGGGGCGCCGCAGTCGATCAAGTTCGCCAGCGGCGAGAACCCCAAACGCGTGTTCGGCGACAAGAAACAGTTGCCGTCAACGCGCATGGGCAACTTCGAGGTGATGCGCGAGGCCTTCACCCAGGCCCAGGACTACGAGCGGCAATGGAACGAATACAACGAAAAAGTGAAGCGCGGCGATAAGACCGCGACCATGCCCAAGAAGGACCTGAAGCTGGAAGCATTGGTGCAGGTGCTGCAGGGCAAGATGCTGGTGCAGATCCACTGCTACCGTTCGGATGAGATGCTGACGGAGATCGCCATCGCCAACGAGTTCGGCTACAAGATTCGCGCGTTCCATCATGCGCTGGAGGCCTACAAGGTGCCTGATTTCCTCGCCAAGGACAACATCGGGATTGCCACCTTCGCCGACTGGTGGGGCTACAAATATGAGGCGTGGGACGCGATTCCGTGGAACGCGGTGATCGCGATGCGGCACGGCGTGCGGGTCGCAATCAAAAGCGACAGCAACGACTTCATACGACGGCTGAACCAGGAAGCGGCCAAGACCATGCGCTACGGCGGCGCGACCGAGGACGAGGCGATGAAGATGCTGACCATCAATCCGGCATGGATCATCGGCGTGGACGACAAAACGGGTTCGATCGACGTGGGCAAGGATGCGGACCTGGTGTTGTGGAGCGGGTATCCGCTGTCGAGCTACGGCATTCCGGAGAAGGTGTGGATCGATGGCGACGTGTACTTCGATCGCGGATTGCCCGGGCTGGGCATGCCGCAGTACCAGGAGGGACAGTGATGACGAGAACCGCTCTTCGCCATTGCGCTCATCGCTATGCTCGCTCGTCAGTGCCGCGGATCGCGTCAGCAGAAAGCTCGTGCGACTAAATCCTGCGCCGACGCCGCGCCGATCCCAGCAAGCCGATCGTCATCACTGGCGGCAAGCTGCTGACCATCACGCACGGCACCATCGAGAATGGCGTGCTGGTGATCCAGAACGGAAAGATCACGGCGGTGGGCGCGACGGGATCGGTGCAGGTCCCGGCGGGCGCGCAGGTGATCGACGCCAAGGGTATGACCGTGTATCCGGGGCTGATCGATTCGGAGACGCACCTGGGGCTGACGGAAATCAATGCCGAAAAAATGACCAACGACCTGGTCGAGCCGAGCGACGAGATCATGCCGCACATGCACGTGGCGGATGCCTTCCACGCGGAGACGGCGCTGATTCCGGTGTCGCGCTACAACGGCATCACCAACGCCATTGTCGCGCCCGAAAGCAAAGACACGCTGCCCGGGCAGGATTCGTTCATCCAGTTGGCGGGGCCGGACGCCACCGCGATGCTGCTGGTGCGCGACATCGCCATGCCGTTGAACTTCACCGGCACGCAGCGGCGCAATGAATCGTTTGCGACGGCGCAGTATCCGCAGACCCGCATGGGCATGGCGGCGCAGATGCGGCAGGCGTTCACCGACGCGCAGAGCTACGTCACGAAGCGGGACGAGTACAACAAGAAGAAAGCGGCGGCGAAGGCGGGCGAGTCGCTGCCCAATGCCCCGGCGCGCGACCTGAAGCTGGAGGCGCTGCTTCCCTATCTCGAAGGCAAGAAGCCGGTCATGGTGAAGGCCGACGAGCCGAGCGACGTGGAGACGGCATACGCGCTGGGACAGGAGTTCAAGCTGCGCATGATTCTCAACGGGCTGACGCAGTCGCAGGGCATCTACGACAAGATTGCGCAGTGGAAGCTGCCGGTGATCGTGGGCTCGATTTACGACGATCCCAAGGATTGGGAGCGTTACGACAGGGTTTATAAGATGCCCGGTGAGTTGTCGAAGCGGGGCGTGAAGATTGCGTTCGCGTCGTTCGATGCGCATCAGGTGCGGAACCTGCCGTACGCTGCGGGCATGGCGGTGGCATTTGGGTTGCCGTACGACGAGGCTATGAAGGCGCTAACGCTGTATCCGGCGCAGATCTGGGGCGTCGATGACCAACTGGGCTCGCTGGACGTGGGCAAGACAGCGAATGTGGTGGTCGCCAATGGCGATCCCCTGGACGTGAAGACCGATGTGAAGTACGTGTTCATCCAAGGGCGGGAGATTCCGCTGGTGAACAAGCAGACGGAGCTGCGGGACAGGTATCAGAACAAGCCGTAAGGGTTTGGCGCGGGGAACAGCAGGTCCTGCACTGCGCAGCTCATCCGCCCTCCTAGAGCGAATTCCGCGATGGTGTAGACCGATTTCCCCCGGGGGCTAAAGCCCGAATTCGTCAATGTCGCTTACGGCACGGCTGAAGCCGTGCCCTTTCAAGGCGACCGTAGGGTACAGTAACTGTGAAACTGCTTTAAGCACAGGAGGGCCGCCTGCGCTCAGGATGGATATTCGTGAACGCACGGCTCGCCGCCCGTCCCTTCGCGAACTTGCGTTGACCTTGCCGAACGGCACCGTTTAGGATGAATCGGGCATCTTATATCCCAGTCCCCGGGAGGCCTGCTGTAACCTGGCATCCTTGAGAACAATTGTCTTTCTTTACAGGGATTCCCGCGAGCAATTAGACTTACGAGTTTGTGTTGCGCCAAACGCGCGACAGGAGAAGATTCCGATGGCATCGGTAGAAGAACGGGTAAAGCAAATTATCGTAGAGCAGTTGGGCGTGGACGAAGCGGAAGTGACGCCCAAGGCTTCGTTTGTGGACGATCTGGGCGCCGACTCGCTGGATACGGTCGAGCTGGTGATGGCCTTCGAAGAGGCCTTCGAAGTCGAGATCCCGGACGAAGACGCGGAAAAGATCCGTACGGTTCAGGATGCAGTTTCCTATATCGACGCGCACGCGAAGGCGAAATCGTAATCCCTCGATCACCACGGGTGATGGGATAGGGCGGTCCGCCGGCGGTCGCGGCGAAGCGAAAAGGAGCTTGCAAATCTTATGGCAGCCGTAGAAGAACGGGTAAAGCAGATCATCGTAGAGCAGTTGGGCGTGGACGAGGGCGAGGTCACGGCCAATGCGTCGTTTGTGGACGACCTGGGCGCCGATTCGCTGGACACCGTGGAACTGGTGATGGCCTTCGAGGAGGCCTTCGAGATCGAGATTCCCGACGAGCAAGCGGAAAAGATCCGCACCGTAAAGGACGCCGTCGATTACATTAACGCCCACTCGAAGGGAAAATAGCTTGACTCGTCGGGTTGCCGTAACGGGAGTCGGGCTGATTTGCGGGGTCGGCAACACCACGGAAGAGGTGTGGCAGGCGCTGCGAGCGGGGAAAAGTGGCGTCGAGCAGATCACCGGCTTCGACGCTTCGCAGTTTGCCTGCCGGATCGCGGCGGAAGTCAAGAATTTCGATCCCCTGCAGTTCATCGACAAGAAAGAAGCGCGCAAGATGGCGCGCTTTATTCATCTGGCCATCGCGGCGGCCGACGAGGCGCTGCAGATGGCCAACTACAAGGTCGAGAACGAGGAACAAGCCGAGCGCACGGGAGTCGATATCGGCTCCGGTATCGGCGGGTTCGACATCATCGAGCGCGAGCACTCGAACCTGCTCAGCGGCGGTCCGCGCAAGATCTCACCTTTCTTCATACCGGCGGCCATCGTGAACCTGGCGGCGGGACAAGTCAGCATCCGGCACAACGCCAAGGGGCCGAACGAAGCCACGTGCACGGCTTGCACCACCAGCGCACATTCGATCGGCGACGCCGCGCGCATCATCAAGTACGGAGATGCGGACGTGATGATCGCGGGCGGAACTGAGGCCGCCATCACGCCGATGGGCGTGGGTGGATTCGCCGCCATGCGGGCGCTGTCCACGCGCAACGACGATCCTCATCGGGCCAGCCGTCCCTGGGACAAGGACCGCGACGGGTTTGTGATTGGCGAGGGCGCGGGCATCCTGATCCTGGAGGAGCTGGAGCACGCCAAACAGCGCGGAGCCAAGATCATTGCCGAAGTAGTGGGCTACGGCATGGGCGCCGACGCCAACCACATTACGCAGCCGGCGGAAAATGGCGAGGGCGGGTTCCGGGTGATGCGCAATGCCATGCGCGACGCCGGAATTACTCCCGATCAAGTGGGCTACGTGAATGCCCACGGGACCTCAACGCCGCTGGGCGACGAATTGGAAGCCATGGCCGTCAAGCGCGCCTTCGGCGACCACGCTTACAAGATGCTGGTCAGCTCGACCAAGTCGATGACCGGGCATCTGCTGGGTGGTGCGGGCGGACTGGAGGCGGGCATCACAGTTCTGGCGCTGCGCGACCAGATTGTGCCGCCGACCATGAATCTGGAGAATCCGGGGGAAGGCTGCGATCTGGACTTTGTCGCCAACACGCCGCGCAAGGTCGAGATGGAGTATGCCATGTCGAATTCGTTCGGATTCGGCGGCACCAACGGATGTCTTGTATTTCGGCGGTGGACGGAGTAGAGTCCCTGCCAGTGTTTCTGGTGTGAAGAGGCGGTGCGCGCTAGCGTGCCGCCTCTTGTGTTTGGGGAAGGCTACTCCGCAGGCGGCTGCCAGAGCTCGATGCGGTTGCCTTCCGGGTCGGTGATCCAGGCAAACTTGCCGTAGTCGTGTTCCTCGACCTTGGGATCAATAGCGACTCCCTCTTCTTTCAGGGCTTGTAGCAGTGCGGCAAGATTCTCCACACGGAAGTTCATCATGAAGGACGCGGGGCTGGGATCGAAGTACTTCGTGTTGTCGGGAAAGATCGACCACACGGTCATGCCGGTCTTTTCGGGGTCGGCGGCGTCGCGCCAGTGAAACATTGCGCCCTGGTCAGGCTTGCCCTCAATGCCAAGGTGCTTCTGGTACCAGTCGTACATCGCTTTGGGGTCTTTCGCCTTGAAGAACAAACCGCCGAGTCCGGTAACGCGTTTCATGATGGTCTCCGTTGATCTTCGGGTCTTAGTATTTTTCGCGAGCTTGCACCGCGGTGCAAGCAGGTCTATTTTGAAGGCAGCAGTGGGGTAGTGTCACGTGTTTGATCTCGACATCGTTCTTATCGTGGCGGGCCTGATGTTTGGCGGGGCCACGGCCCTGATCGGGTTCGGGGGGCTACTGGGAGCGTGGTTCCACCGCTCGCTGGGCGCGCCGCTGCCACTGCCCACACTGCGACGCCCCGTCGAACGGCGCATCTCCATGTGGGTCGGCGTGGCCGGATTTTTGCTGTGGGCAAGCCTGTTCGTGATCAGTCTGCGACTCGCTCCATAATATCTATTAGGACTCCGCTGCCTTCGGTGGCTGCGCTCATGATGACAATCGAAAGCAGGTCCTTCGACTCGGGTGCGCTCGGCTGGGCGCGTCCTCGTTCAGGATGACGAATCAACGAACGGCTCAGAATAGTTTGGACTGGGCGGCAGACCTATTACCCGCGAGATCATTCATCTGGGCGATGTACTTGTCGGCGTCGAACTTCTTGCGCGCGGCGTCGCCTGACATCCAGCGAATGGTGCCGAAGATGGGCCGCTCGAACCATGGGCGATCGAACTTGCCGCCAATGGCCCACGCCACTCCCGCGTAGCCGTCGGGATCGCGGCCGTCGAGAAAGTATTTGTCGTTGAGGTAGAGAGCAGTCTGCCAGGCGACGGCGGGCGAGGGGCTCCACTCCAGGATTTTTTTGGCCCAGTACATGCGCATGTAGTTGTGCATCCATCCGGCGTGCAGCATCTGAAGCTGCGCGGCGTTCCATAGCTCGTCGTGGGTCTGGGCGGATTCGAACTGTGCGCGGGTGTAGAGCGATGGGACGGGGATCCGTGCGCGTGAGCGGCCAGCGTCTTGTGCGCCCAGTCGGGCGCGCTCTCAATGGAGTCGTACAGCGGATTGAAGTGTACGAAGTTGATGGCCAGCTCGCGCCAGGTCAGAAACTGGTTGATGTAGTCGTCCTTGGCGGCCTGCGGAGCTTTTGATCTTTGCACGGCTGACATCACGGTGTGCGGGCCGATGTGTCCGAAGTGAAGGTAAGGCGAGAGGCGCGAGGTGCCGTCGATCTCGGGCTTGCCGTGATTCTCGGGATAGTGCGCGAGTTTGCGCTTTACGAATTCGTCGAGCAGGCGCAGGGCTTCTGTGGTTCCGCCCCGAAAGAAAGTCACCGGTCGCGCCGAACGGTCAAGACCCGCCCAATTTCGAAACAGATCGATGGAGCCGTCGTCAGGCAGAGCATGGAGCCAGCGTGGCTTTTGCCACTCTACCTTTGCGCGAGGATTTCCGGAGAGCGATAGGAACTGCTCCAGCCGCTGTTGCAAGCGCGGACGGATGATGCGCGCAGCATACTGTTCCTTCTCCAGCAGCTTCGAGGGGACGATCACGTCGGCATCGACGGTCCACAGCGGCACGCTGAGTTTCCTGGCGGCGATTTCGCGCCAGCGGCGGGGCTCCCGCAGTGGGTTCTCGTCGCCGATCACCAGCGACGCGCGAACCTCGTCACAAAACCTCACGAGCGAGTGTTCCGGATAGGTGCGCAGAACGAAGCCGATGCCACGCTCGCGGGCGCGTTCGGCAATATCCGGAATGCCTTGCGCGAGAAATGTGTAATGCCGCAAGTTGGCGTTCGGATAGAACGGCACTGGCGAAAAGAAGATGACGACGGGCTGCTGGAGTGCGTTGGCGGCTTCGACGGCGACGTCAAGCGCAGGATTGTCGAACGCACGCTGGGCCCGCTGCATCCAGTACACAACGCAGCCGCCGTTGGGCGCGCCTGGGCGGCGGATAGTGACGCGGGGATCGGAGGAGAGCGATTCGAGTTTGGTCATCGATGGCGTAGTTGGATGCTAGCAGGCATAAGAAGAGTGCGGTGCGGGCGAGTTCATTCCCTGAACAGGGGTCCTTCGACTCCGGCGGCGAGGCCTCCGCTCAGGATGACAACGCAAGACCGCCCTGCGGTAGTTCGCCCAAGATGACAACGAAGAAGCGCATCACGATGTTTCTGCTGCCAGTACTTCGTCAGCGATAGCGGCGGCTTCGACAGCGGGTTTCACGTCGTGTACGCGAACGATGTGCGCCCCGTGCAAGATCGTGGCGACCATGGCAGCCAGCGAACCGTAGAGGCGATCATCGGGTGGAGCGTCTTCCCTGCCACGCCGTTTGCCGACGGTGCGGCCCACAAACGACTTGCGTGAGGTGCCGGCGAGCAGGGGAAATCCCATGCGCTGCAATTGGTCAAGGTGCGCCAGCAGCGGATAGTTTTCTTCGAAATTCTTGCCGAAACCGAAGCCGGGATCGAGCACGATGCGCTCGCGCTCGACGCCGCTGTCAAGGGCAATCTGCACACGATTGGCGAGATCGTGCGCCACGAGATTCGTGATGTCGGGCTCGGGCGGCAGGTTGCGCCATTGTGCGGGCTGGCCGCGAGTATGCATCAGCACGGCGCCGCACCGCAGCTCGGCGCAGGTCGAGGCCATGGCATCGTCCCATTGCAAGGCGCTTACGTCGTTGACGATCTGCGCGCCAGCTGCGATAGCACGACGGGCGACGCCGGACTTGTAGGTATCGACGGAGATGATGGCGTCCGGCCGCGCATGGAGGATGCCTTCGACCACGGGCATGACCCTCTGTAACTCTTCTTCTTCAGTGACAACGGGTTTATGGCTGGATTCGTCCGGCAGCACACGCGAGCCGGGCCGGGTGGACTCGCCGCCAATGTCGAGGATGTCAGCGCCTTCGTCTAGCAACTGCAAGGCGTGGGCAATCGCTTGCAACGCACTGATGAACTTTCCGCCATCGGAAAAGGAGTCGGGCGTGACGTTGATGACGCCCATGATGAGCGTGCGGGGGCCAAGCTCGAGCGAGCGCGAGCGAAGCTGCCAGCGGTAGGGAGCACGCATCCTGCGATTGTATTTGACGGCACGAGGACGGTAGCGAACCAGGAAAGCAGATTCCTCTCGGCCCAAGAGCCCGCTCGGAATGACAAGACTATAAGGACCTTTGCGGCACGGCTGAAAGCCGTGCCCCTTCAAAGCATCCAAATCCGCCGACAACCGGTGCTAGAATTCGAGAGTACTTCAAAGCAGTTCAATGTACCGGGTCCGCAATCTCGTTCACGTGGCGCTGTTGCTGTTGCTGATGGCGCACGCCTTCGCCGCAGACACCGCCAAATCAGCTCACAAGAAATCGGAAGACAACAAGAAGCTTAGCCGGGCCATAGAGCAAATTCTCAGCGAGCCGGATGTGGCCCAGGGGTTCTGGGGCATCGACGTAGTCTCGCTCGACAGTGGCGACCACATCTTCGGGTTGAATGAGAACAAGCTGTTCACTCCGGCCTCAAATACCAAGCTGTTTACCACCGCGGCGGTGCTGGGGCTGATTGGTCCCGACTATCGCTTCAAGACCACCGTCGAAAGCCTGGGCACGGTGGACAAGTACGGCCGCCTGAACTCCGATTTGGTCGTGGTGGGGCGCGGCGATCCCAACCTCTCAGGACGCACGCTGCCCTACTATCTGCACACCGAGCGCAAGGCGCTGCCGATCCAGGTGCTGATCGACCTGGCCGACCAACTGGTGCAGAAGGGGCTGAAGTACGTGGATGGCGACGTGGTGGCCGACGACTCGTACTATGCCTTCGAGCGCTACGGTGAAGGCTGGTCGCAGGACGACCTGGTGTGGGAGTGGGGCGCTCCGGTGTCGGCACTGACCATCAACGACAACGTGCTGTTCGTAAACATCATGCCGGCGGACCGGCCTGGCGAGCGCGCGTTTCTCAACATCACGCCGTATCCCGAGTACTACCGCATCGACAACCGGGTAATGACCACGCCGCAGGGCACGGGCCCGCGCAAGATCTATATCAACCGCGAGCCGGGATCGAACCAGATCACGTTCTGGGGCAACATGCCGCAGGACGACGCCGGAGCCAGCGAGGCGCTGGCGATCGAGGACCCCGCGGATTTCACCGCGAAGCTGTTCCGCCAACTTCTGGAACAGCGGGGCGTAACCGTGTATGGACGGCCGCGCACACGACACACGGAACTGGCGTCGATGCAGACCTTCATCGTGACCAGCCTTGCGTCAGGCGGCGGTGGCGAGATGGCCGGGCACCCCAGTCCAGTGCCGCTGGTGCTGGCTAGCCACGAGTCGCAGCCTTTGGCGGACGATCTGCGGGTGATCAACAAGGTCAGCCAGAACTTGCACGCCGAGTTGATGCTGCGCCTGCTGGGCAAAGAGAAAGGCAACTCGGGATCGATAGAAGGCGGACTGGAAGTGCTGCGCGGCTTCCTGACGTCGGCGGGAATCAAGCCCGATCAGTTTGTGTTCTACGACGGATCGGGATTGTCGCGGGAAAATCTGGTGAGTCCCCAGGCGGTGGTGGAACTCTTGCGATACGCGCACGAGCAGCCGTGGGGAAAGCTCTACGAAGATACGTTGCCGGTATCAGGAGTCGATGGCTCACTCAGCGATCGCCTGAAGACCCCGCCGGTGAAAGGTGTGGTGCATGGCAAGACCGGGTCACTCGGGCACGTCAATGCGCTGTCAGGATACGCGACCACGGCGAAGGGCGAGCGGATCGCGTTCTCCATCCTGGTCAACAACCACACTCTGCCGAACCGCAAGGCCATCGATACGATCGACCGCATTGTAGAGAGGATTGTGGCGGACGGGTCGTAGCGGTCGCTGATCGCGCCGCCAAGCTTACTCCGCTTCACCGATCTCAGTGCCAGCGGCCACCGCCATGGCCCCAGCCGTATCCACCGTAATAGCCTATAAATGACACCGAGGGATAAAAGCCCCAGCCACCCCAGTAGGGCCAGGCCGCGTAGGGATACGGGTACGCGTATGGCACGGCAACTGCCGGGTAAGCGGGAACGACCGGACGCGGCTGTACTTGCGGCTGCGCACTGGCGTAGTCCTGCTGGTTCACCGGCAGAAACGCGACCTGGCTGCGCTGGGTGTTGATGACGATGGGCTCCTGCAGGCGGAAGGTCAGCAGCGTTTCCGGGGGCAGAACGGTGGGCTTGCCCGGAGTGAGCAGTACACCCGCGATTCCGGCGGCAGCTCCGGCAGCAGCACCGATGCCAGCCCCGCTCCCGCCATCAACCGCGCCTCCAATGGCAGCGCCAGTGCCAGTTGCCGCAGCAATACCTGCGGCGTCACGCCCTTTGGAAGTTCCCGCCGAGGTCTGCACCAGTTGGGAGAAGACCGGTACCTGGCGCCCGTCGACCAACAGCAGGTCGCTGAGGGCAACGCCGAGGTTGGAGACGCCTTTGACGCGGCCGGCCTTCTGCACTTCCACGATTCGCCCGACGGCGATCTGACCACGCCGTGCAACCACCCATCCGTCAACGACGACGGGTTGTTCCAGCGTGGCGCTGAAGCCGTCGCCCTGCTGATTCACGTCGCTGGAGAGACTGCCCATCAGGCGGACGGTGACAAACGTTCCCGCCGGGATGGTCAGAGTCGGAGGTACGGCATTGGGAAGCGGTGGCAGGTTGTCCTGGACTGTCTGGCCGTAGGGTACCGTGGCTTCCTGAGCCGCTGGAGCAGGCGGCGCATTCTGCGGCTGTTGCTGGGCGAAGACTGCAGATGCGACAGAAACAGACAGAGCCAGCGTCAGGACAACAAATGTCCGGCGGGAAGCGGCTTGCAAACTGAAATGGCAGTGACGCATGACGTCATGCTCCTCGTGGATGACATGAAGTGCTGGCTGCAATCACTGGTGTAAACCCAGAGTGACCAAATTTGACGCGGACGCTGCGATACTCCTGCAGCAATTTGTGGCGAGAAAGCAGGTCACTACTACTGGCAGTGAAAGTCGATCGAGCGACGGAGTGTTGTCAGCGGCGGCGTGCGGCTCGGGCGCGTCCGGAGGCGGCGGCACGCGCGGGTCCTGTACCCGTGGGTGGCTTGCGTTCGCCGTCGATGAGCTGCTTCAGAACCAGGGCGTTGTTGCGCTCCAGGTTCTTCGATGCGAACAACAATGTAAGGCCGCGCCGTTTGCCGGCGAGGTCGTGAAGTTGCTGCAAGGCTGCATGAGCCGCATCCGTGGTGAGTTCGGCAAGGTATTTCTGGCGGAACCTGCTCCACTGAGGAGGGTGCGCGTGGTACCACTTGCGCAGCTCATCGGAGGGGGCGACATCCTTCATCCACGCATCGAGCGCGGCGGCTTCCTTGGTCAAACCCCGCGGCCACAGCCGGTCTACCAGGACGCGCGCACCGTCCTGCAACGAGGGCGGGTCATACACGCGTTTGAGGCGGACCGTCATGCGAGGTGTATTCTAACGCTGAAAGAGTCCTCAATGTCGGCTTAGCGATATCGATTTCTGCCGAGTCCGGAAGGTCGGGTTGCACGCAAAATACGGAATCATTGCTTTCATCCTTGCCGCAGTTTTTATTGGTCTTACTTTTGTTCTCGCCTGCGATGTCGAGCCCCGAAAGAGCGACGCTGAGTTGGGCTTGAACGCGCAGCAGGCGCGGGGCCGCAGGGTCTATGATGCGCGCTGCGCCGAATGCCACTACGCCTACAGTAAGCGCGAGCTGCGCGGCCCCAGCATGCATGGGCTGTTCAAGAAGCAGTTCATGAGCAGCGGCATCCCGGCGAATGACGATCGCGTGACTGACATCATCCTGATGGGCCGGGCCAAGATGCCAGGGTTCCAGCAGAAGTTAGCGCCGCAACAGTTGGACGATTTGCTGGCCTATCTGCATACGCTGTAGCCTGCGGCAGAGAGCCCTAGAATCGCTGCCCGGGGTAGTGCATCTGTAGTTTCAACTTGTTGCCATTGCCAACGACTGAGATTGTTATTCAAACCTGATCCAACGGTGGACTAGATCATGCTCCAGTTCAACAAATCGCGCGCTCCCAAATCCAGGCAGGCGCTACAAAGCCGATTCACTAGCGTCAACGGCGTGCGGTTGCACTACCTCGTTGCCGGCCAAGGCGACCCAATTGTACTTCTGCATGGGTACGCCCAGACCAGCCATATGTGGCGGCCATTAATAGCAAGGCTTTCAGACAGCCACACCGTGATCGCTCCCGATTTGCGTGGAGCCGGTCAGTCGGCGACTCCCGTCGATGGATATACCAAGGCCGCGATGGCCCGAGACATTCACGCGCTCCTGCGCAAGCTCGGGTACGATCAGATCCGGATTGCCGGGCACGATATCGGGCTGATGGTCGCGTACGCCTATGCTGCGCAGTATCCGAACGAGGTGGAGCGGATTGCCTTGATGGATGCCTTCCTGCCGGGGGTAGGAAACTGGAAGGACGTGTGGCTGATGCGCGACCTATGGCATTTCCATTTCTACGGCAAAACACCACTGGCGCTAGTGCACGGTCGTGAGCGGATTTACTTCGAGCATTTCTGGAACGACTTCGCCGCCGATGCCAGGCATTCCGTGCCGGAACGCGATCGCAGAATTTACGCCAAGGCGTATGCCCGGCCCGGCGGAATGCGCGCCGGCTTCGAATATTTCCGTGCTTTCGAACAGGACGCGAGAGATTTCGCTGGTTTTGCCAAAAACAAGTTGCCGATGCCAATGCTTGTGCTGACGGGCGAAAAAGCATCCGGCGATTTCCTGATTCAACAGGGACGAATGGTGGCGAAGAAGGTTGAAGGCGTGGTGATTCGCGGCAGCGGCCACTGGCTCATGGAAGAGGCTCCCGGCCAGGTGATTCCGAAACTCGTGGAATTTCTCGGGAGCTGACATCGCACCGCATGATCCAGGAAGGCGGCCGTCAGGCGTGCCCGGGCATCGTACAATAGATATTCGCATGGCCAGCGCTCCCGAACTCATCCAGATCGACGTTGCCCCGCGCAGACCGGCCTCCAAACCGGAGTGGCTGAAGGCGCGCGCGCCTATGGGCGAGAACTACCACAATCTGAAAACGCTGGCGCGCCAGCTCGACCTGCACACGGTGTGCGAGTCGGCGCACTGTCCCAACATCGGCGAATGTTGGAACCATCGCACGGCGACCTTCATGCTGCTGGGCAACCTGTGCACGCGGCGCTGCGGATTTTGCGCGGTGCCCAAAGGACGCCCCCAGCCGATCGATTTCGAAGAGCCGCAACGCGTAGCGGAGGCGGTGGAGAAGCTGGGCCTGAAGTTCGCCGTGGTCACCAGCGTGAATCGCGACGACGACAATGTCGGCGGTGCGAGAGTCTTCGCCGATACCATCACCGAAATCCGCAAGCGCATGCCCGACTGCCGCGTGGAAGTGCTGATCCCCGACTTTCAGGGACTCGAAGAACCGCTCCGGATCGTGATGGACGCGGAGCCGAACATCCTGAATCACAACACCGAGACCGTCCCGCGCCTGTATCGCGTGGCCCGGTCGGGAGCGCGCTACGAGCGCACACTGCGGCTGCTGGAGCGGGCCAAGGAGATGAATCCCGCGATCCCCACCAAGACCGGCGTGATGGTCGGCTTGGGCGAGAGCACCGACGAACTGCTGGCGGTCTTCCGCGACCTGGCGGCGCGCAACGTGGACATCCTGACGATCGGCCAATATCTGCGACCGTCGAAAGACCACTTGCCGGTGGCGCGGCTTTACCCGCCTGATGAGTTCCGTTTCCTCAAAGATGAGTCCATGAAGATGGGATTCAAGCACGTTGAGTCGGGACCACTGGTGCGGTCGAGCTACCATGCGCACGAGCAGGCTGACGCGGGCACATCCACGCGCGTCGTGTAGTTGTCAGCCGATCCCTGCCTGTTCTGGAGTGCCGTTTCCGCCCGGTCTCCGCACTCTCCACAGAACCATTGCGCTATCTTGGAAACTATGTGGTTTGAATCGCGCGGGAGGATTGCATGAACCTTCGTCTGCTGGGTGGGTTATCCGTGGGAATCGTCGCCGGAATCATGGCGGGAATGATTGGAGTTGGGGGCGGACTGATCATCGTGCCCGCGCTGGTGTACCTGTTCAAACTGGACCAACACACCGCGCAAGGGACTTCGCTCGCCGTGCTTCTGCCGCCGTCGGGGCTGTTTGCGTTCATCGAATACTACCGCGCGGGACACGTCCACATTGGTCTGGCAATCATGATCGTCATCGGCGTGTTTGCGGGAGGCTACCTAGGGGGAAGTTGGGCACAAGAGCTCTCCGGGCCGACGTTGCGGAAGATATTCGCGGCACTAATGGCCGTAATTGCCGTGCGAATGTTCTTTCAGAAGTGAAGTAACGCTGTATCCACTCGAGGGTGCGGAATTCATTGCAGAGAAGGGGTCCTTCGACTACGCTCCCTGCGGTCGCTTCGCTCAGGATGACAAGGTCGTAGTTCTTCAGTCGCGAACAAAAGCCTTCAGAGTTCGCAGCACGGATTCGGGCGCCTGTACCTCCATCTCCACGGAGCCGTCGCGATATTCGCGTGACAGCACCACCGCCTTGGCATCGAGCGTGGCCAGCGCCTTGCCTTCCGATTGCGGCACCTGCAGCCGCGCTTGTCGTACCGGGTCCTGCTCGATCAGCTCATCGATGCGCTGCAGCAGCCTGTCCATTCCGACGCCCTTCGAGGCCGACACATGGACGACGTCGCCAGTGTCGATCAGGCTTTCGCGCTTGATTTCGGGCAGCAGGTCGAGTTTGTTCATCACACAAAGACGCGGCTTGTCGTTCGCCTCCAGTTCGCGAAGGACCACTTCCACCTGCGCCTGCTGCTCGGCAGCGACAGGGCTGGTGACGTCGGCCACTTGCAGGAGCAGGGTGGCGCGCTGCACTTCTTCGAGGGTGGCCCGGAAAGCGGAAACCAGGGTATGGGGCAGATGACGGATGAATCCCACAGTGTCAGATAACAACACTTCACGCTTCGATGGCAGCTTGATGTGCCGCAATGTGGGATCGAGAGTGGCGAACATGCGCGGACTTTCCAGCACACCCGCGCGGGTAAGCGCGTTGAACAACGTGGACTTTCCGGCGTTGGTGTAACCCACCAGGGCGACCACCGCCACGGGCACGGATTCGCGCCGCTGGCGCTGCTGCCCGCGGATGCGGCGCACATTCTCGAGCTGCTGCTTGACGTGCCGGACGCGGCGATAGATACGGCGGCGGTCGGTTTCGAGCTGGGTTTCGCCGGGTCCACGGGTGCCGATGCCGCCACCAAGCTGCGACATTTCGACGCCGCGGCCGGCGAGGCGCGGGAGCATGTACTCCAGTTGCGCCAGCTCCACCTGCAATTGCCCTTCGCGGGTGCGGGCATGACGGGCGAAGATGTCGAGGATGAGCTGGGTGCGGTCGATGACGCGGACGTGTAGCTCGCGCTCGAGGTTGCGCTGCTGCGAGGGCGTCAGCTCGTGATCGAAGATAACCAGGTCGGGAGCGACGGACGCGACGGCTCCCTGGAGTTCCTCGACTTTGCCGCTGCCGATAAGGGTGGCGGAATCGGGACGCTGGCGGCGCTGCTGGAATTCTCCGGCGATCTTGGCCCCAGCGCTGATGGCAAGCTCGCGCAACTCGGCCATGGATTCTTCGGTGGAAAACGAGCGGGGCTCGGTATCGGTGGCATGGAGACGCGTGTCGATCACGCTGCGCGCCGCCCGCGCGATAGGCGGGACCTTTCCCGCAGGCTGCTGGCGGGGACGGACCGCCGGCGTTTCCGCGGAGTCCGATGCGTGGGCTTCGGGCGAACGGCGAGGACCTTCGCGGCTGGCCAGGCTGCGTGAAACGAACTCCACCCCCACGAGGAAGACTCGTTCAGGTTCGCTCCCGCGGTTGCGCCACGTAGGATCGTTCGAGCTGGGGTTCAGTCCACCGAGGCGAGAAATACGTTAACTCTCCGAGGTGGGGGCAGGGGCCGCTGTCGCATGCGTTTCGCTCGCGCTCCTGGTTTCAGAGTGGCGCTCAACGACATGCGGCGGGCGCGACATGACCACCGTAGAAATCGCGTGCTTGAAGATCAACTGCTCCTGATTGTTGGTATCCAGAACCACCGAGTATTTATCGAAGGAGCGAATGCGGCCCGATAATTTCACTCCACTCAGCAAGTAGATCGTGATGACCGACTTGTCTTTACGAGCCGTGTTGAGAAAAGAGTCTTGAATATTCTGCGCTGGCTTGTTTTCCATGGGTGGTCCTCCTTGCAACCGGCCAAAACCAGTCCCAGAGATCGTGGCCTCACGACGCATCTGGGTCTGTAGACAGCAGTCCTCACGGCACCGGCGGACGATCGCCGGGTGCGCGAGGGCAAAATCCAGCTACTTTACGATAAGTCGCCGCTGGCGCAATTTCAACAAAAACCCGCGAATTTTGCGCTGATGTAAAATTCGCCCGATAGCCATGGTGCAGGAAGGCCTGCTGCCTCAGTGACAAGGACTCTGCTGAAAGGGGGAAATCATGCACGCATTGCTGGCTGCAATGATCGCGCCGCCACAGATCGAATTCCCAGGAGGCGGCCAGACTGTGCTGATCCTGCTCCGCTGGGTACATCTCATCGCCGGCATTACCTGGGTTGGCCTGCTCTATTTTTTCAATCTGGTGAATGTGCCCTTCCAGCGGGAGTTGGACGCGCCGACCAAGATGGCGGTAGTCCCCAACCTGATGCCGAAAGCACTGTGGTGGTTCCGCTGGAGCTCGGTAGTAACCGTGCTGGCGGGCATCGCTTATTGGATGCACATCGTCGGGACCGACGTCCGCAACGCCATTGCTGGAGGTGAGCAGGCCTCGGGAGGCGCGTTGATAGGTGGCTTCTTCGTGATCTGGACCCTGGCATTCGCGATCGAGATGGGAGTGCTGATGTCGCCAGCCGATGGCCTCAAGAAGGGGCCGGTGCTGGGAGCCATTGTCGCGATCGTGGTGGTGGCTGCGTCCTGCCTGTTCCTGGGAATGAACCAGCATGGATGGGAGAGCAATCGCGCGCTGGCCATCGGCATTGGCGGCGGGCTGGGATGGTTCATGATGATGAACGTGTGGGGCATCATCTGGCGCATGCAGAAAAAGATGATCCGCTGGACGGAGGCTGCGGCGAAGGGTACTCCCATGCCGGCAGAAGCTGCCAAACTGGCGCGGCTGTCGCTGGTGACCTCTCGGGTGAATTTCTGGCTATCGTTTCCCATGCTGTTCTTCATGGGTGCGGCCAGCCATTACATCATGTTTGCGTCGCGGTGACGGTCAGCGGACGATTCCGAAGAGAAACGACGCCGCGAACACGAGGACCAGCAGCAGGCGAAGGCGGGCGCCTTCGGGGGCCGGCCCCTCTCCATCGAGTCGCGGAGGCACCCAGAACACGGCGACGATCGCGAGAATGAGCGCAGGCACAAACAGAAAAGCGATCAGTTGGTAGTTAGCTGCGTCGAGGCGCAGCAGCCTTCCGGTTCGAATTGGACCGGAGAGAACATCGCCCAGAAACCAGCAGAGGATCGCGCTGCCTATTCCGGCCACCGCTCCGAGCCCGCGCAAGATGGGAGAGACCATTCCTGTCCTCAAGTAGTAAATCGGTAGCAGTGTAACAGCCGCAGCGTGCCTCGATGAACCCACGCGACCGAGCGCTTAACGCCTTGTTGATTTAGAGGTAAACTGCTTCTGCGAGACCTTGGAGCAACGAGACCATGAGTTACGCAGCCGATTGGATGGTGGTAACGGGCTTCATGCTGGCCGTCCTGAGTGTGGTCCTCCGCACGGTCATGATGATGCAAGCCAGCGACGCACAGCCGGCTGGCGTCGCAGCGAAGGAAGGGCGTGAGTTGCTTCGTTCCTATCACAATAAGTTTCCGAAGAGTCGCCTGCCAATCGCGATGTGGATCGCTCTGGGCGTGGGCTTGATTATGCTGATCGCGGGTGTCGTGCTGGTGTTGCGGTAACGGCGAGTTCAGCGCGGAGCAGGCGTCGATTTGGTGACGGCGACGCCGGACTTCACCAGCCTCCATGGCTTGGGTTTGGGCATTCCCGGCGGCATGGTCATGGCAATCATCTTCAACTCCGCCGTGTCTTTTTCCGGGGTCACCAGCCGCATCATGTAGCGATCGCCTTCCAGCGAGGCTGCGTCCTTCAGGGTCAGCAGAAGGCCGTCGGGATTGATCACCGCAGCGACGACAGTTTCGGACGACTCTTCATCGCTGACCGACTTCAGCTCTCCGTTGTCATTCAGTTCGAGATTACGCGGGTGCAACAATGACCCGGCAAGTTGATCGCCACGCAACTCTAATTGCAGCCGAAGCCATATTTTGCCGTTGAACTTCGCGGTCCAGTCGCCTGCGTATTCCGCGAGTGGAGAAACTTTCGGCTTCTTCGCAGATGCGGCGTTGCCTGAAACTGGGGGCGCCTGACACCAGGCGGTGAGAGCGACCCCAACGACGGCCATCCATACGTACAGCAGCTTCATTGCGCGCTCCATCGGAGCAAAGCGAATTGTACTCCGGCGTGCCGCCAGTTGTTTTTGCGGAAAGCAAAGGTGTAGAGGTGCGCTAAGCGGCGCATCAATACAGCGCGCCTTATTCTCCCATTGCTGAGCGCAGGTTCGTGCGATCACCCTTAAGGATGCGCGGCGGCTCAGCCTGGCGGGCCCGCTCTTCCTGGTGGCAGTTCCAGCAGAGAGGCACCATGTGGTCCAGGGCAGTCGGAATATCGTCGAGATGCATGTGCCGCAACTCGAAGAGTTTTTCATGCTCATTGAGCAACGCCAGGCGGCTTCGCCTCCAGTCGGCGGGCGTCAAAGCACGGTTGCACAGGGCGCAGGCCTTTCCCTGGTACCACTTCTGCAGGAGTCGCTCGAGATTCTCGGGAGAAGGGTTGATCTGCGCCAGACACTCCTGGCCGCAATCGTGCTTCTCCGGCCACCGCGTGCATGACTGCAAGCGATCGTGCTCTTCGCCACGCAGGGCAGTCTTGAAGGCGAACTTGCTGTCGACTTCGACCGTGACCGGCTGATGGCTATCCGGGCAAGTCACCGTGCGGCGGCCACGATTGCGAAAATACGACTGCAGGCTGAGACCGATAGGAAGCGCCACCAGCAGAATTGCGCCGATAACGAAAAGAACGATTGGAAACGCGGCAAACATGGGAGTACCTCCCGCCAGAAACATCGGGCTGACACTCTCTTTGTAGCGCGGGTTGTCACCAGAACGCAGTGACCGGTAACACGAGCGCTTGTGACCTGCGCAATGGCGTGCCGGTTGGTTCGGCTGCGTCAGCCTATTTATAATCGCTAGCAACACCAGTCCATCCACATAGGTGAACATGTCTCCCACCAAACTGGCGGCGTCGCACTGCGCGGCCTCGCCGGAATCGCGTCTTCATCGAGTCACTCGGCTTCCTGTAGTAGCCTCACTCCTGATCCTGCTTCTGGGCGTGGCTCAATTGCAGGCGCAACCGGCGTCCACCAGCAAGCCGCGCATCACGCTCGACGAGTTCTTCAATGCGGTGGACATAAGCCGCGTGGCGCTCTCACCCGATGGGCACATGGTGGCCATCGCTACCGAGCGGGCGGACTGGGAGGCCGAGCGTTTTCGCGATGACCTCTGGCTGTGGCGCGACAGTGATGGCGCGTTGATTCCGCTGACGCAGTCGGGACACGACTCCGATCCAAAGTGGTCTCCGGATGGCAAATGGATCGCATTTCTCTCCGACCGCGACACGGACAGCGACACGTCCGACAAGGACGAAGACAAGGAAGACAAGAAGGGCGTTACCCACCTGTATCTCATTCCCGTGGGCGGCGGCGAGGCGTTTCCCGTGACCCGTGGCGCCGAGGACGTTCACTCGTTCGCCTGGAGTCCGGACTCGAAGACGCTCTATTTCGCCACCCGCATTCCCTGGACCAAGGAACAGAAGGATGAATACAAGGAGAAATGGAAGGACGTAGTCCGCTACCGCGAGCAGGAGCGCGGCGACGTGATCTCGCGCATCGCCGTCGCCGAAGCCCTGGCGCGGCAAATCGCAGCAGGAACGCAGGAAACCAGGAAGAGCAAGAAGGACAAGAAGACAGCCGATGACGAGGAGACGGGCGAGACCCCAGGCGCGCGGGCGATCGTGACCTCTCAGTACCGTGTCAAGAGCATGGCGATTTCGCCCGACGGCGTCGAGGTGGCGTACGCCACTGACAGCATCTCGGAACGATTCGAGGGGCTGAAGGAAATTGAGATCTACGTCGCCGACACCAGCAAGGCGCCGGCGCAGAACATGCCGCGCCAACTGACAAAGAACCAGGCGCTTGAGGACGACCTTCATTGGTCGCGCGACGGCAAGAACCTGTTCTTCGAAGTCGAGCAGGGCTCGGTGGAAGGTACCTACACCGACGTACAGCCGCGAGTGTATTCGGTCAACGTCTCCACCGGGCAGCCAACGCGCTGGGCGGCCGACTTTGATGGCACAGTGACCCATTTTGCTTTGACGGACAACGGAGCACTGCTGGCGCCCGGAATGCTGGGCACGGCGACCGCGCTTTATCAGCAGAATTCGCCGCAGGGGGCATTCAGCAAACTCAACGCATGGCCGGGCACGTACGGACATGCGGCGACAGCGGCAAATTCGCCACGCATCGCCTTCACCTACTCCGAAGTGGACAAGCCCACCGAGGTCTACATCGCCGACAGCGCGGACAAGCTCGGAAGCGCGCAGGCCATCACCTCATTCAACAAGCTCTTCGCCGGGCGCGACCTGCCCAAAGGCAAGCCGTTCAGCTGGACCTCCGATGACGGTACGCCCGTGGAGGGCTACTTGCTCTATCCACCGGGCAAGTTCGAAGCAAAGAACCTCCGGCTGTTTGTCCTCATCCACGGCGGCCCCATGGACGCCGACGGCAACTACTTCGGCGCCGACTGGTACAACTGGGGCATGTACGCCGCCAGCCAAGGATGGCTGGTGTTCCGTCCCAACTATCGTGGGTCGGCGGGTTACGGCGACAAGTTCGCGATGGCGATTGTGCCCAGAATCGTCTCGGCTCCCGGACGCGACATCCTCAGCGGCGTCGAGGCGCTGGTGAAGGCGGGCATCGCCAATCCCAAACAGATGACCATCGGCGGCTACAGCTATGGCGGCTACATGACCAACTGGCTCATCACCCAGACCACGGAATTCAAGGCCGCTGTCACCGGCGCCGGTGCGGTCGAGCACATCGCCAACTGGGGAAACGATGACACCACCTTTGACGATGCGTTCTTTCTCGGCGGGCCGCCCTGGAACCCCAAGGCGCGGCAAAACTATCTCGATGAGGCGGCGATTTTCCAGATCGACAAAGTGAAGACGCCAACGCTGATTGTGGCGGGCGGCAGCGATATCCGCGTCGCAGTTGCCGAAGACTATCTGCTGGAACACGCCCTGCATACGCTTGGCGTACCCAGTTCTCTGCTGATCTTCCCCGACGAGGGCCATTCGCTGGACGAGAATCCGTGGCACGGCAAGATCAAGGTGCGCGAAGAAGCAGAGTGGATCGAGAAGTATTGCGCGTGTCCAGTGAAGTGAAAGGGCGGTGGTGTCCTAATTTGCCTAATTACATTAGGACTGGCCGGAGTACTTGGTATTGGCGCATTCGTCAAACCAATGGTCTTCGGTCGTTGGGTCAAATTCAAGCCGCTTGCAGAACCGCAAATATCTGTCTGGCGAGCCGAAAAAGTCCCCATAGCAGACAAAGCCGTATATCGTAAGGGTCTTTTTTGTGTCCATAACGGCCTGAATGTCTTCCGGAGCCAACAACTTCTCTGGGCGAAATTCAATGTCGCCAAACGGCAATCCGAGTGTCTTACCTGCATCCACGACAATTTCCGGGGGATGGGCTTCGAGTGAGCGTAACTCGGTTCGTCCGGCAATGCTTCACACGTAAAATCCACGCCGTAGGACTTCAGGAAAGCTGGAGTTTGCCCATAGTTTTTGACAACGATTTTAATCTTTGGAAGCCGAACTTTAGCGGCAAGGCTGGCATTGCCCATAGCCCCGAAGTTGAACGAATAGAGCATGAGACGTGGTATAGCGATACCCATTGCGGCCTGAGCCGAGACTTCTGCCGCTTTGGCGCTCGCCTCCGCATGGGCAACGGACTTCTCCAAGATGCCAGTTTGACTCTCCATCGCGGCGGCGCTCCTTTGGGTAGCCTGAGCAGCTCTTCTCGTTTCCCACGATTGCCAGATGATGATAAGGGCTGTGACGAATCCGATGAGTGGCAGCACCCATTCGGGGGGTTTACGCCAGTTTGGAGGATCATTGTCACTGGCCTTATTGTCGGTGGCGCCGGGCTGTTGCTTTTCGTATATGGAGAGCGCGAAGACGGCAGCGAGCGCACGTGGGTCATCATAGTTTTTGGAATATGTTACGTAGGCGGAGGTATGTTCGGCCTCGCACCGTGGGGCAAAGTAAACAGCAAAGGCCAGCACTACTGCGGCGATAAGGGCTGGTTTCATGTCGGAGAAATTGTAACACAAAAACACTTGACATCTTGTAGTTTATGTAATACAGTTAATGTCACAGAGAGATTGAATCCTATGGCAAACGTCCTCAATACTGACAAGCAAATCGCCGTAATCGGCGCACTGGCGGAGGGTTCCAGTATCCGTTCGATTGAACGGATAACCGGAGTTCACCGCGACACGATCATGCGACTTGGTGTAAAGGTCGGGCAGGGATGCACCGCCTTGATGGATGCCAAGATGCGCGACTTGCCCTGCCACCGTTTGGAGATGGATGAGATTTGGGGCTTCGTCGGCAAGAAGGATCGCAACGTGCGAATGGGCGATAGTTCACAGGTTGGAAGCGTTTGGACGTTCTGCGCAATCGACGCTGACACCAAGCTAGTTCCTGCTTTCAAAGTTGGCGGTCGGGACACGGCCACGGCGAATGCGTTTGTGCGGGACGTGGCAAACCGGATGAGGAATCGGGTTCAAATCTCCACCGATGGACTCAGGGCTTATGTGGAAGCGATTGAGAAGTCGTTTGGAGCGGACGTGGACTTCGCTCAGATCGTCAAGACCTACGGACGCGAGGAAGTCAGCGACAATCGCCGTTACAGCGCTCCCGAGTTTGTTTCTTCCGAGAAGAAAGTCATTACCGGAAACCCCAACCAACGGCTGATTTCGACCAGCTACGTTGAGCGGCTGAACGCTACTACGCGCCTTCACATGCGCCGCCTGACGCGGTTGACGCTTGCTTTCAGTAAGAAGCGCCAAAATTTTAATGCGGCGGTAGGCTTGCACTTTGCCTATTACAACTTTGTAAAGCGTCACAACACGCTGCGCTGTACTCCGGCGATGGCAGCAGGAGTCGAGCGGGGTTTCTGGACTGTTGGCGATCTACTGGAGGCGACTGTATGACATTCGAGAAAGTCTGCTTCGTAAAGCCGGAAGATATTGAGGCGGTACAGTTCAAATGTGCGACTTGTGGCGGGGCAACGACCATTCCAGTCAAACAGCTAGTGAATGGTGATCTCCAAATCTTTCTGACACAACCATGTCGGCATTGTCGAACTGCCTCTGGTTTCACAATCAATAGCAGCGAACTAAACCATGTTCTGACATTTACTGTGCTTCTTAGCGGTCTGACCAATCTGCTTCAGGGCAGGAATCTTGACCTCAGCTTTAAGGTAAAGTGTCCGCAATGAACAAAGTGGATTACATCGCGGAGTTGCGAGAGGTTATCCGGCGATTGCACGGCACAGAGGCGACTCATGTGGAGACGGTGCCCGTGAAAGAGGTGTTTGGCGGCGAGACGGTGTGGAACGGCAGTGTGGAGGTATTCGAGCTTCATGGCCATCCAGAGGCAAAAAGAGTGTATGCCTGGACGCACGATACTGACGACCCAAAGAAACCAAGACGGCATGTGACAGTGCTGCACATCGGGGCTGTGACCTCGGCAGTTCTGGCCGTCAAAGCAGCAATCTTGCAGGAGTTCAGAGATGGCGAATCAACAGCAGCAGAAGAAGCCTAGAAAAGTCGGCAGACCGAAGCTCCCAAAAGGTGAGGCCAAGGGCAAGATTGTGCCTGTACGTTTCACGAAGGACGCGATCAAGGCGGTTGAAGCGGCGGCTCGGGCCAAGAAGCAAACCGTGTCAGAGTGGATTCGTAGCACGTCACTTGCCGCGATTGAAGCGTGAGATGAGCAAATTAGGACACTACCGAAAGGGCAATCACTCTTGACAAGCGCCTAGCCGCTAACGATACTTGCGGCGTTTGCTGGAATATCGCTCGTCGAGGCCTCATGAAGAAAAAAGCCAAGGCAAGCAAAGCCACTGCGAAGAAGACTGGCGCTCGAACGGCGGCGAAACGCGCAACTCCGGCGAAGCTCGCCAAAGTCGCCAAGAAGGCTAAGGCCGCAAAATCCGTAAAAACTACGCCAAGCAAGTCCAAAGCTGCAGGAACGGGCAAGGCGGTCGTCCCGGCAGGTCCCTCCTCCGAGGGCAGGCTTACCTTCAATCACGCCATGATCTACGTCAAGGACGTCGCGCGCGCCCTCGCCTTCTACCGCGACCTGATGGGATTCAAGCTGATCGAGGACTTTCGCTACGAAGGCACCGCGGTGTACGCGCGACTTCGTGCTCCAGGCGGCGATGGGACAATCGCGCTGCATCAGGCCGGCCCAGGTGCATCACTGGTCAGCGACGGCGTGCGTCTGTACTTCGAAGTCCGCGATCTCGACGACTTCTGCCGCAAGCTTATGCAGAAAGGCTTCTACATCACACAAATGCCGCGCATGATGGAATGGGGCTGGCGCCACGCCTACCTCAACGATCCCGATGGCCACGAGATCAGCCTCTACTGGGCCGGCGAAAACCGCTGGAAGAAGAGCGTCATGCAGGCCGTTCGGCAAGTCGCGAAGGGGTAGGCGTCAGGTCGACCAGTCGCTATTCGGAATCAGAGCCCGCCTGGAGTCACCCACGTCCAGACGGGCTCTGATTTTGCCTACGCAAATGGGTTTTCGTCGGCGCTGCGTCCGTAAATCACCGGGACCGGAACTTCCAGCAACCGCAGATACACCGACAGTTGTCCGCGATGGTGATACCAGTGGTTCAGCATGACTGTCCGCAGAATGCCAACGCGGGGCTTGCTGAAGATTTCTTTATCGCGAAATTTCAGCGTCCAGCTCCCCTGCGCTGCTTCGTCCGTCATGCCGCTCAAACGAGTCTCAACCTCGCGCACGCTCTCCTCGAACGCGGCGCGAATCTCCTGCAGATCCTTCGGCTGGGGCGGCTCAAAATTCGCCTGCGAGACGTCGAACCCATCTCCTTGCGCCAGTGCCGCCAGCGCGCCCGGCACCGTCGCAATGTGAATTGCCAACTGCCCCAGCGACATCGACTTGCGGATGCGGCCTCCACGTCAGCTTGTCCGCAGGAACTCTTTCCAGAATCCGCCGCGTCACCGCAGCTTCATCCTGGAACTCGGCCAGCATCGGGTCAGTCATCTTACTGGCCTTCGTCGCTTCCCCTGAGCAACACTCCGCCGTCTCTCCCCCGGCGTAGCGGTCATGATGGCGAACCCATGCCATGGCATGTGGAACCATGCCTTCCTCGTCGCGCCCCTTCGGCGTCATGTCGAGGTAGTTATACGCGGTCAACAGTATGTCGAGTCCGCGCGCATAGGTGGAGTACGTATGAAAAATCTCTCCCTGCGCGTCCTTGTAAAAGACGCTGAGGCCAGGCCCTTCCTCCGCCGGAAAGTCGATGGTTCCGTAGTTGTACGGACGCTTCCCATCTCCCAACTCGTCCTTCGAAAACGAAACCCGATAATCGAAGTTGAAGTCGCTCCCGAACGACGACACCCAGTTGAAGCGCCATCCCATGCGCTTCTTGAATGCCTCGATTTCTGGAAGAGTCGCCCGTGAAACCGCGGCGAACGCGGCATCCCGTTGCGCCAGGTGGATCCTCATTCCGTCGAAGTTATCCGCCAGGAAGGAGCAGCTCGGGCAGCCCTCCTTCCATCCCGGACCGAACATGAAGTGATAGACAATCAACTGGCTGCGGCCGTCGAACAGATCGGCCAGCGGCACCTTCCCCTTTGGTCCATCGAAGACGTACTGCTTGTCCACCTTCTCCCAGGGCAGTTCGCGCCGGTGGCGGCTCAACTCATCGCGCAGCCGCGTGAATTCCTTCTCCTTCGCCAGCAGCTTTTTGCGCGCCGCCAGCCATTCCGTCTGGGACACAACTTTCGTATTCAGTTTCTCGGTCGTTGCCGTAGCCATCGTCAGTTCTCCTTTGTTCCAAGTTAGTGTTTGTCTTCTTGGCGCGAAATGCCTTCACCATCAGGGCGCCCGACCCGCCGGTCGAGATCGCGCCGCCTACGATCCATGCCGCCGTCGCCAGACATGCCGGACACATACTTCGCTCCTCAACGCGACCTGGCTTCGGCTCGCTCGCGAATGCCGTTCAGCATGTGCATCCAGCCTTTGTTCACGCCCTCCCGATGGTCGTCCTGGATTGCGCCGAACGCCTTGTGATGAAACGTAATCAGCGTCCCGCCGTCCGATTCGCTCAGCCGGTACTGCACATTCGAGACCACAGCGTAGGACATGAACAGCGGGCCGGTGATCTCCAGCAGCGTCGGCCGCTTGATGGCCTGCACGTGTCCCCAGAAATGTCCGTTATTGTCGCCCAGGTCGCGCCACCATCTTCCGCCCGGCCACGCCTCGAGCTTCATTAGCATGTTCACACCCTCGGGAGTCGTATTCTCCGGCCCGAGTTGCTCGAGCAATGCCGCGAAGGTGTCTTCCAGCGACGCCTCTACCTGAATTTCCTTGGTCACAATCAATGTCAAACTTTCGACCCCAGGGGCCGTGGGAATGGTGCTCATACTCATTTCTCCTTCGTTATTGGTTGTTGTTTTGCCGTTCCTTGGCTTTGGCTTCGGCCAGTTCTTTCACCCGATTCAACTGATGCGTCCAGAGGCGCTCAAAGGTTTTCGTCCACTCATGCAGCGGCCGGATCGCCTCGGGATTGGTCCGATAAAGCATGTGCCTCCCATTTCGGCGCGCTCGAACCAACCCGACTTTCCGCAGTACCTTCAGATGCTTCGAGACCGATGGCTGTTCGAACCCGAGTGCGACCACGATGTCACCAACAGTCCGTTCTTCACCCGCCAGATGAATCAGGATCTGCCGGCGCCGAGGCTCCGCCACCGCGTTGAAGGCGTCGGAAGTTGTCGCCGCTCGTGCCATTGGGAAACACTATATATTCCTATATAGGAATATGTCAAGTGGAGGCGTTTTGCGGGCGTCTCAGCCCGCAGCTGAAATCCTGAGCGAGGACGGCGAAAACAAGCGCCGTCCGAGTCGAAGGATCCCTCTGTCCGAAGTGAGCCGCGGGCGCGCGTCACGCCGTCGATTGAACTGTCACTCAAACGTGAGACGTGCATCACGCAGCAAAACTTCCCATCGTGTCATCCTGAGCGGAGGCGGCTCTGCCGCCGGAGTCGAAGAGCCTGCCCTGAGCTTGCCGAAGGGATCCCTTTAGCTGGAAGCCCTCCGATGCGCCGCCCTCGATATTTCTGGCGCGGAGTAACGTACATCGCCGTACAATACGGCATCCATGGCTAGAAACTCTGGCGGCAAAAAGAAATCGACGGATAAGCTTCAAGCTACTCGCATCAAGCGCGCGCAACTTATCGTGGCTGCTTGCTGGTGTGGTGTTTGTACTCGTCGCATGGGTTGGGGAGTCTGGCTGGCGCAATAAGCGCGAGTGATTTTTCTGCAATTGAGGCGAAGATTGCAAGCGCTGCCGCAGAGCCCGACTGGGATCGGTGGGTGGCCGCTCTTTTTTGTCGTGATTGTCTTTTCGGCGTAGTCAGTACTGTGGAAGGGGCCTCAGTGGCAAGTTGCCCGCGATTAAGGGGTTGATTCAAAGGAACAATTTGATAAGCGGAATGAGGCGCGCAAGACGCTGGCAACGATACTTGGCGGAATTGCGTTTCTGACGGGCGGCTACTTTACCTGGCGAAATTTCAATCTGGCTCAGGAGTCACTGCGAGTTTCCCAAGAAGGGCAGATAACGGACAGGTTCACGAAGGCCATCGAACAGCTTGGGGCAGTAGATGCGTGAGCGGCAAGCCGAAGATTGAGGTCCGGCTGGGCGGAATCTACTCGTTAGAGGCCATTGCCAGGGAGTCGAAAGATCTTCACTGGCCGATTATGGAAGTGCTATCTGCAGCTACATCCGAGAAAACACTCCCGTGCAACATGTGCGAAGTATTACACAGGGAAGAGGCGGCACAGCAGTGCTACACGTACCCGCCGACATTGACACAATAATTACGGTACTTGGAAAACGAAATCGCGAATCCGAGGGGACCTACCAACAGCTTGATTTGAGCCGAGACAAATCTTTCTGGGGCCCA
Organism: uncultured Acidobacteriaceae bacterium; assembly: GCA_963758255.1. GTDB lineage: Bacteria > Acidobacteriota > Terriglobia > Terriglobales > Acidobacteriaceae > DASRAA01. Next base: position 126,080 of record CAVWUX010000017.1, read on the forward strand.
GATGGGAAATACAAACTTTAGCGGGACCTGGTTCCTAAATGCCGAGTTGCGGGGCGCGATCTTGAACGACGCGGACCTCCGGCAAGGCGAAGCTCCCAGGCCGACCAATTCGAGCGGTGCTCTTCTCTGGCGCACAATCCTGCGCGGCGCTCACCTCGAGCGAGGCAGATCCTCGGTAGGGGCGGACCTCGGGACGAGGCGGACCTCTGCGGAACGCACATATAGACATGGGCCGACCTAAGCAATGCGCGAAGACCTCACACAGGCACCAGATTGAGCTCAGCCAGCGGAGACGTCCACACAAAACTGCCTAAGGGACATGTGCTTACCGAGAAAGTGGAAAGACGTAAAGGCCAGACACGCCGGGAGTGTGCGCCGGCCCAAGTAGCGTAGCTTCTAATGGTTCTGTTAGCTGCTGGGCCGAGGGACTGTGTCGCTGCCGAGTCATGCGGTGGCGGTGGGCGCTGAGCCCGACGCGCGTTAGTCGGCTGCGCTATTCCGCGGGGGTTTCAATCTCGCTCCCAATTTCGGGAAATTCCGGTTACTTTCGTTTCCTCACCGCCTCAATATTTCTGGCACTCTCCGTCGTCGCCATTTTATAGTTCATGCCGGGGAAGGGATTTGTGTCCCTACTCCGTCCGCGCCGAGTGTGCGGATCATCGGCTCTTCGACAACCCAGGATGCAGTAGCTTCCGCCAGAAGCGAGGTTTCTTCCGTGGGAACACGGCTCAGGCCGGGACAGCAACGTCATTACTTGTATGACTTGTATGATAAGTATGACACAATTGTGCAATACAAGTAATACTTCTATTACTTGTATTACTCGCGAGGCTGAATTGCCTTGCCCTCTTCGTAATTCCTTCTAAACGATGATTTAAAAACCTTTTCATGGAGAATGAATGCGCATGGCCCGGCTTCTTCTCCGAGCTAAGTTGTTTATTAATCAGATGGATAGATATAACTATATTATTTTTCAAACACTTGTAGACAATTTTCCCCTAAACCATTGATTCTAAATGACAGCAGCAAAATAGCTTTTGTTTGTCCACGCGTTGTACTCCTGCTGGCAAGCATCCCACCCCTGCCAACTCGCGCGCAAAGCTCGCTCCGGGCACCAAACCCTTTCGCATCTATAATGGTTCCGTTAGCTGCTGGGCCGGGCGATCGCTGCCGGTCTGCGGACGATGAGCGTAGCTCAGGCTGCGCAGGCTGGGAGAGGAAAGTCCGAACTCCACAGAGCGGTGTGCCGGATAACGTCCGGGGGGCGGCCTTCAAGGGCCGTTTACGGAAAGTGCCACAGAAAATATACCGCCCCGAGCAATTGGGGTAAGGGTGAAAAGGTGCGGTAAGAGCGCACCGCGCTGTCAGTAATGGCGGTGGCAGGGCAAACCCCACACGGAGCAAGACCAAATAGGGGAGGACGGCCCTTCGGGACCGACGTGCCGGCTCGGTGCGTCACAACTTCCGGGTAGGTCGCTGGAGCCGTGCAGCAATGCACGGCCTAGAGGAATGATCGCCCTGCCGCTCTTTGTCTTCGATGGGTCGCCGCACTGGGTGCCCCGTTCTACCGCCTTCTTTTGGCGGTAGGGCGGGATCGGATCCGTCGGAGAGAAAGAGCGGCAGACAGAATTCGGCTTACAGGCCCGGCAGCTACAGATTTGCAATCCAGGTCCTTCGACTCCCCTTCGACTGCGCTCAGGGTCGCTCAGGATTTCGGCGGCAGGGCGCTCGGATTCGCGCCGCCGCCAATCGCCTCAACTTACAGGCCCGGCAGCTATCGAAGATTTCAGGTGGACCTGTAGCTCATCCCGTTCTTCCCTTGATCAGACGATAAATCGCCAGCAGGATCACCGCGCCGATCAGCGACATGATGAAGCCGGCGGACTGGCCTTCCTGGTACCAGCCCACGAGACGGCCCAGCCAGGTGCCGAGGAACGCGCCCGCAATGCCGATCAACATGGTGACGAAAATGCCGCCCGGGTCTTTGCCGGGCATGATGAGTTTGGCGAGCGCTCCAACAACCAATCCAATTAATGCCGTCCAGAGCAGGCCCAGTATCATACACGCTCCTCCTGATGTAAGTTACGGCGGTTGGGATAACAACGGAAGCAGCAGCGACCGCTACTCCGACGCGCTGGTTGACCTGCGGAGTGACGATGCCACTCACGGTCGATCCGTGCAGCTAGGTCTTGTGGAACATGCCCTTGACCTTCTCGAAAAGGCCTTCTGCTTCGGCGCCGCCTGCGAGCAGGCCGTCGATATGCTGCGACACATTCTCGGGCAGTTTAGACTTCACATGAGCAACGACAAAATCCACGATCTGCTGGGCGGTTTCGGGTGGAAGGTTAAATTTCTGCGCTACCAACTTCACGATATCGTTCATGGGACGGCTCCTTGCGATGATCTAGTGGGCGCTGGGTTGCGTTCTGCATACCAGGAGCCGTTCTGGGCAGCTCCCGACATACGCAGAACGTGGGGGCACCAGTCTATCCGCTCGGCCAATGGATGCAATGGCACGAAGGTGTCGGCGGGGGTGGGGATGCTGCAATTCGCGGCGTTGGCCAGCGCTACTTCTGCACCACCTCGTAATAGACCTCGAGCATGCGGCGGACACTGTCATCCCAGGAAAACTTGTGGGCCTGTAGCACGCCTCGTGCCTTGAGCTTCTCGCGGACCGCCTGATCGAGCAGCACGCGATGCAGGGCGTGCGCGATTTCAAAAACGTTCTCTGGATTGACCATGACAGCGGCGTCGCCGACGACCTCCGGAATCGACGAGGTATTGCTGGTGACTACCGGCGTGCCGTGGGCCATGGCTTCCAGCGGCGGCAGCCCGAAGCCTTCGTAGAGCGAGGGGAAAACGAAAATCTTGGCGAGATCGTAAAAGATGCGTAGCTCTCCGATCGGCACGAATCCCAGGAAACGCACGTCATGCTGCACCCGGCTCTTTATGACGGCGCGACGCAGGTCGGGGTGCTTGGAAAGTTCGTCGCCGATGATGATGAGTTTGAGGTCGGGGAATTGTGCTTCTTTCTCGAGCTGGGCCTTGAGGGCCGCGAAAGCTTCGATGATGCGGACAACGTTCTTGTGCGGGCTGATGCGTCCCGCGTAGAGCAGGAACGGATAGTTGACCTGGTAACGCTCGGCGATGAGTTTGC